>CAVQNW010000001.1:0-1045948 GCA_963714335.1 uncultured Actinomycetota bacterium
AGCGCCTTCACGTTGGGGTTACCGGTCGCAGCGTTCGTGATCACCATGCCACCATAGGAGTGGCCCACCAGAACTATCGGACCAGAGATAGTCGCGAGAACGCTACGCAGATATGCCGCGTCCGTTTGCACCCCTTGCAAAGGGTTGCTGGGCGCAATCACCGTGTAACCCCTTGCTTGCAGCCGCTCGACTATCCCGTTCCAGCTCCACTGGGCCCGCCCAAGCACCGTGCACCAGCACGATCGTAGGCTTGGGTCGTGCGGCATCGCGGCGTGTGGCGCTAACCGCCGGCCGCGCCCCCAGCGCTACTGCCAGTAGCCCGATGATGACTGCGAGAAGCGCAACTCTTGCCGGCGTAGGCCTGAAAAGAGACTTGCCCGAACATTCGTCCTCCTTTTCTGGACGACCCCCGGAGGGGCCGATCGCTTACGGTGGAAGAACGTGGCAGTGACTGGGCTGCGCCGCATCACACGGTCGTGTCACATATTGCTTGCTGATGCGGACCGAAACGGGCTCGACCGAGCTGCTAACTGCTCATCCCCAGCTGCCGGCCGGCGTGCGGCCGCGTAGATATCACACGACCATGGGATGTCCATCAGCGAGAGCGCTGGCGAGCTTCTCCTTCTGTGTCGAACTCGCGCACTCAAGATAAGGACAGCGCTCCACCAAGGACTGCTCTTCGTTCGTCGGGCGAAAAGGCCAAAGCTGCGAAACGAACCTCTCAGATCGGGCGGGGACTCCAACCCCAGATCAGGGTCACAGAAAGGAAAGACTGACATGAACACTCAGCCCAACATCGTTCTCGTCCACGGCGCATGGGCGGACGGCTCCAGTTGGAGCGCCGTGATCGAAAGGCTGCAGGCCGACGGCTACAAGGTCACAGCACCCCGATTCCCTCAGACCGCGCTCGCAAATGACGTTGCACGGCTGCGCCACGTCCTGAGCCTCCAGGACGGACCCACGGTCGTCGCCGGCCACTCCTACGGCGGCCAGGTCATAACCGCCCTCGGAGAGGACGCGCCGAACGTCATCGGTCTGGTCTACATCGCAGCCTTCGGAATTGACGCGGGCGAGTCGCTCGGAGCACTTCTCGCGCAAGGACCTCCAACACCCGCCCTGGCACACCAGTCGCTCGATAACCCGGAAGGGTTTGTGTGGCTCACGCAGGACGACTTCGTGAACCACTTCGCCGCTGACGTCGACCCGGTCAAGGCAAAGGTGTTGTACGCGGTTCAGCAGCCCTTGGCCGCCAGCACCTTCGACGACGTGATGGGTGCCCCGGCCTGGAAGTCGCTGCCCTCCTGGTACATGGTGGCAACGAATGATGAGGCCATTCCACCCGACGCCGAGCGGATGTTCGCGAACAGGATGGGCGCGACCACGGTTGAAGTACCGTCCGGCCACCTGGCGATGATCACCCACGCCGAGGACGTTGTGAACCTCACCGTGGCTGCTGCAGAAGCTTGCTCGCTGTCACGCCCAGGCGCGGAGGTTTAGCTCTTCTGCGAGTGATGAGGTGACTCTCTCTGTGAGGGGCACCCGTCATTGTCGCGGCACGCACCGACAGAGCATGCACCAGTTGGGATGACCCCGTCTGATAAGAGACGAGACCACTCACGGCACGCAAGCTCCCGATCAGCCCGAGCCCAGCACTTCAGCTTGGCTGCTCGAACTGGCACCCTCTGCGAGGCAGCTGCTCTCCGGATGCTCCGGAAATGACAAACCGGCTGGACGACGCCCGCGCCGTCGGGAAAGGAGCGCTCCGCGTCCCAGCGCGGCGATCAGATCCGAGCATGAGGAGGCGCGAATCGTCGCCAAAGCGCTCGCCATCACGGCCATCAGGCCCTAGCAAAAGGAATCGCGCAGAGACGAAGGAGCCACGGTCTCCCCGTGCCGTCGAGAGCGGTGAACGAACGGCCTCGGCTACGAGCGAGCAGGTCGGATCGGGATCGGCACCGCGAGCGCCTGTTGACCTGGTGGGTAGATCGGAGGGCCGATCTGAGGAGCAACCTCCACGGTAACAAGCAACGCGTAGGGGATGCTCGACTCCAGAGCGCCTGCGTCTGCGCGACAAGAAACAACTAAAGTTTAACCGCGCTGTTCGACACGACTGAATGGCTCTGCTGCCTTCGCGAACCTCGTGTTGCAGCGTGCCTCGCCGCGAGCCGTTTTGGTCGGCGTCGGTCGTGTCTCCAAACACATTCTCCGGACCGCGCGGGATCGAGTCTGAGTGCGGCGCGCCTGGGGTTCCGGTGCTGCGGATTGGTGGGCGTCAGCCACGCGAGAGTCAGCGTTACCCTCCTGTACGTGGTCGCTCCCCGAAAGGCTGGGTGGCAGCGGGAACCGGAACGTGTGCGCGGCATCCTTCGTGATCCTGCCGGCGCCTAGAAGAGTCACGCGATACTCGTCGCAATCGAGTGCGCGGGCAGGCTGTGCGCGTCCATAGCCGACCACACGAGCTACGGCTTCCCGTGACCGGGCCTCTTCGCGTTCGAGGCGCAGGGCGTCGAGAGCATCTTTGGCGGTGCCCCACGCCGCGGTGTGAGCAAGCGCCGCTTTCACCAGCACAGCGTCGTATTCGGCCGCTGGCATGCTGTCGCCGTGGACCCCGCGAAGTTGTTGGAGGTCTTCGAGCACCGGCCGGCATGATGGCCGGCCATGGCGGTTGCCATGCTCGTGCCTGTGTCGTGCGAGGTGGCGTCGAGCAAGCCCGCCGTTGTGCTTGGAGACGCGACACGAACTCCGGGCGACCTTCGGCTGGGCGGCACCGTCACTAGCCGGGAGCCACTTGCAGGCGGCTCGAGCCGGACAAACTGTCGACCGCCACGGAGAAGTACATCCGGTTTAATCGCGCGCCTGACGCCGCTTCCGTAGGCGCTCCCGATATTCGGCAGATCACTTGTCACAAACGGGTCCAGACGGTCGTCACCGAGCACCGGAGCTGCGCTGTCGGCATGGGCGGCACCGATCGTGAGCGCGTTGACAGACTCCGCCGGTGACAAAAGCCGTTGGAACGCGGCCACGGCGTCCAGCGCGCGCAACAACTCAGATTGGAGGTCCGTATGCGTCCGTGGGGTCGATGTCATCGGGAACACTGATCGCCTGAATCTGGTTACCGGCGGAGACCAAGAACAGGACGTTGTACCGGGATGACAGCCAGTCCACGAGACGAGCGAGCGGGCTCACAAGCCGGTCGAACTGCATCGCCGCGTCGCCGACTGCCAGCACGACGACTGTCACTACAGGCGCTACAGCCGCTCCCTCAAAGAGCCTGACGATTACCGAGTGGAGAAAGTCCACCTGGAGCCGATCGCGTGGCAGCTCTTCGGCAGGGGCACGGACCAGTCCGGCGCGGTAGCGCGAAGGATTGGGCGAACGTAAAGTGGCCACGCGAGAGTGGACGACGAATCGTTCAGGTCTCCGTGCAGGATCACCGAGGCCATCGCAGTGCCGTGAACACGCCGCGTCGCTCCGATCGTCGTTTCCCATCCCTCGGGATCGTCGATCAGGATCCGATCACGGAGGTGTTCATGCCGTGCTAGCGGGAAACCGTCGAAGAGCGCAAGACGAGCATCACCGCTCGGAAGCGGCCGGGAAGTCAAGGCAACCGCGGGATCGGCACCTGCGTCTGCCGGTTCCGGCACTGCCATTTGACCGACCGCCCGGAACAGCCGCACCGACTCTGTTCGCAGCCAGACCACTTCGTGTCTCGCAACGGCATCCAGCAGCCGCGAGGCCGGAACCCGCCCGAGCACGCCGTGATAGTCAATGTCGTCGCTCACGAACTCGGATACGAACTCCCCTCCAGCTGCTTCGAGGTCAGCGCGCAGACCATCGGAAACGATGCGCCTACGGTCGGGGTCAGCACGGAGCCAAAGCTCAACCTCAAACTCGACAAGCTCCTCGCCGAGGGAGGCCACCTCACGCTCCCAGACGTCAATGGCTCCGGTGCGCTCCAACCGGTCGTGGTCGTCCCACGGCCGCAGAGTCCGAAGTCGTGAGAACACGTCTCGAAACGCTGCAAATCCAGTCGGCAGCGGTTCCCCGGTCAGATACGTGTGCCACAGGCTGAGTAGCCGCTGCCACGCCTCACCGCTGCTCGCAACCAGCAGCAACTGTCGGGCATACCGTTGAGTTCGCCCGCTCGGGTCAACTGCAGCAAACTCGTCGGGATCAATCTTGTCGAGCACCTCCTCTGCAAGGAACTCGAGCCCCGGGACTCTTTCGACGGCCCGTTGGAAATCTTGAAGCTCGCCCGCGATCTCTAGCACGATCACCCGGTCAGGTTCTGACCTCCCTGGATCGTCAGTGAGCGCGAGGCGGTCAGCAGCGAAGGACTCTGTGAGCTGCTGGAAGGAGCTAGCAAGGCGATCCTGCTGGCGGCCTGGTGCTGGCCCTGTGATCCGTGGTCGTGGACCCGGTCTTGTCGTTCGTTCTCCGACCTCCGGCGCTCGGAAGGGGAGCGCCGGCAGATCAGGCATGAACCTCCAGAGCGCACACCTGACGCCACGCTGTTATTCGTTGTGGCACGAGACGCCGCAACGGAACCCCAGGCTCCAGTACATGGCGTCGGCGGATGTCGTCGGCGAGGTCTTGTAGCTGGGAAAAGCTCGCTCCGCTCGTCTTACGAGCCAGGGTTTCTGGCGTGATGCCTACAGGCTCGTCGAGTGCGCCGAGCAGCTTCTCAAACCATGCGAACCGAGCGGCCTTCCCAGGCAAGGGCAACTCGAGCCGGATTTGGAACCGTCGATCTACCGCTCGATCGAGTAGCTCCGGGTGATTGGAGGCCGCAACGACGAGAGCATGGCTGGGAACAGCATCTACTTGAAGGAGCAACGAGCTGACGACACGTTTGATCTCGCCGGTCTCGTGCTCGTCCCCGCGTTCTTTCGCGACCGCGTCGAACTCGTCAAAGAACAGCACGCAACGTCGTGTGCGAGCAAAAGCGAACACGGCAGCCAGTCGCGACGCGGTCTCGCCCAGGAAGCTCCCGATCACCTCTTCGTACCGAACGACGACCAGCGGCAGGAGAAGTGCCTCGGCAATGGCTTCAGCGAGTGATGTCTTGCCGTTACCGGGAGGCCCAATCAGGAGGACACGATGGCGCGGCTCGAGGCCGTAAGCCCGTAGAACCTCCATACGCTGCTGCTCCTCCACTACCTCATCGACCACATCACGGACCCCGTCGGGAAGTACCAGGTCGTCGAGCTGGGTCCTCGGCGTGACGAGAGAAAAACCCTGAGTGCTCGGGTCGCTCCTGTCGATGCTCAGCTGCCGTGGGCTGGTCCTCATCGCCTGATCGAGACGGTCGGCCAGAACAAAGTGCTGCTTGTCGCGCTCCTCGGCGATGAGCGATTCGACGGACCGACGCAACTCACCGTCATCGCGCTCACTAGCCGCACGCACAAGATCAACGAGAAGATCCGCCCTGGCCATACGCTAAGCATGACTGGTCGAGCGGGGGAATTCTGCAGCCCGCATCCCGGCGCCGCGCCAGATCTCCGACCGCGCTCGTCAACGCCGCCAACTACCGCGCCCTGGTTCCGTTCCGGCCGTCTTGGACACGCGCGGCGGTAGCTAGCGCGTGGTGCCGGTGAGCCGTGTTGAGGGCGATGACCCGGTGGTTCGACGCCGTCCCAACTCTCGCAAGGCAGTGCAGGCCGACCAGCGAATACCGTGTCAGCCAGGCAGCCCAGGATGAGAGACTGGGCAGATGAGCACAGGAGACCTGGCGACCCTCGTTGTCGCATTCGGCACGTTGGTGCTCGCTGGCGTGACTTACAGGCAGGTCCGCCTCAGCAGATCGAGCCTTGAACTCTCGATAAGACCGCTCCTCGCGGACCCTCGGCCACCGACGGCGGACTCCCCACCCGAACTGTTGAACTTTGGTGCGCCCGGCCGGATAACCGTCGAAGTGGGCCACGGCGAGTTCTTCTACCGGCTTGAGCCGTCAGGGGTGTTTCACCTCTCTGTCGCATTCGAGAACATCGGCTCGGGAGTGGCAGCGATCGTCGGCGCCGAAACCAAACCGGCAACTCCCGGCGAGATCAGAGTGTCGCGTCACTTTGTTCCGGTAGACGCAACTGCCCGCGTGATCATCTCGATTCAGACGAGCGAAGCTGAAGGGAAGCGCTTTCTCAGTCAAATGTGGGCTCTGGAGGGCTTCGCTGTTCTCATCCACTACACCGATGCCAGCGGCCGCCAGCCAATGACGAGCCGAGCGTCGATAGGACAAGCGGCGACACGGGCGCCCTGGATCAAAGAGATCGCCATCTTTCGGCAAGGCGAGCCCACACCAATCGCGATCGGCGACGGGTCCAGAACGACATCTAACCTCTGGCTCCGATGAGACGACTGCTTTCACCTCCGCGGTGAAATCGGCGAGGCGAGCGCTTTGGCGACAGTTCATCGCTCGAAATAGTGCCCGGCACGCGTAGGAACCGCCCGCCGGCCTAAGAACTCACGACCCGAGGCCGAGGATCTCGTCCGGACCGGGGAGCGGGCTGAAGCGCTCGAGCAGCGCCTTAGCCGTCTGGTAGGCGTGGCGAGACGTGTCCTGGTCCAAGCGATCGCCCCTGTGGGCAGCGTTGTTGCGCGGTCCGGCGAGGCGCCCGATCACGCGGTCGACCGACATCGGCAGCTCGGCGAGTGTCTCCGCCAACCTGCAGAGTTCCACGACCCCCGTCGCCTCTTTCAACAGCGCCCCCGCCTGCTCTGCGCCGTCCGCGAGGTCGGCCAGGTGATCCTCGAGGAACCCGCCGAGCGCGACCTCGGCCGCCGTGCACGCGTTGATCACGGAGTGTCGATGGTCGTCGCGCGTGTGGTAGTCCCGCGCCTCGAACAGGAAGCTGTGTGCGAGCGGGAACCCGGTCTCGTCCGACGTCGCGATGGCGGCGAGCGCGCGGAGCTGTTGGTCGTCGAGGACGGCGAGTTTGCGCAGGATGAGCGTTCTGCCGTCCCTGACCGCCCATTTCCCCGCCTGGGGGCCGTCGGCTATGACCACGCGGATCCGCGGTTCGGGCTCCGCGGTCAGGGGCCCGGGCACGTCGTCGTCGTGCCACCCTGCGATCCACCGCCGTACGTCCGTCAGCCAGCGCCTGACGGCGTCCCGATAGGAATACATGACCGCGAAGTCGGACGTGTCGAAGTCGGGATGGTCGAACCGGAGGCGCAGGCAGTCGATCGCGACGCGCCCTGCCGGGACACCGAAGCCCATCTCGGCCCGGGTCGGGTCCACCTCGGCCTGGGGTTCGGCGAGGGGAGGGTCGGGGAAGTTGCGCATCGGCCACTTCCGGTCGGCGCTCGACGAGGCGAGTGTCATCGGTCCGTCCAGCGGGAGCGTGACCGTCGTGTGGCGCCCGTCGATGGTGGCCTCGTATGACGCCCCGGTGACCTCTGGGATCGCGCCGAGGGGCGGCTTGATCCAAACCAGAACTTCGACCGTGGGCACCGGCGGAGCCTATGGGAGGAACACCACGCAATGCCACGTGCAGGATCCCGAGCCCCGGTAGCCAGCCATGATCAAGCCTGCAGCGTCGTTCAGGAAGCCGTTTGTTACTCCCTGCTGTTACTCCCTAGCTCTGAATCCCACTAGTTCAGTTGCCTTGAGACCCGAAAAGCCTGTGTCTACGGGCTTTCCCGAAGCAGGGGAGACAGGACTCGAACCTGCAACCCCCGGTTTTGGAGACCGGTGCACTACCAATTGTGCTACTCCCCTTCGGTCGGTCCATTGTAGGAGTCTGGGCCTGGTGGAGTCGCGGAGCTGGCGCCGAGCGAGTGGGAGCGTCGCTGAAATCGCCGCCGTAAGACTCTAAGCTTTGGATCTCACCGCGGGCGAAGTGTTGTGGTGGCACCGAAGCCTTCCAAGCTTCTAGGGCGGGTTCGATTCCCGTCGCCCGCTTTCCGGTCACAGAACGAGCAGGTTTCGCAATGAGCTTGCATTTGTCGCGCTCGCATTGGATGCTCGCGGTGATGGCTGCTCTGATACTGATCCTCGTCTCCGCGGCGCGAACCGACGGGTCGGTACGCACCTCGACGACGCTGCAGCGCGTCGCCTTCGTCTCCGCCACGCGCGGCGTCGGCCTGTTCGAGGAGACGACCGGAAAGTATCCCGGCCGCTGCATCCAGTACACGCGCCCGACCAACAATGGCGGGAAGAGCTTCGGTGCCGGAGCCGCGCGCCTCGCGAAGACTCAGTGCGGGAATGGCGAGGCCTTCAGTCAGATCGCCTTCAACGGCAGTGATGTGCTGTTCGCATACGGCCCCGAACTAGCGGTCAGTCGCAACATGGGGAGATCCTGGACGTCCCCCAAAATGTCCGGATCCGTCGCGGGTCTCGCGACAAGCGGCAGTTCGACATGGGTATTGGTGACGCGTTGTCACCCCGGTCAGCAGACCTGCATGCTGACGCTGTTGGCGTCGAGCGACGGCGGCAGGAGCTGGCGAACACCGGGCGCCCAGCCGCCGGATCGGACAGTCGCACCCGAGGTGGCGTTCGACGGCGATCTCGGGATGAGCAACCTGCTGTCGGCGACTCCGGACGGGACAGTCGTCCTGGCCTTGCCACGTCCGCCGCGGACGCCGGTCGCTCCGTCTCCCGCGACGGCGACGGTGGAATCGCTGCAACCCGGCGCCGGGCGTTGGCGCGAGACGTATGTGCCGTGCGCATCCGCAGAGTTCGAGACGGAGCTGTCGATCGCTCCGGATGGATCGCGCTGGCTCGCCTGCGCGAGCGAGCCATCCACAGGCCTGCAACCCAAGAGCCTGGCGGTCTCGGAGCAAGGCGGCAACAACTGGCGCCTTGTCGCAGGCATGTGCACTCTCGGCGCGAAGTGCGATCAGCGGATGCCGCTCGTCGGCTATCTCGGCGGCCTGGCTGCAGTGAGCTCAAGCACAGCGTTCTACGTGGGCGGCCGCGGGCCACTCGCGGGGACCTTTGACGGCGGCTCCAAATGGCGCACTTGGCCCAGGATCGGCGGCCAGGACAGTGGGACGCTTCAGGTGACGTTTGCCGGTACGCAGGACGGATGGGCTCTGTCGCAGGCGCTTGGCGGCGGCAGCAAACTCTGGCGCACCCAGGACGGCGGCGTCACCTGGAGCCCGGCATGACCTGGAGCCCAGCATGACCTGGAGCCCGGAGTGACCTGGAGCCCGGCATGACCCGCGTCGTCACCGCCCTCGCCGTCTCTGCCGACGGCTTCATCGCCGGCCCCAACGACGGGCCTGGGAACCCGCTGGGGGATGGGGGAGGCAGGCTCTTCGAGTGGTACACGGACGGCGACACGCAGAGCAGGTTCTTCCCGAACTTCAAGCTCTCACCGGAGAGCGCCAAGGTCTTCGACGACGGTGCGGCCAACGTCGGCGCGATCATCAGCGGCCGCCGCACGTATGAGATCTCGAACGCCTGGGGCGGAAGGGGTCCGCTGCCAGGCGTGCCGCTGTTCGTACTCACGCATAACCCCCCAAGCGACCCACCGGACTCCGATCCGCCCTACACCTTCGTAACCGGCGGGATCGAGGATGCGATCAATATTGCGAAGCAGGCAGCCGGCGACGAGAAGGTGGTTGCTCTGATGGGCTCAGCCCCCGTGCGCCAGGCGCTGAAGAACGGACTGCTCGATGAGATCACGCTGCACGTGGTCCCGGTGCTGCTCGGCGCTGGAGTTCGCCTCCTGGACGACGCTTCAGCTGACCTGCGGTTGGAGACGGTCGTCCAGGCGCCCGGGGTCACGCACGTGACCTATACGGTCGTGCACTGAAACGAACTCGCACTGACCGCGGGACTCGCGACGCGCTGACCGCGGCACTCGCGCACTGGCCGCGGGACTCGCCGCGCACTGACCGCGCTCAGTGTTGTGCCGGGATCAGCTCGAGCTCGGCGCCGCCGGCAGCGGGCGCGTTCAGCTGGCCGAGCAACTCCTGCGCGCGTGCCCGCATCCGCTCCACGTTGGCCAGCTTGATCTCCTCATAGCCGCGCACCATGTCGGGCAGCTGCACGATCTGCATCACGACGGCGGCTGTGTCCGGCACGAGCCCGTCGAGTCCCGTGGCAACGAGCCCGCGGTACTCGTCGATCAGCGCCCGCTCCAGCTTGCGCACGGCACTGCGGCCGAACGGGTCAAGCGCCGTTCCGCGCAGGCGCCGCGATCCGTGCAGCGCGCGGAACAGCGGCACGGCCGAGCGGCCGAGCCGTAGCTTGCGCTTCATGCCCATCGCCCGCAGCACGGGCGGATGCAGCAGGACCTTGATGCGCGCGCCCTCACCGAACTCCGCCTGCAGCCGGGCGCGCTCGACAGCGTCGAGATGCAGCCGCGCGACCTCGTATTCGTCCTTGTAGGCCATCAGCTTGAAGAGACCGTCGGCATAGGCGTTGGCGACCTCGATGCCGCCCGCGCCAAGCCGCTCCTGCACGATTGCGGCGACGCTCTGCACGTCGGCAGCGAAGGTGGCGGCGTAATCGGCGTCCTGGTAGGCGGTGAGCTCGCGCTCGTAGTGCTCGAGCCGGTCGGCCAGCGAACGCTCTCCGCCGGGCCCCTGCGACGCGCCGCCGCCGGAAGCCGCCCCGCTACCTGGCGCCGTGCCGCCGCCGGAAGCCGCCCCGCTACCGGGCACCGCGTCGGCACCCGTCGCGGGCAGCAGCTCGGGCCGCGCGACTGCCACCCGTCCCCAGCGGAACGCCGCGATGTTGGCCTCCGCGGCGGCACCGTTCAACTCGATCGCGCGCTCGATCGCGTCCGCTCGCAGCGGCAGGCAACCGTGCTGGTAGGCGGCGCCGATCAGCAGCATGTTGGCCTGAAGGTGGCTGCCGAACAGCTGCTCGGAGAGCGTCTCAGCAGGGATCGCGACAGCCTCATCGCCGCGCGTCATACGCCGCACGCGCGTGACCAGACGCTCGGGCTCGGGCGCGAGTGCGCCCACGTCGAGCACCATCGAAGCGGTCGGCGCGACGTCGGTATTGAGGATCGCCACCGTCCGCTTGTTACCCAGTACCTCGATCGTCTGCGGGGTCACGGTCCCGAGTAGGTCGAAGCCGAGCAGGACGTCGACGCCGCCGCGGCTGGCTCGGATCTGGCCCGTGACGGGCGCCGAGGCCAAGCGCAGGTCCGAGATGACAGGACCGCCCTTTTGGGCAAGCCCGGTCTGATCCAGCGCGGCGGCGTAGCGGCCTTCAAGATGGGCGGCGGTTCGCAGGATCGCGGCCGCCGTCACAACACCAGTACCCCCAACCCCGGGCATCCGAATCAAGGCATCGGCCGGAACACGCAAGGTCGGTTCGGGCAGGTCCTCAGGCGCAGCGGCGACCTCCGTCCGCGCACGCGGGGCGACTCGCTCGACGAGCAGGAACGACGGGCAGTCACCCTTGATGCAGCTCATGTCGAGGTTGCACGAGCTCTGGTGGATCCGGGTCTTGCGCCCGAACTCGGTCTGCACCGGCTGGACCGAAAGGCATGAGGACTTCTCGCCGCAGTCACCGCAGCCCTCGCACACACGCTCGTTGATGAAGACGCGCTCGGCCGGGGTGTTGAGTAGCCCGCGCTTGCGCATCCGGCGCTTCTCCGTGGCGCAGCGGTCGTCATGGATGAGCACCGTCACACCCTTGACGGAGGCGAGCTCCTCCTGCACCGGGCCGATCTCGTCGCGGTGGCGAACGGACGCGATCGACGGCAACTGAACCCCGCTGTAGCGCTCGGGCTCGGGCGTGGTGATGATGACCCTGCGCACGCCCTCGGCCTGGAGCTCGGCGACGACCTCGGGAACGTTCATCTTGCCCTGCGGCTGCTGGCCCCCGGTCATCGCCACGGCGTCGTTGTAGAGCAGCCGGTAGGTGATGTTCACGCCCGACGCGATCGCTGCCCGGATCGCCAGCGATCCCGAGTGGTGGAAGGTCCCGTCGCCGAGGTTCTGCGTGAAGTGTTGCTCGCTCGCGAACGGCGCAAGCCCGAACCACTGCGCGCCTTCGCCGCCCATCTGCGCCATCCCGAGCACGTGCCCGCGGCGTTCGCCGGTCTCGAGCGCGACCATCGTGTGACAGCCGATCCCGACTCCGATCAGCTGCTCGGCACCGACGCGCGTCGAGGTGTTGTGCGGGCAGCCCGAGCAGAAGTACGGCGAGCGCTTGAGCTCGAGCGAGAGCCGGTCGAGCGGGTGCGAGGTGTCTTCGACGGCCCCCCGAATCCGTTCCATCAGCCCATCTGTGGCACCCTCGCCGGGCAGCACCTGGACAAGCGCGTGAGCGACATCGTCGGCGGACACGCCGCCGCTGACCGGCAGCAGCTCGCGCCCCTCGGCATCCTGCTTGCCTAACACCCACGGCGCCCGAGGAATGCGATAGAGGGCCTCCTTCAGCTGCGCCTCGACGAACGGCAGCTTGTCTTCGACCACCAGCACGGTGTCCAGGTCCTGTGCAAACGCGCGCAACTGCGTGGGCTCGAGCGGCCACGGCATCGATACCTGCACAAGCCGCAGGCCGAGCGCCTCCCAGTCGTCGGGATCGAGCCCCAGATCGGCGAGCGCGCGGAGCACCGACTGATGGCCCATCCCGATGGCGATCACGCCGACGCGCGGCCGCTGCGGCTCGAACCAGACGCGGTTTAGCCCCACGTCGAGGGCGTACTCCCGTACACGCTCGAGCCGTGACGTGAACAGGTCGCGCTCGGCGTCCAGGTTCGTGGGAGAGAGCAGCACGGGTGGCGAGTGCGGATCGCGCGGCGTGAGCGAGGGGATCGCCGCGAGCGCCGCGCCGGCCTCGGCAACGCCCGAGGAGTCGGCCAGGTCGGTGACGATCTTCAGCGCAGTCCAGAGGCCCGCGTGCCGCGAGATCTCGACGGCGTGAAGTCCCATTTCCAAGAGCTCGTCGATCGTCGCCGGCGCGAGCACCGGCATCCACAGCGCGCGGCACGTCTGCTCGCTACTGGCCGGCACCGTCGAAGACTTGGCCATCGGGTCGTCGCCGACCAGCGCGACCGCACCGCCCAGCGGGGCGGTGCCCGAGAGGTTGCCGTGACGGATCGCGTCCGAGGCACGATCGAGGCCCGGGGCCTTGCCGTACCAGAAGCCGGTCACGCCCTGCTTGGTCGCGCCCGGTACCTCGCCGAGCAGCTGCGTGCCTGCCACCGCCGTCGCCGCGAGCTCCTCGTTGAGCCCGGGCCGGAAGACGATCCCGGCGTCCTCCAGATGGCGCGACGCACGCTGGAGCTCGAGGTCGAGACCACCCAGCGGCGAGCCCGGGTAACCGCTCACGAAAACGCCCGTGTCGCGACCGCGCCGCGCGTCGAGCCAGCGCAGGTCGAGCATCATCCGCACGAGTGCCTGCATCCCGTCCAGCAGCACCGGTCCGGAGACGGCGGTGTAGCGATCCTCGAGCGAGAGCTCGCGCAGCGGGGTGGTGGCGCTCATGCGTGCGTCAGCGCTCGATCGGAGGTCTTCCCACGGCGCGCTGCGCCGCTGCTACGCGCGCCGTCTGAAGCGGCGCGGGCGTCGGCCAGGATGCGGCGTACTCGCTCGCTCGCGATCCGCAGCGGCGTCTGCCCCGAGCCGGAGGCGGACTCGAGCACCTCGCGCGTGCGCGTCCCGATCTGCAACACCTCGTTGCGCAGCCGCTTCTCGGTGTAGTGGGCGCGGAGTGCGTGAATGTGGATCACACCGCCCGCGTTGGATACGAAGTCGGGAACGTAGGTGATGTCGCGGTCAGCCAGCAGATCTGCGCAGACGGCGTCAGCCAGCGTGTCGTTGGCTGCGCCCACCAGCATCCGGCAGCTCAGCTGATCCACGGTCGCCGGGGTCACGACCTTGGCGACCGAGCACGGTGAGAAGACGTCACACGGTGTCGTCAGCACCTCTCCGGCGGCAACGGTGCTGCCGTGAACCTCAGCGGCGACCGCCGCGGCGCGCTCTGCGTTGATGTCGGCAACGATGATCTCGGCGCCATCAGCTGAAAGGTCGTGTGCCAGTGCCGCGCCGACATGACCGGCGCCCTGGATCAGCACGCGGGCGCCCTCGATCCCCTGCCGCTGGTCGACATGCTCGATCGTCGCGCGCACCGCCGCGGCAACGCCGATCGCGGTCCACGGCGAGGGGTCCTCATCGTTGCAGGAGACATCCGCGCCGATGTCCGCCATCGCCTGGAGGTCCTTGGGGCTGGTACCCATGTCCACGCCGGGGAGGTATGCGCCGCCGGTGCGGATCACGAACTCACCGAAGCGCTGCATCAGCGCCCGGCGGTCGGTCTCCGGGCCGGGCGCCTCGATCACTGACTTGCCGCCCCCGTAGGGGAGGCCGGCGAAGGCGTTCTTGAGCGTCATCGCTGCCGCCAGCCGCTGAGCCTCCGTGATCGCCGCCGCGTCGCTCGGGTAGCGCACGCAGCGCACACCACCGAGCCCAGGTCCGAGCGTCGTGTCATTGATCGCGATTGCCGCCCTCAATCCGAGTTCGTCGTCGCGACACAGCACCAGCTGTTCGCTGTGCCAAAAATCGATGCAGTCCTCTGCCATGGCCACCTTGCCTCGCTTCGTCTGTTGCAGACAGCACAAGCAAAGTGCCCGTTCCGGACGAAAACAACCGGTTCGCAGGCTTCGGATTCCCAGGCGCAGGATTTCAGCGCGAAGCGCACCACGAAGCGAGTTTTCTTGCGCAATGCGCAAGAAAACTCGCATATCCTGCGTCAAGCAATGCCCAGCCACGTAAAGCTCGACGACCTCGACGAACGCATCATCGACCTGCTCCGCGAGGACGCGCGGCGCACGATCACGGACATCGCCGCGCACGTGAACCTCTCGCCGGCCCCGGTCAAGCGACGGATCGACCGGCTCGAGGAGCTCGGAGTGATCACGGGTTACACGGTCTCAGTCGACCACGCGCTGATCGGCCCTTCGATCGAGGCGTTCACCGAGCTGCGCTTCGCCGGGGACGCCGACATCGACGAGATCCTCGCTGCGGTCGAGCGGATTCCTGAGATCCGCGAGGTCTTCACGATGGCCGGCGACCCCGACGCGCTGCTGCGCATCCGCGTCAACGACGTGGAGCACCTGAAGGCCGTGGTCAACCTGCTGCGCCGCACAGGTCGTGTGACCGGTACCAAGACGCTGATGGTGCTCGATCGCTGGGCTCGTTAGCGACCCGGGGCCCCAGAAAAGCTTTCTCATCCGCGGGGCTACGGTTTTGCGCCGCGCTGCCGACAACAGGTGAGATCCCTCGATGACGGACCTGACCGAACAGCGGCGCACGAGCTTCGACGCCGCCGCCCAGCTCTACGATGACGCCCGCCCGGATTACCCGGAGCGGATGGTCGACACCGTGCAGGCCTACGCGCAGCTGCCGGCCGGAGCGCGAGCGCTGGAGATCGGCGCCGGGACGGGTCAGGCGACCGCGCAGTTCGCCTGGCGCGGCATCGCCGTGCATGCGGTCGAGCCCGGAGCCGCGATGGCGGATGTCATCCGCGAGAAGTTCGCCGGCGTGGACCTGGACGTGACGGTTCAGACGGCCGACTTCGAGTCCGCAGTACTCGAGCCCTGCTCATTTGACCTGGTGATGTCTCCGACCTCGTGGCACTGGCTGACTCCCGGAGTGCGCTGGCAGCGCGTCGCCGAGGTGCTGAAGCCGGGTGGCACGCTCGCGGCCTTCTGGAACGTCCCGCACTGGCGCCGAACAGCGCTGATCGACGAGCTCGACGTTGTCTACGAGCGCAGTGGCGCTGACCTCACCCAGCTGGGCACGATGCTCACCGCAGAGGTCGAGCACGGCGCACTGATGCGCGAGTGGGCCGCGGACGCGCCCGATCCCGACGCCTTCACCGACTTCCGCGGCGCTCAGTATCAGTGGTCGGCCGACTACGACGCGGCTGGCTACGTCGCGCTGCTCGGAACCTACGGCGACCATCTGACGCTCGCCGCCGACGTGCGCGAGCCGCTGCTGGCTGAGATCGCGGCGGTGATCGACGCGCACGGCGGCACGATCGAGCTGCCGTACACGACGCACCTTCTCGTCGGACGCCGGGCCTAGCGTTCCCGGCTCAGCCCCTGGCGGCGAGCCACTCCTGCTTGTGGATCTTCTTGGCCGCCTGATAGGCGGCCCGCGCCTCGTGCGAGTCGACGTTGCCCAGCGTCGGGTGTGACGGCACGAGGCCCGCTGCGACCGCGACGCCGAAACGGTTGTAGAGGACCGAGCCGAGCGACTTGATCTTCATATCCCCAAAGCCGGGGAGCGCGCCGATCCGCCTGCGCAGATCGTCGCTGTCGGTTGCCTCGGTCCATAGGCGGGAGGCGTCGCCGCCGTACTCATCGCGGACGATCGCCGCGAGCTCCTGCACCTTGGTCGCCATCGCTCCCGGGAAGCGGTGGATGGCCGGCTTCTCACGGAAGACCGCGTCAAGGTCGGTGTCGGCGAGCACTGCGGCGTCCAGCGTGCCGACCCGCTCGCGGATCGCCAGCGGGCCCGAGAACGCCTTCTGCACCGTGACCTGCTGATCGAGCAGGAAGCCGATCAGTAGCGCCATCGGATCCTGAGCCAGCAGCTGGTTGGCCGCGTCGTCCTCGGTGAAGAACAGGCGATCGGTCACGTGCAGATCGTATCGGGCCGTGCTCCCGGCGCCGGGGAACACTACGGACCGCTCCGGCGAGAACTACCCGCGATGACCGCGGTGAACCACCGCGAGAGGCGGGTCTTACACCGATTTCCGGAGAGCTCCGCAGGGCCAGCATGTGTGGTGCATTCGGAGGACTAAAGGACCCCAACAACTTAGGAGGAACCCAGAATGCAGCGCAAGGCTTTTGACAAGGTGGCATCGGGCTTCGGCGCGGTGCTGGTGGTCGTCCTGTTGGTCGCCGGCGGCCTGCTCCTTTGGGGGCAGAGCTTCGCCACAAGCAACGTCCACGATCAGCTGGCGCAGCAGCAGATCTCGTTCCCGACCAAGACCGAGATCAACGCTGTCAAGGCGCAGTACGCCAAGGGCGGCCAGAAGGCCGTAACCGACCCGGAGTTTCCGAACGCGAAGCTGATGGTTCCCGCGCTCGAGCCGTATGCCGGCAAGCAGGTCCTGACCGGCAAGGAAGCGCAGGTCTACGCCAATGACTTCATCGGCCAGCACCTGTACGCGATGCCCTACCACGGCGTGTACTCCCAGGTCAGCGGCGCCTACATGGCCGCGAAGCCCGGCAGCGCAAAGGCCACGTCGCTCGGTGCTCTGCGTCAGACGGCGTTCATGGGCACCACCCTGCGCGGGATGCTGCTCGAGGCCTATGCCTTCGGCACGATCGGCCTGGTCATGTTCTGGGGTGCGATCGCCGCGTTCGTCGGAGCAGCGATCCTGCTGATCCTGATCGGTCTCGGCTTCCGGCACGCGAACCGCACCTCCGCCGAGGAGCGCCTCTTCGAGGAGCTCAAGCGGACCGACTCGACGGACACGACCGACTCAACCGTCACAACGGAGCCGATCGCGTAGGGAAACGAACTTCGGTTAGCGGCGCGAACCCTCACCAGGAACCGGGACCGCCAACCGAGCGCCGGGGTCCTCCGTCATACCCCGAATCGAGCGCCCGCGCTGGGTAACCAGCGCGGGCGCCGCGCGTTAGGTCATGGCTTCCGTAGGATCAGGTCATGGCTTCAAGAACGTGGTTCATCACAGGCACATCGCGCGGCTTCGGCCGCGAGTGGGCGCTTGCGGCGCTCGAGCGCGGAGACCGTGTCGTCGGTACTGCGCGCAACCCCAGCAGCATGGACGACATCGCTGCCGACCACGACCGTGACCGGTTCCTGCCGTTGCAGCTGGATGTGACGGATCGCGGCGCCGCATTTGACGCCGTGAGGGCTGCCCACGATCACTTCGGCGAGCTCGACATCGTCGTCAACAACGCCGGCTACGGGCACTTCGGCACGATCGAGGAGCTGACGGAGATGGAGGCGCGCGATCAGATCGAGACGAATCTCTTCGGCGCGCTGTGGGTGACGCAGGCGGCATTGCCGATCCTGCGGACGCAGGGCCGCGGCCATATCCTGCAGGTCTCCTCGATAGGTGGCATCTCCGCCTTCCCGACAGTCGGCATCTACCACGCCTCGAAGTGGGGGCTTGAGGGCTTCAGTCAGGCGCTGGCGTCGGAGGTGCGGGACTTCGGCATCCACGTGACGCTGATCGAGCCGGGCGGCTTCTCGACCGACTGGGCCGGTGACTCGGCGCGGCACTCTGTCCCGATTGCGGCCTACGACGAGGTGCGCGCGGAGCGAGGGCGGCGCTGGTCCGGCAACGCCCCGGGCGACCCGGTGTCATCGGCCGAGGCTGTGCTGAAGGTCGTCGATGCGGATCCGCCTCCGCTGCGCTGCTTCTTCGGGAAGTCGCCGCTTGCGACCGCCGAGGCCGATTACGCGAGCCGTCTGAAGAACTGGCGCGACTGGCAACCGGTCGCCGAGCTCGCGCAGGGCGAGTAGCCCTGTGTCATCAGCCGCGGCCCGCTGGCCGCGGCGCTCGACGGGGGCGGCAACGCCAGCCGCCCCCGGAGCCGGAGCGCTACTCGTCGATCGCCTTGAGCACGACCACGCAGTTCTGCCCGCCGAAGCCGAAGGCGTTGACGACGGCGGTGCGGACCTGCGTCTCGCGCGCTTTGAGAGGCACGTAGTCGAGGTCGCAGGCGGGGTCGGTGTGCTCGAGGTTGATCGTCGGCGGGACCACGCCGTCGCGCATTGCAAGCACGCTGACCATTGCCGACAGCGCGCCGGCGGCGCCGATCATGTGACCGACCATCGACTTCGGCGAGCTGACGACCAGCTCATCCGCCGCCGCGTCGAAGACGTCACGGATCGCGCTCGTCTCGACGGCGTCGTTGATCCGCGTCGCTGTGCCATGGGCGCAGATGTAATCGACGTCGAACGGATCAGTGCCGGTGCTTTCGAGCGCGATGCGCATCGCCCGGCGCGGCTGGCGGCCGGTGGGATCGGGATGGCTGATGTGGAAGGCGTCGGTGGTCAGCGCCCCGCCCGCGAGGGTCGCGTAGGCGCGCGCGCCGCGGCTGCGAGCGTGCTCGGCCGATTCGATCACGAACAGCACGGCACCCTCGCCGTAGACGAAGCCGTCGCGATCGGCCGAGAAGGGACGGCTCGCGCCCGCCGGGTCATCGTTGTTGACCGACAGAGCACCCATGTTCGATAGTCCGGCGAACATCACCGGTGAGATGCCGGCGTCGGTGCCCCCGGCGACGACCACGTCGGCTTCACCGCTCAGGATCAGCCGGCGCGCTTCGAGCAACGCCGCGTTGCCGCTGGCGCAGGCCAGTGCGCTGGCGGTCACCGGCCCGTGCAGGCGCGAGGTCGATCGCCACCTCACAGGCCGGCATGTTGGGGATCATCGACGGCACGTAATAGGCGCTGACGCCACGCAAACCTTCGTCGCGGAGCCCGTTGACGTTGGCCTCGGTCTCCGGGATCCCCGTCACGGCAGTGTTGACGACGACGCCGACGCGCTCGTGGTCGGCGACCTGCTCGATACCCGCGCCCGGCTGGAGCCCGGCGTCCGCAAACGCCTCCCGCGCGGCGATGATCGCGAGCTGCGAGAAGCGCGCCGAGCGGCGCGCGCGCTTGGTGCCGAGCAGTGCCTCGGCATCGAAGTCCTTGACCTCAGCGGCGATCCGCGTCGGCAGCGCGGAGGCGTCGAACAGCGTGATCGGGGCGACGCCCGAGTCGCCTGCGACCAACCGCCGCCAGCTGGTCGGCACGTCATGGCCGAGCGGTGTTACGGCGCCGATCCCGGTGATCACCGGATCGGCGCCCTGTCGTGGAGTGGAGCTCACAGGCGTTCCAGCAGACCGGCGGCGGCATCCTCGCGCGCCTGCTCACGGATCTTGTAGTGGAGCTTCTTGCCGGTGGCCGTCAGCGGGATCTCTTCGACGAAGCGGTAGGCGCGCGGCCGCTTGTAATGCGCGAGCATCGGGTGGTCGTGTGTGTGGCGCTCGAGCTCCCCGACTTCGAGCTCGGCGTCGGCGCGGATCACGTAGGCGACGACCAGCTCACCCCACTGCTCGTCGGGGAGCCCGACGACGACGGACTCGGTGACCTTGGGGTGCTCATTGAGGACCGCCTCGACCTGAGTTGGGTGCACGTTTTCACCGCCGGTGATGATCATGTCGTCCTTGCGGCCAACGATCGTCACGTAGCCGTCCGCATCCCAGGTTGCCAGGTCGCCGATGTAGAGCCAGCCGTCGCGGAAGCGTGCACCCTGCTCCTCGTTGTTGTTCACGTAGGCGTAGCCGGACTTGACCGAACGCACGATCACCTCGCCGACCTCTTGGCCGTCCTGCGCCGCGAGCTCGTCAGGCGCCGCGACACGATCCTCGTAGACCTTCACCACGGCCACGTCATCGTCCGTGCACGCGCGTCCGGCCGAGCCCGCGTGCTCGGGCAGGTCGGTCGGCCTCAGGAACGTGTTCCAGAACGCCTCGGTGGTGCCGTAACCGTTGAAGATCCGCGGCGTCAGCAGCTCCTGATAGCGCAGGCAGGCTTCGCGGTCGAGCGGCGCGCCCATCGTCACGATCCCATGCAGGCTCGAGAGATCGCGCGGTCGCTCCTGCTGTTCGGCGCTCAGCAACGCGAGGTTCGTCGGGGCGCCGATCAGGAACGTGAGCCGGTGCTCCTGGACCCGGTCGAGCACGGTCGCGGCGTCGAAGGTGCGCAACGGCACGGCCTCGGCTCCGACGTAGAAGACCGGGTTCGGGCCGCCGGAGTACAGGCCGCCGCGGTGGAACCACGGCGTCATGTTGAGCGTGCGGTCCTCGGGCGTGAGCGGGAAGTGCATGATCACGTCGTGGGCCGAGAACACCTCGACGATATCCGGCAGCGAGACGCCCTTGGGCATGCCCGTTGTGCCGGAGGTGTAGAGGCGCGTGGTCTCGGCGTAGATCGAGCGATCGGGCTCGGGTGGCATTTCCGCGGAGGCGTCGGCGAAGATCTCGCTGAACGCGACGGCCGCCGCGACCGGCTCGTCCCAGTTCTCGTGATTCACGCCGACGACCAGAGATGGATGGTGGTCGGCCAGCCATAGCGCCTCGGCCCCGACCGAGGCAAGGCTCGAGTCGAGGATGAAGACCTTTGGCCGGCTGTCGTCGATCACGTACGCGACCTCGCCCGCGGCCAGCCGGAAGTTGATCGGCGTCGCAACCGCGCCGAGCCGCTGCGCGGCGATCCAGACGAGCGCGAACTCGGGGCCGTTGAGGAGGTCGAAGACGATCACGTCCTCGGCCCGCACTCCGTGGTCGTAGAGGCCGGCTGCCAGTCTGCCGGTGTCCTCCCACAGCTGCGCGTAGGTCCAGCGGCGTCCGCTGAGCGGGTCGTTCAGTGCCGGGCGCGACGCGAAACGACGGCTGTTTCGCCGCACTCCGGCGAGGTAGCCGAAGCTGTGCTCGAAGACCTGACGGAACTGCTCGGGGTTGTACCGGTACTGCGGGCTGCCGCTGCTCAATGCGATCTCCTGGCGCTCACGCTGAAGGCTTCAGCGATGCTATTGCGCTCGTTGCATCCGCCAGCCGCTCGATCTGCTCGAGCGGCCGGGCGCCCAGCGGCAGCAGCAGGATCTCGCTGACGCCGATCCGCGTGTACGGCTCGAGAAACTCGGCGACCTGCTGCGCGCTCCCAAACGCGGTCCAGCGCTCGACCTGCTCGAGCGCCATCCCGTACTGGCCATGCAGGTGCGCCGCCGCCTGCTCACGGGCACGGGCAGGGTCATCGTCGACGTGCGCGAGCACCAGCAACGAGAGGCTTGGTGCCGGTCGGCCGTACTGGCCGGCGAGCTCTGCCAGCCGCTCGCCCCGCTGGGCGAGCGTCTCTGGCGACACCCACATCGGCAGCCATGCGTCGCCGAACCGCGCGGCGCGCTCCATCGCCCGGTCGCTGCGGCCACCGACAAGCACAGGTGGCATGGGGGCCGGGGGTTCGAGCGAGTGCTCCGTTCCCGGCAACAGATAGTCCGGCAGCAACCTCAGCGCCTCGTCGAGGCGTGCGCCGCGCCGGTTGTGTGGCACCTCTGCGGCGGCGTACTCCTGGGGGAACTCACCGCCCACACCGACGCCCAGTCGCAGGCGGTTGCCCGAGAGGTGCTGGAGGGTCGCGATCTGCTTGGCGGCCCACGCGAGCGGCCGCATACCGAGCAGCATCACGCTGAATCCGATCTGTGCGCTCGTTGTCACGGTCGCGGCGACCGCCAGGCAGGTGGGGGCGTCGAGCACCGGTGCCGGGCACTTGAGGTGATCGCCCGCCCAGACCGAGGCATAGCCTGCCTGCTCGGCGATGCGCGCCGCCTCCGCCACCGGGAACGTTTCGCCGCGGCGCAGCGGGTCAAAGGTCGGCAGCAGTACTCCCCAGCTCGTCATCTGCACCGCGAAGCTAACGAACTCGGTAGCCGAACGCCGTGCCGCTCCCGAAGATCGGGGGGTAACGCTCGGCTCGGAGTGCTTGCGCGCAAGCGAAATCCCAGCCTTTTGGTTTTCGGGCCTTTGGCGGTAACTTCAGTGCAGAAGGGGCCGGAATGAGCGCATCCTCGCTTCCCACCATCCATGAACGCCGCGGGCGGTCAACCCTCCCGAGGGGAACGCAACGCCGCGAGGCGTTCCGCATGGATCTGGCCATGGTCGTTCATGTGGACGCCCCAATGCAGGTGTCCTGCGGGCTGAGCGAGGTTTCGTTCGCCGGTGCGGGGTTTGACCGCGAGCTTCCCTGCAAGCCGGGAGCTCGGGTCCGCTTTCGCCTCGAGCCTCCGACGTACGGTGCGGCGCTGGTGCCGACCTCGATCGCACTCCAGGCCGAGGTCGTGCGTGTCGCGCGGGGCCACACAGGCGTGCGCTTCGTGGACCTGGATTGCGAGCAGTCGCGGGCAATCCACGAGCTGGTGGCTACGCAGCAGCGAGTGATGCTCGCCGCGCGCCGGGCCGCGCTCGACCGCCGCTGGAGTTGGCTGCAGCGCTGACGCCAGAGCTTGCGGTGTGCTGTCCGGGCGCTAAGGTCCGGGCGGGGGTATCAAACGTGCTTTCGCGGACGATTGAGCGCTTGCGGATCATGGGGGCGTCCTTGGACGGCTCGCTGCTCGACGACGACACCTGGCGCGCCCGGCACCGGTACGTCGTTCTCTGCGGCGCGGCGCTCACGCTGTTCATCCTGGTCTACTCGCTGACCAAACCTTCGCGGCCGGAGGAGTGGGTCTACACCGCGGCCGCCGCGCTGGCACTGTCGCTGGCAACGGCCGGAGCCTGGTCGCGGCGTGTGCGTGAGGTGCTGATGGCGGTCTGCTTCATGGCCTCCCAGCTCTATCTGGTGCGCTTTGTCGGCAACTTCACGCTGGGACCGCTGGCGGTGATCGTGCTGTCCTTCTACCAAGACTGGGTCCCGGTCGCCGTCGGCTGCCTCGAGACCATCGCGGTGGCGATCCTGGCCTGGGCCGACCCGGCCCTGTTCCGGGGTGCGGCGGCGCTGGAAAGCCAGTCTCCGGGTCCCGGGCTGACCCTGCGCGCGCTGGCGATTCTGCTCGCCGCGGCACTTTCGCTCGCGATCTGGCGCTCAGGCACGCAGCTGGCCAGGGACCAGCTGACCGGGATGCTCTCGCGGCTCGCTGCAGAGCGCGTCCTCGACCTGGAGCTCGCGCGCGGGCGCCGACCAGCTGTATGGGTATGCGACATCGACAATTTCAGCGCCGTGAACCGCGAGCTCGGCGCTCGGACGGGCGACACACTGCTGCGGCACGTTGCCAGCCGCCTGCGCCGCGCCGCCGGCTCGCTCCCGGGCGGGTCACTGACCGCGCGACTTGGTGGTGACACCTTCATGATCGCCTGCCGCGACAACGCCGACGTCGATTCCCTCGAGGAGTTCGCGCACCGTATCGAAACCGAGGTGGGTGCACCGGCATATGGTCTGGCGGGCCAGATCGGCCCCGTCCGGCTGTCGGTTGGCGCGGCCATCGCCGCGCCGGGTGAGACGGCCGGCCAGCTGGTCCGCGCTGCGGAGCACAACATGCGGGCCGCCAAGGGCCTCGGGACGGTCCGCGTTGTGGTCGATCGCAGCAGCGAGCGGATCGTCGCTGACAGACCGTCGTTGCTCAGCTCGGAGCTCTACGCGGCCTGCGAGCACGGGGAGCTCGAACTCTACGTCCAGCCGATCGTCGCGCTCGCCGATGGCACGCCCGTCGGCGGCGAGACGCTCGCGCGCTGGAACCATCCCCAACGCGGTCTGGTCTACCCGCTCGAGTTCCTGCCCGAGGCTGAGCGCGATTCAGCCCTGATGGCGGTTCTGTCGAACACGCTCGGCGGCGTGTTCCACGACCTGGTGGTGGAGTACGCCGGGCGCTACGGCCCCCACTGGCTGTCGTACGGGCTCAGCTACAACCTGTCGGCGATTCGGCTGCGCGACCCGACCCTGACGGCGACGCTCGACGCGGACTTCAAGCGGACCGGGCTGCGGGGTACCGGAGCGCGCGTGAACGTCGAGATGACCGAAGGCGCCCTGATGGATGTCGGCCCCGGAGTCGCGGATGTGCTCGTGAGCTTCCGCGACGCCGGTTACTGCCTTGCCCTGGATGACTTCGGCACCGGCCATTCCTCGCTCGCGCACCTCCGCGACTTTCCGCTCGACACGGTCAAGCTCGATCAGTCGTTCATCCGCTCGCTGGGTCGCTCACCGATCGATCGCGCGGTCGTCGAGGCGGTCGCCGACATCGCCTCGGTCAGCGGCCTGAAGGTCATCGCCGAGGGGGTGGAGACGGCTGAGCAGCGCGACATGCTGCTCGCGATCAAGCCCGACATGCTCGCGCAGGGCTGGCTCTACGCCAAGGCGATGCCGCCCGCGGAGTTCGAGGCCTGGGTGCTCGACCGCAAGCGCGCGATCGTGGCTTAGTGCCCTGAGTCGCTAACTCGCGGCCGTGTGGCGGCGTCTGGCCGCGCGTCGCGCACGTCGCTGCTCGTCCTTCGCCTCCTGGCCGCACTCGCTCATCGAGCACCAGCGGCGGTTACCGCGCTTGCTCGTATCGAGAAACAGCCATCCGCACTGATCGCCCGGGCATCTTCTGAGCCGTCCAGCGGGCGCGCTGCGGAGGAGCTCGGTCGCAGCGGTCACCACGACATGCCGGACGGTGGCTAGGTCATTTCGGCCCCAGCGCCATTCGAGCCGGCCGGCGTCGGCCGGCGTCAGCGTTGCCGCGGCATATGCCTCAGCGGTCAGCTCGGCGAGCGCAGCCAGCTGTGTCGCCTCTGCCGTTGCGCCGTCGACTCCCGCGCTGAAGAGATCGTGCAGCAGCTCCCGCGCCCGGACCGCGCGCTCCAGCTCAGCCGCTTCATCATTGCTGCTCGCCGAGGCGGCCAGCAGTCCGTAGCGCCGTCCCCAGGTGCGCAGGTCCGCCGGTGTGCGCAGCACATCCTCGGCGTCCGGATGGCCACGCTCCTCGGCCGAGTTGACGAAGTCGAGCGCGACGTGACCTCCGACGAAGGGAAGCTCAGCAACCGTCTGCACGTTGACGATGGTACCAGCAAAAGGGCGGTTGCTGGTACGGTTGTGCACCAGTGAAATCTATTTTGCCGGTACAACCAATGAATAGAGCACGATGGTGATCTTCGGCGCGATCGCGGCCGCCATCGGCTGGGGTATCTCCGACTATGTCGGCGGTGATGTATCGCGCCGGGAGGCGCCCGTGTTCGCGATAGTCGGAGTCTCGGAGCTGTTCGGAGTTCTGCTGCTCGTGCCCGTGCTGATCGCGCGGGGGAGGGGCATGCCTGTCACTCCGCGACTCCTGCTGGCGGTCCTCGCCGGTGTCTCGACGACGCTCGAGCTGGGATTGATCTATCGCGCGCTCGGCCGCGGGCGGGCGCTGATCACGGCGCCGGTCGGCGCGCTCGGTGCGGCCGTCGCGGTGATCATTGGCGTGGCCGGCGGCGACCAGCTCGATCCGCTGATCCTGCTCGGACTGTGTTGCGCGCTCGCCGGCAGCATGATCAGCACCTCGAGCACATCCGAGCGGCGCACCGCGGCCTCCTTTCGCCGGAGCGACGCCCTGGTCTGTATCGCCGCTGCCGTCAGCGTCGGTGCCACGCTGACACTGCTGCACGCTGCGGGCCGCGTCAATCCGTACTGGGTGACGGCGGTGCAGCATGCGAGCACCGGAGCTTCGGCGGGGCTCGTCGCCGCCGTGATCGTGCTGCGGACGCCGGCGCGAACGCGCGGTGATGCCTTGCTGACCCGGAGCAGGCTCATCGGACTCGCGCTCATCGCCGTCGCCGGTACAGCCGGCGACCTCGGCTACGTGTCGGCCTCACACCGGGGGGCACTGAGCATCGTGGCGGCACTCGCCTCGCTCTATCCGATCATGACGATCGCGCTCGGACGCGTGCTGCGCGGGCACCGTGCGACGCGTGTTCAGCTAATCGGGGTCGGGCTTGCCCTGAGCGGAGCAGTGCTGCTGGGCGCGGCCGCACACTAGTGGCGAGTTTCCGACTCGCGACACTAACCGGGCGGGCGCGCCAGGCCGGTCCGGTAGGCGTAGTTCACGGCATGCGCGCGATCGCGGATCCCCGCCTTGGCGAACAGATGGTTGATGTGCGATTTCACAGTCGTCGGACTGACGCACAATCGCTCGGCGATCTCGAGGTTGGTGAGTCCTGCGGCAATCAGCACGAGCACCTCGGACTCACGCGGCGTGAGGTCGTCGGGAAGGAGCGGCGCAGCTGGCTCTGGCGGCGCTGGCCCGCTGGCCAGCGCCGCCACCACATGGTGTTGGACGGCGGGGTCGAGTGTGGCCGAGCCGGAGGCCACGCATAGGATCGCGGCACGGATGTCCTCGCTGGACGCGTCCTTGGTCAGGTAGCCGCGCGCGCCGGCGCGCAGCGCGGCGAGCACGCTCTCGTCGTCTGCGTAGGTCGTGAGCGCGATCACCCCCGCGTCCGGCAGTCGCTCGCGCAGCATGCGCGTCGCCTCGATCCCGTCGACCCCGGGCATGCGCAGATCCATCAGCACGACGTCGGGACGCAGCTCGGTCGCAAGCGCGACGGCCTCGGCACCGTCTGCCGCGCTCCCGACGAGCTCGATTCCATCGAGCAGGCCGAGCATCGTGCCGAGGCTCTCTCGGACCAGCCGCTGATCGTCGGCGAGCAGTACGCGGACGCTCACGTCGGCAGCCGTAGCTCGACCCTGAAACCGGTGCCGGTGGGGGAGGCGATCAGCTCTCCGCCGAGCAGTTTCGCGCGCTCGCGCATCCCGGTGAGCCCGTAGCCGCCGCCGGCGAGTGCCGGAGCCACCGGCGGGGGCGTCCCGGCGGCACCGTGATCCTCGATCACCAGCACGGTGCTGTCCGGCAGGTAGTCCAGGCTCAGGCGCACGCGCTCGGCGGCCGCATGGCGGCGGACATTGGTGAGCGCTTCCTGAGCCGTGCGGTAGACGGCAAGCCGCGCATCGGGCTCGAGCTCGCGCGGTTGGCCGTGCACCTCGACCGCCACGGACAGGCCGCTCTGGTCGCCGAACGCGCCGGCAAGTGCCTCCAGCCGCTCGGGTCCTGGCAGCTCGTCCCCGCGTGCGGCCGCGATCGCGCGGCGGGCATCGTCCAGCCCCCCGGCGGCGAGGCCGTGTGCCTGGTCGATCGCCCGCGCGACCTCGGGGTCCACGTCGCGGTCGCGTGCGAGCAGGCGCGTCGATTCTAGCTGCAGCGCCAGCGCCGACAGCGAGTGCGCGAGCACGTCATGCATCTCCCGTCCGATACGACCGCGCTCGGCTGAGACCGCCGCCCGCGCCTCGGCCGCGCGCGAGGCGATGAGCTCCTCGTGCTGCTCGCGCAGGCTGCGCATCAGCCGCATCACGAGGTACCACGGCAGCACGCCGATCGAGATCGAGAGCGCGGTCCCATAGTCGCCCTTGATCAACGCGCCGATCGTGAGCGGCCCGATCGCGGCCAGCATGATCAGCGCACCGGTCCGGCGATCGAGGCGGGTCGCGGCCATGATCGCGACCAGGTACGGACCGGCCTCCCACATGCCGTGGGGCTGTTCGAGCGCGAGCACAATCGTGCCGACGATGACCCCGGAGAGTCCGATGATCGTGCGGCGACCCTCAACCGTCATGGATGGGGGCCCGGCGATCCTGACCCGTGTCGGCCGAGCAATGAACACGCTCGCCGCGAGGCACAGGAAGCCGCCCAGCACCAGCAGGCCGCGACCGTGCAGCGCCGGACGCGGGTGAACCTCCCAGCTGGTGACCGCAAAAGCGATCAGGAAGGCCAGCCCGATCGCCCGCAGGGGGATGACCTCGGGAGGCAGCACCATCTCGCGTCCGTGGAGGTCGCGCATCAGAAGAAAGTCGCGGAAACGTCTGATAGCCGCCAGCATCGCATCCAAACGATAAGACGCGCGCGGGCGCACGTCATCGGCTGTCGGGTGGAGCCACAGAACTTCTACATCCACCCACGGGTGGACGGCGAAGATCGACCCGCGCGCCGATGAAACCAACGGCCGCCGCGCGTACCTTGGACGCCATGATCACGAACTCACTTGACGCGGCCGTGGCGGCCGCAGCAGCCGCAGCCCCTACCGGCGCCGAGGCTGTGATCCGGGTCCGCGGCCTGCAGAAGCGGTATGGCGACCACGAGGCCGTGCGTGGCATCGACCTCGAGGTTCGTCGCGGGGAGATCTTCGCGTTCCTCGGCCCCAATGGCGCGGGCAAGACGACCACCGTTGAGATCCTCGAGGGCTTCCGTGAGGCGAGCGGCGGCAACATCGAGGTACTCGGACACGATCCGTGGAAGGCTCCGGGCCGCTGGCGCGCACGACTCGGGATCGTCCTCCAGGAGTCGGGTGCGGAACCCGGCCTGACGGTCCGCGAGTGCGTGGCTCTGTACGCAGGTTACTACCCGGCGCCGCGCAACATCGACGAGACGATCGCGCTGGTCGGGCTCGCCGCGCAGTCCAGCGAGCGGGCGATCAAGCTCTCAGGCGGGCAGCGCCGCCGGCTGGACGTCGCGCTTGCGCTGATCGGTGATCCGGAGCTCATCTTCCTCGACGAGCCCACGACCGGCTTCGATCCATCGGCGCGCCGTGCTGCGTGGGAGGTCATCGACGGCCTGCGGCGGCTCGGCAAGACGATCTTCCTCACCACCCACTACATGGAGGAGGCCGAGCGTCTGGCCGATCGCATCGCCGTCATCGCCGCCGGCCGGATCGTGGCCGAGGGGACGCCGCAGACACTCGGCGGACGCCAGCTGGAGGCGTCGCAGATCAGCTTCAGGCTCCCCGCCCACGTCGCGGCCGACGATGCGCCGGTCGCGCTGGCTGAGCGCATCCAGACCGACGAGGACGGCACGCTGCGCCTGCCGAGCACGGCGGTGACCGCCGATCTTCACGAGCTTTCGGGCTGGGCGCTCGAGCGGGGTCTCGAGCTCGACGCATTCGAGGTCAGCCGCCCGACGCTTGAAGATGTGTACCTGCAACTGACGCGCGAGGAGGCGTAGCGAAGATGTACTACCTGATCAAACGCCTGATCCGCGCCTGGCGAGCCCGCCAGGCCCAGCGCGCGGCCGCGGTATCTGCGGTTGCCACGGCGACCGTGGTGAACACGCCCGTCCCAATCCCCCCACGTGAGGATGGCCGTTCCGCCTCCTCGCGCGGGCCACTCGCGCTGGTGCTGCACGAGGCGCTCTACGACCTCAAGATCAGCCTGCGCAATCCACGCGCACGGTTCATGGGCATCTTCTTCCCGATCGTCCTGCTCGTGGTGTTCATCGGTGTATTCGGCAACCACCACACGACCGTGGACGGCCAGAGTGTCCCCCTCAAGGTCTTCTACGTGCCCGGCATCCTCGCGATGTCGATCGTCGTCAACGCTTACGCGAGCCTCGTGATCCTGATCTCCGGCCTGCGCGAGACCGGAGTACTGAAGCGTCGCCGGGCAACGCCCGTGCCCGCCGTGATACTTGTCGGCGGGCAGGCGCTCGCCACGGTCGTGACCACTGCGATCACCGCGACGGTGCTGCTCGTGATCGCGAAGCTGCTCTATGGCGTCGGCATGGCCGCTCCCGCGATCCTCGCGGTGGCGTGCATAACGCTGATCGGAACACTGGCCTTCGCGTGCATCGGCTATGCGGTCTCCGGCCTGGTCGGATCGCAGGACGCGGCACAGCCAACCGTGCAGATGACGATGCTCCCGCTGTGGTTCATCTCCGGAGTCTTCATCCCGATCGCCAGCCTCAGCGCGGGGCTCAAGGACGTGGCCGACGTCTTCCCGGTCCAGCACCTGGCAAACAGCCTGCACCTCGCGTCTGTGCACTCGAGCTTCGGCAGCTCGATCTCCGTCACCGACGTGCTCGTGCTGGCCGCCTGGGCAACCGGCGCCGCGGCCTTCTGCGCGTGGCGCTTCAGCTGGCTCCCCGCGGGGGTGTCGCGATGAGCGGCGAGGGATCGGGAGCTGCGGCGCCCACGACGGCGACCGCCGCGGCGCGCGCGGTCGAGCTGACAAAGGTCTACGGCAGCGGCGAGGTCGCCGTCCGCGCCCTGGACGGAGTCGACGTCGAGTTCGAGTCCGGTTGTTTCACGGCGGTGATGGGGCCTTCCGGCTCTGGGAAGTCAACGCTCATGCACTGTCTGGCGGGGCTCGATGTCCCGACCAGCGGTCAGGCGTTCGTCGGGGAGCAGGAGATCGGCACGCTCAATGACGCCGGTCTCACGCAGCTGCGACGCGAGCGCATCGGGTTCATCTTCCAGTCGTTCAACCTGATTCCAACGCTGACCGCGGAGGAGAACATCACCCTGTCTGCCGACCTCGCGGGTCGCACCGTGGACCGTGAGTGGTTCGACTACCTGGTGGGCCGGTTGCGCATCGCCGACCGTACGAATCACCGGCCTAGTGAGCTCTCGGGCGGGCAGCAGCAGCGGGTCGCGTGCGCACGCGCGCTGGTCGGGCGGCCCGATCTGATCTTCGCCGACGAGCCGACCGGGAACCTCGACTCGAACGCCTCGGCCGAGGTGCTCGGCTTCATGCGCAGCGCCGTGGACGAGCAGCGTCAGTCGATCGTGATGGTCACGCACGAGCCGGCCGCCGCCGCTTACGCTGACCGAGTCGTGTTCCTCGCCGACGGCAGGGTCGTCGGTGAGCTCCACGACCCGACCGCCGACTCCGTGCTCGAGCAGATGAAGCGGCTCGACGTCTGATCATGCGCCGCGTAACGCTCAGAGGACTGATGACGCGCAAGCTGCGGCTGGGCCTCACCGCGCTGGCGATCGTGCTCGGAGTGACGTTCGTCACCGGCACGCTGGTGCTGGGAGACACACTCAACCGCACCTTCGACAGCCTCGTCGGCAACGTCTACCAGCACGTCGACTTCGAGATCCGCGGTAAGCAGACGCTCAGCGGTGTTGGCAATCAGGGGATCGACTCGACCGCAAGCCGCAGGGCCGTGCCCCAGTCGATTGCGGCCGCCGTGCGCCGTTTACCCGGCGTGCAGTTCGCGTACGGATCTGTCAGCGGCTACTCGCAGCTGATCGGGCGCGACGGCAACACGATTGGCAGCGCCGGTTCATCCAACGGCTTCTCGTTCGACCCCAATCCACAGCTCTCGGCGCTCCGGCTGGTGAGCGGCAAGGCGCCCACCACGGATGACGAGGTCCTGGTAGATCGGGGTACCGCTCAGAAACACAACATCGCCGTCGGCGACCGCGTCCGCATTCTGCTTCCAAACGGTCACCGCACCTTCACGGTCTCCGGGATCATGACCTTCGGCAGCGCCAACAGCCTGGCAGGGGCGACGTTGACGGCCTTCTACCTACCGACGGCACAACGGCTGTTCAACTCGGTCGGTCGCTACGACACGATCAACGTGCTGGTCAAGCCCGGTGCGAACAAGGTGGCCGTACAGCGCGAGATTCAGCGCGTGCTGCCGGCCGACGTCGAGGTGGTCAGCGGTCAGACCGTGGCCAACGAACTAGATCAGACGATCCACCACGACCTCTCCTTCCTCTCGACTGCGCTGCTGATCTTCGCCTTCATCTCGTTGCTGGTCGGCAGCTTCACGATCTACAACACGTTCGCGATCACCGTCGGTCAGCGCACCCGAGAGCTGGCCCTGCTGCGTGTGGTCGGCGCGAGCCGCCGGCAGATCTTCCGGTCGGTGCTGAGCGAGGCGGCCCTGACCGGACTGATCGCCTCGCTGATCGGCCTCGGCCTGGGCGTCGTCGCGGCGCTCGGGCTCAAGGCGCTACTGGGCGCCTTTGGGCTCACACTTCCGTCCGCGCCGCTCGTTTTCAGGGCGCGCACGCCGATCGTCGCGCTGATCGTCGGGATTGGCGTGACCACGCTCTCGTCGATCGTGCCGGCCCGCCGCGCCGTGAAGATTCCGCCGGTCGCCGCGCTGACCGATGTCGACATCGACCGCACCGAGGCGCTGGGAGCACGGCGCCTGGTGACCGGCACGATTTTCGGGCTGCTCGGAATACTGCTGGTGGTCCACGGGCTGGAGAAGGCCGCGATCGGGTCGGTCGGGCTCGGTGCGCTGTGCGTGTTCGTCGCCACGGTCGCACTTGTTCCGGCGATTGCCTCCGCGCTTGCAAGCGCGCTTGGCAGGCCATTGGCGCGTGTGCTCGGGGTCCCTGGTCAGCTTGGCCGCCGCAACTCCGCGCGCAACCCTCGCCGCACCGCGCAGACCGCCGGTGCGCTGATGATCGGGCTGGCGCTCGTCTCGACGATCGGTGTGCTGGGCAGCTCGCTCTCGACGTCAGCGACTGAGGAGGTCAACAGTGCACTGGCGGCCGACTACATCATCGGTGGCTCGGATTCGATCAGCCCGGCGGTTGCCAGGACCGCCTCCAGGCTTCCGGGCGCCGCGGCGACGACCGTCGTCTTCACGGGCCAGTTCGACGTGCGCGGCTCGCTCCAGAGCCTCGGCGCCGCGTCCACCGCCGGACTGAGTCGGACCGTCAAACTTGACATCGTCTCCGGCCAGGGCGCTCCAGCGATGGCCCACGGCGAGCTGCTGATCGACACGGACACGGCCAAGACAAAGCACCTGCACGTCGGCTCGGTCGTCCCGGTGACGTTCGCCCAGACGGGGTCGACGTCGATGCGCGTCGGCGGAATCTTCAAGTACAACCCGCTCGTTGGCAGCTACCTGACGGGAGCCGGGTACTTCCTGTCCCACTTCGATCACCCGTTGATCGATGCCGTCCTGATCAGCAGTGCCCCCGGTACGCACGACTTCGAGTCGACGCTCAACCGGGCGCTTCGCGCCTATCCGAACCTCAACATTCAGAGCCGCGCCCAATTCGTGCAGTCGGAGCAGAAGAACGTCAACCAGCTGCTGGACCTGATCTACGTCCTGCTCGCGCTCGCGATCCTGATCGCGCTGATCGGAATCGTCAACACGCTGATGCTGTCCGTGTTCGAGCGCACACACGAGATCGGGCTGCTGCGCGCCGTCGGCATGGAACGTCAGCAGGTGCGTTGGATGGTGCGAGCCGAGTCGGTGATCATCGCCCTGTTCGGGGCCGTTGTCGGGATCGTCGTCGGCACCGGACTTGGCCTCGCGCTCGCGTCGTCGCTGCGCAACAACGGGGTCACCGCGCTGTCGGTGCCGTACGTCACCCTGATCGTCTTCCTGATCCTCTCGGGGCTGCTGGGACTCGGCGCCGCGAGCTGGCCGGCGCGGCGGGCCGCCAAGCTCGACGTGCTGCAGGCGATCGCGACACAGTAGGGGAATGCCCGAGTCCTCCAGCCGTGGCACAACCAGTCCCTGGACCCGCAACCTCCGAGGCCCTGGAGGACAGCTCTTTGGCGATCCCTCCCCGGGGCCAGACGAGACCGCCTTCCAGGTCGACAACACCAGCGACGAGTACTACAGCTCCCCCTACTACAAGCAGCACGAGAACGATGTCGAGCCCGTACCGATGGGCCCACCCGCTGGGCCGCTCGATCTCCAGGCCATCTTGGGCGCCGACTTCCTCGCTCCGATCGTCGCGGCCAAGCGGATCAGCTTCCACACGGTCGGCGACACCGGCGCCTCATCGACTGCCGCGATCTCCAACGAGGCAAGCGTCACCGACGCGATGGCCGCCGAGATTGCCGGCGACGCCAGCGCTGCCCCGGCGTTCTGTTTCCACCTCGGTGACGTGATCTACAACTTTGGCGAGGCCGACTACTACTACGACCAGTTCTACGAGCCGTTCCGCGCCTACGACCGGCCGATCTTCGCGATCCCTGGAAACCATGACGGCGCCGTGACCTACACACACGGTGGCTCGCAGCCGGACGTGCCCTCGCTTCAGGCCTTCATTGCGAACTTCTGCACGCCCACGCCGGGCAAGCCACAGGACGTGGGCGGCCTCGCGCGCACGACGATGACGCAGCCTGGCGTCTACTTCACGCTGGATGCGCCGATGGTGTCGATCATCGGGATCTATACGAACGTGTTGGAGGGCCCCGGAGTGCTGACCGACGAGGGCGGCGTCTACCCGGCGCTGGCCGGTGACCGGCAGTTCGCGTGGCTCGTGAGCGAACTCGAGCGACTTGCGCCGCTGCGCAAGTCGCTCGACCGCGCGGTGATTCTCGCCTGCCATCACCCTCCGGCCTCCGCCGACATCAGGCACGGCGGCACCACGGGGCTCGCGAACGACCTCGACAGTGCGTTCCAGCAAGCCGACCTGTGGCCCGACGCGGTGCTCTCCGGGCACGCGCACATCTATCAGCGCTTCTCACGTGCCGTCGGCGGACGCCAGATTCCATACATCATCGCTGGCAGTGGCGGCCACAACACCAGCGTCCCAACCGGTGAGAAGGCGGGCGAGGCGCCGCGAACCTGGAACGACTACACGCTGCTTGTTGGACCGACCCTCGCATACGGGTATCTGACGGTCACGGTCGACATGAGCGATGCAGCGGCTCCAACACTCACGTTCGCGTTCACCGCCCCCGGCGTGCCATCGGCCGCTGACACCCTGACGATCAAGTTGAGCTGAGATGCCTGATCACATCCCACTGCCGGGCAGCGAGCGACCTGCGGCGAAGGGCTCCGAGCGCCTGCGCGACGCGGATCCGGAACAGCGAGTCGAGGTCACGGTCACGCTCGCGGGCCCGCAATTGCCGGATACCGGGACCGGGGCGCCGCTCAGCCGTGAACAGTTCGAGCGCGAGCTCGCGGTCGATCCCGCGACCGTCGCGAAGGTCATCGCAGTGCTCGAGCAGTACGGACTGAGCGTTCAGGACAGCTCGCCACTCTCCCGCAGCCTGCGCGTGAGCGGCACCGTCGCCCAGTTCGAGCGGGCGTTCCTGCCCGCGTTGGGCGTCTACCGCCACCCCGAGCAGGGTGAGTTTCGGGGCCGAGACGGCCAGCTCCAGATCCCGTCCGAGCTCCAGGGCCTGGTAACCGGCGTGTTCGGGCTCGACGAGCGGCGCGTCGCCCGCCGCCGCCGGGTTTTGCCACAGGCGACGGCCGCGCCCGCACAGGCGCTGTCTCCCGCCCAGCTTGCAAGCCACTACTCCTTTCCTGCCGGAGACGGCTCGGGCGAGACGGTGGCGATCGCCGAGTTCGGCGGTGGCTACTTCGCGGCCGACCTGCAGGCCTTCTGCGCGAAGCAGGGAACACCGGTTCCCAAGGTTTCGACGGTCAGCGTCAACGGCGCTCAGATCCTGACGCTCGCCCAGATCCAGCAGCTGCCCCAGCAGCAGCAACAGCAACAGCTCGATGACAGCGTCGAGGTCAACATGGATGTGCAGATCGTCGCGGGGCTGGCGCCCAGAGCCGACCAGGTCGTGTACTTCTCGACCTTCGACGAGCAGGGTTGGGTTGACCTCTTGGGCGAGGTGGTCTCCGGCACGCCGGCCTCGGCGATGACGCTCTCGATCAGCTGGGGCCTCGCCGAAGATGACCCCGACTGGTCGCAGGGTGCCCTGAAGGCGATCGACGAGCGGCTGCAGGCGGCGGCTGCGCTCGGGATCAGCGTGTGCGTCGCCGCCGGCGACGATGGATCCGCCGATCAGGAGAGCGACGGTCGCGCGCACGTCGACTTCCCAGCTTCGAGCCCGCACGTCCTGGCGGTCGGCGGAACGATGCTTTCCGGTGAGACCGACGTCGTCTGGTGGGAGTCGCCGGGCTACCGCACGGGCAGTGGTGGCGGGTCGACCGGCGGCGGAGTCAGCGCGCTGTTCGCGCGCCCGAGTTGGCAGGACGTGCAGATCGCGTCGGTCAACCAGGGAAGCATCGAAGGACGGGTGGTACCTGACATCTCGGCCCTCGCCGGCCCGCCGTTCTACGACCTGATCTTCATGGGCGCAGATCAACCCAACGGTGGCACCAGCGCGGCCACGCCGCTGTGGGCCGCGCTGATCGCGCTGATGGCCGGCGCGCCACAGCAGCCCTGGAAGCCGCAGTTTCTGTCGCCGTTGCTCTACGCACCGGCTGCGTCCGGCGGACAGACGGTGGGCGCGGCCGGGTGCACCGATGTCACCAGTGGCAACAACGTCGCCTCGACGCTCGGCAAGGGGTACAGCGCCGGGCCGGGCTTCGACGCCGTCAGCGGCTGGGGCGTCCCCGACGGCACCGCGCTGCTCGCGGCGTTGCGGCTAGCGGCTAGCGGCTAGCGGCTAGCGCGCGAACAGCATGCGCCGGCCGAGGTTGAGTCCGAGGCTCGCGTAGCCGCGCAGCAGGCCGGACTCGACGTCGCTCAGGACCTGCTCGAGGGCCGAGGCGAAGCGGCGCAGCTCATCCTCGGGGATGGTGAGCGGTGGCAGGGCCTTGATGATGTTCATGTGATGGCCTGCGACCTGCGTGAGGATGTGGTGCTCCCGGAACAGCGGCACGGTCACCATCTGCGCGAACAGTCCAGGCTGACGGCGCTCGATCGCCTCCCACACGCGCCGTGCGGTGCGACCGGCGGGCGGTCCCAGCTCGAGCCCCCAGATCAGGCCGAGGCCGCGGACGTCGTGGACGATCTCAAAGCGCTGCTTCAGCGGCAGCGTCAGCTCCATCAGGAGCTCACCGAGCAACCGGGCGCGCGCGACCAGGTCCTCCTGCTCGATCACCATCAGGCTCGCAAGCCCGGCGCCCGCGGCGAAGTCGTTGCCGCCGAAGGTCGACCCGTGCACGACGCTGCTCTCCATCGAGTAGAAGGTCTTGTCGAACACCGCGCGGGTCGTGAGCAGCGCGCCGACGGGCACGTATCCACCTGAAAGGGCCTTGGAGAGCGTGATCATGTCGGGCTCGACGCCCCAATGCTCGAGCGCCAGGAACCTGCCCGTCCGGCCGAGGCCCGTCTGGACCTCATCGAGGATCAGCAGCGCACCCGCTTCGTTGCACAGCCGCTTCGCTTCCACGAGGTAGCCGTCCGGCGCTGGGTAGACGCCCTTGCCCTGAACGGGCTCGACGATGAAAGCGGCGACATCGCCGCGATCGAGCTCGGCCTTCAGCGCCGCCAGCTCGCCGAACGGCACGGGATCACAGCCCGGCAGGAAGGGGCCGAAGTGCTCGCGGAACTCCTCGTTGCCGTTTACCGACAGCGATCCATAGGTGAGCCCGTGGAACCCGCGCTCGCAGTAGAGGATGCGTCTACGTCCGGTGGCCGCCCGTGCGAGCTTGAGCGCGCCCTCGACGGCTTCGGTGCCGGAGCTCGTGAGGACCGCCGCGTCGATCGAGGCCGGTGCCATCTGGACGAGGCGCTCGGCCAGCAACCCTGCCAGGGTCGAGACGCCGAGCTGTGGCAGGCTCGGCGGGTCGCTGTCCAGGAGCGCGTGCATCTGCTCCTTGACGAAGGGGTGGTTGCGACCGAGGCCGAACACGCCGTAGCCGGCGTACAGGTCGAGGTAGCTCTCGCCCGTGTTGTCGATCAGATAGGGTCCCTCGCCCCGGACCCACTCACGGTCGAAGCCCAGGGTTTGCAAGACCCGGCCCAGCTGGCGATTGAGGTAGCGCTGGTTCAGTGCCAGCGCCTTGCCGGCGTGTGCCGCCCGCAGTGTTGCCAGGTCGTTAATCTCCCAATTATGGGAGTCGTTGGAGTTGGGGACTTGAGTAGCCAATTTCGGGTTAACCGAGACGGAAGCAAACAGTATGGATGCCATTAGCCGCCCGCGCGACGAACTGACCACAAAGCAGGATGATGGAATCCGTGCGCAGGACGCGTCGGCCGCCGCCGAGACGCTGGAGCGGGCGCTCGACCTGCTGCTCTCGCTTCAAGAGCAGGACGGTTGGTGGAAGGGAGAACTCGAAACCAACGTCACGATGGACGCCGAGGACATGCTGCTACGCGAGTTCCTCGGGATCCGCGAGCCGGAGACCACCGCGCGCTGTGCCGCGTGGATCCGCTCCCAGCAGCGCGACGACGGCACCTGGAGCAACTTCTACGGCGGCCCGGCTGATCTCTCGACCACGATCGAGTCCTATGTCGCGCTGAGATTGGCCGGCGATCTTCCGGAGGAGCCGTACATGCTGGCGGCGGCCGAGCAGATTCGCGCTGCCGGGGGCTTGCAGCGCGCGCGCGTCTTCACCCACATCTGGCTCGCACTCTTCGGCGCATGGCCCTGGACCCAGGTTCCTGCGTTGCCCACCGAGATGATCTTCCTGCCGAAGTGGTTCCCGTTGAACGTCTACGACTTTGCGTGCTGGGCGCGCCAGACCGTCGTGGCGATCTCGGTGGTGCTGGCGAAGCGCCCTGTCAGGCCGCTGCCGTTCACGCTCAGCGAGCTTGATGGCCCAGAGCCCTGGGCTCGGCCCACGGCGACCTCGATCTTCGGTCGGGCGCTGGTCGCTGTCGACAACGTCCTCCAGGCCTACCAGGGTCGCCCGTTTGGGCCGCTGCGCCGCGCAGCGCTGAGCCGGGCCGGGCGCTGGATCGTCGATCGCCAGGAGGCCGACGGCGGCTGGGGCGGTATCCAGCCGCCCTGGGTGTACTCGCTGATCGCACTGAACCTGCTCGGCTACGAGCTCGATCATCCGGTGATGGCCCGGGCCCTTGCGGGAATGCAGAGCTTCACGATCGACGACGAGCTTCGTCGCGTCGAGGCCTGCCAGTCGCCGGTGTGGGACACGTGCCTGTCGCTGATCGCGCTGCACGACGCCGGTGTCCCCGGCAACCACGAGGCGGTGCTGCGCGGTGCCGATTGGCTGCTCGAACAGCAGATCCTCGAACGCGGCGACTGGGCGATCCGCCGCCCGCAGCTCGAGCCGGGAGGCTGGGCCTTCGAGTTCGCCAACGCCAACTACCCCGACATCGATGACACGGCCGAGGTCGTGATCGCACTCAACACCGTCAATCACCCCGATCCGGTGCGGCTTCGCGAGGCGATCGCACGCGGAGTGCGTTGGCTCGAGGGGATGCGCAGCTCCGACGGCGGCTGGGGCGCGTTCGATGTCGACAACTGCCGCACGTTGGCCCGCGATCTGCCGTTCTGTGACTTCGGCGAAGTGATCGATCCACCGAGCGCCGACGTCACCGCCCACATCGTCGAGATGCTCGGCCTGCTCGGCCGCAGGGCCGATGCGCTCACTCAGGGCGGCGTGCGCTGGCTGCTCGATAACCAGGAGCCAGGCGGATCGTGGTTCGGGCGCTGGGGTGTCAACCACGTATACGGAACTGGCGCCGTTCTGCCGGCCCTGGTAGCGGCCGGCGTGCCGAGGACCCACACCGCGATCAGGCGGGCGGTCAGCTGGCTCGAACGCCAGCAGAACGCTGATGGCGGATGGGGTGAGGACTGCCGCTCATACGACGACCCCGCCTGGATCGGTCGTGGGACGAGCACACCGTCACAGACGGCCTGGGCGCTGCTCGCGCTCGAGGCCGCCGGCGAGCGCGAATCGTCGGCCGCGCAGCGTGGCGTCGAGTGGCTGGTGGCCACCCAGCGCGAGGATGGCGGCTGGGACGAGCTCTACCACACCGGCACGGGCTTCCCGTCCGACTTCTACATCAAGTACCACCTCTATCGCCTGATCTACCCGGTGATGGCGCTCGGGCGGTGCATACGATGAGCGCATCGGCGCCGTCGGCCGGGGTCTCGCCACCGGCGCTCGCGGCGCTACCCACCCGAGACCAGGTTCTGCCACAGGCCCGGAGAGAGAATTTCACCGTCGCCAACGGCATCCTCGGTCGCAGGCGGGCGCGCCATCTGATGGCCATCTATGGCTTTGCACGGCTGGTCGATGACGTTGGCGACGAAGCGCCCGGTGACCGCGCCGCGCTGCTCGATCTGGTCGCGCTCGAGCTGCATCGCGTGTTTGGCGAGCCGGAGCTGGGCGAGCCGCTACATCCGCTGATGCAGGAGCTTGCCCTGACGGTTCGCGAATGCCGGCTGCCGATCGGGCCGTTCGAGCGGCTGATCGAGGCAAACCGCTCCGACCAGGTGCTCACTCGCTACGAGACCTTCACGCAGCTGCTCGACTACTGCCAGCTCTCGGCAGCGCCGGTCGGCGAGCTGGTCTTGGGAGTGTTCGGCGTTGCGACCTCGAATCGGGTTGCGCTGTCGGATCGAGTCTGCGCGGGCCTGCAGGTGGTCGAGCACCTGCAGGACATCGCCGAGGACCACAGCCGCGGGCGTGTCTACATGCCCCGTGAGGATCTGGACCGCTTTGGCTGTGGCGAGCAGGACCTGTCGGCGCCGGTGCCGTCGGCAAAGCTGCGAGCGCTGATCTCGTTCGAGGCGGCTCGTGCCAGAGCTTTGCTCGGCAGCGGCGGGCCGCTTGCCCGCACGCTGGGGCCCGCGCCCCGGCTTGCGGTTGCGGGCTTCACGGCCGGGGGACTGCGGGCGCTCGACGCACTCGAGCTGGGCCGAACGACCCGACTCGCTTACATATGCAAGATGGTGAGAACGGCGGCCGGACGATGACGGTGGCGGCGATCGAGCTCGAGTACGCCTACCGCGAGTGCGAGCAGATCACCCGCCGCGAGGCCGCAAACTTCTATTACGGGATCCGCCTGCTGCCGCGCTTCAAGCGCCAGGCGATGTGCGCCGCCTACGCGTTTGCGCGACGCGTCGATGACATCGGCGACGACGGCGCCCTGGATCGTGCCCAGCAGCTCGAGCAGCTCGCGTTGGAGCGCAGCCAGATCACCGCGCTCGCCGACGGCCGCCCCGACACGAGCGATCCGGTCATGACCGCGCTCGCACACGCAACCGAGCACTATCGGCTGCCAGTCGACGCACTCGAGGTGTTGATCGATGGTGTCGAGCTGGACGTGCTCGGAGCCGAATATCAGACCTTCGATGAGCTGGTCCGCTATTGCCGCTGCGTCGCCGGCTCGGTGGGGCGGCTGTGCCTGGCGATCTTCAGCGACGGCACTGCCAGCGACGAGGCATACCGCTTGGCCGACGACCTGGGCGTGGCGATGCAGCTCACCAACATCCTGCGCGACATCGTCGAGGACCGCGGTCGTGGACGCATCTACATCCCGGCTGAGGACCGCGAGCGCTTCGGCTGCATGGATTTGGACCCCACCCACCCGGCCGGCGACGAGCCCGAGGTCGCGGCGCTGATCCGCTTCGAAGCCGAGCGCGCGGCCGAATGGTTCGATCACGGTATGGCTCTGGTCGAGTTGCTCGACGTCCGCAGTGCGTCGTGCGTCCAGGCGATGACCGGGATCTACCGGCGGATTCTCGACCGCATCCTCGATGATCCCGCGCAGGTGATGCGTGGCCGCATATCCCTATCGCCGCTTGAGAAGACCTGGGTGGCGGCGCGCGGCCTGGTCACCGCCGGCGGGGAGCGCTGGCGATGAGCCGCGGCTCAGTCATCGTGGTCGGCGGTGGCCTGGCGGGCATCACCGCGGCACTCGACTGTGCTCGCGAAGGGGCGGAGGTGACGCTGCTCGAGGCTCGCGGACGGCTCGGCGGCGCCGCTTACTCCTTCTCACGCGGCGAGCTGGTCGTCGACAACGGGCAGCACGTGTTCCTGCGCTGCTGCATCGCCTACCGCGATCTGCTCGCGCAGCTTGGCGCGACCGACCTGGTCGCGTTGCAGGAGCGGCTCGAGGTCCCCGTGCTGGCGCCCGGTAATCGGCTCGGTTGGCTGCGGCGCTCAGGACTACCCGCTCCGCTGCACCTCGCTGCTTCGCTGATGCGTTATCCCTATCTCGGGATGCGCGAACGCATCGCTTTGGCCTGGGCGATGCAGCGGCTCCGGTCCGTCGATGTGAACGATCCCGAGAACGACGCGCTGTCGTTCGGAGACTGGCTGCGTCGCCACCGCCAGACCCGCCGCTCGGTGGAGTCCATCTGGGAGCTGATCGTGCGCCCGACCGTGAACCTCTCGGTCGACGACAGCTCGCTGGCGCAGGCCGCGCAGGTGTTCCAGGTCGGGCTGCTGAGTGACGCCTCGGCGGGCGATATCGGCTGGGCGGTGGTGCCGCTCGGCAAAATTCACGACACCTGTGGGCAAGCTGCGCTCGAGCGTGCTGGTGTGAATGTGCGGCTGCGCAGCACCGCGCAGGCGATTCGTCGGGAGGTGGTAGCCGGCGGGCCCGACGCGGGCCCCGCACGCCTGCAGATCGACGCCAGCGACGGCTTCAGCGCCAGCGCAGAGGCGGTGGTGCTGGCGCTTCCGCCGGCGCAGTCGGCGCAGCTCCTCCCGGCGCAGCATGGCCTCGCCCCCGACTGGCCCGAGCGCCTGGGGACCTCGCCGATCATCAACCTGCATGTCGTCTACGACCGTCGTGTGCTGGATCACCCGTTTGCCGCGAGCGTCGACTCGCCGGTGCAGTGGGTCTTCGATCGCACAGCTGGCTCGGGTCTGGCCGACGGACAGTACGTGGCGGTCTCACTCTCGGCCGCCGATGATGAGCTGCATGCGACTGCCGAGGACCTGCGCGAGCGCTACCTACCGGCACTCGTGGAGCTGCTTCCCGCTGCCGGTGAGGCCGAGGTTCGCGAGTTCTTCGTGACGCGTGAGCACGCCGCCACGTTCCGGGCCGCTCCGGGCGCGAGGTCGTGGCGGCCAGGGCCGCAGACCGACGTGCCCGGATTGGTGCTTGCCGGTGCCTGGACCGACACAGGATGGCCGGCCACGATGGAGGGCGCGGTGCGTAGCGGCCACGCGGCTGCACGTGAAGTTGTGGCGACGATTGCCGATGTCATGCCGACTGCAGCGCCTGCGACGGTTAGGGTCTGAGACCGCAGATGGACTGGATAGCCAAGATCAGATGAGCGCCGCACTCGCATCGATCGAGCATTCGGATGAGTCGGAGCCTGAGGAGGGCTCGGATGAGATCGTCGTGCTCGCGCCGCTGGCGCTCGAGGCACGCGCGGTGCGCACCGGCGCGCCCTGGGCCGACGTCCGCCGCATCGGTATGGGCCCGCGTCGCGCAGCCCGATCGGCACAGATCTCGGCTGCCAGTGGCAACCGCCCGATCCTGATCGCCGGATTCTGCGGCGCGCTCGATCCGCAGCTGGAGCCGGGTGACATCGTCCTTGCAACTGAGTTGCGTGGCCCGACCGGTACGGCGGCCTGCGACGACCCGACGATCCTCGCCGGTGTCCTGCGACGCGGGGGGCTGCGTGTGCACGTCGGGCCAATCGCCTCGAGCCAACGGCTCGTCGTGGGGGAGCGGCGCTGGGCGCTCTACCGCAGTGGCGCGCTGGCGGTCGACATGGAGTCGGCCTGGCTCGCCCCCGCCACCCGGCGACGGCCGCTGGTGACGCTGCGCGTCGTGCTCGACACCAATCGGCGAGAGCTGCATCGTCCGTTACAGACGCTCACCGGCGCGGCGGTCGCGTACCGGGCCCTGCGGCGCGCATGCTCGCTGGTGGAGGAGTGGGCCAACGCGCTCCACTCCCGGGAGGTGGTGCTGGCCTCACCGCGCGCCTCCTGCGCCGGCGTCGAGCGTGCGATCGAGATCGTCGAGCGCGTGCTCGAGGATCGCGGCGCGCCGATCTATGTGCGCAAGCAGATCGTCCATAACGTGCACGTCGTGCGCTCGCTCGAGCAGCGCGGTGCGATCTTCGTCGACGAGCTCGGCGAGGTCCCGCCGGGCCAGACAGTGATCTTCTCGGCTCATGGCGTATCGCCGGCGGTCCGCAACGAGGCAAGCGAGCGCGACCTGGATGTGATCGACGCCACATGCCCACTGGTCTCGAAGGTCCACGCCGAGGCGCGCCGGTTCGCAGCGACCGGCTATGACATCGTGCTCATTGGCCACGAGGGACACGAGGAGGTCGACGGCACCTTCGGCGAGGCGCCAGACCGCATCCAGATCGTGGCCTCTCCCGGCGACGTCGCGGGCGTGCACGTCGCCGATCCGGAACGCGTCGCCTACCTCAGCCAGACGACACTCGCGGTCGATGAAACGGAGCAGGTGGTGAACGCACTACAACAGCGGTTCCCGAGCGCAGTCGGGCCCGCCTCGAGCGACATCTGCTATGCGACCCAGAACCGCCAGGACGCGGTGCGCTCACTCGCGGCCGACTGCGATCTGATCCTGGTCGTGGGCTCCGCGAACTCATCCAACTCACGGCGCCTTGTCGAGGTCGCCGAGCGTGCCGGTTGCCGGGCTCTGCTGATAGATGACGCCTCCCAGATCCCGCCTGTCATCCTGCAGGGCGCCCGCCGCATCGGACTGACCGCCGGGGCATCGGCCCCGGAGGCGCTGGTCGAGCAGGTGATCAATGCGCTCGGCGGGTTGGGCAAGGTCACTGTGAGCGAGCGCAGCGTGGCTACCGAGACAATGCAATTCAAGCTACCGCCGGAGGTCAGGACCGCATCTGAGGTCGAAGACACTGGCGCCGATGCGAACACAGAAAGAGGAGGGCGCTGACATGGCTGTCTCAATGCGACAGGCCGCCCGGATGGGGGCCTACCTGATGAAGCAGCGCCTGAGCGGCAACGAGAAATACCCGCTGATCGTTGAGCTCGAACCGCTCTTCCAGTGCAACCTGGCCTGCGAGGGATGCGGCAAGATCCAGCATCCCGAGCACGAGCTGCGTCGACGCATGCCCGTCGCGCAGGCGATTGCAGCGATCGAGGAGTGCGGTGCTCCGATGGTCTCGATCGCTGGCGGTGAGCCGCTGATCCATCCCGAGATCGATGAGATCGTGCGCCAGCTCGTCAAGCGCAAGAAGTTCGTCTACCTCTGCACCAACGCGCTGCTGCTCGAAAAGAAGCTCGACAAGTTCACGCCCTCTCCGTACTTCTCCTGGGCTGTGCACATCGACGGACTGCGCGAGCGCCATGACGAGTCGGTGGCACGCGAGGGTGTATTCGACAAGGCCGTCGCGGCCATCAAGGCGGCCAAGGCCAAGGGCTTCCGTGTCACCACCAACACGACCTTCTTCACGCACGACTCAGCCGAGACGGTCAGGTCGGTGCTGGACTTCCTCAACGACGAGCTCGAGGTCGATCAGATGATGATCTCGCCGGCCTACGCGTATGAGCGCGCCCCCGATCAGGAGCACTTCCTGGGCGTTCGTCAGACGCGCGAGTTGTTCAAGGCCGCGTTCGCCGATGGGCGGCGCAAGAAATGGCGGCTGAACCACTCGCCGCTGTTCCTCGACTTCCTCGAGGGCAAGGAGGACTTCCAGTGCACACCATGGGGTATTCCGAGCTACTCGCTGTTCGGCTGGCAGCGGCCCTGCTATCTCATGGCCGACGGCTACACGGCCACCTATAAGGAACTGCTCGAGACCACGGACTGGGACAAGTACGGCCGTGGCAACGACCCGCGCTGCGACAACTGCATGGCGCATTGCGGATACGAGCCGACGGCGGTCGTCGCATCGACGCGCTCGGTCAAGCAGTCTCTGCGGGCGCTCGTGCACTCCTAGGGCCGTGAGTCACGCCCCCAGCAGGTCGGGGCAAGGCCGCAGGCGCGGGTAGCGTCAAATCGTGCGTGGACTTTTCCACGATCAGCCGTGGCTGTCGACGATCTTCGCCATGCTGCTGGCCGCGGTTGCGGTGATCCTGATCGCACACGCGACCGGAGCGGACGCGATCGGACGGGCCTTTGAAGATGTCGATCCGGGATGGATCGCGGTGGTGGCCGTTGCCGAGCTGATCACCTATCCGGCGTACGTGCTCGCCTATCGTGCGGTGGCGGCGATCCACGGCCATGGGCGTCTCTCGCTGCCGATCGTCACGCGCATCGTCGTCGCCGGCTTCGGTCCGTTCGCGCTGGGTGGTGGATTCACCGTCGACAAGCGCATGCTCGAGGCGATCGACGAGGACGATCGCAGCGCCCGCGTCCGCGTGCTCGCCCTCGGCACCTTCGAGTGGGCGATCCTCGCCCCGACCGCCTGTATCACCGCGATTGTGCTGCTGGCGCAGGGAGCGGACATCATGCCCTCCCTGCTGTGGCCCTGGGCGCTCGCGGTGCCGCCGTGCGGCGCGCTTGCGCTGTGGGCGAGCAAGCCGATGCGCTCCAAGTGGCTTGCGGAGAACGGCGGCCGCCGGGTTCGCTGGCTGGTGGAGATGCTCGAGGGCATCGACGGCGTGCGCTGCATGGTCACAAAGGATCCACTGCGCAAGATCGGCGCCTGGCTTGGGATCACCGTTTACTGGGCTGCAGATATGTTGGCGCTGTGGGCGAGCCTGCGCACATTCGGCATCCACATCGGACTCGGCAAGCTGATCATCGCCTATTCCACCGGCTACGCGGCTACGCGGCGCTCGCTGCCGCTGGGCGGCGCAGGTGCCACCGAGGCCCTGATGACCTACGCGCTGTACTGGGTGCGTGAGCCGCTGGCGCCGGCGCTTGCCGCGGTGATGCTGTACCGCGCCTTCAACTTCCTGCTGATCTCGATCCCGGCGATCATCGCCCATCGGCAGTTGCCCCACCTCATCGATGAGGCGGGCTCCGCCTCATCGGCGCCGCCCGCCTGAAGAGCCTCGTGTTGCGGTCCAATCTGCTGCCGCTGAGATGCATCGCGCGATCGCCCCGTGCGTCCAGGTACGAGAGCTCGCGTGAGATCGTTCCGAGCCGGCCGTTGCCGACGTGGTCGAGCATCCAGGTCTGTAGTGCCACGCCGCCGCCGTCGGTGGCACAGACGCGCAGCGCGCGGCACTGCTGCGGGAAATCGATCAGCGAGCAGGTGGTGATCAGCCAGTAGCCGCCCGCCGGCGTCTCGCGCGGACGGATCCGGTTGCGGTGTGTGTGCCCAGCCAGGGCGGCGATCACCAGCGGCGATCTGTCGAGCAGCGCGAACAGTTGCTGGCCACCGGCAACGTTCTCCAGGGGTTGATGCGTGACGACGATCACCCAGCGTTGGCCGGCGCCCGCGAGCTGCTGCTCGAGCCACGCCGGCTGGTCAGGCTGGACGATGCCTCCGGATCCGCCCTCACGTCGCACCAGGTCGAGCACGATCAGCCGGACTGACTCGCCGATGTCCCTTACGCAATCCAGCTGCTCGGTACCGCTCGTGCAAGCGCTGTGCGGCGGCGCCGCCGCCGCGTCCGAGCCCAGTCGCAGCCGGTCGATCACCTCGGAGAACTTGAGCTCGTAGCGACGACTGTCGGGCGGCACCTGCACAGTCGGCCCGGCAAGCGCCTGCTCGATGAAGGAGGCCACCAAGCCTGGATCGGGCGGCCCGTCGGGCGAACCGCTGTGACTCAGCTGGGGACCGGCGGGCAGGCGCAGGTTCGCCGGCACGTTCCACAATGCCCGGTCGCCGGAGGCAAGGCTCTGCGTGGTATGGCTCGGCACCAACTCGCCGGCCACCAATGCGTCGTGGTCTCCCAATACCGGCAGCCAGGTGCTGCCGATGCCCGGGCTCATGAACGGTTTGACGGCGCGCTCGAGCATCCCGGGATGACGTGGCACGTCGATGTCGGGGCGGTAGTAGAACGCGTCCGGATTCGAGGGCAGCTGCACCCCGTAATAGCCACGCGGACCGCTGCCCGGATGCACACGCCCGCCGTTCAGCAACGCGAGTGCGAGCTCGAGCTCGTTGCTCTGGTCGTTGTCGATCAGATCGCCGCCCTGGACGACCAGCTCCGGGCGGAAAGCGCGCACGGCGTTGATCGCTCCGTGCAGCACCTGCGCGGTGAGGGTCTCCTGTGGCCGGAAGGTCGACTGCACCGGCGGTCCAAGCCGGGCTAGGAATGGAACCCGGGCGGGTGAGGAGGCGTCCATCACGTGCGCGTCGGTGAGATGCACGAGTCGCGCGAGCTCCTTCGCGGGTCGTTCGGGATCGCCCAGCTCGAGGCGATCGACGAGATCCTCGCCTTGCCCGACCCGGAGCCGGCCATCGCCGGTCGTGTCGATCCACGTCGACCTCAGGGTCGATCCATCGGCCGCCGCGGCAGGCGCCAGCACAGCTTTCACCCTAGTGCACGCGTGAGCTACCGCGGCTGCAGCCGCTGGCCGCCGCGCAGGCGCCGCTTGTGGCGGCGTACCTCGCGGCGCAGCTGCATGATCCGCGCGGTACCGGCCAGCAGCGTCACGGCGGCACCGACGACCGCTGCGATCAGCAGCGCGAGCGCCAGTGAGATGTGCCCGTGGATGCCGAGGAAGGAGACCGTCACCTGTTTCGAGTTCTCTGCGATGAAGATGATCAGCAGCACCAGCAGCGCGGTTGCCAGCGCGACAGACACCCAGAGACGCGCAGCACCCGAGGCTCGCGGTGCCTGCGCCGGCGGGTCCGTCACCGCCATCGTCGCCGGGTCCTCCGCATTCGGCCCGGCGCCGGGGGCGGGCCGTGCGGGATCAGCACCCGGCACTGGCTCCTGTTGGAAATCCTCGGCCACACCATCGATTTACCCAGCTGCCAAGGTCTGAACCTTGGCAAGCCCGCGCTCAGTAGTTGCCCGAGATCAGATCCCAGGCGCGCCTGAGCTTGTGGTGAGTCGCCGAGTCGGCCGGGTCGACGTGCATCACAGCCGGGTTGGCCGATGGTTTCGGCAGCTCCGCGGCCTGCGTCCGGTCGAGCTTCAGCAGCACGCCATGCTCATATATGGCCTGGATGTCATCGGCGTCGGCGAAACGGTGCTCCTCGCCGAACAGGTGCTCTCCGATCACGATCCCGTCGAAGACGTCCTCGTCCTCGGCTGCCAGCACGTGACTGACCTTCCCGATCTGCACCTCATCGGAGCTGTAGACGGGGGTTCCCTTCGCCAGTACCTCATAGGAGACCGGGTCGCCGAGATCCATAGGCGGGAGCTTATACGAGCCGCTCGGCGCTCATGTCGCGTGGATGCCCTAATGCCGCAGGCTCTGGCGCAGTGAGAGCACGCGCTGGACGGAGCTCGCGAAGCCGGCGCTGCTTGTGGTGCCGCTCGTGAGAGCGTGCGCGAGCGCGTCGGCTGCGGAGATTCCCTCGCCCACCTGCTGACCCGAGCAGAGGATCAGGTCCATACCCGCGCCAGCCGCAAGCGTGGCCCGGTTGGCCGTGCTTCCAAACGCTCTCAGCGCGCCGGCCTCGAGCGCGTCCGTGATCGTGACGCCCTTGAAACCGAGGTGCTGCCGCAGCTCGCCCTGGACCACAGCGGCCGACAGGCCCGCAGGGCGCGCCGGGTCAAGTGCGGGATAGCGGGCCCACGAGACCATCACCAGCTTGACGCCCGCTTTGATCGCGGCCTTGTACGGAAGTTCGGCGATCGATCGCAGCGCGCCGAGTGGAACGTTCAACGTGACGGGACCGAGGTCTGTGTCCTGGTTGCGCCCAGCCGTCCCCAGTCCCGGGAAGTGCTTTGCGGTCGCGGCCACGCCAGCCTGTTGCTGCGCGCCGATGAAGTCGGCTCCGAGTCGCGCGACCGTCGACGGAACCTGTGAATAGGAGCGGCCGTAGCGATCGATGAAGTTGCCCGTCTGGCCATAGACATCGAGCACCGGCGCGAGGTTGACGTTGAGCCCGACGCTCTCGAGGTTCAGGGCCGCGTTGCGCCCCGCGGACGTTGCCGCCGCGCCCGGGTTGGGTGACGTCCCTATTTGCTCCTCCGACAGCAGCGGTTGGCCGCTCAAGCGCCGGACCTGTCCACCCTCTTGGTCGACCATCAGCAGCAGCGGCAGCTTCACCGGGCTCTGCATGGCGTCCGCCTGCAGCTGGGTGACGACCCCCTTGATCTGTGCATCGCTGGAGATGTTGTTGGCGAAGAAGATCACGCCCGCCGCCTCGCCGGCCTTGATGCGCGCGATCAGGGCAGGCGGCGGCGTCAGCCCGTTGTAGCTGTAGATCACGCGTTGTCCCGCAAGCTCAGACGTGGTCAATGAGCTCACCAGGCTGGCGCTCGGTTTGCGCTTGGGCGAGCTCGCTGCGGCAACAAGGGTCACCACGCCGGACGCGGCCAGGATCGCCAACGCCACCGCTATCAATCGGAGCCTCATCTCACCTCATGGTCGCAGGCGCGGCGGCCTGAGTCCGCGCGCGCCAGATCGGAGACATCGAGCGGACGACGAGCGGCCTATGGCGAAGGGGGCGCGCAAGCGCGCGCGCCCCCTGAGGAAGCCCGCTGGTTCACGTTCCGTGCGGCACGAGCGGGGGATCGGGCTTGCCGACGTTCTCGACCGCCTTGCGGACCATCGACAGCGGTGCGGCGATGTCCTCGAGCGACTTGCGCTCGGCATCGACCGCCAGCACGGCCGCGACCAGGCCGCCGAGGATCATCGCGCCCGCGCCGATCAGGTAGCCGACGAACAGGCTGTTGGGATCCTTGCCCGTGCCGATCAGGCTGCCGTACAGGTGTGTGCCCAGGAACCCGAAGCACTGGGCGATCGCGAAGAAGACCGCAATCGACTGGGCGCGAACCTCGAGCGGGAAGACCTCGCTCGCGGTCAGGTAACCGGCGCTGGCGCCCGCTGATGCGAAGAAGAAGATCACGCACCAAGCGAGTGTCTGGGTGACAGCGGTCAGGTCGCCCTGCTTGAACAGGAACGCGGTGATGACCAGCAGCACGCCCGAGATGATGTATGTGCCGGAGATCATGCGCCTGCGCCCGAGCGAGTCGAACAACCGGCCGATCGTCAGCGGCCCCAGCAGGTTGCCGGCTGCGAACGCGAAGAAGTAATAGGGCACCTCGTTTGCCGGCACGTGGAAGAAGAACTTCAGTACCAGGCCATAGGTGAAGAAGATCGCGTTGTAGAGGAATGACTGCGTGATCATCAGCGCGGCCGTCAGCGTCGACCGGCCCGGGTACTGCTTGAACAGCGCGTGCAGCAGCGCCACGTAGCTGAGCCGCTCGGTCGGCCGGATCTCGATCGCCTTGTCGTCGGCGACCGGCTCGAGCGTCTTGCCCGTGCTGGCCTCGACCTGGCGTTCGATCTCGGCGATGCCCTCCTCGGCCTCCTGCTCGCGCCCGTGCATCAGCTGCCAGCGTGGGCTCTCCGGCAGGTTGCGTCGCACGTAGATGATCACCGCACCCAGCACCGGCCCGAGCAGGAAGGCGAACCGCCAGCCCAGGTCGGGGGAGACCTTGTTCAGGAACCAGAGCGTCGCGGCCGTGGCGATCAGCGCTCCGGCCCAATACGTCCCATTGATGGCGATGTCGATCCGTCCCCGGTGACGCGCCGGGATCATCTCGTCGATCGCGGAGTTGATCGCCGCGTACTCGCCGCCGATGCCCGCGCCCGCGATGATTCGCGTGGCGTAAAGGAACACGACCCAGCCCGCTCCGGCCTGGGTTACCGCGGTCAGACCGCTGCCGATCAGGTACACGCCGAGCGTGACCATGAAGAGGTTCTTTCGCCCGAGCTTGTCGGACAATCGGCCGAATACCAGGGCGCCGATGACCTCGCCGATCAGGTAGTAGGTGGCGATGTCGGCTGACTGACTCGCTGACAGCCCCAGCGTGTTCTTCTGCGTGAACGCGGCGCTCAGGTTCGCCGCGACCGTGATCTCCAGACCATCCAGAATCCACGCTACGCCCAGTGCCAGCACCATCCGCGTGTGGAACTTCGACCACGGCAGGCGGTCGAGCCGCGCCGGGATCGTGCTTCTGATCAACCGACTGTCGGTCCTCTCAAGTGTTGCGGTCATGGAATCCCTCCTCCGTCCTGCGACGCGATAAACGTGCGCTAAACGCTTGTGATGGGAGGTGGTTACCCAAATTGGCGCCGGAAATCCCGTGTCGAGCGACCCCAGGCTCGAGTTGGGTGCTCACTTCACCCGCTCGCGTGGACCCGCGCGTGGACCCGCGCCTGGACCCGCGCGTGGACCCTCGCGTGGACCTGACCGGCGAGCTGCGTAGGACCGTGGTCTAGGACGTGTAGCGGACGTTGACGTTGTTGATCGTTCCGTTGAACGGGAACGGTGCGCGGTCCCAGTAGTCCAGTGAGACACGTCCGCCGTAGCAGACGCCGATGTCGAGGCAGTCGTTGGCGGTGAACAGCAGCGGTGCGCTGACCGGTACCACGCCCGTGGCCACCTCGTTGCCGTCGACGCTGATTGTGATGTTCAGCGGCCCGCCCGGTTTGGCCTCGGCGTACTCGGTTGAGATCTCGATCTTCGCCGGGCCGGGCGCCAACCGCGTCTCCGAACGGATCTTGGTCCGCATGAGGATGAACAGGTTGTACTCGTAGCACAGGTGCCCGTCATCGACGTAGGCGGTGAGGCCGCCGCTGGAGCTGCCGAGGGCGTAGAGCACACCGCTCGCGCGCTCGGGGATCTCGGCGTCGATCGTTACGAGGTTGTTGCGGTTGCCGAGCGCTGGGGCGCAGAACTCGGGCATCCGGATGATGTCCGGACCGAAGTTCCACTCGCGGTAGGGCGTGGAGATCCGCAGCTCGGGATGCAAGACCACGACCCAGAGGCCGCCGCCGACCGGGTACACGCTGTTGCGGGCCGCCTCGATCGCAAAGGTCTCCTTCATCTCGGCGAGCTTGTCGGGCATCTGCGCAGCGAGGTCGTTGGCCTGTGTCCAGTCCTCGTCGAGGTTGTAAAGGCGCCATTGGTCCTGGTCCGGGGTCCAGTCCTCGATCCCGGGCGGCCGGCCGGGAATCCACGGCAGGCGCGGGCCGGTCGCTGATGCCATCCAGCCGTCGTGGTAGATCGCGCGGCTGCCCATGATCTCGAAGTACTGGGTGACGAGTCGCCCTGGAGCGTCCGGGTCGTTCAGCGCGTAGGCGAAGCTGACGCCATCGATCGGATCCTGCGGGATCCCATTGACGACGCGCGGCGGCGTGATCCCGACCAGTTCGTAGATCGTTGGGACGATGTCGTTGCAGTGATGAAACTGGGAGCGCGGCGTCGCGTCGGGCGCGATTCTCGCCGGCCAGCGAACCGCAAGCGGGTTGCGCGTCCCGCCGAGATCTGACGCCAGCAGCTTCATCCCCGAGTACGGCGTGCTGCCCGCCCACGCCCACGCCGCGTGATACTGGTTATCGACCTTGGGCGTGCCGAGCAGATCGAGGCCGCCCATCTCCTCGAGGACCTTGATGTGCATGTCGATCGTCGTCGGGATGGCGTTCTGGGCAAGCAGCTCGCTGATCGTGCCGTTCTGGCCTTCGCCTGAGGACCCGTTGTCACCCCACATGTAGAACACGAGGGTGTTCTCGGCCAGACCGAGGCGCTCGATCTCGTCGATCACCCGCCCGGCTTGGACGTCGGCGTGCTCGGCATAACCCGCCGCGACCTCCATCAGCCGGCGCTGAAACGGGCGCTCGCGCTCGGGAATGTCCTCCCACGCCGGCAACTGCGGATCGCGAGGAGTGAGCTGCGCTTCAGCCGGGATCCAGCCCTTCTCCTTTGCGCGCGCGAACACTCGCTCGCGGTACGCGTCCCAGCCGTCGTCGAACTTCCCGGCGTATTTGTCGGCCCACTCCTTGAAGATGTTGTGGGGCGCGTGCAGGCAGCCAGTGGCCCAGTACATGAAGAACGGCTTGTCGGGCTCGAACGCCTGGTGGCGGTGCAGCCACGCGATCGCGTCATCGGCGAGATCCTCGCTGAGGTGGTACCCCTCCTCCGGCGTCCTCGGAGGCAGCACACTGGTCGTGTTGCGCACCAGGTTCGGCTCATACTGCGACGCCTCGCCGGCCAGGAACCCATAGAAGTACTCAAAGCCGATTTCTGAGGGCCAATTGTGAAAAGGCCCGGCGGCGGTCGTCTCGATCGCCGGGGTGTTGTGCCACTTGCCGAACGCCGCCGTTGCGTAGCCGTACTGCTTGAGGACCTCGGCACCGAGAGCGCTGCTCTTTGGGATCTCCCCGGCATACCCGTCCCAATCGTTGGCGAGCTCCGCGATCTGCCCGTTCCCGATTCGGTGATGGTTGCGTCCGGTCAAGAGCGACGCGCGCGTTGGCGAGCACATCGCTGTCGTGTGAAAGCGGTTGAAGCCGATCCCCTGCTCGTGGATCTTCGTCAGCGTGTCGGTCCGCACCTCACCACCGAACGTGTCCGGCAGCCCCGGTCCCGCGTCATCGATCAGCACCAACAGGATGTTCGGAGCATCCTCCGGCAGCCGGCGCGGCTGCACACGATTCGCATACGAGGACTCCTGCATGGTGCGTCCGGCACGACTCGCAGACGGCGTCGGCGGAAACGGAAGCACCTCCTGAGCCGGCAACCCTGTGCCTCCCGCCGTTCCTGACCGAACCATCCCATCGTCGTTGCTCGCCACGCCTAACCCCTTTGGCCGATTCACACCGCAAGCCTTTCGGTAGCAAGCCTTTCGGTAGACACGCGAGCGGGCGTCACCCCTATCAGGTGAAGCGCGAGAGCGCTGGTGGCCGCCGCGCTGGCAGCAACCGTTCGCCATGTCGCACGTTCCGGTTCATCCCGATTGGGCGATGGCAGGACCACACCGAACTGATTGCGTCTCTCGGGCCGATCGCGGCACCGACTGCTGAAACTCCAGCCGGCGTGCGGCGTGTGGCGTGTGGCCATGAGCCAACTCCTTGACATCTTCCTGCTGTCGCTACTCGCGATGCTCAATCCGACGCTGCTCGCCGCCACGACGGTGATGCTGTTGCTCCCGGACCCGAAGCGGCTGATGTTCGGCTATCTACTGGGCGCCTACACGACCAGCATTGGCCTCGGCCTCGTGATCGTTTTCACCTTGCAGGGGTCCAGTACCGAAAGCACCTCTAAAAGCACGATCAGCCCCGTTGAGGATCTCGTCGTCGGCGCGCTCGCGGTTTTGATCGCGTTTGTGCTTGGAACCGGGCGAGACCAACCGCTCCAGGAGCGCCGGCAGGTGAAGAGGGACGCCAAGATGAAGGCCAAGGAGGAGGCGGGCAAGCCGACCGAGTCGCTTCCGCTGCGTTTGCTGGGCAAAGGTGATCCCCGAATCACGTTCGTCGTTGGGCTCGTTCTGAGCTTCCCCGGCGTCTCCTACCTCGATGCGCTGGATCACATCCACAAGCTCAACCCGGGAACTGTCGAGACCGTGCTCCTGGTCGTCGGCTTCTGCATCATGCAGCAGATGTTTCTTGAGCTACCAACGCTCGGCTACGTGTTCGCGCCGGAGTCCACGGCGGACCGCGTCGCCCGATTCCAGGCTTGGATGGGCCGCAGCGGTCGCACCGCCGCAGTGATCGCCGCCGCCGCGATCGGCGTGCTGTTGATCGCGAGGGGCCTGATCACCTTGCTTTGAGCTCAGGTGGCCTACTCCGATCGGGATGACGCGGTCGGCAGCGGCGAGGAGCATCCTGGGGCCGATGCTGGCTTGGCGCGGTGCAGATGGCTGAGGATGGTGCGGTCGCGCGGCCGGATGCGAGCCCGGCGCCGCCGGATGCGAGCCCGGCGCCGCCGGAGGATCCAAGCTCAACGCTGCTGAGCAAGGGGTTCTTGGTGCTGCTCGTGATCGCGGCGATCGTGGGCGTGGTCGTATCGGTGGCCGCATGGTGCTTCGTCGAGCTCACCTACCAGGCCCAGCGCGAGCTCTATACGCATCTCCCGAACGCTCTGGGTTACCACAGCGGTCCTCCGCTCTGGTGGTCGCTGCCGATTCTGGCGATCGCCGGGCTGATCGCCGCGTTCGCGATCGTGCGCCTGCCGGGCAACGGTGGTCACATAGCCGCCCAGGGGCTGGCGATCGGTGGCGGCCCTACGCAACCGATCGTGGTCCCGGGGGTGGTTCTGGCGGGTCTGGCGTCGATCGGCATGGGACTCGTGATCGGCCCCGAGGCGCCGCTGATCGCGCTGGGCGGCGGGCTCGCCCTGGCAACGATCAAGCTGGCCCGTCGGCAGGCGCCTCCACAGGTCTTGGTCGTTGTCGCCGCAACCGGCAGCTTCGCCGCTCTGTCGTTCGTGTTCAGCTCGCCGATCATCGCGGCGGTGATCCTCATAGAAGCGACCGGGTTGGGACGCAACAGGCTTCCGATCGTTCTGCTCCCCGGGCTCCTCGGCGCCGGCATCGGGACGCTGGTGTCGACCGGCATTGGTGCTTTTACCGGGCTCAGCAGCAGCGCCTACGCGCTCGGAGCGCTGGCATTACCCGCGTACCCTCGTCCGACTGGTAGCGCGTTCGCCTGGACGATCCCGCTGGCGGTCGCCGTCGCGGTCGTCGCCTATCTGATCCGCACCGGTGGACTGGGAACCCAGCGCATCGTCAAGTCGCGTCAGTTCCTGTTGCTGCCGCTCTGTGGACTGATCGTGTCTGGGTTGGCAATCGCGTTCGCGCAGGCCACTGGCAAGGGTTTCCAGGAGGTGCTGTTCTCCGGACAGGATGCCCTTCCGGGGTTGGTCTCTGGCGCCGCGACATGGTCGGTATCAGCACTCCTGCTGCTGATCCTGTTGAAGGGACTCGCCTATTCCATCTCGCTCGGCAGCTTCCGGGGTGGCCCGACCTTTCCGGCCATTTTTCTCGGCGCGGCAGGGGGCATCATCTGCTCGCACCTTCCGGGGTTCCCGATCACAGCGGCCGTCGCCGTCGGGATCGGCACCGGGGTCGTGGCCATCCTGCGTCTGCCGCTGTCGGCAGTCGTGGTCACCGCGGTGCTGACAGCCAAATCCGGACCCGGGTCCGAGCCGCTCGTCATCCTCGGTGTCGTCATTGCATACCTCGTGACGCTCTGGCTAGACGCGCTCAAGGCGAAGAAGCCGACCAGCGTTTCGCCCGCCACCGATGCGCCTGCCACCAACGATGCGCCTGCCACGAACGCGCCAGCCCCTGCTGCCGCCGACGCAACGTAGATCGGCCCCTGCTGCCTCCGACGCAACGTAGATCGGCAAACAAAATTCCGCGGAAGGATGGTTGATCGCGCAAGCACCCTTCCGCGGAATCGCCTACCTAGCGGCCGGCGCCGTAGGCTTGTGCCTCGACCATGGCTGCAACCGAGCCAGGACGTATCGACCAGAGGTTGATCGAGCGCTTTTCCCTGTTTCGCGAGCCGGGGCCGGGTCCGGATGGACCGTTGGACAAACACGACGAAGAGGTCGTCGCAAGGCGCGCACAGATCGCGGCTGGGTCCTCGCATATGGCTGAGCGCCTCAATAGTTACGGGCTGGTGTTCAGTGAGGTCCGCCGGGTGGTGCTGGACCCCGACCGGGTGATGCTTGTGATCCCGGGCAGTGCTGGCATGTTGATGCTCGTGCGGAACACGAACGGGCATGGAACCGGTTCATCCGCAGGGATAGAAGGACGGATGGAAGGACGCCCGATCCTCGCCAGCAATCAGACGTTGTTCGGTCTGTCGCCCGACGGAGTGGTTCTGCAATGCGTCAAGTTCCGTGACGGCTCGACGGGTGAGGCATCGGTCCGTCACAACGCCTACATGATCGACGACCCGAGCTGGAGCCCCGACTAGGCGCTCGCAATCCCGCCCCCGACGAGACGCTCGCAGTCCCCGCGCTGGCCGAATGCCAGAACACGCTCGCGCCACCGCGGTTGGTACCTCTGATTGGTACCCAGGAATGCACCTCTGATTGGTACCCAGAACGCACCTGCACAAGATCCCACGGACCTGGGCCGAGCGCGAACTGCTTCTGCGGCGACTCTGGGGGCGAAAGCCGTCCCTAGGACCGAATTGTCCCCCAGAGTGGCGCTGCGCGGGACTCAGGATCGGCACCGGCTCGCTTCCTGCCAGAACCAGTGCGGAGGCGCTACGAAAAAATCGGGGAGACAGGATTTGAACCTGCGGCCGCCCGGCCCCCAGCCGGGTGCGCTACCAGACTGCGCCACTCCCCGTGGTTGGCCGATGATAGCCCGGGAAGGCCCTCCGGGAGCGTTCCCGGGGACTAGCGGTTGAATATCGCCACTGCGGCGCCGCGATCCGGCGGGATGACGGCAACTGAAGTGCCGACGGTCAGCGGCCGATAACGGGTATATGACTGCCCTCGAGGATCAGTGCTCACGCACGCCCGATGCGTCGCTGTATGTGCTGGGTGAGCTGCAGGGCCGGGAGCTCGACAGTTTCGCGCGCCACCTGGGCCGCTGTGAGGAGTGCTCCGAGGAGGTCGAGCTGCTGCGGCAGGCGGCCGACGCCGTGCCGCTGCTCGCCTCGCGTCAGGGTCCGCTCGTCGATGAAGAGCCTCAATTCGAGCAGCGGCCGCCCAGGCTCGCCGTGGCCGCAGGCGCTACGCGGGCAGGCGCTACGCGGGCAGGGGCTACGCGGGCAGGCGTTACGCGGGCAGGCGCTACGCGGGCGGGCGCTACGCGGGCGAGCGCCAGCACGAGCGGTGCTGAGGCGCACGCGCCCGCTGGCCGGCCGGTGCTGCGCCCAATCGAGGGTGGCGCGGCAGCAAATAGACGGGCAGGGTTCGGCGGAGGACGGCGGCTACTGAAGAACCCGATCCCAAAGCCGGCACTGATCGGCCTCCTTGCCCTTGCGATCCTCGCCATCACGACCGTCGCGCTCAGCTCACGGGCAGCGAGTGTCCGGTACTACCGCATCCAGGCCGGCTGGTCACGGGGGGGAGCAGCGCTCCAGCTTCAGGGCAACAAGCTGCAGGTCCTGGTCGAGGGAATGCCCAAGCCCGCTGGCGGCAGCGGATATGAGGTGTGGGTGGTCGAGCGGCACAACAAGCAGCTCACGGCGGCAGGCGTCTGGCTGCATCCGAACAGTCTGGGTCAGGCCCGCGTCACTGTCCCCGGCAACTACCACGACTGGCTCGCTGTCGCCGTCTACACCGAGCCTCTCACCGGGCGCGATACCACCCAGAGCGGGGCGGCTGTCGTCGGCGACCTGCGCCACGTGAGCTGACCGGCGTCCTCAGCCGCGGAAGCTCCGGACGTAGTAGCTCATTTTTGGGGTCTCGCCGGTCTCGGCTACCGAGACGTCAGCGGACGGCCTCATCCCCACCGACTCCGCCAGCCGCTCCAGCGCGTCGGCCAGCTCAACCGGCCGCTCGAGCGTTGTCATGTGTCCGGTTCGGGGCAGCACGAGGAACTCCGCCACCTGCGGCAGGGCAGCGACCATGCGGCGGGCGTGTACGGGTGGGGTGAGCCGGTCCTGGTCACCGACCACCACCAGAGCCGGGACGTTCACGGAACGCAGCGCCTCCGACTCATCGAGTTCGCGAATCGTCCGCGCCGCGCCGGCTCGTAGCTTCCCGCGCATACGCCAGATCATCGGCTCGACAAAGGCGACGTCAGCGGCGGTCGCGTCGGGCCCGAACATCATGTAGCGGTTGAGCGCCCGGCTGAGCGGCGTCGACACGGCGATCATCGGCTGGTCGCCGCCGAGCAGCGGCGCCAGGATCGCGCGGCGCGTCTGCACCGGAATCGATGGGGGCAGCAGCCCGAGATCATCGATCAGCTCCGAGACACCGGTGCTGATCAGCGCCACCGCACGCGCGTAGGAGCGCACGTCAACCGCGCGAGCCCACGCGACCAACGACATGCCGCCCATCGAGTGCCCGGCGATGATCACGTCGTCGCGGCCGCCGCAGCACACCCCGAGCACGGCCGTCAGGTCGTCGCCGTAGCGCTCGATGCCCTGGTCGATCCCGGGCTCTGAGTCGCTCTGGCCCTGCCCGCGCGGGTCGTAGCTGACAACCCGGAAGCCGCGCTCGAGCAACTGGCGCACCACCAGATCGAAGATCTGCAGCTCCTCCGTCCACCCCGGGATCAGCACGAACGTCGGCGCATCCGCCGCACCAAAGACCTCGGCGTGCAGCGAAGCCCCGTCCGCAGACACAACCTTCATCGCCTCACCAACCAGCGGTGAGCGCAGCAGCGGCCACATCGGATCGCTCGCAATAGCACGCCGGTGGCGCAGTTCGGCGGCGACCGCGACACACGCACCGGCGACGGTCAGGACACCCGTGCCAACGGCCAAACGACCGAGAAAGTGCGATTCACGAGGGCGCGACTTCCGCATCGCAGAGACAGTTTATGCTGCATCTTGAGTGTCCTCACCGACAAAACTCAGCGACATACCACCAGCGAACTGCGAGGTAGTGCATTGACTGCGACCGGCGACCGCCTCTCACTCGAAGAGCTCTCCATCGACACGATCCGCACGCTCTCGATGGATGCCGTTCAGAAGATCAACCAGGGCCACCCGGGGGCGCCGATGGGGCTCGCGCCTGTGGCCTACACGCTCTTCACGAAGCTGATGCGCCACAACCCGGCGAACCCGACCTGGATCGACCGCGATCGCTTCATCCTGTCCGCTGGCCACGCTTCGATGCTGCTCTACGCCTCACTCTTCCTGTCGGGTTATCCGATGACGCTCGACGACATCGAGCACTTTCGGGTTCTTGGCTGGCCGACCGCCGGCCACCCGGAGTACTGGCACTCACCCGGCATCGAGGCGACGACCGGACCGCTCGGACAGGGGATCTCGATGGCCGTCGGTCTGGCGCTGGCAGAGCGCATGCTGGCCGCGCGGTTCAACGTCGACGGGCATGACATCGTCGACCACTACACCTGGGTGATTGCCTCCGACGGTGACATCCAGGAGGGCGTCGCATCGGAGGCGTCGTCGCTCGCGGGGCACCTAGGCCTCGGCAAGCTGATCGTCTTCTACGACGACAACCGGATCCAGCTCGCGAGTCCGACCTCAATGGTCTTCTCCGAAGATGTCGCGGCCCGTTACGAGGCCTACGGCTGGCATGTTGAGAACGTCGGGGAGGACATCTCACCAGCCAATCTCGAAGAGGTTGCGCACCGCGCGCAGGAAGTCGCGGACCGGCCATCGCTGATCATCTGTCGCACGCATATCGGCTATGGCAGCCCGAACAAACAGGACTCGACGCAGGCCCACGGCTCGGCGCTCGGAGAGGATGAGGTCCGCCTCACGAAGGAGTTCTACGGCTGGGACCCGGACAAGCACTTCTACGTCCCGGAAGAGGCCCTCGCGGACTGGCGCAGCGCGACCGCGCAGCGCGCCGAGGCCGAGACCAACTGGAACAACCGCTTCAGCGGCTACAGGACCCATTTCCCCGAGCTGGCGGCCGAGCTCGAGCGGATCGTCGGACACGGCGGCCTGCCCAAGAACTGGGACGCGAGCGGTAGACCGAGCTTCGACCCCGCGACAACGGAGTCGCTCGCGACGCGCTCGGCCTCGGGCAAGACCCTCCAGTGGGTCGCCGCGAACGTTCCCGAGCTCGTCGGCGGTTCCGCCGACCTGGCGAGTTCCAACGACACCGACATCAAGGACGGTGGTGACGTGGTCCCCGGCGACTATGCCGGCCGCAACATCCATTTCGGGGTGCGCGAGCACGCGATGGGGGCGATCGTCAACGGCCTCGTGCTTCACGGCTTCCGCGCCTACGGCGGCACCTTCCTGACGTTCTCCGACTACATGCGCGGGGCGGTGCGGCTCTCGGCGCTGATGAAGATCCCCTCGATCTGGGTCTGGACGCACGATTCGATCGGGCTCGGCACCGACGGGCCGACGCACCAGCCGATCGAGCAGATCCCGGCCCTGCGGGCGATGCCGAACCTGTCGGTGATCCGGCCCGCCGACGCTAACGAGGCGGCGCTCGCCTGGCAGAACGCGATCAACGGGAGCGACCATCCGTCGGCGCTGATCCTCTCGCGCCAGAACCTGCCAACGCTCGATCCCGCGAGCGTCCCTGACGACGCGATCGAGCGTGGTGCCTACGTTCTAAAGGACACACCGGTCGATGCCGACGATCAGCAGGTGATCCTGATCGCGACCGGCAGCGAGGTCCAGCTCGCGCTCGCCGCGGCTGAGCAGCTCAAGCACGAGAAGATCGCCGCCCGGGTCGTGAGCATGCCCTGCACCGAGCACTTCGCCGACCAGCCTGCTGAGTACCGCGACCAGGTCCTGCCACCGTCGGTCAGGGCGCGCGTCTCGATCGAGGCGGCCGCAACGCTGGGCTGGCACGAATGGATCGGTGACCTAGGAGAGGCGATCGGTATGCACAGCTTCGGCGCCTCTGGCGTGGCCGAGGATGTCTTCAAGCACTTCGGCTTTACGCCCGAGCATGTCGTAGAAGCGGCGCGCAAGACCGTAAAGCGCGCACAGTCGATCTGAAAGGACTGAAAACACGATGAGCACTCTGGCCGATGTGAACCCGCAACTGAAGGCGCTCACCGAGGCGGGAGTGAGCGTCTGGCTCGACCAGCTCGGGCGCTCGTTGGTTGCCAGTGGTGAGCTCAAGCGCATGGTCGAGCAGGAGAGCCTGCGCGGCGTGACCTCGAACCCGTCGATCTTCGAGAAGTCGATCCTCGGCACCTCCGACTATGACGACGCGATCGAAGAGATGGCGCGCGACGACAAGACCGCGAAGGAGATCTATGACGCGCTCACGGTGGCCGACGTTCAGGCGGCCTGTGACGTGCTCGCTTCGGTCCACCAGGAGTCCGGCGGTCGCGACGGCTTCGTATCGCTGGAGGTGACTCCGGACCTCGCGCGCAACACCGAGGGCACGATCGAATCGGCTCGAAAGTACTGGGACGCGGTGAACCGCCCGAACGTGATGATCAAGATTCCGGGTACGCAGGAGGGCGTGGACGCGATCGAGCACTCGATCTATAACGGCATCAACGTCAACGTCACGCTGCTCTTTGCGGTAGAGGCCTACGAGGCAGTCGCGCAGGCCTACATCCGCGGCCTCGAGCGGCGCCTCGCCGAGGGCAAGTCGCTCGACGTCAACTCCGTCGCCTCGTTTTTCGTGTCGCGCGTCGACACGCTCGTCGACAAGCAGCTCGGCGCGATCGGTGGCGACCAGGCCGAGAGCCTGAAGGGCACGGCCGCGCTCGCCAACGCGCGCGCCGCCTACGCCCGTTTCGAGCAGCTCTTCTCGGGCGAGACCTGGGAGAAGCTCGCGGCTGCGGGCGCGGCTGTGCAGCGCCCGCTGTGGGCATCGACGGGCGTCAAGAATCCCGCCTACCCGGACACGAAGTACGTCGACGAGCTGATCGCGCCACACACCGTCAACACGATGCCGCTCGCGACCCTGAATGCGGTTGCTGATCACGGGACTGTTCCCGGGGAGACGGCAACGATCGATCCGACGGCCGAGCTGAACGCGTTGCAGGCTGTTGGCATCGACATGACAGCGGTCACCGAGCAACTGCTCGACGACGGCATCAAGCTGTTCGAAGATGCGATGAACTCGTTGCTCGCCGGCATCGACAAGGCGCGCACGGCGATCGTCACCGGGCGGCCGCCGACGATCGACGCGAGCCTGCCGCCGGAGTTCGAGTCGACCGAGGTCGCGCGGATCAGCCGCGCGGTCTCTGACAACGTCGCCCAGCGCATCTGGAAGCACGATCCGTCGCTGTGGGGAGGCCCCGGCGTCCCCGAGATCGAGGACCGGCTCGGCTGGCTGAACGTGACCGAGACGATGCTCGAGCACCTGCCCGAGCTGGTCGCGCTCAAGGACGAGCTCATCGCCGAGGGCTACACGGACGCTGTGCTGCTCGGGATGGGCGGCTCGTCGCTCGGCCCCGAGGTGATCCATCAGTCCTTCGGCGACGTGGCCGGCGGTCTGCGGCTTCAGGTGCTCGACTCCACTCATCCGGACGCGATCCTCGCCGTCGAACAGTCGGTGGACCTCGCGAAGACCGTCTTCATCGTGTCGTCCAAGTCGGGCGGGACGATCGAGACGCTCTCGCACTACCGGTACTTCAAGGCGAAGGCGAAGCCCGAGCAGTTCATCGTGGTCACTGACCCTGGCAGCCCGCTGGCTGCCAGGGCCGAGGCGGACGGGCTCAGAAGGACGTTCCTGAACCCAAGCGACATCGGCGGCCGCTACTCGGTGCTGTCGTACTTCGGCCTCGTGCCTGCGGCGCTGGCGGGAGTGCCCGTCGACGAGCTGCTGAAGAGCGCGCAGACCGGCGAGCAGACCTGTTCGCAGCTGACGCCGCCGACAGATAACTCGGGCCTATGGCTCGGCGCCACGATCGGGGAGTTCGCTCTACGCGGGCGGGACAAGCTGACCTTCGTCGTATCCCCGCCGATCGACAGCTTCGGACTCTGGGTCGAGCAATTGGTGGCCGAGTCGACGGGCAAGCACGGCAAGGGCATCCTGCCCGTGGCCGACGAGCCGCTCGGCGATCCGGGCGTCTACGGCGACGACCGCGTCTTCGTCTACCTGCGCAACGGCGCGAGCCCGAGCGAGCAGCTCGACTCGACCGTTGACGCGTTGACCGACGCGGGCCAGCCGACAGTAACCGTCACGACTGGGGACGGGACAGACCTCGGCCGTCTGTTCTTCATCGCCGAGTACGCGGTGGCGGTCGCAGGCTGGGCGCTCGACATCAACCCGTTCGACCAGCCGAACGTGCAGGAAGCCAAGGACAACACCAACAAGGTGCTCGAGTCCGGCTCGCTGCCGACGATCGAGGCCGCGGACGACGCCGCGTTGAAGAAGCTGCTCGGCGTTGGGCCACCGCACTACGTGGCGATCCTCGGTTACCTGCCGACGGTCGGACCGGACAACGCGGGGATCGACGAGGCGATCAGCGAGCTGCGCGCGGTGATTCGTGAGGCGACCGCGATGGCAACGACGTGGGGCTACGGGCCACGCTTCCAGCACTCGACCGGACAGGAACACAGCGGGGGCGCCCCCAACGGCCGCTTCCTGCAGCTCGTGAACGTACCCAAGGCGCAGCTCGCGATACCGGATGAGCCATACGACTTCACGACGCTGATCGACGCGGCCTCGGCAGGCAATCTGCAGACACTGCGCTCGCACGGCCTCGCGGCCGAGCGGGTGGTGCTCGAGGGTGACCTGGCGCAGTCGATTCGCGCGCTGACGGCTCGGATCAAGGGCCTCTTCTAGTGGCCGCTGTAGATATCGACGTCGAGGCGGACGTCAACCCGCTTGCGGAGGGCCTCGAGCGCCAGCCGGTGCGCTCAACCGCGATGGTGATCTTCGGCGCGATGGGCGACCTCGCCAGCCGCAAGCTCCTTCCGGGCATCTACAACCTGGCGCACGACGGGGCTTTGCCTGAGCGTGTTGCGTTGATCGGCGTCTCCCGCGCCAAGATGACCGACGAGGAGTTCCGCGCTCATGCACGTGAGTCGATCGACCGGTTCTCCCGGCGCCGGCCGGACCCGGACGTGCTCGACGGGCTGCTGACGAACTTCCAGTACGTGTCAGGCTCGTTCGACGACGAGGGCCTGTACGAGCGCCTCCAGGGTGCGCTCGGCGAGCTCGACGTCGGCGTCGGCACGCCGTTGAACCGCATCTTCTACCTATCGACGGCGCCGGAGTTCTTCCCGGTGATCGCGAGCCACCTCGGCGAGGCCGGCCTGAACGAGGCCGAGGATGCAGAGGTAAGGGTCGTGATCGAGAAGCCGATCGGCTACGACCTCGCCTCGGCCCGCGCGCAGAACGAGGCGGTCCTGACCTACTTCAACGAGTCGCAGGTCTTCCGTATCGACCACTACCTCGGCAAGGAGACGGTCCAGAATCTGATGGCGCTGCGCTTCGCCAACGCGCTGTTCGAGCCGGTCTGGAACCGCAACTTCATCGACAACGTCCAGATCACCGCTGCCGAGGACATCGGTATCGGCACCCGGGCGGGTTACTACGAGGGCGCGGGTGCGCTGCGCGACCTGGTCCAGAACCACATGCTTCAGCTGCTGGCGCTGCTGGCGATGGAGCCACCGACGGCATTTGAGGCGAACCGCCTGCGCGACGAGAAGGTCAAGGTGCTCGAGGCGATCGCGCCGCCGCCGCTGGACGAGGTGGCCGACATGGCGGTTCGCGCCCAGTATGGGCCGGGGGTGGTGTCCGGGGCGGAGGTCGTCGGCTACCGCGAGGAGCCAGGCGTGGCTCCGGACTCGCGCACGGAGACCTACGTCGGGTTGCGCCTGTTCATCAACAACTGGCGTTGGGCCGGTGTGCCGTTCTACCTACGCACCGGCAAGCGCATGACCCGCAAGCTGACGGAGATCGCGGTGACCCTGCGGCCGGTGCCGCACATCGCCTTCCAGGGCCCCGATTCGGCCGGCGTGCAGCCCAACCAGATCATCCTCACCCTGCAGCCGGACGAGGCGGTCTCCGTCTCGCTGGGCGCCAAGGTGCCTGGCACCAAGATGCAGATCCGGCCCGTGAACATGGAGTTTCATTACGGGACCTCGTTCCTCTCGGAGTCGCCTGAGGCCTATGAGCGGCTGATCCTCGATGTGATGCGCGGTGACGCCACGCTGTTCACACGCAACGACGAGGTCGAGGCGCTGTGGCGGATCATCGACCCGATCCTGGCCGCCTGGGAAGAGGACACGGAGTCGCCGATCCCGCAGTACCCGGCGGGCTCCGCGGGTCCGGTCGAGGCCAACGCGCTGCTCGACGGCCGCTCGTGGCGACGCTTGTGATGGGGGCCGAAGCAGCGGCTGGGCCGGCGGCCGAAGCAGCGGCGAGGCCGCCTGAGGAAGAGGAGCCGACTGCCCATGTCTGAGGCGCGCTGGGCGGAGCGGGATACCAGCCCTGAGCGGATCGACGCGGCGCTGCGCGAACTGCTGCGCGAGCGCCACGCGGAGAACGAGACGCTTGTACCGGCACGGGTGCTGAACCTGGTCGTGATCGCGGATCGCGAATGGCGCGGGGAGGTGGTCAACAGGCTCGAGCGCGTCGGTCGCTACCACCCCTCGCGAACGATCCTCTGCACAGTCGAGGATGACCGCAGGACGATCGATGGCTACGCCACCGTGAGCGGTGACGTCTCGAGCGGGGGCGGCGTTGGTGTGCTGCGCGAGTCGGTCGAGATCGCGCTCGGTGCCGGCCACCTGAGCCGGCTCGACACGATCATCGATCCGATCATCATCTCGGAGCTGCCGACCGTGGTCTGGTCGCCACACAGTCGCGATGAGGCGGTCGAGGCACTGCTGCCGATCGCTGACGTGATCCTGATCGACACCGACGATCCCGTGTATTTCGACGGGCCGGGCGCGGCGCTCGAGCGTGCTGCCGACCTGCTCGAATCGAACGTCGACGTTGTCGACCTCGCGTGGCTGCGCACGATCGCCTGGCGCGAGCGGCTCGCCGGCAGCTTCGCCGATCCCTCACGGACTGGCTTGCTCGACGGCCTCCGGCGCATCTACATTCGCCACCATCACGGCTCGATCGTTTCGTCGCTGCTGCTTACGGGTTGGTTGGCGTCGCGGCTCGGCTGGTCGCCGAGCGCACTCGAGCCCGCCGCCGGTGGCTCCAGCCGCGCGACTGCACGGGCGGGCGCAGGCCAGTCCGTCACCATCGAGTTCAACCCGGTGGAGCAGTCGATCCGCGGTCTGGCGGGCGTGACGGTCACTGGGAACGCCGGATTCTCGCTCTCACTCGATCGCGCGCCCGGCGGGCTCATCGCCCGCGAGCAGAGCGCCGGCTCGAAGCCGCGTGAATGGCAGCTGTTCGGCGCCTCTCGCGGCGAGGCCGGGATACTGGGCGAGGGCGTGAGGCAGGCTTTGATCAGGGACCACGTCTACGGTCCCGCCCTACAAGCAGCAAGGAGTTTCAGTCAATGAGCATTGACATCCAGGTCGTCGACGATCCGGCGCAGGTCTGCGCCGACGCGCTGACCGCGGCGGCGGCGACCGGTGAGCACGTCGTCCTGACCGGAGGGTCGACTCCCAAGCACGCCTACGGACTCGCGGCGACGCAGAATCCGCAGGCGTGGCAGGGCGCAAAGCTGTGGTTCAGCGATGATCGCTGCGTCCCACCCGACGACGAGCTTTCGAACTTCAAGATGGTCAAGGAATCGCTGCTCGAGCCGCTCGAGGGCGCGGGTGTCGAGGTCGAGTTCTGCCGGCGCATCCTCGGCGAGCGCGGTTACGAGGAGGGCGCGATCGAATACGAGCGTGAGCTCGAGCACGTCGGCGGGGGGCCGGGAGCGATCCGCTTCGAGCTGGTGTTGGTCGGAGTTGGGTCTGACGGTCACATCTGCTCGATGTTCCCGCGCCAGCCGTCCCTGGACGAGCGTGCGCGGTTTGCCGTGGGCGTGCCCGAAGCGGGTCTTGAGCCGTTCGTCCCGCGGGTCACGCTGACCTTTACCGCGCTCAGCCGCGCCAAGCGGGTGATGGTCCTGGCGACGGGGGAGAGCAAGGCGGATCCGATCGCCGCCGCGTTCGCCGATGATGCGCCGCACACCCCGGACGTGCCAGCCTCGCTGCTCCCCGAGCACGTCGACGACATCGTCGTGGTCCTCGACGAGCAGGCAGCCTCCCGTCTATGACGACGGTCGTAGGGATCGACGTCGGCGGCACAAAGGTCGCCTCGACACTGCTCGGCCCGGACGGCATGGGTCAGCCCAACCTGCAACCGACCGTGCTTGATAGCGGCGACGCGCTGATTGATCAGCTCGTCGAGATCGTGGGGCAGACCGCAGGCGGAACGTCTTACGACGCGGTCGGCATCGGCGTGCCCTCGATCGTGCGGTTCGAGACAGGGGAGATTGCCGCCTCCACCAACATCCCGCTGAGGGGCGTGCCACTGCGCAACGTGCTGGGCGAGCGGCTCGGGGTGCCGGTCTTCGTCGACAACGATGCAACCGTGGCAGCTCTGGCGGAGGCTCACGACGACGAGCTCAACATGGTCGCTCGCAACCTGGTGATCATCACCGTCGGCACGGGTATCGGAGGAGGCGTGGTGATCGACGGTCGGATCTTCCGGGGCGCCAGTGGCGGCGCTGGAGAGTTCGGCATGACGCTCATCGGTCTGCTCTGTTACCCCGACCTGCAGCCGGCGAGCGATCACTTCCCGCAGCCAGGCTCACTCGAGGCGCTTGCAGCAGGTACAGCACTCGACCGCTTCGCCGTGGCTGCCGCGGTTGAGCATCCCGACTCGCTGCTGGGCAGGCGTCTGGCCGAGAGCAAGACCGTGCTGGGCCCCGATGTTGTTGTTGCCGCGCGGGCAGGCGACCCGCCGGCGCTCGCGGCGGTCCACCGCTGGGCCCACGCGCTCGGAGTCGGGATCGCAAATGCGATCAACACGTTCGACCCCGAGGAGGTCGTGATCGGCGGCGGTGCCGCGGCTGCCGGCGACCTGCTGCTCGAACCAGCGCAGGAGTTTGCCGCAGGGTACGTGCACCCTGGCCTCCAGGGGCGGGCTCAGATCCGCATCGCGCGCTGGGGCGTAACCGCCGGCGTGCTCGGTGCGGCGCTACTCGCGGTGCACGAGCTCGAGCGGGTGCCGGCGTGACTGAGCCGCAGTTGATATTGGTCCGTCACGGCGACACCGAGTGGAGTCAGAACGGTCGCCATACCAGTCGTACCGACCTCCCGCTGCTTCCTTCCGGGATCGAGCGTGCCCGCTCGCTCGAGCCGGTGCTCGCAGAGCTCGAGTTTGCGCGGGTGCTTTCGAGTCCTCTGCAGCGTGCGCTGGAGACTGCCGCGCTGGCAGGCTTCGGTGACCGCGTGGAGATCACGCACGATCTGACGGAATGGGACTACGGCGAGTTCGAAGGCCTGACCAGCGATGAGATCTGGCAGGACCATCCCGACTGGACGCTCTGGGCAGACGGGGCTCCGGCGGGCGAATCGCCGGAGCAGGTGGCCGCGCGCGCCGATCGCCTCATCGCGGAGGCCGTGCAGGCCAACGGCGACGTTCTGATGTTTGCGCACGGCCACATCCTGCGGGTGGTCGTTGCTCGCTGGATCGGTGAGCGCGCCGCCGTCGGATCGCGCTTCAAGTTGGATCCAGCGACGATCTCCATCCTCGGCCACGAGCACGACGTCCGCGCCGTTGACCGTTGGAACGCGCCGCCGGCCGGAGAACCTCTTCTCAGCTGAGCTCGTCAGGCCATCGACGAGCCTGGGATGCGCCGGCGCGGACGCGCGGTGTGGCCGCGGCCGACGTGGGACCTGAGCTCCTGGGGCATTTCCAGGTTGCGGTGCAGCGGTGCCTCGGAGGGCGGCAGCTCGCCGCCAGCGGCCCGGAAGGTCTTGCGATCCGTCGCCACCGCCCATCCGAGCAGCGAGGCGATTCCGACGACCACAGCCGTCATGAGCACGATGTTGAGAGCAATCATTTGCACTGGCCTCCTAACCGTTTCGTTGGTGTTGCCTGGGCGGAATTGCCCGTGCTCTTAGGTTTCCCCGCAGGTGTTAAAACGCCCTAGGAAAGCCGTGGGGACCCTCTAAGAGCCAGTGTTCGTGGGTCAAGAGCGCTTGACGTGGCGCTCTGCGCGCACGTGGCGCTCGGCGCGGCCGTTGAACGGCGCCGGCCGTCCGGGTTGCCTAACCCGGCGGCCGGCGCACTGCGGCTGTTAGTCGGTGAGGGCGCCTACGCGGTGGGCGAGCCTGTACTGCGACTGCGCCGCGTCTGCATGCGACCAGTGCGGCGAGTCCGCATCTCACGAGGCATCACCAGGTCTCGATGCAGCGGTGCGTCCGACGGATGCACCGCCCCGCCAGAGGCTCGCTTGCTGTGGCGATCGCTGATTATCGCCCGCGCGAGAACGAAGGCGATCGCGAGAACCACCACTGCCATGAGCACGATGTTGAGAGCAATCATTTGCACCCGCCTCCCGTTGGGATGTTCGTGTGACTCGGGCGAGGCCGCCCATAGATCTACTTCCCGCGCCGTCGGGAAAACACGAGGAGGCTCGTGCTACAGGTCAAAGACGCTTGACGCGAGCGGCTCATCGAGCGTCTCGCTGCTGTGCGCGACCGCGGTCGCGACGGGCAGGTGCAACGAGAACACCGAGCCGTCGGGCCCACTGCGGACGGAGCAACGGCCGCCATGGTGATTGGCGATCGTCTCAACGATCGCCAACCCCAGGCCGACCCCGCCGGCCGACCTGGTGCGTGCGCTGTCAGCCCGCCCGAAGCGGGCGAAGATCCGTCCGATCGCGTCCCTCGAGATGCCGACGCCCTCGTCCTCGACCTCGATGACGACCTGGCCGTGGCTTCCCCACCGCGCGCGCAGCTCGATGGCGGAGTGCTCATCGGAATACTTGACGGCGTTGTCGAGCAGCGCATCAAGGGCGGTGCGCAGGCGCTCGGGGTCGGCCTGGACCGTGCTGCTAACCACTGCGCCCAGCCGCCAGGTGCGGGGTGCGACGTCGCACCAGCGGATGAAGACGTCCTCGAGAAAGGACTCGATCTCAATCGGCTCGAGCCTCAGGAACCCCGGCTGCCCGGCGGTTGCCAGCAACAACAGCTGACCGAGGATCGAATCGATGCGCCGCAGCTCGTCGAGTGCGATCTCGACGTCGTGCTGGCGGTCGCCTCGCAGCAGCTCCAGATGCCCTCGCGCGATTGTCACAGGCGTCTTGAGCTCGTGCGATGCGTCGTGGATGAAGCGCTCCTGACGCTCGAGCGTGGCATGCAACTCCTCCGCGTGTCGCTCGCTGGCACGCAGGGCGTCGACACGACCGCGCGCGTACCAGACAATCGCGAGGAACAGCATTCCCATCAGCGGCACCTTGAAGAGCATCTTCCAGTCCTGGTGCTGCGTGGCTACATCGACTGTCAGCGCGGCCGCGCTGGTGGCCGTGAGCACGAGCAGGATGAGCACGGTCGTGCGCAACTCCCAGACGCGCAGACCGTAGATCAGCGCGAGTGAGATCCAGACGAAGAAGAACGGGATCGTCTGCCACTCGGGCCAGAGCACCATCGCCACCGTGCTCGCCAGGACAAAGGCGCCCCAGGCAAGCTCCGGCGCATAGCGGCGGAGTTGCAACCCGTTTGCCGGCGACTGCGCTCTAAGCCGCAACCCGGTAGCCGACATTCCGAACTGTCTCGATCGGGCCGTGTGAACCGAGGCGGCGCCGCAGACGGCGCACGCAGACATCAACCACGTTCGAGCGGGGATCGAAGTCGTATCCCCAGACCTCAGACAGGAGCCGCTCGCGGCTGACCACCTCGCCCACGTGTGTCAGCAGGTAACGCAACAGCTGGAACTCGCGATCCGAGAGGTCCACGATGCGGTCGCCCATGTGCGCTTGGCGAGTGCTCTGGTCGAGCACGAGTCCACCCACTGAGATCACCAGCGATCGGTCGAGACTGCGAGCCCTACGCAGGTGGACGCGCGCCCGTGCGAGCAGTTCGTCCAGGGAGAATGGCTTGGCGAGATAGTCCACCGCACCAAGTTCGAAACCCCGCAGCCTCGTCGCCAGGTCGGACCTCGCGGAGAGGATCAACACCGGCAGGTCGGGTTGGTGGTAGCGGATCTCAGTCAGCACCTCGAGTCCGTTGAGACCGGGGAGCAGCAGGTCGAGCACGACCAGATCGTGCTCGCCGCTGATCGCGTAGCGGACACCCGAATTGCCATCGGCTACCGCGGTGGCGGTGAAGCCCTCGGCCCTGAATGCGCGCGTCAGAAAGTCCCGGATCCGTGGTTCGTCCTCGACGATCAGGATCCGCATCAGCGCGAGCTCCTGAAGTTGGGCCCGTCCGGCTTCGCCAGATGACAGCGGTTTTGGGCTGCCTTATACCACGCCCGCCGGCGGCTAGTGCTACCCGATAGTCCTCCAGCGATATGCGACGCGGCGATCCTTTCGCGCAGATGACAGTTAGATGACAGCTTTGTCATGAGCCTCTCCCTTGCTCGTACGGGAACCCTATATGTTCGCGGCCACCGATGGTCAAACGATCAATACTTGTCCTTGCAGCCACGCTCGTTGTTTGCGCGGCTATCGCGGCATACGTAGTCCTCTACCTGACGAATGTGCCGGACTCGGCAAAGGCCGCTCAGACCTCGACCGGCGCCCAGCTCTACCTGGCAACCGTGCCGGCGGCCGAGCTGACTGACCCGCATAACAGCTGGGTCTCCTACTACCAGACGAACGTTCACGGCACGAACTGGCAGCACAAGACGACCTTTATCTTGCCGGCCCACTCGCTGATCCACGTCACCGTCTACCAGTACGACGGCGACTCGGGGTTGCGTAACCCCTTCATCTCGCAGGCGACCGGAACTGTGGGAGGGACCTTCCTGCTCAACGGCAAGACCACGGTCGCGATCGACCCAGATACCGCTTCGCACGTCTTCGCCGTGCCGCAGTTGGGGCTTTCGGTTCCGCTTCAGGGCGTTGACGACAACGCGAAGAACCAGTGCGCCAACGCGCCCTGCACGCTCAGCCAGGCGCATCAGACGATCTCGTTCACGTTCCGGACGGGGGCCAAGGGCCTCGACCGCTGGCAGTGCTTCGTGCCCTGCGCAGCCGGATACATCGACGGCTTCGGGGGTCCGATGCAGACCGTCGGGTACATGGACGGCTTCCTGAAGGTTGTGTGAGTTGGAAACCGCTGACAAAACCCCGCATTTTCGCCGCGTCGCGCTGCTGTGGCTGGTCGCGACAGCGATCCTGACGCCGATCGTCATCTTCGTGCTAGGACCGGGGCTGCCGCCGGGCAACGGCAGCGTGCAGGCTTCGGGGCAGACCGCTGACAACATCGTGCTGCTGGCGCTGTCGGTCCCAGTAGCCATGGCGGTGCTCGTCACGCTCGCCTACGAGGTGTGGGCATTCCGCGAGCGCGACCTCAACGGCCCGGTCTTGGACGGCCCCGCGATCACGGGCAACTCGAGCATCCAGATGTGGTGGCTCATAATCACGACCTCGCTGGTGGTGTTCCTCGCCGGGTTCGGATCTGTGCGACTGCTCCAGGACGGCGCCGGCGGAGGACAGGGTCCGACGCCGCTCACCAACCCGACGGGCTACAAGAAGGCCCTCCAGGTCCAGGTGATCGCCCAGCAGTGGGCCTTCACGTACCGATGGCCGCAGTACGGCGGGGTGGAGACGCCCAACCTTGTGATTCCGGCCAACACGCTGGTCGAGTTTCACGTGACCTCGCTTGACGTGGTCCACTCGTTCTGGGCTTATCAGCTCGGCGTGAAGGCCGACGCGAACCCGGGCGAGGACAACATCGCCTACGTCAACACGAAGGCGCCGTTGACCTTCAACATCCACTGCGCAGAGCTCTGCGGCGTGTGGCACGGATACATGTTCGCGACCGGCAGGGTTGCGACCAAGGCTGCCTTCGCCACCTGGATCGCAGGCGCACAGAAGCAGTACGGCCCGGCCACCAAGTCGCTGCCGCCTTATTCACGGACGTATTTCCCAGAACCAACAGGGAGAGGTGGATGACCGCTACGGCGACAACGCCGACTACGCCGCCGCAGCAGCGACGGGGCCTGATTGGCTTTAACCTGCTGACCGGCATCATTCTCGGAGTAGCCGGCTATTGGATCGCGTACCTGCTCGGCGGGTTGATCCATGGCAACGTCATCGACGCGTTCGATGACACCGGGCAGAACGACGTGCAGATTCTGCTCGGCTACCTCGGCGGCGTGATCGGCTTCCTGATCGGTCTCGGCTTCCTGAACTACCCGATCATGCGGATGCTCGGCTACCCGGCGAGCATCCCCGATCACGAGGTCGACGAGCCCGGTCTCGGCAAGTACTTCCGCATCAGCACCGATCACAAGGTGATTTCGATGCAGTACATGATCGGCATCGGGATCTTCTTCTTCGTCGGCGGTCTGAACGCCATGCTGATCCGGACGGAGCTGCTGTCACCAACGACACACGTCTTCGGCGCCAATCAGTACCTGACGATCGTTGGCATGCATGGCTCGCTGATGATGGGGATGATGACCTCCGGCATCCTCGGCCCGTTCGCGAACTGGTTGGTGCCGCTGATGATCGGCTCCAGGCGCATGGCGTTCCCGCGGCTCGAGGCGCTGACGTTCTGGCTGCTGATGGCTGCGGGCGTGGTCCTCATCACCACGATCTTCTTCGGCGGCTTCCAGACGGGCTGGACCGGCTATGAGCCCCTTTCTGACCAGGGGACGGCCGGGTACGACGCCTACATCGGCTTCTTTGCGCTGGTCTCGGTGTCGATGTGCGTCCTCGGGCTCAACCTCGCGGTCACCATCGTCTCGATGCGAGCACCGGGAATGAAGTGGTCGCGGCTGCCGATCTTCTGCTGGGCGGTCCTCGCAACCTGCCTGCTGATGGTGCTTGCCGCACCGATGCTGACCGCGACGCTGCTGATGGCGGCGGCAGACCGCACCCTGTACACGAACTTCTTCGTGCCAGGGATGGGCGGGAGCGCCTTCCTCTGGGAGAACCTCTTCTGGGTGTTCGGGCACCCGGAGGTCTACGTGCTCGCAATTCCGGGCTTCGGGATCGTGCTCGAGCTGATTCCCGTGTTCGCCCGCAAGCCGCTCTGGGGTTATCGCCTTGCCGTCGCCGGCATGATGGGCGTGGCCCTATTCAGCTTCTTCGTCTGGCAGCACCACCTATTCGTCAGCGGGATGGACGCAGACCTGCGGCCGTTCTACATGCTCTCTACAGAGATCATCTCGCTGCCGACAGGATTCACCTTCCTATGCGTGCTGGGCACCCTGTGGAGGGGCCGGATCCGTCTCACGGTGCCGATGCTGTTCTGTCTGGCGTGGGTCTTCAACTTCCTGTTCGGAGGCATCTCGGGAGTCTTCAACTCCGATGTGCCGAGCGACGTGACGACTCACGGGTCGTTCTTCGTGATGGCTCACTTCCACTACACGATCATGGGTGGCCTGATCTTCAGCCTGTTCGCGGCGATCTATTACTGGGGCCCGAAGATGACCGGCTACAAGTTCAGCGAGCGCCTGGGCAAGATCCACTTCTGGACGATGTTCATCGCGTTCAACTCGACCTTCGCGCCGCTGTTCGCGGTCGGCTTCCTTGGTCAGCCGCGACGGGTCATCACCTACCCGTCCAACCTCCAGGGGTTGAACATCTGGGTGAGCATCTCCGCGTACTGCCTCGGGCTGTCGCTGTTGTTCTTCCTCTGGATCGTGATCAAGGCGCTGATCTTCGACCGCGAGCCGTCGGAGCCCAACCCCTGGCACTCGAAGTCGCCCGAGTGGCAGCTTCCGACACCCGTGCCGGCGTACGACTACGAGAGGATCCCCACGTTCAGCGGAGATCCATATCCGTACGGCGAAACATCCCCATCAATTCCGGCAGGTGGGCCGGCGACAGCAGGAGCGCTCTGACTCATGGAAGCATCTGCACACCGGTTCGAGCCGGAGCCACACGAGTGGCGCATCCGCTCGATATCCGTCGCCGCAAAGATGTGGTGCGGGGCGACGGCGTTCTTCTTCGCCGCCTTCCTGTTCGCATACTTCTATCTCCGATCGCTGGACCCGAACCACAGCTGGAAGATCGGCCAGCACGTCAGTCCGTCAGGCGGCCTGGGCGCGGCGATCCTGGCCGCCTACTTGCTCAGTGGGACCTTCCTTTGGTTCGCGGCGCGGCGACCGGATGACGAGATCTCGATGGGCGTCGCTGCGATCCTGCTTGCGCTGGTCGGCGTGGGACTCCAGTTCTTCGAGTACTCGACGCTCGGCTTCGGGCCGGCGAGCGGCGGGTATGCCAGCGTCTTCTTCGGGTGGACGGCCACATACGCTCTCGGGGCGCTCTGGGCCATCTACTGGATGGAGACCCAGATCGCCACAAGTTGGCGCGCCAAGCGAACTGGATCCGGCGACCTCGACGAGAGCCTGCATCGAGCTGGTCTGAGCGCCTGCTCGACCTGCTGGACCTTCTACGTCGCGATCGCCGTGATCATGTTCGTAGTGCTGTACCTGATCTGAGGCGGTGCAGGGATGGGCTCGCTAACCGAGCACTGGTCGTGGGATCCGGCACTGATTTACGTCGCGGTCGCGGGACTGATGTACGTGATCGGTGGCCTGCGTCCCGGAACTTCCCGGAGCAGGCGCTCGAGCCGCACGGACGAGCGTCTGCGGGAGCTCGCGTTCTTTGCCGGCCTGGCGAGCATCGTGATCGCGCTCGACTCGTCAATCGACTACTACAGCGAGCAGCTGTTCTGGGTCCACATGTGCCAGCACATCATCCTGCTGACAGTGGCGCCCCCGCTGATCCTGATAGGGCGCCCCTGGCCCCGGATGTGGCAGGCACTACCGCTCAGCTGGCGGACGTCGGTCGGACGTACGCTCGCCCGCGCGAGGTGGACAGCTCCCATCCGCGCGATTGCGAAGCCGGTGCCGGCGTTTGTCCTGTTCAACGCCAACATGCTGCTCTGGCACATTCCGGCCGCGTACAACCTGACGCTGAATCATCAGTGGATCCACAACTGCGAGCACGCTCTGTTCTTCTTCACCGGGCTGCTCTTCTGGGCCCATGTCGTGGATCCCGGGCCGTTGCGGCAGCGCATGACCTGGTACTGGCGAGCGATCTACGTCACCGGCGCGATGATCGCCGGCTGGGTGCTCGCGATCACGCTGGTCCTTGCCAAGCACCCGTTGTATCCGCACTACGCGGACCTGCTCACTCGGCCCGGCGGAATCTCGGCGCTGGCAGACCAGCAGATCGCGGGTGGGATGATGTGGGTGCCAGGCTCTGTCTCCTACTCGATCGCGCTGCTGGCCATCTTCTCTCGCTGGGCCAGCCCAGACAGCGAGAAGACTCACCAGCGCACGGTGCCGGTCACCTGAAATGAAACACCCTGAGCACGAGCCAATGACGGAGGAAAACCTATGCCGCTGATCTTCGGGACCTATCTAGCCGGGGCCCTGCTGACCTGCCTGGTGCCGATCACGCTGCTGATCTGCTTCGCTGTCTACTTCTACCGCCAGGCGCGTCGGGAGCCGCCGCCGGCTGCGGTGACGCCTCCCGCGAGCAACGCGGTTGACCAGCCCACGGCCCCGGCGCCTGTGACGCCATCCCCGCAGAGCTAGACGCCGCTCGGACTCGAGCGCAATGAAGGCCAGCAGTGACCCAGCCGTGATGCGCGGACCGCAGGTTCGCCTTGGTCGCGGCATGCTGGTAGGCGCAGTGCTGCTGGCGATCTGCGTGGGAACCGGAGTGGGGGTCGCGTTGCACGCACTTCTGCAGCGATCCGCGGCCCTCACGCCGGCGACGGTCAGCCTCCGTCATGGCCTCTACGGCGAGGCCACCTGGGCTGTCGGGGCGCTGCCGGCACCTCCGATCACGGCGCTGCGCGATCAGAACGGAAAGAGCTTCTCGCTCGGCTCACTTCACGGTCGCACCGTCGCGCTGGTGTTCTTCGACTCGCACTGCCATCAGGAGTGTCCGCTGGAGGGGCGGCAGCTGGCTGCGGCCGAGCGCCGGCTTCCTGCGGCGCAGCGCCCTGAGCTTGTGGTCGTCAGCGTGAACCCTGAGGACACGGCGGCCAGCGTCCGCACAGCGATCCGCGAGTGGGGCCTGGCCGGGGTCGCCCCATGGCATTGGCTAATGGGAACACACAAGCAGTTGGCCCCGGTCTGGGCTGCTTACCACATCCAGGTGTCACCGCCGATCGATGGGGACATCAACCACACTGAGGCGCTCTACCTGATCGACCGCCGTGGCTATGAGCGGGCGGGATACCTGTGGCCATTCGCATCTCGCTTTGCCACATATGACATGCGAGCACTTGCGACAAGGAAGGCCGCCTGATGGGAGCTCTCGGGGAATACGCGCTGACGCCGACAAAGAGCGCAGCGCCGGGAGCCTCGTGGGATTGGCGCGACTACGTGACGCTGACCAAGCCGCGGATCATGTCGCTGCTCGTGCTGACTGCCGCGTGCGCGCTGATCGCCGCGTCTGGTGGCAATCCCAGCCTGCTGCATCTGCTGGCGCTGATCGTCGGCGGTGGGCTCGCCTGCGGCAGTGCCGGGGCCTTGAATCATGTGCTCGATCGCGACATCGATCGGGTGATGGGGGAGCGAACGGCATCGCGGCCCGTGGCCGCGGGCAGGGTCTCGCCACGTTCGGCTGTGAGGTTCGCAGCGCTGCTCGCGATCCTCTCTTTCGCGATCATGCTCGCGTTCGACAATCTGCTGGCCGCACTCCTGGCGCTGGCAGGGGGCGCGTTCTACGTGGTGATCTACACGCTTTTCCTCAAGCGCCGAACGTCTGAGAACATCGTGATTGGTGGCGCCGCAGGCGCCTTCCCGGTCCTGTCGGGGTGGGCCGCTGCGAGCGGCCACCTGGGTGTCGGCGCGTGGTGGCTCTTCGCGATCGTGCTGGTCTGGACACCACCGCACTTCTGGTCGCTGGCCGTTCTGCTGGAAGACCATTACCGGGCGGCTAATGTGCCCATGCTGCCGGTCGTAAAAGGGCTGGCGACCACGGCGAGGCGCGTGCTGCTCTACACGCTCCTCACCCTTGCGGTCACGGTCCTACCCGGCATCACAGGAACCTTCGGCCCGGTCTATCTGGCTTCCGCTGCTCTGCTCGGAGCGATCTTCCTGGGGCTCGCGTGGAGGCTCTGGCGCTCCCCCACACGGGAGCGCGCGGCTGTGGCCTTCCACTACTCCCTGCTGTACCTGGCGCTCCTGTTTGTAGGAGTAGCCGTCAGCGCCGCGCTCTAGGCGCTGCGGCAGCGTCGCCGGGTCTCAGTTGCCCAGCGCGTACGTGCTGATGTCAGAGTCGAGGGTTCCCTGCGAGTCGTACGAGTAGGGGTGCACGTACGTCCGCTTGCCGGAGGCGCTGTAGAAGATCGTGGTCGGTGTACCGAGCAGTCCCTGCGGCAGGATCGAGGAGACGTTGTCAATCGTCATCGGGTAGCTCGGGTAGCTCACCGGGTGACCGGCGAGGAACGCATGCGCGTCACCGGCGCTATCGCCAACGTCACCGCCGAGGAATGCAACCTGGCGCCCGTATCGCGCCGAGGCTGAGGCGAACAGCCCGAACTCGGCCCGGCAGGGCCCGCACCAGGACCCCCAGAGGTTCACAACCACCGGATAGCCGCGCAGCGCACGGATCCTCGCCTTGAGCGCGTTAATGCCGCCGAGCAGCTTGTCGGACTGGGCGTGGATCGAGGCGAGCGGGGCTGGAGAACCGGCGAGTTCCTTCTTGACGGTCGCCGGGCTGGTCGATCCGGACTTCGTGTCGAGAGCGGCGCGGACCTGCGTGATCAGGCGGGCGCCGGTGATCCAGCCGCTGGTCGAGATGTCCTGGTACCAGAGTGGTGTACCGGTACCTGAGACGAGCACGATCCATGGTTCGTCCTGGACGCCGTAGCCGTCGGCGACGCGCCCGCTTTGATCGATCGCGACCGGATAGTTGAGCGGGGCGGGGAGTTCTGCGAGCAGGTGCGGCAGTGCCGACGAGTTCGGCTCAACGCTTGCCTCATCGACCGCGACCAACGGCGGCACTTTGCCCGCCTTTGCCTGACTCGCGTATTCGTTCAGGGCGTCGAGGTGTGCCTTGAGATTCGTCACCTCCTGATCCCAGCTCGCGAAGAACAGCAGCAGCCTGGGGGAGCCGGGCCCCAGCTTCACCTTCCCGCCGCTTTCGAGCGGCAGGGGGCTGTGCTCGCTCGGGGTGATGCTCTTCACCGGCTTGTATGAAAGATCCGAATGGACCGCCGGATGATTGGGCAGCAGCCTGGAGGCCTCGCGCGCGAGGATCTGTGCCTGCTGGGTGATGCTCGAGTACGACATCTGCGTCAGATACAGCCGCTCGAGCTCGCCCTGTGGGCTGATCACGAACAGCGCGGGCGTGTGGTCGATCTGACCGGCCTCGATCTCGACCGCGATGTGGTACGCATGCCAGACGGCTCTGAGGCGGGTGAGCGGTCCGGTACCGAAGTCCCACGAATGCGTCATCCCGTGAAGCTCCGAGTAGGAGCGCACGTCCTTCACGGAGACCGCGGTTGGGTTGGCATCGACTCCGAGCAGTGCGACCTTCGAGCCGGCGCTCCCGAGCATCCGTCGTGCGTCGACCATCGCGGTCGTCGTGAGCGGGCAGACGGTCGTGCACTCGGCGTCGCTGAATGCCAGCAGCACCACCTTGCCACGGAACGAACTCATCGACACCGGCCTGTCGAACTGGTCTGTCAGGGTGAAGTTGGGCGCGACGCCATGCAGCTGCGTGCCAGGATCAAGCGAAGGAGAGACTGCCAGTGCCGATGGGCGCGAGGCCGGGCTCTTGCCAGTGGCAAACAGCGCCAGAACGACCAGTACGACGATCACGAGCAGCACTGCGATCACCGGCGTCCTACGTATGTGGATCGACGCTCTCATGAATACGTGTGCCGGAACCCTATAAGTCGGTGATCGACCCCGCGTCAGCCGGACGATGCGGCGCCTGCAACGAGATCGTGCCCCACGGGATCCGCGAGGCACGGTCTGAATGCGGCTGGAGGGACTCGAACCCCCATGCCCGTAAGAGCACAGCGACCTGAACGCTGCGTGTCTACCAATTTCACCACAGCCGCAGTGAGCAGCTGAGATTAGCAATTTGCCCCGCGTCCTGGCGTCCCTCCGGGCCGCTTACCACCTGAAACGGCGGCGGTTCGCTACCCTATCCCACTCAGTTCGCGCCGCTATCGTCTAGGGGACTAGGACGCCGCCCTCTCACGGCGGTAACCCGGGTTCGAATCCCGGTAGCGGTACTGCCAAAACCCCCAGCCTCTATCGGGGTTTTGGTGTTTAAGGTCGGACATCGCTTGACCCGGAGCGGTTCTTAACGCACTCCTGACGCACACCACGTGCGCGTGCGACGGCAATCTCAGACTCTGCATCGACGTTCTGAGCGTCCTCGAACTCGTCGATCAGGTGTGCGTAGGTCTTCAGCAGCACAGCGACGGAGTGCCCGAGCTGGCGCTACGTGGAGCGGTTGGCGTCCCTCAGCAAGTGGTAACGACGCGAAGTTGTGGCGCAGGTCGTACGGTCGCGGGATCTCGTCGAGCCCTGCCGAGCGTGACGCGGGCCGCCAGCGGTCCTGTACCCACTTGTTCCAGTCGCTCTTGTCCCATGCGTCTCCATCCACGCCGATCAGGAGCAGTTGCCGGGCCGGGGGACGGCCAGAAGCAAGTCGGTACTCGCGAAGGTCCTGAGCCAGGGGTGCCAGGAGGCGGACGCTCCGCGTCTGTCCTGTCTTGGTCGGCTTGATCCGCCCCTGCTCGTCAGCGGCGCGTTCGACGCGGATTGTGTTCTGGCCGAGGTCCTCGAATCGCAGTCCTCGAATCTCGCCCGGACGCAGGCCGGCGTATGCCATGAGCGAGACGATCAGCGCGTCTGATCGACGGGTCTGCTCCGTTCTCCAGGTGATGCGAGAGAACGCGCTGGCCCTCCTACCTCGTCCCGCAGGCACACCTGTGCATCGCGACCGCAGCGTACATGGACCAACCCCGCTGTCAAGCACACGGCGTCTAGGAACGCGGACGCCCTCCACTTCCGCGCGCGTTCCCTTCAGCAGCCGATGCCCCGTCACTGCTCGGCGCTACCGTTGGTTCATTCGTGGAGAGACAGAGAGAGAAAAGACGACCCGGACGTGGCTAAGGCGAGACGTATCAGGGTTGGAACGACCCTCCCGCTGACGGGCACGCTTTCGGATTTCGGCTGTGCGTTGGAGCGAGGGATGCGCAGCGCGACCGACGAACTGAATCTGCGCAACAGCGCGGGTAAGCCGGTGTTTGAGCTCGTCGTCGCGGACAACCAGGGCAGACCCGAAGTAGCGAGCAGCCAGGCGCACGATCTCGTGCTGCAGGACGAAGTCACTGCGCTGATCGGCGGGGTTGGGCCTAGATTAGGTATCCCTGTATCTGTGGTTGCGGAGCAACTGCAGGTGCCGGCCCTCATCACGATCGTGCCTATTCGCGCCTGGACCGAGGCAACGGAGGCATCTTGGTCCTGGTCCTGGTCGTTCTTCTTCGACGAGACACAAATGACGAGAACTCAATTCCTCGCCTCCGATCTGGTGCCAACGAACCGGCGGGTTGCCCTCTTTACCGATCTGGAGGAAGACGGAATCGTCATGGGGGGCATGTGGGCTTCGACAGCGAACGCCCACGGCTACGAAATTGTGTACCACGCCGAATTCCCCGTCGGAGCTCATGACTTTGGGTCGCACGTCGCGGAAGCGAAGGCCGCAAACGCCGAGATCGTGATCGGTCAGTTGATGCCCACCGAGGGAGGGCACCTGCTCGATGCAATCTGGGACGGTGGCTATCAGCCGAAGCTAGTGTTCCTTGAGAAATGCGCGAACTCCGGAGAGTGGGGGCATCGCATGAAGCGGCGCGCCGACGGAGTGCTCGTCGCGGGATGGTTCGCGGAGGGCATGGATATGCCGGACGAGGCGGAGTTCATCGAGCGGTTCCGTATTGCCGATCGCGGCGTCGATTCGACGCTCGCGACGTCGGTGATCGGCTACACAGCAATCCGGCTGCTCGGGGATGCCGTAGCCCGCGGAGGGTCTGAGGATCGCGCCGTGATCAATCAGCAAATCGGCAAGACCAACGCTGACTATCCAGTCGGACGAATCCGATTCGACCAAGCGCATGCTTGTGCGCTCCCGGCGGTCATGACCCAGTGGCGGGGACGGGACACGGTGCTCGTGATGCAGGCTGACGGAACACCAGGGCGCGCAGCCATCCGTGCGCTGAGCTAGACGGCAAACCGTGACGCCGCCATCGGTGTGCCGGAGCACCGATTGATCACGTCGCGCGTCGCGTCGCTCAGGTGCTCAGGCCTGGCCCCTAACAGTCGAGTGGGGCGGTCGCATATCGCTGGAGCGTGGGTCCCAACGCCATGACTATTGACTCATCGTCGACCCGGTCCGGAGGGATCAGCCCGTACGAGTAGCGCCCGAGGAGGAGTCCGGTGAGGTGCGCGCTGATCAGGCCGGCTCTAAGGTCGGGGTTGTCTGAGCCCAGCTCCGCGAGTAGCGGCAGCAGGATCTGGTCTAAAAGGAATTCATGTACGACTGAAGATGCGTGTTTGTCGGCCGCAGCGACGTCGAGGAGCGCGATGATCGGGTTACGGTTGTGCGGATCGGTCCAATGGTCCAGCGCCAGGGTTGCGACGCGTGTGCCGACGTTTTCCCGGCCTTCGCTCAGAAGCGCCTCGACGATCCGATCAGGATCAATGCCTATCTCGGTTACCGTGACGAACAGTCTCGCTTTCGAACCAAAGAAGTAGCTGATCATCGATGGGTCGACGCTCGCATCACGCGCGATGGCTCTGAGTGACGCGCCTCTGTAGCCGCGCTCGATGAAGTGCTGGCGCGCCGCGTCAAGGATGGCTTTGCGCGTCTCCGTAGGTCCAGGCCGACGCCCCAAGCGGTTCGAAGGAGCTTGGGAGCTCATTGGGTTGGGAGCCCGTCGCTTGCAAGCAACGGCGCGAACTGTTGCGACGTCTTGGGAAAGGTGGACATCGTCCGAGAGCTTATTGCGCGGCTGAGATGACGGAGCACACCAAAGGCTGCACGCACGCGTGCGCTGACCTGCCCCTTGAGTCGGTCGCGTTCTCGGCCGGGGCCAGGGCCGGGGCTCCCGATTGAGACGGACTCGCATCGGCTCGGCGTGGGTTTGTTGGACGGCTGGCGTCGTGGGTGCAATAATTCAACGCGTTGGATTATGCCTGAGGATTAAGGAGAGAGACGTGGCTGGAATGAGCTTGCAGGACGGGATCGATAAGGCTGGATCGCCAATCGAGCTTCTGTGGCGCCAAGAGCCGCAGGTCTGGAAGGGCCCCGTCCTACCGGACGAGATCACTGGTTGGCAGCCGGAGCAATCAGCTGCGTTCGAGACTGCGTCTCTTTCTGATCTCTCACACCACATGCGCGATCTCTGGATTGAGGGCCCGGATGCCACCAGCCTGCTGTCCGACTACACGGCAAACAACTACGAGAATTTTGCAGTCGGGCAGGCAAAACAGCTGGTCCCGGTGACTGAACAGGGCTGGCTCATCAAGGACGGAATCCTGTTCCGGAAGAGCGAGAACAGCTACGTCTTGACCGGCGTCCCAACAGCGGGCTCGTGGCTGCAGTACCAGAGCCAGAACGGCAACTACCGGGTCGAGTTCGTTGACGATCCTTCATCTGACCATCGCCAAGGCGAGCCCGTTCTTTTCAGGTATCAGATCCAGGGTCCGAACGCACTAGATATAGTCGCCCACGCTTTCGGCGGACCCCTTCCGGAGACCAAGTTCTTCCACAGTGTTGATGTCAGTCTCGGCGGCGCCAACTTCAAGGCGTTGCGTCACGGGATGTCCGGCCAAGCTGGCTATGAGTTCTTTGGCAACTTCGCGGACGGAGCGCGGGTCCACGCTGCGCTGATGGAAGCTGGAGGCGACCTAGGTCTGATCGAAGTCGGCGCGCTGGCGTATGCCACCAATGCCGTGGAGAGTGGATGGCTGGCCGCGCCGGTCCCGGGCATCTATTCGGATCCGGCTCTCGAGCAATACCGCCGATGGCTGAGTCTGTTCTCGATGGAGGGTCAGTGGGGGATCTACGGGAGCTACTTCTCCCCCAACATCGAGGACTACTACGTGTCTCCGTACGAGCTCGGCTATGGACGCTCGATCTCGTTCAACCATGACTTCCTCGGTCGCGATGCCCTCGAGCGAGCGAGCCGGGACGGCGTGAAACGCACAAAGGTCACGCTCGAGATCGAGGGGGATGAAGTACGCGATCTCTTCGGTGACGGCGATCGATACATGATGGACAACGGGTGGCACCGGATTGAAATTGATGGTCAGCTCGTTGGGCGGACGGCGCATGGCACGCGTGTGGCACGACTCAACAAGATCTTATGGCTCTCACTGATCGACATCGACAACGCGACGCCCGGTACCAGCGTCGAGGTCGTTTTTGGCAGCCATCCCGGTATTGGCGCTGATCCGAACGCCGATTTGGGTTTCCCGCGCATTCGCGCGGCGGTTCAGGAGGCACCCTACAACGCCTACGCGCGGTCTTCATACCGCGCAGACACAGCGCCCAACGGTCGCTGACGGACGCGAACAATCGACTTGTGTCTGTCGACCATGACTCGGCGGACCATGCCGCGCTAACCCGAGAGTGCCGTAAGTACCCAGACGAACTTGTTCTGCCGCCCTTTAGCGCGGCGACGCGTTGGCGATGCCAACGAGCACTAGTCAAGGAGAGAAAAATGTCAGACGTTGCAGCTGTATCCGCCGAACAGTCGGCGGGCATCCCGCAGACCATGCGGGCAGTTCGCTACCACAGCCACGGTGGGCCCGAGGTCCTGGTGGTCGACGAGGTTCCCGTTCCCGAAGTTGGCCCCGGGGAGGTTTTGATCGGAGTGACCTGCTTGGCGGTGAACGGGTGGGATACCCGTGCTCGGGCGGGCAATGCGCCGCAGATCCCCGGGCGACCGCCAACACCTTTGCCCTTTCAGATCGGACGTGAGGCAGTTGGCGAGATCGTCGCGGTTGGTAATGGAGTGCGGACTCGAACTGTCGGTGACCGCGTCATGTTGCTTCCGCAGCGTTCGTGTGGTCGCTGCGTCTATTGCCAGAAGCACGGGTCACATCTGTGCGTCGGACGGGAGCTTCCCGGGCAATCTGCTGCCGGGCTGTTCGCTGACTACGTAGTCGCGCGGGAGGAGGACGTCCTGCGCACCCCGGACAACCTCACCGACCAGCAGGCGGTCCCGATTCTGTGGGCGTACGGAACGGCGCTCCACATGATGCACGTCGCGGAGTTGGGTATCGGCGACACTGTCTTGGTGACTGCTGCCGCGAGCTCGATGGGTGTCGCGTGCATCCAGCTCGCAAAGCTTGCCGGAGCGAGCACAGTGATTGCACTGACGCGATCTGCGGCCAAGCATCCAGCTCTGATCGAGGCGGGCGCCGACGCGGTGGTCGACCACAGGGATCCAGGGGCCGCGGACGAGATTCGGAAGCTTGTACCCGAGATGGGCGTGGATGTCGTTTTCGACAATCATGGAGGGCAGGAGCTGCTCGACTTCTCAATGGACGTCCTCGACCTCGGCGGACGGTACGTGCTCATCTCCTCTGAAGCGACGACCTTCGGCAATTCGCTCGGCATCGATCCTCTGCGATTGATCGGCAAGCACATTTCGCTGCGGGTCTGCCGATCAGCGACCCACCGCGATCAAGAGACCGTCGTACGTCTCGCTGAAACGGGAAAGATTGCGATGCCGATCGCCGAGATCGTGCCACTGGCGCAGGTGGCCCGAGCTCACGAGCTTCAGGAGCAGAGCGCTCACGTCGGCAAGATTCTCGTGAGTTTGTAACTCACCCGAGTGTCGAAGAAGGCGACGTGAGATTGGTCAGCGCCATCGCCGGTCGTGATTGGATCACTCAGGAACAAGAAAGTGGCTGGCATCATCCTACGAGCGACCATCACCGATCGGTTGGCGTCTGGGCCGGGCGATGTGCACGGTAGTTTTCATCTCAGATGCCGCGCCCGCCAACGATGCGCTGCTGTCGCTAGCAAGCTGTATCGCCGAGTCGTCTGACTCAGCGATGCAGCTTGTCGGCGTTGCTGACGTTCCACCCTGGATACTTTTCACAGCTCCGCTCGCGGGTGCCTTTTGTACGGCAGGGGCGAGCCTCGATCTCATGCCTACCGTCGACACGGAAGTTCGGCGTTGCGTGACACTGGTGCCTAACGAGGTGAACGTTGCCTACTCGTGTTGGCCGACCTGGGACGATAAGAAGCTTTTGCGCTTCCTCGCGCGTACGTACCGACCGACCATCGTCACGCACTGGGCTCGGCCGATGACTCGCGCGCACAGGAAGCCGCAAGCTATTGCCAAGTGCTTGCAGGGCACCTTAGTCACACTGCGATCGGGGGCAGTGGCCCGGTCGCGCATCACCTCGTTCGACGATCGCGGCCTCGATCAGGGGGGCCTCAAATACCCAGTGCCGGATGTGGCCTAGATGGTCGGGCTCGACGTGAGGTTGACGTCGAGCCCGACCATCTACGCAACAGCCGACCGGCCAGGCGCCGTGAGGAGTGCGACTGTCTTGTCCATGGTGTCCCATGCCTGATCGGGCGACGGTCGCCGCCCTAGGCCGCACGTCGCTGCGATATCGACCTCTCGACCGACGAACTGCTCGATCATCGTGTGGACCCCGCGCAGTTGTTCCACGCTCAGATCCTCGTGGATGAAGCCGGCGACGAAGCGCACGCTCTCGGGGAGGTCAAGTTCGGAAAGCGGCTCGTACCATGCGGGGTCGAAGGACCCGGGCTTCTCGGCAGCGGCAAATGGTGCATGTATGTATTCCAACGGCTGAGTACTCGGCCACTTCCTCGCCAGCGTGTTCGCCATCGTTACAAGTGGTCTAGCGCTCCCCATCTCGACCAAGGCACGATGGTGGTAGTCGCCGAGACAAAGATGAACGCCGAACCTGGCGCCGACCGGTGCCCTCTCGACCATCGACATGATCGAATTCGCCGCCCGTGCCGCTACCGAGCCTTGGGCTTCCTCCGGGGCTCGCACGACCGCAGCCATCGAGAACACGGATTCCACCTGGAAAACGACATCGCTCTGTGCGTCAGCGTGGATAGCAACGACCTCGCGTACGGTAGCGTCCGCGAACGCCTGTGAGATTGATGGGTCCGATTGAGCGGTCTCAAAACCGAATCCAGTTACAGCAAGGTCGGTCGGGGCCGGAAGGCCTACCTGGAAACTGAGGTGCGGCAGTTTCTCTCGTTCACGTATGACCACAAACCCCGGATAGCTGCGCTGAAACGTGCGGTAGTAGTTGAGCTCAATCTTGTTTGGATCGAGCCTATGCCCGGGCCTTACCCTGTGCACGGCGCCGGACTCATAGTCACGGCCGTCCCCGTCTCTGACTAACTCGACATCGGGGTTCGCTCGGAGCCACGCGAGTGTCGGCGTAATCCACCCTGCGCGCTCACCTGTCTCGCCATCTGTCAAGCGCAGCAGATGCGGACCCAGCCGATGCATGGCAGCTTCCATCGCATGCGCGCCGGAAATACCGGGCCATGCGCCGACAAGATGAGTTCGCCGAGAGGCGGCGGAAGTTGTCATGCAGTAAACCTTCCTGGTAGGACGTCATGTTTGGGGCGCCGACGATCATTTCGACCAGCGAAACAGAGTTTGGCACAGGCAAACATACCGAAACGCAGTCTCGGACGCAAGAGCCCAGCCCTACCGACTGCGTCGTCTGCCAGCACCTTGCAAAGAAGCCTTAAGACCGACGCGGTGACGAAAGAGCGCGGTAAGCTACTGTCCTGAGAAACAAACATAGTTTCGACTGATAGAACAGGAGAGTCACATGGTCAGGATCGTCACGCGAAAGGAGCTTGCGCCCCTTCTCAGGGACGATGACGAGCTGCTCCGCCTTATGGACCACATTGAACACCGATTGCTCGATCACCACACAGGACCGGGCGGACATGTCATCTTCACGAACCTGCCTCTGTCCGGTCCACCGAACTCCGCGATGCTCCAAGGATCGGTGGGGCCAGGCGGGCCGTTGACATTGCGCGTCTTCCCTTCGATCTTTAACACGGTGCCGCGTGAGGGCGCATCGTTATTCATGGTGTTTTCCGACGAAACGGGCGCCCTTGAATGCCTCATGGCGAGTGACGACCTCAACACTTGGCGCACAGCGATTCCCGCGGCACTCGGTGCCCGTCACCTCTCTACTGAGGGTGCCTCGATCCTTACGATTCTTGGCAGTGGCGAGCAAGCGCGACTCCATGCACGGGCGATTACGTGCGCCTACCCGTCGCTCGCCGAGGTGCTTGTCTGGAGCCCCACACCGGAGAACCGTGAGCGTTTCGCGCGCGAACACACAGAGATCCTCGGCATCCCGGTACGGGCCGTCGATACCGCGGAGGAGGCGGTTTCACTGGGCGACGTGATTACGGCTGCCGGACGAGGCCAGTCCGGTGTGCCGGCCTTCGACGCATCATGGGTCAAGCCGGGCGCGCTGGTAATCAGCATGACCAATGCCGCTCCTCGCGAGCTTCTCGACGAAGGCCAGCTCGTGGTGGCGACGACCAACATTCCCGAGAAGGTCGCGATGGGCTTCGCTGCAGGTCTTGGACCGCGAGCAGCGACTGCTCCTGAGGGTGTTGTCCAACTCGCGGACGTGATCGCCGGGAATGCCTCACCTCGGGCGTTTGCTGATCAGATCGTGGTCTGGGAGCTAGCTCAGGTCTACCTATGGGACCTACCTGTGGCCGACTGGGCTTACGGTTGGGTAACCCGCAACGACATTGGCCGAGACGTTGCGCTCAGCGATTAGTCGCCTCTAGGCAGTGCCGGGTCGCGACCGCACAGATGGGTGGAAGACACCACTTCACGCAGGCTGAGGCCCCTAGCGGAACTCGGTCGTCAGCAGGCGCAGGCAATCCCGAGTTCCTGCTCCCGTCCAACCAGTGACTCGCCGTCCTCAAGATGGGTGGCAACACGGGCGCGATGGATCTCCTTTCCGGTGATCTCGTAGATCCGGCGAATCGCGTCTTCCCAGGCACGGTCGCCGTCCGGCGCGAACTCAAAGGGGAGATCAGCGATACGCCAATCCCCATCGAGTTCCACGCCGGCGGAGAGTGCGGCGCGCAATATCGCTCGCTGGTTCTCGGGATCATCAGGTCGCCCTGCGGTGGCCCCGAGCGGGTAGTCCAAGAAGACCGGTCGCGCTGGTTTGAACGCCTCGGCCATCTCACGGAGCACGGTGATCGTCACGCAAGGGATCCCGTGACCTTCAAGGCCGCGAGCGATGAGCGACGTCGCGCGGTGGCAAGCCGGGCAAAAGGGAATCAGCAGTACAAGGTCAACGCCCTGATCGCGAAACACGTCCGCCATAACCGGGACCGTCTCCTTGACCAGCTTGGTGTAGGTCGTGATCGAGCCGAGCATGGACACCGCGTTATCCGCCAGCCGCCCGATGTGGCCTTCGCTCTCGAGTTCTACCAGCCGGTCGCGCGGATACGCCACATTGAGGTCCTGCTCGGCAAATCCGCGCACCGGCGTCGGATGCTCAAACGTGAGGTCCGAGACCGGAATGTCTCGGGAAAGCATCCGAAACGTCAGATCGTTCTGTGGCGCGAAGGGGCGTTGGGTTGGAGTTCGTACACCACAGCTGCTGAACAACCCGATCGTGGAATCGTTCAAAGGATTGGCAAGTGGTATCCGGGGTGTCGGCTCGAAGCTCGGGAGCTGGGCGTAATCGCCGAGGCCGAAGCTTTCCATCATCTCGACGTAGCTAAAAGGCATTGGACTCTCCTCAGTACTTAGTGGCGAAGCCGCAGTCCGGCCGCTGTGGCGCCCGCGGCCAAAAGCTTTGTGCGGTGCAAGCCATGTCCGTATGCGGCGTATCGCCGTCAGCCGTTGGACCGGTAAGCAGCTCGGGCGTATTCGTTGTAGGGCGTCGGGACTACCCGGCAACGCAGGCTGCGGAAAGCTTCGGGTTCCACATCGGCTGTGGGGCCGGGATGGGAGCCCCAGACCAGCGTCAACTCTGTTCCGACGGAGGCGTAAGCGGTGTCGACGACGGCAAGGGCGAGAATCGTCCCGAGACGATCGACGAAATTGGAAAAGAACGTCAATCCGACGCGCGACCCATCGAGCTCGACACGGTTCTTTGCATGGCTCGACTGAAAGTCGAAGTCCGGACCGAGCTCGGCTGCGATCTCGTCGGCGGGAACCTCTAGCGTCACCTTAGTACGGCTCACTGAGTTCTTAGTGGCGATCAGAGAATCACGGCCGATGAAGTCGTGATCAAGCGAAATTACGCGGTCGTAACCGACTTCCCAGGGTGATACGTAGTAGTCGTCGATATCCTCGGAGAAGAACGACCCGGTCAAGAACGGGAAGTGCCCTTCAAAGGAATCTGCGCTGAGCCATTGGCGATACGGACGAAGATCTGGATGGCTATAGATCGCCGGCGGCGGGGCGGCGAGCCAGCCGCTCTCGACTCCAGTCGTCGGATAAGCCTTGGCGCCGACCTGGAGAAGGCCGAGGGGCTCACCTGTTTGTAAGAGTGCCTCGCGGACGAACTCACTATCCGCATAGTCGCCGATAAACTCAAAGCCGGCCTGCCCCGCCATGCCGTGGCGCAGGGCACGAAACCGGCGCCCGTTCAACGACACGTCAGCGATATGGAAGAACTTGGTCTCGGGAATCGGGCTGTCGAAGGCGCTCTGGGTTATCTCCATCGCATTCGGACCCTGGATTTGGAAGCGGAATAGGACTGGGTCTCCTCCGCCCCGGCGTGCCGTGTTGGGGTCGGTCGTAATTTCGACGTCGTAACCGCCGATCTCGGCGCGGTAGCGGATCCACGTCTGCACCAGAGGAACGCCCACGAGCGTGTATGAATCCGCTCCCTCCTTAGTGACGATGCAGTCGTTGATGAGAAATCCGCGCTCCGTCACCGCGACAAGCTGCTTGGCCTGACCAACTGCGAAGCGGTCAAAGTTGTTCACACTGGTGTCTGACAACAGCTTGGTCGCGTCAGGGCCGTGTATGAACGTATCGTCCATGTGGTGGGACAAATCGGCGAGTGCCGCCGTCTCAAAGTTCGCGGTCTGCTCTTCGCGCCAGCCAACGAATTCGTTTGGGACTACAGGAGGACGCCACGCCGGCGCTGTCGGCTGCCATAGGAGTCTCATGGGCGAGCCAGCCTGATCTATCGCGTTCTGCAGAGTAGGCTCGGGCATCTTCGTGGTCTCTCCTCGGTTTTGCTAGATAAAACAGTGTCCTGCTGAAAGCAACAGCATGACGAACGAGCGCGTTGAGCGCAAGGTCGGGCGATCGGCGCCCTAGACGACGATCGTGCGGTGGTCTTGCAACAGCACGCGGTCCTGCAGGTGCCAGATGACTGCTCGGGCGAGCACCAGCCGTTCTACGTCGGCGCCGATGCGCTCGAGCGCGGCGGCGTCGTGGCGGTGGTTCACGCGCACCACGTCCTGCTCAATGATCGGACCCTCGTCGAGGTCCTCTGTCGCGTAATGCGCTGTCGCGCCGATCAACTTCACCCCGCGATCATGCGCGCGCTGGTAGGGACCGGCGCCGGCGAAGGCCGGCAGGAACGAGTGGTGGATGTTGATCACCGGGCAGCCGATGCGCTCCAGGAAATCGGCAGACAGGACCTGCATGTAGCGGGCCATCACGACAAGCTCGGCCTCTCCGGCCAAGAGCTCGACCTGGGCCTGCTCGGCGTCGGCCTTGGTCTCCTTGTTGACCGGGATGTGGTGGTATGGGACGCCGAAGCGTGCCACCTCCTCCTGAAGATCGGGGTGGTTGGAGACGACCGCGATGACGTCCATGTCGAGCTCACCGCGGCGCCAGCGCCAGAGCAGATCGAGCAGGCAGTGGTCATAGCGTGAGACGAACAAAGCGACGCGCTTGCGGCGCCGGGCGTCGATCAGCTTGTAGTCGAACCCGAACACGGACCCGATCTCAGACAGACGCGCGTCGAGCTTCGATAGCCGCTCCTCCGCGTCGTCGGGAACGTAGAACTCCATGCGCAACGAGAAGCTGCCGCCGTACGGATCTGAGGAGAACTGATCGGAGGTGATGATGTTCGCTCCGATATCGCGCAGCGCTTCAGACAGCGTCGCGATGATCCCCTCCCGGTCACGACAGGAGACCACCAGCCGCGCGACGTTCGATCGACTCATTCAGAGGCCTTTCTTCTCGGCGTGGTTCTCGAGATGCTCTGTGTGCTCGGTGTTGGCGGCGTTGTGGTCTAGTCCGAGGAACGTGTTGGCCCACGCGCTTGAACCGAGTAGCGCGTTGTTCTTGATCACGACGGGGCCGTTGACCAGGCCCTGCTCCTCGCCGTAGGCCTTGAGTCGCTCATAGGCCTGTGCCCAGATGCACTCGGTGTCATACACCTCGCAGAGCCCATCGCGGGTGCCGCCACACGGACCGTTGCGTTGGTTCTTCGCGCACGGACCCTCGGGACAGACGTATGCGATATCAGGCAGCGAGCAGTCGCCACAGTCCTCACAGCTGAACAGCGGCACCTTCGCCGCCTGCTCAACCAGATGTGCCGCGCGCTGCATACCCTTCGAGGACCGGTCGAGCCTCCCGTAGACCTTCGTGCCCAACGGGAACAAGGGCGCGTCCTGGGCGAACACCGCGTTGTGCATGACCCGGCTGAGCCGGTAGCGCGCCGGAACCTTGAGATCGGTGCGGCGGCTACGGCGGCTCTCGAGATACTCCTCGCGCTCGCGACCGTCGGAGAGGCCGGTCTCGGAATCGCGCCCGTAGAGGTAGAACTCGCCCGGACGGTCGTAATGCAGATCCTTGGCTACCTCCTGCCACCGGTCGCCGATCGCGGCCGCGCGATCGAGAATCTTGTCATATGTGCCGATCGGCATATGCCCGCCGATGTAGGCACCGGCGAAGCCGAGGCCACGCGCGATCGCCACCTGCTTGGAAGCGAGATCGACGAAGAACTCACGACCCTTGTCCTCACCGCCACCGTACTTCTCCGCCTGCGCCAGAAGCTCATCGGAGACCACGCAACCGGGAATCCGGCCTGCATGGAACACCCGTGCCACACCACGCGTCAGCAGATACACGTTGGCGATCATCTGCACCGGCAACTCGCGTCCGCGTACCCAGCGAATCAGCTCGTCATCCTTGCGCGCGTTCCAACCGAGCTGATTGATCACGAACTCCGCACCCGCCCGCACCTTCTTCTCGAGCTTGAAGTACTGCGGCATCACCTCACGCTCATGCAGCTTGTGGTTGGTCACCACGCACCCCAGGAAGAAGTTCGTCCCGAGCAGCCGCCCGTCCGGTGCCCTGAGCTCCTCGACGCCCGCGTTCATATCGCCCAGCAGCTTCAGCAACCCGACCGAGTCGATATCGAACACCGGCGCCGCCGTACCGGACTGACCTGCGATCGGATAGTCACCCGATAGCGCGAGGATGTTGTCCAACCCCGCCGACGCCGCCTTCCACGCACGCGACTCAATCCCGTTGCGATTCATGTCCTTGCACGCGAAATGCAGGATCACCTCCTGCCCGACCTCACGCATCCGGTTGGCGAGCATGTCCGGAGCGATCATCGGATTGCCACCCGGGTTATCGGTCAGCGAGAGGAAATCGATCCGAGGGTTCTCCGCGAGCTGATGTGCCAGCTCGACCAGCGCCCTTCCGCTGTGCTGCTCGATCACACCACGCGTCGTGACGAGCTCGGTGCCGATCACGAAGGCATCCGGCGCGCTCAGCTTTTCACGCAACGCTGACATCCGAACCTTCCCTGACACAGCGCAGCGATGACGTTTTTCTGTGCGGAGCGTTTGGCGGGCGATTTCGGCGACGGCTACGTTCGTACCTACGACAGGCACGGCCAGCAATCGGGCCCCTACTGGTTTGCATTCTTCCCTCCTCAGCCGCGCGCAGCAATGCCGCGCTCGCGCGGGGCCCGCTTCGCGTAGCTGGGCCGATGTCCCGGTCGTTTCGAGCCTGGCCCAAAGTGTCGCTGCGCCTTCGAGCCGAAACGCCATATGTGACCGGTTGGGGCTCAAACGACGAATGATCTAAGTCTGTTTTGTCTAGCAGAACATCGGTCCTGCTAGTTGCAACAGGCAACCATAGCGGCGAACCATCCAGAGTCAAGTGCACAGGTGTGCATCTGCACTAGCCTGGCTAGCTATCTGGACCTTGGGACCAGCAGCCGGCCTAACGTGCCCCTGACCAAAAGATCAGGTGGGACTGCGCGTTGTCTTGCGGCCAGTGGCCGTCGTCGGTGCCGTAGGAGGTTGGGTCGAGAGGCGCTGGACGAGGTACGGAGCGACTTGCACCGGGGCGTCCAGAAACTGCCCTTCGCCGATCTGGGCGAGCAGTCTTGCCGCTGCCTCGTCTCCCGATGCCGCCAGCGGCAGCGACATCGTCGTAAGAGACGGCGAGACGTAGCGTCCATAAGCCGAGTTCCCGTATCCGACGATCGACACGTCCGAGGGGATCGCCAAGCCAAAGTCAGCAATAGCCGCGTAACAGCCAAGCGCGGTCTCATCGCTCGATGCGAAGATCGCAGTCGGCTGACCGCCACGGTGAAAGAGCGCAGCGCACGCCTCAACGCCCGAGGCCGGATGGCTCGGCTCCGCGGTGTGCACGAGGGTGTCGTCAATCTTGATCTTCGCAGCCGCCATCGCCAGTCCGTAGCCTTCGAGGTGTGCCGCCCCACGGGCCGTGGCACTGTCTTCGCAGATCAGGCCGATTCGCTTGTGCCCGAGCCTGATGAGGTGCTGGACCGCACGCTCGGCACCGAGCTGATGGTCGATCGATACGGTCGGCAGCGAATCATTGGATGGGCCGACCAGGACGATCGGGGTATCACCCGGTTCCAGGGCGGTGATTACGAACTCGCTGCTCTTCGACGTGACGACGACCACGCCTTCGACACGGCTAGCCATAAGCTGGGCGTTCGCCGCGGCGAGGCCCTCCGCACTGTCCCCCGAGCTCATCACCAAAGTGCTGTAGCCGGCTTCGCGCATGCGTGACTCGTAGGCGCCAATCACCACCGAGACATCTGGGCTCGAGAGCTGCGGCACGATCACGCCGGTGGTGCCCGAGCGGTTGGTCTTGAGGCCACGAGCGAGCGCGTTCGGCCGGTATCCCAGTGACTCAACGGCGGCCAACACACGCGCCAACGTTGCAGGGTCCAAAAGCTCGCGGCGGGCTGGATCGAGGGCGCGAGACACGGTCGCTCGGTGAACGCCTGCAACACGCGCGACCTCTTCCTGCGTCGCCGGTGGCGAGCCGTGAGCGTTCCGTTCGCTCAACCTGATCCTCTCAATTCAAACCGTTGCCGTCAGAAGGCCGGAGCTTAGCGTCAGGCGATGTTGGCGATCTTGACATCGCCACGACTGCGTGTATCGTCAGCCGCTGCACACGTGTGCACGACCGATGAGGATCGGCTTCGTAGGGAGAGAGAGTCGTAGTGACGTCAAACAGAAGTCTGATTCATGGACGGTGCCGGACCCTGCCGCATGCGCGATTGGACGCTCACTGCTGGGTCGGGCCGTTCGGTGGCCAGGGCTCCGCAAATCGGCCGAGGAACGACGTGTCTTGGGGGGACGCGATCGTGATTCGTGACGGTGGCGCCGAACGCCGCAGAACTCGCAAGTGGTATCTGCCAACCCGATGAGCCACACGAGTTCACGTACGGCACCAGCGCACGTTCCTGCTGGCGGACGCAATTGCGCCCGGGCACTTGGACTTCCGTCTCAACCCAAGGGGAACACATGAAACTGGTTAGCTTCGCAACCGCGGCGCATAGGGGGATGTTGTCTGGGATTCAGATACACGCAGGGGTTGCAGAAACGCGCCACGTTGCAGTGCTAGCCGGCCTGGCTTCGAGCCCAAGCGCCGAGTTCGAGTCGACCAGGGGCGTGCTCGCGCTGGACGTTGACCAGCTCGCCTTGTTGCAGACGACTGCGGCCGCGTCGGTTCATCAGCTCAAGTGCCTAGGGGCGCTGCATCCGCACGAGAGCGTCACGCTGGGTCCACCGGTCCCCGATCCTTCGAAGATCATTTGCCTTGGCCTCAACTACCGGGATCACGCGGACGAAGCCGGGCTAACGCCGCCGAGCGCGCCGATGTTCTTCGCAAAGTTCGCGAACTCCCTCGTAGGCCCCACGGACGCGATCGTGCCTCCGCTTACGACTGAGCAGGTCGACTACGAGGCTGAGCTGGCCGTCGTCATCGGCAAGCCGGGTAGGCGCATTACGGCCGAGCATGCACTCGACCATGTCGCTGGTGCCATGCCGTTCAACGATGTAAGTGCGCGAGACCTGCAGATGGCCAACAATCTATGGACAGGCGGCAAGGCGATCGACACCTTCGCGCCGTGTGGTCCTGCCCTGACCACGCTCGACGAGATCGTCGAGCTGCAGTCCTTGTCGGTGAAAACACGGGTCAACGGCGAGACCGTGCAAGACGGCAACACGGCGTCGATGATCTTCGGCGTCGCTGCGACTATCGAATTCCTCTCGCAGATCATGACTCTCGAGACCGGGGACATCATCGCTACTGGCACGCCCGCTGGCGTCGGGAATTCAAGAACTCCGAAGCTATTCCTCACTGCCGGCGATGTCGTCGAGGTCGAGATCGGCGGTCTCGGCGTCCTTCGCAACCGAGTCAACAAGCCCGCTTAGGGAAATCGCGGCGCACCTCAGAAGAAAGCACAACTATGGCCACCAAAGACGTGATCAACCCAACACTGCACCACGTAAACCTGAAGACGAATCGCATGGACGAAATGATCGAGTGGTATGCACTGGTCGTCGGTACAACCGTCACGTATAAGTTCGATGGCGGGGCGTGGCTGAGTAACGACGCCGCGAATCATCGGATTGCCCTGCTCACCAACCCGGAGTGGGATGACGACCCATACAAGCTCCAGCACACCGGGCTCCACCACACCGCCTACGAGTACGGTTCGATGGACGATCTCCTAGACACGTATCTACGGTTGAAGGAGCTTGGCATTCTTCCACACGCGAGCCTCGACCACGGTATGACCATGTCGTTCTACTACGTCGATCCTGACGGTAACTCGGTCGAGTTGCAGTGTGACGAGTTTGGTGATTGGAGCGCTTCCAAGGAGTTTATGAAAGCTTCGCCCGAGTTCGCCCGAGACCCGATCGGCACCAACATCGACCCCGATCTCGTCACAAAAGCTCGAGACGACGGAGCGACCGCCGACGAACTGCATCGCAGGGCATACGCAGGTGAGTTCACGCCCCGGCAGCCGCTCGACCTGCGTTTGCCGGCAGCGGCGTCCGTCTAGTCCGTGACGCCATGGCTAGCGCTGCTGACTTTGACGTCGCGATTGTCGGCTACGGTCCGACCGGAGAACTGCTCTCAATCCTGCTAGCGCAGCGAGGATACCGCGTTGGTGTATTCGAGCGTTGGCCGTCGGTTTATGATCTCCCGCGAGCGGTTCACTTCGATGATGAGATAGGGAGGGTCTTCCAAGCCGCCGGGGTAAGGCACGAGATCCTCGAGGTCACGGATCCAGTGCCCGACTTCTACGAGTGGCGAAATCGCGACGGCGAGGCGCTGTTGAAGATCGACTGGGCGGCGGCAGGCTCGCAGGGTTGGCCAACCGCCAACTTCTTCACGCAGCCGGAGCTTCAGCGAGTTCTGGATCGACGGGCTCGCGAGCTCCCCGGGATTCAGCTCCACCTCGGATGGGAGGTAAGGTCATTCGAGAATCGGGGTGAGGTCGTCTCCTTCCAAGCGGAGAGGGGTCAGCCAGGCCAGGACGGCGCCTGGGCACGCGGTTCGGAATCTCGCGAGGTTACCGCGCGCTACCTGGTGGGCGCTGATGGCGCGAACAGCCAGATCCGCCAGCTCATGGGCACCGCCTTTCACGACCTCGGCTTTGTACCGTTTGACTGGCTCATCCTCGACGTGATTCCCAACGACACTGAGCGTGTGTGGAGCCCGATGAACTGGCAGCTCTGCGATCCGGTGCGACCCACAACCATAGTGTCCGGTGGGCCCGGCCGGAGGCGATGGGAGTTCATGCGGCTTCCAAACGAGCCGGTCGAGACGCTCAACACGGCGGAAGCCGCTTGGCGGTTGCTGGCGCCCTGGGGTATGACGCCGGAAACGGCCGAACTCGAGCGCCACGCTGTGTACCGCTTCATGGCGCGATATGCGGAACAGTGGCGGCAGGAACGCGTCTTGTTGGCTGGTGACGCAGCTCACCTGATGCCCCCATTTGCGGGCCAAGGTATGTGCAATGGCCTTCGTGACTGCATGAACCTCGCCTGGAAGCTAGACCTGGTGCTCTCAGGAGATGCGCCAGAGCAGTTGCTTGACACCTATCAGGCCGAACGTCTCGATCATGTGCGGCAGTGGATCAACTTCTCTGCTGCGCTCGGTGAAGTCATCTGTGTGCTTGATGAAGAGCAGGCGAGGGAACGTGACGTCCGCATGGTCGCTGGCGGGGCGAACCCTGTCGAAGTCTTGCCGGCTGCGCCCCCGCAGCGCCTCGGCGACGGACTGTTCTTGCGACAGGCGTGCGCAGGTGTCCACTTCATCCAGGCGCCAGTGGAGAAAGATGGGAGACAAGGGCTGTTCGACGACGTGATAGGCACCGGCTTCATCCTCATTGGGGCTGACGAACATGCCCTCGAAGACCTCGGAGCTAGGACTGAGTCGCACATCGCTGCAATCGGCGGCCAGATCGTGCATCTCTCCGATGCCCCCGATAGAACCGCTCGCGGGTTCCGTGATCTGAGCGGGGCCTACCGAGAATGGCTTGAGACAAACGGGGCAGCCGCTGTATTGGTTCGTCCGGACTTCTACGTCTACGGCATCGCCCCGAATAGCGAGGACGTATCGGGCCTCGGGGAATCCTTGGTCTTCGACCTACAGCTTACGGACGGCGCGGCGATGTGACAGAGAGCCGAGTCACTCGGAGCGTATCTCACAATGGTTGTCCGGCGTAGTGGCGGTTTAGTTTGTGTCCGGCGCGTCAACGAAGATGCTGGAGAGGAAGTCGACCAAACCGCTGTGGTCGTCCAGTGGAAGCACCTCGGCGATGTACTGGTCTGGTCGGACAAGGACCACGCACCCGAGCTCGCGGTCCAGTCCGCGTAGCTCGAAAATATCTTCGGCGTCCGGATCCGGACAGAACACCTTTTCATAGTCGACGAGCTTGAATTTGCCCTTGCGTGGACGCAGCACAGCAGGCATCTCTGTGATCTCGAGCTGAGAGTGGCGTTGCTGGAAGACGGCGCGGACATCAAACACAGAGTCAGGATCCATTCCACGAGGCGTGAACCGTCTGATCGGCGAGCCATCTGACTCAAGGAATTCACAGAGCAGGCGCGCCTTTGAGCCGGGCTCACTTGGGGCGACGGCGTCGGCGAATACGTATATGCGCCAGGCACCATCTGCCCGGGCAACGTGACCCAACTGCATCGGCTTTGCGTCCGCGAGCCGAAGCACCTGCGCCGAATGAAAGCGTGTTCCCAGCCGGAACCCTTCGGCGCAAGCCTGAAAACGCCCCGTGCCCGTAAGCATCGATGGCGAGTATCTGGTGGATACGCCCGCCGTGTAGCCGCCGCTCCTGATGAAGTAGCTGCGGAACTCCTCCGGGTCCACACCGGGGCCTTCGGGATCGTTCGGGGACTTGGGCGGCATGCTCAGCATCCGCGACCACTCGATGTCGAAGTCGATGAGCTCCTTGGCGATCTGCTGACGCTCTTCTGAGTAGGTGTGAAGCAGCTCTGGTCTACAGCTGCCTCGCAACACAGCGCCCAGCTTCCATCCGAGATTGAACGCGTCGGCCATCGAGACGTTCATTCCTTGACCAGCCTTAGCACTGTGCGTGTGGCAGGCGTCGCCGGCGATGAAAACCCGCGGCAGTTGCTCATTGACGAGCTCAGCCGGAGTGTCGTCGAACTTGTCGCAGAGTCGCTGCCCGATCTCATAGACCGACCACCACCCCACGTCGCGAACATCGAGCTTGTATGGATGGATTATTCGGTTGGCAATGTCAGCTAGCTTCTCGGGCGTCACGGTGAGATTGGCCAACATCTCGCGGTCGCGCTCGCTATCGAGCTCGATATAGAACCTGTTGAGGTAGCCACCCTCACGCGGGATTAGGACGATGCTTCCATCGCGCGCTGACTGGATGGTGCACTTGTACCGAATATCCGGGAAGTCGGTGGAACCTAAGACGTCCATGACGCCCCACGACACGTTCATCGTGTCGCCGACCAGCTCACGACCGATGGCTTGGCGGATCGCGCTGCGCGAGCCATCGCATCCCACGACGTATTTCGCGCGGATGGTCGATGTCTGGCCGGTGGCTTCGAAGTTGCGCATGTGACGCAGCGTGACCCTGACCGGATGCTCAAGCTCGGGCTCAACCCGAAGATCGCTGGCGTGCAGGCCATAAAACGGCTTCAGCCGGCTTGGTGACCGCTCCATCGCCTCGAGTAGGTAGGCGAGGAGACGCGACTGATTGACGATGACGTGAGGGAATTCGGACAGTCCTGGCCCGGTGTCCCGAGAGCGCCCTGTCCGCCTGATCCGGGCTTGGTCATCTGGGTCCGGTTGCCAAAAGCACACTTCGTTCACCCAGTACGCCTCGTCGAGCAGCCGGGTGGCAAGGCCAAACGCTTCGAACATTTCGACGGATCGGCATGACACGCCGTCAGCCTGGCCGACTTCGAGCGGACCGTCCCTCCGGTCGATCACCACCGTTGTGAGCTCCGGAAAACGGGCCATCTGTGCGGCTAGCACCAGCCCGGCGGGTCCGCACCCAACGATCAAGACATCCACTTCCTGAGGGAGCACCGCCGATCGCATCGCAACCGACTCGTGCGGTTCCTCCACAAGTGGGTCCCCGGGCTTATAACCGGCCAAATGGAACTGCACATCGTCTCCTACGGTTGGGGAGCTCGGAGCGGGCGACCGCGGAAACGTTGGTCGTGACGTTTTTATAGCAGAAACGCTGATCTGACAAACAGAACAGAAGGCACAAAAGGCCGGAGAGGATAGGAAGAGCGTTTCGGGGCGCGTCTCGCGTCGTCATCGGGCGACTACGGCCGGCAACCAACTTCGACGCCTCGTCGCGAGCGCAATGCGGACCTAGGCGAATCCGCTCGCTGGGCTTGAGGTAAATGATTCGGCTTAACGACGAAACAGCCTCGGCTGCGTCCAGCCGAGGCTAGGCGGCTGGTCGCCTACGGGCGGTTCGGGAGCGAACGCGCTAGGTAGTCCCACAACATGAGAAGCTGGCGCTCGGCCCAGACCGTCTCGCGCTTGGCCAGCGCCTCTTCATCGCTTGACCACCGTGTTGGCTCACCGAGCATGTAGGTCAGGATCTGTTGATGAGCCGCCTTCTCGAGGAGGACGGCAGCGATCACCGCGCTCTGGACCGTCGGGCCAGCGGTCACGATCCCATGATTGACGAGCATCATCGCGGTTTGCTCGCCAAGTTCAGCAGTCACGGCAGCGCCCATCGCCTGGGTCACAATCAGATTCGCAGTCTTCGTGAACCGTGGCAGGTCGGGCGGGACGAACATGGTGCCGGCGTGGGAGAGCGGGCGGAGCGGCTGTCCCGACGCCCCCACGGCGATCGAATGCGGAGGGTGGGTGTGGACAACCGCGCCGAGATCGCTCCGAGTTCGGAGAATCTCTGTGTGAATCGGCCACTCCACGTGCCGTGGGTGCTCGCCTTCGAGTAGCTCACCGTCGAACGAGACCAGGATCACGTGGTCGGGGGTGATCTCCTCAAAGGCGTAGGTCGATGCCTTCATCCAAATGCCGCGTCCGAAAGGATCGCGGGCCGAGACGTGCCCCCAGATGTAGTCAGCATGGCCGTTGGCGCCAAGGATGTTGCAGCCGAGTGCCACGAGCTCCCGCAGCTCCGCGATTTCAGGCTCGGTTGTCACAGGCGCCCCCTCGTAGAAGGTAGGTTCGGGGCATTCCCGCTGTCGAAACAGCGTTATGCCAGTCGGTCTGCCGACAGAGTCTACGGGGCCGCGAAGCAAGGCGCGAGATCTCAGCGAGCGACCGGGCGAGGCGCGCCGGCGCCGTTGTGGGGCGCCCCAAGCTACAAAGGGCCCGTGAGGTGGAGCTAGATGGAACTCCCTGCTCATTCCGCCGCAAGCGCCTGCGTCGCGAGGATGTTCCGTGCTAGCGCTCGACTCGATGAATAGAACACTGTTTCACGTGGCAGAAACGTGGTAATGTCCGGGCGGCCGCTGCGTGGATAGCGGGTGCGCTCGGGAATGCAGGCCCGGAGCATTCGGTGTCCACGAGCGGCAGTTAGGAAGAGGTGTTCGGTGCTTGTGACACGCCTTGGAATTGCGAGCCGGTGATGGGGAGGAGCTAGAGATATGTGTCATCCGGATGTTCCGGCGAACGGCGAGGCGATTGAAGTAGACGGCTCTGAGGTTCCGGTCCGCGTTTCGTCAGGAGATTTCATGCCGGCGCTGCGGACTGGTCCCGTAGGCGCTCCAGGCGTTCTGCTGATCGCCGACATGTTCGGGCGCAGCGCGTTCTATGAGCAACTTGCTGCCCGGCTTGCCGCTAAAGGGCTCCAAGTCCTCCTGCCCGAGTACTTCTTCAGGGAGGGCCCGCTAACCGAGTCAGGCCATGGGGGGGCATTTGCGCGGCGTGCACAGCTGGACGAGGAGCGGTCGCTTGAGGACATGCGGGCCGCGATTGACTGGTTGCGCGCGCACTCCGGGGGTGCCTCGGTCGGGGTCATTGGATTCTGCATGGGCGGGACGTTCGCACTGGACCTGGCTTCGACAGAGGACGAGCTTGTCGTTGTCTCGTACTACGGCTTTCCGGTTCCGCAGGCGTCGATCGTTCATCCTCCGACTCCGCCCATGGACCTCGTGTCCGAGCTAAGCGGCCCCGTCCTTGCGTTTTGGGGTGACGCCGATGAGACCGTTGGTCTCGAACACATCCGTGAGTACATCGACCGAGCCACTGCCAGCAACCCGCAATTTCGAAGCGCGGTGCTTCCAGGTCTGGGGCATGGCTTCCTCGGCGCCGCCGATCTAGAAGCATCGAATGACCCCGGCACCGAAACCTGGAACGAGACCCTGGAATTTCTTCGCTCAAACCTTGTCGAGGCGGTCCGGCCCTGATGTACGACGAGCCATTGCGCGGGCGCGCTGGCAGCACCAGCTGCGAGACGGCGGGCCCGCCCGCCCCGGGCCCTGGGGAACTCCGAATTCCTGATCGCAATCGAACCGGTCTCGCCTTCGCGAGGCATCATCACGCCGCGACCGATATCGAATCGACAGAGTTGCCAACAGGTGATTGCTTCGAGCCGGCCTGGATGGTCGCTATCTAACCCTGAGGAGGGAAGCTGTATGGAAACGTTGTTTATCGGCTATGGGGACGCTCTGATCAGGACAACGATCAACGGAACCGTCGAGCATGAGCGAGTGCTTGCGGGCTTCCCGGTGCCCATGGTCGCCGTTGATCCCAACGCGCCTGAGCGGGTCTACGCAGCGACTCTCGGTCAGGGGCTGATGCGTTCTGACGATGGTGGCCGCTCGTTCGAGCATATCCCGAGCGTGAAGCACGACCTTGTCTGGTCGGTGGCGGTCAGCGCCTGCGATCGAAACGGCGGCTACGGAACCGTGTATGCCGGTACGCAGATGTCTGCGCTGTACCGCTCTACCGATGGGGGCTCGACCTTCGAGGAGCTTGGGTCTGTTCAGGAGCTGCCCTCGAAGTCGACGTGGAGCTTCCCGCCTGCGCCCGACACGCATCATGTCCACCAGATCACTTTGTCAGCCGACGACCCGGGCGATGTCGTTTTTGGCGTCGAGCTCGGCGGTGTCTTCCATAGCTCCGACCGCGGTGAGACTTGGGAGACCACGACCGCCGATCCGGATCCTCATACGCTTCGCACGCACCCTTCGGCGCACGGCCGTATGTACGAAGGCGGCGGAGCTGCCTATCACGCCAGTCGAGATGGCGGCGCTACATGGGTCCGCAACATAGACGGCATCCCCGACGATGTCCGCTACTTCTACAGCCTCGCCGTCGATTCCGGCGATCCCGAGAACGTGCTCATCTCAGGGGCACGTGACCCGTTCAGCGGTCATGCGGTCATCCCGGACATGCCCGTCTGGTCAGCGGTCTACCGCCTGGTTGGCGGTCGGTGGCAGCATTTGAGCCAGGGCCTGCCTGCCGATTCTGGCACCGCGATGGGCACACTCGCTGCCGGCGCCCCCGGGGTCTTCTACTACCTTACCGAGCCCGGCGAGATTTACCGCTCCGACGATGGCGGGACCACTTTCGCGCTGCTTGACGAAGGACCTGACCCGCTGCGCGGTCAGAAGGCTCGTTCAATGCTCGTAGTGGCCGACTGACAATAAAAGGGGAACTCAAACACATGTCAGCTTTCGCACCGGTTGGGCCGCCTTCAAACGCCCAGGTTCTCAAGCTTGCTGTTCAAAACCTGGCTTGCCATCCACAGGCTCAGCGCCGATACGTGCAGATCGGTTGGATGAACAGGGCCATCGCCAATCTCAGAGAGATTGGGGCTGATCTGGACGCACTTGTGGCCGCAGGAGACTTCACCGAGGAGGAAGCGACGGTTGTGCGCCAACTGCTCGACGAGTTCGACAACGCCCTGAGCCAGCGGCCGGACCTGCTTGCGTTCGAAGGTCGCGAGCCACGGGAGTTTCTCTTCTCAAACGCACTGGAAAACGAAGAATGGGACAGGATCAGGCAGAGCGCGCGGGTTGCTCACCGCAAACTCTCCGGGGACCGGTCCGTGTTCATTTCGATCATGGCGAAATAGAGCCGACCCTCGATGGAGGTACTGTCCAGATGATGACCTTGGTTGACGGGCCCGCGGTTGACGGGCCCGCATATCCCATTGAGTCGGTCGATCGTGCTCTAAGTCTGATCCTCGCATTCGAGGGAGCAGACCGGATCACTGTGACCGAGGCAGGGAAGTTCCTCGGCGTGTCGCGATCCACCGCGTACCGGCTGCTGAGCGTTCTCGAATACCGCGACTTCGCGAAACAGGATCCGCGCACAAAGTCGTTTCATCCCGGTCCGGCGCTGCTCCGTGTCGGGCTGGCGGTCGCGCAGCGCTCAGATATCCGCGTCAAGCTACGGCCATTGCTCGAGTCAGTCGTCGCTGAGGTCAATGAGACCGCACATCTGGTCGTCCTTCAACGTAACGAGGTGTTCTACCTCGACTGCGTTGAGAGCTCGCAGATGGTCCGCGCCACGGCTCGGGTCGGGACGACGCTGCCTGCTCATGTCACGGCCGCCGGCAAGGTACTCCTCGCGAACCAGCCAGCTGCGGTCCTGGACGAGATTCTGGCCGGGAAGCTGCCCACCGTAACTCGGCGCTCGAAAGCCTCGGCGGCGAGTGTGCGCCGCGAGCTCGTGACCGTTGCCAAAGGTGGCTACGCGGTAAACGACGGCGAGAGCGAGCTCGGGCTACGTGCGGTTGCCGTTTTGGTGCCGGCAGCGATCACCGGAACTGTCGATGCTGCAATCACGGTCGCGGGGCCGTCCGAGCGGCTGGCGCCAAGGGTCGTCGAGAAGATCAGCAAAGCGCTGCGCGAGAACGTTCAGCGCTTCTCGGATCTCGCGTAAGCGCGGGGTCAAGCCCACATCGACGGGGCTGATGCACGCGACCCGGACGTGTTTTGCCACATGAATGCACACCTGTGCACTTGACCTCAAGTTCACCCGGCAGTATCGTTCTTTGTTGCACCTAGCAGGACGCTGTTTTAGTAGAGAAAACGCAAGTGGTGGATGTGCCGCCCGACTGGCAGTCCGGGCGACAGCTGAATCTCGGGCCTGCGGATGCAGGTGGAGATAGGTGGGCGGGAGCCCAACACGACTGTTGTGGTGCCTCGACTCAGAGGGAGCCGAGGCTTATTGCAGATCGCCGTGAGGCGAGATCGAGGAGGAGAGATGCAACGAATCAAGAGCCGCTTTGGTGGCTTCTTCGCGGTTGCCGCCGTCGCCGCGGTTGGAATTGCCGCTCTGGTGGGGGTGCCTAGCGCGATAGCGGGCCCCAGGGCTCACGCGTCGACGACGTCGGCACAGCTCAAGGCCGCGGAAGCCGCGATCGCTCCGTTTGAAACCACGCCAACCAGCATCGGCCGTTCTCAGCCATTGGCGAAACCTGTCAAGGGCAAGGTTTTTGACGTCCTAGACGATGGGACGCCATTCGTGGCGCAACTCGTGATTGGCGTTCAGCAGGCGGTCGCCGCGCTCGGCGACAAGGTCAGAGTCATAACTCAGCAGGGAGATACGCCACAGGCGATTCAGGCTGCGTGGAACCAGATCGTCGCGAACCCACCGGCCGTGGTCCTTTCCGAGGGCGATCCGACGGCGCTCTACCACACGCAGCTCGAAGCTCTGCACGCGAAGCATGTGCCGGTCGTCGCGTTCTTCACGAACGAAGATCCGCTGCTTGCAGCGAACATCTATGGGCCGCCGCAGTACAGGGAGCTAGGCAGATTGCAGGCTGACTACATCATCGCCAAGTCCCACGGAAAGGCCAACGTGCTTGTGCTTGCGTTGCCGCAGATCGCAGGCCTTCAGGGCTCCGTGAATTCTCTCCTGGCCACGCTGAAGAGCTCCTGCTCTGGCTGCCAGGAAGGATATGTCGATACCCAGTTGAGCGACATCGGCAAGAACGACCCGGGCACCGCCGTCAGTTACCTTCAGAAGAACCCCGGCATCAATTGGATTGAGTTCGCCGACCCCGACGAGCAGATTGGTGTGCCCGAGGCTCTGGCCGGCGCCGGCTTCAAGGGGATCAGCGAGATGACCGGTGCGGGCGGCAAGGTCAACTACTCATACATCAAGGCCGGCCTGTCGACCGTTGATGCATCCCAGCCACCCACGTTTAGCGCATGGGCGCTGGTTGACGCCGCTGCGCGCGCCTTGGATCATCAGAAGATCCCGGTCCATTTCTTCCCGATGGAGTTCCTCACGAAGGCGCAACTCACCTTCAACATCAACAACGAATGGCCGGATGTGCCGAACTTCGAGAAGAAGTTCGAGGCCCTTTGGAGGGCCAAGAAGTGATTCAAGAGAGGCTCTCGACAGAGTCGAAGGCGGTGCTGGAGATCTCTGGGCTCAATATGAGCTTCGGGGACCAGAAGGCATTGGTCGACGTTGACCTCAAGCTGCGAGCTGGTGAGGTATGTGCGTTGATTGGCCAGAACGGAAGCGGCAAATCGACGCTCATAAAGATCCTCGCCGGCTATTACACAGCCGATCCGGGAGCTTCTCTGCGCTTCCGCGGCCGACCGGCGTCGCTCGACGACCGGTCGGCCGCGTGGCGGCGGCACATACGGTTTATTCATCAGGACCTAGGTCTCGTCCCGACGCTGAGTGTGCTCGACAATCTCGCGCTCGGAATCGGCTATCGAACGGGCCGCGGAGGTCGTATCCGGTGGCGCGTGGAGGAGCGGCGAGCATCCACCGTGCTCGCACAATTCGGGTTGACCGACATCGACTTGACAGCTCCGGTTGGTCGATTGGGAGCTGTGGAAAAGACACTGATCGCCGTCTCCAGAGCACTCCTCGATTGGGACGACGAGGAGGGTCTGCTAGTCCTTGACGAACCCACGGCCGCGCTCAGCGCGCCGGAAGTGCGCCGTCTGTTCGACGCGATCCGCCCACTGACGGAGCGTGGCGTCGCCATCCTGTTCGTTTCGCATCGTCTCGGTGAGTCATTTCAGATCGCCGACCGAGTTTTCGTGCTGCGCGATGGCCGAGTCGTCGCCTCTCAACCGATCTCGGGTCTCGACGAGCACTCCCTCTTGTCTTTGATGATTGGCGGGGTCCCGGAGGCCATGTACCCGCCGACGACACCACACGGTGATGACGACGCATTGGTCGTCAATCGCCTGTCAGGAAGCCGCGTACGGGATCTGTCTTTCTCGGTGCAACGCGGAGAGATACTGGGCGTCGCAGGCTTGGCAGGATCCGGGCGAGAAGATGTGCCGAGGCTGCTATTCGGCGATCTTCGCGCTGCCTCGGGCGAGATTGTGATCGCCGACAAGAGAATGGAGCGCCCGTCACCCGCAACGGCGATCAAGCTAGGGCTCGGCCTGGTCCCCAGCGATCGAACGCATCGCAGCGTCTTCCGTCATGCGACGGTCAGAGAGAACATCACTCTCCCGAACCTCTCACCGTTCTGGAGGGGGCTTCGCATCGATCGCAAGGCAGAGCGGCGTGAAGTCGGAAAGTGGCTAGAGCATGTGCGGCTGACCCCGCCCGACACCGAATACCCGATGCACGGGCTCAGTGGTGGCAACCAGCAGAAGGCCGTGATCGCGCGTTGGCTTCGACTCAAGCCCCAGGTTTTGGTGCTTGACGAGCCGACCCACGGAGTCGACGTGGGCGCCAAGGCAGCGATATTTTCGCTCATCGCCGATGCTGCGGCCAACGGTACCGCCGTTGTTATGTGCTCATCCGAGGCCGAAGATCTCGCCGCTGTCTGCGATCGAGTGCTCGTCCTTAGCGACGGCGACTTGGTCGCCGATCTGAGTGGCGAATCGCTAAGCGAGCACCAGATCGTGGCCGGCACGCTCGCAGCCCGCCCCGGCCATGGCCCAGCCGCATTCAGGTCCTAGCAAATGACGACGCAAGCATCGACGCAGCGGGTGACTCCCAGCCGGATCCCGCCGGCCTGCCAGCAAACCCAGGAGGTATGAAAGCCAATGCTTCGCAAGCTGGCGTTCAGCAACATCAGCGCGGTGTACGTAGGGATCGCGCTGATCATTCTGTTCTCAATCTGGATCCCTCACACCTTTCTCACATCCGCGACACTGACCACGCTGCTGTCTGAGCAGGCGATCACTGGGATCATCGCCGTTGCTCTTGTTCTTCCTTTCGCCGCTGGCGCGTTCGACCTCTCCTTTGCCTACAACGTGGGCTTCGGCGCGATCCTCTCCGCCTCGCTGGTCGGCAACCACGGGTTCCCCGTATGGCTGACGATCGTGGTCGTTCTCGCCGTCTGCGGAGCGGTCGGAGCGGTTAACGGCTTTTTCGCGACCGTCATCGGCATCAACCCCGTGATCGTAACTCTGGCCGTGGGTTCGTGCCTCAGTGCTGGGATCAACTGGGTCTCTGGAGGAAACGAAATCATCGGGCTCAGCTCCGGCTTCACGGCGCTGGCGAATGACCAATTACTCGGTATCGCTCTGCCGGTCTATTACCTAGCGGCCATTGCGTTGGTTGCTTGGTACGTGCTCGAACACACGCCTCCCGGTCGGCGCCTGTACGCGGTCGGCGGCAACGCCGAGGCAGCCAAACTGGCGGGCGTTCGGACCGGCGTCGTGGTATTCACGTCGCTCGCCATCGTCGGTGTGACATCGGGGCTAGCCGGGGTCCTGGTGAGCTCCCAGGTTGGTGCTGGTGACCCTAGCGTCGGCCCCGCCTATCTTCTCCCCGCCCTTGCCGGTATTTTCCTCGGCTCCACCCAGGTCCAGCCCGGGCGCTTCAACATCTGGGGGACGTTGATCTCGGTCTATGTGCTGGCCATCGGTGTAAAGGGTCTGCAGCTCGCGGGCGCGCCGTTCTGGCTTCCTGACATGTTTAACGGCCTCGCCTTGCTGATCGCGGTCGGCATCTCACAGAGAGCTCACGTCGCCGGTGTCATCACTTCAATGCGTAGGCTCAGGCCAGCGGACGCCGCTGCAAAACGCGGAGCTCAAAATGCAGTTGCGTCTGCGGTCGATAGCCACTTCTCGGAAGTCCGAGCATCTGACGTCGCAGAGACCGATGGTGCTGGAGTCAACACGCCGACTTGACCTGTGCGCTTCCGGACCATCATCGCGCCTTCAGGCGCCAAGACCAGTAGGGACGAAATATGACAAGCGCATTAGACCCACAGCGTCCGCTTCAGCTCCGCTTTCAGGGAGATTGGGGCGGTGTGAACCTCACGCGCATCTGCGGATGGATCGCCGGCGAGATATACAACCGCGCGGGCGCTGGCACGAGCTCGACGATTCGCACCGGTCGTGGAATGGCTGACAATCTCTTGGCTGTCGGTCGGGGCGAGGTTGACGTAGCGGTCTCTACGCCCGCGGGTTTCGCGCGCATGGCTCTCGACGGGCGAGGACTGTTCGCAGATGAGCCGCTACCTACGCTGCGGGCGATCGGTTCGATTCCGCATCGAGACGCGATGCTCGTGGCGATCCCGGCTCACCTGGGGATAAAGACGTTCGCCGAGCTACGCGATCGCCGGCCGGCTCTACGGCTAACAATGTCTCCCAACGACGGGGTTAGCTTCATGGGCGTGGGAGCGGAGTCGGTGTTGAGACTGTCGGGTGTCTCCCCGGCCGACATTGTGGAATGGGGCGGAGGGCTGATCTTTCGCGAACAGCCACAGGAATGTGTGGCGGAAGTGATGGCGGGTAACGCCGACGCGATTATCCAAGAGGCAATCATGACCCCTTGGTGGCAAGACATGACAGAGGCTCATAGATTTGAGTTCCTGCCACTCGAGGACTCAGCTGCTGCTCGCCTAGAGAGCGAGCTAGGCATTGGCTCAGTTGATGTTCCGGCTGGCTATCTACCCGGGATGGATTCGACGGTGCGGGCGGCTGACTTCAGAGATTGGATGGTGGTTGTCCGCCAGGACATGCGCGATGACGTCGCCGGACTAATCGCAGCGATCCTGGCCGAGACATCCCACAAGTTCGACCACCAGTATTCACACCTCCCGGTCCGATTTAGCCCACTCGACTACCCGACGACTCCCCAGCGGCTCGCCGCGACACCGATTCCTTTGCATCCGGGAGCAGAGCGGTACTACCGCTCAGTCGGTGCCCTGTGATGACGGACCGAGTACTGACCTCACGCGGCGATGAGCCGCTTGATCGACCCCGCTAGCGGCCAATGGGCCGAGCGAACCTCATGCGCGGAGCGCTTGCACCGACCAACAAGGCCCTGCCTGATCACGCGCAGGTCTTAATAGCGGGAGGCGGCCCTGTCGGCCTGGCGACAGCCGTTGAACTCGGACGCCGGGGTATCGACACTCTGATCATCGAGCCAAGGGAAACGGTCTCTCATGCGCGCCCTCGATGCAAAACGATCAACGTCCGCACGATGGAACATCTCCGACGGTGGGGACTGTCCGATCGTCTGCGCGAGAGGGCGCCAATCGCAGTCGACTGGTCCCAAGACATCGTGTTCTGTACTTCGCTCGCGGGGCGTGAACTCTCCAGGTTCAGTGGCGTGTTTGGATTGGCTTCGGAGGGCGAGCGGTTCCCCGAGGTCGGACAGCAGGCACCTCAGTATGTGCTCGAGGAACTACTGCGTGAGGTAGCCGACGAACAGCCGAACACCCGACTCGCGCTCGGTTGGAGCGTGTCGCGTCTCGCACACCGGGGACGCGAGGCAGTCGTGCGTGTGGTCGATCATGTCGGCAACGAGCATGTGGTAAGCGCCGAGATCGTGATCGGATGTGATGGGCCGCGCAGCGCTGTTCGCGAATCCATGGGCGCTGCCTACGACGGGGAACTCGCGCTGCGGCCCAACTTCGGAATGGTTTTTGAGGCTCCAGAATTGTGGAGGCACGTAGCTCACGGACCGGCAGTCCAGTATTGGACCGTCACCGGCGAGACGCCGGCGCTCGTTGGCCCGGTCGATTTGAACGGAACGTGGTGGCTCATTGCGCTCGGGGTCGATGAAGACTCTGGGAACGAGCAGGCTCACCGAATCATTGATGGCGTTGTCGGCGCCCCGACACCCGCACAGATAATTTCGACCGATCCATGGACCGCTCGGATGCAACTGGTGGATCGTGCACGAGTGGGAAACGTCTTCCTCGCAGGCGACGCCGCCCATCTGAATCCGCCCTTTGGCGGCCATGGACTTAACACCGGCATCGGAGACGCCGTCGATCTTGGTTGGAAGGTCGCAGCACACCTTGCCGGCTGGGGAGAGCGTGGGCTTCTAGACAGCTACGAGCTTGAGCGGCGTCCGGTTCAGGAGGCAGTGATCGCGGCTGCCAAAGCGAACAACAGCGTCCTGGGTGCGGATCTGGTCGAGCCGGGACTCGACCAAGACGGTCCCGACGGCGACCGCGCGCGGCGCGCAGTTGACGCCCGCATTCAAGCCGCCAAACGGCAGGAGTTCCATTCGCTAGACCTCGTCCTGGATCTGAGCTACGCGCCCTCTCCACTTATTGCGACTGAAGCGCAGTGCCCAATTGACCAAGCCTCGCGCCGACAGCGTGGAGCCATACAGCTTGGAGGACGTTTGCCGCACACGTGGTCCGAGTCTGATCGATCGATATACGATGAATTGGGGCCCGAATTCTCTCTTCTGGTTCGCGGTGAGTTTCCGGATCAGGCGATGCGCCTCAGTAGGGCCGCGCGAGACAGGCGGATGCCCTTGGAGGTCGTGGTCGTGCCTGCTACACGGTGGCCGGATAGTTGGCAGTCCGACCTCATCTTGGTGAGACCAGACCAGCATGTGGCTTGGCTCGGGAACGCGTCGCCAGACGATCCGATGTCGCTAATAGATCGAGTCCGCGGCGCGTCCCTCTGAACGCTATCCGCGACCCTGTGCTCCTCTGCTCGCTGCAGAAGAACGGCAACTCAGCTCGATACGTCCGGCTGTCGGGTTCGATCCGGCATCCTGGAAATTCATGGACCGTGCTGCATCGTCTGTCGGCTGGCATGCGCCAATGATCGATCCTGAGTCCGCCGACTGGCTGGCGGCACTGGAGGGGGACGCTCCTGCCCGCGACGCAGCGCTGGTGCGGCTGCATGCGCTGCTGCTGCGTGTCGCGCGCTCGGAGGCTGCGCGGCGTGCGCATGCCCTGGGCCTCGCCGGCCCTGAACTCGATGACTTGACGCAGCAGGCGGCGGATGACGCGCTGGTCGCGATCGTCGCCAAACTGGGCGAGTTTCGTGGAGACAGTCGCTTTACGACGTGGGCGTACAAGTTCGCGGTGCTGGAGGTCGCCGGCAAACTCACGCGACATGCCTGGCGCAAGACGGCTCCAAGCCGTCTCGAGGAGGACTGGACGCTGCTACCTGATCGCTTCGGGTTCGGACCGGGAGAGGCTTCGGAATGGGCGGAGATGTTCGCTCTGTTGCGCCGCGCGGTCGATGAGGACCTCTCACCGCGGCAGCGGCGGATCTTTGTCGCGATTGTGTTGCAGGGAGTGCCATTGGACGTGCTCGTGCAAGAACTTGGTTCGAATCGCAACGCGGTTTACAAGTCACTGTTCGATGCCCGGCGTAAGCTCCGTGCGCGACTGGTCGCTAACGGGTACATGGACGATTTGGCGAGACGCGCGTGACCGGCTGGGGGTCACTCAAGAGCTTCTTGAGCACGGATCCTGCTGACGCCGGATGCGCCGAGACTTTCAGGCTGCTCGATGCCTATGTCGAGCGTGAACTCGCCCTCGGCGACGCCAGGCTTGCCTTCCCCGGGGTTGCGGCGCATCTCGATGTATGTGGTCCATGCGTTCAGGATGTCCGCGGCCTGCTGGCCGCGATCGCCCGGGAAAGCGACTGAGCCTTCCGGCTGGCGCGCGCCGATCCATCTTCACCGGGCCGGTTGATTCGACGTAAGACCCGGGCACGGATTGACGCATATGTCGGAGAGGCCCGCCGAAGGCGGGCGAACGATCGCCAAGCAAAGGAGTCAGATGACGATCGCAGAGCAGGCTCAAGCGCTCGCGGATTCCCAGGCCGCAGTATCCGCGAGCGAGCCGATGAGCGCGTTCGCTCGCGAGCAGGCAGCGCTTGCTACCTTCGAGCCGGTCGGCGTGATCGCTCCCGGGGAGACACTCCCTCGGGTGGAGCTGCTCGATCCGCATGGTCTAGCCACGACCCTGCCGGCGGTGCTCGGCGGCCACCGCGCGGTACTGGTGTTCTATCGCGGGGCATGGTGCCCGTACTGCAACATCGCGCTGAAGGCCTACGAGGCCGAGCTGCTCCCAGAACTCGAAACGCGCGGAATCGTGCTCGTCGCCGTGAGCCCGCAGAAGCCCGACGGGTCGCTGAGCATGCGGGAGAAGAACAACCTGCGCTTCGCCGTCCTTTCGGACCCCGGCAACCAGCTGGCAACGAGCGCCGGGATCCTCACCGCTCCTTCAGAGGAGGCACGCGCCGCTCAATTGCAGCTCGGGCTCGATCTCGAGGCGATCAACGCTGACGGTACGACGTCGGTGCCGATGCCGACCACACTCATCCTCGACCCCGACCTCACTGTCCGCTGGGTCGACGTGCATCCCGATTACACCAGGCGTTCGGAGCCCACCGCGATTCTCGAGGCGCTCGACGCGCTCGCGGCATGACCGCTGACCTTTTCGCAGGGCGGGTAGGGCTCGTCACCGGCGCGGGACGCGGAATCGGCAGGGCCGTCGCGCTCGGCCTCGTGAATGCTGGCGCGCGCGTCGCGCTGCTGGCGCGCACCCAGGCGGAGCTCGACGCGGTCGCCGCCGAAATTCGTAGCCAGGATGGGACACCGCTGGTCGTCGCCACCGACATCGGCGACCCGGACCAGATTCAGCGGGCCTTGGAGCGTGTGACGGCGGAGCTCGGCCCGGTCGAGGTCCTGGTCAACAACGCAGCAGTCGTTTGGCCGCTGGGACCGACCACCAGCGTCGATCCCGGCGAGTGGGAGGCGGCGACACGCATCAATGTGCTCGGCCCGGTGAGGTTGTCACTCGCGGTGCTGCCGACGATGATCGAACGTGCTTGGGGTCGGATCGTCAACGTCTCGAGCGGCGTTGCGACGAACCCGACCGCAATGATCGGCGCCAACGCCTACACGGCGACCAAGGCCGCGCTCGAGGCGCACACGCTCAATCTCGCCGCCGAACTCAGCGACACGGGTGTAACCGTCAACGTGTTCCGGCCCGGCACAGTCGACACCGCGATGCAAGGCTGGATCCGTGAACAGGATCCCGAGCGGATCGGGATTGCGCTGCACGCACGATTCGTCGCGATGCAGCAGAGCGGCACGCTGCTGACCCCGCAGCGGTCCGCCGGCGTGCTGCTCGAGCATCTCGCGGCTGCTGGCAACGGGGAGATCTGGAACGCGTCGTGAACGCGAAGCCAGCAACGACTCTGAAACACAACTCACAAACGAGGAGATCGATATGACCGTCACACTCGGATTGCTCGCTCAGCTCGAGGCACAGCCAGGCAAAGGCGGCGAGCTCGCAGCCTTTCTGCAAGCCGGTCGCGCACTCGCGCTCGCGGAACAGGGCACCGTCACGTGGTATGCGTTCAAGCTCGATGACACCCACTACGGCATCTTCGACACATTCGAGACCGAGACGGCACGCCAAGCACACATCAACGGTGAGGTCCCCAAGGCACTCACGCAAGTAGCCGCCGACCTGCTCGCCTCCGAACCAGACATTCGCGCCGTCGACGTGGTCGCGGTCAAGTAGGCAGTAGGCGTCGGGGACGCGCAATCGCCAGAACCACGTCCATGTGGTTGGTGCTCCGCCGCCGGACGGTAAGGGTCGCGTCGCGGTGCTCTAATTGCTGAGCCGCTCGTCGAACACAAGCCGCGTCCCGTCGACGCATTGACGGCAGAAAACGGCAGCTGACTCGTCACTACAACCAACAGCTCGCTCGTAATGAGGGGTCCGGGTTCGAACCCCACGTGAGCCGGAGCAGGGCTGCGCGTTTCTGTGGCTTCGGCCATTCAAGCGGATCGTCGCCATAGCAATGCTCGGCCGCTGAAATGCTCTGAACCGAAAGCAATTGCGAGCGGGTAGTAAGCCGGCGGGCTATCAGGCCCGTCCGCTGCCCCCGCTCCCGTGATTACTCGGAGTGAAGCCGTCTGAGGTCACGGCCAGCGTTCAGGACCTTATGTTCAACGATGAAAGAACGCGTGGCGATCCCGGCCAGAGACCCCTTGCTACAGGAGGCGCTGGCCCCCCAACGCCCAACCGGCACGCTCGCGGGAAGCCTGTAGTGCCATTGGAGTCGACCAGAGCGGCCGCGCTTCTCGGGCAGACGGATAACGCCACCATACGGTCCAGCCAGGGCCAGCTTGCAAGGCGTTCCGCGCGGCCCCACTTGAGCCCGGATGGTGATCATCCCTCGTGGACTGACCTTCGGGGTCACGTAGGTGAATCGGACCCTGGGCAGGACGGCGGCTGCCGCAGCGGCGGAAACGATAGGAACGGCAAGGCCGCTGCAGGCGGTCACGAGCAGGATCACGAGGACACGCCGCACCGGCGCGACGCTACCACAGGGACCGAATGCCTCGTGGCTACTGGCGCTATCGCCTCAGCCGTACCAGATCGCGGCACCAGAAGATCGCGGCACCAGACTGCTGCTATGGCGACATTGCGTCGGCACGTCGAGGGCAACCTGAGGGCAAGTCCGAATCGCCGCTCCGGTCGTCAACGGTTGTGCTCATGGCTAGAAAGCCCATAAACGGGCGTCACGCCACAACCCGGTGCAACGCGCAGGCCCTCTCTCACGGCGGTAACCTGGGTTCGAATCCCGGTAGCGGTACTGCCAAAACCTCAGGCCTCTACCGGGGTTTTGGTGCTTAAGGGCCTCGACCACGCCGAGCCCGACATTCAGTCGCGGCACGGCGGTAACGCAGGTTCGGACGATGACGGCGGTGACGTCGGCGGTCCGAGACTGATGCTTCGGTCCAGCCCGGCGTCAGCCGGGCCTCCACATGACGTCTCAGATATCCGGCCCGCAGATTCCTGTTCGAGGTCGGGAAGGATTGGCGCCGATCGGCGTCTGCATGAGAGACGTCTGCATGAGCGAGTGCCTACGACTGAGTGGAGGCCGATGTTTCGTCAAGCAGCCGTGCCCACGCGATCGCAGGCCGGTGCCTGCGGTGATCGCGAGGCCGGCATCTACGCCTTCACCGCCCACCTCGCCGGCGCCCTACCTCGACGACCCCGAGACCATCTCGGCCTAACCCCGCCGACAGGTGTCACAGACGGCCAGACCGAAACCACCCCCCAACCATGGAGGTACATCATGAAACGACCCCTGTTGAGCCTTGCGCGGCTGCCCAAACCCCTGCTCGCCGTAGTCTCGCTGGTGGCGACCGTCGCCTTGATGTCTATAGGAGTGGGCGCCGCGGCGGCGCACACCAAGGCGCACGCCAGCGCGGCCACCGGCGGAACGGTCTTACAAACGAACCTGGTGTCCGACTTGCCAGGTGTCGCCGCGGTCCAAGACCCCAACCTAGTCAACGCCTGGGGTATCTCCGAGAGCGCCGGCAGCCCGTTCTGGATCTCGGACAATAACTCCGGTTTGTCCACCCTCTACAACTCGTCGGCCGCCAGCCCGCTGGTCTCGATCAACCCCCTGGTCGTGCACATCCCAACGCCAGTCAACCCGCTGGCCGGTGGCACACCTACCGGGACGGTGTTCAACACGGCTAGCGGCAGCGGCGCCTTCAAGATCACCGGCCCGAGCGGTAGCGGAAACCCGACCACAGCTCCGGCCACATTCCTGTTTGACAGCGAAGACGGCACCATCTCAGGGTGGAACCCGACCGTCGATGGCACTCACGCGGTAACCGCAGTTGACAACTCGGGGAACAACTTCACCAACCCCGACCCCAACCAGCAGACCGGGGCGGTCTACAAGGGGCTGGCGATCGCAACTAGCAGCACGCCGATCGTTGCCGGCGACCCCAACAGCACGGCTCTGCTCTATGCCAGCAACTTCCGTGCCGGGACCATCGATGTCTATGACGCGGCATTCACGAAGGTCACCGGGCTGTCAAGGGGCGCGTTCACCGACCACGCGCTGCCTCGCGGCTACGCCCCGTTCAATGTCCAGGTCCTGCAGGGCAAGGTCTACGTCACGTACGCCCGGCAGGACGCCAGCAAACACGACGACGTCGCCGGGCCCCACCGAGGCTTCATCGACGTCTTCAACCTGAACGGCTCCCCCGGCCTGCCGGGAGGCGCGGTGCGACTTGTCTCGCGGGGGTCGCTGGACTCGCCGTGGGGCTTGGCCATCGCACCGCAGGGCTTCGCCGGTCTAAGCGCCCCTCATAACGACCCGGTTTTGCTGGTGGGGAACTTCGGCGACGGATTCGTCAACGCCTTCGACGCCACGAACGGATCCCCGCTGGGCCAAATCAGGGACCCCGACGGCGAGCCGATCCAGATCCGCGGCCTGTGGGCGCTGCAGGTCGGCAACGGCGGCGCCGGAGGTAACTCGAATACGGTGTACTTCACCGCGGGCCCGTTCGGCGAGTCGCATGGCCTGTTCGGCTCGTTCACGACGGCCGCCCCCGGGTCCTCTGAGGGACCAGCGGAGGCGCAGTGGGTGCAGGCAAATGCCGACGTCATCCAACTCGATGCTCAGCAACTCGTCAGCGATTCCGCCAACGGGGCATCCGCGGCCACCATCAGGCAGGACACCCAGACCCTCCATGCCGACACCCGCGCACTGCTCCGTGCCGAGCGGGCGCTCGCCGAAGACAGCTTCGACGACACGGCCCGATAGGGCCCGGCCACCAAAGTAGAGCGACGATCTGCCCGCCTATGGCGGGCAGATCGCTTCGCCCGACTCGGCGGCACCTCGCCACGAGGTGCTCACAGTGCTTTGTTAGTGCCTGTCGCGCTTCGTGGAGGACTCGGGGATCAGCAGCCGGTGATCACGGTTAAGGGAGCCCAGGCTCAAAGCCTGCCAGCGCTTGGGCGACGTAGGAGGCGTCAGCAGCACCAGCGGAGCACTCCTGACACATGTCTGGCGCACCTCAATTGTCTCCCAATGTTCTGGCCGAAACCTGGAAGATCCAGTATCCATCGGACTTTTAGGAGCGTTACCGGGTCCTTCAGCTCCCTCTCACGGCGATAGCCCGGGTTCGAATCCCGGTAGCGGTACTGCCAAAACCCCGGGCCTCTACCGGGGTTTGGCGCTTAAGGTCAGGCTGCGACGCGCTTAGCCCCACTGTTCGCGCAAACAGGTTCCGGATCGGACACAGCCTTGGGGTCAGGACTCCAGATAGCGGAGGACGGCGAGCACCCGTCGGTGGTCAGCGTGTGAGGGTGCCAGGCCGAGCTTGGTGAAGATGTTGGCGATGTTCTTCTCGACCGCCCTCTCGGAGATCACGAGGGTGCTGGCGATGGCGCCGTTTGTCCTGCCTTCGGCCATCAGGGAGAGGACGTCGTGCTCCCTGGGGGTGAGCGTGTCGAGGTCATCGGTGCGCCGGGTGGCCCTTAGGACTTGCGCGACGACTTCGGGGTCGAGGGCGGTGCCGCCGGCTGCCACCCGGGTCAGGGCGTCGACGAATTCGCCCACGTCGCCGACGCGGTCCTTGAGCAGGTACCCGATGCCGCCGCCACCGCGGCTGGATGTCGCGCTCAGGAGCTCAGCGGCATGACGGGTCTCGATGTATTGGGAGAAGACAAGCACTCCTGTACCGGGGTGCTCGCGGCGGATGGCGATTGCCGCCCGGATACCCTCGTCGGTGTAGTCGGGCGGCATTCGCACGTCCACGACGGCAGCATCCGGCTCGTGCTCGTCCACCGCCGCTCGTAGAGCGTCGGCATCGCCTACCGCGGCGACCGTCTCGTGTCCCCGGTCGGCCAGGATCTCGACCAGTCCCGCCCGGATGACAGCTGAGTCTTCGGCGATGACGATCCGCATTCGGGGCTCCTCCTGCCGACTCAAACGTGAGTTGGCAGCTCGACGGTGACGACGGTGGGGCCGCCGGCCGGACTTTCGACCTGGAGGCTGCCATCTACGGTCTTGACCCGCTCTGCGAGGCCGGCCAGGCCTCCGCCCGGCTCGAGCCGGGCGCCGCCCGTGCCATCGTCGCTGACTCGCATGGTCACGAGGCCGGCCTCGTGGAGCACCTCTAACCGGGCGCACTGCGCGCCGCTGTGCTTCGCCGCGTTCGTCAGCAGCTCCGCCGCGCAGAAGTAGGCGATCGTCTCGATCGCAGGGGACGGGCGCTGGGGCAGATCGATGACCAGTTCGACTGGCAGGTTGCTGCGTGTCGCGAGGCCGGCCAGGGCAGCATCCAGGCCTTCGTCCAGGGCGGGTGGATGGATCCCCCTGGCCAGGTCACGCAGCTCGGTGATCGCCTCCATCGCTCCGCGGTGGGCGGCATCGACCAGCTCCAGGGTCCGGTCGAGGTCGGCGCCCTGCAGCCTGGCGGCTGAGGTGCTGAGATGGTCTCGAGCGAGCCCGAGCTTCATGACGACGGCGACCATCTGGGCCTGCGCTCCGTCGTGCAGATCCTGCTCGATACGGCGCAACCGGGCTGCCGCGTCGTCCACCACGAGAGCTCGGGATCGTTGTAGCTCACGTACGCGTTCGAGGGTCTTGGGGGCATCCCGCAGCAGGTTCCAGCGGGGGACCAGGTAGGCGAGCGAGCCGTTCAGCGCGGCGGCCACAAAGAAGACCAGCCCCCACCAATGACCGAACGCCACCACTAACGCGCCGGCGATCACGAAACAGACCGTGGCGATCCATCGGCTGACCGCCACGCCCTTGATGTGACGCGCCCCAAACGCCAGGAAGACACCCCTGCCCGGCGATGGAGCCACTCGGGTCATATCGAGACTACGCCGAGAGCTTGGCCGTCTGCGGGGCTTCCCGGCGCAGGTTCCAGCGGGGGACCAGGTAGGCGAGCGAGCCGTTCAGCGCGGCGGCCACAAAGAAGACCAGCCCCCACCAGTGACCGAACGCCACCAGCAACGCGCCCGCGATCACGAAACAGACCGCGGCGATCCATCGGCTGACCGCCACGCCCTTGATGTGACGCGCCCCAAACGCCAGGAAGACACCCCTGCCCAGCGATGGATCCATCCCGGTCGAATGATGATGCTCAGTCGGGCTGTACATCGGACTGCCTCCTTTGATGTTCGTTGCCGACCACCTTGGTCGTCAACTTCGTCGATCGTCGCACCGAACGAGGCACTGGTCCACCGTGAAGGCTCCCGAATTCGGGGTACGGGTAGCACGGTCCCGCGGTCCAACTGAGCGGCAAAGATGAACACACCTGGATCAGTCCTGGCGAGTGAGGACGAGTGCGTGCAGGAGGTTGGCGCGATGCCAGCCGGGCCTCCAGGCGCCACCGAGCTATGGACCGGCGCGGCCGGTGGTCGACTCACGCGCGTTCAGCGTGGCCCTGATGATCCGCGGGCGCTCCGTGTCGAGGCCCTCGATCCGCTCGTAGAGCAGCGCGACAGCCGCCGCGCCCACCTCTTCCGGGTGCAGGTCGATCGCGCTGATCGGCGGCAGCGCCTGAGCAGCGCGGTCGCCGTCTGAGCCCGACAGCACGCGAATGTCGTGCGGCACCGAGATATCGAGCTCGCCGAGTTGCTGGACGACGGTGACGGCGATCTTCTCGGTCAGGGCGAAGATCGCGTCGGGTCGAGGCGTATGTTGGAGCAGCTCCCGCAACGCCTCGGCGCACGCGCTGACGGTCTGCGTGCTCGGCACCGTGATTGCGATCGCCTCGACGCCGCGCTCCTTACACCAGCGTCGGTATGCCGTCGCCGACTGCACGCTCCAGGTCCCGGTCGCGTCGATGCCCATGTAGGCGATCGTCGTGGCACCGGTCGCCATCAGGTGGTCGAGGCCGGTCCGCGTGTTGGTCGGCGTGTCAGCGCCGACCCAATAGGACTCATCCGGGTTTCCGGGGTCGGCCTCGATCGTCACTATCGGAACCCCGATGACGTCGAATGCCGCCCTCGCCGGGTCGTCGACCTCGATGTCGGCCAGGATCACGCCGTCGGGTACGAGGTGGGCAGCCTCCTCGGGCGTCTGTAAAGGCGGCAGCAAGGTGAGCGCGCTCTGTCGCCGAAACGCGGCGCGCGATGCGCCGCCCGCCAGCCGCAGGTTGTACGAGACGTTGGCCACGTCACCCGCCTCGGAGCGCGTGCTCAGCATGATCCCGAGCACGCCGGCACTAACCGTGCGCAGGTTGCGCGCGTTTCTATTGGGCACGTAGCCGAGTTCGGCAGCCACCTTGAGGATGCGCTCGCGCGTGCCCGGATCAACGTTGCCGGTGCCGTTGAGCGCGTTGGAAACGGTGCTCTGCGCTGCTCCGGCCGCTTCCGCGACGTCGCGGATGCGGACCCGGTGCGCATGGCCGTTGCCGATGTGAGTTGGGTTCTGATCCCCATTACCGGTACGTGGCATCGGCGCGCATAATACCGGCTGACCAGGCGTTCCCCAAAACGATTCGCGAATTTATTTCGTTGATTCGCCGAATCGGTTCTGCTACGTTCGCGCCGTCAACTGGAGGAGGGCTGGATGGTGCAGATTCGTCGGGAACGTTCCCTATGGCCGACGCTGGCGGTGTCCGCTGCAGTTACAGCCAGTGCGGTCGCAATCGCCGTCAGCGGCGGCAGCTCCGGTGGTGGCAGCGGCCACCTATCGATCAAGAACGCTGCGGCCACGAGCCTGCAGATCACCACGCCTGCGGCAACCAAGAGCGTCAGCTCTGTCACGTGGGGTCTCTACCGCGACGTCGACTCGGTGGATCCGATCTTCGGCTTCGACTACCCGGAGAACACTGTGGACTCGGCGCTGTGTGACGCCCTCTTCCGCCAGACCCCGAGCGGCGGTCGCGTCCCCGGCCTCGCGCTCAAGGTCACGAACCCCAACCCGACGACTGACGTCTTTACGCTGCGCCCCGGCGTCAAGTTCTGGGACGGTCACCCGATGACCTCCGCGGATGTCGTCTACAGCCTTCAGCGCGCCGCGAGCACCAAGGTCGGCGGCTTCTACACCTCGATCTTCGACCGGGTGAAGTCGATCAGCGCCACCGGGCCGCTGCAGGTCACGCTCAAGCTGACGCACCCGGACGAGTGGCTGCTGGGCGAGCTCTCATCGCTGCCGGGCATGATCGTCGAGAAGTCCTTCGCCGAGAAGGCCGGCACCAAGTACGGGACGATGGGCGTCGGCGGGATGTGCACCGGCCCCTACATGATCAAGTCGTGGACCGCCAAGAACGGCCTGATCGCAGTCAAGAACCCGCACTACTGGGACTCGTCGATCCACCCGAAGGTCAGTCAGTACATCTTCAAGGGCTTCTCCGACTCGGCCATGACCAGCGGGCTGGAGACCGGAGCGATCGGAATCACCTACTCGACGGATCCGACGATCCTCCAGGCGCTCAAGGGAAACAAGAAGCTCAGTGTCACCCAGGGCTCGTCGTACATCACCGACGCCCTGATCGTCGCCAACGACAAGGGTCCGCTCGGCAACATCAAGGTTCGGCAGGCACTCTCGATGGCGCTTGATCGCCAGGCCTACATCAAGGCCACCTACCAGGGTGATGCGCAGATGCCGAACACGCTCGCGAACCCGGGCACCTGGGGCGGCTACGAGCCGTCGATCTTCCAGGCCGCCTACAACGCGCTGCCGAGCTACAAGACGCCCAACGTCGCAGCGGCCAAGAAGCTGATCCAGCAGGCCGGCGCCACGGGCAAGACGATCACGATCGGCATGTCGAACCAGATCACACAGATTCAGAACGCCGCTACGACGGTCGAAGATGCGGCCGCCAGTATCGGCCTGAAGGTCACGCTGAAAACCTTCCCCGCGGCCACCTGGATCGACGTGTTCACGTCGGCGAAGGCGCGGGCGGGCCTGGACGCGTTCTTCGTCCTGTCTTACCCGGACTACGGAGCACCTGAGGGCCAGTACCAGCAGTTCGTGCTGCCGACCGGGTCACTGAACTACTCCGGCTTCAGCGATCCGCAGATCACGAACCTGCTGAACCAGTCGCGCAGCACCGCCAACGCGGCAGCGCGTGCGAGGCTCGTCGTACAGGCACAGAAGCTGATCATGCAGCAGCTGCCGTGGATCCCGCTGTCCGATCCGGACACCGTGCTCGTGACGCAGAAGAACCTGACGGGCGCACCCGCCTCGTTCTCCTACATGTACGCGCCCTGGGCTGCGGTCGATCTCGGCGGTCGCTGAGCCGGGCCCGCTCGCCGAGCCGAACCGTTAGCGAATTGACGGGAGCAGTTCGATATGTGGGTCGCCGCCTGGGCGTTATGGCGGCGACCCTGCTCGTCTCGAGCTTCGTGATCTACGGGGCGCTCTATCTGGCCCCCGGCACCCCGCTTGCGGCGCTGAGCGGCGGCAGGAATCTGCCGCCCTCGGCGGTCCGGGTGCTGAATAGGCGATTCGACCTCAACCAGCCGTTCCTCGAGCGCTACTGGCACTGGCTGACGGGTGTGCTGCACGGCGACCTCGGCTACTCGGTCGTGCATCAATCAAACGTCTCGACACTGCTCAGCCAGGAGCTGCCGATCAGCGCCGAGCTGATCCTTTACGCCGCGCTACTGACAGTCGTGTTCGGCGTCCTGCTGGGGATGCTGAGTGCGCTGCGGCCCGGCAAGATCGACGACTTCGTGCTGACGTTGACAGCGGGCTCGGCCGCGATGCCGGCTTTCGTCGCCGGCATCGTCCTGATACTGGTCTTCGCGGTCGACCTCGGCTGGTTCCCTGCGCTTGGTCAGGGCGCCGGTTTCGTCAGCCGCATTCGCCACCTCACGCTGCCCGCGGTCGCGATGGCGATCGCCGGATTCGCGTTGATCGCCCGCGTCACGCGTACGTCGATGCGCGAGCAGTTGCAAAACGAGCACGTCCAGACCGCGGTCAGCCGCGGCGTCGGTTACCGGTCGATCGTCAAGCGGCATGTGATGCGCAACGCGGCGATCCCGATCCTCACCTCCTTCACCGTCGTGTTCGCGACACTGATCGCGCTCGATCCGGTCGTTGAAAGCGTGTTCAGCATCAGCGGGATCGGCGGCACGCTCGTCAACGACGCGCTGGAGAAGGACATCCCCAGCGTGCAGGGCGTCTGTCTGGTCCTGGTCGCCGCGTTTGTGGTGATGAACATGTGCGTCGACATCGCGTACCGGGTGCTCGACCCGCGACTCAAGGACCGCTCGTGAGCACAGGCCTCGCACCAGAGTTGGCGGCCGAGGGATCGGGTGCGGGCGGGCCCGCCGTTGGCTCGTTGAGCCGTGTGGTCGGGTCGATCGGCAAGCTCGGGATCGCATGCCTCGCCGTGATGGCACTCACGGTCCTGCTCGCGGTCTTCAGTCCGCTGCTGACGCCGGATAACCCGAACCTGGGACAGATCGGCGAGGTCTACCTTCCGATCTCCTCGAGCCACCTGCTCGGGACAGACGGGCAGGGGTACGACATCTTCTCGCGGCTGATGGCCGGGTCGCGCGACTCACTACTCGGGCCGCTGGCGGTCGCGTTCATGGCGACAACACTTGCCACGATCCTGGCGACGCTCGCCGCGTGGTCGCGCGGGGCAGTCGACACCGGTATCTCAGCAATGACGAACGTACTGTTCGCCTTCCCGGGGGTCATTCTCGCGATCCTCGCCGCCACCGTGCTGGGACCGAGTCTCACCGCAGCCGTGTTCGCACTGACGATCGCCTACACACCGGCGGTCACCCGCGTGCTTCGCAGCGCCGCCGTGACGGTGCGTGAGCAGACCTACATCTCGGCACTCGAGATCCAGGGTTACTCGTCCTTCACGATCTGCATCCGCCATCTGATACCGAACATGTCGGCTCTGATCGCGGCCGAGTTCACGCTGCTGTTCGGCTTCTCGATGGTCGACCTGTCGGCGATCTCGTACCTCGGCCTCGGCACGCAACCGCCCGCCAGTGACTGGGGCGTGATGGTCGCCGAGGGCCAGAACGGCATCCTCGCCGGTCACCCTGGTGAGGCGCTCGCGGCCGGCATCACGATCTTCGTGATCGTGCTCGCGTTCACCCTGCTCGGCGAGCGCATCGCCGCACTCGGCGGAGTCGACTATCGCTCGACCGGATCGTGGCTGTCGATGCGCAGCCCGCGGCGCCGGATCGCAGCAATCGAGGCGGCCGCGCCGGAGGCGAGCGCATGACCACGCTGCTCGAGGTTCAGAACCTCTCGGTGTGGCTGCCGGTCGAGGGTTCCACGCGGCCGATCCTCACCGGCGTCTCATTGACGATTGACGAAGGCCAGGCGCTCGGCGTCGTCGGCGAGTCCGGCTCGGGCAAGTCGATGACCGCGCGCGCGATCGCACGTCTGCTGCCTCCAGCCGCCGAGATCGCCGGGACGGTGATGTTTGATGGCACGGACCCCTATGCCTTAAAGGGGCGGCGCTGCGACGGTTCCGCGCACAGGTGCCGATCGTCTTCCAAGATCCGCGCGCGCACATCAACCCGCTCCGGCGCATCGGCGACTTCATGTGCGAGGGAGCGCTCGCTGGCGGCGGCCAAAGCAAGGCCGCCGCACTGATAAAGGCGACGACGTTGCTGGGAGACATGGGGATCAAGGACCCGGTCAGGTGCCTTCATCAGTACCCGCACGAGCTCTCCGGAGGGATGCTCCAGCGGGTCATGATCGCCTCGACGCTGATGACCGACCCGCGACTGATCCTCGCGGACGAGCCGACCACTGCGCTCGACGTGACGACCCAGGAGGAGGTGGTGGCGATCCTCGACGAGCTGCGACGCGAGCGTGGCCTGGCGCTGATCTTCATCACCCACGACCTCGATCTGGCCGCGGGGCTGTGTGACGAGACGGCCGTCTTCTACGCCGGCGAGATCGTCGACGTGCAGGCCTCATCGACACTGCACAGCGATCCGCTTCACCCCTACATGGCCGGCCTCGCCGCTGCTCGCCCGGCTATCGACAACCGCGGCGGCAGGCTCACCGTGATCCCGGGAAACCCGATATCCGCCTACGAGGCGCCGCATGGCTGTCGCTTCTCCGCGCGGTGCGGCTTCGTCGAGGATCGGTGCAAGGCCGGGCGCATCGCGCTCGAACCGGTCGCGTCCGGACTTGCGCGCTGCATTCGGGCCGAGGAGCTGCGGGCGGCGAGGGATGCGCAGTGAGCAACGTCGTCCTTGAAGCCGTGGACGTGCGCAAGCAGTTCGGCGAGATGGTTGCGGTGCAGAAGCTGTCGTTCTCCCTCGACGTGGGCGGCTCGCTCGGGATCGTCGGCGAATCCGGTGCCGGCAAGACCACCGTCGCCCGCATGATCCTCGGGCTGGAGGCGCCCAGCTCGGGCAAGGTCACCGCCTGCGGACGGGATCGCTCGGTGCGGGCGCGTTCTACCTCCGAGCGCCGCCAGCGTGCCGGTGAGGTCCAGATCGTCTTCCAGGACCCGTACTCGAGCCTCGATCCCCGGGAGACGGTCGGACGCGGACTCGAGCGGCTGCTGAAGCTTCACGGCGTCAGCGACGGCGCCGAGCGCAAGGAGCGCGCCGTCGCGCTCGCAGGGCAAGTCGGGCTCGGCGCGCGCCAGCTCAGCGCGCTGCCGCGAGAGCTCTCCGGCGGCCAGCGCCAGCGCGTCGCGATCGCACGGGCGCTCGCCCCTTCGCCTCAGATCCTCGTACTCGACGAGGCTGTCGCCTCGCTGGACGTCTCGATCCAGGCACAGGTCCTGAACCTCCTGGCTGACATCCGCGAAAACACGACGATCGCGTATGTCTTCATCAGCCATGACCTTGCGGTTGTCCGACACCTCACAGACGAGGTGATCGTGATGCGCAGCGGAGACGTCGTGGAGCGGGGCGAGACCGGCCAGGTCCTCGATGACCCGCAGCACGAGTACACACAGCGTCTGCGGGCGAGCATTCCGGTTCCAGGCTGGAGGCCAAGGCGGCGAACGACGGAGGTGGAGGATGCATGACGAGGTGCTCGACCGTGACGCGGGTGACCAGGCCGCGGCCGTCCGGGGCGGGGAGCTGAGCTGCGCGGAGCTGATCGAGGCCACGATTCGCCGGATCGAGTCGCTCAACCCGGAGTTCAATTGTGTGGTTGCCGAGCGCTTCGACGCGGCACTGCAGGAGGCCCACGAGTTCGATGAGCGCGGCGTTTTCTCGGGGCCGCTCGCCGGCGTGCCCGTGCTGCTGAAGGACCTTGGGCAGCAGGTGTCGGGGCTCGCTCAGACCGATGGGTCGCGCGCAGAGCGCAGCGGCCCGCCGACGGTGGACAGCGCGCTAGTCGCGCGCTACCGCGAGGGTGGGCTGATCCCGCTCGGCAAGACGACTTCGCCGGAGTTCGGCAACCACTCCACAAGTGAGCCGGTGGTGCACGGTCCTGCGCGGAATCCGTGGGATGTCAGGCGGACGGCCGGTGGATCGAGCGGCGGGTCGGGGTCGGCCGTAGCCGCACGCATGATCCCGGTCGCGGGCGCAAGTGACGGCGCCGGCTCGATCCGCATCCCGGCCTCCTGCTGCGGAGTGTTTGGCCTGAAGCCATCGCGCGGGCGCGTTGCCATCGCTAATTCAAACGGCCAGCTTGCGCAGCTGGCGGTCACGCATGCGATCAGTCGCTCCGTCCGCGACAGCGCCACGCTGCTCGATCTCGCAAGCACGCCGAACCCGGGCGGCACCGTCTCGCTGCCGCTGCCGCGCGTCCCGTTCTCGATGAAGGCCGGAGACCCGGGCAATCTGCGCATCGCGATCACGACCGAGCACACGTTCGGCCTGCCCGTCGACGCCGACTGCATACTGGCGGCTGAGCGCACAGCCGAGCTACTGACCTCGCTGGGCCACCGCGTCGAGGCGGGCACGCCGATCTTCAAGCACTCGACGATCACCGACCCCATGCTCACACTCTGGGCAACCGCCAACCTTGATGGAAAGCGCGCCTTCGAAGAGAGCCTCGGTCGCCCTCTGCGCCGTGACGAGCTCGAGGAGACCACCTGGGAGCTGGTCGAGCACGCCGAGCACCTCTCGAACGCCGACCTGGCCCGCGCCGGCGAGCAGCTCGCCGCCGCCTCCGACCAGATCGCGAAGTTCTTTGAGCGCTATGACCTATGGCTGACGCCGACGCTCGCGCAAGCGCCGCCTCTCCTCGGCGTGCTCAACCGCTCCGTCGGTAGCGCCGCCGGCTGGTGGAACTACGACCTGGAGTTCAACCCTTGGTGCCCGGTAGCGAACATCTCCGGGTCTCCCTCGGCATCCTTGCCCTTGGACGTCAACGGCGACGGCCTGCCGATCGGTTCGATGCTGACGGCGGCGTACGGCCAGGAGTCGCTGTTGTTACTGGTGTGCGCGCAACTCGAGGCTGCGAGTCCCTGGGCTGACCGACGCCCTTGAGCTTTCCGGTGCGCCTGCGACGCTGACCAAGGTCGTTCACGTAGCTCCGGTCGAGGTCTACGGGCGCCAGCGCACGAACATCACCGTTCTCGTCGCCGCCTAGGGACCGTGCGAGCAGGCCCCCACCAACCTTCGGGCCCGATCGCGGCTCTGGCAAGTTCGAGAGGCCGGCGGCGCATATAGCGAGGTTGGTCGGGGCCCCCGAAGGTCGGCACGGAGCCTCAGCGTTTGGTGTGCAGGGTTATTTGGAATCCGTCTGGGTCGGCGAGTGTGAAGGTACGCCCGAAGGGCCCGTCAAAGGGCTCGCTCACGATCGTGACGCCGTCGCTAGCGAGCGCATGGCCGATTAGCCGCTCTGCTCGGCGTCGGTTGGGAGCCAATCACCATGCCCAGGAAACGTCAGTAGCGGCGAGAGACGCGAATAACACCCGTTGCGTTGCAACGCTCGCAGGAGACCCATCCGTTAGTACAGGAACAATGGGTGACGGAGGGGAACCTGCCGCCGCATGCACGGCACAGATACGATCGCCGGCCCCTGCAAATGGGGCACTCGACCGCGTCGAGATGTGCAGCGGGCCGCGTGTCGGCATGTGGCACAGGCTTCGGGCGGCTGCGGGTCTGATCCTCCGGGTGCTTGGCCGGCAAGTGCAGATAGACCCGCCAGAAATAGACCAGCGCGGGGATGAAACCCACTAGCGGGATCAGTCCGAGAGTGGTGATGGCCATCCAGGCCGACTTTGAGCGACCGATGCTTTTGAAATGCGATGGCCGCCGAAGCCAGGCGCTAAGGAAGGCGAGCAGCCCGATAAGCCAGCTGACCAAAGCCGCGACCTCGAAGAATGCGCTGTGCCGAACCCCGGAACTCCCAGATGCGGAGGTAGAAGTATCGCCCTCGCTGCTCCCAACGTATGACACCCCAAGATCCTTGGCAACCGCTCGGGGAACCATACTGCCCGGTTCTTGGTTGACTGGGCCGACGTCGGTCCACGTCCCGCTGATCCGGCGCAGGATCTCCAGGCCCGCGAATGGCTGCCCGCTTGCCTCGAGCGTCAGCTTCACCGATGCAAGCGCCCACGGTGCTGCGGTTGAGACCCTGACGTTCGTAACGCTCATGTGAGTTCCGTCAGCGCTCACGTGGGTCCCGGGAACGTAGTTGTGGGGATTCTCGTGGTAGAGCACCACCGCGCGCTTCACCTCGGGCAACTCGGCCGGCGTAGCCGATCGGTAGGCCTGCGCGATCCCCGGCGCCGCCAGCGCGACCACAAGCAAGGACAGCATCAGGCAGGCCAGGCGGGCGGGCGTCGGTCTCAAAGGGAGCATGTCGAGTCCGGTGTTGAAGGTGTGGAAGCCCCGACGATGGCCTGTCGGTCAGGGCGCCAGCGCGAGGGTCGTCACTGACAGCCACCTTCGAGGGCGGCGGTCGCCTCGTCGATAGTCACGGGCGCGACAACCCCTCGCTGTGGTGCGTGCCGAGGATGAGCAGACCTCTGGCGGCACCTCTCGACCGGTCCTGGATGGCCGAGCCACTACGAGGTGGCCGACCATGATTGGTTGTTGGAGGTGCAGCTGTACGCAGTGCCGTTGTTGTAGGTGATGTCGTCGCGGACCTGGCCCGCGACGCGTTCCAGCCCGCCCCCAGTGGTGCCGTGGAAGTGGCCGCTGAGGGTGTAGGTGATCGTCGCGGGCGCGCTGTTCACTGTGCCGGTCCGAACGACCGTTGTGGTGAACGAACCGTCCGAGGCGATCGCGATCGATGGAATGTTGAAGCTCTGATCCTGATAGTTGCCGCCCGGCGTGCACCCAAGCTCGACCGCGTTGATCGTGACATCCTGCAACTGTGTGCCGCCAGAGGAGACAGCGAAGGTTGTGTTGTAGCCCTGCGAGGTGGTCCCGCCATAGCTACCCGCTGGCGGCGGCGACGCGGACTGCGACGTGCCCTGCGCACTGTAGGTCGCTGACCATGATTGGTTGTTGGAGGTGCAGCTGTACGCAGTGCCGTTGTTGTAGGTGATGTCATCGCGGACCTGGCCCGCGACGCGTTCCAGCCCGCCCCCAGTGGTGCCGTGGAAGTGGCCGCTGAGGGTGTAGGTGATCGTCGCGGCGGAGTTGTCGATGACGCCGGACTCGACGACCGTTGTGGTGAACGAGCCGTCCGAGGCGATCGCGATCGATGGAATGTTGAAGCTCTGATCCTGATAGCTGCCGCCCGGCGTGCACCCAAGCTCGACCGCGTTGATCGTGACATCCTGCAGCTTCGTGCTGTCAGGGGACACGTACAACGCTATGTTGTAGCCCTGCGAGGTGGTCCCACCATAGCTACCCGCCGGCGGCGGCAACGCGGACTGCGACGTACCCTGCGCACTGTAAGTGGCTGACCATGATTGATTGTTGGACGTGCAGCTGTACGCAGTGCCGTTGTTATAGGCGATGTCATCGCGGACCTGGCCCGCGACGCGTTCCAGCCCGCCCCCAGTGGTGCCGTGGAAGTGGCCGCTGAGGGTGTAGGTGATCGTCGCGGCGGAGTTGTCGATGACGCCGGACTCGACGACCGTTGTGGTGAACGAGCCGTCCGAGGCGATCGCGATCGATGGAATGTTGAAGCTCTGATCCTGATAGCTGCCGCCCGGCGTGCACCCAAGCTCGACCGCGTTGATCGTGACATCCTCCAGCTTCGTGCTGTCAGGGGACACGTACAACGCTATGTTGTAGCCCTGCGAGGTGGTCCCACCATAGCTACCCGCCGGCGGCGGCAACGCGGACTGCGACGTACCCTGCGCACTGTAAGTGGCTGACCATGATTGATTGTTGGACGTGCAGCTGTACGCAGTGCCGTTGTTATAGGCGATGTCATCGCTGACTTGGCCAGATATAGACGTTCCTTGGAAGTGGCCGCTGAGGGTGTAGGTGATCGTCGCGGCGGAGTTGTCGATGACGCCGGACTCGACGACCGTTGTAGTGAACGAGCCGTCCGAGGCGATCGCGATCGATGGAATGTTGAAGCTCTGATCCTGATAGCTGCCGCCCGGCGTGCACCCAAGCTCGACCGCGTTGATCGTGACATCCTGCAGCTTCGTGCTGTCAGGGGACACGTACAACGCTATGTTGTAGCCCTGCGAGGTGGTCCCACCATAGCTACCCGCCGGTGGCAGAGACGACGGGTTGATGGTGAAGGTCGCGGAGATCGATTCAACCGAGCTCATCGTTACGGTGCACGTTCCGGTGCCCGAGCAACCCCCGCCCGACCAGCCGCTAAAGCTCGATCCCGAGCCGGGAGCGGCGGTCAACGTCACCACCGTGCCTGTCGGGTAGCTCTGCGAGCACGCGCTGGAGCAGTTGATCCCGCTGCCACTGACCGTTCCGACTCCGGTCCCGGCGAAGGTAACGTTGAGCGTGAGCGACGGCGGCGAACTGGTCGTGAAAGTCGCGGTGATGGTCCGATTACTGCTCATGGTCACGGTGCACATGCCGGTCCCACCGCAGCCGCCGCCCGACCAACCGGCGAAGCGCGAACCCGAATCTGGGGTCGCCGTCAACGTGACCTTCCTTCCGGCCGGGTAGCTTGCAGCACATTTGCCGGGGCACGAGATCGACGAGCCCGTCACAGTGCCCCTACCCGTTCCGACCACCGCTACGGACAGCTTGGGCGCAGAAGCCGGTGGCTTCGTCGCGCAGGCCCGGTAGGTCCGAGTGACGGTGACGGTACGCCCATCGGTGGCGCTGGCCGTGGCCGACAGCGCAAAGGTCCCCTTCGGCAGACCCGAAAGCGTGAGAAACCGTTGGACCTGGAAACGTTTGAAGTTCTTGAAGAGCCTGCCGTCCACCTTCACGGTCACGCCGAGCACCGTCACACCAGAGACCTTGAGCACTTGGATCGTGAGAGCCCGGTGGCTTACACACTGCTTCACCGACGGCAGGGCGAGAGCCGGCGCTCGGCGTCCTGACTTGGACTTGGCGCGAGAGGTGGACGCGACCGCACTAGACACCACGAGCACCGAGAGCACGACGAACACTGAGACGACAGTGCACACGCGTCTCACGGCTGCCAGCCGCGGCAACCTACCGTCCCCCAGCATGGCCACTCGCTCCCATCCGGCGCTCCTGGATCCCCCGTCTCGGTGGGCTAACGTAACACATTCCCCTTAGCATGTGTTGCCTTTCGTGTAAGTGAGGTGTGTAGCGCTGATAAGCCGTCTCATCCGGTGAAGCCGGACGGCATGTTTACGCCAGCAGCCGCGCAACCTGTCGCGACCGCCTGCTCAGCGGCCCGCGACGTCGGGTCTTTGTATCCGTTCAGTGCCTCCCCGAGGTCGCCGCCCAGCGTCCCGAAGGCATTGGACAGCGTCTGGGTCATGGTTGCGTTCGGTGTCGCGGCTGCTACCAAGGCCGCCGCATTGGTCTGGCTCTGGTCCGCGCGGAGCGTCATGAATGCCTGCCGGAGGTTGCTGCATGCCTTGGCATCAGCTGGCTCGGTATCGGTGACACCGGAAGTGGAGCTGACCGCCGCTGACCCTGTATTGCCGGGCCCGAGTCCCGCCTGCTTGGCGCAGGCCACCGTCGCCGACCTCAGCCAATGGTTGCCACTGGTGTCGTTGGCGGCGGCTAGCGTGGTGATCCCGTGGGCCGCGAGCCCCGGTACCAGGCAGTCGGTCACTTCGGTGGCTTTCGCCGCCGTCAGAGAGGCTCTTTCGAGGGTGCTCTCGAGCTTCGACTTCACGGCCTTCGAGACCTGCGGTGTGCTGCCGCCGCAGGCGCTCACGCCAAGCAGCATCGCTCCGCACGCCAGCAGAGAGATGAACGGGCGCGTGAGACCGAGTCGAGCCGAAGCTGCGAGTCTCCCTCTGGTGGGCACGGTGGTCGACCTGGCTGAGTGTTCACTCTGCTGTGTGGTCGCGTCAATCTCGCGCATTTGGCCGTGATCGCGGGTTGAGCAAGCTGGCTGAGGAGGTTCATTCATGGTGGTCCCTTTCGATAGTTGGATCGTGGTCGGCGACTTGGCGGTCACGCCGCGCTAGGTGCAGCGCGGCGGCGGAAAAGCCAGAGGCGGACGACCAACACGCACAGCACGACGACACCCACCGTGTAAAGCAAGAGCCCTGAGCCCGCGCTGACGGTCACGAATCCGCCGGTAAGTCCGCTGCCGACCTGCTGCTGTGCCTTGTCCAGATCGGACCAGTTCGTGATCGCGAAGAGCGTCAGTATCGCGACGACTGCCGTCGTGCCTAACAGGCGTCGCTTTGACAGCTCTCCAGTCAGGAGTGGCCACGCTGCCACCAGGGCGCAGATCACGAGAAACAGGAAGATGACCACAGCACCGCCACCGGGATGGGATGAGATTCCGACACCGACGACGCTCGCTTGGGCCCAGGGCAGAAGCGAACCGATGAACACCAGCAGCACACCACCGAGCAGCCACCAACCGTTCCTGGTCACCTGTCCCAACTGCGGCAATGCCAGCGAGATCGACTGGCTAACCGGAGCACCGGAGCCTCGCCAGCTGGCAGGATCACCGGCCGGCGGAGCCGAGGCTGATGCCACATCTGGCCTGCTCGTTTTTTTGATCCGAGCTCCGCACTGGGTACAGAACCCGTCAGCAGCGCTAACCGCGCTGCCGCACTGAGTACACACCGACATCCCGACCCCCAGTTGTTAGAAGATTCCGCGAACCCGGACAAACCGACTGGCGCTGGGTTCTCCGGGTCACAGGGTTGCTGTGACGCTGGGAAGAATCGATCGGGGCGCTCAAAGCGTGCTCATCTTCCGCTCAGTCGTTGTTTGAGCGGCAGGCGTTCAACGCATCGGTTTTGGGGTGGGCCGTTAGAGTTGCCGGTGTTCGGGCGGACAGCGCTGGAGGGTGATGGAGGTCGAGTACCGGGTTCTCGGGCCGTTCGAGGTCGTTGGTGCTGGCGGGCCGGTTGCGCTAGGGAGCGTTCAGCAGCGAGCCGTGCTGGCGCTGTTGCTCGTTCATGCGCCTGTGGTGGTGTCAGTTGACCGGCTGATCGATGAACTGTGGGGAGAGCGGCCGCCCGCGACCGCCGCGCACGCTGTGCAGGTTCACGTGTCCGCGATCCGCAAGACCCTCCGCAGCGCTACGGCCTGTGGCGAGCTCGGGGTGACACGATCCGGATCCGGGTACGCGCTCGAAGTTGATCCTGAGCTGGTTGACGCCACCCGGTTCGAGCGGCTTGTCGCGGCCGCGCAGCGGGCGCTAGCGGACGCGCCGGTCGACGCCCGCCGCCTGTTTGAGGAGGCGCTGGGGTTGTGGCGCGGGCCACCGCTGGCCGAGCTCGAGTTCGAGTTCGCGGTTCGTGAGCGGGAGCGGCTCGAGGAGTTGCGCGCGGGCGCGCTCGAGGGCCAGGTCGACGCGCGGCTGGCGTGCGGGGAGCATCGCGAGGTGATCGGCACGATCACTGGGCTGGTTGCCTCGAACCCGTTGCGGGAAGGACCGCGCCGGTTGTTGATGCTCGCGCTTTACCGGGCGGGTCGTCACGCCGAGGCGCTCGCCGCGTATCGCGATGCCTGCGAGGCGCTTGACGAGATCGGTTTGCAGCCCAGCCCAGAACTTCGGCAGCTTCAACACGCGATCCTCCAGCACGACGAGGCACTCAGCGGCGCAGGCGCTGCGGAGGGGACGGCGGCAGGCCCCGGAGACGCGCCGCCAGCTGCCGGGACGGTGCGAGGCTCTGCACCGGATCCCGCGGCCGGATTGGCACTGCTGTGTCCGGGCTGCAGCGCTCCCTATGCGGCGGGTCACAGATTTTGCGCATCGTGCGGCGCGACCATCGAGATCCCCGCGATGTCTCGCCCCCGCGACGCGAAGACACGCGATCTGACGCCGTTCACCGAGTTGCGGTTGGCGTCGGTCCTGTGTGTCGAACTCACGGGGTTCGCGACGCTGTCCGGGCCGCTCGAGGCGGATGAAGAGGCCGATCTCTTGAGGCGCTCTTTCGAGTTGGCGCGGACGGTCGTTGACCGTTACGGGGGGACGATCCAGATGCTCGCCGGGGATGCGGTGATGGCCGTGTGGGGGGTGCCTTACGCGCATGAGGATGATTGCGAGCGGGCGGTGCGGGCGGCGCTTGACATCGTCGATGGTGTTAGGGCGCTGGGCCACGGGCTTGGAGCGCTCGGTCTGCGAGGACGAGCGGGAGTTGTGACGGGCCTGGTCGCCGCAGTCGAGAATCCTGCCGGCGAGGGTCTCGTTGCGGGTGCGCCGGTCAACACGGCGGCGCGGGTGCCGTCGGCCGCTGATCCCGGGACGGTGCTGGTCGACGATGTCACGCGCGAGGTGACGTCAGCGGCGATTGTGTTCGACGATGCGGGTGAGCGGTCGGTCGAGGGTAGGGCGGGGCGGGTGCGGCTGTGGCCCGCGGTGCGCGTGGTTGCTGGCGTTGGCGGAGCGCAACGGGAGCAGTTGCTCGAGGCGCCGTTCGTGGGGCGGGAGGCTGACCTGCGCTTGATCAATGAGTTGTTCCACGGTGCGCTTGAGCGACGCTCGGCCAGGCTGGTCGCGGTCAGTGGTGAGGCCGGGATCGGCAAGTCGAGGTTGCGTTGGGAGTTCATGAAGTACACCGATGGGCTGGCGCAGCGGTTTCTGTGGCACTCGGGGCGCTGCCCGCCGTTCGGTGACGGGGTCGCCTACTGGCCGCTGGCGGAGATGATTCGCCAGCGGCTAGGGATCACGGAGGACGCGTCTCCGGGGGACGCGTCGACGAAGCTCGTCGAGGGACTCGATCGGTGGGTTGCCGACCCCTCGCACCGGCCGTTTCTGCGTCCGCGGCTGGGCGCGTTGCTGGGGCTCGTCCAGCCGGGGTGGAGCCGCGCTGAGTTGTTCGCCGGCTGGAGGATGTTCTTTGAACAGCTCGCGACCCACGAGCCGGTGCTGTTGGTGTTCGAGGATCTGCAATGGGCTGATGCCGGCGTGCTCGATTTCATCGAGCATCTCCTCGAGTGGTCGGCCAACAGCCGGATCTTCATCCTCACGCTCGCGCGGCCGGAGCTCGAGGCGCGTCGCGGGGGGTGGCCGGCCGTTAATCGGGGCACGACGCATATACGGCTCGATCCGCTCGACGACGCGGCGATCGGCGACCTGCTCGACGGTCTCGTCGAAGGACTCCCACGCGCGGCATGGGAGCGGATCGTAGTGAGAGCCGAGGGCGTGCCGCTGTACGTCACAGAGACGGTGCGCATGCTCGCCTCCCGAAATGTTCTACACGAGCACGCTGGTCGGTTCGTCCCGGCCGGGGCGGTGGGAGAACTTGATGTACCCGCCGGACTCACCTCGTTGTTGGTAGCGCGGCTCGACGCGCTCGCGCCCGCCGAGCGTGCATTCGTGAGAGCGATGTCGGTGTTCGGCGGCTCGTTCTCCCGATCGACCGCGGGCGCCCTGGGTGACGTGCGCGACGACGAGCTCGACGACTTGTTGTCCACGCTAGTTCGCAAACAGGTGCTGACGATCCGTGCCGACCCGCTGTCGCCGGACCGCGGCCAGTACACGTTCGCTCAAGAGCTGCTTCGGCAGGTCGCCTACGAGATGCTCTCCCGCCGCGAACGAAAGCCTCGACATCTCGCTGCGGCTGAGCACCTACGTTGCTTGTTCACGAACGACGGTGAGGACGCGGCGGAGATGATCGCGGCGCATCGTCTGGCGGCGTGGCGGGCCGCCGCGGGTGACCCCGACGTCGAACTCCTGCGTACAGACACGATCTCTGCGCTGCGCCGCGCGGCGCAGCGGGCGGCAACGGTGGGCGCTCCGGAAGCTGCGGAACGGGCGTACCGGACCGCAGCAGAACTCGAGCGCGATGAGGCACAACGCGCGTCACTGATCCAGGTAGCAGGGCAGATGGCCTCGAGGTCAGGCCGGTTCGAGACCGCGCTCGAACTGCTCGAGGAAGCGTCTGCCGCCCACGTTGCCGCGGGCCGAACGGTCGACGTCGCGCGGACCGCGATCGATATCGGCACCGCCATGAGCCGCCTGGGCCGCAGCCGCGAGGCAGCTGACCGGCTCGCCGACGCGGTCCAGGTCTTGGCCGCAGAACCACAGCTCGAACAGGAGTTGGCCTCGGCCAACCTGTGGCTTGGCCTCGCGCGGTTCTCGATCTCGGACTACGACGGGGCGCGCGTCGCAACCGATGACGCGTTGGCGCTAGCGCAGGCGCACAGCCTCCCAGTCGTGTGGAGCGAAGCGCTCGACACGAAAGGCCTGATCTGTCAAATGACGGGTCGAATCGAACAAGCGCGACGCGAATTTGCCGCTGGGATCGAGATTGCCGTGCGACACGATCTCCCCGACTTGGCGGGACGTCTGCTCGGCAACGCGGGCAACCTCGCGTATGTGTGGGACCTCCCCGGCGCCGCGTCACAGTTCGAGGCGGTGATCGCAGCGGATCGCCGCCGCGGCGATCGATACCTCGAGGGTTTGTCTGTCAGCAACCTGATGGCCGTGCATCTGCTCGCCGGCCGCTGGCAGGAGGCCGACCACATGGCGGTCGACTTCCTCGACGACGATGACGAGCGCGCCGGCGCCGAGTTCATCCACTACCCGCTGGCGATTTTGCACGCCCTGCGCGGCGACGGCAATGCCGCCACGGCGAGACTCGCGCGAATCGCCTCCTGGGAGCACGCCGAAGCTGCAGAGCTGCGCGCTGTTCACACCGCGGCGACGGTCTGCGTGACGTTCGCGCAAGGCGGGGCTCATGAAGCCCTCGAGCAAGGATCGAGCATGCTCCCCACCGCGATCGACGCGTTCGGCGTCGCACACGATGCGGTTCGGCAGGCCTGGCCGGACACGCTTCAGGCGGCCATCCAGAGCGGAAATCTCGAGCGTGCGCAGGCCATCGTGTCCCTCCTGACTAAGCGCCCAAAGAATGACATCCCGCCCTATCTGGTTGCTCATCTCCTCCGCGGTCAGGCGCTCACGGCCGCGGCTGGGGCCCGGCATGATGCGGTAGAGGGTGACCTGCGCGCCTCGATCGACGCCTTTCGCGCGCTCGGTTACGGCTACTGGCTCGCGGTCGCCAAAACGGATCTCGCCGCCTGGCTTCGGAGCCAGGGACGCCACGGAGAGGCCGCGACGCTGCTGGACGAGGCGATCGAGACGCTAGAAGTGATCGGTGCCGGCCCGGCACTTGCCCGCGCGCAGACTGAACTCCGTGCGGTCAGCGCCCCGCTGGCCGGCTAACCGAGTTGCTTGGTTGACCTGAAATAGATCCAGACGATCAGATCCTCGGCTACGCGGTACATGATCCGCAGGAAGTCGGAGATCGTGTGTGCGACGAGCACGGAGCTGAACAACCTGCCTGGTTGGTGCGATTGGGCGCGATCGAGTTGACACTCATCGACTCCCACCATCCGGGGCTGAACACCAGCTGTGGTTTCGCGATGGTGCGGTGCGCGGTTACCTGTGCACGGACTTGGAAGATCAGTCCGCCGCGTAACCGCGCTGAGCACGCCGCGGTCAGCGAGTGGCCTTCTTAACTGCGCCTCGCGCCTTTCCGACCGCATTCTTCGCCTTGCCCTTGACTTCCTCCGCGGCTCCCTCAGCCTCGGTGCTGCGGTTACCGGTGGTAGCGCCGACTCCGCGCTTGGCGCGGCCCTTGAGCTCCTCGGTCTTTCCCTCGACCCGCTGGGTACGATCACTCATCGCTCTGCTCCCCTGTCGTAATTCTGCTTGCTGAAGAGCTACCCGTACCCGCCATTCGGCACGCCGCGCAGTGCAGACCAAGTACGCCGGCGGACCGTACTCCGTATGTTGGCCAGAGATGGCGAACCGAACGGACCTCGATTTCACCTACTCGCTGACCGATCGGATCGTTCGGCTCAGTCTCGGTGAGCTCCCTGATTTCAGCGGCGCGATGTTCGACGGTGACTTCTCGCTGACACTGGAGCAGGCACAGCGGCGCAAGCACGACTATGTGGCCGAACAGGTCGGTATCGGACCGGGGCGGCGGCTGCTTGACCTCGGTTGCGGCTGGGGTCCGTTACTCGCCTACACACGCGCGCGCGGCGGAATCGGAGTGGGGTTGACGCTGTCAAAGGCGCAGCTGGCGGCGTGCCGCCAGCATGGCCTTGAGGTCTATCTCGACGACGCACGTCAGATCGAGCGGGAGCGCCTCGGCGTATTTGACGCGGTCGCGAGCCTCGGCGCATTTGAGCACTTCTGCTCGCCCGACGATTTCCATGCCGGACGTCAGGAGGACATCTACCGCGACTTCTTCCGTCGTGTGGCGAGCCTGCTGCCGCCCGGTGCCCGCTTTTACCTACAGACGATGGTCTTCGGCCGCAACATGATCCCCGCGGCCGAAATCGACCTGGAAGCGCTCCGAGCTGTGCCGCCGCGGGACTCGGATGAGTGGTATCTAGCTCTTCTGGGCCGCCAGTTTCCCGGCTCCTGGCTGCCGTTTGGACAGGAACAGGTGATTGCGTCCGCGGAGCCGCACTTCCGGCTGATCTCCAGCATCAGCGGCCGTCTGGATTACATCGAGACGATCAACCGCTGGAACGCACGGATCGGCGCACAGAGCCTCAGAAAAACTCTGCTCAAGCTTCAATTGTTGCCACGCTGGCTGACCAGCCCCGACTTCCGGCTCGCATTCACCTCGGGGGTCAGCGCGAACCAAGTCTGTTTCCAACGCGAACTGCTTGACCACTATCGCCTGGTGTTCGAGAGCAGAAGCTGACGCAAACGACAGACCGAAATAGCGGAGGTACCACAGATGGCCGAGCTCTCACCGCTCCCCGACGGGATCGTGTTGACCCATTTCATCGTCTCCAAGGACGTCGAGCGCTCTCGGCGCTTCTACACCGAAGTGCTCGGTGGCAGGGTCGTCTTTTCCGGAAAGCCGGACGGGCTGCCGACCAACGTGCAACTGTCGAACAGCTACATCGTGATCAGCCTGGGCGGCGGACCGACCGACGATAAGCCGGGGGTGACGCTGGAGACGCTCCCCGACCCCGACCGGGTCAGCAGCTTCCTCAACATTCGGGTCAAAGACATCCACGCCGTGTACGCCGACTGGAGCGCCAAGGGGGCGGAGTTTCTGACGCCGCCGAAGCAGCACCAATACGAGATCCGCTGCTACATCCGCGACCCTGACGGTCATCTGATCGAGGTGGGGCAAACCACCGACCCCGAGGGAGATTGGACGCCGGAGCGCTGGCCATCGAGCGATCCGGCCGAGTAGCCGGAGCGCAGTGCCGGGATCACATGTAGCCGGCACCCAGAAGAAGGCGTGCACGCACCTTTGAAGCCAGGTGTTTCTCGACCCAGACTGTGGGCCATGCACCTACCACCGCGACTCACCCTCTACGAGATCAACACAGCCGCCTGGCTCGAGCGACTGGGCCACGCTGGTGGACGCCCACTCGAGCTCGGCGAAGTACCTGCTACCGAGTGGGATGCGTTAGCCGCTCTGCCGGTCGACGCCGTTTGGCTGATGGGCGTCTGGCAAAGGAGCCCGGAGGGGCTTCGCATCGCGCTGGCCGACCCGGGCCTCGATGCTGCGTTCCGTGAGGCGCTGCCCGATCTGGATGCCGCCGATGTCATCGGCTCCCCCTATTGCGTGCGCGACTACGTCGTCGATGAGCGGTTCGGTGGACCGGTGGCGCTGGCCTCGGCCAGGGGAGAGCTCGCGGCACGCGGGCTCGGCCTCATCCTCGACTACGTGCCCAACCATGTCGCGCCCGACCACTCGTGGACGCGAGAGCGCCCCGATTGCCTGGTGCTCGGGAGCGAGCAGGATGTGAGCGAGCATCCGGACGCGTTCATCCGCGCTGGCGATGTGATCGTCGCCCGTGGACGTGATCCCTACTTCCCACCGTGGCCAGACGTCGTGCAGCTCAACGCGTTCTCATCAGTTCTGCGTGATGCCGTCGTTGAGACGCTGGTCGGGATCGGCGGCCAGTGTGATGGGGTCCGGTGCGACATGGCGATGCTGATGACCAATCAGGTCTTCGCCCGTACCTGGGGTGATCGGGCCGGTCCAGTTCCGGCCGAGGATTACTGGCCGGCCGTTATCGATCGCGTGAGGGCCGAGCGTCCCGAGATGGTCTTCATTGCCGAGGCGTACTGGGACATGGAGTGGGCATTGCAGCAGCAGGGATTCGACCTCTGCTACGACAAGCGTCTCTACGACCGCTTGCTGCACGATCCCCCCGAGTCAGTCCGAGCTCACCTGCAGGCCGACTCCAGTTATCAAGAGGGGCTGATTCGGTTCATCGAGAACCACGACGAGCCTCGGTCGGCCGCCAGCTTCGGACCAGCCCAGGAACGTGCGGCGGCGATCGTGATGTCGACGCTGCAGGGCGCGCGCCTGTATTACGACGGGCAGTTCGAGGGGCGCCGGGTGCATCTGCCGGTCTTCCTCGATCGAGAGCCGGAAGAGCCCGTCGACGAAGAGCTTCGCCTGTTCTATAGGCATCTCTTGCGCGCGGTGTCCGAGGCCAAATTGGCCGACGGCAAATGGCAGCTGTGCCGCCTGGAGGGCTGGATCGATAACGACTCCTGCCGGCAGCTCGTCGCCTGGTGCTGGTCTGGTCCCGACTCACGTCACCTGGTCGTCGTGAATCTCTCGAACGAAGACGCACAGGCACGTGTGCACCTGCCGTGGGACGACCTGGATGGACACGCCTGGACTCTCGAGGATCGGCTCGCAACCGGGTCTCTTGAGCGGGACGGCCACGAGCTGGCGAGCCAAGGACTGTATGTCGCGCTCGAGCCGTGGGGCTCGCACTTCTTCGGCTTCTCATCTCACCCGGATTGGGTGATCCCAGCGGCACTCCGACCTGAAACGGTGACCGTGTAAGGGAACACCAAAAAGGCAGGTTCCTAATGAGTCCGGTCAGCCATCAAACGATCCAGCTCAGCAAGGGAAGGCACGCCTCGCCCGACGAGGGGGCATGTGTCGTCGAGCTTGCCTCGATGCTTGCGGGGGAGCACTTCAGCGACCATCCCAACTCGGTCTGCCCGGTGATCGCGGCGTTGCTGCGGAACTACAACGACCGGATTGACGACCGCCGGAGACAGGATCTGTATCCGTACGCAGCCAAGATCGTCGGAACCCGCGGATCCGTTGGTCTGGAGCGCGCCCGCGCCAGGCATCTGAGCGACCTGGTTCCGGAGCGCCGACGAGGGCTGTGGGCCTTGCTGTTTGGACGGACAGAGCCATCCTCGGACGTGCTGGCTGCGCGCGTGATCGAACAACTCTGCCGTCGCGGCGAGGACACTCATACGGTGATTCTCGGGTTGGTCGATCAGCTCATGGCGCTCGATGCGCAAGCCGGGCTGGAGCCCGATCCGTTTCCGGCAGCCACAGCGCTCTCGCGGTAGGGCTTGGCGCTCACGTCGGGTCACCTTCGCCACCGCGGTGCTCGGTCACGCCGCGCGCGCCAGCGGTATGGCCTGTTGCTGATCGCGATCGTGTCGGCATTCCTGGTGCAGGGGATCGCCGATACCGGACCATGGGAGCAGGTGTTCGTGACAGCGCTGCTGGCATTGACGCTACTGCTGGCGCTCTGGGCCGCGAACTCGAAGCGGCTCGTCATGCAGCTGGCGCTGGCTGTCGCAGTGCTGCTCGTGCTGTTCAGCGTCATCGAGGCGATCTCCGGCAACGTCGATGGTGCCGGCATCCGGCTGGCAAACCTCCTTCTGGTGGTGCTCGCGCCCCCGTCCGTCGTGCTCGGCGTGGTCCGCAGTTTGCGCGCCAACTCCGGTGTGACGATCGAAGCGGTACTCGGCGTCATCTGCCTCTACATGCTGGCCGGGATGGCCTTCGCACTCGTCTACGGCGCTGTCGCCAACATCAGCGGCGAGTTCTTCGCGAACGGCTTGGCGGCCACGAGCGCAAGGTGTCTGTACTTCAGCTTCACGACGCTGACCACGGTCGGATATGGCGACGTTACGGCGGCGACGAACCTCGGCCACACGCTCTCGGTGTCGGAGGCTCTGGTGGGGCAGATTTACCTGGTGACGATCGTTTCCGTGCTGGTCAGCAACCTCCGGCCTCGGCGCGCGAGCCCCGACCAATGAGCGATGCGCCTCAGCCACGCGCCACCAGCTCAGTGCTGCGCGTGAAATCGGCCCTTGGGGAGCTCGCGTCCGTCGATCAAGCCGTGTACGCCGCCATCGCGGGAACCGAAACTCCCACCCTGGACCGCGCCATGCGACGGTTGTCCGGAGCGGCCGACTATTCGAAGCTCTCACTTGCCGCCAGCGTGGCGCTTGCCGTGGGTGGCGGCGCGCGTGGGCGCCGGGCTGCGATCTCCGGCCTTGCCTCGGTCGCCGTCACGGCAACCGTCATCAACACCGCGATCAAACCGTTGGCCCGGCGCCGCCGACCCGACCGTGCGGCCGGCGAGGTTCCGCTCGACCGGCACGTGCGGATGCCGGGCTCGCGCTCCTTTCCGTCTGGTCACACGGCCGCGGCGGTGGCATTCGCCCACGGTGTCGGTCGAGTAATGCCCTGGGCCGGCGTGCCGCTGCACGCACTCGCGGCGGCAGTTGGCTACTCGCGCATCCACACCGGTGTCCACTACCCCGGCGATGTGCTGGGTGGCGCGGTGCTCGGCGCGATGATCTCGGACGCAACCGCAGGATCACTGGCACGCAGAACAGCCGGTCACTCGTCGGCGTCGAAGTCGTAGCCGATCGCCAACGCCAGTCGCGGCGCCGCCAGTACCACCCGTGCAAGTCCCATGGCCGGCGCGGCCGACACGAGCACCCCGACGATCTCCGCTTCGGTGGCGCCGGCCTCTACCGCGCGGTCGACCGTGGCTCGCAGTGTGTTGGTCGCCGCGCCCAGAGCCAGTAGCGCGCCGAGGCGCACCAGCAGTTCAACCTTCGGGCGCAGCGCAGTGCGACCGGAGGACTCAAGGCCACGCCCCAGCACCAAATCGACCGATTCCTCGTCGTTCAGGGCGAGACGGCGTAGCAGGCGCTCAACGTCGTCCACAACCGAGGACGGTAGATGCCCAGGCGCGTTTGCTCATCCTCCCAACGGGGTGAAACGCCCCTTCGGAAAGAGGGAGACCGGCTCCACAGGCCGCTCAAGCGCGAACAGAGGGCGTAGTGCTGGCATCCCCCGACACGGAGGCATGCCTGCTTGTGCGCGAGCACTGGCTACGGGAGAACTTGGTAGGCGGTAGGCGACGACGGATGATCGGACTCATATGACACCCGCAGCAACAGCCAGCATCCCGCGCAAATCACCTGCGTCCCGGACGCAGACAACGAGCGTCGTGTCGAGCACGGCGATCCCGGCGTGGGAACCGCCGGTTCGCCGCGGGTTCATAAGCCGCAACAACTTGGTCGGCGCTCTGACCGACGCTCAGACGCCTGGACTGGTGGCGATGATCGCGCCGCCCGGATACGGGAAGTCGAGTGTCCTCGATGAATGGAGCAGGCGCGACTCGCGTCAGTTCGTGTGGCTCGGCGCGGTCGAGCTCGAGCACGACGATGCTGATCTCACGGCGACGCGCGCCTCTGTCCACGCGACGATGCAGTCGCTGAATGCCGGCGGTCGTGACTTCGTGCTGGTGCTCGACGACGCCCATCGGCTCCGGCCCGAGGGTTTGCGTCGGCTGGTCGACGAGGTGATGCGGGAACTGCCCGCGGGCTGCCTGCTCGCGCTTGCCTCGCCGAGCAAGCCGGCACTTGCATTCGGCCGGCTGAGAGCAAAACGCATGCTGGTGGAGGTCGGAGTCGATGACCTCGCGATGAGTCCGAGCGAAGCATCGATGTTGTTGCGCGAAGCCGGCCTCGACCTCGGCTTCAGCTGCGTCCAGGCCCTGGCTCAGCGAACCGAAGGATGGCCTGCAGGCCTTTATTTGGCGGCGCTCTCCGTGCGCGAGCAGGAGGACCATAGCGCCGCCGCATTGGCCTTCCGCGGCGATGATCACCGCATCGCGGAGTACCTGCGCGATGAGGTGTTCGCGGGTTGGCCAGACCAGATGATGGACTTTGCCGTCAGGACCTCGATCCTGGACGAGCTGTCCGGTCCGCTTTGCGACGCCGTACTCGACCAGCAGCGCTCAACGTCGCGACTGGCGGAGCTGGCTGAAGCCACAAACCTCCTGCAGCCGCTCGATCCAGCCCAGACCCGATTTCGGTGGCACGGGCTCGTACGCGACGAACTCAGGAGCTGGCTGGACCGGACCGAGCCGCGGCTGGCTCGCACCTTGCACGCTCGCGCGAGCGCGTGGCACGAACAGCAGGGTGACACCGAGCGCGCCATCGCCCACGCCGTATACACCCGCGACCCGGTGCTCGTGGGCGACCTGCTCTGGACTGGAGTTGTCGGGTACTTCTCGCAAGGGCGCAACGAGCTGGTCCAGCGTTGGCTCGCGCATTTCTCGAGAGAGGAACTGTCCGCGTATCCGCCACTGGCGCTATCTGCGGCGTACAGCTTCCTTGCCGCGGGTAACGTAGCCGAAGCTCGTCATTGCGCAGCCGCGGTGACTGCGGCGGCGGACCGGGAATTGCTGACCGGAGAGCACGACTCGCTGACCGCAGGCCTGGCAGGGATTGAAGCGATGGTCGCCCCGGCCGGGGTTGGGGCCATGGCCGATGCCGCCGGACGGGCGTGTGCACTCGAGCCGCGTGACAGCCCCTGGCGCCCGATCTATCTGTTCCTACACGGAACCGCACTTCATCTGGGAGGGCAGCGAGCCGAGGGCAACCGAGACCTGGCCGAGGCCGCAGACCTGAGCGACTCCACAGCACCATGTGTGATGTCGATGTGTCTGGCGCAGGCGGCCATGATTGCCATCGAGCAGCGGGACTGGGCCGCCGCTGCCGACCTCACAGACCGTGCTCGCACGGTGATCGAGGAGCGCGGTCTGCGAGATTGTCCCTTCAGCGCGCTCGCCTTCTCGGCCTCAGCCGCGGTGCGCGCCAATGAGGGGCGCGCGGACGAAGCCAAGCACGATCTGCATCGAGGGACACAGCTGCTGGCGGACCTGGGCGACTTCATCCCCTGGTACGGCGCGGAGACGCGGATCCTGTTGGCACATGCGGCGCTGCGGCTGGCGGACATCGGCGGGGCGCGTACGCTGCTGGCCGAGGCGTCGCGGCTCGCACGCAGAACGCAGGGCGCAGTGATCTTCCAGCAGTGGTTCGATGACGCCTGGTCATACATGGACACGATGGCCGAGGCGAGTCTCAACGGGCCCTCGTCGTTGACGATCGCGGAGCTGCGGATTCTGCGCTTCCTCCCGAGTCATCGCTCGTTCCCGGAAATCGCCGCGCAGCTCGGAGTGTCCGCCAACACGGTCAAGACACAGGCGCATGCGGTGTACCGCAAACTCGGAGCCGCGTCGAGGTCGGAGGCTGTTGCGCGTGCTCTGGACGCTGGGCTCCTCGGGCAGTAAGGCCATGCGACGACTGCTCAGCATCGCCCTTGTTCCAGTCATCTGCATTGCGTTTGCGGGGTGCGGCGGCAGCAAGCCCAAATACTGCTCGGATCGCTCGAACCTGGAGAGCTCCGTCAAGGGTCTCACCGACCTGACCGTGAGCAGCGGTATGAGCGGGCTCGAGGCGCAGCTGAACAAGATCAAGACGAACTCGACTGCGTTGGTCAAGGCGGCACAGAGCGACTTTCCGAACGAGACCGCGTCGATCAAGTCCTCTTTCGACACGTTGAGCAAGACGGTCAAGGGGCTGTCCTCGAGTCCGTCGGCCGGAGATATCGCGACGGTCGCCGCGCAGACGTCTGCCTTTGTGACCTCCGTCAAAACGTTCATGGACTCCACGAGCTCCAAGTGCGGCTGACGACCCATAACTGGCATGGAAAGGGTGCCGCCGCAGGCGAGGAGCGGAAGGCCATGCTCAAGGGCACGCCGAGCGCGCATGGGGGCGGCCACCTGCTTGACCAGATTGTCGCCCAAGTCCGAGCCCGTCGCCGCGACGCCGCCTCGCGCCCCCCAGGGCACAAACTCTGGAAGTGAGCCGGGCGAGGGTGGACGGAGGTAACTGCTGATGCGTCAGAGGGTGTCGGCTGGTTTGGCGCTGGCACTGGGGCTGGCAGCAGTCGGCATCGCTATCGCGATTGCTGTGGCGCAGTTCCCGAACGGGCTGACGGTATTCGCATGCGCAGTAGCCACTGCGTGCTCGGCTTGGTACGGCCTCCGCCGCCGCGGCCCGGCACGCATCGTCGGCGTCGGTGCAGCCATGCTGTTCGTATGCGGTGCCGTCGGGCTCATGATCATCGAGGGTTCCGTCCTGGGCAACCTGCTGTTACTGGCCGCGATTGCCGGTTGTCTCTGGTTGGCGCGGGAGGCCTTCCGAGTTCACGTCGAGCTGCCACGCGTACCACAACCCCAGCACGCGGTGCTCTTTTACAACCCGCTGTCGGGTGGGGGCAAGGCGACGAAGTTCCGGCTCCCCGAGGAAGCCCGCCTGCGAGGCATCGAGCCGGTCGAGCTGAAACCAGGGGACGACCTCGAAACGCTTGTCCGCGATGCGGTCAGCGGAGGCGCTGACGCCCTGGCGATGGCCGGGGGTGACGGTTCCCAAGCCATCGTGGCGATGGTCGCCGCCGAGTTCGACCTGCCGTACGCGTGCATCCCCTCCGGTACGCGCAACCACTTCGCCCTCGACCTCGGCGTCGACCGCAACGACGTGGTGGGGGCGCTCGAGGCGCTGGTCGACGGCGGGGAGCGGCGCGTGGACCTGGGGGAGGTGAACGGGCGGGTGTTCGTCAACAACGTGTCGCTCGGGCTGTACGCCGATGCAGTCCAGCAACCCGGCTACCGTGCGGCGAAGCTCCACACGCTTCTGGACACGATTCCCGATGTGCTTGGCCCCGATGCTGCGGTGCCGGCTCTGCGCTGGAGCGAAGGGACCGGGGAGGAGTCGGCCGCAGCGATTCTGATCTCTAACAACGCCTATAGGTTGGGCCGTGCGCTCGGTTCGGGGACGCGCCCTTGTCTTGATCGAGGCGAGCTGGGCGTCACAGTGCTGGCTCCCATCCTGTTCGGCGCCGACGGCGCGACGAGGAAGCTCAGGATGCGGCAATGGCGCACCCGGAGTTTTGCGGTCGTGGCCTCTGCATCGGTGGCCGCGGGCGTTGACGGAGAAGCGCTGCGCCTGGAGGCGCCCCTTCAATTCAGCGTCCGGCCGCAGGCTCTAAGAGTCCGCATCGCCCCTCACCATCCCGGCGCGTCACCTTCGGTCCTCGAGCCCGATCGGCCATGGAAGGCGATCGAGTCGCTCGCCGGTTTCGTTGTGCACGGCGTGCGGCCTATCAGCCCGCCACGTGCAGACTCACCCCATTCGGGTGATGACCCGGCCCTGACGCCGCCGAATGCTTGAACGGCGTGGCTCAAGCTCTGGCTGGACTGTGTGAATTCCCGGGTTTCCCGCGCTGGCCTTAAGGCTTCCGTCAACACGATCAAGGGGACCACGATGCCCGTAGTTGGAGCGACAACACACCAGACCCTCTTCGAGCTCTCTGCCGGCAACCCGGACGCGCTGGAGCGATGCGTCGCGCTGCGAGAGGGCGATCGCGCCGCAAGTGGGCTCGACGAGCAGACATTTGCGCTCGTGAAGATCGCCTGTCTGATCGCGCTGGATGCTCCCCCGGCCTCCTACGCGTGGCAGCTCGGGAACGCCCTTGCGGTCGGGGTCACCCCAGAGGACATCCTCGGCGTTCTTGTGGCGGTGGCGCCCCAGGTTGGCGGTCCCCGCGTGATCGCGGCGGCGCCGGAGATCATGGTGGCTTTCGGCCTCGATGTAGACGAACAGTCGTGAACGGGTCAACCTAGTGTCCATCAGCACTGAGGCCACTGAGGCGACCCGCGCGCCGGCACACATCACGCACCTGACTGTCGACGAGCGGATCGCGCGCGGAAAGGCAGCCCGCGCTGAGGTCCCGCGCTCCCGGCACGCGCAGTACGCACCGGCGGCGGACCGGCCGGATCCAGTCGCTCTGCTCGAGGATCAGGCGAAGACCCGCGTGCCAGAGCTGGTTCCCATTCGCTACGGCAGGATGCTCGTCTCTCCGTTCACGTTCTATCGCGGCGCGGCGAAGATCATGGCCTCCGACCTGGCCGGTACTGCCCGCTCCGGCCTGCACGTACAGTGCTGCGGCGACGCACACCTCTCGAACTTCGGAGTCTTCGGCTCGCCGGATAGGAGACTCGTATTCGATATCAACGACTTTGACGAGACGCTCCCGGGCCCGTGGGAATGGGACGTCAAGCGGCTCGCGGTGAGCATGCTGATCGCCGCGCGAGACAACGGCTACAGCGTCGCCGAGCAGGACAGGATTGTGCTCGGCACGGTCGCGGGTTATCGCAACTCAATCCGAGACTTCGCCGGCAAGTCGAACTTGGCGGTGTGGTACGCGCGGATGGAGGTCGAGCCGCTCATGGAGCAGTATCGATCGCAGTACAAGCCCAGGATGGTCAAGCGGACCGAGAGGGCGCTGGCCAAGGCGCGGACGCGAGACAGCATGTCGGCGTTCTCCAAGCTGACCCAACGAGTCAACGGCACCGCGGAGATAGTCGACCAATCGCCCCTGATCGTGCCCCTCCGCGTGTTGGTTAGCGGACAGCGGGAGGATGAGCTGCTCGACTGGCTGAACGGGTTGCTCGACCTTTACCGGGAGTCGCTTGAACACGACCGGAGGATGCTGCTGCAGCAGTTTCAGCTCACCGACTTTGCACGGAAGGTTGTCGGCGTGGGCAGCGTCGGAACGCGCGCGTGGATCGGCCTGCTCTTTGGCCGCGACTCCGACGACCCTCTGTTTCTTCAGTTGAAGGAAGCCGAGGAATCTGTGCTCGAGGCGTATGCCGGCAAGAGCGAGTTCGAGTGTCACGGTCAGCGCGTTGTCGCCGGTCAACGCCTGATGCAGGCTTCGAGCGACATCTTCCTCGGCTGGGTCCACGTCGAGGCTGGGTTCGACGGTGTCGCACGCGACTTCTACGGGCGCCAGCTCAGGGACTGGAAGGGCTCAGCGGAGATTGAGCAGATGGTGCCGGATGGGATGGCTGTGTACGGCAGGCTGTGCGGATGGACGCTCGCTCGTGCGCACGCCCGCAGCGGTGACAGGATCGCGATTGCCGCCTACCTCGGCGGGGGCGACGTATTCGACCGCGCAATCCTCGAATTCTCGAGGTCCTACGCCGAGCAGAACGACGGCGACTATCGAGCGCTCGTTGAGGCGGTCGACTCCGGCCGAATCGTGGCGCAGACGGGTGTCTGAACTAACGCCCTAGTGGTGCAACAGTTGCGACTTGGCGGCGGCGTACTCGTCGGGCGTGAGTTCGCCGCGGTCGCGTAACTCGGCGAGCTGCTTGAGCTCATCGACGGTCGATGTCTGACCGACATCCGGCCGTCCCCGATCCGCCGGCCGGCGCGCGCCCGTACCGGCTGTCCATCGTGAGCGCATCGCCTGTGTGGCCGCGCCTGCCTGAGCATCGGGAAACTCGACTGCGGTCTGGCGGATCAACACCTCGGTTCCGATCAGGGCCAATGCTGTGAAGGTGAGGATTCCTGCCGGGGTGCCTGTCGCCGGAATCGGATCCCACAGGAACAGCAGTGCCAGCAGGGCGAGCGTGACCGCGAATGTGGGTCCGCGATGGTCACGCAGAAACGGTGCGATCGCCTCACGGGCCGTCCGCGGCAGACGTTGAGGACCAGCGAACCATGCCGCGACTACCAGCAGCAAACCTATGAACGCAACGCCTGTGGCCACCTCCTTGAGCAGTCCGGTCGAGATGACGACGACGGCACGGATCGTCTCCTGCAGCGACGCGTCGGTGGTGAGCGAGCCTGGTATCTGGTCTTCGATGATCCGGCGGCCGGCCAGTACCAACACTCCTGCAAACAGCGCGGCGAATCCGATCGTCATGAGCGTTCGCCGCCGCCGACCCGGAGTAAGCAGGATCGCAAGCGCGTACAGCACGGGACAGAGGATCGTCAGCAGCAGCGCGAGACCCCTCAGTGCTTTGCCGCCGTCCTGGACCGTCTTCAGCTGGTTCGATTTGAGGACGGTGAGGTTTGCGACGTTCGCTGGCAGCTTGGAGGCGATTCCGGACGGCAGGCCCAAGCGCGAGGCGATGTCGTCCAAGATGCCAGCAAGGTTGAGGGTGACTTCACCCCCATTGACCTTGACGTGCCCCTTGCCGCCCTCGACGATCGCGATGAACGCGTGGTCGGCGGCGCGGTTGGCCTGCATCCAGAGGCCCTGGACACGGGGGCGGCTGAGAGCAAGCTCGGTACCGGATACTGCGGCGTTGCGCAGTGCACCGGCCGCCGGGCCGGAGAGCGGTTGTAGCTGCTTCGGCAGGCCGGACTTGATCAGGCCGGCGACGTTGTAATTGGCGTAGAGCTGGTCGACAAGGTAGTTGGCGGTGGTCGAGCGAATCGCCGAGTTCTGAAGGAGCTGCGTACTTGTTGTCGACCAGTTGTCGGCGTTGAGCAGGAGGCGGTTTGCGTACACCGCAAACATTCCAACGATCAGTAACAGCGTGGTGACCCCGATCAGGATCCTCACACCGATGAACCGCCGGTGCGAGCCGGCTTCTGCGATCGGGGTGGCTCCGTCACCGTTGACGCCATCCGCGGAAACAGACTTATCCGCAGCCGCCTGAGCCGGCTTGTCCGTGTCGGCAGGCCCTCGCGTGCCTCCGTCGTTGCCTTGCTCTACAGGTTCCACAACAACCTCGATCACTTGCTTGGGCGTGGCGCATTCAATCCTCGACCGGTCACCAGCCGCGAGCATCGTCTGATTCGGGTGATGCTGAGCCGGGCCGCGGGATGAAGATGTGACCATGGCGACATCTGCAGACCCCCACACCTCTCCACCGCGCATCCGCGTGCTGAAACCACTCACGGACATTGGCAGCTGGGCGGCCGAGACCACCATCAAACCCATCGGCGGAATGTTCAACGCCGCCGCTGAAGCCGGGATCAGCCTGGAGCGCCGCGTCGTTGACCGTGTGCTCACAAGTGAAGAATTGGAGCGGGTGCTGACGGCGGCCATCGACAGCGTGCAGGTTCAGGCGGCCCTTCTCCACGCGCTGTCGGGCGAGGCTGCCCAGCGCATGGTCGACGCTGCCTTTGACAGTGGTTTGGTCGACCGCATTGTTGAGCGGCTGCCGACGAGCAAGGCGGTCTGGGACCTGATTGACGAGGTGGCAGCGAGCCCTGCCGTGACCGCCGCGATCTCGCAGCAGGGTCTCGGCTTTGCGGACCAGATGGGCGATGAGGTGCGGGACCGCTCCCGGAAGGCCGACGATTGGGCGGAACGCCGTGCTCGGCGACTGCTTCACCGCCCGTCAAAGCCGGTCTCGGTCGGGCCGGACCAGACCATGGGATGACCGCTCTGCAGGGGTCTGTCGCGAGCATGGTGTCGGATGATCCGACCGATGGCTTGTCCTACCCGGGACTTGTCACCCGCGGCATTGCGTTCGCGCTCGACGCCGCAGTGATCAATGTTGTCGCGACGGTTGTTGGAGTCGGCGCCTCCCTGATCCTTTCGCTGTTGCACCTTCCCAGCGACGTGAAGACGATCCTGGCTGCGATCGGTACCGCCGCCTATGTGCTCTGGCTGGTCGGCTATTTCGTGGTCTTCTGGTCAACGACTGGACAGACACCGGGAGCCCGCATGATGCAGATCAAGGTGCAAGGTTGGGACGGCTGCCTCATCAGCCCTCACCGTGCGCTGGTTCGCTGCGGGGGGCTGTTCCTGGCTGCTCTGCCCCTGTTTCTCGGTTTCGTGCCGATCCTCTACGACGACAAGCGCAGGGGCTTCCAGGATCGCTTCGCCGGCACCGTCGTGATCAACGCTCCCGCCGTGTCGATGATCGAGGCTCGTCGTGCCCGCAAACGAGAGCAGTACCTCGGCCTCCGGGCGCACGATGACGTGACGCCCCACGATCACGTGACGGCTCACGATGACGTGATGGCCCACGATCACGTGACGGCCCACGATGACGTGACGCCCGAAACCGAAGCAACCATGGAAGCCGAAACGCGCGCAGCTCAAGCCAGCAGCGAGCCTCGGAGCTCACCCCCCGAGCTCTTCGAGTCGCTCGGCCATGATGATCCGAGCAGCCGCTTCGAGCAGGGCGAGATGTGAGAACGCCTGTGGAAAATTCCCAAGATGCCGGCCGGTACTGGTGTCGAACTCCTCGGCGTAAAGACCAAGTGGCGAGGCGACCTTCGCGAGACGCGCCATCAGGTCACGCGCGCGCTGGGCCTCGCCGACGATGGACAGGGCCGATACGAGCCAGAACGAGCAGATGACGAACGTGCCCTCGTGTCCGGACAGCCCATCATCGGTCTCGTCGGTGCGATAGCGCAGGACGAATCCGTCCTCGGTCAGCTCGTCGGCGATGGCAAGCACGGTTTTGTGCAGCCGCTTGTCGGCCGCCGGCAGAAAACCGAAGATTGCGGCCAGTAGGACCGACGCATCGAGGGCGTCGGTGTCGTAGTGCTGACGCAGGACGCCGCGTGCGTCGACGCCGTGCTCGAGGATGTCTGCCTTGATCTCGGTAGCGGTCTCGGCCCACGTGGCGCCCAGACTGGACTCACCGCGGATGCCCGCGAGCTTTGCTGCTCGGTCGAGCGCGACCCAGCACATCAGCTTCGAGGAGACATAGTGCTGCGGCTTCCCGCGTGCCTCCCAGATCCCCTGGTCGGGCTGCCGCCACACAGCCGTGGCGCATTCTGCCTGAGACTGGACCAGCGGCCACAGCTGGCGGGGCAGGCGCTTGCTCCGCTGCGTGTGCAACAGGACGGAGTCGAGCGCAGCGCCGAACACGTCATTCTGACGCTGGTCGAACGCACCATTTCCGAGGCGGACCGGATGCGCTCCGTCGTAGCCGCTGAGGTCCTCTCGAAACGACTCGGTCAGGTCGCGCCGACCGTCGATCCCGTACATGATCTGCAAAGCGCCGTCTTCGTTGCGTTCGAGGTCGGCGATGAATTGCATGAATTCGTCCGCCTCCCAATCGAGGTTGAGGTAGTGCAGCGCCTGCAGCGTGAATGTTGAGTCGCGAACCCAGGTGTAACGGTAGTCCCAGTTGCGCTCCCCGCCCGGCGTTTCGGGTAGCGACGTGGTCAGGGCCGCGACAGTCGCCCCGGTCGGCATATAGGTCAGGCCCTTGATCGTGATCGCGGAGCGCTGGATCAGCGGCCTGAGCTCGTGATCTGGGATGCGCGCCCGGCTGAGCCAGTTTCGCCAGAAGCGTGTTGTGGCTTCGAGGCTGGCCTGGGCCTCCTCGAGGTTCTCCGGCACCCTCAGCCCCTCAGCCCACGACAGCGCGCAGTACATCTGCTCGCCCTGTGCGAGAGTGTGCCGTGCGCGGGCGCGGCCCCCCTCGACCCCGAGCAGCAGGTCTGTCTTCAGCCGGATCGTCTGACCAGCCCCGCTGGCATCTGCGGTGTGGCGATCGTTCGCCAGCGTCCACTCGGCCGCTACGCGTCCGTAATCGAACACAGGCTCGCAGACGAGCTCGAACTCCACGGTGCCGTCGATGCATTCGACCGTCCGAACGAGCATGTGTTCGGCGTCCTCGTCAGTCGGCGGTCGACTGTGTGGAGTGATCGTGTCCTCGCAGTGACGGGGGCCCATGGTCAGGGCGTCGCGGACCATGGCCCAGCCCGACGGTGTCTTCCACGCCGTAACCAGCGCCTGTGTTCCCGGCTCCCACGTGCGCCCGGTCGGCACGTTGATCCCGAACGGTCCGAGCCGGAAGGTTCCCGCGCCGCGGTCGAGCAACGCGCCGAAAACGCTCGGCGAATCGAAGCGCGGCACGCAAAGCCAGTCGATCGAGCCATCCGGTGCGACCAACGCGCCGGTGTGGCAATCGGACAAGAAGCCGTAGTCGGCTATCGGCGTGAACGGCGACGGAGCGGCGGCGCTGGGCGTGGCCCGGGTCGCGGTCTTCGTATGGGTGGAAGGTTGGTGGCCGTTCTTAGACCGTGGCGGCTGAGTGCGCCGCGTTTGGACTGTCGCCATGATTTCTCCTTATGCGCTCTGGGAGTGCCGCGCTTAGATGCTCCAGCCGGCACCCGCGGCGAGCATCATCCGATCCGGGTGAGTGCTCCGAGCCCCAGAACACGATTGGGTGCGAGCCCTCAGACCGCGGCGACTACGCGGGAACCCGCGGAATGAAGATCGAAACGACTAGCCCGATCAGGCCGAAACCACCCAGGACGATAATCGCCGCGACGTAGGAGGTGTTGCCCGACGACGCATCGGCAATGACGATCGTGCCGGCGATCGCCGTGCCCATCGATGAGCCGAGGTTGGAGACCGCTCGTGAGAGTCCGGAGATCTCTCCCTGTTTCTCCTCGGGAAAGGCGGATTGCACGATATTGACCGACGGGGTCAGCATCAGGCCGACGCCGAGACCCATCGTCAACAGGCCGGGGGCGAACACCCAGATGCTGGAGGTGAGCTTGTACAGGAAGAGCAGCAGGATGATCCCGATCAGCGTCAGCGCGAATCCGGCCTGGATCAGCGCCCGCTGCGAGCGCTTGCGCGCCAACCGCTGCTGTGCGAGCGACGAGGCCAGAATGCCGGCCGTGGCCGCGCTGAAGATCACACCGGTCTTGATCGCGCTGTAGCCCTTCACGACCTGAAGGTAAACGGACACCACAAACGTGGTGCCCATCAGCAGGAGCCATTGGATGTTCTGCGTGATCATCGCGAGGTTCGCGACTCTGCTGTGGAACAGGCTGGTGGAGAGCAGGGGCTCCTTCCCGGCCCGCTCCTGGCTGCGGATGTAGAGGAAGAAGCCGAGCTGCAGCAGGATCCCGAGGCCCAGGAAGACGACAACGAGGACGGTGTTGGCTCCGATCTGGAGGATTCCGAGGATCAGGAAGATCATGCCGGTGGCCGAAAGCACCGCACCGACGGCGTCGAAGCGACGCCCCGGATCAGCGGGCAGGGGATCCTTCATATTCCGCGCCAACAGGATGATGGTCGCAACGATCGCCGCTTGGAGGAGGAACGAAACTCGCCAGCTGATCGCGGTGGTGATCAGGCCGCCGATCAAGGGGCCGGCGGCAGCCCCCACCCCGCCCATCCCGCTGATCACGCCGAAAGCACGGGCACGACCCTGGACATCGGGGTAGTACAAGGTGGCCAGGATGTAGATCGGCGGGATCATCAACGCCGAGCCGACTCCTTCGAACGCCGAATAGCCGACGATCAGCAGGCCGAGGCCGCCCGCTACCGCCGCGATGATGGCGCCGGCGCCATAAACGGACAGGCCGGCGAGTAGACAGCGCTTGCGGCCCCAACGGTCCGTCAGCTTGCTTCCCGGGATCATCAGCGCTGCCATGGTCAGCAGGAACAGCGTGATCGCGGTCTGGACGCCGTGGACGTCGGTTCCCAGATCCTTGGCGATGCTGCTTATCGCGACGTTCATGTTCGAGCCGGCGAAGCTGGCGACGAATTGCGTGAGCGCGAGGGGTGCCAGCATCCGCCGCGCCGCTGTGCCGGCTGCGGCCGCGCCATCCCCGCTGGTGATCGCGCTCACGGCGACATCGTCTCCAGCCGGCGGACGCACGCTCGCATGATGCGCATGGGGTGACGACGCTCAGGCGCCGACCCCGACCCCAACGGGAGTCTCGAGTTCGCGCGAGAGAGCGTCCGGTCCGACCCCCAGCATGAATAGCAGCGCGACAGTGCCGGTCCATCCTGTCTGATGGCTGGCACCGACGCCGGCTCCGTTGTCGCCGTGGAAGTACTCGTGGAAGAGGAGCAGATCGTGCCAGTTCGCGTCGGTCTGAAACTTCTCGATCCCCCCGAACACGGGCCGGCGGCCTTCCTCGTCGTTGGTGAACGTTGACGTCAGTCGCTGGGCGATCTCGGCAGCGACCTCGAGCAGGTTGAGCTTGTTGCCGGCGCCTGTTGGACACTCGACCTGGACTCGATCTCCGTAGTAGCGATGCAGCTGGACGAGGGCTCGCAGGATGACCAGGTTCATGGGGAACCAGACGGGGCCTCGCCAGTTCGAGTTGCCCCCGAACATTCCGGTATCGGATTCGGCGGGTAGGTAGTGCACGTCATAGCTCTCCCCACCCCAATCGAACCTGTATGGGTGTTCGAGGTGCGAGCGAGAGACCGCACGGATGCCGTGGGGCCCGAGGAATTCCTGCTCATCGAGCATCACGGAAAGGATCCGCCGCAACCGCTCCTCGTTTACCAACGCCAGCAGGCGTCGGCCTTCGGCGTTCGGCACTGCGGCATCGGCAACGTGGGTGAGGATGTCCGGAAACCGCTTGGCCAGCGACTCGAGACCTTCCAGCAGCCAGGGATAGCGGTCCACCAGCGCCCCCTCGAACACGGTCGCCGCGCAGATCGGCAGCAGGCCGACCAGGGAGCGAACCCTGAGCTGGATCCGCTCGCCGTCCGGCATTCGCATCACGTCGTAGTAGAAGCCGTCCTGCTCGTCCCAGAGCTCGGTGTCGCCCTGCGGCGGATTCATCGCCACCCCTATCCACAGGCAGTGCGCGATGAACTTCATCGCCATGTCGACGTAGGCACGGTCGTGCTTGGACAGTTCGATCGCGATCTGCAGCATCCACTGCGAGTACAGGGCCATCCAGGCCGTGCCGTCGGCCTGTTCGAGCGTCCCCCCGCCGGGGAGCGGCGCCGATCGGTCGAAGACGCCGATGTTGTCGAGCCCGAGGAAGCCGCCTTGGAAGAGGTTGCGGCCGTCGGGGTCCTTGCGGTTGAGCCACCAGGTGAAATTCGACAGCAGTCGGTCGAACACGAGCTTGAGGAACTCGACATCGCCGCTACCGCGGATCTCCGCCTCGCGCTCGTAGACGTAGAGGGCTGCCCACGCGGTCACCGGCGGGTTGACATCGCTGAAGTTCCACTCGTAGGCCGGGATCTGACCGTTGGGGTGCATGTACCTCGTTCGCAGCAGGATCTCCACCTGCTCCTTTGCGAAGTCGACGTCGACCAGTGAGAGCGGAGCGCAGTGGAATGCGAGGTCCCAGGCCGCGAACCACGGGTACTCCCACTTGTCGGGCATCGAGATGATGTCACCGGCCATCATGTGAAACCACGGCACATTCCGGACCGAGCTCGCCGGCGCGGCGGGATTCCACGGATTCACGCCATGGTCGTGGAGCCACCGGTGCACGTCGTACTCGTAGTACTGCTTTGACCACAGCATCCCGGCGAGCGCCTGGCGCATCACCGTCGCCTGATCCGGGCTCAGCATCGACGGCACGACAGTCGCGTAAAAGTCGTCGGCCTCGGTCCGGCGCGTTTCCATCACCTGTTCGAACTCGGCGCCGAGTTGCTCCGGCCGGTCGCCGTGGTGGGCTGCCGTCAGACGGAGGCGGACCCGGGCGGTTTCTCCCGCGGCCAACTCGAATACGTGGTGCGCTGCCATCTTCGTGCCGGTGCGTGCGGGACTGACCGCGTCCCCGTCACCGGCAACAACAAAATCGTTGATGCCGTCCTTGGCGTACGGGGACGTATTGGCTGCGCCGAACAGCCGTTGGTTGTTGGTCTCGTTCTCGCAGAACAGCATCGGCGCCGACGCGTCGACGGACAGCAGCCACTCGCCGAGTTCGTGATGATCTGCCCGCGCGAGGCCGTCGCTCACGGCAGCGATCGCGGGCTTGCGGGCGTCGTCTCCCCAGGACCAGGTGTTCCGGAACCAGACCGTAGGCAGCACGTGCAACGGCGCGGGGTCGGGGCCGCGGTTGTGCGCCGTCACGAGCATGAGGATGTCATCGGGTGACGCCTTGGCGTACTCCACGGTCACATCGAAGTAGCGGTCCTCATCGAAGACTCCGGTATCCAGAAGCTCGTACTCCAACTCCTGCTTGCTGCGGCGACCGTTGGTCGTGACGAGGTCGAGGTAGGGGAAGGCTCGTTGCGGATACTTGTACTGGCACTTGAGATACGAGTGCGTCGGCGTGCTGTCCAGGTAGAACCAGTACTCCTTCACATCCTCGCCGTGGTTGCCCTCCCCGTTGGAGAGGCCGAACATCCGCTCTTTGAGGATCGGGTCAGCGCCGTTCCAGAGCGCGAGCGCCAGGCACAGTCGCTGACGCTCGTCCGAGATGCCGGCGATGCCATCCTCGCCCGCCCGGTACGCGCGCGACCGGGCCTGGTCGTGCGTGAAGTAGTTCCAAGCGTCGCCGCCGTCTGAGTAGTCCTCGCGTACGGTGCCCCACTGCCGCTCGCTCAGGTACGGCCCCCAGGCCTTCCACGCCGCTTCACCGGTCCGTGCCTGCTCGAGCCTCGCATGCTCGGGACTCTGCTTCTTCTTTTTCGCGCTAGCCATGGCGCGAAGTCTGGCACGGGGTAGAGGTGGCACCACGGTGCCCGCACCCGGTGGCCACGGGGTGCACCCCACCTGTCTCCACCGGCGCGCAGGCTTGTCTGGGACGCCCCCGGTCACGAGCCTCCAAGAGGAGCAATGTCAGTGCGGGAGCCGACTCTATGAGCAGGTCGCGTTGACCGGGACGACCGAGTCACCACAGCAATTTGCGGGGGCGCAGCTCCTGCTCGCCGACGCGCGGACTGCCTTCCTGCTGGCCAATTACGCTCGCAAACGGGCGATCGTCAGAGCCTTCGGGGTCTCACCCGAGGACGCGAACACCGTGACCGTCGGCGGACTGGCTCTGATCGCGGGGGTTTTGCACCAGACGGTCGGCCCGCGCCTGAGGCGCTCGGTGCCCGCGCCCAGTGATGCCGTGCTTGGCGCCGGGGTAGCGAGATCCCTGCTGGGCGCCGTTGTAGGACCCACCGTCGATGAGATGCCCGGCCTCGGCGCACTGATCGCATTTGCGCTGGTGGTCCACGGCGCACGACCAACGGCGATCAAGTCTGCTCAAGCTCTCCGTGAGAACTCGCAACGTCTGGCGCTCGAGGTACGTCACCTATCTGACTACCTGTTGGGTAGGTGAACACCATGAAGGGCCCACACCGCGCGGGGCCGCAACGAACTGCAGGTCGAGCGGTACTCGCCTCAGTGACAGTTCTTTGCGTGCTCGTTGTGGCGGGCTGTGGCTCGAGCTCAGGTGATGGATCGACCCGGTCGCAGACCCTCAGCACCAGCCTGAGCCGGACGCAGTCCTCGCCAGTGTCCACGCCGGCTACCTCAACCGCGCCATCGCAGCCCGCACAGACAACGTCCGCGGGCGATCTGGGGACTTCTACGGCGACGACGCCCAGGACCACGACACAGGACCCGACAGCAACGGCCGCGTCGTCCACAACGACCGCGGCCGAAACGCAAACCGAGACCATCACGGTTCCGCCGACGACGGTTGTCGAGACCCAGACTGTGACGGCGCCGCCAACGACGCCCGCGACGACGACGCCAGCGACGACGACGACCACCCCGGCGGAAAATCCCACGGCGGTGGCAGTCACGGCAGTTGCCGCGGCGAGCACGGCCGGAGCCTCCGAGGACGAGAACTCGGAGAACAGTGGTCTGCCCGGCTGGGCCTGGGGACTGATCGGCGCCGCTGCAGCCGCGCTTGCAATCTGGGCCGTGGTGGCCTTCGTCCACTGGAGACGGCGTCATCGCGCAGATCCGCCGGCAACGTCCGAGGCCTGAGAGGTCCGACTATCACCTCCTATCACCCCATTGGTATGAGGACGGCGGGACAGCCGTTGAAAGACTCCAAATACGCGCCGGGAACTGTCACCTGCTGGCGGAGCCGGTGAGGAACTACAACAGGAGGGCTACTGTGGCCACTCAAACTGAGCGTCAGGGTTCCGCTAGTTACTACGACGATGCCGACGAACGTGGCCTCGGCTGGGTCGTTTTCGCGGGTGTGCTGCTGCTCACCATCGGAACTGTCAACATCATCCAGGGCATCGCGATGATCAGCAGGGCGCATTTCTATGTCCTCAACGCGCACTATGTCTTTGGCGACTTGCGGGCGTGGGGATGGGTGGCTCTGATCCTCGGCGCCGCACAGGTGCTCATCGGCCTGGGCGTCTTTGCCAAGAACCAGTTCGCCCGCTGGACGGGTGTGGTCATCCTTGCATTCGACGCCATCGCAGAACTGCTGATGATGCCCGCCTACCCGTTCTGGTCGCTCTCGATCTTCGCGATCAACGTGCTCGCGATTTACGGACTGGTCGCGTACGGCAAGCGGATCTCAGAGTCCTGAGGTGAGGCGTCCACGGCGGACTTGGGGTCCATCGTGTTCGGTTCGAAGAAGAACCACAGTGACGTTGAAGGCCTCGCGGCTTCCCAGGAGTCGGCGCAGGAGCCGACCAGCCGCGAGGCCAGGAACGGGACGTCCCCGCAACGGGAGGCCTGGCGAAGGGCCGCACAGAGCGTGACCCGTACGTGGAGCGAATGGTCAGCCGCCGCCGCCGATAGCCGCGGCCGGCCCGAGCTCTATCGCCGCTATATCTCGGCACTCGACGAGGAGGAGCAGGCAGCGGCTGCGCTGCAGGAGGTGCAAAGCGACGAACGGCGCGTGCCTTCCGTCCCCGGCTCCTGTCGGTGATGGCTGCGACCGAGGGGGCGCCAGGCGCGTGGGGCCGGTAGGCCGTGCTGGAGCTGCGCGTCTTTGGTACCGCTGAGGTGATCGCCGAAACTGCGCGGTATCTGGAGGAGCTCCCGGGTTCCACGCACGTAATTCTCAGCTCAGACGGACATTCGGACAGAGCTCTGGTCACCGCCGACCTGGCGGCCGACGCTGTTGACTCCACGCTTGCCACGGTGCGGTCCCTCGGTGTGCCCGCCGAGGACGTCGTTCTCCTCGAACTGAGCGCGATCGGTAAGGACCTGGCGCAGCGACCGCTGGCGACTGTCGTTTGGGCTGACCTTCTCAGTCAGGCCGGGGAGAACGCCCGCCCCCTCGCGCGCTATCTCATCTTCATGGCGGCGGCCGGAATCATCGCCGCCTTTGGTGTCATCTATTCCAACACGACGCTTGTGGTTGGCGCAATGGCGATCAGCCCAGACCTGCTTCCGATTACCGCCGCCGCAACCGCGGTCGTCCTCTGTCGCTGGAGCTTGGTTGGCCGCGCGACGGTCGCGCTGGTGGTCGGACTTGGCTGCGCCTGCGCAGTCGGTGGTCTCATGACGTTCGTGCTGAACTCGTTGAGCCTCCTGCCGGCAGGTCTCGAGCCCAACCAAACAGGGTTTCTGGACGGCATCGCGACTGTCAATATCGCCACGCCGATCGTTGCCCTGGCCGCTGGGGTCGTCGGCATGCTCGCGCTCGAGACCAAGGCGAGCACGGCCGTAGGTGTCGCGATCTCCGTCACGACGATCCCCGCCTCGGCGCTGCTCGGTGTGGCGGCCGGGCTGGGCAGGCTCGACCAAGCCCGCGGCGCGCTCGCGGTGCTCGTGATCAACGTTGCGCTGATCCTGGCGGGCAGCACGCTCACGCTCCTCGCCCAGCGTGCACTGGCTCGTCGTCGCCAGGCCGGGCAGGTTGAGAGCCGGCGACTTACTGCGTCGCGACCGAAGAGGCTTTGATCTGCCCGTTCGGGGAGTTGAAGGAGAACCGGACAAGCCGGCTCTTTCCTGCGATGGTCGCCGTGCACGCGACGTGCGAATCAACGTCCACGATTACGGCCTTCGCACATGTGACACGGGCACCCGACAGACCGTGATCCGCGAGTTGCTGCGCCACCGCGGCCGCCACGACTGAACCTGACGTGGTCGTGACCTGATTTATCGTGGCAGTACGGGTCAGGCGCCCGCAGCCCGCCAGGGCAAGTCCCGCGAGCGCCATCGCAGCTGCCAACTGGCCCGATCGGAGCACACGGAAAGTCACGACCCGCTCCCGCCGCCGGGGTCCTGCCCGTCGGTGGCAGGCGGCGCGCCGCCAGCGGGCGACACCATCGGGTATGGCGGAACGGCATCCGGGTTCGACATGTGCCGTCGCTGCCGGTTGTAGACCGGGATTCCGAGCGCGAACGCAGCCGCGGCCAGGAAGAACGGCGCCCAGTAGAGCCAGAAGCTGTGACCGGTGTTGCGCGAGTAGAAGATGAACAGAACCGAGAACACCAGCGCGACCACCGAGACGATCATGTCGCGCAGGAAGCGTGGCGTCTTGAGCAGGTGCTGATCGGCGCGCCGCCATTTGATCTGGGCCAGCGCAGAGAATCCGTAGGGAATTGCAGAGGTGATGCCGGTCATCAGCACCAGCGTGGTGAATGCGTTCGCGCCGCTCGACCCGAGGTAGTTGATGACCATCGCGATCGAGGCAAGGACCGTCGAGGCGATGATCCCGAAGGCGGGGACTCCGGCCTTGTTCAGGCGCTTGAACCGGTCCGGGAACAGGCCGTCGTTGGCAGCGGCAAGCGGCATCTCAGCGCAGATCATCGTCCAACCGGTGAGTGCCCCGAACCCGGAGATGATGACCAGGAGCGACATCACGTCCCCGCCGGCCGTGCCTCCAAACATTGCATTGACGGCATCCGAGAACGGCGCTGTCGAGTTCGTCAAGACCGTGGCAGAGAGGATGCCGAACACCGCAAATAGAGAGAGCATGTACACGACGGCGGTTGCAAGCGTGCCGAGGATGGTCGCCTTGGGAACGTTGCGATCAGGATTGCGCACCTTGCCGGCGGCGACCGATGCGCACTCCACGCCGAGGTAGCTGAACAGGGCGATTGCCATGCCGCCGCCGATAGCGCTGATCGCGCTCCCGCCGCTGACGTTGAAGGGGTGGTAGTTGCCGGTCTTGATGTAGAACAGACCGACGATCGCGATGAAGCCGACGGCGAAGAACTTCAGGATCGTCGTCACCACCTGTATCAACCCCATCTTCTTGACCCCGGAGAGGTTGATCATCGCCGGCACCCACAGCCCGACGAGCACCAGCAGGATCGAGAACACCTTCTTGTGGCCGGTGTTCACGAACTGCTCGACGTACAGGACCCAGCCCACCGCGATTGCCGCGTTGCCGGCCCAGGCCGTGATCCAGTAGGACCATGCATTGGCAAAGCCCCACATGTTTCCGTAGGCGACGCGGGCATAGGCGTAGGGGCCACCATCGGCCGGCAATCGTCGGGAGAGAGCTGCGAATAGCATCGCCAGAGCCAGCGCCCCGATCGTGGTCAAGCCCATCGACACGAGCGTGATCGGGCCGTAGCTCGCCAGCGATGTGGGCAGGTTGAAGATGCCCACCCCAATGATGCTGCCGATGATCAGCGCCATCGCAGTACCCAAGCCGAAGCCGGAGTCACCAGACGACCCGCCGCTCGTTGAAGCTGCAGTTACCCCCTCAGGCGTGCCGGGGACCGCCGGAGCCGCCGTGCCGGACGGCGGTACGGTGCGGCTAACTGGTACGCCTTCGTCTGCCATCGATCATCCAGGTGAGCGCTGGCCGTACCATCATCGAACGGCGACCAGGTCCGCCGGTGTCGGCATCACGCAGGTGCCGGTGGTACCTGCGAGCAGCCCGGCCGCGTCTTTGATCGCGCCAATCGCGGCGAAGCCACCACCGCGCTCGACGAACTGGCACGCCGCCCTCACCTTTGGTCCCATCGATCCTTCGGCGAACTGCTTGCTCGTCAGGTTTGCGGGCGTCGCGTACCTGATGGCGTTCTGGTGCGGCGTTCCCCAGTCCGCATAAACCGCGTCCACGTCGGTGATGATCATTAGCACCTGGGCGTGCAGATCGGCCGCGAGGACCGCGCTGGCGAGGTCCTTGTCAATCACGGCCTCGATGCCAGTGAGCCGCCTTCCGGCCGGCGCGGCCTCATCGCTATAGATCGTCGGAACGCCCCCACCGCCTGCGCAGATCACAACGGATCCGCGCTCGAGCAGCCACTCCACAGGCCTGGTCCCGAAGATCCGCTTTGGCTTCGGTGAAGGTACAACGCGGCGCATGTGGTCACCGTCCGGCTTGAACGACCAGCCCTTCTCGGCAGCGAGTGCTCGGCACTCCTGTTCTGTGTATATGGGTCCGATCGGCTTGGTCGGGTTCTCGAAGGCTGGATCGCCGCGGTCCACCTCGATCATCGTCAGCAGGGTGGTGATCGGCTTGTCGAAGGGCAGGAGGTTCCCCATCTCCTGCATGATCAGGTAACCGATCATCCCCTCGGTCTGGGCGTCGAGCACGTCGAGTGGGTACGTCTCAACCTTCTGGTAAGCCGCCCCCTGCAGCGCAAGCAGCCCGACCTGCGGGCCGTTGCCATGGGTGATGACCAGCTCGTGCTCGAGCGCGATCGGTGCGAGCGCTTCGCATGCGCGCACCACATTTGCCCGCTGGTTCTCGGCCGTCATAGGCTGTCCCCGCTCGAGCAGCGCATTTCCTCCGAGCGCGGCGACGACGCGCATGTTCAGCTCCCGAGAGTCGCGACGAGCACCGCCTTGATCGTGTGCATGCGGTTCTCCGCCTCATCGAACACGATCGACGCCGATGACTCGAAGACCTCATCGGTCACCTCGAGCGCCTCCAGACCATATTTCTCATACAACTCCTTGCCGACGGTCGTGTCGCTGTTGTGAAACGCCGGAAGGCAGTGCATGAACTTGACGTTGGGGTTGCCCGTGAGGCTCATCGTGTGTGCGTTGATCTGGTAGGGGAGCAGCAGGCCGATCCGCTCCTGCCAAACCTCGGCCGGCTCACCCATCGACACCCATACATCGGTCAGCAAAACGTCGGCCCCCTTCACGGCCTGCTCGACATCCTCCGTGATGGTGATCTGGGCGCCGCTCCGCTGGGCGATGGAATTGGCCAGGTCCCTGATGTCCTGGCGCGGCCATAGCTGTCTCGGGCTTGCGATTCGGACATCCATACCGAGCTTCGCCCCCCCGACCAGATAGCTGTCGGCCATGTTGAACCGAGCGTCACCCAGGTAGCAGAAAATCACCTGGTCGAGGGGCTTCGGGACGTGCTCCTCGAACGTGAGGAAGTCGGCGAGGATCTGGGTCGGGTGCCATTCGTCTGTCAAGCCGTTGAAGACTGGCACGCCCGCCCACGCCGCCAGCTCGTCCGCCACGCTCTCCCCGAACCCGCGGTACTCGATCGCATCGTACATTCGCCCCAGCACCCTTGCTGTGTCTTTGACGGTCTCCTTGTGACCCATGTGCGAGCCTGTCGGACCGATGAACGTCACCTGGGCCCCTTGGTCGTAGGACGCGACCTCGAATGAGCAGCGAGTTCGGGTCGAGTCCTTCTCGAAGATCAACGCGATGTTCTTACCGCGCAGCCTCTGCTCCTCACGTCCCTCCCGCTTTGCGGCTTTGAGCTCTGCCGCCAGGTCGAGCAGGTAGATGATCTCCTCGCGGGTGTAGTCCTTCAGCGTCAGTAGATGGCGTCCGTGCAGGTCGGCTGTCGTGCTCATCGTTCCTCCTTAGGCATCCCGGACAACGGGGCAGGTCATGCAGTGGCCGCCACCGCGGCCCCGGCCGAGCTCCTGGCCCGCTATGGGATGCAGCTGAATGCCCGCGCTGGCCAGCTTCTCGTTGGTTGCCTCATTGCGCTCGTAGCAGATGATCTCTCCCGGTGAAAGGGCAACCACGTTGTTGCCGTCATCCCACTGGTTGCGCTCTGCCTCGAAGTCGTCGCCGCCGGTGGTAACCACCTTCAGGTCGCTGATTCCGAGAGCTCCTCGTACTTCGTCGAGGAACGACCGCTCCGACAGCTCCGCAGTGACTCCACCGTCACCGTCAGGGCGATACAGGATCGGTACTATCTGTGACACCACCGGCTCGTAGATCGTGACCACGTCGCGGTCGCAGAATGTGAAGACGGTGTCCAGATGCATCGCCGCGCGCTCGCGCGGCATCAAGGCGCCGATGACCAGTCGCGCCGCTCTCGCAGCGAACAGATTGCGCGCCAGGATGCTGACCGCCTTGCCGGTGCTGCGTTCTCCCTGCCCGACCAGCAGAACCCCGTTCCCGACCGGCATCACGTCTCCGCCCTCGAGTGAAGCGGTACCCCAGTCGTGATCGGCGCCGCCGTACCAGATCTTGAAATCTGCCTCGCGGAAACGTGGGTGGAACCGATACACGGCCTCAACATTCAACGATTCGTGCTGACGAGCAGGCCAATACATGTGGTTGAGTGACACACCGCCGTAGATCCACGCGCTGTTATCACGTGTGAACAGGTGATTCGGTAACGGTGCCAACACGAAGTCCGTCGGACGCATCGCGCGGCCGATCGCCGTGACGATGTCCTCGGGAAGCTCCTGGATCATCACGCCACCCGTCAGATGGGTGGCGAGCTCATCTCCGGGCATCTGCTGCATCCATGCGGTGATCTCCTGGGCGAACAGCGCCGTCACCTCCTCGGGGCGAATCCGCCGCTGCAGCACCCAATCCCGCGCATCGTCTCGGTCCAGCGTTTCTGCGAGCAGATCGTGGAACAGAAGGACTTCGACACCGCGACCCCGCATCACATCCACAAAGGCGTCGAACTCCTCCTGCGCGCGGCGGACCCAGATCACATCGTCAAACAGGAGTTCATGGCAGTTGTGGGGCGACAAGCGAGCGTGAGCCAGGTCGGGACGGTGAACGATCACCGTGTGCAGGGTGCCCACCTCTGAGTGAGCCCCGACGGCTGGTGCAGTTACGGCTGCCATGTGCCTGCTCCTTCGCTGGAAATCGGGTCGCTGCGGGAACTACGGAAGACAGTCTCCGGGCTCTGGGTAACCGGTCATCGTCCCAATCGGGTGAGGCCGTCGGGGTCACAAGGTGCGGAAGCTGCGGCCCCCATAAACCACCAGGCCGTAGATCACGGCAACGTTCAGGCCGAAGACCGCCAGCGACCAGAGCGGGTAGGCCTGCATCATGAGCAGCTGCGCCAACGCGTTGCCGACAGCGAAGGCGACCCCCAGCCAGCGCGCGACCTGGCTCTTGAAGAGCACTGCGACTCCGGTCAGTCCCTGAGCCACCCCCAGAATCCAGATCACCCAACCCCAGCTGCTCAGATCGCCGAAGACGTACTGGGCGCGCGCCACGAAGAAGTCTGATCCCGTGACCGCGGCCACGCCTTCAACCGTATTGGTGCAACCGAGTAACAGGAGCATCACGGCGGCGAACGTGACCCAGCCGCGATCGCGGTCGTCCTCACCCAGACGCAGGGCTCGCGCGTCTGCAACCGCCACGCTCAAGTTGTCGCTCCGGCCGGCTCGTCGGTGGGCTTCGCCTGGCGTCGTTGCTGGATCGTCTTGTCGGCCCAGACCAGGGCGGGCGTCACCAGCGATAGGCCGAGCACCCATGCCCACTGCGGCCCCGTGAGCGACTGCGTGTCCAGCAGGCGCTGGAACATCCGAAGCTCGACGCCGGCCCAGGTGAGGATCCAGCCGAGAATGATCCAGCCCATGTAGGGGAACAGCGGGGAGGACCAGGGCGCCTCCCGCTCTCGGCGCATGACAACGCCGAGATTGACCGCGGTGAATGCGATGAAGGCGAAGGCCATCGTCATCGAGGCCGAGGCGTGGGTGGTGCTCGGCTTGTCCGGTCCGAGGTCGAGGATCAGCAACGCGGTGACCGCAACGATCAGGCCGCTCAGCACCCAGCGGATGATCTGGGCCTGATTCACGATCCGCGTTCCGGGCTGGCGTGGAGGTCGCTGCATGACGCTCGGATCGGGGACGTCGACGATGAACCCGATCACGACTGTCACGACCACGAAGAACTTGCAGAACAGGAGCTGCATCGGGAACAGCGCGATGCCGCCGTTGATGTTGAAGATCGTGGCCAGCAGCATCAGCTGCAGCACGGAGGAGAGGATCGTCAGCTGCAGCTTCACATACGAGGTGATCCTGCGGTAGATGTCACGGCCGAGGTCAACAGCGCGCACTAGCGTCGCGAAGTTGTCGTCGGTCAGGACGATCTTCGCGGCCTGTTTGGAGACCTCGGAGCCGCTTCCCATCGCCACGCCGATGTCCGCCTGCTTCAGTGCTGCCGCATCATTGACCGCGTCACCGGTCATCGCGACAACATCACCTGACTGCTGCATAAGCTTCGCCAGCCTCAGCTTGTCCTCTGGAGCGACACGGCCAAAGACGTGCAGGTTGGGAAGCTGCCGCAGGAGCTCCTCGTCGGAGAGCTGCTGCAGCTCTGCACCCGTCATCACGCCGGAGCCGAGACCGAGCTCGTCCGCGATCGCCCGGGCGGTGACGGTGTGGTCGCCAGTGATCATGCGCACGTCGATGCCGGCGTCGAGTGCAGCGCGGACAGCGTCTTTGGCTTCGGTGCGCAGCGGATCGATGATGCCGACCAGCGCGACCATGATCAGGTCACGCACGGCGGCCATTGGATCGCCGCTCGCATCCGCCATCGCCCGATCGTCGAGGTCGCGGGCGGCGAAGGCGAGCACGCGCAGACCGCCCTCCGAAAGCCGCCGGTTCGCGCCCATGATGTCTTCGCGAACCGCGGCGATCGGCACCTCCTGACCGTGCCAGAGGGCTTGGCTGCACAACCCAATCACGACGTCCGGCGCACCCTTCACCGTCATGAAGTGCCGGTCCTTGAGCAGGCCCGGCGTCATCCAGCTGGGCCGGTCGTGGAAGGTCGCCATGAACTTGTACTCAGAGTCGAACGGCACCTCCGCCTTCCGCGCGAGGGCATTGCGTGTGTGTTCCGCGTCGGCGCTCATCTTGGCTGCCAGAACGACGAGCGCCGCCTCGGTGGGATCGCCGATGATCGATTCGTCATCGGCCACCGTGGCGTCGCTGCATAACGTGAGCCCGAGCGCCAGTCGGCTGAAATCCGGAAGCTCTGATCCGGCCACGCCGAGGATCGCGCCGGTCTTGCGATAGCCATTTCCCTCGACCTCGAACCACTCGCCGCCGGCCAGCATGGTGGTTGCGGTCATCTCGTTGAGGGTCAGCGTTCCGGTCTTGTCACTGTTGATGACAGTCGTTCCGCCCAGTGTCTCCACGTCCGCCAATGACTTGACCACAGCCTTCGAGTCGGCCAACCGCTGCGCGCCCGAGGACAACATCGCCTGCACAAAGGTCGGCAGGCCGACCGGGATCGATGCGATCGCGGTCGAGATGCACACGAGCAGCAGCGTGTCCCGATTCTGGCCACGGGCGATTCCGAAGATCGCAATGACCCCAACCGCGAGCCACGCGAGCGAGCCGAACACCTTCGTCATCCCGTCCAGTTCCTTCTGCAACGGAGAACGCTGCCGCTGGGTCGAGCTGACCATCGCGGCGATCTTGCCCATCTCGGTCGACGAGCCCGTGGCGGTGACAACAACCGTCGCCGTACCGCGCGTGACCTGTGTGTTCTGGAAGACCATGTTCGTTCGGTCGCCGAGCATGGCGTCGGAATCGAGCACTGCCCCTCCGTCCTTGGCGACGGGCGCGCTCTCACCGGTCAGTGCGGCCTCTTGAAGTTCCAGGGTCGCGGACTGAACGATCCGCCCGTCGGCCGGCACGACGTCGCCGGCCTCCAGCAGCACGATGTCACCAGGAACGAGCCCTGTCGATGCGACCTCCTCGACGGCGCCGCTGCGGCGGACGCGCGCATGCGGCACCTGCAACTCGGCGAGCGCCTCGACGCTGGCTTGTGCCTTCAGCTCCTGACTGGACGCCATCACGACGTTGAATGTCACGAGCCCCAGCACGAACAGGCCCGTTGGTATCTGTCCGATCACAAAGCTCGCGGCTGCGGTGATCAGCAGCATGATGTTCATCGGGTTGGAAAGCTGCCCCCGCGCGATCACCCACCTGCTCGGGGGCGGTTCCTTCGGCAGCTCATTGGGGCCGTAGGTTCTGAGCCGCTGCTCGGCCTCTGTGGCCCCGAGTCCCAACTCGTGATCGACGCCTAATTCGGCCTCGACGGCACCAGCTGTGCGCGAATACCACTGGCGCTTTGTCGGCGGGGTTTCCGCAATCGTCGTCATCTCGCCTCCCGGTTCTCCGACAGTGTCCGGCGTACGGCGCCGCCACCAATCACCCTGATTGGATGACGACTGCTGGGCAACCGGGCGTGACGTTTCTCGGATGGCTGAATACGTCCTGTCCCGGAAGCGACGCAAGCGGCTCGATGAGTTCGTTGAGCTGTTGCGTGTCGAGCCCGGTTCGCACGTGAACCTCGCACGGGATTACGACCCTGCACTGAAGGCTGGTGTGAATAGAAAGCACGACGGAGTCGAGCTTCTGCAGGAGGGCATCGCGCTCATGTGCGAGTACCAGGCTCGTCTGGCCGCCCAGAGCACATGGGGCGTGCTGGTGGTCCTGCAAGCGCTGGACGCGGCCGGCAAGGACGGGACGATCCGGCATGTGATGAGCGGCGTCAATCCGCAGGGTGTCTCTGTGAACGGCTTCAAGGTCCCGTCGTCCGAGGAGCTCGCTCACGACTACCTCTGGCGCTATGCGCAGCGACTTCCGGCGCGGGGACAGATCGGAATCTTCAATCGCTCCTACTACGAAGAGGTGCTGGTTGTCCGGGTTCACCCGGAGATCCTCGAGCGCCAGGACCTGCCCAAGGCCGCAAAGGGCGGGAATGTCTGGAAGCAGCGCTATCGCGAGATCAACGACTGGGAGCGCTATCTGACCGACAATGGATTCCGGATCGTCAAGCTGTTCCTGAACCTCTCGCGGGAGGAACAACGCGTCAGGTTCCTGCGCCGCATCGACCTGCCCGACCACAACTGGAAGTTCTCCACCGCGGACGTCCAGGAGCGCGGGCATTGGGACGCCTATCAGAAGGCATTCTCGGAAGCGCTCACCCACACCAGCACCGAGTGGGCCCCCTGGTACGTGATCCCCGCCGACCGCAAGTGGTTCGAGCGGCTCGCGGTCGGGATGGTGCTCGCCCAGGCCCTGATCGATATCGATCCGCGGTTCCCAAAGGTCACCAAGCAGCAACGCGATGCACTGCTGGAGGTCAAGCAGGCGCTCGAGTCGCAGGCCCCAGAGGGCGCGGCTCCCGACCCGTTCATGGACAGCCAGCAGGACGGCAAACCAGCGGCTCGGCCGTCGGGATGACGAGCACCACGGCATCCCCGACGGCGATCCAACGTTCTGACGAGGACAGCTGGTACGGCCAGACCCCGGCCGAGGTTGCAGGAACCCTGCACGTAGATCCTGCCGTCGGCCTAAGCAGTCAACAGGCCGGCGACCTGCTCCAGGAGTACGGACCGAACGCGCTTCCGGCCGAGGCGTCCGTCCCTGTCTGGAAGCGTTTCATCGGTCAGTACCGGACCTACATGCAGCTGATCCTGCTGGCGGCGGCGGTGGTGTCACTGGTGATCAAGGAGTGGAGCACCGGCGTGCTGCTGCTGCTGATCACCGTATTGAACGCGGTGGTGGGGCTACGGCAGGAGGGCAAGGCGGAGAGCGCCATGAACGCGCTGAAGGCGATGGTGAAATCCAACGCGCGCGTGCGGCGAGATGGGGTGGAGGCTCAGATCCCCGCCGAGGAAGTGGTGATCGGTGACGTCGTGCTGCTGGCTGCCGGCGACGACGTGCCGGCCGATGGGCGGATCATCGAGGCAAGCTCGCTGCAGATCGATGAGTCCGCTCTGACCGGGGAGAGCGTGCCGGTGTCCAAGGGAGTGCAGGCACCGTCGGGCGTGGACCTCGGTCCCGGCGATCAATCTGACATGGCCTTCATGCACACCCCGGTCACGCACGGCAGCGCGATGATTATCGTCACCGCCACCGGCAGCGACACGCAGGTCGGGAAGATCGCGGGGATGCTGGCCACCACGGCGAAGGAGCGGACGCCGCTCAGCCGTCAGCTGGACACGCTGACACTCTGGATCGCCGGCGCGGCCGGCATCACGATGGTGATCATGTTCGTACTCGGGGCACAGCGGGGGCTGCCCTCGACCGTGGTCTTCTCGAGCGCCGTGGCGCTGGCGATCGCGGCCATCCCGGAGGCGATGCCGACGGTGCTTCAGGTCGTGATGTCGATGGGGGCAGCCGAGTTGGCCACCCATGGCGCTGTGCTGAAGGACCTGGCTTCAGTCGAAACGCTCGGTTCCACGTCGGCGATCAACTCCGACAAGACCGGCACGCTGACAATGAACCAGATGACCGCCGTCGAGGTGGTCGATCCAACCGACCGCTACACAATCTCCGGCGCCGGTTACGAGCTGGAAGGGACGGTTCACCACGCGGCTGGAGGAACCGACACGATCGAGGACGCAATCCTTCCGTACGTCATCGCCAGCGATGCCACGCTGGTCGACGGGAAGGTGGTGGGAGATCCCACCGAGGGTGCGCTGCTCATCCTGGCCTATAAGGCTGGACTAGACATCGCCCAAACGCACGAGCGTCACCCGCGCATCGCGACGCTGCCGTTCGATCCCACCTACAAGCTGATGGCCGCTTTCACCACAGAAGCTGACGGGGCGGGTGGGGAGACCGTGCGCTGTTACGTAAAAGGGGCGGCCCCAGCGGTGATGAGCCACGCCGCAACCGCGTTGTCCGGCGGACAGGCCATTCCGTGGGATGCGGACCTTCAGACAAAGGCCAATGCCCACGTCGAGCGGATGGAGAAGGCCGGGCTCAGGGTGATGGCGGCAGCATCGATTGACCTCGATCCAGCCGACTTCGATCCGAACGGCGATCTGCTCGCCTACGTAGAGGGACTGCAGATGACGAGCCTAGTCGGGATGGTCGACCCGGCTAGGGAGGAGTCGAAGCAGGCCGTAACGGACGCGCAGAGCGCTCACATCCGCGTACGGATGGTGACCGGTGACGACGTCGTCACCGGAGCGGCTATCGCCGAGCAACTGGGGATTGAGGGCGAGTCGATGCTGGGCGCCGACTTCGCCGCGCTCGACGAGTCTGAGCGCCTGGAGCGGATCGAGCGGCTCGGCGTCCTGGGGCGCGTCGCGCCCGAGCACAAGGTCCTGCTCGCCGAGACACTGAAGAAGAAGGGTGAGATCGTCGCCATGACGGGTGACGGAGTCAACGATGCGCCGTCGATCAAGGCCGCGCACATCGGCATCGCCATGGGAAGCGGCACCGAGGTCGCCAAGAACGCGGCGCGGATGATTCTCACCGACGACAACTTCGCCACGATCGTTCGCGCCGTGGAGCAGGGCAGGAAGCTCTACGACAACCTGATGAAGTACGTCCGCTTCGTGCTGATCTCGCTGGTGGCGTTCGTGCTCACGTTCCTCGGCGCCACCGTGCTCAACATAGCCTCGGGGCAGCCGTTCACGCCAGGCGAAGTGCTCTACATCCACTTCATCGTGAGCGCGCCGTTCGGGGTGGCTCTCGGTCTGGACCAGGCGACGTCGGGCCTGATGAGCCTTCACCCCCGACCGAGCGGCGAATCGATCGTGACGGGTGCCGTCAAGCTCACCTGTGGTCTGGTCGGGCTGTACATGGCGATCTGCATCGACGCCCTCATCCACTTCGGCAAGCAGCATTACCACAGCGTCGTCGTTGGATCCTCGATCGGCCTGAGTGCATTCGCATTGATGCTGGTCGTCGCCGCCTACGAGAGCCGTGGCGCAACGGTGTCGGTGCTTCGCGCCGAGACGTTCAACAACCTCAAGATGAACTGGACCGCGGTGGCCGAGTTGGTGCTAGCGGTGGCAGTCACTCAGATGGACCTGTTCAACCGGCTGCTGGACACCACGACGCTCACGGCTCCGCAGTTCGGGCTTGCCCTCGCCGCCGCCGTCCTGCTGCTCGTGCTCTGGGAGGCGGGCAAGCTCATCGCCCGTCGACAGCAGTCGGCGGCCGGTCCGGGCCCCGCACCGGCCCATGCTGACGGCTAGTGTCGTGATCACCGACCAACCTGTCCCGTCGCCCGAATCGCCCGAGAAGGCTCTGACGGTGCGGGGTGCGACGGTCCTGGGTATCGGATCGATGATCGGAGCCGGAATCTTCGCGCTTCTGGGAGAGGCCGGGGCGGTGGCAGGCGCGGCGGTCTGGGTCTCCTTCCTGATCGGAGGATTGGTCGCCGGTCTGCTCGGCTACGTATGCGCCAAGCTGGGCATGCGCTTCCCCTCCTCCGGGGGTCTGATCACCTACCTGATCGAGGGATTCGGAAAAGGACGGCTCGTCGGCAGCGCATGCTGGCTCGGATACATCTCAGCGATCGTGATCGTCGGCGCAATGGTCGCGGTCTCGTTCGGCGGCTACGCGACCGCACTGTTCGTCGGCGAGCATGCCGGTTCTGGCTGGCACAACCTGTTCATCACCATCCTGATCCTGGGCATGCTCGCGATCAACCTGGTCGGCGCGAAGTTCGTCGCCAACGCCCAATCGATGATCGTCGTCTGCGTCCTCGCCGTGTTCGCGGTGTTCATTGTCGTAACGATCGTCAACATGAACCCGCACCTATTGGCCTTCAGTGGCTACCCGTCGCTCTCGAAGATCCTCGCGAGCGTCGCGCTCACCTTCTTCGCGTACCTCGGGTTCAACGTGATCACTTTCACGGCCGGGGACCTGCGCAGGCCCCACCATGATCTGCCTAGGGCGATGACCTACGCCCTAGGAATCACGGCCTTGACCTACGTGCTCATCGCCGTCGGCGTGTTCGGCACGCTCACGACCACGCAGGTCATTGGTTACGGCGAGACGGCGATCGCGGAAGCGGCGCGCCCGTCCCTTGGAGACGCCGGCTTCACGAGCATGGCGATCGTCGCGCTGCTGTCAACAGCCGGCTGCACGAACGCAACCCTCTACGCATCGGGGAACCTGACCGAGCAACTGGCCAAAGCCAAACTCTTCCCCGGGTTCTTCGGGGAGAGGTCGCGGCTCGGTCGTCACGCTGGGCTACTGATCACCTCGGCTGTGGTGCTGATCGTCGCGAACCTCGTCGACCTGTCTGCGATCGCCTCGGTCGGTAGCGCGGTCTCGCTGATGGTCTTCATGCTCGTCGGCCTCGCCGGATGGCGCCGGCGAGCCGACACCGCGAGCAACCCCATCATCGTCCTCCTCGCAGTGGCCGTCACCGGCGTCGTGCTCGGCTTCTTCGCCGTCGACACATTCCAGACGGCGCCGGGGACGTTTGTGGCCATCATCCTCCTCGGGCTGCTGGCGATCGTTCTTGACGGCGCGGTCCGGCGGCAGCGGCATCCGATCACCCAGATCGGGTGAAAGCGAAGCGGCATCAGCGGGTCAGCATCGGGCGGTCCAGCACAACGGGCTCAGAGCTACGGAAGGAGTCTCCAATGACCGAACGCGCAACCGAGGCGAAACCACACGTTGTGATCGTCGGCGGAGGATTTGCCGGTCTGGGGTGCGCGCTGCACCTCGTCAAGCACAAGCGGGTCCACGTCACGCTGATCGACCGCAACAACTACCACCAATTTCAGCCGCTGCTTTACCAGGTGGCGACCTCGCAGCTCGCACCCAGCGATGTGGCGGACTCGCTTCGCTCGGTGTTCGCAGGCGAAGACGACATCGACGTCAAGCTCGCTGATATCGCCTCGGCGGATCCCCGCACCAGGACGGTCGTCGCCAAGGACGGCCAGGAATGGTCGGGCGACACGCTGGTCCTGGCCGGCGGGTCCGACCCCAACTTCTTCGGCACGCCCGGCGCCGCTGAGTACTCCTTTCCGCTCTACTCGCTCGATAACGCCACCAATCTGCGCTCGCGGATCCTTGGTCTGCTCGAGCAGGTCGACCGAGATCCCCAGCTCGTCGATCGCGGTGCGCTCAACTTCGTGATCGTCGGCGGTGGCCCGACCGGGGTCGAGGTCGCAGGGGCGATCGGCGACATGGTCAAACACACAATTCCGGCGGTGTACCCAGACCTCGACGCGGGCGCCTGTGAGGTCCACCTCGTCGACCACGGAGACGCTCTCCTGAGGCCGTTTTCCGACGACGCTCACAAGTACGTGGACAAGGTGCTGCGCGAGAAGGGGGTCAAGGTGCATCTCGGCATCGGCCTGACCGAGGTCTGCAGCGGTCACGCCGAGTTCTCAGACGGCAGGACTATCGCGACGCGGTGTGTGGTCTGGGGTGGCGGGATCGAGGGTGCGGCTCTGGCCGGCGCGACAGGCGTCGCACAAGGGCACGGCGGTCGCCTTGACGTGCAGTCAGATCTCACGCTGGCCGGTTATCCGGGCGTATACGCAATAGGGGACATCGCCAACATCTCCGACGACACCGGCGCGCTTCCGCAGCTGGGCTCGGTGGCCATGCAGAGCGGCACTTGGGCAGCCGAGAACATCCTGGCCGACCTCGACGGCAAGCCCCGCAAGCCCTTCGCGTATCGCGACAAGGGAATCATGGCGATGATCGGCCGTGGCGCCGCGATCGCGGAGGTCGGAAAGCACCACCACGAAATCCACGGGCAACTGGCTCACATGTCCTGGCTCGGCGTGCACGCCGCGCTGATGACGGGGACCAAGGCGAAGATCGAGGCTTTCGTCGACTGGGCCTGGGACGGCTTCTCCAAGACCGGCGGTCCGCACGTCCTCGACCGCGGTGACGCGGCGAAGATCGACTGGGATGACGACCCGATCGCGGTGGGTGCCGGGTCCTCGACAAGCAGTTGAGCGCGTCCCGCTGGACGCGCTTCTCACCCGTATCAGGTGATGCTCGGGCACAGCGGCGACGTGAGCATCGACCTACTCCCGCAGCCGCTAAACGAATAAGGGGGTCGGCATATGACGACCGCAGTTGAGCCTCGACCCATGACAAGCGCGTCGCATGTTGGCGCGCGCCAACCGAAGGCGGCGGACGTGTTTGTCGTGTTCGGCATCACCGGTGACCTCGCGAAGGTGATGACGTTCCACTCGCTCTACCGGCTGGAGCAGCGCGGCGAGCTGACCTGCCCGATCGTCGGCGTCGCCGTGAGCGACTGGTCGGCTGAGGAGCTTCGCAGCCACGCCCGTGAGGCGATCGAGGGCTGCGGCGAGACCATCGACGAGGATGTCTTTCGGCGCTTTGCCGCGCGCCTGTCGTACGTGAGCGGGGATTTCGACGCTCCTGAGACCTACGCGCGGGTGGCGGACGCGATCGGCAATGTCGAGTGTCCGGTCTTCTATCTGGAGATCCCACCGTTTCTGTTCGGTCGCGTGATCAAGGGCCTGACCGAGGCCGGCCTGACCAAGACCGGCCGCGTCGTGGTCGAGAAGCCCTTTGGACACGATCTTGCCTCGGCGCGCGAACTGGCGGGGGAGATTCACCAGTACATCGACGAGTCGCAGCTGTACCGGATCGATCACTTCCTTGGGAAGATGGGCCTTGGCGAGATCCTGTACCTGCGGTTCGCGAATGCGCTGTTCGAGCCGATCTGGAACCGCAATTACGTCTCCAGCGTCCAGATCACGATGGCTGAGAGCTTCGGGGTGGAGGACCGCGGTCATTTCTACGACCCCGTCGGAGCACTGCGGGACGTCGTCGTCAACCACCTCATGCAGGTCGTGGCGGCGGCGGCGATGGAGCCGCCCTCCTCGAGCGACCCTGAAGTCCTGAAGGACGCGCTGGTGGGCGTCTACCGCGCCATGGCAGCCGCCGATCCGAGCCATTACGTGCGCGGGCAGTACGACGGCTATCGCACGATCGATGGCGTCGCCCCGGACTCGACGACCGAGACCTACGCCGCGCTTCGGCTGGAGATCGACAACTGGCGTTGGGGCGGAGTGCCCTGGCTGATCCGTACCGGCAAGTGCCTGCCGTTCACGCAGACCGAGCTGCGCGTGGTGTTCCGCCGCCCGCCGAAGCTGAACTTCGTCGGCTGGTCGCGGATCCCCGAACCGAGCCAGATGGTGGTCAAGCTCGACCCGGCAACCGGGGTACGGATGCTGGTCGATGCTCAGCGCCACTTCGCGGTCGAGCCGGAGCAGATCAACCTTGACATGGAGTTTGCCGTCGAGGGCGGGGAGGGACCAACGCCGTACGAGGTCCTGCTGCACGCAGCGATGGTCGGAGACAGTCGGCGATTCACGCGCCAGGACGGAGTTGAGGAGTGCTGGCGCGTAATGCAGCCGCTGATCTCCGAGCCGCCGCCGGTGCATCCCTACGCAAAGGGCACGTGGGGACCGGAGGCAGCCGACGAGGTCGTCGCGGGCTATGGACGTTGGCACCACCCCTGGGTGGCGGTATGAGCGTCGTCGCAACGACTTTGTGTGGAGCACTACCTACGGAGGTGGCCAGATGAGCGAGAGCTACGACATCATCATCATCGGCAGTGGCGCCGGCGGCGGCACGCTTGCCTACCATCTGGCTCCCTCTGGAAAACGCATCCTGCTGCTCGAACGCGGCGGCTGGCTCCCGCGCGAGCCTCAGAACTGGCTGGCCGAAAGCGTGTTCGTGGACGGCCGCTACATCACACCGGACACCTGGCACTACTCGGACGGCTCGTCCTTCCAGCCTCAGGTGCACTACTACGTGGGTGGCGCCACAAAGCTCTATGGAGCCGCGCTGTACCGCCTGCGACGTGAGGACTTCGGTGAGTTGCAGCACCACGACGGTATGTCGCCGGCTTGGCCGATCTCCTACGAGGACATGGAGCCCTACTACACGCAGGCCGAACAGCTGTACCAGGTGCATGGCGTCCATGGCGAAGATCCGACCGACCCGCCGGCGAGCGCGCCGTATCCCTTCCCGCCGGTCTCGCACGAGCCTCGGATCCAGCAGCTCTCAGACGATCTCGCCGCCGCGGGATTACACCCGTTCCACGCGCCGTGCGGGATACGCCTGGACGAGCAGAACATGCCCTACAGCGCGTGCGTGCGCTGCGACAACTGCGACGGGTTCCCATGTGTGGTGCACGCCAAATCCGATGCCGAGGTGATCGCGGTGAGGCCTGCGCTCATGTACCCGAACGTGACGCTGCTCACGCAGAGTGAGGCACTGAGACTGCGCACCGACGGGACGGGACGACGGGTCACCGAGGTGGAGGCCACCGTCGACGGGCATCCGGAGACGTTCTCCGCTGACATCGTCGTGCTCTCCTGCGGCGCCGCCAACAGCGCCAAGCTGCTGCTCGCATCGGCGAATGACAAGCATCCGCGTGGCCTGGCCAACGGTTCCGATCAGGTTGGCCGCAACTACATGTACCACAACAGCCAGGCGGTGCTGGCGCTCTCCCGGGAGGAGAACCCGACCGTTTTCCAGAAGACGCTCGGGGTCAACGACTTCTACCTGGGCGACAAGGACTTCGGGTTCCCGCTGGGCAACATACAGATGGTCGGCAAGTCGCAGGCTCCGATGTTCCGCGGCGAGAAGCCCGGCGAGACCCGCTTCGCGCCGTCGTGGACACTGCGCGATGTCGCCCGTCACGCGGTCGATTTCTGGCTTTCGACTGAGGATCTCCCCTCACAGGAGAACCGCGTGACTCTGGCCGGTGACGGAAACGTCTCGATCAGCTACTCGGCCAGCAACGAGGAGGCCAAGGACCGCCTCTACCACCGCCTCAAGTCGTTGCTTGCCGACCTCGGTATGCACCACGGCCATCTGTTGCCGCATCACGCGTACCTCAAGAACGACATCCCGGTGGCGGGGTGCGCTCACCAAGCCGGCACCTGCCGGTTCGGCACCGATCCGGCAAGCTCTGTGCTCGACACCGACTGTCGCGCGCATGAGCTGGACAACCTCTACGTCGTCGACACCAGCTTCTTCCCGAGCATCGGCGCAGTCAACCCGGCGCTGACGGCGATGGCAAACGCGCTGCGTGTCGGTGACCACGTGATGGAGCGGATGGGCGTTGGGTCCAGCCGGCAGGAGCCGGCCCATGTCGGCTGAACGCACTGGATCGGACGCGTGATCGACTCCGGATCGGGCTCGTGATCGCCTTCGGCTCGGGCGCGTGATCGACTCCGGATCGGGCTCGTGATCGCGTTCGGCTCCACCACCGTCGACCTCGCCCGCCTGCAGTTCGGGACGACGTCGATCTACCACTTTCTGTTTGTCCCGCTGACGCTGGGCCTGGCTCCGCTGGTGGCGATCATGCAGACGATCTGGCATCGGTCCCATGACGACGCCTGGCTGCGGCTGACGCGCTTCTTCGGAACGCTGCTGCTTATCAATTTCGCGATCGGCGTGGCCACAGGGCTGGTGCAGGAGTTCCAGTTCGGGATGAACTGGGCGGTGTACTCCGACTTCGTCGGAGGAGTCTTTGGAGCTCCGTTGGCGATCGAGGGGCTGGCCGCGTTCATGCTGGAGGCAACCTTCCTCGGCCTGTGGATCTTCGGCTGGGGCCGGCTGTCGCCACGGGTCCACCTGGCGACGATCTGGGTGGCCGCGCTTGGAACCTGGTTGTCGGCCTACCTGATCCTCGTCGCCAACTCCTGGATGCAGCATCCAGTCGGCTACACCATCGTCGACGGCAAGGCCCACCTCACGAACCTGGGTGCGCTCCTGTCAAACGAGTTCGCGCTCCTGGCCTACCTGCACACCATCCTCGCGGGTCTGATCTTCGGCTCGATCATGATGCTCGGCGTCTCCTGCTGGCATCTGCTGCGTGGCCGCAACGTCGAGCTGTTCCGTCGCGCCGCAAAGCTTGCACTGATCGTCGCGATCCCGGTGACGCTTCTGCAGCTGTCGGTCGGTAACCGCTTCGGCGAGGATGTCACCGCGCAGCAGGGCATGAAGATCGCCGCGTCCGAGGCACAGTGGAACACCTGCCAGCCATGCGGGTTCTCGGTCTTCCAGATCGGCGGCTTCTCGTCCCAGGACCCCACCCCGACATTCGCGATCACGATTCCACGGCTGCTGTCGTGGATGGGGACCGGTTCCTTCGACGGGAAGATTCAAGGCCTCGACCAGCTCCAGGCTGAGCAGCAGCATCAGTTCGGCCCCGGCGACTACATGCCGAGCATCGAGCTCATGTATTGGTCGATGCGGATCATGGCGGTGTTGGGGGTGGTGATGTTCCTGCTGGCAGCGGTCGGGGCGTGGCTGTACCGGCGAGGGGCCCTAGAGCGATCGCGGTGGTTCCTGCGCAGCGCGATTGTCGCCATCGCCTTCCCATACATAGCGGCCAGCTTCGGCTGGATCCTGACCGAGATGGGACGCCAGCCGTGGATCGTGAATGGACTGCTGAAGACATCGCAGGCGGTATCACCAAACGTCGGCACCGCCACGGTCGCCAGCAGCCTCGGCGTATTCGTGGTGCTGTACCTGACGCTCGGCGTGGTGGATTTCATCCTCATGCGCCGCTACGCCCGGCTCGACCCCGGCGACGTCACCGGGCCGCCCGCGAAGCCCGAGGTCCCGCAGCCGATCGGTTTCGGAGCGGCGTGACATGAGCCTCCCGACGCTCTGGTTCATTCTCATCGCCGTCCTCTGGAGCGGCTACTTCCTGCTCGAGGGGTTCGACTTCGGCGTGGGCATGCTGCTGCCTGCGCTTCCGCGGACCGACAGTGAGAAGTCGATGATGTTCGAGTCGATCGGGCCGGTTTGGGACGGCAACGAGGTCTGGCTGGTCGTTGCTGCGGGCGCCACGTTCGCGGCGTTCCCAGCGTGGTACGCAACGATGTTCTCCGGCTTCTACCTGGCGCTGCTGCTGATCCTGGTCCTGCTGATCCTGCGCGTCGTCTCGTTCGAATGGCGCGAGCGGCGCGACAGCCCGCGCTGGCGCGCCGCATGGCTCAGCCTGAACGCGTTGGGGAGCGTCGGCGCGCCGTTCCTGTGGGGCATCGCGCTGGCAAATCTCCTGCACGGCGTCCCGCTCGGGAGCTCACACCAGTTCATCGGGGACTTCCTCGACCTCTTCAGCGGCTACACCGTGCTCGCGGGCGTCGCTGTCGTCTGCCTGTTCGCGTTCCACGGCGCCGCGTATCTCACGGTCCGCACGACAGGTGACTTTCGGGAGCGCGCCAGCGCCGCCGCGCGGCGCCTGGCAGTCCCAGCGATCGTCACGGTTCTGCCGTTCCTCGCCTGGACCGTGATCGTGGCCCATGACCGCAACCAGCGCGGCTTTGGACCTGTCGCGGTGGCCAGCGCATTGGCAGCGGCTGCCCTTTTGCTGGCGGTCGCGGCGATCTACCGCCGCCACGAGGGCTGGGGTTTCGCTTTCACCGGGCTTACGACGATCGGAATCGTGGCGAGCATCTTCACTGGCCTGTACCCGCGCGTACTCGTCTCGCATCCGAGCTTCGCCAACAGCCTGACGGTCTCAAACGCCGCCACCGGTCACTACGCGCTCAAGGTGATCACGATCGTCGCCGTGATCTTCGTCCCGCTGGTGCTCGTCTACCAGGGGTGGACCTACTACGTCTTCCGCAAGCGCATTGCCGGCGAACCGGTCGCCTCCCCGATCACGATCGGCTCCGGCCGCGCGCCGGATAGCTGACCCGATGCGCGGTCTCGATCCACGCCTGGTGCAACGGACGCGGTCGGTGCGTCCACTGCTCGCGGTCGACGTCGGACTCGGAGTCGTGACCGCTCTGGCGGTCGTCGCACAGGCGGTTCTGTTCGCGCGCGTGGTGGCAGAGTCTGTCGATGGAACACCGATGGGCCGGCTGTGGCACCTCGTCGCCGCGCTGGCGATCGCGTTCCTGGTACGTGGCCTCTGCGCGTACGGGATGGAGGTGAGCGGGCGACGCGCGGCCTGGAGCGTGCTGTCGGAACTGCGACTGGCACTCGCCGAGAAGCGGCTGCGCGGACAACCGGTGGCGACCGATGGGGCCGGCGGTGCCGAGCTTGCGACGGCCGCGGTACAGGGTATCGAGGGACTGGAACCGTACTTCGCGCGATACCTCCCGCAGGCCGTGCTGGCCTCCATCGTCCCGCCGATCGTCATCTGCGGCGCGGCGCTCGTGGATCTCGAGTCGGCGCTGATCATGCTCGTAACGCTCCCGCTCGTGCCCGTGTTCATGTGGTTGATTGGGCGCTACTCCGAGGCGCGCGCGACCGAACGCTGGCGCGCATTGAGCATGCTGTCCTCGCACTTTCTGGATGTCGTCCGCGGGCTGCCGACGCTGAGGGTCTTCGGCCGCGCCGAGGCACAGAGCTCGGTCCTGGATGAGGTCGGCGAGCGTTACCGCATTACCACGATGCAGACGCTCCGCGTGAGCTTCCTGTCGGGCTCGGTGCTCGAGCTCGCTGCGACGCTGGGTGTCGCCCTGGTGGCGGTGACCGCCGGGGTGCGGCTTGTCGACGGCAGCCTCGGATTGCAGGCTGGACTGACTGTGCTGGTGCTCGCGCCCGAGCTCTACCTCCCGTTCCGTCGCCTGGGTGCCGAGTTCCACGCGAGCGCTGACGGTCGTGCAGTGGCAGAGCGGATGCTCGAGCTCCTCGGCGCCGACGATGCGGTGCCAAGCGGCGGGCGACGCGATGTCCCCAATCCCGCCTCCGCTTCGGTCAGCCTCGAGCGGGTGTCGTTCTCCTACCCGGCTCGCGGCGAGACTGTGCTCGACGGCGCCGACCTTGAACTCGAGCCGGGGGAGACCGTCGCGCTGGTGGGCTCAAGCGGCGCTGGTAAGAGCACCGTGGCCGCCCTCTTACTCGGGCTGATCGCGCCCGCGGCGGGACGGATCAGCGTGGGCGGCGTCGACCTGGCCGAATGCCGGATCGAAGAGTGGCGCCGGTTCGTCGGTTGGGTGCCGCAGCACCCAACGCTATTGCGCGCCACCGTGGCCGAGAACGTCCGGCTGGGCAATCCGGACGCGTCGGACCATCAGGTGCGAGAGGCAGCTTCACTGGTCGGAGCCGATGAGTTCATCAAGGCCCTTCCCGATGGCTACGACACCCTGATCGGCGACGGCGCCCGCCTGCTCTCGGCAGGGGAGCGGCGGCGAATCGGGCTTGCGCGCGCGATCGTTCGCAAGGCTCCATTCCTGATTCTCGACGAGCCCACGGCTGACTTGGATCCGCGCACGCTTGCGATCATCTCCCGCGCGCTGGACGACATCCGCGTGGGGCGGACCGTGCTCCTGATCGCCCACCGGCCGGAACTCGTGCGGTCCGCCGACCGCGTACTGCGGCTCGCGGACGGAAGGATCGTGCCCGAGATGGTGGGGGTGTTCGCGTGACTCTGAGGATGGCCGCATGACCTCGAGGGGGGCCGCATGACCTCGACGCTGGCGCGACTCACCAGGCTGACGCCGGTGCCGCGGACGCGTCTGCTCAACGTCGTCCTGCTCGGCGCGTTGACACTGGTGCTGGGCATCGCGCTGATGGCATTGGCGGGTTATCTGATCGTTCGCGCGGCTGAACGACCGGCGATTCTCTCGCTGATGGTGGTGATCGTCGGCGTACGGGTCTGCGGCCTCGGCCGGCCACTCTCGCGGTACTGCGAACGCCTTTCGTCGCACAACCTCGCCCTCGGTCAGCTCGGTCGCGTTCGCGCCCGGGTTTACAGGCTCATCATTCCGCTGGCGCCGACCCAGCTCGACGGGTACCGCCGCGGCGATCTGCTCACACGCATGGTCGCCGACGTCGACTCGCTGCAGAATCTCTACCTACGCGTGATCCAGCCGATGCTGGTTGCGCTGGTCGTTGTCGCCGTGTCGGTCGGCGTGGCGATCGCGGTGCTGCCGGTCGCGGGTCTGACGCTGGCTGCGGGGCTGCTCGTGGCGGGTCTCGGCGTTCCGGCGCTTGCCAGACGTCTTGCCGCTCGCTCAGGAGGACGTCAGGCGGAGGCTCGCGCGACCCTCACAGCTGAGCTCCTCGATCTCATGGTCGCGGCGCCCGAACTGGTGACGCTTGGGGGCGAAGAGCGCGCCTTCACGCGAGTCCGAACCGCCGACGCGGAGCTGGTCGCCCTGGGGCGACGGGACGCCCTCGCCGCGGGGATTGCGGATGGGCTGAACCTGGCGCTCACAGGATTGACGGTCTGTGGCGTGCTCGTGGCTGCGGCTGGAGCCGGCCACCACGCCCTCGATCCCGTGTTGATTGCGATGCTGGGCCTGCTGGCGCTGGCGTCGTTTGAGGCAGTTACCCCACTCGCGACGGCGGCGCGCGATATGACGGCGACCTGCTCGTCAGGGGCTCGGGTGCTCGAGCTCATCGATCGCGAGCCGTTGGTGGCAGATCCGTTGTCGCCGACTTCGCTTCCGCAGTGGCCGTTTTCGGTTGCCTTGGAGGACGTGGTGGCGAGCTATCCGGGACACCGGCAGATGGCCGTCTGCCACCTGAGCCTTCGGCTGGAGGCGGGAGAACGCGTGGCGCTGGTCGGTCCAAGTGGTGCGGGCAAGACAACGGTCGCCAACCTCCTGTTGCGTTTCCTGGACCCAGAGTCCGGCCGGGTGACCATCGGGGACGTCGACCTACGTGATTACGCGCAGGAGGATGTCCGCCAGGTGATCACGCTCGCCGCTCAGGACGCGCATCTGTTCGACACCAGCATCCGGCACAATGTCGTCCTCGGGCGCCCCGGGGTCGGCGACCGCGACATCGAAGATGTCCTGCGGCGCGTGCGGATATGGGATTGGGTCTCGCGGCTGCGCGCTGGAGTTGACACGCCGGTTGGCGAGCTGGGCCGGGAGCTCTCCGGGGGCCAGCGGCAGCGCATTGTCATCGCCCGCGCGCTGATCTCGCACGCCCCGGTGCTGATCCTCGACGAGCCCACCGCGCATCTCGACCCCCTGGTCGCAGAGGCGCTCATGCACGATGTCGTCGGCGCCGCAGACGACCGCACGCTGTTGCTTATCACGCACCGTTCCGAGGGGCTCGATCTCGTCGATCGGGTGATCCACCTGCCACTACACCGGGAGTCGCAATCATGAGCCTGCCCTGGCCGATCCGAAGCGTGCTGGCGGGTACCGCCGGCACCGCCGCGCTGACAGCGACCTACGCGATCGAGCGGCGCTTGCGACCGCGACGCCAGGGTCCGCTCGACTACGACGACTCGCTCGTTCCCGGTCAGATCGTCGCATCGGTGATGCACCTCGGCCAAGTGAGCGGGCGCGAGGATCACGAGCTGGGCACGATCCTGCGCTGGGGCTACGGATCAGCCTTCGGTCTCTGGCACGGGCTGCTCGCCCGACGCTTCCGAGAGCCGGTGCCAAGCGCGATCTTCGCGACGACGCTGATGAGCGCGACGTTCTCCCTGTTCCCACTGTTGGGTCGCACTCCGCCGCCGTGGCGCTGGCCCACTGACGTGATGATGACCTGCCTCGCCACGCACGCCGCGTACGTTGCCGCCGTCGCCACCACCGACGATCTGCTGGGCCCTTCGCGCCGCCAATAGCGGCGCAGCCGTCTGCAACTCGTTTCACCGAAATCCCTGCAATTGTGTAACTGATGTTTCATCAGGTTCGCGGTTGCGCAGCTGTCTCCGGCGGTGTTAGCGTCGCGGTCCTGGGTACCTCGATGCCCGGGAGGGACCTTTGGCCGTCAATTTGAGGAGGAGAGACAGTGAAGTGGTTTAGGCCGCTCGCGGTGTTGGCCTGTCTGGCGCTCTGGGTCGGTCCAGCAGGCGCTTCCGCCGCGACTCACCGTGCACACGCGTCCACGCACAGCGTCGGCGCCGGCGATCCCAATCTGGGGCCGAACGTGATCATCTTCGACCCGTCGATGTCACAGACTCAGATTCAGTCCGAGCTCGACACGATTGCTGCGCAGCAGGTCTCGAACCAGTTTGGGACCCAGCGGTACTCGATCTTCTTCGAGCCCGGCACATATGGCTCGTCCACTGACCCGCTGGACTTCCAGTTGGGCTTCTATGAGCAGCTGGCAGGTCTGGGCGCCGAGCCCGGTGACGTCGTCATCAACGGCGCCATCAACGTCTACAACCAATGCGTCGACGGCGACTGCGAGGGCACCGACAACTTCTGGCGCTCGCTCTCGAACGTGACGCTCAATGTGGACCTGCCGCCTTCGCCGAACATCGTCCCGACCAATGGAGAAGCGGCCAGTTGCCTGGAGACGAATGATCTGCTGGCGCTTTCACAGGCCGACCCAATCCGCAGGGTGATCGTCAACGGCAACTTGTTCCTCCAGGATTACTGTGGCACCGGCGATGTCAGCGGCGGCTTCCTCGCCGACGACGAGTTCAACGGCGGCATGGTGTGCAACTGCGGGCAGCAGCAGTACCTGGCCCGCAACAGCGACATCGACAGCTGGTCGAACTACGTCTGGAACCAGGTATTCATGGGCGACACCGGCGCCCCGGCGACGAGCTTCGGGCCGGTGGCCGGCCAGTACACCAACGTTGCCGCCACCCCCGTTTCCGAGGAGGAGCCGTTCCTTTACACGGACAGCAGAGGTGAGTTGCAGGTCTTCGTGCCGGCGGTCCAGCGCAATTCGGTCGGGCCCTCGTACGCGTCGGGGACCGAGGCGGGCAGCTCGCTGCCGATCTCACGGTTCTTCGTCGCGAATCCGAACACGCCGGAATGGCAGATCAACGCGGCGCTCGCGTTTGGCCGCAACCTGATCCTCACCCCGGGCGTCTACGACCTGCCGCAGACGATCAAGGTCGACCGTCCGAACACGATCGTGCTCGGGCTCGGCTTCGCCACGCTCATCCCCGAGCACGGCAACGTCGCGATGCGGACCGCGGACGTGCCCGGGATCAAGCTCTCGGGCATGATCTTCGACGCCGGACTCCGTAACTCACCGGTGCTGCTGCAGCTTGGCAGGCAGAGTCACGGCTGGGGTAACGGCCTCGGTGCCGACCCCAACGATCCAACCCTCGTCCAGGACGTCTTCTTCCGGATCGGCGGCGCCGCGCCCGGCAAGGCGACCACCGCGCTGATCGTCAATGACAGCCAAGCGATCCTCGACGACGTCTGGGCGTGGCGTGCAGACCACGGCAACGGCGTCGGCTGGACGGAGAACACCGCCAACACGGGTGTGATTGTCAACGGCAACTACGTGTACGCGTACGGGTTGGCGGTCGAGCATTTCCAGAAGAACGAGGTGATCTGGCGCGGCCAGCACGGCGAAGACGTCTTCTTCCAGAACGAGATGCCGTACGACCCGCCGAGCCAGGCGGCCTGGATGGCATCGCCGACGCAGGACGGCTATCCCGCGTTCCTGGTGACGAACAACGTGAAGAGCTTCCAGGGCTACGGCATGGGCAGCTACTCGTTCTTTGACCAGGGCGTCCCGATCTACTCGGCGGAGGCGTTCCAGGCACCCGACACGCCGGGAGTTCAGTTCAACGATCTCCTGACCGTGTTCCTCAACGCCACCACCGGAATGGGCGGGATCAACTCAGTCATCAACGGAGTCGGAGGCGCCTCGACTGCCGCCAACAAGGACACGGCGGTCGACGTCACGACCTACCCGTAGCGGCGATTTGGCCCGGACGGTGTTACGGCACCGTCCGGGTGCCTCGCCTGAGCGCGTCAGGTCTTGTGCTTCTTCTTGGTCTTGTGCTTCTTGGTGCTGTGCTTTGCCTTCGCGTGCCGGCCATTGAACACGCCGACGTGGAAGGCACCGACATTGCTCTGGTTGTCGACCGCCGCCAGCCGCCAGTACAGCCGCAGTTTCGCGTCGGCCGCGCTGATCTGCGGCACCCATGCGGTGTTCATCGTGTTGTCGCTGGCGATCGGAGTGCCGAAGTCGGTCGTCGTGGCGAGCTGGATGTAGTACGTCTTGGCGAGCTTGTCGGCGTTCCACGTCACCAGGATCCGCGTGCCGTGCTTGGTGGCGTGGATCCCGCCTGGCGACGGGAGCGTACGGTTGTAGGTCGCGACCTTCGTGAACGCGCTGGTCAGGCCCCCTGGGAAGACCGACTGGACCTGCAGGTGCGAGATCCCCGGGTTCAGGAATTCAGGCGGCGTCATGTAGGGCGTGTCGACGGCCACCTGCGTGCTGCCCCCCGCCGTCGTGATCTGCAGGTTGTAGCCGATCGCTCCGGTGACGGCTCCCCACGACAGCAGCGGAATCGTGCTGCCCGCCTTGGGGTTCCGCATTGAGCTCGGGGCCGGCAGGTTGTGCGTGAACGTCTCGGTGGACGACCAGTTGAGGTTGTTGACGACGTCGTTCGCGCGCACGCGCCAGTACAACGTCTTGCCGGACGGCAGTGTCGAGGTGCTCGTGTACGAGGTGTTGTCGGTGTTGATGTCCTGAATCGGATTGGCGAAGGTGGGGTCGGCCGAGACCTGCAGCGTGTAGCTCACGGCCGCCTGCGCGCTGCGCCACGAGAACGTCGGCTGCGTGGCGACGTTGGATCCGTTGGTCGGAGCCACCGGCGTAGGCGGAATCGATGACTTGTTGAACGGCTGGGGGTCATAGCCACCCTCCGCGTTGGACTCCGGCTGGCCACCGGCGGTCACCGGAATCACCTCCCACCAGTAGGACGATGACTGGTCCTTCAATGGGAGTGAGGGCGCCCACGCAGTTGTGTTCGTGTAACCGACGGTCACGATCGAGTTCGGGTCGAAGCCCGCGTCGTTGGCAATGACCACGTAGTACCCGTCGGCGCCCGCGATCTGCTGCCACTCGAACAGCGGCGTCGTTGCCAGCGTCGAGCCGGCCGGGACGGCGCCGCTGCCGGCGGCCGCCGGCACGACTCCAGGGGAGTACGTGGCGTTTGTCGGCGCGCCCAGGGCGCCCCCGGGTGACGGTTTGGTGTAGGAGAAAGCAGGGGTTGCGCCATTGCCGAGGATCACGGGCGCACTCTCAATCGTCGAGCCGGACAGAGGCGGGTCGTTGCGCAGCGCGATCACGCTGAGGCACTCGTCGAACGGGCCTGCGCCCTGGAACTGAATCTCGTTGTTGTTGTTGTTGGCGCCCCCGGGCCAGCCGTATGCGCTCTGCTCCCAGGCATTGTTCCCGTCGTATCCGCCCGGTGTCCAGGCGGTGGTGGGGACGTCAATCGTCGAGACGTAGGGCGCTCCCGCGTTCCAGTTACATCCGTACCCGCCGCCTGACCACGGGGCCACTGTCAGCTGATACTCGGAGGCACCGGGTACCGGACTCCACCTGACGATCGGATCTTGGGTGGCCTGACCGTCGGCGATGTCCCCGTTGGCGTCGTAGACGTGCAGGTTCTGGATCGTCGGGCTAGTCTGGTCGAAGGCCTCGGTGAAGGGCTGACCGTCGTTCCAGGACCCGGCATCTCCGTTGGCGTCGACGGCGCGCATCCGCCAGTAGAGCTCTGTGTGGTTGGGGAAGAAGTTGGTGGCCGTATAGGTCGTCGCGATCAGGTTTTGGGAGTCGAGGATGATCGCGTTGACCGGGAAGCTGGGATCCGTCGCGACCTGGACCTCATAGCTCGACGCACCCGCGATCGCGGTCCAGGAGAAGCTCGGCTCCTCATAGGTGGAATCGGGAGAGACGTTTGACTCGGACAGTGTCGTCTGTGACGGCCACGCCCAGGTGAACTTGCCGACCCTCGAACTTCCGCCTGGGTTTCCGGCGGCGTCGATCGGCTGGACGGACCAGTAGTAGGTGCCGGGCGCGAGCACGCTCGGGAATGCGAACTGCGGACCCTGGACGTTGGTCGGCCCGTACACCAATGTCGAGAGCTTGGGGCTGGTTCCGATCTCGAGCCGGTAGTTCGCGGCGTGGGCCACCGACGTCCAGCTCAGCAGCAGCGGGTGTGTCGGCCAGTCGATCGTCTTGGCCACCGGGCTCTTCAGCTTGGGCGCCACTTTCCAGCTCTTGACGAGCTTGCGGATCGGCGACCAGCGCCCGGGAACGTCCTTTGCGTTCACCGCGCGGACGCGCCAGTAGTACGTGCCGTTGGGGATCGTCTGATCGCTCGTGAGCGCCGTATTCGTGAGCGTGATCGGGTTGTTGCTGAAACCGTTGACGGTCGAGGAGAAGTTTTGGGCGGCCGAGAACTCGAACTCGTAGCTCGCCGCGCGACCGACGGAGCCCCACTCGAATGCGGGAAGTGACTGGACGACGGCCTTGTTCCTGGGCGACTGCAGGCGAGGCGCTCCCAGGGCGTCCGCCACCGCGCTTGCCGCCAGCAGCACCGTCACGGTGCTCATGAACGCCACCGCAAGCCGCGTGGCCATTGCCTTGAACCGGCTTTGCAGCGCGCGCTGCGTGATGCTGGCGGACATAGTCGCTCCGTCTCCCGAAATCAGTGGTTCCGTCCCGTGTGCCGCGTCCGTCGACGCGTCACCTTCGTGCGAACATCGGCAGCGAACGCCGCGAGCTTGAAATCCGGTTGGACACCGGTGGAGGGCGCGTGAACGGCTCAGGACCGGACGAGAACTTCTCGCTCACCTTCGGTTCAGGGCATCGAGCAGGAACATCCCTGCCTCGTCCCTGTGGACGGGCGCAAGCCACGGGTCGTCCCGCAGACGCGCGTGCAACTCACCGACGGCCAAGAGGCGCTCGGGGGCTGGTGGTCGCCAGTGGACTGCGACGAGCCGCCCGCCGCTCACCAGCTGAGCCCTGATCAGGCTGAGCGTGTGTTCAAGGTCCACGGGGGAGAGGTGATAGAGGATCTCCGATGCCACGATCAGATCGAACTGCTGGTCGGGGACCGTCTCGGGGATGGCGCCGTAGATGACGCGCACCTGGCGGAAATCCGCGAGCCTCCGCCGGGCCATCGCCGCCGCCGTCCTGGCGACATCGACGGTCGTCAGTGCCATACAGCGCGGAGCCAGCATCTCCGTGAAGACACCGATCGATCCCCCCAACTCGAGCGCGTTCGTGAAAGGACCATCACCGCACGCGGCGAGCGTCGCCTCGTGCTTGCTGCGTTCGTAGTCGCTGCGCTCATAGTCCCACCGACCGTGGTCATCGTGACCATCATCGAGGGTCATCGCGAAATCGCTCATCGGGTGGCTGCTTACCCGCCGGGTGGTTTTCCATACCGGCCCTGGCCGGGTTGCCCTGAGCTCACGTGTCGGCGCTCGAGCGCAGCAGGTTATACGAGGGCCCCGTGACCCGGTTGACGCCGTGGTCTATCAGGCCGACGGCGTAGGACGGCCAGAAGTCGCCGATCGGCGGATCGCCCTGATCGCAGGGACCGTCGGAGTTGCCCGGATCGTTGAACCAGAGCAGACCGTCGACGTACTTGTAGCCGGTGTCCCAGGTGAGCGGGCCGACCCCGCGTCCGGGCGGATTGCAGGTGTCGCCGTTGCGCTTGTGCGTCTCCCAGCTCGGCACATACGGGCCACGGCCGTCATCGTCGCTCTGGACGATGAAGTGCGCGCCGCCCAACCGCTCGGCGACCTGCTGGCCCCAGTGGATGTCGTCGGTCAGCCAGTTGTAGTGGGTGGCGTTGACGAAGAAGCCGGCAGCCTGGGTGATGTCGGCCTCCTGGAGATATCGCGCCGTCTGGGCGACCGAGTTGTAGACGCCGGGCGCGCCCGCGTCGACGTAGACGAGGACGTGAGGGTCCTGGGCCAGCGCCTGAACCGCGTAGGCGAGCTCGTCCTTGAGGCGGATCTGCAGCTGTGCCTGGTCGATGCAGTGCGTCTCGAGGACCGAGTCGATCTCCAGGTAGAGCACGACGCGGAAATTGCCGATGCCGCGTGCCAGCTGCGTGATCCACTGCTGGTAGGGCTTTTCGATGCTCGCCGGGTTCTCGCAGGTGCCGTGGACCAGCGAGTAGGTGCTGAGCGGCACCGTTGTTCCCGGCTCCTTCATCTCCGCGTCCGCGAGGTACAGCTCGACGTTCTTTGCCAGCGTGCGCGTCGGTTGGTTCCACATCCAGAAGCGATAGCTCCAGGAACCAGGGGAGTAGGCGAGCCTGTGTAGCGCCTGAGCCCAGGCCGGGTTCGAGTTGGCGTATTGATCGGCTGCCTGGCCGGGAGCCACAGTGTCACCGAAGACATACCAGCGCACGTGCTGTAGCGGGTCGCCATCGGTCGGTGCCTGCGCATAGCCGAGTGGGTTCTCCGCGTCTCGGTTCTGAAGCGGATCGTTCTGCAGCAGGTCGATCATGGCTTTGCTCGGATTGCCGAGCGTGCCGCGGTTCGGAGCGGCGATGTAGGCCGTCGCGTGGCGAGTGGGGCCGTTGATCCCCTGGTCATTGACGGTGACGTAGAACGTGTAGCTGCGCTGACCTGCCGGGATCACGGCGCGCGTGCCCTTGATTGGGTCGAAGTTCTGGCCGGCTTGAGCGCCGTGAAGGTTGACGCCGTAGTAGAGGACCTCGGGCTGGGAGAGGCTCGTGGTTCGCTCGATCGTGATCGGCAGGCGACCAACGTTCTCGTTAGCCGTGTAGGTCGACTGTGAAAGGAAGGTCGTGCCGGCTCCGGCAGCGTGCGCGACACGCTTCCCGCCGCCGTGCACGACCGCTGGTGCTGATGACGCTGACAGGAGGCTTCCGAGCACAACGATCAGCGCCACGGCACATCTGCGCCAGGCGAAAGGCATCTTCGTACTGACGCACAGGATTGGCGTAAGTCGCCCTGCGTCAACCTGGCATGACGGTCGAAGGGGCGAACCAATGGTCGCCGTGTGGGCGGACTTTGCCGGAAAGCCGGCGGCTATCGGTAGCCTAAAGGCATGCCAGAGCTAAGGTCCAACACCGTCACGCGTGGGCGCAACATGGCGGGCGCCCGAGCGCTGCTCCGCGCTGCAGGCGTCGCGCGCGAGGATTTCGGCAAGCCGATTATCGCTGTCGCCAACTCCTACACCCAGTTCGTTCCCGGCCACACCCATCTCAAGCCGGTTGGTGAGATCGTGTGCGACGCGATCCAGCAGGCCGGTGGGATCGCCCGTGAGTTCAACACGATCGCCGTCGACGACGGGATCGCCATGGGGCACGGCGGGATGCTCTATTCGTTGCCGTCGCGCGAGCTGATCGCCGACAGCGTCGAGTACATGGCCAATGCCCATTGCGCGGACGCTCTGGTCTGCATCTCCAACTGCGACAAGATCACGCCCGGAATGCTCAACGCCGCACTGCGGCTGAACATCCCAGCGGTATTCGTCTCCGGCGGCCCGATGGAGGGCGGCTCGGCGGTGCTGGTCGATGGCACCGTGCGCAAGGGACTCAATCTGATCACCGCGATCGCCGAGGCGGTCGACGAGAGCGTCTCCGACGAGGACATCGCGCGGATCGAGGAACACGCCTGCCCGACCTGCGGCTCGTGCTCGGGAATGTTCACGGCGAACTCGATGAACTGCCTCACGGAGGCGCTTGGGCTGTCGCTGCCCGGAAACGGCTCGACGCTGGCGACCCACACCGCCCGTCGTGACCTCTACGAGTCCGCCGGTTCGGTGGCCGTGGAGCTCTGCCACCGCTACTACGACCAGGACGACGAGAGCGTGCTGCCACGCGCAGTCGCGACCAGAGCCGCCTTTGAGAATGCGATCGCATTGGACATAGCGATGGGCGGGTCCACCAACACCGTGCTGCACGTCCTCGCCGCCGCACAGGAAGCCGAGTTGGACTTCACGATGAAGGACATCGACGAGGTGTCCAAGCGCGTCCCCTGCATCTGCAAGGTCGCGCCGAACGGGACCTATCTGATGGAGGACGTCCATCGCGCGGGCGGGATCCCGGCGATCCTCGGTGAACTGTGGCGTGGCGGCCTGCTGAACGAGGACGTTCATACCGTGCACGCGTCGAGCATCGCCGAATGGCTCGAGAGCTGGGACATCCGCAGCGAACGGCCGAGCGAGCGCGCAATCGAGCTGTTTCACGCAGCACCGGGATGCAAGCGCTCCGCGAAGGCCTTCTCGCAGTCGGAGCGCTGGGAAACGCTCGATACCGACGCTGCGGCCGGCTGCATCCACGATGTCGAGCACGCGTATTCCAAGGACGGAGGTCTCGCGATCCTTTACGGCAACCTGGCTGTCCGTGGCGCCGTCGTCAAGACCGCCGGCGTCGACGAGTCGGTCTGGAAGTTCAGCGGCCCGGCGGTGGTTGTCGAATCTCAGGAGGCGGCGGTCGATGCGATCCTCGGAGGCGCCGTCAAGGAGGGTGACGTCGTCGTGATCCGCTACGAGGGGCCACGCGGCGGACCGGGGATGCAGGAGATGCTCTACCCAACCTCCTACCTGAAGGGGCGGGGGCTCGGTAAGTCGTGCGCCCTGATCACCGACGGTCGCTTCTCAGGCGGCACCTCTGGGCTCTCGATCGGCCACGTCTCGCCCGAGGCGGCGTCAGGGGGCGCGATCGCCCTGGTTGAAAACGGCGACACGATCTCCATCGATATTCCAGCAAGGAAGCTCACGCTCGAGGTCTCGGAGGCTGAGCTCGCCGAGCGCCGTGAGCGGCTCGAGGCCGGTGCCGGCTACGTGCCGAACCTGCGCGAGCGCAGTGTCTCGCCGGCACTGCGGGCCTATGCGGCAATGGCGACGTCGGCCGACACCGGTGCGGTACGTGACGTCAACGCCGTCGAGCGGGCGGTCGCCGCAGCTGCGGCGTCCAAGCCCGTCATCGCCTAGAGCGAGCTCCGGCCAAGGCAGCGTGGGCGCCGGTCGTCGCCTGCTTTTATGGACATGTGGCCAATAACTACCGAGCCGTTCTCGCGCGGCCGGGCGCACTGCGCCTGCTCAGCACCGCCTTGCTCGGACGCCTGCCCCAGGGCATGTCGTCGCTGGCGGTGCTGCTGCTCGTGCGGGAGGCGACGCACTCCTACGCCGCCGCCGGTGCGGCGGTCGGCGCTTCCGCGCTTGCCGCGGCCCTGTGCGGGCCGCTGCTCGGACGGCTGATCGACAGGGTGGGCCGGCGTCTCGTCGTCGGTCCGGTTGCGGCCATCCAGGCGTGCGTTTACGTGCTGCTTGCGCTCGCGGGCGGCGCGCATCTCGGCGCGCCGGTGCTGATCCTGGGCGCGGCACTGACCGGCGCGCTGGTGCCGCCGATCGCGCCCGTCGTGCGGACGCTGTTGCGAGACCTGTACGAGGATCAGTCGGTACGTGAGACCGCCTACTCGATGGAGGCGATCGCCCAGGAGACGATCTGGATCGCCGGTCCGATGTTCGCGACGATCGTGATCACGCTCGCATCGCCGGAGATCGCGGTCGCGATGCTGGGTGTAATCGGCGTCAGCGGCACCTTCCTGTTCCTGCGCTCGCCGTTGCTCGATCGGCCGCAGACCCACGAGCACAGCGAGGTGCACCGCGGCTCGGCGTTGGCGAGCGTCGACCTGCGCTGGCTGCTCGCGCCGGTTGCGCTGATGGGCTTCGGATTGGGCGCCGTCGAGGTCGGGATTCCCTCGGTCGCGCTGCACGAAGGCGCGCGTGCCGCTGCCGGGCCACTGCTCGCGTTGTGGAGCCTGGGCAGCATGGCGGGCGGGATCCGCTACAGCTCCGCACGCTGGCGCGCGGCCCTGGGTTCGCGATACGCGCTGCTGATGCTGCTCAACTGCGTGTTGACGGCACCGCTGCTGGCGGTGAGCTCGATACCGATGGCGGCTGTCTGCAGCTTTATTGCCGGACTCGCCATCGCACCGGCGTTCTCCTGCGTGTACTCGCTGGTGGGCCGTGTCGTGATTCCCGGAACCGAGCACGAGGCCTTTGGCTGGACACTGTCGGGACTGCTTGCCGGGGTGGCCACGGGATCCGCTGTCGCGGGGGCGGTGATCGGGCCGCTTGGCGTCCACGCGCCCTTCCTGCTGGCGGTCTGTGCGGCCGCGCTCGGCGCCGCCGGGGCGACCCGCTTCCGGGGCCGCTTCGCCGTCCAGTTCGCGGTCGGCTGACGCCGCCTAACTCGCGGTCGGCTGACGCCGTCTAGCTCGCGGTCGGCTGACGCCGCCTAACTCGCGGTCGGCTGACGCGCGCCAGTACGGATGCCAGCGGGCACTAGTACTGCGTCAGCGCGAGGGCGGCATTCGGCGACAGATCAGCCGCGGTGGCAAAGGCCTCGGTCGCGTTCGCTGTCATCGACCCGACCAGCGTCGACAGCATCGATTGGACCGAGATGATGCTGTCCGGCACGCCGTCCATCTGCTCGGTGTTGAACCAGTTCTGGGCCGCGGCGGTGAAATCGACCAGGGCATCGTCGCCGAGCTCGGCCGGGCTCTCCTGAGGCTGACCGGACTGCCCGTTGCCAGCTGAAACGGCCGACCCGAGGACTCCGGCGCCGAGCTGTGCCTCCTCGTACAGATCCTGTGGCGAGGGCGCGATATCGAACAGGCTCGGGTCGACAGCGGTCATCACTCCTGATTATCGGCCAACGGCGGTTGCTGGTTGAGTCCTACCGTCCGGCTCTCGCTACAGTGCCGCCTGCTGTGCTTTCACAATTCGTTCACAGGCGGACGGCGTGCATCGTCCCTCAGGTAATGCCAAGCGCATGGCCGAACACCGACGCCTGACGGCCGGCGGCGCGCTGGCGTTCGTCGAGCGCGTGTTGCGCGGCGGCCACAACGTCTTCTTCGAACTGCTGGAACAGGCCGCCGACAACGTCGTCGCGGCGACAGAGTTGCTGCATCAGCTGCTTCTGCATTTTCCCGACGGGAGCGAGCAGGCCGCGGCAATCTCGGACTGCGAGCATCGCGGCGACGCGATAGTGCACGAGTTGATCGGCCGTCTGAACCGAGAGCTCGCTACGCCGATCGACCACGAGGATCTCATCAGCCTGATCTCGGCGCTCGATGACATCGTCGACCTCGTCGATGAGGTGGCAGCGTTCCTGAGTCTCTACGCGGTGGAGGCAACGATGCTGCAGGCCGAAGCGCTCGCGCACGTGCTGCGTGACGCTGCGCGCGAGCTTTGTATCGCGGTTCATAAGGTTGGCCGCTTCGAGAACATCACCGCTCACGTCGTCGAGGTTCATCGGCTTGAGAACGAGGGCGACCGGATAGTGCGCGGGGCCATCGCCTCGCTATTCGAGGACGGCATCGACCCGATGGTCGTGATCCGCTGGAAGGACATATTCGAGCGCATCGAGGATGCGATCGATTCCACCGAGCGGGCGGCCTATGTGCTCGAGGGAGTGGTGATCAAGAACTCATGAGCGTCGATGTGGTCCTCGTCATCGTCGTCGTCACGGCGCTCGCCTTTGACTTCACGAACGGCTTCCACGACACCGCGAATGTCGTCGCCACCTCCATCTCGACGCGCGCGGTCGGACCGCGGCGTGCCATCGCGATCGCCTCGGTGCTCAACTTCGTTGGCGCCTTCATCTCGCTCAAGGTGGCCGACACCGTCGGTCAGGGTTTCGTGGACACGCAGGTCGTCACGACCGCGGTGGTCTACGCCGGACTGCTTGGCGCGATCACCTGGAATCTCATGACCTGGTACGTGGGGCTTCCGTCGAGCTCGTCCCACGCCCTGATCGGCGGGCTGGTCGGCTCGGTGATCGCCGCGGATGGATGGAGCGCGGTCAACGGGAATGGGATCCTCACCAAGCTCGTCCTGCCCGCGGTCGTCTCGCCACTCGTGACCTTCGTCGCGGCGTGGCTGGCCGTGACCCTCGTCTATCGCATCGTGCGCAGCGTGCGGCCAGGGGGCGTGAGCCGTGGTTTCAAGCTGGGCCAGGTCGTATCCGGCGGTCTGTTGGCGCTCTCGCATGGAACCAACGATGCACAGAAGACGATGGGCCTGATAACGCTCGCGCTGGTGGCGAGCGGCAAGCTCAGCGCCTCTCACTTTCACGTGCCGCTGTGGGTTGTGGTTGCCGCGGCGACGGCGATCTCACTGGGTACGTTCACCGGCGGCTGGCGGATCATCAAGACCATGGGGACGAAGATCATCAGCATGGATGCGGCTCAGGGCTTTGTGGCACAGACAGCCGGGTCCGTCGTGATCCTCGCCTCATCGCGCGCAGGCTTCCCGCTCTCAACGACTCACGTGATCTCCGGCGGCATCGCCGGCGCGGGTGCGGGAAAGCGTCTCTCCGCGGTGCGCTGGGGCGTCGCCGGTGAGATCGTCAGAGCCTGGGTTCTGACTCTGCCCTGCGCCGCGATCGTCTCAGGCGTCATGTTTGAGCTGATGGGCCTTTTCGGAAGTGGCGACGCGGGCCCAATTGTGCTCACCGTCGCGCTGGTGATCGCGGTTGTCACGGTCTTCCTGAGCGCACGCGGTGGTCAGCGGAAGGCGCGTCCTGCGGCCATGGCCATCGGAGAGGCACCGCAGCCGTGACCGTGCTCGCCTCCAGCACGCTGTCGGAGATCGTCCGCATCGTCTGGTCTTCGGTGCTGGTCAGCGTGATCGTCGCGGTTCTGTTCTCAGGCGGGGTAGTCGGCCTGATCCGGGGAAGCGAGCTGCGCAGAGAGAGTCGCGGAGGCGCCGCGGCTGCGTACACGGCGGCGGCGCTGGTTGCGCTGGCGATCTGTCTCGGAGCCGTGGTCTACGGACTGATCCTGGTCGGGCAGAAGAGCTGAGTCCTGGGCGCCTGCCGGACGCAACCCATCGGAGCGCGCGACAACGCACCGGTAACGCGACTCTTACGGTTTCGTCCGACTCGCTGACCAAACTAGTCGCGATGCAGCGCAGGCGCGTGCACGGTCATGTGCGGGCGAAGTCGTCCCGCGAACGTCGTCGGGTGGCCCCGGCGCCCCTGCGCGTGGCTCTGACCACGGCGATCGTGGCCCTGGCGGCCGCGCTCGTGGGCGGTAGCGACGGCTTCTGGCTGGCGATGCCTGGCGTGCTGCTTGCTGGATCGGTTGCCTCGACGGCCGTTGGCACGTTCGCCTACGCGGCGCCGGTGCTGGCGGCTGATGCTGTCGCCGCGTCGCTCTTCTCGAGCGTGCCCCTGCCGCCGCTCTGGCTCGTCCTGATCGTTCCCGCTGCCAGCCTCGTGGTTCTCCAGGGGATCGGTCGACGATTGAGGCGCGAGCGTGACGCGCTTGCGGACGCCGCCTTCAGCGATCCGCTGACTGGCATTGCCAACCGGCGGCTGCTGATGTCGACGGCCGAGCATGAGATCGCCCGTCACCTGCGCGCCGACGAACGCTTCACGCTGGTGATGCTCGACCTTGACGGCTTCAAGCTGCTGAACGACCGCTACGGCCACGCAGCCGGTGACCAGATGCTCCGTGATGTGGCGGTCGGGCTGACGCGCACGCTACGCAGCCAGGACACGGTCGCGCGGCTCGGCGGCGACGAGTTCTGCGTGATCGCACCGCAGACCGCCAATCCACGACCGCTGGCCGACAAGATCATCAGCGCCGTGGCGGACGCGTCCCCTGGCAACCACGAACTGCGCACGAGTGTCGGCCTCGCGGTATTTCCGGAGGACGGGGCCACGATCGAGCTGCTGTTGCGCACGGCCGACGAACGCCTGCTCGCCGCAAAGCGCAGGCTGTACGGCGAACCCGAGAAGCGCGCCGCGTAGGGGCCGGCGCGGCACTCCCGGTAGGCTCCCGCTCACCGTGTCGACCGACAGAGAAGATCTCTCGGCGTGGTACGCCTCAAAGGCGCTTCACTGGCCCACGAGCGTCGCCAACATCGCTGAGAAGCAGGCGGTGGCCGTACGCATCGCAGCCCGCGTCAACGACGGTGAACTGATCGGTATCGGATCGGGGTCGGCCACCTATATGGCGCTGTGGGCGATCGGCCAGCGCATCCAGCGGGAGTCGCTGGAAATTCGCATCGTCACCACTTCCTACGAGACACAGACGGCCGCGTTCACGCTCGGCATCCCGACCCTGCCGCTGGGGTCGGTGGAACCGGAGTGGGGAGTGGATGGGGCCGACGAGCTTGACCCACACGGCCGCCTGCTCAAGGGCCGCGGTGGTGCGATGTTCATGGAGAAGATCCTCTGGACCACCTGCCGGCGGATGTATCTGGCAATCGATCCGAGCAAGCGGGTTGAGCGACTGGGGCAGGGCTTTCCGATCCCGATCGAGGTCCACCGCACCGCCGTCGACCTCGTCGGGCGCGCGCTCGACGCTCACGGCTGCGTGCGCTGGGACCTACGCCTCGCCGGCGGCAAGGACGGGCCGGTGTTCACGGAGTGGGGGAATCTGGTGATCGACGCCTGGTTCGACGAGATCCCGCAAGGCCTGAACGCGCAACTGAAGGCGCTGCCCGGAGTGATCGAGACGGGTCTCTTCGAGGGCTACAGCTTCGAGGTCGTCTGAAGACCAAACCCGGCGCCGTCGGCCGACGCCGCGTCTTATCTGTCCTGCTCCAAAGAGCAACCAGCTCAAACCGTCAAAGTGCGCCGCGTCCCGGTGATTTGTCGGCTGCGTCCCTGTGGCCTCAGGCAGTCAGCGCAACAACTGGGAGTTTCTCAGTGTTGGGGAGCGCCGGTCGTTGCGGAGGCGAGCCCGGAGGGCGAGCCGGAGCGGCGATCGGCGCTTAAGCCCGGAAGGGGTGGACCTCCTCTCCCAGGAGTTCGGCCAGTCTTTCGGCTGGGGTCCACCAGTCGAGGGTCATGCGTGGCCGGCCGTTGAGCTCGGCGGCTATCTCATCGAGGTCGGCCTGGGAATGGGTGGAGAGGTCGCTGCCTTTGGGCAGGTAGTCGCGCAGCAGCCCGTTGGTGTTCTCGTTGGAGCCGCGCTGCCACGGTGAGCTGGGGTCACAGAAGTAGACCCGGATCCCGGTTTTCTCGGTGAACCGTTTGTGCGCGGCGAGTTCTTTGCCCTGGTCCCAGGTCAGGCTCTTGACTAGATGCCCGGGCAGGGCGCTGATCCGCTCGGCCAGCACGTCGGTGACATGCACCGAGGTCTGATCCTGCAGCGCCGCGAGCATCACATAGCGGGTGTGGCGCTCCACCAGCGTCGCGACCGCTGAACGACCACCGCCCCCGAGCAGCAGATCACCCTCCCAGTGCCCCGGCACCCGGCGGTCATCAACCTCAGCAGGGCGCTCGGCGATCATCACCATGTCCACGATCCGACCGCGTTTCTGGACCTGTCCCTGGGGTTTGCGGCGCGTTCTGCGACTCCGAAGCTGCGCGGTCAGCTCACGCCGCAGCTCGCCACACGACTGGACATAGAGCGATTGATAGATCGTCTCGTGACTCACGCGCATCCCCACATCATCGGGATACTCCCGCACCAACCAACGCGAGATCTGCTGCGGCGAGAACCGCCTGCGCAACCCCGACTCCACAGCAGCCAACAACCGCGGGTTGCTGACCAACCGAGTCGGCTTCGGTCGCCTGGCCAACCGATCGGCCCTGCGCTGCGCCGGCATCGGGCGATAGTGCCCACGCGACCGGCACCTAGCGACCTCTCGGCCGATCGTCGAGCGATGCCTGCCCAACGCCCGCGCGATCTCCGCATTTGACTCACCCCTGGCGATCCGGATCGAGATCTCGATCCGCTCCTCAAAACCCAACCTGAAGCCCGAGTCGGTCACCCGCCTACGCAAGAACAGATCACTACGGACCCGCTGAACATGTCTCTCAGTGCACGAGAAATCAACAGCGATCACCCGCGGCAGCTCCCCAGCCCGCAACCGCGCCTCGATCACCAACCAATCCCCCGGCGTCATCCACCACGTCCGACCCCTCGCTCTTCTGCCCACACACCCTCCAATCGATCAACAACAACATCCTCGTTGCGTTGACCGATGGAGACCACCCACGAGAATCGCACGCTTTTCGACAAAGCTCGCCGTCGCGGTGCGATTTGTCGGTCTGGGCCGCCTGGCGCGACCGCATCTGTGACTTTTCTGTCACAGGTTCCAAACCCCCATGCCGGGGGATAGCAGCGCTGGCGGACGCTACTCGGACTGGCGGCCCAGGCTTGCCAGGAAGCGATCGATTCGCCGCCGCTCTTCGTCGCCCAGCGGGCCGCTGGCCTCGCTGAGCAGTGTCATCGGACCGCGATCGCGCGCCCAGTTCCTGGCTGCGTCGCTGAACTCGGCGCCCACCCACACCAGCGGCAGCGCGTCGGCGTAGGCCATCACGGTCTGGTCCTGGAGTTCGCTGCTCTGCTCGGTGCGCACGAGCACGATCGCGCTCTGGTCGAGCTCGTGAGCTACACGGTCGACCGCGTCCAGCCCGTCCGCAGCTAACAGCGCGACCTCACCCTCCTCGAGCATCTCCCGCGCCCAGCCGGCCGGGGTGCCGGCCAGGGCCGACGGAACGCAGACGAAGCGGAAGCGAGCTTCTGGCATCGGCCGAAAGCTACCGCTTGGTGCGCCGAGGTGTCCCACGGACTGCCGCCAATCCCAAGCGAGTCACGAAATCCAATCGGGTTGGTGTTCTACTATGGCCCCTTCGGGTCACCCCGGGAGAGGCAGCGAGGCATGCACATCGACCCTTACATCGTTCTTGGAAGCGCCATCATCGGGCTGCTGGTCGGCATGACCGGTGCCGGAGGCGGCGCGCTGATGACGCCGATGCTGATCCTGCTGTTCGGCGTGACGCCGGCCGCGGCGATCTCAAGCGACCTCGTGGCCTCGGTCGTGATGCGACCGATCGGCGCAGGGGTTCATCTGCGTGCGGGCACAGTGAACCGCAAGCTTGTGCTGCTTATGGCATCCGGCTCGGTACCGGCGGCAATTCTCGGCTCCTACCTGCTTCACCTGATGGGGAACTCGAAGAGCGATGTCAAGAACATCGAGCTGATCCTCGGCGCGGCGCTGCTGGTTGGTGCCGCCGCGATGGTGCTGCGCTACGCGCTCGATCGCCGCTCCGGCGCAGCCCGCAACGATCAGATCCATGCGATCGTGGCGCGCCCGCTCGTGACCGTGCTGATCGGGATCGTCGGCGGCGTGATCGTCGGCATGACGTCGGTCGGCGCTGGCTCGTTGATGATCGTGCTGCTGCTGTTCGTCTATCCCTCGATAAGCGCCAAGCAGCTCGTCGGCACCGACCTGACGCAGGCGGTGCCATTGACGCTCGCGGCGGCTGTTGGAGCGCTCATCTTCGGCAAGGTGGAGTTCGGGCTGACGGCATCGCTGATCATCGGCTCGGTTCCCGCAGTGTTCATCGGCTCGCTGCTCTCGTCGAGCGTGCCCGATCGCTACATCCGCCCGGTGATCGCATTCGTGATCCTCGCGTCCGGCCTGAAATACGTCGGCCTGAGCACGACCGCCCTCGGCTGGACGCTGTCTGCGGTCCTCCTTGCCGGGGCCGGTTTCGCCGCCTACGAGTTGCGCAGCAACCGCGATCGCCCGCCTGCCTTTTCGTCCAGCGCGCTTGATTAGGCGCCCGGGCGCTCCGAGAATCGGTGTATGAGCGCACAGCCAATCAGTGGATCGTTCGGCGACCTCTCCGCCGTGGCCGCACTTTCAGTGGTGCAGGCGACGCAGGCAGGGGCGGCTGCAGTGCAGGAGGCACTCAGCCAGACGTCGGGTGGAACCGCCGCTCCCGTGGTGAGCTCGAGCGTCACCGCTCCGGGCGCACTCGAGATCTTCGCCTAACCGCCACCACGGGTGCACGCGACCGCTTCTGGCGGTCGACGCCGCGTCGCCTCAGGAGGCGGCTGGAGCGCTGCTGCCAGCCGAGCGTGCCGTCAACTCGTCAGACCGGCCTGCGACATGGCAGGCGACCTGAGCCGCGCCGATCGGCCGGGGCAGCGGCGTGACGGTCTCGCACTCCGCGATCGCAAAGGGGCAGCGCCAGCGGAAACGGCAGCCCTCACCGGGGTTGATCACGCGCGGGGGCTCGCCCGTGTCCCCGGCGAAGCTGGCGTCGGCTTCCCGCGGGTCTGCAACGGCTGAGAGCAACAGGCGCGTATACGGGTGCTGCGGCTCCGACAGGACCGTTTCAGCCGGCCCCGACTCCGCGATCTGCCCGGCGTACATCACCACGATCCGGTCCGCCACATAACGGGCGCTGGCCAGGTCATGGGTGATGTAGAGCAGCGAGACCTCTTCGCTGTCGCGCAGGTCGACCATCATGTTGAGGATCCCGGCACGGATCGAGACGTCGAGCATCGACACCGGCTCGTCCGCGAGGATCAGCTTCGGTCGCAACGCAAGCGCCTGAGCGAAGCCGATTCGCTGGCGCTCGCCGCCGCTCATCTCATGGGGAAAGCGCGACAGCAGTCGCGTGGCGATGCCGACGCTCTCGCTGACCCGTTCTGCTTCGGCGCGGCGCTCGGCGCCACTGAGCTCGGGCCGATGCAGCACCAGATTCCGCATGATTCCGTGGGAGATCCGGTGCACGGGGTTGAACGCGCTGAACGGATCCTGGAAGACCATTGGTACCTCGCCGCGATACCACTGCAGATCCTTACGCGAGCGCAGATGACTCAGCGGACGTCCGCGGTAGTAGATCTCGCCGCTGGTCGGCTTGTAGATGCGGGCCAGCAGTCGAGCGATCGTGCTCTTGCCGCTGCCGCTCTCACCGACGAGCGCGACGATCTCACGTTCGTTGATCGTCAGGTCGACGTCATCGACGGCGTGGAGCGTCTCCTTAGAGAGCATCCCGCCGACACCGAAGTGCCGGGTCAACGCCTTCGCCTGGAGCAGGGGCGGCTTGTCGGCGTTCATCGGGCCAGTTGGCTCGGGCTGATCAGCCATCGCTCGCCACCACGCTGCTGCGACTTGCCTGCGCCGAGTCGCCGTTTTCCGCGTAGAGCAGACACCTGACCCGTGCCTCATCAACGTCGTAGAGCTCCGGCTTGTGGTCGACGCAGATCTCCATCGCCACAGGGCAGCGTGGCTGGAAGCGGCATCCGCCCGGCGGATCCGCCAGGTCGGGCGGAGATCCGGGTATCCCCAACAGTTGCCTGCGCGGCCCGGTGACGGACGGGAATGCCTCGATCAGGCCGCGGCTGTATGGATGCTGGGGCCGCGCGAAGATCTGCTCGGTGGACGCCGACTCAACGATCTGGCCGGCGTACATCACGAGCACTCGATCCGAGTAGCGGCTGACGACGTGCATGTCGTGGGTGACGAAGATCACGGCGAAGCCCAGCTGCTCCTGGAGTTCGCGAATCTTCGTCATCAGCGAACGCTGCGCCACAACGTCCAGGGCCGAGGTCGGCTCGTCCATGACAACAAGCTGCGGGGTGAACAGCAACGCCATCGCGATCATCGCGCGCTGGCGCATACCGCCGCTGAGTTGGTGCGGATAGCTCTTCAGGTGGGCCGGATCGATGCCCACGAGTGCCAGGACCTCGGCCGAGCGTTCCGCGATCCGGTCGTTGGACATCCGCTCGTGCGCTCTCAACGCGTCCTTGAACTGCGCCCCGATGCTCTTCATCGGGTTGAGCGCGTTCATCGCGCTTTGCATGACGACCGAGTAGTCGCGCCAGCGCATGTGGCGCAACTCGCCGGCGCTCAGGCGGACCATGTCCTTACCGCGGAAGATCACGCGGCCGGCGGCGATCTCACCCGGAGGGGAGAGCAACTGCGCGATCCCGAATAGCATCGTCGACTTGCCGCAGCCCGATTCACCGACGATGCCGACGAACTCACCGGCCTGAACGGAGAAGCTGACGTTCTCGACGGCGCGTATATCCGCCGTCTCCGTCACGTACTCGATCGTCAGGCCTTCGACCTCAAGCAGCGCTTCGGACACGCCGCCTCCTTCTCGCCGGCCTCAGTGCCGGGTTGCCGATCTCATCAAAGGCATAGTTCACCAGGGCAAAGCCGGCACCGAGCAGCGCCACCGCCACAGCGGGCCCGATCTCCCACCACGCGTTGCCGCCGGCCTGAATCGCCGCCTGCTGCTGCGCGTTGTAGAGCATGGTGCCCCACATGAGCTGACTGCTGTTGCCGAGTCCCAGGAACTGGAGGCTCGCAGCGAAGCCGACGACGTACACCGCCAGCGACAGGAACGAGGCGGCCAGCAACGAGGTCATCGTCGGGATGATCTCCACGAAGATGATGTAGAGAGAGCGCTCTCCGCGGACCTTGGCCGAGACGAGGAAGTCGCGGTTGCGCAACGACAGGCCCTGGGATCGCAGTTGCCGCGCCTGGAAGGCCCAACTGGTGACGCACAGGACGACGGTCAGGGAGGCCACGCCCGGCGGCAGATAGGACGCCAGCAGAATCAGGAGCGGCAGTACAGGCAGGATCAGGAAGACGTCGATCACGACCGTCAGTACCCGGTCGAGCCCACCGCCCGCATAGGCCGCCGTGACTCCGATGAACGCTGAGAGGAAGGTCGCGATCACACTCACCAGCAACGTCACCTCGAGTGTCTGGCGTGTGCTCCAGACGAGCTGTGAGAAGACGTCCTGCCCGATCGAGGTGGTGCCCAGTAGGTGCGAGGCCGACACGCCGAGGTTCGGTGCATAGTTCGTGGCTGACGGATCGTCGGGGGCGATGAGCCCGGGGAAGCAGGCGACGAAGATGATCAGCAGCAGGATCGCCGCGCCGACGGTGGCCTTGCGGTTGCGTGTAAGTGCGCGCAAGAAGCGGCGCCCACCTGAAATGCGGGGATTGCTCACCTCACGCCTCCCGCGTGCGCGGGTCGATGATCGCCGTGATGATGTCGGCCAACAGGACACACACCAGCACGGCGACCGTGTAAAAGAGGAAGAGACCCTGCATCAACGGCAGGTCGTGGTCGGTGGTGGCGGTATAGAACTGGTAGCCGAGGCCGGGGTAGGAGAACAGGTACTCGACCAGGATCGCGCCACCGAGCACGTAGCCGAGCTGCATCGCGAAGCCGGTGAGGTTCGGCAGGATCGCGTTTCGCGCTGCGTAGTCGTACATGACCCGCGCGCTGGAGAGGCCCTTGGCGCGCGCCATCTTCACGTAGTCCTCGGCGATCGTCGTGACCATGTTGTTGCGCATCGAGTAGACCCAGAGCCCGGCCGTGACGATCACCAGGCTCAGGCCTGGGAGCAGCGAGTGCTTGAACACGTCCCAGATGAAGGAGATGTTGAATCCGGGGGTGACGCCGATGTCGTAGTTCCCGCTTTCCGGCAACCAGCCGAGCACCCCGGCGAACAGGTAGAGCAACAGCAGTCCGATGACGAACACCGGCAACGTCGAAACGATGAACAGGAAGGGCGGCAGCAGCCCGTCGAACTTGCCGCCACGCCGCCAGGCGCTGAGGATGCCGACTCCTGTGCCGATCAGGAAGGCGATGATCGTGGTCACGCCCACCAACCCGAGTGTCCACGGCATTGCTGAGACGATCGCCGTCTTGACCGGCTCACCCTGAGCTGTGATCCCGAAGTTGCCCGTCAGGCAGTGCCCCAGGTACTGCAGGTAGCTCGTGATCAGCGACTGATGGACGTTGAGCCCGAATTCCAATGCCAGCGCGTGCGCGGCAGCCGGATTGATTCCACGGAACGTGGCCAGCACTGCGTCAGCTTCGTTCCCGGGCATCAGGCGCGGGATTGCGAAGTTGACGGTCAGTGCTGCCCACAGCGTGATCAGGAACAGTCCGCCGCGTTTGGCGAGGTACCTCATCTAGTTACCGTGAAACCTCACCGGACAACCTCTTGACGGTGTCTGGACGCACCTGGGTGCGCTCGCCTGGCGGCCGGCACTTTCGGTACCTGCCTCGCGAAGCGGGCTTCCCAGACACGCCCAGCCACCGTCAAGTTGCATAGCTGATTCCTGACTAGCCCTTGGGCTGGAGGTGCGTCAGCACCACACCCATATCGGGGCTCTGGTACGGCGATGGCTGTGCGTACGGATCAGCCGCCGTCGGCCAGCCAGTGAACGCGACGCTGTTGTACTGGAACCAGTCCACGCCCTCAGTCACCGGGATCACCGGGAACTGCGTGTCCATGACCTTTTCGATCTTGTCCACGACCTGGTGCTGCTGAGCAGTGTTGTCGGCCGGATACTGGTTGAACAGTGCGTCCGTCGACTTCGAATCGAACCGCGAGTAGTTGGTCGATCCGATGTCGCCGCTGTACAACAGGCCACGCAGCTCGTAGTACGGGCTCGGGCCTGGGCTCGGAGCGGGTCCGCCGCTGCCGGCGTACGCCAGCTGGAACTTACCGCCCTGCAGGTTGGTCGTGTATGGCCCGGAGTTCTCATCCTGGACCGTGACAGCGATGCCGGCCTTCTTCAGCTCCTGCGTGATGATCTGCAGCGAGGCGTCCCAGTCCGAGTAGCCGCTGATCGTCTGGATCGTGAACGAGAGCGGCTGCCCGCTCTTGCTCTTGAAGATCCCGTTCGAGCCCTTCTTGAAGCCGGCCGCCTCGAGCGCCTTGACGGCCGCGCTCGCGTTGTAGTTGACCTTCGGCAGGGACTTGTCGAACCAAGCCGAGTAGGTCGGCAGGATCACGCCCGTCTGATTGGCGGCCTGCTGATACCCAGACTCACCCAGCTGCGAGACCTTGGTGCGATCGATGGCCAGTGAGATCGCCTTACGAACCGCGAGCTGCTTGAGCAGCGGGTTCGTCAGGTTCGGAACCAGCGACACGTTCAGGACCGGCGGGAACCAGTAGTGGTTGGCCGACTTGTCCTTGTTGACGTAGAACGACTGGATGTTCGGCACGTACTGGCCGCCCCACTGAGCCTGTCCGTTGGCAAGCTCCAGGTTCGCCGACGTGTTGCTAAGGAACGACGGGTAGTCGACCTCCTCGACGGCCGGCACCACGTGGCCGGGCTTGCTCTGCCAGTAGCTGGTGTTGGCCAGGTACTTGATGTTCTGCCCAGTGCAGCCGGAGACCTTGTAGGGCCCACTGCCGACCGGCGCGGTGTCCGTGTAGGAGTGCAGCTTGCTCTGGCTGAGCTTCGACCAGATGTGCATCGGCACGATCGGCGTCTGGTCGGCGACGTAGTAGAAGTACGGCTGCGACGCCGACTTGAACTTGAAGGTGACCGTTGAGCCCTTCGCGGAGACGGACGTGAGCGGTCCACCGTCGGCTGTCCACAGCGCGTTGAGGTCGATCGCCTTGTCGCTCTTCATCGCGTTGAAGGTGTAGGCGACGTCAGCGGCCGTGAGCGGCGTACCGTCACTCCACTTGACGCCACTGCGCATCGTGAAGGTCAGCGTCTTGTAGCCATTCGACCACTTCGACGACGTCGCCAGCCACGGCGTCACCTGACTGCTCGTGGACTTCGCGAGGATGTCGACGTATTCGAGCGGCTCGTAGACGAAGCCGAACGAGGTAAGTGACACCGCCGGGTTGAATGGGTTGAACTGGCAGGTCCAGGTGGACCCACTCTCGTTGTCAATCACGAGCTTGCCTGACGCGTGGCTTGCAGCCGCAGCGCTTGACGCCGCGGAGGCACTGACCAGCACCGTCGCGATAAGCCCGACCAGGGTGGGTAAGCCCACCCTCACAAAGCGCTTCATCAACACCCTCCGTTTCCCCTCTCCGAGCATCCGCGACCCGGCTTGGGCGGGTCAACCCCGCAGCGCTCCAGAACGCATGCGGGTCGAATGCAGGACTATTTGGAAAAGCTCTAAACAAAATCACTGTATCGCGCCGGTAAGCGGAGCGCAAGGATGCCTGCAATGTGTGGCCATCCCTTCCCAAATAGAAGGAGCGAAGGCCGGACCGTCAGGCGAGGCGCGGCGCGGCGAGCACCGGCTGGGTCCGCGTCGCCGGAGCGCCACCGGCAGACAGCAGGGACGTGCGGGCGGTGTGCAGGGCCACAGCAACGGCTCCCTGAAGGGCGGCTCGGTCTCCCAGCAGGCTCGTCTCGATGCGGGCTGTGATCGGCACAAGCGAGGCGGCGGCGCCGCGCACGGGGGAGAGCAGCAGCGGGTTTGAGCCGATCCCGCCACCGAGCACGACCAGCTCGGGGTCGAGGATCGCGCAGACGGCGGCGATTGCCGTGCCGAGCCGCCTGGCAACATCGTCGACGACCGCGCGCGCCGCGCCAGCTCCCTTGGCTGCGAGCTCGAACACCTCGTGTGCGGCCGACAGCTCGGGGTCGGTGTCCGCGCGACGCTGCATTGAAGGCGGCGACGATTCCGGCCGCGCCGATCTCATCCTCGAGCCCGCCATGCAGCCGATGGCGCGGGTCGAATGGGTCGCCGGCCGACGGCAGGTACGCCGATCTCACCAGCCGCCCCGTGGGCCCCGCGGACGACCTGATCGTCGATCACGATGCCCATGCCGATTCCGGCGCCGACCGAGATGAAGACCATCGTCGAGACGCCTCGTGCCAGGCCGAACCACTTCTCGCCGACGGCCGCCAGATTGACGTTGTTCTCAACCAGGACGGGCATCTCAAGGCGGTCGCGGATGACCTCGACCGGGTCGAACCCGCCCTCGGGCGCGACGTTGTAGGCGAGCGAGGTGACCCGACCGGTGCTCTGGTCGATGATCCCGGGGGTCGAGATCGCCAGTGCCAGCGGACGGCCGTGGCTGGCGCTCGCGCGGTCGATGACCTCGGTGACCATCTCCAGCACCTGCATCCCCAGAGCTCTGTTTCCGGCCTTCGTGGTCGGCTGCTTGAGGTCGCAGATCGGCTCGCCGAACAGATCGGCGGCCGCGACGCGAAGGTTGCTGCCACCGATGTCACTGCCGACCACGAAGCCGACCTGCTTGCTGACCATGTAGGCCACCGGGCTGCGTCCGCGCTGCCCGGTTCGGCGCCCGGTCGCCCTGATCAGCCCGCCCTGCTCGAGGCGCCCGACCGCAGCCGACACTGTGGGCTTGGAAAGCTCGGTGGCCGACGCGATCTCAGGCCGAGTGATCGGACCTCTGCGGAAGATCGCCTCGAGCACCGCCTGCTCCCCGAGTTCGCGCAGCAGGCTAAGGCGCGACTCGCTGGGTACGTTGCCGTCCTGGCTAGAGGAGGACATCGGGCTTCAAGCTCTGCTTTCGTAAGTGGAATTACCAAACATGGGGTGCCTGTTCGGCCACCGCAGCTTGTTTCCGGGGGTTATTTCGGGTTACGATGGTACCGTAGGTAGGAGATTTTCCAAATTCGCGCCGAACCACGAGGACCGCGGCGCAGGGGAGGCTGCTGGTGACGAGCTTGACGAGCAACGGGATGCGGTTCCGCAGATGAAACTCGCGGTCATCGGCGCGGGTTCAACCTACACGCCGGAGCTCGTCTCGGGGCTTATGCGGGAACGCGAGCGCATCGCGATCGACAGGCTCGTTCTGCATGACATCGATGCCGAACGCCTGCAGATCGTGGGTGGGATGGCGCAGCGGATGCTGGCGCGTCAGGGCTATTCCGGAGCGTTCGAGTCCTCAGACGACCTCGACGTGTCGCTCGACGGGGCTGACGGGATCCTGCTTCAGATCCGTGTCGGTGGCCAGGCTGCCCGGCTCCACGACGAGCAGACGCCCGCGCTGTGCGGGTGCGTCGGCCAGGAGACGACCGGCGCCGGCGGGCTGGCAAAGGCAATGCGCACGGTTCCCGTCGTGCTCGAGATTGCGCGTCGCGCACGGCAGTTGGCCGCCGAGGATGCATGGATCGTCGACTTCACCAATCCCGTTGGGATCGTGACGCGGGCGCTGCTCGACGATGGGCACCGCGCGATCGGCCTCTGCAACGTGGCGATCAACTTCCAGCGCCAGATCGCAGCCCACCTGGGCGTCGTCCCTGAGCGCGTGCTGGTCGATCAGGTCGGCCTCAATCACCTGACCTGGATCCGTTCGGTCTGGGTCGACGGGCGTGACGTATTGGGTGACGTGCTCGACAGCTTCGGCGACCACCTGGCGGAGGAGATCGGTCTGCCACGGCAGCTGCTCGACGACCTCGGCGCGATTCCGTCCTACTACCTGCGGTACTTCTACGCCGAGCGCGCGGTGGTCGAGAAGCAGCGCCACGAGGAGCCTCGCGCTGCAGTCGTTGCCGAGATCGAGCGGGGTCTGCTCGACCTCTACCGCGACCCGACCGTCGACACCAAACCGGAGCTGCTCGAGCAGCGCGGCGGCGCGTTTTACAGCGAGGCGGCGACGCAGCTGCTCGCGGCGCTCTGGTCGGACAGCGGCGAGCCGCTGGTAGTCGACACGCGCAACGGCGGCGCCATTGCGGGGCTTGCCGATGACGACGTCGTCGAGTTGCCCGCGCGGGTCGATTCCTCCGGTGCCATCCCACTCCCGCAGCGGCCACTCGCGCCGGAGCTGCTCGGCCTGGTGCAACACGTCGCCGCCTACGAGCGGATCGCTTCGCGCGCAGCGGCCAGCGGTGACAACGAGCTTGCGCGCATCGCGCTGATGACGAACCCGCTGGTGCGTGAGTACGCGCTCGCCGGAGAGCTGGTCGGGCAGCTGCGCGGAACATGAGCGACGCGGGCGCACAGCGCATCGTCCTCGCGATCGACGGGGGCAACATCAAGACCGACGTGGCGCTGGTCGCCGACGACGGTCGTCTGCTGTCGCTGATCCGCGGTGGTACCAGCTCGCCCCATCTGCTGGGCTTCCATCCGTCCGTCGAACTCCTCTCCGGCCTCGTCGCCAGGGCTCATGCAGCCGCGGTGGCGGGTCGCGACGGACCGGAGGCGTCAGACGGTGTCACCGGCCAGCAAGCCGGTGACACCGGGCCGGCGCTTGAACCGATCGCCGACATTGCTCGAGTGCTGCTCGCGGGTGCCGACCTGCCGGAGGAGGTCGTGGAGCTGCAGACGGCGCTCGGCGCGCTTGGTTGGGCGCCACAGCTGGTGGTCGAAAACGACACGCTTGCACTGCTGCGCACCGGCACCGACCGTGGCTGGGGGGTGGCCGTCGTCTGCGGTGGCGGGATCAACGCAGTGGGGATCGCTCCAGACGGCCTGGCGGTTCGCTTTCCTGCACTCGGTCCGATCACGGGTGACTGGGGCGGTGGCCATGACGTCGGCGTTGCCGGTCTGGGCGCCGCGGCACGGAGCGCCGACGGCCGGGGCCCGCGGTCGACGCTCGAGGCGGCGGTGCCCGAGCACTTCGGGTTACGCACGCCTTACGAGGTCGCGCGGGCCTTCCACTTCAAGGAGATCTCGCTGGAGGCGCTCGCGCAGCTCACGCCCGTCGTCTACGAGCAGGCCGAGGTCGATGCCGCGGCGCGCGCGATCCTCGAGCGCGTCGCCGACGAGGTCGTCGCGCTGGCCAGGGCGGCGCTGACCAGACTGCGGCTCCGCGATGCCGGTGCTGACGTGGTTCTCGGTGGTGGCCTGATGCGGGCGGCGCCACCGTGGATGATCGAGCGGATCAGTGAGGGCGTCTCCGCAACGTCGGCAAGTGCGACGCTCGTCATCGCCCAGGAGGGCCCGATCGTCGGCGCCGCGATCCTGGGGCTCGACACGATGGGCGCGGGCCCCGACGCGGTGAGCCGCGCTCGGTCCGAGCTGCAGCGCGCGATCGGCGAGCTCGGACAGCAGCTCGTCAGCTGAGCCGCGAGTCCAGCGAGGAGGCGATCAGCAGCGTCGCTTGTTCTTGCGCTGCGTAGGCGTCGCGCAACGACATCGCCGGGTCTGTGGTCGTCTCATGACCGTCGACGGTCGGAAGCGGGTGGTCTATCAGCAGCGCGTGCACGTGCTGAACCAATTCCTCGTCGCCCACCGAATCGGCGAGCGTGACCAGCGCCTCGGCCCTGACGCGAGCGCCCTCAACGAACGCTCCGACGACTGTCTCGTCGGTCAGCGGGGCGGCACCGAACACGCGCGCGTGCAGTACGGCCGGGTTGACGGCATGCGGAGTGACGAGTTGGCGCCGCTCGATCGTCGAGAACCCTGCGGCGCCGGCGATGTGATCGATCGCGCGCGTGATGCCCTGTGCGTCAACCGGCAGCGACGCCCGGACATCCGCAGGAACGCTCTCGAGCAGGGCGCTATGGGCGGCCTGGGCTTCGGCCAGCAGCTCCTCGACATGCGCACGGTGGGAGGCGACCATCGCCATCAAGGTAGCGCCGCGCTCGGCTACCGCTAGGCTCGTCGCCCGTGGCAGTTCGCTCCGATGCGTGGGTCAGCTGGTCCTCCGGCAAGGACAGCGCGCTGGCGCTGCATCACGCGCGTCGCGACGCGGAGGTCGAGGTCGTGGGTCTGCTGACGACTGTCAATGCCGCCTTCGATCGGGTGGCGATGCATGGGGTGCGGCGAGCGTTGCTCGAGGCGCAGGCCTCTGCACTCGGGCTGCCACTTCACGTGGTGGAGCTGCCGTGGCCGTGCAGCAATGAGGTCTACGAGCAGCGGATGGCCGCCGCCGTCGACGTTGCCCTGGCGGCGGGTGTGGAGGCGATGGTCTTCGGCGACCTGTTCCTGGAGGACGTTCGGGGCTACCGCGAGCGCGCGCTGGAGGGAACCGGTTTGCGTCCGCTGTTTCCACTCTGGAAGCGCCCCACGTCCGCTGTTGCGAGCGAGCTGCTGGCACTTGGCGTCACCGCGGTCGTGAGCTGTGTCGACACCTCGCAGGCGCCCGCCGCGCTGGCAGGCCGCCGGTACGACCGCGCGCTGCTCGACGAACTTCCGCCGGGCGTGGACCCGTGCGGGGAGAACGGCGAATTCCACACCGTGGTGATCGATGGTCCGGAGTTCTCGCAGGCCATCCGGGTAGCCATTGGTGAGACCGTGGAGCGCGACGGCTTCGTCTTCACCGACGTCATCCCGGCGCTGACTTGAGCCATGCCCGACTACCCGCCAGCTGCTCATTGCCAGAGCCTGAGCGGGGCGTGCGCTATGGGACCGTGCTTGCGGTTGTCGTCGAGCGAGGCTCTGCCGGCTCACCGCCGAGAAAGCGGAACGCCATGATCGCGATGTCGTCCGGGTGGCGGCCAACCGGTCGCTGAGCCAGGCGCTCGAGCACCGATGCGAGCTGATCGGCGCCACCACCGACATGCTCGCGCAGCGCTTGCTCGGGAGTTGTCCGTGTCTCGGGCCCCTGATCGGTGACGCCATCGGTGTAGACGACGACGCTGTCACCCGGCCGCAACTCGAACTCGGCCGGTTCGAGGCGGATTGTGGAAAAGACGCCGAGCAGGTCGCCGCGGGCGGGGACCGGAACTGGATCCGCAGCCGCGGGAACGATGATCGCGGGAGGGTGTCCAGCGCACGCGAGGTCGACGATGGCGCGATCCGGCTCGAGCGTGACCGTCATGCACAGCGCGGTGATGAAGCGGTGGTCCTCGGGATGGCCGAGCATCACGTCGTTGAGCAGGCGCAGCGCCTCGGCCGGCGCGGCACCCTGTCCGAGTGCGCTGCGCAGCGTCCAGCGTGCCATCGCGGTGGCCGCGGCCGCCGGGGCGCCCTTGCCGCAGACGTCGCCGATGACCAGCGCCCACGTATCGGGCGCCACCATGAAACCGTCGTAGAAGTCCCCGCTGATCGGGCCCGCGCCGGGGATGAACCGAACCGCCAGCTCGCACCCGGGGATCGTCGGCATTACCGCGGGGAGGATGCTCTCCTGGAGCGTTCGGGCGGTCTCTTCGCTGTGCTCGCGTGCTCGGTCGCGGCTGACGGCAAGGCGCCCGAGGTAGCCGCCGAGCGCGGCGGTCAACAGCGTGAGCACGATCAGCACGGCGATCGCTTCATCCACCGAGTGATTTGCCGTGGACTGGGCTTCGCGCTGCCTCATGGCATCGCCGCGGGAGAGGGCAAGTTCGAGATCTCCGGAGAGCTTGCGAATCGAATCCACCTCGCGTTTGCCCTCGAGGGTGACCGCGTAGGACCTCGCCGCATCGCGATTGTCCCTCACCAGCGCCAGCACACCAGGCACGTACCGGGACATGTAGGCGTTCACATCGGCGACCAGCGCCCGGACCTGTGGCTGATACACCCCGGTGGCCGCTGCCGAGTGCTCGAGCTGCCGCTCTGCGGCGGGCAACGCGGAGTTCGCCCGGTGCAGCGGTTGCAGGAAGAGCGACCGGCTGGTGATGACGTCACCTCGCAGACCGGTCTCAGCGTCAATGACGAGACTCTCGACGTCGACCACCCGCAGCAGGTAGGAATCCTGGCGAATCGTCGTCGAGGCACGATTGCGCAGCATGAGGGTGTTGCGCAACAGCAGCGCCACCCCGCCGCCGACGACCAGCGCCCCGATCAGAACCGCGGCTGCGATGCGAGCCGGCAGCCGCCGGTGGGTCCGCGACATCAATCAGGCACTCCGATGAACTCGGCGACACCCGCCCTGTCCCGATGGCGTGCCCCAAGCATGGACGTAAGCCTATAACCGATCAAACGGGACTCGCTCGCTCCGGGGACTGCCACCGTTTCCGCTACGCTGAGTGGCACATTGCTGAATGCCAAGCTGGACAGAAGCGATGCGGCTCACCTCCACGAGCAGGTCGCAGCGGAGATCCGCCGAGCGATCGCCGACGGCGAAGCGAAGCCCGGCGAGCGTCTCCCGCCCGCCCGGCACCTCGCCGCGGTGATGGGCGTGAACACCAACACGGTGTTCAAGGCATTGCGCGCATTGCGAGATGAGGGACTGCTCGAGATGGCGCCCAAACGCGGGATCCGTGTCGTAGGCACACCGGCCCAGAGCGAAGTCCGCAGCCGGGTCGCCGAGCTGCTGCAACTCGCGCGCCGGCAGGGGTACACCCGCGCGGAACTCCTGCAAATGATCTCCGACGCGCCGTAGACTCGGACGAGGCCACCAGGTCACGAGCGTCCGAGCGGCGGGCGCGGAGGCGAGCCGAGCAATGAGCGAGAGCAACGAGACGCTGTACGAGCATGCGGGCGGCGACGAGGGTCTGCATCGGTTGGAGGAGATCTTCTACGCGAAGGCGCTCGCCGACCCGATTCTGAAGCACGTCTTCACGAGCCGAGTTGCGACTCACGTTGAACACCTGACGTGGTTCACATCCGGATCCTTCGGTGGCCCGGACCGGTTCACTCGCGAGCTGGGCTTTCAGTACCTGATCGACCGCCACCGCCACCTGAACATCACCGACGAACAGCGCGACCGTTTCATCAGCGCGTATCTGGAGTCGTTGGATGAAGCTGGTCTCCCGGCCGACGAGCGCTTCCGCGACGCAGTTCGCGAACACGTCGAGTTCGGCGCCGGCGTCGCCCAGCAGAACTCGCGCGCCCAGACCGATTCGGAGCTTCATCCGATACGCGAGGTTCCGATCTGGACCTGGTAGCCGTGGGCACGAGTAGGTTGTGCCACGTGAGGGAGTTCGGTCAACGATGGCGGCGCGAGTTGCTCGGAAAGGCAGCAACCACTGAGACGCCGAGGGCATTCAAATCGCCTGCGGCGAAACGAATCCTCGCCACGTCTCTGGTTCTGACGATCGCCTTACTGGCAGCCGCGGGCGCCTCTCCCAAGCTGCACGTGATCGGCCCAGTCTTCGCAGTGGTGAACCTCGCCGTGGGCGTCCGGATATGGATGATGGGCGTCTACCTCCGCAGCGACACGATCAGGGTTGTCAATTTCCACTCGGCAAAGACGCTGGCGTGGGACGACGTGGAGCGATTTGAGATCGCGCCGTTGGCCCAGTACCGGTATGGGGCATATCTCGTCCTGCGCGGCGAGAGCGGGCGTATACCGATCGTCGCGCTGACCGGCGGACGATGGGGAGGCGGTCGAGCCGTTCAAAAGACCATCGACGAACTCAACGAAGTTCTCAGGCTGCGACGCACCGACCCCAATAGCCCGCAGGGATTTGTGGACACCTTGCGTTAGTCAGATCGGAGCCGCATAGGATTCGCTGGGTGCATCAAGCGACGATCGCATCGGTGGATAAGAGCGATGAGAGCAGGGTTATCGCAACGCTGGTATCGGCGTTTATTGCCGACCCGGTTGAGCGATGAGCACACCTGGACACCGAGGTGCCGTGAGCCCCAGGCAAAAGCCGACGGAACCGGCGTGGTTTCTCTTGCGCGAGTCCAATTGATCTAGTTAGATTAGATCTATGCAGCCAAGCATTGATCCGATCGATCGAACGCCGCTCTGGGAACAGGCCGCATCCGAGATTCGGCGTGCGATCGCCGAGGGCGAGGTGAAGCCTGGCGAGCGGATGCCGCTCGCGAAGGATCTCGCGACGGTGCTCGGTGTCAATCGCAACACCGTGCTGCGCGCGCTGCATCAGCTGCGTGATGAGGGGCTTCTCGAGATTCGTCAAGGGCGCGGCATCACCGTTGCCGGGACGCCGGAGCGTGGTGCGGTCTTGACACGCGCCAGGGATCTGGTGGCGTTTGCCCGCAAGAACGGGTATCGCCAAGACGAGCTGATCGCGATGATCGAGGCTGTGTCGTGACGCTGCTCGAGCGTGAGACGGGTCCCACCGCCGGCATCAAGGACGATGTGGAAGAGGCGCTGATCAAAGAGGCTCGTCGCCTGCGGCGTAGGCGTTGGATCATCGGTTCGTCTCTCGCGGCACTTGCCGTCGGTGCGGGGGTCGCGGGCTTTCTCGTCGCCTCTGGGCCTCCGTCCAGGGTGAATCGCGGCCCGTCGAACAGCTCGAGTGCCCCGGGCCCGTCGGCGCTCGCCGCGCACGTGTTCGTGCCGACTCGCTCGCCCGATCTGATCCGGCCAACGACGCTCGCGACCTTGCCGGACGGCCATCTGCTGATCCTTGACAGCTCGCGCGACCAGATCCTTGAGCTCGGGCCTGGCGGGCATCTGTCGGTCTTTGCCGGCGATGGGCGCCTGGGGTTCTCCGGTGATGGCGGACCGGCTCAAAACGCGGAGCTGGAAATGACCTCCTTGAGTGCGATGGCGGTCACATCGGCCGGAACCGTCGATCTCCTCGAGGGCGGCAGCTGCCGGATCCGCGCGATCAATCCCAACGGCATCATCCGGACGATCCTCCGTGTGCCGCGCGTCAGGGTGTACCCGCACGGGACCGGGTGCCCGGTTACGGCCATCGCGATCTCTCCGGGCGGAGACGTGTATCTCGCGATGAATTCCGCGATTGAGCGTGTCTCGTCAAGCGGTCAGCTCGTCTGGGTCGCTGGCGCGCATGGCTCCGGGGCGTACATCACTCCCTCGCACATCGCCTTCTCCCCGAGCGCTCTGGTATTCGACGCCGCCGGCGATCTCTACATCTGGAACTTCTCACCGAAGGTGATCTTCCGGCTGACCACGGCCGGCAGGCTCACCCAGCTCTCTGGGGTGAGCTACGCCCACCAGCTCACGCGCGCCCCAAGCGGACAGATCTTTGCCGGGACACAGGACGGCGAGGTTCAAGAGGTTACGCCCAGCGATGTCCGTGCGTTCTATGACGTGGTTCCGAAGCGGGTCGCCGGCATCCACTGGGGTCGCGCCCAGGGATTCCAGGAGGATGGCATCGCCGTCACGACGACCGGGATGATCTACGTCGACAACGCCGAAGGAAACGGCTACGGCGACGGCACCGTGCTGGTTCGCATCAGCCCACACAAGCATGCTGCGCTCGTCCCGATCCACACTCCGCTCGCCGCGACACTGCCAAAGGTCAACGCCGTCGGATTCCCCGCCTCAACGTACCCCGCGGCCCGCAGTTCCCGCGGGTCCGCGCTGCGATCGTGCCCAAGCAACCTAGGCCTCGAGCCCTTCACAACCGGGGCCATCGCGCAGGCCAAGAGGATCGCGAAGACCTACCTCTCCACTCAGTTCGCCTCAGATATCGCCGTCACCGACCGCTCGTGGTGGACATCCGACTTCAACCGATACGCCGACGGCAGCGTCGGCGGGAATCACACGGTCGCCGGCGAAGCTCCGACCTCGGGCAGCCCCATGGCCGCTGGCCTCGCAAGCGCATGCGGTGCAGATCTAATCCGCGATTCGATCGCCGTCACGGTTGGCAAATCCGCGAGCTCGGACCTCAGCGGAATGATCTACTTCCTTGACCGCAACGGCCATCCGCTCGTCTACGACGTTCACTGACCCGTCCGCAACTGGGCGCGGCGAAAGCACAGCGCGATAATCGCTGGCCGCGGCGGGCACCGCTGCAAGAAAGCTTCATGCCGCGCCACGGCCTCCCTGGCCCGGTCCGACCCCTGATGAGATCGCGCCCCAGCTTGACGACGAGTGCCGGTGGCTCGTCACCAACGGTGTCCTTCCCGTCGAATTGGTCGACCGCAACCGCCGGATTGCCGAGGCGGCGTTGCGGCGGTGGACGCCGGTATTCATCCATGGCGACCTGCAGGCCTCCCACGTGTTCGTCGATGGCGACGAGCTGATGGGGGTGATCGACTGGTCCGAAGTTGCCCAGGGCGACGCTCTGTACGACCTCGCCACCTTGACGCTCGGGCACGAGGAACGCCTTGGTGACGTCGTTGCCGGCTACGGAAGCGAGGTCGATCTCGAGGTAATTCGCGCGTGGTGGTCGTTGCGAAGTCTGCTGGCGGCGCGGTGGCTGATCGAGCACGGGTTCGACCCGTCTTCTCCGGGCTGCGAATTCGCTGTGCTGCGATCTCAGCAGCGGTCTTGACCGCGGCGGCTACTCAGCCAGGAGTCGGTCCCAGAGCGCGATCAGCGCGGCCGTAGCGTTGGTGCGTCGCTCCGGGGAGTCTTGGCCGCCGCCGAATGTGTCGAGCAGGTACGCGCGGTGGGTGGCCATCAGTAGTAGCGCGAACTCGTGTGGGTTGGCCGGTGGGTGCGGGGCGTTCGCGACCAGCTGCTCGAGCAGTTGGCGCGGGCCGACGAGCGCGCGGTCCAACTCGGTCGAAACTGCCGGGTCGGCCGCAGCGGCGGCGTCAAGTGCGCGCAGCCACCGACCGTTGTCGGCATAGAGCTGCACCAGGCCCGCGACCATCGCCGTGATCAGGTCTTCCGCAGGACCGCGCGCGAGCTGATCGAGCAGTGGGTCCTCCGCGTCCGGCAGCAGCTCGGGCGCCATCTGCGCCAGCCTGTCGAAGTGGCGGTAGAAGACTGTGCGAGTCAGGCCGGCACGTGCCATCACGTCACCGACGGTCAACGCGGCAAACGGCCGGTCGAGCAGCAAGCCCCGCGTGGCCTCGAGGATCCGACGCCGGGCTTCGTCTGACGGAACTCTTTGCGACACAGTGTCGCAGTGTATGCAACACTACGCGACACCATGTCGCAACCCGAGCCTGACACGAGGATCGCCCTCCCTGACGGGCGCTCCCTGTCTTACCTCCTCGCGGGCGCCGACAGCGGGCCCGTCGTGACCGTGCTTGACGGTCCATGTAGCCGCGGGCTCGGGCGGGCGCTCACCGCAACCGCGCGCGAACTAGGGATCCGACTTGTGATCCCGGATCGCCCGGGATCACAAGGCAGCACACCGAAACCAGGTCGCACGGTCGCCGATTGGCCCGCCGATCATCTCGCGCTGATGGACGCGCTTGGCATTGAACGGTTCGGGATCGTGACGCAATCCGGCGGGACCCCCTACGGGATCGCAGTTGGCGGTGTGGCTCCAGAGCGAGTCTCCGCCCACTCTCTGCTCGGAGCGCTTGCGCCGCTCGCGGAGAAGGACCAATGGCGCGCGGCCGGGAAGGATCTGAAGATGGCGGCGTTCATGTCACGGCGCGCGCCGTTTCTGCTGCGGGCGGGCTTCAAGCAGCAGTACAAGAAGTTGCCAGATTCAGCTATGGGACTGTTCAAGGGACCGGACGCCGAGGTCGTCCAGATCCCGTGGGTCAAGGAACTGTTCGTAGCGACGACCGGGGAGCTGTTTGCGAATCCAAACGGGTTCATCGAGGAGATCCGGATCCTCTGCAAACCGTGGGGCATCACGCCCGGCGCGGTCCGCGCCTCCCTCTGGACTGGCGAGTTCGACCGGATGCACCCGCCATCACACGCCCGCCGTGTCGCCGAACTGCTCGGCGGAGACCCGCCTGTGACCGTTGTCCCGGGCGTCGAGGAGATCGGGCTGTTTGTGATCTTCGAGGCAGCGTTGCGATTCGCAACACTCAGCGGAGTTCACTAGCGCTCCGATCGCATGCGCTGACTGTCAGTCTTGCCAGTCTGGCTGGTTGGTGCCGACCCAGCGGTCGAAGTAGCGACGGACGGCGTCAAGCTTGGCCGAGTCTTGGCGAGCGATGTCTTGCTCGCACGTGATCTGGGTGAGGTCTCCCATGATCGAGAGCAGCGGTGCCACGGCTGGCTCCTGTGCCAGGTACAGCGCCGGCAGAATGTCAAGGAACCAGTCAGTGCCAACGACCTCCAGCACGGCCTCGCTCGTGCGGACGAGGCCGTGTTTGCCCTCCGCCTCCTTGGCGCGAGCGGGCTCGGTGAAGGAGAACGCAGCTCGATAGCTCGCCGCGGCCCGCGGCACCACGCGCTCGTGCCGATCGAGCACGGACGCGCTCGCGAAGCGTCGGACAGCGTCCAGTGCGCCCGCGCGGTCCTCATATAACGGCTTGGTGGTCCTGCGGTCCGTGGAGACCTTGACGGCGAGAAATGGCGTTGACGCCAGAGGACCGTCAAGTTGCGGTCCCAGCGCCGCGTCGCCGACGATTCCGAGCATCGGCGCGTCAAAGCGCCATGCCCGGTGCGCCGTGACATGACTTTCAGTCACCAGCGCCCCTTCCAAAGAAACCGCCAGATACGGCACGTAGGTATGGCTAACGAAGCCGTCCGGTGTTCCGCAGCGAGCATGGCGGCCAACCTCGAGCATGCCGTCGATCTCCTCGTCGGGGTCCCAGAGGCGCACGCGTTCGGGAAGCTCATCGACATACAGGTTCGGCCACCCGAGTCCGTGACCATTCGACACGACCACCTCCGTCGCTCCGCCGTCCAGCAGCCCGAGTGCTGCTGCGATGACCTCATCAGTGAGCGCTCGACGCCCGGTCCGCCAGTAGTCCGGAAACACCGGCCAGCACTCGGTATGGGCGACGATCCCCGACGCGCCTTCCATGTCAACCCAAAGCAGGATTCGCATGTCCAGTCTCCCTCCACGCGACCTATGCCCGCTCGGGAAGGCCCGCTCGCAACCCGATCACACCCATTCGATCCATGCGCCGTGCGGATCGGAACGGGCTAGCAGCTTGGCGCCGTCGCGAACCAACAGGAAATTGCCGGCACGCTCCTCCTGGAAAACAGGCAGCACGCCCTCGCCCTCATTAGATAGCCAAACAGCACCTAGATCGGCTACCAGCGACGCGAAAGCCTGACGCTTAGCTGATTCAACATAGGCAAGGACCGCCGTGTGGAAGATCACGAGGGTGGCGTGTTGCGGTGCACCCGCCGCGATCAGGGGCAGATCGTCCAGCAGATCTCCCTCGTAGATCAGGGGTCCGTGTCGGCGGGCGACAGCGGCAGCGGCCAGTAGTCGCTCTGTCCGCGCTTCGTCTCCGGGCCATATCAGGCAGAGCAGCCACCGCAGATCGTCGCCGTTGGCGATGGCCAACGGGTTGATGTCCAGCCCTGCCCGCCAGACGATCTCGGGCACTCGGTCAGGCAGCGGCAACGGCCCGACGGGACGGCACTTGAGCGTCGGTGCGTCGGGATCGCTGCCAGCGATCAGATGGCCGTCGTAGTCATACGAGTAGAAGTCGTGCAGGAGCGTCAGGCCGGCGGCCGCTCCCACCTCGATCAACGCCAGTGGACCCGATAGCTGCGCGAGCGCCGGAAGCAGCACGGCGCAGCGGGCCGCCTCGTTGGTCTGCGTGCGCCGCTCACGCATGACCTGCGCGAGCTCCGCCCCGCGATCCTCGATCAAGCCGCGCAGAGTCATCGGATCGGACGGCTCGCCTAGCAAAAACCGAGCGGCGCCAAACAGGAGATTGGGCTGCCGCTTCTGGGCCGGAAGTGTCGTCAGGAAAGACAGGATCTCTTGATCGTCCGCCACCGCAAGTGCAAGCTCCTCATACAGCGGCGATTTGCCGGCGGCTTCCATCTGGGCGAAGCAACGATAGTTATCCGCCAGCCCGACAGACGGATCTAGACCCGTCATGCCCGCTCGCGTGGGTAGCTGATCAGGCACGGATCAGACATGGAAGCACTAAGCGCACTACAGACTCCGGTGGCGGTCAGTCGCCAGCGCGGCGCCCGTCCAACGCTCGTCCGTTGTTACGTCAGTGATGACTTCGAGCCAGTTCGGGGCCGCCTGTCCCGGAGAGTCGCCGTAGTCGATCTCTGCCAGAAGGGTGCCGTCCTCGAACTCGTCAACGGCCAGGCGGATTCCGTCACGCTCGACGATGTGTCGAGTCTTGCGAAGCGTGCGGGCCGAGAGTTGTCCAAGCAATTCCCACTCGCCATCATCGAGGTAGATCGACGTGCAGGCAACCTCCTGCGGCCCGGGTGTGAGCCTGACCTTGTGGCCCAGCTTCCGGGTCACGACGCCGTCGGCGTCAATCACCTCACGAAGCCGAAGTCTGCTCCCGTTGAGATAGTGATCAACGATCTGCATGACGGCCACCACGCCCTCCGGCACTCGCGCCACGATGAAGCGACGCTCACGCTCAACGACTGCGTACTTCAGGGAAACGGCCACACAGGAACGGTACCCGCACGCGTTCGCTCGAAGTTGCTGCTCGTTGGGCCAGCGCCCGCGGGTTGATAGAGGTTGGGCTGTGGAGGCAGACTCCAAGATCTGTGAAGCTGCACGAATCGTGAGTGGTCGAGCACACGTGCGCGCGGGCCGTGGCGCTCGAGGGAATGACGTTGACTTAGTGACATGTCAAGGAGCGGCGCTCGCATGAACGTCCCCGTCCTACCAGGGTTCCACCCAGATCCGTCGATCGTCCGCACCGAGACCGGCTACTTCCTGGTCACCTCGACTTTCGAGTACCTGCCCGGTATCCCGGTGTTCCATAGTGATGACCTGGAGTCATGGACACTGATCGGGCATGTGGCCACCCGTCCCGGGCAGCTCGCCGTTGAAGAGGTTCCGACAACGGGCGGGTGCTGGGCGCCGACGATCCGCTTCCATAACGGGGTCTACCACGTGATCGTGACCGATGCCTTGGGTCGCGGCAATCTCGTCTTCAGCACGACCGATCCCGCCGGGCCTTGGAGCGACGGTCTGCCGATTGACGTGCAGGGGGTTGACCCCGATCTGGTCTGGGATGAGGGCGGGACCTGTTACGTCACCTTCTCTGGTCTGGTCCTGCGGGGCGAGGACTCCGGTAAGCATTTCGGGATACAGCAGGTCCGTGTGGACCTCGAGACCGGCAAGGTGCTTGAGGAGCCGCGGTCATTGTGGTCGGGCACCGGCGGCATGTTCCCAGAGGCGCCGCACATCTACCACATCGGCGAGTGGTGGTACCTGATGGTCGCCGAGGGGGGGACTGAGCGCGGACACTCCATCGCAATTGCCCGCTCGGACTCGCCGCAGGGCCCGTTCGAGTCCTGCCCGCACAATCCCTTGATCACCGCCAGGGGTACGGCCCGGACGGTGCAGTGCACCGGTCATGGGGATCTCTTCGAGGCGGCGGACGGTCGGTGGCACATCGTCATGCTCGGGACGTGGACTGCGGGAATGACGCACGCCTTTTCACCGCTCGGACGCGAGACGTACGCCACGAGCGTCACATGGGAGGACGGTTGGCCACTGGTTGACATTGTCGGTGACACCGAGCGCACGCCCCTGCCGCGCTTCCGCGATGATTTCAGCGGCGAAGTACTTGGCCCTGAGTGGATCGGCGTGCGACGTTTCTCGGACACGGCCGGCCGCCTTGCCTCGGGAGCGTTGTTCATCGAGGGTGAAGGCCGGTCGATGAGACACTCCGCCCCGACCTTTGTCGGCAGGCGGGTCACACGCCTCTACGGCCGGATCGTCGCGACGGTTGAGGCTTGTACCGCGGACACGGTCGGCGGCCTCTCGCTGCGCTTTGACGAGCGGACCCACTACGACCTCGAGCTCCAGCCGGGCCGGGTTGTCGCCCGGGCCGTCGTTCCGAGCATCGAGCAGACCCATGAAGTGGCACCCCCGCAGAACACCGGGCCGATCGAGCTTGCCTTTGAGATGCGTCAGCCCGCGTCCGGACCCGAGATGGGCAGCTGCGACGTGATTGACCTGGTCGTCATCACCGACGCAGGACGCCAGGTGATCACGACCCTCGACGGCCGCCATCTCTCCAACGAGAGCGCGACCTCGTTCACCGGGCGGGTCGTCGGCATGTACTGCCAGACCGGGAAGCTACGGGTCACCGGCTTTGAGGAGACCGACCCGGAGTAGCCGGAACTCCGACATCAATCACAGCCCGCTGCTGGCAGTCAGATCGAGAGATCCCGGGGGCCCGCGGTAGCGATTCGGAGATTGTCCAGGTTAGGCCGCCTCCCTCGGCTCCGCGGTCTACGCCCCTCATCTCATCTGGAATGACGGACACAAGTCGTGCTTGCCCTGCGATCTATCGAAAAGAAGAACCCCCGGAATCCGGGGGTTCTTTGTAAGCGGCTGAAGAGACTCGAACTCTCGACCTTCTGCATGGCAAGCAGACGCTCTAGCCAACTGAGCTACAGCCGCGCGGGTGGCCCAGTATAGCCGCGTGGAACGGGTCGAGGCGGCCACCGAGCCCACTGGTGCTCAGGCCGTCACGAGGGCACTCCGGTGGCCGTCGGGCGCCGGCCACACGCTGATCGCGTCTGGATCGAGGCGAATAAGACAAGCTTCCCCAGCCTGGGTGACGGCTGGGTCTGAGCTGCGGGAGATCAGCTCGAGGCCACCCTCCATCTGCACGACGACCTCGACGCTAGTGCCGAGGTCGATCACGTCCGTCACCAGCGCACGGTGCGCGGGAGCCTCGCTTCCAGGTTCCATGACCGTGACCCGCTGCGGAGGAACGCTCCACAGAACCGGCATTCCCGCCGGGAGTCGTTCCGGGAGGGTCAGCGACAGTGATCCCGAGGCGAGCCTTGACCCGTCCGTGGTTATCACGCCGTCGGCGACGTTGCGCAGCCCCAACAGCCTCGCTACGTGCAGGGACGCCGGGCGCCGGTAGACCTCCGCGACCCGACCCGATTGGAGAACCACTCCCTGGTTGAGCACGAGGATCTCATCGGCGAGGAAAGCCGCCTCCTCGGGGTCGTGCGTCACGAGCACGGTCGACAGCCCTGCCTCGCGCTGAAGCGTCCGCAGCTCCCGCCGCAGCTGGTGGCGCACCGGCGCATCGAGCGCCGAGAACGGCTCGTCCAGCAGCACCAGCCTCGGGTCGGGTGCCAGCGCGCGGGCAAGGCTCACGCGCTGGCGTTGCCCACCTGACAACTCTCCCGGGTAACGCTCGGTCAGGTCGTCGAGGTGTAGCTTGTCGAGCCACCACGCGGCTCGGGAGGCATCGGCCTGAGCGCCGAACATGACCTGTTGCCAGACCGTTTTTCCCGGGATTAGGCCGAGTCCTTGCGGCACGTAGCCGACGTGCCGGCTTTGCGCCGGTAGGTTGGTCACGTCGACGCCGCCAAAGCTGATCGCCGCGGCGTCCGGCTCCAGCAAGCCGGCAAGCGTCCGCAGTGTCAGCGACTTGCCCGATCCTGACGGTCCGACCACCGCCAATTTGTGGGTGCTCTCACGATGCGCCACCTGCAAGCTGAAGGTCCCGGCGGTCGCCAGGATGTCGAACCCGACGGGCGTCGGCGGTGTCGGCGACGGCGCGATCGGGGCGGGCAGATGCACACGGCGGGGCGGGTGCAGACGCGTCACCGTGCTCAGCGCGATCGCGAGGCCCGCCACCGCAAATGCCAGCACGGTCGGCGCCTCCGCCTGTGAAAGGGGCGCGGATGAGAACAGGTTGTCGACGTAGACCGGCAAGCTGTACGGGTGGTAGGCGAGGATCACGACCGTCCCGTACTCGCCAAACGCCCTGAGCCACATGAGGATCATCCCGGTGCGGATGCCGTCGGACGCGGCCGGCACGTCGACTCGCAGGAACCGCGCGACCGGTCCATGGCCCAGCGTTGCGCCAACCTCTCCGAGTGACGGATCCACGGCTCTGAAGGCGCTGCGCGCCACCACCACCAGAAACGGGATCGACACGAATGACTGGGCGATGATCAGTCCCCAGATGGTCTCGGTCAGCCGTTCTCCGGATAGCTGGCCCAAGAACGAGTACGGACCGACGATGTAAATCAGGATGATTCCGGTGATCAGCGGCGGCACTGCGAGTGGCAGTTGCACGAGCACACCGACCGATCTGCTCAGCCAGCTGTCGCGACGCGCGAGGACATACGCGAGCGGCACGCCCGTCAGCACCCCGATCAACAGCGAGGCGGTCGCGCCGACAACTGAGACCCCGAGCGCGGACCAGAGCCCCGGAGTGTTCCACCCCTCGTTGGTTCCACCGACGACGCGTACGACGAAGGCCGCCAGCGGGAACCCGAGGTAGATGACCAGCAGGGCGCCGAGCCAGCGAAGCGAGCGCGGCGACCTGCCGTTCATCCGTGCAGTCTTACTTAATGACGCTGCTCAGTGCGCTTGGCACACCAGAGCCGCTGACCTTGGCCGGCGAAACGATCTCGAAGTGATCCGCCCTCATTTCCTTCTGACCGACTGAACCGAGTAGGAACTTGATGAACGCCTCAGCGGCCGCCGTGTGCGGGGCATGGTTGACCAGCGTGATCGTGTAGTCGCCTGCGAGGTTCACGCCTGTCAGCTTCACGAACGGGCTGCTCTGAGAGTTGGCGTCAGCCTCGTACATGAACGACGCGTCGAGCTGGCCGTTCTGGATCCCGGCCTGCTCGGTGTCCTCGGAGTACTCGTCGGAGGACTCGTTCGCGAGCTTCTTCAGCGCCGGGAGATGCTGTTTGCTCGCCGTCTGCAAGAGCGCCTTACGAGCCAGCACCCCACCTGGGTCCTGGCTTGGATTGGTCCGCCCGAGCCGGAATCCCGGCATCGTGACCACCTTGTACCAGGGCATCGTCTTCAGGTCCTTGGCGAACTTGCTCTTGGGGTAATAGCCGAGCACCTCGGGTGAAGCGGCAAACGACGCGTACCACGAGACCCAGTTGCCGTTCTTTGCGCCTTCGAGCGTCGTGTCGACCGCCGGCGACGCGCTCACGAACACGTCTTCCACGTCAACTTTGTTCTTGATGTCGGCCGCGTCGCTCGACGATCCACCTGAGGTGTCGACGAGCGTGTAGCCGGTCGCCTTGTGGAATGCAGGCCCAACGGTCTTGGTCATCAACGTGTCAAGGGATCCCGCTGAGATCACATCGACGTCACCAGAGTGCTTGGCCGCTGCCGCTGCCGACGCCGCCGGCGCGGCACGTGGCCAAGCCCGCGGCCACAATCGCGGCGCCGACAAGGCAGCTGCCTGCGGTCGCGCCGCGAACTCGCGCCGAGCGCCACAGTCTTGATCTCATAGTTCCTCCTGAAGCTGGGAGAAGGTAGGGCCAGAACCCCGGATGCCAGGATCCTGGCAGAATTCAGCCGATGACGAAGGCAGACCCGGTTCGCCTGCGGCGCAAGGAGCTCGGCCTGACCCAGGCGGAGCTTGCGGCCTCCGCGGGAGTCAGTCGCCAACTCGTGGCGGCACTGGAGGCCGGCGTGAACACACCCGCGGTCGATGCCGCGATGCGCCTCGCGCGGGCCCTCGAATGCCCGGTCGAGGAGCTCTTCGACGAGTCCGCGCCGGAGTCACCCCGCAATAGCGCACATACAGGCGCGGGGAAGATGCCGCGGGCTGGCGCCTTTGTCGTGGCAGGCTGCGATCCCGCGCTCGCCATCGCCGAGGCGATGCTGCCCGGAGAGGGATCCCAAGCCGTGCTCGCTCTCGATGCAACCACCGCGACGGCCCTGCGCTCATTGCGTAGCGGCTGCGTGCACGCCGCGGTCGTGCACGGTCGTCCAGGCCGGCTGAAGCGAACAACGGTCGACGTCAACCGCTTGCAGCTGGCCCATTGGCAGGTTGGACTCGGGGTGGCTCCGCGCCTGAGGCAGCGAACGTTGGCGTCGTGTCTGGAACGACAGGTGCCGATCGTGCAACGACAGGAGGGCGCTGCCAGCCAGCAGGCCCTTCGACGGGCCGTGGGCGAGCTCGACCAGGATCTGCCGCCGGGCATCGTCGCCTCGGGACATATGGAGGCAGCCAGGGTGGCCGCTGCCATCGGCTGTGCAGCCATCACCACTGAAGGCGCCGCCTTGGCGAGCGGGCTCAAGTTCGTCCCGCTCGAGCTCCACACCGTCGAGATCTGGGTCGACCGTCGTTGGGAGGGGCATCGGGGCAACGACGCCCTACGCAACCTGCTTACCAGCGGAGCCTTCGCAGAGAGAGTGGCGCGACTGGGCGGCTATGACCTGACCGGCTGTGGTGAGCAGCTTCCGGCGGTTGCAGCCGGGTGACGCCGTCAGCTGGGGGCAAGCGCTCTTTCTAGCGCCCCGCGATCCGTTGGCAGGCCGTGCGTGGGCAGCACCACCTCGATTTCACGGTCCAACAGTGGCCTCAGCGACTGTCGGATTCCCTCTGGGCCGCCCCGCTTGGCGGCCCAGTCAAGCGGCAGGACCAGCCCCTCGCCGCGGTCGAGCAGCGCGTCTCCGGCGATCACGGCCGCGTGCTGCGCGGACCACAGCACGATGTCGGTCTCATCGAGGCCGCGCAGCGCCTCGAGCCCTCCCGGGAGCCGGTCACCGGGTCCGTAGCGATGGCCGTCGACCGGCTCGTCCGAATCGTCCGAGTTGGGGGCTGGCACGTACAGCGGCGCACCGAGGCGCTGCGCCAACTGCTCGGCATCACGCCGGTGCCACTGACAGGTGAGCACGATCGTCGCCTCACGCTCGGACGCGAGCTCCTCGAGCTCGGGCGGGGGCGCGAGCGGATCGATCACGACCAGGAGCGTCCCGTCGTCAAGGGCATAGGAGGTGACCGCCTCACCCCATCCGTCGTTCGGCACCCAATCGGGGTGCCGCGCCTGCCAGAAGTACACACCGGGGCGCGTCTCGAGCACGAGCTCATCGTACGCGCCACGGTAGAGACGAGGATCGCGATGCGACGGATGCTGGTCATGGCGTACTCCCTGCTCTGGGCCGCGGCCGCCCGGTGCGACCGATCCGCCGAAGAAGCTGAACCGAGCACCGGCGGGACAGTTCAATGAGAACGGCAAGGGGTCTTACGTAGAGATACCGCCTGGCTGCGGACAGACCTTCGTCAGCTCCGGTCAGCCTGCCGGGCCCACGATTGTTCTGAAGCCACCCGCGCATACGCAGCTTTGCGTATTTACCTCGCCACCCGGTGGCCGTAGCGTAACCGACGGGTGTGCTACCCGACCCAAGCGTGGAAGGCAGGCCCAATGGGACCGGTCTTGCTGCCACTGAAGGCACCTCCTTCTCGACGCGGTGACTACTTGGGGGCTAGGAATGCTAGGTGGGCGGGATGGCCTGAACGCCGTCTCGCCCACTGGGCACTCGCTCACGGCGAGAATGAAGGCGACGACCGGACTCGAACCGGTGTAAACGGCTTTGCAGGCCGCTGGATAGCCGCTCTCCCACGTCGCCAGGAGGACCGCAAGGTTAGCGGCTCAGCTGATCCCGAGCCCGCGGGCGATTGCGGCGGAGCGGCTGGGGACATCGAGCCGCTCGTAGATGTTCTCGAGGTGCTTGTGCACCGTCCGCTCGCTGATCTCCATCGCGTGAGCGATCTGCAGATTGGATCGTCCGCGGGAGAGATGGCCGAGGACCTCGGACTGGCGCTGCGTGAGCCCGAGAACCTCGGGTGGCAGCGGCTGCGGCGGTAACACGACCCGCGCGTAGGCGTGCTCGACGAAGGGCCGGAACGCGTTGACGACCGCGCGGTCGCGCTCGGAGTAATCCGAATGCGAGCGGCTGAGCGCGAAGCCGAAGACCTTGCCCTCCGGCGCAGGCACTCTGAAGGCCATCTGATATTCGATCGAGATCCGCGCGTAGATCAGGTGGTAGATGTCGAGCCGGTGCAGCTCCCGACGTGTCATGTAGTCGGAGAACTTGATCGCGTCGGAGCGCTGGGCGGTGATCAGCGGGTTCTGGTGGCCGTAGACGCCGAGAACGTCCTCGGCCGACTCGAAAAACGCGTCTGGCGGGTCAATGACCGGCACCTCAGAGCTCTGGGCGGCGAGGTCGATGATGTTGAAGGACGTGATGTCCGATCGCACCAGGTGGTTCAGGAGCGGCAGAATGGCCGCATAGAACTCAGCGCTGTCGACGATGTCCTCCAGCGCCTGTGCACCTGCGATCACGGCGCGCAGGTCCTTGTTGCGGAGCCGTTCGACGTTCAGTGGTGGCGTAGGCGCAGCATACGCAGTGCTGCTGACCACTTCCAGGGAGCCGCGGCGCCCGCTCGCGCCGCTCGTCAGACCTTCAGCAGAACGCCGTTGCCGCTCGGATCGCGCACCAGCGTCGCGCCGTCTGCGGCCACCTCAGTCGCGATGCCGGCCGCCCCGACCCTGGCGAGAACGTCGTCCAGCGCCGCCTCGCTCCCGAGCCTGAGCTCATAGGCACGCAGACCCACTGCGCCGGGTGGAGGAATGGCGCCGCCGCGACTGTTCCAGGTGTTGAGCCCGATGTGGTGGTGATACCCCCCGGCAGCGACGAAGAGCGCGCCGGGATATCCCCGCACCGTCACGTCAAAGCCGAGGATGCCGGAGTAGAACCGCTCGATCTGATCGAGCTCGGCAACCTGTAGGTGGACGTGTCCGATGCGTGTGCCAACGGGCATCTGGGCGTCGCGATCCGGGTCAAAGGGTGTGTCCCGAAGCTCGGCGAGCAGGTCGTCCAAATCCAGCGGCAGGGTTGCCATCTGCAACCGGCCGGCTCCATCATGGGGCCATTCGGCGCGATCGCGGTCGTGGTAGATCTCGATCCCATTGCCATCGGGATCGCTCAGGTACAACGCCTCGCTGACGAGGTGATCGGAGGCACCGTCCAGCTGCCAGCCGCCCTGGGCCAAGCGCACGAGCGCGACCGCCAGGTCCCGCCGTGTCGGCACGAGGACCGCAACGTGGAAGAGCCCGGTCCGGCGCGGGTCGCGGGGTGGCGCCGCGCTGTCGCCGAAGAGCGAGAGGAGGGGCGAGCCGTCAGCCGCCCCTCCCAACAGAACTGAACCGTCCGGCCGCTCGGCGCCGATCAGCCCCAGCTGCCGCTCGTAGAACGAAAGCGAGCGTTCGAGTTCCGGAACGATGAGCTGCACCTGTCCGATGACGGTTCCCGGCGCGATCGACGGAGTGACATCGGTGGACGTGGGACTCGCCATCGCTGTCATCGGAGGCTAGCCAACGCCCGATGATGCTCAGCGAGTGTGCGCAGCACGTGTTCGAGTTGCTCGAAGGTCTCCTCGTCCGCGAGGTTGCTGTCCTGGTCGAACTTCTCGTGGGCCCGCGCAACCGACAGTTCCGCGTCGGATACCCGCGCGCCGGCGATGCCGAGCGACTTACGCAGCGTGTCCTGCGCCCACATCGCACCGTAATCGGTCTTGCTTGCGCCGATCACCGCGACCGGTTTGCCGTAGAGCGCAGCCTCCGGACCGTAGGGCCGTGAGCCCCAGTCGACGAGGTGCTTGAGCTGGCCGGGGAGCGTCGTATTGAACTCCGGCGTGGCGATCAGCAGCGCGTCGGCCTCCCTGATCTTTGCCATCAGCGCTTCGACGGTCTCGGGAAGATCGTTCTCACGATCCTCGTTGTACGGCGCGAGCGACTCGAGGTCGTCATAGATCTCGACCTCGACGTCCTCGGGGGCGTGCTCCGCGGCCGCCCGCAGCAGGCCCCTGTTATAGGAGAGCCTGCGCAGGCTGCCGGAGATGGCAAGGATCTTGGTCACTTGGGGCCTCTTACGCAGCCTTGACGGCCGAGACGCTGACGACCAGCTTGACCTCGTTGGCGACAAGCAGGTTGCCGTTGGGGAGGGTCTGGTTCCACTCGAGACCGAACTCGCGGCGGTCGATCTTGCCCTCGACCTCGAAGCCGACGCGCTGGTTGCCCCACGGGTCCTCGCCGTTCTCGCCGATCTCCCCGACCAGCACGATCGGCTTGGTCGTGCCCTTGATGGTGATGTCGCCGGTCAACTTGACCTTGCCATCGCCGGCCGGCTCGGTGCCGGTGGAGGTGAAGGTGATCTGCGGGAACTGGGCGGCGTCGAAGAACTCGGGCGACTGCAGGTGTCCGTCGCGGTTCTCATCGCCGGTGTCGATCGTGGCGACGTCAACGCTGCCGGACAGCGTCAGCTTGCCGTCGGCGGCCTCAACGGTGCCCTCGAACTTCTTGAAGCTGCCACGTACGGTGGCGATGCCCATGTGCCGAACCGCGAAGCCCACGTTGGAGTGGGACGGATCGACGTTATAGGTGCCGGCCTGAACGGCCTCTGCTGTGGTGGTGGACATTTCTGTCTCCCTTGCTTGTGCAGTCGATAGTTGAGCTTGCAACAAACAGCATACTACACATGGTTGACCTGTCAAGTACCTGTCACTCGCATACGCCCGTGGCTGCCCATTGGGCGCCTCGCCGCTGCTTCGGCGCCCCGGCGAAGCGCCGTCAGGAGATGCTGCAGGAACCGGCGGCGTCGCCGGCGTTGGCCGTGCAGGCGCCCGCTATCGGAGCGCCCGGGAGGCGGCCAAGGAGCCCAGCGAGCTGTTCGAGCTCGGCGGGGGAGAAGTGGGCCAGGAACAGACGCTCGATCCCGGCGACGTGCGTGCAGCCGGCTTCCCTGAGCTTTGTGTAGCCGGTGTCGGTCAGCCGCGCGTAGGAGATACGGGCGTCGCTCTGGCACGAGACACGTTCGATCAGCTCCTGCGAAACGAGTCCGTCGACCAGCCTCGTGATGCCCGAGCGCGTCAGCATCGTGCGCTCGGATAGCGCCGACATCGGCAGACGGTGATCCTCGGCCTGGGCGAGGTAGAGAAGAACCTCGTAATCGCGGACCGTGAGACCGTGCTGCGCGATCAGATCGGCGTCCAGCTCGCGCACGATCCCGGCGTGGCTCTGCAGGTAGCTGCGCCAGGCTTCGAGGGCCGAGCCCTCGAGACGCGATGTTTCAGATACGACTGACATGTAAACAAGTGTAGTTGACGAGTCAACAGAGCGCGAATCATGGGCGTGCGCCGCGGCTGCGAATGTGATGGACTAGATCGCGAATGTCAGAACCGGCAGCCGCTCCCAGCTTCCGTGAACAGTTTCCGGTGCTCGAGCGTTATGCGTATTTGAATGCCGGTACCGAGGGTCCAGTACCGCAGGCCGCCGAAGACGCTGTCCGCGCGCGGGTCCATCTAGACCTTACGGAGGGACGGGCCGGCAAGGCGTACTTCGAGGAGGTGCTTGGCCTCGCCGAGCGGGCGCGGACCGGGTACGCGACCGCGATGGGCGCCGAGCCCTCAGAGGTCGCGCTTACGAACTCCACCACCTACGGAGTCAACACGGTGCTCGCGGGGCTGTCGCTGGCGCCCGGCGATGAGATCGTCACCAGCGACCAGGAGCACCCGGGGATGCTCGCGCCGCTTCGCCGCGCGCAGGCGACGTACGGCGTCAGTGTGCGCGTCGTGCCCTTCGCCGAGCTTCCGGGTGAGGTTCACGAGGGCACACGTCTGGTCGCCTGCTCCCACGTCTCGTGGTTCGGCGGGGAGGTGATGGATGTCGCCGCACTGCGTGCCACGGGTGTCCCGATCCTGCTCGACGCGGCACAGGCGCTTGGTGCGATCCCTGTCGACGTCCACGAGCTCGGGGTCGACTTCTACGCAGGGTCGGGCCAGAAGTGGATGTGCGGGCCGGAGGGGAGCGGGGCCTTGTACGTGCGGCCCGACCGCCTGGGCGAGCTCGAGCCGCCCTTCCCCGGCTACGGGACCGTGGCCGATCACCACGACCCGCTCGGTTCGGCGCTCGCCGAGACGACCGCTCGGCTTGACGACGGCTTTCCGAGCGCGTTGCGCAGCACCTGGGCGCTCGCCTCGATGGGTGTCCTCGCCGGCGCAGGCTGGGCTTGGGTGCATGAGCACGCCAACGCGGGCGCCGAGCTGCTCGCCGAGCTGCTGAGCTCGCGCGGCCGTGTAGTCGCGCCGCGGGGTCGCTCGACGTTGGTCTCGTGGCAGTCGGATGACGCTGATAGCGACGTGGCGCGCCTGGCAGCGCAGGGGATCATCGTCCGCAGCATCCCGTCCGCAGGGCTCGTTCGCGCCTCGGTCGGTGCCTGGACCAGCGAGGAGGAGCTCAGCCGCCTCGCTGAGCTGGCGTGACCACGCGAGCTGCCTCCCTGCTCCAGAGCTCCACCAGTTCGGCAGCAGGTCGTTCTTGCGCGAGCGCGTAGGCCTCACCAGCCCACAGGTTGATCGCGTCGGGATCACCGGCGGAGCGTGCAGCCGCACGCAGGGGAGAGGTCAGGTGGTGAACCTGGGGGTATGCCGACAGGGCATGCCCCTCGTGTTCGCGCATGAAGCCGTTGACGATTCCGCGGGCGCGCCGGCCGCTGAACGCTCGCGTCAGCGCGGTCGTGCCCGCCCGCTTCATCGCCTGGCGTTGAGGCTCGCTCGTGCCGGCCTCCGGGCACAGCATGAAAGCCGTTCCGATCTGAGCCGCAGATGCACCGGCCGCCAACACGGCCGCGACTCCGGCGCCGTCGGCGATCCCGCCGGAGGCGACGAGCGGAAGCTCTGTCACGGCGCGAGTCAACCGCAATAGCGCGAGCAGTCCCACCTCACCGCGCCCGTCGACATCGGCGAAGGTGCCCCGATGGCCGCCGGCTTCCACGCCTTGACAGATGACCGCGTCGGCACCGGCCAACGTAGCTGCTGCCGCCTCATCTGGCTCCGTCACCGTCACCCAGACCGCGACGCCGTCCGCCTGCAGAGCCCGCGCGAGCATCGGCGTGGGGCAGCCGAATGTGAACGACACGATCGGCACCGCTAGCTCGCGCACGACCTCGAGCTTCGCCTCGAGTTCGTCATCGTCGAAGCGTGGTGCGCCCAATTCGGCGCCGAATCGCGTCGCCACCGGCTGCACAGCACGGGCGTAGGCGTCCAGCGCCGCGAGGTCCACATCCGCCTCCGACACGAGAAACAGGTTCACGCCGACGAGTCCATTGCTCAGTGCCCGCGTGGCTTCGATATCGGTGCGCAGCTGACCGGCGGTTCTGTAACCCGCCGCCACGAATCCGAGGCCGCCGGCCCCCGCAACTGCGGCGGCCAGCTCGGGCGTCGATGGGCCGCCGGCCATCGGCGCCTGCACGATCGGATGGTTGAGCTCTGGAAACTCGCGCGGCATCAGTCGTCGTCCGTCAATGCTGCCAGAGCCTCGCGCGCGCCCTTCGTCGGTGCGACCGCGATCAGCCCGCGGTAGAGCTTGACCAGGGCGGCGCGGTCGGTCACGCCGGTCCGCGCGCGGTCGCAGTGAACCGATTGGATCGCCGCTTCCAGCTGGAAGCGGCCAAGCGGCGCTCCCAGTCCGTGCGCGCGGCGTAGCAGCGCCTCACCCTCTGCGATCAGAGCCTCATCCCAGAGCAATGTGTCCTGGCGATCGAGCGCTGGCCATGGTCTCGCGACACGCGCGGGGGCGCGTGACTGTGCCAGTGTGAGCAGCGCCGCAAGGCCCCAGGCCTCTGGCTCTGTGTCGAGCAGGCTCGCGGTGAGCACTGCCAGGTAGCGTGCCTCATCTGCGATCGAGTAGCGGATGCGCTCGTGCTGGTCGAGCCAGTCGATCGCGTAGGCCCCATAGATCGCCTCCAGAACCGTCGGTAGCCGTTCCGGCATGTCGGTGCGGGTTGGCGTGCGGAACGGAATCCCCGTGTCTCGGATCCGCTGTTTGGCTCGGACGAGACGCTGGGCCATTGTCGCCGGCGCGACCGCGAATGCCTGTGCGATACGGGCCGCGTCGAAGCCGAGCACGACCTGCAGCACCAGCGGCGTGCGGACCGATGGATGGATCGCGGGATGCGCGCAGGCGAACAGCAGCTCGAGCCGGCGGTCCGGAATGGCCTCGGGATCGGGTGCATTCAGTGCGGCGATCAGGTCGTCTTCCAGCGGAGCTGCGGTTCGCGCCGCCGCGGAGCGCAGCACGTCGCGGATTCGGTTGCGTGCCACGGTCACGAGCCATCCCTGTGGATTGGCCGGCACGCCGCGCGTCGGCCACGTGCGCAGGGCGCTCTCAAAGGCATCGGCAAGTGCATCCTCGGCGAGGGCGAGATCGCGGGTCGAGGCGGCAACTATCGCCAGCAGCCGGCCATAGGACTCCCGTGCGGCGCGCTCAGCGGTCGCACGGGAGTCACGCTCTGTCAGCTGACCGGCTGCCTGCCCCGCCATGCGCCATCCACGTACCGAGTCGCGGTTGGCCTGAGCTCGACATGGCCCCACGCCACCGACGGTGCGCGCTTGGCCCAATCGAGCGCCTCATCCAGGTCGGCAACATCGATCACGAACGTGCCCCCGAGCTGCTCCTTGCTGTCGGCGAACGGACCGTCCTGGATCAGGTATTCACCGGCGCGTTGGCTGATCGTCGTCGTCGCGTCGGAGCGCTGTAGGACCTCGGCGCTCTGCAGGACGCCGGCCTCATCGAGCGCGTTGGCGTAGGCCTGAAACGCCTGCATGCCCGCTGCGAGCTGCTCGGGCCCGAGTTCTTCGGCTGTGGGCTCCGGATAGTGGAGCAGGAGGGTGTATCGCATCGCTGCCGTCCCTTCGATTGGAGTGGATTCTCTCACCGCCATGACGACTGGCGGTCCGGGCGATCGACAGGACTTCGAAAAAGCTTCGCGACGCGCCCCACGATTAAGCGAAACGACAGCAACACGACCTCCTAATCGGGCCTTCGCATACCGTCGATAAGTTCTTTTTAGGTTCTTTCGTCGCGCTGCGGAAGGGCCGCACGGAGGAGGAACCATGCAGTTTCACGGCATCGATCTAGGGCACGCTTGGCGTATTGCCTTCTGGGCGCTTCTGATCCTGGCCACGCTCGCCTCGGCCGCGATTGCGATCTTCGGCTGAGAGCCGCCGTTCAGGCGCTTCACTCCCCGCCCGCGGGAGGGCGGCCGCGCGGACGGATCGGCCTTGCCTGGGCCGGCATCCGTCCCGCATCCTCCAGCGCCCGTCGCAGCAGCAACTCGATGTGGGCGTTCAGGCTGCGCAGCTCGTCGGCCGCCCAGCGAGCCAGAGCATCGTGAACCGCGGGGTCGAGGCGCAGCGGTACCTGCTTGCGGTCGCGGCTCACGTATACAGGGAACCCGTGTTGACGATCGGCGACGCCGGCTGATCGCCGCACAGCACCACCATCAGGTTGCTCACCATCGCCGCCTTGCGCTCCTCGTCGAGCTCGACGATGCCGCGCTCGTCCAATCTGGCCAGGGCCATGTCGACCATGCCAACCGCCCCCTCGACAATCTGTGAGCGTGCCGCGACCACGGCGCTGGCCTGCTGGCTGCGGAGCATCGCCTGGGCTATCTCAGGGGCATATGCAAGGTGGCTGATGCGAACCTCGACGATTTCGACTCCGGCGATCGCGACTCGCTCCGCCATCTCCTGCGCAAGCTGTCCGGAGACGACGTCGGTCGAGCCGCGCAGCGACATACCCTCGCCCTTCGGATCGTTGTAAGGCAGTGTCGTCGTGACGTGCCGTAGGGCCGCTTCGGCTTGGACCTCGACGAAGTTCGTGTAGCTGTCGACGGCGAAGACCGCCTGCGCGGTATCCGCCACCTGCCAGACGACGATCGCAGCAATCTCCACGGGATTGCCATCCGCGTCGTTGACCTTGAGGTGATTGGTCTCGAAGTTCCGCACCCGCACGCTCAGCGTCCGGCGATCCGAGAGAGGCGAGATCCACCATAGGCCGGGCTGGCGCACGGTGCCGACATAGTTGCCGAAGAACCTGACGACCTTGGTCTCTCCGGGCTGCACGATCACCAGCGAGGTGAGGATGACGATCGCCGCGATAATCGGGATCGCCACCCAGCCGGACGTCCCGCCGGTTGTGATCAGGATGCAGACGCCGATGCAGATCAGCACAGCAAGTACTCCCAGCCAGCCGTTGAGCCTCCAGGCGCGCCGCTCGTGGATCTGAACGCGTACGCCCTGATGGCCGACCGGCTTGGCGTCGGCTGACGACTGTTGGTCTGCCTGACTCATGGTTCCTCCAGTTGCGCTACGGCTGTAAAAAGTGATTTCAAAGTGATATCACTTTTGCGTCTGGCGCGCAACCGGATTCGGGCCGGCTCTATGGCGAGTTCCTGGCGGCACATCACGCTGTAGACGTCGCCGGTCAGCTCGCCGAGGCACAGGTGATCGTCGTGGATGCCGAGACCAACGATCGCGCGGCAGCTCCAACCGATTCGAGCGCAGCGTCGATTGGGGATGTCAAACGCCGGCGGCTTCTACTGCCGGCGGGCGCATTGCCACGCCGGCCGCGGCGTACGCGTCAGCGCCGTCGAGAGTCTCCGCCGCAAGGAGCTTCTGGGCAAGGCTGTCGAGCTGGGCGCGATGCTCTGTGAGCAGTTGCGTGACGGTTGCCTGGGCGGCCTCGACCATGTTCTGCACCTCCTGGTCGACAAGCCATTGCGTCTGGGGCGAGGTCTCGGAGGCGCCGGGCAGGAGCGGGCTTTGGCCCTCGGATGGGAGCAGCGTGATCGGGCCGAGTTTGTCGCTCATGCCCCAGCGCCCGACCATCTGCCGGGCGATGTTGGTCAGCTGTTGGATGTCCGATTCGGCGCCGGTGGTGATCTTGCCGTAGACGACCTCTTCGGCCACGCGGCCTCCGAGCGCCACCTGAATCTTCGCGTCCAGTTCCTCGCGTGAATATGAAACTCGGTCCGCGTCCGGTGTTGACAGGGTCACGCCGAGCGCTTGGCCGCGGGGGATGATCGAGATCTTTCTCACCGGGTCCGCGCCGGGGGTGAGCATCCCCACCAGCGCGTGGCCGGACTCGTGGTAGGCGGTCCGCTCACGGTCTTCGGGGGAGAGCACGATCCCACGCTCGGTGCCGAGCAGGATCTTCTCCAGCGAGTCGGTGAAATCGGCCATGTGAACCTTGTCGTGGTCCCGGCGTGCCGCCAGCAGCGCAGCCTCGTTACAGAGGTTCGCGAGATCTGCGCCAACCATGCCCGGCGTGGTTGCTGCCAGCGCCTCCAGGTCGACGTCCTTGTCGAGCGGCATCGAGCGGCTGTGGACCTCGAGGATCTTTCGGCGCCCCGCCTTGTCAGGCGGCTGAACCGCGACACGACGGTCGAACCGCCCCGGTCGCAGCAGCGCCGGATCGAGGATCTCCGGGCGGTTGGTTGCGCCGAGCACGACCACTGCCTCTGTCGAGTCAAAGCCGTCCATCTCGGTCAGGATCTGATCGAGCGTCTGCTCGCGCTCGTCGTTGGCGCCGGTGATCCCGGCCGAACCCTGACGTGAGCGGCCGATCGCGTCGAGTTCGTCGATGAAGATGATCGCCGGCGCTGCCTCCTTGGCCTTGGCGAACAGGTCACGGACTCGTGCGGCGCCGACACCGACGATCGCCTCGATGAACTCGGAAGCCGCGATCGAGAAGAACGCCGCGTGCGCCTCACCGGCTACCGCCCGAGCAAGCAGCGTCTTGCCGGTACCGGGCGGCCCGTAGAGCAGCACGCCGTGCGGCATTCGGCCGCCCAACCGCTGGTATCGCTCCGGGGTTTTGAGGAAGTCGACTATCTCGGTCAGCTCGTTCTTGGCCTCGTCGATCCCTGCCACGTCGTCAAAGGTGACCCGGATCTTCTGCGGATCGACGCGGCGTGCCTGGCTGCGCCCAAAGTTCCCGAGGCCGCCCAGGCCGCCGCCGCCAGCCGCCTGTGCCCGTCGGGCGAGCAGCACGAACAAGCCGACGAGCAGCAGCGTCGGCCCAAATCCAAGAAGCAGCTCGGCAAGGATTGACGTGCCGGGGTTCGGGTTCTTCGCGTTGACCTGCACACCCTTTGACTCGAGCTCGTGAGTGAACTGCTGAGTGGTCCAGAAGGTCGGGATCTGAGTCGAGAAGTACTCGGTCGCCGTCGCCTTCTTGTCGTTGGCCGGATACTTCAGCGCAACGGTCCAGGTGCCCTGGATCGCGCCGGTCTTGGAGGTGATCGACTTCACGTGACCGGCGTCGAGCTGCTGGAGGAAGTACGGGCTGAACGGAACTTCGACCCTCGGCTTCGCGTTCGGTACCGCGACAAGCACCGACAGCCAGTTGATCACCAGCAGGATCCCGATGAAGATCCACAATCCGCGCCAGCGATGAGGCGGCGTCGGCTTGTGCTCATCCGGCATCCCACGGCCGTCAGGCGCAGGCGCCACCCGCCAGCCCCGCTTGTCGTGCGGCATCGGTGCCGGCGGCTTGCCGTTGTTCGTGTCGGTGCCCGTGCTCATCTCAGCGAATCCACCATTCGGAGTCTTTCAGTTACGTGCCCGATTCGCCAAGACCCTGCAAAACGAGTCATTTCCGTGCGGGTCCGGCTAGGCGAGACGGAGTGGCTTGCCGCCGAGCGCGGCTGTGTCGCCTGAGGGTCAGTGCGCCGCCTCCTGCGCACGCCGCGGGAGCTTCCAGCCTGGGCGGACGTAGTGGCATGTGTAGCCGTTGGGGTAGCGCTCGAGGTAGTCCTGGTGTTCGGGCTCGGCCTCCCAGAACGGCCCGGCGGGCGCGACCTCGGTGACGACCTTGCCCGGCCACAGCCCCGAGGCCTCGACATCGGCGATCGTGTCCTCGGCGATCCGACGCTGCTCGTCATCGACATAGAAGATCGCCGAGCGGTAGCTGGCACCGACATCGTTGCCCTGTCGGTCCTTGGTGGTCGGGTCGTGGATCTGGAAGAAGAACTCCAGCAGGTCGCGGTAGGAGATGCGCTCGGGGTCGAATGTGATCTCGATCGCCTCCGCGTGGGAGCCGTGGTTGCGGTAGGTCGCGTTGGCCACGTCGCCGCCGGTGTACCCGACCCGGGTGCTGGTCACTCCGTCGAGCTTGCGGATCAGATCCTGGACGCCCCAGAAGCATCCGCCCGCGAGGATCGCCATCTCGGTTTGAGCCATTTCCACTCCTCGATCTGAAGTTGGTGTGATCGCGCTCGCAGTCCCGGTGCCGAAGACCACGGATGAGCAAACCCAATTGTGACGAAACCGGCTCTCCGCGAACCGGATGCGCGCACGCGCTGGGTTGTGTGATCGGATCGTGTGCTGTCCGTAGTGTTCGTGGGATGCGACGGTCAGCGGCGTGGATCACTCTGTGCGCGTGCTTGGCGGTCGCATGCTCGGGGTGCGGGGCGGCGTCTTCGGTGGGCGCAACGGCTCCGCACAGGGCGGGCCTGACCCGGTATGTCGATTCGCAGGGCTGGTCGTTGCGTTACGGCGGGTCGCTGCGGCTCGAGCGTTCAACGAACGGGCCGGGGATGGTGACGTTCACGGAGGTCACGGTCGCGAACTTCGCGCAACGGCGTGCGGTGCTGACTAAGAGGACGCGGGACAGCTACTCCATCCGAGTCCGGCCACCACTCGACAGGTCTGGGCGGTTCCCTGCGAACGGGGTCGCTTTCAGGATGCTCATGGTCGCGGGAGGGCCTGCGACGATCGATACTGTCTCGGATTCGCGGTTCCGATCTCGGTGGCCACGTTCCGTCGGCCACCGCAGAATGACTTCCCGGCTTCGGATTACACCGGTCTCGGAGTGCCCGCCGAACAGGCGCGACCGATCCAGGCCGACGGTCAGCACTACACGGCTGAGCTATTTCTGGGCCGGTCAGCGACGCCACAGGAGCGAGCGGAGATCGAAGCGGTCGTGCGGTCGCTCGCATTCCCGAAACTGCATCCGGGTCAGACGGTCGGTGACGAGCAGGTGCTCGGCCTCGCGCGTGACTATCCCGTCGGCTCCTTCACGCTGATCCACGCAGCCGGAGAGGTGTGCAGCGACCAGGTCGACAGCTGCAGAAGCGGTCGGGCCCCGTTCTATCTCGTGCACGCACCGGGCCGACTGCATCAGCCCGATCTGATCCAACCATGCACGCCCGTTGCCAGTGCATGCGTGGCGCCCGAGGCGTTCTACGCGATCGGATGGAAGTGGGAGGCCCAGGACGGGGGATACAGGTCCGCGTGCGACCTGCGCCTCGACAAGGTCGACGACGAGTTCTACTGCACCAACTCGAGCGCGCGCTGGGACCGAGTCGGCCGTGTCATCCAGCGCCCTGCCGGTTCCCGGGTCTACGACCCCCTGCAGTTCGCGTTCGCGAAAGTGACGTGGGACGGGCACGTCGTGTTCGTCCCGGGCCTCGACGAAAGCCCGCCACAAGACGCGGCTCGAAGCCGGCTCTGGCCCGGCTCTGTCCGCAGTCCGGCCTAGCCTCGCCCTTGTGGATTTGAGCGTCGAAAGTCAGGGGAGTCAACCGCCTCTGCCGTCGCTTGGGCTCGTTGCCGCACAGGTGGCGACCGAGCGCGAAACGATGAATTCGCATGCCGAGAGTCTCGACACCAAGGCGGGCGTGGTGCTTGGCTTCGCCGGCGTGCTCGTCGGACTCGGCACGACAGCTCAGGCCGATGTCTCAACCAACCTGGCGTTCCAGATCGGGCTGGCGGTGGCCGTGCTCTCAGCCGTATCCGCTGCCTTCGCCTTCCTCCCTCGCAAGTATCCGGTCATCGAGGTTCTGGCTCTGCGCGACTACCTGACGGCCCCGGAAGCCGAAACGAAGCTGACTTTGCTCGACGTTGAGATCAGCATGGTCGTGCAGACCGGCGACCTCGTGAAGCAGAAGGGTGGACGCATCAAGGTTGCGATGGCCCTGCTGGCACTCGCGGCCGCGCTGATAGTCGCCGGTACACTGATAGCCACAGGAAGCACCCCTGGCCATGTCTGAGAACGAGCCCAAGCCCAACGGTCAATCACCGGCGCCGCCAACTCGCCCGGCGCCGCCTCCGTACAGCCCGAATAAGGCGCTCATCGGCTACATCGAGCAGGGCCAGAACCCGCCGGGCGAAATCCGCAAGCGCGGTTAGTCCCCAGTGGACGCTGCGCGGCTGGGAGGTGGGTGGCGTCGGAGCGGACCGCTTGTCCTGGGGGCAGCGGTGACGGCTACCTTGCTCTGTTGCCTGAGCACCGCGACTGCTGGGACAGCGAGGTCCAGACCCGTGGCGCGGGCTTCCGCTTTCGGTTCCAACTGGACGACGTATCACGGGAACGCTGAGGCGACCGGGCTCGACGCGGCGCAAACCAGGCTGCGGCCTCCACGTCGCGCCTGGACGTCGCCGACCCTCGACGGGCAGCTGTACGGCGAGCCGTTGGTTGCAGACGGCCGGGTGATCGCGGCGACCGAGAACGACACGGTTTACGCGATGGCCGCTCGCAGCGGACGGATCCTGTGGTCACGCCACCTGGCGAAACCCGTGCCATCCAGTGACCTGCCGTGCGGCGATATCTCGCCTGAGGTTGGCATTACGGGCACCCCTGTGATCGACCCGACGCGCGACGAGATCTTCGTTGACGCAGACACGCTGATAAAGGGCCCCGCTGCGTCTCACGGCGTGGAAGCGTCGCATCGTCTGTTCGGGCTCAACCTGTTCACCGGCAGGGTTGAGCTGGACGAGAGGGCGATGCCGACCGCTGGCGAAGATCAACTCGCGCAGCTGCAGCGGCCGGGACTGGCGCTCGACAACGGTCTGGTGATCATCGCGTACGGTCAGAACACCGGCGATTGTCCAGGTCCGAACGGCCCCGCGCACGGCTATGTCGTCTCGATTCCGGAGCAGGGGGGAACGCTCCACTACTTCCAGATCAGCCACGGCCGGGATCGGGGGGCGGTGTGGATGGGCGGCAGCTCTCCGGTCATCGACCCTCACGGAAACGTCTACGTCGCGAGCGCCGACGGCTACAACCTGGGCGGGGGACAGCCGTATGACGACAGCGACGCGGTGCTCGAACTCTCGCCGACCATGCGGCTCAAATCGATGTTCCACCCAAGGGACTGGCAGACGCTCAGCGCCGACGACCTCGACCTCGGGACCGGCGACCCGGCACTCGTGCATGGGTTCGTGTTCCAGATCGGCAAGACGGACATCGGTTATCTGTTGCGGCAGGGGCATCTCGGCGGCACCGACGGCCAGATTGCATCGCTTCACGTCTGCAGCGGCGACCCTGACGGTGGCCACGCCGTGATGGGATCGGTTGTCTACATACCTTGCCCGAACGGCCTGACGGCGATCAGGGTCTCGACGAAGGCACCGCACCTTAAGCAGTTGTGGACCGACACCGATGGTGCTCATGGCCCGCCGATCATCGCCGATGGGCTGATCTGGACGATCGGAACAGACAACGCGGTCGATGGTCTCAACCGGGCAAACGGCCACCAGGTCGTCTCGATCCCCTTCGGCGCGACTGCAAACCACTTTCCGACGCCCTCGGTCGGCGATGGCCTGCTGCTCCTGCCGGGCACCGACCAGATCTTCGCCTTCAAGGGCCCGGCCGGACTGCCGCCCTCACCTCCCGCCAGCTGAGATCGCGTCTTCCAACGGCGCGCACGGTGTTGCCGTCCGACGTCAGACGCGCTCAGAGGTTGACTCGGGCATATGTGCGGTGGAGCTTCCACTACATGCCTGGAACCGCGATCTCGCCTGGTGGATCAGTCCGGGCGTCGCCGGAGCGACTGAGGTCGCGGCGTCTCACGTAGCCACCACTGCTGACGATGCTGTTCGGTGTCACATCCTTTGCGATTACTGCGCCGGCGGCCACGACTGATCCCGAGCCGATTCGGACGCCGGGAGTGATCGTGGCGTTTGCGCCGATCCAGACGTTTGACTCGATCACGATGGGAGCCGTCGTGATGCCGTCAAACCGTTCGCTTGGCTCGACGGGATGACCGGCGGTCGTGAGCGTGACGCCGGGCCCGATCATCGTACGGTCCCCGATGGTGATGCCGCCGAGGTCGTAAAACGAACAGTTCTGGTTCACGAAGATCCGTTCGCCGAACTCGAGGTTGAGTCCGTAGTCGCAGTAGAACGGCGGATAGATCGTGAGGGTCTCCGGCATCGGGCGACCGAGAATCTCGCTGATCAGTGCATTACGAGCTTCGAATGTCGCTATGGCGCAGCACGTTGAGTCGTGATGTCAACTCCATCACGACCTGGACCCGCTCGGTCACCGCGCGCGATTCGGGCGTTCGCCTGAGGATCAGCTGCTCGTTCCGCATGGCCCGGCGATGTTGGCACGGCGCCACCCCGGAAACCGGGAGCCCTTGCCTGACCGAGAGTCTGCTTCGCGTGAGTTGCGGAAGCGTGGCTACCACTGGTCAGCACGAGCAGCGCCAGACGAGCGCTTTGCTCGCCCGATCCTCGCTCGCCTGGCGCTTGAGGACAGCGAGCTTCGTGCTAGTCTCGCTAGCACCATGAGCATGCTGGGGGTCCGGCCCGAGGTCGGTGACACTCTCGAACCCGATCCTGAGGCGCTGATCGAGGAGGCGCGGCGGCGCCATCGTCGAAGGAGGGCGCGGGCGGGCGCAACGATTTTGCTTCTGATTGGGCTTGGAGTTGGCGTCGGCACGGGGTTTTTCGGCGGAGGTAGCGGCGGGACTCGACTGAGCACCGGTGGCGGTGGTCGTGCCGGCGGGGCATCGTCGACCGCCGGTTCCAACCCATCTCGGGTGGTTGTCTCGCCGTTGCTTCCGGCGTCCGGCTACTTGCTTGGGATCAGGCACGGCCAGATCGCTGTGATTACCGAGTTGGGTTGGACGTCGAACGGCTGCGAAATGCGTCTGCTCGATGCACGCACGCTGCACATCGAAGCCGTCGATCACGGCTGCGCAGGGCTTGCACCGGTAGCGCGCGGCCTGGTCGTAGATGATCGTGCCACGGCTGATCAGATCCACGTATCGACGACAAATGCCGTGACGGGAAAGACGACGGTCGGCCCGACACTGATGACGCGTGCGAACTGGGACTGGGCACATTCCGGCGCCGTCGAGGGCAACGGTGCGCTCTGGATCTACGGGCTCGGCCCGTTCGGCCACACAAGTGTGTTGCTGGAGGTCTCTACCAAGACCGGAGCTCTGCTTCGCCGTTTCCACGTACCCGCCGGTGAAGACCCGTTCATGGCCGTCAACGCCGATGGCTTCTGGGTCACGCAGAGCGCCTATGGCGGAAGCTCCTGCGCGCGGGAGTGCACACTTTGGCACGTGGCACCTGGGTCCGGCCGGCTGATCGCGGTTCGCTCGCTGGGCGTGCGCACCCAATGGCTCAGGGCGTCAGCCGACAGTATCTATGCGGACGTGCTCACCGGCACGGGCGATCGGTTTACACAGGCGATCTGGCGACTGGTCGGGCCAGGCGCACGGGTGGTCTACAAGACGCCCGCGACGCTGCTGCCATCAACGGACTTCGGGATCGGGACGGGCTACTTCGTTATCGGCAACGCGCAGCAGGGCTACTACACGCTGACGCAGCTCGGGCGCGGCAAGACGCCCGCTGCGGTCGGCGGCTGCGACGCCGCAGCGGCGATCCGCCTGATTCGGATCAGCCCCGAGACGGGCAAGCAAAGCTACGTCGCCACATTGCCGCGAAGCGACGCCGGGCAGGGTCTCGACTGTCACCTCTCGCAGTACCAGGCAGTTGTCTACGGCGGCTCGTTCTACCTACTCGCCAAACGGCAGGGCCAGCTCATCGAGTATCAGCAGGTTGTGCGGCTACCGACCTAACCGGCGCGGCTGGTGACTTGACGTGCCGCGTTGTGTCACGTTGGCACCTGTCAGTGGTGCGAGGTCAGCGGCGCTTCACGCCAGGCCTAGGCGACGGCGCGCCGGTAGACGTGTGTGGCCCAGGCGAGCGAGACTGCGCAAAGCGGCGTCAGCACGGCGAAGGCTTGCCACAGCGCGTCGCCAGAGAAAGTGTCGAGTGCGAGTGTTCGTGAGGCTGTGACCAGGTAGTAGAGCGGGTTGAAGTGGGCGAGCACGCCCATCCAGGCTGGGCCGAGCGAGATCGGTAGCAGCACGCCGGCGAGCAGCATTAGCGGCAGGTTGATGCCGTTCACGATCGCGGCGAAGCCTGTTATCTCTTTGGTGAGCAGCGCGACAGCTGTGGAGAAGGCGGCCAGCGTCAGATAGAAGAGCGCGAGCAGGACGCCGAGTACGAGCAGCCCCGGCACGTGGACGTGGAAACCGAACGCGACGCCGACAACTAGCAGGACAAGATCGAAGATGAACATGCTGACCATGCCGGAGACGAGTGGGCCGAGCAACAGGGCGAGACGGCTCGCTGGCGTGACACGGAACCGCTCGATCACTCCGGCCTGAAGCTCGAACAGCGTCGAGAACCCGGCGCTGGTGCCGCTCGTGAACGCGAGCAGCGCGAGGATGCCGGGAAGGAACTCATCAAGCACACTGCCCCCTTGTCCTGGGGCGACCGGCACATGCCGAAGCAGCGGTGTGAACAGCGCGAGGTAGAGCAGCGGTACGGTCAGGCTGACGAACAGCCAAACCGGGTTGCGCAGTAATTGCAGCCCGCGACGCCAGGCCAGTAGGCGGGTGTCACGCACCAGCTTCACGCGGGAGCTCCAGCATCAGAATCGCGCAGTGAGCGTCCGGTCTTGGCGAGGAAAACGTCGTCTAGCGTCGGCTCGGAAAGACTGATCGCGCGCAGCGGGATCTTGGCTGCGTCGAAGCGGCGCAGCAGTTCGGGTAGCGCAACAGGTCCGTCGTCGACGTAGCAATGCAGCTCGCCATTCTCGGCTTGGGTCGTCGAGCGCACGAACGGCGCCTCGGCGAGCAGCGTCTCAACGCGCACGCGAACACTGGCATCGTCGTCGACACGCAGCACCACGGCATCGCCGACTATGTCGCGCTTGAGCTCACGCGTGGTGCCCTCGGCGACGATCGTCCCGTCGTCGATGATCATCACGCGGTCGCAGAGAGCGTCTGCTTCCTCGAGGTAGTGCGTCGTGAGGAACACGGTGACCCCGCGGTCGCGCAACGCGCGCACGTGTTGCCAGAGGTTTGCACGGTTCTGTGGGTCAAGGCCAGTGGTCGGCTCGTCTAGAAACAGCACCCTGGGCTCATGGACGATCCCGAGCGCCACATCCAACCTACGTTTCTGCCCACCCGAGTAAGTTTTGACCTGACGTTCGGAGAAGCTTGCCAGGTCCAGCAGCGAGAGGAGCTCCTGAACGCGCGCAGCAACGTCGCCGCGTTCGCGACCGTACAGCTGACCTTGGAGCATCAGGTTTTCCCGTCCGGTCGCGAGGTTATCGGCACCGCCGAGCTGACTCACGTAGCCGATTTCCTGGCGAACCTTCGCCGGTTCTCGCGCGACATCGAGACCCGCGACGCGTGCCTGTCCCTCGTCGATGCTCAGCAGCGTCGTCAGCATCCGCAGCGTCGTTGTCTTGCCTGCGCCATTTGGGCCGAGAAACCCGAAGATCTCGCCCTCGTGGACGGTAAAGCTGACGCCGCGCACGGCGTCGACGCTGCCGTTGCGCGATTTGAAGCGCTTGCGCAGCTCGCGCGCCTCGATCACGTCGCTCACTCCGAGCCCCCTGATGCAAACTCGAACGCGGATACCGGCACCCCGTCGTGCCATCCCTGCCAGAGCTCGATCCCATCGAGCGTCCCGGCGTTGATCTCCCTAATCAGACCGCGCACGAACCGCAGCTCGGTCTGGCGCAGCTCGTCTTCGAACTCTGCCTCAACCCAGAGAACGCGCGGCAGGCCGCGTTCCTCGAGCACACGGCGCCCGGCGCAGGCGCCGGCGATCAGTTCTTCCAGTCGCGCGGCGCGCTCCTCGAGCAGCGAGATCACCTCGAGCGGTGCCAACCCCGGCAGGAACGATAGGCCGGCCGCGAACGCTGGATAATCCTTCGCGGGGACCGCGAGGATGTTCGCAAGCCAGTCGTGCGCCTCGACGCGGCCGGCTTCGGTTAGTCGGTAGATCGTACGTTCGGGCAGCCGACCCTCCCGCTCGGTGTCCCGCGCCACGATCAGGCCGCGGCGCTCCAGCGAACACACGACCGAATACAGCGAGCCGTAGTTGAGCTTGATGCTCTCGTCCTTGTGCTCACGCCGCAGCGTCGTCGCGATCTCGTACGGGTGCATGTCCCGCTGGATCAGAGTCATGAGCACGGCAAGTGCCAGAAGATTTTTGGGGCGTCTGCTTGGCATCAAGTACTCGGTTCAGAGTACCAGGATTCGAAGCAGCCGGTTTGAGGCCGATGCCCGCGCCAACGCGATTCGGAGACGCTCGTCATCCCGCTGGGATGATGGAAACTCGGCGGTCAACTGCGATACCTCGGCCGGGTGTCGAGGCTCGCTCCGAGGCGGGTGGGCGTCCGACACCTCGAACCATCACCGACAGAAGCGGAGATGCAAGGGTGCCTGAAGGGCTGTCAGCGAGCGAGGTTGGCAAGGAGATCGCCGAGCACCGCGAGCACGAGGAAGCGGAGCACACGCCGGAAGAGCACGCCCAGCGCGACCGCTGGGTTGCGATCGTTGAGGCGGTTCTACTGTCCGTTGTTGCGTTGCTGGCTGCGTGGTCGGGTTACTCGGCTGCCAAGTGGGGCACCGAATCTTCGCTTTCGCTTGCGAAAGCCTCCTCGACGCGCAGCAAATCGAGCCTTGCCCTGATCGAAGCGAACCAGATTCGTACGCTGGACTCGGTGTCTTTCAACGCTGCGGAAACTGCCTACGTCGCGCACGACACCAAGCTGTTCCAGTTGGATCTCAAGCGGATGCGCCCGGGCTACCGTCCGGCCGTGGCGGCATGGCTCGCTCTGCACCCACTGACGAACCCCAAAGCCCCGCCTGACCCCTCGTATATGCCGCAGTACCGAGTCCCACAACAGGCCCTGGGTGTTGCGCTCAGCGCCCGAGCGGACGCCCTCTTCAGCAAGGGCCAGTCAGCCGCCGGAACGGGGGATAAGTACGTGCGTCTCACGGTCTTCCTGGCCGCTGTCCTTTTCCTTGTTGGCATCGGCAGCCGCTTTCCGGTCCGCGTGGCACGCTACGGCTTGGTTGGTGTTGCAGCAGTGCTTCTTGTCATATCCGTGGTTCAACTCCTGGCCCTTCCCGGACCGCCGACGTAACCCAGCCCAAATCCGGAGCATCGCCAAGGCCGCAGTCTGGCAACGTCGCGGGAGAGCGTCTGATCGATTGGCGGCAGCAGTCTCACCGGAGCACGTAGTCGACGTACATCGGCATCTCCGCGATGAACTCGAACCCGAACCGTTCAAGTACGGGTCGGGACATGCGTCCAGCCTGAACTGTCAGTGCCGGTGTGCCGCGCTCGACCGCCAGCTTCCAGCGAGCGTTGACTAACTGGCGGGGGCACCAAAGCGGACGAACCTCGCGCCGGCCCACGACCGCCGACCAACAGACCCAGACCTCGCGCGCCTCTCTCGGCTAAGCCAGAACCTCGAAACCTTAAGACACAAGATACGCCGAAAGCCCGATGGCGCCGGGCGGGCTTACTCATACCTTGGTCGCATCAGTCACAGCGGCCTAGGAGGCAACGATGCACAGCCAGCTCAACTATGCCATCGCCAAGGAACACCACGCCGAGCTCGTCCGAAACGCCGAGCGCGCACGGCTCATCGCCGATGGCAAAACGCGATGCTCGAAGCGGCATACCACGACGGCGCTGAGGTCGTTCGGCGGACGCATCACGGCAACCGTCGTGCACCGAACCCCGAGTGCAGCTCGTGACGCTTCGTAGAACGATCACCCGCAGTCTCCCCGAACCAGCGGCGCTTGGGCGCCAACGCCGGGGAGGGATAATCGGAAGTGTGATCGGGCGTGTCTCCAGTCCACTTTTCGTGGGCCGGCGTGACGAGTTGGCGGTCCTTGAGGCTGCTGTTGAGCGCGCGGCCGGCGGAGCAGGGGCGGTGGTGTTGATCGGCGCGGAGGCCGGGATGGGCAAGAGCCGCCTAGTCACCGAACTTGCCGCGTTGGCGACCCGGGCCGGCGCGACCACGGTGATCGGCGAATGCCTGCCACTGGCCGACAGCGAGTTGCCCTATGCACCGATCGTGAGCGCATTGCGGTCTCTCATGCGGGCCCGAGGCGAGCAAGAGCTGACGGGACTGATTGAGGTGGCTAATGACGAGCTCGTGCGGCTGCTGCCCGAGCTGGGCGGCCGCGTGGGGCCCGAGCCGTCGGTCGGGCCTGACGGGGTCGGCTCTCCTGGCAGGCTGTTTGAGCAGCTATTGGCGGTGTTCACGGGCGCGGCACGGGAGGCGCCGGTCGTCTTGGTCGTGGAGGACGTGCACTGGTCAGACCGGTCGACCCGGGACTTCCTGACTTTCCTGGTGAGAGGCATTCGCCATGAGCGGCTCGTGCTGGTTCTCACCTACCGTCAAGACGAGGTTCAACGCGACCATAAGGCGCGCCCGTTTCTGCTCGAACTCGAGCGCAGCGGTCAGGCCATCCGTCTTGAACTGAGTGGGTTCGCGCGACGTGAGCTTCGCGACCAGGTGACGGCAATCCTCGACGGCGAGCCAACCCCGGAGCTGATCGACAGCCTTCTGGAACGCGCTGAGGGCAACCCGTTCTTCACCGAGGAGCTGCTGGCGACCGTTGAGGAGCCGTATGCCCCCTTACCGGAGTCTCTTCGTGAGGCGATGCTCTATCGGATCGAGGGTAGCTCCGACCAGGTAAGAGCGCTGCTTCGGGTCGCTGCCGTCGCCATGCGCGACGTCGACTACGGGCTGCTGAAGGCTGTCGTCGGGATCGAAGCCACCGAGCTGCTTGGCGCACTGCGCGAGGCTCTGGTGTCCCACCTGCTGGTCGAGAACCCGCGCACGAGCGCCTACGGCTTCCGTCACGCTCTTCTGCGCGAAGCGGTCTATGGCGACCTACTGCTTGAAGAGCGACGCGCTTTGCATCTGGAACTCGCGCTGGCTCTCAGCACGTCTCTCAAACCGGCCAACGAGCGGACGGCCGCCGCGGAGCTCGCTCACCATTGGTACGCCGCGCGCCGACTGCCAGAAGCCCTTGCGGCGTCGGTCGACGCCGGTCTCCAGGCGGAGAGCGTCAGGGCGCCTATGGAGGCGCTCGTGCACTACGAGCGAGCGCTCCAGCTGTGGGACACGGTTGAACCCCCTGATCCGAAACTGTCACGGATCGAGGTGACGCAGCACGCTGCCGAGGCGGCGCTCGTGGTCGGGCACATCGATCGTGCAATCGCTCTGGCTCGCGACACCCTCGGCCGAGTCGGGCCGGATCCGGTCGCGGTGTCGCTCACGCATGAACGCTTGGGACGCTACCTATGGACGGCCGGACGCGGAGAAGAAGCTCTGCCGGAATATCAGCACGCCGTCGCTCTCATGCCGAAGTCCGTTTCTCGCGAGCGAGCGCTGGTGCTGGCCGCCGAAGCCCAGGTCTTGATGCTCTGCAATTTCAATGAGCTATCCGAGCCGCGCTGCGAAGAAGCCCTAGAGATCGCGACTGCCGTCGGCGCGGAGGACATCAAGGCTCACGTCCTCAACACCGTATGCGCAAACTTCAGCTACCGGGGCGAGTTCGGGCAGGCAGTGGCGAGTGCCACTGCGGCACTCGGGGTCGCTCGCGAGCTGGAGCTGCTCGAGGAAATGGGTCGAGCGTTCGTCAATGGTGGCGACGCTCTTGAGCAGGCGGGGCGGGTGCAAGAGTCGATCGCATTTGCCCGCGAGGGTGTCGAGATGGCCCGTGCCAATGGAGCAGACCGGCTATACGGCGACTTTCTCCGCGCCGAAATCGCAGGTCGTCTCATCCGCACCGGGGCGTGGGACGAAGCGGCGGAACTGCTCGGCGAGCTGCTCGAGCGCGCTGCCGCGGGAGTCAACGCCGGACTCGTGTTCCACAGCCTTGCGGAGCTCCACGCCGAGCGAGGCGACTACGCAGCGGCGCTCGCAGCGGTGCAGAGCGCCTACGACCACATCAAGACCGCGAATGGATCGATGTGGCTTGCCCCTGTCGCGGCGGCGCGCGCGAGCGCGGAGCTGTGGGCTGGGGATCCTGACGCGGCGGTCCGGACAATCGATGGGTGCCTTGGCCTCTTTGACCACGGTGAGTACGTGTTCTTCACGGCCCGCTTGTATGAGCTGGGCGTCCGGGCACACGCTGAGCTGTCGCTGCTCGCTGCGGACGACGGTGACGTTCGTGACGGTCATCTGTACGAAGCGCGTGAGCTGCTCGACCGGCTGGACCGGGTCATCGCGGAGCTCGTGGGCCGGACGCAGCCTCGAGTGCTCGCCAACCGCGCCGCTTGCGTAGCCGAGCTCTCCCGCATCGCTGGCTCCGAGCCGGCGGTCTGGCACGAGGCAGAAAGGCTGTCGCAGGCGATTGATGACACATACCAGGTCGCCTACACGCGGTGGCGTCGCGCTGAAGCGCTGATCCACAACAACGGTGATCCCGAGCTCGTGCAGGAACTCGCCAGACAGGCATTCCGGACAGCAAACAAGCTCGGCGCCCGGCCTTTGCGCGATGGGGTCGAAACCTTGGCGCGCGCGGCCCGAATCGATCTTGACCCACAGGACAACTCGCACGCAAGAACCGACTCAGGACTCGACAGGTATGACCTCACCCCAAGGGAACTCGAGGTCCTCGCTTTGCTCGGCAAGGGCATGACCAACCGCGAAATAGCCGCCACACTCGTCATCAGCGACAAGACCGCGAGCGTCCACGTCTCACGCATCCTCGCAAAGCTGTCAGTTCCGAACCGGGCCAGCGCGGCGGTGCTCGCACAGAGATTGGGTACAGCGGCTGGCTCCCACTAGCGCAAGGCCGCTGGCTCCCGGCCCCGGAGGACCATGTACACACGTTCTCTTCCTCAACGGCGGCCACCACATCTACGCCGACTGAGTGACCACTCTTGCCAGGAGCAGTCGCGGCCGCGAGGAGGTGTGAAGCGGAAACCCTAGGGTGGGGTGTGCGCCCGGCCTGACCGTCTTATCGTCGGCTCGTATCCGACGGCGGTGAGGATTCTGGCGCCGCGTTAAGCCGGGTGCGAGAGTTCGTGATCGACTCCTTCACTCTGGAGAAAGGGCACGTGGTTGACATGAATAGTTGGGTGCGAGTGCGGACAGTGGGAGCGTTGCTCCTGGCGGGTGCGGCGGTGCTGCCGGCAGTCTCATTAGGTGCTCCCAGGCATGGTGATCGTCGCCCCCAGGACGCGGGGAACGCCCAGACCGTGGAACAGCTGCCATACCGGATCCGCGACAGCTTCAACGGCACCAGCCTGAACCCGGCCGTGTGGGTCACCGACCAGCAAAGCGCCGGAACCACTCAGGGTGTCCAGGGAGGCTCGCTGCAACTGACCGCCTCGAGCTCCGCCTCGTCCGTTCCACGACGGCATCCTGGCCCGCTGCCAGGCCGTAGGCGACTTCGACGCCCGGATCCGTTTCACGCTCTCGACCTGGCCGGCAGGCGACAACGTCACCCTGGCGGTGAACGCGCCGCCCCTCGGCAACACATTCGTGGAGAGCGCCGCCGGCGGCGACGTGTACGGAATGATCGTCCAGCCGACGCCGGGATACATCACGATCCCCGCCTCCACGCGCGGCGGCGTGCTGCGCCTGTCCAGGCGCGGCGACCTGACCAGCGCGTACATCCTCTCCGGCCACGCCGGGCGGTGGAACCAGATCGGCCAGTTCAGCGGGTCGACGGCCCCTACCTTCGTGGGCGTGGCGATCTGGAACATCTCCGACTTCGGAGGGCAGCCCGTCTCGGTTCAGGTCAAGTCATTCAAGCTCGACGCCGCAGGGCTCTCTTGCTAACGGCCAGACACAACAGAGGACATGTACAAGGAATCTGTTTCATCTGGCTCATCCGTCCCGACCGCGTGCGAGATCGGCTCACGGGTGCTCCTCGGCGGTCGTGTAACACCGATTCGATGATCGCGTTACAGCCGAGTCGGGTGCGTTGACCACTTGCTGCCGCAGGATCAGCGACGGGTGGCCGAGAGCAGTCGTGGTGCGAGCTCGGCGAGGGTTCTCGCCTGGACGAATTCGCCGATGACCTGCGTCCCACCGGTCTGCGCGACTGCATCCTCGAGCGCTGCAGCCCACCTGTGCTCGAGTAGAAGCACGGCAATCGCGGTGCCTGGCGTCAGTGCATTACCGAGTTCCCGGGCGATGTCGGCGGGGATTCCTGTTGTGTCAGCAGCGAGAGCACGCTCTGTCGCCGTCCGTCGTGCAGCCGGATTGAGCCGAAAATCGAGCAGCGGCGCGATCAGGCTGCCGGCACCATCTCCGCTTACGTCGAACACGACGAGCTCTCCAGAATCGGCCTCGCGCTGGATGAACGTCGCCTCAAGGACGCGGATGACACCCCCGGACTCGAGCCGCTCAAGTGCGCCCCCGAGCTCGCCTTGGAACCTCGAATCCGGCCCGAATTCATAAACGAAAAGCTGCGCTTGTGGGAGCGCTGCACTGGCCATGCGCCACATCCTCGGTCCAATCCCGAGCGGGCGCCTCACCCAGATCGGATGACCGCGTGTCACGTGCCGCGCTTGAGGATTCCCTCCGCACGGTTCGCGATGACGAGCGGCGCGGCGCGACCAGCGGTCCATCCGCACGGCGTCAGCCGGTCGGCCACGAACAAGGCTTCAGGCGCAAGTCGGCGCCAAATCGCTGCTCGAGATCTGGCCGGGGTGCGGCGTCATGGATAGCGACTGTGCGGGCCAGTTGGGAGACCTCTGAGCAGATGGTGAAAGATGGCCTTCAACGTTTGCTTGCCATAAGCGTGCGAACCGTCGTGCATGGTCAGCACCGCGATAGAGATCCGGGCGCAGCCTCGAGTTAGGAGTGCGACCTGATTGTCGATAAGCCCGGTGCCGGAACCCCAACCGCCTTTGAAATAGAGCTGCCAGCCCTTGGGCGCAACCTGACCGATCCCCCAGCGCTGTGACGGAACAATGTCTGCGAGCAGGTCCATTGCATATGCCCGGTGTCGCGCAACGACGTATCTGTCGATATTCAAGAAGAACTTGGTCTGGTCACGGGCTGTGATGGCGGACTCACCCCAGATCGGCTCCGCGGGCGCGAAGTGATTCATACCCACCCGATGAGCCAGGGCCTGAAGGCCACTGGCGCCGACAATTCCGTCCACCGCGTCGGCAGCGTTGTTGTCCGACCACTCGATCATTGGGGACAGCAGCCCTCTGTCGTCGGCATCCAACGGTCGCCCGGCAACCGACGGACGGTCCAAATAGGCCACCAACAGCATTGCTTTGAGCACGCTGGCTGACCACTCCTGATGGTCGTAGCGGTATCCAGAGAACGACGTTGCGGTCCTGACCGCAAATGCGATGTCGCCCTGCCGGCCGCGTGCGTAACCGATCGCGGAGCGGGTATCGGGACGCCAGACTCGCCCGAGCGCCTGACCGACCCCGGGCACCAGACACCTGCCGACTGCACGCACACGAGCGCGTTTGACAGATCCGGACGACCCGCCAGCCCCAACCCCCGCCAGCACGACAACGAGACCGACAAGGATCACGCATCGAACCAACCGCGCGGTAAGACCAGACAGCCAGCGCCCCGACATGATGCAAAATCCTACGCACGTCCGTAGTCCAAGTTGGTCCGCGACGTGATCGCGCGCCGCGACGTCAGAAGCAGCATTCGCGTTCTCGCCCGTGAGCGATCAGACCCTCGACAGCGTTGTTAGCGGCTGAAGCTTCACCCGGAAGGGTCGCCAGTCGACAGTCGAGCCGAGTCGCAGTCGGCGTAGTCTCTGCGTTGTGTCGGACTCCGCAAGCGTCTTGGGATCGGTCCTGCGTGTCCACGCGTTCGTCTATGAACACACTGACGGGCTCATCGGTCACCGCATGCTCGGTGTTCCGTGTCTGATGCTTCGCACGACGGGTCGAAAGAGCGGGCAGACGCGCGTCAACTCGCTGGTGTACGCCAAGGACGGCGACCGTTACATCGTGGTTGCGTCCAAGGGCGGTGACCCGAAGGCTCCCGCGTGGCTGCTGAATCTGAGGGCCAAGCCGATGGTCGAGGTGCAGATAGGACGTACGCGCTTTCCCGCGAACGCTCTTGAGATCGGGGCCAGCGATCCGGACTACGCGCGGCTGTGGAAGCTCGTCAACGACAAGAACAGCAACCGCTATGACGGCTACCAGAAGAAGACGACCCGCCGGATTCCACTTGTCGCGCTGACGCCGGCCACCTGAAAAGCTCTCCCGCGACCATCGCGCAGATCGAGCTGCCGTCCGTCGCCAACGACTCGCGAGCCGGTGGCTGCCTCGGTCGTGATGCGGTCGCGTGCTGGGTGCGTGCTGGGTGATGGTGCCGACGGAGTCGGTCGTGGGGCCAGCGATGCTGATTAGCCTTGGCCTCACTCGAGCAAAGGAGCATCAATGACGATCCTGACCGCCGAGGCCCGTGCGCTCCTCGATTCCAACGCGCTCGCGCATCTGGTGACCCTGAACCCGGACGGAAGTCCGCAGGTGAGCTGCGTCTGGGTTGGCCTGGATGGTGACGAGATCGTCATGGGCCATATGCAGCGTCGCCAAAAGGTACGCAACGTTGAGCGAGACCCGCGTGTGGTGATGTCGCTCGAAGGTCCAGGCCTGAATGAACGAGGCCTCCGCGAGTACCTCGTGGTCCATGGCCGCGCACGTGTGCAGGAAGGAGGCGCCGCGGCGCTCCTGCAACAACTCGCTCATGTCTACCTCGGCCCCGAAGTCGTGTTCCCTCCACCGGAGTTCGATGCGCCGGGATATGTCATTCGCATCACGCCGGACCGCGCTGGTGGCGTCGGACCATGGGCCGCCGCCGGAGGCTGATGATCGTCGGTGGTTGGCCCTCTGCGAAGTCGCCAACGCGATAGCGCCACCGCGGAATCCGAAACCCGGAAAGCCATCACGAGCTACGCGCGCCGTTCCCGCGCAATCCGCGTCCGGCCGTGGTTCGGCTAGCGGTACCGCGGCAACGCAAGCGGGACTGGGACAGCTGAGCGGCGAGCTTGCTGATAGGCGACCCGGGTGTGGCCTGCGACGACGTACGCTCGGCGGTTCTTGACGATGCCCGTCTCCGTATTCTGCGTGCTGTGAAGTGCTCCCGGAACCCTGGCTCTATCCACCCACCGTTGGCCGGCTATTCGCACCACATCGAACTGGACCAGTCCGAGCGGCTGCTCGTCATCTCCGGCCAGGTTGGCATGGCGCAGGATGGCCGGGTTCCCGACGATCCCGGAGAGCAATTCGACCTCGCGTTGGCAAACGTGCTCCGGAACGTCGAAGCCGCCGGCATGTCGGCGCAGGACATCGTGAAGCTCACCTTCTATCTCACCGAGCCGGTTGACCAGGAACGTCGGGCCGCGATCCTGGGCCAGCAGTTAGGTGACCACGCCCCGTGTATGACGCTTCTTTTCGTTGCCGGACTCGCGGCACCCAGACTTAAGGTCGAGATCGACGCCTGGGCCAGCTCAGCCGACAGCGCCGCCAGAGACTGATCGAGGATGCGTCCGAACTCAGGCCGCCTGCCGTCGCGCCGCTGCTGGCGACGGCACTCGTCTACCGCCCGTCGTCCTCCTTCGCGAAGAAGACCGCCGCTTTTCGCAGGCTCTCCCGCTCCATCCGCAACCTGGGCGTTCTCATCCCGCAACCTGGGCACCTGGACCTCTCTTTCCCCGGCTTACCACCGGAAGTGTCCAAGTGTCGTCGAAAACGGGGCAACTCCAGTTGCGATAGCGCGGTGGGTTGCTACCGAGACACGAAAGGAACTGTCGGTCGGCCGGTCGTCGGGCAGCGGGTGATGCTGGCGGTCGGCTGTTGCTACAGCCGACCGCCAGCATGCTCAGGTGCGCTTGGCGTAGTTGCTGGCGCCGTAGAAGTCGACGACGACGACCGGCTCATCGCCTAACACCCAGGCGTCGTGCCCGCTGGGCAGAGAGGTGACATCGCCTGGACCAGCGGTGATTTCGGTGGAATCGTCCATCCGGATCGCGAGTCGACCTGACACGTGGTACTGGAAGTGTGGCGCCTCGCAGCTGTCCGTCCCGGCGATCGGCTTGACGTCGTTGGACCAGCGCCAGCCGGGCAGGAAAGTCAGCCGCCCGATCTCGGCGTCGCCGATTGAGAGGATCTCTGCCTTGCCGTTGGGAAACTCGCGGGTCTCGAGTGGGTCTTGGAAGCTCTTGTGCTCGGTGTTCTGGCGAGCGGGCGGTTCTGCCTCGTCCCACGCCTGAACGATCGTCTGCCGCGAGATCGCTCCGTCCTCGTGCTCGAACACGGTCGAGCACAACACGTTCGTCCCGTCCGAATACCGGCATGCCTCGGCGAGCGCTCCCGCATGATCGTCGCTGACCGAGTGCAGCACCTTGTGCGTCATCTCGCGACGGCTGACGTCCTCGATCCAATCTCGGATCTCGGCGACTCCTTTGAGCACGCGCGGGGAGCCCGGCTGGGTGATCCGGTCGGCGATCATGACGACCGCATCCGGGGCGTACATAGAGACCTGCGTCTCGCTGTCACGCTCCTCGAGCGCGCGTGTGAACCTCGCGAGCTCAAAGCTCGCGGTGGTTGAGGTACCCATTCTTAACCTCTCTGAGGTCGAGCGACCGGCTTCCCGGAGCCAGCCGCCGGTTGGAGAGGCTTATCTATCAGTAGGTAAGCCCCCGGTTGAAGCAAACCTACCTCTTAGTAGGTAAGCTGTCAAGGCGACGCGACCAAGCGTGCGAGCCGATGCCTTCTCAAGCGAAACGACAGAACGACACCGCGGAGCGAATCCTCGATATCGCCGAGCGCCTGGTGCAGACGCGCGGCTTTAGCAACTTCAGCTACGCGGACATCGCCACCGAGCTCGGGATCACCACGGCGAGCCTGCACTACCACTACCGCGGCAAGGCCGAGCTCGGGCTTGCGCTCATTAATCGCTACACGGAACGGTTCATCGACGCGCTCGGGCAGATCGATCGGGACCTCTTCGACGCCCGCGCGAAACTCGAGGCCTACGCGCGCCTATACGCAGACGTGCTCCAGGGCAAGCGCATGTGCATGTGCGGGGTTCTCGCCGCCGAATACGAGACGCTGCCCAAACCGATGCGCACTGCCGTGATCCGGTTCTTCGACGAGAACGAGAAATGGCTCGCGGATCTGCTCGAGCAGGGGAATACAGACAGCACGCTGAGCTTCACCGGAAACGCAGCCGACGTGGCCCAGAGCATCCTCTCGACCCTCGAAGGCGCGATGCTCGTAGCCCGCCCCTACGGCGACCTCGCAAAGTTCAACACGACGACCGACCGGCTACTGGCCAGCCTCGCCAGGTAACAAACAGCGGCCCGCGACGCGGAACCTGCTCGCGAGTCTGTCGCCGCCATTGCACTCGCGGGTCGGCAGCGAGGTGTCCTGTCAAGCGATAGCGGACACCGTCGCCCAGACCGGCGGCTTCGACGAGAGGCCGCGATCCAGGTCACGCTCCGGGCGGATTCACCGCCCTCCGTCGATCACTCGAATTAGATGCGGAGCAAGCGGCTCTTCTCAGCACTCAGATACGGCGTGAGCTCAACCTTCCGGAGATCACCCCGCAACGCTGACCCGGCCACACAGAAGAACAGCGAGCAACCGGTCCACGCAGCCCGCCCAGGTGCTGACTAACCCCTGCAAGCACCGGCACCGCCGCAAAGTCCAGCCGGGTAGACGTGTTGTTCCCGAAGAGCTCGTACCGGCCGACCCGACCGTTCAGGAGAGAGCGATCGTCAGCTTCGGCCAGCGATATCGTGGGCATATGTCGGGACCGAATCGATCTGGTGTAAACGTGTGCTCGGCGATCGCTGGGGCGTAACTCAAGCCGAGATCGCCCGGCGGTATCCCTGCGACGATCTCGTGCCAGATCCGGGCTTCCGTGCTTGGCGCGGGGTAACAGTGCGCGTCAGCCCTGATGATGTCTGGCCATGGGTGGCCCAGATCCGCCTCGCGCCGTACTCGTATGACTGGATCGACAACCTCGGGCGGAGGTCGCCTCGACAGCTACGGGGCTTGCCCGAGCCGGTCGTCGGTGAACCGTTCACGTCAGCGCTGGGAGGACGTCAATTCGGTCGGATCGAAACGGTTAGCGTCGGGGAGCAACTCACCGCAGCCATCATGGGCGCCGTCATGTCCTACGTCCTGATGCCCATTGACGGGAGTCTTCATACGCGGCTGTTGCTGAAGATCGTTGCTCGACATCGCGGGGTCACGGCTTCGCTGTTGTCAGTCGGCGACTTGATCATGGCGCGGCGACAGCTGCTCAATCTGGCCGAGCTCGCTGAACGCAACGCAACCGCATAACGCCGAAGGATCGCGCTGGCTCAACCGGACACGCACGTCATCCGATCGCCGCCAAGGCGATAGCGGTGAGCCGGTTGGCGTCACCGTCGAAAGGGATCGTCAGCAAGATCCCAGCTTCGGCCCTAGTGTCGTGAGTCGGAAATTCGCGGGCAGCTCGCGCCGCCGAAGCAGGGCCGTATCGCGTTGCGCGGTGCTCGATCTAGACACGGTCGAAGCGTCCTCGGGAGGTGAGCGGCGTACTCTGCGCTACTTCGGGGAGGTACTCGTCGAGGAAGATCCGGGCGACGAGTTCCTGCCGCGAAGCGACGCCGACCTTGTCGTAGAGGCTTTTGGTGTGATCTTCCACCGTGTGGGTCGAGAGCACGAGCTTCTCGGCTATCTCAGCGCGTGATAGGCCGCGCGCGAGCAGGGTGGCGACCTCTCGCTCGCGGGCCGTTGCGCCGAACGCCTCGAGCTGCACGGTTGCCGAGCGCGCCGCTGTCGCACGCTCGATAACGATCGCAACTCGACCGTCTATCACCGGTCCAGGGAGCGACGCGTGGAGCGTCACCCAGCCGTCCTCGGCCGGGATGGTCACGACGTTGGAACCGGCCCGCGCGGCCTCCGGGTTTCGACGGACGAACGATGCCAACGAGAGGATCGAGGCCGGCATCTCATTCTCGGCGTAGCTGGCGGCGCGGTCACTGATCGCGACGAGCAACTCGCGGGCGGGCGGCGTGATCAACTCGACGTCATCGGTCGGGTCGAGCAGGATCAAGCCGGGTGCATCAAGCCCGGTGATCCGGCGCGCGGCATCGAACCGCAGCGAGGTCCGGATGCCACGGCCAATCGCCGCCGCGACGGCGGCCAGTGCATCGGCATCGCGTTGCGCGAAGGCGCCGCTGGCCGAGCGCCGGGCGATGTGCACGGCGCCCCACACGCGTCCGCGAATGACGAAGGCGGCCCTGAGCTCGTGAGGGATGTCGAACGGGAGCAGCAGGTCGCGGTACCGTGCGCTGCGCGCCGGGTCTCCCTTGGTGGCGTGGTCGAGGATGCCCACCGGCACGCGCCGCGTGGCCAGCCCGGCGAATGTGTTGACGTCGTCGATCATGTACTCGCTGCGTACGAGCAGCTCCCCGGCGCCCGGCGCCTGCTCGGCAGGGATGATCTCGCGGCCGATCAGCTCCGTCGGGTCGTCGCTGGTCAGCAGACGTGTATGCGGGTCCAGGGTGTGCCAGCAGCTCGCGTCGTTGGCTATCACTCCGCGGAGTCGGGGCGCTAGTTCGGCGAAGAACTCCTTCCGCGGCAAGGCACGGGCGCCGAGGCGATCTATCTCGTCGATCAGCTGCTCCAAGGACCGCGCCACGCTGCGAAGTCTCCCACCACCTGCAAGAAAGATCCCCGCGCGCGGGGGATGGTCGCGCAGCGCTGCGAGGAGCATGCTTGCACCCATGACAACTCTCACCCCCATCGCACAGCAGCCGGGCACCGGCGAGCACCTCTGGTTCTTCGGCGGTCTGACCACAATCAAAGCCGCCGCCGACAACGTAATGGTGACCGAGCAGACCGCGCCCCGCGGCTCGGGATCACCGCTCCACATCCACCACAACGAGGACGAGTGGTTCTACGTGCTCGAGGGTGAGCTCACGATCTGGGTCGACGGCGAGATCCATGTCGTGCCAGCCGGCGGATTCATCTTCGGCCCGCGCGACATCCCGCACACATTCATCGTCAGCTCCGACCAGTCGCGGTTTCTCCTGGTCACCGTGCCCGGCGACTTCGCGGGCTTCGTGCGGGCGCTCGCGGAGCCCGCCCCCGGGCCGATGCTCCCGCCCGGTCCCTCAACGCCGCCCGACATGGCGTTCGTGATGCAGACAGCCGCCGAGTACGGCCTTGAAATTCTCGGCCCTCCCGGCATCCCGGACTGACACTTAAGAAGCCACGATGAGCACCCAGGCAATCAGCAAGCCGACATCAGCCGAGAGCAAAGGCTGGCCGCGCGCGAGTGGATCGACGCCTTCAACGCCCGCGATGACAACGGCGAAGCTAGCGCACGAACCACCGACTACACGGGCACATGGTCCCGACAGCATGCAACTGCCGACACTCGACAGCGACGCGTGGGTCGATTTCCTCGGCACCTTGATCGGTGAGGAGTGGGCGCAGATTGCGCTGCTGCGGGCCCGCCAGGCCGTCGCTCTCGCTCGATAAGTGCCCGTGTGGGCGATCCCCTCAAGAGGCGTCAGACGTTGAGACTTGTGCTTGGGCTGCGATTCGGCGATGCGCGCAACCGACGGGAAGTCCTGGTCCACGACAGCCCTCTGCGGGTCGCTGGCAGGCGACCCGCAGAGGGTGAGCTGCTACTGGGCCCAGTAGCCGTGACGGGACAGCGGCTTGGTCCAGATGTCGTTGAGAGGGTTGGCGAACAGGTCGTTTTCGGTCAGGCTCGGCAGGTTCAGGCCCGCCTCGATGGTGCGCAGGAGGCTGTACGCCGTGTAGCGCTGATCCGTGCTGAAGCCCTGCTTGACAGTGCCCTGTGAGCCAAGCACGAGGGTCGGGATGTTCTGCAGATCCGTCTGTCCGTCCGCCGCATCCTCATCCCATGTGATGATCAGCAGCGAACGTTGCTTGGTCCATGCCGGCGAGTTGAAGATCGTCGGCAGGGTCTGAGACAGCCACGTATCGCCGGCGGTGATCCCGCAGCCCTCCATGTCATCGCAGTCGTTGGCCTCGAACCAGGAGTACGTCGGTGTGGTGCTGGTCTGGTCGAGGTCGAGCTGGAACTGCGTCAGCGGCTGCTCATGCTCCTGGCACGAGGCCTGATTGTCGGACACGTCCTTGAAGTTGATGAAGGGCGTGTCGTCGATCGTGTACGTGTCCTGCGAACCGCGGTCGCACGGACCGTTGGCGCTCTCTGTGTAGCTTCGCCACGTACCGCCTGCGTTGCCGACGAGGTCACCGATCTGCTGATTGTCGAGCTCCGCGGTCGTGGTGTTGCCCTCCTGGGTGCCCGTGGTACCCGCGGCAAACGCGGTGTAGTTCTCGTCACTCGGGTGGGCGGTCGCGTACATGTTGGTCAGGTTCGTCCCTTTCGCCAGCAGGCTGTTCAGATACGGCGCTGCCGAGTTGCCGACGATGTCCGCGTAGTCCTCGTTCTCCATCATCACCACGAACACGTGGTCGAAATGGGGAACGTGCGCGACCGGCGGCGTCGGCGGAGCCGGGGCATACACCGAGTTGGAGGAGATCGTGAACGACAGGTTGTCCACGTATCCCTGGCCCGCAGAGTTTCGGCTGGCCAGATGATCACCGTTGACGGTGATCACAACCTTTGCACTTCTGGTGCCCCGCGGGATCATGCCCATCGTGTTCTCGGGCAGGAACTCGGTGACGTCGTTGCGCTCAGCTGCTGTTACCGGGGCGAGTCTTGCGCTCCCGAGTGCATGCCCTGAAGAGCTCAGGAAAGTCGCCGTGACCGTCGCGTCCTCGCTGAGGCTTGAGGTACCGCCGATCCAGGCGCCCAGACTGAACTTCACATTGCCTCGATCGATCGGGGACCTCGCCCGTGTCAGATTCACGTACTGCGTCGCGGTGCTGACACCGCCACCACCACCGGCAAAGTAGTTCTGACCGCGATCTGCGGACCCCGGACTGCTGAAGGTCGGCCAACCGCCAACACCTTGACCGTCGGACGCGTCGTACTGGACCTCGTTGAAGAGGCCGGTGACGGTCCAACCGGGAACCGAGGTCACGCCCAGGCCGTCGAGGCTGCCCGTGCCGATCTCAGCGCCACCGTTGACGATGAGGTTCGGCTGGCCGACCAACTGCCCGGGGGACGGAAGCTGCGGCGAGTCTCCGTTGACTGTGACGACCACCGGAGCCGCCTGGAACAGCGCACCGGCGCTGTTCTGAAGGTAGGCGTCGTAGGTGCCAGCCTGCAGGCCGGTGCTGTCGAACGTGACCGTGCCACTCGAGCTGGCGGCCGATGTGTTGAACGCGTACAGCGGTGAAGCCTCAGTCGGATCTGCGCCCTTGTTGTAGAGCGCGACCTGATTGGTCGAGGCAGCCTCACTGGACGGCACCGTGTAGAGGAACGAAAGTGGAGAACCCGACTCGAGCGAGGTGCTTTCGGTCCCGTTCACGGCGGTCAGCGTGCCTGGAACTGTGACGTTGCTGGCCTTGATCGTGATCGTGACTGGCTGACCAATCAGCGTGTAGCCGCCGCTGTAGAGGAGTTTGGCGGTGTAGGTCCCCGGCGCCAGGCCGGTCGTACTTAGGGTCACGGTGCCGGTTGACGACGGAGTCCCGCTGGTTGGCGCCGTCTGACTGTCGTTCTGGGTGTAGTCCCAGGAGGAGTCGGTGCCGGAGCTGTTGTACAGCCCGACCCAGTCGGTGAGGCTCGCATCAGAGGACCCAACCGTGTAGTCGAAGGTGAGCGGCTGACCAGCGGTCACCGTGGTTGTCGTGGTCGAAAGTGACGGAGCCACGATCGTGATCGTGACCGGGCTCCCGACGATGTCGTAGCCATCGTCCTTGAACTCGTAGAGCGTGTAATTGCCGGGCGCCAAACCTGACGTGGGCAGCGTCACGCTACCGCTCGTCACGGGTGTTCCCGTGGTCGGCTCGGTCTGGCTGTTGTCGTTGACGTAGTTCCATTCCGACGACGCCTGGTTGCCTGGCGTGTTGCCCGGGGCATACAGGCCGATCCACGCGCCGAGGTTCGCGTCGGCGGACGCGTATGTGAAGTTGACCGTCAGCGTCTGACCGGCGAAGACGGTGGTGGCAGTCGGGGTGATGGTGTCGGTGGTGCTAGCCGCTGCGACTCCCGCAGACCCGATGCCCGCGATTGTCACGGAAGCGGGGAGCACACCGATCCCGGCGACCGCGGTCAACGCGGCCGCAAAGCCCAAAAAGCGAGCGCGACGACCGGGCTTGCGCCCGAGTCCCTTCCGGCGAAAAGCCATAAGTCAAATCCCTCGATTCGTGATCGAATAGATATGTTCGAACAACTTGGCACGGCGATTCAACCACGGCATATTGGTATTGGACCCTCGTTCACAAGTTGTACAAACGATTTTTCCAGGGCGATAACGATGCCGCGCAAAAGCTCTCCACAGGATCCAGCTGTGTCTGGCACACCAACCCCAGCGCCGCCGAGCGCCGGTGCCGGACCGCTGCACGAGCGCATCGCCGCAGACCTACGAACCGCAATCGTCCGCGGAGATCACCTGCCGGGCACCAAGCTCCCTACCGAGGCGGAACTGGCCAACCGCTACGGCGCCGGCCGTGGGACGGTGCGGGCGGCGCTCAGAGCGGTTGAGGCGGAGGGTCTCGTAACCTCGCGCCAGGGTTCCGGCCGTGTCGTGCTCGGCGGGGGTTTGTCCCAGTCGTTCGACGAGCTACGCAGCTTCGCTCAGTGGGCTCGGGCCACCGGCCATGTCCCCGGCGGACTCTTCATCGCCCGCGCCCGGCGCCCGGCGGAGGCGACCGAGGCGACGGCTCTTTACGTGAACCACGGCTCAGAGGTTCTCCGCACGATTCGCCTGCGGACTCTGGACGGCGCCCCCGTCCTGGTAGAGAGGTGCACCTACCCCGGCTGGCTCGCGGACACGATCGCCGAGCTTGACGAGCGGTGCCCCTCCGTCACCGCCGAAGTTCGGCGGCTGACCGGAATGGTTGCTGTCAGCGGTACGCACACGCTTGATCTGGCCAGGGCAGACGCGATCGACGCTGAGCTCCTGGGCTGCGAGATCGGCGCCCCGATGCTGCGGAGACGCGCAATAACCAGGAGCCACAGCGGCGTTCCCCTGGACTACACCGACGACCACTACGCCGAGGGCACAGCGTCGTTCACGCTGCACAACTCCGTGACGACCAACGTACTCTCGCGCTACGTGTACCCAACAACCCTCCCGGAGCCAAGAGCGGGTTCGCCAACCTAGCCCTGAATCCCGGCTGACAACGTCGATCCGCCCGTCTCGCCAGGGCGAGTCCATTGCGGTTGAGTGGCGTAGCGCTTCCACCCACGTGCGATGACTTTGTCGCCAAACCGACCGCGAACTTGGCACGGACGTGCTCGATGAAAGCCATGGGGCCAGCTGTGCGCCGCGGTGGGCACGGCTTCGCGCGAGTCAGTGTGGCGTCCGCGTCGGTATGGCCCTTTTCGATCGCAACGCCTAGCTCAAGCAGACGGGTGCGCCATTGCGCGATCCCGGAGCTGTTGACCTGGAGAGCAACGTGACCCGAACCAGCAGCTCCGTGGGAAGGTGCGGGCCGTCCCGGAGCAGCACTTTTGTGCGGATCAACGACGAGCAGCATCGAGCCCGACCTCTCGGCAGTGGGTGGGCCTACCGATGGCTTCAGCCTAGTCCGCTACGGCGCGGTCACCGCCCATGAGCCCTCGACCTCCACCTCTCCGGTCGCCGAAGCGCGAGTCGACAGTCGCGCACCGAATCGGCTGACCGTGCCGGCATAGCCATCAACATCCTGCACCTGCAGATTTAAACCAGAGCTGGGCGAGACGTTGCCGGATATCCGGTCATACAGACATAGGTAGCCCGGCGCAGCCGCTGGCGCGTCAGCCGTTCCCGGGCACGCCGTCGGGTTGGGATTCGTCCCGCTGAACGGCACCTCGATCCACTTCGGAGCACTCGCCAGCTCCAACGGAAACGAGATGTTCCCCCCGATGAAGTTCCCGGCAGTTTCATAGCCGTCCACGTTGAACAACCCGTACTGCGTTACGCCCGATGGCGCAGCTGTCGTGACCGGTCCCGCCGCCCCGGCTTGCCCCGCAGCACCCTGCGGACCTGCGGCGCCCTGCGCGCCGGCGGGCCCCTCAGGTCCCACAGTGCTCCAGCTCAGCTTCTTGTCATGCCTGGCGCAGCGGTGAGCTTGATAGAGAACACCGCTCCTGTGATTCACACACACCGCGATCGTGCTGCGCTTAGAAGCGCCGAATGCGTAAGCACCGCCCCCTACAAACAGCACGGCCGCGGCGATGATGATCACCCCAGAACGTGACACGCCCCCCATACCGATCCTCCAGTGGTCGCCGGTTGTGGCACGACTGTATGACACACACCCGACGACTTGCCCGAGAGAACGGCACCAGTCGCTGCAACCGACAACAACGAGACCCAGCCCACATGTCGCCAACGCGATAGCGAGCGACGTGCGCGGCTGTCGAACGACATGACCAGGGCGTGATGCTCACGGATCTCCTGGCTCGAGAACTGGGCGGATACGATGCCCGAGATTCGGCCGCGGCGCCGAGCCCGGGGCGGCGGTCGCACGACCGACGAAAGGGACCTCTGCCATGTCCGCGAGTTACCGCGTGATCGAGGGGAGCGAGCGGCGCTTGCCGGCCGACGCCAGATTGATCGGACCGACCGCTCCCCGCGAAGAGATCGCCGTCACCGTTTTTCTTGGACAGCGACCAGACGGCCAGCCCTTGCCGGGTTTCTCCTATTACGCGGAGACGCCGCCGGCTCAACGGCCACGTTTCTCGGAGCAGGAGTTCGCTGGTCTTTACGGAGCAGCGGATGAGGATGTCCGGCTGGTCGAGGATTTCGCGCTGGCAAATGGCCTCAGCGTCGTCGCGAGTCGTCCTGCGCGCCGTACCGTCGTTCTCTCAGGGTCTGTAGCTCAGATGGCCAGCGCGTTTGACGTTGAGCTCCGTCGCTACCAGCGCCGCGTGAAACCGCGCCGCTTCGGGCCAGCGCGGACCGAAGAATTCCGCGGCCGAGAAGGCGTGGTGAGTGTACCCGCAAACCTGATCGGCGTCGTGCTCGGCGTGTTCGGCCTCGACAACAGGCGGATCACACAAAGCGCGGCTATGGCCGATCCGCCGAACACCGCGATGATCACTATCCCGACGGTGAGGACGTTGTACGACTTCCCTCCCGTGTCGGCCTCCGGGCAGACGATTGCGATCCTGTCTGCTGGCGGTTACCAGCTGCCTGACATTGAGCACTACTTTGGCACTCTGCCGTCGGACTATCCGATGCCCAAGATCACCGATATCACGGTCGACGCAGGGAACCACGGAGATGAGGACCTCGAAACAACCCAGGACATATGCATTGCGGCAACTGCTGCTCCGCACGCCGAAATCGCGGTGTACTTCACAAGTGGGTGTGCCCAGGGGTTCCTAGACGTCCTGATGAGGGTGGCTTGCCCCGAAGTCGGAGATCCAGCGTGTGGCGTCCTGTCGTCAAGCTATACCATCACAAACGGCGACGACTACGAGTTTCTCTTGGAGGTGGGAGTCTCGCCAATGTTGGTGAATGCTGTGGACACCGCCCTCCAAATACTGGCTGCGCGAGGGGTGACCATGTGCAACTCGTCAGGAGACCACGGGACCAGCGGAGGAGACGGGAAGGCTCACGTCACCTTCCCCGCCAGCGATCCCTACGTCCTCGCCGTCGGCGGCACGACGATCGGCGATATCAATGGCGCGGCGTTCGACGAGTACGTCTGGAACGACACATACGACATTGGTGGAATCAGCGCAAGCGGCGCGACCGGCGGTGGCGTCAGCGCACGTTTCGACCTGCCGAACTATCAGCAGCGCAGCGGTTATTTGGGGAAGCCGGGACAGCTGGAGACATTCGTTCCGAAGTCCGTCAACGACGGTCACTACGGACGGGGGGTCCCAGACGTCGCCGCCAACGCGAGCCCCAACAGTGGGTACCCACTAAACCTTGCGAATCCGGCATCAGTAGGTTTGCAGAACCCGGTCCCAATGAGCGGTACCAGCGCGTCCGCGCCGCTCTGGGCGGGTCTGATCGCCGTGCTGAACGCGGCATTGGGGACCAGTCTCGGTTTTATCAATCCGATTCTTTACCGGATCGCTCCTGCCGGTTTCCGTGAGATCGTCGGACCACCCGGGCCGGCTGACAACTCCGTCGAGGGGGCGCCCGGATACCCCGCCACTACGGGCTGGAACGCGTGTTGTGGCTGGGGAAGTCCGAATGGGGTTGCCCTTCTCCAGGAGATAACGACATACCTCGATCGGCTGGAACTGCAGCGGGAGTGCGCCACAATTATCCCGTCGCTCGAAGAGGTCCTGAAAAACGGTGGCCCGAAGTTGCTCACCGGTGAGGTCGAAGCGCTGAATGCGGAGATCCGGCAGTGCGCCGCCGCGGGACATTTCACGGCTACGCAGGTCACGCAGGCCCAAGGTCTACTCGATCAGGTCGAGAAGAACCAGAAGGCGGGCGCGGCCGACCCTCCCAATCCCAAGCCTCACGAGCCAATGTAGGGTGCCCGAGCATCGCGTTAGCTGAGTCCAGCACCTACGAATCGTCGCCGATGCAATAGCGCTGGTCGAGACCTACGAGAACTGACTCATACGTAACGCGATGCGATCTGATGCACACCTGACGTCAACATCTTCGGCTTATTTTTCTGTTGGTGAGCGAACAGGACCTCTTATGCCGGGCCTGCGGTTGTCCCCAGCTGCGACAGGACCTAAGCGCCGAATTCTGCCCCGACCATGAGTGGCAGATCCGCGGGTTCCAACGCTGGCTAGCAGGTACGCACAGAGTGGATTGGCAGCCCGGGTCCTCGTTCGACTCCGAGCGCCGGTTCTTGAGCGTTCGCCAACGACCAGCCTGATCGCGTCGCTGCGGTCCTTAACCGTTTGATCGTCTAGTTGAAGCACGGCGGACCTAGATAGGCCGAGCCGTTCTTCGTCGCCAACGCGATAGCGAGGCCTTTGACGCTGCGCGGGCGGAAGCGATCGTGACCTGAGAGTCGGGCCGGTGCGATCCGGCGGTCTTGTACAGCTGCACCAGGTCCGGATAGGCTGGCCGCCCGATGACTACTGGAGCTACTAGCAGCGCGGTTGCAGGGGTGCCCGACGGCTGGCGTCATGCCCGGCTGATCCCGACATTCGGTGTACGAAGCCAGCTGGAGCAGGAGAAGCGCGCCACGTCCTGTCTCCTTGCGGTGATGCACGGCGTTCCTGAATTTGGCTATGCGCTGCTGAAGGAGCTTGGGGCGCCGAAAGCTCCGGTGATCGAGACGTTCGCGGAAGTGCGGTTCAAAGATGCTGCTGGCAAGACGGTAATTCCGGACGGCGCGATCGTATGTCGGCGCGGGAACAAGAGCTGGACATGCCTTGTCGAGGTGAAGACTGGTGCAGCCCGCCTGAAGGATGATCAGGTCACGAGCTATCTCGACATCGCGCGAGCGAACGGCTTCGATGGGGTGTTGACGATCTCCACGCAGATCACCACTGACTCATCCGAATCGCCGGTCGCAATCGATCGGCGCAAGCTCAGAGGGTTGAATCTGTGGCACTTCTCGTGGTGGAAGGTGCTGACAGAGGCTGTCGTTCAGCAGCGCTACCACGGCATCTCGGACCCGGATCAGGAGTGGGTCCTGCGTGAGCTGATCCACTACCTCAGCAGCGAGGCATCCGGCGCGGTCGGCTTTGAGGACATGGGCGAGAACTGGGTGAGCGTCCGCAAGGCCGCGCGGGAAGGCACCCTGCGTGCCGGCGACGCTCCCGTGCGCGATGTGGCTGAGCGCTGGGAGCAGTTCACGAACTACTTGTCGCTCAGCCTCGCGCAAGAGCTCGGCGCAAAAGTCACCGTGCTGCGGCCGAGAACCCAGACCACACCAGCACGCCTCGACGAGCTCGTGAAATCCATCGTCGACGCAGGTGAGTTGTTCTCGAGCCTCAGGATCCCTGATGCTGCTGGTCCGCTTGAAATCCGCGCGAACCTCAAGACCCGCCAAACGTCGACTTCAGTCACGGTTGACGCTCCGAGAGAGGGGCGCGCGAAAGCACGGTTCAACTGGGTGCTTCGCCAGCTACGCGACGCTTCTGATGAGCTGCGCGTGGAAGCTGCGTTCCCGAACGCTCGTAGCACCACCGTCGCGAGACTCGGAGAAGTACGAGACGACCCTGCCGCTCTCTACCACGCCACCGATCCAAAGCGAGAGCCACGAGCATTCGTAGTCACACTCACGAAGCCCATGGGCCAAAAGCGCGGCCGCGACGAAGGCTCGTTCGTGCGGGACACGGCCGCCCAGAGCGTCGGTTTCTATCGTGACATCGTCCAGAACCTAAAAGCCTGGCAAGCCCCCGCACCCAAACTTCGCGTCGAACCCGACGCAGGGTCAGCCGACGGGACGAGCGGTCCCATTACCCCGCCATGGCAAGAGGAGCCACCCGAACAGGCGGGCGAGCTAGCCGGCAGCGACGCGGCCTGACGGCGCAGGATCCTCGCTCACGAACGCGCCGTCGCCGGTGCGGTAGCGGTGGTTGGTTCGAGCAGGCTTCCAAAGCGATCGTCGCGGTGAGCCGACGGGAACAGCTCGTGCGTCGAATCGCTTAGGCACTTGCCGCGGCCCGTAACGGCCGGTTACCGGCGGACTCGCGTCTTCCGCTGCAACACCCAGCGCGTGCGGATCACCGTGCTCGCGAGGTCGGCGGTTCCTGATCCTGTCCACCGGTACCGGGCACGCTGAAAGGTGACCAAGCACTTGACAGTGGTTCGCGCGATGGACCGACATGTCATCACGATCTGCCGAGCGCCGTTGCTACGCCTCAGCAACGCGCGTCGCAGTGCCGCCCGGCCCGCCGCGACGGATAGATCAGGTGTCGGTCGCGGTGAGGACGTAGACGCCGCCGGGAAGGAATACCCGGCACTCTCGAGCAACAGACCAGCCTGGTTGTACAGGCAAACATGAAGCGAATCGGTCGAGATGTCGGGCGTAAAAGCGTAGGGAAGCGTTTTCAGGCTCCCGGTCACGGTCCCGCTGCTCCAAATCGGCGTTCCGGATTGCGTCGTCGGGCATGGCGCTGTTCCGTCTTGTTCGGTCACATCCACCGACCAAGAGCACTGATCGCCGCAGCCAGGCTCTGACATCGAGACGAAGCCGCCAAGCTGGCCATCGTTCTCTGACGCGACCGATATCGAGCCGCTCGGCGCGGGAACAACCAATGTCGTACTGGCAAGCAGCGTCATCGAGCCCACGTTGCCTGGGCTCGTTGGGCCGTCGATGAACAAACAGACCTGGTCGGTGCCCACAGGCGCCACGCTCATCGGCAGCGTCTCATCGAACGTGCCGGTCCCAGTGAGCAGGCCGCTTTCACCATGCATCTGGTTGGACTCGAAGGTCGTGCAGCCGGTCGAAACCGGCGCCGCGGTTTCATCCAGCCCCCAGTCGCAAGTCCCATAGGTCGGGCAGTCGGCCTGATTCACGGTGACGGTCGCGCTCATGCTCATACCGCCCCACGGGGCCGTGACGATCGACACCGAGTTGATCGTCCCCGACGCCGCAAACGCTCCAGACGCAAAGAACGTCAAGGCAGTAACCAGTACCGCGACAAGGGCTAGGACCCGAAGCGCCCAGCGCGAGTACCGTCCGTACATCGCCCGCAGGTTATCCGTATCTCGATGCACCACCAAACGGCGCGACCGAGCAGTGCCAGCCGCGCCCGTTGTCGCCAACGCGATACCGAGCGTCTGATGACGCGCTGTACAAATGCGATCGCGGCGACCCGCTGCTCGACACTGGCACCCCAGACGCAGCAGCATGCTGGGTGCCGTGACTCTGGGAGAGAAACCCGTCCCTACGACTACTTTCTCCCCCAGAGTCGCGTCTGAATCACCCGGCCCGCCGACCCGCTCCGCGCCGAAATAGCGACGATCGCGTTTGTGTTAGGACCTCAATCTCGAAGGCCATGCCTCGCGACATTCCACCATCGCCGGGCATGCTTAGCGCGTCGGCAACCGGCCACGTGAGCTGGCTCTGATCCAACCTCGTTAGGCAACGAGCCAACTCGATGTGCTCGGCGTTGGTGAGCTCAACCTGACGCAGTCGCGGGGTCCGCACGGAGGCACGGCACCCGCGAGCATTCCCGGCAACTGCGACACGCGTGACCCCGGTGAATAAAGAAAAAGCCCGCAGTCGCGGGCTTCCAGATGGGCGATACTGACCTAGAACGCCCCTGCAAATCTACATGTTTTGGCGTCGAGGTATGCACCCGGGTATGCGCCAAGTGGGCATGATCGTGGCGTCCGGACTGGTCCTGACAGCACGACACTTCGCGCGACAACATTGAATGACTGGTCGGGGCCCCGGATCGTGCCATAGCCGCGTCGGCTGAGTGATTAGACCTCTGAGTAAGTCCGCGGTTGGCGGGACTGTGTTCCACGGTCTTCGACTGCTTCTCCGTCGCCTCAGTGAGGACGCCGCTCAGGCGCCGTCCGGAGAGGCTCATATGTACGTGAGAGAAGTGCATGCGTGCATCCTCTTCACGGGGCGTGAGACCAACGTCACACGAGCTACGTGGTCTACGCATCTGCTGCGCATACCGATATCGCCGATGTCTCGGCGCGTGTTGCTAGACGATGTGAAGCGTGACTCGGGCCCGCTGGCTCGCCGGTGTGCGCGACCCAGCTCTGGCGCTGCCGCCGACCACCAGCGCGGTGTCGGCGTCACGCGCGGTCAGGTCCTCGACGCCGTCGAGCAGCGACGCCAGCCCGTCGCGACCGGCGAGCCCGAAGCGCCGGTAGATGCGGGTCAGGTACGCCTCCACGGACTTGACGCTGTAGAACAGCGCGTCCGCGATCTCACGGTTGGAGCAGCCGGCGACCGCGGCTTCGACGATCCGGCGCTCAGCCTCGGTCAGCGGCTCCGTCTCATCGGTGTCGGCGTCGTGGACAAGGACCAGGCGCCCGGCTCCCAGGCCGAGCTTCTGCTCGAGTTCCTTGGTCCCGCTGAACGTCATCGGCCGCAGGCCGTCGAACACGATCGTGCCCTCGAGCCGACCGTTGACCATCGCGTACTCGATCGTCGCCGCGCGCGACACAGGGTTGGAGGAGGTCGCAAACTCAGGGGTTGACATGACTCGACTCGGTTGCGTGTTGCCGTGTTATCCCGCTACCGATAGCTTCCGCGACGGAAGTACCGGGGCCCCTCATTCAAGCTACCTGCGTATAAGGCCTCTGACAAGTTGGAACAGATTCAGCAGCACCAGGATGACGAGACGCCGGAGCTGGTGCAGATTCTGCTGGCCGCTCAGGTTGTGACCGTAGGTAGCCATGCTTACACCGGTCGAGACGTGATCGCGGCCGCGCTGGTGGCGGGCACCTGGGAGCCGTTCGAGGCCGAGGTGGCCGCCAGGGAGGCGGCGTGCGTCGCCCAGCCGCCGGAGAAGGCGGCGATCGAGCAGGCCGTCAAGGAGTTCCGCTATTCGCGTCGGCTGATCGCCGCGGAGGAGTTCGTGACCTGGCTGAAGGAACGCGACCTGACGCTCTCGCTGGTGCGGGAATCGCGGGCGCGTGCCGTCGCCGTCCCGCTGGACGGCGACGCTTCAGAGCCGATCCCAAGGGACTACCTGCTAGAGGCTCTGGCGGTCGACGCAACGGTGTCCGGCCTGCTCGGCAGCACGGCGACCTGGTTGTCGCAACGGCTGGTCGCGCTCGGCGACGGCGAACCCACTGAGCAGGACCGGACCCGCGCGCACGCGCTCGGCGGACGTGAGGAGGCGCTGGTGATCTCGCAGGCGTTTGCCACGGAGGACGTGGCCGCCCGTGAGGAACGCCTGGCGCGGCTGATCGCCGCCGATCGGCTGTACAACGCTGAGTCGGGCGAGCAGACCTCCGACTCCAGCGTTGCCGCAACGATCAAGCGCCACGGAATGGACTGGATGAGGGTTGAGTTCGATGAACTCGAGGCCGCACACGAGGGCGCCGCGGCCGAGGCGGCCGCGCAGCTGCGCGAGGGCGCCTCCCCGGAGCGTGTGGCGTCGTCGGCCGGCAGCCAGTTGCAGCTACTCGTCTGGCGGATCTGCGACACGCCCGAGCAGTTTCAGGGACCATTGGTGTCCGCCTCGGAGGGCGACACGGTCGGCCCCCACGACCACGGTGGCCGGCTGGTCGTGTGGAAGGTCCGCCGCCGCATCGTTCCCAGCCTCAACGATCCTGATGTTCGTGCTCAAGCTAACACCGAGATCCTGGCCGGCCACTGGTCCAGACGGACCGCTGGGAAGGTGAGTTGGCATGGCCGTCACTGACCCGCTCCGCGAGGCGGCCGGCGAGCCGGACCTCGAGGTCGTCGGCGCCATGCCGATCATGCTCGTGTTGCCCGAGGCGCTGCGTGAGCTCGTGGTCGGCAGCTTCGAGCTGCGCTCCTACGGGTTCGGCGAGTACGTGGTCCGGCAAGGGGACGACGGCGACGCGTTCTACGTGGTCATCGACGGTCTGCTGCGCGTGGTGATCGAGTCGCCCGAGGGCGAGACAACGGTCGACATGATGCGCACCGGCGAGAGCTTCGGAGAGGTGGCACTGCTCGACGGCAGCTCGCGCACCGCCTCTGTACGCGTCGCCGAGCCGGCGACCGTCGCCCGGCTGGACCGCGGTGTCTTTCAGTCGCTCGTGCGCCTCCACCCCCAGCTTGTGGAGGCGTTCGAGGTCCAGCGCCGCGGCCGTCGCCTCCAGGCATTCCTGCGCACGCGTGAGCCATTCGCCGGTCTGCCTCCGTCGCTTGTCGGCGGCCTGCTGGCCGCCGCCCGCGAGGTTCGGGTGGCGGCGGGCGAGCGACTGGTCACGGCCGGCGAGCGGGCCGAGCACTGGTGGGTCGTGCAGGACGGGCGACTGACCGTCTTCGACGAGCGCGAAGGCCGCCGCAACCTGCGCTTCCTGCGCACCGGTGAGATCTTCGGTGAGATGGCGCTGGTCCAGGATGGCGTCCGCAGCGCCAGCATCGAGGCGACCTCCGACTGCACGTTGATTCAGTTCGACCGCGAGCGATTCGAGGATCTGCTCGAGGACGAGCGCTTCCGCGCCCGGATCGACGAGCGCATCGCAATGTACGCCCACGCCTCCGCGGTCCCGCTCGACTTCGCCGAGTTCGCGGGGGCTGACGAACGCGACGCTGCCCTCGCCTCCCTGCCGGTCGCCTCTGGCGATTCGCTGAGCGCCGAGGCGCAGGCCGCCGTTGCCGCCGGTGTCGAGCTGGCTGACGCCGCCGCCGAATCCGAGGCGCCTTGGCGGGCGCCTCGCAAGTTCCCCCATCTGCGCCAGATCGACGCCGCTGACTGCGGGCCGACCTGCCTGGCGATGATCTGCCGCGCCTTCGGCCACAAGGTTTCCCACAACGCGATCCGTCACGCCGTCGGCACCAAGCAGGATGGGACCAGCCTGCGCGGGCTACAGCGCGGCGGCGCCGAGATCGGCCTCGAGTTGACCGCGCTCAAATCCTCGGTCTCGCGTCTCGAGTCGCTGCCGCTGCCGGCGGTGCTCCATTGGGAGGGGAACCACTGGGTGGTCCTCTACAAGGTCGCCGGTGACCGCGTCTACCTGGCCGATCCGGCTCGCTCCCTGCGCGTCATCGACCGCGCCGAGCTGGAGCAGAAGTGGTCGGGTTTCGTCGCCACGGCGCGGCCGACCGAGCGGCTGGCCGACGCGCCGCGCGAGCGACTCGACATCCGCTGGCTGTGGCCGTTCCTGGTCAAGGAGAAGACGCGGCTGCTGGTTGCGTTCGTGGTCGCGATCTGCGTCTCCGGGCTGGAGCTGGTGCCGCCGGTGGTTTCAAAGGACATCGTCAACTCGGTGCAGTTGCACCAAGGAGCCGCCCACGTGAACCTGCTGGTCGGGATCATGTTCGGGCTGCTCGTGAGCGCGCTGGTGGCATCGATGGTGCAGCGCCGCCTCCTCGCGCGCGCGTCGGTATCGATCGACTCGGACGCGCTGGACCATCTCACCGGCAAGCTGCTGGGATTGCCGCTCTCCTACTTCCAGGACCGCAAGACTGCGGACATCGAGCGCCGGATCAGCGGCCTGCGGCAGCTGCGCGAGATCGCCGTTGGGAGTGTTCCGACGGCGCTCAGCGCGGTCATCCAGCTGGTCCTAACGCTGTTCATCATGATCAAGTTCTCGTGGGTGATCGGCCTCGCGTTCCTGGCGACCACTCCGTTCTACGCGCTGCTGGTGGTGATCTCGTCCAAGCGCATGCGCCCGACGATCAATGTGCTGGAGGAGGCGTACTCCCGTCACGCCGCCAAGCAGGGCGATGCGATCCGCGGGATCGAAGCGGTCAAGACCGGCGGCGGCGAGACCGCCATGCGGGCGCGCATCCTGGCGGAGTTTCAGAGCCTCAAACACCAGGTCTACCGTGCGGATTTCCAGATGATGAGCCTCGGTGCGGTCTCACAGCTCGTCGGAGTGCTGATGTACCTGGTGTTCGTCTGGATTTCGGCGCTGCTGGTGCTCGACGGGACGCTGACCATCGGTGACATGCTCGCCGTCAACTCGCTGGTGCTGATGGCGAACCAGCCGGTCGGAACGCTGCTCAGCCTCTGGAACCAGATGCAGATGGGCTCGGTGCTCGTGCAGCGCGTGCAGGATGTGCTCGAGGCCGACGATGAGCAGACCGAGCCCGCGCATACGCTGAAGCCGGTACCGACGCTCGGCGGCCGCGTCACGCTGCACGGCCTGGGGCTGGTCTACCGCGACAACCCGGACATGGCCGCGCTGAGCGATATCTCGTTTGACCTGGCGCCCGGCACCTCGCTCGGCCTGGTCGGGCGCTCGGGCTCGGGCAAGTCGACGCTGCTGCGCTGCCTCGCGGGCTTGCTGGTGCCCACCTCCGGCACGATCGAGTTCGATGGGGTCGACCTGCGCGAGCTGCGCTGGAATGAGCTGCGCCAGCGGATCGGCTTCGTGATCCAGGCCCCCTACCTGTTCGATGACTCGATCGCGTCCAACATCGCGCTCGGCAACCCGGCCCCGGACATGGATCGGGTGGTCCGCGCGGCTGAGCTGGCGGCCGCGGCCGAGTTCATCTCCGAGCTGCCGATGGGCTACGCGACCAGGGTCGGTGACAGCGGTGTGCGGCTCTCAGGCGGCCAGTCCCAGCGCATCCAGATCGCCCGCGCGCTCTACAACGACCCGCCGATCGTGCTGTTTGACGAGGCCACCAGCGCTCTGGACAGCGAGTCCGAACGGGCGGTCAAGGAGAACCTCGACGGGGTCATGGCGGAGCGGACCTCCGTGATCGTCGCGCACCGCCTGAGCACCGTCCGCGACTGCGACGTGATCGGCGTGCTCGACCGCGGCCGCATGGTCGAGTGGGGCTCGCACGAGGAGCTGATGGCCCGCCAGGGTCTCTACTTCCACCTCAACGCGGTGCAGCTGGCGAGCTGAGCCGGGACCGCGGGGCGTTCCTCCGCGTGGGCGGCCGCTTAAACGACGAGGGCCCCGCCACTGGCGGGGCCCTCGTCGTTTAAGCGGCTAACCGCTAGGAGGCGTTCCACATGTCGATGCCCATAGCGTCGGGGAACTCAGCCATCTGCTGGGCCACTGCCGCCGGGTTGCCCGCAGCCTCGAAGAACGCGACGTTCGACGCATTCAGCTGCTGGGCTGGCGTCAGGGCATTGAAGGCTGATTGGTTAATGCCCATACCGGCGAGCAGCGCTTTGCCGGCCGGCGTAAGCAGGTCGTACGACGTAGTGCCGCCGCGCACGTCGTCGGCGGCAACGCCGGCGTCCAGGTCCTCGATCGGCTCTTCATTGTGGTCAACGATGCGTGCCACGCTCCCCCTCCTCCTGTGGTCCCCTGGGTTGAAAGTTGGCCCGAATATATCCGTGGCCTGAACCACCAACAAGGGTTCCAGAGGATGAATAGGGTCCCTATTCCGGCGGTGCGGGTCTCACTGAGCAGGGTTGCGGCGTGAAATGAAATGGCATGTCTGCGCGATGTATTGGTGAGGCTTCGCTATGGGGGTATCACGCTCACCGACCGAACCCTGCGTCGCTACAACAGTCGACGCCCACGGTCGATCGCCGGACCCCGTAACAAAGGAAAAGCCGGCATTCGCGGGCTCCGAAGTGCGCGATACTGGACTACGACATCCCTGCAAATCGTATGATTCTGGGTGCCGAGGTATGCACGGAGGTCTGCACCGTCCGAGCACGCTTGGCATTGCAGTCGCTCCTTCGCTGCTGTTAGCGCGGTCGGTAGGCGTCGCTGCGGTGCTCGATGCGCAGGACGATGACCTCTCGAGGTTGCTCACTGATCCGGTACAGGACGCGGTATGTGCCGCGGCGCGCGGACCAGATCCCTTTCAGCTCACGGCGCAGTGGCTTGCCAACCCGACGTGGTTCCTTGATCAGGCTGCCCGTCAGGAACTCGATGACGGCTGTAGCAACCGGCTCGGGGAGATGTTCGGAGATTGCGCGTGCGGCCGGTGGTGTGACTACGAGCTCGTAGTCACTCGTGCTCACGAACGCAGCGCCCGGACGGCGTCGATGCCGCGTACGACATTGCCGCTCGCATAGCTGGCGTCAGCCTCGCGGATGTCGGCGAGCGCATCGGGGTCGCTTAGGACCGAAAGTGTTTCCTCGAGCTCGGCGAGGTCCTCGGCACTCATCAGGACCGCGGCGTCACGGCCGTTGCGCGTGATCACGACACGATCGTGCTCCCGTTCCACTCTGTCCACGATCTCAGAGAGATGGTCACGTACGGCCCGTAGCGGTTGAGCTGTCATGCCACAATTGTGGCCGCAAGTTGGTGCAAGGTCAAGCCTCGACGCGTTCTGGTCACCGAAGCACTCGGGGCTGCCACGGACTCGCGAGTGGTTTCGCAGCCAGCGCTCGTGGCGGCCGACCGGTCTGAGTATCGCTTTTGACTGTTCGTGTTCGTCGCGGGTCGGTTAAGGCTTGGTGTCATATGACGTGTTGCGGGCTGGTTGGTGCGGGTTATGCTGCCGCTGCGCGGTCCGTTTGAGGCTGCTGGTCGACCCAGGAGGGTTGTGATGGGTGAGCAGAACGAGCTTGAGCCTGCTGAGGCTGAGCCGGTGCAGGAGCTGGTTGAGGATCTTGAGGTGAGCGACGGGGCCGAGGACGTCGTCGGCGGAACCGGTACCGGCTTCATCGCTCCTCGGGGCCCCGCAGGCCCGGGCGGCTGATCGCCGCTTTGACGCTGCCAGCGCTGATCGTTGTCTTTTCGATAGTTAGGAGATAGCTGTGGGTGAGAATGAGCTTGAGCAGAAAGAGACCGAGCCGGTGGAGGGGCTGGTTGAGGATCTTGAGGTGAAGGATGGGGCTGAGGACGTCGTCGGTGGTGGCGGCGGCTTGGCCGGCACGGCAGTGCATCCCAATGGGCCTGGCGGCTGACCCGGGGCCGATCTTGTCGCCCGCAATGCGAAGAATGAGGTTCGCGATGGGTGAGCAGAACGAGCTTGACCCGGCCCCGGCTGAGCCGGTGCAGGAGCTGGTTGAGGATCTTGAGGTGAACGACGGGGCTGAGGATGTCCTCGGCGGCTCGGGCGAGGGCGTCATAGTCGTGCCTCACGTCGGAGGGCCGGGCGGCTGATTGTTGATCGGGCCTCGCCGACCCGCCGTGTGCGGTCACCGCGGTGGTTGCCGAGCTGACCATGATCGTGAAGCTCGGTCGGCTGTTCTCGTGAACACCGCATAGGCCAGTAAGCGCGGGTCTCGCAAGGCCTAGGCTGACCACCGTGTTGCCACGGAAGGCAATCAGGTGGCCTGTTCCTGCTGATGCGCGGCGACTCCGAGGTATGCACCTGGGTCTGCACGGCCTAGGACTCCGGCCCATCGGAGCAGCAGTTGTTCCGCGCAAATAAAGGCGATAGTGCCTTTAGCTGGTCTTTAAGTGGGCGATACTGGGCTCAAGCATCCCTGCAAATGAGGCTGTTTTTGGGCGAAGGGGAGCACTGGGGGGAGCACCGTGCGGGCACGGTCGAGCGCGTCTGACCAATTGATCGTGCCGAACTCATGGATCTGACAGGGGCAAAGCGGCGAGGCGGTCTCGTCAAGGAGCGGACCGCACGGTATCGTGAAACTATGGGAACGACGAAGATCAGCGTGCCGCTGGACGAAGAGCTAGTTCGCCGTGCCCGCCAACGCGCCGTCGGTGCCGTGGGCAAGAGCGATGCCGAGGTCATCGAGGACGCCATCGCAGTCTACCTCGGTGACCGCGCCCTGGAGGCTGCCCGCGCGGTCGGTCCGCTCGACCCTGATGAAGCCGATCGAATCGCGCTCGAAGAAGTGCACGCAGTACGCCGCGCTCGCCATAACGCGGCGTGATTTCCGCGGTAGTCGACCCTAGCGTTCTGGTTTCCGCGTTCATCGGACGTGAAGACGCGGCGCCCGGTCAGATAACCAGTGCGCTCAAGGCAAGGCGCTTCACCCTTGTCACGTCGCCTTTGCTAATCGCAGAGCTTCGTGACGTACTCGGTCGCCCAAAATTCGCTAGGTGGACATCCGACGATCGTGGCGCTGATTTCGTCTCCGGCTTGGAAGCACGCGGCGATCAGCACTCCGACCCGCCGGACATACCGCGTGTCGTACGCGATCCCAATGACGATTACCTCGTAGCGCTGACCAGGGCGAGTAGCGCTACGGCGCTGGTTTCGGTCGATCTCGACTTACTGGAAGCGAACCTTGATGAGGTCACCGTCTACACGCCCCGCGCCTTTGTAGAGATGCTTGTCGCCGCGTCATAGCCACGTTCTGTAGACCGTAGTGCTCAAACGCGTCTACCGCTTGCGGGCACGCTTGAGCATTTCGGACCAATTCACCTCGCGCGGGTCGATGAGCGCGTGGGTGTAGCGGTTCGCCGTCGTGGCCAGATTCCGCTGTCCGACACGTTGTCCGATTCGTGCCCAGTCAACGCCTTGGCGGTGTAGCAGCGAGATGCGGCGGTGGCGGAGGTCGTGTGGCGAGAATGCGGGGACGCCAGCGTCGCGGCAGGCTCGGGTGATCGCCGTGCGCAGTCGCGCTCCGTCTGCGCCTATCTCCGGGAAGAGTAGATCCTTGGGGTCGCGATCTTCAGGGGAGGGCAACTGGAGCAGTACGGTGTCCACAAGGTCAGAACAGGGGACCATCTCGTCGGAGAGGTATCCCCAGGCGGACGTTTTGGTCTTGTTGATCGCAGCTCGCACGAGCCATCGGTCGTTTTCCGCATCGAGATCTCCGACCGTCGCCTGCCCTACTACGCCGACACGCCAGCCGGAGACATCGAGCACGGCGAGGCCGATCAGGTATGGCACGGTGAGCTTATGCGCAATCGCCTCGATGGCAGTCGCATCGGGTGGCTCGATCTCGTCGGACTCATCTCTCGGCAACCGGACAATGATGCGATTCCGCGCGGGGTTTGGGTCGATGCCGGCGAAGTCGAGGACCATCGCTACGGCCGTCAGGGTTTTACGGATCGACTCCCGGGCCTTCCCTTCTTCCACGAGATCGGCAACCAGCCCGGCGATCTCCAGCGGCGTGATTCTGTTGAGCGCAAGGTCGTCGATCGGCCCGCAGCGCCCGAGCGCTGTTCGATGTTGGATGATCGTGGACTCGCGGACGTCCACGCGCGAGGCCTGCCACCGCTGTTTTGTCTCGGCGAACGTCGGCACCGGCTCAGGCTCCGCCAAGGTGGAGAGGTCCGGTACGCGCATCGCCGCCAACTCACCAATGACCCAATTTCGACGCGCCTGCGCCTCATCCTTGCGCCTGAAACTGCCCGCATAGAGCGCCGTGGCTTCGCGGCCTCCGACGCGATACCTGACTCGGTAGCGCAGCTTGCCGTCCTTTGCTGTGCGCTTGTCGATCCACGCGCTGGCCATCAGAACGTGTCCCTTTGTAGTGCGCACGTCGCTACCGCCGGAACGCGCGCAGCAGGGTGACTGAGTGCGCCGCCGAAGGCATTCCTAACCGACAGGCTGGGCCGGATCTGACGAGGCCTTTTACCTCGTGTCCGTCGAGCAGGGCCGTCGCTACGGTTGGGGTTGTCCACAGGGTTCCCTCCTGCTGGGCCACGCCCCGGGGCCGTTGACGCGGTCGCCGGGGCACTCACTCTTGCTCTGGACGCTAACACCAGATGCCGACGGCTTCACACGAGTTCGGAAGGACTGCGCGTCGCGCGAGCCAAAGTCATCGGACTCGATCGCCTCGAAAAGTCGAGCTCTCGATGAGAATGAGGTAGTCGCCGACTCGCACAAATGGGCGCCTGTACCCGGGCAGACAGATAACTGGAAGCGCGCGGAAGATCTGGTCAACGGCTCGCCGCTGCCACCCCAGCGTCTGAAGGTCTGTGCGGCTGAGGACGGCATCCGGTACCGCGAGTCGCTCAGCCGCTGTCGTCAGTGCGGTCATGTTCGCTCATCCGTGAGTTTGTGGCTTAGCCGACGCCAGAGTTGGTGTTTGTGGGCGTCGAAATGCCCATAGCTGCTCACGCATCTGACCGATCTTCCGAAGGGCGAGTCCGGCGGTGTCGGGGGCTGAGTGCGAAAGGCTCCACCGGTCGGCAAGCAGATCGTTAGCCGCTGCGCGGGTCAGCGCCGCCTGTTCGGCGTGCCGGTGCATGAGTTCGAAGCCGGTGCGGGTCTGGTTGCCGTACTCGAGCACCTGCCTTATCACTTACGACTTGATTGGGCATTGGACTAGTCGGGACACGGAGCATCACCTCTGCTGCTTCGGATGGAGCGAGTTCCGCTTAGCGGATGTCTGGGCTGCGCGTGGCTGGCACCGGGCATAACGAGCACCCGCCTCGATTTGCGACACTGTTCGCCCCAGCAGGGCTTTGGTGCCCGCCGTCACTTAGTTGCCAATGCGTATATGGATCGGTAGCTGATTCGGCGGGCTCGATCTTAGGCCGGCCCGGCTGGCGTAGGCAACGGTCGGTCGGCTCTACCCATCACGCTGCTGACCGCGCAGCGGGTCGGCAGGATCCTGCGCCACGTCGACCCTGCTGTAGAGCCAGCGCCGAAGTACGCCAATTACATGTAGCCGGCTGAGCCCCGTTACCGCGAGCGCTCATGTCATGAGGAAGACGCACGGGTGGTAATCGCTAGCTGCCGAGGCCAAGGTCGACATCGTGACCTTCGTGCCCAAGCTCGGTACGGGATCGGCGCAGCAGCGCGCGCAGTGGGGTTGGCATGTTCGGCAGGGTCGGGTCCTCGTGCCCATGGATGCCGCGGTTGGCGCGGTGGTCATACAGCGCCTCGCTCGCATCCACCCAGATGTCGCGCAGGCGGTCGTCGTTTGGCATCGGGCCGATCTGCTCGACCAGCCACCTGGGTTCGACGGCTTGTTGCAGCTCGACGTTTGCGTTGGTCAGGTCGGAGAGTTCGTCGCGTAGCGCGAGGTCGAGGTCGAGGAGTGTCTTCTGGTTCGCCGGGGAGCTGTTCCATGAGGGCGTCCTCTTGGCCGATCAGCAGGTTGAGCTCTTCGAGCTGCTGGGGCAGCAGTCGCCCGCCGTCTGCTTCAGCGGTGGCGCCGTGCTGCTGCCAGATCGCGATCTGGTCCCGTACGTCGGCGAGGCTGCGAGCCAGTTGGAGCTCGTGTTGGTACTCGGGGTCGTTCAGGCGCGCGGCGATCGCGTGCATGCGCTGCGCGACCTTCGACTAGATCTTGGCGTTGGCGGGCGCGGTTGCTGTCGCGCGACTCGTCGTTTGGCGTCCGGCGAGAGCGTTTCCTCCCAGAGTCCGGCGGGCCTCGGCGGCGTCGATTTGGCTGATCGCGAGGTCTTCGTCGTCGCGCTGCTTCATTCGGTATTCGAGGCGTTTGAGCAGCTCGGTTTGTGGTTTCTCGAGTGGCCCGGTTTCGGCGCGTTCGAGTTGGCTTGGGGTTGGTTCGTCGATCAGCAGGATCTGTGTTGGGAGTTGCGCTCGTGAGAGGGCGGTGTATGCCCAGTTCTTTGAGAAGTCGCCGGCGCGTCCGATCACGGTTGCCCATTTGACGGTGGCGCCTTGGGAGCTGTGGCCGGTGATCGCGTACGCGTACTGGGTGTGCTGCGCGACATACCAGGCGGGAGCGTGACGAGTGTCGTAGTCGTCGATCGCGACCTGGATGCCGTCCGCGGCTGACGGCTTTGATGGTGCCGCGCATGCCGTTGTCGACGTCGATCTCGCGGTCGTTTTGGCGGACGATGATGCGGTCGCCGACCGCCCATTCGCGGCCGCCGATCGCGACGGTCTCACCGAGCTCGCCGTTGGCGTAGAGCGCTTCGCGGACGATGTCGTTGATCAGGTGCCGGCGCTCGTTCTCAAGCGAGATGATGATCGCCCTCTCGGGGCCGATCTCGGGGTTGTTGCGAGCCTCGAGCAGCATCCGCACGGCCTGCTGGGTGGCGTGTAGGCCGGCGAGGTCGCCGTCGAAGGTGTGCAGCTCCTCGCGGGCGAGCTTGAAGTCGATGTAGGGCTTCGGGTTGCCCTGCGTGGATCTGCGCAAGCATGCACCGCTCATCCGCGGTCGATTTGGCGGCGTGACGTCGTCGAGCTCGAACGACCCGAACTGCTTGGTGAGCCTGCCGAGCCAGCCGCCGGCCTGGACGCTTGAGAGCTGCCCGGAGTCGCCGATCGCAACGACCTTCACGCCAGATTCGACAGCGGCGGAGATCACTGCGGCGGACAGGCGGGTGTGCGCCATCGTCGCCTCGTCGAGGATCAGCACTGCCGGCTTCTTGCCGACCCCCGTGGCGGTCAGCTCGTGGAAGAACAGTAGGTCCGGGTTGCGGGTGAGGCGGTAGTCCCAGGAGTCCAAGGTGTGGGTGTTGGTGATGCCGGCGCGTTCTTTGAGCTCGCGTTCGGCACGGCCGGTCGGCGCCGCGCCGATGACCTCGAACCCGGCGTTCTCATAGATCGTGCGGAGCACGCTGGCTGTGGTGGTCTTGCCGGTGCCGGCGAGCGCCTCGACTGTGTCGATCTGGTTGCCGGACCGGGTGATGCCGAGCACCGCGCTGGCTTGTCCTTCGTTGAGCACGAGTCCGGTAGCGGCGCTGCGGCGTATCTCGCCGATCACGTCCTGCTCATCGACCAGACCGAACCCAACCGCGCGGCCGTTGCGGGCGTGCTCCACGATCTGCTGCTCGCACTCGACCAGCTCGACAGTCGTGTACAGCGGCTTGGTCGGATGGTCGATCTTGACGACCTGACTCGTTGGAGAGGAGCCGGTCGGCCATCGCCTCGGCCTCCTCAAGTGTCCCGATCCCGCCGGTGTGTGCGGAGGCGACGGCGAACACGACGTCGCGGCGATGGAACGTGTTCGACAGGTGGGTGAGACCATCGGGGCCGAACAGCTCCCGAGCCAGGTGCTCGCTCGTTGACGGCCTCAACATCCGGTGCGGCGGCGAGCTCCAGCAGCGCGCTCCACCGCGTCGTGGTCGAGGCCGTGCTCGGCCATCACCGCGCGAACGTCCTCGAGCCAGGCGTGCGTCGTCGACACCGTTCTCGGGTTTCGCGTCTCGCGTCTCGTTCGTCGAGAACGTCTTTGGCTTTGCCGGTCATGGAGTAGCCGGCGAGCGCGTAGCTCGCGTTCGCGTTCGGCGATCTGCATCGTGCGTTTGCTGAACACCTTGCGCAGCTCTATCGGGATCTGTTCGATCTCGGCCAGGCCCTTGACCGCACGCTCCCACTGCACCCACGGGAGGCGGTTCGAGTACCTCGTGGCGGATGAACGCTTGGTAGAGCGCGCCGCCGCTTTTGGCGTAGTCGTAGAGCGGCGGATGCTCAAGCGCCGTCCAGCGCCCATCGGGACCTTTGGCCATGTTCGGGATCACCACATGGGTGTGCAGCTGCGGGTCCATGCGCGCGGCTCATCCGATGCCGGTACTTGGCCATCAGCACACCCTCCGGTTTCAGCGAGTGTGCCGTGTGCCAGCCGCGTTCAAGGCCCGCGTCACGTTCGGCCTGGGTGCCGTTGTGGCCACGCCGGACCCGCATCGCGTGCGCCTCCATGTACTGGAGTGCCTTGTCGACGGCGGCCTCGTGGGCCTCGATCATCAGCCCCGCCAGCTGCGTCGTTGGCGGCGTAAAGGATGCTGACGCTCTTGGGGGCCGAGAACGTCAAATCAAACCCCGCGATCACCGGCCGCTTGCTCGCCTCCTTCGGTCGGCGAGCGAGCTGCTCACCAGTCTCGGGGTGCCGGCCGGCGAACATCCGAAGCAGCTGATCGGCGGTTGGCGCGCCCGTCAATCCCATCTCCGCGGCCGTGTCACCGTGCCAAGAGCCCGGGGCCTCGCCCTTGCCGGCGTAATAGTCCTCAGCGCCCTTCGCGACCGTGTCGTCGTAGTAAAGCTGCTGCTTCTTATCGTTGCCGATCTTCCCGATCGTCAACATCCGAGCACCATCCATCCCGGCCGGAATCTGACCTCGACGGCAGCCGTTCTGAGATTCTCGGGTGCCATGTTCGAGACGTGGCTGGGCGTCGAGGCGGCCATCAAACGCCGTGCCCGGGGCGACCGAACTTTGGAGGCCCTAAGAGGCGCGCTGCTTACACTCAGCCCGCTGGTGTCATTGACCTCGGATTTGCCGTGAGCTGGGCTTGGCGGGTCTGTCACCACGCTTGGCAAGGTACTGCAGCTCATCCCTGATGATAGTGTCTGTGCCGCCCCGCCGTGTCATTCTCCTGCGACCTTCGGTGGTCTCCTCCGCGGTCGGTTCTTTGTCGCTCCTTGGGTGGTCTACCGCTGCCGGCTGTGACATCCAGCGTGCTGATCTCCTGCTCTCTCACTGTTCCCCGGACTGGTCATCAGCCCGACTGTTCCATGGTCACGCCCGTGAATTGTCTGTGACCACCGTGTCGCAAATGACCGCGCGTGTTCGTTATACGGTCATCAGCGAAACGACAGGTCGTGGAAAGGGCTTGGTATGGCAGAGCGGTTGGAGGTCACCTCGGTGGATGACGTGGCGCTGAAACGCACCGTCCGCTCGAGGGAGCTTGATCAGTGGTTGGACGGCGGCGTCTGGAAGCTACGCCCTGGTGTCGACTTTGACGTCGATACCGAGGTGATGCTGTGTCGGCTCTACGGCGCCGGCGTACGCCGGAAGGTGAGCGTCGCCGTTCCCGTCGGTTCGGACTTGGACGGCGTCTTTGTCGTCGGCCAGGCGCAACAGAAGCGACAGGGTGCTCGGCGCCGCAGTCGTGTGAAAGGGGGTTCGTGATGGCTGAGGTAACGGAGATGATGCAGTTGCCAGCCCCGCCGCGGCGCAATGGCCGGGTTGACTGGGGCGAGGTTCTCGATGGCCGCGTGTGGAAGCTCATCTGTGGCGTCGACTTCGAGAACGAGGACGGCAAAGCGGTCCGCGCGGCAGCGCGACGCGAGGGCCGTATCCGTGGCGTCAAGGTCGACACCCGGCCGCCGGTGAAGGAAGGACGGCACGTGGTCGTGTACGTGCACGCCGGGCGGGCGGGAAGTGACGCGTTAGGTGCGCGAGCAGGCGAACCCAACCCGAGCACGCTTTGACTAGTCGGCGCACGCCGAAGAAATCGGAGACGGCACACGATCAGCTCGCGTGCCGCCAGGGTCGCGGATTCTGCCTTGACGCATGGGAGCTCCACTCAGTCGCGATCGGGAGGGCAGCTCTCGTTGATTGCGGCGTCGAGTTCAAGGGCGGTGGCGCGCTGTCGGTCGTAGCGGAACGAGTCGGCGAGATCATCGAGCCAGTCATCGCAGACGCGCGCGGCGGGGATCCGATGGGTGCGTCTCGCCTGCTGGAGGTAGTCGCGTACGAGCGCTCGGATTGGCGCGTACCCCTCGGTTGTGTCCAGCGCATCGACCGTCCCGATACGTCTGTCTCACCAGCAAAGTTGCCCGTTCGCCCGCCCTGTGGACAGCGCGCCGGTCCAGTAAGCACCTCGCAGATCCGTACTATGATCATGCTGATTTCTATGGCTGGGACTGACGTGTGTTGAATCCAACTGCATCGGCACCGACCGATGATCTCGCAGTGGGCAGGGCTTCCCGAGCCGAGACCCTCGCGCATCGGCTCGAGGAAGAGATAGTCAATGCGGGGTTGGAGTCTGGGGTGCGGCTGGGTACGAAGGAGGATCTGCGCAAGCGCTTCGGAGTCGCCGTCGCAACCGTCAATGAGGCGATGAGGTTGCTCGAGGCCAAGGGCATGGTGACGTCCAAGCCAGGGCCAGGCGGAGGGATCTTCGTCGCAACGCCGTCGTCAAGAGCGCGCATGAGCAGCCTCATGCTCGGATTCAAGGTCGACGACGCCCCGCTCGAGGATTGCCTCACCGTGCACACGGCGCTTGAACCGCTCATCTATCAAGAGGCGGCTCGTCATTGCAGCGAGCGCGACGCTACGGCGCTGCTGGGGCTCGTCACCCGGCTGCAAAAGCGTGTCGACGATGCGGCCGGTTTCCTGCGCGTGAACTGGGCGCTCAATCGGCGCCTGGCTCGGATGGGGCGCAACGCTCCCCTTCAGACGCTCTATCTCACGTTGCTCGATTACGTCGAGGATGGCCTCGAGGGTGTCGCGGGCGACAGGACGTTCCTGGGGACGACCGACCTCGAGGCGCACCGTGAGCTGGTCGAGGCGATCATCGCCGGAGAGCCCAAGCGTCTCGCTGCCGCGATCGAGCGTCACACGCCTCTCGCGGATGGCCTTGCCCAGCAGTGACGCTTTTGGGTCGCTCATCAGCCCACGATGTGAGTCACGAATCGCTCCCGGACGGTGCGCGCCGTGTCATCCGGCGGCGCGGACCAGATGTCCTGATTGAAGATCTCGACCTCGATCATGCCCTCGTAGCCTGCAGCCTCGACGGCGTCGGTGAGTGGACGGAACTCGATGTACCCGTCGCCGACATGGCCGCGGCCGAGCAGCATGTCGGCTGGCAGCGGCAGGATCCAGTCGCACACCTGGTAACTGAAGATCCGCTCCCCGGCACGAGCGATCTCCTGGAGCAGCATGTCGTCCCACCAGACGTGGTAAGAGTCGACAACGACGCCCACCGTGTCGGCCGGGAACTGCAGCGCGAGATCCAGCGCCTGTCCGAGACGGGAGACCACGCAGCGATCCGCGCAGAACATCGGGTGGAGTGCCTCGATCCCGAGGCGCACGCCGGCTGCGGCTGCAATTGGTGTCAGCGCGAAGATCGCCTCGGAGATCAGGTCGCGCGCAAAAGGCAGGCTCAGGCTGGCCGGCGCCAGACCGCCGCTGACCAATACCAGCACGTCGGCGCCGACCGTGGCTGCCTCCGCGATAGCGGCTCGGTTGTCCTCCAGCATCCGTCCGCGGTCGCTCGGCTCAACAGTGAAGAAGCCACTACGGCAGAGACTAGAGACCCGCAATCCGGCGTCGCGAACGATCGTCGCAGCGGCAGCGGGGCTGATCTCCTGGACCTGCTCCCGCCAAAGTCCAATGTTCCCGATGCCGTGGCGCTGACAGAGCTCGACGCCCTCGCGCAAGTTCAGATGCTTCACCGTCGCGGTATTGAGCGACAGGCGCTCCGGTCCGACACTCACGCTGCGGTCTCGATCTTGAGGTGCTGTGACATCCGCTCGACTGCCAGCTCAGGATCGAGGAGGGCTCCGGCCCCCGCGGCAAGCTTGAACACCCTGATCAGATGCTCATCGGAGCGCCGGCGCTCGAACCCGTCAACCATGGCGAACTCAGGCTGGAGCCCGTTCAGCCAGGCGATGAAAGCGATCCCCGCCTTGTATTCGTAAGTTGGCGCTTCGAACAGCGTCCGCGACAGCGGCAGGGTCGGTTCGATGATCGTCCTGTAGCGGTCGTTGTCGCCGTCGTCTAGGGCCGCTAGGGCTGCTGCGGCCGGCACCGCGATGGCCGCGAGCGCACCGAGCAGAGCGTCACTGTGCCCCCGCTCATCCCCCTCGATCAGCTCCCCATAGTTGAAGTCGTCACCGGTGTACATGCGAACGCCGGCGGGTAACTCGCGTCGCAGCCACACCTCCTTGGCCGCGTCGAGCAGTGACAACTTGATGCCGTCCACGATCGCACCGGCATGGCCGATGATCTCCAGCACGCTAGCTGCCGCCTGCTCAAAGGTCTCACCACCCCAGTAACCGGCCAGCGCGGGGTCGAACATCTCCCCGAGCCAGTGAAGGATCACGGGACGCCGGACCCCTCCCAGGAGGTGGCGGTAGAGATCGCGGAAGTCACCGGGTGAGCGTGCCGCCTCGACCAGCGCCCGGCTCGCCATTAGCACGACCGTCGCGCCCGTGTCCTCAACGGCAGTGATCTGCTCCTCGTATGCCGCGCAGACCTGGGCCAGGGTCGCATCGCCCTGCAGCTGGTCGGTGCCGGCACCGCACACGAGCGAACCGCCGGTCTCCGCCGACCGGGCGGCCGTACGCTGGATCAGCTCTAGTGCCTGCTCCCACCGTAGTCCCATCCCGCGCTGAGCGGTATCCATCGCCTCCGCGACCCCAAAGCCGTGCGACCACAGGAACTCGCGGAACGCGAGCGTCGAGTCCCAGTCGATTTCTCCGCCCGCGGTGGCAGCGACATGCGCGGCGGCGTACGCGCGGCGCGTGCTGGGTGGCCGATGCGCGGCCGGCCAGCTGGGTGCCTCCACGGTCAACGCAGCGGTATGTCCGGGAATCGTGAGGGTCTGGCTCATCTGATCGGCTCGAGTTCTCGGACCGAGAGTTCTGGCACCGGAACGCGCTGCCCTGTGGCCGAGGACTCCTGCGCCAGCTCGGCGAGCTGCACCCCCTTTGCACCCTCCATCAGGTCCCAATGGAATGGCCGGCGCTCGGCGACATGGCGCAGGAATGACTCCCATTGCGTCTTGAACGCGTTGTCGACCAGGCCGATCTGGGGCACATCGGCCCACTGTGCGCGGTAGTCGTTGGCGTCGGGCAGGTCTGGGTTCCAGACGGGCATCGGTGTGACCGCGGCGGCTTGTGCCGAGCACTCGCGCAGCCCGGCCACGGCGCTGCCATCGGTGCCGTCAACCTGGATCTCGAGCAGTTCGCGCCGGTTGACGCGCACCGCCCACGACGAGTTGAGCGACGCCACCGCGCCGCCTGCCAGCTCCGCGATCGCGTAGCAGCTGTCATCGGCGGTCACGTCGTATCGGTCGTGGGATTCGTCCCAGCGAACGGGCACATGTGTCGCCTGATGCGCATACAACGCAGTCACCGGGCCGAACAGATCCTCGAGCAGGTAGCGCCAATGAGGCAGCATGTCGAGCGCGATGCCGCCGCCGTCCTCGTCGCGGTAGTTCCACGAGGGCCGCTGCGCGGGGACGTGCTCTCCGTCGAACACCCAGTACCCGAACTCAAGCCGAACCGAAAGCACCCGGCCGAAGAACCCCGTCTCGATCAGGCGGCGCAGTTTGACGACGCCGGGCAGGAATAGCTTGTCCTGCACGACGCCGTTGATGACGCCGGCTGCAGCCGCCGCTCCCGCCAGCCCCAGCGCCGCCGGCAGGCTCTCGGCCGTTGGCTTCTCGGTGTAGACATGCTTACCCGCGGCGATCGCCTGCGTGAGCGGCGCCTCGCGGGCATTCGTCACTTGCGAGTCGAAGTAGATCTCAATCTCCGGGTCACTCAGGACGCTGTCTAGGTCCGTGGTCCAGGACTCAATCCCGTGACGTTCGGCGATCGCACGGACCCTCTCGGCGTTGCGTCCGACCAGAATCGGCTCGGGGAGCGCCATGGTCCCATCAGCCAGTGCCACGCCTCCCTGTTCGCGGATCGCGAGGATCGAGCGGACCAGGTGCTGGCGGTAACCCATCCGCCCTGTTACGCCATTGAGAGCGACCTTGATGACGGTCTGCGACATGTCCACTCCCGTTCGTGGTTGTGACGGGCATGAATCACCCGGGGTACGCGCGTTTGGGAAAGCGCTTTCCAAAGCTTAGTCGTCACGCATCGTGCTGGTCAAGAGGCCCAGTCCGGTGGCGCGCGACTCTATGCTCTCGGGGACGTGACTCCCAGCCCCCCCGACCGCGAGCCGCCCTCCCGGGCCGTCAACCTGCAGGACATTGCTGACCGGGCTGGGGTTTCGCTGGCTACGGCCTCGCGCGTTCTCGGCAACGGATCACGCCGCGTCACCGACGAGCTGATCGAACGGGTCACCCACGCCGCGGCGGAGCTCGGCTACAACGCGAACCTCTCGGCGCGCACCGTTGCCACCGGCCACAGCAGCATCGTGGGGGTTTTGGTCCACGACATTTCGGACCCTTACTTCTCGACGATTGCCGCTGCGGTGGCGCAGCGGGCAGACCATGACGCGGCTGTGGTCTCGATCGGGAACGCCTTTGGCGATGCTGCTCGCGAGCTCGCCTACGTGTCGGTCATGCGCTCCATGCGCGCCCGTGCGCTGGTCATCGCCGGTAGTCGCAGTGATGACGGCGGTGGCTCCCGGGCACTGCGTTACGAGCTTGAGGCTTTCGAGCGAGGCGGCGGCCGCGCGGTCTGCATCGGACAGCCATTGTTGGGGATCGACACCGTCGCGCCGGAGAACGAGTCGGGCGCCGAGGCGCTTGCCAGTGCGCTGGTTGCCGCTGGTCATCGAAATTTTGCGGTGCTCGCCGGGCCGCCGCACCTGCACACTGCGCGTGACCGTCTGCGCGGCTTCCGTGCCGGTCTGGAGAAGGCCGGGATCAACCTCGAGGAGCGCGATGTGATCGCCGGTGAGTTCAACCGCGACGGTGGCTATGAGGCACTCGCGACATTGCTCTCGCGCAGCGCCAGCGCGCCGCTGCCTGGCTGTGTGTTCGCGGTGAACGATGTCATGGCCGTCGGTGCTTTGGCATGTTTGCGCACCGCGGGATTGGATGTCCCGGGGGACGTTGCCGTGGCGGGCTTCGATGACATCGTCACGCTGCGTGACGTCTGGCCTCGCTTGACGACCGTCAGGCTTCCGCTCGAGGCGATCGGTGAGATGGTCGGCAGGCTCGCGCTCGACCAGCAGCAGGATGAGGCCCCGCGGCTCCTGCGGATCCCAGGCGAGGTGATCCTGCGCGAGAGCACGGCGTTGGCGGCCGGTCGGGTTGCATCCTAGGGCAGCCTTCAGTAGCGTTGCGGGAAAGCGCTTTCCGAGAATTTGGAGGTCGGGGTGACGACACTGGAGCGGGACCGGACATTGTTCATTGACGGCGAGTTCTGCGAGCCGATCGCCGGGGGCGTCATCGACGTCCGCGACAAGGCGACCGGCGCGGCGTTCGCAAGCGTTGGGCTGGCAACAGCCGACGACGTCAACCGCGCTGTGCGCAGCGCGCTAGCCGCCCAGGCCGAGTGGGCGCAGAGGCCTTACGCAGAGCGCGCGAGTCTGCTGCGTGCGGTGGCGGCCGAGCTCGGCGCGCACGCCGCTGAGCTGCGAGAGCTGATTATGCGTGAGACCGGCAGCATCGGCGGCAAGGCAGACTACGAGATCGGAGCTGCGCAGTCTGAGCTGCTCGAGGCGGCCGCCCTCGCCGCACGGCCAGTCGGGGAGGTTCTGCAGTCCAACCACGCCGGGCGCCTGTCGCTTTCCGAACGCGTTCCGGTCGGTGTCGTCGGCGTGCTTACGCCGTGGAACTTCCCGGTGGTCCTGGGGATGAGGGTGATCGCACCTGCGCTCGCGGTCGGCAACGCCGTCGTACTCAAGCCTTCGCCTGAGACACCGCTCAGCGGCGGTATCGCGTTGGCCGAGGCCTTCGCCGCCGCTGGACTGCCGGCTGGTCTCCTGCAGGTGCTGCCCGGCGACGTCGAGGTCGGCGAGCGGATCGTCGAACACCCGGACGTAGCCATGGTTCACTTCACGGGCTCGACCAAGACCGGCCGCAGGATCGCGCGGCGAGCAGGGGACCTGCTCAAGAAGGTGTCGCTTGAGCTCGGCGGCAACAACGCTCTGCTGGTGCTCGATGACGCCGACCTGGAACAGGCGTCGATGATCGGCGCATGGTCGAGCTTCCACTACCAGGGCCAGACCTGCATCACCGCGGGCAGGCACATCGTTGCGCAGGCGGTGGCTCACGGCTACGCGGAGGCGCTCGTACGTCGCGCCGACGCGATCACCCTCGGCGACACTGTGACCGAAGAGGTCGGGCTCGGGCCGATGATCAACGGGGTACAGCATGCACGCGCAACGCGCATGCTCGCCGATGCCGTTGCCGCCGGTGCGCGTGTGATCACACACGGCCGGAGCGAAGCTCCGTTCTTTGCGCCGACGGTGGTTGTCGACGTCACCCCGGAGATGGAGCTGTGGCGCGAGGAGATCTTCGCGCCAATCGCCCCGATTCTGGTCGTCGACGACGACGATCAGGCGGTTGCGGTCGCCAACGACAGTGAGTACGGACTCGTCTGCTCGGTCCTGAGTGCCAGCAACGACCGTGGCCTGAGCGTCGCCCGACGCCTGCGCGCGGGAATGGTGCACGTCAACGACGCGACCCCGCAGGATGAGGCGCTTGCGCCGTTCGGCGGATCTAGAAGCTCCGGGCTCGGCGGCCGATCCGGAGGCGACAGCAATCTGTGGGAGTTCACCGAGCTGCGTTGGCTGACGGTCGCAGCAGGCCTGGCCCACTACCCCTACTGATTTCTACGAGCCCACAAGCTGGAGGCCCAGAGCATGACCGCGACAAGCAACGGCACTCACGTGAGCAGCGGCGCCGCTGTCGCCCATCCGCTGGACCCGGCGACGCCTGCTGAGTTTGAGGAGGGGCTAAGAGTTCTCGAGCGGGCAGGCGTCGTGACGGCTAGGACCCGGTTCAGCTACTACGGACTCGAAGAACCGCCGAAGGCGGAGGTGCTGGCCCACGGGCCGGGAGACCCGGTCGAGCGGCGCCTGCGTGCCCTGCTCGTCGACATCGTCACCGGCGCACTCACCGATGTCGTCGTGTCGGTCAGCGCCGGTCAGCTCGTCTCGTGCCGAACGGTGGATCCGGTGAGCGAAGGTCAGTTCCCGATCCTCAACATCGAGTTCGAGCGCGCCGAGCACATCGTGCACGCCAACGAGGGCTGGTGTCAGGCGATGGCGCGGCGCGGCCTGACCGATATCACCAAGATCCGTGCCTGCCCGTTGACGGCCGGCAACTACGACCTCGAGGGAGAGTCCGGCCGGCGGATAGTGCGAGTGCTCGCGTTCCTGCACGAGGAACCGGAGGAACTCGCCTGGGCGCACCCCATCGACGGGGTCGCCGCTTACGTGGATCTCGTCGAAGGACGTGTGCTCAAGCTGATCGATGAGCTCGACATGCCCGTCCCGGCCGAATCGGGGAACTACAACAACCCCGAGCTCCGCGGACCCGAGCGCACCTCGCTGCGCCCGATCGAGATCACCCAGCCCGAGGGCGTCAGCTTCACCGTCGACGGCCACACGCTCGAGTGGGAGAACTGGTCGCTGCGGGTTGGCTTCGACGCCCGCGAGGGACTCGTGCTGCATCAGATCAGCTTCGACGACGCCGGTGTACGTCGGCCCGTCATCTACCGGGCCTCGGTGCCCGAGATGGTCGTCCCCTACGGAGATCCCGGTCCATTCCGGTACTGGCAGAACTACTTCGACACCGGCGAGTACTTGGTCGGGAAGTTCGTCAACTCGCTCGAGCTTGGCTGTGACTGCCTCGGTGAGATCACGTATCTCGATGCGACGATCCCCGGTGACGACGGGCGGCCGACCCAGATCCGCAACGCGATCTGCATCCACGAGGAAGACCACGGCATCCTCTGGAAGCACACCGACATGTTCAACGGATCGAGCGAGACGCGGCGTCAGCGCAGGCTTGTGATCTCGTCCTTCGCGACGATCGGCAACTATGACTACGGCTTCTACTGGTATCTGTACCTCGACGGCAAGATCGAGCTCGAGATCAAGCTGACTGGGGTGCTCTTCACTTCCGGGTATCGGGGCAAGGACTATCCGTACGCGACCGAAGTTGCGCCGGGCCTTGGTGGCCCGGCGCATCAGCACCTGTTCAGCGCGCGGTTGGACATGATGGTCGACGGGCTGGAGAACGCGGTCGAGGAGATCGACGTCCACGGGCTCCCGGTCGGACCTGAGAACCCCTGGGGCAACGCGATCTCCCGCACCATCACGCGCGTCACGCGCGAGTCCGAGGGTGGCAGACTCGCCGACGCCACCCGCGGTCGTACGTGGCGCGTAATCAACCCCGGCAAACGCAACCGCTTCGACGAGCCGGTCGCGTGGACCCTGTTCCCTCAGCAGGCGCCGACGCTGATCGCCGATCCCGACAGTCCGCTCGCGCAACGAGCCGGCTTTGCCTCACGGCAGCTCTGGGTCACTCGCTATGATCACGCCGAGCGTTACTCGGCCGGGGATTTCGTCAACCAGCATCCCGGTGGCGGTGGCGTCCCGGACTATGCCGCGGCCGATCGTGACCTCGACGGCACCGACGTCGTGCTCTGGCACACGTTCGGCCCCACACACTTTCCCCGTCCCGAGGATTGGCCGGTGATGCCGGTTGAAACCTGCGGCTTCGTGCTCAAGCCATCGGGCTTCTTTGGTCGCAACCCGACGCTCGACGTTCCGCGATCGGGTCGCCACTGCCATCACCACGACTGATCCGCCACCGGCCTGCTCGTGTCGGGCAACGGCGGTCGGGTTCGGCGCCTCGGATCGTTTATTCGTCCTTATGTCAAGCGACCGCAAAGCTCTAAAGATGGGCGCGCCACCGACGATAATTACGCATAATGAATCGACTCAGTATAGGCAATCTCCATATGCGTTCTACTACAAGCCAGATGACTGCGACGAATGCGCGACTCGCTCCACCCGTCGCGCCACCGAAATGCGAATGCGATAGTCAGCGGCGTTGCCGCTCGTGGCGGGCTTGTCCGTCTTCGCAACGAGAGCAGGACAGACGCGGGCTTGCTGATGTGGCCGGGCGGGGTCGTCTGTATTCGAGCGATTCCACCGACGCATTCAAGATCCCCCTCGCGCGGAAAGCTCGCACTGCGATTTAGGCCGGAAAAGTCGCGGTGACCGTCCGACGCGCGATGTTTTCTGTACCTATGTCAAGGCACTGCGCCTTCTGCGGGAGTACGAAAAAGATTGAAGGCGAGCACGTGTGGCCCGACTGGGCCGCCAAGCATTTCGCCGACGAAGGCACATTCACGTACTACCGCCAGTTCATTGGCGAAGGCTACGAGCCAGAGACGCCGTCGTCTTGGCTCCAAGCGCCGTTTGACTGGAGAGTCAGGGCGGTGTGCAAGGCCTGTAACAACGGTTGGATGTCTGACTTGGAGGGCGCGGCGAAGGACGCCCTGTTTGAGGCAGCGTTCGACATGGGCGATCGCCTCCTTTCCGGCGACGCGCCGCGGACTCTCGCGGTCTGGGCGCTCAAGACAGCGATGATGGCCGAGCACACGAATGCGGCTTCGCGACGCGGGATACCTCTCGCCGAGTACGAGCAGGTGTGGGAGCACCGTGAGCCGTCATCCCGCGTTCGCATCTGGCTGGCCAGTTACATCGGGGCGCACGCCGTGGCGCTCGCGCTCCCGTTCGGCATCGATGTTGGTGTCGGCCGGCTCCCTTCGCGAGTACGTGGAGAACGAAACGTATGGGGCTGCACGATCCTGTTCGGCCGTGTGGTGTTCCAGATCGTCGGTAGCAATGTCGGGAATGTCCTTGACGCCTTCGATTTGGTGGCGCCCAACATCCATCAGATTTGGCCCTACCGCGAGCCATTCACCTGGACGCCGCGCCCTGGGCTCCCCGACGCCGCGGTCATACAACTCCACCACGAGTACCTCGCCAAGCTCAAGGCCGTGATTGCACAGCAGGCGCGCTAGCTAGTTAGTCAGAACGGCGGCCTGATACCCCGAAGAAGGGACCCACCGGCTGACGGGAAGACATGCCGGCAAGGAACACCATCGTGAGGAATTGAGATGCATCCTCTTGCGAGATGACCAGCGGGTCGTCAAGCGCGAGCGGTCGCGACGGCTCGCTGAACAGCAAATCGATTAGCTGCGGGCGCGTGTCAGCGAGAGTTGCGTCGCCGCTCGGGGCTGCAGCCGAGGAGGCCATTCGACGCAGCCGGTTTCTCACGTCTGAGAGCGAACGCGATTTGACAGGATCCCACGCAGTGCATCCTTGAGGACTTCGAGCCGCCCGTCGGCCCGGACGCAGACCTGAGCAATGGCGCTGGTTTTCATCTCAACCCAAGGGGGGCTGAGCTGCGGTACGTCGATTTGCGGCACGAGATCCGGCTCGACGATCGCCTCATATTCCTCATGCATCACGTTTGCGAGCGCGAGGAGGTTGTCGCCGCGGCTCCCGAAATAGTCGTAAAGGATGGTCAAAGCGACCGCGGAGCCGATCAGGTTTGTCATGAACGTTCCGCTCCGGGAACCGCCTCCCTGTATCGAGTGCCTCAATATCGGCCCCTTATTTTCTCACGTTGGGTCGCGAGCCTCAACGGCCGCATCGATCTCGGCGTCCTCGAACACCAGGAACGCGGCCGGGGCAAATGCCCTCCGTCAGGCCGCGCCGTATGCGGGCTTGCCTCGATCGCTGAACAATAGTTAGACACTGAATGCGCTCACCAACTTGTCCAATTCGCCGGCCATCAGCGCCAGTTCTGCGCTCACGGAGTGGATCTGCTGAGTCGAGGCAGTGGACTCCTGTGCGCTCGCCGAGACCTGCTCGCTGGCAGCGCTAGCTTCCTCTGCGACTGACGCAACCCGGTCGGTCAGTTCGACAACTCGATCCGCACACGAGCTCACAGCGTCGACGTTCGCGGCCAATCCGTGAAACGCCTCCCTCGTCTGGTCCGCGGTCTTAGCGGCTGACCCGGCGCGCTTTCTCACTTCGTCGGCGACGACCGCAAAGCCGCGGCCCTGGCTCGCAAGCACGGGCAGCCTCGATCGCCGCATTCAGTGCCAGTGAGTTCGTCTGCTCCGCAATGCCGGAGATCTCCGACGTGAGCGCGACGCCCTGCTGGGCGACCTCACGGGCCTGGGCCGCAGTGGCGGCGGCCTCTTGGGTGGCAGCGCGCGCATCGTGCACGATGACAACCTGCTGCTCGGCTACCGAGGAAGAGGCGCGGGCGATCTCCTCGATCGCCAGGCCTGTCTGGTGAGAGCCGGTGGTCATCTCCTCCGACGACACCGCCACCCGACTGTCAAGCGAGCCGATCTCGTCAATCATCGTCCCCACCCGCTGATTTAGACGAGTACGCATTGAGTTGTACCCGGCCAGTCCGCCTTGGGCCTTGGCAAGCATGGAGTTGAACACTTCGCCCAGTTCTCGATGCTCTGGTCTGAGGCAGCCTCGATCGGCTTGGTGACGGGTTGGACGTCGATCGTGAGGTCGCCTTCGGCGGCGGCACCGAGGCCGCGACCGAGACCGGTGAGGCAGTGCTCGTCGAGGCTGCGCAAGCGTGCACGCAGAGCTTCGAGACATGATTGGTCGCCGAGCGCCGACCGTAGTTGCTCGCGCAGAGCGTTGTAGTCCGTGAGCGTCGCTTGGACCACCGTCAACATCGAGTTGAACAGCTCGACTAGCTCAAGGGCTGAGTGGTTGACATTCGTCGTTGAGATCGGCTTGGTGGCCGGACGAACCTCGACAGTGAGATCGCCTTGGGTCATCGCCACCAAGCCGATCCCCAGATCGGTCAGGCAGTGGTCGTGCAAGCTGCGAAGGTCTGCTTTGACACGCTCGACCGATGCCACCTCGGAATCGTCGGTCGGCCTCTTAGTCGTCCTTCTACGCGTAAGCAACTCCGGTCCTTTTGTCGAGATTGCTGCAACCCGAACGGTCGCCTTTGTTTGGCGGGTCGCAGTACCGTAAGCACTCCCATCATCGGCACCTCGCGATGCGATGCGATATTGATCATAATCGTTATGGCGAATTCCCCATCGAGCCGGAGGGGCTAGTGGATAGTCGGCGAGTTAGCCAACAGCAAAGAGACGGCGTTAGCGCAGCAGAGAGCAGACGGACACAGCGTGGCGGTAGTCGGCGGTGGAGTCATCGCGCTGTGCTCAGCCTTCTACTTGCAGCGGCGTGGACACGACGTGACCAACTTTGAGAAGTCCGCTCTTGGGTCAGGAGCATCCCGGGGGAATGGCGGCCAGATCGTCACCGCTGACCCGCTGCCTGCGCCCCGCATGGTGCGCGACGCGCTCCATCACTGGCTCAGCCCGTCCAGCGCGTTCTATGTTCGCCCCCAATCGTTGTTTGAGCTCGCGCCGTTTCTAGGTCGCCTTGCGCTCAATGCGAACTCGCGGTCCTACCTTGACGCCTTCAAAAGGCTTGATCAGTTCAACCGCGTCCGTAACCGGCTGTTTGACGAACTCGCCCACGCCGGCATCGGTGATCATTTCGAGGCGACCGGCAATCTACGCGCATTTCAAGCCCGGGAGACCGCGCTTCGAGACTGGCAGGCTACGCGCCGTCTCGCGGCCCTCGGGCTGGCTCAGGAGCCCGGCGAGTTTCTCGGTCCGGCTGACTTACATGACCTCGAGCCAAGCCTCGCTGCGGCGGCGAAGTGGGGCTTCTTGCGCTCGGACGTGAGGTTCGGCGATCCCTCGAAGTTCGTTGATCAGCTGGGAAAGTATCTACCAGATCACGGCGTGACCATCCACGTGGAGGCTGCGGTCACGGCGCTGACTGAGAAGACTTGGTCGGTTGTCGTGACAGCCGAGGGCGGCGAAGCGATCTTCGACCAAGCCCTGATCGCTGCGGGACTCGGATCGAGAGAGCTGCTGAAGCGCCTCGGCGCCCGCATCAGGATGGTCCCAGGGAGGGGCTACAGCTTCACAGTTATGCCCGAGCGGATGCCCAGCTACACGCTCTTGTTGGGTGAGGCCCACGTAGGTGCGACCCCGCTTGACGCGACCCGGCTGCGAGTCGCCGACACGATGGAGCTTGGAACCGGCCCCGCCGGTGCGCTCAAGAGCAGGATCGATCGCATCGCCGTGGCGGCCGCTGCGTTCGTGGGCGGGGTCGACTGGTCGGATATCCGCGGGCGCTGGTCGGGGGCCCGGCCGATGACACCCGACGGGCTTCCGTACGTTGGTCGCGTGGGACAGTTCGAGCGGATTTTTGCGGCGACCGGGCACAAGATGCCCGGTGTAAGTCTCGCCCCGGCGACAGGTCAGGCTATCGCCGACGTCATGAGCGGCGCCGCTGACGAGCGCTCGTTGGCGGCGTTCGCGCTCAACCGGTGAGGGGGGCGGATTGCATAATGCCCGACGATCGACTACACGGGACGGTGCTGATAGCGCCCGATTCCTTCAAGGGGACGTTCACCGCGAGAGAGGTTGCCGATGCGATCGGCGCCGGTCTCCGGGCTGGCGGCTTTGCAGTCGACATCTGCCCAATCGCTGACGGCGGAGAGGGGACACTCGACGTTCTGCTTGATGGGGGAGAGCGACGCCAGGTCATCGTGAGCAATCCACTCATGAAGCAGATCGACGCGTCGTTCGGGGTGAACGGCGACGTCGCGATCGTCGAGACTGCCGCTGCAAGCGGCCTTGGGCTCATCGCTCCACATGACCGCGACCCGATACGTGCTTCCAGCTATGGGACTGGCGAGCTGATCGCAGCGGCGGTTGATGCTGGGGCACGGACCATTTATCTTGGTGTCGGCGGGAGTGCAACCACTGATGGAGGTTCGGGCGCTATCGAGGCTCTGACCATGCGTGGCGGGCTGGACGGAGCGCGGCTCATAGTGCTCTGCGATGTAGAAACCGCCTTCGAGGATGCCGCCTCAGTCTTCGCCCGGCAAAAGGGCGCAAGTCAAGCGCAGGTCAACGAACTGACTAAGCGACTCGACAGTCAGGCCCGTGCCTGTCCAAAGGATCCCCGCGGGGTTCCAGGGACTGGAGCGGCTGGCGGACTCGCCGGCGGGCTTTGGGCGACGTTCGGCGCACAGCTTGTAGCCGGCGCCGGCTTTGTGCTCGATGCCGTCGACTTCGAGCGGAGATGTCGCGGAGCGAGCGCCGTGGTGACCGGCGAGGGAAAGTTAGACGAGCAGAGTTCGGCCGGGAAGGCCGTGTCCGAGGTGGCGAGACGCGCCCAGTGCCTGCGCGTGCCGTGTTACGCAATCGTGGGCACCCTCGCACTCGATGTGTCAGCTTCCACCCGTATGGGGCTGGCCGCTGTCCACACGGGCCGGACACTCACCGAGATCGAGGCCGCAGCAATGGCCGTCGGCGAGGCGCTGTTGAGCGATTAGCACGGCGGGTCGCACCAGCAAACTCACCGCTAGCCGCGGAGCACGAACCAAGCGCGTCCGTCTAGCCCATCTGGGAGGCCAGCGGGCATGTGCGTGTAGCCCGTCACATCAATGCTTGGTACACGTTCTGACCGGCGGCAGTAGACAGCTCGGCGGCGGCGGTGGGTGGTTTGCGACTGGCCCTTGACGGCTTTCGCTTAAGTTCGGTAAGCTGGCCGAACTAAGTCGGGCTATGGTTCCAGAGTCGCAGAGGGGAGTACTTCGGATGGGCGCTGAGAAATGACTCGAGGTCACCCAGACCTTGCGGTTGGAGTCGATGTCGGTGGTAGCAAGGCGCGCCTAGTTAGCGCGTCCTGGTCACGGGTGTCAGCCCCGGTCTCGCATGACGTGACCGTCCCCAGCGCGACGTGGCATCACGATTCTCCAGGTGGCGTCGCTGCAGCCATCTCGCAGCTCGTTCACGAAGCCGTCGGGGACCGGGCGCGGGCCGTCGCGGTCGGCGCGCACGGCTGCAACACCGTCCAGCAGTGCGGACAGCTCCAAGCCGAACTGCAGAGAGCGCTGGCTCGACCCGTACTGGTTGTCAACGACGCGGAATTGTTGCTTCCGGCAGCCGGTCTCAGCAGCGGATCAGCACTGATCGTTGGGACGGGCTCTGTGGCGATTGGCTACGGCGCCGCTGGCGAACTAATGCTGGCAGGTGGCTGGGGCGGCTACATCGGGGACGACGGCAGCGCAACCGGACTGTTCCGTGACGCGACGCGAAAGGTCGCAGAGTCCTTCGATCGCGGGGAGAACAGCGATTCACTACACGACGCGGTAATCCGGGCGCTCGGCCTTGCCGAACCGCATGAGATTCCCGGTGCGCTCGCCGAGTTCAGATCGCCGACTGCCTGGGCACACCTCACGCCTGAGGTATTCGGAACGGCACTCGACCGAGGTTCCGCCCTAGCAAACGAAATCGTCCAGGAGAGCGCCCGGGCGCTGGCTGACCTCGTGCACGTGCTCTCGGATCGCGGCGCGGACGTGAGTGTCGTAGTCGCGGCCGGCGGGGTCATCACCAACGCGGAGTGGATGCGCAACGCACTGCGCCGCCAGCTTGCGACGGCCTGTCCGGAGAGCGAGCTGAGAATCTTGTCGGCGGCGCCAGTCGCCGGTGCTTTGGCGCTGGCGAACGAGCTGATAAGCCTGCTGGGGGATCAGCTATCGACTCCACAGTGGCCGACGTTGCTGTCTCGGAGAGATCGCGCGGACCATGGTCTTTACGCCCCTCTCCTATTGACCGATTGACCCTAACAACATGACACATCTAGCGATCAGCATCGAGGAGGCATCACAACAGTGATCAGAATCGGAATTATCGGCGCCGGCATCCGGGGACGGATGTTCGCCGACGCCTTGGCAGAACTGCCCGACGTGACCGTCGTTGGAGCTGCGGAGCCCAACAAAAATGTCGCGGCTGCGTTCACTGCCGGAGTCGGCGCTCCGATCTATGCAACCGCAGCAGAGCTGTATGACGCACACGCGCTTGACGCCGCAATCATCGCAACCCCGGACTTTGCCCATGAAGAGGCGGCCGTAGCCGCCGCTGAGCGCGGCATCCATCTTCTGATCGAAAAGCCTCTCACAACGAGCGTCGCCTCCGCCTACGCGATCGCTGATGCGGCGGCTCGAAGCGGATCCCTCGTGGTAACCGCGTTCGAGAACCGTCTCAACCCGCCTTTCATGGAAGCACGGGCAGTTATTGAGGCGGGAGAGATTGGCGACATCCAGTCTCAATACGCGCAGCTTTCAACCAGCACGTTCGTCCCGCTAAAGATGCTGACCTGGGCCGGAAAGTCCACCCCGACCTGGTTCCTCATCGCGCACATCCTCGACCTGGTCATGCTGTTCGCCGACAAGCGCGTCGCGTCCGTATACGCCTCGGGCTCCAAAAAAATACTTGTTAGGCAAGGGATCGACACGCTTGACGCCGTGCAGGCGGTCGTCCGCTTCGACGACGACACGACGGCGGTCCTCGACTCCTCGTGGACGCTGCCTGACGGGAATATGCCGTCCGACGTGCCGTTCCGGTTCGAAGTACGCGGCGAGAAGGGGACGATCTCGATCGACCTCGCCCATCAAAGCATCGCAGTCAGCGGAGCCAACGGTTACCGGTGGCCTCGGACCTACTTCCCGGTAATCGACGGCCGCCTAGAGGCGTTTCCGGCCTGGATGGTCCGCAAATTCGTCGAGAACGTCCGTGACGGCTCGAAGCCTGACGTTGGGATCGAGCACGCGCTGGCCGTCACTGAGGTTCAGGCAGCGATTGAGCTCTCGATCGCTGAGCGCAGGGCGATCGACTTGCCGTCTAGCAGACCTGTCCTAGGCGCCAAAGCGGTCGACGGCCAGTACGTCGCATCAAGCACGTCGGCAGCGGGCTGAGGACGCTACGCAGCCACAGCATTTGACCACATCTACAAACTCGTCAACTGGAGAAGAGGGAAGCATCATGACACTACGTCGAGCCGGGAGAGTGACCGGTTGCTTGGCGGCTTTCGTGCTGGCAATAGCGCTCACAGTAGCCGGTAGCAGTAGCGCGGCGATGAGGCGCGAGCGTAGCGCGAGCAGTGGGTCTAAGGTCGTGACCGCCACGTTTGCGCAGCTGCCGGGGAATTTGATGAACTACATCTTCCCCTTCATACCGGGAGCGGATGACACACTGTCGAACGCGACGCAGTTTTCGAATGCGGTCTACCCGCCGCTTTATTGGTACGGCGCCCCCGGAAAGGTTGGTGTAAACCAAAGCCTCAGCGTCGCCAACTTGCCGGTGATCACCTACAGCGGCAACAAGACGGTCGCGACGGTGACTTTGAAGCCATGGAAGTGGTCAAACGGACAGCCGATCACCACCAGAGACGTATCCTTTTGGTACGACATCATGACCGCAGAGAAGGTGAAGTGGCCCTTTTACATCAAGGGTGAGTTCCCTGACAACGTCGGTAAGTTCAGCGTAGTGAGTCCCTCGAAGTTTGTGGTCACTTTCAAAGGGCACTACGGAGAGCTGTACACGCAGGACGAACTATCGCAGCTTGAGCCGATTCCCCAGAAGGTATGGGACAAGACATCCAGCTCCGGTAAGGTTGGCAACTACGACGAGACTCCGGCGGGCGCGCGCGCTGTTTACCAATACCTCAACGCGCAGTCGTTGGACCTTCGGACCTACGCCACTAACCCGCTGTGGCAAGTCGTGGACGGCGCTTGGAAGATTCAGAGCTTCACGCCATCGACAACTGCCGTTACTCTCGTCCGCAATCGGAACTACTCTGGCTCGGCGACCGGAACTGTGACTCAGCTGAAGTTCCTGCAGTTCACGAGCTCTGAGTCGGAATTTGCGGATCTCCTCTCTGGCAGTATCGACTTTGGCTATCTCCCGACCGATGATATTCCGCAGATCTCACGGCTTGAGCAGGAGGGTTATGAAGTGGTCGGATGGCCCGCGTGGGGCTTCACGTTTGCGCCGCTGAACTTCTCGTCGGAGACTGCCGGGCCGTTGTTCAAGCAGCTGTACATCCGCCAAGCGCTGCAGTATGAGATCAACCAGCCGCTCGATATCAAGTCGATCCTGGATGGTTACGGGTATACAACGAACGGCCCGGCACCGGCCGAGCCAGCGAGCCAGTTTGTTTCGAAGCAGCAGGCCTCGCAACCGTATCCGTACAACCCAGCGAAGGCGAAGGCGCTGCTGCAGTCCCACGGGTGGCGCATCGCTCCCAATGGTGCCGACGTGTGTGTGCGGCCCGGAAGCGGGACAAGCGAGTGCGGCTCCGGCATTGCCAAGGGCAAGCATCTTGCGTTCAAGATGTCTTACGCATCGGGTATCCCGTTCATCGAGTCTGAGGTTGAAGCGTTCAAGTCCGACCTGACCGGCATTGGCGTTGACCTTTCGTTGGCAGGTGAGCCGTTTGCCCAAGACTTCTCACAGTGGGCGGCCTGCTCGTCCGCTTCGTGTTGGCAGAGCCTCTACTGGTCGTCACCAGGGTGGATCTACAACGACAATGTCAACGCTCCGTTTGGTGACGTGTTGTTTGATTCGACAGGCGCATCGAACGGAGGCCAGTACAACAGCGCGGAGGCAGATAAGCTGCTCGACGCGGTTCATTCGGGTTCGCTGCCAGCCCTGTACGCATACGAGAACTACATCAGCAAGGACCTCCCGGTGCTGTGGTTCCCGAACACAGATCAGGAGATCGCCGTGATCAAGAAGAGCATGACGGGTGCGCTTCCGCTTGATCCCGACCAGAACATCTATCCGCAGGACTGGTCGTTCCGGTAGTCCTGATGTTCGCCGACGAATCGACGGGGCCGCGTCGCCTGGACGCGGATGTCAGTGAGGGTCAGACCCTGCTTGGCGCGAGTGCGCCAAGCAGGGTCCAAGACCACGACAATGCGACTGATGCGCTGCTGGAGATCACGGGCCTGAAGACGCATATCCGGCTGCGACGCTCGACAGTCCAAGCCGTAGACGGTCTGTCGTTCAGCATAGGTGCCGGCGAAACTGTCGGATTGGTCGGGGAGTCGGGTTCCGGCAAATCGATGGCCGGGCTCTCAATTATGCGTTTGCTACCCCCGGGTGGAGCGATCGTCGATGGGAAGGTGCGGTTCGATGGTCGCGATCTCGGCGCGTTGCCGGCTCCCGAGATGCGCGCTATCAGAGGTAACGACATCGCGATGGTCTTCCAGGACCCGATGACCTCCCTGAATCCGACCATGAAGATCGGTGAACAGATCGCCGGGCCTGTCCGTGTGCATCGTCGCGCCAGCCGCAAACAGGCGGAGGAGCGTGCGCTGGAGGTGCTCACGCTCGTGGGAATGCCCAGACCACGCACGCTGCTCGGGAGCTACCCGCATCAACTCTCGGGAGGTCTGCGTCAACGTGTCGTGATCGCGATCGCGCTCGCGTGCGAACCGCGGCTGCTGATCGCCGATGAGCCGACCACGGCCCTGGACGTCACGATCCAAGGCCAGATCCTGGAGTTACTGTCGGACCTCCAGCAGCGCCTGCAGATGGCGATGCTCCTCATCTCGCACGATCTTGGCGTAATTGCCGGCCGTACCGATCGCGTCATGGTCATGTATGCGGGCCGGATCATCGAGTCAGCCGATACCGAGAGTCTCTTCGGCGCGATGCGTCACCCCTACACCGAGGGTTTGTTCGACTCGATCCCGACACTCGAGACAGACCCAAGCTCCGCGCTCTACAGCATTCCTGGTCTCCCGCCTGACCTTGATCATCCCCCAAGGGGGTGCCGGTTCGCGCCGCGCTGCCGCTACGTGCAGGACCGCTGTCGCGTCGATGACCCAGGTCTGACGACTGATCCGGGGTCGGATCATGCATTTGCGTGCTTCTTTCCGCTAGACGCCCGCGCCGCCGCGGATGCTTCCGCCGCTGTTGCGGTGACGGCTTCAGAAGCGGCGCGCCCCCAAACCGTGGTTTTTGCAAGGACGCACAGCGAGAACTTGCTCGTACTGAACCACGTCGTCAAGGAGTTTCCCATCCGTCGAGGCGTGCTGCAGCGCCAGATCGGCGCGGTGCAAGCGGTCGCCGACGTAAGTCTCAATATTGCCGCCGGTGAGACGTTCGGTCTTGTCGGCGAGTCCGGCTGCGGCAAGACCACGTTGGGTCGAATGATCGTTGGCCTGGAAGGGCTCACTTCCGGAAGTATCAGTTTCGATGGCGAGGAGATGTCAACCCTACGAGGAGCGAAGCTCCGTCGGCATCGCAGGGAAATTCAGCTGATGTTTCAGGATCCGTATGCGTCGCTTGACCCGCGTATGCGCGTGCGTGCAACGCTCCGTGAGCCCCTTGCCGCGCAGCGCGTCGGGAGCAGGAGGGAGCAGGACGCACGGATCGCCGAATTGCTCGCCGACGTCGGGTTGCACAAGCGCGCGGCCGGCATGTATCCCCACGAGTTCTCGGGGGGTCAGCGACAGCGGATCGGGCTTGCCCGCGCCTTGATCCTGGGTCCGCGACTGATCGTCGCGGATGAGCCGGTATCGGCACTGGACGTGTCGATCCGCTCGCAGATCCTCAATTTGATGAAGCGGCTCCAGCGCGAGCACGACCTGACTTACATAGTGATCTCTCACGACCTGTCGGTGGTTCGCTACCTCGCCGATCGCGTTGGAGTCATGTACCTAGGCAAGCTCGTAGAGATCGGGCCGGCGGCGGATCTGTATGAGCGCACCGCCCACCCATACACAGCGGGATTGCTCGACGCGATTCCCGAACCGAACCCCAAGCGCGAGCGGCTCAAGGACAAGGCGATAGTAAAGGGCGAGTTGCCATCCGCATCCGATCCCCCGTCGGGTTGCCGGTTCCGGACGCGGTGCTTGCGAGCTCAGGACGTGTGTGCCGCGGTTGAGCCTCCACTTCGACCGTTTGGAAACGGCGAGCACCTCGCCGCATGCCACTTCCCCTTGCAGCCGCCCATCGAGCCCGCCGGGGTGATGGCGCCATGATGACATACATTCTCCGCCGTGTCGGTCAGTCGTTGATTGTGATCCTCGGCGTGACAGTCATTGTGTTCGTCCTGCTGCGACTCCTTCCAGGAGGTCCAGCACGCGCACTTCTGGGCCCTCGCGCTACTCCCGCGACCGTGCACGCATTCATCGTGCAGAACGGCTACAACAAGCCCTTCTTTGTGCAATATTTTGACTTTCTCGGCAGGCTGGTCCGCGGACAACTGGGGTACTCATACCACTACAACCAGCCCGTGACGGCGTTGCTTGGCGAGGATCTGCCAAAGACCGTCGTGCTTGTCGGTCTGTCCTATGTTGTGGCGCTGCTTGTCGCAATCCCAATCGGTCTGGCCCAAGCAGTCAGACGTAACAGACCGTTTGATTACGGCGCTACGGGATTGGCATTCATCGGCTACTCAATGCCTGCATTCTGGCTGGGGATACTGCTGATCTTACTATTCTCTGTAAAGATTCACCTATTCCCATCTGAGGCGCCGCAGGGAAGTTCAGTCGGTGCAATCCTGAGTGACCCGCGCGCGCTCGTGCTGCCGGTGCTGACGCTCGCAATTCTCAGCATCGCCTACTTCAGCCGCTACATGCGCTCGTCGGCGATCGATACCCTGCTACAGGATTACATTCGGACTGCGCGTGCCACTGGCATCTCGGAGCGACGGGTGATTGCTCGGCATGTCCTCCGCAATTCGCTCGTGCCGATCATCACTCTGCTGGGACTGAGCATTCCCGTGATGCTGTCCGGCGCCGTTGTTGTGGAGTCCGTTTTCAACTATCCAGGCATGGGACTGCTGCTCTGGAACGCAACGACGACACATGACTATCCGGTGTTGCTCGGGTTCACGATCGTGATCGCGGTGGCCACGGTGCTCGGTTCTCTGATGGCAGACCTGCTCTATGGCGTCGTAGACCCGAGAGTGAGGACCATGTGAACCCTCTCATCGGATCTAAGGCATGGTGCCATGGCTGTTGAGATAGACCCCCCAAGACAGGGTGAGCTCGCGGCGTTGAATGATGCAGCCGACTCCTCTACCGGGATGGCGCGCATGATTCTCGACGTGTTCTTGCAGAACCGGCTCGCGGTTGTCGGCGTCGGGATCATCGTGTTCGCGGTGCTGTTCAGCTTCGTCGGACCACTGCTCTACCACACCAACCAGGTACAGACGAACCTCGCAGCGGTGACCGAGCCTCCAAGCTCACATCACCTGCTTGGTACCGACGAGGTTGGCTACGACGTGCTCGGACGGCTGATGCTAGGTGGACAATCATCGCTAGAGGTCGGTCTCGCTGCAGCAGCTGTCGCGACGCTATTTGGGACTGCCTGGGGAGCGGTCGCCGGGTACTGCGGAGGGCGGCTTGACGCGCTCATGATGCGCGTGGTCGACTCGCTGCTGTCGATCCCGTCCCTGCTTTTTTTGCTCGTACTCACCAGCATCTGGCCACCGACAATCCTGCACCTTGTCCTAGTGATCGCGGTGATCTCGTGGCTGCCGACGGCGAGGTTGGTACGCGGCGAGTCGCTATCACTGCGCGTCCGGGACTTCGTTCAGGCGGCGAAATCAGTCGGTGCTCGCGACGACAGGATTATCTCCCGCCATATCGTCCCTAACGCGATCGGCACAATCGTGGTGCTGGCGACGTTTTCCGTCGCCGACGCGATTCTGGCACTGGCCGCGCTCTCGTTCCTCGGGCTAGGACCGCCTCCACCCGCGGCGAACTGGGGCGGCATGCTTACCGACGGCCTGAACTACGTCTACGACGGTTACTGGTGGCTCATCTACCCAGCCGGCATCGCGATCGTGCTGACCGTCGTTGCTTTCAATCTCGTCGGCGATGCGCTGCGTGACGCGTTCGAGGTGCGTCTGCGCCAGCGATGAATCGGCGCGAACTCCAACGCAGACAACCACGCCGGCTCGCCGGCGTGAACGACAGGAGGTAAACGTGAAGAAGATTCCCTACCGGGAGGCTGTCCGGATGCAGTCGGCGATGCTCGAGAGCACTCGACCTGCATTGATGGCGGTCGCCGCCGAGTTGCGCGAACGAGCTGCGCCCACTGATGTCGTCGCGATCGTGGGTATAGGTGCCAGCTACTACGCGGCTGTTTCGGCGGTGCGAGAGTTCTGGAAGGTCGGCGTGCGCGCCTTTGCCGTCGACGCCGGCCAGCTTTGGCTCGACGACCTGGATATCGCCGACGTCTACATCGCAATCTCATCGTCCGGCGAAAGCCTTGAGACGGTGGCCCTGGTCGAACGGCTGCGTGCGCGGGGATCCCGATTGCTCGTATCGGTGACAGCAGAGCGCTCAGGTACGCTCAACTCTCTCGTGGATGTGATCGTGCCTTGTGCGCAGCTCGAGGATTCGGTTCCATCAACCACGGGTTACACGGGTACCCTCCAGGCGCTCGCGTTCATCGTCTCGGCTTGGGAGGACGAACGAGCCACGGATGCGCTTGCGGCTGACTGGGCCTCGGTCCCCGGAACGCTGAACGAGCTGCTCGAAGTTGTCGCCAGCGAGTCGGCAGCCGTCGCAGGCAACCTAGCCCACACCGCGGCGATCGACTTCGTCGGAGCAGGGGATGCGATTTCGAGCGCGGCCGAAGGCGCGCTCTTGTTCAGGGAGGCGCCGCGTCTTCCATGCTCCTGGTTCGACAGCCGCGGCTACCTGCACGGGCCGATGGAATCGTTAGAGGAGGGACGCGGCTTGGTCTTGATCGGCGACGGTGGTGATGACGCGGTCGATCGGATTCTCCGACAGGCGCGACAAATCGGTTGCGTGACCGCGCACCTGACCGCGACTGAGCCGACGCCCACGCCTCCCGATGAGGTGATCGCCACAATCCGGGTGCCGCCAGCTCGCGGCCGTCTTGTCCGGGCGCTTTACGAGATGGCCGCTCTGCAGTTGCTGGCGGGCAGTAGCGCCGAGGTACTTTCGCTCACAAGCGGACGGTTCCGCTATCCACAGCCGCAGGTCAAGATCGTTCAAGCGGTTTGACCGACGTAACCCGTGCCAGCGCGTCACCAGCCCGGGAACCCGCGGACGATTTGGTAGCGTCCAGCGCCGTGAAACGGGCATCGCGGGACCCTCGACTCGTCGGTGTGGCAGCGGGTGAGATAGGGAGAACGGGCAGGCCGAGGCGTGCGACTGCACCGTCCGTCATCAGCGATCATCTCAACGAGACTGAGCACGAGATCCTGCTGCAGATCATCGACGAGGGTACCGTCACGCGTTCGACGCTCTCTCAGCAGCTCGGACTCTCCAAGGCAACGCTGTCCGGTGCGATCAAGTATCTGAGTGGCGCTGGCCTCATTTCAGAGCTGGGCGTGGAACGCGGCATGGGTCGTCCCGCCGCCATTTACCAGGCGTCGGAGGGAGCCGGCTACGCGCTTGGAGTCGATCTTGGAACGACACTTGTACGTGTCCGCGCGGTTGCGATTGACGGGCGAACACTTGCCGAACGCGAGGAGCCAGTCCGTCCGTCGCGTACTGATGTCAGCCCGGAGGCTCCAGTTGCTGCGGTAAGCCTGATGCGCCAGCTCGCACGCGAGTTGGAAGCGCGCGGTTCTGCCCTTCGCGGGTGCGTGATCGCGGCCCCGATCAAGATCTCGTTCGGGGAGCCGCCGCCCGAGCGGCTGGCTCCTGTGATCGACGTGGTGGAATCGTTCGATCGCCACCCTGGGCTCGAGGTTCAGATCGAGAACAACGTCAACTGCGCTGCGATTGCGGAGGGGGAACGTGGGGCCGCGATCGGGGTTCCGACGTTCGCCTACCTGCAAGTAGGCGTCAAGATCGGTCTCGGAATCGTAAACGAGGGTAGATTGCTACGCGGGGCGCAGGGCGGCGCCGGCGAGGTTTCCTGCCTACCCTATCCGTGGGGGGCGGGCGAGCGGCCGAGCCGCTTCGGACTCGAGAAGCACCTCGGCGCACACAGCCTCATCAGCCGCGCAAAAAGGCAACGCGGTGTGTCGCGTCAATCATCATTCGACACGGCATCGATGTTCGCCCGGGCGGAAGAGGGCGACCCTTACGTCAAACAATTGATCGAGGAGCATGCACGCGAGGTTGGCGAGATGGCCGCTGCTGTCGTCGCGATCCTCGATCCTGGGCTTGTAGTGCTCGGCGGCGGCGTGGGGCAGAGCCCGCTTTTGCTGCGGGGTGTACGTGCCTCGCTTGCAAAGCTGACGTGGAGTACTGAGGTGAGGTCCAGCACACTCGGCTCCGACGCCACCGTGATGGGCGCCGCCCGCCTCGCTGCCGACGCAGCTCTCGCCGACGCGCTCACCGCCAGCACCAATCGTTGACAGTGGCGCGCTAGCTAAGTGACATGGCGGCGAGCATGTACGCCATTCCAAGCGTCATTGCGATCATCGAAACACCGACGTCAAGCTGGCCGATCAGCGTATCCGACGCCACGGTCCGGGCGTGAGGCGTTGTCACAACCGCAGTTCCCGATGCATCCGCTGTCAGGCTCCAGCCGATGATCGGCGTACGCCCATCCAGCCGCCGGTAGGCATCGATTGCCCACAATCCGCTCTGAACCATGAAGTACCCGGTCAGTGACCAGCCGAGCAGGAGGGTCGCTGGTCGCGACGACCACATGTAGACCATCGCGATGAGGTCGATCGAGGTCAGGAGCCATATCAGTGTCGGAACCCGTCCGACTCCGCCAACGGCCCACAGTAATCCGAGGATACCTGAGGTCGCGAAGACGGACTGCCAGAAGATCGCAGGCACGCGAAGCGGATCGACCACAGCCGGTACATACATGAACGCCATCCCGAGAGCTGCAAGCACGTGACAGGCATGCCACGGCCGACGATGGCCGCTGGTCCGCGCCATATGTCGTAGGTGCGTCGCAGCGACCACCACAAACACGGCAGTTCCGGCCAGACCTAACCATTCTGGGACGAGATGTATCGCTATGTGCATGCTGCCGACAGCGCGTGCAGGCCTGATATTCGGCCGGCCGTCGGCAACCCGACCTGCCGAGGCAGGTCCCATCTGCATGCCTGGCATGCTCATGTCCGAGCTGCCTTTCTACCTGTCCTGGTCTTCGCTTGCCCCCGCGCCCGACGAGAGCCGGCTCGGGGAGCAATCTGCGCCCCCGTGACGACGCCACCCCTTTCGCAGATCGCGATGATCGAGCGGACGAGATGCTGCCAGTAGCCGATCCTCCCGGTCACGCCGTTGAGGGCAACGTCTACGACCTTCTGAGACATAGGTTTCCCTCTCAGCCAACTGGAAAGCGCTTTCCAAGCCTAGCGCCAGCTGCAGGCAGCGGTCAAGGCTCGATTAGTGCTGCCTGTACGAGCTTTCTCTTCCTACCCGGTGCGGACAAGCTTGCGCGGCCAAGGAGCGTTCAGTAGCCTTGCGGGAAAACGCTTTCCCACGGTGTAGACGAAATGGCAACACTTCAACTGTCGGCGGTCTCTAAGGCATACGGGCATAAGCCCGTGCTGAGGGGGCTGGATCTGCTCGTCGGTCACGGCTCGTTCTGTTCAGTCTTAGGGCAACGGGGCTCGGGCAAGACCACCCTGGCGCGGGTGGTGGCGGGTCTCGCCACTCCAGATGCTGGGGTTGCGCTGCTGGATGGGCAGCGCATCTCGAAACTGCCAGCGGAGCAGCGGCCGGTTGCCTTAGTTCATCGCGACAGTGCACTGGTTGCGGACATGACGGCGTTCGAACACATCGCGGCGGAGCTACGGTTGCGCGACATCAGGCGGCGCAAGATCGCGGGATCGGTACGCGAGATTCTTGATCTGGTGGGAGCGGGAGACGTGGGGCAGCGACGTCCTAACGAGCTGTCTAGTGGCGACCGGCAACTCGTGGTGCTCGCGCGGGCTCTTGCCACCGAGCCGAAGCTTCTGCTGCTGGACGAGCCGCTGATGCCCATAATGCGCTCGTTGCGTCCCGCTATGCGGCAGGAGCTCAAGCGGATCCATTGTGAATCCGGCCTGACTACGGTGCTGCTTACCCAGGACTACGAAGGAGCGACGACCCTGACCGATCGGGTGTTGGTCCTCGACGGCGGGGTTGTTCGCCCACTGGGTGAAGCGAGCATCCGGACTCGTACCGCGACCGATCTGTCTTGGGGATGATCGGCATGGAGTGTCCGACCGGAATCGCGGCTCACGCGGCGCTTGGCGGACTGCCCGGTTGGCACCTGCAACTGAGCACGCGTAATGGTCGACGCCTGCCGTCGACCGCAGCATGTCAGCGGCGTCAGCTAAGTGAATCGTCTGACCTGGCGTCGCGCCGGCAGATCAGCAGAATCCCGAAGAGCAGCGCGCCGCGAGGCCGACTGCGCCGATCGGCACAGACGGCCACTCGGGTCTTAGCGCCGCCGCACAAGCAGCGTCACACCGCCCGGAAGGTCTGGAAGCGCCTGGTCGATGAGCATGGTGCTGATGTCGCGGAGGCGACTCTCCGGGAGCATGTGCGCAAGCGGAAGCGTGAGATGGGCTTGGCGATCGGGCAGGTGTTCGTCCCTCAGACCCATACGCCGGCGCGGACCGCGGAGGTTGACTGGGGTCAGGCGGAGGTGCAGCTGGCGGGCAGTCAGGTGAAGGTTCACGTGTTCGTGATGCGGTCCTGTTTCTCCGGTGCGGCGTTCTCGATGGCGTCACCGGTGGAGACCCGGCAGGCGTTTCTCGAAGGGCACGCGCTCGCGTTTGACTGGTTCGCCGGTGTGTTCGAGGAGGTGCGCTATGACAACTTGGGCTCGGCGGTGAAGAAGGTGCTGCGCGGCCGCCGGCGGGTGGAGACCGACCGGTTCATCGCGATGCGATGGCACTATCTGTTCGAATCGATCTTCACCACCCCGGGCATCGAGGGCGCGCACGAGAACCCCGACCCGGGCCGCGCCCGCGGCTATCGCCACGTCGCTCGCCTACGGCTCGCTCCGCGACGACAGCCGCGGCAACCCCCTAACTCGACCGATCAGGCAACATCCAGAACAACATCAACCAGCGACACGGTGGTCCTGAATCAAGACATCACGCTGGTCCCGAGCGAAGCCATCACTCTCAGCTTGCGCACGAGCTGGGAGGCTCCTGGGACGAACACCAGTTCGTGGTCGTCGATCCGCGTGGCATGACACTATCCGCGATCCGATGAGAACCTGGACATACACGCTGACCCGGACACCAACCGGACAAGCCGTGGCTAGTGTTCTCCGTGAAGCGCGGGATGACGATCGAGTTCGAGGATGGCGCCAACTTCTTCGAGTGAAGCCACCAGCAGTGGCCTGCGGACCGCTACTCGGTCGAGCTCGATCCGTACCAACTTTGATCAGAGCTTCCGATGCCTGGTTCGGGCGTGAAGGGCTACGCCTCGCTTGGGTGCACACGAACTCGCCTTCGGGCGCTTCGTCCATGCCGACCCCAGGTATGCACCGGGGTATGCACTGCACGAGCAGTCCGGGCACCCATGACACCGTTGCACCGACCTGTCGCGTGTGAACTGCCCCAAGTCGGCCCTGTTACGAGCGGTGCGCGGCGCGGATAGCGTCCGTCTGGGTGCCGTCCACCCAGATCTCCCACCGGCCACCCGCAGACTCGCGATCGTCTATGAGACGGTATGGGCGGCGTCCGCCGAACTCGGTCATGCGCATGGGCCAGAAGGCACCCAGGACGCTGGCTATCCGCCGGCGCGGCCACCTGAGCGCGTCCTCGACTTCGGGGAACGTACGTGGCTGATCGGGGGCCGCGGCGAGCGCGTCGAGCAGCTCACGCATCAGGTCGCTGCACCGATCGTGGAAGCGGCCGATGTCGTCGGGATCGTCCATCGCGTTCTCGGGCTCGTGCTCCGGGAGCGTCGGCTGCTTGGCCGTGGAAGACACGGGCCATAAGGTAGACCGGACAGCACCGCCTACGACGTCTGGCCGACCGGGTTCCAGCGAGGGCTGACCGTACGCCCATCATGATGTCCGTCTGAACGCCATGTCCATTCAGACCATCGACAACCGGTGTTACTCCGATCGACGGCCTTGGCGGCAGCATAGATCGCGTGATGCAGCCGTTCAGCAGCCTCCAATGCTTGCGGAATCACGATGACGAACGGACCGTGGTATCCGGAGCGTCATGCGTCTCCTCGTCTGGTGTCCGCGGCCCTCAGCACCTCCAGCAGCACCTCAGCCCTCCTCGGATCAGCTTCCATGTCTACGAGAGCGTCGTGATTGCCTCTGCGAGCGGCCAGCGACGTGCTGTCTCGGGGGGAGCACCGGGGGGAGCACCACACGAGCATTCCCGGCACGTATGACACGCCTGACGCCCGTAAACAAAGAAAATGCCCGCAATGCGGGACTTTCAGATGGGCGATACTGGGCTCGAACCAGTGACCTCCACCATGTCAAGGTGGCGCTCTCCCAGCTGAGCTAATCGCCCTGGGAACGGTAAATGTAGCGAGAACACTGCCAGCCAGCTAGGCGCTCCGCTTCGGCTTGTAGACGAACGTGACCTTCTTGGTGATCCGGGCGGTTCCGCTGGTCGTGAGCAGCGCCGGCAACCGATCGCGGGCCTTCAGCAACGCCTTGCCGGTGGCGTCGAGGGATAGCTTGATCACCTTGGTTCTGCCGGCAGCGACTGTGTAGCGTCCGCTGCCGACCGTGCGGACGACGGTCCGGCGTTTCGGCTTCTTGAGGGGGTCGGATGCAGCGACGGCGACAACCTTCCCGGCCTTGGTCGTGACGCGCGAGCTGAGCTTTAGCGCGCCAACGCAGGTCCCGCCGCCGGCCGTGCAGCTCAACCTGACGGATACGACGTCCCCGTTGACCGTGCCCCGCAGAACGGTGGCTGCCAATGCGACCGGGGTGGTCAGCGTGAGGTCGCTGCTGGAGCTCGTGCCGTCGGTATTGGTGGCGAGCACCTGGACGTGGTAGGTCGTGTGCGGCTCGAGGGCGGTCAGCTTGACTGCGAACGGCGTGGCACCCGAGCCGGATCCCACGTCGGTCGCCGTGGTCGCTCCGCCGTATGAGGACGTCGTTCCGTAGTGGAGGCTGACCTTCGTGTCGGTGAGGTTCGGCATGACGCTTCCGCTGATGGTCGCCGAACTGGGCCCGGTAACGCGCAAGCTCGGCGATCCGAGTGTCGGCGGGGCCACCTCATATGCTCCCGCGTCGCAGCCACTGCCCTGTGGACGAGAGACCCCGCGCTGGTCTGTCGTGAGTGCGCAGGCAGTGACCGGCACAAGATTGATCGCCGCGCTGCCTGGGCCGAGAGCCATGGTCTGCGTCGGCCCGCCGTTGTTCGCAAGTGCTCGGAGCTTCGGGTCGCCCACCGTGCCGTCGCATTTGTCCTGGCTGGGGAAGACGAGGTTGTGCCCGCCGTCGGTCGGCGGAACCACGCCACAGTTGGCAAAAACCGGCGCCGTATTGGATGCGATGACCGAGTTGCGCTCGGTCGCACTGGCGAATACCGGCGGGAGCAAGATCCCGCCACCTCCGACCAGGCTCGAGTACGCGGTGTTGCCCGCGATCGTCACGTTCGTGAGCGTCTCTCCCTCCGTGCTGACGTAGATGCCGCCGCCCTCGCCGCCGTCGGTGTTCAACCCGCCTGAGCCCTCTCGGCCCGTAGCGTTGCCGACCAGCGTGGTGTTGGTCAGGCTCGACCCGTCCGGGGCGGAGCCGTCATAGATCGCCCCGCCATCACCCCCGTAGCCGTTGTTTCCGTCTGCTCCAGTTCCCCCGCTACCGGTACCGGGCGTCCCCGCATTGCCGCCATTGCCCGCCTTGTTCCCCGTGAACGTGGATGCAGTGACCGTGAGATAGCCCGCAGCGCTCGAGACGCCCCCGCCGTAGCTTCCGCCACCGCCGGACCCGGCGCTGCCACCGGTGCCGCCACTTCCGCCGGCGCTTCCGTTTCCGCCAGCGCCACCGGATCCTGCCGAGTTGCCGGCGATCGTCGAGTCCGTGATCACGACGCTGCCGCCGTCGTTGTAGATCGCCCCACCGGTGCCGCCAGTCGCCCCGCTGGCACCATTCCCGCCGTTGACGCCGCTGGCGCCGCTGTCACGTCCATTCTCGCCGGGAGCGCCGTCGCCGGCGGTGTTGTCGGAAATCGTCGATTGGTCGACGGTCAGCGTCCCCACGTTGTAGATCCCGCCGCCGCCACCACCCGCGCCGCCCTGGCTCCCGTTGCACGTGGAGAAGCAGACCACGAGTCCGATGGGCTGCGTGCCACCGCCCGCGTGGTTGTTCATCACGCTCGCGTCGCGAAGTGTGAGGGTGCCCAGATTGTCAATGCCGCCGCCGAAGATGCCCGGCTCGGCGGGGCAGCTCAGCGTGATACCGCTGCCAGTGCAGCCCGCGGTGGAACTACCGCTGTTGCCGTCCGAGATCTCGACGCCGCTGATGGTCACGAAGGCCGTGCTGTCGATGTTGATGACCTGGCGTGCGTCGTTGCCGTCGATGTCGGTGCTCGCAGCGCCAGCCCCGACGACGTCCGTTGGATAGTCGAACTCCAGCGTACTTGGCACGATGTATTTGCCGGCCGGGAGCACGATCGTGGTCGTCCCTGCCCGCGGGGCCGTCGAACAGTCGCTGTCAGTCCCGCCATCGGAGTAGTCGACGGCCTCAGCGAGCGAACAGAGCCGATCGCCCTGCGTGAACGTGGTTGACGTCGTGTTGACCGTGATCGTTGTGTCCGCAGCAGCAGGTGCGGCGCCAACCAAGCTTGCGCTTATGCACGTCAATGCCGCCGCCAGCGCGATCCATGAATCGCGCCGCAATTTTGCGATCCCCATCCGCAGGCCCCCGATAGCCGTCATGGCCGAATTGGCTGGCTCAGCCTTACACAAGCGAGTTCGGGCGTGGGAAAACACGCGCGCGAGCGGCGCGCCGCGCTCGCTCAGCCGCCGAGCCGGGAAAGCTTGCCCTCAGACTTGAGGAGGGCGAGAACGTCGAGCGTCTGGTCAGCGGGAGGCGCCGCCGGTGTCGCCTGCGGGCCATAGCTTTGAAAGTTCATCGTGATCGTGGCGTTGATCACGGTCGAGCTTCCCGTCGGGACGAGCCACATCTTCATCGAGACCTGCCGGACCAGGTTCGAGCCATCGATCCACACGTCCACCGGCATATCGGTCTCGTCCAGGATCTTCCCGGGCGTCCGCTTGAGCATTGCCCGCATGGTCGCGCGCGTCGGGGATGGGTAGTGTGTCGCGGCCTTCTCGAGGTTGAGCGTTGCGTGATAGTGGGTCGTCGACACACCGTCGACCGTCGCCTGGCCCAGGTTCTGCAGGCTCGATGACTCAGCCCTGAGATAGTCGAGGTACATCGCTGGGCTGCTCTCCGACGAGCTGTTCATCAGCGACGACATTTTTGAAAGGTTCGAGCTCGCATCGAGCTCGCTCAGATTCAGAGCCCACCAGGGCTTGCCACCCGGGATCTTCTGCGCCAACGCGGCGGGCATCTTCATGTAGATCGTGTGTCCGAGGATGATCTCTTGGATCTGAAGGTTCTGGCCCGCGCTCTGCATCGTCATCTCGAGCGCGCCGCTGCGGCTGGGTCTCGAAAAGGTCCCTGTCGCACCAACCGTGATGGTGCCTGCACCAGGAACCGTCTCGTCCATCGACATCGTGAACGCGTAGCCCTTGGCCGAGCCCGAGACGTCCGCTGCGCGCGCGAGCGCCGAGCCTGGAACCGTGGCGACGGCGGAGCTGCTGGACGCGGAGGTCTGTGAGCCCACGCCGCAGCCGGCTATCGCCGCTGCAATCGCGGCGGCGCTGGTGACTGCAATCACTGTGCGCCTGATGGCGATCACGGGCAGCATCCTGATTGCGGTATCGACGGCCACGCCCAAGCCATTAGCAATCAGCTACCGAATGGACCATAGGTACCGAGATCGAACGTCACGTCGCGTCCGACGCTGGGAACGTAGGATCCAGAGCAATGGATTACGTCCTGCCAAACGGCGACAAGCTGAGCCTGCCCGAAGGCGCGACCGGCGCGGACGCCGCCGCCGCGATCGGCCCGGGGCTCGCGAAGGCCGCGCTGGCGATCAAGGTCGACGGCGTCACCCTCGACCTCTCCCGCCGACTGCCGGCTGGCGGTGAGGGCCGGATCGAGATCATCACCGAGAAGAGTGGCGATGAGGCGCTCGAATTGATCCGCCACGACGCTGCCCACGTCTTCGCGGAGTCGATGCTCGAGCTCTATCCGGGCGTGCAGATCTCGATCGGTCCGGCGATCGAGAACGGCTTCTACTACGACCTCGATCTGCCCGACGGCGTCACGCTCAACGAAGACGACTTCCCCGCGATCGAGGCGCGGATGCGCGAGCACATCAGCCGCCGACGAGCCGTTCGTACGTGACGACGTGTCCGTCGGCGATGCGCTCGAGCTCTACGTGCGCGAGCGCCAGGATTACAAGGTCGAGCTGATCGAGGACCTCGTCAAGAATGCTCCGGCCGACGCGCCCGTGACGACGTGTCAGCCTGTACACGAACGGCGACTTCGTCGACCTCTGCCGCGGCCCGCACGCGCCGACCACCAAGCGCATCAAGGCCTTCAAGCTGCAGTCGGTTGCGGGCGCGTACTGGCGCGGGGACTCCAACAACAAGATGCTCACGCGCGTGTATGGAACGGCGTTCTTCTCGAACAAGGACCTCGAGGAGTACCTCGAGCGGCTCGAGCGCGCCCGCGCCGAACGACCATCGCCGGCTCGGCCCGCTGCTCGGCATGTTCGGCTTCTCGGAGACCGCTCCGGGTTCGGCCTTCTGGTTCCCGCCCGGCACCGCCGTCTGGAACGAGCTGGTCAAGCTCAGCCGTGAGATGGGCGCGCCGCGCGGCTACACGGAGGTCAAGACGCCGCAGCTCTTCGACAGCTCGCTGTGGAAGACCTCAGGGCACTGGGACAAGTACCACGACGACATGTTCATCACCGAGTCCGAGGACCGGCAGATGGCGCTCAAGCCGATGAACTGCCCCGGGCACTGCCAGCTGTATCTGTTGCAGCCGCACTCCTACCGGGATCTGCCTGTGCGGTACTCGGAGCCCGGGCTTGCTGCATCGCAACGAGCCGAGCGGCACGCTGCACGGTCTGCTGCGCGTCCGCCACTTCGCGCAGGACGACGGCCACATCTTCTGTACCGAGGACCAGATCCAGGACGAGGTCGCCGGCGTCCTGCAGTTCGCCTTCGACACCTACAAGCTGTTCGGGCTCGACGTGAACCTCGAGCTCTCGACCCGGCCGGACAACCGCATCGGCTCCGACGAGCTCTGGGACCACAGCGAAGCAGGCGCTCAAGAACGCGCTCGACGAGCATCGGCCTCGAGTACACGATCAACGAGGGCGACGGCGCCTTCTACGGCCCGAAGATCGACATGCACATGACCGACTCGCTCGGCCGCTCATGGCAGCTCGGCACCTGCCAGCTCGACTACAACTTCCCGGAGCGTTTCAAGCTGACCTACACCGGCGCCGACAACGCCGAGCACCAGCCGGTGATGATCCACCGCGCGCTGATGGGCTCCTACGAGCGCTTCATCGGGATCCTGCTCGAGCACTTCGGCGGCGAGCTTCCGCTCTGGCTGGCGCCGCTGCAGGTGATCGTGCTGCCGATCGCCGACCGCCACAACGCCTATGGGGCGTCCATACGGGATCGCTTGGCCGCGGCCAACGTGCGCGTCGAGCTCGACGATCGCACGGAGTCGGTCGGCCGCAAGATCCGCGACGCCGAGGTGCGCAAGGTCCCGTTCATGCTGGTGGTCGGCGACCGCGAGCAGGAGTCCGGTGAGGTCGGTGTGCGCGAGCACCGGGCGGGAGACAGCGGGGCGGTCGCACTCGACGATTTCCTTGCGCGGATCTCCGATCTGATCACGACCCGAGCGCTGTCGTCGAGCCACGGTTTGACTTGAGCCGACGCGCGGCTATAATTCCCTCTCGTTGATCCAGCAGATTTATTCCAACCGGCACGGCGCCGCTTGACGCACCGCCGCACACAACAGCTAGTGCCGGTTCCACGTAGGTTCGACCGGCGACTGCCGGAGCGCGACCAGACCCGGATCAACGACCGCATCCGCGTGCCCGAGGTTCGCCTGATCGGCGAGGACGGGAACCAGATCGGCGTGATGAAGACGCCCGACGCTCTCAAGTACGCGGAGGAGCGCGATCTCGACCTGGTCGAGGTCGCTCCCGACGCGCGCCCGCCCGTCTGCCGTGTGCTCGACTACTCCAAGTACAAGTACGAGCAGGCGCAGAAGCAGAAGGCCGCCCGCAAGCACCAGCAGCAGATCACGATCCGCGAGATCAAGTTCCGCCCGAAGATCGCGCAGAACGACTACGACACCAAGAAGGGTCACGTCGAGCGCTTCCTCAAGGGCAAGGACAAGGTCAAGGTCACGATCATGTTCCGCGGCCGCGAGCAGGCGCACCCCGAGCGCGGCACCGCGCTGCTGGAGAAGCTCGCGGGCGAGCTCTCGGAGTTCGCCGTCGTCGAGCAGACACCGCTGCAGGACGGGCGCAACATGACGATGATGCTCGCGCCCTCCAAGGCGATCCTCGCGGAGGGCGAGCACGGCGAGCATGCCCACCACGTCGAGCACGCCGACAGTCGCCGAGAAGAAGCCCCGCCGCCAGCAGCGCGAGGCCGCCGCAGCCGCCAACGGCAAGGATCCCACGTCGATCCCGAGCCAGCGCGTGAGGATCCGGAGGACGAGGTCGAGCCCGACGACGACGCACTCGCCGTCGAGGCCGACGACGACGCCCTCGCCGTCGAGCCCGACGACGACGCCCTCGCAGCCCAGATGGACGACGCGGAAGCCTCCGCACCCGCTCCCGCCAAGTCGAAGGCCAAGGCGGCCTCCGACGACGCCGCCACGGCCTGACGCGCCCCAACTGGCGCCCGGCAGCGCCGGGCAGATCAACCCCCAAAGCGATCTGCTTTACTGGACGACCGACTATGCCGAAGATGAAGACCCACTCTGGCGCCAAGAAGCGGTTCAAGCTGACCGCGAACGGAAAGGTGAAGGCGCGTCACGCCTTCTCCAGCCACATCCTTGAGAAGAAATCACCGAAGTACAAGCGCAACTTGGCGCGTCCGGTGATCCTGTCCGACCATGACGCGCCGCGGGTCAAGGTCCTGCTGGGAGCGAAGAAGTCATGAGCCGCGTCAAGCGTTCCGTCCACGCGCGCAAGAAGCGCCGCGAGACCCTGGCGATGACGAAGGGCATGCGTGGCAACGCATCGCGTCGTTATCGCTCCGCCAAAGAGGCCCTGCTCAAGGCCGACACATATCGCTATCGCGATCGCCGCAACCGCAAGCGCGACTTCCGTCGCCTGTGGATCACGCGCATCAACGCCGCCGCGCGGCTGAACGGCCTGTCGTACTCGCAGTTCATGCATGGCCTCGAGCTGGCGAACGTCGAGCTGGACCGCAAGGTTCTGGCCGACATCGCCGTGCACGACGCCGACACCTTCCGACGCTTTGCCGAGCGCGCCCGTGAGGCGCTGGCTGCCGGCTGAGCAAAGCCGGACACCAGCACCGCCAAAAGGGCGCCCTCCGATAAGGACGGCGCCCTTTTTCGTTCCTGAACCCGCAAGATGACGATCACAAGCCCACACAACGAGAAGCTGAAGACCGTCCGCAAGCTCCGCCAGCGCCGGCGTGAGCGCGACCGCCTGGGCCAGTTCGTCGCCGAGGGCGAGGATCTGCTGGCCGCCGCCGACGCCGCCGGCTGGGCGCCGGTGGAGCGCTTTGCCGCGAGCGGCAGCGGCCTGCCTGGGATCGAGGTCGACGCCGCCGCGCTGAAGTCGGTCACGGAGCTCGCGTCGGGCACCCGCACCCTGGCGATCTACAACGAGCGGTGGGAGGCGGCGCCGCTCGGCCCTCTCTGCGTGTACCTGCACGGGGTCGGCGACCCGGGCAACGTCGGGCACCGTGCTGCGCTCCGCTGCCGCCTTCGGTGCAAGCTGCGTTGCACTCGGCTCCGGCAGCGCGGACCCGTTCAGCCCCAAGGCGGTGCGCGCGAGCATGGGCGCGATCTTCTCCGTGCCGGTCGCGCACGCGACGCCTGCCGAGCTTCCCGGCGCCACGATCGCGCTCGATGCCGGCGCCGAACGGTCGCTGAGCGCGGTGGCCGCTGATCTCGTGCCCCAAGCCGAGATCAGCGTGCTGGTCGGGGCCGAACGCGAGGGCCTGCCCGCCGACATCGTGGCCGCCTGCGACCACGTCGCGCGCATCCCGATCGCAGACCGAGTCGCTGAACGCCGCGATCGCCGCCAGCGTCGCCCTGTACGAGCTCTCGAAACTGACTAATACGTAGGATCAGCCCCGCATGAGCGTCGAGACAAGAATCACCGAACTTCAAAGCGAGGGCGAGGCCGCGATCGCAGCCGCCGCGACCACCGCCGCCCTCGAGGACGTGCGCGTCCAGTTCCTGGGGCGCAAGGCCGAGCTGCCCAACCTGCTGCGCGGTGTGGCCGAGCTTCCGCCCGAGCAGCGCGGCGCGGTCGGCAAGGCCGCGAACGAGGCGCGCAAGGCACTCGAGGCGCAGCTCGATGCCCGCGCCGGCGAACTGGCGGTCGCCGAGCTGAACGCGCGCCTGCAGCAGGACCGTGTCGACGTGACCCTGCCTGCCGACCCGTTGCCGGCGATCGGCCGCCTGCACCTGATCACCCAGACTCGGCGTGAGATCGAGGACGTGTTCATCGGCCTCGGATTCAACGTCGCCGAGGGGCCCGAGGTGGAGAACGTCTACTACAACTTCGACGCGCTCAACCACGACGCGACCCATCCGGCCCGCGCCTGGACCGACACCTTCTACCTCGCCGACGACGTGCTGCTGCGCACGCATACGAGCCCGATGCAGATCCGTTCGATGGAGCTGCAGAAGCCGCCGATCTACATCATCGTCCCGGGCCGCGTGTATCGCCGCGACTCGGATGTCACGCACACGCCGCAGTTCCACCAGATCGAGGGCCTGGCGGTCGACGAGGGGATCACGCTCGCCGACCTCAAGGGCACGCTGCTCGAGTTCGCGCGGGCGATCTTCGGGCCCGAGCGTGAGATCCGTCTGCGTCCGCACTTCTTCCCGTTCACCGAGCCGAGCGTCGAGGTCGACGTCTCATGCTTCAACTGCACAGACGGCATCACCGCGAGCGGTGAGCGCTGCGGCATCTGCAAGGGCACCGGCTGGCTGGAGATCCTCGGCTCGGGGATGGTCGACCCCAACGTGCTCGTGCTACGTCAAGGACAACGGCTACGACCCCGAGCAGGTGCAGGGCTTCGCCTTCGGGATGGGGATCGAGCGGATCGCGATGCTCAAGCACGGCGTCACCGATCTGCGGCTGTTCTATGACAACGACATCCGCTTCCTGGAGCAGTTCTCGTGAGCGCTGATCACAAATGAGAGTTCCGCTGGAATGGCTGCACGAGTACTGCGAGCCGCACATGGACGCGCACACGCTGGCCCAGCGGCTGGCGCTGACCGGCACGGAGGTCGAGCGGGTCGAGCATCACGGCGTCACCGCTCTGGAGAACTTCGTCGTCGGGCACGTGCTGGAGCGCAAGAAGCACCCTGACGCCGACCGGCTGAACGTCTGCATGGTCGACATCGGCGGATCGACGCCGTCGCAGATCGTCTGCGGTGCCCCCAACGTCGCCGCCGGGCAGACGGTGGGTGTCGCGCGACCCGGCGCGGTGATGCCCGACGGAACCAAGCTCAAGAAGGCAAAGCTACGGGGCGTCGAGTCGCAGGGCATGATCCTCTCCGAGCGCGAGCTGCAGATCAGCGAGGAGCACACCGGGATCATGGTGCTCGAAGACGGGATCGCGCCGGGCACCCCACTGCAGGAGGTGGTGCAGATCTCCACGGACGTGCTCGTGCTCGAGATCACGCCCAATCGCCCTGACTGCCTCGGGATCTACGGGGTGGCGCGCGAGGTGGCGGCGACCACCGGCGCCCAGCTGAAGGCCGCCGCCCTGGGAACAGGACCCGGGAAGCTTCGGTCCGCTGGATGGCATCGAGATCACCAATGAGGCCGGTCACGAGCTATGCCCGCGCTTCACCGCGCGCATCCTCGACGGCATCACGATCGGAGCCAGCCCGCTCTGGATGAAGGCGCAGGCTGATGGCTTGCGGCCAGCGCCCGATCTCCAACGTCGTCGACATCACCAACTACGTGATGCTGCTGACCGGCCAGCCGATGCACGCCTTCGACTACGACCGGGTTGCCGGCAGGCGACTGAACGTGCGCCGCGCGCGACCGGGCGAGCAGATCCAGACGCTCGATGAACAGGTCCGCACGCTCGATCAAGACATCGTCGTGATCGAGGACGCCGATGGGCCGACATCGCTGGCCGGTGTCATGGGTGGCGCGCGCTCAGAGGTGTCCGACTCGACCACGTCGGTGCTGAGCGAGGTGGCGACCTGGAACGGCCCCAACATCCACGCCACGGGACTCAAGCTCAACCTGCGTAGCGAAGCTCTCGTCTCGTTACGAGAAGCAGCTGCAGCCCGAGCAGACGCTGTGGGCGCAGGCTGTGGCCACCAGGCTGTTCATCGAGGTCTGCGGCGCGGCCGTGCGGCCGGGAACCGTCGATATCGGCGGGCCGGGCCCGGAGCCGCTCACGATCCGGCTGCGCGACGCCCGCGTCGCCGGATTGCTGGGCGTGGCGATCCCGCGTGAGACGCAGCAAGCAGCTACTACAGGCGATCGGCTTCACGGCGGTTGACGCTGACGACGGACTCGACGTCACCGTCCCGGACTTCCGCCGCGCTGACATCACGCGCGAGGCCGACCTGATCGAGGAGGTCGCGCGACTGGGCGGCCTCGAGAACCTGCCGGCAACGCTGCCTGCACGGAATGCCGCCGTCGGCCGGCTGACGCCTGCGCAAAGGCTGCGGCGGCGCGCCGAGGACGCGCTGGCGGCGCAGGGCCTCCACGAGGTCGTGGGCTGGAGCTTTGCGGCCCCGGAGCTGGCGGAGAAGCTGCACCTCATCGAGGCCGGCTCGCCGCTGACGCTGGCCAACCCGATGTCGTCGGAGCAGTCACAGCTGCGCACAACGCTGCTCGGGTCGCTGCTGGATGTGGCGCAGCGCAACCGCGCTCGCGGTGCGAGCGCCGTCCGGCTGTTCGAGTCCGGCGCCGTGTACCGCTCGAAACAGCTCGACGCCGGGAACCTGGCCGACGAGCCCCATCACCTCGGCGTGCTGCTGACCGGCCCGGTACGGGCGGCGACCTGGCGCGACCAGCACCCGTCGCAGGCGGACTTCTTCGCCGCCAAGGGCGTGCTCGCGGGGCTCTTTGACGCGATCGGCGTCGCCTGGGACGTTAGACCGATGACCACCGGCGAGTTCCTGCATCCGGGTCGCTCCGCCGCGGTGCTCGTCGATGACGAGCACGTCGGCTGGCTCGGTGAGATCCATCCGAATGTCGCTGCCCGATGGGACCTCGAGGACACCGTCGCCGGCTTTGAGATCGATCTCTCCGCAATCAAGCCGCCACATGCCGTGCAGTTCCAGGACCTCGTCAGCTTCCCCGCCGTGCACGAGGACCTCGCGATCGTGGTCGCGGAGACGGTGAGCGCGAGCGATCTGCTGCGCGTGATCCGCGAGGCGGGGGCGCCGCTGGTGGAGGACGCCCAGATCTTCGACGTCTACCGCGACGACAAGCGGCTCGGAGCCGGCAAGAAGTCGGTGGCGGTGCGGGTCAGCTACCGAGCCGACGACCGGACGCTCACCGACGAGGAGGTGGCTCGCCCGCGGCAGTTCATCGTCAACGCGCTGGCCCACGAGCTCAAGGGAACGATCCGTGCGGGCGACTAGCACCCACAGCGTCGCCGTCTTCGGTGCCGCCGGCTATGCCGGTTCGCTCGCCGCGCGCCTGCTGTACAACCACCCGAGCTTCGAGCTGCGCCACGTGACCGCACGCAGCGACGTCGGACAGCCGCTGGCCGAGCTTTACCCCCAGCACCGTGTCCCGCTGGTGCTGGAGGAGGTTGACATCGACCGCCAAGGCGATGTGGATGCGGCCGTCGTGGCCTATCCCCATGGTGCGTCGGCTCCGTTCGTTGCGCAGCTGCGAGCGCGGGGGGTGAAGGTCGTCGATCTCAGCGCCGACTTTCGCCTGCGCGACGTCGAGACCTACGAGGAGTGGTACAAGCCGCATCCCGAGCCGGACCTGATCGGGCAGGCCGTGTACGGCCTACCCGAGCTCTACCGCGACCAGATCGCAGACGCAGAGCTGGTCGCCAACCCCGGCTGCTATCCGACCGCAACGATTCTCGCGCTGGCGCCGTTGGCACGAGCGGGGCTGATCGCTGATGCCGTGATCGACGCCAAATCGGGAGTCTCGGGCGCCGGCCGCGCGGCGACCGACAAGACTCACTTCGTGACCGTCGACGAGAACGTCAACGCCTACGGTGTCCCGCGCCACCGCCATACACCGGAGATCGAGCAGGAGCTTGCGGTCCTCGGCAGCGACACGCGGATAACCTTCACGCCGCACCTGCTGCCGCTCGACCAGGGCGAGCTGGTCTCGTGTTACGTCACGCTCAGCGATGCCACGGTCAGCACCGGCGAGCTGGAGGCGCTCTACCACGACGCGTATGACACCGAGCGGTTCATCGAGCTCGTCGCAGGAGCCCGCCGGCGTGCGCGCCGTGCGAGAGACGAACTACTGCCGGATCTCGTTGCACCGCGACGAGCGCACCGGAAGGGCGATCGTGTTCGGCGCGATCGACAACCTGTGGAAGGGCACAGCGTCCGAAGCCGTGCAGAACCTGAACCTGATGTTCGGCCTGCCTGAGGGCTCGGGGATCAGTGCATGAGCGCCGGCTCCTTCTTCACCTCGCGCTGGATCGAGCGGCCCGAGAACGTCATCGAAGCCGGTGACGGTCTGCTGCCGAAGGGCTTCCGCGCGGCCGGCACTGCCTGCGGGATCAAGCCCGACGGCGCCAAGGACCTGGCACTGATCATCTCCGACACACCCGGAACGACCAGCGCCGCCCGCTTCAGCCGCTCCGGCGTGCTGTCGGCGCCGGTGCTCCACACCAAGCAGGAGTCGAAGCTCTGGGAGCTGCGCGCCGTTGTTGTGAATTCGGGCAACGCCAACGCCGCCACCGGCATCCGCGGGCTGACCGATGCCGCGACCATGTGCGCGCAGGCCGCGGCGGTGGCCGGCGTCGATGCCAACCTGGTGGCGGTCGCCTCCACCGGCGTGATCGGGGTGCCGTTGCCGATCGCGAAGATCACCAACGGAATCGCGGGGATCGGGCCTGAGCTTCGCAACGATGGTGCCGGCGACTTCGCCGAAGCGATCCGCACCACCGATGCCTTTCCCAAGCAGGTCACGCTCGACATCAAGCTGGCCGCGGGCACCGTGCGGCTGAGCGTGCAGGCCAAGGGCGCGGGCATGATCTCGCCGAACTTCGCCACGCTGCTCGTGTTCGTGCAGACCGACGCCGAGTTGGACGCCGACGAGGCCGATCTGCTGCTGTCGGTCTGCACGAGGCGTTCGTTCGATCGCATCAGCGTCGACGGTCAGCTCTCGACTTCCGACACGATCGTGCTCCAGGCATCGGGAGCCTCTGGCGTGCGGATCCAGCCCAAGACCGACGACGAGCGCATGTTCGGCGAGGCGTTGGACGCGGCGTTGCGGCAGGTGGCGCTGCTCGTCGCAAAGGACGGCGAGGGCGCGCGGCGCATGGGCCGCGTCGTCGTCAAGGGCGGTGATCAGCACATGGTCGACCGGGTCGCGCACGCGGTCGGGGACTCTCCGCTCGTGAAGACTGCGCTCTACGGGGGCGACCCGAACTGGGGCAGGGTGATCCAGGCGGTGGGCGCTGCGCTGACGGGGGCTGCATCCGCTGCAGGTCGACATCTCGATCGAGGACATCGTCGTCTGCGTGAACGGTGCCTATGTCGAGCACGACGAGCACGCGTTGAAGCAGGCCGTCCAGCGCGATGAGGTCGAGTATGAGGTCGTGCTCCCCGGCGACGGCGCCGAGGCCGAGCGCTACTTCTCAGACCTCGGCCACGAGTACGTGACGATCAACGCGGAATACACGACATGAGTGAGACCAGCGAGCCGCCCGAGGCGATCGTGCCCGAGCAGCCGGTGCGCACCCAGCGTGACGTCGTCACGCTGCTCGAGGCGCTGCCCTACATCCGCGAGTTCCATGGACGCACGGTGGTGATCAAGTACGGCGGAGCGGCGATGACCGATCCGGCGCTCAAGCACGAGTTCGCGCGCGACGTCGCGCTGCTCAAGTACGTCGGCATCAACCCCGTGATCGTCCACGGAGGCGGCCCGGAGATCACCTCCTACATGGAGCGCCTCGACCTGCCGGTGAAGTTCGTCGATGGGCTGCGCGTCTCCGACGCCAAGACCGTCGAGCTCGCGAAGATGGTGCTGGTCGGCAAGGTCAACAAGGACATCGTGCTGCTGCTCGGGCGCCACGGCCAGCCGGCCGTCGGCTTGAGCGGTGACGACGGGATGCTGTTTCGCTGCAGCCGCCGCGCCGCCCCGAGCGGTGAGGACATCGGCTTCGTCGGCCGCATCGATCAGGTGAACATCGGCGTGCTGACGCACGTGGCGGCCGACTACATCCCGGTGGTCGCCAGCGTCGGCGCCGACGAGGAGGGTAACTCCTACAACATCAACGCCGACGACGCGGCCGCCGTCGTGGCGGCTGCACTCGGCGCCTACAAGGCCATGTTCCTGACCGACGTGGCGGGCTGGTTCCGCGACGCTGACGATCCCGTCACGCTCGTCGCCGAGGCCACCGCCGCCGAGCTCGAGCAGGCGCTTCCCGGGGTCGGCGGTGGTATGCGCCCAAAGCTCGCGGCATGCCTGCACGCTGTGCGTGGCGGCGTCCCGAGCGCGGTGATCGTCGACGGTCGCGTCCCACACTCGCTGCTGCTCGAGCTGTTCACGAACGAGGGTCAGGGCACGATGATCGTTCCGGACGGCGAGACGCGCGTGAGCCTGTCGGAGCTGCAGGCGCTCGAGCGTCGTTACGCGATGCCGACCTACGTCCGCAACGCGGTCAGAGTTCGTGCGCGGCGAGGGCGTCAGCCTCTGGGATGCGGACGGCAACGAATATCTGGACTTCCTGGCGGGGATCTCGGTGCTGAACGTCGGGCACTGCAATCCACGCGTGGTCGCCGCGATCCAGGAACAGGCGGCCAGGCTCACCCACGTTTCCAACCTCTACTACACCGAGCAGGCGATGCGCCTCTCAGAAGCGCTTGCGGAGAGCTCACTGGGTGGCAAGGTCTTCCTCTGCAACTCCGGGACCGAGGCCAACGAGGCCGCGATCAAGCTTGCCCGCCGCCACCGACCAGGCGGTGAGATCGTCGTTCTTCGCGAGGCCTTCCACGGCCGTACCTACGGGTCGCTCTCGGCGACCCCTCAGGAGGCCAAGCAGGCGCCATTCGCACCGCTCGTCCCCGGGTTCGTCGTTTGCGAGAAGGAGCCGGGATCGCTCAGCGCAGCCGTCGGTCCGCAGACCGCCGCGGTGATGCTCGAGCCGATCCAGGGCGAGAGCGGCGTGCTGCCGCTCTCCGAGGATCTTCTGCAGGCGGCGCGCGAAGCCTGCGATCGTGAGGGCGCGGTGCTGATCTTCGACGAGATCCAGACCGGCATGGGCCGCACCGGCTCGCTCTGGGCCTATGAACAGACGAGTGTCGTGCCCGACGCACTGACCAGCGCCAAGGCCCTCGGCGGCGGGCTGCCGATCGGCGCCCTGGTGACCGGGGAGAAGCTCGCCGACACCTTCCAGCCCGGCGATCACGGCTCGACCTTCGCGGGCGGTCCGGTGGCGTGTGCCGCGGCCCTGGTTGCGCTTCAGATCTGCTCGGACCCGGTGCTCCTGGCGCATGTGGTAGCGATGGGAGAGCGCCTCGCGGCCGCGCTCGCAGACGTCCCGTTCATAGCGTCAGTGCGGGGCCGTGGCCTGCTGATCGGCGTCGAGGTGACACCCGAGCTATCCGCGATCGAGCTGGCACGGCGGGCACTGCTGGAGGAACGGCTCGTGATCAACGCCACCGGCCCCTCCAGCCTCAGGCTGGAGCCGCCGTTGATCGTCACCGAAGGTCAGATCGACGAGGCTGTGGCCCGTCTGAAGCGCCTGGTTCCGTGAGCGGCCGCGGCGAACTGATCACTTTCGACCCGCCGCTCGAGCCGATCAACGCGGCGCTGCGCGGCGAGTACTCCGCGACCAGTACAGGTCCAGAGCGCATCGAGGTGCGCGACGAGCTCGACAAGCTGGTCTGCCGGATCGCCGTGCTCGTCGGCAGCCGGTGGCAGCTTCTGGCTGACGCTCGACCCACTGAGGGGCTACACCGGCGACGCCGAACGGATCCGCGGTCGCCTGCTCGCGGCAGGCTTCCTCAGCGAGGACGCCTGGAAGGACCCGCAGGTGCCGATGGCCGCCGACGAGCGTTCAGACGTCGTGGTGGCGCGAGTGCTGGCGCGGCTCCTGGAGATCCAGGATGCGAACCTGCCGGGAGCTCTGGCCGACAGCGACGTCGAGTTCCTGCACGATTTCCGCGTGGCGATCCGGCGCACGCGATCTGTGCTGCGCGAGATGCGCGGGGTGTTCGCGCCCGGGAGACATCGAGCGTGTGCGGGCCTCGTTCAAATGGCTGCAGGACCAGACCAGCGCGACGCGTGACCTCGATGTCTACCTGGCGGAGTTCGAGCAGCTCCGATCGATGGCACCAGACACGGTTCGGGGCGATCTCGCGCCACTCGAGCCGCTGCTCAGGGAGCGCCATCGCCGAGCCCGCGCGACAAATGGAGCAGGCGCTGACCAGCGAGCGTGCGCTCGCACTTCACTCGGAGTGGGCTGAGATACTGCAGGTGCTTGTACTGCAGAGCGAGAGCGACCGGCCTGACGCCGCCCGACGGATCAGCGAGGTGGCGAGCCGGCGGATCCGCAAGGTGCACCGCAAGATGGTGAAGATGGGCCGGGCGATCACCCCGGACTCGCCACCGGAGCAGTACCACGAGCTCCGCAAGAAGGGTAAGGAGCTCCGCTACCTGCTCGAGCTGTTCGCGACGGCGCTGTTCGACCACGGACGTGGTCAAGCCGATGATCAAGACGCTCAAGGGCCTCCAGGACGTGCTCGGCCTGCACCAGGACCGCGAGGTGCAGATCGAGATGCTCAAGGAGCTCGGCCGGGAACTCGTCTCGCGACCCGGCGGCGCCGAGGTTCTGATGGCGATCGGTACGCTCGTCGATCGGCTCGAAGCCGACGCGCACACGGCGCGCGGCCGCTTCGCCAGCGCGTTCGCCGAGTTCGCTTCCGACGCTCAGTGCAAGCTCGTAGCGCAAGCATTCAATTGACGGGACCGGAACCAGAGTGAGCAAGCCAAAGCGCAACACCAGGGTCATCGCGACCTACAACATCAAGGGCGGGGTGGGGAAGACCTCGGCTGCCGTGAACCTCGCCTACCTGGCGGCACAGGCCGGCCATCCGACGCTGCTCTGGGATCTCGATCCCCAGGCTGCCAGCACCTATCTGTTCCGCGTGCGACCCAAGGTCAAGGGCGGCGGCCGCGGCCTGCTGCGCAAGCGCAGCTACGCCGGCGACCACATCAAGGCAACCGACCACCAGAACCTCGAACTGCTGCCCGCAGACTTCTCCTACCGGCACCTCGATCTGGCGCTGGACCAGTTCAAGAAACCGGCCATGCGGCTGCGCAAGGTGCTCGCTCCACTGCGCGATGAATACGACTACATCTTCCTCGACTGCCCCCCGAGCATCTCACTCGTGTCCGAGGCCGTGTTCGAGGTATCGGATGCGTTGCTCGTGCCCGTGATCCCGGCCACGCTCTCCTCACGCGCCTACGAGCAGCTGGAGGGCCTGAGCCGTGCCGGCAAGGTCGGCCGTCGCGGAACCTCGATCCTCGCCTTCTTCTCGATGGCCGACGTCAGCAAGTGCCTGCATCTGAAGATCATGGAGCGGCTGCGGAAGATCGAGCGTCTGACCGTGCTGGGCGTCGCAATCCCATCCTCCGATGAGGTCGAGAAGATGGGGGAGGAGCGCAATCCGGTGGCCGTGTTCGCTCCGGACTGCGCGGCTACGGTTGCCTACGCCGCGCTGTGGTCGGAGATCGAGCAGCGCCTGCACCCGCCGAAACAGGACGCGTGAAACCGGGCCCCAACGACAGCTGGCTGGCTCGTCGCCGCAGCCTGGTCCTGGCGAGCGTGCTGGTGGTGGCCGTGATCGGGGCGGCGCTGCTGGCCGGTCATTCACGCCCGAATAAGGCAGCGCCGGGAAAGCCGAACGTGAGCTTCGGAGCCCACGTCCAGCCTCCGGCGGGATCCAATGACCGCTTGCCCTTCACGAATGGCTGGATCGTAGGAGGCGCTACGAAGAGTGACGACAGCAACGCCGTCGCCGTCTACGCGGCCAGTCAGCCGTCGAACCGCCAGAACGGCCTCCTGGTGATCCAGCGCGAGACCGGCAACGGGCTTCAGCCCTGGAAGACGCGGACCATCTTGGTACGAGGCAGCGGAGCGCTCACGCTCCTGCGGCCCGCCGATTTCAGCACCATTCAGGCTGCGGGTCAGGCCACCCTCCACTTCGTCACCGCCAGCGGCGCAACCGGGACCCTCGACCTGAGCACGGACAAGGTGACGCTCAGTCACTGAGGCGGGTCACGCTCAGTCACCGAGGCGCGCGGCGCAAAGCGCCGGCGGCACCGAAGCATCGCTGCCGGCGATGATCGCCTCGGCCATCAGCCGTCCGGAGGCGGCATCCCAGTGACATTCCGCGGCCGCCATGCCCGCTCGCCAGCCACAGCCGTTCCGCCCCCGGAACACGTCCAAGGATCGGGCGGTTATCGAACGATTTGGGCCGAGCGCACACCAGCGTGCCCTGGACGCGCGCTTCGCGGATCGAAGGCACGAAACGAGCGCCGCGGTCGAGCAGGCGAGGCGCCCAGACGCTCCCGTCCGGCTCGCTTCCGTCGAGCAGGGTCGAGCCGACGGCCAGCCAGCTCGGGCTGTCCAGCAGCGTGAAGGGCGAATCGTTCTCGATCTTGCCGCTTGTCAGGCCACGCACGACCGTGCCCTCGATCGACCGGGCGCCGCGGACGCTGCGGCAGATCGACCAGCGCGATCACCCCCCACAGCGGCTTGACGGCCGATTGCGGCACGACCCCATCCAGCACGTCGGCGCTCCAGGCTCCGGCTGCGACCATGACCTCCTGCCCGGACTTGCGCAACTGCTGGAACGCGACGGGCTGCCCGAGCACGAACTCGGCGCCGGCGTCGCGTGCGCGATCGGCCACCGCGGTCGTCGCCTCGAGCGGGTTGACCGAATAGCCCGTCTCCATCAAGCAGCCCCAGAGGCCGTCGGCCAGCAGGGGCTCCTCGGCGCGGGCGGCTGACGGATCGAGCAGCGCCGGCGCGGAGCTCGGGAAACTGGGCGTAGTGCCGTACCAGATCGCGTGCCCCCGGCTCGTCGTCGGCGAGCAGCAGCACGCCTCCCGGCTGCGCCGGCAGTGCGTCGCCGACCAGGTCGCGCATCAATTCGACGGTCTCGAAGAACAGCGGCGTCGAGTCTGCGTCATACGGATGCTCGATCAGGCCGTTGTTGCGCCCCGACGCACCGGATGCGATCCCTGCCGGGTCGTATACGGTCACCTTCACGCCCTCGCGGGCGAGGAAGTATGCGGTCGAGCAGCCGATGATCCCGGCTCCGATGATTGCCACGTCGTTGCCCATCGATGCGCCAGACTACGCTACGAAGCGTGTCCACCACCTCACAGGCCAACTTCGATCCGAAGGCGATCAGAGCCTTCCAGTTCACATACCGCAGCCTCCAGCCCGATGGGCTCATACGGCTCGGCTACGCACTCGACGACATCGAGTTCGAGGAGACATTGCAGCTGCCGGCGCCGCGGTTCCGGAGCTCACCTGCGGTCGAGGGTTTACTCGACCTGCTCCATTGGGTCGCCGGCATCAGCTACTACAAGGCTGCGATTCCGCAGCATCTGGTCTGCGAGACCGGTGCACCTCCGGCCGCCGCGGAGCGCCTGCTCTCCGCCCTCTACTCCGAGGGACTTGGGGAGTTCGCCGTGGTCAATGAGCTCGACCGCCTGCCGCATCCGCAGTTCCCACGCGGGGTCGACTGGGAGCCCGCAGGTGGGACGCGGCCGATCGAGAGCCTGCTCGTGCCGGTCGGCGGCGGCAAGGACTCGGCCGTCGCGGTCGAGATCGCGCGGCGCAGCGGCCTCGAGACGATGCTCTTCTCGGTCGGCAATGCACTGCCGATCAGCGGAACCGCCAACGTGGCCGGGCTGGTCCGTCACCTCGTCACGCGCACGATCGATCCGCGCCTGCTCGAGCTGAACGACAGGGGAGCGCTCAACGGCCACATCCCGATCACCGCGATCGTCAGTTGCGTTGCGCTGGTAACTGCCGTCACGCAGGGGATCGACGCCGTGCTGATGGCGAACGAGCGCAGCGCCTCCGCCGGCAACCTCACGTGGAACGGTGTCGAGGTCAACCACCAGTTCTCCAAGAGCCGTCGCGCCGAGCGGCTGCTCGCCGATGCGGTCGCTGAGATCCAGGATGCGCCGCAGATCTTCTCGATCCTGCGTCCGGCCTCCGAGCTCGCAGATCGCGCGGGCGTTCGCGTCGCTCGATAAGTACCACCATGTCTTCACCAGCTGCAACCGTGTCTTCCAGCTCGATCCGGACGAGCGGCTTGGCTCGTGGTGCTGTGACTGTGACAAGTGTCGCTTCGTTTATCTGGTGCTCGCGCCATTCAGGACACCGGAACAGCTGACCGCGATCTTCGGCGAGGATCTGCTTCAGGATCCCGAGCAGTACGACGGCTTCGCGCTGCTCACCGCCACCGGCGGCGACAAACCGTTCGAGTGCGTGGGGGAGGTCGATGAGTGTCTCGCCGCGATCAGCCTGCTCGCCAAGGACCCGCAATGGCAGGAACACGTCAACGTCAAGCGGCTGGCGGAGGAGGTCCTCGTTCAGCGCCCCGTGAGCGACCAGGACGTGGACGCTCACTTTGTCCTCAGCGAGGACCACGACATCCCCGAAGCGCTTCTGCAGCACGTCCGTGAAGTTCTCGGAGCTTGACGGCAAGCGAATCGCGCTCTGGGGGCTCGGGCGCGAGACCCGTGCCTTCCGCGACCAGCTCGAGCGGCGGCTGCCCGAGCGCTGCTATCAGTGCGGTCATCGATGACAGCGTCCCCGAGGACGAGGCACATGCCGCGATCGCGCTCGCCGATGTGCTCGTACGCTCGCCCGGCGTCTCGATCTACAAGCCGCTGATCCAGGACGCTCGCGCCGCGGGAAAGCCGGTGACCACCGCCACCGCCCTGTGGATGGCGGAGCGCGAGCGGCCGGCACGTGATCGGCGTCACCGGAACCAAGGGCAAGAGCACGACCGCGACGATCATCGCCCACCTGCTGAGCCAGATCACTCCGACCGAGCTGGCGGGGAACATCGGGCGCGCGGTCATCGATCTGCTCGATATGGATGCTGGAGTGGTGGACGGGAACAATTTGACCTGGGTCGTGTGCGAGCTCTCGAGCTACCAGATCGCCGATCTCACCACGGGTCCCGAGGTGGCTGTGCTCACGAACCTCTATCGCGAGCACACCGATTGGCACGGAGGCGAGGCCCAGTACCGCGCCGACAAGCTGCGGCTGTTCGAGCTGCCCGGTGTCCGCGCCGCGGTTCGCCCGCTTGGCGACCGCGACGGCTGGCCCCTGGTCGTGAGGCCGGACCAGATCCCGTTGCGCGGGCTGCACAACGCACAGAACGTCGCGACAGCCGTGGCGGCGATCGAGGCGGCCGGGTTCGACGTGCCGTCGCTGCCAGAGGCGCTGGACGGCCTGCAACCGCTCCCGCATCGCCTGCAGACGGTTCACACCGGCGCCGGCGGCACCGAGTGGATCGACGACAGCATCTCGACCACGCCCGAGTCGACGATCGCGGCGCTCGGGGCGTTCCCGGATCGCCCGTTGGTGCTGATCGCGGGCGGCAGTGACCGCGATCAGGATTACGGCGGACTTGGCGCGACGCTGGCCGCCCGCACGACGCCCACGCATCTGATCCTGCTACCCGACACCGGGCCTCCGATCGGTGCCGCCGCAGCGTCCCACGGCTTCGGTCAGGACCGCATGTCGACAGCGGGAGACATGCGGGAGGCAACACAGCTCGCCAAGGAGCTCGTCGAACCCGGCGGGGTGGTGCTGCTCTCACCGGCGGCGCCCAGCTTCAACCAGTACGCCAACTTCGAGGAGCGCGGCAACGACTTCGCCGCGTTAGCCTTGCGCGCGTGACCAATCAGACCGCGACTTACCTCGCCAACCCAGAAGACGTGCACCGCGTACTGCTGCTTTACAGCGGCGGGCTCGACACGAGCGTGATGCTCAAATGGATTCAGGATCAGTACCACGCGGAGGTTGTGGCGCTGACCGTCAACCTCGGCCAGCCCGGGGAGGACTATGACGTCGTCAAGGGCAAGGCGATGGCGCTGGGCGCCGCGGACGCGTTCGTGGTCGACGCACGCGAGGAGTTCGCACGCGACTACATCGCGCCGGCGATCAAGGCCAACGCGATCTACGGCCTCGGCTACCCGTTGTTCACTGCGCTGGGCCGGCCGCTGATCGCCAAGCTCGCGGTCGAGTACGCGCGCAGCTCGGGTTGCGACACGATCGCCCACGGCTGCACCGGCAAGGGCAACGACCAGGTGCGGATCGAGTCGACCGTGGCCACGCTCGCGCCCGAGCTCAAGGTGATCGCGCCCGTACGCTCCTGGAAGATGGGGCGCGACGAGGAGGTTGCCTACGCGCGTGAGAACGGTATTCCGGTCAAGGGCGGCAGCGAGGTCGCTCCCTACTCGATCGATGACAACCTCTGGGGGCGTTCGAGCGAGGGTCGCTGGATCGAGGACCTGGAGACGGCCCCCCAGGACGACGTCTTTCAGCTCGTCACCCGTCCGGAGCTCGCGCCCGACGAGGCGGAGACGCTCGAGATCGAGTTCGAGGCCGGCGTTCCGGTTGCGCTGGGCGGTGAGCGACTCGGCCTGGTCGAGCTGCTCGAGCGCGTCGCCGAGGCCGGTATGCGCCACGGCGTGGGCATCGTCGACCACATCGAGGACCGCATCGTCGGCCTCAAGGTTCGCGACATCTACGAGGTTCCGGCGGCCGCGATCCTGCTGCCCGCGCACGCCGAGCTCGAGCGCCTGGTCGGCACCATCCACCAGAACCAGTTCAAGTCGATGCTCGACCAGAGGTGGGCCTATCTGGTTTACGCGGGACTCTGGTGGGAGCCGCTGCGCTCGGACATCGACGCGTACATGGACGCCGCCAACGCACTGGTGACCGGCAAGATCGGCGTGAAGCTGTACAAGGGCTCGGCGCGGGTCGTCACGCGCGAGTCGCCGTATGCGGTCTACGACGCGCAGCTGGCGACGTTCTCGGAGTCGGGTGGGTTGTTCAGCCAGGAGGCCTCGCCCGGCTTCATCGAACTCTGGTCGCTGCAGTCGCGGATGGCCTGGCAGGTCCGTAACCGCCAGCGATGAGTCCCTGGTTTCGACGCCGGCGGCCTGAACCCGAACAGCCGACTCCGGAGTCTGAGCAGCCAATTCAAGAGCCGGAGGAGCCTCCTGAAGAGCTCGATCCGACGGCTCCGCTGTCTTCGGACCGGCTCGACAACGCGCTGAAGCGGCTGCGCCAAGAGATTCCCGCACCTAGCGAGGAGAGCGCCCCCGGGCCGTCCGAGTAGGCGCCTATTCTCGACGTGAGATGAGTCACTCCTGCGCTCACCTTCACGTCCACTCCGAGTACTCGCTGCTCGACGGCGCAGCCAAGATCGACAAGCTTGCCGAGCGCGCGGCTTCGTTCGGCCAGCCGGCGCTGGCGCTCACCGACCACGGCGTGATGAACGGCGCCGTCGAGCTCTATCAGGCCTGCAAGAAGCACGGCATCAAGCCGATCCAGGGCTGTGAGGTCTACGTCACCGACGACCACACCAAGCGCGGCAAGCGCCACCACCTGACGCTGATGGCGGAGAACGCCGTCGGGTATCGCAACCTCGTGAAGCTCTGCTCGTCGGGCTTTCTCGAGGGGTTGCAGCGAGGCAAGCCGACGGTCGACGCGGGGTTGATGGCGCAGTACTCGGAGGGCGTGATCGCGCTCACCGGCTGCCTGGCTTCGCGCTTCTGCCAGGCGCTCGTGGCCGACCGCGATGCCGAGGCGCGGGCGGTGGCCGACGAGCTGCTGCAGATCTACGGCAACGACAACGTCTTCTTCGAGGTCCAGAAGAACGGCATCGCCGATCAGGAGAAGGCCAACGCCGGAATCGTGAAGATCGCGCGCGAGGTCGGGCGACCACTGGTCGGCACCGGTGACGTGCATTACCTGCGGCGTGAGGACTACGACAACCACACGGCATTGCTCTGCGTGCAGACCAAGTCGACGTTGGCGGCGCCGAAGATGACGTTCGACACCAACGAGTTCTACCTGCGCTCGACCGACGAGATGGCCGAGAAGTTCGCCGAGTGGCCGGAGGCGCTGGCCACGACGCTGGAGATCGCGGAGCGCTGCGATGTCGAGATCGAGCTCGGCAAACAGCTGATCCCGCGCTTCGACTGCCCCGGCGGCATGGTGGAGTCCGAGTACCTGCGGCAGCTGGTCATGGAGGGGCTCGCGTGGCGCTTCGGCGACCCGATCCCGGCGGCGGCGCTGGAGCGCGCCGAGTACGAGCTCGGCGTGATCGATCGCATGGGCTACAGCGGTTATTTCCTGATCGTCTGGGACTTCATCAAGTGGGCACGCGACCATGGCATCCCGGTCGGCCCGGGGCGCGGCTCGGCAGCGGGCTCGCTGGTGGCCTATGCGACGCGCATCACCGACCTGGATCCGCTCGAGTACGACCTGCTGTTCGAGCGCTTTCTCAATCCGGAGCGCGTGTCGATGCCCGACATCGACATCGACTTCTCGGTCCGCGGCCGTGAACAGGTGATCCAATATGTGACCGAGAAGTACGGCAAGGACTCGGTCGCGCAGATCATCACATTCGGCAAGATGTTCCCGCGGGCGGCCACGCGCGATGCCGCCCGCGTGCTCGGCTTCCCGTACGCGCTGGGCGACAAGCTCGCCAAGCTGATCCCGGATCCCGAGCAGGGGCGCTCACCCAAGTTCGACGACTGCCTTGCGCCCGGACAGCCGCTCGCTCAGGAGGTGCAGTCAAACGCCGACTCGCACCAGATCGTCGACGTCGCGCGCGGCCTCGAGGGCATCGTCCGCAACGCGTCGATCCACGCCGCGGCCGTGGTGATTGCGCCGCAGCCACTGACGGATCTGGTCCCGGTGCAGCTCGCCGACACCAACAAGACCGACGAGCACGGCGACAAGATCTACCGCACCGTCACGCAGTTCTCGATGAAGCCCGTCGAGGCGATGGGCCTGCTGAAGATGGACTTCCTCGGGCTTCGCAACCTCGATGTGATCGAGGACGCGCTCGACATCATCGAGCGCTCCAGCGGCACGCGTCCGGACATGACGACGCTGCCGCTCGACGATGAGAAGACGTACAAGATGCTCTCCCGCGGCGAGTCGATCGGTGTCTTCCAGTTTGAGTCCGAGGGCTTCCGCGAGGCGCTCAAGCGCGTGCGTCCGACCGAGTTCGACGACCTCGTTGCGCTCGGTGCGCTCTACCGCCCAGGCGCGATGGACTCGATCCCTGCATACGCTCGCGGCAAGCATGATCCGGAAACGATCGACTTCCACGATGAGCGCCTGCGCCCGATTCTCGCCTCGACCAAGGGTGTGATCATCTATCAGGAGCAAGCGATGGTCATCTCGCGCCAGCTCGCGGGATTCAGCGGCGCCAAGGCTGACGATCTGCGCAAGGCGATCGGCAAGAAGAACCGCGAGGCGATGGCCAAGCTCAAGCCCGAGTTCATCGAGGGCTGCCGTGCCTCAGGGACCAGTGAGAGCGTGATCGACTGGATCTGGACCACCAACGAGAGGTCGGCCGACTACTCGTTCAACAAGTCGCACGCCGCCTGTTACGCGCTGATCTCCTATCGCACCGCCTGGCTGCGGGCCAACTATCCCGCCGAATACATGGCGGCCCTGATCTCGTCGGTGATGGACACCAAGGACAAGGTTCCGTTCTTCGTCGCGCAGGCCGAGCAGATGGGGATTGAGATCCTGCCGCCCGACGTGAACCTCTCAGACCATCGCTTCGTGGTGGTCGACGGCAATATCCGTTTCGGGTTGGATGCCGTTAAGGGCGTCGGCTACGCGGCGGTCGAGGCGATAAAGAAAGCCCGCGAGGAGGGTGATTTCACCGACATCTTCGATTTCTGTGAGCGGGTGGACGGCCGCTCGGTGAACAAGAAGGCGATCGAGGCGCTGATCAAGTGCGGTGCATTCGGCTCCACGGGTGCCACCCGGATGGGCATGCTGGCGGTGCTCGAGCAGGCCCAGGCTGCAGGCCAGAAGGCGCAGCAGGACGCCCAGATCGGGCAGGGCTCGATCTTCGACCTTGGCATCGATCTCGGTGGCGGCGCCGAGGGAGCAGGCAACTCACGGCCGACCCACGCCCCGATCCCACCCGGGGAGTTCGAGCAGAACGAGCTGCTCGCGATGGAGAAGGAGTCGATCGGCCTCTACATATCCGCACATCCTTTGAAGCAGCTCAGTCTCGCCATGTCGACCAAGACCGATGTCAACCTCGGTGCCGTCGGCGAGTGCAAGGACGGCGAGCGCGTCACGATCGGCGGCATGATCAGCCAGGTCAAGCGGCTGCGCACCAAGAAGGGCGACCCGATGGTGTTCGCCACGCTCGAGGATCTCCACGGCTCGGTCGAGCTCGTGATCTTTGCCGACACGCTCGAGGAGGCCGGCAACGCCGTCGAGCAGGACGCCGTCGTGCTGATCAAGGGCAAGGTCGATCACAAGGACGCGTCCCGTACCTGCGTGGTGGTCTCGTCGGTCGACCGCTTCGAGCCCAGCGAGGAGGAGCTGGCGCGCGCCGAGGAGCAGGCCGCGCGCGAGGTGGTGCCCGACGTCCTGCAGATTCGGCTCGACGTCAAGGTCGTCCAGCCGGACGTGCTCGATGATCTCCGTGACGTGCTGTCGGGCTTCCCCGGCGAGTCGGAGGTCGTGGTCGAGCTCGCTTGCGCCGGGGGGCCGCGGCGTATCCGCCTCGGGTCGCAATTCCGCGTGCAGCGCACCGCCGGGCTCTACGCGGAACTCGCACAGATGTTGGGCTCGGCGCTGCTGCCGGCCGAGAGCACTGCCGCCGCCGCTTAGCGACTCACCATCGCGGCGGCCGAGTGTGGCTGCGACGATCCAACAATGGCCGTAGCCGGCATCCTTCTCGCTTTCGCAGCCGCGACGTCCAGCGCCTTTGCGCTCGTGCTGCAGGCACAGGAGGCCGGAGGGACCAGCGAGCAGTACGCCGGTCGCTTCTCACTGCTGCGTCTGCTCAGCCGGCGCCCAAAATGGGTGTTCGGGACCGCTCTGCTCGCGCTCGCGTGGCCGCTTCAGATCGTGGCGCTGTCGTTTGCCCCGCTGACCGTCGTGCAGCCTGTGCTCGCGACGTTCCAGCTGATCCTCGTGGCGATAGCGCGCTTTCAATACAAGGCCGCGATCGGCGCCCGCGAGTGGCTTGGAGCGCTTGCGGTGACCGCTGGGGTGGTCCTGGTCATCGTCGCGGCGCCACACAGGACGGTCGCGCACCCAGGGGCGCTGCGGATTGCACTGCCGCTCGCGTTGGTGGGCGGTGGCGCGTTGCTGGCCTTTGCCCTCGGACGCGCCAAGCCGGCCCTCGGCTTCGTGGTTCCCGTCGCTGCGGGGCTCGGATACGCCTGGGTCGACTTCGCAGACAAGCTCGTCTCCAACGCGTTCGCGGGTGGTCAAGCGGTTGCTGGGATCGTCTGGCTGCTGGCGGTTGGAGGCTTCGGCGCGATCGCCTTTCTGATGGAGAACACTGCGCTGCAACGCCACTCGGCAATCCAGGTCGCGCCGGTGATCGGCGCTATCCAGGAGCCGCTGCCGGTGCTGATGGCGCTGGCTGCCGGCGTCGAGGTCTGGAACGGTGACGCAGCCCGCCTGGCGGTACTTGCGGCAGGCCTGTTACTGGCTGGTGCCGGCGCAACGGTGCTGGCCCGGTCCAGTGCGGCAGCTCGAGTGGCCGGCTAGCGTCGTGAGTCGGAAATTCGCGCCCCGCGCGCGGCGCCTGGACGCGCGTGGCGCTATTCCGTGCGCTGGCCCGGCGCAGGCATCGGCATGATCCACGGCTTACGCCAGCCGCCATAGCCGTTCAGCAGCTTGTCAGCCTCGGGCGGGCCCCACGTATTCTGTGGATAGAGGATGACCGGCGGCGGATCGTCGAGCAGCGGCTGTACCACACGCCAGCTCTCCTCGACGCCGTCCTGGCGGGTGAACATGCTGGCGTCGCCGACGATTGCCGCATGCAATAACACCTCGTAAGGGGTGGCCCCCTCGCCGCCCTCGTTCGCGAACTCCATGTCGAGATGGATGCCGGAGGTGGCCTTGCGGTCGGCGCGCTGCGCATCGAGGATCATCTGGACACCAGTGCTCGGATCGATCTTGATCACGATCTGGCTGGGCTCGGGGTGGCGAGTGCCGTTCGGGATGAACGCAAGCTTCGGCGCGTACTTGAACACCAGGCGCACCTCTGTCTGCTTGCTCGGCATGCGCTTGCCAGTGCGGATGAAGAACGGCACGCCGGCCCAGCGCCAGTTTTCGATCTCGAGCCTGAGCGCTGCAAAGGTCTCGGTTTGCGACGTCGGGTCGCAGCCGGCAATGGCGCGATAGCCCTCGTACTGCCCACGCACGTAGCGACTCGGGTCAGCGTCCGCCATGGAGCGGAGCACCGAGTACTTGGCGCTCTTCAGCGTGTCGGCATCGCCTCCCGCCGGCGCCTCCATCGCAACGGCCGCTACGACCTGCAGGAGGTGGTTGACGACGACGTCACGCAGTGCACCGACCGGATCGTAGAAATGGCCGCGATCCTCGACGCCGACCGACTCGGCCATCGTGACCTGTACCGATGAGACGTAGTTGCGGTTCCACACCGGCTCGAGCGTCGTGTTCGCAAAACGCAGGTAGAGGATCTCCTGGAGCCCCATCTTTCCGAGGAAATGGTCGATGCGGTAGAGCTGGGACTCGTCGATGTACTGGTGCAGGTCCTGCGCCAGCTGCCGTGCCGATGCGAGGTCGTGGCCAAATGGCTTCTCCACCACGACGCGCTGTCCGGAGCTGACCAGGCCCGCCTTGTACAGCCCGGCGACCACCGTCTCGAACAGCGAAGGCGGCACCTCCAGGTAGAAGGTCGGATTGCTGAGGTCGCCAAGCTCGTGCTTGAGCCGTTGGTAGGTCGCGTCGTCAGCGAAGTCGCCGCCAACGTAGTGCAGACGCTTCGCGAAGCGCTTGAACACGGCCTCGTCGATCTCTTCGCCGGTCGCCTCGATCGACTCGCGCGCCCGTTCCACGAGCTGCTCGTCCTGCCAGTCATCGCCTGCCACACCGATCACCGGCTGGTTGAGCAGCTTGCGCCGCTCCAGCCGGTACAGCGATCTGAACGTCATCTTGCGGGCGAGATCTCCGGTGATCCCGAAGATCACCAGCGCGTCTGCCTCCTGCTCGGAACGGTCGGTCGCGGTCACGGCGCACACCCTATCCAGTCTTGGCTCGGTCGCGCGTCGCCTGCCCGCGCTTACGTAGGTCGCGGACGAAGACGATATCGGCCGGCGCGACGGCACCATCGGCGGTGCCCGTTTCCAGGACGACGGGAAGGTCGGCAAACCGGGGTTCCGAGAGGAAGACAGCCAGGCCGTCTGCGCCGATCTCGCCCTCGCCTGGCGGAGCATGCCGGTCGCGATTGGATCCGAGCGTCGTCATCGAGTCATTCAGGTGGATCGAGTGCAACCTGTCGAGGCCCACGATCCGATCACACTCGGCGAGCGTCTCGTCCAGGCTCTCGATGGTGCGGATCTCGTAGCCGGAGGCCAGCAGATGGCAGGAATCAAGACACATCCCGAGCCGCCCGCTGCCGCCGCCGGCCTCGATCAGCGCCGCGAGCTCCTCGAACGAGCGCCCGAGCGTGCCGCCCGCGCCGGCCGTGTCCTCGAGATGCAGGGCGCAACGATCCGACTCGGAGAGCGCCTCCGTGATCACCTCGCCGGCGCGGGCGATCGCCTCGCCCACGTGCCCGGTCTTTGCCGAGCCGGGGTGCAGCACCACGCCGGTGGCACCGATCGCATCGCCGACACGCAACGAGTGCGTGAGCGAGGTCAGCGACTTCTCGCGAATCTCGCGATCTTCGCTGGCGCAGTTCAGCAGGTAGACGGCGTGGATCAGCACGCTGCCGATCGCGCTCTGGTCGCGCGCCTCGCGGAAACGGGCGAAGTCCTCCTCGCTGTAGTTGGTGGGGCGCCACATACGTGGGGACTGGTTGAAGATCTGGATCGACTGGGCGTCCAGCTCCGTCCCGCGTTCGATCGCCTTATAGAGGCCACCGGCGGGGGAGACGTGCGCGCCGATCAGCACCGGCGCAACGCTCCTCTGACTGGTGTCACCTGTGATCCCACTAGCATGGCCTTTCGGTTCTTGATGAGAGTTCGTTTTGCACCTTCGCCCACGGGCGCGCTCCACATCGGCGGCGCCCGTGCCGCGCTCTACAACTGGCTGCTCGCGCACGGGCCCGGGGAAGACGGCGACAGCGGGGTGGGCGGGCGCGGGTCATTCGTGCTGCGGATCGAAGATACCGACCGCGAGCGCTCCACCGAGGAGAACGTCGCCCAGATCCTCGACGCGCTCACGTGGCTCGGCCTGGACTGGGACGAGGGACCGATCTCACAGGTCGGCAACGCCCCGCGCCATCAGGAGGCGTTGGCCCAGCTGCTGGCCGACGGGCACGCCTACCACTCCAGCGCCACGGGCGATGACGTGAAGGCCTACAAGCAGGAGCACGGCGCGGACCGCGGCTTCCGCGGCCAGCCCGAGGCGGATGGCGCGGTTCGCCTACGCGTGCCGGATGAGGGTCGCACCAGCTTCGTGGACCTGGTGCGCGGTGAGGTCAGCTTTCCCAACGCCAGCATGGATGATCCGGTGATCGCCCGCGCCGACGGCTCGGTGCTCTACAACTTCGCGGTCGCCGTCGACGACCTCGACTCGCGAATCACACACGTGGTTCGCGGGGAGGATCACATCTCCAACACGCCCAAGCAGCTGCTTGTCTTCGAGGCGCTCGGAGCCACGCCGCCAAAGTACGCCCACCTGCCGCTGCTGCACGGGCCCGACGGCAAGAAGCTCTCAAAGCGTCACGGCGCCGCATCCGTGCAGGAGTTGCGCGATCGTGGGTATCTCCCAGAGGCGGTGAACAACTACATCGCTCTACTCGGCACCGGCTTCGCCCCCGACGAGGAGTTCTTCACGATGGCGGAGATGGCCGAGCGCTTCCGGCTCGACCGCGTCTCGAAGAGCCCAGCAGTGTTCGATGAGCAGAAGCTGCGCCACATCAACGGACAGCATCTGCGCACGCTGAGCATCGAGGAGCTGACCGATCGGCTCGAGCGCTTCACGGGCCGTACGGGCCTGCGCCCGGCGGTTGAGATTTCACACGAGAAGATTCAGACGCTCGCCGACTTTTGGCCGCTCGCAGGATTCCTGTTCAACGGGCCCGTGGATGATCCCAAGGCCTTCGCCAAGGTCATCGACACGGACGGCGGTCGCGAGGTCCTTGCGGACGCCCGCGCGGCGCTCGCCGAGCTCGAACCGTTCACGGTTGAGGCGATCGACGAGGCGCTGCGCCAGATTGTGGAGCAAAGAGGCCTGAAGCCTGGACAGGTGTTCCAGCCGGTCCGTGTGGCGATCGCCGGCACCACCGTGTCACCTGGGATCTTCGAAAGCGTCGCGCTGCTTGGGCGTAAGCGCACAATTGAGCTGATTGATCAGGCTCTCTTGCCAAGTGATCAGAGCGACCGACGCTAAACAGTTATCGAACATTTGCCGATAGCAACCCAGTGGTGGGCCTCCATCACTGACCCCTCAACCTGCGCAAAATCTGAGGAAAGTGGCAACCGCAACACCCACCAATCGTCCAACCGACCCTTACGTTTCCCGCGAGCGGCATCACAACGAGGGACAGGGCCGGCGTCTCACCGCTGCATTCGAAGCCCTCGAGGCCTTCCCGATGCTTGCGGCGACGCGCAACCAGGTGCTGCGCCTCTTCGAAGAGGGGGAGCCGGCCACCGCTGACGTGATCCGCGCCGTCGAGGGCGATCTTGCCCTCACAATCGCGGTTATGCGCATGGCCAACAAGGGGGAGGGCTCCGGACGCGGCAACGTCGACACCGTCGTACAGGCGGTCGACGTGCTCTCGGCTGGGACGGTTCTCTCGCTCGCGGACCGTGCACGGACGTATGACTTCTTTGAGCGGACGGCGGTGTGGCAGAACATCCCGGAACGCTTCCGCCTGCACGGCACCGCGACGCAGCGCGCGGTCGAGCGGATCGCCGTCGCGGTCGACCACGAGGCCCGCGACCGCCTGATGGTCACGGCGATGATGCACGACCTCGGCAAGCTGGTCCTCGTTCACGCCTACCCGGGCTATCCGCAGCAGGTGCATGGAGATGCGCGCACGCCGGAGGAGCGGGTTCAACGTGAGCGCCGCGAGCTCGGTGTCGACCATGCGCTGGTTGGCGGCGTCATCGCCAGGCGGTGGGGCCTGCCCGCGACGATCGCGCAGGTGATAGAGGCGCACCACGCGGCCGACGCCGAGGGCGAGGCTGCAATCGTGCGCCTTGCGGACATGCTGGCCCACTATCTGCTGAGCAACCCCGTGACGCCCTCAGAGATGCTCTCAGCCGGGCGCTCGATCAACCTCAAGGGCGAGCAGCTGCGCCAGATCATGTACGAGCTGCCGCTATCGATGGGCTCCGACCGACCCCGCCAGGTCGATCCATGCCCGATGTCCGCGCGTGAGGTCGACGTGCTCAAGCGCCTTGCCAAGGGGATGGTCTACAAGCAGATCGCCTCTGAGCTGGGGTTGTCGACCAGTACGGTGCGCACGCATCTGCACAACGTCTACGGCAAGCTCGGCGCAATGGATCGAGCACAGGCCGTCCTGATCGCGACCGAGCGCGGTTGGATCTAGCATCAAAGCGTGCTCTCGATCACGAGCAAGTCGCCGTACGCAATCCGCGCCCTCGTGGAGCTCCAACGCATCGGTGACGACGACCCCGTGCCGATCGGCGAGCTCGCGAAGCGGGGTGACATCCCGGCACAGTTCCTCGAGCAGCTGTTCGCGACACTGCGCCGGGCCGGGCTGCTGAGGTCGCAGCGCGGTGTGAAGGGCGGGTACAGCTTCGCCAAGCCGGCCTCGCAGATCACCGTACTGGAGGTGGTCGAGCAGCTCGACGGTCCGCTTGGCGCCGACGCCACCGGCGTCTTTGCCGAGGCCGCCGAGGCCGCGCGGGCAGTGCTCAGAGCACAGTCGATCGCCGACGTGGCCGAGGCCGAGGCTCAGGCGAGCGGCGTCAGCATGTATTTCATCTGATCGCGGCAACGACCGTCACCATGGCGGTCACGATGGTCGCGCCGGGAGCCGCCGAGCCAGTAGATTCAGCGCGATGGCGGGGATTCCGACCAACATTTCCGCATATGTGGGCAAGACCCCGGTCGTGCAGCTGACCCGCGTGCCGCCCGCGGACTCAGAAGCCTCGCTGTTTGCAAAGGTCGAGGCGTTCAATCCGGGCGGCAGCGTAAAGGACCGCATCGGTCTGGCGATGATCGAGGCGGCCGAGCGCGAGGGGCAGATCGAACCGGGGCGCACGACGATCGTCGAGGCGACGAGCGGCAACACCGGGATCGCGTTGGCCTTCGTCTGCGCCGCCAAGGGCTATGACCTCGTACTCACCCTGCCGCAGGGAATGAGCCGTGAGCGGGAGCGCCTGCTGGCGCTCTACGGCGCCCGCTTCGAGATCACCGAGTCGCTCGGTGGCATGCATGAGGCGGTCGAGGCGGCTCGGCGGATGGCGACGGGCGACGATGTCTTCCTACCCGACCAGTTCTCCAATCCGGCCAACCCAGAGGCTCACCGCCGGACGACGGGGCCCGAGCTGTGGGAAGCGCTGGACGGCGATATCGACGTGTTCGTCGCCGGGGTCGGTACCGGCGGAACGATCACGGGGGCGGGGGAGTACCTGCAGGCGCGTAATCCCAAGCTGCACATCGTCGCCATCGAGCCGGCAAGCTCGCCGGTTCTCTCCGGCGGGCGTCCCGGTCCTCATCGCATCCAGGGCATCGGCGCGGGCTTCGTGCCGAAGGTCCTGAACCGCGAGATCATCGACGAGATCCTGCCGATCACCGACGACGACGCCGTTCACACTGCACAGCGGCTTGCTGCGCGCGAGGGGGTGCTGGTGGGCATTTCCGCCGGCGCTGCCGTGGCCGGCGCGCTGCAGCTGGCCGCCCGCGCGGAGTTCGCCCGTGCGCGGATCGCCGTGATCCTCCCGGACTCCGGCGAGCGCTACGTCTCGCTGCCCTGGTTCGCCGCGGAAACCCACTAGGTAGCCTTGAAGCATGCGCGGTGACGGCGTTATCGGCGCCACCCTTGCGGAGATCAGGCGCGACGTGGCTGCGGCCCGGAGTCGCGATCCCGCGGCCGCGGGGTTGGGGACCCTTCAGATCCTTCTGACTTGGCCGGGAGTTCAGGCGCTGCTTGCGCATCGGCTGGCCAGCCGCGTGTTCAACGCCGGGATGGCGCTGCCGGCGCGGCTGATCGCGACTCTTACTCGTTCCCTTACCGGCATCGAGATTCACCCGGCGGCGGAGATCGGTCCTGGGCTGTTCATCGATCACGGCATGGGCGTGGTGATCGGAGAGACTGCCAAGCTCGGTCAGGACGTCACGATCTACCAGGGCGTGACGCTCGGAGGAACCGGCTTTGCCACGGGCAAGCGCCACCCCACCGTCGAGGATTGCGTCACGATCGGGTCTGGCGCCAAGCTGCTTGGGCCGATCGTTGTCGGCCATGGCGCGAAGATCGGCGCCAACACGGTCGTGATCCACGACGTCCCGCCGAACTCGACCGTCGTCGGCATACCCGGGCATCCAGTCAGGGTCGAAGGGCGCCGGCCGGAGGGCCCCGATGCCGACTGGGTGCACCTGCCGGACCCGATCGCGGACGCGCTCAAGGGGCTTGCGCGGCGGGTCGAGGCGCTTGAGCGGCTGACCGCGGCGGAGGCAATCGAGGCTCCGGAAGTCAGCGAGCCCGGGAGCACCGTGCCGGGCCCGAACCCCACCGGGGGTTAGCGCTCGGCGTCGAAGTCCGCTGCTTCGTCCTCGTAGGCGGAGGTCGGACCCGCGCTGATGTCGAAGTTTGCGCGGCTTCGCACCAGGTACAGCGGTCGGCCCTTGACCTCGTCGAAGATCCGCCCGACGTACTCGCCGATCAATCCGATCGTGATCAGCTGGATGCCGCCGAGCAGCAAGATCGTGATCTCCACCGTGCTGAAGCCGTAGAGATAATTGCCGGTGAGTTTGAGGACGATCACGACGGGAATCGCGATGAACGCGACCACCGAGATCACGAAGCCGAGCGCGGTCGCAATCTGCAGCGGCCGGTACGAGAACGATGCGATCGCGTCGAACGAGAATCGCAGCATCTTCCCGAGCGTGAACTTCGTCTTTCCTGCGTAGCGGGCGTCGCGGTCGTAGGCGACCGAGTCCTGGGTGAAGCCGACCCAGACGCTCATCCCACGCAGGAAGCGCGAGCGCTCGCGCATCGACAGCAGCGCGTCGAGCGCGCGGCGGTCGACCAGCCGGAAGTCCCCGCTGTTGCGCTCGAGCTGGACCGAGGCCAGCGAGCCGAAGAGCCGGTAGAACAGGCTGGAGGTGCCGAGCTTGAAGCGCGATTCCCCATTACGCTGCCGGCGCACTGCATAGACGACGTCGGCGCCCCTGCGCCAGCGATCGAGCAGCGTGGGTATCAAGCTCGGCGGGTCTTGCAGGTCGGAGTCGAGCGTCACGGCGACGTCGCCGCTGGCATGGTCGAGTCCCGCCGTCAGCGCCGCCTGGTGCCCGAAGTTGCGTGACAGCAGCACCGTCTTGATACGGCTGTCGGCAGCGGCCAGTGCCGCCAGCTTTGCCGGCGTCCGGTCGGTTGAGCCATCGTCCACGAGCACGAGCTCAAACGGCAGCCCGGATAGCGCCTCCGTGACAGCGGCGCAGAACGGCTCGATCGTCGCCTCCTCCTGATAGACGGGCGCGACCACGCTGAGCAGCCCGAGTTCTCTGCCAACGCTCACGGCGTCATCCTATGTTCAGCTGAAGTCGACAGCTTCTCGTCAGAGCCAGTTCCAGCTGGGAAAGCAGGTCGCGATCATGATCGCGCCGCCCATCAGCGTCGCCACCGTGGCGAGGTTCCAGAGTCGCCTGCTGTTGCTGAGTGCGACGAGCGGCATCAGCCAGCAGACATACCAGGGGAGCAGTGACCAGGCTGTGGCGAGTACCGCGAACGTCGCCCAGGCAGCACCGTCGATCCAGTCCATGCGTCCCTGCCAGACGCGTCGCAGCAGCCACAGCAGCGATCCCACCAGCACCACGTCGTCGAGCATCCGGACCGGACTGGTGATGGTCACGTGTGTCAGCGTGAAGAAGAAGCCGGGCAGGCTCTGCCAGTCGCCCTCGTCCTGCACGGATTGGAGCGTGTGCGTCATGTGCAGGATGTTCGTGCCGAAGGCGGCGTAGCTCGCTGCGGCCAGCACCGCCGTCGCGGCCGCGACGCCGACAAGCAGTCGGCGCCGCCGGCGACCAACCTCCCGTCCCGCATCGCCCAGTAGCGCGAATGGAAGGACGATCGCCGCGGTGAGCTTGACCGCGATGCCGGTGGCGAACAGGACCCCAGCCGAACGCTCTCGGCGGGTGAGCACGGCATAGATGCCGCCGGTTGTCAGCAGCAGCATCAACAGGTCGTTGTGGCCGCCGCCGACACCGTAAAGCGTCACCATCGGGTTCAGCCCGAACAGCGCGACGCCGCTCGCGGGGTTGACGCCGCGACGCAGCGCGCACTTCCAGATCAGGTAAAGCGTGCCGCAGCTCGCGGCCGCCGCGATCAGCTTGAACGCGAACTCGTTGAAGGCGATGGAGGTGTTCGCGAACGGGGCGCTCAGGAACGTGAACAGCGGCCCGTAGACGCTGGGGACGTTGATCCACTTCGCGCCGATGTAGTTGTAGATCGGGTCGAGAAGGATCGTGGAGGGCCCGTGGACGTACGGGTTGATGTGATAGTCGGCGAACATCTTCGCGTACGCCTGGTAGCTGAAGACGTCGGTGGAGAACAGCGGAGGCCCGATCAGCACGATGAAGGTGAAGGCCGCCACCGCACAGATCGTGATACGGGGAGGGACGTGCTCGATGAACCTGATCGCCACCAGGTAGGCCCCCAGCAGCACGAGCAGTGACGCGACGACCGCGCCGACGCCCAGCCTGATGCCGATGAACTCGAGCGGACCCGCCATGACCGACGCGGGCGGCCACAGTGCGATTGACTGCGGTACCAGCGTCCCCGTGCGCGTCCCCGCCATGCACAGGAACAGGCCGAGCAGCGGGACGGAGACCGTCGCTGTAATGCCGATGCGCTCGGCTCGCGTGCGCGAACGTGATCTGTGGAGTACGTGGCCTGGCTCGACCAGCGTGGACGCGGTGATGTCGAAGCCGCCGCCCTCAGGCGTCGCCCCAAGCGGTGCGTTCAGGCTCATGACTGGAGGATTACCCGAACTCCGGTGTTGTCACTTTTGAGATCGCTCATGATCTGGTCAGCTGGCGGGTGTCCGAGCGACGCAGCCTCGGCACGAGCAGCATCGCCTCGAGCGCGATCATGCTCGACATCTTGCTGGCGCCGGCGGCGCGGTCCGTGAACAGAATCGGCACCTCGTGGACGCGGAAGCCCGAACGGATCGCGCGGTAGGTGACCTCGATCTGGAACACGTACCCGTCGGCGCGTAGGCTGCCAAGGTCGATCGTCTCGAGCACGGGACGGCGGATGCACTTGAAGCCGCCGGTCAGGTCACGCACCTTGATGCCCAGCACAGTGCGCGCGTAGAGGCTGCCGCCGCGGCTGATCAGCTTCCGCAACACGCCCCAGTTGCGGACTGCGCCGCCCGGCACGTAACGCGAGCCGAGCACCAGGTCGGCGTCCTCAGCCGCGCCGATCAGATCACCCAGGTACTTGGGATCGTGAGAGAAGTCGGCATCCATCTCGACCACGAGCTCCGCGCCTCCCGCGAGCGCGTGTCCGAATCCGGCGATGTAGGCGCGGCCGAGTCCGCTCTTGACGGGTCGGTGCAGCACCTCGACGACGTCCATCTCCTGAGCCAGCTCGTCGGCCAGCTTGCCCGTGCCGTCAGGCGAGCTGTCATCGACGATCAGGATGCGATGCTCGCCGGGGGCGATCTTCGCCATCTCCTCGGCGACCGCCCGAACGAGGGGACCGACGTTCTCGGCCTCGTTGTAGGTCGGGATCACGAGCCAGATTCGTGCACTCATTGCCGCCAGCGTAATCGGAAATCGGGCAGGCTGCTCATTGGCCTAGTACGGAAATAAGCAGGGTATTAACGGGTTTATGCGCCGCTTACCGGCTGCTCCTAGCGGTATCGGCTCGAACGCACTGCCCGGCGCATGCCGCCCGCTGGCTGGCACACGCCGCCCGCTGGCTGGCACACGCCGCCCGCTGGCTGGCGCAACGCCGCCGGGGCGATCCGGCGGCCCGACCGAGCCCGAGGCGGCAATCGCTCTGCTACGAGGCTAGCGTCGGACGTAGGCGACGCGACCCCAGCTCGGTTCGGGGGCGAGTTCGATCGGTTCGCCACCGCGGTCGGGCTGGATGTAGACAAAGGCGCCGGTGTCGTCGTCGAAGACGACGTCGAGCTCGCCCTCCTTGACGCGCTGGTCGAGCCACGCGCTGCGGAAGATCAGACGACGCAGCCAGTGCACCAGAGAGCGGTCCGAGGGTCCGACCAGCTCGGGCCAGCACTCGTTGACGTGCTCGCCCAGGGCCGAGGCCGGATCGGTAACCTCACCGTTGACCACCAGGTTGATCAGATCCTCGGCCTCATCCTCGGCGATCGCATCGCCGATGAAGCCAAGGCGCCGAGCGGCCTGCTCACACCGCTCGCTGAAGTCCCGCTCGTTGAACGTGAAGCGGAGGTCTCCGTACTCCAGTACGAAATCTTCACCGGACGAGTAATTGCCGCGTCGGTACATGCCGTCGGCATCTTATGGCCGAGTCCTCCCGTGGCGCAGCCCCTGAACGTGATGTTGCACGGAACACCGGTATTTGCGGCTTTCCGGTTTGAGCGTCCATGATCGGGGGGGTTAACGGGCGCCCGCCAATGCCTCTATTAAGTGTGAAGCTCATCACCCCCACACATACAGTCCTGATCGTCGGGGCCGATCGCGAGGCTCGGGCGTTCCTCGGCGACAACCTCTCAGCCGACGGTTACGAGGTTCTCGAGGCAGGTGCCGTCGCCAGCGCCCGGACCCTGCTGACCCAGACCTCTGTCGACCTGGTCGTGGTGGATCGTGACCTGCCCGACGCCGACGGGCTCGAGCTCCTGCGCTTTGTGCGGGAAGCCGATCAGGCCGGCGCTGGTATCGACTGCGATCTGCCCGTGATCATCAGCTCCGCCAAGCCCTCACCGCTCGATCGCATCCGTGGCTTCGAGCGCGGCTGCGACGACTACCTCGACAACGCCGAGCTCTCGTATTCGGAGCTGCGGGCCCGGATCGGTGCCCTGCTTCGACGCCGCCGCCGTCGTGCCACGGACATCGTCCGCCTGCGCGTCGGGTCGCTGGAGATCGATGCGCTCGCCCGTCAGGTCTGGGCCGACGGCAGTCCGGTGCCACTGGCCAGCAAGGAGTTCAGCCTGCTGCTCACGCTCGCGCGCGAGCCGGGCCGCGTGTTCAAGCGCGAAGAGCTGATGGCAACCGTCTGGGGCTGGAGCGACGGCGGTGCCTCGGCGCAACGGACGCGAACCCTTGACTCCCACGTTTCGACGGCTGCGCCGCAAGCTCTCCGCTCGCGGCGCCAGCTATGTGATCAACGTCTGGGGTGTCGGCTACCGGCTGATGGACGTGCCGGCCACCGCGCCCGCGGACAGCGCCCGGTTGGTCGCGTAGGCGCGCCCAGGGTTGGCGCGCCCAGGGTTGGCGCGCCCCGCGTAGGCGAGCCCCACGTAGGCGAGCCCCACGTTGGCGCGCCCGGCGTTTGCGCGCCCGGCTTTGGCGCGCCCGGCGTTGGCGCGCCCCGCGTTGGCGAGCAGCTGGCCTGCTCGCAGAGGCTTCGGGAGTTCTGACTCAAAACTGGAGCCAGAACTCCCATAGCTTCTCGCCGCGAGTCAGCAGACGGCCCGCTGATCGTCGCCAGTCGGCTTGAAGCTATGGGCGTTCATGGACATTTCTGCCACCTAACGTCCGGAGCTTCGGCCGGGCCACCTCCCTGGTAGCCCGCCCCACTTCCCTCCACCACTCGATGCTCACGTCGCTTCGAGCTGTCTATTCGCGCGGGTCGCGGGCCCAAAACGCTCCACTCTGCCGGCTGCGGTGGGGCACCACACGCCCGTAATGGGGCGATTTGGGGTGTTTGTGGGAGATTGGTGTCTGATTGGGTTGCAAAGTGGGAGAGAGATGGGTTAACGTGGGCCACGCATGCAGGGACCCGGGTGGCAGGGCTCCTCCCACCCAGCCACCCGGGTTTCAAATTTCGGCCAGGCGCATGAGAACCCTTGATCTTCCGCGGAACCTTCGAACACGCGCTCGACGCGAAGAACCGGCTTACGGTTCCGGCGAAGTACCGCGAGGTCCTGCGCGGTGGCATCGTCTTGGCGATCTCCCCGGAGACAGAGGTCGGGACCGCCCGTTCGCTCTCGATCTGGAGGCCGGACGACTACGACTCCTTCGTGCAGCAGGCGTTGGCCGACCTCAACCCGCTCGGCCCGCGGGCGCGCGACCTTCGCACTCTGCTCTACGGCAACTCGTGGGACCAGGAGTTGGACTCGGCGAACCGGCTTGTGATTCCGCCGCCGGCGAGGGAGTTCGCCGGTCTCGAGAAGGAGGCCGTGATCACCGGCGCTGGGGACCACCTTCAGATCTGGGATCGCAAGGCCTTCGCCGAGTACAACGCGACCGCTCTGTCCCGTTTCTCCGAAATCACCGCGCGCTTTGACCACACTGATTGACATGACCACGCCGCACGTGCCCGTCCTGGCCGGCGAGCTGATCGAGTTCCTCGACCCGGCTCCCGGCGCCGTGGCCGTCGACTGCACGATCGGCGGCGCCGGCCACGCCCGTCTCGTCGCGGATCGCATCGGCGCGTCCGGAACCCTGATCGGCATCGACCGCGATCCGCTCGCCGAAGAGCGCTTTGCCGAGTTGGCGGCTGAGGTCGCCTGCGATACGCGCTTCATCCGCGCGGACTTCGTCGCTGGGCTGGCGATGCTCCGAGACGAAGGCCTGGCGGCGGACCTGGTCTACATGGACCTCGGCATGTCGTCGATGCAGGTCGACACCTGGGAGCGAGGCTTCTCCTACTCCTACGAGGCGCCACTCGACATGCGCATGGACCCAGCGCAGGAGCTGACGGCGGCAGAGGTCGTCAACGGCTGGGAGGAGCGTCGGCTCGCGCGGCTGCTGCGCGATTACGGCGAGGAGCGCTATGCCGGCCCGATCGCGCGTGCGATCGTGAGGGCGCGCTCGCGCGCCGAGCTCAGCACCACCCAGGAGCTGGTCGACGTGATCAAGGGCGCGATCCCGGTGCCAGCCCAGTTCGCAGGCGGTCACCCGGCCAAGCGCACTTTCCAGGCGCTGCGGATCGCCGTCAACGACGAGCTGACCCAGATCGATGAGGCGTTGCCGCTGGCATGGGACCTGCTCGCGGTTGGCGGCCGCCTGGCGGTCATCTCCTTCCACTCGCTCGAGGACCGGCGCGTGAAGCGCTTCCTCGCCGAGAAGGCGCGCGGATGCATCTGCCCGCCGGACCTTCCCATCTGCGTGTGCGGTCACGAACCTGAGGCCGAGCTGCTCACGCGCCGGGCGATCGCACCCACGCCGGGTGAGGTCGCATCGAACCCACGATCAAAGTCAGCGCATCTGCGCGCAGCACGGAAGCTCTAGCCGAGGTCAGATAGCCATGCCACCAGCAGCCGCCACAGTCGCCGGTCGCCGCGCGCCCCGCTCGGCGACTCATGCACCCACGACTCCGCGCCGAGTCTCGGGACCGAGCTCGCGTCCAGAGAGCCGTAGCGAAACCCGTCAGCGGGCCCGGCCTGATACGCGGCCGTCCGGCCGTGCCACTGCCGCCGCAGCGGCGCTCGAGGCACAGCTCGTGCCCGCGCCGGTGCGTGCGTACCGCGAGGCTCCGACGCGTACGGCGCCGACGCGGAGGGCTCCTCGCAAGGCGCCTCCGCGCCAGCGCCCCGCAACCCGGCAACGTGTGCGGGAACACTCCGCACCGCGTCTCGCGCTCCGGCTTCAGGCCCCAAGACTTGACCGGATCGTCCGCGGGCGCGCGTGGATTCCCGTCCTCGGCGCGCTGCTTGTCGCGATCGTTGGCCTGCGAGTCGAGGTGCTCAAGCTCGGCGCCGGCGTCGGCAGCGAGGTTCAGCAGGCAACCGCGCTCCAGAGCAGCAACGCGGCGCTGCGCTCCCAGATCTCGGCGCTCTCTGACAACAGTCGCATTGAGACGCTGGCTGCGTCCTATGGCATGCACGAGCCCAACGCACTCGACCCCCACTTCCTACAAGCCTCGGCTGGACGCCATCTCACGGCCGCGATCCACAACATCAGCGCGCCGTCGCCGCAGCAGTACCTGACGCAGTTGGCGGCTGAGGAGCACACCGATCAGGCGAGCTCCGAGGCGGGCACATCGCTCAGCGCGGTTGGTGCGCAACAGTCCACCGGCACTGGGTCGTCCGCGGGAGTGAGCAGCACCACGAGCGCGAACACCACGAGCTCAGTCACCACGGCGACGCAGTCAACCTCGATCGCCGACTCCGGCAACGCCACTGGGCTTTCCAGCAGCGGTGACACAGCGTCCGAGGACAGCAGCACGAGCAACACTGGCGCCACTTCACCAACGGCCAGCGGTTCTTCGACCAACGGAACCAGCGGAACCGGCGGGACCAGTGACACCGGGTCAGCGTCCTTGGGCACCGACAGCACCACTGGGACCGCGGGTACTGCTCCGAGTACGGCATCGGCCGACGGTGCCGCCGGACTCGCGGGGTAGCCACAGTGTCAACCAGCGCTCCGCGACGGACCGTCGACACGATCGATCGGCGCGTCGGCCTGATGTTCGGGGTGTTCATGCTGCTGCTGGTTGTCGGCGATCGTCCGCGCCGGATATCTGGGAACGATCCGCTCCGGCGCACTGCGCCAAGCAGCAAATGCCCAGCAGGTGCAGCGTGTCCCAGAGCCAGCGGTGCGCGGCGAGATCACGGATCGCACTGGGGTCGTGTACGCGATCAGCGAACCCTCCGACGTGATTTACGCCGACCCGATCCTGATCAACAAGACCTATAAAGATCCCGAGGTGGTTGCCAGCAAGCTCGCGGGCCTGGTCGGCCTGACCACTGCGCGCACACTGCAGCTGATCACCAAGCCGAACACGGGCTACGTGAAGCTGGCCGGCAGTGTGTCCACGGTCATCGCCAGCCGGATCATGAAGCTGAGCGTCAACGGCGTGCCGGGAATCAATGGCATCTGGGATGTGCCCACGGAGCGTCGCGTCTACCCGCGTGGCAATGAGCTCGCCCAGGTGCTCGGCTGGGTGGGCGGCGACAAGGGTCTTGACGGCCTCGAGTGGGCGCTCAACAAGCGGTTGGCAGGCGTCAGCGGGCTGCGGCGCACGGTGATCGACGCTGAGGGCAAGGCGATCTCGGTGCAGACCACCAAGACCATGGTGCCCGGTCAGAACATAAAGCTGACGATCTCGGCTCCGCTGCAGTCCGAGGTAGAGCAGGTGCTGGCCGGAGTCGGAGCGCAGTACGACCCCGCGGGGGCAACGGCGATCGTCACCGATCCGCAGACTGACCAGATACTGGCGTTGGCCAACTGGCCGTCGCTCAACCTGGACAGCGTCCCCTCGACAGCGTTGAAGCCGGTCGGCGGTCGCGTACCCGTGGCCGAGGACCAGGCCGTGGACTTCTCCTACGAGCCCGGTTCGACGTTCAAGGCGGTGACTGTCGCGGGCGCTCTGGAAGATCACGTGGTCACGCCAGGTTCCGAGATCTATGTTCCCTCGTCGCTGGATCCCTACGGGCGGCGCATCGACGACGCCGAATCGCACCCCAACGAATACCTGACGGTCAGCGACATCCTCAAGGTGTCGAGCAACATCGGTGCCGATGAGATCGCGGCCCGGATGGGTCAGAACAGCTTCGCGCACTGGGTCAACCAGTTCGGGTTCGGGAAGCCGACCGGCGTCGAGCTGGCCGGCGAGCAGGCCGGTGTGGTTCCGCGGCTGGGAACGCTCGCCTGGTCGGGCGTGTCGATGTACAACCTCCCGTTCGGTCAGGGTGAGGAGGTGACGCCGATGCAGATGGTCCAGGCCTACGACGCAATCGCCAACGGGGGGATCCTGCGCACGCCGCAGATCGTGGAGTCGATCGGCGGCAAGGGCCAGACGGAACCCGCGGGCAAGCGCATCATCTCCTCGACGGTCGCATTGGAGCTGCGCAAGATGCTGCGCGGTGTGCTTGCCGATGGTGGGACAGCGTCCGGCGCGGCGATCCCCGGCTACGACATGGCAGGCAAGACCGGTACCGCTCAGGTGGTCGTGAACGGCAAGTACTCGAACACCAAGTTCGTCGCGTCGTTCATCGGCATGGTGCCGGCCAGCAATCCGAAACTGGTGGTCGCGGTCGTTGTCGACGAGCCGCACAACGGCTACTACGGTGGCTCGGTCGCGGCGCCCGCGTTCCAGAAGATCGTCGGGTTGGGCCGTGCCGCACTTCGGGATCAACCCGTGTCCGCCCAAGGCCTGCCCGGCTTCCGCACTGCACCCGGCGATGCCATCCACCCCGTAGTGCCGTGAGCTACGGGACTTGCGACTCACGGCATTAGCCGGGATGGGGCCAGCTACCCTGTGGCGCCGATGGATCTGGACGTTCTCTTTCCGGGCGCGCCAGCGGTTGACATAGCCGGTCTGGCGTATGACAACCGGGCCGCCCAACCCCGCGACCTGTTCTTCTGTGTGCGCGGCTTCACGCGCGACGGTCATGACTTCGCCGCCGACGCCGTTGAGCGCGGTGCCGCCGCGCTGGTTGTTGATCACCTGCTCGACATCGACATTCCGCAGGTGGTTGTGGCCGACGTACGGCGCGCCATGCCTCCCGCCGCCGCGCGTTTCTACGGCAACCCGACTGAGAGCCTTGATCTGGCCGGCATCACGGGTACGAATGGCAAGACGACAACCGCCTACCTGTTGCGGGCGCTGCTCGAGGCGGATGGCCGCCAGACAGGCCTGCTGGGGACCGTCAAGAGCGTGATCGGTGGCAGGGAGTCCGACGTGCAGCGCACGACGCCTGAGGCGATCGATCTGCAGCGATCGTTTCGCGCGATGCTCGACGGCGGCGACGTCGCCTGCGTGATGGAGGTCTCATCGCACGCGCTCGAACTCGGACGCGTCGACGCCTCGGAGTTTGCGGTCGGGGTCTTCACGAACCTCACGCAGGACCATCTCGACTTCCATCCCACGATGGAGGCCTACTTCCAGGCCAAGCGCAAGCTGTTCACGGACGTCAGAGCACGACGACCCGTCATCAATCTCGACGACCCCTACGGCCAGCGGCTGGCCACCGATCCGGAGATCCCACCACCGATCACGTTCGCGCTGGACCACCCGGGCGCCACCTACCGCGCTGACGATCTGCGCACCGACCTCTCGGGTTCGCGCTTCACGTTGCACTCGCCCGATGGGGTCGCCGAGCTGAGGTCACCGCTTCGCGGACGCTTCAACGTGTCAAACGTGCTTGCGGCCTTCGCCGCGGCGCGCGCGCTTCGACGTTCCGTTCGATACGGCCGCGACCGCGATCGAGCGCGCCGGTCAGGTGCCAGGGCGATTCGAGACTGTCGATGAGGGACAGGACTTCGCGGTGCTCGTCGACTACGCCCACACCCCAGACTCGCTCGAGAACGTGCTCAGCTCTGCCCGTGGCCTCACCGACGGCAGCCTGCATGTCGTCTTCGGCTGCGGCGGCGATCGTGACCGCGGCAAGCGGCCGCTGATGGGGGAGATCGCGGCACGGCTTGCCGATCGCGTGATCGTCACCTCCGACAACCCGCGCTCAGAGCAGCCCGAGGCGATCATCGCTGAGATCCTCGCCGGCATCGATCGGTCTGTCGATCACGATCCCGACCGCCGCGCCGCGATCTTCGCCGCCGTAGCGGACGCGCAGGCCGGCGATGTGGTTGTGATCGCGGGCAAGGGGCACGAGCAGGGCCAGGAGTTCGCCGGCGGAGCGAAGCTGCCATTTGACGACGTCAGCGTCGTGCGCGAGGCGCTGCGCGAGCTGAGTCGGGCCTGAATGAGGCGACTCGTGCGGTCGGGCGACACAGGTACCCTCGGTGCTCGATGAGGCCCTGGGATGCTCATCAGCTCGCGCGTGCGGCCGGCGCGCAGCTCATACGCGACACGTCCGCGAGGGGCGACGGGCCCGTGCGGGTCACGATCGACTCGCGGGTCGCGGGCCCCGGCGTTTTGTTCGTCGGGTTGCCGGGCGAGCACGTTGACGGTGGTAGCTTCGCTGCCGCCGCGCTCACAGCCGGCGCCTGGGGTGTGCTGGTCGCGGTGGAGTGGGGCGAGAAGGCACTCGCCTCCGGCTCCGGAGCTGTGCTCGTTGCCGACGATCCGCTGGCAGCGCTCCAGCGGCTCGCCAACGCCTGGCGCCACGCGCTCGGTGCCAAGGTGATCGGCGTGACAGGCTCGACCGGCAAGACCTCCACCAAGGACCTGCTGCTGAGCGTGCTTGGACCGCAGCGCCGGACGGTCGCCTCGCAGGCCAACTTCAACACTGAGATCGGACTCCCCCTGCAGATTCTCGGGGCCCCGACGGGAACCGAGGTGCTGGTCTTGGAGATGGGGATGCGCGGTCCCGGTCAGATCACGGAGCTCGCCCGGATCGCCGAGCCTGACGTCGGCGTGATCGTCAGCATCGGCCCGGTTCACCTCGAACTGCTCGGCACGATTGAGGCGATCGCGGCTGCCAAGGCAGAGCTGATCGCTGCGCTGGCGCCCGGCGCGACCGCCGTTGTCCCAGCCGGTGAGCGTCTGCTGGAGCAGCATCTTCGTACCGACGTGCACACCGTCACGTTCGGTCAGGGCGGCGACGTCACGATCGCTGCCGAGGATTCAACCCATGTCGTGATCGATGCCTCCGGGGAACGCATCGATCTGGACGTCGACTTCACCGAGAAGCACCTGCGCCAGGATCTGCTGGCGGCCGTGGCCGCGGCCGGCGCCGTCGGGGTCAGGCCGAGCGGTCGGCTCGAGCTCGCGCTGTCACCGGGTCGCGGCCAGCGGCGCGCGCTCGACGGTGGCGTGACGCTGATCGATGATGCCTACAACGCAAATCCGATGTCGATGCGGGCTGCACTCGACGTGCTCGCCGCCGACGCGGGCACCGGGCGGCGAATCGCCGTCCTCGGCGACATGCTCGAACTCGGGCCGACGGCGGAGCGCTATCACCGCGAGATCGGGGCCTACGCCGACGGCGTTGCAGACGTGCTGGTGACCGTCGGTCCGCTGGCGGCGGCGATGGCGGATGAGTTCCAGTCTGAGCATCACCATTCGGCCGATGCCGCCGCCGCGGCGGCGCTGCTCTCAGAAATCGTGCGGCCCGGCGACGTCGTGCTGGTGAAGGCGTCCAACGGCGTTGGCCTGAGGCTCGTGTGCGAGACCCTGATGGCGGCGGCGCCGGCATGATCTTCGCCACAGCCACCCACGCCCTGAACTCACAGGCCGGCCGCGTGCTGATATCAGCGTCCGCGGCGCTCCTGATGTGCATTTTCCTGAGCCCCAAGTTCATCGAGTTCCTGCGTAACCGCGGCCTTGGCAAGAACATCCGCGAAGAGGGTCCGGAGGGCCACAAGGTGAAGGCAGGCACGCCCACGATGGGCGGGCTCATCATCGTGATCTCATTCGCGGTGCCGTACCTTTGCCTCTCGACCCACGACTGGGCTTCTCTGGCAGTGTTCGGCGCGACGGTCGCGTGCGCGTTGCTCGGCTTCGCCGACGACTACACCCAGATCGTGAAGCGACGGTCGCTTGGTCTGCGCGGCCGCACCAAGATGATCGTGCTGTTGCTGATCTCGGTGGGACTCTGGTGGGTCGCGACCCACAAGGCGCACATGTCCAATTCCGTCTCTCTGCGTCCGTTCAACGCGCACGTCAACCTTCCGGTCCCGATCTACATCCTGTTCATCTACCTGGTGTTTGCCGGCACGACCAATGCGGTGAACCTGACTGACGGTCTCGACGGGCTTGCGGCCGGTTGCGGCGCGATCGCGTTTCTCACCTATATGGGGATCACCTTCGTAACGGGAGCGAGCGACCACAACCTCGAGCTGGTCGCAGGCTGCATCTGCGGTGCCTGCATCGGGTTCCTCTGGTTCAACGCCTTCCCGGCCAGTGTCTTCATGGGCGATACAGGTTCGCTCGCGATCGGCGGTGCGATCGCGGGCCTGGCGGTGATGACCAACACGGAGATCCTGCTGATCGTGATCGGCGGCATCTTCGTGATGGAGGCGCTGTCCGTACTGATCCAGGTGTTCAGCTTTCGTGTTTGGCGCAAGCGCGTGTTCAAGATGGCGCCGTTCCACCATCACTTCGAGCTCGAAGCCTGGTCGGAGACGAAGATCATGCTGCGCTTCTGGATCGTGGCAGCCGCCTGCGGGGCGATCGGCTTCACGCTGTACCAGATCTCACAGCCCAAGCAGCCGCCGGCCGCGACCCAGACGGCCGCCGCGATCAACCCGGCTTCGACGAGCGCCCAGAGCGCCAGTATCAAGACCGCCAGCGCCCGGAGCGCCAGCACCAAGACCGCCGGCACGAAGGCACCTTGACGGCTTAGCGGGGGCTGGCCCGCACACCCCGATCTGCAGCCCCCATGCGGAGGCATTACGCGCCTCGCGTCGAAGTAGTACCGGATGCCGCCGCGCCCAGCTCAAGCCCGTGCCACCAGGAGGGTGGCGCCGCCGCTGGAGCATCGGATTCTGATGACAGCGACGCTCTGCCTGATCGCCTTTGGCGCGGTCATGGTCTACAGCGCCTCATCGCCCGAGGGGGCGATCAACGGAGGCGGGTATGGCACCAGCGAGTTCCTCATGTATCTGTTCGCGGCGGGCATCGGTCTGGTCGCGATGCGGCTGTGCGAGCAGTACGGGCTGCGCTGGCTGACGCCCGAGGTGGTGCGGTGGCTACTGTTCGGATCGTGTGCGCTGCTGCTCGCCGTGCTGGTTCCTGGGATCGGCAGGAGCGTCAACGGTGCGCGCCGCTGGTTTGCCGCTGGACCGATTCAGTTTCAGCCCTCGGAGCTCGCGAAGCTTGCGCTCGTGCTCTATGCGGCCCGCTATCTGGCTGACAACCCACGTCGCCTGCAGCGCGGGTTCAAGCCGGCGATCGCGCCGATCGCGGTGGCGGTGGGTCCCGCCTGCCTGCTGATCGCCGTCGAGCCCGACCTCGGCACGACGCTCGTCTGCTTCATGACGATCGTCGCGATGCTGGTCGTCGCTGGCGTGCCTGGGGGATATGTGACGCGCATCTTCCTGATCGCTGCCGCCGGCATCGTGCTGATGGTGATGGTGCACCCGTACGAGGCCACCCGCTTGACCTCGTTCCTGCACCCGTTCTCGCAGCAGTCGAGCGCCGGTTGGCAGTCGGCACAGGCGCAGATGGCGATCGGCTCGGGCGGGGTCGGCGGGGTCGGGCTCGGTCAGTCCGTGGGGAAGGCGATGTGGCTGCCGGAGGCGCAGACCGACTTCATCCTCGCGGTGATCGGCGAGGAGCTGGGCGTGCTGGGGGTCCTCGTCGTGGTGAGCCTCTATGGAATGATCGCCTACGCTGGGTTGCGGACCGCCAGGCGGGCTGCCACGCGGTACACCAAGTTGCTCGCAAGCGGACTGACCTCGCTGATTCTGTGCCAAGGCATCCTCAACATCTTCGTCGTACTCGGGATCGCGCCGCTGACCGGTGTCCCGCTGCCGTTCATTTCCTACGCGCCCACCAACCTGCTCGTGATGCTCGGCTCCATCGGGATCCTGCTTGGGATCGCGCGGCCGGCCGCACGCGAGTTGCGGCTTGTCGACCGGGAACAGCAGCGACGCACATGGGCGGTCGCCGATGACGGCACCTCTGATCCTGGTCGCGACCGGCGGCACCGCGGGACACGTGGTACCAGCGCTGGCCGTAGCCGACGCGCTGCGAGCTAACGGCGCCGACGTCCACTTCGTCGGAGGCGATCGGGCCGAGGCCGAGCTGGTACCGGCTGCCGGCTACGAATTCCACCAGCTTAACGTCGCCTCGCTGCCGCGCCGCTCGCCGGTCGGAGCTGCTCGAGCGGTGGTGGTCGACGCTGGCGCCGTTGCCGGTGCCACAGCTCTGGTCGCGCGGCTGCGGCCGCGCGCCGTGTTCGGTGGCGGCGGCTACGTCGCCGGTCCCGTTGGAGTGGCCTGCGCGGTCCTGCGCACACCGCTCGTGATCGCCGAGATCGACGGGCATCTGGGACTCACCAATAGATTGCTCGCGCCGCTCGCCCGGCGCGTTTGCACGGCGCTGCCGCTGCCGGGGCATACGGCTCCGAAGTTTGTGATCACCGGGCGCCCGATTCCTCCGGTGCCGACCAACCGGGCGGCAGCCCGAGCCCGTTTCGGCGTTGCCCCGGAGGAGACCCTCGTGCTGGTCTTCGGCGGATCCCAGGGGGCGCGGTCGATCAACGAGGCCGCGCTCGAGGCCTTCGCGCGCAGCGACTTCCGTGTGCTCCACGCGGCCGGTGACCGCGACCTGCCGAGCCTGCGGGGGCCGCGGTCGGGCTATGACCTGCGCGGCTATATCTCCGGACTGATGGATGCGATAGTCGCCTGCGATTTGGCTGTGTCCCGTTCCGGTGGGTCGGTCTGGGAGCTTGCCGCAGCCGGTCGCCCGTCGGTATTGATCCCGTACCCGCACGCGACGGCAGATCATCAGACGGTGAACGCCCGCTACATGGCCGACGCCGGTGCCGCGGTCCTGATTCCCGACAGCGAGCTGACTCATGAACGCTTGCGTACCGAAGTTGAGGCACTGCTGGCGGACCCCCAGCGGCTGGCCGCCATGGGTCGCGCCGCGCTCGGGCTTGCGCGACCGCACGCTGCGGCGGTGATCGCCTCCGAGGTGCTCGCCGCCGCCGGCGTCCACAACAGTGTGACGAGCGGTGAACCTGCAGGTGAGCTTGAGGCATGACTGACCTCACGCGGAGCTCGGGGTGCGACTCAGGGCTCGAACACGTTGTGCAAACGGATCAGCCATGGGCAGGCCGCGTCCTTCACTTCGTCGGAATCGGCGGCGCCGGCATGAGCGGCCTGGCCCTGATCGCACACAAGCTGGGCGCGAGTGTCAGCGGCTCGGATAGAAGTACGTCACCGTATATGGAGCCGCTGCGCGCGCTCGGGATCGAGCCGGCAATCGGTCATGCGGCCGCGAACATACCGCCCGGTGCGGAGGTCGTGTACTCGAGCGCGATTGGCCCCGATAACCCGGAACGCGCAAGCCGGGCGGGAGCTCCACCGCTCTGAGCTGCTGGCCCAGATCGCGCAGCTGAAGCGCTGCCTGGCGGTCTCGGGGGCGGCCGGCAAGACGACCACCACGGCGATGGTCGTCCACGTACTTCGAGGCTGCGGCATGGACCCTGCGTATGCCGTTGGTGGGGAACTGAGCTCGACCGGTCTCAACGCCGACTGGGGCGCAGGGGAGTGGATCGTGATCGAGGCCGACGAATCCGACCGATCGTTGCTCAACTACCGGCCGGAGATCGCTGTGCTGACAAATGCGGAGCTCGATCACCACTCAACCTATAGCTCACGTTTAGACCTGGAGGCGACGTTTGCCGAGTTCACCGGTCGGGCGCGCACCGCCGTGGTTTGGGACCGACCGCAGCTGCTGGCGATCGCGGCCGGCGCCGAGGAGGTGGTCCCGTACGACGCCGAGCGTCCCGAGCTCGACGCCGGCGGGCGCGCGCTTCCGCTGGCGCGAGCACGACGTGCAGTTGGCGGTTCCGGGCATCCACAACGCGATCAACGCTGCGGGCGCGCTGAGCGCCTGCGTCGCCGCCGGAGCCGACCCGGTGCAGGCGGTCGCGGCGGTAGCCGACTTCAGGGGAGCGCGGCGCCGCATGGAACTGCTCGGGACAACGTACGACCGGCGTACCTGTTTACGACGACTATGCGCATCACCCGATGAAGGTGGCGGCCGCGATCGCGGCCGCCAGGTCGCTGCGTCCGGCGCGCCTCGTCGCCGTACTGCAGCCGCATCTTTACTCACGCACGCGCGCGCTCGCGCGGGACTTTGGTGTCGCCCTGGCGGAGGCCGACCTTTGTGCCGTCGTCGACGTATACCCGGCGCGCGAGCTGGCCGAGGACTTTCCCGGCGTCAGCGGCCGGCTGATCGCGGAGGCCGCGGCCGAGGCCGGTGACGGGCGGCTGGTTGCCTGGATGCCGAGCCTCGCCGATGCCCAGCGCTGGCTTGAAGCGACCCTGCGTCCCGGCGACCTCTGCCTGCTGATGGGCGCCGGCGACATCGACTCGCTCGGTCGGACGCTCGTAGCCGCCCGGTAGGGAGGCGCTGCTCGCACTGAACCCGGCGCTGCTGGCGCTGCACCCGGCGCTGCTGGCGCTGCACCCGGCGCTGCTCGCGCTGCACCCGGCGCTGCTCGCGCTGCACCCGGCGCTGCTCGCGCTGCACCCGTCGCTGCTCGCACTGAACCCGTCGCTGCTCGCGATCCGTAAAAAGCCTGTCCTTGCGCCGATCTACGCTTGGCGCGATGGCTGAGGCCCCTGCCGGCTTCAGCGCGATTTCTCGCTGGCGCGCCTGACGACGATCCGTACCGGCGGGCCTGCCGAGTTCTTCGCGCGGCCCGGAAGCGTCGGCGAGCTCGAGCGGCTGCTCGCATGGGCGGCGGAATCTGGACTTGGAGGTAGGGGTCGTGGGCTCGGGGTCGAACCTCCTCATAGCGGACGTGGGCGTCCGGGGATTGGTCTTGAAACTGGACAAGGAACTCACAACGATCGAACTCGACGGGATTGCCGGCGACCGCATCGTCTGCGGCGGCGGCGCGCGCCTGCCCGCCGTCTCGGCAGCGGCCGCCCGAGCCGGCCTTTCCGGCATCGAGTTCGGCGTCAGCATTCCCGGAACCGTGGGTGGCGCCGTGCGCATGAACGCCAACGCCTACGGCGGCGCGCTCGCGGACGTGCTCGAATGGGTCGACGTGGTCTCGGCGGTCGGCACCGAGCGCCGCACTCCCGACCAGCTCGGCTTCGAATACCGGCGCTCGAACCTGGTCAAGGGGGAGATCGTCGCCCGCGCGCGCTTCAAGCTGCATCCCGCCGAGGAGACCGACGTGAAGGCGACGCTCGCGGACCTGCGCGAGCGTCGCAAGCAGGCGCAGCCCGCTGGGATCAAGACCTTCGGCTCGACCTTCAAGAACCCCGACGATCCCCGCGCCGAGGGGCGCACAGCCGGACAGCTGCTGGAGGCAGCCGGCTGCCGGGGGCTGCGGGTCGGCGACGCGGGCTTCAGCGACAAGCATGCGAACTTCGTCGAGAACCTCGGCAACGCGACGACCGCTGACGTCGTCGCGCTGATGGCGGCCGGGCGCGAGCGGGTCAAGCAGGAGTTCGGGATCGAGCTCGAACCTGAGGTGCAGGCGCTCGGACCGGTCGAGTTCCCGGCCGACTGGAGGCGCGCGCGACGCGAGTGGGGGCGCGCATGATCAGCGACAGCTGGGTACGTGAACGGCGCTTCGCGCTGCCCAGGCTGCTTGCCGCGGCGGCTGCGTTCGCTGCACACGCTGGTGCTGGTCCTGGTGCTCCTGCTGATCGGCTGGCTGGGCTGGACGTGGTACCGGAGCTCGAGCTTCGTGAAGGTCGACAGCGTGAAGGTGACCGGCCTGAGCGGACCCGACGTGCCCCAGATCCGCGATGCCCTGACAGCCGCGGCGCTGCAGATGACAACGCTCAACGTCGACATGCGCGAAGCTGGAGGCCTCCGTCTCCGAGTATTCCTACGTGCACGCGCTGACGGTCACGAGCAGCGGCAGCACACGCCGTCGTGATCCACGTCGCCGAGCAGGTCCCTGTGGCCTTTGTGGAGAGCGGCTCGAGCAGGCAGCTGGTCGACGCCGACGGCGCCTTCCTGTCGAACAGCACGCCCGTCCGCGGTGCCCTGCCCGTCGTTCCGGTGAGCTCCGCGCAGGGAAACGGCAGCGTCAGCGCCCCGGGCGCGCGCGCCGCAGTCACGGTGCTGGCGGCCGCGCCCTACGCCCTGCTCTCGCATATCGCGAGCGCCACCTCCAGCAGCCAGCACGGGGTCATCGTGCAGCTGCGCCACGGTCCGCAGTTGTATTTCGGACCGAGCGGGCAGCTGCCGCAGAAGTGGGCGGCGGCGGTGGCCGTGCTCCAGAACAGCGACTCGGTGGGCGCCTCCTACATCGATGTAACCGATCCCGGGCGGCCTGCTTCGGGAGCGGCGTCTCCCCGTCGCAGGCGGCAGCGCTTGGTCTGGCGGCGCCCGGCTCATCCACGACCACAGGCACCGCAGGAACCACCGGAAATACGTCTCCTGTTGGAGGCTAAACCTCTACTTGAGGGTTAGGCCCCTGTCCAGCGTGACTCTCCGACTCTGATCGAGAGTTCCGCGATCTGCAAAGATCGTTGCGCGGAGAGATTTCCCGTTGACTTGGCCGAAGATAAGGCCGTAACGTGCGAAACTCCCGCAGGGAAGCGAGAGCGGGTAAACGCTCAATGCTGAATCGAGGGTCGGACGGATCATCATGGAAAGCGGCAGTTATCTCGCAGTCATCAAGGTCGTAGGCGTCGGCGGTGGCGGCACCAATGCGGTCAACCGCATGGTCGACGCCGGTCTGCGCGGCGTCGAATTCATCGCCGCCAACACGGACGCGCAGGCGCTGCAGATGTGCGACGCCGACATCAAGCTGAACATCGGCACCGAGCTCACCAAGGGTCTCGGGGCAGGCGCCAACCCGGAGATCGGGCAGGGCGCGGCCGCCGAGTCGCGCGATGACATCAAGGAGGCGCTGAAGGGCGCCGACATGGTCTTCGTCACCGCCGGTGAGGGCGGTGGCACCGGTACCGGCGCCGCGCCGGTGATCGCCGACATCGCCAAGAACGAGATCGGCGCCCTGACGGTCGGCGTGGTCACGCGTCCGTTCGGCTTCGAGGGCACGCAGCGCGCGCGTCAGGCCCAGGAGGGCATCGACAGGCTGCGCGAGTTCGTCGACACGCTGATCGTGATCCCGAATGAGAAGCTGCTGTCCGTCGTCGAGCGGCGCGCGTCGCTGACCGATGCGCTGCGTGAGGCCGACAACGTTCTGCGCCAGGGCGTCCAGGGCATCACCGACCTGATCACGATCCCCGGCCTGATCAACCTCGACTTCGCGGACGTGCGCACGATCATGCACGACGCCGGCTCCGCACTGATGGGCATCGGCAGCTCGAGCGGTGAGAACCGCGCGGGTGAGGCTGCCAAGGAAGCGATCTCCTCGCCGCTGCTGGAGGAGTCGGTCGAGGGCGCCAACGGCATCCTCCTGAACATCACCGGCGGCGCCGACCTCGGTCTCTTCGAGGTCAACGAGGCAGCCGAGATCGTGTCAGGCGCGGCCGACGCAAACGCGAACATCATCTTCGGCGCGGTGATCGACGACTCGATGTCCGACGAGGTGCGGGTGACCGTGATCGCGACCGGCTTCGACCACGGCCGCGGCCTGGGCGGTGCCACGGCCCGCCCGAGCACTTCATCGCCGTCAAGGCCGCGCTCCAACCGGCGCGACGTGACGTTCGACGACCGTCAACGCTCGTCGCTCGAGATTCGTGACGACGAGATCGACATCCCGTCGTTCCTGAAGGACCGCTGAGCAAGCCGTTGGGCAAGCCGTCCGCCCGCGTATTACGCTGGCGGTGAATGGCTGAGGCGACGACCGAGACACTGCTGCGCACGCCGCTGTATGCGGCGCACCTAGAGGCTGGCGCCAGGCTCGTCCCGTTCGCCGGCTGGGAGATGCCGATCCAGTACGCCGGCATCCGCGAGGAGCACCTCGCGGTGCGCGGCGACGTCGGCGTGTTCGACGTCTCGCACATGGGGCAGGTCGTGATCAGCGGCCCGCAGGCGCTCGAGCGCGTTCAGCGGCTCGTCTCAAGCGACGTGCGCCGGATACCTGAAGGCGGTGCCCAGTACAGCCTGCTCTCCAACGAGCGCGGCGGTGTGTTGGACGACCTCTTCATCTACCGACTCGGGGACAACCGCTTCCTGATCGTCACCAACGCCGCCAACCACGCGAGTGACTTCGCCTGGATGCAGTCGCACGGCCAGGAGTTCGATGCCGAGGTCACCGATTGCCAGAGCGCGTTCGCGATGCTCGCCGTGCAGGGCCCGCGCGCGCGAGCGCTCGTGCAGTCGCTGGCGGACGGCTCGCTGCCGTCGCGACTGCACTGCTGCCAGCGCACGGTCGCCGGCGTGCCGCTGCTGGTCTGCGGCACGGGCTACACGGGTGAGGACGGCGTCGAGTTGCTCTGCGACCCCGATCAGGCGTCGCCGCTGTGGGCGGCGCTCGTCGAGGGGGGAGCCCAGCCGGCGGGGCTCGGCGCGCGCGACACGCTGCGGTTGGAGGCCTGCTTCCACCTCTACGGCAACGATCTCGATGAGGATCACGACCCGATCTCCGCCGGCCTCGGCTGGGCCTGTGCCGAGCAGACCGGATTCATCGGCGCCGACGCGATCTCGGAAGTTCGGGTCAGCGGACCCGAACTGAAGCTGGTCCCGTTCGCGATCGAAGGCCCCGGCATCGCCCGCCAGGGAAACGCGATCGTCGGCGGCGGGATCGTGACCAGCGGCTCGTTCTCGCCGACTCTCGAGCGCGGCGTAGGCTTGGCGTACGTTCCAGCGGCCCGTGCCGAGCCGGGCAGCAGATTGCAGATCGACGTCCGCGGCACGCTCCGCGATGCGATCGTGGAGACAAAGCCCCTGTACCGAAAGGACCAGTAGATGGCCGACCCGCATTACCCGGACGACGTGAAGTACCACTCCGAGCACGACTGGGCGCGCATCGACGGGGATGAGGCGACCTTCGGAATCACCTGGTACGCGCAGGACACGCTCGGTGAGGTCGTGTTCTTCACGCCGCCCGCGGTCGGCTCGAGCCTGACCAAGGACGAGCACTACACCGAGGTGGAGTCGGTCAAGGCCGTATCCGATGTGGTCGCGCCGCTCTCGGGTGAGGTGATCGAGGTCAACGATGACCTCGGTTCGGACCCACAAAAGATCAACGAGGACCCTTACGGCGAGGGTTGGCTGGTACGCGTCAAGCTGTCTGACCCGAGCGAGGTCGACAGCCTGATGGACGCTGCCGCCTACGTGGCGACGCTGGCGTCGTGAGCCGCTACACCTCGGTAACCGACGACGATCTGCGCGAGATGCTCGCGACGATCGGCGTGTCTTCGGTCGACGAGTTGTTCGCCGACGTTCCGCCATCTCTGCGCCTCGAGGGCCCGCTGGCCCTCGAGGACGGGCTCTCCGAGCAGGAGGTCTTCGCCGAGCTCCGGGAGCTGTCACTCCGCAATGTCAGCGCCGAGGATGAGGTCACGTTCCTCGGTGCCGGCATGTACGACACGTACGTGCCGGCGCTGGTGGACTCGATCATCTCCCGTTCGGAGTTCCTGACCCCGTACACGCCATATCAGCCGGAGGTCTCCCAGGGAGGCCTGCAGGCGATGTTCGAGTACCAGACCGCGATCAGCGAGCTGACGGGTCTGCCGGTCTCGAACGCCTCGGTGTATGAGGGGCCGAGTGCCGTCGCGGCCGCCGGCTATCTGGCGAAGCTCCACAACGGCCGCAAGCGCTTCGTCGTCTCGAGCGGCGTCCATCCACATGCGATCGACTCGCTGGTCACGCTCGCGCGGGGCTGGGGGATGGAGGTCGAGGTGATTGGTCTGGTCGACGGCCTCACCGGTCTGAGCGACCTCGCGCCCGGGACGCTCAACGAGGATGTCAGCGCCCTGATCGTCGCGCAGCCGAACTTCCTCGGTGCGGTCGAGCGGCTCGAGCCGATCGTCGATGCCGCCCATGATCTGGGCGCGCTCGTGATCTGCTCAGCTGACCCGATCTCGCTCGGGCTGCTCCAGGCGCCCGGCGCCCAGGGAGTGGACATCGTCGTCGGCGAGGGCCAGACGCTCGGCAACCGCCTCGACTTCGGCGGGCCCTCGTTCGGGTTCTTCGCCGTCACCGAGGAGCTCACGCGCCGGGTTCCCGGGCGTATCGCCGGCCAGACCCACGATCTGGATGGCAAGCTCGGGTATGTGCTGACGCTGCAGACGCGCGAGCAGCACATCCGTCGCGAGAAGGCGACCTCCAACATCTGCACCGCGCAGGCGCTGAATGCGCTGGCCGGGATCGTCTACCTGAGTTGGCTTGGAAAGCAGGGCCTGGTCGAGCTGGCCGAGCTGCTGGCTCAGCGCACGGCCTACGCGCGCGAGCGGCTGGCCGCGATCACCGGTGTATCGCTGGCCCACACCCAACCGGTGGTGCGCGAGTTCGCGATCACCATCGACGGCGACCGGCTGGACGACGTAATCGCCCACTGCAGGCGCGCCGGCATCAACCCCGGCTACCGCGTCAACGACCGAACATTGCTCGTCGCGATCACTGAGAGACGCTCGCGTACACAGATCGACGGGCTGGCCGAGTGCATCGAGGAGGCCCTCGCATGACCGCCACCGCCGACCACCGCCCCAAGTCCTTCATCGAGGCTGCCGACGACGAGCTGACGATCTTCGATCGCTCGCGACCGGGCCGTCGCGCGTTCACGCCGCCGCCGATCGACGTGCCGGCGCGCCCGCTCGACGAGCTGATTCCGGCCGAGCTTCGCCGACCGGAGCCGGCGCGGATGCCGGAGGTCTCGGAGCCTGAGATCGTCAGGCATTACAACCGCCTGAGCAAGCGCAACTTCGACCTGGACACGGGCTTCTACCCGCTCGGGTCGTGCACGATGAAGCACAACCCGAAGCTGCATGAGCGCGTCGCTGCGCTGCCCGGGCATGCGCGCCTGCATCCGCTCCAGCGACCGGAGGCTGCACAGGGGGCGCTCGAGCTGATGTGGCGCCTGCAGCATGCACTCGGCGAGATCTCTGGACTGCCGCATGTGTCGCTGCAGCCGAGCGCCGGGTCCCACGGCGAGCTTGCCGGGGTGCTTTTGACGCGCGCCTACCACGAGGATCGCGGCGAGCACCGCACCAAGGTGCTGACGCCCGACACGGCCCACGGCACCAACCCGGCGACGGTGACGATGGCCGGCTACGAGCTCGTCAAGGTCGGGACTGATGCCGACGGCAACGTCGACATCGACGATCTCCGCGCCAAGGCAACCGACGACGTCGCCTGTCTGATGCTGACCAACCCCTCGACGCTCGGCCTGTTCGAGCCGCAGATCGAGGAGATCGCCAGGATCGTGCACCGCGTCGGCGCGACGCTGTACTACGACGGCGCCAACCTCAACGCGATCATGGGCATCTGCCGGCCCGGTGACATGGGCTTCGACATCGTGCACTTCAACCTGCACAAGTCGTTCACGCAGCCGCACGGCGGCGGTGGACCAGGCGCCGGCCCGATCGCCGTCTCCGATCGGATCGAGCCGTTCCTGCCACGACCGCAGGTCGTGAAAGAGGTACGCGACGGTACCGATTTCTACACGCTTGACGCGGATCGGCCCAAGTCGATCGGTCGCCTGCGCGGCTTCCAGGGCAACTACGGCGTGTTCGTGCGCAGCTACGCGTACATCCGCTCGCTCGGCGCACCGGGTCTGCGCGAGGTTTCCGAGGTGGCCGTGCTCAACGCCAACTACCTGCTCGCGCGCCTGCGTCAGGAGGGCGTGCTCGAATATCTGCCGTCGGCCTATGAGCGCCTGTGCATGCATGAGTTCGTGCTCTCAGGCGCGCCGATGAAGCGCGAGCTCGGGATCAGGACGCTGGACCTGGCAAAGCGCCTGCTCGACCACGGCGTGCACCCACCGACCGTCTACTTCCCGCTGATCGTCGACGAGGCGTTGCTGGTGGAGCCGACCGAGACCGAGACCCGGGAGACACTCGACCGCTTCGCCGTGCTGGTCGCCGAGATCCTGCGCGAGGCCGCCGAGGACCCGGAGATCGCCCGCGGGGCTCCGTACTCGACGCCCGTGCGTCGCCTCGACGAGGCCGGCGCGGCCCGGCGGCCGGTGCTCCGCCAGGAACTCTGAAGCCGTAGGACAGCGGTTTAGAGCAGTGCGCTTCGCCTAAACGCATGGACGTCGGTGCCGATTACCAGGGCATGCCCTGGAAGGCCAGGAGGGCCTGGACGCGTCAACTTTCGGAGATCCTCTCCATCGATCCGGTCGAGCGGACACTCGGTGGTCGCGCCGGCGGGATGCTGTACATCTTCGCCGCGCTTTCGTCGGCCTGCTACCCGCTGCTGCCGGGGTCGTTCGGCGGCCATCTCATCTGGCTCTACCTGATCGCGGCGACATCCCTGGCCTGGGGGCTGTTCTCGTTCCTGGTGATCGACTGGGAATCGCTGAATCCCTTTGTCACACACGTCTCCACGACGTTCGCTCTCGGCGGCGTCGCGGTGGTGGTGGCGTCCACAGGAGGCTCACACTCCGCCGCCTGGGTGTACCTGTTCTGGATCGCGCTGTTTGCGTGCTACTTCTACGCGCGCCCCGTGGCGATGGTTTACGTGGTTGCCTGCGTGTTTGTCCAGGCGTTCCCATTGCTCTACGACCCCCGCGCCGTCGACGACGGCTTCCTTTCGCTGTTGATCGTCGCCGGGACCGGCTATGTGGCGGTCGGCGGCTGCGTGTCGACCGGCAAGCGGGTCATCGATCGCCTGCGCCTGCGGGCTGAGACGCTCGCCGCCGAACAGGGCGCGCTGCAGCGGGCTGCGAGCGCTGTCATCCGCGGTGAGGACGCCACCCACATCTTCGAGATGGTGTGCTGCGATCTGGCTGAGCTGCTCGGAAGCTCGCTGGTCAACGTCTCGCGCTTCGATTCCGACCACGCGGCGACCGTGCTTGGGACCTGGTGCGTTCCGGGCCTGCGGGGATTCATTCGCGGGGAGCAGGTCGCCTTCGAGCCCGATGGTGGCTTCGAACGGGTGCTCGCGACCCGCTCGGTGGTTCGCCGTAACGTTCTGCCCGAGGCCTCGTTGGCACGGGCGCGCGGCTGCAATTCGACCCTGATCGCTCCGATCATGATCGACGACGGTCCCTGGGGTGTGATCTCGCTCGCCTCGGTTGACCCGCACGCGTTCAAGCGCTCCGACGAGCAGCGCATCGTGGTCTTCGCGGAGATGCTGGCGCGGATCGTCATCAGTCTCGGCGAACGCGCGCGGCTCGAGGCCGAGGCGCTCACCGATCAGCTCACGGGCCTGCCCAACCACCGTGCCCTACATCAGCGGTTGGCTGCCGATCTGGCGGCCGCCGATCGCCATGGGATGCCGCTCTCCGTGGCGATGATCGACGTCGACAACTTCAAGCAGGTCAACGATCGCCACGGGCACGACCGCGGCGACGCGATTCTGCGCCTCGTCGCCGACTGCATGCAGCAGGTTGTCCGGGCGTCTGACACGGTCGGGCGCCTCGGCGGCGACGAGTTCATGTGGATCCTGCCCGACACGCGCGCACACGACGCCGTCAAGGCGGTGGAGCGCGCTCGTGAGCTGGTCTCACGCGGCGGACGCAGCCTCGACGTTGCCACGACGTCGGTGGGGATCTGCGACACGAGCTCGACCTCGGACCCCGCGGAGCTGGTGCGGCGCGCGGACGTGGCGCTCTACGCCAGCAAGGCTTCGGGACGCAATCAGGTGACGCTGTATGACACGGGTGTCGCACAGGCGCTGGATGCCGAGACCAGGGAGGCGTGGTTCGAGCGCTCGCAGGCGCTCGCCGGCCTGCGCGCGCTGGCGCGGGCAATCGACGCCAAGGACCCCGCCACCAGTGAGCACTCGGAACGCGTCGCGCAGTTCGTCGGCCTGCTCGCGCAGGCAAGCGGATGGCCAGATCAACGCGTGGCCCGGCTACGTGAGGCGGCGCTCGTGCACGACGTCGGCAAGCTCGCGGTCCCCGACGCGCTCCTGACCAAGCCCGGCAAGCTCACCGAGCGCGAACGCATCCAGATGAACGAGCACGTCGAGCTATCCGTACGGATCGTGGGCAGTGTCCTCAGCGAGGAGCAGGTCTGGTGGATTCGCGGCCACCACGAGCGGCCCGACGGCACCGGCTATCCCGCCGGTCTCCGGGATCAGGAGATCTCGGATGGGGCCGCGCTCCTGGCGCTCGCCGACGCCTGGGACGTGATGGTCGCCGGGCGCACCTACAGCCACATCAAGAGCGTCGAGGAGGCATACGAGGAGTGCGTCTCCCTGGCGGGAGTGCAGTTCACGTTCGCCGCGATCCGGGCGCTGCAACAGCTGCGCGACACTGACGCGTTGGACGGCGGAACCCGACGATGATGCCGCAGCCGGCGCCGTCGCACGATAGCTTCGCGGCATGGATCATGAACTGGGTCGGGTCGCCGACGGCCTGACACCGCGCGTGCACGACGAGATGCGCCAGCTCGTCGACATCTCAACGCCGTCGGGCGACCTCGAGGGAACCGAGCGCGCGATCGAGCTGTGCGTCTCGTTCCTGCCCGGCTGGCAGGTGCAGCGCCCGCCTTGCTCGACCCCCGGCTGCGCACCCGACATGCTCGCGACGGTGACCGGTACCGGGGCCAAGAGGCTGCTGTTCCTGGGGCATCTGGACACTGTCGTCGCCCACGGCGAGCACCGCGCCGCGGAGGAGGATGGCGAGCGCCTCTACGGCTCCGGCACAGCCGATATGAAGGGTGGCGTCGCGCTATCGCTGGCGGTCGCACGGGCCTGCGCCGAGCTGAGCGAGCAGTACGCGGAACTGGCGGTGCTGCTGGTCTGCGACGAGGAGTGGCGGGTAGCGCCGTTCAGCCATGTCGCGCGCTTTGCCGGCTATGACGCCTGCCTGTGCTTCGAGGCCGGCGAGATCAGCGAGGACGGCGCCGATGGCGTGATCGTCCGCCGCAAGGGCGCGGGCACGCTGCGCGTGCGCGCCACCGGCCGCGCCTCGCACTCGGGCTCTGCGCCGCAGCACGGCCGCAACGCCCTGCTGGCGCTCGCGCATGCGGCGATTCATGGGGCGGCGTGCCGCCGATCCTGACGGAGAGACGCAGGCTGACGGTCGTTCCCACGATCGTCAGATCCGGCGACGCGATCAACGTCGTTCCTGCGTCCGGCGAGCTCGTCTTCGACATGCGCGCCGACGACACCGCCGCGTTCTCACGCGTGCTCGACAGTCTGCCTCTGGAGATCGGAGGCGCGACGCTCGAGCCGATCATGGAGCGGGTCTGGCCGGCGATGGACTCGGAGGCGGCGGCCGCGCCGCTGCTTGCGGCCGCCGCTGCGCTGCTCGGGCGTCCGATCGTGCCGCGGGCGCGCGGCGGCGCCAGCGACGCAAGCCACTTCGCGCCCCGGATCCCGCTCACGATCGACGGCCTGGGGCCGCGTGGGGGCGGTGCGCATACGCCCGAGGAGTTCGTACACCTGCCGTCGCTGAGCGAGCGCGTGGCGGTCGCGCTGGCCGTTGCCCGGGCTGCCATCCTTGTGGCATGACTGAGGGCTTCGCGGACCGCCAGGGCCCGCGCCTATTCGACCGTACACGGACACAGCGCGAGGGCCTGCTGGTACTCGCCGGGATCGTGCTGCTGATGTGGGTCGTGGAGGCGATCAACTCCCTTGACAGCAACCGCCTCAACAACGACGGCCTCTACTCGCGCAACGTCTCGCGTTTCTGGGGGATCCTCACTTCGCCTTTCATCCACGCGAATTTTCAGCACCTGCTCGACAACACCGTGCCGTTCATCTTCCTGGGCGTGATCATCGCGCTCCACGGAGCGCGCCGGCTGCTGGTGGTGACCGCGTTCATCGTGCTCATCGGTGGCCTTGGAACATGGCTGATCGGGCCCGGGAACACGAGCACGATCGGCGCCAGCGGCATCGTCTTCGGCTACGCCACATACCTGCTCGCGCGCGGCTTCTTCGATCGCAGCATCTGGGAGCTCGGCGTCGGCATCGTCGTCGGCGTGATCTGGGGAGCCGTACTGCTTTCGAGCCTGGTCCCGCGCTCGGGCGTTTCATGGCAAGGGCATCTGTGCGGTGGTATCGCTGGGGTGATCGTGGCCTGGCGGCTCTCGCAGAAGGACCACCGGCAGGCTCAGCCGGATCGGCCTGACGTCCTCGAGCCGCTGCACTCCTGACGATGACGTCGCCCGCTAGCCTGCGGGTCGATGCGCATCTTTTCCGGAGTCCAGCCGACCGGCCGTAAGCACCTCGGCAACTACATCGGCGCCTTTGTCCCGCATGTCGCGAGCCAGGAGCGCGGTGAGGGGATCTACTGCATCGTCGATCTGCACGCGACGACCGTTGCCTACGAGCCCGCGAGGCTGCGCAGCGACGTGTATGACCTGCAGGCCGTGTGGATGGCGGCCGGGCTCGATCCGCAGCGCTGCATCCTCTTCCGCCAGAGCGACGTGCTCGAGCACTCCGAGCTGCAGTGGCTGCTGAACAGCGTCACCGGCTACGGCGAGCTCTCGCGCATGACCCAGTTCAAGGACAAATCCGCTCAGCAGGAGTTCATCTCGGCCGGGATCTTCAACTATCCCATCCTGATGGTCGCCGACATCCTCCTCTACAACACCGACGAGGTGCCGGTGGGCGACGACCAGCGCCAGCACGTCGAGCTCACCCGCGATGTCGCCCAGCGCTTCAACTCGCGCTTCGGCGAGACGTTCGTCGTACCCGAGGTGGTCATCCGAGAAGTCGGCGCGCGGATCATGGACCTGCAGACCCCGGAGAAGAAGATGTCGACCACCGGCGGCACGCCGGCCGGGACTGTCTACGTGACCGACGAGCCTGACGCGATCATCAAGAAGTTCAAGTCCGCGGTCACGGATTCGGGCCGTGAGATCCGCTACAGCGAGGACAAGCCCGGGATCAGGAATCTCCTGGAAATCCTGTCGGTGGTGCGTGGCGCCTCAATCGCGCAGCTCGAGCAGGAGTTCGATGGCGCCGGATACGGCGACTTCAAGCTCGCCGTCGGCGAGGCGGTGGTCGACTACCTCGCGCCGGTGCGCGAGCGCTACGTCGCGCTGCGGGCCGACGAGTCAGGCCTCGAAGCGACGTTGCGGACGGGCGCCGAGAAGGCCCGCGGGATCGCGGAGCAGACGATGCGCGACGTCCGCACGGCGATGGGCGTCGGGCCCGTCGGCCCCGAGCGTTAGCCCACAGCGTTCGCTCCACGGAAATGTCGGTATTTCGACATTGATGCAGGAGGTTGCAGCCGACCCCCTCGGTACCCTCGCACTCAGTGAGTCCCGCCGCTGTCACACGTAGGCCCCTGCGCCTGGTCGACCTGGAGCTCGACCTCGAGGTCTTCAACGGACCGTTCGACCTGTTGCTCACGCTGATTCTGCGTGAGGAGGTGGATCTGCTCGAGGTAGACCTCGCCGACGTCGTGATCTCCTACATCGACTATCTCGAGTCGCGCGGCGAGCTCGACCTCGAGGCCGCCACCGAGTTCCTGGTGCTGATCACCTCGCTGCTCGAGCTGAAGTCGCGGCTGATGCTGCCGGGGGAGGAGATCGAGGAGTTCGAGTTCGACCCGGGCGAAGCCGCCACCGAGCTGCTCGAGCGGCTGCTCGACGCCCACCGCTATCGTGGCGCCGCCGAGCATCTGGCCGGCCTGTTACGCGAGCAGGGGGGCTACCGCTTCCGGTCGGCCCCGCTGCCGGCGAGCCTGCGCAAGGCAGCGCTGCCTGAGGCCACTGCCGTCTATGACCCGAACCGTCTGGCGCAGGCGATCGGCCAGCTGCTCGTGCTGCCGCCGGAGGTCGATGTCCGTCACATCCCCGTGCCGAAGGTCACGGTCGCCGAGCGGCTCGCGCTGCTACGCAAGCTTCTGCGCCGTGGTTCGTTCAACTTCGACGAGGCGGTCAAGGACGCCGATCGCATCACGGTCGCGGTCACCTTGTTCTCGCTGCTCGAGCTCTACAAGCAGGGTGAGCTGACCTGGTCCCAGGAGCGGCCCTTCGGCGAGATCCAGGTGTCGACAGCTGAGGTCCAGCGCGCGGAGTGGGCGGCATGAGCCTCACGCTTGGCGCAACGGTCGAGGCGCTGCTCTTTCTGTCGCCCGATCCGCTGACCGCCGACGCGCTCGCGGCCGCGGCCGAGGTCGACATCGATGAGGTCCGTGCGGCACTCGACGAGCTGGCCACGCAGTACGAGGAGCAGGACCGTGGTCTGGTGCTCAGAGAGCTAGCCGGAGGCTGGGTGCTTTCGTCGCATCCTGAGGCAGAGGAGGCGGCGCGCAACCTGTTCGCTCGCCCGCGCACTCCGGCTCTTACTCCGGCGCAGGCGGAGACGCTCGCGATCATCGCCTACCTCCAGCCGGTCTCGCGTCCGGAGATCGCTCGGATCCGCGGCGTCAACGCGGAATCGGCTGCCGCAACGCTGCTCGAGCGCGGGCTGGTCGAGGAGTCCGGCCGCTCGCAATTTGGCGCCGTGCTTTACCGCACGACTGACCTCTTCCAGCGGCTTTTCGGGCTGGCGAGCCTCGAACAGCTGCCGCCGATCAGCGCCTTCGATCCCTCACCGGAGCTCGAGGAGGAGCTGCGCGAGCGGCTGCTGCGGGCCGGCGAGGCTCGCACAGCCTGAGCCGGCTGAACTGCACACGGCGCTTAACCGCCGGCCCCGACGGCCACCGCCGCCTCGGTGCTGAGCGCACCGGCAGCCAGCTGCCCGCAGGCCGCGGCGATGTCGCGCCCGCGCGTGAGACGCACCGTCGCGCCGAGTCCGCGGCGCTCGAGCTCCGCTCGGAACGCCTCGATCGCCTTTGGCGTCGACCCGTGCATGCCCACGTCGGTGGGGTTGTAGGGGATCAGGTTGACCTTGTAGATCTTCGGATCGAGGATCTCGGCCAGCTCGCGGGCCTGGCCCACCGAGTCATTGATGCCGCCGAGCATCACGTACTCGACGAACACCATGCGCCGCTTGCGCTCGTAGAAGCGTTCGCAGGCGGCGAGCACGTCGCGCAACGGGTAGCGGTCGTTGACCGGCATCAGCTCCGAGCGCAGCGCCGGGTTCGCGGCGTGCAGCGACAGCGCCAGGCGTAGCGGCATCGGGTCCGCTGTCATGCGATCGATCCCGGGGATCCAGCCGACAGTCGACACGGCCGTGCGGCGGTTGGTGATGCCGATGTCCGGCAGGCGCCGGCACGCCTCGAGCACGTTGTCGAGGTTCATCAGCGGCTCGCCCATGCCCATGAACACGCAGTGGTCGACCTCGGTGATGCGTCGAAAATGAAGCGCCTGGTCGATGATCTCCGACGCGGTCAGGTTGCGCCCGAACTTCATCTGCCCGGTGGCGCAGAAGGAGCACGTGAGCGGGCAGCCGGACTGCGACGAGACGCAGAGCGAGCGGCGGCCGTCGCGGTAACGCATCAGGACGCCCTCGAGCGGGCGCCCGTCGGCGGTACGCATCAGCGCCTTGATCGTGCCGTCACTGGCATGGGCCTCGTGCTCGACAGTCAGCGTCGAGAAGGGCACGGACTCGGTTAGCGCCTCCCGCAGCGCGCGGGGGAGATTGGACATCTCCTCGTAGGAGGAGGCACCGTTGGCCGTCCACTTCCACACCTGTGAAGCGCGGTAGCTCGGCTCGCCGAGCTCGCTGAGCGTGCGTGAGAGCAGATCGAGATCCATTGAATCTTTATGGTGACAGGCCGATGCGCCTGGCCAAGTTCCTCGCAAACTCCGGGGTCGCCTCCCGTCGCGCGGCCGATCAGCTGATCCGCGCAGGGCGCGTCACCGTCGCCGGCGTGGTTGTGACCGATCCCGCGCGCGATGTGGATTCCTCGAGCGGAGTCGCCTTCGATGGGGAGCCCGTCGGGGCCGAGACCCAGGAACTCGTCGTCTTCGCGGTCAACAAGCCTGCTGGGGTGGTCTCGACCGCCAGCGACCCGCAGGGACGTCCGACGGTCGTCTCGCTCGTGCAGACGCCGCAGCGTCTGTATCCGGTGGGGCGGCTCGATGCGGACACAACCGGGCTGATCCTGCTGACAAACGACGGCGACCTCGCTCACCGCCTGACGCACCCGAGCTTCGAGGTCGACAAGACCTACCGGGCGATTGTCGGTGGCGGCCCGGTCCGTGAGCAGGCGCTACGGACGCTCCGGGCCGGGGTGTTGCTCGAGGACGGGATGACGGCTCCTGCCCGTGTCACGCGCGTCAAGCCGGACACGCTGGAGATCACGATCCACGAGGGCCGCAAGCGCCAGATCAAGCGCATGTGCGCGGAGGTCGGTCACCGCGTGATAGAGCTCCAGCGCATCCGTTTCGGACCGCTGCTGCTCGGCGATCTCAAACCCGGTGCCAACCGGCGCCTGAGCGCCAACGAGGTGAGTTTGCTCAGGGCCGCCGGCCGGGCGCCGACGCGTGCTGGAGGAGCAGACCGAAGAATGGCGTCGTGATTTGTCGGTGAAGTTCCTTTTTGCTTACGGTTCGCGGCCTGTCGGACACGAGCCTGACGACCGTGAACTGCTTGACACGGAAGCGGCCAAGCTCATGGAAGCCCGGGATCGTGAAGTTGCTCTGGAGGGTGGAGGGGTACAGGTTGCAGCCGGCGCCCCACCAGCACAGCCAGTGCTCGTTCGCGCCGGGCGGGGCACTGGACGCGACCACGTCGATCTCGGTGATGCGGGAAGCGGCCGGGTGATATCCGAGCTTGTGGGTGCGCTCCATGTACACCTGTGTAAGCGACTCGAGCCAGAAGTTACGTTGGAACACCAGCAGGCGCCTCGCGCCCGCCGGCTGATGGGATGTCGGCCACGGTCCCAGGGCCTTGGCGAGCGCCGCCCAGTCGGGACGTTGCAGCGTGTAATCGGTCGCGACGCTGACGGTCGCGACCAACCCCAGGGCGCAGAGGGCCGCCGTGATCGCCAACCCCAGCCTTCCCGCGCGGGCGGCGCCGAGACCGGCACCAAGCGCGATCGCCGCCGGAAGCCATAGCGCCAGCACGTTGCGCGTCAACAGGGTGTCGCTGCCCGCGGCAACCACTGCCATCACCAGCGCAAAGCCCGCGATCGCGATGACGACCGCACCCAGCGCGTCACGCTGCTCGTTCACGGACCCACGCCTGACCAACACCACGAAGCCTGCAACCACCAGGGCGAATCCGATCCACATCAGCACGGCGTGCGCGTGCGAGCCCGTGCCCAGCAGGAACTGGGGGAGGATCTGCCCGAGTCGGTCGTTCAGCGGCGCCTTCGTGATCCAGGACGAGTTGCCCTTGTTGCTCTGCTCTATCAGCAGTGGCAGCAGGGCGCCACCGCAGGCGGCCACGAACGCCACCGCCAGCCAGACGCCGATCTCGCGCCGGTAGATGATCAGCAACCAGACCGCCTCGGGAACGACCACCAGCGCTGCGTCGTAATGGCTGGCGAGCGCGAGCCCCGATACCACGGCCCACACCCCCAACCGTCGTGGGCTCGGCTGCTCGCGCGCGTAGGAGAACGCCAGCAACGTGCAGGCGCCCATCAGCACCAACAGCTCGTAGGCCCGTGCCTCCTGCGAGTACCAGATCAGTAACGGGTTGAAGGCGGCCAGCGCCGCCACAACCAGTCCCGCCCGGCTGCTGCGCAAAAGGCGCGTGGTCGCCAGATAGGAGACGGGCACCACCGCGATGCCGAACAGTGCTGAGAGAGCCCGCAGGTCGGCGGCGCCGCGTCCGAAGATATGCGTCCACACCCATGCGAGCAGGTAGTAGAGGTAGGGCGTCGACTCCGTCTTGGGAATCGTGCTGAGCATGCGCGCGAGCGGCAGCTTGACGAGCATCACCGTGTAGGCCTCGTCGAACCAGAGCCCCTGATGCCCAATCCCGTACAGGCGCAGGAGAGCGGCCACGAACGTCAGGGCGGCGAGTGCCACAAGGACCGGACGCGTGGCAGCTGGACGCGCAGCGGAAGCGGGGTTGCGCAGCTGGCTCAGCACGCGATCCAGCGTGTCAGACAGTGCTCAGGTCTGCTGGACAAGTTGAGCGTCGTGCGCGGCCTCATGCCCGGAGCGGATGAAATGGCGACGCTCGTACCGAAGCGGCTTGGGAAGATCGCTGACGTGCACCGTGGTCGGCCTGGACGCCCGCATCACGAGGATCCCGAAGTCGCGGATGCGTCGGCGCGCCACCACCCTGAATCCCGGTACGACGTACCGGCGATCCAGGCGCGAGGGCACCAGGTTGCATTCGGAGCCCCACCAGCAGAAGCCGCCGAGCCCCTTGTGCGGCAACGCCGCGATCACGTCGATCTGAGCGATCCGGGGAACGGTCCGCTGCTGCTTGATGTAGCGCAGATCCTTGATGTAGAGCCCAAGCGGCAACAGCCCCGGGTTGTCCTGAATGACCACGATTCGGCCACCGCTGGACTTGCCCGCAGCGGGCCAGCGGCCGAGGGCGTTGGCTACGAGTTGCCAGTTCGGGCGCTGGTACGCGTAGGTGGTGTCGACGCTGATCACGGCGGTGATCCCGATCGCACACAGGACCACGCTTGCGCCGATTCCGACGAAGCGCGCACGTGCCGCGCCCAGGCCCGCGGCCAGGAACACCGCTGCCGGCAACCAGATGGGCAGCAGGTTACGCCCGAGCAGTGTGTTGTGACCCAGGATTGCGCTGAGCAGGAATCCGGCCAGAGCCAGGCCGCCTGGGAGCAGCGCGCCCTGGCGCTCACGCCGACGTGAACGCCAGATCAGTAACGCGATTCCGATCGCGATCATTGCGTACGCCAGGAACTTGAGTAGAACGCGGACATGGGTCTCCGGCCCGAGCAGGAACAGCGGCAGCACCTGCTTGAGCCGCAGCCAGTACGAGGAGTGCGCGATCCAGCTGTTGCTGTGAGTGCGGTTCTGGGCGATTGCGAGCGGTGTGAGTGCTGCTCCGACGGCCAGGATCAAGGCGATCCCGGCGTAGACCGCACGCACATGACGGTGCTCGTAAACCAGCCACACGGCCTGGGGGACGATCACGATCACCGCGTAGTAGTGAGTGAGCAACGCAAGCGAGCACGCGAGCGCCCACAGCGCCAATGCGAGCGGTCGCGGCCGCTCGCGTGCATAGGCGAACGCCAGCAGGGTGAGGGCCGAGAACAACACGAGCATTGAGTACGCGCGTGCTTCCTGCGAATACCAGATCAGAAAGGGATTGCAGGCGGTCAGCGCCGCGACGATCAGCGCGGCGCGCTGGCTCGGCAGCAGCTTGCGTGCCGCGGCGTAGGCGATCGGGATTGCAAGCGTGCCACACACTGCCGAGAGCGACTTCAGGCCGGCTGGACCGAACCCGAAGATCCGGGCCCAGACCCAGGCGATGCCGTAGTAGAGCGGCGGGGTCGACTCCAATTGCGGAATCAGGCGGAGCATCTCTCCGGGACCCCGTCCGACGAGCAGGGCCGTATATGACTCGTCGTACCAGAACCCTTGGCGCCCGATCGCATAGAAGCGCAGGAGCGCTCCAAGTCCCGTGAGCAGGAGGATGGGCACGCGCGGCAGGATGTCAGCCTGAGCTAAAGATTGCGGCTTTGACAGAATCCCCTGCCCATGCAGCGATTGTTCGCGCTCCGAGGCGCCAATTCCGTGGAGCGCAACGACGCTCCTGCGATTCTCGCAGCCACCGACGAGTTGATGCGCGAGATGATCACGCGTAACGAGCTCACGCCCGAAACGATGGTGAGCTGCATCTTCACCCTCACGCAGGATCTCGACGCCGAGTTCCCAGCTGTCGCCGCTCGCCAGCTCGGGCTGAGCCAGGTGCCGCTGCTGTGCACACGTGAGGTTCCGGTCCCAGGATCGCTTCCTCGCGTGGTGCGGACGCTGATGCACTACTACGCCGACGAGGACCACGTGCCCAGGCACGTCTACCTCAACGAGGCGCGAGTGCTCAGATCCGACCTCGATTCCGCCCAGTAGTCTCGACGCGATGTCACTCGAGTTCGCGGAGAAGACCCGGCGCATTCCGGTCTACCCGGTCGCCGCCGGCTACAGCCTCGGAAACGACGTGGCGATGCTCGCCTCCAACGAGTCGGCCTTCGGGCCGCTCGAGCCGGTGGTCGAAGCGGCACGTCACGCGGTGCTCGGTGCCAACCGCTACCCCGACCCGTCCTACATGCCGCTCCGACGGGCGCTGTCGGACCGGTATGGCGTGCCATGGGAGCGGGTGGCGTTGGGTTCGGGCTCGTGCGACCTGCTGCTGGCTGCCGGCGAGGCGTTGCTCGAGCCCGGAGCCGAGCTCGTGTACGCGTGGCCCTCCTTCAGCATGTATCCGCACCTGGCGGCCGCCTCCGGAGCGCGCGCCATCGAGGTGCCGCTCACAGCCAACGCCGTGCACGACCTCGACGCGATCGCGTCCGAGGTCACAGTCGCGACGCGCCTCGTGCTGATCTGCAACCCCAACAACCCGACAAGCACGGCGCTTCCACTCGAGGACGTCGAGGCGTTCCTGGCGAAGATCCCCGATCACGTCTGCGTGATCCTGGATGAGGCCTACGTCGAGTTCTCACTGACCGTTGGCGATCCGTTCGCGTCGCTGCCGCTGCTCGCCAAGCACCCGAACCTCGTGATCCTGCGGACGTTCTCCAAGGTCTATGGCCTGGCCGGGCTGCGCGTCGGCTACGGCCTCTGCGGCAGCGAATCATTCCGAATCGCCGTGGACCAGGTGCGCCAGCCCTTCTACCTGACAAGCGCCGCCCAGGCTGCAGGCGCCGAGGCGCTGAAGTACCAGGACGAGGTGGAGCGCCGCGTGGTCGCGACGGTGGCCGCGCGCACCGCGGTCACCGACGCGCTGCGCGAGCGTGGCTTCTGGGTAGCCGAGAGCGACGCCAACTTCCTCTGGGTCCAGCTCTCCGAAGACGGTGAGGACGGCCCGGTAGTGGACGCCCTGCGCGAGCGCGGCGTGATCGTGCGCGCCGGCACCGCGCTCGGCGGTCCAGGCTTCGCCCGCGTAACGCTTGGCAGCGACGCCGAGAATGCCCGCTTCCTCGCGGCGCTCCTCGACATCTAGTCTCAACACGGCTGTGAGGGCTTTTTGGCGCCTTCGACAGCCGTGCTAGATTCGCGTTCAGACGCGTATGAACGACCTTCGCCCAAACACCTTCGGCTGGTCCTTCTACGCGCGCTATTACGCCTGGCGATTTAGCTAGGCGCTCGGCTAGACAATCCCTTTTCGTCCGGTCAAAGGCGCGGACGACGGAAGCGGAGCCGAGCGCCGGCAGTCCCGCGCCGATGCCACGCCGCGTAACCCGCGACGGCTGTTTCCGTACAGTCAATGACGCACTGAAGAGGATTCGAGACGATGAACCGCCAAACGAAGAGCCACGCGCGATGACCGTGAGCCGCGCCACCCAGGTCGATGCGGTCCGCGATCAGCGGATCGAGCGCCTCGTCCCGCTGATCACCCCGCAGGAGCTGTTCGACGAGCTCCCGCTGGATGATGATCGCGTCGAGGTCCTGCTGAACGGCCGCGCCGCTGCCCGCGCGGTACTCGACGGCGACGATGACCGGCTGATGGTCGTCGTCGGTCCCTGCAGCGTGCACGACTTTGACGCAGCCCGCGAGTACGCGGAGCGCCTCAGCGTGGAGGCCAAGCGACTGGGCGACGACCTGCTCGTCGTGATGCGCGTCTACTTCGAGAAGCCCCGCACCACGATCGGCTGGAAGGGTCTGATCAACGATCCGCATCTGGATGGCTCCGGCGACGTCAACACCGGCCTGCGGCTGGCGCGGCGCTTCCTGCTCGAGGTGTTGGGTCTCGGCGTTCCGGTCGGCTGTGAGTTCCTCGACCCGATCACCCCGCAGTACATCTCTGACCTCGTTTCCTGGGGCGCGATCGGTGCCCGCACGACTGAGAGCCAGATCCATCGGCAGCTGGGATCGGGCCTCTCGATGCCTGTCGGCTTCAAGAACGGAACCGACGGCAACGTGCAGGTGGCTGTCGACGCCGTCCGCGCTGCTGCGGCCCGTCACGCGTTCCCGGGCATCGACGCGGACGGACGCTCGGCGATCCTGCACACCCGCGGCAACAGCGACTGCCACATCATCCTCCGCGGCGGCAAGTCGGGCCCCAACTTCGGCCCGGAATCGGTCGCCCACGCGACCGAGCTCTTGCGCAAGTCGAGCCTCCCGGAGCGGGTTGTGATCGACCTCTCGCACGACAACAGCGGCAAGCGGCCGGAGCGTCAGCCCGAGGTTGCGCGCGCGGTTGCCGAACAGGTCGCCGCCGGCGACCGCACCATCACCGGCGTGATGATCGAGTCGTTCCTGATCGAGGGCAACCAGCCGGCCGGGCCGCTCGAGACGCTCACGTATGGGCAGTCGATCACCGATGGATGCATCGGCTGGGAGACGACCGCGCAGGTGCTCGACGAGCTCGCCGCGGCGGCCCGTGCCCGCCGCTCGAAGAACAGCTAAGCAGCGTTGCGCGTCGCGGTCATCGGCCTTGGTCTGATTGGTGGCTCCATCGCACTGGCGGCGCGCGAACTGCTGACGGCTGAGGTGAGCGGGTGGGACGCCGATCCGCGCGCGATCGAAACGGCCGTTAGGCGCGGCGCGATCGCCTCCGGCGCTGGCTCGCTTGCCAGCGCCGTCGCTGAAGCGGATGCCGTGTTCGTCGCCGCTCCGGTGGCCACGTTGCCGAGCCTGATCCACGACGTCCTGGCGTACGCGCCCGCGGGCTGTGCGGTCACCGACGTGGGCTCGACCAAGCGGTCTGTGGTCGAGGCAATCACCGACGCGCGTTTCGTGGGCGGACATCCGCTCGCCGGTGCCGAGACGAGCGGCGTCGAGCACGCCCGGGCCGACATGTTCGAGGGCGCGACCTGGTACCTGACGCCTTCGAGCGAGACGGCCGCCACGACGCTCGCGAACGTAGGGGCTATGGTCAGCGCAATGGGCGCAAGGCCCGTGGAGATCAACCCGCTTGCGCACGACCGCCTGATGGCCACGGTCTCACACCTGCCGCACGTCTTTGCCAACGTGCTGGTGACTCAGCTTGCCGGGGAGGATGCGGCCGCCGTCCCCGGGCCCAGCTTCCGCGACGCGACCCGCGTCGCCGGCTCCAACACAGCCGTTTGGAGCGGGATCTACATGGACAACCGCGACGCGCTCGGGCAGGCGATCGACGATGCGGTCGCGAGACTGGCCGAGGTGCGTGCGGCCCTTGCCGCGGGCGACCGTGAGGCGCTGGTGCGTTGGAGCGAACAGGCGGCCGCGGACCGCGAAAGGCTGAGGCAGTGAGCGACTGCGTTCACGTAGCGCCAGGCGACCCACCGTCGCGCTGGGCGGTCCGCGTTCCCGGGTCGAAGAGCATCACCAACCGGGCCCTGCTGCTCGCAGGTGTCGCCTCCGGCCAGTCGGTGCTGCTGGATCCGCTCGTGGCCGACGACACAGTCTCGATGGCAGCGGCACTCCGAACGCTCGGAGTCGCGATCAACGAGCAGGCTGACGCCGCCGGTCGGCTGCGCTGGGCCGTCGAAGGTCTGGGCGGCGCACCGACCGGACCCGAGGAGATCTACTGCGGAATGGGAGCCACCGTCGGCCGCTTCCTGGTACCGATGCTCGCGGCGGGACGCGGGCGCTTTGCCGTCGACGCGCACGCGCAACTGCGGCGCCGCCCGCTCGGGCCGGTGCTCGCGGCACTGCGCGCGCAGGGTGCCGCGATCGACGGTGATGCCTTTCCGTTGGTGATCGGCGCCTCTGGCCTGTCCGGCGGTGAGGTGCAGGTCGACGCTTCGGTGTCCAGTCAGTTCCTGTCGGGGCTGCTGATGGCAGCGCCGTTTGCCAGGGCCGACACACGCCTGCGGTTCGACACGCTTGTCAGCAGGCCCTACCTCGATCTGACCCTGAACGCGATGCGGGCGTTCGGAGTCGAGGCGGATGTCGAAGCTGACGCGATCTCTGTCACGCGCGGCGGTTACCGAGCCGCCGAGTTCCCAGTCGAGCCCGATGTCTCGACCGCCTCGTACTTCCTTGCCAGCGCTGCGCTGACCGGGACGACCGTGCGGTTGCCGGGGCTCGATCGCCGCCGCACCGCGCAGGGCGACATCGAGCTCGTCGAGCTGCTGGAGCGGATGGGGTGCACGGTGCACGATGGCGAGGCGCTCGAGCTCACCGGGCCACCTCAGCTGCACGGCATCGAGGCCAACATGGGCAACAGCACCGACGTGTTCATGACGCTCGCCTGCGTGGCAGTGTTCGCCGAGGGTCCCACCACCATCACCGGGATCGGGCACGCGCGTGTGAAGGAATCGGATCGGATTACAGCCTGCGCCGAGAACCTGAGGCGGCTCGGGATCGAGGTCGACGAGGGTCCTGACTACCTGCGTGTGCATCCTGGCACGCCGCAGGGGACCTGGCTGCCAACCTACGACGACCACCGCATCGCGATGGCCTTCTCGTTGATTGGGACGCGCGACGCGGTGACGCTCGAGGATCCGAGCGTCGTCAGCAAGACCTGCCCGGAGTTCTTCGACCTGTGGCGCGCGACCGGTGCCACGGTGATCATGGGGGACAGCTGATGGTGATCGCGATCGACGGACCCGCCGGAGCGGGAAAGTCGACGGTCGCCCGGGCTGTGGCCGCCGCGCTCGGCTTCACGTATCTCGACACCGGAGCTATGTATCGCTGCGTCGCGCTTGCGAGCCTGCAGCGTCAGACGGCGCCCGCCGACGTGGCGGCACGAATCGAGCTCTGCCTGGGAGATCGCGTGCTGCTGGACGGCGAGGACGTCACCGAGGCGATCCGCATGCCGGAGGTCTCAGAGCGCGCCTCCCAGGTTGCCGCCGACCCGGCGGTACGACGGGCGATGGTCGAGCAGCAGCGACGGCTTCTGAGTAGCGGCGACTGGGTTGCCGAGGGCCGTGACATCGGCACCGTCGTCGCGCCCGACGCAGAGCTCAAGGTGTTCCTGACCGCCGACCCCGCCGAGCGCGCGCGCCGCAGAGCCGCAGAGCTTGGGGTCGACGAGCAGACGGTCTGGCCGAGCAGGCAATCCGCGATGAGCGCGACCAGTCTCGTGACTATTCGCCGCTGCGCCCTGCCGACGGTGCCGTCCAGTTGGACACGACGGGGCTGACGCTCGAGCAGGTGGTCGAGCGTGTGGTCTCGCTCGTTCCGGCGCGCTGAGCGCCGCACGCTAGCCTCGACTCGGCAATGAAGGTCGCAATCGTCGGATACCCGAACGTCGGAAAGTCGTCGCTGGTCAACCGCCTCACTGAGTCGCGGGAGGCCGTCGTGCACGAGCTTTCGGGTGTCACTCGAGATCGCAAGGAGCTCGATACCGATTGGAACGGACGTGCGCTGACGTTGATCGACACCGGCGGGGTCGACCTGGACGAGCGCGACGACCTGGCCCGGCAGATCCAGCAGCAGTCGCGCGAGGCACTGGCCGAAGCCGACGTTGCCGTGCTGGTGGTCGATGCCAGGGCCGGAGTCCGCCCTGGCGACCTCGACATGGCCGATCTGCTGCGCAAGGTCACGATCCCGGTGATCGTCGCCGCGAACAAGGTCGACTCGGTGAAAGACCTGTCGCTCGCCTACGAGTTCCTTCAGCTCGGCCTGGGCGATCCGATCGCGGTTTCGGCGGCACAGGGCCTGGGCACCGGCGACCTGCTCGACCGCATCGTCGAGGTGGGGCCCGAACACGACCGTGAGCCGTCGCCGGAGGACCCGATTCGCCTGGCGCTGATCGGCCGGCCGAACGTCGGGAAGTCCTCGCTGGTCAACCGCTTCCTCGGATCCGATCGTGTGATCGTCTCCGATATCGCCGGCACGACCCGCGACGCGATCGACCTGCCGATGACGTTCGAGGATCGGTCGATCGTGCTGGTCGACACCGCCGGCCTGCGCCGCCAGGCGAAGGTCGGCGAGTCGCTCGAGTACTACACGGCGCTTCGCTCGCAGCGGGCGGCCGAGCGCGCCGATGTGGCGCTGGTGGTCTGCGATGCCACCGACGGCGTGACCTCGCAGGATTTCCGCATCGCTGAGATGGCGATGAAGGCAGGCTGCGCGACGGCGCTCGTCCTGAACAAGTGGGATCTGCAGGCAGAGGTCGGTGGGGCGGTCGGCCCGGATGAGCTCGATCACGAACGCGTGCGTGTAAATCGCAAGCTGCGTCTGCGCCCGCGGGTGCTGACCGCCAGTGCCAAGACGGGGCGCAACATCGAGCGCATCCTGGTCGAGGCCGTCGGTCTCGCAGACCGCAGCCGTCGACGGATCCCGACATCACAGCTCAATCGCTTCATCGCCGACGTCGTCGCCCAGCGCCAGCCGCCATCGAGCAACAACCGCCGCCATGGCAACCAGCGGCTCAAGCTGATCTACATGACACAGACAGGCGAGCGCCCGCCGCGTTTCTCGATTCAGGTGAACTCGCACGCTCTGGTCACGCGCGATTACGCCTATTACCTCGAGAACCGGATGCGCGAGCGCTACCGGATGGAGGGGATCCCGCTGATGATCGACTTCGTCGAACGGAACGAACGACGCGGCCGATACGCTTCGCGCGATGCTTGACAACGAGTTTCTGTTCACCTCGGAGTCCGTCACCGAGGGGCATCCGGACAAGATCGCGGACCAGATCTCGGACGGTGTTCTCGACGCAGTGCTGCGCGACGACCCCGAAGCCCGGGTCGCCTGCGAGACGCTGGTAAACACCGGGCTGGTGGTGGTCTCGGGCGAGATCACCACCAGCACCTACGTCGACATCCAGGATGTAGCTCGCGACACGATCAGGCGCATCGGCTACACGGATGCCGCCTTCGGCTTCGACTACAAGACCTGCGCGGTTCTCAACACGATCGACAAGCAGTCGCCGGACATCGCGCGGGGTGTCGATGAGGCTTACGAGGTGCGCGTCGAGTCGGGCGGTGAGCTCGATCTGGCGGGGGCAGGCGACCAGGGAATGATGTTCGGGTACGCCACCAACGAGACCCCCGAATTGATGCCGCTCCCGATCTCACTGGCGCACAAGCTCTCAAGGCGCCTCGCGGAGGTCCGCAAGAGCGGCGAGGTTCCGTACCTGCGCCCCGATGGCAAGACCCAGGTGACGGTGCGCTATGTCGACGGGAAGCCTGTCGAGGTCGAGAAGGTGCTGATCTCGAGCCAGCATGCCGAGGGCTCCGAGTCGCTGATCCGCGAGGATCTCTGGGAGCACGTCGTGCTTCCGACGCTGCCGGCGATGTACGACGAGGCCAAGCTGCATGAGAACCTCCTCGTGAACCCGACCGGCCGCTTCGTGATCGGCGGGCCGATGGGCGACTGCGGTCTCACCGGGCGCAAGATCATCGTCGACACATACGGCGGCTTTGCGCGCCACGGCGGTGGCGCGTTCTCAGGCAAGGACCCGTCGAAGGTCGATCGGTCGGCTGCCTACGCCGCGCGTTACGTGGCCAAGAACGTCGTCGCGGCTGGGCTCGCCGACAGGGCTGAGGTGCAGGTCGCCTACGCGATCGGAGTCGCCCACCCGGTGTCGGTCATGGTCGAGACGTTCGGCACCGAGAGGATCGGTCGCGGACGGATCCTCGACCTGATCCAGGAGCATTTCGATCTGCGTCCGGCCGCGTTCCGCCACTACCTCCGTCTGCATCGGCCGATCTACCAGCAGACGGCTGCCTACGGCCACTTCGGTCGTGAGGAGCCGGACTTCACCTGGGAGGCCACCGACAAGGCACAGGCCCTGCGTGAAGCTGCAGGTCTGGACGCCGCCGTCGGCGCGTAGCCCGTTGATAGCCCGGGTCATCCCGCTGACGCAGACGCGAGCGATCAAGGGGCTCTGGGACTACGAGCTCCCGCCGGAGCTTGCTGAGGCGGGCGTCGGATCGCTTCTGCGCGTGCCGTTCTCGGGCCGCACGATCCTCGCTGTCGTTGCGGAGATGGCTGTCACATCGGACGTCGCGCCCGAGAAGCTCGTCACCGTCGCCGGGCTGCTCCCCGCTCGCTTGCCGGCTGACCTCGTCGCACTGGCCGTCTGGATGGCCGCCGAGTACTGCTCAACGCCTGCTCGCGCGCTTCAGATCCTGCTGCCCGCGGGCGCCACCCAGGGCCTCACGGAGAAGCAGGTCCTTGTCGCCTCCATAAGCCCCGCCGGCCTCTCCGCTCTAGAGGACGCCGACCGCCTCACCCCTGGCCAGCGTGATGCTCTTGCCGCGCTCATCGACCGCGGACCGACCGTCGCTTCCACGCTCGGCACCCCGCTTCTCCGCCGCTTGGAGTCACGCGGCCTGGTGACGCTCAACCTGACCGTCCAACCCCGCCGCGCGTCCGCGCACACGGTCTCGTCCACCGCCGCTTCAGCCCCACCCCTGACTGCCGAACAAGAAGCTGCCTTGCTGCCCATATACGAGGCCCTTGCGGCATCAGCCGGCCGAGGATCTGGGCGGCGATGGCAGTCCCGAGTTCCTCCTCCACGGCGTCACCGGCTCTGGAAAGACGGAGGTGTATCTGCAAGCGGCGCAGGCGACTCTGGAGCGGGGAAAGAGCGTGATCATCCTCGTGCCGGAGATCGCGCTGACCCCACAGGCCCTCGCACGCTTCCGGGCGCGCTTCGGAGACATCGTCGCCGTGATGCACTCGGGCATGAGCGCCGGGAAGCGTCACGACGAGTGGCTGCGCCTGGCCAGGGGCGAGGCCAGGGTCTGCGTCGGCCCCCGCTCGGCCGTGTTCGCACCGCTTGCCGACATCGGTCTGATCGTGGTCGACGAGGAACATGAGAGCTCCTACAAGCACGAGAGCGACCCGCGCTACGACGCCAGGACGGTCGCGCGCCGGCGCGCCCATGACCACGGAGCGGTACTGGTGCAGGGCAGCGCCACGCCGCGGCCGGAGTCGGTGTTCAGCGCCAGCCGACTGATCATGCGCGAGCGCGTCGACGGCCGACCGCTGCCTGCAGTCGAGATCCTCGACATGCGCGGGCTGCACAACCCGCTGCATCCCGACACCCGGCTCGCGCTGGCGGACTGCAAACGGGAGGGTGGGAAGGCGATCGTCCTGCTGAACCGCCGCGGCTGGTCGAACTTCCTCTCCTGCGGCTCCTGCGGCCGTGTCTGGATGTGCCCCAACTGCGAGGTCGCGCTGGTGCTGCACCGCGGCGGCGGGATACGTCGCCTGCCACCACTGCGGCCACCACGAGCGCGTCCCGTCGAACTGTCCCGACTGCGGCTCGGTCTCGGTCGCGCGCCACGGGGCCGGTACCGAGCGACTCGAGCACGAGCTGATGACCGCGCTCGCCGACGCGAGCTTCCCGGTGCTGCGGCTCGACGCGGATGCCTCCGGGCTGGATGCGCGCGCAGAGATCGCTCGAGCGCTTCCACGCGGCCGCCGAGCGGCGTGCTCGTCGGGACCCAGATGGTGGCCAAGGGCCACGACTTCGCCGATGTCGGTCTGGGTGTCGTCGTCGATGCCGATCAGACGCTCAGGTTTCCCGACTTCCGCGCCGAGGAGCGCACCTTCGCCCTGGTCACGCAGCTGGCCGGTCGCACCGGACGGGGTGGCAGCCGGCCGCGTGCTGGTGCAGACGATGGAGCCGTCAGCTCGACCGATCGTGCTGGCCGCCGACCACGACTCCGAGACGTTCGTGCGTGGCGAGCTTCGCCGTCGCAAGGCGCTCGGTTACCCGCCGTTCACGACGCTGATCCGTGTGATCTGCGCCGCGGTCGACCGTGACGCCGCGCACAACGCCGCGAGTGCTTTGTGCGAGCGGATCTCGGCGGCCTCGGCCACCATGGCGGCGACCGATGCCTCGACCCGGCTTGCGGTGCTCGGCCCGGCGCCGCTGTTCATGCTGCGCGGCAAGGCCCGCTACCAGCTGGTGGTGAAGGCACTGGATCGGGCTGCTGCGATCGCGGCCGTGCGCGACGCGGTCGACAGTGTCAGCGCCGACCGACGCCACCGCGAGGTGGCACTTAGCGTCGACGTCGACCCGCAGTAGCGTCGACGTCAACCCGGATGGCGACGGCGTCGAGCCGGATGGTGACGGCGTCGACCCGGATGGCGATGCCTACGGCAGCTCCTGGGACTGCAGGAAGCGCTCGACCAGGCCCCGCACTACCGCGGCCATCGGGAAGTGGTGTTCCTCGCACCACCCCTTGAGCTCGTCGTAGAGCTTCGGCGGGAAACCGGATCGGAACGACCTTGGTGTCTGACTCATGCATCGAGAGGCGCTCGTGCATCGTGAGTCCTCCGGAGCGCAGCTCGATGCCTCCAAGCGCGGCCACGGTGATGCGACGTCGTTCGTCGCGCTGGCGCACGGCGGCCTCCAGGGCGTCGTTACCCGCGAGCCCTCGCAGCAGCAGCCCAAGCACCGCGTCCTGATCCTTCTCCGGGAGCGAGCGGATCGCTCTCAGGAGCAGTTGAACAGCACCTTGATTCTCGCGATTCTGGTCCGATATCTCAGCGATATCGGACAGGATACCGGACCAAAAGTCGAAGTTTGAAGGTGTTTGCTCCGGCCGGAGCGGCTTGCCAAGCGGCCACGACGCAATAAACTCAAGGTGTGAGCGACGCACTCGATCAGGCTCAACAGGAGCAGGAGCTGGACACACCGGCGGATTCCGAGGTCGAGCCGCAGGATCTGGGTGACCCGGAGGAGGCTGAGCACGAGCTCGATCCGGAGGTGGCGCCCGGCGCGATGCGGCGCTGGCCCATGTCCGCAAGTTCGGCGACCCCGTACTCAAGACCAAGGCGCGCCCCGTCGAGCGCTTCGACGAAGCGCTGCGCGACGAGGTGCGGCGCATGGGCCTGCTGATGGACGACGCCCTGGGCATCGGACTGGCCGCAACCCAGGTCGGCGTGCTGCACCGGCTGCTCGTCTACAGGGTGCAGTCCGGCGCTCCTCTGGCGGCGTTGGCCAACCCGGTCATCGAGTGGTCCTCGAAGGAAGAGGAGACCGCCGAGGAGGGCTGCCTCAGCCTGCCCTCCGTACACGTCGAGGTCGAGCGGCCCGTCCACGTGCGCGTGCGTGCACAGGACGAGTACGGCGAGCCGATCTGATCGAGGCCTCCGGCCTCGAGGCGCGCGTCATCCAGCACGAACTGGACCACCTCGACGGGGTACTGATCCTCGACCGCACGCCACGCGACCAGCGCAAGGAGGCCATGCGGACCCTGCGCGAGTGGCAGGAGCGGCAGCGCTCCGCGTGAGGACTGTCTATCTCGGCACGTCCGACTTCGCCGCGGCGGTGCTGCGGCGTCTATACGACTCGGCCCATCGGCCAACGCTGGTCGTCAGCCGTCCGGACAGCCCGCAGGGACGCGGACGCAAGCTGACGCCGCCCCCACTGTCGTCGGTAGCCCGCGAGCTGGGCGTCGATGTCTACCAGCCTGGCAGCGTCAACTCCGAAGAGGCGCTCGCACGGATCGCGGCAGCCGAGCCGGAGGCGCTGTGCGTCTGCGCCTTCGGTGCCCTGATCAAGGAGCCACTGCTCTCGCGCTATCCGATTCTGAACGTGCACCCGTCGCTGCTCCCGCGCTGGCGCGGTGCCGCCCCGATCGAACGCGCGATCCTCGCCGGCGACACTGAGACGGGCGTCTCGATCATGCGCCTGACCGCCGGCCTTGACAGCGGCCCGATATGCCTGCAGGAGCGGATTCCGATCGCTCCTGACGACGATTACGGCTCGCTGGCGGCACGGCTCGAGGCGCTTGGCGGCGAGATGCTCGTGCGGGCGCTGGATGAGCAGCCCGACTGCGTCGAGCAGGACGAGGACGGCGTGACCTATGCCGAGAAGCTGACGCGCCGAGGACCGTCGCCTCGACCCCGCTGAGGACGCCGAGGCGCAGGCCCGTCGCGTGCGCGCGCTCAGTCCGCACGTCGGCGCGTATCTGGAGCGCCCGACGGCAGCAGGCTGGGAGTCTGGGAGGCCAGGGCGGCTGACGGGCGGCTCGAGCTGGTCACCGTCCAGCCACCGGGCAAGCGACCGATGGCGTTCGCCGACTATGAGCGGGGTCACGGGCGTTGAGCGTGGCCCCAGCCCGTCGCGCCGCCTACACCGTCATCCGTCGCGTGTTCGAGCAGGGCGCCTTCGCCGACCGCGCGCTGCACACCGCCGCGGCGGAGCTGGATTCGCGTGACCGTGCACTGGCCACGGCACTTGCTTACGGAACCGTGCAGCGCATGCGCACGCTCGACCATCTGCTGTCGGGCTTCGTCACTCGCCCGCTCGACAGGCTCGAACCGCCCGTGCTCGCTGCGCTGAGGCTGGGGATGTTTCAGATCGTCTTCCTCGGCGGCGTGAGCGACTACGCAGCGGTCAACGAGAGTGTCGAGCTGGCCAAACGCGAGAGCCGCGGCGGCGCCCAGCTGGTGAACGCGGTACTGCGGCGTGCCGAGCCGCGACGCGCCGGCGCGTTTCGCCAAACTCGATGACAGGACGCCGCAGCGCGCGGCGGTGCTGCATTCGGTCCCGGATTGGCTGGCGGAGATGTGGTGGAGTGAGCTCGGACCCGAGCGTGCGCGGGCGCTGCTCGACGAGCGTGAACTTGCCGGCGGAGTCCGCGATCCGCGCGAATCTGCTGCGCAGCACGCCCGAGCAGGTGAAAGCCGCGCTTATCGGATCCCATCCACCAAGCGCGGCTCGCTCGGCTCCCGCATGGGACGGCCAAGCAGCCCTTCCGGAGCTGCCCGATGTGCTGGTGCTCGACGGTGCCTTCGACGCGTTCGGCTCGGAGCTGTTCAAGCAGGGAGCGCTGATGCCGCAGTCGCGCGCATCGGCGGTCGTCGCGCGCGTGCTGGCGCCGCAGGCCGGAGAGCGGGTGCTCGACCTCTGCGCCGCCCCCGGCGGAAAGACCACCCACCTCGCCGCGCTGATGGGAGGGGAGGGGGAGCTCGTCGCCGTGGAGGTGCATCCCGGCCGGGCGCGAGCGCTGGAAGAGACCTGCCGACAGATGGGAGCGGGCAACGTACGGGTTGCGCAGATCGACGCGCGCGAGTTCACCGATGCGCGGCCGTTCGATCGCGTGCTTGTCGATCCGCCATGCAGCGGGCTCGGCACCCTGCAGTCGCGCCCGGATCTGCGCTGGCAGCCGCGACGCGGGCAGATCGCCGACCTCGCTACGCGGCAGGGTGAGCTGTTGCGCGCCGGTGCGGCGCAACTGAGGCCGGGGGGTACGCTGGTGTATTCGGTGTGCACGATCAGCCGTCGCGAGGGCGATGAGGTTGTGGACGAGTTCGTCGCAGAACACGATGACTTCACCTGCGAGCACCGCTGGCAGCTGCTGCCGAGCGACCGACGGCACCGACGGGTTCTTCATTGCGCTGCTGCGGCGCAGGTGAGTTACCTCGTTAGAGTTGAAAATGTGGATGAGGTGCAGGCGATCATGGGGCCCGAGTGCCCGAACTGCCATGAGCCGTGGTTGCGACCGAGCGCACGGCCGGGCGCCTACCGGTGCCTGTACTGCATGAGCCGCTACGAGCTGCAGTCGGTCTGTCCGAACTGTGGCGAACACTCGACGATCGTGCGCATGTCGACGACGGCGATCGTGAAGTGCAACCACTGCCAGGGAAGCATGCTCAAGCCACTATGACGGGGCCACGGGTATGAGCGACGTCGAGCGTATCCGCTCGCGTGAGGTAGCCCCATCGATCCTGGCAGCGGACTTCTCGGCGCTCGGCTCACAGCTCGCCGAGGTGCTCGCCGCGGGCGCGCGCGTGATCCATGTCGACATCATGGACGCGCATTTCGTGCCGCCGCTCACGTTCGGGCCGAACGTCGTCGAGGCGATCGCTGAGCAGGTCCACGCCGCTGGAGGGATCATCGACGTGCACCTCATGATCGAGCGCCCCGAGCGCCAGGTGCCGGAGTTCGCGAAGGCTGGAGCCGACAGCATCACGATCCACTTCGAGGCGACTCCCCACGTTCATTACGCGCTCCAGGCGGTACGCGAGGGTGGCTGCACGGCCGGTGTCGCCATCACTCCAGCGACACCCGCGGCGATGCTTGCGGATGTGGCCGCCGACGGCGTGCTCGACCTCGCCCTCTGCATGAGCGTGAACCCGGGGTGGGGAAACCAGAAGCTGATCCAGCACTCGTTCAGCAAGCTTGCACAGATGCGCGCGATGCTTCCCGAGGAGGTTGGCTTGGAGGTGGACGGCGGCGTCAACGTCGAAACCGCCAGAAGCGTCGCGGATGCAGGTGCAAACCTGCTGGTTGCCGGAACCGCGGTATTCGGTGCAGCGGATCCGGGCGCAGCGTTCCAGCAGCTCGCAAACGCTGCTTGGGCGGCTGCCTGAGCGGCTTCGTGCGCTCGTATGCTTGAACTGTGCCTGTGACCAGCGAGTTCGACCCGCGTCACCTGGAGCGCGCGATCGACCTTGCGGCTCTGGGCGGCAGCCGCGTGAGCCCAAACCCGCGCGTCGGCGCCGTGATCGTGCGCGACGGCAGAGTCCTCGGTGAGGGCTATCACCAACAGGCTGGTGGACCTCACGCCGAGGTCGAAGCGATCCGCAGCGCCGGCGAGAGCCTTGCCGGCGCGACCATCTACGTCTCGCTCGAACCGTGCTGCCACCAGGGGCGGACCCCGCCGTGCACCGATGCGATCCGTGAGGCGGGGATCGCGCGCGTCGTGGTGGCCTCCGACGACCCGTCCGCCCACGCGTCCGGCCGCGGCCTGGGGATCCTTCGCGATGAGGGCATCGAGGTGATCATCGCCGACGGCGACCTGGCGGCGCGGGCTCGGATGTTGAACCAGCCGTTCCGCAAGCATGCGCGCACGGGTCGTCCCTGGGTGATGTTCAAGTCGGCGATGTCGTTGGACGGCAAGGTGGCGACGCGTAGCGGCGATTCCAAGTGGATCTCGGGCGAGGCAAGCCGTGAGCTCGTGCACGAATGGCGTGGCGCCAGTGACGCGGTCGCCGTCGGAATCGGGACCGCGCTTGCCGACGACCCGCTGCTGACTGCCAGGGTCGGTGGCTCCGGGTCGGAAACGCTGGCGCCGGTCCAGCCGCGCCGGGTGATCTTCGATTCGCTCGCGCAGCTTCCGCTGAACTCCCGGCTGCTGGACGACGCCGGCGGAGTTTCCGCTCACCGTGGTGGTTTCGCGAGCCGCACCACGAGCCGCGACCGACGCGCTTGAGACGCGGGGCGTGCAGGTGCTGTGTGCGACCGGTGAGAACGAGCAGGCGCGGGTGCGCTCGGCGCTCGATCAGCTGGGGGCCGAGAACGTGACATCGCTGCTGCTCGAGGGCGGTCCGAAGCTGGCCGGCGTGTTCCTCGACGCGGGCGAGATAGACGAGATCCGACTGTTCGTCGCGCCACTGCTGCTGGGCGGTCGTGGTGCCCGCGATCCGCTCGAGAGCGAGGGAGTCGAGTCAGTCTCCGACGCCGTGCGGTCTCAGACGCTCACGTGCGACTCGGATCGGCGACGATCTGCTCTTGATGGCACGAGTCAAGGAGTGGTGAGCTGTTCACCGGGCTCGTAGCTGATCTCGGCGAAATTCTCGGTGTGGAGCGCTCGACCGAGGGTGTGCGGCTGCGCGTCGGGAGCGCACTCGCGGTCGAGCTGGCAGAGGGGGACTCGATCTCCGTCAACGGCGTCTGCCTGACCGCGACCGCTGTCGCCGGCGACAGCTTCAGCGCGGACGTGATGAATGAGACGCTGAAACTGAGCTCCCTGGCGGAGGCCGGCGCGGGAACGCCCGTCAACCTCGAGCTGGCGATGCGCCTCGAGGATCGCCTCGGCGGCCATATGGTGCAGGGCCACGTCGATGGCGTCGGCAGGGTCTCGGCGGTCGCCGAGGATGGCTTCTCGCGGCGCGTCACGATCGAAGCCGGTCCCGAGCTGCTGCGCTACATGGTCTACAAGGGATCGATCACGGTGGACGGGGTATCACTGACGATCGCCGACCTCGGACGATCGATCATTTACCGTTTCTCTGATACCCGAGACGCTTGAACGCACAAATCTCGGTCAGGTCGAGCCGGGGATGACCGTCAATCTGGAGGTTGACGTGCTGGCGAAATACGTTGAGCGGCTGATGCCAGGAGGAACAGCACGGTGACTACGGTGAAGAGTCCGTTCGCGACGGTCGAAGAGGCGATCGAGGACATCCGCCAGGGCAAGATGGTGGTCGTCTGCGACGACGAGGATCGCGAGAACGAGGGCGACCTGACGATGGCCGCGCAGTTCGTGACCCCTGAGGCGATCAACTTCATGGCCAAGGAGGGGCGCGGGCTGATCTGCCTATCGCTGACGCCGGAGCGCTGCGACGAGCTCGGCCTGAACCTGATGGCGGCAAAGAACGAGTCGTCGTTCGAGACGCCGTTCACGGTCTCGATCGAGGCCCGCACGGGTGTCAGCACAGGCATCTCCGCGGCCGATCGCGCCCGCACGATCCAGGTAGCGATCGACCCGAAGACCAGCCCCCGGGAGCTGGTGCAGCCGGGCCACGTGTTCCCGCTCAAGGCCAAGCCCGGCGGGACGCTCGAACGGGTCGGGCAGACCGAGGCCGCCGTCGACCTGGCGCGGCTGGCGGGGCTGATCCCGGCCGGCGTGATCTGTGAGGTCATGAACGACGACGGCACGATGGCGCGCGTACCTGACCTGGTCAAGTACTGCGCCCGGCACGGGCTGAAGATGATCACGGTGGCCGACCTGGTCGCCTACCGGAGGCGCACGGAGAAGCTCGTCGAGCGCGTGGTCTCGACCCGGCTGCCCACAGCCTTCGGAGACTTCGTCGCGGTCGGCTACCGGGCGATGCTCGACGGCAAGCACCACGTCGCCCTCGTCAAGGGCGACGTCGCCGGCTTGGAGGACGTGCTGGTACGGGTTCACTCCGAATGCCTGACCGGCGACGTCTTCCATTCTCTGCGCTGCGATTGCGGCGAGCAGCTCGAATCGGCGCTGACGATGATCGAGGCGGAGGGCAAGGGCGTGCTGCTCTACCTCAGCCAGGAAGGGCGCGGTATCGGTCTGCTCAACAAGCTGCGTGCGTACAAGCTGCAGGAGGAGGGGCTCGACACCGTGGAGGCCAATCTGCGGCTCGGGCTGCCAGCCGATCTGCGGGACTACGGCATCGGCGCGCAAATCCTCGTCGACCTCGGACTGAGCAGCATCCGCATCCTGACCAACAACCCGAAGAAGATCTCGGGCTTGTCTGGGCATGGCCTCTCAGTCACCGATCAGGTGCCGATCATCCACGCGCCGAACCCCCACAACGAGGCCTATCTGCGCGCTAAACAGGAGAAGATGGGGCACACGCTGCACCACCAGGGACTGGCATACGACGACGAGATGCTGCACGACGAACAGTCCGACGCTGAAGCGCGCAGGAACCACGGGGAGCCGCTCGATGGCGAGTGACGACCGCGTTGCGCTATGTGTCGCGCGCTTCTACGAGGATCTCGCCGACGCGCTCGAGCAGGGCGCGCGGGACGCGTCTCGCGGAGGCCGGCATCACGCAGGTCGACGCATTCGCGGTGCCCGGGGCGTTCGAACTGCCGCTGATCAGCCGCTACGCCGCTGAGAGTGGCCGCTTTGCCGCGGTCGTCGCACTCGGCGCGGTGATCCGCGGAGAGACCGATCACTACGACTACGTCTGTAGCGAGACGGCGCGTGGTCTGCAGGACGTGCAGCTGAGCACCGGCGTGCCGATCGGCTTCGGCGTGCTGACCGTCGACAACATGGATCAGGCGCGGGCCCGGGTCAAGGGCGGCAGCAAGCGTGACAGTGGACGCCACGCCGTGGAGGCAGCACTTGCCTCGCTGGCGGTCAAACGTGAGCTCAGTCGAACGGCCAAGGCAGGCGGGCTTCTCGGTATGAGGCAGCTGGCGTGAGCGCGAGGCCTGCCGACCAGGGGATCGAGGACCTGATCCAGATCGGCGCGGCGGCCACCGCGCTCGGCGTCAGCATCGACACGCTCCGGCGCTGGGAGCGCTCCGGGCGGGTGCGCTTCGAGCGGCGTGGCAACCGCCGCTACATGTCGTCGGTCGAGCTCTCCAAGCTGCTGCACGAGCGCGGGTCGGGCGCGCGCTCGAGCGCTCGCAATCACTTCAGCGGCGTGGTCGTGGCCGTCAAGCGCGACGACGTGATGGCCCAGATCGACATGGTCTGCGGGCCCTTCCGGGTGGTGTCGCTGATGTCGCGCGAGGCCGCTGACGACCTCGGCCTCAAGCCCGGCGTCAGCGCCACCGCAGTGGTGAAGGCCACCAACGTGATCATCGAGACACGCTGAGGGTTTGTAGGCGGCGGTCAGCGGACCGCCGCCATCGGCTCAACGAACAAACCGCGCTGACCTGCGTATACTCGTCCGCCGTATGTCAAAGGTATGTCACGTATGCGCGAAGGGTCCGTCCTTCGGCCACTCCCGCAGCCACTCGATGGTTGCCACCAATCGCCGCTTTGATCCGAACCTCCAGCGCGTGAGGATCGACGACGGCGGCACGCCGCGACGTGTGTACGTTTGCACGCGCTGCCTTAAGGCCGGCAAGGTCACCAAGGCCCGCTAGGGTCGCCGCGGACCGTCGCCTGTGAGCGACCCAGCGATTCTCCGCTTCCGCGCGCTCGTGGAGGCAGGTCTTGCCGCGCTCGAGGAGCGCCGGCAGGAGGTCAACGATCTGAACGTCTTCCCGGTCGCCGACGGCGACACCGGCGACAACATGGTGCTGACGCTGCGGGCAGTGCTCGACGAGCTCGACAGCATCCTCGAGCAGACGGGGCAGCACACGCTCGACGAGATCGGGCGTGATGAGATCGTCAGCTCGGTCGCGCGCGCGGCGCTGCTGGGCGCTCGCGGCAACTCGGGCGTGATCCTCTCGCAGCTGATCCGGGGCGCCGCCGAGGAACTGATCAGCCGGCCCGGAGAGCTGATCGACCCGGTACTGATCGGGGCTGCGCTGGCGCGCGCCGCCGACCAGGCATACGGCTCGGTGCGCAACCCGGCGGAGGGCACGATCCTGACGGTTGTGCGGGAGATGGCGACGCGGGTGGCCACCGAGCTCGCGCATATGTCCGAGACACGCCTCCGGACGGACGCCAGCGCCGAACATCAGGACGCACTCGCCGCCGAGGTGATGGAGCGCGCGCTGGATGCCGGCCTGCAATCGGTCAGGCGGGGACCGGATCTGCTGCCCGTGCTGCGTGAGGCTGGAGTCGTCGACGCCGGCGGCTACGGGCTCACGGTTGTCCTTGCCGGAATGGTCGGGGCGCTGCGCGGCTCCGAGACGGTGCAGATCGAGCACCAGGCTCCGGCCAAGGTCACCCATCCCGAGCACGCCTCATCGACCTTCCGCTACTGCACCAACTTCGCTGTGACGGGGAGCGACCTGGACCAGCGCCCCTACATCGACGAGCTCGAGCGCCTGGGCGACTCGGTGCTGGTCGTCGGCGACCGCACCACGCTCAAGATCCACGTCCATACGGACTCCCCGGATGCCGCGATGGCGCTCTTCGCTGCGCACGAGGTGTCGCGGATTGACATCGCCGATATGAGCGAACAGGTCAGGGAGCGGGACGCGCGGTTGGCGGTTCCCGGCTCCGTTCATGGTGCGGATACGCCGGATGGCGCCGTCTGCGGCGCGATCGCCGTGGTCACCGGCGAGGGACTGCGGGCCCTGTTCCTTGGCCTGGGAGTGACCACACTGGACGGCGGCTCCACGCTGAACCCGTCGACCAACGAACTGCTCGCCGCGATCCACTCGGTCCCGACTGAGCACGTCGTGCTGCTTCCGAACAGCTCCAACGTGTTCATGGCGGCTGAGCGCGCAGCCGAGCTCTCCGACAAGAACGTCGTCGTCGTGCCTTCGCGCTCGCTGCAGGCAGGGCTTGCGGCAGCCGTTGCGCTCGACCCTCAGCGCGATTCCCGGCAGAACGCAACGGCGATGAATGCGATCCTCGATGCCGTGCGCACCGGTGCGGTGGCCCCCGCCGCTCGCGACGACGCCGGTGGGCGCTTCACCACCGGCGACGCGATCGGCTTCGTCGACGACCAGCTGATCGTCTGGGGGGATCCTGAGTCGACGTTGCGTGAGGTCATCGCTCAGCTGGCCGACGACGCGGAGCTGATCACCTGCCTGCGCGGAGTCGGTGCGCCGCTTGACGATCAGGCGGTGCGCGGGCTGTTGGACGGCGAGCCGGAGCTCGAGCTCTCAGACGGCGGCCAGGAGAGCTACTGGTGGCTGCTGTCGGCCGAGTGATCGGGCTCTAGGAGCCCGGATACTCGGTCGGGTCGGGGACCGCATCACCCTCCTCGTCGCCGTCCTCGTCCGCGAGTGACACGCCATGCAGCCGCTCGATCGCCTGCGTCAACTGCTCGATCGGCGCGATCAGATCCTCGCGGTCTGCCTTCTGCTCGAGCATGAGGCGGACGTAAGCCAGTTCGCGCGCCAGGAACTCGGTCTCCGCCAGTGAGCGGGCCGTGGCCTCGCGATCGCGCTCGACCTCCTGCTTGTCACGGTCGGCCTGACGGTTCTGCGCGAGCAGGATCAGCGGCGCGGCGTAGGCCGCCTGCGTCGAGAACACGAGGTTGAGCAGGATGAACGGATAGGGGTCAAAGGCGCGCTTGGCCCCGAGGTGCAGGGCGAGGTAGGCGTTGGTCGCGATCCAGAACACCACGAAGATGGTCTGCATCGCCAGATAGCGGCCGGTGCCGAAGAACCGTGCCACGATTCTCGGCGAAGCGGGCGAACTGCATCGGCGTCGTAGCCGGAGCCGCCACCTGATCCCCGCGGGGTTGAGAGTCTGTCCTTGCGTGCCATGACGGAGGTTCGTCGAGTTCGGGTTCAGATTGAATGTCGGTCGCCGGCATGTGCTCTGATCAAATAGTGGCATGGGTGCTGCGCCAACCGCTGGGCAGCACACGATCGAGCACGTCATCGATCGTCACTGCGCCCACCAGGCGCCCCGAATCGTCGGTCACGGGAAGCGCGACGACGTTGTAGGCGGCCAGCCGGCCTGCCACCTCGCGATCCGATGCGCTCGCGTTGACCGGATCCCAGTCCTCATCGATGCAGCGTCCGATCGGCTTCGAGGGTGACTCGCGCAGCAGTCGCTGGATGCCGACCACGCCCAGGAAGCGCCCGGTGGGCGTCTCGAGCGGCGGCTGGCAGACAAACACCTGCGTGGCCAGCGGGACCGGCAGATCCGGGCTGCGCACGTGCGCAAGCGCCTCGGCGACCGTGGCTGCGAAGGCAAGGATGATCGGCTCGGGGGTCATCAGACCACCGGCGGTGTCGGGCTCGTAGAGCAGCAGCCGGCGAACGGGCTCCGCTTCCTCGGGATCCATCGCCGCCAGCAGTTCCTCCCGCTCGGTACGCGACATCTCGCCGAGCAGGTCGGCCGCGTCGTCGGCCTCCATCTCGTCGAGCACGCGCCCGACGCGCTCAGGGTCGAGGCCCTCGATCAGTCGCACCTGCTCGTCCTCCGGCAACTCCTCGAGCAGGTCGGCCAGGCGTTCGTCCTCGAGCGCCTCGGCCAGCAGCCGGCGGCGGCTGAGCGGCAGGTTGCGGATCGCATTCGCCATCTCCGCCGGGTGCAGGCCGCCGAGCGTCGCTGCCTGGCGGTCGACCGGACGCTGCTCGGAGAAGAGCTCGCCGGCCTCGCTCCAATCGATCACCTCGGGCGCGCGCTTGAGTCCCGGTGGCCGACGCCCGCTGCTGAGCGCGACGGTCGCGACCTCCCAGGCAAACGGCTCCGGTGACGGCTGCAGGCCGATGTCGACCACCCGGCGGCCGCCGAGCCGGCGGCCGATCAGCTCGCCCGCGGCGAGCCTCTCGCCGTCGCGCAGCTCGAACTGCCTGAGGTTGATGGCGCCTCGACGCAGGCGCACGCCGCGGGTGTCGATCTCCCCGATCCGCCCCGCGCCCACGAACACGCGCCGACGCTGGACGCCGCCGACGACAAACGCCGTTGACGCGCGGCGGGCGGCCACCCATGTCGAGGACAACGTCGACCACATGGCCGACGTCCGAGCCGTCCGCGCCGACAAGCGGCAGGCGTGTCACTCTCGATACGTAGACGATCCGCTCGCTCATGTGTCCAATCGTAGGCTGACCGGCCCTGTGGTCAAGCTGTGCAACGGATTGACAACAAAGATGACGATCCCGCAATCCACCGACGCAATCCGTGCTCCCACGGCATTTGCCAGCACTCGGGAGCTGACTCCCGAGGAGCTCGCCGCGGCGCCGATTCGCTACCCCTCGCCGCGCCAGCTGGAGCGCCCGCTGCGGGTGAGCGGCGCGAAAGCGGCGCAGGGGGCGGCCAGCCTCGGGCTGCACAGCGTCGGCGACCTGCTCGAACACCTGCCGCGCGACCGCCGCGAGGCGCGCAGCCTGGCCGATCTGGTGCAGGGCGAGACCGCGACGATCGTCGTCGAGGTCAAGCGCATCGCGGCGCGGCCCGTGCGGCGCCGCGGCATGCGTCCGCTGGTGGAGGCCACGGTTGCCGACGGCACCGGCACGCTGCGGGTCACGTTCTTCAACCAGCCCTGGCTGGCCGATCGCTACCCGCCGGGGACCAGGCTGATCCTGCACGGTAAGGCCGATGGTCGGGGTCGCTTCAACGTTCAGGGACACGCACCGACCGATGAGGCTCCCGGCAACGCGACACCCGCCTCCGCTGAGGCCTCAAACGAGGGGGCGGCTGGCTCTGCCGTCGCCCACTACCCGGCCACCGACGGACTCTCTTCGACACAGATCCTGGCGCTGGTGCACGAGCACGCTGCCAACTTCGACGACTTCCTCGAGCCGCTGACGGCAACGGTCAGGCTCCGCGAGCGCCTGCTCGACCGTCCCGGTGCACTGCGCGCTGCGCACTTCCCCGTCGGCGCCGACGACGAGGAGGAGGGCCGGCGCCGGCTCGCCTTCGAGGAGCTGCTGCTCGACCAGCTGGCGCTCCAGCAACGGCGTCGCAACCGCGCAGCGAACGCGACATCCCCGCCCCTTGCCGAACCTGGCGAGCTGACCGCCCGTTGGCTCGACCACGAGCTGCCGTTCCCATTGACCGGTGACCAGCGCGCGGCGCTCGAGGAGATCGACGCAGACATCTGCCGAGCGCGAGCCGATGCAGCGGCTGTTGATGGGGGAGGTCGGGTCGGGCAAGACCGTGGTGGCCCTGTACGCGATGCTGCGGGCCGTCGAGCACGGCTATCAGGCGGCGCTGATGGCGCCGACCGAGACGCTGGCCGAGCAGCACTTCCAGACGGTTCAGCGGCTGCTCGGTTCGGAGCCGGTGACGGCCGGTCTGCTGACCGGATCGACGCCTGCCCGGCGTCGCAGTGATCTCCTCGGCAAGCTGTCGACGGGGCAGTTGTCGCTGATCGTCGGCACGCACGCGCTGATCGAGGAGGCGGTCGTCTTCGATCGTCTGGGCGTCGTGGTGATCGATGAGCAGCACCGCTTCGGCGTCGGGCAGCGAGCCGCGCTCGCCGCAGCAGGCGCCGGCGGGATGAGTCCCCATGAGCTGCACATGACGGCGACACCGATCCCGCGCACGCTCGCGCTCAGCCACTACGCCGACCTGGATATGACGGTGCTGCGCGAGCTACCCCGCGGACGCCAGCCGATCGCGACACACGTGTGCTCGAGCGAGGCCGAACGCGAGCGCGCCTACGTACGGATCCGGGACGAGGTGGACAACGGGCGCCAGGCGTTCGTGGTCTGTCCGCTGGTCGAGGAGTCCGAGGCGCTACAGGCGCGGGCGGCCACTTCCGAGTACGAGCGCCTGAAGGCAGGGCCATTTTCGGGCTACGAGGTCGTGCTGATGCACGGCCAGATGCGGCCCGGCGAGAAGCAGGAGGCGATGGAGCAGTTCGCCTCGGGTAGGGCGCAGATCCTCGTCGCCACGACGGTGATCGAGGTCGGCATCGACGTGCCGAACGCCACCGTGATGCTGGTCGAGGACGCCGACCGCTACGGCATCTCGCAGCTGCACCAGCTGCGCGGACGCATCGGCCGGGGCGAGCACGCGTCGCTCTGCCTGCTGTTCGGGCGGCGCGACTCGCGGCGACTGGAGGCCCTGGCGCGCGAGTCCGACGGGTTCCGGCTGGCCGAGGTCGACCTGGACCTGCGCGGCTACGGCGAACTCGCCGGGACGCGCCAGTCCGGGCACGACGCACGGTACAAGTTCGCCGACCTCACTCGCGACAAGGAGCTGCTCGAGCGTGCGGTGCTTTACAGCAAGACCGTGCTGGACAGGGACCCCGGCCTGAGCGAACCGGAGCACGCCCTGCTTGCGCCGCTGCTGCCGCGGATCCTGGCATGAGGGTCGTCGCCGGTACCTACCGTGGCAGGAGCCTGCGGGCTCCGCGCGGCGAGCAGACACGGCCGACGTCCGACCGCGTGCGCGAGGCGCTCTTCTCGATCCTCGCGTCGGTCGAGGGCGCCGAGGTGCTCGACCTGTTCGCCGGATCCGGGGCGCTCGGCATCGAGGCGCTCTCCCGCGGCGCCGCACGCGCCACCTTCGTCGACTCGGCGCCCGCTGCGATTGCGGCGATCCGCGACAACCTCGAGCAGCTCGGCATCGCAGGCCGAGGTGCTCCGCATGCCGGCGCTGCGGGCGCTCAGTTGCACGCCGGTCGCCGAGCGTCAATACGATCTGGTCTTTCTCGACCCCCCATACCGTTTGGCGAGCTCACTGGCGCCCGAGCTGTCGACCGCACTTCCTCCGATTCTGGCCCCCGAGGCCAGGGTGGTGGTGGAGAGCGACCGCCGGGCGCCGCTGATGCTCGACCTACCGCTGCTGCGCGAGCGGCAGTACGGAGACACCCTGATCAGAGTTCATGTCGCCGGATAACCGCATTGCCGTCTGTCCCGGGTCATACGACCCCGTCACCAACGGCCACCTCGACGTCATCTCGCGCGCCTCGGCGATGTTCGACAAGGTCATCGTCGCGGTCGTCAACCTGCCGATGCGCAAGGACCGAACGCTGTTCACCGCCGATGAGCGCGTTGCCTTCATCCAGCACGCCACCGCGCACCTCGGCAACGTCGAGGTGGAGCCGTTCAGCGTGCTGACGGTCGAGTTCGCACGGCAGCACGGGGCCAAGGCGATCGTGCGCGGGCTGCGTGCGATCTCCGACTTCGAGTACGAGCTCGAGCTCAACCAGCTCAACCGTGGGCAGGCGCCGGACATCGAGTCCGTTTACTTGATGGCGTCTGCTAAGTACAGTTTCATCAGGTCCAGCGGTGTGAAGGAGCTCGCCACGTTTGGTGGGCAAATCGATGGCCTGGTGCCGGATGAGGTCGCTCAGGCCTTGAAGGAACGAATCAGCCGCTGACGAAACAGAGGATTGCGATGGACGTACTCGTACTCATCGACAAGCTCGACGACCTTGTGCACAACGCCAAGCCGATGCCGCTTACGGATCAGGTGCGCGTGGACAAGGAAGAGATCTACGACATCCTTGACCAGATGCGCGCGACGATCCCTGAGGAGATCAAGCAGGCGCGCTGGATCGTGAAGGAGCGCCAGGAGATGCTGGCCGAAGCCAAGCGCGAGGCCGAGCGCATCGTCAAGGAGGCGCGCGATCGGCAGGAACGGCTTGTCTCCGAGGAGGAGATCACCAAGCAGGCCGAGCGTGCCGCCGAGGAGATCCTCGAGGAGGCGCGTGCGCGCGAGCGGGAAATCCGCCTCGGAGCGGAGGACTACGCCGACGAGATCCTCAACACGCTCGAGGTCAACCTCTCGAAGTTCATCGCCGCCGTTCAGCGCGGCCGTGATCGCCTGGCGGGCAAGGACGAGCCCGCCGAAGTGGCTTAGGGGTAGCTGCCCCCAGGTTCTATCCGGCTCCGAACCTACGTTCGGGCCGTTCCGTCCGACGGCGGCGCCATCCTCGACGTATGAGTGCTGCTGGCTGTTCGTCGGACTGGTTGTCGGTGCGGGTGTCACCGCGCTGATCATGCGTGAGCGCATCCGTTCGCTGCGTGAGGGTCAAGCGCAGATGTCCGATTCCTTCAAGGCGATGAGTGCTGAGGCGCTTGATGCCAGCGTCAGGCAGCTCACCGAGCTGGCAAAGACGCAGCTACAGAGCGGTCAGGCGGAGGCCAAGGGTGAGCTCGAGAAGCGTCAGCTGGCAATGGAACAGCTGGTCAGGCCCCTGAAAGATCAGTTGCAGCGGGTCGATCAGCAGTTGCTTGCGCTCAACAAGGAGCGCCACCAGTCGCAGGGGATGCTGGCCGAGCGCATGCGCCAGCTGGCCGAGGCCAACGAGAAGCTGCGGTCCGAGACCGGCGCGCTGGTCACCGCGTTGCGCAAGCCCAATACGCGCGGTCAGTGGGGTCAGATGCAGCTCCGCAAGGTCGTCGAGCTGGCCGGCATGGTCCGGCACTGCGATTTCAACGAGCAGGCGAGCTTCGCCGGCGACGAGCAGACGCTGCGGCCGGACATGGTCGTCAACCTGCCCGGCGGCAAGCACGTCGTCGTCGACGCGAAGGCCCCATTGCAGGGGGTCCTCGACGCCTACGAGGCGCCCGACGAGCAGACCCGCGCCGAGGCCATGCAGGCCCATGCGCGGCTGCTGCGGCGCCACGTCAAGCAGCTTGCCGACAAGGCGTACTGGGACGGCATGGAGTCGGCGCCTGACTTCGTCGTGCTGTTCCTCCCCGGCGAGCACCTGTACGGAGCTGCGCTCGACGCCGATCCCGTCGCTGATCGAGGACGCGATGTCCCGCCGAGTTCTGATCGCCACGCCAACGACCCTGCTTGCGCTGCTGCACTCCGTCGGCTACGGCTGGCAGCAGGAGCGCGTGGCCGAGTCGGCCCAGGCGATCTCGGACCTCGGTCGCGAGCTGCACGGCCGCCTGGCGAAGCTCTCGGGGATGATCCAGACCCTGGGCAAGCGGCTGAATTCGACCGTCAGCGCCTACAACGAGACCGTCGGCTCCTACGAGCGGCGCGTGCTTCCTGCTGCGCGTCGCTTTGCCGACCATGGTGCGGTTGCGAGTGGGGCGGAGCTCACGGACGCCGAGCAGATCACGGAGTCGGCTCGCGATGTGGCGCTCTCGCCCGATGACGACAGGGCGGTTGCCGCGATCGACGAGCTCGACCGGCCACGCGCGCTATTCGAGGACCCGGCGGTGCCCCGGCCTGCGCGCCACCTGCGCGCCGCCGATCTGCGCGCCGCCGATCTGCGCGCGGCCGACGGCAGCTAGCGACGCCTCATCGGCCGACAAGCAGCCCGTTAGGGCTGCGCTGCCTCGGATGTCGGGAACAGAGCGTTCATCTCGCGGACGCTGTCACGCAACTCGCGGCCCCTGCACCACTCGCGTCCGGCGTGCTCCATCCGTGCCATCAACACCTGATCGGTGGCCAGCTCGCGCGTGACCACGACGAGCTCCGCCACGTCGTTGGCGACCAGCGCAAGATCGCGGGTCAGCATCTCATCGGTGGCGGCCTTGCCGTGACCGGCGAGCGGCTTGAAGCAAATGCAGGGGCGTGGCGTGCGCAGCGCTTCGAGCACGGTGACACCGGCGCCGTTGGTCACCACAACATCGGCTGCCGCCATGATCTCGTGCATGTTGTTGACGTAGCCGTACGAGACCAGTCGATCCTCCGGCACACCCATGCCCTGAAGATGATGGAGCAGCTTGGTGCTCTTGCCGCAGACCGCGAGGACCTGGAGCCGCTCGATGTCGGATGAGGTCAGCGCCTGAACGGCTTCGTCGATGCCGCCGAGCCCCCACGCACCGCCCGTCGTCAGCAGGATGAACTTGTCCTGGTCGAGCCCAAGTCGTTCGCGAGCGTCCTTCTTCGAGATCGTTCCGAAACCGTCTTTCACGGGCGGTGCGCCGACGCGCATCGTCCGCTCGAAGCCGGCGGTCTGCGCGTGTTCGGGTGCGGTGTCATACATCACGTAGTGCTGGTCGATCCCGGCGTATGCCCAGACCGGGTGGACGTGGAAGGCCGGGATGTAGGTGACGGCGGGCACCTTGTAGGACGGGTGGTGGGTGTGCAGCCAGTGCAGCGCGGCCGAGCCGAAGGGGTAGGTGGAGATCACGAGGTCCGCGTCGTGGCTCTTTAGAAAATTCTCAAGTCGGCGGCCGAAAAAGCTCCCGATTGCGAGCTTGCTGAGTGCGGCAAAGGTGCGGGAGGCGCACAGAGCGTCGTAGAACACCTCGTACGTGAGCGGGAGCAGCCGAATCTGGATCTCGTAGCCCCAGCTCATGAAACGTGAGAAGGAACGGCCCCAGAGCTCGAGCGTGTCGAACCGCTCCACCTGACAACCGGGCCACACGTCGGCGATCGCGTCGGTGATGGCAGCAGCAGCCGCGTTGTGGCCCTCGCCCATCTCGCCTGAGAGGATCAGGACCTTCCTGGGACTGCTGGGCCGGGACGGCTCGGGGGGCGATACGATCGCTTCCGTCGCTGCCAATTTCGGGTGCCCGTCTTGCACTGAATGCTCCTGTAATCGATGTTCTTTTTAGGGAGCGCGTTCGCGCTCATCTGCGGGCTCGCGAACAGTGCCGCTGCCGCTCTGGAGAAGCGTGAAATGATGCAGGTTGGCGTGGGCTCACGCGGGCTCGCGTTGCTTGCCATCTTGGTACGGCGACCCTGGTGGCTACTGGCGATGGCGCTGAGCTTACTCGCGTGGACTGCCGAAGCAGGCTCTCTGGCCTTAGTGGCAGTACCCGTTGTCACCAGCTTGCGGAGTTTGGGACGCGGCGGCCTGGTCGTCATCGGGCACCGCTGGCTCGGCGAGCGCTTTACACGGGTCGAGCTCGCGGGCGTGATTCTGCTGGCGGTGGGCGGTGTGCTGGTCGCCTCGAGTGTCGTCACGTCGGGAGCCGCGGATCCGCCGCTCTCCGATCTCACGGAGGTTCTGGTGGCGCTGGCAGTGGCTGTGCCGGCCGCGCTCCTCGCCCGCTCGCGGAGTGGGATCTTCATGGGTGCGGCGGTTGGCCTTCTGTTCGTCGCAACTGGAGTGTTCACCAAGGAGATCTCCGACCGGGTCGTGCGCGATGGCCTCGGCGCCGCCGCAGGCGTGCTGCTCACGCCTGGCCCGTGGCTGATGATCGTGTTGAGCGTCTGGTCGCTTTCGTTGATCCAGCATGCGTTCACGCGAGCCAACGCTGCGAGCGTCTCGGCGGCGAGCACCACGGTCTCCGCCAATGGCCTGATCCTCGCCGGGATCCTGCTGTACCACCAGCGGCTCGCGGCCGGGGGCGAGCTTGCGCCGCTGGTGCTCGGGATCGTCGTGTCCGCGATCGGTGCCGTGGCGCTGGCCGGTCGCGAGCTGTACACGACCAGCAGGAGCTGAGCGGCCGCGCTCGATCCGCCTGCAGACCGCGGTCCAGACTCTAAGCTGAAGGTCATGGGCGCTCCGATCGACAGCTTTGATCTGAATGCCCTGCGGCTGACGTCCGGGGAGGGCCGCCGCCTCGACCTCGAGGTGCGCATTGAACCGTTCACGCTCGGCGACGACACCTATGCCCTCGAGCCGGAGGTCGTCCCGGTTCGCCTGGACATCTCACGCACCACCGGTCAGGGCTACGCGCTGCGAGTCCGCTTCCAAGCGACCCTGCAAGGCCCGTGCATGCGCTGCCTCGAACCCGCGGATGCGACCTTCGAGATCGACGCTCGGGAGATCTCGCAGCCGGGCGCGGGCGAGGAGCTCGACTCCCCCTACGTGGATGCAGGCGTCCTCGAGCTTGGAGCGTGGGCCCGCGACGCGCTCGCGCTGAGCCTCCCGAGGGCGATCCTCTGCCGCCAGGACTGCGCTGGTCTCTGCGCGGTCTGCGGCGTCAACCTCAACAACGCCGGCCCCGATCACCAGCACGAAGCCGAACCCGATCCGCGTTGGGCCAAGCTGTCGGAGATCAAGTTCGAATAGCGAACGCTGATAGCGAACACTGATAGCGAACACGCCGCGACGACGTGGCTAGCCTGCTAGCCTCACCGGCCATGGCCGTTCCTAAGCAAAAGCAGTCCCACTCACGTACGACCAAGCGTCGCTCGACCCACAAGGCGAGCGCCGCAGCGACGAACGCGTGCCCCACCTGCCACAGCCCGCGTTTGCCGCACCGTGTGTGCCCGGTCTGTGGTAGCTACAAGGGCCGCACCGTTATCGCCACCGACTCATCGCTCAGCTGAGGCGTCAGTCACCGATGGTGACGGTCGCCGTTGATGGCAACGGGGCCGACCTCGGCCCGGATGAGGTAGCGCAGGGCGCGTCGCTTGCAGCGGCGCGCGGCGTGCGCGTACTTCTGTTTGCCGACGCTTCACGGATCAAGATGGCTCCCGACGGCGTCGAGCTGGTCGACGCGCCGGTGTCGATCGCCAAGGCGACCGACCCTGCGTACGCGGTCAGGTCGACCCCTGAGGCGTCGATCGTGCAGGCGGCCAAGGCGGTGGCCGATGGCAGGGCGCAGGCGCTCGTATCCGGAGGGTCGACGGGTTCAGCGCTGGCTGCCGGTCTGTTCAACCTCAAGCGCGACCGCGGCATTTATCGCCCAGCACTGGCCCTGCCACTTCCGCGCCCGGGCGTCGGGCCGCTGCTGCTCCTGGACGTGGGCGCGAATGTGAGCTGCCGGCCCGAGCATCTCGTGCAGTTCGCCCACATGGGTTCGGCCTTCGCTCAGGCGGTGCTCAACATCGATGCGCCGCGCGTGGCGCTGCTCTCCAACGGCGAGGAGCCCGCCAAGGGCACGGCCGACCTCAAGGAAGTCCATGAGCGGCTGAGCAGCGATGGCGGCGCCGGGCTGAACTTCATCGGCAACATCGAGGGCACGCACGCGCTCAAGGATGTGGCCGACGTCGTCGTCGCCGACGGCTTCACGGGCAACATCGCGCTGAAGTTGATCGAAGGGGTTTCGTCGCAGACGCTTCAGCTGATGCGGGATGCTGCGCACCGCTCGCTGCGCGCCAAGGTTGGCGGCTTCCTGCTGAAGCCGTCGATCATGGGACTGCGCGAGGAGATCGACCCAGAGGTCACGGGCGGCGCCTACATGCTGGGCTTGAGGCAGATCGGGATCGTCTGTCATGGTCGCTTCACGCGCCGCGGCTTCGCGCGCGCGATCGAGGTGGCGGCGAGGGGCGTCGAGGAGGACGTGATCGGCCGCACACGGGCCGCGCTCGAGGAGGCCGGCGCGCTGCGTAAGCCGGGCGCCGAGGGCGCTGCCGGCGACGCGGAGGGCAGCTCCTCCGGCGAAACCGCTGCAAAGCCCCAGGAAGCGAATTCCCCGTCCGAGCATGGGGCTACGGTTGGTCGTCCATGACTCGTGAGCAGATCCTCGGCGCGATCCGCGCCCACTTGGCCGACGAGCTCGAGATCGACCCTGAGTCGATCGCGGAGAGCACGCGCTTCCGTGAAGACCTGGATGCCGACTCACTTGATCTCTACACGCTGGTGCAGGAGCTCGAGGACAGCTACGGCGTGAAGATCTCCGATGAGGAGGCCGCCAGGATCCTGACCGTCGGTCAGGCGGTGGAGTTTGTGCTCGCGAGTGGCCTCACGACCGCGAGCGAAGCACCCGGTGCCGAATAACGGAAGCGACCCCCAGCCCTCTGTCTCGCGGCTGCGCGAGCTCCTGGATGCGCTCCCGGAGGAGCTGGCGGCGACCGTCTTCACTCACGCTTCGTGGACGACCAAGCGCGCCGACTCCTATGAGCGGCTGGCGTTCCTCGGTGACAGCGTGCTGTCGCTGGCGATCACCTCGCACATCTTTCCGCTGCTCGAGCGCTTCGGTGCCGGTGAGTTGACCAAGGTCAGGGCACAGACGGTCTCCGGTCGCTCGTGCCGGGCAGTGGCGGAGCGCCTCGGCGTCCCGGAGCGACTCGCAGCCGCAGCGCCAGCGGGCGCGGCGGCAAGCATCCCCAGCCTCGTCTCCACCGAGCGGGTGCTCGCATCGATCACCGAGGCGGTGATCGGCGCCTGCTACCTCGAGTTCGGGTACGAGCCCGTGGCCGACGCTGTGGTCCAGGCCTTCCAGTCTGAGCTTGCTGACGCGCTCGAGCGCCCCGTCGATTTCAAGTCGGCGCTGCAGGAGCGCCTGGCTCGCCGTGGCGCGTTGGTCAGCTATGAGGTGATCGCGGAGAGCGGGCCGCCACACGACCGCACCTTCACGATCGCAGCGATGATCGGCGCCGATGAGATCGGCCGTGGAGTTGGGCGCAGCAAGAAGGATGCGGAGCAGGCGGCTGCCGAGGAAGCACTCGCGCACGTCGCGGTCGTCGGGAAGAGCCAGTAGCGAGCGGAGGCCAGGTGTACCTGAAGAGCATCACGATGAAGGGGTTCAAGTCCTTCCCCGACCGCACCCGGCTGGAGTTCGGTCCTGGCACAAGCGTGATCGTCGGACCCAACGGCTCCGGCAAGTCCAACGTGACAGACGCCGTGCTGTGGGCGCTCGGGGAGCAGTCGCCGATGGCCGTACGCGGGCATTCGATGCAGGATGTGATCTTCGGCGGAGCGCCGGGCCGCCAGGCGGCCGGCAGCGCGATGGTGGAGCTCGTGCTCGACGACAGCGAGGACGTGCTGGGGCTGGGGCCCGAGGTTTCGATCATGCGCCGGCTCGAGCGCAGTGGAGACGGCGAGTACCGCATCGGGGGCGCGAAATGCCGGTTGATCGACATCATCGAGGTGCTCTCGGATACGGGCCTGGGCAAGGAGATGCACTCGGTCATCTCGCAGGGTCGCGTGGAGGCGATCGTCACCTCCAAGCCGCGTGACCGGCGGCTGCTGATCGAGGAGGCCGCCGGACTTGGCAAGCACCGCAAGCGCCGCCGTCGCGCCCAGCTGAAGCTGGGTCACACGCAGGACAACCTCGACCGCGCGCTCGACGTCGAGCGCGAGGCGCGCTCACGGCTGAAACCGCTCAAGCGCCAGGCTGAGGCGGCGGAGTTGCACGAACGGCTGCATCGGCAGACGTTGGAGGTACGTTGGGAACTGGCGCGCGACGATCTGCGTGCGCGGCGCGCGGAGCTGACGGTGGCCGCCGAGCAGGCGGCCCAGGCGCGGGCGCAGCGCGGTGAGATCGAGAAGCAGCTCGAGGCGGTCTCCAAGCGGCGCGGTCAGGCCGAGGAGGCGCTGGCCGCGCGGTCGACCCAGCGCGAGGAACTCTCGCGGCGCAGCTACGGCGCGCAGTCAGCCGGCGGACAAGGTTGGCTACCGCGCCGAGGCTGTCCGCGACGCGGGCCAGACCGTTTCACGACGGCTCGAGCAGGCAAGGGCTCAGCTTGACGAGGTGCTCGCTGCGGCGGCTGCCGATCGCCCCGATCCCGAGGCGCGAGACGCGAATCGACGCCCTCAGCCGCGAACTGCAGGCGCTCGAGCGCGACCGGGAGGCGGAGCTCGCGCGACAACTCGCCGAGCTCGAGCTGGAGCGCGAGGTAGCGGCCGGGCTCGAAACCGAGCGCGCCGCCGCGGTTGAGGCCGCCAAGCTCGCTCGCGAGGCGGCCGAGCTCAACTACCAGGAGGCGCGGGCAGCCATTCGTGAAGCTGAGCGCGCCGTCGAGGCGACTCGGCGGGAGAGCGCGCGGATCGGTGGTGAGCTGGCTGCGGTCAACCAGTTCCTGCGCAGCCATCAGAGCGCCCCCGGGGGGGCGCGCGCGCTCGCCGATGAGCTGACAGTCGCGCCGGGCTACGAGCTCGCCGTCGCCGCGGCGCTCGATGGCCGGCTAGGGGCGGCGCTCCTTGAGAGCCGCGCCGCGGCGGGCGAGCTGCTCGACAATGCCGGACGCGACGGTGGCCGTGTTCTTATCCTTCGCGAGACGAGCTCTTGGGCTGAAGCCGGTACGCCGCCGGTTGCGGGCGCCATGCGGCTTGGTGAGCGCATCTCCGGTGAGAGCCGGGCGGCTGTGCTGGCACGCAATCTCCTCCGGGACGTGTGGGTGGTCGACGACCTCACCGGCGTCGCTGATGACTTCCCCGGGATCGCCGTCACATCCGCTGGAAGGGTGTACTCGGGCTTCAGCGGTGAGCTCAGGCAGACGGCCAAGGTCGGCGAGGAGCGCGTCCTGGCGGAGCGCAACCGGCGCGACGAGCTGATCGCAGCCAGCGAGAAGGCCGTTCAGGCCGAGCAGGCTGCGCGTGGCGTGGTCGACGCCGCCACCGCCCGTGCCGCCGAGCACGACTCCGCACGCGAGCAGTCGATCGCGACGCACCGCGCCGCCGTGGACAGTTTCGACGAGGCGGCCGAGCAACAGCGCCGCTTGGCCGCGGCGATCCAGCGCCGCCGCACGGCGCCAGACGAGGGGCCGGGCGCGGACCGCCGCGCCCAGATCCAGGCTCAGTTGAACGCGGAGCGCGCCCAGATCGAACGTGTCGAGCGCGAGCGGACCCAGCGCGAGCTGCAGATCCGTCGGTTGCAGGCTGAGATCGCGCGTGACGAGCAGCTTGCGCCGGGCATCGCGGCCATCCACGGGGAGCTGCAGGAGCTTGTAAGCGCGATCGCCGAGTGCAAGGCCCGCTTTGATTCAGAGCTGGCTCGCGACCGTGAGGTGGGGGAGACGGTCGCTGCTGAGCTGCGCACCTGCGCGCAGGAGGAGGCGGCGATCCAGTCGCGCCTGCAGGCCGCCGGTGAGGCGCTGACCACGGCCGAGGTTCGCTCACAGCGAGCCCGCGACCAGGAGGCAGACTCGGAACAGGCGCTCAAGGGCCTGGCTGTTGAGCTGGAGCTCGAGCCGACCGCGGCCGAGGACCCGTTGCCTGACGAGCAGCGCGAGGAGCTGCGTACTCGCCTCGAGCGACTGGCCAGGCGCCGCGAGCAACTTGGCCCGGTCAACCCGCTCGCGCAGGACGAGTACGCGGAGGCAGTCGCCCATGTGGAGGAGCTCGAGACGCAGCGCAACGATCTGGAGACGGCGCTGCGTGAGCTCGAGGGCCTGATCAAGGACACAGACCGTCAGATCCGCGAAACCTTCGAGCAGACCTTCGAGGCTGCCGCGCGCAACTTCGAGGAGCTCGCCCCGCGCGTGTTCCCAGGCGGTAGTGGGCGTCTGCGGCTGGTAGCCGAGTCCGACGCGCGGGCGCCGGTGATCGGTGGACAGAAGCTCGATGCGAGCGACGCCGCTGCCGACGGCGAGGAGCAGTCCGACGTTGACGAGCGCGACGGCGCGGGGGAGGAGGAGGACCTGCTCGGCGTCGAGATCGAGATCACTCCGGCCGGTAAGGCGATGAAGCGGCTTACGCTGCTCTCGGGCGGCGAGAAGTCGATGACGGCGCTGGCTTTCCTCTTCGCCGTGTTCCTCGCCAAGCCGTGCCCGTTCTACATCATGGATGAGGTCGAGGCCGCTCTCGACGACCTCAACATCTCGCGCTTCCTCGATCTGCTCGACACCTACAGCGAGCGCGCTCAGTTCATCGTCGTGACGCACCAGAAGCGCACGATGGAGGCCGCCGACTCGCTGTACGGCGTGTCGATGGGCGGTGACGGGATCTCGAAGGTGATCTCGCGGCGGCTGCCCGAGCGCGAAGCCGTCGCCTGAGCGCCATGACGCACCGGATCGTAGTGGGGTCAGCTAACCATTGCTAACGTCGCAGCGTCGATGGCACGCGAGTGGGCAGACCTCTTCATTGCCGACGACGCGGCCCGCGGCCCGCAGGCCGCGGAGTCCGAACCTGTTGCCGCGGAGAGGCGCCGCGGGATGTTCTCGCGGCTGCGCGAGAACCTGCGCAAGACGCGTCAGGCTCTGGGTGCCGAAATCCAGGCGACCCTGTTCGAGGAGGTCAACGACGAGACCTGGGAGCGGCTCGAGGAGGCGCTGATCTACGCCGATGTCGGCGCGCGCACGACCGCTCAGGTCGTCGGTGAGCTCGAGCGCGAGGCCACGGAGGGGAGCGTCAGCGGCGGCGAGGCGCTGACGGCGCGCCTGACCGAGCTCCTGGCGGACATCGCCCGGGTCGGCGACGACCATATCGACCTGCGGCACAAGCCAACGGTGATCCTGATGGCGGGCGTCAACGGCACCGGCAAGACCACCACGACCGGGAAGCTTGCGTACCACCTGAGCCGCGAGCTCGGGCACAAGGTGGTGCTTGTTGCGGCCGACACCTTCCGTGCCGCCGCGGTCGAGCAGCTCGAGCTCTGGGCGCAGCGCGCCGGCGCGGAGTTCGTCCGTGGGCCCGACGAGACAGACCCCGGGTCGGTCGCCTTCGAGGGAGTCAAGACGGGGATCGAGACAGGTGCGGACGTTGTGATCGTCGACACCGCCGGGCGCCTGCACACGCAGGACGACCTGATGGGCGAGCTCACAAAGATCAATCGCGTGATCGCCAAGCAGATCCCGGGCGCGCCGCACGAGACGCTGCTCACGGTCGACGCGACCACCGGCCAGAACGGTCTGCGGCAGGCGCAGCTGTTCTCGCAGGCGATCGATGTGTCCGGGCTGGTGTTGACGAAGCTCGACGGCACCGCCAAGGGCGGCATCGCGCTCGCGATCGCAGGTGAGCTCGGGATTCCGGTGAAGCTGATCGGCATCGGCGAGCAGCTCGAGGATCTGCGGCCCTTCGACGCCGCAGACTTTGCCCGAGCGCTCATCAGCTGAAGCGTCTCGACGCAAACGACGCCAACGCACCGGTCCCTGGTGCAAAACGTCGCGCTTCGAGAGTAAGCTCGGCGACAAATGGCTGGTTGGTTCATCTGGCTGGTCGTGGCCCTCGGCTTTGGGGTGGCGGAGCTGCTCGCGGGCTCGGGGAGCTTCTTCCTTGCCCCGTTCGCTGTAGGCGCCGCGCTTGCCGCGGTGGCAGACAGCGTCGCCGGCGAAACGGCGGCAGCTGTCGTCTTCGTCTGCATCTCGATCCTCACGCTGCTGTCAGTCAGGCCACTCGTTCAGCGCCACCTGACAAGCGGTCCTACGCTCCGCACCGGTGGCGCGGCCCTGGTGGGGCGGCGTGCGATTGTGATCGAGCGGATTGCGAACCACGAGGGCATCGGCCGCGTACGCATCGACGGTGAGGTCTGGTCAGCGCGCTGCTTCGATGAGGACCAGGTGATTGAGGCCGGTACGAGCGTCGACATAGTGGACATCAAGGGCGCGACGGCGCTCGTCATGGAGTAGGGGAAAGGGGTACTGCAATGGTCGGAGGGATCGTCGCAGCGGTCGTGGTCATCTTCCTGGTGATCCTGTTCGCACGGACAATCAGGATCGTGCCGCAGGCGCGGGCCGGGATCGTTGAGCGGCTTGGCCAGTACAGCCGTACGTTGGGGCCGGGCCCGGCGATGCTGGTGCCATTCGTGGACCGAATGCGGCCGCTAATCGATCTGCGTGAGCAGGTTGTCTCGTTTCCCCCGCAACCGGTGATCACCGAGGACAACCTCGTCGTGAATATCGACACTGTCCTCTACTTCACCGTCAACGATGCGCGCTCGGCGACCTACGAGGTGGCGAACCCGCTGCAGGCGATCGAGCAGATCACGGTGACGACGTTGCGCAACGTCATCGGCTCGCTCACGCTGGAGCAGGCGCTGACCAGCCGCGACCACATCAACGCGCAGTTGCGCGGAGTGCTCGACGAGGCCACCAACAAATGGGGCATCAGGGTCAACCGCGTGGAGATCAAGTCGATCGACCCGCCGCCGACGATCCAGGAAGCGATGGAGAAGCAGATGCGCGCCGAGCGCGACCGCCGCGCGGCGATCCTCACCGCGGAGGGTGTCAAGCAGTCGGCGATCCTCACCGCCGAGGGCCAGCAAAAGGCGGCGATCCTCACCGCCGAAGGTGAGAAGCAGGCCGCCGTGCTCCGCGCACAGGGCGAGGCCGAGGCGATCGGCACGGTCTTTGGCGCGATCCACGCCGGCGATCCCGATCCCAAGCTGCTGAGCTACCAGTACCTACAGATGTTGCCGCGGCTCGCCCAGGGCAGCGCCAACAAAGTGTTCGTGATCCCGTCCGAGTTCTCCCAGGCCGTCAACGGGCTCGGGAACATGTTCTCCGGCGGAGGTGGCGCCGCCGCCGCCAACGGCGAACCGGCATCGGGCGCCGCTGACGCGGAGCCGAGTGACAAAACGCACAATTCCTAAAGCCCGCCCACGCCGATCTGGCGCCGCCGCGGTCAGTACAGTCGCGCCCTCACGAGAGGGTGTGTCTAGGTAGGGGGAGGATGTAGTGGCGACGATTGGTGACGTTGGCGGCGCCGGGCAGGCGTCAGAGTCCGATGCGCGCAGGGAGCACGAGCATTCGCTGGAACGGAATGCGTTGGGCTTTTGGGACGCGATCGTCATGGCGGTGGCCGGGAGCGCGCCGGCCTACTCCATCGCCGCAACCACAGCAGCGATCGTTGCCGCTGTGGGTTTCGCGGCCCCGGCGGCGCTGCTGTGGTGCGGCATCCCGATGATGGGGATCGCGGTCGCCTATAACCAACTGAACAAGCTCGGGGCCAGTGCAGGGGCGGCGTACGAGTGGGTTGGTCGCGTGCTCCACCCGATCCTCGGTTTCTTCACCGGGTGGGGGCTGGTCGTCTCGGCGACGATCTTCATGGTCGCCGGCTCGATCCCGGCTGGTGAGGTCACGCTCTCGCTGTTCAGCTCCACCGCGGCCAGCCATTCCGGTTTGGTCCTCCTGGTCGGAGCGGTCTGGTTCCTGGTCATGGCCTACTTCGTCGCCCGCGGCGTTCGGATCACCGCCAACGCACAGTGGATCATGTCGTCGATCGAGGTGCTGCTGCTCGTCATCTTCGGTTTGCTCGGCGTCTTCCACCACCACAGGGTGAGCTTCTCGATGAGCTGGCTCGGCTTCAGCCACTTCGGCTCGTTCAGCGTCTTCGTCGCCGGCGCGCTGCTTGCCGCCTTCTATTACTGGGGCTGGGACGTGTCCTCGAACCTCGGTGAGGAGACCGAGGACAGCAAGAAGAACTCCGGTATCGGCGGGATCATCGGCGTGCTGATCGTGTTCGTGCTCTTCGAGCTGTTCACGATCTGCATCAACATGACCATGACGCAGGGAGCGATCCAGAGCAATAGCTCCAACGTGCTCGAGGCCTACGGCCGAGTTGTCGGCGGCGGTTTCGGCGCCAAGCTGATGATCGTCGCGGTCGCGCTCTCGACGATCGCCACGCTGGAGACGACGCTGATCCAGGTCACCCGCTCGCTGTTCTCGATGGCCCGCGAGAAGACACTTCCTACGCCCTTCGGCGTGCTGCATCCCGCGTGGAACACACCGGTGTTCGCGACGGCCGTCGTCGCGGTGGTCTCGCTCGTCTTCTTCGCCCTGTCACAGCTCCTGGGCTCGGTCAACACCGTGCTCACCGACGCGTTCAACTCGATTGGTCTGCAGATCGCGATCTACTACGCCCTCGCCGGCTTTGCCGCCGTGGTCGCCTTCAGGAAGCTTTTGCTCAAGTCCTTCTCCAACTTCGTGCTGATGGGCGTGTTCCCGTTCCTGGGTGCCGCATTCATGACATTCATATTCATCAAGTCGATCCCGAATTCCGTCAGCGGTTGTGCTCTGGATCGGACTGGGGGGCATGGCTCTCGGGTTCATCCCGATCATCTACTACTTCCAGAAGGGCAGCGCCTACCTGCACCAGCGGCCGACGCTCGGCAGCGTGTCGCCCGAGGAGGAGTTCGCGGGCGACGACATCGCGAAGATCGACTGACCGCTGGCGGTCGCTCGTCCCAACGCTCAGCCTTCAGCGGTGCCGCCGGTCAGCGGACCGGCGGCACCGGGCTGACGTCTAATCTCTGTACAGATGTTTGACTCACTCGCAGAGAAGCTCCAGGCGACGCTCACCGAAGTCCGCGGCCACGGCACGCTGACCGAGGCCGACATCAACAGCGCGATGCGGGAGATCCGCCTGGCGCTGTTGGAGGCTGATGTCAACTTCCAGGTCGTCAAGAGCTTCACCAGCGCGGTCAAGGAGCGTGCGCTCGGCGCCGACGTGATCGGCCAGCTGAATCCCGGCCAGCAGGTCATCAAGATCGTCAACGACGAGCTGACCGCGCTGATGGGCGGCGAGGGCGAGGAGGTGGAGTTCGCGCCGCGGCCGCCCACGGTGATTCTGATGGCCGGCCTGCAGGGCTCCGGTAAGACGACGGCGACCGCCAAGCTCGCTCGTTACCTGCGCGACCAGCACCACTCCTCGGTAGCGGTCGCCGCCTGCGACGTCTACCGGCCGGCGGCCGTCGAGCAGCTGATCCAGGTGGGCAAGCAGGCCGGCGCCGATGTCTACGAGCAGGGCACCGACCGCAGCCCCGTCGAGATCGCCGCCTGGGCGCGCGACCGCGCCCAGTCCGAGGGCAAGGACGTCCTCATCGTCGACACAAGCGGGCGCCTGCACGTCGACGCCGAGCTGATGAAGGAACTGGCTGACATCAAGAAGGCGATCCGGCCCAACGCGGTGCTGCTCGTGGTGGACGCGATGACCGGCCAGGACGCGGTGCACGTGGCAGAGCAGTTCGGCGAGCAGGTCGATTTCGACGGCGTGATCATGACCAAGCTCGACGGCGACGCCCGCGGCGGCGCGGCGCTGTCGGTCAAGGCGATCACCGGCAAGCCGATCATGTACGCATCGACCGGTGAGAAGCTCGACCAGTTCGAGCGCTTCCACCCTGACCGGATGGCGCAGCGGATCCTCGGGATGGGAGACGTGCTCTCCCTGATCGAGCGAGCGAGCGAGGCCTACGACGAGGACCAGGCGCGCGAGCTCGAGCGCAAATTCCGCAAACAGGAGTTCGATCTGGACGATTTCCTCCAGCAAATGCGGCAGATCCGTCGGATGGGTCCGCTTCAGAACCTGCTCGGGATGATCCCGGGGATGGGCAAGGAGCTGCGCGGGGTCAAGGTCGACGAGCGCGAGTTCGACAGGATCCAGGCGATCATCCTCTCGATGACCCCAGACGAGCGCCGCCGCCCCGAGCTGATCAAGGGCTCAAGGCGTCTTCGGATCGCTCAGGGATCGGGCACGAACGTGCAGGCCGTGAAGGCTCTGATCAAGCAGTTTGAGCAGATGCGCAAGCTGATGAAGGTGGTTGCATCGGGCAAGACACCGGATCTTCAGGCGCTGATGCGGGCGGCACGCTAACCTGTCCCGTCTATGTCAGTGAGACTTCGACTAACGCGCGTCGGCGGACGCAAGAACCCCATCTGGCGGGTTGTCGTCGCCGATCAGCGCTCCAAGCGCGACGGTCGCGTGATCGAGACCGTCGGGCATTACAACGCACAGACCGAGCCGTCGACGATTGTGCTCGACGAAGCCAAGGTCAAGGACTGGCTCGCCCGCGGCGCCCAGCCCACAGACACGGTCAAGAAGCTCCTGCGCACGCAGGGCATCACCGGTTGAGCGACGCACCCTCCTCGCCCCGCGATCTCCTCGAGTACCTTGCTCGTGGGCTTGTGGACGAGCCTGACCACGTTAAGGTCAAAGAGGTGCGTGAGGACGACGGCAGCGTCGTCCTCGAGCTCTCCGTTGCCCAGGACGACTACGGCAACGTGATCGGCCGCGGTGGACGGACGGCCTCCGCGCTGCGCACCGTGGTCAAGAGCGCGGCGGTGCGGCATGGCCACCGCGTCTTCGTCGACATCGTCGACTAGGGCTAGGCCCCAGCGGGTTTCCTCGTGGCTGACGCGGCCGCGGATCGGAAGTGGCTACACGCAGGGCGTGTGGGGCGTCCGCACGGACTCGACGGCAGCTTTCTGGTCGCAGACGCGAATCCGGTGCTGTTGCGCGCCGCTGAGAGCCTGCTGATCGACGGCGTCGAGCGCGCGATCGAGCGCCGCGCTGGACACGACGCGCGAGTCATCCTGCGTATCGAGGGGTGCACCGACCGTGAGCGCGCCGAGGCGATGCGCGGTAAGGAGCTGCTGGTGGCTCGGGCTCACGCACCCGAACTCGAGGAGGACGAATGGTGGGCGGAGGACCTGGAGGGCCTCACTGTCTGTGACGGCGAGCGCCAGGTCGGCAAAGTGACGCGGCTGCTGGCGCTTCCGTCGTGCGAGGTGCTGGAGGTGGAGCGCGTGGCGGGAGGCGAGCCGCTGCTCGTGCCGTTGATCTCCGACGCCGTCCGCACGGTCGATCTAGAACGCCGGCAGATCGACATCGACCTCGAGTTCCTGGGGGGAGTGACCTTGGAAATCGATGTCTTCACCCTGTTTCCCGAGTGGTTCGACTGGTTCGAATCCCAGCGCCATGTGCGTAACGCGCTCGCCCATGGACATCGCCTCGGCTACGTGAACTATCGCGACCACACGCCGTTGAGCGGCGGCCAGGTGGACGACACCCCATTCGGGGGCGGCGCGGGCATGGTGTTGCGCGTGGATGTGGTCGAGGCAGCGATGCGCGCCCGCTACGGCCAGGATCCAACGGAGGTACGCACGCAGCGTCGGGTCGTGGCGCTGACGCCCGGCGGGCGCATCCTCGACGACGATCTGGTCGAGGAACTGGCCGCCGAGCCCGCGCTCACGCTGCTCTGCGGCCGTTACGAGGGCTTCGACGAGCGCATCCTCGAACACTTCGCAAGCGACCGGCTCTCGATTGGTCGCTATGTGCTTGCCGGCGGAGAACTCGCCGCGATGGTCGTCTCCGACACCGTCCTGCGGAAACAGCCGGGCGCGCTAGGACATGAGGAGTCGGCTATCGAGGAGTCCTTCAGCCGCGCGCTCGGCGGACTGCCGGAGTACCCGCACTACACGCGGCCCGCCGACTACCGGGGCTGGTCTGTTCCCGAGGTGCTGCTCTCCGGACATCACGCGAACATAAAGAGCTGGCGCCTGGAGCAGTCGAGGTTGCGCGGTGAGCTCGAGCAGGACGCTCCAGACGAGCCCTCCGCGCACGGTCCGCTACCATAGGCCGCCGCGCGCTCTTCAGCAGCGCTTCCTTTTCTGTCCGTTTCTGTCCGCCATGCCGGTGCTGCCGGCAAGAAGAGCACGAGCCATGAGCACCGTCATCGAAAGCCTGGAGCGCGCACAGCTCCGCCGAGTTCCGCAGTTCGACGCTGGCGACCGCCTGCGTGTCCACTTCCAGGTGATCGAGGGCACCCGCCGCCGCACCCAGGTCTTCGAGGGTGTCGTCATCAAGCGCCAGGGCCATGGCGCTCGCGAGACCTTCACCGTCCGCAAGAACTCCTTTGGGGTCGGCGTCGAGCGCACATTCCCGCTGCATTCGCCGAAGATCGAGAAGATCGAGGTCGCCGCACGCGGTGACGTCCGCCGCGCCAAGCTCTACTACCTGCGCGACCGTGTCGGAAAGCGCGCCCGCGTCCGCGAGCGCCGCAACACCGGCCCGGAGGAGATCATCCAGCGCGAGCTGCTGTACGGCTCCGCCTTCGCCGAGACCGAAGTTCCGGAGGACGAGCTCGTTGAGGCTCCCGAGACGGAGGCCGTTGCCGAGGTTGAGGCCGCCGCTGAGGTCGAGGCTCCGGAGGCGCCCGAGGCCGCTGAAGCTGCCGCCGAGGCCACTGAGACTGCCGCCGAGGCAACTCAGGAGGCGCCAGAGGCAGCTGCCGACGGGCCCGCCGCCGAGGCTCCTGATGCCGACGCCCCGGCGTCGGCTGACGAGGCCTAGCGCGCCAGCAGCAGTCGGGGAACCGGTTCCCGATGGCCTCCACGAGCAAGAAGAAGCCCAAGGGCTTGGTCGCCAACGGGATCGAGCTGGTGGTCACGGTCGCGATCGCGATCGGGCTTGCCCTGTTGATCCAGGCAGTGCTGGTGAAGCCCTACCGGATCCCGAGCGGGTCGATGATCCCGACGCTCGCGATCGGGCAGAGGATCCTGGTCAATCGCCTGGACACGCACCCGGGCCTTGGCGACATCGTCGTCTTCCATCCGCCAACCGGTGCGAACGACAACGGTCAGTGCGGCAACCCCAGCCAGGGTGCCGGCCACGCGCAGGCCTGCGGCAAGGGCACCCCGACGGAGTCAAGTCAGACGTTTGTCAAGCGCGTCGTCGGCCTGCCGGGCGATCACCTGAAGATCATCGACGGCTACGTTTACGTCAATGGCAAGAGGGAGACTTTCGGGTACCACCCGAAGGCGGACGCGAGCCTCCCGGGGTTCATCGCATGCAGCAACAACGCATCGGCAGATTGCACGTTCCCGAAGCCAATCGTGGTTCCTGCCGGTGAGTACTACATGATGGGTGACAACCGTGGCGACTCGCTCGACAGCCGTTACTGGGGCCCTGTGCCGCAGAAGTGGATCATCGGAGACGCGTTCGCGACCTACTGGCCGATCGACCGGATCGGCTTCTTCTAGGCCGCGAGTTGACAGCGCTGAGCGGTCGCGTGCCTTGCGACCGCTCGCGAGTACGGTTTCAGCAGGATGAAGCGCAAGCCTCCCGGCCCAAAGCTGTTCGCGCACGATCGCTCGCTTGGCACGCGCTTCGTCGCTGGCGCGGACGAGGCAGGGCGGGGATGCCTGGCGGGGCCGCTGGTGGCCGCCGCGGTGCTGTTCGACCACGAACGCCTGACCCGCGCGGACGTCAAGGCGCTGGCCAATCTCAACGACTCGAAGATGCAGACGCCCGCGGCACGGGCCGAGCTGTACCCGCTGATCCTCAGGGCGGCTGCCAAGGTGTCGATCGTCTCGCGCTGCGCCCCTGGTATCGATGCCCGCGGGCTGCACGTGACCAACCTTGCGGCACTGCGGGAGGCGCTTGCCAACGTCGCCTGCGAGGGCGCCATCTGCCTGAGCGACGGCTTCAGTCTCGGTGAGATCGGTTACGAACACAGAGCCGTGATCAAGGGCGACGCCACCAGCGCTGCGATCGCGGCGGCCTCCGTTCTGGCCAAGGAAACCCGCGACCGTTACATGCGGCGGGTCGATGAGCGCAACCCCGGCTGGGGCTTTGCCCAGCACGTCGGCTATGCCTCACCGGAGCACCGCAGCGCGATCGAGCGGCTCGGCGTGACACCGCTTCATCGTCTCTCGTTCCAGTCGACTGCCTACCAGCAGCTGACCCTCGGCTGACGCTCAGAACCCCGAGCCGACACTCAGAACGCCGACTCCACATGCTCCAGACGGAGCAGTCGGCCGTCGGGCGCGAGTGTGACCCCGATCGCGTCGAAGCGGAGCTCGCTGACGTGGGGGTGGGGACGCTCGACGAGCCAGCGACCGGCCATCCGACGGACCTGAGCCCGCTTGCTCGGATGCACCGATTCGAGCGGGTCTCGGCCGGCGCGGTTGGCGATCCGGCACTTCACCTCACAGAACACGATCTGGTGACCGTCGCTGGCGACGATGTCGAGCTCGCCCCAGCGCGTGCGGTAGTTGCGATCCAGGATCTGGAAGCCCCTGCGGGCCAGATGCTCTGCTGCGAGCTGTTCACCGGAGTCACCGAGCCGGCGGCGTCTTTCGTTGGGCATACGGCGAAGCTAGGCGTGCATGTGTGCCGCATCTGTCACGCGAGCTGACGACTTTGTGACAAGTCGATCCGAGCGCCGCGAGAAGTCACAGAGTCGTGACACTGCGTGACGCTTTCGTCACATGTGCCGCCATAGCTTCGGCGGCATGCTTGCTCGCGTAACGACGTTCGCCATCGACGGGGTCGAGCCCCGTCGCATCTTCGTTGAGGTGGACATCCGCCCTGGCCTGCCCGCCTTCACGATCGTCGGGCTTGGCGACACCGCCGTACGGGAATCTCGCGAGCGGGTGCGCGCGGCGATCCAGAACTCGGGCTACGAGTTCCCGCAACGCCGCATCACCGCGAACCTGGCGCCGGCATCGCTGCGCAAGGTGGGGCCGGGGTTCGACGCCGCGCTGGCGCTCGCCGTGCTCGCCGCCAGCGGGCAATTCGACGCAGAGCGACTGGCTGACGTTGCGGTCTACGGAGAGCTCTCCCTGGGCGGTGAGCTGCGTTGGGCGGCCGGAACGCTTGCCGTCGCCGAGGGGGCGCGGCGTCATCGCATTCCCGCGCTGGTCGTGCCCGCGACGCAGGCGCACGAGGCCTCCCTGATCGAGGGGATCCGTGTTCTGGGCGTGGGTGGCCTGCGGGCGGCGGTCGATGCGGTGACAGGTCGCGACATTCCCCCGATGCCAGCGCCCGTCGCGGCAATCGCGCTGCGGAGCACCGCTGAGCCGGATCTGACGGATGTACGCGGCCAGCAAATGCCGATCGTGGCGATGGAAATCGCTGCGGCCGGCGGCCACAACGTGCTGTTCGAGGGGCCGCCCGGCACCGGCAAGACGATGCTCGCGAGGCGGCTGCCCTCGATCCTGCCGCCGATGACGCGTACGGAGGCCCTGGAGGTGACGCGTGTACACAACGTCGCCGGACTCCACACCGGCGGCTTGCTCAGCGACAGGCCGTTTCGCGCGCCGCACCACACGATCTCAGCCGCCGGGCTGGTCGGCGGCGGGAATCCGCCGCGACCGGGTGAGGCCTCGTTGGCAAGCGGGGGAATCCTCTTCCTGGACGAGCTGTCCGAGTTTCAGCGCACCACGATCGAGGCGTTGCGCCAGCCGCTCGAGGACGGGCGTGTCACGATCGTCCGAGGCCAGCGCGCGCTGGTCTTTCCGACGCGCTTCATGCTGGTCGCCGCGACCAACCCCTGCCCGTGCGGTTATGCGGGGGAGGGGGACAGGTGCACGTGCTCAGAGGTGGACCACCGGCGCCATCAGCGCCGGCTGAGCGGCCCGTTGCTCGATCGCATCGATCTGCTCGTGAACGTGTACCGCCCGTCCGAAGGGGAGCTGCTGGCAGCCCCGGTTGCTGATTCCGCGACCATCCGCGGGCGCGTGGCCGAGGCGCGCGAGCGGCAGCGGCGTCGGCTCGAGGGCACCGGAGCGTCCTGCAACGGCGAACTCGATGCAGGCCTCATCCACTCGCGCGTGAGGCTGGATGACGAGGCGCAGGCGACGCTCGGGAGTGCATACCTGAGTGGCCAGCTCTCGGCGCGGGGCAGGCACCGGGTGATCCGCGTCGCGCAGACGATCGCGGACCTCGAGGGGCGGGAGCGGATCGGCGGTCGCGACATACATCAGGCGCTCGCCCTCCGGCAGCGGTTGGGCGGAGCCCAAACGGCGGCGGCATAGCGATGGCTGTATAGCGATGGCGGCATGTGACGGATGTCTACGGCGCACCTGGCTCCTCGGGCGGCTCAGCGGCTATCTCGAGTACCAGCGCAGGCGGGTGGACGAGTTCCTCAGCCTGGAAGACCGGACACTGATCGACTTCTGGCTGGAGATCGCGGAGCGAAAGGGTGATCGGGATGAGATCGACGGGGAATACGCGGCCTTCGGCTCCGCCGAGGCCGAGGCCGCGAGGGCTCGAGCCGACGCTGCGCGGATGGCGCTGATCTGCGCCTGTGATCCGGACTATCCAGCACGGCTACGGCGGTTGTTGGGCCCTCCGGCAGTGCTGCACGTGGCCGGCGGGATGCGTCGCTTTCTCGACCTGACGCAAACAGATCCGGTGGCGATCGTCGGGACCCGAAGCCCGACCCTCTATGGCACCGACGTGGCCAGCCGGCTCGCACGCGGCGTCAGCGTCAGCGGGATGACGGTTGTCAGCGGGATGGCGTTCGGCATCGACGCGGCAGCTCACCGTGGCGCGTTGGCCGGCGGCGGTCGCACGATCGCCGTGCTACCCGGCGACGCCGCGGTGCCGTATCCGAAACATAACCGCCAGCTCTACAACCAGATCCTGCGTAACAGCGTCGTGGTCAGCGAGCTGGGGGTCGATTCGTCGGTACGGAGATGGACCCTGGTCGCGCGCAACCGGATCATCGCCGCGCTCTCGGAGCTCACGGTCGTCGTACAGGGCCGGGAGCGCTCGGGGGCACTCACCACGGCCGACCTCGCACACAAGGCAGGCGGTCGCGTGGGAGCGGTGCCGGGATCGGTTTTCGTGCCCCAGTCAGACGGGCCGCACAAGCTGCTCAGCCAAGGCGCCGTTCTGGTGCGCGGTCCGCAGGATGTGCTCGATGCAGTGTGCGGGATAGGGGCCCGGAAGGCTGCGGATCCAACGGTCGCGGCGTTGAGCGCGGAGTGTAGGGCGGTGCTCGAGGCGATCCGTCGCGGCGCCGGCACCGTTGCTGAGCTCAGTCGCGCGACGGTCGGAGGTGGGCAGCTGTTGGCGTTGCTGGCCGAGCTCGAATTGGCTGGTTGCGTGCGCAGAGTTGCCGGCGGTCGCTACTCAATCACCATATGATCGACATTCTCGATATGTTTAATCGACTTTATTCCTTTGGACTCGAGCCTGGTCAATTGCTTGGAGGTATGTGTGTCTCGTCGTAAACGGTCTTATCTGGTGAGAAGCTCCGCGCTACTCGGCGCCCTCGTGTCGACGGGAGTGGTGGCGTTGAGCGGCCTCACGGCTAGTGCGGCCGCATCGCCGACGACGCCGCCCTCCACGGTTCAGTGCAGCGGCACGATCACACCCGACGCCGGCGGTCCGGCTGCCGGCAACGCCAATCCCTTTGACTATTCGTTTGGTTGCGCCTCGTCTGTCAGTGGGGCGACCGATCCCTCCGGCTACACCTGGAACTTCTCCGGCAACATCTGGTCGTACACGATCCTCGTCACGCGGCGTAAGGACGACGGCAACAACGTCACCTATAACGCGCCCACGGCGAACGTGTTGACCCCATCGGGTGCGGCCGACGGGACCCAGTACGTCAACTGCTCGAGCGCCGTCCCCAGTGACGGTTTCGGCTGCAGCGCGCCCGGTCCGGGCGGGAGCAGCGCCAGCGACCTTGCGAACGGCACGAACCCTCCCTACCTGGCCTACATCCCGGCGGGGGACACGATCACGGGTGGCTTCGCCCTGACCGAGGGGTACTGCTCGTTCCTTCCCAAGGGCGCCAAGCCCGGCACGCCGGCCGTGCCGCAGGCAACGGTTGAGCTGATCGTCACCGACACCAACGGGGTGAGCGAAGGCCCGTTCGAGCTGACGCGCACTGGGAAGTGCCCGAAGGTGCCGGCGGTCGTACCGCAGCCAAAGAACAAGAAGAAGAAGAAGTCGAAGACGGCTAAGAAGGCCTCGAAGACGGCCAAGGCACGAGCGTAAGAGCCCGTCTCAAAATAGGACGGTGCGCCCGAACCCGGGCGTGCCGTCCTTTCGAGACAGGCTCTCAGACGGAAAGTCAGTGGGGGCCGGGCATTGCGGTCTGGCATAATCTGCCGGTGCGCTTTCTTCGGATGAAGCCTGGTCATGGCGAGGTTCTCATTGCGGAGGGAGATGTCGAGCTCCCGCAGGATGAGCAGCGGCTGGTGGCGGAGTTCCGCCGCCAGCTGGACGCCGGACTGTGGGCCGCGGTCCCTCTGGCGCACGTCGACGGCCAACGTGAGGCGGTCATGGTGCGCTCGTTCGCCGAGATTCCGCGTGACGCGGAGCGTGTGATCTTCTTCCCGCGCGCCGCGGGAGGCTGAAGGCGGGGTCTCTGGCGTGGTCCTCGCCCTGAGTATCTCTGCGCTCGTGGCGCTCGCGCTGCTCTCAGACATCCTGGCGCCACGCGTGTCGGAGCTCTGGGAGCGCCACCGCGCCCGGCGCCGCTTCGTCGGCGAGCCCGTGCTGGATCCCGGACGGGAGCGCCGAGCCGAACAGACCGCGCGCGAGTTGCTCCGCTCGTGCGTTGGCGACGAGGATTGGGCGATGTATCGCGAGCTCGGCTTCATCCGGGTCTGGGGCTCGCAGACCACTGCGCGCAGCGGCGGCGTTGAGTACGCCTACCTGATCTACCCGCATCGCCCGATCATTGCCTATGCACCGCAGACCGGGCGGCTGATCGGCGAATACTGCGTCGAGTTCCCCGACGACACCCGCCCGTACGGGAGCTCGCGCCTGCCCGACTCCGACGATGTGCTGGCCAAGTGGATGGCGCTCACAGGCGATGAGCGACGCCTACTCGGGACCGCAAACATGCACATGCCCGGGCGTCAGGTTGATAGCGCCCAGGTGACGCGTGATCTCTGGCGCCTGTCGCGCTGGGAGCAGGCCCGCATGCGTGACATAGCGTCGGCACTCGACGCTCCGTCGCGCCAGCCCGGCTCCTAGCGAGCCTCGGCCGCACACCGATACCAGGCCTTTCGGCCTGTCGGGATAGCTGCTAAGCTCGCGTCCTCAAAGCCTACTAAGTCAGTTGAGTTCATGGAAGTAACTGACTTGATGTGCTTGATGATCTTGCTGAATACTCGAAAGGACGAAGGGTTTTGAAACGCAACCGCAGTCGCTACGGCGGCCTCAAGTACCTCAAGCTGACCGGTAGGCGCGCGAAGGTTCTGCTGAGCCTTGCTGTGGTTGTGCCCGCGATGGCTGTGCCGGCCGCCGCATCGGCCAACACCGTGCTGATCGGGTCCGGTTCGAGCGCGGCGCAGCCGTACATGCTGGCCCTGTTCACGGCCTACCACAAGCTCCACAAGAGCGTGACCTTCCGGTACAACCCCGACGGCGGCAACGCGGGCGTCAAGGACGTCCAGTCCGGGATCTCAGAGTTCGGCATCCAGACGGCGGCGCCGCTGCCCTCACAGACCCACGTCACCTTCAACAAGTTCTTCAAGGATGCGCTCTGCATCGACGTGAACTCGGCGAACAAGCTCAGCAATCTGACTTTGGCGCAGCTCGCGGGCGTCTACAAGCAGCCACCGACCTACACGGCGTGGTCGCAGCTCGGAGGCAACCTCGGCGGCGCCTCGATCCTGACCGAGGGCCGCAACAGCGCCGCCGGCCAGTTCACGTTCTTCCAGAGCGCGGTTCTCAACGGCGGCGCGGAGGACAGCTCCACCACGCAGCTCACCTCGGATGGCCTGGTCAAGATCGCGATCGAGAAGAACAAGGACGCGATCGGCTACGTCGGCCTTGCCAACTCGGGCGTGAAGGGTGAGGCCAAGGCGAAGGGCGAGAAGGCTCTCTCGATCAACGGCATCGCCTGCTCACCGGCCAACGTCAAGAAGGAGAGCTACCCGCTCTGGCGCTACGACTGGTACGTACTGCCCGCCACCAGCCCCAACCCCGCCGTGCTGGGGTTCCTCAACTGGGCTCGCACGAGCAAGGCGGCCGGCAAGGTGCTGGCGACGGCAGGTGCGGTTCCGGCCTTCAACAAGTAGGCCTGTGGCGCCGCAGGAGAAATCCGTGAAGCACCGATGGCCGTAGAGGACGGACTTCTGCTCCTCCCCGAGGAGGAGGGACTCAGCCAGGATCAGCGCGCCGAGCTTTGGCTCGGCGCGCTGGTCTGTGGGCTGATCGTGCTGCTGCTGTCGATGGTCGTCTTCATCGTCGCGCAGGCGTGGCCGTCATTTGCTCACAACGGGCTGCACTGGTTCGGATCGGGCGGCAACGTCGATCAGCAGATCGAAGCGATCTTCAACTCGACCAGCTACCTACACAAGGCCGTCTACACCTTCCATGCCTGGCCGCTGATCTGGAGCACGATTCTGACGACCGTCGGCGCGGCGGTGATCTCGTTCGTGCTGTCGCTGTTCTTCGCGATCTTCATGGTCGAGTTCGCACCGGCGCCCTTGCAACGCGTGCTCGAGCCGGTCGTGCGAGTGCTGGCATCGGTCCCGTCGGTGATCTACGGGCTCGATCGGCGTGCTCGTGCTGGTGCCGTTCATCGACAACCACCTCGTCACCCAGAGCGAGAACGCATCGGTCGAGCCCGTCATCTCACTCACCGGCGGGAGTCTGCTGGCGGCAGTCGTGATCCTGACGGTGATGATCGCGCCGATCATGATCTCGATCTTCGCCGACGGGCTGCGGGCCACGCCGCGAAACTGGATCGAGGGGTCGCTGGCGCTCGGGGTGAACCGCTGGCGCACCTTCTGGAACGTGGCGGTGCTGAGCGCCCGTCCGGCCCTTGTCGCGGGCACAGTCCTCGCCGTCGCGACGGGCGCTGGGCGAGTCGGTGATGCTGAGCATGGTCTCGGGCTCGATCGGGTTCGCGCCGAACCCTGCGGACGGGTTGATCTTCTTCTTCGAGCCGTCACGCGGGCTGGCTGCCACGATCCTGCATAACACCGACGAGCTGAGCTCGCCACCGATGGAGCACACGCTGTTCGCGATCGCCGCGGTGTTGCTGTTCTCGTCGCTGATGGTCTCCCTGATCGGTCGCGCATTGAAGGTGCCGATGAGCCGCTACTTCCTAGTTGGCGGCGGGGGAGCGCCGAGATGAACGGTCACCGAGCTGTCGAGTCGAGCGCGTCGTGGAGGCTCAGCGATCGGCTGGGACTCGCGTTCGCCTGGTTCGTCGGACTGCTGTTCTGCGCGATCTGTGCCGGGATCGTGCTCTACCTCGTCATCCAGGGGATCCGCTATCTCAGCCCCGATCTGCTCTGGACCAACCCGAAGGTGGGCAACAACCAGAACGAGACCGGTGGCTTCCTGGCGCCGATGCTGGGCACGATCTACGTGACAGTGATCGCGATGGCCCTGGCGACGCCGATTGGCGTCGGCGTGGCCGTCTGGCTGAGCGAATACGCGCGCCCGCGGTGGCTGGCGCGCGTGGTGGAATCGACTGTGGAGATGTTCGCCGGAGCCCCGTCGATCGTGCTCGCGCTTGTTCGGGCTGATCCTGTTCCGTGCCTCGTTCATGGGCTTTCTCACCGAGAAGAATGGCGGCGTGGTCTACGGCAAGGGCTTCTTCCCGGCCGGCGCGATGCTGTCGCTGCTCGCGTTACCGCTGGTCGTAACCAGCGTGCGCGAGGGCCTGCAGGCCGTGCCCAATCACGTGCGGGAAGCGTCGTACGCGCTCGGCAAGACCAAGATCGCGACGATCCGGCGCGTGCTTCTGCCGGCCGTGCGGCCCGACATCATCACCGGCTCGATGGTCGGCGCCGGTCACGCGATCGGTGACACGGCGATCATCGTGCTTCCTGCTCGGTGACACGCAAGTGCTGCAGGGGGTTGGCAATGTGCCGCTGCTCGGGACCCTGCGCGGCACCGGCAGCACGCTTACGAGCTACATCTTCGACAACGCCCCGACCGGGCGACTTCAACCAACCGAACAAGGCATTCGCGGCGGCGCTCGTGCTGCTCGGCATGGTGCTGATCATCAACGTCTTCGTCGACATCTTCGGCCGCAAGGCAAGGGAGCTGAAATGGACCTGACACTGCAGCCGCCCCCGGTGCGGCAATTGGAGCCCGGCTCGAAGCTGACCGTGCGCCCCGGTCGCAGCAATGCCCATGTGCACGGACTCGAGGAGTTGGCGCTCGAGACGACGCCGAGGAACGAGCCCGGAACGCATCACACCGTGACGCCGACACTCGAGCGCATGCGCGTGGAGCAGCTCTCGATCAGTTACGGCCAGAAGGAGGCGGTCAGGTCGGTCTCGTTGCCGGTCCGCCAGGGAGAGGTCCTCGCGCTGATCGGCCCCTCGGGATGTGGCAAGACCACGCTCCTGCGCTCGCTCAACCGCCTCACGGAACTCACCAAGAGCGCCAGCCTGAGCGGTCGCATCACGCTCGACGGCGTGGACATCACCGAGCTGGAGCCGACCGCGCTGCGGCGGCGCGTGACGATGGTCTTTCAGCAGCCCAACCCGTTCCCGATGAGCATCTTCGACAACGTCGCCTACGTGCTGCGTGAGCAGGCCCGGCGCAAGCCGCGCAGGCAGGCGCTGGCCCCGCTCGTCGAGGAGGCGCTGTCGCGTGCCGGCCTGCTCGAGGAGGTCAAGGACAACCTCACGCATCCGGCCCTCCGGCTCTCAGGCGGGCAGCAGCAGCGCCTCTGCATCGCGCGGGCGCTCGCGGCCAATCCCGAGGTGCTGCTTCTGGACGAGCCGTGTTCGGCACTCGATCCGCAGTCGACAAAGGTGATCGAGGACCTGATCGTCAAGCTTCGCGAGGAGGTCGCCGTCGTGATCGTCACGCACAACCTCCAGCAGGCACACCGCGTTGCCGACCACGTCGCGTTCATGTACCTGGGGGAGCTCGTCGAGTACGCGCCCACCCAGGCGATCTTCGGCAACCCGAAGGAACCGCGCACGCAGGAGTACATAAGTGGCGCGTTCGGTTAGGAACGCGGGTCTGGTGGTGACGGGCGCACTCGCGCTGGCAGGATGCACGACGACGCAACACGAGGCTCAGCGGGAGCGACTCGATTCCGCGCGTCAGCGGGTCGCGCTGGAGTCGACGCGTGTTACAGCGGCGAACACGGTCGTGACCGCGACTTCCGTGGCGGTGCTAAGGGCGGATGGCAAGACCGCGTTTGTCGTGACCGTCGGCAACCGGGGGCGCAGGGCAGTGACCGACCTGCCGATCTCCGTGGGGTACACGACCGCGAGCGGCGCGAGCGTCTACCTCAACTCCGCGGCGACCCTGAACTACTTCGAATCACACCTGCCCGCGATCAAGGCAGGGAAATCGCTCGTCTGGGTGTTTACGACCGACAAAACGGTTCCGGCCGGATTCCGGCCGTTCGCGCGGATCGGGCTGAAGCGCGCCGTGCCGGCGCTGCTCACCGAACCAAACGTCAGCATCGGCGTGAGGTACCGAGACCTCTCGACCACCAACTCGCTGGCCATCCACTTGACCAACTCGACGAGCGTGCCGCAGTATCAATTGCAGGTGTACGCATACGCTAAGCGCAACGGACACTATGTCGGGGCCGCCAATGCGACGGTCATGAACCTTGGCGCCGGCGCCACCGGCAACATCCGACTCGGCCTGGTCGGCAGCCCCAGCAACCAGTTGCGCGTACAAGCCATCCCCACAATCCTGCAATGAACACCGAGAGCACGAGCACCCCAGCGACAGATGAGGCAACCATGACTGGCGACGCCCCAGTCGGCGGCGATGCTCCGGCAGAGCGTTGCGGCCAGTGTGGCGCCCCCGCCGCCCGCGAGCAGCGCTACTGCCTGAACTGTGGCTTCCATCGACGCAACGCGCCCGACCCGGTATCCCGATACCTGAGCGAGGCGAGCGCCGCCCGCGCGGCCGTGGTCGCGGCCACGGCGCTCGCTGCCCAGCGTCGGCGCAATCCGCGGATCGGAATGCGGCTTGCGGTGATGCTCGTTCTCGCAGCACTGCTGATCGGCGTCCTGATCGGCAACGCCACGGCTGGGCATTCGGCCGCACCGGCAGCCGCGACAAAGACTCACCAGACGGCGAAGAAGCACTCGGCGGCCAAGAACGCGACAGGTTCGAGCTACCTCCAGCAGGAGCAGAACCTCCCGAATTCGGTGACGCCATGACAACCGAGCACGCAGACAGCCATGAGCTCGCTGCCGAGCGGGATCGCCTGACCGAGCGGTTCGTGTTGATGCAGTCGGAACTCGGCGGACTCTTCTATGAGATGGCGATCCGCGACCACCTCCAGCTCGACCTGCTGGTCGAGCGGGCAGCAGCGATGCAGCGCGTCGAAGACGAGCTGCGGCGTGTCGCGTTAGAGCTGGGTGAAGAAAGCCGATAACGGCGGGCCGTTCGGCCTCGTGCGGTGTTACGAGGCCTGAGCGACCAGATCTTCGGACCGCAGCCTCACGAACGTGCGCGCAAGAACTCCATCAAGCCAGTGTAGATTGTAGACTTAGTGAAGTACTTGGTATTCCGAACGCGGGTAACGCCTGCGAACAAGGGGATTTGTTTTGAGAGACATCGCGCGTAGTTTTGCCTCACGGGCGCCGAATTGCAGGGGTGGCGCTGAGCGCACTCGCAACGATCGCCAGCGCTGCGGCCCTGGCGCCCTCGGCTCTGGCCGTGACTCCGCTGACGGTCACCAGCGCCTTCGAAAACAGCCCCATCAGCATTGGTGTGTCGGATGCGGTCGGCTATGCGATCGCCAACACGAGCGGCACGCCCCAGACGGTCACGTTCACCGACACGCTCCCGTCGGGCGTGGCCCTCGATAGCCCGATCGGCACGACCAACACGAGCGGGGGCGGCACCTGCAGCAACCTGTCCGTGACGAATCCGAGCACCGGCCAAGGCTCGAACCCCGGCGACGGCGCAGTCAAGGTCAGCGTGACGGTTCCGTCTGTCAGCGGTTCGACCAGTTCGAAGCCTGTTTGCACGATCTCGCTCAGCGTCGTTGCCAGCGTGCCCAGCAACGACACCGCCCTCAAGGACACGTTCAGCTCGCTCTCGCCTGCTGGCCTCCTCGCCACGCCGTCGGCCACCGGTCTCACGGTGCTCTCGAACCCGAGTCTCAGCTTCACGGCGCCCACCAGCGGACAGTCGTTCACCCTGGGTCAGATCTCCGATGCCGCCTTCGCGTGCACGGCGACCGACCCAAAGGACTCGATCGACAGCTTCTTCGGAACCGACGATGAGGGCAACCAGATCGAATCCGGCGCCCCGATCGACACGGTCGACCCCGGGACACACTCACTCGAGGTCGATTGCTACAGCGCTGCGGGCGGCGGCGACGTCACTCAGACGATCAACTACACCGTCGGCTCCTACACGCTGAGTGCCGTCAAGGCGGCCAAGGCGACCCACTTCGTGTCGTTCAAGACCACGGTGCCTGCGGGCAAGCTCGTCGCGAAGGCCTTCTACGGCAAGAAGGCGATCGGCACGACCACGGTCTCGCGCAGCTCGCGGGGGTCGGTCAGCGTGACGATCAAGCCGACGACGGCCGGTAAGAAGTTGCTGGCAGGCCTGAAGGGCAAGTCGGTGAACCTCAAGTTGCAGGTGTCGTTCACCCCGCAGGCCATCGGCACCGGCGACCAGCAGATCACGCCGGCCGGCGCGACCGTTCTGAGCAAGACCGTCAAGCTGGCTCTCGCGCATCCGGCGAAGAAGGCCGCAAAAGCCGCGAAGAGCAGCAAGAGCGCCAAGCGGAAGTAGCACGACCCGCTTCGCGATGGGTCGTCGGCGCGTGAGCGTTTGGCGGTGGCTGGGGCCAGCGGGCCCCAGCCACCGAGGTTCGCAGTACGCGAGTCCCGCCAGTTGGGGTAAGAACTGAGCGAGAGTTTGCGTGGTAGCGCGATCGCGGCGATACCCTTTGGTTGAAGGGGCAACATTCGCACTTGCTCGCGAACGTTGGGAAATCCCCAAGGACGGAGTGGTGCGGGATTGCTGCAGGACCTTCCGAACAGCCAGGGAAGTTCGCGCCGGAGCCGGCTCCGCTACGTGGTTCCGGTCCTCGTTGCGCTGCCGTTTCTGGCGATCGCCGCCGTCGTCGTGCTCGTTGCTTCATCGCATCCGAGCATCCGTGTCGGCAGGACCACTCTGGCTGAGATCACACTCCCACGCGGCGGCGGCACGATCGCGCGCGTCGTGGCCATCGGCGGTCGCGAGCAGCAGGTTGTGCCCGTACGCCTGGTCGACCGCCGGGTTGTCCCAGTCAACAAGCTGCCCGCCGGAGAGCGCATCACGATCCAGGCGACGGTCCGCCGACCGGGCTGGATCTCTTGGCTGACGGGCAAGAACGAGCAGGTGCAGGTCACCGAGACCACGCCCGTCGCGAAGCTCACCTCGAGCTTCCTGACGCGCAAGCGCGGGCAGCCAGTGAGGGTCGACTTCGACGATGCGGTCGCGGAGGCCGGCTTCGGCCGCCTCGGTGCCAGCGTCGTCGCCAAACGCCTCGCGGCGCCATCGACGAGCCTGGTCCTCAACGAGCAGGCAACTGCCGGGACCGGCGACGTCGCGATCGCCGCCCGCACCTGGGAGGTACCGACCGTCCGGACGATCTCGTGGTTCCCATCAGGTACCAAGGCGACGGCTGTCGCAACGCCGGCGCCAGGGACAAGGATCACGCCCGATACGAAGATCACCCTGACCTTCTCAAAGCCGGTCGCGAAGGTGCTGGGCAGGACTCTGCCGCCTGTGATCCCACGCAAGGCAGGCGCCTGGCACTCGCTCAACTCGCACACGATCCAGTTCGTGCCACAGGGCTACGGCTACGGCCTCGGAGCAGATGTGCGGGTCTCGCTGCCGGAGGGTGTCAACCTCATGGGCGGCCAGGCTCGCGGCTCCGACCCGGTCGGTCAATGGACCGTCCCGGACGGATCGGCACTCGCCCTGCAGCAGCTGTTAGCTCAGCTCGGGTACCTGCCGGTGAACTTCAACCCCTCGAGCGGCGGCAACGATGTCGCCAGCAGTCCGGCCGCCGAGGAGACCGCGATCGTGAACCCGCCGAAGGGCACGTTCAGCTGGCGCTATCCGGATACGCCGGCGCTCCTGAAGGGCATGTGGGCGCCGACGCAGTACACCGAACTCACCAAGGGCGCTGTGATGGCGTTCGAGGAGGCTCAGGGCCTGCCGACCGACGGTGTGGCCGGACCAGATGTCTGGAGGGCGCTGATCAATGCGGCCGTCCGCGGAGACAAGTCGACATTCGGATACACGTTCGTGATGGTCAGCGAGAACCTGCCCGAGAACATCCAGGTCTGGCACAACGGCAAGATCGTCGTGCACGGGGCCGCCAACACCGGGATCGCCGCGGCGCCGACGGCAACCGGTACGTTCGCCGTGTACGAACACATTCCGGTGGGCACGATGAGCGGCAAGAACCCCGATGGCAGTACGTACCACGACCCGGGGATACCGGACATCAGCTACTTCAACGGCGGCGACGCTCTGCACGGTTTCATCCGCGCCTCCTACGGGTTCCCCCAGAGCCTGGGCTGCGTGGAGATGCCATTCTCCGAGGCTGGCGAGGTCTACCCGTACACGCCGATCGGCACAATCGTCAACGTCGCTGCCTGAGTATCGCGATAGCCCGGAAGGGGGTGTGAGGGCCGCGGCGAATTATGTGCCGTGCATGGCGCGTCAACCTCCCGACACGAGTGGTCGCCCGCCTGGGAGTCCGCGCTTGATGAGCTCGCCGCGGATCTCCGGCGTCGCGCTGTGTCGACCAACACCGTGGTCGCATACATGAATGACTGCCGGCAGCTGGCGAGCTGGGCCGGAGCAAATGGTCTCGAGCCGGACGCCGTTGATCTCAAGGCCCTGCGCCGCTACGTCGCCGCGCTATCGGCGGGTGGTCAGGCGCCGAGCACGGTTGCTCGTAAGTTGGCCGCGGTGCGGGCGCTGTTCAGGGTGCAGACCCAGCTCGGTCGCCTCGACCAGAACCCGGCAGATCTGGTGGCCGCTCCGAAGCGGCCCAAGACGCTGCCGCGCGTGCTCAAGGCCGAAGAGGTGGTGTTGCTGCTCGACCGCATCCCGGCGGTGACTCCCCTCGAGCAGCGCGACCGCGCGCTGCTCGAGCTCGCGTACTCGTCTGGCCTGCGCGCTGAGGAGCTGGTCAACCTGGAGGTCTCGAGCGTGGACTTCGACGCCGAGACCGTGCGCGTCGAGGGTAAGGGCGACAAGACCCGGCTGGTCCCGGTTGGCGAGCACGCGCTCGCCGCCGTGGCGCGCTACCTCGAGCGGGCGCGGCCGGCGCTACGGACCGACGCGGGGAGAGGGCCCGGCAGCCCAGCGGGAGCCGATGTTCCTTTCGAAGACGGGCCGGCGCCTGAGCACATCGGACGTGCGGCGGCGGCTTCGCACATGGACTCGCGTCACCCAAGGACGTGCCCCGGCGCTCGCCCAGGCGCATCCGCATACGCTGCGGCACTCGTTCGCCACGCACCTGCTCGAGGGCGGAGCCGACCTGCGCTCGATTCAAGAGCTTCTCGGGCATGCCACTATCTCAACCACTCAGGTTTACACTCGGGTAGAGTCCGTGCGCCTCAGAGCGGCCTATTCCCGAGCTCATCCTCGTGCATGACGGTCCGTAGGTTTGAATGGATACAAACGTAAAAGCGATCGAGCTCAAGGATCTCTGGAAGCGGTATAAGAACTCAGGTGACGAGCGCGCCCGTGAGCGGCTCGTGGTCGCCTACTCGCCGCTGGTCAAGTACGTCGCCGGCCGCATGGGCACGAACCTGCCTGGGCATGTCGACGAAGCCGACCTGATCTCGTACGGGCTGACCGGTCTCATCTCTGCCATCGAGCGCTTCGATCTCGCGCGCGAGATCAAGTTCGAGACCTACGCGATCACCCGCATCCGCGGGGCGATCATCGATGAGCTGCGCACGCTCGATTGGGTGCCGCGCTCTGTGCGTGCTCGTGCCCGTGAGATCGAGCGCGCGAACCAGCGGCTCGAGGCCAAGCTCCAGCGCGCTCCCTCCGACGAGGAGATGGCCGCCGAGCTCGGCATCACGGTTGGCGAGTTCAACGAGGCACTCGTGCAGATCTCGACGTCCACGCTCGTCGCGTTGGATGAGCTCTGGAACACCAACGACGCGAGCGGCGACCAGGTCTCGCTGCTCGACACGATCCCCGACCGCGGCGCCCCCGATCCCCAGTCGGTGGTCGACCAGGGTGAGCTGCGCGACCGCATCGCGGACGCGATCGCGGCGTTGCCCGAGCGCGAAAAGCTGGTGATCGCCCTCTACTACTACGAGAACCTGACGTTGCGCGAGGTTGGCGAGGTCCTGGGCGTGACCGAGTCCCGGGTCTCACAGCTGCACACCAAGGCTGTGTTGCGGTTGCGCTCCAAGCTCGGCACCGAGCTCGACTGACCCTCGGCAGTGGGCCGCCCACCCGGTCGTCGTCCAGCGGGACGAACGACCGGACCCATCCGCTGATCCGGCTTGAACCAACCTCGATCCGGCTTGAACCAAACCTATCCCGAGGCTAGTGTCAGCTGACACAACCGAAGGGAGGCAGCATGCACAAGGCCGCGGATCGCATTCGCAACGTGGCGCTCGTCGGCCACCGCGGAAGCGGTAAGACCTCGCTGCATGAGGCGCTGTTGTTTCAAGCCGGCGCCATCAATCGTCTCGGCTCCGTCACCGACGGGAGCACCGTCTCGGACGCGGAGCCGGATGAGAAGGCCCGGCAGATGTCGCTGCAGGCGACGCTGAGCTCGTTCGAATGGCAGCAACGCCGCGTCAACCTGCTCGACACCCCCGGTGATCCGAGCTTTGTCGCCGACGCGCTCTCGGCGCTCCGCGTGTGCGAGTCGGCGATCTTCGTGGTCAACGCTGTGATGGGTGTCGAGGTGCAGACCACACGACTGTGGAAGCGCGCGGCGGAGCTCGATCTCGCCCGGTTGATCTTCGTCAACATGCTGGATCGCGAGCGCGCCGACTTCTTTCGCACGCTCGATGGACTGAAGGCTGCCTTCGGGCCGCACGTGGTTGCGACCGAGATCCCGATCGGTTCCGAGCACGAGGTTTCCGGCGTGATCGACCTGATCGACATGCGCGCCTATCAGTACGTCGGCAACGGTCGCGAGAACTGCACCGAGGTCCCGATTCCGGAAGAACAGCTTGCCCAGGCGCAGGAGTACCGCGAGAAGCTGATGGACGAGGTTGCGGAGAACTCCGACGCGCTGATGGAGCGCTACCTCGAAGGGGAGGAGATCTCGCATGAGGAGATCGTCACGGCGCTCAAGGACGGCACGAACCACGGCTCGCTGTTCCCGGTCACATGTGGCGTCGCGACCGCGAACCTCGCGACCAACCGTCTGCTCGACGCGATCGTGGAGGACCTGCCCTCGCCGGTCAAGCATGGCGCGGTCGACGCCGATGGTCACGTGCTCGAGCCGGACGAGTCCAAGGAACTGTTCGCGTATGTGTTCAAGACGCGCGCGGACCCGTTCGCCGGTCGGATCAACCTGTTCCGCGTGTATCAGGGAGTGATCAAGCACGACTCGCAACTGCTGAACACGCGGGCGCACTGCAAGGAACGGATCGGCCAGCTGCTGAGCTTCGACGGTGGGCAAACGCCGCACGTGGAGGAGTTCGGTGCCGGAGACATCGGTGCGGTCGCGAAGCTCAAGGAGACACGCGCCGGTGACTGGCTGGCCGCTACCGACGAGCCCATACAGCTGCCCACGATCAAGCTGCCGGCGGCGGTGATGGCGTTTGCCGTCGAGCCGCGTGCCAAGGGCGACGAGGAGAAGATGTTCGCCGCGCTGCGGCGCCTCCAGGAGGAGGACCCGACGATCGATCTGCACCGCGATCCGCAGACGGGCGAACAGATCGTGGCGGGCCTGTCGCAGATGCATGTCGAGGTGATCGTCGACCGCTTGCGTGACCGCTTCGGGGTGGAGGTCAACCTGCAGCCGCCGCGGGTCCCATACCAGGAGACGATCCGGTCGGGCGCCAAAGCGCACGGGCGTCACAAGAAGCAGACCGGGGGCCGCGGCCAGTTCGGGGACTGCCATATCGAGATCCAGCCACTGCCTGCCGGCAGCGGTTTCGAGTTCGTCAACGCGATCAAGGGCGGAGTCATCCCCAACGGCTTCATCCCCGCTGTACAGAAGGGCGTGCTGGAGGCGATGCACAACGGAGTGGTCGCGGGATATCCCGTAAAGGACCTCAAGGTGATCCTGTTTGACGGCTCCTACCACACGGTCGACTCGTCGGAGATGGCATTCAAGCTGGCGGCCGGGCAGGCGATGCGCGATGCGATGGCAGAGGCGAGCCCGGTGCTTCTGGAACCGATCATGATGGTCACCGTCAGCGTGCCCGACGACCACGTCGGCGAGGTCATCGGTGACCTCAACTCTCGCCGCGGGCATCCGCACGGCATGGAGCCGGCCGGGGCCGGGATGACCGACGTCAAGGCCGAGGTGCCGATGGCCGAGATGCTCTCCTACGCCCCGGATCTGCGCGCGATCACTGGCGGTCAGGGCGAATACACGATGGAGTTCCTGCGTTACGAAGAGGTACCAGCGCATCTTGCTGGCAAGGTCGTGGCGCAGGCGCGCCAGGAACCGGTGAAGGTCTAGGTCTGGGGGATCGTCTCAACGGGGTGGTCTAAGGATCGCCTCTACGGGGCGGTCCAGGAGGCCGTCCAGAACCTGGCTGTCGCCCGGAGCGATCTGCCCCGCTCCGGGCCGAGCTGTGCGAGGTAGAAGTGATCTTTGCCTCGGCGAGCGAGCAGGTGATCACAACTCTGCAACAGAGCTGTATGCGTCCGCTACGCTCGTTGGGCGCCGTGTCGGATGCCGTCAGCCGACCACAGGCCGTCTTTTCTCGGGTATGAGCGAACCGCTGAGCATCAGGACCAGTCACAGCCAGGACGTGTGCGACGTCTGCACGCGCACTGTGTTGCGGGGCGAGAAGATCGAGACCTTCATCAACGGCGGCCGTCGTTACAACGTCTGCGAACTCTGCAAGCCGCATGCCCTGCACGAGGGCTGGATGCGCGAGGGCGCGATCCCGGAGTTCCAGAACGGCAGCGAGCGCGTACAGCGGCGCCGGTCGTTGTTCGGGCGCCGCCGCGCCAAGCCTGAACGCGGCGTCGAGCTCCAGCCACCGGCTGAGCCGCGCACGCTCGATGATGAGCTCTCGCTCGGCAGCTGGGGGACGAACGCTCGCGCTGACGCGCGCCCGATGTCAGCCCCTGAGCCTGTACCGGCCGCGGCAGCCAGCCGCGGGCGGGTGCGGGAGCCGCGCCATGTGCACGCGATTCCGACCAGCGGCGATCACAAAATCGCTGTCGCTCTGGACGTTTTCAACGCCACCACGCACCGACGGACGGTCGCCGGCGTCGCGCGCTCCCTGGGCGCGCCAACCGTCAACATCTCACCTGATGTGACACATCAAAGCCTCGTCTGGATCGTCGTCTCGTGGGAGCTCTGCTGGTACCGCTATGAGGTCGACCTGTCGGATCCGCAGGGGCACGCTCGGCTCGATGGCCAGGGATACGAGCTGTCCGAGCTCGCCGAGCACGAGTACATCGGCAACGCCAGCTCAGACGAGAGCGGCGCCCTCATCCTGCTTTGAATTCGCTGACGTACTGAAGTAGCCGGTCGGATGGATCAGTCATACGCCAAGCTGGTGTTGCACGTCGACGGCGGCGCGCGCGGAAATCCGGGGCCGGCGGCGGTCGGTGTCGTCGTTTCCGCCCCCGACGGAGGGGTCGTCACCACCTTTGGCGCCAAGATCGGCGAGGCCAGCAACAACGTCGCCGAGTATCGGGCCCTGCTGCGCGGGCTGGAGCTCGCGGCCGAGCTCGGTGCTCGCGAGGTGCACATCGTCAACGACTCGGAACTCGTCGCGCGCCAGGTCAGTGGCGTCTACAAGGTCAAGCACCCGGCGATGCAGGAGCTGCACCGTCAGGCGCTCGAGGCGCTCGCCGGTTTTGACGGCTGGAGCATCGAATCGGTGCCTCGTTCAGAGAACGCGGAGGCCGACCAGCTCGTCAACGAGGCGCTGGATCGGTAGGCTGGTGGCTGTGACCGATGTGCTTGAAGAGCTCCGTTTGCGCCTGCAAGAGGCGGCCTCCGAGCTGCGCTCGGGGATTCTGCAGCCGGGTGAGACACTCGCCCTGATCGAGGATTGCGCTCGTCTCGCCGGCGAGGCGTCCTCACAGGTGGACGGCCGCGTACGTGCCGCCCTCGAGCCGCTGCCAGACCTGCCGGGACAGCTTCCGCTGGCCGCGTCGCAGGCGTGACGCCGTCCACGGCGGACAAGGCTTTGGATCGATCTGCCGCTATGAGCGAGGCCGTGTCTGAGGTTGCCCCCACGTTTCCAGATGATCTGCGCGAGCAAGTGGATGCGTACCTGGAGAACCTGCGGTTTGCGCGCGACTCGGGCATCGATGGTCTCGAAGAGGCGATGCGCTACTCACTGCTGGCCGGAGGCAAGCGCATCCGACCCGTGCTCGCGCTGGCGACGGCCTCCGCGATCGGCATGGCCCGCGACGATCTGCTGCCGTTCGCAGCGGCGCTCGAGCTGATCCACACCTACTCGCTGATCCACGACGACCTGCCGGCGATGGATGACGACGACATGCGCCGCGGGCGCCCCACCTGTCACGTCGCCTACGGGGAGGACGTGGCGATCCTCGCGGGCGACGGCCTGTACGCCGAGGCGTTCCACCATCTGCTCACTGAGCAGCGCGGCGAGCCCGCAAATGTCATGCGTGCGGCCGCCGAGCTTGCCGCCGCAACAGGCGTCAACGGCATGGTCGGCGGTCAGTACCTCGACGTCGCGGCCTCGGCGCCGGCGGGCGCCGAGGGCCTACGCCACGTGCACGAGCTCAAGACGGGGCGTCTGATCCGCGCCAGCGTCGAATGCGTGCTCTTGATCGAGGGTAACCAAGGACGTGCGACAATCGAGCACTTCGAAAACTTTGCCAGTGAGTTGGGCGTCCTCTTCCAGATCGTCGACGACATCCTCGACGTGACCGGATCAGACGAGGCGCTCGGCAAGCCGAGTGGAAGCGATGAGCGCTTGGGCAAGCGGACGTACGTGACTGAGTTTGGGCTCGACGGGGCGCGTGGCCTCGCACAGGAGGCTCATCGCAACGCCAGCGCTGCGCTTGCCAGCGCCGCGACGCGCGATCCCACCCAGCTCCAGCAGATAACCGACTTCATCGCGCAACGCAGCTTCTAATCTGCCTACGAAATATGTCTGAACTGCTCCAGCACATCGACAAACCACAGGACCTCCACGGCCTGAGCGACGAACAGCTCCAGCAGGTCGCAGACGAGGTCCGCAGCTACATCATCGACACCGTCGGCGAGATCGGCGGCCACTTCGGTGCGAACCTGGGCTCCGTCGAGATCGCTGTGGCCTTGCATTCGCTGCTCGACTCGCCGCGCGACAAGATCCTCTGGGACGTCGGCCACCAGGCCTACCCCCACAAGATCCTCACCGGGCGCCGTGACCAGCTGCCGACGATCCGCAAGTACGAGGGTCTCGCACCGTTCTGCTCGGTCTTCGAGTCTGAGCACGACATCATGGGCGCCGGCCACGCCTCGACTTCGATCGGCTACGCGGTCGGGATCAAGGAGGCGATGCGCCGCGGACACGGCGAGGACGGAAGCGTCGTAGCCGTCGCCGGCGACGGCGCAATGACCGGGGGTGTCGCGTTCGAGGCGGTCACGCAGGCCGGCGGCCTCGGCACGCCGATCGTCGTCGTCCTGAACGACAACGGCATGTCGATCGCCCCGAACGTCGGAGCACTCTCGCGGTACTTCAACCGCGTGCGCCTGAACCCCAAGCTCTGGCACGCACGCGAGGACGTTGAATCGAGCCTGACCAAGCTTCCGGCCCTGGGCCACACGTTCGAACGCTTCGGTCCGCATGTGAAGGAGTCCCTGAAGGCCTTCTGGGCGCCCGGGCTCTGGTGGGAGGAACTCGACTGGGCCTACATGGGCGTCATCGACGGCCACGACGTGCGCGCCGTGCGCCGGGCAGTGAAGGAGGCGCTCGCCGCCCAGCGCCCGGTCGTCGTTCACTGCGCCACGATCAAGGGCAAAGGTTTCGCGCCCGCCGAGGAAGGCGGCCTCGAGGGCATGGAGAAGTGGCACGCGGCGAAGCCGAAGTCGATCGCCAATGGCGCTCCTGCCCCTGCCGCCGCCGCTCCCGCTGGAGCGGCGGCCCCTCCGCCTCAATACACCAAGGTCTTCGGTGACGCGCTGGTGCGTGAGGCACAGCGCGACGATCGGGTGCTCGGTATCACCGCCGCGATGAACTCGGGAACGGGGCTGAACATCCTCCAGAGCGCGCTGCCCGAGCGCTACTTCGATGTCGGCATCGCCGAGCAGCAGGCGGTTCTGCTCGCGTCCGGCCTTGCCCTGCAGGGCTGCCGGCCGGTGGTAGCGATCTACTCGACCTTCCTGCAGCGCGCCTACGACCAGATCGTGCACGACGTCTGCCTGCAGAAGCTTCCCGTCGTGTTCGCGATGGACCGCGCCGGCCTGGTCGGCGACGACGGGCCCACGCACCACGGCGCCTTTGATATCGCCTACCTGCGCTGCTTGCCGAACATCGTGCTGATGGCACCGCGCGATGAGGCGATGCTCGTGCACATGCTGCGCACGGCGTTGACCTACGACGACGGGCCGGTGGCGCTGCGCTACCCGCGCGGCGAGGCGGCGGGCGTACCGCTGCCGTCTGAGCCCTCCGTCATCCCGGTGGGTACGGGGGAGATCCTGCGCGAGGCCGAGGGCAGCGGCGCCCGTGTGGCGCTGCTCGGATACGGCTCCGGTGTTGGCAGGGCGCTCGGCGCCGCGGATCTGCTGTCCGAGCGCGGGGTTGCCGTCACGGTCGCGGACGCTCGCTTCGCCAAACCGATCGACGCCGGGCTGGTCGCACAGCTCGCCGCCGAACACGAGCTTCTGGTAACGGTCGAGGAGGGCGTGCTGAGCGGTGGCTTCGGCTCGGCCGTGTGGGAGACCCTCTCGGACGCCGGGATCACCGTACCGATCCTGCGGGTCGGCCTACCCGATCGCTTCGTCACGCACGGCGCGCCCAAGCTGCTGCACGCCGAGGTCGGGTTCACGCCGGAGCGCATCGCCGAGCGCGTGCTTGCCGCAGTGGCCGACCGCCCCCGCGTGGCCTGAATCAAAGGCGGCCCAGAGCGCCAATGGCGAGGTCGCGCTTGGACGTCTTGCTCGTCGAGCGCGGGCTGTTCGGGTCGCGCGCGCGAGCATCCGCGGCGGTTCTGGCCGGTGAGGTGCTGCTGCTGCCACGCCGTGAGCGGGCGTCGAAGCCCGGGCAGATGGTGTCGGAGGACGTCGAGCTTGAGGTCGCTGCGCGCCCCGAGTACGTCTCGCGTGGGGGTGTGAAGCTGGCCAACGCTCTGCACAGCTTTGGTTTGCCTGTGGATGGCGCGCTTGCTCTTGATGTCGGCGCATCCACAGGCGGCTTCACCGACTGTCTGCTCCAGCGCGGCGCGGCGCACGTGGTCGCCGTCGACGTCGCCTACGGCGAGCTCAGCTGGAAGTTGCGCGAGGATCCGCGCGTGACCGTCATTGAAAGGCACAATGCACGCGCCCTACAGCCGCCCGAGCTCCCGTACGCTCCCGGTCTGATCGTCATGGATCTCTCGTTCATCTCACTGACGAAGGTGCTGCCGGCGGTACTCACCTGCGCTGCCAGCCGGTATGACTGCCTGGCGATGATCAAGCCGCAGTTCGAGGTCGGCCGCGATCGTGTCGGCAAGGGCGGAGTCGTGCGCGACCCGGCAGCTCGCCACGGGGCGCTTGTCTCCGTTGGAAGGTGCGCGGTCGAGCTCGGTGCTGCGGTGATGGGGTATGCCAGCTCGGGACTGCCAGGACCGAAGGGCAATTTGGAGACGTTCATCTGGATTGCGGACGCCGATCGCGAGGGCCGCCTGGACGACCTGGATGCGGCAGCGTCGCTGGTGGAGCCGGCGGCGGTGGAGCCTTGAGTTCGGGCGCTCTGGTGGCGACGGTGGTCACCCACCGCCGTCCGGAGGAGACAGGGCCGGCCGTCATCGAGCTGATCGAGGTCGCACGCGCGGCCGGGGCGCGCCTGTTGTTCGACCCGCGTGAGGCCGAGAAGCTCGGTCTTCAGGCCTCCGATGGAGTCGAACTCGTTGATGACATTCCAATTGATGTGGATATCTGCTTCGCGCTCGGCGGCGATGGCACGATCCTGCGCGGGCTCCGCCAGTACGCCGGCACCGGCGTGCCGGTGTTCGGGGTCAACTTCGGTGAGGTGGGCTTTCTGGCGACAGTCGAGCGTGAGGACGCGCGCTCGGCGTTCGAACGGGCTTTGGCCGGCGAGTTCGACGTGCTCGGACTGCCGGGGATCGCGGCACGAGTCAAGGACGCCAACTGGATCGCGATCAACGATGTCTCGGTCGAGCGCCAGCACGGCCAGCGGGTTGCGACGCTCGCCTATTCGGTCGGTGCCGATGAGCTCGGCCGGGTGCGCTGCGACGGCCTGGTGGTGGCGACGCCCGCGGGGTCGACCGGATACAACCTTGCCAACGGTGGTCCTGTGATGGCCTGGGGCGTGGAGGGCATGGTCGTCTCCTTCATCGCACCGCACTCGCTAACCGCCCGCGCGCTCGTCGTGGCGCCCGGTGACACCCTGGTGATAGAGAACCAATCGAGCGACGAGCCGGTTGACGTCACGATCGACGGCCGCCCGGTCGTCGTCCTCGTTCCCGGCGACCGGCTCGAGGCGCGCTTCGTCCACAACCAGGGCTGCCTTGCCCAGCTGGCGGGCGTGAACTTCTACCGGCGGATGCACGAGAAGTTCGGGCGGTTGGCGACACTGCGCTGAGCGCATTCGCGGTGCCGGGGCGCAAGATTTCGCCCACGAACGTCTGTTCGTGTTGTTCTGTCCGGGGGTGAGCGTAGAACTGAGCGCGTGCTGTACGAGCTTCGCGTCGAGAACCTGTTGCTGATGGAGCGGGCCGAGCTGCGGCTGGCTCCGGGACTCAACGTTCTCACCGGTGAAACCGGTGCTGGAAAGACGCTGCTCGCACACGCGCTCGACCTCTTGCTGGGAGGCAAGGCCCGCGCCGGGATCGTTCGTGAAGGCGCGGCTGAGGCATATGTAGAGGGCGTGTTCGAGCTGCCCCCGGGTCTCTCCCTCGGGGATGACGAGCGGATTCCGGCCGACGCCGAGGAACTGGTGCTCGCCCGTCGGGTCTGGCCCGACGGGCGAACCCGGGCCTACGTCTGCGGGCGCGCCGCGACGGTCGGAGATCTGCGCGAGCTCGGCAGCCGCATGCTCTCCTTCTACGGGCAGCACGAGCATCGCAGGCTGATGCTCACGACTGCGCAACTCGACGCGCTCGATGCCTTCTGCGGCAGCGAGCAGGCGCAGCGCCGCATCGAAATGGCTGCGGCGCACGAGCGGGTACGCGGGTTGGAGGCTCAGATCGATGAGCTCGACGGCTTGGTGGGCGCGCGTGAACGCGAGCTCGACCTGATCGGCTTCGAGCTGCGTGAGATCGAGGAGGTCGATCCGAGCGTCGAGGAGGAGGCCGAACTGATCGCGGAGCGCGACCGCCTGCGTCATCAGGAGGCGTTGCGGTTGGGCGCGTCAGCCGGGGCGGAGGCGCTGATTCCCGAGGAGGGGGAGGGCGCCGGTGCGCTGTTGACCCGCGCCGCCACCGAGCTCGAATCCGCAAGCGCATTTGACTCGGGGCTTGTTCCGCTGGCGGAGCGACTCGCGGCGCTGCGCTACGAGGTCGAGGATGTCGCGGGCGAGCTGCGCGGCTACCTGGACGGGCTCGAGGCCGAGACCGGGCCGGCTTGAGGTCGTCGAGGAGCGGCTCGCTGCCTTTGCGCGACTCGCGCGCAAGCACGGCGGCGGGGTCGCCGAGGTGATCGCCCACGCCGAGGCGTGCCGCGCGCGCCGCGAGGCGCTGCAGGACGCCGACGTGACGTTCGAGGGGCTGACCGCCGAGCTCGAGGTGGCGCGGGAGCGGCGGGAGACGGTGGGGGCGCAGCTGAGCAAGGCGCGAGCCGCGGCTGCGCCGCGGCTCGCGGAGGCGGTGCTCGACCGCCTCTCCGAGCTGGCGATGGCCGACGCCCGCTTCGAGGTCGCGCTGCGCGAGCGCGACGGCGGTTACGGGTCGCGCGGCCGCGACGCGGTCGAGTTCCTGATCGCGCCCAACCCGGGCCTGCCGTTCGGCGCGCTGCGGGAGGTCGCGTCGGGCGGTGAGCTTTCGCGAGTGATGCTGGCGCTGCTCAGCGCCGCGCACGGTGGTGTGAAGACGGCGCGGAGCAAGGTTGCCAAGAAGGCCACGGGCGCCATCGGCGGTGACGGCGACGGCTCGTTGCTGGTCTTCGACGAGGTCGACGCGGGCATTGGCGGACATACGGCCCGCGCCGTCGGCGCTCATCTGCGCGAGCTGGCGCATGGTCGCCAGATCCTCTGCATCACGCATTTGCCGCAGGTGGCTGCGATGGCCAACCGCCACTTCACGATCGTCAAGGACGGCTCGCGTTCGCCCGCCGTCACCACGGTTGCCGGGCTCGAGGGCGATGCCGTCGTGGGTGAGCTGGTGCGGATGCTCGGCGCCCACGAGGACGATCGCGCCGCCCGGGGGCATGCGCGCGAGCTGCTGAAGGCCGCCTGAGCTCGGCGGGCTCTTGCGAGCCCGGGGAGCACCGGGCCTCGCTCCGGCAGGCCCGGAGGCTCCAGGCGTTGCTCCGGCGAGCCCCGGAAGCTTCGGGCCTCGCTCCGGCAGGCCCGGAGGCTCCGGGCCTAAGTAGACAGAAATGACATCAAACGCCCAGAGCTTCGGGCCATTTCTGGGATCGTTCCCACATGGACCTCGCGCCTCTGTACGGCCTGCGACTTCGAACCGATCGGCTGGAGCTGCGCTGGCCGGACGAGGACGAGCTCGTTGCGCTCGGGCAGCTGGCAGAGACCGGCGTGCACGACGCCGGTGAGATGCCGTTCATGGTGCCCTGGACCGATGAGATCGGCAACCCGGGCTTCGTGGAGGGGTTCGTGGAGTACCACCTCGGCCTGCGCGATAACTGGCAGCCGCGGAACTGGCAGCTCGAGCTGGGCGTGTGGGCTGCCGACAAGCTCATCGGCGTGCAGGCGGTCGCCGGCCGTGACTTCGCGCCCGGAGGGGAGCTGACGACGGGCTCATGGCTCGCGCAGGCCTTCCAGGGGCAGGGCTACGGGACCGAGATGCGCGCCGCGGTGCTCGAGCTTACATTCCACGGCCTCGGGGCTTCGTCGGCCGTATCGAAGGTGCTCGATCGGGCCGACGCTTCGTTCCGGGTTGCCCAGAAGCTCGGCTACGTGCAGGACGGCGAGGAGTGGATCCAGGTCAGAGGCGAGCGCCGGCTCGACCGTCACATGCGGCTGACGCGCGACCGCTGGACCGACCAGGAGCGGGCGTCCGTGCGAATCAGCGGCCTCGAGCGGTGCTTCCCGCTATTTGGGCTCAATGGTCCGCCCGATCCATGGCATCCGTCGTGCTGACCGCGCCGCGATTGAGTTTTCGGCCGCTACTCTGATCAAGGGCGCCGCAGGCTCAGAGCGAAGGCGTGTGCGTCCGCCCCGGACGGTACCTTCGGACATCGGTGAGTACGGGAGCAAGGATCGAAGAATGAGCCAGGCTGAGACGCGATTCATTTTCATCACGGGCGGCGTCGTTTCATCGCTCGGCAAGGGAATCGCAGCAGCCTCGATCGGTCGGCTTCTCCGGTCGCGCGGTTTGTCGGTCCAGATCCAGAAGTTCGATCCCTACATCAACGTCGATCCGGGCACGATGTCGCCGTACCAGCACGGCGAGGTGTTCGTGACCGAGGACGGCGCCGAGACCGACCTCGACCTCGGCCATTACGAGCGGTTCACCGACGCCAATGCCAGCCGCGCCTCGAACGTGACAGCCGGCGGGATCTACAACACCGTGATCCGGCGCGAGCGCCGCGGCGATTACCTCGGCGCAACCGTGCAGGTCGTGCCCCACATCACCGATGAGATCAAGCAGCGGGTGCGGGTCGTGGCCGACTCCTCCGACGTGGACTTCGTGATCACCGAGATCGGCGGCACCGTGGGCGATATCGAGTCGCTGCCGTTCCTCGAGGCGATCCGCCAGTTCCCGGTCGAGGTTGGTCGCCGGCGCTGCATGTTCATCCACCTCACGCTGGTTCCCTACATCGGTCACGCGGGCGAGCTCAAGACCAAGCCGACTCAGCACTCGGTCAATGAGCTGCGCCGCATCGGCATCAACCCCGACATGGTGCTGTGCCGCTCCGAGTCGGTGCTGTCGACCGAGATCCGCAAGAAGATCGCGCTGTTCGCCAGCCTGCCGGTGAACGCGATCATCTCCGCCTACGACGTGCCGGATGTCTACAGCTGCCCGCTGACCTTCCATGAGCAGGGTGTCGATGACTTCATCCTCAGGGACCACTTCGGCATCGAGGCGCCCCCGCCCGACCTTGGAAGCTGGAAGGCGATCGTCGACCGTGCCGCCGCGTTGACCGCCGAGGTGCGGATCGCGCTCGTCGGCAAGTACGTGCAGCTCGAGGACGCCTATCTATCGGTCGCGGAGGCCCTACGCCACAGCGGTATCCATCACGGTTGCCGCGTGAGAATCGAATGGATCGATTCCGAGACCGTCGGAGAGCCGGACGTCGATGCGCTGTTGCGCAAGATGGACGGCATCCTGATTCCGGGCGGTTTCGGCGGACGCGGGTTCGAGGGGAAGATCGCGGCGGCGCGGCTCGCGCGCGAGTCGGGGATCCCGTACCTCGGCGTCTGCCTGGGCATGCACGTCGCCGTCAGCGAGTTCGCGCGTCACGTCGCCGACATGCCGGGCGCCAACTCGACCGAGATGGATCCCGAGACTCCGTTCCCGGTGATCGACCTGCTGCCTGAGCAGCGCGAGATCGGCGATATGGGCGGCACCATGCGGTTGGGCGCCGATCCGGTCACGGTCCTCCAGGGCACGAGGGCTCATGAGGCATACCGCGAGGGTGTTGTCTATGAGCGGCACCGTCACCGATATGAGGTGAACAACCACCTCAAGAAGCAGCTCGAAGCCGCCGGGCTGGTGTTCTCGGGAACGACTCCGGACGGACGGCTCGTCGAGATCACGGAACTTCCACGCGCCGTGCATCCGTTCTATGTGGCGTCGCAGTTCCACCCCGAGTTCAAATCCCGCCCCGATAGACCGGCGCCGTTGTTCCGTGAGTTCGTGGGCGCTGCCTTCGCACACCGGCGGCAGGACTCGCTGATCGAACCGCTGTCACAGAACGACGAAGTCACTGCGACGCGGCTCTCCTAGTCGCGCCGGCAGGCGACTGCACCATCTAATCTGAGGCCCGATGATCGCGGTCTCTGAGCCCGAACGTGAGCGGCTGCACGGCACGTTCGAGGCGCTCTGTCGAATCGCCAGCCCGACCGGTGATGAACGTGGCGTCGCCGACTGGGTCACGCGCGAGCTGGCGGCGCAGGGGATCGAAGTCGAGGAGGACGACGCGGGCCCGGCCGTGCGGTCGAATGCCGGCAACCTGCTGGCGCGGATCCCTGGCACCAGCGATCGAACGCTGATGTTCTGCTCGCACATGGACACGGTGCCGCTGACGGCGCCCGTCGAACCGGTCCGCCGCGACGGAGGCTGGGAGAACGCCAACGAGGGAATCCTCGGCGCCGACAACAAGGCGGCCGTGGCCGCGATGCTGGAGCTTGCGCGACTGCTGGTCCCTGCCCACGGGCGATCCAACGTCGGCGTCGAGCTCCTCTTCACCGTCGCCGAGGAGACGGGCCTCAACGGCGCCCGGGTCTTCGATGTGGGGCGCCTGAGCAGCCGCTTCGGCTACGTCTTCGATCACGCCTCTCCGCTCGGCGAGATCATCACCGCCTCGCCCACGCAGACGCGAATCGATGCCGAGATCCGTGGCAAGGCCGCCCATGCAGGACTCCATCCGGAGCGTGGCGTGAACGCGATCGTTGCCGCGGCCCGTGCGATCGCCAACATGCCACAGGGGCGGTTCGACCCGGAGACGACGGCGAACGTCGGGATGGTTGCCGGAGGTACCGCCACCAACGTGGTTCCCGACCGTTGCACGATCAGCGCCGAGGTGCGCGCCGTCGAGCAGGACCAGGTCGATCGTTACGTGACACAGGCAATCGACGCGCTTCAGGACGCGGCCGACACAGCCGGCTGCGACCTCGACCTGAATCTGCAGCAGCAGTTCACCGGGTATCGCAGCGGCTCGCGCGAGTCCTCGGTCGTGCTCGCCGCGAAGGCACTGCGCAGGCTCGGGTACGAGCCGAGCTATCGCTCCAGCGGTGGTGGCTCCGACGCCAACGCCTTCCGTGTGAACGGCTTCCTGTGCACCAACATCGCCAATGGGACCGAACGGGCGCACGAGCGTACGGAGCGCGTGAGCGAGGTCGCGTTGGAGGCCAACCTCGAGTTGATGCTCGCGCTGGTCGACGAGGCCGCGAATTGAGTCGGTCGCGGGCAACTGCGCACACGGCACTGGCGCCGTGAATCACAGTGGAGAACGACCAGGAGGCGGTTTGATCAGGTTCGAGGTGGTTTCAGAGACGGTCGAGTGGGAGGGGCGGATCCTGAACGCCGGCCGCGAGACCTACCGCTACAGCGACGGCAGCGAGAACACGTTCGACAAGGTCTGGCATGCCGGGGCGGTGACGGTTGTGGCCTACGACACTACGCACGTGTGGCTGGTTCGCCAGCCGCGTGAGGCTTCGCGCCTGCAGGCCTCCCTCGAGATCCCCGCGGGCAAGCGGGACCGCGAGGACGAGTCGCTTCTCGACCTTGCCAAACGGGAACTCGTCGAGGAGATCGGCAAGGAGGCGGGCCACTGGCGCGAGGTGCACGGCTTCTATCCCACACCCGGCTACTGCGATGAGTTCATCACCCTTTACGCCGCCACCGATCTCTCAGACGCCCACGGCGGGCCCGCGCCCGAGGAGGACGAGCACATCGAGGTGGTTCCCTGGCCGCTTTCAGACCTCGACGGTGCGATCGCTGAAACAAGCGACGGCAAGACGCTGCTCGGTCTTTTCTGGCTCGCGCGCGAGCTCAAGCTCGACTGACGGGCGGGGGCCTGTCGGCCGGCGGTTGCCCGCCGGGCGCAGCAGCGGCGCGCCCGGCGGCACTCAAGTTTTCTGACCGTAACGCAGGGATGGCGCGGGACTGAGCGAAATCCAATCTGATGACCACGGTTGCCGCCGGTCCTGCGCGACGTCTGAGCGAGCTCACGCTCGACTTCCTCGCTTACCTCGAACTCGAGCGTGGTTTGTCCCGCAACACGCTCGAGGCCTACCGCTCGGACCTACAGCAGCTCGGCGCGTTCTTAGGCCGCCACGGCGTGGATCCACTGGCGGTCGATACGGCGTTGTTGTCGCAGTTCGTCAGCGAGCTCGCCGATGGGCGCGAGGATCGCCGCCCGGCAGCCGCGTCGACGCTTCAGCGCAAGGTCGCCTGCTTGCGTTCCTTCTACCGGCACATGCGCCGCGAGGGTCTGCTCGAGACCGACCCGACCAAGGACGTGCGGCCGCCACGCTCTCGCGCACGGCTACCGCGGGTGCTCAGCCGCGATCAGGTCAACCGCCTACTGGAGCAGCCGAAGGGCACCGGTTCCGCGGCGATGCGCGATCGCGCACTGCTAGAGACGATGTACGCCTGCGGGCTGCGGGCCTCGGAGGCGATCGCTCTGAAGCTGAGCGAGCTCGATCTGAAGGCGGGCGTGCTGATCGCCCACGGTAAGGGATCGAAGGAGCGGATCGTGCCGGTCGGGAGCAAGGCCCTCGAGACGTTGCGCGCGTACCTCGACAAGGCCCGGCCTGCGCTGATCGGCCTGCGTGACGAGCCGCACGTGTTCGTCAACCTGCGCGGGCAGGCGCTGTCGCGCCAGGGCCTGTACAAGATCGTTCAGCGCCACGCACGTAGCGCCGGGCTCGACTCCAGCATGAGCCCCCACACGCTCAGGCACACCTTTGCGACCCATCTCCTTGCAGGCGGATGCGACCTGCGCTCGCTTCAGGAGATGATGGGGCACGCCGACATCGGTACGACCCAGATCTACATGCACCTCTCTGCCGAGCGTCTGCGCGACGTCTATTTCGACGCGCACCCGCGGGCGAAGCTGAGCAGCAGCGGGCGAAGCTGAGCAGCAGCGGTTAGTGTCAGCGTTCTGCGCGCTCTGCCTATGATCGAGCGCACATGCCGGAGCTTCCCGAGGTAGAGACGATCAGACGGCAGCTGGCCCCGCACCTCGAGGGCCGCACATTCACGTCCGTTGAGATCCTCGACTACCGCTGGACGCTCCCGGCTCCGCCGGAGCTGATCGCGGCAGAGCTGACCGGAGCGCGCGTCGAGCACCTTGGGCGCCTGGGCAAGTACATGATCTGGGAACTCGACGGTGACCGCAGCCTGCTTGTGCACCTGCGAATGACCGGATCGCTGCTCATGGACGCCGAGCCCGAATCGCCGTACACGCGGGCGCGCTTTGAGCTCGACGATGGTCACGTGCTCACCTACGTTGACCCCCGTCGCTTCGGCACCGCCCACCTGATGCTGTCGACGGCGGCACGCGACGAGTATCTGCGGGCCCGGCTCGGAGCGGAGCCCTTCACCCCCGAGTTCACGGCTGAGTACCTGCGCGATCAGGCGCGAGGCCGCTCGGCGCCTGTCAAAGCCTTCATCCTCGACCAACGGCGCATTGCTGGCGTCGGGAACATCTACGCCGACGAGGCCCTGCACCGTGCGCGCGTGCACCCGCTCCGTCCCGCGGGGAGCCTGACGCTGACGCAGTGGCGAGCGGTCAAGGAGTCGATCGAGCAGGCGCTCGCCGCGGGGATCGACGCCAAGGGCGCCTCGATCGACGACTTCCGCCATGTCGACGGCGCGCGCGGCAGCTTCCAGGACCGCTTCCTCGTCCACACGCGCGCGGGCGAGCCATGCCCCACCTGTGGCAACCCGATTCGCAAGCTCGTTGTCGGCGGTCGCGGCACCTACGTCTGCGAGACATGCCAGCCCAGACCGAGGGCCCGCCGTGCTTCAGCCTGAGACTTCGCCGGCCGGCGTCGGGGCCGGCGACGTGACCGATCTGCCGCCGAGCTCACTGGTGCGGGCAGAGTGAGAGCGAGCTCGGCCCAGGCTTGATCGACCGAATGGCGGTCTGGATTTGGCTGAACAGCGTTTGCAGCGCGTCCGGGTTCTGCTGCTGGAGGGCCCTGACGGCGGCGTTGAGATCCTGCGCCAGCTTGCCCTCGGCAGCGACGTTCCCCTGCGAGTCGCCGATCACAGCGACGCAGGTGCTGCTGAAGCCACGGGCCCTGGCCAAGCGGTTCACCGATGACTCGGCCTGGTAGAAGGCCTCCGCATCCGCGTGGTAGCCCTGGACGGCGGGCACCAAGCAGGTCAGGAGCGCTGCCTCTGAGCCGGGGTCGATGCCGCACTTCGTCGCTTGCGCATTCAGCCTCCCTTGGTCGCCGCCGAGCCGGATCAGGTCGAGGCAGCCCGTGCGCACGTCTGTGATCAGCTTGCTCACCCGGCGCAGGTGGGTGCAGACCGTGTACGCGGCGCTGAAGTTGCGCGCGTCGGACGACTCGAGCGACTTGATGCGCTTCTGTGCAAGCTGGAGCTGCTGGTATTCAACCCTGGTCAGGACACCGCGCTGCGCCGCGGCCGCGGGCGCCACCGCGATCAGCGCGAATGCGATACACAGCGCGAGCCTAACGACGGATCGCGGGAAATCCATACGGCTAACGGTAGCCGCCGCGTCTGCTCACTCATACCTGCAGACCTTGACCGTGGCTGTGACGAAGAGCGCCTTGCGGGCCACGGACGTGTCCACGGTGAGCTGTTTGGCGGCCGTCAGCAGCGCCGTGGAGTTGCCGATCACGACCGCTTGGTAGAGGCGATGCAGACCCGACGCGAGCCGCGTCATCGCGCTCTTCTGTGGCGGTGTCAGGATCAGATAGTCGAGGCATTTGCCGCCGAAGCCGCGCTGCAGCGCCGCTCTCCTCGAGGCGTTATCCGTCTTGAGAAATCGGCTAGTGCTCCAGGAGAGGGTCTTTGTCGTTCGTTCGAGGCAGCGACGCTGCGCCAGCATGGTTGCGTCCTTGTCGCAGCCTTCGAGAACGGTGGTGTAGTCGATGAACCGGTAGAAGAAGACAAACTCAGCTTCGCACTCGGCGTGCTGTGTCCTCGTCACCCGCGAGATGTTCGTCAGCCCGCGGCAGTCGCGTTGTGCGACCTGTGTGATCGCCCCGTGGCCAAGGTGAGCTTCGGCCTTCTCGGTCGTCAGGAACTCCCGGTACTCAGCCTGGCTGAGGACACCGCGAGGCACCGAACTCGCGGCCGCTGTGGCGCAGATTGCGACGGCGACGATCGCGGTCATCACGATCAGGATCGGACTGCGATGCACGCACGGGATCCTAATCGGCGCGTTCGCGGTCCGATGGAGGCCAGGCGCGCATCCTGGGCGCAGCCCAGGCTAGGCGCACATCTTGGGCGCAGCCTAGGCCGCGAGCAACTCGGGCAGGCGCCCTGAGCGGTCTGCGGCCAGCAGCTGGTCGAAGCCGCCGATCGACGTGCCGTCGATCACGATCTGCGGGAACGTGACCATGCCCGTGACCTCGTGCAGCTGCGTGCGCGCGTCCGGGTCGCGTGCGAGATTGATCTCCTCGTACGTAACGCCGCGCTTGTCCAGCAACGCCTTGGCGCTGCGACAGTAGGGGCAATAATCGGTGGTGTAGAGGGTTACGGGTTTCATGACTTCAAAAAGGATAGCTATAGCTGCGGAGCGCCCCGGATGCCCGGATCGCTGAAAACCGAGGCGATCGTGCTGCGGTCGATCCGCTACGGCGAGGCCGACCGGATCCTGCACCTCTACACGCCCGAGCATGGGCGACTGGGAGCGATCGCCAAGGGGGCACGGCGCGCGCGCAGCCGCTTCGGCGCGCGCCTCGAGCCGTTCTTTCAGATCGGCGTCGTGCTGCACGAGGGGCGCGGCGACCTCTACACGGTCACCGGGGTGGACACGATCGATGCGCATGGCGGCCTCCGTGAGAGCGCGGAGGCGCTTGATTGCGCTGCGCGCGCATGTGACGCGGTCAGCCGCTTGTTCGAAACCGACGAGCCGCACCCCGAGGTGTTCGCGTTGCTCGCCAACGAGCTGACGCTGCTGGGTTCGGGCCCCGCCCACCCCGCCCACCCAGCAGCGGCGCGACCGGAGAATGGCCTGGCGTTTCGCCTGAAGCTGCTCCTTGCGGCCGGGATCGTGCCTCAGCTCGGGTCGTGCGCGAACTGCGGGGAGCGCGACCACCTGACCGGCTTCTCCGCGGCGGCAGGGGGAGTTGTCTGCAGCTCGTGCGAGTCGACGTCGTTCCCGCTCGGGGAGGAGGCATACGAGTTCATGGTCGCTGCGCTCGGGCGGCCGCTCGCCGACGCGCCGCAGGCCTCGGAGCGAGCGCTGCAGATGGTCGAGCGCGCGGTTCGTGAAACCGCGGAGCATCATGTCCAGGTTCGTCTGAGACCTGTTTCGGCGGCCTCCGCCCGTCGTTGAACGTCCAGGATCCCTGGCAGAATGGTTATGTGAACAGGGTCTACGAGCATCCGGCTGGACCGGTCGCCGACGCGTTCGCCGACCGGATCCAGGCCCGCGAGGAGGCGGATCTCTGGGTGCTGGCGACGCGCTCGTACCCGGCTGTGCGCGAGTTCGACGAGCCCGACTGCGGTCTGCGGACACCGTTCCAGCGCGACCGCGACCGGATCGTGCATTGCAAGGCGTTTCGACGGCTCAAGCACAAGACACAGGTGTTCGTGCTGCCAGAGGGCGATCATTACCGCACGCGACTGACGCACACCCTGGAGGTCACACAGATCTCGCGCACGGTCGCCCGCGCGCTGCGCCTGAACGAGGATCTCACCGAGGCGATCGGGCTCGGCCACGACCTCGGTCACCCGCCGTTCGGCCACACAGGCGAGGAGGCGCTCGACGAGTGCCTGGCCGCGCGTTTCGGCGAGCGTTTCTGGCATAACGAGCACTCGCTGCGTGTCGTGGAGGTGATCGAGCGCGATGGCCGCGGCCTCAACCTGACTGAGGCCGTGCGCGATGGCATCGCCTCGCACTCATGGCGTGCCGTGGAGCCGACCACCCTCGAGGGTCACATCATCCGGTTCGTCGATCGCATCGCCTATATCAACCACGACATCGACGATGCCGTTCGTGCGGGCGTGCTCGATGCGGCCGAGCTGCCCGGTGGGCCCCTCGCGATCCTGGGCGACACCGGTTCGCAGCGGATCGACACGCTGGTGCACGACCTGGTCGAGCGGTCGGCGGAGGCCGGCGCGATCGTGCAGAGCGATTTGGTGGGCGGCGCGATGTCCGACTTGCGGGACTTCATGTTCGAGCGCGTGTATCTCGGACCCCAGGTCACCCACGAGCGCGCGAAGATAAGGACCGCGGTGCAGGTGCTCTTCAACCATTTCTGTGACCACCCTGAGCAGATCCCCGATTCGATTCCCGAGGGTCCGCTGTCGCGTCGGGTCACCGATCACATTGCCGGTATGACTGACCGCTTTGCTGTCTCGATTTTCGAAGCACTCGCCGTTCCGACGGCGTTCACGCCGTGAGTCGCTACACGGCGGACTCGCGTGACCGTGTGCGCGACGCGGTCGACATGCTCTCGCTGGTGAGCTCGAAGGTCGAGCTCACGCGCCGCGGGCACGACAGCTACTTCGGCTGCTGCCCCTTCCACGACGAGCGCACGCCGTCGTTCCACGTGCGCCCCGATGAGAAGCACTACCACTGCTTTGGCTGCTCAGAGTCCGGAGACCCGTTCACCTTCGTGATGCTGACTGAGGGCCTGGACTTCAAGGGCGCGCTCGAGTCTCTGGCCGACCGCTTCGGCGTCAGGCTCGAGACCGAGGACGAGTCACCGGAGGCGGCCTCTCGTCGACAGCGCCGGGAACGGCTGTACGCGCTGCTCGATCGGGCGGCCACCTTCTACGAGCGCTACTTCTGGGAGGCTCAGGAGGCGCAGACGGCACGGCAGTACCTCCTACAGCGAGGCTTCGAGGAGGAGATCCTGCGTGAGTTCCGGGTCGGGTACGCGCCGCAGTCCTGGGATCGGCTCGTGGGGGCATCGCGGAAGGCCGGTTACAGCGCCGACGAACTGTTGGCAGCGGACCTGGGGCGGCGCAAGAAGGCGCGGCCCGATGAGCTCGTGGACCGCTTCCGCGGTCGGCTCATGTTCCCGACCGCAGACGCTCGCGGTCGGGTTCGCGGTTTCGGCGCACGCACGATGGGGGGCGACGACGGCCCCAAGTACCTGAACACGGCCGAGGGCGAGGTCTATCGCAAGCGCGAGGTGCTCTACGGGATCGCCGAGGCACGACCATCCGCCGCCAGGGAAGGGCGGATGATCCTCTGCGAGGGCTACACCGACGTACTGGCCCTGCATCAGGCAGGTGTTCGCAACTCGGTGGGGATCATGGGGACATCGCTGACCGATGAGCAGGTCGCCGAACTCGTGCGCGTGGTGAAGGTGCTCGAGCTCTGCCTCGACGCCGACAACGCCGGCCAGCGGGCGATGGAGCGCGCCGCCAAGGTGTGCGCCGACTCCGGCCTCGAACTGCGCGTGGTGCCGCTGCCGCTGGGTGCCGACCCTGGCGAGCTGATCGCGCAGGAGGGCGCAGCCGCCCTACGTGAGCGGATCGCCGCCTCTGTGCCATACGTCGTGTTCCAGGTCGGGCGCGTGCTGGATGCAGCTGACCTCAGCACCGCCGAGGGGAAGGACCGCGCGATCGCCGAACTGCGACCGGTGATGGGACGGGTGGGGGAGAGCGTGTTGCGCGACGAGCTGGTACGCAAGGCTGCGGGAGCGCTGGCTCTGCCCGAGGCGCGCCTGGTCACGTTGCTTGGGCAGCCACAGCGGGTCACCCAACCCGCGCCGGCGGGAGACGACGACAGGTCCGGCGAGCCCGCGATCGCTCGCGCCCGGCCGGTCAACGGGAACCGGCCGCGCCGTCCCGAACCAGAGCGCTCGTTCCTGGCGATGTGCGTGTCATCGCCCGATCTGGGGGCGGCAGCGCTCGCCCGGATCAATCCGGATGAGCTGTTGCTGGACGACCTCCTGCGGCGCGCGGCGCGCTTCCTCAGTGCTCACCTGCCCGCGGAGCTGCCGGACCCGCCAAGTGACGATCCCGAGCTGATCTTCATCCTCGACGACCTGCGTGCCCGCGCCGGCCGCGGCCGGCACGTCAGCGCCGACGAACTCGAGCACGCCCGTCTGGTGCTCGAGCGCGACCGGCTGCGCCGTGAGATCGGCTACCTGCGCGAGCACGGCGGCGGTGGCGGTGTACTGGCAAAGCTGTCGGCGGAGCACCAGGAGGTACTGACGGCGATCAGGGGTGTGGTCACGCGGCTCGAGGGGCCCGGGTAGACCGGATTCCGCCAGGAAATGCGTCCCGCTTGAGCTGCAATTGCCACGCCGAAGCGCAGGACGGTCCGCTGATCGTGCCGATACACTACGGGGACCGATCGGCCGCTGACCTGTCTGCGGCGATTGGCTGCCTTGGGGAGTAGCTCAGCTGGCAGAGCGTTCGACTGTTAATCGAAATGTCGCGGGTTCGAGCCCCGCCTCCCCAGTCTTCAGACGGTCGGGCCGATAGCCCGGCCGTTGCCGCTTAAGCGGCCGACCCCGTGGCCACCAGCTGCTCGATGAGCTCGGCGCCACGGGTCGGGCCGTCGTGCTGCGCCGCCCAAACGGAGAGCCCGTGGGCGCGGGCGGATAGCGCCTGGTGCTCGCCGAGCGCCCGCTGCACGGCAAGCCGCATCGTCAACGCCGATACGAATCGCCACGGCAATCGCACGCCGAGGCCGGCCCAATCGAGCCGCGCCGCATTCTCGGCCATGTCGCCGCTGTGGGGTACTGCGAGCACCGGCACACCGCGCTCGAGTGAGCGCACGACCGTGCCGTGGCCGGCGTGACAGATCACCAGAGCGGCATCACGCATCGCCTCCTTGTAGGACATCCAGTTGACCAGCCGGGCGCGACGTCCGGTGCGCAGCGGCGTCGCGACCGGACGCCGATCCAGCGAGGCCAGCACGCGCACGTCCAGCCCACGCAAGCCCTCCAGTGAGGCGCGGATCAGCCGCTGCCCGGGGTCATGCGATGTCGAGGGCGCGACCACGACGAGTGGTTCGTCACCTGGGGGTGGTGAGACTGCTGGCGCCGGCGGCTCCCAGAACATCGGTCCGACCATGTGAACCGCGGATGGCCAGTCGCGTGGGTACTCGAGCTGCGGGAAGGTCGCGACCAGGCAGAGCTCGGCGCTGAGGCCGCCATGCAGTTGTGCCAGCGCCGGCAGGCCAAGGCGTCGGCGGGTCTCGTTGAGCTCATCGCGGCCCTGGCGAAGCCCCTTCTCCAGCGGACGCTCGAAGGTCCGCCAGAAGCGGGTTCCGGCAGCGGTGTGGGGGAGGCGCGCGCCGATCGCGTACGGCGCGAAGCCCGGGGCGGTCACCGGAAAAAGGTGCGGAATAAGCGTGGCAGTCGGGATTCCCTCGAGTTCGGCCGCCAGCGAGGGAGCGAGCGTGAGGATGTCGTGCACGACCACATCTGGGCGCCGCGTCGAGATCGCCGCGCGGGTCGGCACGGTGGCGCGCACGACAGCCTCGTATGGCTTCAGCGGCCGCTCCCGGGTGGGAAACACCGGGTACTCGGGAGCGGGGACGAACTCCATGCCCGCGCCCACAACATGCTCACGCCAGCGCTCCCAGGTCTCGTAGGTGACGCTGTGGCCACGCTCGACAAGCCGTCGCCCCAGCGCCAGCATCGGGAACGCGTGACCTGGCTGGCCGAACGCACCGAGGAAGATGCGCAGAGGGGAGCCCGGGCCCGGTTGACGGCTCACGGCCGGTGCGCCGCGGCTCAGGCGGCCAGCTCCGCAAGCGTGCGCAGCTGTTCGAACTGCTGTTCGCGGGTGTAGCCGAGCGGCGATGCGAGCAGCGTGCCTACGCCGGCCTCACGATATGCGGCGAGTCGCTCGGCGACCCGCTCGCGCGGGCCGACCAGCGACACCAGATCGATCAGCTCGTCCGGGATCGCGCGGCATGCCTCCTCTCGCTTGCCGTCCAGGTAGAGATCCTGGACCTCGGTGGCAGCGTCGTCGAAGCCATATTCACGCACCAGCGCGTTGTAGAAGTTCTGCTTGCGCGAGCCCATCCCGCCCACGTAGAGGGCCAGCGCCGGCCGCATGAAGTTACGTGCGGCCTCGATGTCGTCGCTGATGTGCACGCTGACCTGTGGGGCGACGTCGAAGCGGTCGAGTGAACGGCCCGCCAGGGTCGCTCCCTCCTCGAGCCGAGCTCGGAACAGCCCCACGTGCTCGGGCGAGAAGAACGTCGGCAGCCAGCCATCGGCGATCTCACCCGCCAGTGCGGTGTTGCGAGGGCCGATCGCCGCAAGGTAGATCGGAATCTCATCCTGCACCGTCTCGATCGTCAGCTTGAGCGGCTTGCCCGGACCATCGGGCAGTGGCAGCGTCAAAGTCTCCCCGCTGTAGACGACCCGCTCACGTCGCAGTGCCATCCGCACCACGTCCACGTACTCACGTGTGCGTTGCAGCTGCCTGCCGAAGCGCTGACCGTGCCAACCCTCGGAGACCTGAGGACCCGAAGCACCGAGGCCGAGGATCATGCGTCCGCCCGACAGCTGGTCGATCGTGGCGGCCGTCATCGCCGTCATCGCGGCGCTCCGCCCGGGGATCTGGAAGATCGCTGCGCCGAGCTTGATGGTCGTCGTCTGTCCCGCCAGCCACGCGAGGATGGTGGCTGCATCTGACCCATACGCCTCGGCCGTCCACACCGAGTCATAGCCAAGCTCCTCGGCGGCCTGCACGGCGGCGAGTTGCTCCGCGGCACCGCCCCAGAGCCCCCAGTAGCCGATGTGCAGACCAAGCTTCATCGGCGAGTGAGGCTACTGGCAATCGGCCCCTGAGATGATGTTGGTATGACCTCGAGCAACCACGGCACCGTCCGATACGGATACAAGGCTTCTGCAGAGCAGTTCCCACCGCGCCAGCTTGTCGATTTCGGTATCAGTGCGGAAAAGCACGGCTTCGACATCGTCGCGGTTTCCGACCACTTTCAGCCGTGGCGCCATCACGGCGGGCACGCGCCCAATTCGCTTGTATATCTCGCCGCTTTGGGTGAGCGCACCGAGCGGGTGGCGCTCGCGACCAGTGTGCTGACGCCGACGTTGCGCTACCAGCCGGCGGTTATCGCGCATGTGTTTGCGACGCTCGCGTGCCTGAACCCCGGCCGGGTGATCCTCGGGATCGGGACCGGGGAGGCGCTGAACGAGAACCCGTCGATCGGGATCGAGTGGCCGAAGTTCAAAGAGCGTTCCGAGCGTCTTGCGGAGGCTGTCGCGCTGATCCGCCGGCTCTGGACCGAGGAGCGGGTGACCTTTGACGGGAAGTACTACCGGACACTCAACGCCACGATCTATGACCGGCCCGAGCAGCCGGTGCCGATCTTCATCGCGGCGGGTGGCCCGAAGTCGGCAGCGTTGGTGGGAGAGATCGGCGACGGATTCATCGTCACAAGCGGGAAGGGCGAGGAGCTCTACCACACCCTGCTTGACGGCCTCAAAGAGGGCGCCGAGAAGGCCGGGCGTGATCCGGAGACGATCGATAAGTTCATCGAGGTCAAGGTCTCCTACGACCATGACGCGGGATTCGCCGCTCAGGCGTGCAGGCCATGGGCCGCGTTGGCATTGACGGCGGAGGAGAAGGGTGGCACCGAGGATCCGATCGAGATGGAGCGGCTGGCGGAAAACGCTGTCGACCGTGCTCACACCCGCTTCATCGTCTCCGACGACCCCGATGAGGTCGTCGAGAAGATCGCCTTCTACGTCGACCTCGGCTTCCAGGATCTGGTCTTCCACTTCCCGGGCGAGGATCAGGAACGCGCGCTCACGCAGTTCTCCGCAGACGTACTCCCGAGGCTGCGCGAGCGCTGGGGGTAGGCGCGAGCCCCCGGGGCGGCCCAGCGGGGCCAGCCCCGGGACAGAGCGCGTCAGGTCAAATCGTCGAAATCGCCGCGCACCCAGCCGATGTAGCGCTCGGCTGAGCGCTGCACCGCTGCGCCGGCATCATGCTTGGGTCCGCGGCCGAAGTTGTCGTATATCCGGTCGAACTGCAGGCCCGAGACCGCGGCCGCGAGCCGCTCGACCACGGCGGCAGACAGCGGGATTCGGTTCGGATAGCTGCGCATGAAGGTGACGGTCGCGCCGTCCGGGTTGCCGTGGATCGTGTCGGAGCTGAAGAGCACTCCCCGGCCTTCCGCACCCCCGGCCCAGTGCAGGACCGATGACCCGTTGAAGTGGCCACCCAACTCGTGCAGCACCAACCCCGGCGCGATCTCGTGCGGGCTGCGCCAACCGGTGATCGCCGAATCGGGGCGCTGCACCCAGTCGAGCAGCGGCTCGCAGACCAGGATCGGAGCCTGCTCGAGGGCGTGGCTCCAGGCACTCTGCACGCCGAACATGTGCGGGTGACTCGCGACGATTGCGAGCACCGGGCCGTGCTGGCGCACACGATCCACGGCGGGGCGGTCCAGAAATGGCGGGACGTCCCACAGCACGCTGCCATGCGGTGTCGTGACCAGATGCGCCTGCTGCCCGATTCCCACGATCGGCTCGACCTTCACGCCGAGCAGGCCATCCTCGAGCTCGTCGAAGACCACCCGATGACCGGCTTCGCGCAACTCACGGAGGCTGGTCCAGGCCTGGCCAGCGGCGGGCACCCACTGGCGTTCGTCTGCACAGATCGCGCATGTGCCGACCGGCTCGACGTGCTCAACCCCACACGTCGCGCACTGCACAACAGAACCGACATGCGGGCCGAGCGCGCTCATCCGTCCGTCTCAGGCGCCGACGCCGAGGCGCTCGAGCAGGTCGACTGCGACCTTCGGCGGTGCGACGTCGAGCGTGAGTCCGGGACGGCCGATGAGCGCCGACAGTGCCGTCGCCGCGTGGCCGGAGCCGATGTTGGCGACCTCGGCGTCCTTGAGGTGGAAAGCCTGCTCGACGGAGGCCATCGGCAGTGCCCAGGCAAGCCCCCCAGCCTGGACTAATAGGACCTGAACCGTCTCAGACAACCTCGGAAGAGCTCCCTGTGGATTGTGACCCGCCGGATGCTAGTGAATGCACCGGTTCAATTCGGTGGTCGGTATTTCGAGGAGGGCAGTCACGCCAGCGCACCGATGCCGGCTCTGATAACGAGCAGCCCGCCAACAGCAGCGAGACCCCAGACGGCATATCGCCTACCGTGAGCCGCGCCCCAGGCCTTGACATGATCGATGGTGATCGGTGTTTCCCGCGGCCAGATCCTGAAGGCGAGCATGGGGACTTCGATCAGGGCCAGCTGCGCGATGCAGAAGGCGACCACGACAAAGATCGTCGTGGCCTTCGCATAGTGGAGCCTGCTCAGTCGATCGAGCGCGGCCAGGTACCAGACGCCTGGAAATGACAGAAGGATGCCGATCACCAGGGTGTGCCGGGGGCTCCCTTTCTGGAGCTCCCGCCTCCACTTGGGCGGCTTCGCCTCCCGGTTGGATTGATGTGCGCGACGCCGTGCGCGCACTCGCTGGTCCTCGCCTCGTGCCAACGCGAGCGCCGCCACCATCAGCAGGACCGCGATCGCGAGGTCGATGGCTGGGCTCACTGTGTGTCTGCTGGTGCTGACGACACTCGACCCGTGAAGCGCGAACACGATCACGAGCCCGCACGTAACGCTTGTGATCATTGCGCCGAGCCAGAAGCCCAGCATCAGGCTCTTCGCTCGTGGCAGCAACAGCATCACGCTGGTCGCCGCGATCAGGGTTGGATAGAGCGCGGAGAGCAGCGCAAAGAGGATGATCTGTCCCATTGACCTCAGTTCCGCTTCAGCTGACGACGGTGGTCACGCAGCCTCATGCTGCTCAGGGGCCGCGCCACGTGCGTTCCAGAAGGCCCGCAGAGTGGCAGGCTGGGGGTCGCGCTTGTTCAGAAAGCTGACCGCCCCGCAGGCGCCGACTTCTTCCGCCATGTCCTCCGCGTCCTCGAGCGAGACGAGCAGAACGGTGACCTCAGGGTGAGCCACCGTAAGCCGCCGTCTCGCCGGTTTGACGCTTCACGCATCGAAAGCCGAGGTGGCTCGTGGACGTGTCGACCGCCTCGGGCTGGCGAGCTGCCGGCCGGTACCTCAGGCAGTAGCTCGGCGCGCACAGATGCGAGCCGCCCTTGATGGTGCGTCGCGGGATGCCCGCGCCGGCGTTGCCAGCGTCGTAGCTCTTTTCTGGGGTCTGGACTCGTGGGTTCTGGATCGCACCACAGCAGGGGCTGGCTGGCATCGCTGAACCGGCGCCGCCCGGTGCGTAGTAGTCGGCTGTCCACTCCCAGACATTTCCGGTCACGTCGTAGAGGTCGTAGCGCGTTTGGCGGAAACAACCCCACCGGAGTCGTCCCGCGCCAGCCCTTCGCGCCGGTGTTTCGCCACGGGAAATCTCCCTGCCAGAAGTTAGCCATGAGCTGACCGTGTGGTCGCATGGCGTCTCCCCAGGCAAAGATCGCGCCATCGAGCCCGCCGCGGGCTGCGTACTCCCACTCGGCCTCCGTCGGAAGCTCCTTTCCAGCCCAGGTGGCGTAAGCCTCTGCGTCCGCATAGGCGACCTGCGTCACCGGGTGATCCTGCCGGTTGGAGTTCTCGCTACCTGGCCCCCATGGCCGACGCCAGTTCGCTCCAGGCACGTATGCCCACCATTGGCTCGGGTCGTCGAGTGATACGGGCCGAGCGGTGGGATGGAAGACGGCGGATCCGGCCACGAGCAGCGACGGGTCGGCGTCCGGGTACTCGGCGGGATCGGGCTTTTGCTCGGCCAGGGTGACGTATCCGGTCTCAGCGACGAAGCGCGCGAACTCTCGGACGGTGACCGGCGCGCGGTCGATCGCGAACCCGTCCACTTCGACCTCGCGGACCGGGGTCTCCTCGGGATAGAACTGCTCCGCGCCCATCCGGAACCGCCCGGCAGGGATCTCGACCATCGCGCCACCGATCTGGACCTCGGCCATATCCGGGTTGTCGCCGAGCGGGCGGGGTGCGGCATCACCTCGTTTGGGTGATGCTCCCGAATCCGGCTCCTGATGACGTCGGCGACAGGCCGATTCGACATGAACGGAGGGCGCTTTAGATGACCAAGCCATTCAAGGGCATCGTGAATGTGGATGTCACCGAGTCGGTCCCGGACTGGGGGCCCTACACCCAGCCGATCGCCCCTGAGGGAACCCCGAATCTCCTCTACATCGTTCTCGACGACGTCGGGTTCTCGGCGATGGAGCCGTTCGGAGGTCTGATCGAGACCCCAAACATCAACCGGATCGCCGAGCGCGGGCTGCTGTACACGAACTTCCATACGACCGCACTGTGCTCGCCGACGCGCTCGTGTCTGATGACCGGCCGCAACCACACCACCAACGGGATGGCCACGATCACAGAGGCGGCGTCCGGATTCCCAAGTTCCAACGGCCACATCCCGTTCGAGTCAGGGACGGTCGCCGAGGTTCTCGGGGAGCGTGGATGGAACACATACATGACGGGCAAGTGGCACCTCACCCCCGAGGACGAGATGAACCTCGCCTCGATCAAGGACCAGTGGCCTATCGGCAGAGGGTTCGAGCGCTTCTACGGCTTCCTCGGCGCCGAAACCAATCAGTGGTATCCCGACCTGGTGTATGACAACCATCCGGTCGAACAGCCGTATTCGCCGGAAGACGGCTACCACCTGACCACCGACCTCACCGACCGTGCACTCTCGTTCATCCAGGACGCCAAAGCGATCGCGCCGGACAAGCCCTTCATGCTCTACTTCTGCCCCGGCGCTTGCCATGCGCCTCACCACGCGCCCAAGGAGTGGGCCGATCGCTACAAGGGCAAGTTCGACATGGGGTATGAGGCCTATCGCGAACTCGTGTTCGAGCGCCAGAAGAAGCTCGGGATCGTCACCGACCAGGCCGAGCTTTCAGCGATCAACCCCTACGCCGATGAGAAGGGCCCGGAAGGGCAGCCCTGGCCCGAGCTCGACACGGTCAGGCCGTGGGACTCGCTGAACGATGACGAGAAGCGCCTGTTCTGCCGGATGGCGGAGGTCTACGCGGGATTCCTCAGCCACGCCGACAACGAGATCGGACGGCTGCTCGACTACCTCGAGGAGTCCGAGCAGCTCGAGAACACGATGATCGTGCTGGTCTCCGACAACGGGGCATCGGGTGAGGGCGGACCGAACGGGTCCGTCAACGAGAACAAGATCTTCAATGGTCTCCCGGACAAGATCGAGGAGGCGTTGCCCTTCATCGACGACCTCGGCAGCCCGCGCACCTATAACCATTACCCCACCGGCTGGGCCTGCGCATTCAACACGCCGTTCAAGCTGTGGAAGCGCTATTCCAACTGGGAGGGTGGGACCGCCGATCCGCTGATCGTCTCCTGGCCGCAGCGGATTCGCCAGCCGGGCGTGCGCCGTCAATACACGCACGCTGTCGACATCGTGCCGACGATCTACGAGGCGTTCGGGGTGGAGCCACCCGAGGCTGTGAAGGGCTACACCCAGTTCCCGATCGAGGGTGTCAGCTTCGCCGCCACGTTCGACGACGCCGACGCAAAGACCGGCAAGCAGACGCAGTTCTATGCGATGGGCGGCACGCGCGCGATCTGGCATCAGGGCTGGAAGGCGGCAGCCATCTCAAACTCGGCTCCGGACAACTGGGCGGGGTACGAGTCGCAGCGCTGGGAGCTGTTCGACACCGACAGCGATCCGACCGAGTGCCGCGACCTCGCCGCACAGCACCCCGAGAAGCTCCAGAGCCTGATCGGTCTCTGGTGGCATGAGGCCGGGCGCTATCAGGCGCTTCCGCTGGAGAATCGCAGCGCGATCGAGATACTCACGACCGATCGCCCACAGCTAAGCAAGCCACGCAGCCGCTACGTCTACTACCCGGGCGGCTCGGAGATCCCGGAGTCGGTTGCGCCGAACATTCGCAATCGGTCGTTCAGCATCGCCGTCGAGGTCACGATCGACTCGGAGCAGGCCGAGGGCGTGCTGCTCGCCCAGGGATCGCGATTCGGCGGCCACGCCCTGTACATCAAGGACCGGAAGCTCAAGTACGTCTACAACTTCGTCGGCCTCGCCGACCAGTTCGTGGAATCGACTGAGGAGATCCCCACAGGACACGTCGTGCTGTCGGCGTCGTTCGAGAAGGAAGGGGACACGATGCCGACCGAGGGCACGCTGACGCTGCACATCCGTGACAAGGACGTCGGCAGCGCGAGAATCAGGACCCAGCCGGGCAAGTTCTCGATCGCCGGTGAGGGGCTCAATGTCGGCCGTGAGGGCGCCGAGCCGGTCACCGACGATTATCCGGGCGAGCGGCCGTGGGCGTTCACAGGGGGCACGGTTCACAAGGCGGTGATCGACGTCAGTGGTAAGGCCTTCGTCGACCTCGCCCAGGAGGCGAGGATGGCCTTTGCCCGGGATTGAGTCGCCATGACCGATTCAGCACAGAGCAAGGCGCTCGCGTCGTGGAACGACGGTGCCGCCCGGCAGGCGATCGTCGATTTTGTCGACCGGGTGAGCGACGAGTCCAGCCGCGACTACGTGCCGCCGCCTGAACGCGTCGCGGTGTTCGACAACGACGGCACCCTCTGGTGCGAGAAACCGATGCCGATCGAGCTCGGCTTCATTCTCAGGCGGTTCGTCGAGATGGCCGAGCAGGATCCGTCGCTTCGGGACCGCCAGCCGTGGAAGGCAGCATGTGAGCGTGACTACGCATGGCTGGGCGGCGCGCTCACCAAGCACTACGAGGGCGACGAGAATGACGTGAAGCTGCTCATGGGAGGGATCGTCCGCGCATTCGACGGGGTGACCGTCGAGGACTACGGCACGACCGCCGAGGGCTACCTGCGAGGGCCGCATCCGACGCTCGGACGCCGGTTCTGTGACTGCGGGTACCTGCCGATGATCGAGCTGATTCGCTACCTCGAGGAGCACGGGTTCACGGCCTATATCGCCTCCGGCGGTGACCGCGACTTCATGCGGCCGGTCACCGAGGAGATCTACGGCATCCCGTCCGAGCGGGTGATCGGGAGCTCCAACGCGCTGACGTATCGGGAGAGCGAGGACGGGGGCAGCATCGTCTACGTCGCCGAGCCCGATGTATTCGACGACGGGCCGATCAAGCCCGTTCGCATCTGGAGCCGAATCGGCCGCAGGCCGATCGTGGCCGGCGGCAACTCGAACGGGGATGTCCCGATGCTGCAGTACGCGGGCGGGTCCGAACGATCTGCGCTGCGACTGCTGGTGGTGCACGATGACCCCGAGCGTGAGTTCGAATACACCGATGGCGCCGAAGCCTCGCTCGAGCGCGCGGACGCTGCCGGCTGGACGTTGGTGAGCATCAAAAACGACTGGGGAATGGTCTTCGCCGACCAGTAGCGGAGCTCATAGCTGCATCTTGCCGCGCTGTCATGGAAATGGTCGGCGCGCGTGGGCGCCTGGTTAGCGCCGCTTTAGCTCGAGCCTTCTTCAGTTTTGGGGGCGATCGGCCGAGTTATCGTCGTGTGTCGATGCCGAAGTTCACGCCGTCGTTCCGAGTCAGGTCAGACGCGCACGGTGTGCGGCTGACCCTCACCGGCATCACGTACGCGTCCGGGGCGACCTTGCAGGACGCGGCCGACGAACTCGTGCGCAAGATTCTGGTGATGCTCATGGCTTTCCGCGGTGGCGCAGTCGCCCCGGCTGGTCGCGGTCTGAGGGTCGATCCCGGAATCCAGGAGTTCATCTCCGAGCTCGCGAGCTACGCCGCGAGCGGCGGAGACATTCGCGACCACCTCTTCACGCACTCTCTGACTCAGCGCGGCACCTCCGATTCCGGGGTCGCCGGGTCGGCAGCACCCGGCTGGCGCGGGCCCCGGTCGGCCGCGTCGACGGCCGCTCGGACGGTCGGGTAGACGCGTTGAAGCGCCGGGTTGTCGACGACGTGGCTGAGGACATCGCGGACCTGGCCGATGTCTCGCGCGATGAGCAGCTCGACATCCCGATGACGGAGCTCGTCGGCGAGGTCGCCGAGCATGCGTGATGCAGTCACGTCGATGAACGGGATCGTCTCGGCGTCGAGCACGACCGCGCGGATCTCTGCCGCGGATGCGGCTTCAAGAATCCTCGACCGAACCGCGTCGGCGTTGGCGAAATACAGCCCACTCTCCACACGCAATACGGCTACGTGGTCGGAACGTCGCGCGTCCGGATGTCGGTCGATGTCGCGGTAGTGCCCGTCCGGACCGGTTGTCATGCCCGAGGGTTGCGATATATGGGCGCGAGGCGCGATAGACGAGCAGGAGCAGTGACGCGGTGATGCCGATGAAGAGTCCGGGCAGCGTGTCGAACACGGTGACGCCCAGGAGCGCGGCGGTCGCGGCGATGAAGTCAGGGCGTGCCACGAAGCCGAACTCGCGACCAAGCCGGCTGCTGTAGGTGTCGTAGAGCTTGACGAGGGCGGGCACGTCAACGAGTTCGATCACGGCAGCGATCACGATCGCCGCCAGCGTCGCCTCCGGGAGGTCCTCGAACAGCCCCGTCAGGACGAGCAGCGTGATGACCGTCAGGGCGGCGACGATCAGCCCGGAGAGCTGGCTGCGCGCGCCGGCTGAAGCGTTGACGGCGGTCTTCGAGAGACTGCCGTTGACAACCATCCCGCCACAGAGCGCGGCGGCGATGTTGGCGCCGCCGACACCGAGCAGCTCACGGTTGGGATCGATCTGCTGGTGCTCACGCGCTGCGTAGGTCTTGGCTGCGCCGAGGCCTTCGGCGAATCCGACCAGCATCACCCCGATCCCGCCTGCCGCCAGCGCGCCCACGTCGCTCCCGTGAATCTTCGGTAGCCCGAGTGTCGGAAGGCCACTCTTGATCGGTCCAACGATTTCGACTCCGTGGTGGTCGAGGTGCAACAGCTTGACCGCGGCGATCCCGAGCAGCACCGCGATCAGCGAACCGGGAATCGCGGGTGCGAACCGCCTTAGCCCGAAGATCACAGCCAGCGACAGTGCGCCAACGAGCAGTGTCAGGCCCTGGGTGTCGCCGAGGTTGGTGATGACGTGCCAGAGCTGCTCGAAGAAGTCGCCCGAGCCTTTGCTGATCCCGAGCAGCTTCGGGACCTGGCCGATGATGATCGTCAGCGCCAGACCGACGATGAACCCCTTCAACACCGGCTCGGAGATGAAGCTCGCCAGGAACCCGAGCCGCAGGACGCCGGCCAGCAACGCCGCAATGCCTGTGGCGATGGCCAACCCCGCCGTCAACGTGACGAAGCGGTCGCTCCCGACAGGGACCAGCGCGGCGATCGTCGCGGCCGACAGCGCAGCAGTCGCGGCCATCGGGCCGACCACGAGCTGGCGCGAGCTCCCGAACGCGGCATAGAAGATCAGCGCCCCGGGGGCCGCGTACAGCCCCACGACCGGCGAAACGCCGGCAATCGACGCGTACGCCAGGGCCTCTGGGACCAGAACCGCCCATACGGTCAAGCCGGCGATCAGGTCGCCGCGAAGCCACGAACGCTGATACCCGCCGAGCGACCGGAACAGGAGTCCCACAGGCGGGCACGCTAGTTCAGCGTCGGCGTCGCGATCTCACCCGAATCAGGCGAGGCGCCCGTAGCCAGGCGGAACTGCGCTGGCTCGAGGGAGGGGCGCCGTGGGATGCGTCGCCTCGAATGATGCCGGAGGAGGGACTCGAACCCCCGACACGCGGATTATGATTCCGCTGCTCTAACCGACTGAGCTACTCCGGCCGGGGTCTGGCGAGTCTATAAGCTCGCGCCGGCTCGCCGCCCAGCGACGGAATGAGCTGATCCGACCGAGGCGCACGATGCTGGCGATTCCGAACTTCTCAGAGGGCCGCGACCCGCAGCGGATCGCGTCCATCGAAGAGGCCCTGACGAGCGTCGCGGGCGTGCGCCTGCTCGACATCCACAGCGATCCCGACCACAACCGGACGGTCTACACGCTTGCCGACGTGGGGGGTGGCCCGCCGGCAAACCTCGCCGACTCGCTGACCGCGGGCGCCGCGCGGGCGATCGAACTGCTCGACATCGCCGCGCACGAAGGCTCGCACCCGCACGTGGGAGTGCTGGACGTCGCGCCGATCGTCTACATGAGCGAGGCCGAGCGCGGCATCGCGTCCGCGCAGGCGCTCGTGCTCGGTGAGCGCCTCGGCAGCGAGCTCGAGATCCCCGTGTTTCTGTACGGCGTTCTGACCGACTGGCGGACCACGCGCGCCGATGTCCGCCGCGGCGGGCCGCGGGGGTTGCGGAACCGGATCGACGCCGGCGAGCTCAGGCCGGACTTCGGTCCGCGCAGGCTGCATCCGCGGGCCGGCGCGGTGCTTGTGAGCGCCCGCGCGCCGTTGATCGCCTTCAACGTCGAACTGGCACCCCCGGCAACGCTCGCTACAGCCCGGCAGATCGCCGCGCTGATCAGGGACGGTGGCGCTGAGGGCCTGCCGACGGTCAGGGCGATCGGGCTCACGCTGCCGCACCGTGACGGCGTCGCGCAGGTCTCGACCAACGTCGAGGACTATCACCGTACGACGCTGGCGGAACTGGTCGCAGCGATCGCAAGGCACGCGATTCCGATACGTGCGGAGGTCGTCGGCGTGCCGCCGCGAGCCGCCTTCGACGGGTTCCCGGATGATCTACCGGTTTCCAACCGCCGCTACCTCGAGGATGTTCTCGCGGACGCGCTGAATACCGGCTCGGATCGCGGCTCGAACATAGCCCTCAATCCCGGCCTGAACACCGGCTCGAATACCGACTAAGCTGCTTTCCAGAATGGCTCAGGCCAAGCGCAAACGCCAAACCAAACACCGCGGCAATGCTGGTGGTGTGGTCGAGGCGCGTGGGCGCACGGGTCGCCCGCCAAGCGCGGAGGAGAAGAAGCGCTCCAGTCGCGATCAGCGGCGTAACGATCGCCTGAACCGCAAGCCGACTTGGAAGAGCGCCGGCCAGCGCGCCCTGATCGCGGGCGCGTTCATGTTCTTCTTCATCCTCGTGCTGGGTCCGAAGACCAAGGGCGACCGCTTCCTGATCGCCGTGGTCTACGCGATCGTCGCGACCTTGCTCTACATCGTGCTGGGCTTCTACATGGAGACGTTCCTGTGGCGCCGGCGGATGGCCAAGAAGCAGGCGGCTGCCCCGCGGCGATGATCGACGTCCGCTGCTTCACCGTCGGACCACTCGAGGAGAACTGCTACATCGTCCGCCGGCCTGACGCCACAAGCGGGGTGATCGTCGACCCCGGGGATGAGCCCGCCCGCCTGCTCGAGGCGATCGACGCACTCGGCATCGAGTCGCTCGACGCGATCCTGCTCACGCACTGCCACTTCGATCACGTCGGCGCGGTCAAGGCGGTGCATGACGCAACCGGTGCTCCGGTTTGGTGCCCGGTGCTCGAGACCGAGATCCTGGCCAACATCGACGCGTACAGCTTCCCCGGGTTCGGGCCGTTCGAGAACTACACAGCCGATCACACCGTCGCCGGTGGCGAGACGCTCGAACTCGCCGGGCTCACGTTGGACGTCCGCTTCACCCCCGGCCACAGCCCGGGGCACGTCACCTATGCCGTGCGGGATGAGCTCGCGCTGCTTTCGGGTGACGTGCTCTTCCAGAACTCCGTTGGCCGCACGGACCTGCCGGGTGGTGACTGGCCGACCTTGCTTGCCTCGATCGAGTCGCTGATCGAAGAGTTCCAGCCCGAGACCAGGGTCTACCCGGGGCACATGGGCGTGACCACGCTCGGCAACGAGCGGGCCGGCAATCCGTTCCTCCGCGAGCTCGCTCAGCACTAGTGGCCCCTCAGGCGATCACGCTCGCGTTCGAGCCCTGCCTGGCGGCGCCGAGCTTTGTCCTCGGACCCTCGGGTAGCGCTGCTACCCGTCAGGTCCTGCGTCCGCGCCCGGCATCCACCAGTCACGCCTCTCGGTGCGGACGTGATCGCCTGAGTGACCACTCGTGACTAACCGCGCAGCGAAGGCGGCGCGGCGATGATCCAAGCGCCGAAGGGGACCTATGACGTCCTGCCGCAGGACATGGAGCGCCGACGCGCGGTGGTGGGTCACGCCGAGCGGATCCTCGGTGCGGCTGGGTACTCCCGGATCGAGACGCCCGTGTTCGAGTCAACCGAGCTCTTTGCCCGCGCGGTCGGCGAAGCCACGGACATCGTGCAGAAGGAGATGTACAGCTTCGACGACGGCGGCGGACGTTCACTGACGCTCCGTCCCGAGGGCACTGCGCCGGTCTGCCGCGCCTACATCGAGCACGGCATGCACAAGCTCGCGTCGCCGGTGAAGCTCTGGTACCTCTCGTCGTTCTTCAGGGCCGAGAACCCACAGAAGGGCCGTTATCGGCAGTTCTGGCAGGTCGGGGCCGAGGCGATCGGCTCCGAGAGCCCGGAGACCGATGCCGAGCTGATCGTGCTGCTTGCGGAGCTGCTGGATGCGACCGGCGTCAAGGGCGCACGGCTGCGGCTCGCAAGCCTCGGCCAACCCGAGACGCGCGGTCAGTACCGCGAGGCGCTGACCGCCTATCTGCGCACCCACGAGGACGAGCTCTCGGACGAGGTGCGGGCGCGCATCGACCTCAACCCGATGCGCGCCTTTGACGCGAGCGATCGCGGGACCCAGGCCGTGATGGCTGGGGCTCCCAAGCTGCTCGACGCGCTCTCCCCGGAGGACGCCGAGCACTTCGCCGAGGTCCGTGCGCTGCTCGATGTGGCAGGGGTCCCTTACGAGCTCGACCCAACGCTGGTGCGCGGCCTCGACTACTACACGCGCACGCTGTTCGAGTTCACAAGCGACGCGCTCGGCGCTCAATCGGGCGTCGGTGGCGGTGGGCGCTATGACCGGCTCATCGAGCAGCTGGGCGGGCAGCCGACCCCCGGCATCGGCTGGGCTGCCGGCCTCGAGCGCATCCTGCTCGCCGCACCAGAGCAGCCGACCGCGCCTGAGATCGTCGACGTGCTGGTGACCGTCGCCGACCGCGAGAACCGCACCGCGCATCGGGCGGCGTTCGAACTCGCCCGCGAGGCGCGGCGTGCCGGCCTGGCCGCGCAGCTCGAGCTCAGCGGCCGCTCCCTGAAGAGCGCGCTCAAGCACGCAGATCGAATCGCGGCTCGCTACGTTGCAATCGTGAACGACGGCGAGCAGACGAGCCTCAAGGACATGACCAGCGGCGAGCAGGGCGAAATGGCGATAAGCGCGGCGATCGCGGCGATCCTGAGGGGGCATCGGCTCTGATGAAGGAGTCTCCTCGCGCAAACGTCTACCGCGACGCCTGGGCCGCCGAGCTCACCGGGCAGCGCACCGGCACCGTCGCCCGCGTCGCCGGTTTCGTGCACCGCCGCCGCGACCACGGCGGACTGATCTTCATCGACCTGCGCGACCGCTCGGGTCTGGTGCAGCTGGTCTTCCATCCCGAGTCCGCGCCTGAGGCTCACACGACCGCGCATCGTCTCCGCTCGGAGGACGTGATCACCGTCTCCGGCCAAGTTGTCGCCCGCGAGCCCGAGAACGTCAACCCCGCTCTGGTCACCGGCGAGGTCGAGATCGACGTCGCTGAGATCGAGATCCTGTCCGACGCCGAGACGCCGCCGTTCCAGGTCGATGAGGATGGTCCGGTCGACGAGAACCTGCGCCTGCGTCACCGCAGCCTGGACCTACGCCGCACGCCGATGCGCGAGGCGCTCGAGCTGCGTCACCGCGTGGTCCAGAAGATGCGCGACGTGCTGGACGCCCGCGACTTCCTGGAGATCGAGACCCCCTTCCTGACGCGCTCGACGCCTGAGGGCGCGCGCGACTTCCTGGTGCCCACCCGCACCGCGGCTGGGCGAGAGCCGGGTCTTTTCTACGCCCTGCCACAGTCCCCACAGCTGTTCAAGCAGCTGCTGATGGTCGGCGGCCTCGAGCGCTACTACCAGATCGTCCGCTGCTTCCGCGACGAGGATTCCCGCGCCGACCGGCTGCCGGAATTCACCCAGCTCGACATCGAGATGGCGTTCGTCGAGGAGGACGACGTGATCGAGCTGATGGAGGTCGTGTTCGGGGCGGTGTTCGAGTCGGAGGGGTTCCCGGTGTCATCGGCGCCCTGGCCGCGGGTCACCTGGGCCGAGGCGATGAGCCGCTAGGGATCTGACCGGCCCGACCGGCGCTTCGGCCTCGAGCTGGTTGATCTCTCCAGCGCCGTCCGCTCGTCCGAGTTCCAGGTTTTCTCTGGCGCCCTCGCCGCGGCTTCGGGCGCCGTGATCGGGGTGAATGGAGGCCCACGCGAACTGCCCCGCTCCGACCTGGACGCACTGACCGAGTTCGCCAAGCAGTACGGCGCCAAGGGCCTTGTCTGGGCGTTCGTCCAGGAGGACGGCTCGCTCCGCTCGCCGATCGCGAAGTTCCTGTCCGAGGCTGAGATTGACGCGATCAAAGCGGCGCTTTCGGCGAAGGTGGGCGACGCGCTCTTTATCGTCGCCGACGCGCTGCCGGTCGCACGCGCGGTGCTCGGTGCGCTGCGCCTCGAGCTCGCGCGGCGTTTCTCGCTGATCCCAGCCGATGCGCCCCACGATCTGCTCTGGGTCGTCGAGTTCCCGATGTTCGCGCCCGACGGCGAGGGCGGCTGGACCGCCGAGCACCACCCATTCACCGCGCCGACAGGCGATCTGTCCAATCCCGGCTCGCTTTTGTCGCGCTCGTACGACCTGGTCCTGGACGGCAACGAGATCGGCGGTGGCTCGATCCGCATTCACACCACCGAGGTCCAGCAGCGCGTGTTCGAGATCATCGGCCTGGACGAGGCCGAGGCGAACGCCCGCTTCGGCTTCCTGCTCGACGCTTTCAAGTACGGCACCCCGCCGCACGGCGGTATCGCCATGGGCATCGACCGCCTGGTCGCGATCCTCGCCGGCCGGGACAACATTCGCGAGGTGATCGCCTTCCCCAAGGCCACCTCCGGCGCCGACCCGCTCACGGGCGCTCCGGCCCCCGTGGACGACATCCAGCTCCGAGAGCTGGGCCTCCGCCTGCGCTAAGCGAGCGTGTAACAAAAGCGTGTCATTTTGTCGGGGCGGCCCCGCGGCCCGACATCCTCGTCGCCATGCCCCCCGACGAACTTTGGCAATCTGGGGCGCAAAACGAACACCGGATCGCCAAAGTTCGTCTCGCTGACCTGGCCGGTCGCCAGTTCGGTCGCGTCACCTGGGCGCAGCTTCGTGCCCTCGGCGTGGCGCCTGCAACGATTCGTCGCTGGGTTGGGTCCGGCTATCTGGTCTCAATCCTCCCCGCCGTCTACGCGGTCGGGCATCGCGCCTTTGACGAACGCGCGGAACTCTTCTCCCTCGTCCTGCTCGCGGGTCCCAACGCAGCGATCAGCCATGGAACAAGCGCCTATTGGCGAGGCTGGTTGCGCTACCCCGTCAAAGCAACTCACATCAGCACGCCGCGACGCATCGGTGCCTCTCTTCAAAGCGTCGTTTTTCACAGTCGCCGACAGCTTCAGCGAGAGCTCATCAACGGCATGCCCTGCACCACGACCACCCAGACCCTCCTCGACCTCGCCGCCACCGAGGACCCCAAGCTCGTCCGCCGCTCCCTCGCCCAACTCGACTACCAGCGCAAGCTCAACCGAAAAGCGATCCGCGAAGCGTGCGGCCAGGGGAAGGCCGGGAGCAAGGCGCTCCTCATCGCCCTCACCACGTACATGCCGCAGCTCGCGCGCACCAAGAGCGACCTCGAGGACGAGTACCTATACGTCTGCCAGGGCTTCGATATCCCTCTGCCGCACGTCAACACTTCGGTCCACGGCGAGGAGCCGGACTGCTATTGGCCCGAGCTCGGGCTCGTGGTCGAGCTCGACGGAGGCGGTAACCACAGCAGCGCGCCTCAGCGCCGCCGCGATCAGCGCAAAGCACTCAAACTCCGGTCGCACGGGCTCACAGTCGTCCGCTACACCGATGACCAGGTCTTCAACGATCCCGAGCAGGTCGCCACCGACACACTGGCCCAGCTCGAGCAGCGTCGCAGGCTCCCGTCCTGACTCAAATATCCTGGTCAGGGCATGGACACGCTTGCCTTTGAGCACCACCTGACCTCCCCGCAGGGGGAGGGCCACTTTCCCGAGAACGCTTTCACGGTCACCTTCGGCGGCGGCGAGTGCTGCGATGAGGTCACCTTCAGCGTCCAGACCGATGGCACCCGCGTCACCGACGCCGGCTTCAGCGCCAATGGCTGCGGCGCGTCTCACGCGGCCGCCTCGGCGGCCGTCACCCTGGTTCGCGGCACGACCCTGCTGGACGCCGCGCGCATCGGACCCACACAGATAGCCGACGAGCTCGGCGGTTTGAGCCCCGGTAAGCACCACGCCGCGTCGGTCGCAGCGGACGCACTCGCGCGGGCGCTTGGTGCGGCCGTCAGAGCGTGTGGCGCGCTGCCTGGTCCCGCTGGACCGGCAGCGACCAGAACGCTTGTGGCCATGTCAGGCGGCGTCGACTCGAGCGTCGCTGCGCTCCTCTGCCAGCAGCAAGGTGAGGCCGCAGCAGTCACCCTCGAGCTCTGGACCGACACCGAGAACGACACCGAGCAGAGCTGCTGCTCGACCAGTGCGGTCTCCCAGGCCCGTGCGCTCGCCCACCAGCTCGGCCTCCCACACTTCACGCTGGACCTCCGCGACGAGTTCAGAACAGGGGTTGTCGAGCCGTTCATCGCCTCCTATGCGGCCGGCGACACTCCCAACCCGTGCGTCGGCTGTAACGGCCACGTCCGGCTGGACGCGATGCTCGAGTTCGCCGATCGGCTCGGCTGTCAGACGCTCGCGACCGGCCACTACGCTCGCGTCGAGGACGGCCTGCTCAAGGTCGCCGCCGATCCCGCCAAGGACCAGACCTACATGCTCGCGGCGCTTGCGCCCGAGTCGCTCGAGCGCATGCGCTTCCCGCTCGGCGAGTACGAGAAGCCGCAGGTCCGCGAGATCGCTGCAGACGCCGGCCTCCCGGTGGCGAGCAAGGTGGATTCCCAGGACCTCTGCTTCCTGGCAGGCACCACGCGCGCACGCTTCCTGCAGCGTCATGGCGCCACCGCACCGCGCCCCGGCCCGGTGGTTGACAGCGACGGCCGCACGTTGGGGGAGCACACAGGACACGAGCTCTTCACCGTTGGCCAGCGTCGTGGCCTGGGCGTTTATTCGAGCGAGCCTCTCTACGTGCTCGACAAGGATGCGGAGGCGAACCGCGTCCTCATCGGCCCACGGGAACAGCTCATGACCAGCCGCGTCCGCGTGCGTGGCGCGCGGCTGCACCGGGAAGGCGCCCGTGTCGACCGCGTGAAGCTCCGCTACCGCTCAAAGCCACTGGCGGCGCGGCTCACGGACTCGCCGGCAGCCGGGCGGCACCGTGAGCTCACGCTCGAGCTGGACGAGCCCGTTGCCGGTGCCGCTCCCGGTCAGCTCGCCTGTCTCATGGACGGCGACCTGATAATCGGCTGGGCGACGATTACGCGGTAACCGTCTCGCCGGGCTCAGCCGCGACAAGCCGCTGCGTCAGCCCATAGCCCGCGAACGCAGCACGGATCTGATCGAGGCCCTGCGTGAAGTGGGTCCAGCCCTCGAAGTGCACCGGCACGACGGCCCGTGCGCCGAGCAGCTCGGTGGCGATCGCGGCGCGGTCGCTGGACAACGTCAGGTATGCCCCGTCGAAGCGGGTGGGGATCTGGACCGCGCCGGCGAACAGGACCGCCACGTCAATTGGCCCTGAACGCCGAGCGATCTCTGACACCACGTCGACGGAGGCGTTGTCACCCGACACGTAGACCGTGTCCTCGCCCGCACAGCTCAGCACGAATCCGATCACCGGCCCGGTCACTGGTTCTGCGCCCGGGGGCCCATGCAGCGCTGGTACGGCCGTGACCGTGACCTCGTCGACCTTCACCGAGGACCACGGCTCGAGCCCGGACGCATTCCCACCCAACCGCTCCGCGCCGGCGACCGTGGTCAGCACACGGCCGGCGTGTGGCAGGAACGCGCGTCCCGCAGGGTCGAGGTTGTCCGCGTGCTGGTCATGTGAGAGCAACACCACGTCGACCGGCTCCAGCGCAGAAGATGCGATCGCAGGCGAGGTCGTCTTCGTGAGACCGTCGTAGGTGCCGGGCTCGGAGAACGCCGGATCCGTGAGCCAACGGACCCCGGCGTACTCGATCAGCGCGGTGGGTCCGCCCACAAGCGTGAGGCTCAGCACACGCCCATCCTAAACGGGGCGGACGCCACCACCGCCGTGACCGCCACCACGGCCGTGGCCGCATACACTCCACCCCGCTATGGCGATGACCTCAGACCAGATCCGCGACACCTTCAGGGAGTTCTTCGAGGACAACAGTCACCTCGCGCAGCGCGGCGCCTCCCTGATCCCACCCGCCAGCGATCCCTCGGCGCTGTTCATCGTCGCCGGCATGCACCCCCTGAAGGCGTACTTCGCCGGTACGGAGGAGCCGCCGAGCAAGCGTCTTACCACCTGCCAGCCCTGCTTCCGCACCGTCGACATCGAGAACGTCGGCATGACGGCCCGCCACCTGACGATGTTCGAGATGCTCGGCAACTTCAGCTTCGGTGACTACTTCAAGCGTGACGCGATCCGCTTCGCCTGGGATCTCTCAAGGAATGGTTTTGGGCTGAACGAAGACGACATCTGGGTCACCGTCTTCGGAGGCGATGAGGAGCTCGGCGTCGGGCCCGACCAGGAGGCGATCGACCTCTGGCTCGAGGTCGGGATGCCCCGCGAGCGGATCGTCGAGTGCCCGCGCTCTGAGAACTTCTGGGAGTCCGGACCGACCGGGCCCTGCGGCCCCGACTCGGAGCTGTATCTCGATCTTGGTGTCGAGCGCGGCAAGCCCGACGACCTTCCCGGCGGCGAGAACGAGCGCTTTCTGGAGTTCTGGAACCTGGTGTTCATGCAGTACGACCAGAACCCGCCCAACTCGCTCACCCCGCTCCCCAAGCAGAACATCGATACGGGCATGGGCCTGAACCGCATGGCCGCGATCCTGCAGGGCAAGGAGACGGTGTTCGAGACCGATCAGTTCGCACCGCTGATCGCGCTCGGCGAGGAGCTCTCCGGCCACCGCTACGGCAACAGCTTCGAGACCGACCGCGCGCTGCGAATCCTGGCCGACCACAGCCGCGCCGCGACGTTCCTGATCGCCGACGGCGTCGTGCCGTCCAACGAGGAGCGCGGCTACGTCCTGCGCCGCATCATGCGCCGCGCGATCCTCCAGGGACGTAGGACGCTCGGCCTCGACCCCGGTTTCCTGCAGCGCTACCAGACGGCCGTGACCGAGATCATGGGCCTCGAGTACGGCCAGTTGGTCCGCAACGGTGAGTCGATCAGTCGCTGGCTGAACTCGGAAGAGGAGACCTTCGGTCGCACGCTCGACGAGGGCGCGAAGCTGCTCGACGAACTCATCGCCCGTGCCGAGGAGGCCGGCGACGAGGGCATTTCCGCAGCGGACGCATTCCGGCTGCACGACACCAACGGTTTCCCGATCGATCTGACGCTCGAGCTGGTCACAGAGCACGGGCTCGGCGTCGACGAGCAGGGTTTCGAGGCATTGATGGAGGAGCAGCGCCGCCAGTCGCGTGCCGTCGGGGCTCGCAGCCAGGGCGGCACGGAAGTGCGCGAGCAGGCTTTCGCGCTGGCGGGCTCGTCTGGCTTCAAGACCGAGTTCAAGGGCTACGAGACAACAGCCGTCGACACGACTGTCGGCGCGCTCGAGTCACAAAACGGCCGGATTCTCGTGAAGCTGCTCGAGTCACCCTTCTATGCGACCGGCGGCGGTCAGGTGCACGATGCCGGCTACATCGAGTGCGAGGACGGCGATTGTCTGGCCCGGGTCGATGACGTGCTGAGGCTCGGCGACGATCAGGTCGTAGCTGTGACCCCCGAGCGGGGCACGCTCAGGAACGGTGAGCGCGTGCACGCCCGCGTTGACCGGGCGGCACGTCACGCCACCGCCTGCAATCACACCGCGACGCACCTGCTGCACGCCGCGCTGCGCGAGCGCCTCGGCAATCATGTTCACCAGGCCGGCTCCTACGTCGGGCCGGACAAGCTGCGCTTCGACTTCACGCACAACGCTGCGGTCAGCCACGAGGACCTGGCTGCAATCGAGAACCAGGTGAACGATTGGATCCTCGGCGCCTACCCCGTACGCGCGCTCACGACCACGCTCGAGGAGGCTCGCCAACTCGGGGCGATGGCACTGTTCGGCGAGAAGTACGGTGACATCGTGCGCATGGTCGAGGTTGGTGACGGCAGCTTCTCCCGCGAGCTCTGCGGCGGTACCCACGTCCGTTCGACCGCCGAGATCGGGCTGTGCACGATCACCAGCGAGACCTCGAGCGCCGCCAACGTGCGGCGGATCGAGGCCATCACCGGCCCCGTGGCGATCACCACTGCGCGCCAGCACGCCCATGCCCTGGGCGACGCCGCGAAAACCCTGCGGGTCAACCCCCCGGAAAACGTTCCGGCAGCCGTCGAGCAGCTGCGTGATCGCATCAAGGAGCTCGAGAAGCAGCTCAAGCAGGGAGGCACGGCTGCGCCCGGTCTCGATGAGGACGCCTTCGTTGCGGCCGCCGTTCCGCTGAACGGCGGCCGTCTCATCGCGACCACGGTGGACGGAGTCCAGGGTCAGGAGCTGCTCGATCTCGCTGATCGCCTGAAGGCGAAGCTCGGTGACGCTGCGGTCGTGCTCGGCGCGATCTCCGACGACGACACGGTGGACCTTGTCGCAACAGTTGCCCCTGCGCTCGTCGAGCGCGGCGTCAAGGCCGGGGACATCGTGCGCCTGGCCGCAGCGGAGGTTGGCGGCGGTGGCGGCGGCAGGGACACCGCCGCGCGCGGTGGGGGCGACCAGGTTGACAAATTGCCCGACGCGATCAGGACTGCGCGGCAGGCTATCGAGGCGGCGCTGCATTAGATGTTTGATTCCACGACCGCGCGTTCCGGATGGATCCGGATGATCGGCGCCGGATCGGGGTCCTTGGACTCGCCAATACCACCAGTATTGGCTCGTCCTGCGCCCCCCGCCCGGCTTGATCCTCGAATCCCCCGGTTCCACGCGGCCGGGGAATCAACCATCTAGCGGCTGTGCGCGTGCTCGCGCTCGACTATGGCAGCGCTCGCTGCGGCGTCGCCGTCAGCGACCCGACCGGCGTGCTTGCGACGCCGCTCGACGCGGTGCTCAAGCCCGGCGGCCGCAAGGGGATGGGACAGATCCTGGCGCTGGTGCGCGAGCTTGGCGCCGAGCGGGTGGTGGTCGGACTGCCGCTGAGTCTCTCCGGCGGTGACTCGGCGCAGACGCGCGAGGCTCGGGATTTCGCCGCGGTGCTCGAGCGGCGCTTGGACGACGTCCCCGTGGAGCTCTACGACGAACGTTTCACCACCGTGCTCGCGCAGCGCGATGGCGAAAAAGGAACCCGCCCGCCCCGTGCGAGCGAGGACTCGCGCGCGGCTGCGCATCTGCTCTCGAGCTGGCTGGAGCGGCATGCCCACGCCTAGGCGCGGCCGCCCACCCAGGCGCACTCCGCCACCGCTGCGGCTGTCGTCAGGCAGGCGTAGGCAGTCACCCCGGGTTTTCTGGCTGCGCCGGATCGCCGCATTGGTCACGTTGGTCGCCGCAGTCGTGCTCGTCTGGTTTTTGGCGATGCTCTTTCAGCCCTTTGGCAGCTCCGGCCACGGGCGCGTGGAGGTGACGGTCCCAAAGGGATCGAGCGTCAGCCAGATCGCGTCGCTCCTCGAGCGTGACGGCGTGATCTCGTCCAGCTTCTTCTTCAAGCTTCGCGCGGGGATCGATGGGGACCGCAGCAAGCTGCGCGCCGGCTATTACGTGCTGAAAGAGGGCATGAGCTACAGCGCTGCGCTCGCCTCGCTGATGAGCGAGTCCGGCTTGCCGCCGACGCTGCGGCTGACGATCATCCCCGCCCGCTCGCGCAGGCAGGTGCAGGTCGAGCTGCAGGAGAAAGGAGTCAGGGGCAACTATGTGCGCGCGACGATCCGCTCGCCGTGGCTGGACCCGGCCCGGTACGGCGCCCCCAGGAACGTGCCGTCGCTCGAGGGCTTCCTCTGGCCTGACACCTATGACCTGCACAGGCCCGCCAAGGTGGGACTCCTGATCAAGGATCAGCTGGAACGCTTCAAGCAGGAGTTCGCGAAGGTCGACTTCAAGTACTCCGCGTCGAAGAACCTCACGCCCTACGACGTGCTGAAGATCGCATCGCTGATCAGCCAGGAGGCGATGCTTCCCGCGGATCTGCCCAAGGCGGCGTCGGTGATCTACAACCGCCTGAGGCTCGGGATGGAACTCGGGCTCGATTCCACGGTTGCCTACGCCACCGGAAACTACGGCACGCTCACGGAGAAGGACCTGCACTCGCGCTCGCCGTGGAACACAACCAACCACCTTGGCCTGCCGCCGACACCGATCAACAGCCCGGGCCTGCAGGCGATCAACGCGGCCGCGCATCCGGCGCACACCGGCTACCTGTACTTCATCAACCGCGTATGCGGCAACGGCGCGCTGCGCTTCACGTCGAGCTACCAGCAGTTCCTGGGTTGGTCCGACGACTGGAACAAGGCGGTTGCCAAGGCGGTCAAGGACCACAGTGACGCCGAGTTCTGCAAGGGCGGCAAACCGTGATCCGCCACGGGAGCGTTGCACCCTGATCCGGCTGGGGGTGCTCGGCTGGCCGGTCGCGCACAGTCGCTCACCGGCGATCCAGAACGCCGCGCTGGAGGCGGCTGGGCTCGGCGCGAGCTGGCATTACCAGTTGCTGCCGGTACCGCCGGAGCTCTTCGACGAGACGGTTCGGGCTCTGCCGCAAGCCGGTTTCCGCGGCGTCAACGTGACGATTCCCTACAAGGAGGCTGCGCTCGCTCTGGCGACCGCTGCCAGTGATCGCGCCCGAGCGATCGGCGCCGCCAACACGCTGCTGTTCAACGACGACGGCGAGATCGACGCTGACAACACCGATGCGCCAGCCCTGATCGACGCACTCTCGCAGCACATCGAGCTCGGCGGATCCTCGGTGCTCGTACTGGGTGCCGGGGGCAGCGCGCGCGCGGCTGTGTGGGCACTCAAGCACGCTGGCGCGGGTGACGTGGCGGTCTGGAACCGCACGCCGGCGCGCGCCGAGGATCTGGCCGCCGCATTTGGAGCACGGGCCGTGGCTAAACCAAGCGACGCCCCTGACGCCGACGTGATCATCAATTGCACGTCTGTGGGACTGCACGATGGGGACGCGCTGGAGGCGCTCGAAGTGAGTGCCGAACAGCTCGGCCACCATCGCGTAATCGTGGACTTCGTCTACCGAACCGGCCTGACGCCGCTTCTGAAAGCCGCACAGACGACCGGGCTTCCGACGGTCGATGGTCTTGAGCTCCTGATCGGCCAGGGCGCGATCGCCTTCGAGCTGTTCACCGGCAGAACCGCGTCCGTCGAAGCGATGCGCGACGGACTGGTACCGGCCGCGACGAAATGATTGGCACGCCAGGTTACGGTCGCACCACTTATTCCGTCGCGACCTCCTATCCTCGGCCCGATGAGCTCAGGAGCCAAAGCCGAATACGACCGCAGCGGATGCACCGCGTGTCGCGGTACGGGCAAGTTGATCTCCGGCAAGGGCGGCACCCCGCACGAGGTCACCTGCCCCTGGTGCGGGGGCGACGGCAGGTTCCACCCCGGGCGTGACGCGCAGACCGGGGAGCAGATCCAAACCGCGGCTGCAGACTGACCGAGTCCCTGAACCGTGGCCGAGCAGCTCGCTGAGCAGACGCGCGGGATCGGCCGCAGCGAACCGCTGCGGATCGCCGGCGCGGTTCTGCTGGTGGCCCTGTGGGCCGCGAACCTGTTGGTGCACCACTCGACCGTGCAGAAGGTGCTCGGCTTCGTGCTGATCGCTGTGCTCGTGAGCGTCACGATCAGCGACCTCGAGGAGCGACGGATCAAGAACGTGGTCACTTTTCCCGCGGCGATTGCGGCTCTCGTGATCGGCCTCGTCCTGCATCCATCGGGCCTGCCGGGGCAGCTCGTGGCCGGCGTGGCGACGGGCGCATTCCTGACACTGTTCGCGGTGCTCTCGCGTGGGGGCCTGGGAATGGGTGATGCCAAGCTCGGCGTCGTGCTCGGGCTGTACCTGAGCCGGTACGTGGTTGTGGCGATGGTCGTGGGGCTGGTCGCAAGCGCGATCTTCAGCCTCGGGGTGCTGGCGGTGCGTGGGATCAGCGTGGGTCGCAAGACGGCCATTCCGCTCGGTCCGTTCCTGGCGCTCGGAGGGGTAGTGGCGGTGCTCGCAGGACCATCTTTGCACCTGGCCACGTAATCTCAGAACTCCATGTCTCTGAAGCTGATCACCGCCGGCGAGTCGCACGGCCCGGGGCTCACATGCATCGTCGAGGGCCTGCCGGCCGGCCTCCAGCTGAACCGTGAGGCACTCGACCGTGACCTCGCTCGCCGCCAGCTCGGCCACGGACGTGGTGGCCGCATGAAGATCGAGACCGACCGCGCCGACGTGACGGCCGGCGTCAGGCACGGCCGCACGCTCGGTGGGCCGATCGCGATCCAGGTCCACAACCGGGACTACGCCAACTGGGAAGACCGCATGAACCCCTGGCCGGTGGAGTCCGAGACCCCCGAGGTGCACCTGCCCCGACCCGGTCATGCTGACCTCGTCGGCACGCAGAAGTACGGGCTCACGGACGTCCGCGACATCCTCGAGCGCGCCAGCGCGCGGGAGACCGCGGCGCGCGTGGCGGGTGGCGCCGTGGCAAAGGAGTTCCTCAGGGCGCTCGGGGTCGAGGTCTTCTCGCATGTGCTGCAGATCACCTCGGTCACCGCGCCGCGGCGGCATGACCTGACGCCCGAGGACTTCGCCACCGTCGACGAGTCTCCCGTCCGCTGCCTCGATCCTGAGGCGAGCAGAGCGATGGTCGATGAGATCAACACCCTGCGCAAGCAGAACGAGTCGCTGGGCGGTGTCTTCGAGGTGCGTGCCTTCGGGCTCGTGCCCGGGCTCGGCTCGCACATCTCATGGGAGGAGCGCCTCGACGGCCTGCTCGCCATGGCGATCCTCTCGATCCAGGCGATGAAGGGCGTCGCGATCGGGGACGGTTACGAGGTCGCCGGCCTCCCCGGCTCGCAGGCACACGATGAGATTTTTTACAGCGATGAGCGCGGCTACTACCGCGAGACCAATCGCGCCGGCGGAGTCGAGGGCGGAATGACGACCGGCGACCCGCTGATCGTGCGCGGGTCGATGAAGCCGCTGCCGACGCTGACAAAGCCGCTTCGCTCCGTCGACATCGAGACCCACGAGCCCGCTCAGGCGCTGCGCGAGCGGACCGACTCATGCACTGTCCCGGCCGCCGGCGTCGTCGGTGAAGCGATGGTCGCCCTGGTTCTGGCCGACGCTTACCGCAAGAAGTTCGGCGGCGACCACATCGACGACGTCAAGGCTGCGATCGCCGCATACGAGGAGCGGATCGGCTGGCGGCGATGACAGCCGCCTCCGGCACAACGCCCAAGGTCGCCCTGATCGGCTTCATGGGGGCAGGCAAGTCGACGGCCGCCCGCGCGCTCGGGCCGGAGAGCGCCGACGTCGACGCGGTGATCGAGTCTCGCGAAGGGCGCAGCGTCCAGCAGATCTTCGAGGCAGAGGGCGAGCAAACGTTCCGCGAGCTCGAGGAGCGTGTCACGCTCGAGTTGCTCGATGATCCGAGCCTCAACGCCGTGGCACTCGGCGGCGGCGCGATCGCCTCGCCGAGGGTGCGCGACGCGCTGGCAGGCGCGCGTGTCGTCTGGCTCGACGTGGAGGTCGACGATGCCTGGGAGCGGGTCTCGAGAACCGCGGGCATACGGCCGCTGGCCCGCGACCCTCAGCACTTCGAGCAGCTCTACGAGCAGCGCCGGCCGCTCTACGAGGAGCTCGCCGATGTGATCGTGCCCGGGAGCAGGTCGAGTTCGATCGCCGAGGTGATCGCCGCGACCGAGGGTTTGCCGCACGGGCATGCTCGTGTCCTCTGGGCGACCACCCCGTCTGCCGACTACCCGGTCTACGTGGGTCAGGGCATCATCACCGATCACCGGTTCTGGCCCCAGACTGTCGGCGGCCGACGCGTTGTGATCAGCGATTACAACGCCGGCCGGCATTACGGGGAGCTCTTCACTCCCGCGCTCGCGAGCATTCGCATCACTCCAGGCGAGCAATCGAAGACCGTCGCACACGCCGAGATCATCTGGACCGAAATGGTGCGTGCCGGTGTGACGCGCACGGACGTTGCGGTGGCCGTTGGCGGCGGCGTGATCGGGGACATCGCGGGGTTCTGCGCCGCCACCTACCAGCGCGGAATGCGTGTGGTCCAAGTTCCGACGACGCTTGTCGCCCAGGTCGACTCCGCCTACGGCGGCAAGACCGGCGTCGATCTGGCCGAGGCCAAGAACTACGTCGGCGCCTTCCACCAGCCGTCAGCCGTGATCGTCGACACCGCGACGCTCGCGACGCTGCCGCAGGAGGAGCTCGCGGCCGGTTACGCGGAGGTCGTGAAGACGGGCCTGATCACCGGCGGCATGCTCTGGCAGCGGATCATCGCCGGCGCGCAGCCGAACGACCCTGACGTGATCGCGCGATGTGCCCTGGCGAAGCTGCGGGTGGTGGCCGAGGACGAGCATGACACCGGGGTGCGTCAGCTGCTCAACCTGGGACACACGATCGGCCACGCGATCGAGACGGCAACCGGCTATGCGCGCTATCGCCATGGGGAGGCCGTCGCCCTTGGGCTGCTGGCCGAGCTTCGCCTGTCGGGGGCCGACGAGCTTCGCGGCCACGTGCTGGAGCTGTTCGCGCAGGTTGGACTGCCGTTGACCCTCGACAGGGACGTGGACATCGAGCAGGTCATCTTCGCCACGGCCCGCGACAAGAAGCGCGTGGGGGAGGGACCAGTGCCGTTCGTGCTCTGTCCCGAGCCAGGGCGGCCGCAGTACGGCCAGGTCGTGCCACCAGCCGAACTGCGCGCCGCGCTCAAGGAGCTCTACTGATGGCGTCGATCGTCAACAACCGCGTCGAGGTGATGCACGGCGTGAACCTCGACCAGATCGGCTTCCGCGACCCTGCGCACTACGGTGACCTGAATCTGCGGGCGCTCGAGCGCCAGATCGACGCGTGGGCGAGCGAGATGGGTCTGAGCGTGCGCTTCTTCCAGACCAACCACGAGGGCAATTTCGTGGAGCACCTGCATGAGGCGCGGAACCTTGCCGATGCGATCATCCTCAACCCGGGCGCCTGGACCCACTACGCCTGGGCGATCCATGATGCGCTCGAGCTCACTCGCCTCCCGGCCGTCGAGGTTCACCTCTCAGCCGTGAACGAACGCGAGCCGTGGCGGCAGCTGTCCGTCGTCGGCGACCTCTGTCTGGCAACCGTCTCGGGCAAAGGCCCGGACGGCTACCGCGAAGCTCTGGAAATACTGAAAAAGGAGTTGGCTGATGAGCACACGCGCTGAACGGCTGATCACCGCCCTGGACGGGGCCGGCGTCGACCTGCTGCTGGTTTCGAACCTCTTCAACGTTCGCTACCTGACCGGATACACCGGGTCCAATGGCCTTGTCCTGATCGGGCCGGACACGCGCGTGTTCCTCACCGACTTCCGCTACACCGAACAGGCCGAGCAGGAGGTCTACCCGGAGTTCGAGCGCGTAACAGTCGCACAGGATCTGATCAACGACGCGCTCCAGTTCCTGCGCGAAGGGACCGTGCGCGTGGGTTACGAATCGGAGGCGGTCACCGTCGCTGCGCTCGATCGGATGCGCGAACTGTTCCCCGAGCGCGTCGAGCTTGTGTCGACCAAGCGGCTTGTCGAGGACATGCGCATCGTCAAGGATGAGCAGGAGATCGAGCTGATCGCCGCTGCCGCGAAGATTGCCGACGAGGCGCTCGAGGGGCTATTGGGCGCTGGGCTCGGAGGCCGCACCGAGCGCGAGCTGGCGTTCACGCTCGAGCACGAGATGCGGCTGCTTGGCGCCGAGGGTCCGAGCTTCGACTCGATCATCGCCGGCGGGCCGCAACGGCGCGCTCCCGCATGCGACGCCACGTGACGTGAAGATCGAGCAGGGCCAGCTGGTCGTGATCGATTGGGGCGCCAAGGTCTCCGGCTACTGCTCGGATTGCACGCGAACGGTCGCCGTGGGGGAGCCGGGTCCAGAGGCCCGCGAGGCCTATGAGCTCGTGCTCGGCGCACAGCAGGTCGGCCTCGACGAGGTCCGCGCGGGCGGCAACGGCAAGGCGATCGACAAGGCCGTGCGCGACATCATCTACGGCGCCGGCCACGAGGGCCATTACGGCCACGGTCTGGGTCACGGGGTCGGCCTCGAGATCCACGAGGCACCGACGCTCTCCTTCCGCTCGGAGGACACGCTCCAGGCCGGCACCGTTGTCACCGTCGAGCCGGGTGTCTATCTGCCTGGAAAGTTCGGGATCAGGATCGAGGACCTGGTCGTCGTCGGCGAGGCCGGAATCGGGATCCTGACGCAGATTCCGAAGGCCCTCAGGATCGTCGATTAGGCGGGCCTGGCTGTCGCGGCTGGCCCGCTGGCCAGCCGCGCGCTGAAGCGCTCACGACGTCGCTGGGCCCGCCGCTCCTGGTTCCACGGGGGTGGGTTGGACGTGATTCCCAGTGGCACCGCCTCGTGTCTACACTCAGCCATCGCATGATCTCGACCTCAGAATTCCGCAACGGCAGCCATATCGACGTCGAGGGCACGATCTACAAGATCGTGGAGTTCCAGCACGTCAAGCCCGGCAAGGGCGGCGCGTTCGTGCGGACCAAGCTGCGCCGTGCATCCGACGGCAACGTGATCGACCGCACCTTCCGTGCCGGCGAGAAGTTCCGCCCCGTGCGCACCGAGGTACGCAACATGCAGTTCCTTTACAAGGACGGCAGCGACGCGCACTTCATGGACACGGAGACCTACGAGCAGCTCACGATTCCGGAGACGACGCTCGCCGACCCGCTGCGCTGGATGAAGGAGTCCGACCAGGTCGAGGTTCTCTACATCGACGGCAATCCGGCCGATGTGCAGCTGCCGAGCGCTGTCGACCTCAAGGTCGCAGAGACCGAGCCCGGCCTGCGCGGCAACACAGCATCTGGTGGCGGCAACAAGCCCGCCACGCTCGAGACCGGCGCACAGATTCAGGTGCCGCTGTTCGTCAACATCGGTGACATGGTCCGCGTCGACACCCGCTCGGGCGATTACGTGTCGCGCGCCTGATGGCGCGCCGCACGGAGCAGCGCCGGGCAGCGATCTGGGCGCTCTATCAGAGTGACCTGCTGGAGCGCCCGCTCGATGAGACGTTTCCGCGTGACGTGCACAAGTTCACGCGGGTGTTGGCCACCGAGGTCAAGCACCACCAGCCCGAGCTGGACGAGCTGATCACGCGTTACGCCAGCGGCTGGTCGCTCGGGAGGATCGCGCCGCTCGAGCGCTCGATCCTACGTGTCGGCCTGCTCGAGCTGACCCGGCCCGAGCTGCTCCCCGGCGATCAGGCGATCCCGCCGGAGGGCGCGATCAACGAGGCCGTCGAGACCGCCAAGGAGTTCTGTGGCGCCGACGCGCCGGGATTCGTGAACGGGATTCTGGCCGCGGCGCTTCGTGACCACCAATCGGCCGACGCATAGGGCACACTGCGAGTCATGGGCTACACCACGGAGGAAGGCCGCACGCAGATCCTCGACGACGCCGCCGCTGCTGTGGAGCAGCTGAGCATCGCGGTCGCCGCGCTCGGCGAGGCCTACGAGCACCTTGACGAGCAGTCGGGCGATCGCATGGAAACCAGGCTGTTCCGGCCTTTACAGGGCGCCTACGGGCAGCTGCAGCGCACCCTCAGCGAGTTCGCCCAGCGGTCCGGGTTGCCCGGCCGCGACTTCCCGCAGGCGCGGACGCCGGCGCCGGAGGATCCGCGGGCCTCGCTCGAGCACGCCGCTGACGCGATCCAGGCCGCTGATGAGATCTTGGCGGAACTGCAGGACTCCCTGCTGCCCGTCGAGGTTGGTGATCAGCAGCTGCGCAGCGGCCTGTCGGGGACTCGCAGCGCGATCGCCCACCTGCCAGAGGCGTGCGATGACTTCATCCGCACGCTGGGCCGCTAGCCAGTTCCGTCAGAGCGCCGCTTCGACCTCCAGCGGTTCCTGACCGGCAGCCCGCATGCCGTGTTCCAAAGCGGCGATCACGGATTCGAGCACCGTGACGCGCGCGTAGCTCTTGCTCTCTGCCGAGATCAACGTCCAGGGTGCCGGCTCGTGGTCGGTCTTTCGCAGCATGTCCCCGACGGCCTGTTCGTAGGCCGGCCGCTTCTCGCGGTTGCGCCAGTCGTCCTCGGTCAGCTTCCATGTTTTCAACGGATCGTTGGCACGGGCGTTGAAGCGCTCGAGTTGCTCGTGGGAGGAGATGTGCAGCCAGAACTTGACGATCACCACGCCCTCCTCAGAGAGGCTGCGCTCGAACTCGACGATCTCCCGGTAGGCGCGTTTCCACTCGGGCTTGGTCGCGAGGCCCTCAACGCGCTCCACCAGCACACGTCCGTAGTACGTGCGGTCGAAGACACACATGCCGCCTTGTCCGGGGACGTCGGGCCAGAAGCGCCACAGGAAGTGGTGGCGCCTCTCACGTTCGCTCGGCGCGGCGAACTCGGAGACCTTGTAGTGACGCGGGTCCAGCGGAGCGGTCAGCCGGCGGATCGCGCCACCCTTGCCGGACGCGTCCCAGCCCTCGAACAGGATCAGCAGCGCCGGCCCGAGCGTGCCAGCTCCGATCAGGCCCCCGCACTGCAGGCGCAGGGCCAATAGCCGCTTCTGCGCCTGCTCGAGCCGCTTGAGCCCCTCGTGAGGTGACAGCTTCAGTGAAAGGTCAACGTCTTGTAATGACGCCATGGCCCGTACTCTGACAGCATCCTGAGCCATGGAGCAACGGACCATCGCACGCCTCGGACGCAGCGTCAGCGTCGTCGGACTCGGTACGTGGCAGCTCGGCGCCGATTGGGGTTCGGTCGACTCGGACGATGCCGAGGCCACGCTCGAGGCCGCGGTGGGCGCCGCTATCACGTTCTTCGACACAGCCGACGTCTACGGCGACGGTCGCAGCGAGGAGTTCAACGGAGCGCTGCTCAAGCGCCACCCGGAGATCTTCGTCGCGACCAAGATGGGTCGCCGCGTGGAGCAGCTGACCGAGAACTACTCGGCCGAGAACTTCCGCACCTGGAACGACCGCTCCCGCGCCAAGCTCGACGTGGACACCCTGGACCTGGTTCAGCTGCATTGCCCACCCGACGGCGTCTACGACAGCGACGCCGTCTTCCGGGACCTCGACCAGATGGTGGCCGACGGCCGGATCCGCGCCTATGGCGTTTCCGTCGAGACCTGTGAGCAGGCGCTGAAGGCGATCGCGCGGCCGCACGTCGCCTCGGTGCAGATCATCCTCAACTGCTTCAGGCTCAAGCCGCTCGAACAGGTCCTGCCGGCGGCCAAGGAGGCGGGGGTCGGGATCATCGCTCGGGTCCCGCTGGCGTCGGGAATGCTCTCCGGACGTTATGACCGCAACACCACGTTCGCGCCCGACGACCACCGCAACTACAACCTGCACGGCGAGGCATTCGACGTCGGTGAGACCTTCTCAGGAGTGCCCTACGAGGTCGGTCTCGAGGCGGCGGAAGCGCTCAAGCGGCTGGTCGATCCTGGAGTCACGTTGGCGCAGTTCGCGCTGCGCTGGGTGATCGACCAATACGGCGTCAGCACCGTGATCCCCGGCGCCCGCAATCCAGAGCAGGTGCGCGCCAATGCCGCGGCTGCCGCGCTTGCGCCACTGCGCGACGAGCAGCTGCAGGGCGTGGCGGAGGTCTACGACCGCCTGCTACGCGAGCACGTGCACGACCGCTGGTAGGCGCTCGCGCGGCCGTGCTCATGGCTGGCCGTAGTACGCGTTTCGTCCGTGCTTACGTTCGTGATGCTTGTTGCGCAGCGCGGCGTCGAGTGGCGGCGTCGACGGCTCGAGCGCGGCGGTGAGAAATGCCATGCGTGCGACCTCCTCGAGCGTGACCGCGTTGTCCACGGCCTTCGCGAGCGTGGCTCCCCAGGTGAACGGCGCGTGGCCGCGTACGAGCGCGCCAGGTACCTGCAGGGGCCCGCGATCGGCAATCGCCTCGATCAATATCGTGCCGGTGTTGCGCTCGTAAGCTTCGTCGATCTCCTCCTCCGTCAGTGCGCGGGTGATCGGGATGGGGTCCGCGGAGAGGTCGGCGTGGGTGGTGCCGTAGATCGGGATCTCGCGCTGGGCCTGTGCCCAGACGGTCGCCCAGGTCGAATGCGTGTGCACGATCCCGCCGATGTCGTCGAACCGGCGGTAGAGCTCGAGATGAGTCGGCGTGTCCGTTGAGGGGCCGCGCTCGCCTTCGACGATCTCGCCGTCGAGATCGACGATGACGATGTCCGCTGCCGTCAGCGCCGCATACGACACTCCGCTCGGTTTGATCGCAAACACGCCGCGCTCGCGATCGACCTGACTGGCGTTGCCCCAGGTCAGCTTGACCAGCCCATGCGCCGGCAGCGCCAGGTTGCCGGTCAGCACCTCTTCGCGCAGCTCTTGGAAGTCACTCATGGATTCGATCTCCTCGTATTCGACTGAAAGCATGTCAGCCGCCTGTCACCGGCGACTCCTGTGTTCACCGAGCAGTGCGAGAGTCGGGGCGAGGTGCGGCCCTCAGTCAATGGGTCTTCTGGACACCGACCGCCGTGCCAGTGCCCTCGTAGCGGCTCGTGGTGGTCGCGTACGGCTTGACCGTGTCGGGGTAGACGAACTTGAGCCCGGTATCGACGTCGGCCGGGCCAGTGAGTCCCTGGGTCGCCTTGTAGAGGAAGAGCTCGACCGTGGCGAGGAAACCCTGGAGGTAGGGCTGCTGATCGATCGCGAACTGGAGCGTACGATCGTGGAGAGCCTGCTCGGTGTCAGCCGTGAGGTCGAAACCGCCGCCGAGTACCTGCCCCCTGAGGTTGTATTTCGTGAGCGCCGTGGCCACTGCCGCCGTGCTGCCGGCATCGACGGCGAAGTAGCCGTCGTAGGCGGTCAGACTGTTGCCGATGACGGCGTCGACTGCGATCAGCTCTTGAGGCTCGGTTGCACCCGAAGCCTGTGTGCGGACCTTGATGTTGCTGAGCTTGAGAACCTGCTGGATTCCGTCAAGGCGCGGCTGCAGGTTGGCCGAGCCCGGCGTGGCGATGAAGACCATGATCTCACCCCCGCCGGGAAGCAGCCGCCTGATCTCCCGACCCATCTCTTGACCGCTCAGCACCAGATCAGGGCCGATGTAGGCGAGCCGGTCGGTGCCGGGCACGTCGGCGTTGTAGGCGATCACGGGGATGCGGGCCTTCATTGCCGCCTCGACAGGCTTGGCCAGCTCCGGGGATATCAGGCTCGTGGCGATGCCGTCGACGCCGGCGGTGGCAGCGGCGTTGATGGCCATTGCCATCTGCCCGACGTTGCTCGACTTCGAGCCAGTCCACTCGTACGAGCAGTTGAGCAACTGGCAGGCGTCCTGGATGCCGTTGACGGTGGGCGTGAAGAAGGTGTCGGTGGTGGCGTGGTTGACGAACGTGAACCGGTAGCCACCCTTGACGCCGAAGATCGAGGCCGGGGAATTCGAGCTGACCGCGGCCTGAGCGGCGGTGGTGCCACCGCCCATCGCGCCGCCGCAGGCTTCGAGCAGCGCCGCGGCCACGCCAGCGGCACCTCCTGTCAGCGCCGTGCGCCGCGTGAGCTGCGCCGCACCCGTTCCGGTCGCCGGACCCCTTGTCGTGCGACTCGAGTCGCACGAGCGCATCATCTGGACCGTCATGCTCAGGCATCGTTCCGAAGCGTACGCAACGCAAAGTCCTCCTGCCGGGGGCTGACCTTTTCAGGCCGGCCCCAGCAGAGGGGAGAGGCTGGTCAGCGCGTAGCTCGGCGCCGGACGATCGCGTCAAGCGAGACTGCTGCGATCAGCACGATCGCGGTGGCGATGTCCTGAACTGCGGCGGACACCCCCATCAGGCCCAGGCCGTCGTAGACGACGGCGATGATCAGGCCGCCGACGCAGCGCGTTGATCATGCGCCCTCGGCCGCCGTACAGCGTCGTTCCACCGATCACCGCCGCGGCGACGGCATACAGCACCAGGTCACCGCCGTCGAGATCGGTTGACATGTTGCCCTGCTCGGAGATGTAGATCAACGAGGCGAGGGCGGCGGTCGCGCCGGACATGATGAACCCGAAGGTCACGATCCAGTTGACCTTGATTCCCGCGCGTCGCGCGGCCTCCTTGTTGTTGCCGACCGCATAGATGTAGCGGCCGGTCCGGGTGCGCGCCAGCAGCCATGAGTAGAACAGAATGATCAGCAGCACAAACGGGATCACCCAGGGCATCCCCTCGACGACGCCCAGGTCGCTGCGGTTGTTGTTGGAGACGTACATGAGCAGGATGCCCGCGAGCGCCACCAGGCCGATCGTCAGCGCCGTGACGCCGAGTGGCTGCGCGTGCAGTCCCCTCGCCCGGCGCGATCGGCTGCGGTTTAACGTAACCGCAGCGAATAACGCTAAGCAGACGGCTAAGGCGATCCAGCCCAGGGTGGTGCTCATGTTGCTGTTGACGAGCTTGTAGATCGGGCTCGTGGGGCTGACCTGGATGACGCCGCCGACCGCCGTGGGGTCGACCTGCGCCAGCTCCAGCATGATCCCCACGAAGGCCAACTGGCCACCGAGCGTCACGATGAACGAAGGCAACCCCAGTTGGGTGATCAACAGTCCCTGAACCAGTCCAAGGAAGGCAACCGCCGCCACGCCGCCGATGACACCGGCCCACCACGGAAGGTTGACCGGTGGGGCGATCAGCTCGGCGACCACGAAACCGCCGATGCCCATGCCGTAGCCGATGCTCAGGTCGATCTCGGACAGCAGCAGTGCGAACGTCTCAGCGGCGCCGAGCAGCACGAAGATCGCGCTCTCCTCAAACAGGTTGATCAGGTTTTGGTCGGTGAGGAACGCCGAGCGTTCGAGCTGGAAGAAGATGATGATTGCGACCAGGCCGGCAAGCACCGGCAACGCGCCACTCTCGCCGCCCTTGATCCGGCGCCACCAGGCCGCCAGGTAGTCACCGAGCGAGTTCGCCAGCACCTCCGGTGCGGCGCTCGTCAGCTCGGTCTCGGTGAGTGCGGACTCGGAGCCCTCGTCGGGACGGGTTTCAGATTGCTCGGTGGTCACTGAAGATTCACTTTCAAAAATTCGAAATCAGACGTCGGTGATCAGGCTGCGTTGGCGGCCTGTCCGCTGGTCCCCGTGGTCATGTACTCGACCGTGCTCTGGCGGTTGAACTCCGCGATCGGTCCCTGGACGACGAGCGTTCCGAGGTACATCACGGCGATACGGTCGGCGACCTCGAAGACGTCGTTCAGGTTGTGCGAGACGAGCATCACGGCGACGCCGCTTGCGCCGAGTCGCTTGATCAGGTCTAGCACCTGGCGCGTCTGCGTGACGCCGAGCGCCGCGGTCGGCTCGTCCATGATCACAAGTTTCGCGTTGGACATCACGGCCTTGGCGACGGCGACCGATTGCCGCTGACCGCCTGATAGAGACGCGACCGGCTGGCGGATCGAGCGGACCGTGGTAACGCGGAGCGACTTGAGCGTCTCACGCGCCTTCTGCTCCATCGTGTCCTCGTCGAGCAGCTTGTGACGCATCTCCTCGTGGCCGAGGAACATGTTCTGGACGATGTCGAGGTTGTCGCAGAGGGCGAGGTCCTGATAGATCGTCTTGATGCCGAGGCTCTCGGCCTCGCGCGGACTGTTATGGCGAATGGGCGTGCCGTTCCACAGCAACTCGCCGCCGTCGGGCTCCCAGAGGCCGGCGATGGTCTTGATCGTCACCGACTTGCCGGCGCCGTTGTCCCCGCAGAGCGCGGTCACCTGGCCGGCGGGAATGTCGAGGGTCACGTCGCTGAGGGCCTGCACGGGTCCGAAACGTTTCTGGACCCCGCGCAACGACAGCAGCGCTCCGTTGCTTTCAGTTGTGCTCATCTGGTCGCGCTACCTGTCGTCGTTACACACTTGACTGTCGATGGGGGAGACCCGTCCGCCGAATTCCGATGGAATCCGACGAACGGGCATTCTCCCACCAATCAAGGGATCGGTACTACTACTTGATCCCGTACTTCGTGCAGTCGGCCTTGTAGGAGCCTGCGCACAGGCTGCCCGAACCGGTCACGGGGACGAACTTGTCCTTGACGACCGTGGCGTTCATTGTCGACGCGGTGACCCACTCAGGGGTCTCGAGCACCGACGGGACCTTCTTCTTGCTGCTCGGGTCAGTGGTCGTGCTGTTCAGCAGGCTGTGCGGGGCGGTCTTGCCGGCGCGCAGGTACAGCGCGAGCGCGACTGCCGCTCCAGCTTCCTTGTAGATGGGCTTGTAGACGGTGCCGCACTGGAAGCCGGACAGGATGTTGTCCAGACCCGTGAGCGTTGCGTCCTGGCCCGTCATCGGGAACGTGCGCGGCTTCACGCCCTGGCTCTGCAGGTACGTGATGATCGGCGCGCCGTTCTCGTCGTTCGGGATGACCGCCGAGTTGGGCGGCGTGCCCTTGGACACGAGGTTCGTGTAGGCCTGCTTGAACTCGTCAAGCGCGTCCGGAGACGGCGAGGTCGGGTTCCACGTGCCTGCCGTGTTCTGGAGCAGCTTGATCTTGCCGGACTTCTCGAGCGGGTTCAGGACGCTGTTGTAGCCGTCCGTGAACAGGGTCGCGTTGTTGTCCGTCGGCGCCCCGTGCATCTCGATGAACTGCGGCTGCTTGCCATGCAGCCATGACTTGGCGCAGGAAACGAAGCCCTGGCCGATCAGCTTGCCGACCGTAACGTTGTTGAACGAGACGTACGGATCGGTGTCGACCGCGCCCTTGCCGGAGCTCAGGCGGTCGTACTGGACGATCTTGACGCCGTGAGCCTTGGCGTAAACCATGGCCTGCACGCCTGTGCCCGGATCCTCCGGGTCGATCAGGATGACCTTCGCGCCATTCGAGATGTCGGCCTTGACGTCCGTCATGAACGTGGTGTCCGACTTCTGGGCGTTCTGGGCGATGATGTCCGATGCCGGAAGGCCGGCGGCCATGGCCGCCTTCTTGAAGTCCGGCGTGTCGAACTCGACGTAACGAGTCGAGCTCGTCGTGTCCGGCAGGATCTCCGCAATCTTGCCTGTACCGGCTGCGGTGATCGATTTCAGCGACTTCATCGCGCTGAAGTTGTTGGTAAAGGAATTGATCGAGATTCCGCTTGCGGCGTGGCCAGTGGCCTTTGCGTCGGCGCTGGCCGTAAGGCCTGCGACGCCGATGCTCGCTGCGAGCGCAACTGAAACAACTCCAACCTTGCTGTTGCGCAGCAAGTTCACAGAGTACCTCCTAGGGTCCTCTCTCCTCTGGGAGCCGCAGGCCAACGCCTGCCTCTCCCCTGACAAGCTCATGTTATGGATGTGGCTGTGAACGAGACATGAACAAAGGATGTCTCTACATAAACAGCGCGTTAACGTGGCTTTTAGCTGCCGGAATAGAGTTAGCGCGCACAACTCGTGCGCCCGCGCACGAGTTGTGGCCGATCACTCTGGGGCGAACCGGTAACCGGCCCGCGGGGCCGTGAGGATCAGCTGGGCGCCGTCATCTCCCAGCTTCGCGCGCAGGCGCCTGACGTACACGCGCAGATACTCGGTTTCGGTCTGGTAGGCAGAGCCCCACACCCGGCGTAGCAGGTGTGCGTGCGTCAGGAGCTTGCCGCGGTTGATCGCGAGCTCCCGCAACAGCGCGAACTCAGTGGGGGTGAGATGGATCGGCTGACCTGCGCGCGTGACCTGCTGGCGTGCCAGGTCGATCACCACCTCGCCCGCGGTGATCGTCAGCGCGGCAGGCTCCGCGGGAGTGGTGCCGCGCGTGCGCCGCAGAGTCGCCGTGATCCGGGCCAGCAGCTCCTCGACGCTGAACGGCTTGGTCATGTAGTCGTCAGCGCCCATGTTCAGGGCCGTCACCTTGTCTCGCTCGCCGCCGCGAGCGGAGACGACGATCACCGCCACCGACGAGCGCTCGCGGATCTGTCGGCAGAGCTCCATGCCGTCGGCATCGGGCAGCATCAGATCGAGCAGGACAATGTCCGGCGATTCGGTCTCCAGCAGCCGTAGCGCCCGTTCGGCGTCGGCTGATACGACCGTGTCGAATCCGCGCACCGCGAGGTTGGAGCGAATCAGGTCGACGATGTTTGGGTCATCCTCGACGAGCAGCGCCCGCGTTGCCTCCTGAGGCTCAGGCATCGACGCCAACCCGGCTTGCGCGGCTCAGCTGTCGGCACCGGATGCGTTGGTGGCTCGGTTCCAGCTTCCGGCGCCTCCAATGGCAGCGCAATCCGGAAGCTCGCGCCCTGGGTGCTCGGCAGGAGCTCGATCGTCCCGTAGTGAGCCATGACGATGCCGCGGGCGATCGAGAGGCCGAGCCCCGCGCCGGCGGTTGTGGATCGGTGCCGACGGATGGAGTCGAACGGCGATTCACGGAGCTCCGGGGGGAGCCCCCGGCCGTCATCGCTGACGAGCAGCTCGATCTTGCCGCCGGGCTGATGCTGCGCAGCGACCGTCGCCCGCGTGCCCTCCGAGTTGTGCTGAAGCGCGTTGTTCAGAAGGTTCACGAAGACCTGCTCGAGACGGTCGTGGTCAGCCCAGAGCGGCGGAATCGGGCCGACCGGTTCGAAGCTCACGCGATCACGCCAAGCGTCGGGCAGGCAGGCGATCGCCGCGTCGATCACGAGGTCGAGCTGGCACCAGTCGAACTGCATCCGCATCACGCCGGAATCGATCGCGGAGAAGTCCAGCAGGTCGTCGACCAGGCGCCCGAGGCGTGCGGATTCGGTCGCGATCGTTTCGAGGAAGCGCTGCTGCGACTCGTCGTCCCAGGTGATGTCGGGGGCGAGCAGGCTCGAGGCGTAACCGCGGATCGCGGTCAGCGGAGTGCGCAACTCGTGACTCAGACGTGAGAGGAACTGCCGCTGCAGCTCGCGGGAGCGGCGTAGGGCCGCGGCTTGTCGCTGGGCCTCCTCGGTTTCCTGCCGCTCCAACGCGGCGGCGGCGTAGCCCGCATACAGCCCGAGCAGGTCGAGTTCATCGCGCGTTGGTGGCTCGGAAGAATCGCGCCCGATCGTGATCGATTGCAGTCGTGCCACCGGGGCCGACGACGGGGACGAGCCAGGTCTGCCCGTCGACGATCACGCGCTCGGCGGAAGAGGCGGTGGCGTTGGCACGGACCACATCGATCCGACTGCGATCGAGGTTCAGCGCGGCAGCCAGAGCCGAGATGATCAGGCTCAGCCCCGAGCTCGGGTCGGCAACGGCGAGGCTGTCGGCGAGTCCGTGCAGGCGTGTCAACTGGCGCCGGGCCGAGCCATCGACGGTGCCGCCGGCGAGCACGGCCGCGACATCGTCAGGATGCGAATCCTGCGGCTCGAGTTCGGCGACCACACAACCGTGACGAAGGACGACGACCCGTCCGGCGATCCGGAACATCTGCCCGACATCGCGCGTCGCGAGCAGGATCGCGACGCCGCTCTGGCGCACGCGCTCGAGCAGGCGCTCCACACGCACGGCCTCGGAAACGCCCATCGCCGCTGTCGGCTCATCGAGCACGAGCACGCGCGGCCGGCGCAGCAGAGCCATCGCCAACGCCAGCATCCCACGCTGGCCACCGCTGAGTGTGCCGGCCTCCTGGGTCATGTTCTCGATTGGGATATCGAGCTCGTCGAGTATGTGTCGCGCGCGCTCGTAGAAGCGTTTGGTCGACAGAACCTGTCCGCGGGTCTCCTGTCCGAGCAACAGGTTGCCGGCCACATCCAGCGTCTCGCAGAGGGATACGTTCTGCCAGACGACCGCCACGCCCTGGCGCTCGGCGGCCCGGAGGCCGCTGGAGAGCAGTGACCCGCCAACTCGGATGGCGCCGCTGCTGGGCTGGAGATCGCCGCCGATACAGCGCACCAGTGCCGTCTTGCCCGCTCCGGGCTCGCCGCTGACGGCCACGATCTCACCGGCGCCGACGCTCAGGTCGATACCTTCGAGCGCCGTCACCGGGCCGAATCCGACACCCACACCTGAAACCTCAAGCACGCTTGGAGATTAGCTAGCGGTGCATAGTTAGCTGTGCGGGCAAGTCACGAGAGCACGCGCGCGCCCGGACCGGGGCAGACCACGGTCGCGCCAGCGGGCGCGGCTGCGCCCGGCGGCATCAGCGCAAGCACGTTGCCGCCAAAGCCACCGCCCACCACGCGAGCTCCCAATGCCCCGGCCTCTTTGAGCCTTGCGACGGTCTCCTCGACGGCGGGCGTGGACACCTCGAAGTCGTCTCGCAGGCTGGCGTGCGAGAGGTCGAGCAGGTGCCCGAGCTTGTTGAAGTCGCGACGCCGCAGTGCCGTCACGGCGCCGAGTACCCGGCCGTTCTCGCTGATGACGTGGCGCGCCCTGCGGGCCAGCACGTCGGGCAGCATGTGCAGATCCTGGATCATCGCGTCGCGCACCGACTCGACGCCCATGCGGTGGGCGGCCTCGGTGCACTCCTCACGGCGACGGTTGTAGCCGGACGCGGCGTTGGCATGCGACTCACCGGAGAACAGTGTCACCAAAGTGTGCTCTCCGAGCTCGAGCGGCAGCGGCTCGAGCTCGAGCGTGCGAAAGTCGATCAGCACGGCCTGGCCGGCAGCGCCGCTCAAGCGACGCGAGCTGGTCGAGTAGCCCGGTCTGCGCACCGACCCAGTCGTGCTCGATCCGCTGGCCCAGGCGCGCCAGCTCGACGAGCTCGGGCGGCTCTGCGCCCGCCAGTGCCACGAGCGCAAGGCAGAGCGCGATCTCGAGCGCTGCCGAGGAGGACATCCCCGAACCCCGCGGCAGATCGCCGGTGATCTCGATTCTGGCCGGCGGCAGCTCATACCCGATGCGCTGGAGCTCGGCGACCGCTCCGCGCACAAACGCGCGCCAGCCCGCGGCGGCGCCGATCTCACGCAGGTTGAACTCGTCGCGCTCGCCGATATCTGAGCGCACGCGCCTCGATCGTGTCTCCGCCGAGCCGCGTGGCGGTGACGGTGACGCCTGCCGTCACGGCGAACGGCATCGCCAGCCCCTCGTTGTAGTCGGTGTGCTCGCCGATCAGGTTGACGCGCCCGGGGGCGAAGGCTGTTGCGACGTGTTCTCTCAAGGTCGAGTAGGTTGCCAGGTCTATGACCAGATGGGGCCTGCTCTCGACTGCGCGGATCAACGACGCGCTGCTGCGCGGTATCGAGGCCGTTCCCGACGCCACCGCCTATGCCGTCGCCAGCCGCGACGCGGAGCGCGCCTCGGCGTACGCGCAGCGCAAGGGGATCGAGCGTGCCTACGGCAGCTACGAGCAGCTGCTCGCCGATCCCAACGTCGACGTCGTCTACATCTCGCTGCCCAACGGTATGCACGTGGAGTGGACGCAGCGCGCGCTCGAGGCCGGTAAGCACGTGCTGTGCGAGAAGCCGCTCAGCCGCTCTCCCGCGGAGGTGGAGGCGCTGTTCGACCTCGCTGCCGCACGCGGCCTGTACCTGAGCGAAGCGTTCATGTATCGCCACCATCCTCAGACCAAGCGGCTCAAGGAGCTGGTCGACACTGGCGCGATCGGAACGCTGCGGTTGATCCGAGGAACGTTCAGCTTCAACTGCGACCCGGCCGATCCCGGAATGCGCTCCGACCAGGAGGGCGGCGGTCTGATGGATGTCGGTTGCTATCCGGTGAGCATGGCCCGGTATCTGGCAGGCGAGCCCGAGCGCGTGAGCGCCGAGGAGCTGCTCGGCGGGGTCGACGTCGACGTCGTGATGGCGGGCGTGCTGCGCTTTGCGGACGGCGTGATCGCACACTTCGACAGCGGGCTCGCGATGCCGAACCGGCGTGATGTCGAGGTCGTCGGGTCGCACGCGGTTCTGCGCGTGGCGAACCCCTGGCTCCCGCTCGCCGACGGCATCGAGCTCTGGCGCGACGGGGCCGCGACGCCGGAGGTGGTCGCCGTGGCCGCCGCGGGCTCCTACGACGCTCGAGGTCGCCGACCTCAGCGCCGCCGCGCGTGGCGAACATGAGCCGCTGCTCGGTCGCGCTGACGCGCTCGGTCAGGCGCGGACAATCGAGGCGCTCTACGCCTCAGCTCGGTCCGGTCAGACGGTCACCCTCTGACATCGCGGTCACGGCCGCGTCGACGTCGGGGAACAGCCGCGACTCCGGGATCCTGTTCGGCGTCAGCCCAGCGCGTACCAGCTCGGCGCGGACGCGCGCGCCGGGTCGTGCCATCGCGAACTGGATCTTCTGAGCGTCCAGCTCGTCAAGCACCTCGCGCAGGGCGACGATGCCGGTGTAGTCGATGTCGGTCAGCCCGAGTGCGTCCAGCACAACGGCCCGGGGCGTCCCACCGCTGGTCCGCGGCAACGCCTCCCGCAGCTGCTCGCGAAAGTGGTTTGCGTTCCCGTACCAGAGCGGTGTCGCGAACAGCACCACAAGCACCCCGCGAACGGGCGTGGCGTCCTCTGTGCGAGAGAGCGGCGCCCAGCTCGTCGTGCCTGCGATGCGGCCGAGGACGTGCAGGTGCGGACGGGCGTTGATGCGCGTGCGGTCCAGGATCGCGAGCGCCACGGCCACGCCGATGCCCTGCACGACGCCCCACAGCGCCACCGTGACCAAAGTGACGAGCGCCAGGGCGAGCTCGACGCGGTCGAAGCGCGCTATTGCACGCAGCTCGCCCACATGGATGAGCCGAGTGGCCACATACAGCAGGATCCCGGCCAGGCACGCCACCGGCACGTAGTAGAGCAACCCGGCGGCGGGGATCAACGCCGCCATCACCAGCGCCGCGACGAGCCCGACGAGTTGAGTCCGGCCGCCGGCTTGCGACACCGCTGCGGTGCGTGCCGGGCTGGCGTTGACCGGGAAGGCCCCGACCAGTCCTGAAAGCACGTTGCCTGCGCCGATGGCCAGGAAGTCGCGCCCGATCTCATGCTGAACGCGGCTCGCGCCCGGTGGTTCGAACGCGCGCGCGGTGGCCGCCGACTGCGTGACGATCACCAGCGCGACGATGCCGGCCACAGGTGCGACCTGCCCGATCGTGTGCAGTGACAGGCCGTCCAGCCCGAGGTGCGGTGCTCCGTGGGCGACGTGGCCGAGGATTGCCACCCCGTGCTGCTGCAGTCCGAAGATCTCAACGAGCGCTGTCGCGGCGACGAGCGCCGCAAGCGCCGCCGGCACGCGATGGCTGATGCGCCGGGCGATCACGACCAGCACCAAGACGCCCAACCCGATCGCGACGGTCCAGGCACAGGTGGCGTGGAGGTCGTCGATGACATGCCTCAGGCGCCCGAGTGTCGAGCTGCCGCCGCCAACAACGCCGAGCAGAGCCGGCAGCTGATGCACGATGATCACGATTCCGATGCCCGCCAGAAAGCCGGTGATGATCGGCTCCGAGAGAAGCTCGGCGATCCAACCCAGGCGCAGCAGCCAGACCAGCGCGACGCCGATGCCGGCCATCACTGCGAGGATTCCGACGAGCGCGACGTAATGCGGGCTGCCGACCGTCGCCAACGCGCCGATCCCGGCGGCGAACAACGGCGCGATCGTCGAGTCGGCCCCAACCGAGACCTGCGGACTGACGCCCAGCAACGCGAACACGAGGCTGCCGGCAATGAAGGCGTAGATGCCGGTGATCGCGGGCATCCCGGCAAGCTGCGAGGTCGCAAGCTGCTCGGGCACCGCGATTGCGAGCAGCGTCACGGCGGCGACCATGTCGGGTCCCAGCCACTCGCGCCGGTAACCCTTTAGCGACGGCGCGATGGTGTAGGTGGGCAACGTTTCCGCTTTAGGTGGGGACGCTCTCCGCCTGCAGACGTGCTGCTGTGGCGCGTGCGCTCGCGAACGCCCCCGGTGTGGTCGTGAACGCGCCGACGAGGAACAGTATCGCTGCAAAGCCGACCATCAACCACCAGCCCGGGTGCGTGGCCTGTGCGAATTGCGGGCCGAAGCCGACGCCTGAGCTGGCGCCGACGATCGCGCCCACCAGCGCGATCCCGATGGTCGAGCCGACCTGGCGACTGGAGGAGGCGATCGCGCCGGCCACACCCGCCTGCGCGGGTGGCATGCCGGAGATAGCCGTGTTGGTGATCGGGGGGTTCACGAGGCCGAGTCCGATGCCGAAGATCACGTACGAGGCGAACAGCAGCCAGACCGACGTATGCGGCGTGACGCTCGTCAGCAGCAGCGGGCCGATGCCGAGCGCCACTCCGGCGATCAGTAGCGGCCGCCGCGTGCCGATCCGCGCCACGAGCCTGCCGGAGATCGGCGCCATCACCATCGCGCAAACCGCCAGTGGCACCGTGTAGAGGCCGGCCTGCAGCGCCGAGAGCCCGCGTGCGTCCTGCAGGTAGAGCGTGTTCAGGAACAGGAACGCTCCGTAGGAACCGAACGCACAGATGGCGCTGACAGCCGCGCCGCTGAACGGCGCGCTGCGGAAGAAACGGACATCGATCAGCGGCTCAGCGCGGCGCAGCTCGTATGGGACGAGCACGCTGAACGCGAGGACTGCGACCGCGAACAACCCAAGGATCGTCGCCGAGGTCCAACCGTCGGCCTGGCCCTCGATGATCGCGTAGGTGAGGCTCGCCAACCCGACGATGACCAGCACCTGGCCGACTGGGATCGAGGCGCCGTGCGTGCTCGGCGCGTGACTCGGGCACGTAGATCGCCGTCAGCAAACAGGCGATCAGGCCAACCGGGACGTTGACCAGGAACACGTAGCGCCACCCGATCGTGGTCACCAGGATGCCGCCGATCACCGGTCCGAGCGCGAGGCTGGCGCCGAACGTGGCGCTCCACATGCCGATCGCACGCGCGCGCTCGTCGGGATCGTGGAAGACGTTACGCACGATCGAGAGCGCCACCGGGTTGAGCATGGCCCCGCCGAGTGCCTGGAACGCACGCGCGGCGACCAGTACCTCCTGATTCGGAGCGGCCGCGCACAGCGCCGAGCCGATCACGAACGTCACGAGGCCTGTCTGGAACACCCGCCTGCGACCGAGCCTGTCGCCCATCGAGCCACCGAGCATCAGGAAGCTGCCGAGCACCAGCGTGTAGGCGTCCACGATCCATTGCAAGCCCGGCCAGCGACGCGTGCAATGAGCGGTGGATCGCGGGAAGCGCGACATTCACGATCGTCGTGTCCACGCCGACGATCAGGAGGCTCAGGCAACAGACCCCAAGAACCACCCAGCGATGGTTGTTCGACGATGCACGTTCCACGGTGAAGGTCACATAGTCAGGGTATCCATCGCCCTCAGTGCAGCCTTGGCGGAAGGCGCCGGTGGGAAGGTGAAATGGGTATGTGGCGGGACCCGAGGCCCGACCTCGAGCACGATCTCAGCGCGTGGCGTGAGCGTGATCGCGCGCGGCGAACCCCCGGCCGCCCGTCCGTTCACGAAGACTCGAACCCTGCCGCCGGAGAACGACGCGATGCGCGTGAAGCTCAGCGCCTGACCCCACGCCGCGAAAAGGTCGCCGAGCGTCAGCCTCGTGCTGGCCCGGAAGTAGACGATGCCGCTCGGATCGAGTGTGACCAGGTCGCCGAAACAGCGCGCCTGGGTGACGCGCCCGTCGCTCATCGCCCGCGGTGCTCCAGTGCCGATGCCGGCGGGCAGCAGCACGACACGGTTTGCCCCGAACACTTCAATGTGTGCCTCCAGGCGCCGGCCCAGCTGGGAAGCGCACACGCCCAGGACGGGGCCCTTGACCGGAGGTTCGAACCGTGGCCCGCGTCCGATTGGTCGCACCTCGGCCAGGAGCGATTCCGGGATCGCGCCCGCTCGCCGCTGCTTCGCGGGCGGAGCCTGGTGGTTGGCGCCACAGCCACCGGCGAGCAACGCGAGCCCGAGTAGCAGCGCGGCGCGTCTCATACCGGCAGGCTGTCGAGCATCCGCACCCCGAACAGCGCGAGGCTGAGCGCACCCCCGAGCAGGATCGCGGCGATCGTCCGCACAAGGAACAGCGGCAGCACGACGAGCGCGTAGCCGTGCGTGAGCACCGGGAGCAGAGTCAGACCGGCCCACAGTGCGATCACCGCGACCAGCAACAGAAGCGGCCCACCGAAGCGGCCGCCAAGCAGGCGGCCGGCGACGGCGCCGAGCACGGCCAGCATCGCGAGCAGCAGGGCGACATTGCCGGGGCTCACGCTCGGGCTCCCATGCAGGTATTTGCCGCCCATGCCGACCGCGACCAGCACGAGCAGCAGCAGCGCCAGCCGCAGCGAAAGCCGTCGGTCGAACTCGGGCGAGCGAAGGCGCCATGCAGCCAGCGCGCACACGAGCAACACGAGCACCGGCCAGAACCAGACGATCGATGGCGAACCGCGGTGCCATAAGCCTCCGCTGATCGTTCCGCGGCGTCCGTTGACGACGAGCGGGATGCGCCACTGGCCGACATAGTTCTGGCCCGGCGTAAGCGCGATCGTTGCGAGTGCGTGCATCCGCCCCTCACGCCAGATGTAGGAGTGTCCCCGCGAAACCATCACCCAGTGGGGAGGCGTGGTGCGCGTCAGTCCGAGCGGCGGCACCGCCGGCACCGGAACCTGGCTGAGGTAGTACTCCTGCGAGTTGTGATTGACAGCGACGCCGTCAGGCGTGAACCTCACCCACGGCGCCCCGCGGAAGTCGAGGATCGTGACGTGGGCCGTTGCCGGCACCCGGACCCAGAGGTTGAGATAGGCGTTCACCGCCTGCGCCTGAACGCCGGCCGGGACGTGGGTGACACGTGCGAAATAGTTGGTCGCGGTGGGCGTCACCGGCCCATCGGCGAGTGCCGTCCTGGGAAGCGCGCCCAGCGCCGCGAGCACCACCACGAGCAGGACGAGGTGTGAGCCCGCGCGCCTAAACTGGCTGCTCGTGCGTCGGATCGGGGTACTCGCTGTCATCACCGCCATTCTGGCGAGCATCGCGCTGATCGCTGCGCCCAGCGCGCTTGCCGACGGTGACCCCGCCAGCGATGTGCTCGTCCAGAACCGGTTGTTCAACCCGATCGACTCGGGTGTGTCGCCGGCCTCACAGGCCCGGCTCGAGGCCATACTCGGCGCGAGTGCGCGAGCGGGCTTTCCGATCCGCGTGGCGCTGATCGCCTCGGCGACGGATCTCGGCACCGCGACCGCGCTCTGGAACGAGAATCCCAAGTACTACGCGCAATACCTGGGGATCGAGCTCTCCGAGCTGTACAGCGGCCAGGTCCTCGTCGTGATGCCCAAAGGCTTCGGCCTCCACGGCCCGCGTTCGGGAGCGCACGCCGTGACATCCGCTGAGGGCACCGTGCGGGCGACCGCTCCCGGACCGGGGCCGCAACTCGCGACCGCGGCGCTCTCCGCTGTGCCGCTGCTGGCGCGCGCCGCCGGCCACCCGATCCCGGCATCGGCGCTGGCCGCCGCCGACCGCGCCGCAACGCGCGGAGAGAAAGTGACGGTACGGAGCGGATTCTCTGCCAGCGTCGCGATCGCCCTGATCGTGGGCGCGCTCCTGATCGCCGCGAGCTGGAGCCTCAGCCTGCGCGCCCGCCCGCTGCAGATCCGCCGGAGGGCCGCCCCGTGAGAGTGCAGACCCTCTTTGCGGTCACGCATGCCAGCGGCCATCGGGCCCCAACCGGATGGCTGCTGGTGCTCCCGATCGTGGTGGCTGTCGTGTACGCGGGCTGGCGTACTGGACGTCTCCGGAAGCTGCGCATCGCTGGTCGTGGTTTGAGGCTCCGCAACGAGCTCAGAGGGATACACATCAGCCCGCTCGCGTTGGTACCGACGGCCCTGCTGTTGATCGTCATCGTCGTGCTCGTGATCACCAGATGACGGCCCGGTGATACTGGACTTAACCGCTTCACCACCTCGCCAGGTTTCGGGATACATCGACGTAACAGGGCGTTCTCACGTGCGCTCTTCTGCCTTGCGAAACGTGCGTACCCATGCACGCCCATCCACTCGCGAATCTGCACCCGAATTTCCGACTCAAGCCACTAGACGAGCCTGACGATTGCGATGATCCCGACGACGACGATCAGCGCCTGTAGCGCCGTCGGCGACAGCCTGCGGCCGTAGCGCGCTCCGATTACGCCGCCGATGATCGATCCGGCGGCGATCAGCCCTGCGACATCCCAGGCGACGTGGGCCGCGATCACGAACACGACCCCGGCGACCAGATTTGTCAGCCCGGTGGTGACCACCTTGACGGCGTTCAGTCGTTGCAGCCGGTCATCGATCGTCAGGCCGAGGACCGACAGCATCAAGATCCCCTGTGCGGCGCCGAAATAGCCGCCGTAGATGCCTGTGAAGAAGGCGCCGGCGAGGGCGGCTGGCCCGACGCCCTGCCCCGCCTCGCGGCGGCGGTGTCCGAGGGCGCGGTTGATCTGCTTCTGCAGGATGATCAGGACCAGCGCCAGAGCGATGAAGAACGGCACGATCTCCTTGAATGCGGAGGCCGGCAGCTCGAGCAGCAGGATCGCGCCTAGGATGCCGCCGCCTAGCGAGGCGCTACCCAATGCCAGCACGCGCTGCCGCTGGCCGGTCAGCTCGCGCCGGTAACCGATCGCGCCGGAGACCGATCCTGGGACCAGGCCGACCGTGTTCGAGACGTTCGCGATGACCGGGGGGTAGCCGAACGCCAGCAGCGTCGGGAACGTGATCAGAGTGCCGCTGCCGACGACGGTGTTGATCGTGCCCGCCGCGACGCCCGCGGCAAAGATGGCGACTATCTCCCAGACGCTCAAGTGCGCAATGGTGGCAGCCCCGTCAGAGGCTGACCTGCGAGCCCATCAGCACCGTCCGTTCGACGGGTAGGCCGAAGTGCTCGATCGGACTGGCGGCGTTGCGCGCCATGACGAGGAAGATCTTCTTGCGCCACTTCGCCATGTCCGGTTCGGGCGTCTCGGTGATGGTGATGCGCGAGATGAAGTACGACGCACCCTCGAGGTCCAGATTGCGCTCCAGGTGGCCCATCTTCCGGGCCAGTTGTAGGAGCTCGGGCACGCTGTTGGTGTCTCGGTAGCCGTTGTTGACGACGACGTGCTGAATCTGGCAGCGTCCGCGACCCATGCGCGTCACGCGGAAGCGTCGCTCCCGGAGGACGTGCGGAACGCTCTTCGAGATCATCGAGACGATCAGGACCTTCTCGGGCAGTGTGTGCGTGTGCTCGACGAGGCTGCGCAGCGCCAGCGGGGTGGTCTCGCCGCTCGCGTTCAGGAAGATCGCCGTGCCCGGCACGCGATAGAGCGGCGGCTGCATGCTCGTGATCTGACTCAGGAACTCGCCGAGATCGCCCTCCTGCTCGAGCCGGTTGTGCGTGACGATGTCCTGCCCCTTGCGCCACGTGAGCATCACGACCGAGACGCAGACGGCAACGGCCAGCGGTAGCCAGGCCCCGTGGAACAGCTTGGCGATGTTCGCCAGGAAGAACGACACCTCGACGGTCAGGAACAACCCACCGAGCAGCGCCAGCCTCCACTTCGGCGTACGCCAGAGCGCCCGAGCCACCGACAGGAACAGGACCGTATTGAGGATGAACGTGCCGGTCACGGCGACACCGTACGCATTGGCAAGGCCGTTGGAGCTCTGGAAGGCGAGCACGAGCGTGATCACGCCGATGGCTAGGACCCAGTTCACGACAGGGACATAGATCTGTCCCTCCATCTCGCTCGTGTGGACGATCTTCAGGCGCGGCAGGTAGCCGAGCTGCATGGCCTGGCGGGCCACGGTATAAGAGCCGGAGATCACCGCCTGCGAGGCGATCACCGTCGCCACGGTCGCAAGCACCACCTCCGGCAACTGGAACCAGCTCGGCACCACCGAGAAGAATGGGTTGAACGTGCTGGTGTGGAGCGGGGCCTTGGGATGATCGAGAATCCAGGCGGCCTGGCCCATGTAATTGAGCAGCACCGCCGGCCACACGATGGTGAGCCAGGCGATCCGAATCGGCTTCGGTCCGAAGTGGCCGCGGTCGGCATACAGCGCCTCCGCGCCGGTCACGCAGAGAACTACTCCTCCCAGCGTGAGAAAGGCCTGGAAGCCGTGATCGAGGAAGAAGCGGGCCCCCCAGGTTGGGGAAATGGCCTGCAGCACGCCCGGGTGCTGGACGATCTCGGGGATGCCGATGATCGCGATCGAGAGGAACCAGACCAGCATCACGGGTCCGAACAGCCACCCGACCGTGCCCGTGCCCTTGCGCTGGAGCACGAACAGGCCGACCAGAATCGCGACGGAGATCGGCACGACCAGATGCGCGACACCGGGACTGGCGATCTCGAGGCCAGAGACCGCAGAGAGCACGGAGATCGCCGGCGTGATCATGCCGTCGCCGAAGAACAGCGACGCGCCGAAGATCCCAAGCGTGACCAGCACCGCGGCGTGGACCACCTTGTAGCGCCGGATCAGCGCCGCCAATGCCATGATGCCGCCGTCTCCGCGGTTGTGGGCGCGCATGATGAAGCCGGCGTATTTGATCGTGACGACGATCGTCAGCGACCAAAAGATCAGCGAGACGATGCCGTACACGCCTGTCGGCACCACGTGCTGAGCGGCCTTGTAGCCGAAGGTCACCTGCTCGGCATAGAGCGGACTGGTCCCGATGTCGCCGTAGACGACGCCGAGCGCCCCCAGCGCCAGCACGGCACGGCTGGCGTGGGCCACGACGTCGATCTGACCCTCGTCGATCGGCTCCGGCTCGTCGTCGTGCTCCTCGCTCTCATCGTGCCAGCGCCCGTGATACTTCTGCGGAACCTTGTGAGCTGCCTCGTGGAAGGTGCGGCGGCGCTGAGTCCCCGTCGCGACGGGAGACTCGGGTTTCTCGTCCTCGGACCCACCACCGGGTCCGGAGGCACGTTCATTGGAGGCCTGGGCGGGCGCCTCCTGCTGGCGGTCCTGGTCCGGCGTGTTCATGAGTTAACTGATGAGGGTCAGAGTCGACTGGTACGCGACCACGGGCGCGAACGCGAGGCGTTGTGGCTGCCCCATCAGCGTACTGATCACAGGCTCGGTTGACGGTGAAGGTTCCGCGAGTGGCGCGACTCGAGCCACCAGGCAGGAATGTGCGACGCCGGGCCGAAAGCAGTCGCATGCTGCTTCGCAACCGTGCTCCGAGTCTCGACGCTGTCCCCGTCAACGCCGCGGAGGGCTACGAGCACCTCGCGGCTTCCTCGATCGCCGTCGTGCACTGGCTGACCGCCTCCGGTGTCGATTTCGTGCTGGTCGGCGCGATGGCTCGCTCGATCCGCGGCGACTCCGCCGCCCGCGGGCCCGTCTCGATCGTGCCGGCGCCCTACGGGCGGAACCTCGATCGCCTCGCGCACGCGCTCAGCTCGGCGCGGGCGCAGGAGCGAACGCACGGCGAACCGGTTGGCGCGGCCCGCGCTGCGTCAGGGCAGGCGTTGAAGCTCAACGCCGACATGCTCGTGCGCAGCCAGCGCTGGGAGCTTCGCTGCGGCGACCATGAAGTCGACGTCGAGGGGCGCCCGCATGGCGCGCCCAGTTACCAGGAGCTGCTCTACGAGGCGGTTCGCTTCACCGTGTCTCCGGAGGTCTCGCTCGAGGTCGCTGCTCCTGAGGACATCGAGTACTACGACCACGTGCGTCGTACGGGCATTGCCCCGGAGATGACCGTCAGCCGGCTCTAGCCGCCGTGACTCGGAGTTGGTGCCGGGGCGCTCCCGTACAGCGTCGGCCTTCGCGCGCGGACCGGCGCTAGCTGTTCTGCTCGCGGAAGCGACCCGGCTGCCAGAGTGGCTCGTCGCCCTCGTTGGCGCCGCGCGCGAGGATGAACAGCAGGTCGGACAGGCGGTTGAGGTAGCGCACGACCTCGGTGTTCACCTCTTCACCGCAGGCAACGGCCAGGCGCTCCGCCCGTCGGCAGACCGTGCGCGCGACATGCAGCTGCGCCGCAGCCGGGGTGCCCCCGGGCAGCACGAACGACTTCAGCGGCGGCAGGGTTGCGTTGACCTCATCACAGCGCTGTTCGAGCCACTCGGTTTGAGCTGGCAGAACTCGCAGCCGGTCGCGCTGCGGATCATCGGGCGCCGCGATGTCCGCGCCCACGTCGAACAGGTCATTCTGTACCCGCTCGAGCCACCGCCCGTACCCGTCCGGGAGCTCGCTCAGAGTCAGCACGACGCCGATGTGTGAGTTCAGCTCGTCGACCGTGCCATAGGCCTCGATCCGCGGGTGGGTCTTCGGCACCCGGCTCATATCGCCGAGGTGGGTCTCCCCGCCGTCGCCGAGTTTGGTGTAGATGCGGGTCAGATTCACCACCGCGCTGCCCGAGTTTAGGGTCCACTCGAGGGCGCGACGTCGGACCAGCCGATTCCCGTATACGATCGGGGCGTCCAAGGTCGGTAGTGATGGGAAGCCGGTGCGAATCCGGAGCGGACCCGCCACTGTAATCGGGGAGGACGGCGATATCGAAGCCACTGGCGCCGGCAAGGCGCTGGGAAGGCATCGCCGGTAGGCCCGAAAGCCAGGAGACCACCTCCGACCACAAAGCCAAAACGACCCTCGGGGAAGGGGTGGCTCATGCACAAGAAACAGTTGATCAAGGCCGGCGTGGCGACACTCGGCACGGCGCTGGCGCTCGCGACAGCACAGGTGGCAACCGCGGCGACCGCACGTTCGGCCGCTGTCGCTGGGCCAAAGGTGTCGATCACGATCAAGGGGAAGACCAAGACCCTGTTGGCGACGGAAACGGTTCAGGGCCGATCCGGGTCGATCACGCGGGGCGGCGCGCCCAGCGGAAAGTGCCCTGCCGACAGCGCCCAGGGTGTGCTGAACGTCGCGACCCACGGCAACTGGACGGGCAAGTGGTACTCGAGCTACGACGAGTACTTCATCACCGGGATCCTCGGTGACTCCGAGACAACCAAGAAGTACTACTGGGGCGTCTACGTCAACGGCAAGGCCTCGTCAAAGGGGGCCTGCGAGATCAAGTTGAAGAGCGGCGACAAGCTGCTGTTCAAGGTGACGAAGAGCTGAGAGCCGTGGTTCGCCGCCGCACCCGGTCGGTAGCCGCTGCCCTGGCGGTGGCCGTGCTGCTCGCCGGGTGCGGTATCGGCGCCGGTCCCGGCACCAAGCAGGCGAGCGTCCGCGTCACCGCCAACTTCGGCTCGCAGCTCTACGGCAGCGCCGCCGAGAAGCACGTGCCGGGCGCAGAGACCGTCATGTCGCTGCTGGAGCGCCACTTCAAGGTCACGACCCGCTACGGCGGCGGCTTCGTCGAATCGATCGACGGTCACAGCGGCAGCAGCGATCACCGCGACTGGTTCTACTTCGTCAACGGCATCCAGGCGCCGCAGGGCGCTGCCGCGACCGACGTGTACAAGGGCGACCACATCTGGTGGGATCTTCATGACTGGAGCGCCACCGACACGGTTCCGGCCGTGGTCGGGTTCCTACCCGGAGCCGTTCACCAACGGCGTCGGCGGCAAGGAGTTCCCGACGCTCTTGAACTGCGGCGGCGCCGTGCAGAGCGCCTGCAACGTGGTTGGTGAGGCGCTGCACCGGTACGGCGTCAAGGCCGCGGACCAGGTGCTCGGCACCGGTTCGGGGTCGGACTCGCTGGCGGTGGTGGTCGGCACCTGGAATGAGATCAAGGGCGTGATCGCCGCGCAGCTGATCGCCGCCGGGCCGCGCCAGAGCGGCGTGTACGCGCAGCTTCGTCGGCACCCGCGGGCAGGCGCTCGAGCTGATGGATCCGCGCGGCCGCGTGGTGCGCACGCTGCGCGGCAGCGCCGGCCTGATCGCGGCGACCGGCCAGGCCGTCACTGGGCCAACCGACATGGTTCGTCACCGGCACCAATGGCGCCGGTGTGATGGCTGCCGCCAAGGCGTTCACCGCGGCCAAGCTCCGCGACCACTTCGCCGTCGCCGTCAGCGGCACGAAGCGTCATCCCGGTCCCGCTCGCACCAGGCTCATGAGTTACCGCCGCAGAGCGAGCCCGCTGCACGCGGCCCGCGCTGCCGCCGCGATCAGCTGGTGTGTGGCGCTCGGCGTCGCGTCTCTGATCCAGTCAAACCCCGTGCTGCTCGGCGCGGTCGCGGTCTCGGTGGTGGTCGCGGGGGTACTTGCAGGCGTTGGGCGCGAGCTGCGCCGCAGCCTGATCTGGGCGGTGCCGCTGTGGTTCACGATCGCCGCGATCAACGCGCTCGTGAGCCGCAACGGCCTGACCGTGATCTGGCGGTTCGGCGACCTGCCGCTGCTTGGTCAGACGAACGTGACGCTCGAGGCCACCGTCTACGGAGCGGTGCTCGGGCTGCGCGCCGTGACGCTCGTTCTGATCGGGACGCTGTATTCGGTCGCTGTCGACCCCGACGAGGTGCTGCGGCTGTTCCGGGGCTTCTCCTTCAGCTCGGCGCTGAGCGCGACGATCGCCACACGCATGGTGCCGGTGCTCGTCCGCGACTCGCATCGCCTCGCGGAGGCGCAACGCTGCCGACCGGGCAAGCCGCCGGGCCGGGCGGAACTGCTGCGAGCCACCACCTCCGGCGTGCTCGACAGGGCACTCGATGTCGCCGCGACGCTCGAGGTGCGCGGCTACGGTGCCGTGCATCGGCGGACACGCGGCGGCCCGCATCGGCGGCGCGAGGCCTGGTCGCGGCACGATCTCGAGTTCGCAGCCTCGGCGTTGCTGGTGCTGGCCGTTGCAGTGGTCGCGCGGGTGACGGGCTGGGGTGGGTTCGCTGCGTATCCGCTGTTGCGCGCGCCCGCTGGCGCGCGCACGCTGGAGCTGGCGGCGCTGCTCGTCCTGGTGGCGCTGGCACCGTTCGCCGACCGGAGGGGGATCGTGCGGTGAGCCTCGTCTCGATCAGCGAGCTGACCTACAGCTATCCCGGAGCTGAGCGACCGTCGCTCGTCGATGTCTCGCTGACAGTCGAGCCCGGGGAGTTCGTCGTGCTTGCGGGGCTGTCCGGGTCCGGCAAGAGCACCCTGCTGCGGGCGATCAGTGGGCTCGTCCCGCACTTTCACGGCGGCACCTTCGCCGGCAGTGTCGTTGTCGCCGACCGGGACACGCGCAGCCACGGTCCGGGCGAGCTGGCCGCGACCGTCGGCTCTTTGTTCCAGGACCCCGAGACCCAGATCGTCCTCGGCACGCCGCGTGCCGAGCTTGCGTTCGCTGCCGAGAACCGAGGCTGGTCCGATGCCGAGGTGGCGCGCGCGGTCGAGGAGACCGCGCTGGCGCTGGCCGTCGAGGGTCTGCTCGACCGACCCGTGCAGGAGCTCAGCGGCGGAGAGCTTCAGCGCGTCGCGCTGGGCGCGACGCTGTCTGCCCGCCCGGCGCTCGTCTGCCTGGATGAGCCGACATCACAGCTCGACCCGGTCGCCGGCGACGAGTTGATCGGGCTGCTCAGGCGGCTGAACGAGGACGGAGACGCTGCCGTGATGCTCGCCGAGCACCGGCTCGAGCGCTGTCTGGGCGCGGCCGACCGGGTGATTGCCCTGGACGGCGGGCGCGTCGCCTTCGATGGCGCGCCGGATTTGTTCCTCGCCTGGGCGCTCGGTGCCGCACCGGCGCTGGTCACGCCGGGGGCGCGGCTGTTGGCGGGCGTGGGCCTGTCGCCGGTGCCCGGCGTCAAGCGCGCGCGCGGCGCGCTCCGCTCCGCCGGATTTGCCTCTGCGCCAAGCTCAGCCGTCGATCCGCGCGTCGATCCGCGCGTCGATCCGGCCGTCGATCCGCGCGTCGGTCCGGACATCGATCCGCGCGTCGATCCGGCCGCGGCCGATCCGGACGCGGGAAGCCTTTTCCGCCCCCACGGCGTAAAACGCTTCCCGCGTCTCGGCCGACACGCGCGGCCGGAGCCCGCACTGCGGTTCAAGCACGTCTGGCACGAACTCAAGGACGGCCCCACGATCCTCCGCGACCTCGATCTGCGGATCGCTCCCGGCGAGCGCGTGGCGCTGATGGGCAGAAACGGCGCCGGCAAGTCGACCCTGCTCCGTCACGCCGCCGGGCTGATGCAGCCCACCCGCGGCCGGGTCGATGCCGCGGGCCGCGTGGCGCTGCTGCTGCAGAACCCAGGTGACTACCTGGTGCACGAGACCGTGCGGGCCGAGGCGGGGGAGGGCGCACTCGCCGCCGTCGCGCTCGCCCACCTTGCCGATCGCCATCCGCGTGACCTGAGTGGCGGTGAGAAGCAGCGGCTCGCGCTGGCGATCGTGCTCGGCGATCCCGCCGCGCACGACCCGCCCGCGGTGGTGGGCCTCGACGAGCCAACCAGGGGCATGGATCGCGCGGCCAAGGACGCGCTCGTGCGCCTGCTGAACGGCCTGGACACCGCCGTCATCGTGGCCACCCACGACCCCGAGTTTGCGGCCGCCTTCGCCGACCGCGTGGTGCTCCTCGCCGATGGTCGTGTGATCGCCGACGGCACCGCGGCCGAGGTCCTCGCCGGCGGCACTTACTTCGCCACCGAGGTCGCGCGCATCCTCGGCGGATCCGGTGGCGCGCTGATGCCGTCCGACGGCGTCGCGCTGTTGCGCGGGACCGGAGTCGAGGTGCCGGCATGAGCTGGCAGCTCGCGGCCTTTGCGATCCTCGCACTCGGCCTGATCGCGGGCTTTGCCTGGTACGAGCGGACCCGCCCGGACGCGCGCATCGTCGCGCTGGTTGGGACGCTAGCCGCGTTCGGAGCGCTCGGTCGCATCGCCTTCGCGGCGGTGCCCAACGTCAAGCCGACCACCGTGATCGTGCTGATCTCCGGGTACGCGCTAGGCGGCGCGCCGGGCTATGTCGTCGGCGCCGTGGCGGCGCTGACCTCGAACTTCTTCTTCGGGCAGGGGCCGTGGACACCCTGGCAGATGGCCGGTTGGGGCGCGACCGGCATCGCCGGTGCGGGCCTGGCGTGGGTCACACGCGGCCGCATCGGGCGGCTGCCGCTGGCGCTCGTGTGCTTTGCGGCGGGATTCGCCTTCACCGCGCTCCAGGACTTCGGCGACTGGGTCACCTACAGCGACCACAGCCTGGTCCAGTTGGGCGTCTTCGTCGGCAAGGGGATCGGCTTCGATCTGGTCTATGCAGTCAGCTGCTTCGGGTTCGCGATGCTGTTCGGTCCGGCGCTGATTCGCACGCTCAACCGGTTCCGGACGCGAATCCAGGTGACCTGGTTGGCGCCGGCGGCGCGCGCCGGCCTGCCGCTCGTGCTCATGGCGCTCATCCTTGTCGGCGCGGTAAGCAAACCGGCGCCGGCGGCCGCGGGGGTGCGGCACGGATCACCGGTGCGATATCTCGAGTCCGTACAGAATCAGGACGGGGGCTGGGGCGCAGCCCGCGGCCAGTCGTCGAGCTCGATGTACACAGCCTGGGCGCTGCTCGGCCTCGATGCGGCGCACGTCGATCCCGCTGACGTCAGCAATCATGGCCGTAACGGTTATGAGTATCTGGGCGACACTGTCGCGCAGGACACCGACCCCGGCTCGATCGAGCGGACGATCCTTGCGGTCGTCACTGCGGGCGTGGACCCGGTGCACTTTTCCCACGTGAACCTGATTGCGCGGCTCGAGCGGTTCATCCGACCGGATGGGTCGATTGAGAACCTCACCAACCTGACCACGTTTGGGGTGTTGGCGCTCGAACGCGGGGACCTCACGCCATCGGCCAGGATGATCGCCTGGCTGGTACATCAGCAGGACCGCGACGGCGGCTTCAACTTCGCGACCCGCGGCGGCACAAGCGACGTCGACGACACCGGTGCGGTGCTCTCAGTCCTCGGCCAGACAGCGGTTCGCCGCCGGTACCCAGGGGTCCTCCGTCGTGCCCTGGAGTTCGTCCGCAGCCAGCAGAATCGCGACGGCGGTTTCGGCGATCAGCGGGGTGCCGCTTCGAACGCCCAGTCGACCGCATTCGCCCTCTGCGGTCTGGACGGCGCAGGGGTGAAGGCGACCAGTCTGCATCGCGATCGCTCCCCGTCGCCACTCGCCTACCTCAGCTCATTGATCCAGTCCGACGGGGCAGTGGATTACTCTCGCGGGAATTCACAGAGCCCTGTGTGGGTGACTGCCGAGGCAGAAATCGCTCTGGCCGGCGGAAGCCTGTAATACAAACTCGGCGAATACCGGCGGGCACAGATCGGAACTCGGTAGATTGGGGCGCGCATGAGGGTCGGGATTCCGAAGGAGGCTCAGGCAGGCGAGACACGCGTTGCTGCCACGCCCAACACGGTCGAGCAGATAGTCAAGCTCGGCTACGAGGTCGTGGTCGAGCCCGGTGCGGGCGCACTTTCGAGCTTCACCGATGCTGCCTACGAGGCGGCGGGGGCGACACTCGGCGATCCGTTCGAGGCGGAGATCGTGTTCTCGGTCAACGCGCCGCCGGTCGAGCAGCTGGACCGGCTGAAACCCCACGCGACCTTGATCAGCTGGCTCTCGCCGATGCTCGATCAGCAACTCGTGGATGACCTTGCGAAGCGTCCGATCACGGCCTTGGCGCTGGATGCGGTTCCGCGAATCAGCCGGGCTCAGTCGATGGATGTCCTGAGCTCGATGGCGAATATCGCCGGGTACAGGGCGGTGGTCGAGGCGGCGAATGAGTTCGGGCGGTTCTTCACGGGACAGGTGACCGCCGCCGGCAAGGTGCCCCCGGCAAAGGTTCTGGTCGCGGGCGCCGGAGTGGCAGGGCTTGCCGCGATCGGCGCGGCTGGGAGCCTGGGCGCGATCGTCTACGCGACCGACCCGCGGCCGGAGGTAGCCGATCAGGTCAAGTCGCTCGGCGGCGAGTACCTGAAGGTGGACACCGGCCAGGAGGAGGAGGTTTCGGCCACCGGCTACGCGCGTGAGATGGGCCAGGACTACAACAAGCTCGCCGAGGATCTCTACGCCCGGACAGTGCCGGACGTGGACATCGTGATCACAACAGCGTTGATCCCCGGGCGCCCGGCGCCGCTCCTGATCAACGAGGAGATGGTCGCGTCGATGAAGCCGGGCAGCGTGATCGTGGATCTGGCGGCCGCGAATGGCGGCAACGTCGCCGGAACCGTCAAGGGTGAGCGGACCGTGAGCGCCAATGGCGTGACGATCCTCGGCTACACGGATCTTCCCGGCCGCCTGCCGACGCAGGCCTCGCAGCTGTTCGGGCAGAACCTCGTGAACCTCCTGAAGCTGCTCACCCCGGAGAAGGACGGGCAGTTGGTGCTCGACTTCGACGACGTGGTCCAGCGTTCGGTCACTGTCGTCCGTGACGGTGAGCTGACCTGGCCGCCGCCGCCGGTGCAGGTCTCGGCGGCAGCTCCTACGGTGGCGCCCGAAGCAGCGGCGAGGGCGCCGGAGAAACAGCCGATGTCCCAGTCGCGCAAGTACGCGTACACGGGCATCGCCGCACTGGTGTTCTTCATCCTGGTGGCGATCGCGCCACCAGCGCTGGTTCCGGAACTCACCGTCTTCGCGCTGGCGATCGTGATCGGCTACTACGTGATCGGGAACGTCCACCACGCGTTGCACACGCCGCTGATGTCGGTCACCAACGCGATCTCCGGGATCATCCTTGTCGGCGCCCTGCTGGAGATCGGGCGATACAGCACGCTGGTGACGATCATCTCGGGCGTCGGGGTGCTGCTCGCATGCATCAACATCTTCGGCGGCTTTGCGGTGACGCGCCGCATGCTCTCGATGTTTTCGAGGAGCTGAGGGTCCGTATGAAGATGATCTGCGGTTTTGACGGCGTCCGGACACGCCTGAGGGCGCCCGTCTCGCGGCAGGTACCTCGGTACCTGCCTTGCGAAACGGTCTTCTCAGGCACGCCCAGCCACTCGTCAAATTCCACAACTAATTTCCCTACGGACCCTCGGCCCGCATGAGCGTCAACACCGCGGCCGCGGCGGCCTACCTGATCGCTGCGCTCTTGTTCATCCGGGCGCTGGCCGGCCTCTCCAAGCATGAGACCGCGAAGGCGGGCAACAACTTCGGGATTGCCGGCATGGCCGTGGCGCTGGTGGCCACGGTCGTACTCGCCGCCCATGACGGAATCAGCTCACTCGGGGTGGTCCTGCTGATCATCGCCGTGCTGGCCGGCGCGACGATCGGCCTCTATCGCGCGCGTGTCGTCGAGATGACCGGTATGCCCGAGCTGATCGCGCTGTTCCACAGCTTCGTCGGCCTCGCCGCCGTGCTCGTCGGCTGGGACGGTTATCTCAGCGTCGAGCGGAAGCCCTATGGCCTCGAGGCGCTGAGCTTCAAGGTGCAGGGCACCTACGGGATCCACCACGCCGAGGTGTTCATCGGCGTGTTCATCGGCGCGGTCACCTTCACCGGCTCGATCATCGCGTTCCTGAAGCTGTCGGCACGGATGAAGTCCGCCCCGCTGGTGCTGCCGGGGAAGAACCTGCTGAACGTCGGTGCCCTGGTCGCGTTCGCGGGACTGACCACCTGGTTCATCATCCAGCCGCAGCTGTTCCTGCTCGTGATCGTCACGCTTCTAGCTCTGGCTCTCGGCCTGCACCTCGTCGCCAGCATCGGCGGCGGTGACATGCCGGTCGTCGTCTCGATGCTGAACAGCTATTCGGGCTGGGCCGCGGCAGCCTCCGGGTTCCTGCTCAACAACGATCTGCTGATCGTCACCGGCGCGCTCGTCGGCTCCTCCGGTGCGTACCTCAGCTACATCATGTGCAAGGCGATGAACCGCTCGTTCATCTCGGTGATCGCGGGCGGGTTCGGGATCGAAGCGCCGACCAGCGGTGAGCAGGACTTCGGCGACTATCGCGAGGTCAGCGCCGAGGAGACGGCTGAGCTCTTGAGAGACGCCAAGTCGGTGATCATCACCCCGGGTTATGGCATGGCTGTAGCGCAGGCCCAGCACGGCGTCGCCGAACTGACCTCGCAAGCTGCGCGAGCGCGGCGTCGAGGTTCGTTTCGGCATCCACCCCGTCGCCGGCCGTCTGCCCGGCCACATGAACGTCCTGCTCGCCGAGGCCAAGGTCCCCTACGACATCGTCCTCGAAATGGACGAGATCAACGACGACTTCCCCGAAACCGATGTCGTGCTCGTGATCGGCGCCAACGACACGGTCAACCCGGCCGCCACCGACGATCCCGGGAGTCCGATCGCCGGCATGCCGGTCCTGCACGTCTGGGAAGCGCACCAGGTCATCATCTTCAAGCGCTCGATGGCCTCAGGCTACGCCGGCGTTCCCAACCCACTCTTCTACCGGGAGAACAGCGCGATGCTGTTCGGCGACGCCAAGGCGCGCGTCGAGGACGTGCTGAAGGCGCTCTGAGGGCCTCGCGCAGCGATTCGTTCGCGTGCAGACCAGCCGAGGCGTTAGTTTGTGTTCATATGGATCCCGGTCGCCTGATCCGCAGCCCCGTTTTTGCCCAGCTCGAGCCGAACGAGCTCTCGCGGCTTGCCGCGTTCGCGACGGAGGAGAGCTTCGCCGTCGGTACCAAGCTCGTGCGCCAGGGCGACTTCTCCACCGAGCTCTACGTGATCGAGGAGGGGAAGGCCGCAGTCGTGCGCGACGGGCACGAGGTCGACCAGGTAGGCCCAGGCGACGTGATCGGCGAGATCGGCGTTCTCGAGAAGACCAAGCGCGGACGCGGACATCGTCGTCACAGAGCCGTTGCTGGCCATCAAGGTCACGCACTGGGAGATCCGCCGGCTCTCGCGTCAGACGCTCGCGAAGCTGCAGGCGATCGCCGCCGAACGCAAGTCACTGACCGGGCAGTCGCCTGGTCCTGTGCTTGACTAGTCGACGCACACCGAATCGCCGGCCGCTGCCTACAACGCGGCCGGGGCCTACCGATCCATCGAAGGAGAACAGATGTCAGTACTTGATCGCGCGACGCTCGAGGAGAGCACGCTCGCCGACCTCCACGCAATCGCCTCGGAGCTGTCGATCGACAGCTACCGTCGGCTGCGGAAGGGCGACCTGATCGACACGATCATCGCTCACCAGGGCGGTGAGGAGCCGACCGGCCGAGCCGAGCGCAAGCGCACCGGCCGAGCTGAGCCGAAGCGCAGTGGCCGAGCGCAGGCGGAGGCGGCCGCGGATGAGCCGGAGGCCGCGGACGGGTCTGAGGGCGCGGACGAGCCGGAGGCCGCTGGCGGGCGGCAGGCCGCCGAGGACGACGAGGGCGCCAACGGCAGCGCTCGCCGACGCCGCGGGCGCCGTGGCGGTCGTGGCCGCACGTCGAGCCGCACCGGCGCCTCCGAAAGCGAGGATGCAGAGGAGGCGGAGCACGCGGACGCGGCGCAGAAGGATGAGCCTGAGACGTCGAGGGCACCGTCGAGCTGCTGCCGAACGGTTCCGGATTCGTACGAGTCTCACCGCCGGAGCCGTCGGACCACGACGTCTACATCTCCGCCGCCCAGGTCAAGCGCTGCGAGTTGGTGAACGGCGACAGCGTCACCGGCCCGCGCCGCGCCCCGCACCGTTCCGAGCGTTTCCCGTCGCTGGTGCGCATCGACACGGTCAACGGTCGCCCCGCCGAGGAGCTGGCCGATCGCGGACGCTTCGACGATCTGGCCGTTGAGTTTCCGAGCCAGCGCTTCGAACTCGGCTCCGACGACCCGACGCTGAAGGCTGTTGAGTTCCTGACTCCGTTTGGCCGTGGCTCGCGCGTGACGATCAGCGGCGGCGCCTGGGCCGGCAAGTCGCACCTGTTGCGCCAGCTCGCCGAGATCCTCGCCGCCCAGGACGGGGTGACCGTGTTCGCCGCACTCGCGGGCGTCAGGCCTGAGGAACTCGGCGATTGGGCTGACGGTGCCGTGAAGCCGGGCGCCGTCGTGAGCTTCGCGGCGTCCGCCGAAGCGCAGGACAACGCCGTCGAGCTGGTCGTCGACCAGGCGCGGCGGCTGGCAGCGCGCGGCTCCGACGCCGTCGTGCTGATCGACACCCTCGATGGGCTGCATCCGCTGAGCGCGCGCAAGGCGCTCGCCTCGGCTCGAAAACTGCGCGACGGCGGCTCGCTGACGGTGATCGCCACGAGCTCCAAGCGCTCAGGGTGGCGAGACGACGATGATCGCGCTGGACGCAACGCTCGCGATCAGCGGCCGCTATCCGGCACTCGATCTGCCCGCGAGCGGGACCCTTCGTCCCGAGCTGCTGGTCGGCGTCAACGGTGCCAAGGCGATCGCCAAGGAGCGCGTCAAGGCGTCGAAGTAGTCAGTAGGCGGTGCTGCGGCTTCTATGGCGCGGCACCGCCTTGTACTCCGGCTGCTGACCGCGGTTCCAAAGGATCTCGTCTATCTGCGCGGCTGTGGGGTGGGCGGGATCGAATTCTCCGGCGGCTACTAGCAACTCGACAGCGTGCACCGCACACGCGCGGATCTCGACCTCCTCTGGGGAACCGTGCTCGATGAGCTGGCCCTGCGCGATCCGCGCGACGAGGTCGGGATCGAACCAGAGCACCCCGTCGAGCCGCAGCACGTGGGGGACGAGGTTGTCGGCGAACATCGTCAGCCGATCCAGATCGTCGAAGTCGGCGACGCCCGCGCGCTGTAGATCGGCTGCGGCGATCTGTGCGCGCTTGAGGAACGGCACCTGTCGCCCGTCGTACACGGACACGTCAGCAAAGCAACGCCACCCCGCCAACGTCTCAACGAACTGGACCGCTGAGCCGTCAGCGCGATCGACCACAGCGGCAAACGACCGCCCGTACAGCCGCTGCACGTTCTCCCCAAGGTCGCGGAGCGAGCCAACCATCAACCCCACCAACTCGTGCTCGGGATCCTGATCGAGCCACCCCGCCAGCTCGGCACTGGTGAGACCCATCAACTGAGCCGCCGTCCACCGGCCTTGCTCATCGAACCGTCGCTTGATCCCCGCCGCGATCGTGCGATACCCGGTCGGCTCGCTCCGCTTTCGAAGCGAGGGAAACCAGCCTGAGCCAAAGTTGATCGCGTCCAGCAGTCAGCCAGTGCGCAGCCTCTGTCTCGCGCTGCACTGGAGATATTGAGGAACGTCCTCGCGTCAAGCCAGGGCGGTCCTCAATATCTCCTAGCTGCAGCGCGTACTGAGCGATCCGCTCCTCGACCACGCGTACCTGCGTGGAGCGCGCCGCTACCCATGCGCACACCTCTCGAAGCTCGTCCGTAACGACCATCGTGCCCGATACCGTAGGGATCAGAGATGATCGAAGGAATCAGACGATGATCGAGGCCAGTGAACAGGTCGAGGCGCTGCTCGAGGGGTTGAACGACCCCCAACGCGACGCCGTGACGCACGGTGACGGGCCGCTGCTGATTTTGGCCGGCGCCGGCTCGGGCAAGACGCGCGTGCTGACGCATCGGATCGCCTATCTGGTCGCCACCGGAGCGGTCCAACCGAGCGAGATCCTCGCGATCACGTTCACGAACAAGGCCGCGTCGGAGATGCGCGGGCGCGCTGAGTTGCTGGTGGGACGGCGCGTGCGCGCGATGTGGATCATGACCTTCCACTCGGCCTCGGCGCGGATGCTCCGTGCCCACGCCGACAAGCTCGGCTACACACGGCAGTTCACGATCTATGACCAGGCCGACTCGCGCCGGCTGATCAAGCGCTGCATGGAGCAGAACGGGGTGGATCCCAAGCGCTTCACTCCGTCGTCGATCCACAACCAGATCTCGGACGCCAAGAACCGTATGCGCGATGCCGAGGCCTACTCACAACTTGTCGGCTCGTTCTTCGAACGCACCGTCGCCGATGTCTACGCAAGCTACGAGCGCGAGCTGCATCGCATGAACGCGATGGACTTTGACGACCTGCTGGTGCGCTCCGTCAACGTGCTCGAGCTGTTTCCGGAGGTGAGACGCGCCTACCAGGATGCGTTCCGCCAGATCCTCGTCGACGAGTACCAGGACACCAACACGGTCCAATACCGCTGGCTCGAGCTGCTCGCCGGGGAGCGGCGCAACCTCACGGTGGTCGGCGACCCGGACCAGTCGATCTACGGCTTTCGCGGTGCCGACATCCACAACATTCTCAGCTTCGAGCAGCAGTTTCCCGATGCCAAGGTCGTCAAGCTCGAGCAGAACTACCGCTCGACGCAGACGATTCTCGACGCGGCCAACGCGGTCATTTCCAATAACCGCGGACGCAAGGAGAAGGAACTGTGGACGGAGCTCGGTGAGGGCGACCCGATCCACATCCGGGAGCTCGACGACGAGCACGCCGAGGCGCGCTTCGTCGCGGGTGAGATCGAGCGGCTCGTCGACGCCGGAACCTCGCGTAACGAGGTCGCCGTCTTCTACCGCACAAACGCCCAGTCGCGCGTGCTCGAGGACACGCTGGTGCGGGCGGAGATCGGCTACCAGGTGATCGGCGGCACACGCTTCTATGAGCGCGCCGAGATCAAGGATGCGATGGCTTATCTGACGGCGCTGGTGAACCCGCAGGACGCCGGTGCCTTCACGCGGATCGTGAACTCGCCCCGCCGCGGGATCGGTGCCACATCGGTCGCGAAGGTCCTGTCATACGCGAACACGATCGGCGCGAATATCTGGGATGTCGCGGCCGAGCCCGCTGCCGTCCCCGGCCTGGGCGCCGCGGCGGTGAAGGCAGTGGGCCGGTTCATGGACACGATGGTCACGCTACGGAACCAGGCCCAGGCCGATATGCCGGTGGCGCAGCTGCTGAGCGGGGTGCTCGAGCAGACCGGCTATCTCGACGCCCTGCGCGCCGAGCGCACGATCGAGGCGCAGGGACGGATCGAGAACCTTGACGAGCTCGTCAATGTGGCGGCCGAGTACGACGTCAGCGAGGCCGAGACGCACTCGCTTGGGGACTTCCTCCAGCAGATCTCGCTCGTCGCCGACGCCGACACGCGAAGCGACGACCAGGGACTCGTCACGCTGATGACACTGCACAACGCCAAGGGGCTCGAGTATCCGATCGTCTTCATGATCGGTTGCGAGGACGGGATCTTCCCGCACTCGCGGGCGCTCGAAGAGGGCGAGCTGGAGGAGGAGCGCCGCCTCTGTTACGTCGGCATCACCCGTGCGCAGCGGGACCTCTACATCACCAGCGCGCGCCAGCGGACCGTCTTCGGCGCGCACGGATACGCGATCCCCAGTCGTTTCCTCGCGGAGATCCCGAGCGAGCTGACCGACCGCGAGGAGCAGCGGCCTCGCGGCGTCGGCAACTTCCGTGAGCGGCTCACGTCGTGGCCGGTGAGCACACCTGCCGCAGAGCCGGACGCCATGTCCGGCACGATCAGGATCGGCCGCGCTCGTCCGCAGAGCGACGCGCCTGAGTTCCGGCTCGGCGAGGAGGTCAGCGACGCGAAGTTCGGCGAGGGCACGGTCATCGGCGTGGAGCCGGGAGGGATTGTGGTCATCCGTTTCAGCCGCGACGGCTCGGAGCGCAAGATGCTCAGCCAGTACGCGCACCTGACCAGGCGCTGAGCGGAACAGGCGCTAGCTTGGCGGCGATGACCTTCAAGTCGACGCGTCTCGGTCTTGGTGAGCGGGTGCTGGGAGTGGGTTGCGTGCTGCTGCTCGTGGATCTGTTTGCGGTGCCGTGGTTCGCCTACAAGGCGCAATACCGCGCGATAGCGGTGATGCTGGGCCAGTCGGTCAGCGCCAACGGCTGGCAGACATTCGAGGTGATCGGTCCATTTGCGCTGTTTGTGTGCCTCGTGGGCCTGGCGATCTGGCTGCTGACCGCAACACGACGCTCACCCGCAGTCCCGGTGGTGCTCACGACGCTCCTACTGCCGGTCTCTTTCGCGCTCGCGGTGCTGGTCGCGGTTCGTGTCCTGCTGGACCGACCGACCGTACACCTGGCCCAGGCGGGTGGCGCCAATGTGATCGAGCCTCGCCCCGGCGCCTATATCGGACTGGCATTGACTCTGGTCATCTTCGCCGGGCTCTACCTCTCTCTGAGGCGGGAGGGCGCCGCCGATGAGGACTCGTCGGCGACGATCGAGACCCTCCGGGTCTAGTGTCGTCGGCGACCATCGAGACCCTCCGGGTCTAGTGTCGTCGGACGGTCGGTAGAGGTGTCCGGCTCAAAGCCCGAGCAGCGCCGGAACCCTAGAATGACCCCATGCTCTCACCAGAGATCGTCGACCATGTCGCCAAGCTTGCCCGTCTCGAATTGACGGACGCCGAGCGCGACAAGATGGCGGTCGAGCTCTCAAACATCCTGGAACACATCGAGGCGATCCAGACGCTGGACCTCGAGGGCGTTCCGCCAACCTCGCACGTTGTCGACGTCGTCAACGCGCTGCGTCCAGACGTGCCACACCGCTCGCTGGATCCGGAGGTGGCGCTGGCCGCTGCTCCGGAGCCCACACCTGCCGGCTTCGGTGTCCCGAGTCCGGGCGCGTCAGCCGAATGAGCGCCGAGCTGCTGGACCTCAGTGCGGCCGCCGCGGCCGCTGCAATTCGCGCGGGCGAGCTCGACGCGCGGGAGCTGTTCGACTTCTACAGGGCGCGCGCCGCGGCGGACGACCTCAACGCGTTCATCTGGGTTGCCGAAGAGGCGCCGGCGGCGCTCACCGAGCGACGTGGCGCCGAAGCCGAGGCGGAAGCGCCCCTGGCCGGCGTCCCGTTGGCGGTCAAGGACCTGTTCTGCACCGAGGGCGTACCCAGCCAGTCCGGTTCGAGGATTCTCGAGGGCTACCGCCCGCCGTATACGGCAACCGTTGTCCGCAACCTCGCCGAGGCGGGCGCGACGCTGCTCGCGAAGACGAACCAGGATGAGTTCGCGATGGGCTCCTCAAACGAGAACTCCGCCTTCGGGCCGGTGCTCAACCCCTGGGATCGTGCCCGCGTGCCGGGCGGCTCCTCCGGCGGCAGCGCGGCTGCGGTTGCCGCCGGGCTCGCGCCGTGGGCGCTGGGGACCGACACGGGTGGATCGATCCGCCAGCCGGCGGCGTTCTCGGGGATCGTCGGGCTGAAGCCGACCTACGGCGCGTGCTCGCGGTACGGCATGATCGCCTTCGCGTCGTCACTGGATCAGGCCGGGCCCCTGACCAGGGATGTAACCGACGCCGCTCTGCTGCTCCGGCACATGGTCGGTCATGATGCCAACGACTCCACGTCGCTCGCATTTCCCGACGAGCTGCGGCTGCCGTCACGCGAGGATCTCGCCGGGGTGCGTTTCGGTGTGCCGGAGGAGCTGCTCGGCGCCGAGGGCGGCATCGACCCGGGTGTGCGCGAGAGCTTCGACGCCGCGCTCGCGCAGGCGGAGAAACTCGGAGCAACGATTCAGCCGTGCACCTTGCCGCACGCCCCGTATGCGCTCTCTGCGTACTACATCATCGCCCCGGCCGAGGCCTCAGCGAACCTGGCTCGCTTTGACGGGGTCCGCTACGGCCTGCGGGTCGCCGGCGACGCCGACCTGACGACGATGTACAGCCGCACCCGCGCGCAGGGCTTCGGCCCGGAGGTGAAGCGCCGGATCATGCTCGGCACGTACGCGCTCTCGAGCGGCTACTACGACGCCTACTACGGCACCGCACAGCGCGTGCGAACCCGCATCTCGGAGGATTTTCGGACCGCGTTCGAGTCGGTCGATTTCATCGTCACGCCGACGGCACCCAGCACGGCGTTCGAGCTCGGAGCGAAGTCCGACGATCCGCTCGCGATGTACCTCAACGACTTCTGCACGGTGCCGATGTCGCTGGCCGGGATCCCGGCAATCTCGATCCCCTGCGGTCTCAGTGAGGGCCTCCCGGTCGGCTTCCAGCTCGCGGGACCGGCCTTCAGCGAGAACCGGCTGCTGGACGCGGCCTTTGCGCTGGAGCAGGCGTTCGGGTTCGATGGCAGCCCAGCGCGCCGTGGAGGTGAGGCGGCGTGAGCGACGTGGTCGAGTACGAGCCAGTTATCGGCCTCGAGATCCACGTTCAGCTGAAGACGCGCACCAAGATGTTCTGCGCGTGCGAATTGTCGTTCGGCGATCCGCCCAACGTCCATACGTGCCCACGCTGCCTTGGCCTGCCTGGGACGCTGCCGGTCGTGAACGCCCAGGCGGTGCACTACGGGATCATGATCGGTCTGGCGCTGGGTTGTGAGATTGCGCCGCGGTCGCAGTTTCACCGCAAGAACTACTTCTATCCCGATCTGCCCAAGGGCTACCAGATCTCCCAGTACGACGTTCCGCTCTGCAGCTCCGGTCGGCTGGGGAACGTCCGCATTCACCGTGTGCACCTCGAGGAGGATGCCGCCAAGCTCGTACACACGGGGGCGAGTGGTCGGATCCACAGTGCCGATCGCAGTGCCGTCGACTTCAATCGCGGCGGCACGCCGCTTGCCGAGATCGTCACCGAGCCGGACCTGCACTCCGCCGATGATGCGCGCGAGTGGTTGAACCTGCTGCGCACGACGCTGCGCGCGATCGGTGTTTCCGACGTGAACATGGAGGAGGGGTCGCTGCGCTGCGATGCCAACGTCTCCGTGCGCCCCGTGGGCTCCACTGAGTTGGGCACCAAGACCGAGCTCAAGAACATGAACTCGTTCCGCTTCCTCGCGCAGGGGATCAAGGCCGAGATCGAGCGTCAGGTCGCGCTGCTGCGCTCCGGTCAGCCCGTTCTTCAGGAGACGCTGCATTTCGATCCGGGCACGGGCCGGCTCACGCCGCTGCGCTCGAAGGAAGAGGCACACGACTACCGCTATTTCCCGGAACCCGATTTGGTACCGCTGGTCGCGACCGAGGAGATGATCGAGGCCGCCCGTGCTGACCTTCCGGAGTTGCCGGCTGCGCGCGCTGAGCGATTCGAGCGCGAGTACGGACTGCCTCCAGAGCGTGCGCGCGAACTGGCCTACCGGACGGAACTGGGCGATTTCTACGAGGCAGCCCTGCGGGCCGACCCTGGACTCGATCCGGTAACCGCGGCGAACTGGATTCAGACGCTTGTCGAGCGCCTCGACGAGGGTGCCGATCCGAGTCAATCGCTGGTTACACCGGCCGCCTTCGCGAAGCTCGTGCGGATGGTTGCCGACAAGGCGGTCAGCCGCGATGCCGGTCGTGAGGTGCTCGGGATCCTCGCCGGCGAGGGCGGCGACCCCGGCGCGATCGTCGAGCGCGAGGGGCTCGGGTCGCTCTCATCCGACGACGGCGGGCTGGCCGAGATCGTCGCCGCGGCGATCGCAGCGGACTCTGAAGCTGCGGAGAAGGTTCGCGCCGGCAACAGCAAGGCGCTCGGACCGCTGGTCGGCTACGTCATGCGCGAGACCAAGGGTCGCGCCGACGGCGGTGAGATCAACCGCCTGATCCGCGAGCAGCTCGGCATCTGAGCGCGCGAGCGAATCAGAGCGCGCGAGCGAGTCAGAGCGCGCGAGCGAATCTCAGCGCGCGAGCAATTTACCACTCGTCGGTGTTCCGCTGGACGTATGGCGGAGGCACGACAGGCAACCTTGTACGTCGGGCCAGTGTGTTGCGCGGGCGCTGGGCGCATCATGTTCGTCATGACCTCACGACCCACAACCTCGAAGGTGTTGCTCGTGGCCGGCGGCCGTACCGCCACTGATGCTGGTCTGCCGGTTCCAGTACGGCGCTACCGACTGGCTCGGATCCTTCCCGAGTACCGCGCGAGCACGCGCAAGTCAGCGGCTGGTCGCCGCGGATAGTTTCGGCTGGACCGAGTCAAGGAGCGCCGGTCCAGCGCCGAGCGGTGCCCGCGCCGCGGGGAGCGCTAGGCTTAGCGGAAATGGCACGTCAGATCGAACCGAGCCGTTCCCGTCCGCCAATCATGCGCAGGGCGGTTGCCGCGCTGATTCTGGTCGCTGTCGCGGTGCTGGTGTTTCACATCATTGCGGGCCTGATCGTCACGGTGTTCTGGATCGTCGCCGTGATCGCGGTCATTGCTGCGGTCGTGTGGGCGGCCAGAGAACTCCTCTGAGAGGCTTCGATGTCGAGCTACGGGCTTGGCTTCCTGGTGATCCTGTTCTTCTTCGGCTTGGCCGGTGGCCTTGTCGGTCGCTCGAAGGGCAGCTCGTTCACGATGTGGTTCCTGATCTCCTTCTGCGTCCCGTTCATCGGGCTGCTGACCGCGGTGCTGTATCGCTATGACAACGAGGAGCTCAGACGCGAGTGTCCGCGTTGCCACAAGGTCCTGAAGCTGTACGACGCCGTGTGCATGCGTTGCGGCTACGAGCTCGAGTTTCCGGATGTGGCGATCGCGCCTGAGGCGCGCTCAGTCCATCGCGCCGCGCACTGACGCGCACAGTGACTATCGCCGGTGCCCACTGACGCGCACAGTGACTATCGCCGGTGCTGACGCGCACAGCGACTATCGCCGCTGCGCACAGTCACTCTCGCCGGTTCGCAGGAGCCCCGCGCCACAGCGGCGAATACCGCCTGAGCATGGGGCTCACTAGACTCGGAACCTCCCGGCGCGGGCTGGCCGCGCCACAACGCGACCTTCAGGAAAGGAGGCGAGCGCTATGCGTGCAGTCGACGCACTGATGGAATGTCTCAAGGCAGAGGGTGTTGACGTGGTATTCGGGCTGCCCGGCGGCGCGAACCTCCCGACCTATGACGCCTTCTACGACGCCGGGATCCGCCATATCCTCGTGCGCCACGAGGCCGGCGGCGGCCATGCCGCCGAGGGCTACGCCAAGGCCACGGGCAGGGTCGGAGTCTCGCTCGGCACCAGCGGTCCCGGCGCCACCAACCTGGTGACCCCGATCTGTGACGCGATGATGGACTCGGTCCCGGTCGTGTTCCTGACCGGGCAGGTGCGCACGGAACTGCTCGGCACTGACGGCTTCCAGGAGGCGGACACGATCGGCATCACGATGCCGATCGTCAAGCACAGCGTGATGATCCAGCACCCGCTGGAGCTTCCGCGGGCGATCCACGAGGCCTTTCACATCGCTCGGACGGGACGACCAGGACCTGTCGTCGTGGACATCCCGACCGATCTGAGCCGCGCGGACATTCCCTACGAGCCGATCACCGACGTGCACCTGCCTGGGTACCAGCCGACCACCGACGGCAACCAGAAGCAGATCAGGCTCGCGGCCAAGGCACTCGCCAACGCGCGCCGACCGGTGATCTATGCCGGCGGCGGCACCGTCGGCGCTTCCGCGGAGCTCGTCGAGCTGGCGACCTCGGACCGCCTGCCGGTGACCTGCACGGTGATGGGCCTGGGCGCGTTCCCGGCCAGCCATCCGCAGTGGCTCGGAATGCTGGGGATGCACGGCACCCGCACTGCCAACTACGCGATGGACGAGGCCGATCTGATCGTTGCGATCGGCGCCCGCTTCGACGACCGTGTCACGGCAAAGCTCTCCGAGTTCGCGCCGCATGCCAAGTTCGTGCACATCGACGTCGATCCAGCCGAGATCTCGAAGAACGTCCCGGCACACATTCCGATCGTCGGCTACACCAAGAACATCCTGCCGCGACTGACCGCCGAGTACCGAGCGCTCGAGCCGGACCCGAGTCGCCTGGACGAGTGGTGGCACCGCATCGCCTCCTGGCGTGAGCGGTACCCGTTGAGCTACACCGACAGCACCGACAGCGAGATCAAGCCGCAGTACATGATCCAGGCGCTGTACGAGGCGAGCGGCGGCGACGCGATCGTCTGCAGCGACGTCGGCCAGCATCAGATGTGGGCGGCGCAGCACTACCACTTCGATAAGCCGCGTCACTGGATCAATTCCGGCGGCCTCGGGACCATGGGCTTCGGCCTGCCCGCCGCCATGGGCGCCAAGGTCGGCTGCCCGGATGAGACCGTCGTCTGCATCACCGGCGATGGCTCATTCCAGATGAACACGCAGGAACTCGCGACGTGCGCCCAGAACGGGATCGACGTCAAGGTGTTCATCATGAACAACGGCTACCTCGGCATGGTGCGCCAGTGGCAGGAGCTGTTCTGGGACAGGCGCTACAGCCAGGTCGACATGGGCCAGTTCCCGGACTTCGTGAAGCTTGCGGAGGCCTACGGCGCGACCGGCATGCGCCTCACCGACAAGCAGACGCTGGTCGATGACATGAAGCAGGCGCTCGCGACCGAGGGTCCGGTGGTGGTCGACGTGCGGGTTGTCGCCGAGGAGAACGTGTATCCGATGATCGCGCCCGGTCAGGCGGCGCGGGACATGGTCGGTTAGGGGGATCGACATGGGTGAACCAGCAACCAAGGAGCTCCTGTCGCTCGAGGAGCTCGAGGCGGCCGGCAGCTTCCGCACCGGCCGCAAGCACATCCTCTCGATCCTGGTCGAGAACAAGCCCGGTGTCTTGACGCGCATCACGGGCCTGTTCGCGCGTCGGGGCTTCAACATCGACACGCTGGCCGTCGGGCCCACCGACGATGAGACGATGTCGCGGATCACGCTGACACTGGATGGCGCGGTCCAATCGATCGACCAGGTCACCAAGCAGCTGCACAAGCTGGTCAATGTCCTCAAGATCCGCGACCTCGAGCCGTCCGAGACGATGGCGCGCGAGCTTGCGCTGTTCAAGATCTCAGCCGACGGCGCGACACGCGCCGAGGTCATGCAGGTGTGCGAGATCTTCCGCGCCAAGATCGTCGACGTCAGCAGGCGCACACTCGTGGCCGAGGTCACGGGAACGCAGGAGAAGATCGATGCGTTCGAGCGCCTTGTCCGACCGTTCGGCTTGGTCGAGATGGCGCGGACCGGTGAAATCGCGATCGCGCGCGGTCGTACGGAGACCTGATCCCGGGCTCATTGTGAGGATGCGACGCGAAGCCCCGACCGCCGGGACTCAAGCGTCACATCTGTCGCGATGGCTATCTGATGTGGCTGAGGCGCGCCTGCGGGCGCGCCTCACGACCGCTCGCCGCCAGGCGACCGCGGGATCCCCCGTGCTCGCCAGCGTCACCGAGCGACTTGCTGGCGCGCATGACCCTTCAGCGGTGGTGGTCGCCTCCCGAGCTCCCGGGCAGCCGTGGTACTGCCTGGAGCAGCCGGCACGCGACAGCACTGCCGACGCCGGGCTCGGCGCCGCGCTCGTGCTGGAGGCTGCCGGTGGCGATCGGTTCAAGGTGCTCGAGCGACGCTGGCGCGTGCTCAGCGAGCGGGCACTGGCTGATTCCCCCGACGCGCCGCCGGGAGTCGGGTTGGTCGCCATGGCCGGGTTCGCGTTCGCCGATGACGGTGCCGCCAGCCCGGCATGGCGCGGGTTTGCCGCCGCGTCGCTGACCGTCCCTGCGGTCTGCCTCACACGTCGCGGCTCGAGCACATGGATCACCTGCAATGTTCTGGTCGAACATGACGAGCCGGACCTCGATGCGCTGATGGAGCGCTCGATCCGGGCCGTCACCGGGTTGAAGGAGCGGCGGCTGCCGATGCTCGATCCGGCGCCGGTCGGGCACTTCTCCGTCCACAGTCCGATGCCGCCGGCGCACTACGAGGAGGCGGTCGCGAGAGCTGTCGAACGGATCCGTGCCGGCCAGCTCGAGAAGGTGGTCCTCGCCCGCGAGGTGCAGGTGCAGGCCCCGCAGCCGCACGACCCGGGCGCGGTGTTCGATGTGCTGCGCGGCGGTTTCCCGGAGTGCTTCGTCTACGCGGTCGGGCGCGGCGACGCGACATTCATCGGCGCTACCCCGGAGCTGCTCGTGCGCAGGGACGGAATGCGCGCGAGCACCGTTGCGCTTGCCGGGTCGATGCGCCGGAGCGCCGATCCAGCGGTGGATGATCACCTGGGCGAGAGCCTGCTGCGCAGTGACAAGAACCGTCATGAGAACCACGTCGTCGCCGACCGGATCGCCAAGGCGCTCGCGCCGTATTCGGTCTGGGTGACGGTCGCGCCCGAGCCTGTGGTGATCAAGGTCGCGAACATCCAGCACCTGGCCGCACCGATCCGCGCGCAGCTCGCAGACGCCGTTGGTGCGCTCACCCTGGCCGGTGCACTGCACCCGACTCCCGCAGTCGGAGGCGAGCCGGACGCCGTGGCCAAGCGCATGATCCCGGCGCTCGAGGGACTCGATCGCGGCTGGTACGCGGGCACGGTCGGCTGGACCGACACCAACGGCGACGGCGAGTTCTGCGTCACCCTGCGCTGTGCGCTGCTCCGCGGCGCGCTCGCATCCTGCTACGCGGGATGCGGCATCATGGCCGACTCCGAGCCCGCCACCGAGCTGGCCGAGACCGAGGTCAAGCTGCAGGCGCTGCTCCCGGTCCTCTCCGGGTAGCGCCGATCAGAGCGGTTCGCCTGTGCGGAGCGCCGCCAGCGCTGCGGCTTCCACGTCGGCGTGGAGTTGCCGGTTGGCCACGCGGTCGGTGCGCACCTCGATGATCGTGGACTCGGCCCCGCTGAGCGCAGGCATCAGTGCGTCCGCGAGCTCATCGATCGTCGTCGGCCGGCGGTGGCGGAAGCCGTAGAGCGCTGCAGCCTGCGCGAAGTCGAGCCCCGTCGGGGTTGCGATGTGCTGCTCGAACGCCTCACCCTGCGAGGCGACCGGCAGGAAGTTGAAGATCCCGCCGCCGTCGTTGTTGAGCAACACGATCGTCAGCTTGAGACCGAGCCGCCGAGCCGCGAGCAGCCCGCCGATGTCATGGGCGAGCGTGACGTCGCCCAACACCAGCACGACGTCACCGCCGTCCGCAGCGACACCGAACGCGGAGGACACGGTGCCGTCGATCCCGTTCGCGCCGCGATTGGCCATCACGCGCGGCGGGTCGCGCAGTGCCGGAAAGAACTCCTCGACGTCGCGAATCGGCATCGAGGCACCGACGAACACGGTCGCGCTTGGCGGTAGGAACTGGCCGAGTGCGGTGATCGTCGCCGGCTCGCTGAGGCCGGCGGCCATCAGCGGCTCCGCGATCGCATGCGCCACGACGCTGTCGGCCCGTGTCCACCGGTCGAGCCAGTCGCTGTCGTCCGGCACGATCTCGTCATGTTCGACGCGCTCGAGCAGATCCTGAAGAGGCCCGACGACCCGCTGCCCGACGCTCGCGGTGGGATCACTCCAGCGCTCGTCAGGAGCGAACACGATGTGGTGCGCCCGGTTCAGTTCGCCGATCCAGTTGCGCAACGGCTTGGACGTCGGTAGATCGCCGATGCGGCAGACGACGTCGGGCGCGAGTTCTGTTCGCCGTTGCCTCATCGCGCAGGATCAGATCGAAGTGAGCGATCGCGGCGACGCCGCTGCGCGCCCCCGACAGCGGGTCGGCCAGCAGCGGCACTCGTGCGCGGGCAGCGAACCCCGCGAGCCTCGCGCCGAGCTCGCGATCCGGCCCGAGGTCGCCGGCGATGAAGACCGTTCGCTGAAATTCGTGGCGGTGCGGGACGCCTCGCGGCGTCGCAGGCGCGGAGCGCTCCTGGACGAGCCACGGCCGGCCATCTGGCCTGCCGCCACCACCGGGCTCGTCTGCCGGCAACGGTTCCGCCAGCACCAGCGGCTCGCGCAGCGGCACGTTGATGTGCACCGGGCCGGGCCGTCCACTCATGGCAGTCCAATACGCGCGGCAGGCCAGCGAGCGTGCCCAGCGCAGCCGCTCCGGTGTGGCCTCCGGCACGCCGAGTTCGACGAACCACTTGACCGCGTCCCCGTAGAGCTTGATCTGGTCGATCGTCTGGCCGGCGCCGACGTCGCGCAGCTCCGGTGGACGGTCGGCGGTGAGCAGGATCAGTGGTACCCCGGCCTCATGGGCCTCGATCACCGCCGGGAGCAGGTTCGCCGCAGCGGTACCCGACGTGCAGGTCACCGCCACCGGCCGCCCGCTGGCCTTCGCCGCGCCGAGCGCGAAGAACCCGGCAGCGCGCTCGTCGACATGAGACCACGCGTGCAGCCGCGGCTCGTTGGCGATCGAGAGGACGATCGGCGTATTGCGCGAACCGGGGCAGGTGCAGGCGTGCTGCATCCCGCAGCGCGCGAACTCGTCGAGCATTGCGCGGATCACCAGGTAGCTGTCTGTGGCCGTGGCGGTCATGATGCGGGTATGGAGAATGCACCCGCGCTCGTGCTGCTGCACGGCTTCACCAACAGCGGCGCCAGTTGGCAGCCGGTGATCTCGGGGCTTGGGGAACGGTACCGTGCGATCGCTCCGGACATCCGCGGGCATGCCTCACGCGGGCGCCGCCGAGCCGGTCACGCTGAGCGCGGTGATCGACGACGTGGCAGCACTGACACCCAAGCCCTTCACGCTTGTGGGGTACTCGCAGGGGGGACGGATCGCCCTGCACGTGGCGCTCGCGCTGCCACACCGCGTGACGCGGCTGGTGCTGATCGGAGCGAGCCCCGGCCTCTCCGACGAGGCCGAGCGCGAGCAGCGTCGCCTCGCCGACGAGCGACTGGCCGAGCGCATCGAGTCGCTGACGATCGACGACTTTGCGCGGCAGTGGGCGCAGACGCCGATCCTGGCCGACATTCCACCCGACGTCGCCGCGATCTCCCACGCGGATCGCCTCCAGAGCACCCCGCAAGGCCTTGCCTCTGCGCTTCGTAACCTGGGCACCGGGTCCCTGCCATCGGTCTGGGAGCGGCTGCCCAACCTACAGATGCCAACCACGCTGCTCGCCGGCGAGCGCGACACAAAGTTCACCGCGCTCGCATATGAGATGGCGCGTTGCATCCCGCGCGCCACCGTCACGATCGTCCCGGGTGCCGGGCATGCGGTTCACCTCGAGCGACCCGACGCCGTCGTCGAGGCGCTACTCGCCGTACCAGCCGAGTAGACCATCGCCAAGTCCCGGACCGGCGGGCATGTGCATTTGCCCGCCGGCCGGCACCAGCGCCTCCGGCACCGGCGCCGCAAACCGACCGAGCGTCGCCAGCCCGCAATGCCGGTCCGGCTTCACCACAGCAGCCGCGTGAAGCGCTGCCGCGATCCCGAGCGGCCCATCCAGCGTCGACGCCACGTAGACCTCATAGCCAAGGGCTCGCGCTTGCTCGGCTTCAGCAAGTAAGCCGGTGATTCCGCCCGAGCCGGAGATTTTCAGGCAGACGGAGTCACAAAGTCGTCGCGCGCGGGCCCCCAAAATTGCACTCGCACTCTCGTCAAGCGCGAGTGCAATTTTTGGAACCGCACGCGCAACGACTTCTACTGCCTCAGCGCCATGGACCGGTTCCTCGACGAGCTCCAGGTCGAAGCGGGCGAGCGCACGGATCCGCTCGGGGGCGGTGAGCTGGTCCCAGGCGCCGTTGGCGTCGACGCGGATGAGCATGTCGGGGCCGACGGCGTCGCGGATCGCCTGTAGCCGCTGGCGGTCGTCGGGCGTGCCGACCTTGACCTTGATGCACTCGAAGCCGGCGTCTCGGGCCTCTTGCGCTTCCTCAGCGGCGGCCCGTGGCGCGACGGCGCCGATGGTCGCATTCACGGCGACCGGCGGCGGATCGGCTGCGCCCAGAAGTTCGCCCACGCTCTTCCCGGCGCGACGGCCCGCGAGGTCCCACAGGGCCAGATCGACCGCCGCTAGCGCCTGGGGTAGCCCGTCAGCCTCAGCGCACGCGGCCCGCACGTCCTCTTCTGGCCACTCGTTCGTGGCCAGAGCGGACGTGTGGGCCGTGAGCGCCTCCAGAACCCGATCCAAGCTCACGCCGTCGTACTCCTCCAGCGGTGCCGCCTCGCCATGACCAACCGCGCCGTCCGCCGCCTCGATCGTGAAGCGGACGATCGGGCGAAGCTGCGGAATGGCCGCCGCCGGGCGCAGGGGATCGGTCAGGCGGACGTCGAGAACCGCCGTCCGCGCCCTCATCTGCTCAGCAGGAGGCCCGCGGAGAGCAGCACGCAGAAGACGAGCTGGAGCTGGCCGGTCTTGGCGAGGGCCTTGTTGAGCGACGGGCCATCACGGTGCGTGGAGACGATCCGGATCACGCGCGCCGAGAGCGGCAGTGAGAGGAACGGCAGCAGCAGCCACGCGCTGAGCGGTCCGAATAGCCACGGGATGAGCGCGATCGGGTAGGCGATCAGCAACATCGTCGCGTACATCCGTCGCGAGCGCTCGCGACCGATGCGCACGGCCAGCGTGCGTTTGTTCGCGCGCCGGTCGGTGTCGATGTCGCGCGTGTTGTTGACCACGAGCACCGCAGCGGCGATCAATCCGACCGGAACCGAGAGCACCAGTGACTCCCAGCTGAAGTCGCGGACCTGTACGAAGTACGAGCCGGCAACGGCTGCGAAGCCGAAGAACAGGAAGACGAAGACCTCACCCAGGCCCTCGTATCCGTAGGGGCGCGGACCGCCGGTGTAGAGCACGCCCGCGATGATCGAGGCCACGCCGATGAGCAGCAGCTGCCAGCCCGCGACTGCGATCAGGTAGGCGCCGCATAGCACCGCGAAGCCAAAGGTCACGTAGGTGGCGATCAGCACCTGGCGCGGTGGCACCAGGCCGCCCGCTGTCACGCGGACGGGCCCGAGGCGATCCTCGGTATCGGCACCGCGACGCGCGTCGGAGTAGTCGTTTGAGAGGTTCGCACCGATCTGGATGAAGACCGAGCCGAGCAGGGCTGCGACGAACCGCAGCGGGTGGAAGATGTGCAGGTAACCGGCGAGCGCGGTGCCCACGAGCACCGGCGCGACGCCGAGCGGCAGCGTCTTCGGCCGTGCGGCCATCACCCAGATGCGCACCGGGTTCGGGCTGGTGATCGACATCAGGCGCGGCGGGGGAACTTCGAGAAGTCGGGAGGTCGCTTCTCGAGGTAGGCCTGGCGGCCCTCCGCTGCCTCCTCGCTCATGTAGAAGAGGTAGTTGGCGTCGTGCGCGAGCTGCTGGATGCCGGCGAGCCCGTCCTCATCGGCGTTGAAGCTCGCCTTCAGCAGCCGCAGGCTCATGGGGGAGAGCTGGAGCATCTCCCTGCACCACTTCACCGTCTCTGCCTCGAGCTCAGCCAAGCGGCACGACCGTGTTCACGAGCCCCATCTCGAGCGCCTGCTGGGCGTCGTACTGGCGGCACAGGAACCAGATCTCCTTCGCCTTCTTGGGACCGACCAGGCGCGAGAGCACGCTCGCGCCGAAGCCACCATCGAACGAGCCGACGCGGGGGCCGGTCTGGCCGAAGCGGGCATTGTCGGCGGCGATCGTCAGGTCGCAGATGACCTGCAGAACGTGACCACCGCCGATCGCGTAGCCGGCGACCATCGCCACCACGGGCTTGGGCAAACGTCGGATCTGGACTGCAGATCGGTGACGTGGAAGCGACCGGCCGTTTGATGGTGTCCGGCCTGAGCGGGGTCGGCGCCGGTGACGTAGCCGCCTCTGCTGCCGCGCACGCGCTGGTCTCCGCCGCTGCAGAAGGCAAGCGGGCCCTCGCCGGTGAGGATGATGACGCCTACCCCTGAATCCTCGCGGGCGCGCTCGAACGCGTCCATCAGCTCGACGACCGTCTCTGGCCGGAAGGCATTGCGCACCTCCGGCCGGTTGATCGTGATCTTGGCGATCTTGGCGTAGCTGGGATCGTCCCAATCATCGCCCGAGGAGAGCTCGTAGCGGATGTCTTCGTACTCGGCCGCAGGCTCCCAGATCACGCTCACGGCGTCTGAGACTACCGTTTCGCGGATGTACGACTGGCTTGACCGTGCGGCGCGCCGCCGCCCACAGCACGTGGCGCTCGAGTTCGCCGGCGGACGCGGGCTGACCTACGCAGAGCTGGTGCAGGCGGCACGGTCCCGCGCATCGTTCCACGGCGGCGAGCAGGGGCCGAGCTACCTCGAAGGCGGCGACGACTTCGCCATCGAGCTGCACGCCGCGCTGCTGGCCGGAACCGCTGCGATCCCGCTCGATCCCCGTCTCTCGGGCCAGGAGCGGGCGCTGCGGATCGTGCCCGCCGAGCTGCCATACCCGGACGTCGCGACCGTGATGTTCACCTCAGGGACGACCTCGACGCCCAAGCCGGTCTATCTGACCCTTCGCAACTGGGAGGCCAACGCGATCGGCTCGGCGCTCGCGCTCGGACTCGACCAGAACGAGCGCTGGCTCTGCGTGATGCCGCTTGCCCACGTCGGCGGGCTCTCGATCCTGCTGCGCTCGACGATGTACGCGACGACGGTGATCCTGCACGAGCGCTTCGACACCGATGCGGTGCTGTCCGAACTGATGGATGAGGCGCGCGGCGTGACGCTCGTCTCGCTCGTCCCGACGATGCTCGCGCGCTTGCTCGATGCCGGCCTGGAGCGACCGCCAACCCTGCGCTGGGCGCTGCTTGGCGGCGGTCCGATACCGCGGCACCTGCTCGAGCGCGCGGAGCGTGCCGGCGTGCCGGTCGCTCCCAGCTACGGGATGACCGAGGGCTGCTCGCAGATCGCGACCTTCGGGTTTCCGCTCTACGGGGTGCGGACTGCGGTTCGACGAGGGTGAGATCGTGGTCAGCGGCGCGAATTTCGCCCCGAACACGCTCGACGAAGACGGCTGGCTGCGCACCGGTGACCTCGGCGACCTCGACCGGGAGGGACGGTTGCGAATCGTCGGACGCAAGTCCGACACGATCGTCTCCGGCGGCGAGAACGTGGCGCCCGCCCAGGTCGAGGCGGTGCTGCTCGAGCATCCCGCCGTCGTCGATGCCGGGGTGTTCTCGCGACCCGACGAGGAGTGGGGAGAGCGGGTGGTCGCCACCGTCGTGCTGCGCGACGGGCAGTCCGCCACACCTGCAGAGCTCCAGGAGTTCGTGAGCGCGAGGCTTGCGCGCTTCAAGGTGCCGAAGGAGATCGGCTTCACTGAGCGGCTGCCGCGCACCGCCTCGGGCAAGCTTCTGCGCCGCGAGCTAGGCTGACGCCGTGGCCGGCGAGGACATCGAGGAACAGCGCGAGCGTCTGCTCGATGCCTGGGATGAGGCCGCCAAGGGCTGGGGGCGGCAGGCTGATCGCACTCAGCTTGCAGCTCTACCCGATCTCGGATTGGATGATCGCCCACACCAGCTCCGCGTCCCGGCGAGCAGGTGCTGGAGCTCGCCGCCGGACCGGGGGACACCGGCTTCATGGCGGCCCGCATGATCGAGCCCGGGCGGCACGTTGATCTGCAGCGATGCCGTCGCTGGAATGCTCGATGTCGCTCGCGAGCGCGCGGCCGAGCAGGGGCTCGACAACGTCGAGTTCAAGCAGCTTCAGCTCGAGTGGATCGACCTTCCGACGGCCAGTGTGGACATCATTCTCTGCCGCTGGGCGTTGATGCTGACCATCGATCCGGCCGCCGCGCTGCGTGAGTGCCGCCGTGTGCTCAAACCGGGCGGACGACTGGCGCTGGCCGTGTGGGATAGCGCGGGATGCCAACCCCTGGGCGGTCGATCATCCAGCGCGCGCTGCGTCGAGCTCGGCCATGTCGAGCCAACGGCACCCGGTGGTCCGGGGATGTTCGCGCTGTCGGACCCGGCGACCGCTCACCGAACTGCTGGAGGAAGCTGGTTTCTTCGATGTCGAGCTCGAGCTTGTCCCGATCCGCCGCGAGTACGCGAGCGTGGTCGACTGGCTGGGCGAGACGCGCGACCTCTCGCGCCAGTTCGCGACGGTGTGGGCCGGTCTCGGCGACGAGGATCGCCAGGCACTGCGCGATCACGTCGCCGCCGCCGCGGCGGCTTACACCGATGACACCGGTGCGCTGGTCCTTCCGGGCAGTTCGCTCGTGGCCGCTGCCTCTGCCTGACGGCTGCGCAGCGCCACCTTGCGCGCTACGACAGCGCGCGCCGAAGTCCTTCCGTCGCAAGCGTGTCGACCAAAATGGGTGGGGCTTTGCAGGGGTTTTATGAAACTCGCTGAGCGGAGAAGACTGCATGCATGCGAGTGCGTACTTTCTATCTGCACGGCGCTGATCACGCTGCTGTTCCCCGCCGTAGCCTCCGCGAATTATCCGCACGTGGTACAGCCCGGCGAGACCCTCACGTCGGTCGCCGCGACCGACGGCCTGAGTGTCGAGGCGATCGCCGCCGCCAACGGCATCTCAGCACAGGCGCAGCTGGTGACCGGCCGAGTGCTGTGGATCCCGCCACGGTCCCTGGCGTCGAACGTTTCCACCGACGCGCAGACCCAGTCGGATCCGGACTCTGATCGACGACACGGACGCCACCACGGGCGAGGTATCCACCACAACTCAGGTATCGACGACGAGTCAGGTCGGAACGACCGCTGCGAGCGCGGCTCAGACCGCGACTCAGGCTGTTGCGGCACCGGTCCCGACCGCGGAGCGCGTCTCCGCGAGTGAGATCGCCTCGGTCGCCGGCGCCAACGGTGTGCCAGCCGCATTCGCCGAGGCGATCGCCTGGCAGGAGAGCGGCTGGAACAACGACGAGGTCTCCGGAGCGGGTGCCGTCGGCGTCATGCAGATCGTCCCGGCCACCTGGACCTGGATCGACCGCTACCTGACGCCGAGCGCTCCGCTTGGGACGGCGTCGGCGGCGGAGAACATCCGCGCCGGTGTGCTGCTGCTGCACCAGCTGCTGGGGCTGACCGGCGGGAACGAGTCGCTGGCGGCCGCCGGCTATTTCCAAGGGCTATCGTCGGTCGAGGCCCACGGCATGTATCCGGCCACGCGCCAATACGTCGCCGACGTGATGGCGCTCACCGGTCGGCTTTGATGGGCTACGCTGCGGCCCATGTTCTACGACGACGATGCTGACCTCCACCTGCTCGACGGCAAGACCGTCGCGATCATCGGCTACGGCTCACAGGGCCACGCCCACGCCAACAACCTCAAGGACTCCGGCGTAAACGTCGTCGTAGGACTGCGTCCCGGCTCGGCCAGCGTCGCCAAGGCTGAGAGCCATGGCCTGCGCGTGACCGATCCCGCCACCGCCGCCCACGAGGGCGACGTCGTGATGCTGCTTGTCCCCGACGAGCTGCACGGCGCCGTCTGGGAGGAGATCCAGGGCGGGCTCGAGCCCGGGAACCTGCTGCTCACAAGCCACGGCTTCTCCGTGCTCTACGGCACCGTGACGCCCCCGCGGCGACATCGACGTGGCGCTGGTCGCGCCCAAGGGTCCCGGCCACATGGTCCGCAGGCTCTACCTCGAGGGCACCGGCATCCCCGGGCTGATCGCGGTGCATCAGGACGCCACCGGCAACGCTCAGCAGCTCGCGCTCGCCTACGCCAAGGGCATCGGCTGCACTCGCGCGGGCGTCTTCGAGACCAGCTTCAAGGAGGAGACCGAGACCGATCTGTTCGGCGAGCAGGCCGTGCTCTGCGGCGGCGTGAGCGAGCTGGTTCAGGCCGGCTTCGACACGCTGGTCGAAGCGGGCTACAACCCGCAGATGGCCTACTTCGAGTGCCTGCACGAGCTCAAGCTGATCGTCGACCTGATGTATGAGAAGGGCCTCGCGGGGATGCGCTACTCGATCTCCAACACGGCCGAGTACGGCGACTACACCCGTGGCAAGCGCGTGATCACCGATGAGACGCGTCAGGCGATGAAGCAGATCCTCGGCGAGATCCAGTCGGGCGAGTTCGCCCGCGAGTGGATCGCCGAGAACCAGCGCCGGCCAGGAGAACTTCAAGCGCATGCGCGACGAGCAGGCCGGCCACCAGGTCGAGATCGTCGGCAAGGACCTGCGCTCGCACATGTCCTGGATCGACACCGCCTTCCACGAGTAGGGCCGTTCAACATAGGTTTTGCTTACGGAGCGCGGCATGCTTTGCCGCGCTCCTTCTGTATCGTTGGCCAGGCCCGCCGTGACTGGCGCGAGAAGGTGGACACAACCACCGGGGAGCGACGGGCCGTTCGCCGTCGCCGCGCGCCTGGGCACTCTCATCTCTCTCCCTGACCCCGAGGACACTCGAGGAGCGACCGTGCCCCAGACAGAAGTAATCATCCCTGAGCAGATAAAGCCGCGCGACGGACGCTTCGGCTCCGGCCCGTCGCGGCTGCGTCCCGAGCAGCTGCAGGCACTGGCCGCCTCCGGCGCCTCGGTGATGGGCACCTCGCACCGGCAGAAGCCGGTCAAGCAGCTCGTCGGTCGCGTCCGCTCCGGCCTGCGCGAGCTGTTCAACCTGCCCGACGGCTACGAGGTGATCCTCGGCAACGGCGGCACCACCGCCTTCTGGGACGCGCTGATCGCCGGCGTCATCCGTGAGCGCGCGCTGCACCTGAGCTACGGCGAGTTCTCCTCGAAGATCGCGACCGGAACCAAGGGCGCCCCGTTCCTGGCCGACCCGATCATCGTCGAGGCACCCGCCGGCGATGCTCCCGATCCGCAGGCATCGGCACAGCTCGACGCCGACGTGATGACCTGGGCGCACAACGAGACCTCGACCGGCGTGATGGTTCCGGTCGTGCGTCCCGACGGACTCGACGACGATGCGCTGGTCCTGATCGACGCCACCTCCGGCGCGGCTGGTCTGCCGGTCGACGTCAGCGACGCCGACATCTATTACTTCGCGCCGCAGAAGGGCTTCGCCTCGGACGGCGGCCTGTGGCTCGCGCTGGCCAGCCCGGCCGCGCTCGAGCGGATCGCCCAGGTCGACGCGGACCGGCCGACGGTCGGACCGGAGCGCTGGATCCCCGAGTTCCTGTCGCTGACGACGGCGCTCGACAACTCCGTCAAGGATCAGACCTACAACACGCCGGCGGTTGCGACGCTCTTCCTGCTCGCCGACCAGATCGAGTGGATGCTCGCAGGCGGCGGTCTCGACGGCATGGTCAAGCGCACCACCGAGTCCTCGTCGCATCTGTACGGCTGGGCCGAGGCACACGAGCACGCGACCCCGTTCGTCAGCGATCCGGCGAAGCGCTCGCTGGTCGTCGGCACGATCGACTTCGACGACGAGGTCGACGCGGCCGCGGTGGCGGCGACGCTGCGCGCCAACGGCATCGTCGACGTCGAGCCGTACCGCAAGCTCGGCCGCAACCAGCTGCGCGTGGCGATGTTCCCGGCCACCGACCCGCAGATGTGCAGGCGCTCACCGCCTGCATCGACTACGTCCTGGAGCTGAACTGATGAGCAACCAGCGTGTACTCGTCGCCGAGAAGGTCGGCGCCTCCGGCATCGACCTTCTGCGAGCGAGCACTTCGATGTCGAGCTGGGCTTCGACTGGGACCGCGAGCAGGTCAAGGAGCGCCTGCCCGAGTTCGACGGCATCCTGATCCGCTCCGCGACCAAGCTCGACGCCGAGCTGCTGGCGGCGGGCACCAAGCTCAAGGCGATCGGCCGTGCCGGCGTCGGCGTCGACAACGTCGACGTGCCCGAGGCCAGCAAGCGCGGCATCGTCGTCGCCAACGCGCCGCTTTCCAACGTCGTGACGGCCGCCGAGCACACGATGGCGCTGCTGCTCGCGCTGGCGCGCAACGTCCCGCAGGCGGACGCCTCACTCAAGGCAGGGCGCTGGGATCGCTCCAAGTACTCGGGTGTCGAGCTCTACGAGAAGACGCTCGGCGTCGTGGGCTTCGGCCGCATCGGCCAGCTGGTGGCCGAGCGTGCGCGAGGGCTTCGGCATGAACGTGATCGCCTACGACCCCGTCGTCAGCGACGAGCGCTACAAGGAGCTCGGCGTCGAGACGCGCGGCGAAGCCAGAGGACGTCTACGCGGTCGCGGACTTCCTCACCCTGCATCTGCCCAAGACCCCGGAGACCACGGGCTGGCTGAACGCCGACGTGCTCGCACAGTGCAAGGACGGAGTGCGTGTGCTGAACGTCGCCCGCGGCCCGCTGGTCGTCGACGAGGACCTGCAGGCGGCGCTCGACAGCGGCAAGGTCGGCGGCGCGGCGCTCGACGTGTTCCAGAGCGAGCCGATCACCGAACATCCGCTGTTCGGCTACGCGAACGTGATCGTCACGCCGCACCTCGGCGCATCGACAGCTGAGGCCAACGACCGCGCCGGCTTCCAGGCAGCCGAGCAGATCGTCGCGGCGCTGACCGGCGGCTCGGTCACCACAGCAGTCAACATCCCGGCGATCCCGGACGAGGACATCGAGGCGCTGACGCCGTTCGTGCCGCTGGCACGAGCGCTCGGCAAGATCGCGGCCTCACTCGACGAGGAGGCGGCGATCGAAACGGTCAAGGTCGAGTTCCTCGGTGGCATCGCCTCACGCGACACACGGCTGCTGGGGCTGAACGTGCTGATGGGCGTGCTCGCGGCCAAGGGCGCCGAGGACCTCAACGAGGTCAACGCACCCGCGCTCGCCAAGCAGCGCGGGATCACGACCGAGGACTCCAAGCAGGAGAAGGTCCGCGACTACACCGACATGATCCGCGTGACCGTCACCATCGAGCGATCACACGGCCAGCGTCGCCGGCACGGTGATCGGCAACCAACAACCGTCCGCACCTGCTCGAGGCCTGGGGCCAGCGCTTCCAGGTCCAGCTGGAGGACCACGTGACGATGTTCCGCTACCACGACCGTCCGGGCATGCTGGGACGGGTGGGCACGCTGTTCGGCGCCCACAACGTCAACATCGTCTCCTCGGTCGTCGGCCGCCAGCCGGAGGGCGCCAATCACGAGCCCTATGCCGCGATGGTGATCACCACCGACGACCGCCGTGCCCGACGCGCTCGTCAAGGAGATCGCCACCAGCGACGGGTTCGTCGCCGGCGTCACCGTCACGCTCTGAGCGCCATGCGCCGGAGGGGGCGAGCAAGCGAGCCGCCCCCTCCGCAACCACTGAAAGCATGTCTCAAAGCAAAGCCCAACCTTGCGGGTCACCGGTCCAATCGCTAGCCTTCCGCGCGATGGCGTACGCCCTCGACCTTCGACTTCTTCTCCTCCCCCTCCGGGGGGAATAGCGCGCCGGCGGCCGCACGTAGCCGCGAACCAAGCACGAGAAGAAGCAGGACGAGAGCAAAGGAGACGTCTGATGACGCCATCGAACGACCCCAACCGAGTAATCATCTTCGACACGACGCTGCGTGACGGCGAGCAGTCGCCCGGCATCTCGCTGAACGCTCAGGAGAAGCTCGAGATCGCCCAGCAGCTTTCGCGGCTTGGCGTCGACGTGATCGAGGCCGGCTTTCCGATCGCCTCGCCGGGAGACTTCGAGGCCGTTCAGGCGATCGCTCGCAACGTCGACGGTCCGGTGATCGCCGGGCTGGCACGAGCCTTTCCCGGTGACATCGACGCCGCCTGGGGGGCGCTCAAGGATGCCGAGCGTCCGCGCATCCACACCTTCATCTCGACCTCAGACATCCACATCCAGTACCAGATGCAGAACACGCGCGACGACGTGCGCGGGATGGCGCGGGCGGCGGTCGCCCACGCCAGGTCGCTGTGCGAGGACGTCGAGTTCTCGCCGATGGATGCGACCCGCTCGGACATCGACTTCACCGCCGAGATCCTGCAGATCGCGCTCGACGAGGGGGCGACCACGATCAACATCCCCGACACCGTCGGCTACGCGATGCCGCACGGAGTACGCCGCCTTCCTGGCTCGGCTGTACGAGCTCGTGCCGGGCCTGCGGGATGTCGTGCTCTCGGTCCACTGCCACGACGATCTGGGGCTTGCGGTCGCCAACTCGATCGCCGGTGTGATGGCCGGCGCGCGTCAGGTCGAATGCGCCGTCAACGGCATCGGCGAGCGGGCCGGGAACGCAGCGCTCGAGGAGATCATCATGCTGATCGCCACCCGCCAGGCCGAGCTCGGCGTGCACACGGGCGCGGTCACCAAGGAGATCGCTCGCACCTCACGGATCGTCTCGCGCCTGACCGGTTATCCGGTGCAGCCCAACAAGGCGATCATCGGGCGCAACGCCTTCGCGCACGAGTCGGGGATCCACCAGGACGGCGTGCTGAAGGAGCGCAGCACCTTCGAGATCATGGATGCGACCTCGATCGGCCTCGACTCCAACCAGCTGGTCCTCGGCAAGCACTCCGGCCGCCATGCGCTGCAGCAGGCGCTGAGCGAGCTCGGCTACGAGATCTCCGGCCAGACCCTGAACCAAGCGTTCAAGCGCTTCAAGGAGATCGCTGACAAGAAGAAGCAGGTGACGGCGATGGACCTCGAGGCGCTGCTCACCGACGAGCTGCGCGAGCAGGCCGAGGAACTCGGCTACACGCTCGAGTGGTTCGACGTCGAGTCCTCGACCCGGCGGCCGCCGCACGCCAAGGTCGGCATCCGCAGCCCCGGAAGGCGAGGAGCTCGAAGGATCGTTCGGCGGCGACGGTCCGATCGACGCGATCTTCCACGCGATCAACGTCGCGACCGGCGTTGACGCACGCCTGCGCGAGTTCCACATCGGCGCGGTGACCGGCGGCCAGGACGCGCTCGGCGAGACTTCGATCGTCGTCGAGGTCGACGGCTTCAGCGGCTCCGGCCAGGGTGTCTCGACCGACATCGTCGACGCGGCGGCACGCGCTTACGTTCGCGCGCTCTCGAACGCCGTGCGCCGGCGTGACGGGGAGCGGGGCGAGGCGGCGCTCGCGAGCACGCCCTAGACGATCAGCGCCCTGCGCGTACCGGCGGCGCCGGTTTCTTCAAGGCCGGCGCCCGCCATCAGGTCTCTCCCGATCGACAAAGCGGAGTTCCGATCGGGAGCGATCATGCGGACGTGCGAGCCGCGAGCCTTCAGGGCTGATGCCTCGATCAGCATCGCTGCCCGGGCCGCGGCCCGGACGGGCGCGTTGAACGGACCGTGAGCGCTGGCCATGGTCGCAACGATCAGCACGTGTGCGCCGCGGCTGACCGGCGATGCGTCGGCGTTGGTCGGGCTCCAGATCGCGCCGTCGACGTACTCGCGCCCGCCGATCACGGCCGGTGCAAAGACCAGCGGCAGCGCGCAGGAAGCTCGCAGAGCCTGCGCGACGGTTGCCTCCGGTGCCCCGGGCGCACCGAACACAACGCGGCTGCCTGAGCGCCGGTCCACGGCCACGACCCGCAGTCGCCCGTCAAACGGCTCGATGAACGCTCCATCGAAGTTCAGCGTGTCATTCGCCGATACCGGCACAAGACCAAGCGCAGCGCCGCGGACCAGCTGCCCCGGCCGCGTCCCGAGGCGAAGCCCGAGTTGCGCAAACGGTGCGGCAATTGCCATTGCCGAATTCGCCGCCCAATTCGGCGCCGATTGCCCACCGGAAGCGGTGCCATCAACGCTCGAATCCGGACGTCTTAAGGACCGCCCCGAGGCGAGCTTGGCCGCCACGATGCTGCCGGCCGATGTGCCCACGAAGTAGTCGCACTCTGCGAACGAGATCCCGTGGGCGTCCTCGAGCCCGGCAAGCAGCCCGGTCATCCAGGCGTCGCCCTGGCGGCCACCGCCACCGAGCACGAGGATGTCCGGACGCTCCATCACCGTCGCACAGCGTACAGCTGTATGCGATAACATACGCGCGTATGGCGACGGCTGAGCAGACCGCAGCATCTCCTGAAGCCCTCGGAGCGCGCGTGCGCGCTCTGCGTGAGGCGATGGATTTGTCACTCCGCGACCTGGCTGAGCGCTCCGGCGTGAGCGCGCCGATGCTCTCACAGGTCGAGCGGGGGGAGACCTCGCCGACGCTCCAGGTCGCGACGCGGATCGCCTCAGGGCTGGATCTGCGGCTCTCACAGCTGTTGCGGCTTGACGAGGACGGCGCTGTGACGGTGGTACGCAGACGCGAGCGACGTAAGGGTCCGACTGGGGTCAAGGGCCACGGCTACGAGATCCTCAGCCCGCCGCTACCCGGACAGCGCGCCGAGCTGTCGCGCCATACGCTCGCGCCGGGGGCCGCGACCGGTGGTCGCGGCGACCCGCCCGTGCACGAGCCCGGAAGCCGCGAGACCGCGCTGGTCGAGTCTGGTGAGGTCGTGCTGGCCTGCGATGGCCGCCGGTTCGAGCTGTCCGCCGGCGACTGCGTGACCTTCGACGCCGACCTGCCACACCACTTCGAGAACCCTGGAACCAAAGACGCCGTTCTGCTCGCGGTCGTGAGCGCCGGCCTGAGACGGAGTTAAGTGCCCCCCAACGGAGATACGCACGGATTCGAGCGATCCGCGGGGGCGCCTGGCGGCGTCCTCAGTCGGGGCAATACAACTAGGTATTGCCCCTCCGTGCGTTCTTGCCATGCACACCCTGCGGACCCCTCTCGGTCCGCACGTACCCCCGTTGGGAGACACTAGAGATGCCCAAGAGCCTGTTCGACAAGATCTGGGAGCGCCATGAAGTCGCCCCCGGCCTGCTGTACATCGATCTGCACCTCGTGCACGAGGTCACGAGCCCGCAGGCCTTCGACAGCCTGCGGATGAACGGCCGCAAGGTCAGGCGGCCCGACCGCACGCTCGCCACGGCCGACCACAACACGCCGACCGACGGCACCGCCGCGGCCGCGCCTGATCAAGGACGAGCTCTCGCGGATCCAGGTGGAGACGCTCGAGCGCAACGCTGATGAGTTCGGGATCCCGATCTACTCGCTCGGCTCCGAGCACCAGGGCATCGTGCACGTCATCGGTCCGGAGTTGGGCGTCACGCAGCCCGGCATGACGATCGTCTGCGGCGACTCGCACACCGCCACGCACGGGGCCTTCGGGGCGCTGGCCTTCGGCATCGGCACCAGCGAGGTCGAGCACGTGCTCGCCACTCAGTGTCTGGTCCAGCAGAAGCCCAAGTCGATGCGGATCAACTACGTCGGCGATCTCGGCTTCGGTGTCACCGCCAAGGACCTGATCCTCTACACGATCGGCCAGATTGGCGTCGCCGGCGCCACCGGATACGTCGTCGAGTACGCCGGGCCTGCGATCGAGCAGCTCTCGATGGAGGGCCGCATGACGGTCTGCAACATGACGATCGAGGGCGGCGGCCGCGCCGGCATGATCGCGCCCGACCAGACGACCTTCGACTACGTGATCGGGCGCCCCGGCGCGCCCGCAGCCGTGCCGGACGACTGGCGCGATCTTCACACCGAGGAGGGCGCGCACTTCGACCGCGAGATCACGATCGACTGCGCGGAGATCAGCCCGATGGTCACCTGGGGCACGAACCCGGGCATGGTCGTCGGGGTCGCCGGCAGCGTGCCCCAACCGGCCGGCGAGCAGGACGAGCGCGCGCTCGAGTACATGGGTCTCGAGGGCGGGACGCCGATCGAGCAGATCAGTCTCGACCGCGTGTTCATCGGCTCCTGCACCAACTCGCGGATCGGCGACCTGCGCGCCGCAGCCGAGGTGGTCGCTGGCCGTACGGTGGCCGACGGCGTCTACGCGATGGTCGTTCCGGGATCGGTGCAGGTCAAGGAGCAGGCCGAGGCCGAGGGGCTCGACCAGGTCTTCCGCGACGCCGGCTTCGACTGGCGCGCCGCCGGATGCTCGATGTGCTTGGGTATGAACCCGGACATCGCGGCGCCCGGCGAGCGCGTGGCGTCGACCTCGAACCGCAACTTCGAGGGCCGCCAGGGACGCGGAGCGCGCACGCATCTCGTCTCTCCGCAGATGGCCGCTGCAGCCGCGATCGAGGGCCACTTCGTCGACATCCGCAACTACAACCGCGAACCCGCAAACGCGTAGAGGAGCCTGAACCGATGAAGGCAATCGAAACCATCACCGGCCCGGTGTCGGTTCTCAACCGCAACGACGTCGACACCGATCAGATCATGCCCAAGCAGTTCCTCAAGCGAGTCGAGCGGACCGGCTTTGGTGAGTTCCTGTTCTACGACTGGGCCAAGGAGCCGGACTGGGACCTGCCGCAGAACCCGATCCTCGTGACCGGCCGCAACTTCGGCTGCGGATCGAGCCGCGAGCACGCGCCCTGGGGCCTCGAGGACTACGGCTTCCAGGCGATCATCGCGCAGAGCTTCGCCGACATCTTCTACTCGAACTGCACCAAGATCGGGCTGCTGCCGATCGCGCTCTCAGCCGAGGATTGCCACGCGATCGCCGAGGCCGGCAACGCACAGGTCGACCTGGCCAACCAGGAGGTTCGCTGGCCGGGCGGAAGCGCCACATTCGAGATCGACCAGAGCATCAAGTACCGGCTGCTCAACGGCCTCGACGACGTCGGCATGACGCTTCAGCAGGAGCAGGCGATCGCTGCTTACGAGTCTGACCGTGAGCGCTCAGGACCGGTGACTAAAATTTATGAGCGCTGATCCTGGAGCCACTGGCCCGCGGGCCAGTGGCGCCGCCAAAGCTCGCGACTGGGACGCAACCACCTACGACCAGATCTCCGCGCCGCAACAGGCCTGGGCCCGTGAGCAGCTCGAGCGCCTGCACCTTGACGGCGACGAGGTGGTGCTCGATGCCGGCTGCGGGTCCGGCAAGGTCACCGCGATGCTCGTCGACCTGGTCCCCGACGGGCGCGTCTACGCCGTGGACGTCGCGCCGTCGATGGTCGAGCACACGCAAGCAGGCGCTCGGAGACAGGGTCACCGCGTACTGCCAGGACCTGACGGAGCTGTCGCTGCCCGAGCCGGTGGACGCGATCTTCTCCAACGCGACGTTCCACTGGATCCCAGATCACCCGAAGCTGTTCGCCGCGCTGGCTGCGGCGCTGAAGCCCGGCGGCCAGCTGGTGGCGCAGTGCGGGGGCTTCGGCAACATCGACGGCTTCCGCATCACCGCCGATGAGGTCGCTCGCAGTGGTGAGTTCGCGCCCTACTTCACGGAGTGGAAGGGCCCGTGGAACTACGCGCGCGCCGACATCACCGCCGAGCGTCTCAGCGCGGCCGGGTTCGTCGACGTGGAGACCTGGCTCGAGCCCCGGCCCGACGACGCTCGATGACCCAGAGCCCTTTGTTCGTACTGTATGTCTTGTGCGTCACCTCGATCTGCTCCCGGAGGACCTGCATCAGAGCTTCATTCGCGCCGTACTGGCGCGCACGGGAACGCCGCTGGTGCTCGAGTACGTGCGCCTGAACATGGTCGCCCGCCGGGCCGGGGAGACCAGGTGACGCCTGCACTGGCGGTGCGCGACCTGGTCAAGCGCTATCCGAACGGCATGCGAGGCGCTCAAGGGCGTCTCGCTGGAGATCGGCGCCGGCGAGTTCTTCGGCCTGCTCGGCCCCAACGGCGCCGGCAAGTCGACCATGATCCACTGCATCACCGGCCTGGCGCGGCCGACCTCCGGCAGCGTCGAGGTCTTCGGTCACGACGCTGTCCACCACTACCGCGAGGCACGCGAGGCGGTCGCGCTGGCGCCGCAGGAGATCAACCTCGACATGTTCCTGACGCTCGAGGAGACGCTCGACCTGCACGGCGGCTACTTCGGCATGAGCAAGGCCGACCGCCGCGAGCGCACCGCCGAGCTGCTGGAGGCGTTCTCGCTGACGAGCAAGCGCCACGAGCGCACGCGCACGCTCTCGGGCGGGATGAAGCGGCGGCTCACGCTCGCGCGTGCACTGATGCACCGTCCGCGCCTGCTGATCCTCGACGAGCCCACGGCCGGCGTCGACATCGAGCTGCGCCTCGAGCTGTGGCAGTACATCGAGAAGATCAACAGCGAGGGCACCAGCATCATGCTCACGACTCACTACCTGGAGGAGGCCGAGCGCCTCTGCGACCACATCGCCTTCATCAACCACGGTGAGATCGCAGCTCAGGGAACGATCCCGGAGCTCGCCGCGCGCTACGGCGTCAGCAACGCTCGAGGACGCCTACCTGGCCCTCGTCGGACGCCAGGAGCTCTCGCGCGTGCACATCGAGGACACGGCGGCATGAGCGCGTCACAGATTCGGTTGCTCTCGCTGATCCGGCGCGAGGTCAACCGCTTCATGAAGATCAAGCGCCAGACGCTCGGCGGCCCGCTGCTCGAGACCTTCCTCTACATCTCGGTGTTCGGTGCCGCGCTGGGCACGCGCATCCACCAGATCCACGGGTACAAGTACATCGTGTTCGTGATCCCGGGCCTGATCATGATGGCCTGGGCGCTGAACGCGTTCTCCAACAACTCCTCGTCGATCCTCCAGCAGAAGTTCACCCGCTCGATCGACGATCAGCTCTCTTCGCCGGCGTCGCCGATGCAGCTGCTGCTGGGCTTCACGCTCGGCGGCTTCATCCGCGGCTTCATCGTGTCCGCGCTCACGTACATCGTCGCGGCGGTCCTGCTGTCGCTGCCGGTCACGCACGCACTGGTGCTGATCCCGGGTCTGATCCTCGTCGGCCTGTTCTTCGCTCAGGCCGGGGTGCTCGTCGGGGTGCGGGCCGAGCAGTTCGACGATGTCGCTCTCTACCAGACGTTCGTGCTGCAGCCGCTGATCTTCCTCGGCGGTGTGTTCTACGGTGCCTCGCTGCTGCCGCAGCCGTGGCAGACGCTCACGCGCTTCAACCCGGTCTACTACATGATCGCGCTCGTGCGCTACGGGTTCATCGGCTACCACGACACGAACATCCCGTTGGCGTTCGCGTTCCTGGCGCTCGTTCACCGGCGCACTGTTCGCGCTGAACTACCGGATCTTCGCGCAGGGCCGGTATCTGCGGACCTGAGTCGAGTTCGCAACCAGTACGATCCGGTAGCTTCCGGGCCCTATGGCTTCCAAGATCATCCTGCTGCCCGGCGACGGGATCGGCCCTGAAATCATCGCTCCCGCGCTCGAGGTGCTCGCCGCCGTCGGGACCAACTTCGACTACGAGGAGCACCTCTTCGGCGGCGCCTCGATCGACGCCCACGGCATCGCCCTGACCGATGACACGCTGACCGCCTGCCAGGCTTCCGACGCCGTGCTGCTGGCCGCTGTCGGCGGACCCAAGTGGGACACGACCGACCCGAGCAAGCCGCGACCCGAGCAGGGCCTGCTGGGGCTGCGTAAGGGCCTTGGGCTCTACGCGAACCTGCGACCGGTGCGTCCGCTGCCGGCGCTCTACGACGCGAGCCCGCTCAAGCGCGAGGTGATCGAGGGCACCGATCTGCTTGTCGTGCGCGAGCTCACGGGCGGGATCTACTTCGGTGAGAAGACGCGCACAGCCGACGCCGCCTCGGACCTCTGCGTGTATACGCGCGAGGAGGTCGAGCGGATCGCCCGGGTGGCGTTCAAGGCGGCCAGGCGCAAGGTCTCCAGCGTCGACAAGGCGAACGTGATCGAGACGAGCCGGCTCTGGCGCGAGGTCGTGCGTGAGGTTCACACGGCTGAGTTCCCAACTGTCGAGCTCGAGCACATCCTCGTGGACAACGCGGCCATGCAGCTGGTCTCGAACCCCGCCGACTTCGATGTGATCGTCACCGAGAACATGTTCGGCGACATTCTCAGCGACGAGGCCGCCACGCTGACCGGCTCGATCGGGATGCTCCCGAGCGCCTCATTGGGCGATCCTGGCAACCCGGGCCTGTTCGAGCCCGTGCACGGCTCCGCCCCCGATATCGCCGGCAGCGGCGCCGCCAATCCGATGGCGATGTTCCTGTCCGCGGCGATGATGCTCCGGCACGGGCTCGGCTTGGAGAGTGAGGCGGCGGCGATAGAATCGGCCGTTGACCGTGCGCTCGCGGCCGGCCTGCGCACACGTGACCTGGGGGGCAGCGCGGATACCCGCGAGGCGACGCAGGCCGTTCTTTCGAACCTCTAAGGAGCACCACGTGGATCAAGCGGACCTCATCTGGCTGAACGGAGAACTCGTTGCCTGGGAGGACGCGAAGGTGCACGTACTGTCGCACGGGCTCCATTACGGCACCGGCGTGTTCGAGGGCGTGCGTGCCTACGAGACGACGGGCGGCACCGCGATCTTCCGCCACCATGACCACATCGCGCGGCTGTTCCGCTCGGCCGAGCTCTACTACATGCCGATCCCGTACACGCGCGAGGAGCTGCGGCAGGCGACGCACGAGCTGCTGATCAGCCAACGGTCTGCGCGAGTGCTACATCCGCCCGATCGCGTTCCGCGGCTACGGCGTCATGGGCCTCTTCCCGCTCGAGGCTCCGGTCGACGTCTCGATCGCGGCGTGGCCGTGGGGCGCCTACCTCGGCGAGGACTCCAAGCAGGTCGGCATCCGCGCCAAGGTCGCAAGCTGGCGGCGCATGAACGGTGACTCCTTCGTCCCTGAGTCCAAGGCGACCGGTCAGTACCTGAACAGCATCCTCGCGAAGATCGAGGCGACCAAGGCCGGCTACGAGGAGGCGATCCTGCTCGACCAGCGCGGCTTCGTCGGTGAGGGCAGCGGCGAGAACATCTTCCTGGTCAAGGACGAGACGATCCACACGCCGAGCCTCGCCGGTGGGATCCTCGAGGGGATCACGCGCAACTCCGTGATCCGGATCGCGCGCGATCTCGGCTACGAGATCGTCGAGCGCGACATCACCCGCACCGAGCTGTACCTCGCCGACGAGCTGTTCGTCACCGGCACCGCCGCCGAGGTCGCGGCGATCCGCGAGGTCGACGATCACCCCGTCGGCGAGCGGCAGCCGCGGACCGGTGACCGCCGAGCTGCAGCGCGTGTTCGAGGAAGCCATCCGTGGCCGCGAGCCGCGCTACGCGGAGTGGCTCGATCACGTCGAAGTGCCCGCGCCGGCACATTGACATGACCAAGATCGAGCTCTACGACACCACCCTGCGTGATGGCATGCAGGGGGAGGGCATGTCGCTGTCGGCGCACGAGAAGGTGCGCGTCGCGCACATGCTCGACGAGCTCGGGATCGACCTGATCGAGGCGGGCTTCCCGAGCTCCAACCCCAAGGAGCTCGAGCTCTTCGAGCTGCTGGCCGGCGAGCGTTTCCAGCACGCGCAGATCGCGGCATTCGGCATGACGCGCCGGCGGGACGTGCGGGCGCAGGACGATCCCGCGCTGCAGATCCTGGCCGACTGCTTCGCGCCGGTATGCACGCTCGTCGGCAAGACCTGGAGCCTGCACCTGGAGAAGGTGGTCAAGGTCGACCGCGCCGAGAACCTGCGGATGATCTCCGAGTCGATCGCGTTCCTCGTCGCCGCAGGCAAGCGGGTCATCTACGACGCCGAGCACTTCTTCGACGGCTTCGTCGACGACCGCGAGTACGCGCTCGCCTGCTTGCGCGCCGCCGCGCAGGCGGGCGCCGAGACCATCACCTGCTGTGACACCAACGGCGGTGCGCTGCCGGACGGCGTCGCGGAGGCGATGGAGGCGGTGGTGCGCGAGCTTGGCCCGACCGGCGTCAGGATCGGGATCCACTGCCATGACGACGCGGGCTGCGGCGTCGCAAACACGCTGGCGGGGGTCGAGGCCGGCGCCACCCACGTTCAGGGCACGCAGAACGGCTACGGCGAGCGTTGCGGCAACGCCAATCTGACGACACTGATCCCCAACCTGCAGCTCAAGCGCGGCTATGAGTGCGTGACTCCTGAGCAGCTGCACGCGCTCACCACGAGCTCGCATTTCTTCGACGAGCTCCTGAACTTCACCCCGAACCACAATCAGCCGTACGTCGGCCGTAACGCCTTCGCCCACAAGGGCGGTATGCACGTGGCCGGCGTCAGCGCCGACCCGAGCACATTCGAGCACGTCGACCCCGAGGTCATCGGCAACGACCGGGCCGTGCTGGTGTCTGAGCTCTCGGGCAAGGGCACGATCCGACGCGCGCGCCACCGAGGCCGGCATCCAACTCGACGATGCCGGTGCCGCGAGACTGATCGAGCGCGTCAAGGAGCGCGAGCACGAGGGCTACCACTACGAGGCGGCCGACGGCTCGTTCGAGCTGCTGATGCGCAAGGAGAGCGGCGAGTACACGCCGCTGTTCACGCTCGAGTCGTGGCGCGTGACGGCCGAGAAGCGCGCCGACGGGCGGGTCGAGACCGAGGCCACGATCAAGCTCTGGGTCGACGGCGAGCGCTACCTGTTCACGGCCGAGGGCAACGGTCCTGTGAGCGCGCTCGACCGGGCGCTCCGAGGCGCACTGGCGCGGGTGTACCCGGAGCTCGACACGATCAAGCTCGTCAACTTCAAGGTCCGGATCCTCGACGGCGCCAAGGCCAGTGACGCGATCACCCGCGTGCTGCTCGATTCTTCAGACGGTGAGCAGGAGTGGGGAGCGATCGGCGTCTCTGACAACGTGATCGAGGCGTCGTGGGAGGCGCTGGTCGACTCACTCGAGCTTGGGATGCAGGCAGGGCGGCGGCCCGTGAGCGCGGACGAGGCGCGCGCGTCCTCGTGACCGCTTTCGGGACGTCCGGGCCGGCGGATCCGATCCCGCTCGCCCGGCCGGTGCTCGGTGAACCGGAGGAGCAGGCGGTGCTCGAGGTACTGCGCTCGGGGCACCTATCCCTGGGGTCGCGCGGGCCCGAGTTCGAGCGCGCCTTCGCCGCGCGCGTCGGCGCCCATTGCGCGAGCGCGGTCTCGTCGGGAACGACGGGACTTCACCTGGCGCTGCGCGCCGTCGGCGTGAGCGACGGCACCGAGGTGATCACGACGCCGTTCTCGTTCGTGGCGAGCGCCAATGTGGCGATCTACGAGCGCGCGCGGCCGGTGTTCGTCGACATCGACCCGGTGACGCTCAACCTCGACGTCGAGGCCGCAGCGGCAGCGGTGACGTCCGTCACGTCGGCGCTCCTGCCGGTGCACGTGTTCGGGTATCCGGTCGACATGGCGCGGCTCGAACTGACCGGGGTGCCGATCGTCGAGGACGCCTGCGAGGCGCTCGGCGGCACCTATGCCGACGGCGGCCCGATCGGCGGCCGTGGCCACCCGGCCGTGTTCGCCTTCTACGCCAACAAGCAGATGACGACCGGCGAGGGCGGGATGGTGGTGACAGCCGACCCGACGCTCAAGGAGCGCATCGACTCCGAGCGCAACCAGGGCCGCGCTCCCAACATGGACTGGCTCGACCACGATCGGTTGGGGTTCAACTACCGCCTCTCAGACATCGCCTGCGCGCTCGGGCTGGCGCAGCTCGAGCGACTCGACGACCTGCTCGCCGGTCGCGAGCGGGTCGCGGGCCTGTACCGCGAAGCGCTGCAGGAGATCCCCGAGCTCACGCTTCCCTGTGAGAACTCCGGGCAAGCTCGGCGTGGCTGGTTCGTGTACGTGGTCCAGCTGCCGCGCGGGCTGGATCGCGACGCAGTGGTCACGCAGCTAGGCGCCCGCGGGATCGCCGCCAAGCCGTACTTCCCGGCGATCCACCTGATGAGCTACTACCGCGAGACCTTCGGGTACCGGCCGGGTCAGTTCCCGGTCTGCGAGGACGTCGCCGCGCGCTCGATCGCGATTCCGTTCTTCCCGCAGATGAGCGAGGGGCAGGTGGCACGCGTCGCCGAGGAGCTGACGGGCGTGCTCCGGAGCGCACGCGCAACGCGTGGATCGTTAGCATCGCGCGTCATGAGCTCGTCGAAACGCCTGATGTCCAGCCCGCGCATGGCGGTGCCTCAGGACGACGTCTTCAGGCGCATGAACGACTCGCTGGCCTTCGACTGGCGCCTGGCCCCGTACGACGTGCAGGGCTCGGTCGCGCACGCGACGATGCTGGCTGCGAGCGGCATCATCAGCGACGAGGACCGCGACGCGCTCCACGCGGCGCTCGGCCTGGTGGCCGAAGAGGTGCGCGACGGCACGTTCGCCTTCGCCGAGGGCGACGAGGACGTCCACATGGCGATCGAGCGTCGGGTCACCGAGCTCGCCGGCGAGGCCGGCGGGCGGCTGCACACCGCCCGCTCGCGCAACGACCAGGTCGCGACCGACATGGCGATGTTCACGCGCGACGCGGCACTGGATGCCGCCGGCGCGACGCTCGAGCTCGTGCAGACCGCTGCTCGACCTGGCTGAGAGCCACATCGATTGGCCGATGCCCGGCTACACGCACCTACAGCGCGCCCAGCCCGTCTACCTCGGCCACCACCTGCTCGCCTACGCCTGGATGCTGCTGCGTGACGAGCGGCGCTTCAGGGCCGTGCTCGACGGGACCGATGCGCTTCCGCTCGGCGCAGGAGCTCTGGCCGGGGTGAACTTCGCCACCGACCGTGAGCTGCTCGCCTCCGAGCTCGGCTTCGGCGCCGTCTCCGAGAACTCGATCGACGCGGTCTCGAACCGGGACTTCGTGCTCGACTACCTGTCGGCCGCCAGCACCTGCGCTACACACCTCTCGCGACTCGGCGCTGAGATCGTGCTCTGGTCAAGCGAGGAGTTCCGCTTCTGCGAGGTCTCGGACGCCTGGGCGTCGGGTTCCTCGATCATGCCGCAGAAGAAGAACCCCGACGCGGCCGAGCTGCTGCGCGCAAAGGCGCCGCGGATCGTCGCGCACCTGGCGGCGCTCCACGGCGTGATGCACGGCCTGCCGCTCACCTACAACAAGGACATGCAGGAGGACAAGGAGCACCTGTTCGACGCGGTCGACACGCTCGAGCTGGTGCTTGCCGCCGCACAGGGGATGCTGAGCACGATCACCTTCAAGCGCGAACGACTGGCGGAGGCAGCCGGCGATGAGTTCCTGGCGGCGACCGACGTCGCCGACTACCTGGTCAAGCGCGGGCTGCCGTTCCGCAGCTCCCACCATGTGGTCGGCGAGCTCGTGCGGCTGGCGGTGAACAGCGGACGCACGCTCTCCGAGCTCACGCCGGCGGAGCTGATCGGCGCCTCGCCGCTACTCGATCCCGACGGCTTCTACGCACTGCTCGCGGATGGCGCCTGGCTTGAATCCAAGGCCTCGCGCGGGGGAACGGGGTCGACCGCGGTAAGCGAACAGCTCGCCTATGCGCGCGCCGAGCTCGCCCACGCGCGCGCCGAGCTCGATCGTGCGCGCACGGGACGGTGAAGCCCGAGTTCTATGTCCGGCCGGTGCTCGAGGTGGCCGAGGATCTGATCGGCTGCGTTGTCACCCACGGCCAGTGCAGCGGCGTGATCGTCGAGACCGAGGCCTACCACGACAGCGAGCCTGCCTGCCACGCATTCGTCGGTCTCACTGCACGGACCGAGGTGATCTTCGGTCCGCCCGGGAGGGCATACGTCTACCTCTCCTACGGCATCCACGCGATGCTGAACGCGGTGTGTGAGCCGGAGGGCGTCGGCGCCGCGGTGCTGATCAGGGCGCTCGAGCCGCTCGACGGGACGTGAGCTGATGGCCGAGCGTCGTGGCCTCGATCCAAGTCCGGACAGAGCTCTCTGCTCGGGGCCGGGCAAGCTCACACAGGCGCTCGGCGTCACGCTGGCGGACAACGGGTCTGATCTGGAGCGTGGGCCGGTCGTGATCTCGGGGCGACCGGAGCGCTTCAGCGATCCGGTGGTCCAGCGGGACCGCCGGATCGGGATCACCAAGGCAGCTGAGCTGCCCTGGCGTTTCTGCCTGGCCGGCAGCCGCTACCTCTCGGTGCCGGTCAGGAATCCGCTCTGAGAACTCGCTAGAGCCCGGAGCCGCCAGTGGTGCCGCCGGTGGTGCCGCCGGTGGACCCGCCCGACGACGAGGAGGGCGGCGGCGGTGAGGTCGTCTGCGGCAGCGTCTCGGTCTGGTTCGACGAGCCTCCGGCCGTTGAGTTCTGGGTTGCCGAGGTCCCCCCGGCGCCCGCCGTCTGCTGTGTCGCCGGTGTGTTCGCGGGCGCGGTCGTGCCGTTGGTCGCCGTCGTCTGCGTCGAGTTCGTGGCGGTGCCAGTCCCGGTGCCGGTGCTAGACGTCGGTCCGGTGTAGGTGGGCGTCAGCGTCGTCACGGTGTCCGCTCCCGCCTTCCTGCTGCTGGCCTCGTCCTGCAGGATCTGCAGTGCCCCGGTGACGTAGTTGTGGAAGATCACGGCGGGGAAGGTGCCGCCCTCGACGGGCTTGCCGTAGTAGAGGTCCGTCATCGGCTTGCCGCTGTTGGGGTAGCCGACCCAGACCGCGACAGTCATCTGCGGGGTGTAGCCGACGAACCAGGCGTCGACGTAGTTCGACGTCGTGCCGGTCTTGCCGGCGATGTCCACGCCCGGGATCGCGGCGGCGGTTCCGGTTCCGTAGCTGTCATCCACAGGCCCATGCAGCAGCTCGGTGAGCGTTGCGTCGACCTCGGGAGTGAGCACCCGGTGGGGCTTCATCGTGCCCCAGTTGGTGATCTTGTGCCGCGGATCGCCGTTCCTGGATACGCATGGGCCGCAGTTGGAGATCGAGTCGATGCCGACCGGGCCACCGTCGATGTCACCCAGACGTTGGGTTGGAGATCTTCACGCCGTCGTTGGCGACGGTCGAATAGGCGTGCGCCATGTCGAGCGCGGAGACGCCGGTGCTGAGACCGCCGAGGATCATCGACGGGTTACGAGAGACCGGCGAGCGGATGCCGAGCAGCTTTGCGTACTTGGCGACGATGCCCGTTCCCATCCCCTTCTCCGTGCCGAGCTGCGCGAAGACACTGTTGTCCGACGTCGCGGTGGCCACGGTCATCGGAATCCAGCCGCTGTACGACGTTTCCGAAGTTGTGCACCGGGAAGCGGCCGGTGCCGTTCGGCGCGTAGAACGCGTTGCCGCCCTTCTTGACGAAGTTGATCGTGAGCTGGTGCGAGTTGAACTCGGTATACGGGGTGATCAGACCCTGTGAGAGCGCGGCCGCGAGCGTGAAGACCTTGAACGACGATCCCGGCTGGCGGTAGCCCATGGTCGCCAGGTTGAACGGTTCCTGTTGGTAGTCGGGCCCGTCGCCGCTGACCATCGCGCGGACCTCGCCTGTCTTGTTGGAGATCGCTACCAGCGAGGCCGTCGGCAGGCCCTCATTTGGCGGGAGCTCGTCGTTGACCACAGTCTGCGCCTCGTTCTGAAGGTTCAGATCGATGCTCAGCTTGATCTTGAGCCCGCCGTAGTAGGCCTCGTACTGGGCCTCCTTGGCTGACAGACCCTCTTTCTCCAGCGCACGCACGACCTGGGGCTCGACCCAGCTCGTGAAGTAGGGAGCAGATGACGGTTGCTGCTCCGGCTGCTGGATCTGGTTGGCCGTTGGTAGCGGCGTGTTCTGGAACTTGTCGTAATCGGCCTGGGAGATGTAGTGCTGCTCATACATGTCGTAGAGCACCAGGTTGCGTCGGGTCTTGGCCGCCGCGCGCTCGGTTGAGTTACCAGCCGGGTTGAAGGCGCTCGGGTTGGCCACCATGCCCGCGAGCAGTGCCGCCTCAGGCACCGTCAAGCACGCTCGCGCACTCCGGACGGTCGGGGTGTTGCGGGTCGGCGTTGCCGCAGGCGTCCTTGCCACCGTTGGCCGGATTCGCCGTGTCGTACCCATGCGCCCATCCGAAATAGACGCGGGCAGCTGCTTCGATTCCCAGCGCGCCGTTTCCGAAGTAGATCGAGTTCAGGTAGGCGGTGAGGATCTGCACATGCGTCCAGTGGTGCGAGAGCTGGAAGGCCATGCCGGCCTCGACCAGTTTCTCAGCGACGGTGCGGTCGCCCTCCTCCTGGCGGACGTTCTTGATGAACTCCTCCGGGATCGTCGAAGCGCCCTGGATCTTTCCACCGGTCACATCTGCAAGCGCGGCCCGGAAGAGGCCGCGAACGCTGATGCCGGACTCGCTCCAGAAGCCATGGTCCTCGACCGCCACGATCGCGTGAACCATGTTCTGCGAGATCTGCTTGTAGTGGTCGATCGCCGGGGTGCTGGCCGGCGCGAGAGGGCCGATCGGGTTGCCGTTGATGTCGTACATGTAGGAGTCGGCTGTCTTGCTGAACTGGACGGTGCTCTTGAACTTAGGCAGGTCCGAGGCGATCGACGTGAGCGCGCCGAACAGCATCGCGATCACGGCGAGGGCCCCGAAAGCGGTGAGCACGAAGAGCAGACGCAACTTGCGCACGCGCGGCCGCGGGCGCTTCGGCCCGCGGTGGCGCCTCAGCCTGTGGCGTTGCGATGGGGCGATGACGATCGGCGCGGGACGCTGTTCGCCATCTGTGCGGGTGTAGTTGTCGTCGACGCTCATGCGACCGTAGCCTCAAGGCGGCTGCGCCTATCGCGCGCGCCTCGCCGCCCGCCGGACCCGGCGCTTGCGTTGGGCAAACGCGCCCGATGGGTACCTGCCGGCTGGCGGCAGTTTAGTCGGAAGCACGACGCGCGGCGAGTTAGCGGTCTTTAGGATTGCGGCCATGGCGGCCACCCCTCACGAGAGCTCCGCGTGGCTGTCGCGCAACGCGGTCGACTCCCTGCCCGAGGGCGGGCTCGAGGCCAAGCTCAAGCTCGGTAGGCCGCTGCGCGTGAAGCTCGGGGTCGACCCGACGGCTCCCGACATCACGCTCGGTCACACAGTGGTCCTGCAGAAGCTGCGCGAGTTTCAGGACGCCGGCCATACGGTGGTCCTGATCATCGGCGACGGTACCGCGCGAGTGGGGGACCCGAGCGGGCGCTCGTCCACGCGCCCGATGTTGAGCGACGAGGAGATCAGGGCCAACGCCGCCACCTTCCAGGAACAGGCGATGAAGGTGCTCGATCCCGAGCGTCTGGAGGTCCGCTTCAACGGCGACTGGCTCGACTTCTCGATGGCGGAACTGTTCCGGCTTCTTGGCACAACCACAGTGGCGCACATCATCGAGCGCGAGGACTTTGCCAAGCGGCTCGCGGAGGGGACGCCCGTGTCGATGCTCGAGCTGCTCTACCCGCTTCTACAGGGCTATGACTCAGTTGCCGTCAAGGCAGACGTCGAGCTGGGCGGGACCGACCAGAAGTTCAACCTGCTGATGGGCCGCGACGTCCAGCGTGCCTATGGCCAGCCCGAGCAGGTCGTGCTGACCACCCCGCTGCTGACCGGCACCGACGGTGAGCGCAAGATGTCCAAGTCGCTCGGTAACTACATCGGGGTTACGGAGCCGCCAGAGGAGATGTACGGCAAGACGCTGAGCATTCCCGACACGTCGATGGAGATGTGGTACGGCCTGCTGCTGGGCCGTCCAGTACCAGACGACCTCGGCCCTCGCGACGCCAAGCGCGCGCTGGCACGCGCGTTGGTGGAGCGCTTCCATGGGGCAGAGGCTGCGAAATTGGCGGAGGAGGCCTTCGACCGTGTCCACGTTCAGCACGAGATTCCGGAGGACGTGCCTGAGGTCCAGTTCGTCGCGACGGAGGGTGTCGTGCACCTCCCGGCGCTGCTCGCGCAGGCCTTCGGCGTCTCCACCTCGGAGGCCCGCCGGTCGCTGGCTCAGGGCGGGGTCAAGCTCGACGGCGAGGCCGTGCCCGGAGACGCCCTTGACGTGCCGGCCGACGCGGTTGCCGGGCGCGTGCTGCAGCTCGGAAAGCGCCGATTTGCACGGGTTTTGATCGCCTGAATGCCGAAAGCTGGCAACCGCTGCGCATTCTGTGCCCGCGTACGCTACCTTTCTGCATGCAGTGAGCGCGGCCACGTGCTCCCAAGTGGGTGAGTTTGCGCCCCCAAGCGAGAGATGTGGCTATACTCTTCTGCCCCGAGCGCCGCAAGGCCTCGGCGCATCCTCTAGAGGGAATCCCCTTCTTCCGGGAGGCGACGGTCTTTGAAAACTCAACAGCATGCGCACCTCGGCCTGCCTATGGCCGAGAGTGTGTCCAGGTTCGACGCCGTCGTCGGCCGGCTCCTTCGTGAGCCGATCGAGTGACGGCGCCAAGATTGAACCCGTCTCGTCTCCGGAGCTCCCCTTGTGTACTTGGAGCTCCCGAAGGTCGCTTGCGACCGGGCGTGAGGCGAGGGTCTCTTGCACCAGCGAGAGACCCAGGTTTTGCTCGTCAGGTTTCGCGGCACAGTTCGCGGAGCCGTTACGGCGAGCGGAATTCCTGACAGCTCTTTGTGAAGTTCTTCACGGAGAGTTTGATCCTGGCTCAGGACGAACGCTGGCGGCGTGCCTAACACATGCAAGTGGAGCGACGAACCGGGCTTCGGCCCGGGGCAGAGCCGCGAACGGGTGAGTAACACGTGGGTAACGTGCCCCGATGATTGGGACAACCCGAGGAAACTCGGGCTAATACCAAATGTGCCCTCCAGCCATAAGGCTGCTGGGGAAAGGAAGCTTCGGCCTCCGCATCGGGATCGGCCCGCGGCGCATTAGCTTGTTGGTGAGGTAACGGCTCACCAAGGCGACGATGCGTAGCTGGTCTGAGAGGACGATCAGCCACACTGGGACTGAGACACGGCCCAGACTCCTACGGGAGGCAGCAGTGGGGAATCTTGCGCAATGCGCGAAAGCGTGACGCAGCAACGCCGCGTGGGTGAAGAAGGCCTTCGGGTTGTAAAGCCCTTTCAGTTGGGACGAAGCTTCGTCGGTGAATAGCCGGCTGGAGTGACGGTACCTTCAGAAGAAGCCCCGGCTAACTACGTGCCAGCAGCCGCGGTAATACGTAGGGGGCAAGCGTTGTCCGGAATCATTGGGCGTAAAGCGCGTGTAGGCGGCTCGATAAGTCTGCTGTGAAAGTCCAGGGCTCAACCCTGGAATGCCGGTGGAAACTGTCGAGCTAGAGTCCGGAAGAGGCGAGTGGAATTCCTGGTGTAGCGGTGAAATGCGCAGATATCAGGAGGAACACCAATGGCGAAGGCAGCTCGCTGGGACGGTACTGACGCTGAGACGCGAAAGCGTGGGGAGCAAACAGGATTAGATACCCTGGTAGTCCACGCCGTAAACGATGGGTACTAGGTGTAGGGGGTGTCGACTCCCCCTGTGCCGACGCTAACGCATTAAGTACCCCGCCTGGGGAGTACGGCCGCAAGGCTAAAACTCAAAGGAATTGACGGGGGCCCGCACAAGCAGCGGAGCATGTGGTTTAATTCGACGCGACGCGAAGAACCTTACCTGGGCTTGACATGTTTCTGACAACCGTGGAAACACGGTCTCTCTTCGGAGCAGAATCACAGGTGGTGCATGGCTGTCGTCAGCTCGTGTCGTGAGATGTTGGGTTAAGTCCCGCAACGAGCGCAACCCCCGTCGCATGTTGCCAGCATTTAGTTGGGGACTCATGCGAGACTGCCGGTGACAAACCGGAGGAAGGTGGGGATGACGTCAAGTCATCATGCCCCTTATGTCCAGGGCTACACACGTGCTACATTGGCGCATACAGAGGGCTGCAAGACCGCGAGGTGGAGCGAATCCCTTAAAGTGCGTCTCGGTTCGGATTGCAGGCTGAAACTCGCCTGCATGAAGGTGGAGTTGCTAGTAATCGCGGATCAGCATTGCCGCGGTGAATACGTTCCCGGGCCTTGTACACACCGCCCGTCACACCATGGGAGTGAGCAACACCCGAAGCCGGTGGCCTAACCCGCAAGGGAGGGAGCCGTCGAAGGTGGGGCTCGTGACTGGGGTGAAGTCGTAACAAGGTAGCCGTAGCGGAAGCTGCGGCTGGATCACCTCCTTTCTAGGGAAGTCCCTTTTTGGGACACCCGGAGCCCGTCAGGCAATAGTGCCTGGCGAGTCTGATGCTCTGGTTGAACTTCGAGTTCACCGGCGTCAGCGGTGCATCCGGACTAGAAATGTCGACCGGACCTGGAAGGGCGCGTTGTTTGGGAGCCAGCTCCCAGTCCGCAACGCGCTGCATGCTGTTGAGTTTTGAGAGACCGGCGCATCGCCGGCAGGCCACTGTGCTTCGGCACTGGCCTGCAGGTCATGCGTCCGAGCCTCCTCACGGACCTTGAAAACTGCACAGTAGCCAATGTAAACGGGTATCACCGAGTGGTGACTTCGGTCACTACTCATGTGAGTCACTTAGGTGACTCACAGCAAGATCACCGTCAAGATAGTAAGGGCGCATGGTGGATGCCTTGGCACCTAGAGGCGATGAAGGACGTGAACGGCTGCGATAAGCCGCGGTGAGGCGCTGAATAGCCATTGACCCGCGGATTTCCGAATGGGGAAACCCGGCACCGGTAATGCGGTGTCATTTCGTGGTGAACACATAGCCACGATAAAGCCAAGCGGGGGAAGTGAAACATCTCAGTACCCCGAGGAAAGAAAATCAAAAGAGACTCCCTGAGTAGTGGCGAGCGAAAAGGGATCAGCCCAAACCGACGTGGATTCGTCCACGGCGGGGTTGTAGGACCATCCATAGTGGAGTTACAAAGTTGTGTGGTAGTCGAATCGCGTGGAACCGCGAACCAAAGAGGGCAACCGTCCCGTAGACGAAACTGCACAGCCTCCCGGATGGCACCTGAGTAAGTCCGCACCCGTGAAACGCGGACTGAATCTGGGGGGACCACCCTCCAAGGCTAAGTACTCCTAGGTGACCGATAGCGGACTAGTACCGTGAGGGAAAGGTGAAAAGTACCCCGGAAGGGGAGTGAAATAGTACCTGAAACCGTGCGCCTACAAGCGGTGGGAGCAGCTTCGTGCTGTGACCGCGTGCTTTTTGCATAACGAGCCGGCGAGTTACTCGTCTGCGGCAAGGTTAAGCGATGAGCGGAGCCGTAGCGAAAGCGAGTCCGAATAGGGCGTCATAGTCGTAGGCGGTAGACCCGAAGCTGAGCGAGCTACCCATGGGCAGGTTGAAGCGGGGGTAAGACCTCGTGGAGGACCGAACCGACCTAGGTTGAAAACTGGGCGGATGACCTGTGGGTCGGAGTGAAAGGCTAATCAAGCTCAGTGATATCTGGTTCTCTCCGAAATATATTTAGGTATAGCCTCGGATAAATTCCGTGGCGGCCGTAGAGCACTGTTTGGACTAGGGGCCCTACCAGGTTACCGAATTCAGGCAAACTCCGAAGACCGTCACGGCTACTCCGGGAGTCAGTTGCTGGGGGATAAACTTCAGCGTCAAGAGGGAAACAGCCCAGACCGCCAGCTAAGGTCCCCAAGTACTAGCTAAGTGGTAAACGATGTTCGAGTGCATAGACAACCAGGAGGTTGGCTTAGAGGCAGCCACCCTTGAAAGAGTGCGTAACAGCTCACTGGTCAAGTGTTCGAGCGCGGACAATGTAACGGGGCTCAAGCTAGTCACCGAAGCTGCGGGTGCGACGCAAGTCGCGCGGTAGGAGAGCGTTCCCAGGGCAGTGAAGCGGCGGGGTAACCCAGCCGTGGAGGCCTGGGAAGTGAGAATGCCGGCATAAGTAACGAAAGAAGGGTGAGAATCCCTTCCACCGATTGCCCAAGGATTCCTGAGTAAAGTTCGTCTGCTCAGGGTTAGTCAGGACCTAAGGCGAGGCCGAAAGGCGTAGTCGATGGCCAACGGGTTGATATTCCCGTACCACGTCGCGTTCGTTTGACCGATGGGGGGACGAGGAAGGCTATGGGAGCCCAGGCGATAGTTGCCCTGGGGTAAGCGTGTAGGGGTGGTTCTAGGAAAATCCGGAACCGCTTAACCTGAGACGCGATGCCAGCTGGCTTTGAGCCGGCGAGTCCCGGACGCCAAGCCTCCAAGAAAAGCCTCTAGGGAGAACGCGCGTGCCTGTACCAAAACCGACACAGGTGGGCAAGTGGAGAACACTAAGGTGATCGAGATAACCCTCGTTAAGGAACTCGGCAAAATCGCCCCGTAACTTCGGGATAAGGGGCGCCCCAGTAGGGTGAAGCACCTCGCGTGTGGAGCCTGAGAGGGCCGCAGTGAATAGGTTCAAGCGACTGTTTACCAAAAACACAGGTCTCTGCTAAGTCGAAAGACGACGTATAGGGGCTGACGCCTGCCCGGTGCCGGAAGGTTACGTGGAGGTGTTAGGGGTAACCCGAAGCACCAAAACTAAGCCCCGGTAAACGGCGGCCGTAACTATAACGGTCCTAAGGTAGCGAAATTCCTTGTCGGGTAAGTTCCGACCTGCACGAATGGCGTAACGACTTGAACGCTGTCTCAACGAGGGGCTCGGTGAAATTGCAGTCTCGGTGAAGATGCCGAGTACCCGCGGCTAGACGGAAAGACCCCGTGAACCTTTACTACAACTTGGTATTGAGGTTCGATGCATCTCGCTCAGGATAGGTGGGAGGCTTGGAAGCACCGGCTGCGGCCGGTGTGGAGCCACCCTTGAGATACCACCCTTGGTGTATTGGATCTCTAACCGCGCGCCGTGAATCCGGGCGCGGAACAGTGACAGGTGGGTAGTTTGACTGGGGCGGTCGCCTCCCAAAATGTAACGGAGGCGCGCAAAGGTTCCCTCAGCACGGTCGGAAATCGTGCGTAGAGTGTAAAGGCAGCAAGGGAGCTTGACTGCGAGACAGACATGTCGAGCAGGTACGAAAGTAGGCCTTAGTGATCCGGCGGTAGCAAGTGGAAGCGCCGTCGCTCAACGGACAAAAGGTACTCCGGGGATAACAGGCTTATCGGGCCCAAGAGTCCACATCGACGGCCCGGTTTGGCACCTCGATGTCGGCTCGTCGCATCCTGGGGCTGAAGTAGGTCCCAAGGGTTGGGCTGTTCGCCCATTAAAGCGGTACGCGAGCTGGGTTCAGAACGTCGTGAGACAGTTCGGTCCCTATCTGCCGTGGGCGTTGGAGATTTGAGAGGATTCGTCCCTAGTACGAGAGGACCGGGATGAACGCACCTCTGGTGTATCAGTTGTCGTGCTAACGGCACTGCTGATTAGCTACGTGCGGATCGGATAACCGCTGAAAGCATCTAAGCGGGAAGCCGGCCTCAAGATGAGATCTCCCATCCACTAGATGGAGTAAGACCCCTGGTAGACCACCAGGTTGATAGGCCAGATCTGGAAGGGCGGTAACGCCTGTAGGAGACTGGTACTAATGGGTCGAGGGCTTGACGGTATTTTTGATACCCACATACATTGGCACTGTGTAGTTTTGAAGGCCCGTGAGGGGCCTGCTCTCACCGTTTTCCGGTGGCTATAGCGAGGGGGAAACACCTCTTCCCTTTCCGAACAGAGCCGTTAAGCCCCTCAGCGCCGATGGTACTTGGCTTGAAAGGGCCTGGGAGAGTAGGTCGCCGCCGGTTTTTACTTATACGTTGAGCCGTCTGACACTGTCAGGCGGCTCGCGTCGTTTAAGCGTTACGGCTCAGGAGTCGCCAGGGGGGCAGCGGCGCGGTAGACCGCGACCAGGACTCCGGGCTCGGCGACGGTGTTGAACTCGAAGCTCATCCCGATTGCCGTGGCCACCTGGATCGAGGCCGCGTTCTCAGGCTGGATGCGTGCGGTCAGGTGAGGCGCCCCAAGCGATGTGAAGGCGTCGTCGGCGACGGCGCGCGCGGCCTCGTTCGCATAGCCGTGGCCCCAGTGCTCGGGTGACAGCCACCAGCCGAGCTCATGCTCCTCAGGTTCGAGGCCGGCCGTTCCCGGCCCCATGAGGTTCAGTGCCAGCAGCCCGATCTCGGTGCCGCTCGCGACGTGGATGATCACCCGCCAACCGAACCCGTGATCGCGCCAATGGTCGAGCGCCCGATCCGAGACCGTGATCGCCTTCAACGCCGTCCAGGTCTGACCCAGACCGATGTAGCGCGTCACCCGTGGGTTTGAGCTGAGCGTGGCAAGCAGCGCCACATCCTCGCTGGTCCACGGACGCAGAAGCAGCCGTTCGGTCTCGAGCACGTGTGATACGGGCACGCCTTCATGCTAGGCCGGGGCATCGCGACTCGCCTTTAGATCGCACTGTGCCGCCACGGCTACGCTGAACATGTGACCCAGGGCTGCCGGTTTGTGATCCTCAACGAGCGTGTAACGGATTGGGAGGCTGCCGAGACCAATTTGTTGAACATGCTCGTGGTTTCCGTCGTCCCCAAGGTCGTAGCCTCCATAACGGCTCGCCCATCGTGCCCCGAAGCAGCCGCAGGTCGCGCGGATGGCTGAGCAACCGCCGTTCGCTCCTGATGGGCCTGCCGGGTCCGAAAAGCCGGTCGCTGGGGCGGAGCGCGGCGACGCGCCCAAAGCGGAGCGCAGCAACGCGCCAAACGAGGGCTGGAGCAAGCCGATCGGGCGGCGCGCCGTGCTGTCGATACTCGGGCTCGGTGCGCTCGGCACGCTGTTCGGCTCGCGTGTCCAGGCTGGGATCTCCAACTTGCTGAACTCGGTGCACGCGGACGGCGTCGCGAGTCTGCTCCCTGGAGGTGGCCAGTTCACGATCTACACCGTCACCAACGGCTATCCGGCCGCTCCGGCGGATTACCGATTGCGGGTCGAGGGGCTGGTCAAGCGGCCGCTCGCGCTCTCGACCGCCGACCTCGAGTCGCTTCCGGCGACGCGGCTCACGCGTGACTTCCAATGCGTCACCGGATGGGAGGTATCGGACGTCCACTGGGTCGGCGTGCGCCTCGTCGACCTCGCCGAGCACGCCGGGGCCGATCCCAAGGCGTCGGCGTTCCAGTTCACATCGTTCGACGGCGTCTACACCGAGAGCCTCACGATCGAGCAGGCGCGCGAGAGCGGGGCGATCGTCGCCTACTCGATGCTGGGGGCGCCTGTAACCCGCGAGCACGGTGGCCCGGTCCGTCTCTACGTGCCTCAGATGTTTGGTTACAAGTCCATCAAGTGGCTCGCTCGGATCGAGCTCGTGACGCAGGCCCAGCCTGGCTATTGGGAGCAGAACGGCTATCCGGTGGACGCGTGGATCAGTGGGCATGCGCCCGCGCAAGCCGCTTGAGCGCTGAGACCATGAGCGCGACGCAAGCCACCGCTGAGCAGTCGAAACAACGCGTGATCCTGCGATTTGACCGCCTGGAGCGCACCGTGCACTGGGTCAACGCTTCGCTGATCCTGATTCTGATCGTCACAGGCGCAGCGCTGTACTTCACGCCGCTGATCGCGCTGGTCGGTCGCCGCAAGCTGATCGAAGAGATCCACCTGTACGTCGGTCTGTCGCTCCCGCTGCCGCTGCTGTTGGCGCTGGCGAGCAGCTCGGGGCGGCTGCTGCGTCGCGACGTGGGTCGCATCAACCGTTGGACCGAGGAGGATATGGAGTGGCTGCGCGGCCTCGTGGACACAGCCTCGGGCCGACGGCAGGCGACGCTGCGCCCACGACTCGGCAAGTTCAACCCGGGGCAGAAGCTGAACGCCGCCTTTGTCGCTGGTGGCGGCCTCGTCATGCTCGGAACCGGCGCGCTCCTCCGTTGGTATGTGCCGTTCCCACTCTCCTGGCGCGCGGGCGCCACATTCGTGCACAACTGGTTGGCGGTCGGCTTCGTTGTGGTGATCCTGGGCCACATCACACTCGCGCTCGCCGACCGCGAAGCACTGCGCGCCATGTTCGGTGGACGAGTCAGCCGCGCATGGGCCGCTCGGCACGCGCCGGCGTGGCTCGATCAGGTGGACGGTGAGGACTAGTGTCGTGAGTCGGAAATTCGCTGCATCGCGCGGCGTCTGGACGCACGTGGACCCGCCCGTCTGCTTCGTAATCATTAGGTGACACGCGCCCATCCACGGGGAATAGGTTTCTGAGGACAGCATCCCGGCGAGTGCCGACTGTCGGTGAGTCTCACAACAACCAACGGAGGTCCAGAGCCATGCATACGACGTGGGAGCCGCACACCAAGCACGGTGACCTGACCGAGCGAAGCGACCTGCCCGATACGGTGTTCGCGTTTCCCGAGCAGCGAAAGGAACCGATGACCGACGCGTCACACGTCCGCAACGCGATCGCGCGCTTCGACCAGGTGACCGACGTGTCCGATGAGGAGCGCGAGTTGGCGTTCGCGAACATCAAGAAGGCCGCTGAGCACTACGGCGTCCACATGACCGAGTCCGAATGGGAGGACCTGGGCAGCAGCCCTCACACCGGACGCACTGCCGAGGATCGACGAGCGTCGGCCCGCGCGGGTGTGGAGACCAAGCGGGAACGCGGCGAACTCTGACGGGGTCGCCCGCCCGACGGGGTCGCCCGCCCGACGGGGTCGCCCGCTGCTAGCTGTTCGCGCGCCGGAGGCGTTCGCGCGCCCGTGGGCGGTGTCGCCTCTGGGCGGGCTGCAACGATGAGGACTACCGGTGGGCGCGAGTCCGGCCCGCGGCCGTCGCCGGGCGAATCGAGCTCGAGCGCGCAGGGGACACGCATGTCGCGGCGCGCGCAGGCACGGTTCCCGGGCGACGCTCCTTCGGACCGGCGGCGGCGCTCCGCTGGGGTCCGACTCCACGACCGGCGGCTGGCGTCCACGCGAGTTCAGCCGCATGGTGCGGGTGCTTGCGGAAGTAGTCGACGTCCGCGTAGAGCTCGTCACCGTCGAGGATGTAATCGAAGTCGCCCACCAGCATGTCGTCGATCAGATCGCCGACGCGATGTCCAAAGCGGGTGGTGATAGAACGGAACATATGTTCGTAGGCTACGTTCGGGGTCGGACGGATAGCCCGATTTCCTGCAATTTTAGTTGCAGCTACCCCGAAGGGCAGCACGGAAACCCGCAATAAGCAGGGGAAAGCCGCGGATGCGGCTCAGCCCAGAGCCGACCAAACGTCGCGCTTGGTGCGGATCCGCTCGACCACCGCCGTGGTGAATTCAGTGGTTCCAGCCGAGCCTCCGAGGTCGAACGTCTTGACCCCCGACGCGACCGTCTCGAGCGCCGCCTCGTAGATGGCGCGCGACGCCCGCTCTGCGTTCGTGCCATGGCGCTCAGCCGCGTGGTGCATCACGGCGCCGCAGGCGAGGATCATCGCCAGCGGGTTGGCCAAGTCCTTGCCCAGCAATGCGGGGGCCGTGCCGTGCGGCGCCTCGGCCATCGCCACCGTCGTGTTGTAGTTCTCGTCGAACGAGAGCAGGATCGACTCGGCGCCGGCGATCGACCCGAACATCGGCAGCACCAGGTCCGACAGGCAGTCGCCATCGCGGTTGAGTGCGGGAATCACGAGCGTCTTGTCGGTTGCGCCCGACAGCAACCCGGCATACGTGGCGTCGATCAGCACCGGCTGGTAGTCCACGTCGGGATGGCGCGCGGAGGCAGCGTCCATCTCCTCCTTGAGCATGCCCTCATATATCGCCGAGACCGTCCATTTGGGACCGCCGTAGACCCGGGCCTCGACGCGTTTGGCGGTGCGGAACGAGTACTCAGACACGGCTCGGCAGGTCGAGCGCGTGATGTGCTCCTCGCGAAAGGCGACCTCGTCGTCGGCGCCCGGTTCCCCGGTGCGCCACTGCTTGGCGCCGTAGGCGTCCTCGACGGCCATCCGCACGACGGAGATCGGGTAGTGAACGCCTGCCATCGGTGCGATTCCCGGAAGCCGCCGGCCGGTGCGGACGATGACCTTGCCGTCGATGCCCTCGCGCACGATCGCGTTGGGGGTGCCGACGTCCTCCTTGCCTTCCGGAGTGATCGTGGCGGCCTTGATTCCGAGGCCGGCGACCTTCATCGCAGCGGCTGACTCGTGCACAACTCCGTTCTGTGTGGCGCGGCGGTTCTCCAGTGAGAGGTCGAAGCGCTCGAGCTCGACGTCGAAGCCGAGCAGTTCGGAGTCCAGAACGCGCAGCGACTGCTCCAGCAGCTCCTGCCCCGTTTCGTCGCCGTCCAGGACGACGATCTTGACCGCTTCAGACATCGGCGGTGACGATAGCCGACAGGACCACGAGGCAGTCCTCCCGGGCAAACCAGGGCGCCACCGCCCGCTCCACCTCAGGCGGCAGGCAGCAGCTCGTCGGACGAATCCGCCAGCGCCGCGATCACGGTCGCGACGTGCTCATCGAAGTCGACGCCGAGCGCCTCTGCGCCGGCTAGCAGCTCGTCGCGACCCACAGCAGCGGCGAAGCTCGGCTGCTTCATCTTCTTCTTGACGGACTTCGGCGTCATCCCGATCAGCCCCTCGGGTCGGACATACGCGACGGCGAGGATGAAGCCGGACAATTCGTCGACCGCGTAGAGCGTTTTCTCCATCGGCGTCTCTCGCGAAATGCCTAGGAAATCTGCATGCGATCCAACCGCGCGGATGAGTTCCTCTGGGTAACCGCGGCGTCGCAGTTCCTCCATCGCATAGCGCGGATGACCTGTATCCAGGTCCGGATAGCGCTCGTAGTCGAGGTCGTGCAGCAGCCCGGTGAGCCCCCACAGCTCGACGTCACCGCCAAATTGCACTGCATAGGCACGCATCGCGGCCTCGACGGCCAGCATGTGACGACGCAAGGAGTCGCTCTCAGTCCACTCGCAGACGAGCTCCCATGCGTCGCTGCGCGAGGTACCGGTGGCCATGTCGTTACCTTACCTAGGGTGCGTCTGAAAATTATCTGCGGCTTTGACGGCGTCTGGCCGCACCTGGGTGCGCCCGTCTCGCGGCAGGTACCTCGGTACCTGCCTTGCGAAACGGTCTTCCCAGGCACGCCCAGCCACTCGCCAAATTCCACAACTAATTTCCAGCCGGACCCTTAGACCTATGCAGAAGTTCGTGATCGAAGGTGGCGTTCCGCTGTCGGGCACCGTTGTGCCGGCCGGCAACAAGAACGGAGCGCTTCCGATACTCGCAGCCTCGCTGCTCACAGACCAGGACGTGACACTGCGTAACGTCCCACGCATCAGCGATGTTGACGCGATGCTCGCGCTGCTCGCGTCGCTCGGTGCCGCCGTCACCTGGACCAGTGCCGGAGAGGTCCACGTCAACGCCTCCGGCGTGAACCACACCACGGTCGACCGCGAGCTCGGCGAGCAGATCCGCGCGTCGTTCCTGCTTGCCGGCCCACTGCTTGCCCGCTTCGGCCGCGCGGAGATGCCTCCACCGGGAGGCGACGTGATCGGACGGCGCCGACTCGACCCGCACTTCGACGCCATGCGAGCTCTGGGAGCGATCATCGAGGTGGGCAAGAACATCGAGCTCTTGGCGCCATCCGGCGGCCTGAAGCCATGCGACTTCCTCATGGACGAGCCGTCGGTGATGGCCACCGAGAACGCATTGATGGCGGCGGCGCTCACTCCGGGTACGTCCGTGATCCGCAATGCGGCATCGGAGCCGCACGTTCAGGATCTGGCGCGCATGCTCGTAGCGATGGGCGCTGAGATCGACGGCATCAGCTCCAACGTGATGACAGTTCACGGACAGGACCGGCTCCACGGGTGCACGCATACGATCGCCCCCGATCACATCGAGATCGGCTCGTTCATGGCATTGGCCGGTGTGACCGGCGGCGAGCTCGTGGTAAAGGACACCGTTCCGGAGGATCTGCGCATGATCCGGCTGGTCTTCGAGCGGCTCGGACTGCGTAGCGAGCTGGACGGCAACGACGTGGTCGTTCCCGGCGATCAGCAGCTCACGATCCAGACCGACGCCGGCGGCTTCACGCCGAAGATCCAGGATGGTCCGTGGCCCGCGTTCCCCGCTGACCTCACGAGCGTCGCCCTTGCCCTGGCCACTCAATCCGAGGGCTCGGTGATCGTCCACGAGTGGATGTTCGAGAGTCGCCTGATCTTCACCGACAAGCTGCAGCTGATGGGCGCCGCGATCACGATCTGCGATCCGCACCGGGCGATCATCGTTGGGCCGCGCAAGCTGCGCGGCCAGCGCGTCGAGTCGCCGGACATCCGCGCCGGCATGGCCATGCTGATCGCCGCGCTGTGCGCGGACGGCACGACGGAGATCGGCAACGTCCGTCAGATAGACCGCGGCTACGAGCGCATCGACGAGCGCCTGCGCGGGCTCGGGGCGCGGATCACGCGGGTCGAGGACACGAACGCTCGACCCTAGCTGCCGCCTCGGCCCCCTTTCCGACAGACTGCTGCGCTGATGCTCGACCGGACGCCAAGCGGAACCCGTGACGTGCTGCCCGACGAGATGCGGGAGCTGCGCGCGCTGATGGAGCGTGTGCGGGCGGTGTTCGAACGGGCCGGCTACGGCGAGATCTACACCCCCGCGCTCGAGTACGAGCGCACTTTTGCGCGTGAGGGGACGCGCGTCAGCTCGCCCTACAGGCTGTTCGATGAGCACGGCAACGTGCTCGTACTGCGCTCGGACATGACCGTGCCGATCGCGCGCATGGTCGGCAGCCGCTACCCATCGGCGCCGACACCGCTGCGCTTCTGTTACTTCGCTCACGCCTACCACGGCGTGCGGCCGCAGCGTGGTCAGTCCCGCGAGGTCCTGCAGGCCGGGGTCGAGCTGATCGGCGCGCCCGGACCCGAGGGCACCGCCGAGGCGCTGACCGTGCTCTGTGACGCGCTCGAGGCCGCCGGCCTCGAGAACTTCCGCGTGGGTGTCGGCGACGTGGCGCTCTACCCGTCGCTGCTCGAGTCGCTCGGCGTGGACGCCGAATCACGCGAGCTGATCCTCGCGGAGCTCGCGACCGGCGACTTCGTCGGGGTGGAGCGCGAGCTCACTCGCCTCCCACTCAGCGACGGTGACGCCGAGCTGCTGCTGCGCGTCCCCCGCATGCGCGGCGGTGCCGATGTGCTCGACGGCCTCGACGGGCCACTGCAGCAGGCCGGGACGGGTATGCACACGCTGCTCAACCTGCTCGCGCCGCGCACCGCACAGCGCGTGATCTTCGACTTCGGGCTGATGCACAGCCTCGGCTACTACACGGGCGCGATCTTCCAGGTCTACGACCCCGCCTACGGGATGCCTCTCGGCGCCGGCGGACGCTACGACGAGCTGCTCGGCGACTTCGGCAGGGCGTTACCCGCGGTGGGCTTCGCGCTCGACGTGGAGCGCGTCCACATCGCTCTCAGAGCAGAGGAACGCAGCCGTGTCTGAGTCGCTGGCCGCCTACGGACTGAGGCTCGCGGTCCCTCGGGGAGCGCTGTTCATCGACACGCTGAACCTGCTCGAACGCCTCGGCATCGACACCCAGCCGGTGCGCGACAACGATCGCAAGCTGCTGTTCGAGGAGGCCGGGATCATCACCATGCGCCCCTCCGACGTTCCCACCTATGTCGAGGCCGGTGCGGCCGATCTCGGCATAACTGGCAAAGATGTCCTGATGGAGCAGTCCGAGCGCGAGCTCTACGAGCTCGCCGACCTCGGCTACGGGCGCTGCAGGATGGTCGTCGCCTCTGAGGCGGGAGAGGACCTGGCCGCCGATGCGCTGCGCCGTCTCGGCCTGGTCCGGATCGCCACCAAGTACCCCCGGATAGCCAGTCAGCACTTCCTCTCGACCGGTCGTCAGGCCGAGATCGTCGAGGTCAAGGGCTCGGTCGAACTCGCTCCGCTGACCGGGCTCGTCGACGCGATCGTCGATCTCACGGCGACGGGCACCACATTGCGTGAGAACAACCTCGTGATCCGCGAGGAGATCGCAGTCTGCACCGCGCGCCTGATAGTCAATCCGGTCGCCGACAAACTCAAGGCTGAGGCGATCGACGCACTGGTGTCTAGGATCGCTACCTGAATGGACGCACAGATCATCAGCGCCAACGGCACTGCAACCGAGGTGGCGGCGGAGTTGCGTAGCCTCGTACCCGACGGCGGGTCGGTCGCCTCGGCGGTCTCCGCGATAGTCGCCGATGTCAAGGCCGCGGGCGATGCCGCGGTGCTGCGCTACACCAAGCTGCACGACACGCGTGGAGCCGAGCCACTTGACCTCCGCGTCAGCGAGCAGGAGCTGGCCACGGCTCACGCACAGATCGATCCGGCGGTGGCCGCGGGCATCGAGCTGGCACTCGCGAACGTCACGCGCGTGGCCAGCGCTGCGGTCCATCACGATGTCACCGTCGATTTCGCCGACCACACCGTGAGCATCCGGGAGGCACCGGTCAAGCGCGCCGCCGTGTACGTACCGGGTGGCCGCGCGCCATACCCGAGCACAGTCGTTATGGGGGTCGCCACCGCCCGGGCCGCTGGCGTCGAGAACATCGCCGTGTGTTCGCCTCCAGGTCCCGACGGCAACATCAATCCAGTGATCCTCGGCGCCTGCGTGCTCGCCGGCGCCGACGAGGTCTACCGTATGGGCGGAGCGCACGCGATCGCGGCGCTCGCCTACGGCACGGAGACCGTCAACGCCGTGGATGTGATCGTCGGCCCCGGAAACCTCTTTGTACAGGAGGCAAAGCGCCAGCTCTCCGGGCGCATCGGCATCGACTCCTTCGCCGGACCCAGCGACCTGCTGGCGATCGTCGACGGCGACTATCCGCTCGAGCCGGTTGCGCTCGATCTGATCGCGCAGGCGGAGCATGGCGCGGGAGCCGCCGTCGTCTGCGTGTCCCCGGACGCCGCGTTGCTGGACGCCCTCGCCGAGCGGCTGGCCGGTGATCTTCATGAGACCGAGGCCATCTGCCGCCTGGTGTTGGTGCCGTCGCACGAGTATGCATTCGAGCTGGCGGAGGCCTTTGCACCGGAGCACCTCGAGTTGCTCGGCCCGCTGGCCGAGCAACTCGCCCCGCGCATCACGCACACTGGCTGCCTGTTCGTCGGTACCGGTACGGCCTTCGGCGACTACATCGCGGGCTCCAACCACACGCTGCCCACGAGCGGTGCGGCACGCTTCGCATCGGCCCTCGGTCCCCAGCATTTCCGGCGGGTGTTCACCGAGGTTCGGATCGACGACCACAGCGCGCTCGCGCGCGCAGCGGCACCGATCGCCCGGGCCGAGGGCTTCGAGTTCCACGCCCGCTCAATGGAGATCAGGATCCGGGACAATCAACAGTCATGAGCCGCGACGCGACGATCGAACGCAAGACGGGGGAGACCGAGGTGCTCGTCGAGCTGGCGCTCGACGGCGCCGGCAACGGCGCGCGTGAGACGGGCGTCGGCTTCCTCGACCACATGCTCGATCTGCTCGCGCGCCACGGCCGGCTGGATCTGGAGGTCAAGGCGACCGGCGACCTGCAGACGGGCTCCCACCACACTGTCGAGGATGTCGGGATCTGCATCGGGCAGGCGCTCGACAGCGCGCTCGGCGACCGCTCCGGGATCACGCGCTACGGAAACGCCGTTGTGCCGATGGACGAGGCGCGCGCGGCCTGCGCGATCGACATCTCCGGACGCGGGCTGCTGGTATTCGAGGCTGAGTTCCCGCCCGGCGCCATTGGCAACTATGACCACGAGCTGACCGAGGAGTTCCTGCGCGCCGTCGCAGCCAACGCCAAGCTCACCCTGCATGTCACGGTCGAGGCGGGCACCAATGCTCACCACATGATCGAGGCCGTCTTCAAGGCGTTTGCCAGAGCTCTGCGTGCCGCGGTTGCGCTCGATCCCACAGAGGTCGGCGTTCCGAGCACCAAGGGCACGCTCGTATGAGCAGCGGTCGTCCGCGGATCGCCGTGGTCGACTACGACATGGGGAACCGGCGGTCGGTGGAGAAGGCGCTCGAGCACGTCGGCGCCGCCGCCAGCATCACGCGCGAGCCCGACGAGCTCGTGCAGGCCGACGCGCTCGTGCTTCCCGGTGTTGGCGCGTTTCCTGCCGGGATGGCCAACCTGCATAGGTACGGCCTCGACACGCTTCTGGCCGAGCGGGTCGCTGCCGGCACGCCGCTACTCGGCATCTGCCTGGGCATGCAGCTGTTGTTCGACTCATCGACGGAGCTCGGCGAGCTGACGCTCGGGCTTGGACTGATCTCTGGCGAGGTTCGGGCGCTCGACGCCTCGCAGCAGCGGATTCCGCACATCGGCTGGAACGAGGTGCGCTTCGACCGGTCATCGCCGCTCACGGCAGAGCTCCCGCCGGTCAGCGCGCCGTTCTACCACGTGCACTCCTTCGTCGCCCATCCGACGGACCCGGAGGCAGTCGTCGGCACCGCCGAGTACGGCGAGCGCTTTGCCACGATCGTTGCCCGGGGCTCGGTCTACGGCACGCAATTCCATCCCGAGAAGTCCTCACGCGACGGTCTCGCGTTGCTTGGCTCATTCGTCCGTCTGGCACGCGCGGCGACTCCAGCCGAGGCCCGCGCATGATCCTGCTGCCGGCGATCGACATCATCGACGGCAAGGCAGTGCGGCTGCAGCGCGGAGATTTCTCACAACAGACCGATTACGACCCCGACCCGCTCGACGCGGCCAAGCGCTGGGTTGACGCGGGTGCCCGTGCGCTGCACGTTGTCGACCTCGACGGCGCCCGCACCGGCCTGCCTGCGAACGTCGAGCACATCGCGCGGATCGCGAGCACTCTCGAGGTCCCCGTGCAGGTCGGCGGTGGGTTGCGCTCGCTCGAGTCGGTGCGCGCGGTTCTCGACAGCGGCGCCGCACGGGTGATCCTCGGGACGGCCGCGTTCCGCGATCCGATCTTCCTGGATGAGGCCGTGGCGAGCTACCGGGAGCGGGTGGTGGTGTCGATCGACGCACGCGCCGGCCGTGTCGCCGCCGCGGGTTGGACGGAGGACACCGATCTGACGGTTGAAGACGCGCTGATTGATCTGCAAAGACGCGGCGTCAGCAGCTTCGTCTATTCGAACATCGAGCGCGACGGCATGCTCAGCGGTCCCGACCTGGACGGTGCGCGTGCATTTGCAGCAAGGCTCGCAGGCAGCTTCGTGTATTCGGGCGGGATCGGCGAGCTTGCGGACCTGCGCGCCCTGGCGGAGCTGCGCGAGCCGAACCTGAGCGGCGTGATCGTCGGTAAGGCGATCTACGAGCAGCGCTTCGGTGTGGGTGAGGCGCAGGCGCTCCTCGACACCTTCTCCTGATGCACTACAAACGCGTGATCCCTTGCCTGGACGTCGATCGCGGTCGCGTCGTGAAGGGCACCGGTTTCGTCGACCTGCGCGATGCCGGCGATCCGGTCGAGCTCGCGAGCCCGTTACGACCTGGACGGTGCGGATGAGCTCGTCTTCCTAGACATCACGGCGACGTCCGATCAGCGCGACACCGTGGTCGATCTGGCCCGGCGCAGCGCCGACGACGTGTTCATTCCTTTCACCATCGGTGGTGGCATCCGCTCCGTGGCAGACGCGCAGGCGGTGCTCGACGCCGGCGCCGACAAGGTCTCGGTGAACTCGGCGGCGCTCGCCCGACCGGAGTTGATCGACGAGCTCGCCGCGCAGTTCGGCGCGCAGTGCGTCGTGGTCGCGATAGACGCCAAGCGGACGGCCGCCGGCGCCGACTGGGAGGCCTATGTCGCCGGCGGGCGGCGTCCCACTGGCCGCGACGCCGTGGCCTGGGCCCGCGAGGCCGCGCAACGCGGCGCCGGGGAGATCCTGCTCACGAGCATGGACCGCGACGGATCCAACGCGGGCTACGACCTCGAGCTCACCGCCGCAGTCGCGGAGGCGGTCGGCGTCCCTGTGATCGCCTCGGGCGGCGCCGGCACCGTGGAGCATCTGGCCGAGGCTCTCCGCGCGGGCGCCGATGCCGTGTTGGTCGCATCGATCTTCCACTACGGCCGGCACACGGTGCCCGAGGTCAAGCGCTACCTGAGCGCGCAGGGCATACCCGTGCGCGACTAGAACTTAGGAGGCCCTGACGCAGCGAGCGCCGAAGCACTCGTGTTGCGTCAGGGCCTCCTAGGCAGTTCCAGAGGAGCCGCTAAGCGGCTTCTTCAACGTAACCGGCCGCTGCGCAAGCATCGCAATACGCGGCGGGCGGAACGCGGGGCTCGTAGCAGCCCGGACGGCAGCAGGTGGACGACCGCTTGGGCCGACCCCGACCAATCCGGGCGGCGGCGGCGTCCTTCAGCTCTTCACGCATGCGGTCAAGCTCCGCCGCATGCGTGGCACAGAAGCGTCGACCCTTGAGGACCGGCTCCTGACAGTGACTTCCACTTCGACAACGCATAGGTATAACAGGCTATCATCTTTGCCCCTGCCCCGCCAGGGATGGGTCTCTGACGCCCACGTCTCGTGTGTCGCACCCGCTCGATCAACAGCCTCGTCTGGGCCACCGACATCGACGTACTGGCGCCCGATCATACCGTCGAGCGCGCGCGACGGCTACTGGGTCGTGCAGTCGCCCGGCAACCCCACATTCTGGTGGGGGAACTTCCTGCTTTTTGACGATCCGCCCGCGACGGGCGACGGCGATCGCTGGGAGCAGCTGTTCGCGGAGGAATTCGCGGGACGTCCGGAGGTGACGCATCGGACCTTTGCCTGGGATCGGGTTGACGGCGAGCTCGGAGCAGCGGATCAGGAGCTCCTCGCGCGTGGCTACGAGCTCGAGCGGACCTCCGGTCTCGTCGTCCGATCCAGCCACATCGCGGAGCATCCCCGCGCCAATACCGAGGTCGTGGTCCGCGCACTCGATCCAGACGCTGACGACCACCTGTGGGCCGCGGTGATCGACGTTCAGCTGGCAACGCGCCTGACGAATTTCAAGGGACGGAGTACCACAGGACGTTTCTCCTGCGCCGTCAAGCGGAGCATCGCGCGATCTTCCGCAGCGGACGCGGTAGCTGGTACGTGGCGCTGCTCGACGGCGTTGTCGCCGGCTCGCTCGGAATCGTCGTCACCGACCGCCGCGCCCGGTACCAGACCGTTGACACGGCGGAACAGTTCAGGAGGCGGGGTATTGCGAGCCGCCTCGTGGTTGAGGCGGCTCGCGACGCGATGTCGAAGCACCCGATCGACCACTTCGTGATCGCCGCCGATCCGGACTACCACGCGATTGGCATCTACGAGGGGGTCGGCTTCGAGCGCGTCGAGCTGGTCGTCGGCGCGACGCGCAAGCCGGAGCGCTCCTGAGCCTGAGCCGTGCGCGTCGGGGGGCGGCACTGGAGTGAAGCTGGGGGAGAAAGGGGACATTTCTGCCCCCAAACGCCCGAAGCTTCGCCGCCGCCGCCTACTTCTTCCTCAGCTTCGGCAGCTTCGCGCTCTTCGGCACGAGCTTGTAGAGCACGTACTTGCCCATCAGGAACACGGCGTGGCGATCGGCCACGACGGTCGTGTACGAGCCGTCCGGGAAGTAGAAGACGCGCGCACCGGTGCGGGCATTGAAGCCGTAGCTGCCCCGCTCGTAGACGGTCGAGACGTAGACGGTGTTGTCGACCACAGTGGCCGACCCCGAGATCGCAGCCGATCACCGGCGCTCCAATCCTCCGAACCGGTCGCGGCGTTCAGCGCGATACAGGCCGCCGTAGTAGGAGCCGATGTAAACCGTCGGCCCGAGGCCCGTTATGTCCGCCACGGCCGGACCCGAGTACACGTAGCTGCCAAGCCCCGTACTCCAGGCAACGGCGCCGGTGCGTGCGATCGAACGCATACGCATCGCCGTTCTTGTTGCCGACGTAGACCCGCCCGTAGGCCGACGCCGGTGTCGAGTAGAACTGACCGCCGGGGCTGGCTCGCCCAGGCCTCTCTGCCGCTCTTGGCGCCGACGGCGTAGAAGCTGCCGCCGTAGGTTCCGAAGTAGAGGTTGCCGTCGCCAGTAGGCTGGGGCGCCCTTGATCGATCCGCCGGTCGAGAACGACCAGTTCTCGTGACCGGTCGTGATGTTCAGCGAGTACAGCGTGCCGCGCCTGATCGCCGAAGTAGACCGAGTTGCCGACGATCATCGGTGAGGACTCGGTGCCGCTGGACACCGGGAATGTCCACAGGATCTTGCCGCTCCGCATCGAGAGCGCCGCTTCCTCGCCGTCGACGCACCCGATCGTGCCGCAGGTGGTCGACAGGATCGAGACGAACAGCTCCTTGCGCTTGACGTCGAGTGACGGCGTCGAGGCCGAGAGCAGCCCGACATGCCGCAACCAGATCTGCTTACCGGTCGTGATGTTCACGCGCTTGACGGTTGCGCCGTCGTCGATCAGGTAGAGGTTGTTGCCCCAGATCGTCGCCGGGAACTCGAGCAGCGCGTTGCCGCCGAATTCCCAGGCGAGCTTGAACGGCGGGTTCAGATCGGCCGCCTCGGCGAAGTCACGCGTGCGGGTCCGCCGGTTGCCGTAGTACGCGACCGTGAAGTTGTTGATGTGCCTGGGCTTGACCGGCGCCGCCGTGGTCGTCGTTGTGACCGTGGGCGTCGTCGTGGTCGCGGTTGTGGTGGTCGGGACGAGTGGCAGCCTTCTTCGCGCGGCTTGCCGCTCGCGGCGATGGCGTAGACGGCTCCGGCGGCGACGATGACGGCGAGGACGCCGGCCAGCGTCCACGTCTTGCTGATTGATCTGGGGAAGCGCATTGCGCCAGCAGGGTAGCCACCAGCGAATGCGAAACGGAGCTATCCATCACCGAGGACTCGCCATCCGCCCGCACAGACCGATCTATCCGCCGCCGTCAGCGCTCATTGACGGCGGCGGCTGACCCCAAGTTCGCCGCTACTTCGTCGGCTTGAACTTGTAGAGCACGTAGCTTGACCCATCAGATAGATCGCCTTGGGATCCGCCACAACGCTCGTGTAGGCGCCGTCGTGGAAGGAGAACACTTCCTTGCCGGTGACCGTGTTGAGACCGTAGGTGACGTTGGGCTTGTAGACAGTTGAGAAGTAGACGGTGTTGTTGATCACGGTGGCGGAGCCCGATACCGCATCGCCGGCGTCATGGGACCACCTGGGCGTGCCGGTCTGTGCATTCAGTGCATCGAGCCCGCCCGACTGGCCGTTGTAGTAGCCGATGTACACGGTCGGGCCGAGGCCCTTCGGATCGGCGACCGCGGGGCCTGAGTACACGTAGTTGCCGAGCGTGCGGGTCCAGGCGATCGTTCCGTTGCTCGCGACGAAGGAGTAGGCGGCGCCGTTGAGGTTGCCGACGTAGACGCGCCCAAAGCCGATCGCAGCGTCGAGTAGTACTCGCCGCCCGGTGTCCTGGTGCCAGGTCACCTTTCCGCTCTTGGCGTTGACGGCGTAGAAGGTGCCGCCGTAGGTGCCGAAGTAGAGGTTGCCCTTGTAGTAGGCCGGACCGGCCTTGATGCGCCGCCGACCGGCAAGGACCAGTTCACCTTGTGGGTCGTGATGTTGAGCGAATACAGGCTGCCGGCCGAATTGCCACCGGCCTCGTCGCCGAAGTAGACCGAGTTGCCGACGACCATCGGTGAGGACTCGGTGCCGGAACCGCTCGGCAGCTTGTACGTCCAGAGGATCTTGCCGGTCTTCATCGACAGTGCCGCGAGTTCCCCGTCGAAGCTGTCGATCGAACTGCTCGCCGTCGACAGCACGGTGACGAACATCTCCTGGCGCTTGGGATCGAGGGCGGGCGTCGAGGCTGAGCGCAGGCCGATGTGCGTCAACCAGATCAGCTTCTTGCTGCCGCGCAGCCTCATGTTGACCTTCTTGGCGGTGGCTCCTCCGTCAAGGAAGTACAGGTCGTTGCCGTAGATCGAAGCCGGGAACTCAAGTAGCGCATTGCCGCCGAAGCTCGTCGACTCCCGCAACGGTGGGTTCAGATTGGCGTCCCCGGTGAAGTCGCGGGTGCGCGTCTGCTGGTAGCCATAGAAGGGCCAGCTGAAGTTGTTGATGTGCTTGGTGGTCGTGGGCGTCGTGTTCGTCACAGTCGGCGCGTTGAATGCTGCCCCTGTGTTGACGGTGTTCGACGGTTTGCCGAGCTCGTGAATGGCGTAGGCGGCAACGACCACCGCGACTACGACGAGGACGCCGGCGAGCAGCCACGTCCTGCGGTTGGACCTGGGAAAGCGCATTGGGCAAGCAGAGTAGCCATAAGCGAAGATGGTTTCGTGCAAAGCCATCCGGAGGGGGACGTCCTCGCGCGCGTATCCGCGCTGCCGCACGGTCGCGTCGATCGTCGCCGGCGCGACCGATCTGCCCTACGACGTCTACGTGGTTGGCGGCACGGTGCGCGACGTGATCCTGGGTCGCGAGTTCCTGGACGTGGACCTGGCCATCGACGGTGACGCCCTTGCGATCGCGGAGATGATCGGCTCTCCCAGCGCATCCGAGACGCGGTTTGGGACGGTCAGCGTGGCCAGCGACGGCTACCGCTACGACCTGGCCCGCACCCGACGTGAGCGGTACCCCGAGCCAGGCGCCCTGCCCGAGGTCGCGCCTGCCGGCATCGACGCCGACCTCGAGCGCCGCGACTTCACCGTCAACGCACTGGCCGTCGGCCTGAACGGCTCACGAGCCGGCGAGCTCATCGCCGCACCGAACGCGCTTCGCGACCTGGAGGCCCGGCAGCTCGCCGTGCTGCACGAGCGCAGCTTCCTCGACGACCCGACCCGCCTGCTGCGCCTGGCGCGCTACGCCGCGCGCCTCGCGCTTCACGATCGCCCCACACACGCGCGAGCTCGCCACCGAGGCCATACGAAACAACGCGCTCGACACCATCAGCGGCACCCGCATCGGCAACGAGCTCCGCCTCCTCGCCAACGAGCCCGACCCGATCGCCGCATTCGAAGCCACCGCCGCCCTCGGCCTTCCGTGGCAGATCGACGCCGACATCGCCCGCAACGCCCTGGATGTCCTTCCGATCGACGGTCGCCCCGACCTCCTCGTCCTCGCCTCCGTGTTCAGCTCGCAGCCCAACGAGCAGCTCCTCCCCGAGCTCGATCGCCTCGGTTTCACCGCCACCGACCGCGACACGATCGCGGAGGCCGCCACCCAAGCCGCATCTCTGGCGCAGCGCTTGTCCAACGCCCACACACCATCCGAAATCGCTAGAGTCGTAGGCGCGTCAGGGATTGAGACGGTGGCCCTCGCGTCCAGCCAGGGCTCACCGTCGCAATCCCTGACGTGGCTGCGAGACCTGCGGCACGTAAAGCTCGAAATAACCGGATCCGATCTCATCGAGAACGGAATCCCAGAGGGACCGGCGATCGGCGAAGCGCTCGCCAGGGCGAAGGCAGCATTACTCGACGGCCGAGCCACCGACCGCGACGCACAGCTAGAGGTGGCGCTCAACCCCGAGGAGTAGCCTCGGGGCATGGACCTGCGAGCACCCTTTCGTGAGCAGGACGGCCAGATCGCCGTGGACCTGCCGGGGGCGCGCGCGGTCTTCACCACACGTTCCTGGGGGGACGTGCGCGAGTCGCAGGAGCAGATCGGCGAGCGGCTGGGCGTAAAGCTCGTCCGTCCCAGGCAGGTACACGGAAACGGCGCGATCGCGACCAGCGACAGAGCAAGCGCCGCCGTGCTCGAGACCGAGGCCGACGCGATCATCACGACGACCCACGGAATCGCGCCGACCGTGATCACCGCCGATTGCCTTCCGATCGTGATCGCGGCACCGGGGGCTGTGGCCGCTGTGCACGCAGGCTGGCGCGGTCTGGACGCGGGCGTGATCGAGAACGCCGTGACGAAGCTGCGGGAGCTGCGCGGCGGTGTGCTCAACGCCGCCATCGGCCCCGGCGCGGGCGCCTGCTGTTATGAGGTCGGTGACGATCTTCATCGCCGCTTCAAGACGCACTCGCAGGATTTCCACCATGGTCGAAACCTCGATCTGAAGGCGATCGCCCGCGTGCGGTTGATGGAGGCCGGGGTCGCGCGCATCCACGACACCGAGGTCTGCACGATCTGCGGCGACCCGCAGCTCACCTTCTCCTACCGGCGTGATGGCGCCGAGACCGGACGGCAGGCGTTGGTTGCATGGTTGAGCTGATCCACGGGCTGCGGGCCGAGGATGTGCGCCTCAACCTCGAGCGCGTGCAGGAGCGCCTGGATGACGCGGGACGGAGACCCGGTGAGGTCCAGATCCTCGCGGCGGTCAAGTACCTCGCTGTCGAGGAGCTGCAGGCGCTCGCTGACGGCGGGATCACGCTCGTTGGCGAGAACCGCGCCCAGGAACTGGTCACCAAGGCCGATGCCCATCCGGAGTTCACCTGGGATTTCATCGGCGCGCTGCAGAGCCGCAAGGTGCCGATCGTGCTGCCGTACGTGCGCTACATCCACTCGGTTGCGAGCGATTCCGCCCTCCAGCAGCTGGCCAAGCACGGGACGCCAGACACCAGGATCCTGATCGAGGTGAATGTCGCGGGTGATGAGGGGAAGAGCGGGATCACGCCCGCCGAACTGCCGGGGTTCCTCGAGCGCTGCCCGGTGACGGTTGCGGGCCTGATGACGATGCCGCCGCTGACGTCGGACCCGGAGGGCAACCGCCGCCACTTTGCGGCGCTGCGCGAGCTCGCCGAGGAGCACAGTCTGCGCGAGCTTTCGATGGGGACCAGTCAGGACTACGCTGTGGCGGCAGAGGAGGGCGCGACGATCATTCGACTCGGATCGTTCCTCTACCAGCGCTACGCGGCATAATCAACCTGGCACTAGCAGGGAAAACAGACGGAAAACCGAACCCAGCACTGATATGGCATTTCGCGATACATGGCATCGAGCCCTCGTCTACTTCGGCCTCGCCGAGGATGAGGTCTATGACGAGGATTTCGAGCCTTACTCGGAACCGGAGGTCCAGATGCAGGACAGCTACCGGGATCGCCCCACAGTGCGACGGCTCGACCGGCGGCCCCGAGGGCGCCGCGACGAGTTCGACGACATCTTCGGCGACGACGTCGATGAGCGCCGCACGACAGTGCTGCGGCCCGTGGCGTCGCGTCCCAGCCGTGGCGGCAACGGTGACGTGCGCGTGCACTTCGTCGCCCCCAAGAACTTCAATGACGCGCAGGACGTGGCCGACAAGTTCAAGGACGCCATCCCGGTGATCCTGAACCTGCAGGGAGCCGATTCCGACCTCTCAAAGCGCCTGATCGACTTCGCCAGCGGTCTCACCTACGCGCTCGACGGCGGCATGCAGCGGATCGCCGACAAGGTCTTCCTGCTGACCCCGCAGAACGTCGAGGTCTCCGCGGAAGAGCGCGCGCGGCTGCTCGAGAAGGGCTTCTTCAATCAGTCTTGAGGCTGGCGCTGGTGCCTGGGCGCCCGCTGGCGCCAGGCACCGCAGGTACGCTTGCAGCCGACGATGATCGGACTGATCGGCTCAGGAAACATGGCCCGCGCGATGGCCCGCGGCTGGGGCGAGCCCGTGCTCGTCAGCGACAGCGGCTCGGGCAGTGCGCAGGCGTTGGTCAGCGAGGTGGGCGGAGAGCGCCTGGTCAGCAACCGCGAGGTTGCCGAGCGCGCAGACATCGTTGTCCTCTGCCACAAGCCCTACCAGCTCGATGCCGTGGCCGAAGAGATCGGCGGCGTTGCAAAGGTCGTCGCGAGCGTGCTCGGTGGGGTCGACTACGGCTCCCTGCAGGCGCGCTACAGCTCGGCGCAGGTGTTCTCCCTGATGCCCAACACGCCCGTCGAGATTCGCCAGGGTGTGGTCGTCTACGGCCAGCCCGCTCAGCGGTTGGTTCCGGTCGACGAAGCCGTTGAAGCGCAGGTGCTCGAGCTGTTCGGTCGGCTCGGCAAGCTCGTGACCGTTCCCGAGCGGCTGATGAGAGCCGCCACCGCCGTCTCCGGCGTCGGGCCCGCGTATCAGGCGCTTCTGGCCGAGGCGCAGGTCGATGCGGCGGTGCGCAAGGGCCTGGGTGCGCGGCTTGCCTCGGAGCTCGTCACCGCGACGATGAGCGGCAGCGCCGCTCTGATCGAGGTCAAGGACTACGACACACTCGCGGTTCGGCGCGAGGTCACCTCACCCGGTGGCTCTACCGCGCGCGGGCTCGAAGCACTCGAGGCGGCCGGTGTGCGCCAAGCGTTCCAGGACGCGATCGAGGCGGTCGTGAATCCTGTCGACGGACGCTGAGAATGCTGCTCACAGCTGTCACCCGCATGGACGTCGCGCACTACGTCTCCGACCTGTTCGGGGTCTACATCGCGATGATCCTGATCTACATCCTCGCCAACTTCGTGTTCGCGTTCGGCCTGCGGCCCGCGTACTCCCGCACGCTCGACGTCGTGTTGGGCTTCTTGCGCGATGTCTGCGAGCCGTACCTGAGGATCTTTCGGCGGCTGATCCCGGGAATGGGCATGATCGACCTGAGCCCGATCATCGCGCTGATCGTGCTGGGGGTAGTTCGCGCGATCGTGGTCGGCCTGATCAGTGGCTGAAGCGCGCGACGCGGCGCGGCGGCAGGCGGCAGTGCGGGCCGGTGCCGTCTGCGCGGTGGTGATCGCGCTCGACCAGCTGACCAAGCACACGCTCGGAACGTGGATTCACCCCGACCAGGTGCGGCACGTGATTCCCGGGCTGACGCTCGTCTACGAGCGCAACACGGGCGTGGCCTTCAGCTTCCTCGCCGGCTCAGGCGCACTGGTCTACGTGGTGACCGTTATCGCCCTCGTCGCGCTCGTTGCCTTCCTGATGCGCCACCCGCGGCGGCGCCTGCTGTGGCTGCCGACGGGGATGCTCGTCGGCGGTGCGCTCGGCAACCTGATCGACCGCGTTGCACTTGGGTCCGTGATCGATTTCATCAAGCTCCCGCACTGGCCTGCCTTCAACATCGCCGACACGTCGATCACCTTTGGCGTGATCATTCTGGTGTTAGTGATCGAGCGAGGACCACGCGGTGACTGAGCTGGAGTGGCGGGGAAGTGTCGCGCCGGAGGATGCGGGCCAGCGGCTCGATCAGTTCCTCGCGGAGCCGCTCGGGTCACGCGCGCGGGCAGCGCGGCTGATCGCCGCCGGCCTGGTGCAGGTCGATGGTCGAAGCGTGCCCAAGCGGCACCAGGTCGCTGCCGGCGAGCGGGTCGTCGTCCAGGAGGAGCCGCTCTCGCCGGTGCCGGTCAGCGGACCGGCGCCGGCGCGCTTCACGGTCGTCTACGAGGACGACGTGCTGATCGTCGTCGATAAGCCGGCGGGCGTCGTCGTGCACCCGGCCAAGGGGCATGAGGACGGGACGCTCGCTCAGGCGCTCGCAGACCGCGCCGCGGGTGGGGAGGACCCGTACCGTGCGGGCATGGTCCACCGGCTCGACCGCGACACATCGGGGCTGCTGGTCGTGGCCAAGAGCGACAGCGTGCACCGCAAGCTGAAGGGCCTGCTCCAGGCGCGCGAATTGCGGCGCGAGTACTTGACGTTGGTCGACGGTATTCCGCCTGCGCACACGGGCACGATCGATGCGCCCATCGGCCGGGATCGACGTGATCGCGTGCTGCACTCGATCGAAACCGACAGCCCGCGCGAGGCACGGACCCACTTCGAGCTGCTCGAACCCCTGCCTCACGAAGCGCTGCTGCGCGTCTCGCTGGAGACTGGGCGCACTCACCAGATCCGCGTACACATGCAGGCGATTGGCCATCCGGTTCTCGGGGACCGCGCGTACGGCGGTCCGGCACGCTTCGGTCTCGAGCGCCAGTTCCTGCACGCCGCGCGGCTTGCGTTCCCGCATCCGGTGACCGGTGAGGAGGTCGACGTCAGCTCACCGTTGCCCGACGACCTCGAGGCGGCACTGGCGCTCGCACGCGCGCAGGACGGCTGAATTACGCCTGAACTACACTAAATGCGTTCTCGTAACCGACCCTCCGCCAGGGGCCGGGTCGCGCCCTGCTCCGGAACAATCCGGAGTCGCGACCAGAAGCGGCCGGCGGTGGCTTTCTCAAATTCAACAAGGGAGTTCAAAGTGGCTCAGGTAAGCCTAAGAGAGCTGCTGGAGGCCGGCGTCCACTTCGGCCACCAGACGCGTCGCTGGAATCCGAAGATGCGTCGTTTCATCTTCGGCGAGCGCGACGGCATCTACATCATCGACCTCGAGCAGACCGACGAGCTGCTCCAGCAGGCGCAGAGGTTCGCATCCGACGTCGCACGACGCGGCGGCACCGTGATGTTCGTTGGCACCAAGAAGCAGGCTCGCGACGCGATCAAGGAGACCGCTGAGGCGGCCGGCATGCCCTACGTGAACCATCGCTGGCTCGGCGGGCTGCTGACCAATTTCCAGACGATCTCAGGCCGGATCAAGCGCTTGCACGACCTCGAGCGCTACGAGACCGAGGGCCAGTTGCAGCTGTTGCCGACGCGCGAGCGGATGGCAGCGCAGGCCGACCTCGAGAAGCTGCGCGCCAACCTCGGCGGCGTCAAGAACATGCAGCGTCAGCCCGACGCCGTGTTCGTGATCGACCTCAAGACCGAGGCGATCGCCGTCAAGGAGGCCCAGCGCCTGCGCATCCCGATCATCGGTCTGGTCGACACCAACTGCGACCCCGAGGGCATCGACTTCGTGATCCCCGGCAACGACGACGCGATCCGTTCCTGCGCGGCGATTACTCGGGCGATCGGCGACGTGGTCGCCGAGGCACACGGCGTGTTCCGTGCTGAGGAGGAGCGGGCTCGGCTCGAGCGCGAGCGCAAGGAGGCCGAGGAGCGCGCCCGCCGCGAAGCCGAGGAGCAGGCCCGCCGCGAGGCCGAGGAGCAGGCCCGCGCAGAGGCTGAGGCCAAGGCCAAGGCCGAGGCCGAGGTCGCTGAGGCCGAGGCTCGCGCCAGGGCCGCCGCTGAGGCCGCCACCGCTGCTGAGGCCGCGACCGCCGCTGAGGCGCGTGCTGCGACCGAGGCCGCGGAAGCTGAAGCGAGGGCCAAGGCCGCTGCTGAGGCTGCCGCTGCTGAGACGCCTGCCGTCGCTGAGACGCCTGCCGTCGCTGAGACGCCTGCCGTCGCTGAGACGCCTGCCGTCGCTGAGACGCCTGCCGCCGCGGAGACGCCTGCCGCGACCGATGCTGCCGAGGCCGAGGCTCGTGCCAAGGCCGCGACCGAGGCGGCCAACGCGGCTGAGACACTTGCTGCGACCGAGGCCGTCGCTGCCGCACAGCAGGAGTCGGGTAACGAGCCGCGCGCCGCAGCCCTCGAGGAGGCGCTCGAGCAGGACGCCGCGGCCGGCGGTTCCGTCGAGTCGCAGGATCCGGTGCTGTCCGAGACGGAAGTCGAGGCCCAGCCCGAGGTCCCGATTGGCGCGGAGGCGCCTGCCGTTGAGCCCGTGGCAGAAGCGCCAGCCGAGCCTGACGCCACCGACACAAAGACTGAGGAGAACTAGATGAGCGCTATCACAGCGTCCGACGTAAAGGCTCTCCGCGACCGCACGGGCGCGGGGATGATGGCCTGCAAGAACGCTCTGGCCGAGGCCGACGGCGACTTCGACCGCGCCGTCGAGCTGCTGCGTGCGCGCGGCGAGGCTCAGGCCGCCAAGCGCTCCGGCAACGAAGCCACCGAGGGCACGATCCAGACCTACGTGCACTCGAACGGCAAGATCGGCGTCTTGGTCGAGGTCGACTGCGAGACCGACTTCGTCGCCCGCAACGACGTATTCGTCGCGTTCGCCAGGGACCTCGCGCTGCACATCGCAGCGGCCGCCCCGCTGGCCGTCTCCGATGAGGACGTTCCCGCCGAGGACCGTGAGGCCGAGGTGCGGGTCGCAACCGAGAAGGCCGCCGACCGACCGGAGAACGTGCGCGAAAAGATCGTGCAGGGCTCCGTTGACAAGTGGCTCGACGGCGTCGTCCTGCTGCGTCAGAAGCACGTCAATGAGGACAAGTACGGCGGCGCGACGATCGAGGACATCCGCGCCAAGCTTGCTTCCGACACCGGCGAGAACATCGTCATCCGCCGGTTCGCGCGCTTCTCCATCGGCGCGTAGCATCCGCGCGCGGTGCAGGTGAGTACAGAGATCGCTGAGAACAGCGCACCCGCCTACGGGCGGGTGTTGCTGAAGCTGTCCGGGGAGGCCCTGCTGGGCGACCGCGAGTACGGCACCGATCCGGCACGCGTGCAGGCGATCGCGCAGGAGATCGCGGCCGTTCATCGGCGTGGGGTGGAGGTCGCGGTCGTCGTGGGTGGCGGCAACATCTACCGCGGGCTCGAGGCAGCCGCCCGCGGGATGGATCGGGCCACCGGCGACTACATGGGCATGCTGGCCACGGTGCTGAACGCGCTGGCGCTCCAGGACGCGCTCGAGAAGAGCGACGTTCCGACCCGCGTGCAGTCGGCGATCACGATCTCAGAGGTCGCCGAGCCCTACATCCGCCGCCGCGCGATCCGGCACCTCGAGAAGGGGCGCGTCGTGGTCTTCGCCTCCGGCACCGGCAACCCATTCTTCACCACCGACACGGCCGCGGCGCTCCGCGCCGCCGAGGTCCACGCCGAGGTCGTGTTGATGGCCAAACATGGGATCGAGGGCGTCTACACGGCCGACCCGGCGAAGGACCCGACGGCCCAGTTCATCCCTGAGCTGACGCACAAGGAGGCGCTGACCCAGGGCCTCCAGGTGATGGACTCCACGGCGTTCGCCCTGTGCATGGACAACAACCTGCCGATCGTGGTCTTCAACATGGCAGACGGCAGCAACATCAACCGGATAGTGTCCGGTGAACGCGTGGGGACTCTCGTAATCACATGAGCGACGACGATCTGGTTTCAGGCCTCCTGGAGGATGCGCGTGAGCGCATGCACAAGTGCGTGGAGTCCACGCGTCATGAGTTCGGCTCGGTCCGCACCGGGCGCGCGAGCCCGGCCCTGCTTGACCGCATCAACGTCGACTACTACGGCACGGCCACGCCGCTCAAGCAGCTTGCGACGCTCAGCGCGCCCGAGGCTCGCCTGCTCTCGATCCAGCCGTACGACAAGAGCTCGATCAAGGCGATCGAGAAGGCGATCCTCGAATCGGACATCGGTCTGACGCCGTCCAACGACGGTGCAGTGATCCGACTCGTGCTGCCGGAGCTGACCGAGGAGCGGCGCAAGGAGCTGGTCAAGGTCGTCCGCCACATCGCCGAGGAGGGCCGCGTGGCCATCCGTAACGTCCGCCGCGACGTGATGCAGGATCTGCGCGAGCTAAAGGAGGGCGGCGACATCGGAGCCGATGACGAGCACCGCGCCGAGGGCGATCTTCAGAAGGTCACAGACACGCGCGTGACTGAGCTCGACGACCTGCTGAAGACCAAGGAAGACGAGATCCTCGAGGTCTGAGGTGGCCTCGAGCTCTGAGTTGGGCGAGGGCGCGGAGTCGGATCCGGGCGCTGACGGCCCGCGATATGTCGCGATCATCACCGATGGCAACGGACGCTGGGCCAAGCAGCGCGGCCTGCCATCGATCCGCGGACACGAGGCGGGGGCCGACATTGTCAAGGCGCGGCTGCGCGACGCGGTCAGCTTCGGGATCAGAGAGCTGACCGTGTACTCGTTCTCAACCGAGAACTGGAACCGGTCGCGGGCCGAGGTCTCTGGCCTGATGCGTATGTTCGCGCGCCGGATCGACGCGGAGACTCCTGAGCTCAAGTCCGAAGGAGTCCGGATGCGCTTCATCGGTCGCAGGTCGACGCCTGTCTCGCCGCGGCTGATCGAGAAGATGGAATGGGCGGAGGCTCAAACCGCCGAGAACGATCGCATCACGCTGTTCGTCGCCTTCAATTACGGCGGTCGGGCGGAGATCGTCGATGCCGCGCGAGCGTTCACAGGTGGGGATGAGGAGGAGTTTCGCCGGCATCTGTACGCCCCGGAGATGCACGATCCCGACCTGATCATCCGCACGAGCGGCGAGCAGCGAGTCTCGAACTTTCTGACCTGGCAATCGGCCTACTCCGAGTTCGTCTTCCGAGACGAGCTCTGGCCTGACTTCACGCGCGAGGCGTTCGCCGCGAGCCTGGCTGAATTCGCGTCCCGGCAACGGCGTTTCGGGGGCCGCTGATGCCGCAGGCACAGCGAGCCCCAGCCCGGCCTCCGCGCCAGCGCTCAGATCTGCTCGCGCGGGTGCTGATCGCCGTACCGGCGGCGGTGCTGGCGGTGGTCTTCGTGGACATCGGCGGCATCGGCTGGATGCTGCTGATGGCGATCCTCGCCTGCGCGTGCCTGAGCGAGCTGTACCGGATGCTCGCCGACTGGCGGCCGGTGCCGTTCGTCGGTTTCGTGGTTGCGATCGGCATGTGTGTGGCGGCGCGCTACGGGACGCTCGAGGACGTCGTCGGTGCCGCGCTGGCCTCGCTGCCGCTCGTGTTCCTTGCGATCCTCGGACGCGGCCAGAGCGGGGGCGGTGCGCACACGATCACATCCACGCTGCTCGGCATTCTCTGGATCGGATTTCCCTTCGCGTGCGCCGTGCTGCTGCGAGAGATCCCGCACGGCGTCGGCAAGGGCATCCTCATCGACGTGATGGTCGGCACGTTCCTCGGGGACACAGCCGCCTACCTCGGCGGGCGCATGTTCGGGCGCCACCCGCTCGCGCCATCGATCTCGCCCAAGAAGACGGTCGAAGGTCTGGCCTGTGGCGCGCTCGCGACGATCGTCTCGATCGTCATCGCCGGGCTCTACCAGGAGGCCTGGTTGCCACACAGCACTGCGCTGCTGCTCGGCGTCGCCGTGGCGCTGCTGGCGCCGATCGGCGACCTGTTCGAATCGCTGATCAAGCGCGACGTCGGTATCAAGGACGCGGGATCGATGTTCGGTGCACACGGCGGTGCGCTCGATCGCCTCGACGCGATCATCTTCACCATCGTGGTCGGCTACTACATCGCCATCCACATCCCGCTGCCCGCCTAGGAGGTCTGAGTCCGCGACATGTCACGGCGTCTGGTGATCCTCGGTTCAACTGGCTCGATCGGCACGCAGGCGCTCGACGTGGTCGCACGCAGCGCCGGCGAGCTCGAGTTGGTTGGGCTGAGCGCCCGCAACGATTGGGAGCAGCTGCTCGCACAGGCCCAGCAGTTCGGGGTCAAGACCGTTGCGCTGGCCGACGGCGACGCCGGCGCGCGCGCCGCCGAGGCGTGGACCAACGGCACCGTTCTGTCCGGCCCCGACGGCTTGGTGGAGCTGGTGGCCGACTCGGGCTGCGACATGGTGCTGAACGCGATCGTCGGGTCGGCCGGGCTGCTCGCGACGGTGGCGACGCTCGGTGAGGGAATCGATCTGGCGCTCGCAAACAAGGAGTCGCTGGTCGTCGGCGGCGAGCTCGTCAACCAACTTGCCGAGGCCACCGCGGCGCAGATCCTGCCTGTGGATTCCGAGCATTCGGCCCTGCACCAGCTGATCGCGGGCGAGCGCGCCGGGACGATCGACCGTCTGCTGCTCACCGCCTCCGGCGGTCCGTTCCGTGGCAGCACCCGCGCCGAGCTTGCTGACGTCACGGTCGAGCAGGCGCTGGCACACCCGACCTGGTCGATGGGCGGAAAGATCACGATCGACTCGGCCACATTGATGAACAAGGGTCTCGAGGTGATCGAGGCGCACTACCTGTTCGGGACGCCGTACCAGCAGATTGACGTCGTCGTGCACCCGCAGTCGATCGTGCACAGCATGATCCAGCTCTGTGATGGCGCGACGCTTGCGCACCTCGGCTACCCCGACATGCGCGTGCCGATCGCCTACGCGCTGCACTATCCCAACCGCACCGAGGTGCCGCTGCCGGCGCTGGATCTGCCATCGGTCGGTGCGCTCACCTTCGAGTCGCCGGACCTGGAAACGTTCAAATGCCTACGGCTCGCGCGCGAGGCGGGCATCGCGGGTGGCACGGCGCCGTGCACGCTCAACGCCGCCAACGAGGTCGCGGTCCACGCGTTTTTGTCGGGCGAGCTGCCGTTCTTAGGCATTGCTGATGTGATCGAGCAAACCTTGGAAGAGCTGCCGGCCAACGCCGTGCACTCGTTCGATTCGCTGATGGAAGCCGACCTGGAGGCGCGAAGGGTTGCAACCGAGGCGATTCACCGTTAATTTGATCGACCGTTAATCGACCCGGTGACACACTAAAAAGGCACGGATGTCCTACTTTCTGGTTTTCCTCGGCTTTGCCGTCCTGATCCTGCTGCACGAGGGCGGACACTTCCTGGCGGCCAAGGCCGTGGGCATGCGGGTCGAGCGCTTCTCGCTCTTCTTCGGGCGCATGTTCGTCAAGAAGCAGATCGGGGAGACTGAGTACGGCATCGGCGTGATCCCGCTCGGCGGCTACGTGAAGATCACCGGGATGAGCCCCAACGAGGTGTTCGAGGAACCCTCGCATGAGGCGCGCGCGTACATCAATCAGCCCCCCTGGAAGCGCATCGTCGTGATCGCCGCCGGTCCCGCGGTCAACATCCTCGTCGCCTTCCTGCTGCTCTGGGCGTTCTACCTGGGCTCGAAAACGCACGACGTCACGACGCCGCAGGGGTATGCGATTGCGACGAACAACGTCGGCGCGATAACCAAGGGGTCCGCGGCTCAGGGAGTGCTTCAGCTCGGAGACACGATCGTGTCCGTGGATGGCGTCAAGGGCAGTCCCGACCAGATCCACGCCCAGATCACGAAGCACACATGTGCAGGCGACAGCCGCATCAACGGCTGCGAGGCCGCCACACCGGCGACGATCGTCGTGCGGCGCCACGGCGCCCTCAAGACGCTGCACGTACGCCCGACGTGGAACTCCACGTATAAGGAGATGCTTGTCGGCTTCACCTTCGCTGACCAGATCGCACCGAACGGTGTTTTCTACTCAGCCGGTGCCAGCGTCCGCGGCCTCTGGAACGTCACGGAGATAACCGTCTCGGACATCGCGCAGATATTCAAGGCAAAGGATCGCCGCCAGTTGCACAGCATCGTCGGCGCCACCGCGATCGCCGAGAAGGACATCGCGGCCGGCTGGACCACGGGCGTTGGGATCATCGCGCTGATCTCGCTCTCACTGGGGCTGATCAACCTGTTCCCGTTCCTACCGCTCGACGGCGGCCACATCTTCTGGGCGGTGGCGGAGAAACTGCGCGGCCGCCGGATCTCGTACAAGGTGATGGAGCGCGCGACGATCGTCGGCATCGGGCTGATTGCGATCCTGCTCGTCGTCGGCCTGAGCAACGACATTTCGTCGCTGGCCGGATCCGGCTTCCACACTCAATAGGGGCGCCCGTTACGCCCGCCCGGCCTCGATCGAACGCGCCAGCACCTCGATCGGATGATGAACGGCCAGCGGGCTTTTCAGCTCGCGCAGATGGCGTCGGAGCTGGTCGATGCAGGTGAGGTCTGCGCTGACCACGAGCTCGGCGCCGGTCTTGGCGACCGCTTCGGCCTGCCGGCGGCCGAGCGCTGCCGCCGCCTCCGGCTGCATCAGGCGGTAGATCCCGGGCGCTCCACAGCAGGCGCCGGCCTCGGCTGGAAGGTCCAGCAACTCGACACCGGGGATGTTCCCGAGCAGCTCACGCGGCGGCTGAGTGACGCCCTGGCCGTGGCGCAGCTGGCATGAGTCGTGGTAGGCGATCCGCGCCGCGAGCGGGCCGAGGCGCGAGCGCAGCGGCGCTCGCGCGAGCAGCTCGTGGACATCGAGCACCAGTGCGCTGAAGGCCTGAGCCTCGGGCGTTCCCAGCATGCGGCCGTAGCTTTTGAGCGCGACCCCGCAAGTGCCGGCGCTCGTCAGCACGTGATCCACGCCGCCGACGGCAGCGAAGGCGTCGATGGTCAGCTGTGCACGGCGCAACCCGTTGGTGCGCGCGCCGCTCTGCAGCTCGAGTGCGCCGCAGCACTCAGGGAAGCGGGGCGCGATCACCTCATAGCCCTCCGCCGCGAGCACCGCCAGCGTCGCACCGTGCAGCTCGGGGTGCGTGGCTCGCTGAGTGCACCCGAGCAGCAGACCGACGCGCCCGCGGGAAGCCCCCTGTGCAGCTGTGTAGTGGGGGATCGAGCCGCGCCGGGCGATATCGCTCGCGCGCCCAGCGCGCGGCAGCGCCGTCAGCGCGGCGCGACGTCGCAGGCGTTCTGCCGCCGGACGCTCCAGCTCGCGCTCGATCACCTCCCGTCCGGCGGCCAGCAGGTCGGCGAATGGAACTTCCTCGGGGCAGACGCTCATGCACGCCATGCAGCCGAGGCAGCGGTCGATGTGGACGGCCATCTCCGGTGTCGCTCGTCCGCCGGGGCTGAGCGCGTCCTCAATCAGGACGATGCGCCCGCGTGGCGAGTCGGGCTCGGCGCCCCAGAGCGTGTATGTCGGGCAGCTCTCGAGGCAGAGCCCACAGCTGGTGCAGGTCATGGTCGTTTAGATGCTGCCCACGAAGATACCCGGGTTGCAAACTCCCGCTGGGTCGTAGCGCGACTTGATCTCACGCATCAGCTCGAGTTCGGGTCCTTCGGCCACGACCCAAGGGTCGACGGCTCCAGCGTGCAGACGCCGGCAGGTCGAGCGCCACCGCCCAGCTTCCCCGGGGCAGGTCGGCGCGGACACGTGCGATCTCCGAGACCGCGAGCGTCATGTACAGGATCCCAAGCGCGGCCCGACCGACCACGGTCGCCTGGGCCCGGTCGGCGAGGCCGAGGATCTGGTCGAGCGCTTTGCCTTCGTGCGCGACGCGCAACAGCGCACGGTCGGCCGACCGCTGGCCGGCGCGCTGGCGAGCCCACAGTCCGGCGTCGTCCGTCCTCACAGTCGCGCCCTCGAGCCCGCAGGCGCGCATCGTCGCGGCGACCGTCTCGGCGCGGGTCTCAGGATCCTCTCCGGCAAGCTGGGCGAGCAGGCCGCCGCGACCCGCATGCCAGGCGAGGTCGAAAGCCTCGAGCTCTGGGTGCGCGCGCGTGATCACGCCGGCCGCATCGCGTAGCCGGCGCGGGTCCGAGCTCGTCGCGAGCGCGGTCGCGGTCGCGCCCGGCAGCGGACGCAGCCGCACATCGACCGCGAGGATCACACCGAGCGTCCCGAACGATCCGGCGAGCAGGCGGGTGACGTCGAAGCCGTCCTCCACATGATCGGTGCGTGGACCGGTGCGCAGCAGTCGACCGTCGCCGAGCGCAGCGGTGACGCCGAGGATCTGTTCGCCGAGCGGCCCGTAGCGGTGGCTGAGCGGTCCCGAATCGGCGGTTGCGACCACGCCACCGACGGTTGCGACGGGCTTCGCTCCGAGACCGAGCTGAGGATCGACGGCGAGCATCATGCCGCTGCGCGCGAGCATCCCCTGGGCACGAACCAGAGGCGTTCCGGCGTTGATGGTGGCCGTCACACCGTCCTCGTGGACAACCACACGGCTGAGGTGACTTGTGTGCAGTTGCAGCGCGCGAGGCGGCGTGCTGCCACCCCAGGCTAGCTTGGTCGCCCCGCCGACGATGCGCACGGGCCGCCCCTGCGCGACCGCACCGCCGAGCGCTGCGGCTGCCTCGCTGAAGCTGCGCGGGACGACCGCTTCGCTCACTGCGGATGCACCACACGCAGCGTGATCGTTGCCGCGATGCCGGCGCGACCGCGAGATCCCGCGAACGCCCGGCAGAGGTCATAGCCGGGCTGCCGAGAGTCCAGTCGCGCCAGCTCCCCGCTTGGCTTGACCAGCTCGAGTCCGGTGATGTTGGCGATACCGCGAGTCTGGGCGATGTGACCACCGACGGTGCCGATCGGCTCGGTCCCAGCCGGCCAGCTCAGGGCGCCCAGCGCAAGCGCCGCGGAGACCGGAACACCGGACTCCACGGTGAGTTGATCATCGCTTAGCGAGAGGATTCTGCGCATCCTCGTCAGCACCACGAGTAGGCCGTCAGCGACCGGTAGGGCGTCGCCGCCGGTGCTGGTCCCGGCCCCGCGTACGACGTAAGCCACCCCGGCTGCCGCGCAGCCCGCGACGACATTCGAGAGCTCCGACGCGCTGCCAGGCAGGATCGCGGCCAGCGGCAGTGGACCGTCGCGCTTGAGACCGTCTGAGCGGTACGTGGACAGCACGACCGGATGGGTGATCACATGCTGCTCACCGCAGATGAGTCGCGCTCGCGCGATCAGTTCAGTGCCGGCCTCCATTCGTGGAAGTTTCCCCGATGTGAACGAGGCTTCGAAAGCCGGTCTGCTGGATCGTGGCGCCAGGCGGAGTCTCTAGACTGAGCTGCCGATGGCTTCCAAGAACCAGATTCACGTCGGCAATGTTCCGATTGGTGGCGGCGCCCCGGTGGCGGTGCAGACCATGACCAAGACCGAGACCGCCGACGTCGAGGCGACACTCGCTCAGATCAAGCGCGTGGCCGAGGCTGGCGCGGACATCGTCCGCTGCGCCGTGCCGCGCGAGAAGGATGCGGAGGCGCTCAAGACGCTCGTGCGTGAGTCGCCGATCCCGATCATCGCTGACATCCACTTCAACCACACACTCGCGCTCAAGGCGCTCGACGCAGGCGCTCACTGCATCCGCATCAACCCGGGCAATATCGGCGGTCCAGACAAGGTCGCAGAGGTTGTCGCCAAGGCCAAGGAGCTCGACCGGCCGATGCGTATCGGCGTCAACTCCGGGTCCCTGCCGAAGCATCTGCTCGAGCTCGAGTACTCCAACCCCGTCGAAGCATTGGTGACCGCCGCCGTCGAGTTCGTCGAGTTGATGGAACGCCTGGACTACACGAACTTCAAGGTCTCGATGAAATCGACCAGCGTGCCCAACACGATCGCTTCGAACCGGCTCCTGTCAGAGCGAATCCCTTACCCGCTGCACCTGGGCATCACCGAAGCGGGCACCAAGTGGTCTGGCTCGCTGAAGTCGGCTGTTGGTATCGGAGCATTGTTGGCCGACGACATCGGCGACACGATCCGGATCTCGCTCTCGACCTTCCAGGCCGAGGAGGAGGTCAAGGTGGCGTGGGAGATCCTCAAGGCGCTGCGCCTACGCCGCAGGGGTCCCGAGCTGATCGCCTGCCCCACCTGTGGCCGGCTGCAGTTCGACATGGACACGATCGTGGCCGAGGTCGAGAAGCGCCTCGAGGCCTATGAGGATCCCATCGTGGTTTCAGTCCTGGGCTGCGCCGTCAACGGCATCGGCGAGGCGCGCCACGCAGATTTCGGCATCACCGGTGCCAAGGACGCGGGCGCGATCTACGCGAAGGGTGAGATGGTTCGCAAGTTCGACACCGGGAATCTGGTGGACGAGCTGTTCATCGAGATCGACAAGTACTACGCCGCCGGCAAGCGTGTGATCGTCGACGAGGCGAGTGCGGCCGAGGCGCGAAAGTGGCTGGCCGAGAACGAGGACGAAACGGCGATGACGCCGGAGCGGCTGGCAGCCCTCGAGGCCGAGGCCGCCGAGCGCGAGAACGGCGCCAACGGCACAGCGCCCGACGACGTCGTCAAGCTCGACGAGACCGTCTCCCCGGTCGCCGGGCGCCGCTTCACCCGCGCCTGAGGTCTCGGCCGGATCTGGCGGTCGCCGTGGCTCGCGGACACGTCACCCGACTGGGGTGACGTGCGGTCGTCGCCCGCGGCCGAAGCTTGGCTCGACGATTCACCGTGGCAGTCCGACCTTCGGCTGAGAATTTCCAGAGTCGAGAGGAGGTTCGATGGGGCAGGCGATCGGGCAGGTCATCTCGTTCGGCGTCGGTGTGGCGCTCAGTCCAGTTCCGATCATCGCCGTGGTGTTGATGCTCTCAACGCCGAAAGGGCGTGTGAACGGGCCAGCGTTCCTGGCGGGCTGGGTCATCGGCTTGGCCGTGGTTGGCACGATCGTCCTGCTGATCTCGAGCGGCGCATCGGCGAGCAGCCACGGGTCTCCGGCGACATGGGTGAGCATTCTCAAGATCGTCTTGGGCGTACTGCTGTTGCTGCTCGCTGCAAAGCAGTGGCGCGGACGTCCGCGCCGAGAGGACGAGCCTGAGCTGCCGGCGTGGATGAAGGCGATCGACACGTTCACGCCCGTCAAATCGGTCGGGATGGGCGCTTTGCTGTCGGGGATCAACCCCAAGAACCTCTTGCTGACCGTCGGTGCTGCTGCGGCGATCGCTCAGACTGGCTCAAGCACGCTCGATCAGGCAGTCGCGCTCGCCGTATTCATCGTGCTCGGAACTGTCGGTGTCGGCGTGCCGCTCGGGATCTACTACGCGATGGGAGAGAAGGCCACCAGGATCCTCGGCGAGCTGCACGATTGGATGGCGCGCGAGAACGCCACGATTATGGCGGTGCTCTGCCTGATCATCGGCGCCAAGCTGATCGGCGACGCAATCACGACACTGGCGAGCTGAAACGGGCGATGCACTGGTTTTTCATAACACGCCCCGTACACTCTGCGCGTGGCTTCATTGCGCATCAAGCGGACCAGACATGACATGTTTGGTCGCCCGGCCGAGGCGCCCAGGGCATCGTCCAAGCTGGCCGCACTTGCTCCAGACCGACGACGCCTGAGCGAGCTGTTGCAAAGGCCGATTCCACGCGGACTGGTCCCGTGGCTGGTTCCTCTGTTGATCGTGTTCGCCTGTGTAGTAATCGCTGTCATGCCTGCGGCCGTTGCGATCGCCGTGTTGCTCGTCACCGTGCTCGTCCCCGTCGCTGTGATCGGATCTCGGCGGTATCGGTTCATCAAGAGCCAGGACGATTACGAGCGGCCAGGGAACGAAACGCTCTTCGGAGACCTGGATGACTTCCTGCCTGGACGGAACTACCGCGGCCGCGACCGGAAGCGTTGAACGAAGTGAGGGCAACTTCGAAGCTGCGGCAGCCTACCTGAGACAAACTGCCCCGGTTGCAGAAGGGCAGGAGACGTCGAATGCTCTGGCATGCCGTTCGGAATGAAACTGGGGGCGGTTCTGTTCGCTGTGCTCGCACTCGGCCTCAGCGCGTCCGCGAAGGCCTCAGCTCGCGGCTGTGTACGCGTGCCGCAATCGATCCCAGAAAGCAGGCTCGTCACGGGCAACACGAAGCTGACCGTGCCGGTCGGCGCGATCGTCTACGACGTGCTGGTCGAATCTGAGGGATACGCCGGTCCGGGCTTCCCGTGGATGACACCAAGATCATCGGATCGCACTTGGTTCCTGCGTGGCGGTCGATCAAGAAGCTAAAGCCTGCACCGTCACTGGACCGCGCCACGGTCAGCTGAACGGGACAGCAGATTGGCGCAGTCCTGTGAGCGTCTTCCGCGGACCGTGGTCACAGAATGTGGTCGGTGGCAATAACGCTTGAGATGAGAGGAAGACGCGGAGTCTGATTTTTCGGGGCCAGCGCCGCCGACCAATGCCGAGCATCCCGACAGCAATTCAAGCTGGATTGGTCGCCGTGACATTGACGGGGATCGCTCCAGCTCTAGCGTCAGCTGCCGGGACCCACGCGAAGGGCGCGGAAACGAGTGTCAACCGCCCGGCGAAGCTGGTTACTGCACGTCTGATGTCACCTCGCCCCGGTGTCCCTGCCCTGAAGCCGGGCACCGACGTTACGCCGGAAAGCGTCATCTCCCGTTCCTTCGCGAATAGTCGGGACGGCTTCGGTTTGGCCGACATTCCCGGAGCTAGCTATCCAGCCCGAACGACAGATGGCGGCGCGACTTGGATGATTGACGGGCCGATCTTTTGGACCGCAACGGCCGACGCCGCCGAGGTAGTGACTTACACGGGGGTTGCGGGAAACCGCATCGAGTTCGCCTATGGCCAAGGCAGCGCACTCGACATAACGACCGACGCAGGTCGAACCTGGTGGCAGACATTCTTCGACGAACTGGTCCTTGACGTGACCGACCAGAATGGCCGCCTTGTCGCGATCGTCCAAGAGCAGACAAACTCGCGCGGAACGCTCGCCGTGACTTGGGTCTACACATCCAAGGACGGGGGTCGCCACTGGCAGTACAGCGATCGCCTGGGTGGATTCTGAGTTCGCAGACCCCGTCAGAATTCTTTTCGGACCGCGCACACGGACGCCGTCAGAGGAGTAAGCTCGACGTAGGTGCTGGCCTGCGGCCAGAATTCACGACCCAAGCCCGAATGCCACCGACAGCACGATCCGTGCTACGAGGCGGGAGGCGTGGGGTACTGGTTTTGACTGCGGGCCGGTAGCTGTTTTGGCTAGGGTCGCCTCGTGCTGTGGTCGGGCACATGGCTCGATGTTTGCGGGCTCGACGCGGCAACGGTCCTGCGCGGCGTCCAGAGACAATCGTTCGCCGCTCACAGTTCGGGGCGGCGGCCGGCGCTCGGTGCTGGGTAGGCTGTGGGTCGTGGAGAAGTGGACCTGATGGACGTCGACGGATTTCTGGCTGCCTTGCCGAGGCTGTTTGATGACTTTCCGAAGTCTGAACATCCCGCCGGCCGCCGCTTCGACGACATCATCGCGACAGTGCCGAACCTGTCCACCGAAAACAATCTCGCGCTGCTGAATCTCGCCGCGAGCCTGCTCCCGTCAGCGGAGGCCTACGTCGAGGTCGGCTCCTTCCTGGGCGCCAGCCTGATCGGGGCGATGCGCGGCAACGAGGACAAGGACTTCGTCGCGATCGATCGCTTCGAGTCGACGACTCAGCCGTTCAGCAGCAGCGGGTCGCTCGTCAGTCGCAAGGCTTTCGACGCGAATCTGAACCGCTTTGGAGTGACGGGAGCGACGGTCATCGAAGGCGACGCATTCGAGGTCTTGGAGTCGGCGCAGCTGGACCGCGTGACGGTTGGTGTCTTTTTCTGGGATGCCGACCACACACACGAGGGCCAGCTCCGCGGGCTGCGCGACATCCAGCCGCGTCTCGCCCCTAGTGCTGTGCTGATCATCGATAACGCCGACCGCCCCAGTGTCATGGCGGCAGTCGATGAGTGGCTGCTCGAGCAACCTCGCGCGCAGCTCGCGCTTGAGCTCGCTGGAGGCACACGCGGCCAGCCCTGGTGGCACGATGGCATTCGGATCCTGCGGTGGGAGGGCTAACCCCGCCGCAGATCGTCAGGATGTCCGGCGCAGATCGGGGTCGGGAGACTCCGCGTAAGGATGCTTGACCGCGCAAGCATCCTTACGCGGAATTGTTTGTGAGGGCCAGCACGACCCACCAGTGCAAACCCGACGTGATCGCCACCGTGGCATAGCGCCGCTCAGGATCGGTGGGGCTTGACAAGTGCTTCTCGATCGATGCGGCACGCTGCTCTCGGCCCATCTCGCCATCGAAGCTGTACAAGATAGACTCTAGTTTGTACAATACTTGGTATGACAACCATGTCCGTAAGTGCGGCTCGTCAGAACCTCCCGGATGCGGTGGACAAGGCCCGCGACGAGCCCGTGATTCTCGAGCGCTATGGGCGCGTCGCCGCAGTGTTGATCAGCCCGGAGCACTATGCCCGGCTTGTGGCCGCGCTTGAGGATGCAGAGGATGCCGAGGCTTATGACGCCGCGATGGCCGAAGAAGGTCCGAACATTCCCTGGGACCAAGCCAAGGCTGACCTGGGCTGGGAGTGAGCCGTTACAAGATCGAGCTGCGACCCGCTGCGGCGCGAGCGCTACGCAAACTCGATCCACAGGTCGCCCGGCGAATACAAGCTGCGATCGCGCTGCTTGCTGAGGATCCCCGCCCGCCAGCTTCCAGGCCCCTGCGTGGCCGTCCAGCATGGCGGGTACGCGTAGGCGACTATCGGATCATCTACGCGATCGAAGATGACGTGCTTCTCGTGGTCGTAGTCATGCTCGGGCACCGTCGCGATATCTACGAGCGATAACCAGCCACGCGTCGAGATCGACCCGGCTGTTAGTCCTCGATCTGAGCGGAAGGGCAGAGCGTCTGCGACCGGAGTCCTGGTTTCGTGGCATCGCGATCGTCCGGCTGCCCGTCCGCCTGACGACCGGAATCGCGGGCGGAGCGATCGCCTGGCCCACTACACAGCGTGCGTGCGTGGAAAAGCGATCGCCACTAGCCGTCGATTGATCTCAACGCTGGGCGGCCCCGTAGAATGAAAGCGCCCAGAGGCAGCGGAGATAGGGGTTACTCACCCTTTGATGAACTCGAGCAAGTCGGCGTTCACTTTGTCGGGATCCACTATCGCGATGCCGTGGGAGCCGCCGGGATAGACCTTCAAGATCGCGTCAGGAACGATCTTTGGCACAGCCTTGCCGGTCGGTTCGATGGGAACGATCTGGTCGTCTTCACAGTGGATGACGAGCAACGGAACGTCGCACTTGGCTATGTCGTCGGTGTAGTCAATTTGCCAGCTGTATGTCGTGTCGTACTGAGCCCTGGCGCCTCCTAACAGACCTTGGAACCAAAACAGGTCACGCATCCCTTGGGTGGCAGTCGAGCCCTGTCGGTTGGCACCGAAGAAGGGTTCGGACAAACCCTGGTAAAAGGTCGAACGATCCTTTGCCACTCCCTCGCGGATGCCGTCAATCACCGCAATGGGCGTACCCTTGGGGTTGGTGTCGCTCTGCAGCATGTTCGGAACAATCGAGTCCTGAAGGACCATTTTGGCGAGCCGTGAAGTGCCGTGGCGCGAGATGTAGCGCGCAAGCTCGCCACCGCCTGTGGAGTGCCCCACAAGTACTACGTCGTGCAGGTCGAGGGTGGTGATGAGGTTGTCCAAGTCGTCGGCCCAAGTGTCGACGTCGTTGCCGAAGCCCGGCTGGTCGGAGTAGCCGTTGCCACGTCTGTCGTGGGCGATTGTGCGGTACCCCTGAGCGTTGAAGAACAGCATCTGGGCCTCCCAGGCTGCCCCGGTCAAAGGCCAGCCGTGTGAAAAGACGATGGGCTGTCCCGTGCCCCAGTCGCGGTAATAGATGGACGTGCCGTCAGTGGTTGTGACCGTTGGCATGGGAAGCTCCTTAATTAGGACAACGGGCGATTGGGGTCGGCTTGGCGGAGTTGTCTTCATGCGCCGCTCTTCCAAGCTCGCGTTCCTCTCCAGAACGTGGATCATATTGCGGTAGGCCTGACCATTTGAGATTTACCGGCGAGCGGTTTGCGGCCTCAGCCGCTTAGGTGAGGGCATCTAACGGCGTTCACTCATTGATGGAGCCCGGTGTCGTTGGTGCGGTCGTCCGCGTCTGGGCTGGCGATCGGCGTGGCGTACCCGCGACGCAGGGCCGAGAGGATCCGAGCGGCTAGCTCACGATCGCGTTTCGCGCCAGGGGGAGCACGCAACCAACGGATAGGACTCGCCCGGCCAGGTGCTTTGCTCCGTATATTCTCCCTTGACTCCCCATATGAAACCATTGATACTGGCTTCATATGGCAATAGGTGGTTCCGCAAATACTGGCTCGGGTTGGCATGGACCACTGCGCCGAGGCCTGCGCGCGCTCTTCCCAGAAGCGCGTCGTCGGGAGCGTCGCCGTCGCACGGGCTATCTGCTCCTTGCCCTACTGGTTGCGGTGGTTGTCGCGGGCCTGAGAGCCGAACGCTCCCCTCGCCCTAATGGCGGGCGGGTGACGCGGGCCACCGGCGCGAGTATCCGAACGGTCGCGCTGCCAGCGGCTGCTCACTTCTCATCACTTGCGGTGGTTGGCGACCGGTTGCGTTTGTCGGGTGGGCCGTCGGGTTCTACGGCGGCTGGGGGCTACGGAGGTTCGCTGGTTGACGGGCGCGTTCCCGGTGTCTGTTATGCGGTCACCGTGAACCCACGAACGCTTGGTTTTGGTCCTCTGATGAAAGCCAACTGTGGGAACCCCGCGTTGTATGGCGAGCGAGTGCTGCCGATCTCCTACTGGCTGAGTGCCGCTGGAGCGAAGCGGTTCGGCGGCGCGGATCTCGCGGTGCGGATCGCCGTTGCAGACCGTGCGGCGCGCGACGGCTACACCTTGGGTCCGATCCTGACGACCTACCAGCAGTGCTCTGATTGTCAGATCTCGTGGATCTTTGGTGATGACTCCCTGTGGATCTACAACCCGCTCGCGTACCCACACGGCTCGCTGGGCGAGTTGATGCGGGTTTCGACGCGCACCGGGGCGGTGCTAGAGCGTTGGAGGACGCCGACGATCCTCCGTGCTCTGCTCGCGGCCGACTCCGACGGCCTGTGGTTGTCGCCATCGGTCAGTGGCGGAACCCTTGGCAATGTGCCGCCCGCGAAGATTGCGGCCTACGAGTCGCTATATCTCATCGCTCCGAACGACCCTACCCCGCAGCGAGTAATGACCGAGGGATCGGCGCGCTGGCTAGTCGCGAGCGGGCGTGTGGCGTCGGCAGCCATCGACAAGCCGGACGGCTACGCGACGATCTGGGAGTTCACCGGCAGCCGCGCACGCACCCACGGACCGATCCTGAGCGACGGCCCGATGGGCACCGATGAATGGGGAGTCGACAACCCAGTCGTCGCCGGTAACAAGAGGCTAGGCTTCCTGAGCGTTTCCTCCACCAACGGAACAGAGTCCATCGTCCAGGTAACACCCGACAGCCAGCGAGAGCGGACCATCGCAAAGATCCATTCGCGCTACGCCAAAGACAGTTGCGCGCCCCCGACCGTCGTTACCCTCGGCGGCTCGCTCTTCTACCTCGACCCGCCGACCAGCGGCCGCGAACTGCGCCGGGTGACGCCAAGCTAAGCACCATCATGCCGACGCCCTGTCGGGCAAAAGATGGCATGAGCAGCCTGGGTCGTAGCGGCCTGGTGGGGCTGGCGGGAGGTGGCCGGTCCTCCGCGTCGAACGATCTTGGTTGAAGGCGTTCGCGGTTGCAGCCCGCGCCCGCCGGTCATTCGAAGAGGAGGTACCGACCGTGGATGACGGTAAGTCATCGGTCGGGCGTGACACCGCGCAGACGGTGGTGTGCGCCCCGTTCGCATTGGGCTTAGCCCCGGGGGCGATCGTCGCTGGGTTTGATGTGCACCGCAGGCAGATCACCTTCGATGCGCTGGACACGGTTGCGCAACACCCTGTTGGCCGGGAGCGCCGGGCTCGAGTTGCGGCGTAACCGTCGTGTTATCGGGGCGACGGTATAACGCGACGTATCTCCATGCCGTTCCATCTGGCTTCGGGTCGCGTACTGAGCGCGGTCGTTGTCGTGTCAGGCGTGCTGATGGTCGCAGGCTGTGGGTCGTCGAGCAAACCGACGACCACCAGCAGAAGCGCGTCAACCCAGGCCTCACCCGGGGTCGGCTTCGCGGAGTGCATGCGGTCGCATGGGGTGCCGAATCTGCCGGATCCGACCACCGTCGACGGCCACTCGATGATCAGCCTCTCTGGGATCAACCCGGGATCACCGTCTTTCCAGGCGGCCCACAAGGTCTGTGGCATGTCGGGCGGCGGTCCTGGGTCCGCAAGGCCGTCTGCCGCCGCCGAGCGCCAGATGACGGCTATCGCCAGATGCATGCGCGCCCACGGCGTCACCGGCTTTCCAGACCCCACAGCGAGAACAATCACTAGCCCCGTCGGCTACGGCGTCGTGATCACGCACGGCGGCATGTCCTTCGCGATTCCGCCGACAATCAGCCTCCAGGCGCCCGCAGCGAAGCGCGCCGCGAGCGCCTGTCAGCTCAGCGGCTTGGTCGGCGGCGGCCCGCTCTAGGACACCGCCGTTCCGGCTGGACTCTGCCGCAGGCGCAGAAAACGTCGATGACATCTGTTCGGCAAGCGAATGTTGGGCTTATGTAACCGACTGCTTGATAGACCGCACGATGACACGGACCACGGTCCCAATATTGAGGACCAAGGTACTGCGATGACACCCACGCTGACGAGGAGGATCGCGATGAACCACTCCATCGGCCCGATAGTTCACGAGTGGCGACAATCGCCGCCGACCGCTCCGAGAAGAGCGGCAATCATCGCCACAGCGAGCCTGGCATTGCTGGTGGCGATCTGCAGCGGCCCAGCAACCGCGAACACGACCAAGCCCTCAGCGCTGGCGTTCGCCCGGTGCATGCGCTCTCACGGCATCCACAACTGGCCCGACCCCAACAGCAACGGCCAGTTCAACAAGACACAGACGACCCTCCAGAGGCTTGGGGTGCTCCAGTCCCAGCTCCAAGCCGCCGAGAAGGCCTGCCAGTACCTGTACCCCAACAGTGGTGAGTCACAACAGGCCGAGGACCAGAAGATGATGAACGCCATGCTGAAATTCGCGCGGTGCATGCGTGCCCACGGCGTCCCGAACTGGCCTGACCCGCTCGCTGAATCAGACCCGGGAGAGCCGGGAACCCCTGGGTTCCCTCGGAACATGCCGGGCGTCAACCAGAGCGCACCACGGGTCAAACACGCGATGAAGGCCTGCCAGCACTTCATGGCCGACATCGGCTACGGCAAGGGCGGGTATCCGTAGACCGAACCTCAGCGACTCATCGCTACCCGATTGAGCGCTGGGTTGCTTGGCGGCGGCGGCAGCGCTGCCCTAGGCCTGCTCACGTCTCGGGAGGACGCACTTGCCTATGCCCGAGAGCACGGATTCGCGTTCTTCCCCGGGATACGCTGCGGCTAACTCGGATGACCTCGACCATCCCGGTCGAAAGCTACGTGTCGCCGGTATGCCTGATCGCATATCGCGGCTGGCGCATCGACACGAGCGGTCTTGACAGCGGGGTTACGATTCGACCGATTGGTCTGGACCACATTGGTCTGGACCAGTCATTCCTATACCCAACTGAAGGGTGGAGAATGGGAGTCCTTACTCTGCGCGGCAAGCCGCGCTGGGCGGCGGTCGGATCGTCGGCGCTGCTGGCGACCGGGGCGCTGATGCTTTCGTCGTTGGCCGCGGCCGCTCCTGCCAATGCTGACGTCGGCGGGAATCACGGCCGGCCGATGCCGTATCGGATCTTTGCGCCGTACTTTGAGGCGTACGACCTCAGTGCCGGTGGTCTGGCCGACCAGTCGCGCGCGTCCGGGGCCAAGTTTCTGTCCCTGGCGTTCCTCCAAACACCGGCTGCCGGCTCTTGCGTGGCGGACTGGAACGGTGACACGACCCAGCCGATCAGCCAGGCGATCTTCGGCAATGACATCGCTGCCATCCAGGCACGTGGAGGGAACGTCATCCCGTCGTTCGGTGGGTATACAGCCGATACGACCGACACTGAAATCGCCGACAGCTGCACGGATGTAGGCGCGATCGCACGGGTATACGAGAGCCTGATCACCACCTACCACGTGTCCCGCATCGACATGGACGTCGAGGGGAACTCGCTGACCAACTCGGTGGGGATCGACCGTCGCAACAAGGCCATCGCCATGACCGAGGCCTGGGCGGCCGCTCATCACCAGCAGATCCAGTTCTCGTACACGATCCCGTCTAGCGCGGTCGGCCTAACGGCGCCAGGGCTTGCTGTCTTGCAGGACGCGATCGCCGACGGCGCCCGAATCGACACGGTCAATGCGCTGACCTTCGACTACTACTACGGCACGCCGCAGGACATGCTCGCGGACACCGAGACTGCTGGGGCGGGCCTCTTCAGCCAGCTGCAGACGCTCTACCCGAGACTCTCGTCCCGACAGCTGTGGCATATGGTCGGCGTGACCGAGATGCCCGGCATCGATGACTTCGGTCCGGACGAGACGTTCACGACAGCGGACGCTGCTCCGTTGCTGCAGTGGGCCGAGCAGCAGGGCGTCGGCTTCCTGTCGTTCTGGGCGCTTCAGCGCGACAACGGAAGCTGTCCCGGCACGAAGGGTGCCGGCGCCTGCTCGGGCGTGGAGCAGCCGCAGTGGTTCTTCAGCCACACCTTCGAGCCGTTCACGCGCTTTGGCAACGGCTGGTTCTGAGACGGCCCTGAGTTAGCCGCAACCAGGCCGGGCGATCACCGTATCGCCCGGCCTCGCGGCGGCAATCCACGGGAGCGACCGAACCAGGGCGCGGCGTTGATCAGTTCGATCGCGCCGTGACAGACGCTTACGCATCCAGCACCTTGGCGCGCAGAGACTCGGGCACCAGGCCCAGGTAGAGATCAGGATGCCGGCGGACATAGGCGGCGATGAAGGGACATCGCGGGATCAGCTCCAGGTCACGTGCGCCGGCGTCGGTGAGCGCGAACTCGGCGATCTGGCTCCCGATCCCCAGACCCTGGTGCTCGGGGTAAACCTCGGTGTGGGTGAGGGTGAGTCGAGACCCCTCTAGCCGATACTCCGCGAAGCCGACGAGCTCCCCGTCGACCCACCCCTCGTAGCGGTTCAGCTCCGGGTTGTGGACCAGCTCGACGTGCACACACCGAGCATGACGAGCGTGTCAAGTGCGCAGAGCCTTTAGTCCGCGCCGCTATGGAGCCGGTCCATCTGCTGCCGTCCGAGCTCGCTCGTGGAGCGTAGGAACCTGATGATCAGCTCGAGTTCCTCGCTCGCGAACTGTTCGGTCAGCGCGCTGTGCCAATCCGCTGCCACAGGCCCCCAGATCTGGTTGGCAGCACGATAGAACGCTTGCGTCACCTCGATCCGCACGCGCCGGCGGTCGGAGGGGTCAGGTACACGGCGGGCGTAGCCGCGCTGCTCGAGCCGGTCGATCACACCGGTGACCGCTCCGGCCGTGAGCCCGGCTCCGCGGGCAAGCTCGCCCGCTGCCAGTCCACGTTCGTTCTCGATGATGTTGAGGCAGCGCAGATCGGTTTCGCTCACGCCCAGCTGCATGGCGGCGACGCTGTCAAACGCGTCGTCCTGGTTTCCGGCTGCGCGGTACTCCTGGATCAGCTCGTCGATCAGGCTGTTCTTGGATCGGGGGGGCATTGCACACAGATCCTTTAGGAACTAAACTATTTAGTTACTGAAGGACTTCAGCCTACCACGGTCCGCGTGCAACCCGAAAGGGAGCTGCCTCCACGGCCCGAACACGACGTCAGATGTGCACGTCGCCATGGTGAATGGCTCGAACGCATAGGTGAATCAGGGCTTCTACATCGCCGTGCTCACATAATGGGGGCCGTCGGGCAGGCGTCACCCCTTCGGAAAGAAGGTGCCCCAGGGTCCTTTCCTTCGTCCCGCTCAGAACTCCGGCGGGCAAAGGAAAGGGACCTGGCGCACCTAAGGCCGAAAGAACTAAGAGGCCGTCGAGAACCGATCGGCCACGGTGTCCCAGTTGATGACGTTCCAGATCGCGCTCAGATACTCAGGGCGGCGGTTCTGGTACTTCAGGTAATAGGCGTGCTCCCACACGTCGACGCCGAGCAACGGAGTCTTGTTGTCGATCAGCGGCGTGTCCTGGTTCGGCGTGGAGATGATCTCGAGCCCCGCGTCGCTGGTAACCAGCCACCACCAACCGGAGCCGAAGCGACCGACGCCCGCCGCGTTGGCCTTCTCCTGGAAGTCGGAGAACGACCCGAAGGTGGAGTTGATCGCGTCGGCGAGTGCGCCGCTCGGTTCACCGCCGCCGTTCGGGCTGAGCGACACCCAGAAGAGCGAATGGTTGTAGTGCCCGCCGATGTTGTTTCTGATCGCAGGCACGCCCAGCGCAGCCGGGGACGTGAGGATCTCCTCGGCTGTTTTGTCAGCCCATTCGGTCCCTTCGATCGCCTTGTTGCCGTTGGTCACGTACGCGCCGTGATGCTTGTCGTGATGGATCTCCATCGTCTGCGCGTCGATGTAGGGCTCGAGCGCGTCGAAGGCGTAGGGGAGGTCGGGTACGGAAAAGGCCATTGCTCGCTCCTGTCTTCGTTGTTCTCTCCGGAGAGCTGAAGGTTTCTCTCTGCTCTGGGGCTTCTCTTCCCCTAAAGCCGTTCTATCAGAGCGCCTGTCCAAAGCGCGGGACCGGGGCTGGTCTCCACGACGGCGTCGCGCGCGCGCCGCGGGTACGCTTGCTCGCGATGCCACGCCTATCCGAGTACCTCCTGCCGACGGAGCGCGAGCCGCCGGCCGACGCGGAGGCGCTCAGCCACAAGTTGCTCGTGCGAGCCGGGCTGATTCGCCAGGTGGGAGCCGGTCTGTGGACCTGGATGCCGGCGGGCTGGCGAGCTCACCAGCGGATCGTGCAGATCATCCGCGAGGAGATGAACGCGATCGGCGGTCTCGAGCTGCTGATGCCGATCATGCAGCCTGCAGAGCTGTGGAAGCGGAGCGGCCGCTACGAGCTATTTGGCGAGGAGTTGTTCAAGCTCAAGGACCGCAAGCATGCGGACATGGTGCTGGCCCCGACCAGCGAGGAGGTCGTTACCACGCACGCCTCGACCATGATCCGCTCGTACCGCGACCTTCCCAAGATCCTCTACCACTTCCAGACCAAGGAGCGCGACGAGCCACGACCGCGCGCGGCGGTGCTGCGTTCTCGCGAGTTCGTGATGAAGGACTCCTACAGCTTCGACCGCGACCGCGAGGGACTCGACCTCTCCTACGAGAAGCACGCGCTCGCGTACGACCGCATCTTCGACCGCGTCGGGCTGGAGTGGTACAGCGTCGAGTCCGACGTCGGAGCGATGGGTGGGTTCGGCGCCCACGAGTACATGGCGCCGTGTCCGGCCGGTGAGAACGACGTGGTTCTCGCTCCGGGCTACGCCGCCAACCTCGAGGTCGCCTCGGCGCAGGCTCAGCCCCTACAGCTGCCCTTGGCCTCGGACAGGCCCGAGGAGGTGCCGACCCCCGGGATGACGACGATCGCCGCGGTGGCCACAGCGCTCGAGCTGCCGGAGGGGGCGTTGCTGAAGGCCTACCCGGTCGTGCTCGACGACGGGGAGTTCGTACTGGTGATGCTGCGCGGCGACCATAAGGTCAACGACATCAAGCTGGCGCTCGCGCTGAACGCTAAGTTCCGCCAGGCGAGCCCGCAGGAGATAGAGGCGCAACTCGGTCCTCCCGGTTCGATCGGCCCCGTCGGCGTGCAGGCGCGGATCCTTCTCGACGACGCGGTGGTCACCGACGCGGGCGGCTACGTGGCCGGCGCCAATCGGCCTGACCTGCACCTGCGCGGCGTCGTGCCCGGCCGGGATTTCCACTACGAGCGTGGCGATGTCCGCAACGTCGTTGTGGGGGACACGGTGGGTGGCAATCCGGTGCGCATCGAGCCGGCCATCGAGGTCGGCAACATCTTCAAGCTGGGCACCCGCTACAGCGTGTCGCTGGGCGCCCACTACCTCGATCAGGGCGGCGTGAGCCAGCTGATGTGGATGGGCTGTTACGGAATCGGGCCGGCGCGGATCGCCGCCGCCGCGATCGAGCAGTTCGCCGACGATCGCGGGATCTCGTGGCCGCGCGCGATCGCGCCGTTCGACATTCATTTGGTCACGCTTGGCAAGCCCGGCAGCGAGGAGCGCGGCCTTTCAGACGCTCTGTATGAGGAGCTCGAGGCTGCCGGCCTCGACACGCTCTACGACGAGCGTGACGCCGGCCCCGGTGAGAAGTTCGCGGACGCCGAGTTGCTCGGTTGCCCGCTGCGCGTGACGATTGGCCGCCGGACCCTGCAGAACGGCGAGATCGAGGTGCAGGTGCGCCGGGGCCAGGAATCCCGCGCCCTCCCGCTGGAGGGCGCTGCATCGGCGATCGCTGACCTGTGGCGCGACCTGGCTTAACCAAGAAGCGCCTGTTCGGCATCGATCGCTCTGGGCCCAACCCGGAGGCGACCAAATCCGATCAGCCGCTGCATCCGCTGACGATTCCGAACGCGATCGGCTACGCCCGCCTGGCGTTGATCCCCGTCTTTCTGGCCGTTGCGTTGTCCAGCGACGATGGTGAGAGCGCATTGGCCGCAACGCTGTTTGCCCTGATCGGCTGGGCCGACTACCTCGACGGGTTCACGGCACGGCTGACCGGGCAGTACAGCCGCCTGGGGGCGCTGCTGGATCCGATCGTCGATCGCCTGCTGGTGATCTCGGGCATGGTCGTGTGCTGGAACTTCCAGCTGCTGCCGCGCTGGGCACTCGCACTGGTGATCGCACGGGAGCTGTTGATGCTCGCGCTCAGCCGCTACAGCCTCCGCCGCGGCGTGCAGATCAAGATCAACTGGGCGGGGCGCCTGGCTGTGGCCCCGACGATGGGAGCGCCGTTCTTCGCGATGGCAGGCGTGCATTGGCTGGCGCTGATCCTGCTCTACGTCGGCCTCGCGCTGGCGTTGGTGGCGACGTTCCTCTACATCCGGCGCGACATGCCGGAGCTCCGCCGCGCACAAATAAAGTAGACCCTCAAGCTCAGATTGACCCTATGACCAGCCACGAGGTTATACTCAGCACCCCGGATCCCACCCTCGCCGCCGCAGCTTCACGGAGGACTTAGTCGCATGGACACTTTCCCAGACCTCGGCTCACTGACTGATCAAGAGCTGAAGGATCTCATCAAGGAGATGACGGATGAGGAGATTGAGGTCTCCTACCGGCGACGCATTCTCCACGGCAAGATCGACATCCTGCGCGCGGAGCTGGTCAGCCGTCTGCGCCGCAAGGACGAGAGCGGCGAGCTGCTGATCAGCGGCGCCGACGTACAGCGCCTCACGGACATCCTCACCGGGAACTTCCCGGGGCCCGACGATCTCCCTGCGGACCTCTCCGGCGACCAGGCTTCCAGCGCCGACTAGGGCGACCGTGGCTCAGCACTGTCCTGAGTGCGGCTTCGCCAACGCTGACGGAGCGAACTACTGCCAGCGCTGCGGCGCGTTCATCGGCGGCGGCGAGAACCCCGCCGGCGATTCGACGGCGACCTATCGGATCAGCGAGACCGGAGAGTTCGAGGAGGTGCCGATACGAGTCGATCACCGCACGCGGAGCGATGCTGGTGATCCGCGCCGGCGGCGGTCGCGCGGGTGAGGCATTCCCACTCGACCGTGTGCGCCTGACCGTCGGCCGCCGGCCCGACAGCGACGTGTTTCTGGACGACGTGACGGTATCCCGCGACCACGCCGTCGTGGTCAAACGGGGCGAGCAGTACTACCTCGACGATTGTGGTTCGCTCAACGGCACGTATGTGAACCGGCGACGGATCGACTCACAGCTGCTCAACGACGGCGACGAGCTGCAAATCGGCAAATACAAACTGGCTTTCCTGGGGCACTGATGGCGACTAGCGAACGCAACGAACTTCCTGTGGAGCTCCCCGACCCGGCACTGGCGGACAATGGCCGCCCGCGCCAGAAGGCGGTCACGATCGGCGCCGTCTGCAAGGCGCTCGAGCTCGAATTCCCGGATATCTCGATCTCCAAGATCCGCTACCTGGAGGACCAGAAGCTGCTCACGCCGCGCCGCACCCAGGGCGGCTACAGGCTCTACACGCCAGAGGACGTTCAGCGCCTGCGCACGATCCTGCGCCTGCAGCGCGACGAGTTCCTTCCGCTCAGGGTGATCCGGCAGGAGCTCGCAGGCGGTCGCAGCGAGCGCGAGGTCAGTCCGGCGGCGGACACGCTTTCAATGCGGCGAACATCGGTCAGTCGCGATCCCGGGGCCCTGTATTCGCTCGAGGATGTGGTCGACGAAACCGGCGCCGACCCCAAGTTGGTGGGTGAGCTCGTGGAGTTCGGCGTGATCAAGGGCGAGATCCGCGCCGGCACGCGCTACTTCGACGACACCGAACGAGAGATCGTTCGCGCCGTCTCCGAACTCGCGCGCTACGGCGTCGGAGGACGCAACCTGCGTGTCTTCCGCACCTCGGCCGACCGCGAGGCTCAGCTGCTGCAGAGCATCCTCGCTCCGGCCTTGCGCTCGCGCAACCCGGAGCGCCGCAAGGAAGCCGTCGAGGCGCTCGAGAACCTCGCATCAGTCACCACCCACCTCAAGCATCTGCTGCTCATTCGCGATCTGCGTAAGATCGCGACATGAGGCTCGCCTGATGCCAGCAGGCCGCTCTGAGGACGGCGTCAACCTTCGTAGCTACGTTCGCGACATCCCGGATTTCCCAGCGCCGGGAATCCTGTTTCGCGACATCACTCCGCTTCTGCTCGACCCGCGCGCGCTCGACGCCGCCGTCACCCGTCTGACCCAGTACGCCCGTGACCTCGATATCGACATCGTGGTCGCGGCCGAGGCACGGGGCTTCATTCTCGGCGGCGCGCTCGCCCGCAGCCTGCATGCCGGGTTCGTCCCCGCGCGCAAGCGCGGCAAGCTGCCGCACGACACGGTCAGCGCCGAATACGCGCTCGAGTACGGGGTCGACGCGCTGGAGATGCATGCCGACGCGTTCGCCGGTGGCGCTCGTGTACTGATCCACGACGACCTGCTTGCCACCGGCGGGACCGCGAGCGCGCTGGCCGAGCTCGTGGGGCACCTCGGCGGCGAGGTGATGGCCTGTGTATTCCTGATCGAGCTCGAGTCTTTCAACGGCCGCAACAGCTCGAGGCTTACCAGGTCCACTCGCTGATCCAGTACCCCTAGCCCGCTCCTCACGGCGCGAGATGGCCAAAACCACGCGCAACCGCCGCATCGCCGCGGCACCCGAGGGCGTCTGGCAGGTTGTCTCTGACCCGCACCACCTGCCGCGCTGGTGGCCAGGTGTCGCGCGCGTAGAGGACGTCCGCCACGGGCGCTTCACGGAGGTCATCCCAACCAGGCGTGGTAAGCCGGTGCGGCTGGACTTCGTTGTCGTCGAGTCCGACCCGCCGCGGCGCCGCGCCTGGGCGCAGGAGCTTGCGGGGACCCCGTTCGAGCGCCTGCTGAGCGCCTGGACGACGACGATCACACTCGCGCCCGCGGGTGACGACGGCTGCCTGGTCACACTCGAGGAGCACCAGCAGCTGCGCGGCACGTTCCGCGCGGGCCTGCTGCTTCAGCGCCGACCCGCGGCCAGACGCCTCGAGTCAGCGCTCGCCGCGCTTGCCGCGCTTTTCTAGCTGGGAGGGGAGCCTGGGAGGGGAGCTTGGGCGGGGAGCCTGGGAGCGGAGCCAACAGGCTCGATCAGGGATGCTCGCTGAACGTCCCCGAGAGCACGACCTCGCCGGGGCTGGTCGGCTTGCGCTGCGTCTCGAGCGTGATCAGCACGCGGTGATAGGACGCGGCGTCCGGCGGCAACCGGCCTTCAGTGGCGAGCTTTCCGTTCTTGCCCACGAGGCTCGGCACAAAGCCGACGAACTTGTGACTCGAGGGTGAGTTGTAGAGCCAGACGGCGTAAGCATTGTGTGAGGTATTGGGAGGCACGCCCTGCGCGTCGATCACGATGCCGGTGACGCCAGCGTCGCGCACGACCTGCGCGATCCCAAGCGTCGAACTGGCGCCGGTCGGCGACGTCAGATTCACCTGAGCGAGGATCTGAGGGGTCGTCGCGAGCCGTTGTGCTGGTCTTGCCCGTGGTGCCCGTGTGGGTCGTCTGGCCGGCGGTGGTCGTATTGGCCGCCGACGCCGGATGCTTGGCCGGACCTCCTGAGGTCGCGACCGCAATGACAACCGCGGCGGCGATTAGCACCGCAACGATGACCAGCAGGATCGCGCCCCCGCGGCGTGAGCTCGGTCGGTCCTCGCCACTGAACTCGAATTCGGGGTCCTGCCAGGTCGCGGTTGCGACCGGCGGCAGGAGCGCCTCGGCGGCCGGTGCGCTCGGCACACTCTCATCGCTGCCATACGGCTCGTCCTCGGGCGGGAACGGAGCAGTCGCCGCCAGCGAATCGCTGTCGCGCTCGAGGCCACCGGCGCCAAGATCGTCGGCGGGGCGGGCGGGATCGATTCCGCCGACCGGGATCTCAGGCAGTGAGTGGGACACGAGCGGGGTGATCACACCCACGATCGCCAACGCCCATGCGCGGTCGGCGTCTGAGGCTTGGAGGAAGGAGTAGACCTGCTCGGCGACTTTTTCCGGCAGCTGTCCGAGCAGGTAATCGGTCACCAGCGCCTGCTCAGGGCCGGGCAGGACCGTCGCAGGGGTCAGCGCGTCGAAGGCATCGAGCGCGCGCTGACGCACCGCCGCGCGGTCGATCGAGAGCAGCTGTGCGATCTCGTCATAGCTGCGCCCCCGCTGCAGCACGAGCTGCAGCACCGCGCGTTGATCCGGCGCCAGGTCATCCAGGGCTGACATCGCGTGCAGAGGGTAGAGCAGCCCCCGGGCGAGACCAGCCGCCGTCGAATCAACCATCTGGCGTTATCGTGGCGCTATGGCCGACAACGAGCTGTTCACGCACGCCCGCGGCTTCGACGCGTTCTACGGCCTTGAGCTGCTGGAGCTCGGGGCCGAGCATGCGCGCGGCCGGCTGGTGGTCAGGGAGGAGCACAAGCAGCCCTTTGGTCTGGTGCACGGCGGCATCTACGCCGCCATCGCCGAGGGGCTCGTCTCGTTCTCCACGGTGTCCGTCGTGCTCAGGGACGGCAAGGTGGCGACCGGCATGTCCAACCACACGAGCTTCCTGCGGCCCGTGACCGGCGGGACGATCGACGCCGACGCGACCTGCAAGCACTCCGGGCGCACCACCTGGGTATGGGAGGTCGAGATGACCGACGAGCAGGGACGTCTGTGCGCCGTTTCGCGCGTCACGCTCGCGGTCCGGGATCTCCCCGAAGGTCACGCCTCTGCGGCAGCTGTCGCGCCCGACGCGGCCTGAACCGTCTCGGCGATCACCTGCTCGAGGTCCCGGGCGAGCAGCTCCAGGTCGGGTAGCGCGTCGTAGTCGGCGTTGAGTCCGAAGTTGAGGCGGCCGTCATAGCTGAGAACGGCGATGCCCAACGCTGTGTTCGCCGCCAGCGGTACCAGCGGATAGACGGCCAGCAGCCGCCGGCCGAGCAGGTAGAGCGGCACCTGCGGACCCGGGACGTTGGTCACCACCAGATTGAAGAAGCGCTGACGTGCCTGTAGCCGCGCCGCCTGTGCGACCAGCGTCGGCGATGCAAAGCCTGCCAGCTCGGTGAGCGCCTGGGCGCCGACCGCCTGACCCGAGCGCTTCACGCCCGCCATTGCCTCGGCGATAACGCCGAGCCGCTCGAGGGGATCGCTGATGCCCACGGGCAGCGGCGCCCACATCGCTGCGATGCGGTTGCCCAGCACGCCGCGGTCGGCCTCATCCCTGACCGACACCGGAACCAGCGCCTTCAGCACGAGGTCGTCGGTCTCGAACTCGTGCCGGCGCATGTAGCTTCCAAGCGTCCCGGCGACCACCGACAGGATCACGTCGTTGATCGTCGCCCCGACGGCGCGTTTGACCCGCCTGAAGTCGGCCAATGGGGCGTCGACCCAGGTGAAGCGCCGGTGGGGCCCGATCGGGACGTTGAAGGGGCTACGCGGCGCGGGGTCGAGCCCCATCCAGGCAAGCGCCCCGAGACCCGCCAGCGCCGAGCCGGCGCGTGCCAGCAGCTCGTGCGGTCCCCGCACGAGCTCCGCGGCGCTGTGAAGCGTCGCTGCGGGCTGCGTCGTGTGCTCAACCAGGGCATCGGCCAGCAGCTGTGCCGAGGATGGCAGCGGTCGCGGCGCCCAGGGGCGCGGCGGCGGCGCGACGGGCTGGGGGTCAGGGTCGGTGTCGAAGATGACACTCGCGATGTCGACGCCAGAGACGCCATCGATCAGCGCGTGATGGGTCTTCGAGAGCACGGCAAAGCGTCCGTCGCTGAGGCCCTCGATCAGCCACAGCTCCCATAGCGGCCGATCGCGATCGATCGCCTGCGAGAAGATCCGTCCCGCCAGACGTCGGAGCTGGGCATCGTCTCCCGGTCGAGGCAGCGCCGTATGACGGACGTGAAAGGGGAGGCGGAAGTGCGGATCGTCGACCCAGACCGGTCGGCCCTGCCCGAGCGGCACCGAAGCGAGCCGCTGCCGGTAGCGCGGCACGAGGTGCAGGCGGGCTGCAACGGTTTCCACCAACGCGTCGTATTCGGGCGCCGGCCCCTCGAAGATCGCGCAGCCGCCGACGTGCATGTGCGCGCCCTGGCGCTCGATCTGCAGGAACGAGTTGTCAAGCCCTGTGAGACGGTCGCCGTGCGCCACAGGCCGATTCTGGCAGGAGTCCAAACTTTTGCGATTTGCAGGCACAAACCGTTTGCTAACAGGCGATGTGTGATCAGAGTCACACACGGGTGTCCATTGCTCTGCCAAATTGCCCGTCGTCATAAATCGACCTGCTTAATCGCTCTTGCCAGGCGCGGGGGCGAGCGGGGGAACCAATTGCCAGTCGGTGTGCGTTACCGAATGGCTGGGGCGAATCGATCGCCGGCTGAACGCCGGCTGCACCCGTAGCGACGAGGAAGCGGGCACGAACAGTGCCGCACCTCCCGCGAGCCCGTCAGCTAACCCCGTAGGCGCTGGGTCGAGGAACTGAAAAGGAGGCCCTCAGTTCATGAGAGCCAAGCGAATTTTGCGTGCGCTCCGCGCCATGAAGCCGGGCGCGCTGACACTCACCATGGCGGTCGTCGCTGTCGTGCTCGGCAGCCTCTCAGCAGGTGCCCTTGCCGCCACCTTGGGCTCGCAGAAGTCTGCTGAGACGCCGACGGCGCACATGACGACTGCCCACACCAGAACTGCGCACCTCCGACTGGCAACCCTCAGCTCGCGCCTGGTCGTGCGCCGCGGGCAGTTCGCGGCGCCCCAGGGGAGCACGGTCGTGGTTCACGGCCTGCTCAAGCCCGGCCGCCGCGGCGCGACGGTCAAGCTGGTTGAGCGCGCCGGCCGTTCGTGGCACACCCTCGCGGTCAGCCATACCTACCGCAGCGGCGGCTTCCGCATCCGCTACCGCGTGCACGGGCTGGGCGTGACCCCGATCCGCGTCGCATTCGACGGCAGCCGTCGTCACCGCTCCGCCTCGGCGGCGGCCGGGAAGATCGTGGCGCTCGCGCCGACGGTCGCGTCGTGGTACTACGACGCCGGCAACACTGCCTGCGGCTTCCACGCGACCTATGGCGTCGCCAACAAGACGCTGCCGTGCGGCACCAAGGTGACGCTTTCCTACGGCGGCCGCACCGTCGTTGCGACCGTCGATGACCGCGGCCCGTACGTGTACGGCCGCACGCTTCGACCTGAATCAGAACACCGCGCGCTACCTGGGCATGTGGGGCGTGGGGCGGGTCTTCGCCTCGGTGTGAACCGGGGCGTGCGGGGGACCTACCACCTTTCGATGACGGCGGCGCCTGTATCTGCAGGCGCCGTCATACTCGCGTCTATTGCGCAAGCCAGCCGTTCAACATCGCGCGCCTGGCGGCCGATAGGTAGTTCGTGCACACGTTTCGCCGTCTGACCACAGCTCTCGCCGCCCTTCTGAGTTGTCTCGCGGTCGCGCCTGCAGCGCTCGCCGCAGGGAGGGCCGCTCACGACAACCCGTCGTCCTCGGGCGCCGGCAGCGTGTTCTTCTCGTCCGCCGTCTACCGCGCCAACGAGGATGCCGGCAAGTTCGCCGTCACGGTCCAGCGCACCGGCAATCTCAGCAACCCCGAGGTCGTCTACTACGGAGTCACCAACAAGAGCTCCGAGGCCGGCGACAACTTCGACAGGATCGGCAACAGCGAACTCGACTTCGCGCCTGGGCAGAGCACCGCCACCTTCAACGTGACGATCAACGACCAGGGGATCAACGGACCGATGCGTACGGCGCGCGCCTACCTCTACGGCGCCCATCCGCAGCCGCTTGGCTCGCCGAGCCAGGCCATCATCGATCTGCTGCAGAATGACCCGCTCAGCGTCAAGAACACGGAGAACCCGCTCGGCTATCTGCAGGTCCCGACCGACGGCGACCCGCTGCAGTTCGTCAACTGGTACATCTTCGGTTCACAGTCGCCCGCCGGCGCGGCGCTGGGCAGGTATGCGCACACTGACCCGGCCTGGGCCCAGGCGCTGCACACGATCGCCTACACGCCGGGCTCGGGCACCTACCGGTTCTGGATGTGGAACCAGCCCGCCGCCCAGCTTGCCTCGACCGTCGAGAAGTACCTGGCCGACGCCGAGGCCGCACAGCCGAACACAACCGTGGCCCTCAGCACCTACTCGCTCGTGCACGGCGCCTGCGAGAGCCCGAGGGCGATCAAGGGCCGCTTCGAGAACTGGGTGACGCAGCTCGCGCACGGCATCGGCAACTTCCGCGTCGTCCTCTATCTCGAAGAGGACTCGCTGATGGAGACCCACTGCCTCAGCCACGGCGCGCTCGAGACGCGCCTGCAGGAGTTGGACTATGCCGTCAAGCAGCTGTCGCAGGACCCGCACCTGCTGATCTACATGGACGCCGGCGCGCCCGACGGCTGGATCTCGGCGCGTCGCACGGCGCAGTACCTGAAGCAGGCCGGCATCGATCAGGCGGCGGGCTTCTTCGTGAACGCCACACACAACGACTGGACCACCACCGATGTCCACTACGGCCAGGAGATCGCCAGGCTGACTGGCGGCAAGCACTTCATCGTGCAGACTGACGACAACGGCCGCGGACCGCTCGTGCCCAGGGACCGCAAGGACAACGGCAACGAGGAACTCTGCAATCCACAGGGGCGCGGCACGGGCCCGCTCACCTGGAATACGGGCTACGAGTACGTCGACGGGTTCCTCTGGTTCAACAACCCCGGCAACTCGGACGGCTCCTGCGGCGAGGGCGATCCGCCGGTTTCGCAGTTCTGGGCCTCCTATGCGGTGGGTCTGATTCAGCGCGGGACCAGGCAGGTCACCGGGCCGCATTTCCCGCTGGCCAAGTCCAGCACCAACCTGTAACCGAACGTCTGTTCTGTCCGCTCGGTGCGCTTGCATGTCAGAGGTGAGCGAGCGCTGCGTCGCCCATCTGGATATGGACGCCTTCTACGTGTCGGTGGAGCTTCGCCGTCGCCCGGAGCTGCACGGCCAGCCGGTGGTCGTCTCGGGCACGGGCCCACGCGCGGTTGTGACGACGGCGTCGTACGAGGCCCGCAAATTCGGGGTTGGGTCGGCGATGCCGGCCTCCCGTGCGCGCCGCCTGTGCCCGCAGGCCGTGTTTCTCCCGCCGGATTTCTCCTACTACCGGGCGGCGTCTGCGGAGGTGATGGCGATCATCCGCCGCAACGTCGAGACCGTCGAGGTGGTTGGGCTCGACGAGGTCTACCTCGAGCTCACCGGGCTGCCGGCACCGAGGGCAGGGATGCGCCGGATCGTCGCCGAGATTCAGGAGCAGACGGGACTAACCGCATCGGTCGGCATCGGGCCGAACAAGCTCGTCGCCAAGGTCGCCTCGGACGCCGAGAAGCCGCATGGCTTCGTCGTGCTGAGCCGCGAGCAGGCCTGCGAGCGGTTCGCCAGATCACCCTGCCGGCTGATACCCGGGATCGGCGGCAAGACGGCCGAGCGCCTCCAGTCGCTGGGGGTCAGCAACATCGCAGAGCTGGCGGCAACGCCGCTCGAGAGCCTCGGGGCGGCCTTCAGTGCCCGTACCGCGCTGCATCTGCAGGCGCTCGCGCGGTTCGAGCACGGCGGTGACGTCACGCAGGAGCGCAAGGTCGTGTCCGAGTCGCGGGAGCGGACCTTCGACACCGATATCACGACGCTCGCCGAGCTCGAGCAGATCCTGGTGCGGCTCGTCGACGAGCTCTGCTCGACGCTCGAGCGCCAGGAACGGCGCGGGCGGACGGTCGGTATCAAGGTGCGCCTGGACGACTTCTCCACGCACACGCGGGCCCGCACGCTATCGGTGCCGGTGAACCGGGTGGACGATGTCGGCCGCGTGGCGCTCGAGCTGCTGCGCGCCTTTGATCCACCGCGACCGGTGCGACTGCTGGGCGTGCGTGTAGCTGGGCTCGGTGCCGAGGAGGTCGAGGCCGAGCAGCTGGCGCTGGCTGTGTGACCCTCAGGGTGGCGTGCGACTGGAGCGCGGTGGCGAGCGACTGGAGCGCGGTGGCGAGCGGACTAATAGAGCGCGGTGGCGAGGCGCCGCCGCGACGCCCGCGCCAGGTCGCTGTCGGCTCCAAGCTCGTCGAGCACGCCGACGACGACCTTGCGGATCTCGTCCTTGGCGCCGTCAGCCGTGGGAATCGCATCGATCAGAAGGTCGAGGCCGCGCTCGGTGGAGCCAGTGTCGAGTGCGTCGAAGGCCTCTTGCAGATCGGGTGCCCCGGAGCGCTCGAGCTCGATCCGCGCCAGCAGGCCATCGGCGGAGAAGCTGCCCGAAACGTTCTCCAGAATCGCTGCGGCCGCGTCGACCTCGCCGCGGGCGTACAGGAGCTTGGCGAGCGGCACGGCTGCGTCGGCGCGGCCCGGCTCGAGCTCGAGCGCACGGCGCAGCGCCGGCTCATCGGCCTGAGCGACCAGCGCATCGGCCTCCGACGGCAGCAGCAGGTCGAGGAAGCGCTCAACCTCCTCGGGCGGTTGCGCGCCGGTGAACTCGGCCACCATCGCTCCATCCTTGAAGGCCTTGACGGCCGGGATCCCCTGAATCCTGAAGGCCTGCGCCAGGTTCTGGTTGCTGTCGGTGTCGACCTTGACGAGCTCGATCTTGCCGTCGCGCTCAGCGACGGCGCGCTCGAGTACCGGACCCAGCTGGCGACACGGGCCGCACCATTCGGCCCAGAAGTCGACCACCACCGGTACCTGCTTGGAGCGCTCGATTACTGCGGTTGCGAAAGTCTCCTCGGTGACATCCATAGTTCCTTGATCGTAGAGTCTTCGCGGTGGCTGGCGAATTCCTAGTCGAGAGCGGCGGCGTAACGCTGTCCGGTGACGAGGCGGGCGACGGCGCTCCGGTGCTGCTGCTGCACGGACTGACCGCCAGCCGTCGCTACGTCGTGATGGGCTCCAAGGCGCTCGAGCGCTCCGGCCATCGCGTGATCAAGTACGACGCGCGGGCGCACGGCCACTCAACACCCGCACCGTCGCCCGACGCCTACAGCTATGACTTGCTGGGCGACGACGCGCTGGCCGTGCTCGACGACCGCGGTGTCGAGCGGGCAGTACTGGCCGGCGCCTCGATGGGCGCGCACACCCTCCTCAACCTGGCGCTGCGTCGCCCCGATCGCGTCGCCGGCGTCGTCGTGATTACGCCCGCGTACAGCGCCGACGACGTCTTGGAGGAGGCCCGGCTGGGACGCTGGGACCGTCTGGCCGCGGGTCTGCGCTCCGGAGGCATCGATGGCTTCCTCGACGCGTACGGCACGCCACACGCCCTCGCGCCAGAGTTCTCCGAGACGATAAACACGCTCATGAAGCAGCGGCTCTCGCAGCACGACCATCTGGACGCGCTGGCTGATGCTCTGGAGGCGCTTCCGCGCTCACGGCCGTTTGCGTCGTTCGAGCAGCTCGCGGAGATCTCGGTGCCAGCCGCCGTCGTGGTTTCGGGCGATGCGGCGGACCCCGAGCATCCCGAGGAGCTCGGGCGCGCCTACGCAGCCGCGATCCCGAACACGCGACTCATCACCGACGTGCCCGGCAAGTCGCCGATCGCCTGGCAGGGAAGCCAGCTCTCACAGATCATCGCGGACGTGGTGGGCGCCTCCGGGCTCGGTTGAGCCCGGAGGCTTGCACCTCAGCCGAGCTTCAGCTGGGCGACCCGGTTTACGGGCGCCTGGTAGATGTTGCCGCTGAAGCGGGCCTTCACCCGGATCCGCATGACGCCGTGATAGCGGATTCGTGCGCTTGTGCTGTAGCCGCAGTGCGGGCCCACGAAGGCGCTGCGGGTTGCCAGCTTGTGGCTTCCGGCGTAGTAGCCGACGGTCACGGTGCCGTTGCACCCGAGCGCAGTCGTCGTCGCGGTCGCGAGGCTGACCGTGCCTCTTGCTGTCACCCTGACGGCGCCGCGACCCGCGCCGCGGTGCCCTAGCCCGAGGACGAGCCCCGTGTGCCGCCGCGGCCAGGGCAGGGTCTCGAACGTCATGTCATTCCCATACGTGGTTGCCGTGGGGCCGTGGCTCGAGACCAGTCGGAAGTGGTACACGGTCCCGGGCGCAAGCCCCGGAAGCGCGGCCGTGACGGCCGTTGGCGCGGTGCCGGTCGGGATCGACTGCACGTCCGTCTCGAAGCCGTACGAGCTGGTCAGGCCGTACTGGAAGAAATACGTGGTCGCCTGGTTGTTGGGCGCGATCGTGCCGACCAGGGTCGCCGCGTTGCGCCCGACATCGGTGGCCAGATCGGTGGTCGATGTGGGAGCTGGGTTACCCGTCGTCTTGAACGACTCGATCGGAGTCGTTGAGCTGCCGTCGGCGTTGTTCGCGACAAGGTCGTAGTAGTAGGTGGTGTCGGGCGACAGCCCGCCCAGCCTGCTTGACTTGGACACCGCAGTGGTGCCCGAGCCTGCGCTGCCCGCGGTCGTCGGAACCGCCTTGCCGAGGGCGTTCGTGGGGCCGTAGTCGAACTGGTACGTCGTCGCCAGGCCGTTCGCATTGATCGATCCGTGGAGCGTGGCGTACGTCTGACCAATGCTCGTGGCGGCGCTGGCGGACACTGTGGGCGAGGACGCTGCGAGCGCCAATGGGGCACCCACCAGCGCGGCTGCGACCACGGCAGCCGGTATCACTTTCCGCATCACTACCTCCCGTAATGCCCTCCTGAGAGAGAGCGTTTCCTTTCGTCTTCTTAAACCCGGTCCGCGCGCGAGTTATGCGGTTACGGCTCTTTTGTTGCGTTAGGGCTCCGTTGCGGAGTTAGCGCCGCGTTGCGATGACGTCCCGACGGGCGTAGTCCGAGGACGTCCTGACGGTCGTTTCGCGGGCAGTCGAGCTGGCTATAACCAAAACGCATAGCCGGTATAACCATTAGCCACCTGGGTGTACGTATTGCTGTCAGACATAACCAGCAGGAATAAGGGCACTAATGCTTTGGTTATGTCTGTGCCCACTGCAGGGCGGTCCTATAACCGCTGCTTGGCGCAGCTATAACCGCTCGGCCTCAGCTCTAACCGCCGGTTATAGCTGCCACAACCGGTGGTAAACGACTGTAAACTGCCGTATACGACCGTATGAGACGCCGCCGGTGCCCATAACATCCGCGTGATCGATGGCTGAGCAGCTGTATTCCGCGGATGAGGCAGCCCAGATCCTGGGGCTGCAGGTTCGAACTGTTCGCAACTACGTGCGGGAGGGGCGCCTGCCGGGCGTGCGAATCGGCAAGCAGTATCGGATCGCCAGGGCCGACCTGGAGGCATTCACCGCGGGCCTGGGCGCACGGAATGGGTTTGGGGGTCCGGAGAGCGCAGCGCTTGAACAGGCGGGTGTGTCGGCAACCGTTGCTGAGGTGTCAAGCGTGGTTCAGCTCGATGGCATCGCTGCGAGTGCCGCCGACCGGCTTGAACGAACGCTGATCGCCGCGTCGCTGGCGGCATCGGGGGACGGCGATCCGGTGCTACGCGTCGAGCCGATCTACGACGAGGATCGGCGGCGACTGAGGCTGATCCTCGTCGGCGCGCCGGCTGAGGTGGCGGACTTGCTGAGACTGGTCGACGCCTTCACACGCGAGCCAGGCTCGCCCGGCGCCGTGCGAGGAAGCTGACTTCCGCCGGGTTCACTGCCAGTTCGATCGCGGCGTCATAGGCCTCGCGGGCTTCGGATGAGCGGCCGAGCCGCCGCAGGAGGTCGGCTCTTGTGGCATGCCAGGCGTGATAACGCGTCAGTTCGAGTCGCTCGACCTCCGCCAGCGCGACCGCCGCGCCGTCCAGCTCGGCGACGACGATTGCGCGGTTCAGCGCAACGATCGGGGAGGGGTGGACCGCGTAGAGCTGGTCATACAGCGTCCCGAGCTGATCCCAATCGGTGTCGCGGATGTCGCGCGCATAGGTGTGCACCGCGTTGATCGCCGCCTGCAGCTGGTAACGGCCTGGCGGGACGCCGGCGGCGATCAACTCCCGCACGAGCGCGTGGCCCTCGCCGATCAGCTCGGCGTCCCAGGCACCACGGTCCTGTTCGGCCAGCGGCACCAGCTCACCGTCGGCGCTGATCCGGCTCCCGCGCCTTGCTTCTGTCATGAGCATCATCGCCAGCATCCCGGTCGCCTCCCTGGAGTCGGGAAGCAGCGAGCAGAGCAGCCGCGTCAGGCGAATTGCCTCGCCGCTCAGGTCTGGCCGGAGAGTCTGTTCTCCTCCGGGTAGGTAGCCCTCGTTGAACACGAGGTAGACGATCGACAGCACCGTATCCAGGCGCGCGGGCAGCTCCTCCTGGGCCGGGACCCGGTAGGGAATATGCGCTGAGGCGATCTTGGCCTTTGCGCGTGTGATCCTCTGCCCGACAGCAGCCTCGGTCTTGAGCAGGCCCCTCGCGATCTCCTCGACAGTGAGACCTCCGACCATCCGCAGCGTCAGCGCCACCTGAGCCTCACGGGCAAGTGCGGGGTGACAGCAGGTGAAGATCAGCCGCAGGCGATCGTCGGTCAGCGGGTCGGGGTTGTCTGCATCCATCTCAGCCTCCTGCGTGTCCTCGGTGATCGAGCAGACGCGGCCGACCGCCAAGGCCGCGGCGTACTTCTCGCCGCGTCGCGCGTCGCGACGCAGGCGGTCGATCGCGCGGCGGATCGCGGTCGTCATCAACCACCCGCCTGGATTCGGGGGAAGCTCCTTCCGCCAGTGCTCGACCGCGGCCACGAACGCCTCCGCCGTGGCCTCCTCGGCGACGTCGAGGCTGCGGAAGCGACGCGCAAGAGTGGCCACGATCTGTGACCACTCGCTGCGGTGCAGCTCTGCGATCTTGGCGCGTAGAGCCTGGTCAAGATCGTCGGAAGCTCGCGATGCGGAGGGGAGAGGCATGTCGTGGCCTCGCCGCTCGCTCACGAACCCTTGGGCGGCTCCTCCATGAACGGCCGCACCTCTAGCACCTCGCGGCATGCCACCGAGGCTTCGCGCGCGAACGCCAGAGCTGCGTCCAGATCCGGCACGTCGATGACCCAGAAGCCTCCGATGTATTCCTTGCTCTCCAGGTAGGGGCCGTCAGTGACCTCCGGCTTGCCGCTGCGCGGGTCCACAGTGGTGCTGGCGCTCTGGTCATGCAGGCCGCCGGCAAACACGAAGATCCCTTCGTCCCTGGCCTTATCGTTCACGACACCAACGGCGGCGACCATCTCACTCACCTCCGCCGCGGGTCGGCTGCGGGTCTCGGGTCCGTTGTGCACCGCGATCAGATACTGCGACATGGCTCGTCTCCTTGGCTAGTGAACAGTCCCAGCGACTGCTCTCATCCATACCACGCACGGGCACGGCCGGATCCGACAAATCGGCGGCCGGAGACTGGAGCCTATGCCTGGGAGCGCTCCGTAGGATCTCCAAACGGTGAGAGCGCTCCGTAGGATCTCCAGACGGTGAGCGCGCGGGGATTCCAGACCGGCGGTGGGGTGAGCGAACAGCTCGGTGCGCTCTCGCTCGCCGATTGGCGCCGCCAGGTGGCAGAGTTGTACGCAGAGGTGCGACGCCGCGCGGACCCGGCCCACGCTCATGTGCAGTGGCGTGCCGGTCGCGATCGGCTCTTTCGGGAACATCTCCAGAGCCCGCTCGCACCAGACGACCCGATGCGTGAGAGCGGCCTGCCGTACTGGCCCTATGACCCGTCAGTGCGCTTCGTGGTCGAGGTCGTGCCAGTGTCCGAGACCAGGACCTATTCGATCGCGACCGGGGAGGAGGAGCTGACGCGGATCCGCCAGATCGGTTGGGTGGAGCTGCCCGAGCCAGTCGCCGACCGGCTTGCGGTCTGGTGGCTCGAGCAGTACGGCGGCGGGATCTTCGTCCCGTTCCGTGACGCTACCGCCGGGACCACGACATACGGCGCCGGGCGCTACCTGCTGGACACGGCCAAGGGCGCCGACCTCGGGCTCGATCGGAACCGCCTGGTGCTCGACTTCAACTTCGCCTACCACCCGTCGTGCCGCTACGACGCCCGCTGGCAGTGCCCGCTCGCGCCGCCCGAAAACAGGCTCCGTGCGGCAATCGAAGCGGGCGAGCGGCTCTCGTAGCCGCCCTGCGTCGCCGATCGGGACGGCACGCGCGGCACGCGGCTAGAGGAAATCGATCTCGGTCGGAAGCGATGGCTCGAGGTTGACCACCTCGAAGCCGAACCGATGCGCCAGCCGCGCCGCAACGAGGGAACGGTGACAGGCGGCGGCACTGGCCTCGACGCACATCAGCGCGGCGATGCCATGCACGGGGAGCCGCCGCACGAGTGGCTCCAACGGAACGAGGTCGAGGATCTCTTCTGTGTAGGCGCGCACGTACGCGGGCGAGAGCTCGTCTCGTGAGCGCTTGCCGACGCCCTGGCGAGCGTCCTCACGGTATTGCAGGTTCCGCATCTCTGTGTCGGGCGCAAGCTCGGGGTGGTGCTCGTAGCCGATCCGCGCCTCCGCCAGCCTGGCCTGCAAGCGATTTGCGTTCGCCCAGGCGTACTGCGGACCACGTACGCCGCGCCGCTGGCGGATGTCGAGCAGAAGCGTGACACGAGCTTCATCCAGCTCCCTGATGAAGCTTGGTCCGTCGTAGTCATAGACGCCGATCGTCGCGATCCTTGGCACGCGGTCCCACGTTAGCTGCGTGGTTCCGGCTGCCCGTTGTTAGGGTGGTGGCAATGGGGCGGATGGTGGTCATCGGAGCTACGGGCCACATCGGCACCTACCTGGTCCCGCGCCTCGTGCGCGCCGGTCACGAGGTGGTCGCACTCAGCCGCGGAGCTCGCGAGCCGTACGTGCCGGCGCCTGAGTGGGCACGCGTTCAACGCCTCGTCGTTGATCGCGAAGCTGAGGACGCGGCCGGCACGTTTGGCGGGCGGGTCGCGGGGCTCGGCGCGGATGCTGTCCTTGACATGCTCTGCTTCAAACCCGAGTCCGCAGAGCAGCTCGTCGACGCGCTGCGCCCAGCCCGTCCCATGCTCGTCCACTGCGGCAGCATCTGGGTGCACGGGCCTGCGGCGAGGTTGCCGGTCACCGAGGACGAACCGCGGACCCCGTACGGGGAATACGGCATCGGCAAGGCCGCGATAGAGGCGCTACTTCAGCGCGAGACACTCGCGGGCGGAGTTCCGAGCGTTGTGCTGCATCCGGGCCACATCACCGGCCCGTGGTCGTCGGTGACACCGGCAGGCAACCTGGATCTCGACGTCTGGCGCAGCCTCGCGGCCGGCGAGCCGGTCGCTCTACCGGATCGGGGGCTCGGCGTCCTTCACCACGTGCACGGCGATGACGTCGCGCAGGCGTTCGAGCGGGCTATCGCGCGTCCGGCCGCAATCGGATCGAGCTTCCATGTTGTCTCCAGCCAGGCCATGACGCTGCGTGGCCTGGCCGCCGGGGTGGCGGGATGGTTCGGTCGGGATGCAGTTATCGACTTGGTCGAGCGGGCGGAGTTCGAGCGTCGCGTCGGGACCGACCACGCCCAGACGACGTTCGCGCATGTCGACCGCAGCATCGCCGCCAGTATCGATCGGGCCCGTGAGATCCTCGATTACCGGCCGCGGTACAGCTCTCTGGAGGCTCTGCGGGAATCGCTTGGATGGCTCGTTGCCAGCGGCCAGGTCGACGTGGACGGCTTGGAGTTACCTGGCTGACCCCGGCTACCTGGGGCGTCCCGCTGGGTTCTCGCCGCACCTGGTCGAAAGCTGCATGAAGGCCGACGAGTGCGCGTTGACGTCCGTCGGGATTCCTATCCAGTAGGCCCCGTCGCCCATCAGCGTGTCGAATCGGCTGACCCCCGTCGCGTTGGGGCCCGGGGGCGGGTTGGGCTTCGGATCCGAAAGGCCGGAGATCCCGTGCCTGCGCATGCACTCTGCCCAATGCAGGAGCCGCGAGTAGGCTGCGGCTGTTGGCCGCACGTTGGGTGGCCGCTTCACCGGCAGCAGGCTCCGGCACGCCGTCTCGGCGCTCCTGACCGCGGGCGAGGACTGATTGATCCCGTTGAGGTTGAAGCCGCCTGTCGGACTTGGGTCGGGGAAGCCGCTCACGCCGTGGGATCGCATGCAACGGGCGTAGCTGAGGCCGCTGACCTGTGCTGTGGTGTCGCTTGCTCGGCTGGCCACGGTTGCGGTCTTGGGACCGCTCGAGCCGCAGGCCGCGATGCTCGCGCTCGCTAGCACCACAGTCGCTGAGACGATCATTTTCGGTGCAAATCGAGGCATGCGGCCGTTGTACCGAGAGACCCATGACACTAGGGCAACAAAACCGAGTAGAACCCTCCTAAATGTGTGAGCAGAACCGAGTGACCCCGCTCGGCGAGATCGAGGCGTTCCCTTTGCGCGGGGCGTTCACCGGTAACCGAGGCCGATTGCACGACGGCCACCGGATCGTTCGCTTTCATGCCGGCAACCTCTGGATCATCTGCGCGTTGCGCTTCCACGATAGGTGGAACGAACAGTGGCTGCCGCGGCGGTTCACCTGGCTGTTCTTCCATGACGAGGCTGTCGCCTTTGCCGCCGGACACAGGCCGTGCGGCGAGTGCCGACACGCCAGCTACGTCGCCTATCGAGATGCCTGGGCGGCCGCTGCGTCGAGTTCGACGCTCCCATCGGCAGGCGAGATGAACCGGCAGCTCCATGACGAGCGCATCGTGCGCGGGACTCACCGCCGCCGACTTCACAGGCTGCCGTGGAGCGATCTTCCAGACGGAACGTTCGCACTCACGGCAGATGGTGAGCCGCAGCTGGTGAGCGGCGACGACGTGGTCCTGTGGACGCGCGAGGGATATGGCCCGCGCCGTCGGCGTCCGCGCCGTGGGGCGGCCACTGTGATCACGCCGCCGTCGTCGGTCGCCGTGCTGCAAGCCGGGTATCCCCTGCAGATCGACGAAACTGCCTGCGGTTGATGTCGCACAGATGTAACGTGCGCGCAGGCATACTGATGCCGTGCGCGTGCTGGTGGTTGAGGACCATGAGACGCTGGCCAACCGGATTGCCCAGGGGCTGCGCCACGCCGGGATGGCGGTGGACGTGGAGCGCGATGGCTCGGCAGCATTGAGCGCGCTTGCCAACACCACCTACGACGTGGTCGTGCTGGATCGCGATCTACCAGCTGTGCATGGCGACAATGTCTGTCAAGCGGTGGCCGGCTCCGGTCCGAGGATCCTCATGCTCACTGCAGCGGCAGGTGTCGAGGATCGAATAGACGGCCTGGAACTGGGCGCCGATGACTACCTCGGCAAGCCGTTCGTCTTCGGTGAGCTCCTGGCCCGCGTGCGGGCGCTGTCGCGCCGGCTCCCATCGGCGCCGCCGATTCTGCACTGCGGCGACCTCACAGTCGACCGGGCGCGGCACCGGGCAAGCCGCGGCTCCCAGACGCTGTCATTGACGCGCAAGGAGTTCGGGCTCCTGGAGATGCTGGCGGCCGCAGACGGCGCTCTCGTCAGCGCCGAGGAGATGCTCGAGCACGTCTGGGACGTGAACGCCGACCCCTTCAGCAACGTTGTCTCGGTAACGATGACGCGCCTGCGACGCAAGCTGGGGGAGCCGCCACTGATCGAGACCGTGGTCGGGAAGGGCTATCGGATGTGAGGGCGCACCTGCGGCTTACCGTCCGAGCGCGGCTGACGTTGCTATACAGCCTGCTTTTCGGCCTGGGAGGGGCCGTAATCGTCGCGGTCAGCTATGCGCTTGTGGCACAGGAGAAACCGGCGGGGCAGCAGTTCCGTTCCCCGGGCGGCGGGTTGGCGAGCATCATCTCGCACTGCAAGAACAAGTACGCGGGACCCAGTCCGAATAAGCCGCTGGTCGCGCAGTGCGTCCAGTCACTCGAGCAGCAGCAGGGCGCTCGGCATCAGCAGTCGCTGATCCTCTCGCATCTGCTCGAGTACTCATTGATCGCGCTTGCGGTCGTGATCCTGGTCTCCGCGCTGCTTGGATGGATCGCAGCTGGGCGCGCGCTGCGCCCGGTGCACCGCATCACGGCGGCTGCGCGCGCCGCGTCGGAACACAACCTCTCGGCACGCGTCGCCGCGGACGGGCCCCGCGACGAGCTGCGCGAGCTCGCGGAGACCTTCGACGCCATGCTCAGTCGGCTCGAGTCGGCGTTCGAGAGCCAGCGCAGATTCATCGCCAACGCGTCGCACGAGCTGCGGACGCCTCTGGCGGTGATGCGCACGACGGTGGACGTCGTGGCCAATGACCCTGCGAGCACCCAGGATGACTTCCAGGAAATGGCCGCGGACATCCGCGGTGCGGTCGATCGCGCCGAGCAGCTGTGCAGCGCGCTGCTGATCCTCGCCCGTAACGACCGCGGCCTCACGATCCGCGAACGGGTCGACCTCGCCACCGTGGCAGAGGATGCGCTCGACAGCACCAACCTTGACGGGCGCGAGGTGCATAGCGGGCTGGAGTCGGTTGTAATCACCGGGGATCCGGTGCTGGCCGAGAGGCTGATCGCCAACCTGCTCGACAATGCGGCTCGCTACAACAGCGATTCCGGCGATATTTGGATCACCACCGAGGTCGCGTCCGCAAACGCTCGGCTCACGGTCGCCAATACCGGTCCACTGCTGAGCGCGGCCGACGCGGAGCGCATCTTCCAACCATTCCAGCGGCTCGACGACCGGACCTCCCACTCAGGCTTCGGCTTGGGGCTCGCGCTCGTCGCGTCGATCGTGGAGGTCCACGCTGGAAGCGTCACCGCAACCCCGCGCGAGCGGGGTGGGCTCGCCGTGGTTGTCACCATTCCCCTGGCGTCGCCCTCTGGCGACGGGCAGGAGCAGCCGCGGGACTCAAACGCCAGCAGGCCCCCCGCGGGCCTGGGCGCCTGACTGCGGTCCGGGCGGCTGCTGGTCCCGCGGGAAGGAATTCAAGGCTCGCGGCGTCCTCTTTACGAGCCCGGCAGGCGGGGCGGCCACACCGGCAGCCCAGCACACGTTCGAAGCTATAGGTTCTACCGCCAAGTCCGATGGATGACACACCACTCGCAGACGGCATAGCCGAGCAGGCTCAACACGAGCATGCGGCCCGTGCGGCCCGCACGTACAACGCGGCTGCCGACCACTATCTCCGTCCGGCACTCGGCTTCTGGGATCGCTGGGGAATAGCGACCATCGAGCGAATCGCGCTCTCGCCCGGCGACAGGGTGCTGGACGTTTGTTGCGGGGCGGGTGCCTCGGCACTCCCGGCCGCTCGGCTCGTCAGCCCCGTCGGCAACGTTCTCGGCCTTGATCTGGCCGAGCCGCTGTTGGCGCTGGCGCGATATCGCGCCGCAAGGCTGCGCCTACGGAACGTGACGTTCGAGCAGCGCGACGCCACGTCCTCTGGGCTCGCGGGCGGCTCCTTCGACGCCGTCGTGTGCGTGTTCGGCGTGTTCTTCGCCAGCGACATGCCGGCCTTCGTATCAGAGCTGTGGAGGCTCGTTCGACCGGGGGGGACGCTTGCCATAACCACCTGGGGGCCGGACTGGTGCGAGCCCGCGGCGAGCGTCTTCTGGGAGGCGGTGCGCGAGCTCGATCCGACACTGTTCAGGGCCTTCAATCCCTGGGACGAACTCACCACGGTGCAAGCGTTGGCAGAGCTCCTGGCCAGAGGCGGTGTCAGCGATGTACTGGTCGAGGCAACCGATGGAGAGGAACACGAACTCGAACGAGCTGAGGACTTCTGGGACATCGTGCTCGGTTCTGGATTCCGAGGTACGGTCGATGCTCTGCAGGAGGGCCAGCAGCTGGAGCTGCGTGGCCGCGTAATCACCGAGTTGACTGCCCGTGATGTGACCAGGCTGCGAAACGATGTCGTGTTCGCGTCGGCCACACGAGCAATCGATACCGGGGACGGCGGGTAGCCTTCGTGCCGATGCTCTCGCCTCGCAAGGATCATGCGCTGCAACTGTTCCGGGGCCTCCCGGATGGCTACGACCGGGTTGGGGCGGTGATGAGTTTCGGTCAGGATCCGCGCTGGCGGCGGGCGCTGGTCGAATTCATCGACCCGCGGCCCGGCATGCGGATCCTTGACGTTGCCACCGGAACCGGGATGGTCGCGTTCGCCCACGCGGCGCTCGGCGCGGAGGTCGTCGGGCTCGACCAGAGCGAAGCGATGCTCGGGCAGGCTCGCGCCCGCCAGGCGCAGACACCAGGCCTCGGAGATCGGCTGACGTTCGTGCTGGGTGAGGCAGAGGCGCTGCCATTTCCCGATGACGAGTTCGATGCGCTGTCGTTCACCTATTTGCTGCGATACGTCGACGACCAGCTCGCGACGATGCGCGAGCTGGCCCGGGTCGTCAAGCCGGGCGGGCGGATCGGAATGGTCGAGTTCGGAGTGCCGGGTAGACCGGTTCTGCGGGAGCTGTGGCGGGTTCACACAAGAGCTGGGTTGCCGTTGATCGGACGCGCCGTATCGAGTGACTGGTACGACGTCGGGCGCTTCCTCGGGCCGAACATCGAGCAGTTTCACCAGTCGGTGCCCGATTTGCCGAACCTGTGGCGGGAAGCTGGGATCGTCGGAGCGCAGCGCCATGACATGAGCTTTGGTGCCGGGATCGTGGTCACCGGCGTGCGCGATGGCACTGCACCTAGATAAAGCAGCGCCGCCACGGCAGGCAGCAGCGCCGCCACGGCAGGCAGCAGCGCCGCCCCGCCGGGCAGCAGCGCCGCCACGGCCCGCCTTCTACGCGCTCGCGCCTGGCGGCTGGCGCGATCTTGTGACGATCCTGCATCCGCCCTACACGGCGTGGCATCTCAGCTACGTGGCGATCGGGGCCGCGCTGGCCCCGACGTTCGTCCTGTGGCGGTTGGGCGCCGCTTTGTGCGCCTTCTTTCTGGCGCTCGGCATCGGCTGCCATGCGCTGGATGAGCTGGCCGGGGGGCCGCTGGGAACGCGGCTGTCGCGCCAGACGTTGGTGGGGCTGGCGATCGTTGGCCTGGGGGGTGGCGTGGCGATCGGGATCGTCGGCGCGGTGGTCGTCTCCTGGTGGCTTTTGCCGCTCGTGGCCCTTGGTGCCTTTCTGGCACTCGCCTACAACCTCGAGCTGTGGGGTGGACGCTTCCACACCGACCTCTGGTTTGCGCTGGCATGGGGCGGCTTTCCGGCGTTCACCGGCTGGTTCGTTGAGGCGTTGAACGTGCGCATCGAGTGCCTGCTGGTGGCGCTCGCGTGTTGTCTGCTGAGCGTTGCTCAGCGCCGGCTCTCGGCCCCGGCCCGCGAGCTGCGCCGGCGGACAGCCTCGGTGACCGGCGAACAAACTCTGGCCGACGGCGAAGTGCGCCAGCTCGACAGCGAGAGCTTGCTGGTTCCACTGGAGGGCGCACTGTCGGCCCTCTCGATGGCGATGGTGGCGCTCGCGGTCGCGTTGGTCATCGAGCGACTGTAACCGCCGGCCGCAGGCTTCTACTACTGGCCGGCCGACGCGCTTTCGGTCGCCGTCGCCTTCCACTCCGGCTTGCGCAGGCGATCCATCGCCAGCGGTGGGAGCAGACCTACCACGAGCAGACCCGCGAGTATCACCGCCGCGTACATGAGCTCGTTCTGGTGACCGAGCTGTGCCGGTGGCACAAACCCGATCACGAACGCGGTCAGCGACGCCAGGCCGCCGATCACGCAGAGCACGCCGAGTAGTGGCGCTCTGTAGCCGCCAGGGTTCTCAGGCTGTCTACGGCGCAGTCGCCGAGCGGAGATGAACATCAGCACGTACATGACCAGATAGACCTGCGTGGCCATCACCGTGAATATCCAGTACGCCCGGGAGATGGTCGGAATCACTGCGTAGAGCAGCGCAATGACTGTGATGACCACTCCCTGGGCGGCGAGTATGTGGACCTCGATGCCCTCCTTGTTCACCTTCTGGAAGAAGGGAGGGAGGTATCCGTGCTCGCGCCCGATCCGCAGGAGTCCCTCAGATGGACCGTCCATCCAGGCGAGCAGCCCTGCGAGTGCGCCGATGGCGAGCGCAATCGCGAGAATCGGCACGGCAAATGAGAGGCCGAAATGCGTGAGTAGATGGTTGAACGCCTGCATCACTCCGGCGGTGAGGCTGATGTGAGCTGAGGGGATCACCCAGGCGATCGCCAACGTCGGGAGGATGAATATCGCCAGCACGAGCGCGACCGCGAGGAAGATGGCCTTCTGGTAGTCCCGGCTCGGGTTGCGCAGTTCGTCGACATGCACGGCGGTGACCTCCACACCCGCGTAGGTGAAGAAGCTGTTGACCACCAGGACTATGCTCGCGAATCCGTGCCATGGAGGTAGTACGTGGTGAACGTTCATCGGCGCCGCCGACTGGTTGCCCTGGAGCAGATACACCACGGCCAGGATCACGAGAATCGCTCCCGGGATGAGCGTCCCGATCAGCGTCCCGCTGGAGGACAGCCGGGCGGCAAGCGACGTTCCTCGTGAGGACACCAACACGCCGGCCCAAAACAGAACGATGATGACCGCAGCGGTATAGATACCGTTACTGGCCAGGCGCGAATCGATGACGTAGGCCAGTGAACTACCCACATACCCCAGCAGCGCCGGGTAGTAGAAGATCGTCTGAGAGAACTCGCACCAGGCGGCGAGCAGCGCCATCGGCGCAGAGATGCCCTGGTTCACCCAGTGGTACACCCCGCCCTGCCAGCCCGAAGCCAGTTCAGCCGCGACCAATGAAACGGGCATGAGAAAGACCAGCGCCGGCACGACGTAGAGGAACACGGACGCGAGCCCGAGTACAGCTGCCGCCGGCGCGGATCCCAGAGAGCCGACCGAGCCCACGGTCATCATCGCCAGAGCGATCCAGGAGATGAACCGGCGCGGACGCCGGGGGACGGGGACCCGACCGCCAGGGGGCGCGTCGCGGCTTGGCCGCTGCCGCGGATGACGCCGTACGTGGACCCACACGCGCGGGAGTATGACGGCGACCGAGGCGCCGCCTACGAGCGCGATCGCGCGGGCTCAGTACTCGTTCTTGATCACGAAGTAGGAACCGCGGATGGTCCCGGCGAGCCGCGACTTCTGCCGCGCGAACTTGAACGACGCGAGTTCCTCCGGAATCTCCATCCCGTCAGAGAGTTTGAACCCCACGGCGCGCTTCTTCGGATTGTCGAGCGGCCAGAGCACGTTGATCGCCAGTCCGCTCTGGTAGAAGACGTAAGGCCACCTGAGGTTCTCGACCTGGAAATCCGTGGCTTCCAGCGCAGGAGACGCGATGACGATGTCTCGCTCCTCCTTGAGGATTCTGCTCACCCAGTCGATCGTCGCCTTGGCTTCATTCGCCGGCTCGACGGTGAAGTCGTGGTCGTATTTGTTCTTGAAGTAGCGGGCCTCGTTGGCCCTCAGACCGGCGAGCGCGTCGGCGACGGGCGAGGACTCCAGACCGACGGTCGAGACAGTGTTGAAATCTACGATGTAGGGCATGATGCGGGTTGGCAGTTCCGTTACGTTGGTGCAGGCTAGCTGACCTACTCCGCGGGAACCACCATATGAAGCCATGTTGATCTACTCCATGAGCAGTTCGCTGGACGGCTTTATCGCCGACCGCTCGGGGAAGTTCGGTTGGTCGGTTCCCAGCGACGAGCAGTTTCGCTTTCACCTCGAGCAGGTTCGCGAGCTTGGCGCCTACCTCCTTGGCCGCAGGCTCTACGAGACGCTGCTGGTGTGGGAGACCGAGCCGTCTCTGCGAACCGACGAGCTCCGGTCCGCGTTCGCCGATGCGTGGTCCGCGCTCCCGAAGGTGGTCTTCAGCCGCACGCTCGACAGCGTTCAGGGCAATGCGCGGCTTGCCGAAGCACCGCTCGCCCAGGAGGTCGTGGCTGCGCTGAGCGCGACCGATGAGGACGTAGCCATCGGAGGGGCCGGCCTGGCGGCCACGGCAATCGAGCTCGGCCTGGTCGACGAGCTGCGCCAGTTCCGTAACTCGATCATCGTTGGTGGCGGCACGCCATTCCTGCCGCCGATCACCAAGAACATTGCACTGGAGCTGGTCGAGACCCGGACGTTCGGATCGCGTGTGATCTACGAGCGCTACCGGCGCGCCAGCGGTGCAACAGACGCATAGCGCGCGAGCGCTGGCGGCGTATGAGTTTCTCGCCTCACGCGAGGATCCGATCGCCGAGCTGGCACGCGCCCATGGTCCAGTCGACTTCACCCTGCCGTCGTACGGGGCGCGTCTCCCCGATCACCTCGCGCGGCTCACCCTGAGCATCGTAGGGCAGGTGATCAGCGTCAGAGCAGCCCTCAGGATCCATGGTCTCCTGACCGAGCGGCTCGGCGGCGCGGTCACCGCGGAGGCACTGGCGCAGGCAGATGAGGTGGACCTGCGTGCCGCGGGCATCACGCTGGCGAAGGCCAAATCGCTCCGCTCGCTCGGCGCGGAGCTTGTCGCTGGCAGCTTCAGCTTCGACGAGCTCGAGCAGATGACCGATGCTCAGGCCGAGGCCCGGCTCAACAAGTTGCGCGGCATCGGACCGTGGTCGGCCCAGATGTTCCTGCTGCGCTCGCTCGGGCGCCCGGACGTCTTTCCGGCCGGCGACCTCGGCCTGCGACGCGGCATCGAGCTGCTTGACTCGCTGCCGGCGATCCCGAGCGTGGCTCAGGCTGCAGCGCGGGCGACGGTGTGGCAGCCGTACCGGTCGTCCGCCGCGAAGTACCTCTGGCTACGGTACGCCGCGACTGACTAACGCCCGCTGATGCGCAGTATGAGATGATCGAGTCTGTTCATGGGCGCACAGCATGAGATCACCGTCCGCGTAGTCAGCCCTGAGGAGGCCGATGACGGCGTCGCAGAGTTCTGGCTGGGCGACGCGATGGTGGCCTTCACGGTGTTCGAGGACGGCGAGTTGCTCCTGAGGATCGACCCGCGCAAGGACGGCGACCCCGTCCTCGTAAACGCGAAAAGCCTCGCTGACGCACTGGCGCAGGCTAAGACGCTCCTGTCGTCCTACTGACAAGCTCAGCCACGATCTCCGCGGCGGGCTGGGTCCGCTTCGCGAGCGCAACGCTCTGACCTGCCCACATCGAGAGCGGTTCGATCTCACCGGTCGTCCCAACCATTGGCGGCGCAGGTTCATATCGGACGATCGCTTCACCCGAGGCGAAGTGCGCCAAGACCTCACCCTCTTGAGGTCGGGCCCCCATCTCCGGCTTACCCGCTGCCTCCCACATCGCGGCCGTCGAGTTGTGGATTGCGCGATGCGCGGTATCGGGCCACCCGACCACGTAGAGGTTGCGGTACCACTCTGCGTCCGACTCGCTTGCGTCTATCAGCCGCCGCCGGTACTCAGCGTGTATCGGCATTTCATCGGCCAGCAGGAAGCGCGTCCCGAGTAGCGCGCCCTGCGCACCGAGCGCCAGCACTGCTGCGACGCCGCGGGCGTCCCCGATCCCACCGGCCGCAATCACCGGTACGGGCGCCACTGTGTCGACGACTGCCGGGACAAGCGGGAGGGTTGCCACGCGGCTCCACACGTGTCCTCCGGCTTCCCACCCCTGGGCAACGATGATGTCGACCCCGCATGCGACTGCGCGGCGCGCCTGCTCGACGCTGCCAACTGTGTGCATGACAACTCCGCCCGCGTCGTGCACACGGTCGACGTAATCCTGCGGGTCTCCCCAGAAGAGCGAGACGATCCGGAGACCGGCCGACAAGGCCTGGTCGACTCGATGATGCTGATCGAAGGCGAGCACGAAGTTGCCGGCAAACGGTCTGTCGGTGAGCGCGGCCGTTTGGCGAACGATCTCTCCAGCATCGTCGGCCCATCCCAAGCCAAGGGTGCCGAGCCCTCCGGCGTTTGAGACGGCGGCGGGCAAACGAGGATCCGCGGCCAGCGGCGCCTCGATGATCGGGTGGTCGATCCCCAGCAGGTCGCAAAGGGGTGTGTGGACTGTCATCTGGATGGCACCTCGCGGTCGAGCAACGATTGTGCTTCGCTGACGCCGACGACGCGGTCGTGAAGGTCGCCGCCGACCTCGAGCCGACTCGAGTCCTCGAGCCCGCCAACCTTGGCCGGCTCGAATCCAGCAGCGCGGATCAAGCGCTCGGCTGCTTCGCCAGCCGTGTCGTCGTCGGTGACGTAAAAGAGCACCGCCGGATCCGGTGACCGGTGGCTGGCAGAGTCCAAGAGTTTCGAGGACATGCTTCCGAACGACATCGCCAACCGTGCCCGCTCGGGCAGCCACCCGGCCAACACCGCGCCGGACGTCTGACCTTCGTCGAGGACACGAACGACATTCCCATCTTCGTCGACGGCGACCGGATTGCTGGGAACGATTACGACCTTGCCGGCAAGCGCAGCGGAGATCTCGTCTATGACGCTTTTGAGTATCGAAAACCGCAGCGCGAGCAGCACGACGTCGGCACCTTGGACGGCGTCCCCGTTGTTGACGGCCACGACGGCCGCGGGACCGATCTCTGCCGCGAGCGCCCGTGCCGACGCAGCGTCGGCGTTTGACAACCTGAGGCTCTCACCCCCGGAAGCCAGGTGACGAGCAATGACCGATCCGAGCTGCCCGGTCCCTACGATCGCCGTGGTCATGGCTCGGGGTGCTGGGCCGGTGTCTCAATTGGCCAGTTCGACCAGTCCCCTGTCGGGTCGGTGGTCTGTCCGACTTCAATCAGGTGACCGTCGGGATCGCGGATGTAGCACCGGATCTCATATGCGTGCTGTTTCGGCGGCGTCAGGAATTGAGCACCGCGTGCGCTCCAATCGGCGTAGACCGACGCGATGTTCTTGACACGGATATTGAGGAAGCTGCTCGTGCGGTTCGGATCCGGTGGCGTCTCCAGGGTGACTGTCGGCTTGTCGTCGGTCGGGCCACCGCCGACATTGATGATGATCCAGCTGTTGGCCAGCGCGACGTAGGTCACGTCTCCCGAGAACACCACTTTCCCACCGAGCACCTCGGTGTAGAAGCGTCGAGAGCGCTCAACGTCGTTGGAGACGATGAAGTGAGCCAGAACCAGCTCGTGATCGACTGTGCTCATGCTGACCTCCTTTTCTTGAATGTGACGTCACGGTCAGCCACCGCCGCGACATTGATGCCGTCACAGATCGAGCGCCAGGTCGGCGGCGGGCTGTGAACAGCAGATGAGTGCGCTTCCGTCGGCAGGGGGTTCGACGGGGTCCGGGCTGTAATCGACATGACCGGCGACGACGGCCGTCTCGCATGTGTGGCAGACGCCGGTGCGACAGGACCAGCGGACAGGCACGTCGCACGCTTCAGCGAGCTCGAGCAGGCTCGCGTAGCCGGCGTCCCACGGGACAGTGAGGTTGCTGCGGGCAAACTCGATGGTGGGGCCGGTTCCGGGCTTGCCGGATGGGGGATGGGGCGGTCGCCCTGGTGCTGCCGCGATGCCCGGGGTCATGCTCGGTGCCGGGCCAAACGGCTCTGTGTGGATATGGGAGGCCTCGGTGCCCAGTGCCGCGAGGCCCGCGCTGATGTCTTGCATGAACGGCAGGGGCCCGCACAGATATGCCTGGCCATCCTGTGGCAGGCCGAGGTCGGCGAGCACAGACCCGGTGAGGCGGCCGTCATGGTCGAAGTCGCGTCCCGCGACATCGCTTGGCCCCGGGCTGCTGTAGCACACGCGCTGCTGCGCGTTGGCAAGCGAAGTCACGAGAGTCCGGGACTCGGCGGCGAACGAATGCTCACTGCTGTCGCGCGCCGAGTACAGCCACCAGACCTTACGATCTGAGTGCTCCTCCGCGAGCGCCTGAAGCATCGCCAATACGGGCGTCGCGCCAATCCCGGCACTGATCAGCAGGACAGGTGCGTCCGTGTGGTCCAGGAGAAACGTGCCACGGGGAGCCGCAACCTCGAGACGATCGCCGACGGCGAGCCTGGAGTGCAGGTAACCACTGGCGACCCCGTGGGGTTCGCGCTTGACGGCAACCCGGTAGTACCCGGCGTCGGGTGGCCCGCAGAGGGAGTAGTTGCGCAGCACCGACTTGTGGTCACGCTCGTTGGGAACTCGAAGTGTGAGGTACTGCCCTGGGCGTGCGGTCGGAAGCGCCGTACCGTCTGAGTCCTCGAGGCGAATGGAAATCACCGACTCGCTTTCACGGGTGATAGCGGTGGCGGTCAGTTGACGGAAGCCCTGCCAGGCGGGGGGCGGACTTGCTTCCACGAGACCAGCGTTGCCGCTGCCGGGCTCCTCCTCGAGCAGGGCTCGAAAGGACCCCTGCCAACCTGGGCTCAGCGCCGGGATGCGGAGCGCTCGCAACAGCTGCTGGCGCGGGTGTCCAGGGAGGTAGAGCAGGGCGTCGGTCTCCGCGACCGCCATCTGTTCGGGGCCGGAAGCGACCTTGATGATGTCGTCCCCAGCTTGGACCTCGCCCTCCTCGAGAACGCGGAAGTAGAAGCCCGGACGATGGTGCGAGACGAGGAGTGCGGGGATCTGCGGGTCGTTCATCCGAATCCCCACGCGGTAACACGTGACCCGAGGTTGGGTGACCTCGAAGATGGCCGTGCCGATCTTGTACCGGTCACCGATACACACCTGGCTATCCGCGAGTCCATCGACGGTGAAGTTCTCACCGAACTGCCCATAGACAAAGTCGTTTCGGGAGAGCTCACGCTCCCAGTACCTGTATGACTCGATCTGGTAGACGAAGACCGCGCGCTGCTCACCGCCGTGTCCGGCGCGGTCGCCCTGACCATCACCCTCGACGTTCAGCTTGCCAACCCGCCGAGGCCCGACGACAGGATCCTTGAAGACGCCGGTGAAGACGGTCTTTCCGTGCCACGGCACATCCTTCGGCATCCCGACGTTGACGGAGAGCAGCCGCCCGACCGCGGGGGCAGACCCGCCGTCTGGCTTGCCAGCTGGCTCGATCGAGGTCGCGGTCACGGTCGAAGCGCTACAGCTCTGGGTTGACGTCCGGCCGGTTAGTAAACCGACGGCCGCTCGGCGGTTTTCACGGCCTGCTTGTTCCAACCGTGGAAGGGTGCCAGGTCGCCCGCGTCCCACCGCTCACGCAGTCCGGGAACGGCCAGGTCCCAATCGGGTCGGATCTCGCTCGTGACGATCCGCAGGTCGTTCCAGAGGTCGACGAAGGAGGGACGCCCCCAGAACCAGTAGCCGTTGTAGACCTTGTAGATCACCAGACCCGGCTTGAGCACGAGTGTGTGGGGGATCATCGGATCGTGCTCTGTATCCGTGTACTCCTGGATATCAAGGTCCTTCTGCACCGTCCGCTCAGGATCCTCGAGGAACGGCCACTGGGCGCCGATCGACGCGCGGAACTCCTGGCTCGAGTGGTGCGTGTCGGTCGAGATCGTCGCGACCTTGGTGTACGCCACCGCGATCTTGGGGTAATTCGCTTGTAGCTCCAGGTGTTGCTGGTGCTCCTTCGGGCAGTAGTTTCCGCGCGCGAGGGTGAGGATCAGCGGATCCTCGCCCTGGATCTCGCTGAGCTTGCGCTTGACCCCGTCTTGGTCGGGAAGCTGGTAATCCGGGAAGACGCCGCCTGGGATGATGTCAGGGCGCATGGCCCACTCCTTCCGGTTGAGGGTTCAGTGAGGGCGCGAGTCGTGATCGCAAAATCACGGCTACTGGCCGGCCGACTGGCCGCCGTCGACGTGCAGGGTCTCGCCGGTGACAAACGTCGCCTGTTGCAGGTAGAGGATCGCGTCGACGACATCGCTGACCTCGCCCACACGACCGAGCGGGTGCAGCTTGTCCATGCCCTCGTAGGAGGAGGCGTCGTGGAGCGGTGTCCTTATGACTCCGAGCGAGACGGCGTTGACGCGCACGCCGCGCGAGGCGTACTCGATGGCCAGCGAGCGGGTGGCCGCGACCAGGCCTCCCTTGGTGAGCGCGGGTAGCGCCGCGGGTCTCGAGCTGTCCGCCTTGTCAACGAGGCTCGTCGAGACGTTCACCACGTGGCCCTTACGTCGCTGAGCCATCTCCGCGATCGCTCGCTGTGTGATGTGAAAGAACCCCGTTAGGTTCACAGCGGTGATAGCTGTGAAGTCGTCGAGCGTGTAGTCAGTGAACGGCTTGCCGATGTAGATGCCCGCGTTGTTGATCAGAGCGTCGATCCGCCCGTACCGGTTGAGCGCCTGGTCAACGGCGCGCTGGGCCGTGGCCGGGTCTGTGATGTCACCGGCAATCGCGACGAAGTCAGCGTCGTCAGAGGTCGGCATCGACAACGCAACCCCGATGACGGCGTAGCCGGCACGACGGTAGCCGGCCACGAGGCCCGCGCCGATGCCCTGTGAGGCGCCGGTGATGATCGCGACCGGCGGGCCTTCGCTCATGACGATTCTGCGGTCACGGGATGCTGCGCCTTCGCGATCTCCAGCCGCAGTGCCTTCAACGCTGCGGCGTAAATCTGCGAGAAGCTCGGGAACGGTTGGATGGTGTCGCGCAGCACGTCGAGGGGAACGCGAGCGCGGATTGCGACTGTTGCCTGCTGTAACCACTCACCAGCCTCTGGGCCAAGCGCGTACGCGCCCGTCAGCTGATCACCGTCGCTGAGAAGCGTCATGAACCCCTTCGACACCGCGGAATCGTGGGTGTAGGTCGGTGTCTTGGCGACATCCGAGAGGAACGCGGTGGCGCTGAATTTCGCCTCCGTCGCGCCGACGGCCGCGGCCTGTGGATCTGTGTACGTGACGCGCGGGACGGCCTCGTAATGGGCCTCTCGAGGCTCGCCGAGGATGTTCGCTGCCGCGATCTCACCCTGGTACTCGCCCACGTGGGTGAGTTTCCAGATGCCGGTGATATCGCCGACTGCCCATAGTCGCTCGCCGGCGCGCATCCGGGAGTCGACCGGGATCCCGTGCGCGTCCGGCTTGATGCCGACGGTCTCCAACCCGATCCCTTCGACCCGAGGCCGCCGTCCGGTCGCCACGAGCAGGCGGTCACCTCGGAGTTCCTGCCCATTGTCCAGTTTCAGCACGAACTCGTCACCGTCGCGGGAAGCCTGGGTTGCGCGTAGCCCCAGCATGAGTTCGATGCCGTCTCGGCGCAGCGCCTCACCGAGCCCGTCGCCGAGTGGTCCGGGTTCGCGTGACAGCACGCGTTCTGACGCCTCGACGAGGGCGACCTCACCGCCGAGGCGACGCACGACCTGCGCCAACTCCACTCCTGCCGCCCCGCCGCCCAGCACGAGCAACCGCTTGGGAATGGCCTTCATGCTCGTCGCGTCGTTCGTTCCCCAAACGCCGTCGAGCTCGCGCAAGCCTGGCACCGGCGGGACGATCGGGTCGGCACCGTTGGCCACAACTACGTGATCGGCCGTGTACTGCGTGCCGTCGACCTCGACGATCCCGGTGCCGGCGAGCCGACCGCTACCCCGGAGCAGGTCGATTCCGCGGTCAGCGAGCCACTGCGCCGCGTCGGCGTCGGAGTAGTTGGAGACCATGTAGTCGCGCCAGTCGAGCGCGGCCTGCACGTCCACCTCAGCTTGCGCGGCTGCCTCGCGTGCGCCATGCACAGCCTCACCCGGACGCAGCAATGCCTTCGACGGGATACAGGCCCAGTAGGAGCACAGACCACCGACCAGCTCGCGCTCGACAACGGCGACACGCAGCCCGCCTTCGGCGAGCGCGCCAGCGGTGTGCTCTCCCGGAGCTCCGCCCCCGAGGACGATGACGTCGTACTGCGTGGTCAAGACGGGGAACCGGGGACGGATGAGCGCACCTATGACTAGGTAAGTCATCAGCCCGGCAACACAAGCCCGGAGTGCGACAATCGCATATTCCTTTCGACCGGAGGGGTCATGCTGGCTCAGCAACGGCTAACCGTGGGGGAGGAGCGCGAGCTGGTGATCGCCGCCGGAGGCGGCGATGCTGCTGCTCGCCGCGAGCTGGTCGACGCGTTCTTGCCTGCGATAGCGAGCCTCGCCCGGGGGTTTCAGGGCAGCAGGGTGGAGCGTCGGGAGCTGCTCCAGGAGGGCGTGGCCGGCTTGCTGTCCGCCGCACGCCGCTACGACTCTGAGCTGGAGACGCCGTTCTGGGCGTACGCGTCGTTCTGGGTGCGCAGAGCGATGCAGGACCTGGTCGCCGAACTCAGTCGGCCAGTGGCGCTGTCAAATCGCGCATCTCGGGAGCTCGCGCATATCCGCAGAACCAGGAACGAGCATCTCCAGAGCGCCGGCAGGGAGATCACGACCCATGAGTTGAGTGTCGTGACGGGACTCCCAGTGGCGCATGTGGAGAGTTTGCTCGCGACCGACCGCGTACCTCGAGGCATCGAGGATCGGCTGTGCACGGAGGACCCATTCAGCCCGACGATTGGGGAGACACTGGCCGATCCCCGTGCTGCCCAGGCCTACGAGATGGTGCTCGACGATCTGGAGATCCAGGTCGCCTCCGAGCTGACCGACGAGTTGGAGGAACGCGAACGCCTGGTGATCCGCAGCCACTACGGGCTAGGACAGAAACCGCGAACGTTGAGCGAGATCGGTGCTGGTCTCGGGGTGACGGCCGAGCGCGCCCGCCAGATCGAGGCTGTAGCGCTGCGCAAGCTCCGCGAGACGTTGGCGTAGCCGGCGGCAGGACCAGAACATCGGAAACCAACCGAGGGAGGGTCAGATGAGCAGCGTTCCCGACACGAGCGGAATTCAGGTCGACGGGGGTGGCAAGCAGACCGCCGCTTCGAATCTCGAAGTGGTCGTGATCCCCGTATCCGACGTCGCTCGGGCCAAGGCTTTCTACGTGGGCCTTGGCTGGAGACTTGACGCCGACGTCGACCGCGACGGCTACAAGCTCGTTCAGATCACGCCTCCGGGATCCGGCTGCTCGATTCAGTTCGGAACGGACCTCACGTCTGCCGCGCCTGGTTCCGCCGGTGACCTCTACCTGGCGGTATCCGATATCGAGGCCGTGCGCGGCGAACTGATGACGCGCGGTGCCGAGGTCAGCGATGTGTTTCACGAGCAGCAGCTCGGGGCGCGGTTTCACCCCGTCGGTGCGAGCGACCGACTCGCCGGCATCGCACCGGAGCACAAGAGCTACGGATCGTTCGCGTCGTTCGAGGATCCGGACGGAAACGGGTGGTTACTGCAGGAGATCACCACGCGACTCCCGGGCCGCGTGAACCCGGCGACGACCTCGTTCGCCTCCGCCGGCGACCTGTCCAGTGCACTTCGACGCGCCGAGGCGGCGCATGGCAAGCACGAGCAGCGAATTGGTCACGAAGACCCGGACTGGCCCGACTGGTACGCCGATTACATGGTCCGTGAACAGACGGGTCAAGAACTGCCGCTGTAGCAGGCCGCGCGCGGTGTCAGAATCACCCCGTCACACGCTGCGGATGCCGTCCGCTAGCGGATCCGAGGAACCGAAGGACTAGCGCCGCAGTTGCTGACTGAGCCAAGAAGTACACCCGTACGCGTAGGCGTGCGCTTTAGCCTGCGGCGGGCAGCTGAGCGGTGGAAGGTCAGGGCGCCCGTAGTTGTACCGCCGACTGCAGAGTGGCCGATGGCGTTGCGGTGGGCTGCACGCTGCGGCTACCTGCTGCTGTTCCTGCAACTGCTCGCGCTGGGGTGGTGGAGCCAGGTCCAGATCTCCCACTATGCGGCCTCGCAGGACTTCGCGAATGTGGAGCAGGCGGTCAGCCAGATCGCCCGTGGGATATTCGACCCGCATTCCACGATCCAGGGCTGGGTGAACGGCGTCCCGGTGGGCGGCCGAGCAAGCTTCAGCCACCAGATGTACTTCTGGCAGGACCACTCGGAGTTCATCTTCTGGCCGCTTTCGCTGTTCCAACTGATCTGGCCACATCCGGTCACGATCAAGTGGCTCCAGGACCTGGCCGTGTTCGGCGCGCAACTGATCGCGTTCCGCTGGATCACGGAGTTGGCTGCAACCTCGGTCTCGCGGGAGCGCGCCAAACCCGCGGCGATCGTCGTAGCGGTCGGCGCCGTCCTGCTCGCGGTCGACCCGGGGTTCGTAGTCGGCAACTCCTTCGATGTCCACACCGAGGCATTTGCGGCGTTCGCCATGGTCGGCACAGCTCACGCGCTCTTCTACGGGCGACGCACCGTCTGGCTCTGGCTGATCGTCGGTCTCTTGTGCGGTGACGTGGGCGCCGGATACCAGGCGGCGGTCGGCCTCAGTGCAGTGTTGCTGGGTCGTCGGTGGCTGCGAACGGGTCTTCTGATCACTGCCGGCGCCATCGGCTGGAACATGCTGCTCGGAGCGATCGGCGGGAACAACGGCACCCGCGTCTGGGTTGTGTACGCGAACCTGATGAATCCGATAAAGAGTTTGAATCCACGGGCGCTGCCGAACCTGGGGACGCTGCTGGGCAATGTGCTGCAGCATCCGGGCAGGCTCGTCTCGACGCTCTGGGCGAACCGCGACCCGGCGTGGAGGAACATCGCGCCGGCGGGCATCTTCGGCTGGCTGTGGCTGCCGTTGCTGATCCCGGCGGTGTTGGTGCTCGGCCAGGCGCAGCTCAGTGGAGTCTGGGACATCTACGAGCCCGGTTTCCAGTCGGTCGCGGCGTATGTGTTGATTCCCATCGGGACGGTCGCGATCCTGCTCGCGGCGCTGCGCTCACCGCGCAGGCCGATCTGGATGCTCGCCGTCGTCGTTTCCGTCGGACTCGCCTGCAACACGATTGCCTGGGCTGTGACGTCGGTGCCGGGGACGCTGCGCCGCTGGTCGGCGCCGGCCGCGGCAGCCTCAGCGCTGCACCGCGTGAGCGCGATGATCAAGCCTGACGATGAGGTCGTGGTGTCGCAGGGCGTTGCAGGTGACTTTGCCGCCCGGGCCTCGGTGTACCCGTATCTCTTTGGTCCCGGCATGACCGTTCCGGTGCAGGAGCGGCGGATCTGGGTGATCCTCACTGCGTCGGCGGGAGTCGAGCCGGTCAAACCCACCCAGGTCGACGGCGACATAGAGGCGCTGCTCGAAGACCCGGATGCGCGTCTGAAGCTCGACGAGCACGGCGTGTGGGCGTTCGAGGTGACACCACCGCGCGGCTCGGAATGGTTCAGCTTCACAATGCCGAACAACGGTGAAGCGCCGGGCTGGCTGCTTCCGGGTACGGTCGGAACAGCAGTGCGGACTGGGCCGCTCAGCACATGGCACGCAGCCAGTACGGGCAGGCGAGGGTTCGTGGAGTCGGGCGCCGTTTGGTCGGAAGCCCCTGGTACCTACACCGCCAGCTTCCGGGTGGCGGCAGCGGGCGGCGTGAAGCTGCAGGTCCGCGACGCCACCACGCACGCCCTCCTTGCCCGCACCGACGTAACCACCGGCGGGCAGGTCAAGAACGTGACGGTGCCATTCACCGTTGGTGGGGGATCAGCGAACAACGTTGAACTCAAGGTCCTGGCGCAAAACGCCCGTAGCACCGTCGACGTTTACGCCATGAACGTCCAGCCGGCGTAATTCGATGTATCACGCCCGCAACTGGGCGCTCTTACCCATGGAAGTGCCCAGAAAGGACATCTAGGGCACGGGGGGCGTTCCGGAAGCAAGGACGCAAGTCGCTGGTGGGCGTATGGCGGATGCATCCGCCCGCCGGCGACTCGCTCCGGCTTCCATCTCAACGACATTCTGGAGGGACGGGACCGTGGCTTGCTCCGGACAGAAGCAAAGTGAACAGAAGCGTTCAGGCGTGACGGACACACACCGTGCTCTGGAGCCGAACCCGGCGCCGCGATATACGCCGACCGGGCGGTACTCAGACGGATCGAAATGCCCGCGACCGAACGCACCATTGCTCGCATTCCTCACCCGCAACGAACGCTTTAACGGTCGTTCGGGGTAGGTGCCCGCGGCCCGCTGGCCGCGGACACTGGCCGCGCCGCTCAGCCCGTCCCGAGACAGACGAAGCCGGCAAGTGCCGCGTGTCTGTGGCCGAGTGCCGCCTGAGCCTCAGCCAACGCGGCCGCCGGCGGCCTCCCGGTGAGCAGAAGCTCGTGAAAGGCAATCATCAGCCGCTTCGTCGCGGCGTCCGGCACTGGCACAACGCTGGCGATCACCGTTCGCGAGCCAAGCCCGATCAGGGCCGCGGCGAAGCCCAGCAGCTCATCGCCGGGCCGTGTGTCTGATACCGCCAGGTCGCAGCCGGAGAGGACGATCAACTCCGGCGCTCGCCTCAGACGCTGCAGCTCGTACACGTTGAGCGGACCATCGCGAAGCTCCAGCGACGAGAACAGCGGACTATCCGCACGGAAGTGGCCGTGGCAGGCAAGGTGCGCGACCGTTGCGCCGTCGAGCGCCGCCGTCACGGCTGTGACTGTTGACTGTCTCCCGCTGATGATGGTGGCGCCTTCATACAGGGCACCGACAGCCTGCGCCTCAGCGATCGAGTGACGTAGGCGCGGGCCCGCCACAGTCGCCACCTTGACTCGAGCCTTCGAGGGCCGCTCCTGAAGTCCCAGCCACGTTGCCGCCGATGGCGCAACGACGACGGCGCGGCCGCGCACGCTCGGCAACATCGCCCACGGAACTCCGTGCAGGGCACCCGTCGGCACGAGCACAAGTGTGCGATCCGCGAGAGCCCCAGCAAGCGGCTCGAGCATGAGCTGGTCGAGCGCGCGTGCCGAAGCACGCGCGCCCGCCGTGTTCGCCTCGCGCTGCTCGCTCGTCTGACCCGTCCCAGCCAGACGTGCGAGCGCAAAGCCCAGCCAGTCGAGCTGTTCCTTGACCGGTGCCAGTGGCCCAAGTTGATGGCGGACCAGACGCCCTCGGACCAGTGTCAGGGCTGTGAGCCTGCCGTCGAGGTCAATCAGCTCGACCAGGGCCGCGTCGCCAAGCGCCGCAGCGAGCTCAGCGCGGCTCGGTTCGCCGATCAAGGCTTCCCCGGAGCCGGGCGCATGGCGCGCCAGGCTGCGGATCGATCCCTCGAGTTCCGCCTGACGTGCACGCAGGGCCACGGATTCGCGTCCAGCAGATCTCGCGCGACGTCTAGCCGCATTCACGCGCCGCAGGTTGATCTCGTATTCACGCAGAGCGGGATCCCTCGGTGGGGTGGCCGGCGCCAGCCGCAACGCGCTCGCTCGAAGGCGTTCCGCCCATCTCAGCATCGAGCCGGTGTCCGTGCTGACAAGCGCGATGCCGAGCCCGAGCTGGGCAAGCTCCACGCCGCTCTCCGAAGCGGCGGCGCGAAGATCCGACGCACCGAGCGTCTCGCGATGGCTCTCGAGCAGCTCGAGGCCACGTCGTGCCGCTCGTTGCGCGCCCGCGGTGTGACCATCGGCCAATCGCATCAACGCCTCGACATGCCAGGATTCGATGCGGTCGGCGACCGACCCACGACGCCGAAGCGCCGAGCAGGCGGCTATCTCGCGGCGGGCAATCGTCAGCGACCCAAGCGCGACCGCGGCGCGTGCGACCGCCAGGCGAACTCGCTCCGCATCCTGCCGCCATCCGGCGCTGGCCAGAGTTTCCGCAGCACGGCGCCCCGATCGCAGGTCCGAGCGGCTGACGGTTCCGGACGCGACTGCGGCCACCAGTGCGAGGCATGTGGCCCGCGCGGCGTGCACCTCGCGCTTCTGAGCGGCAAACGAGCGTCGGACTCGCAAAGCGAGCTCGTGCGCTGCGGGCGCGTCGCCGGCCAGCAGTGTGAGCCGGATGGCCTCGAGTCGGCCGATGTGGTCATCACGGTTGGTCTGCGTCCACAGCGCCTCGGCCTGCTTGAGGGCCGCCAGGGACTCATCACGCAAGCGAGCGGTGGCGGTGGCCTGGGCTCTGATCAGGGCGAGCTCGGCCCTGAAAGGAGCGGAAAGGTCGCGGGTGTCGATCGCGTCAAGCTGTGCCAGGCACCGCGGCAGATCTCCCTGAATCAGTGCGAGTCGCGCCAGTTCGAGGTCGATATCGACCGCGGCAGTCACCGCCCCAAGGCCCAGAAAGAGTTCGCGGGCGCGGATCAGATCTCGTGCGGCGGCATTGGTGTCGCCGCGCTCTGACAGCAAGCCGCCTCGGTTGTGCAGCAGCCGGGCCTCCCACAAGGCGTCGCCGTGGCGGCGGAGGATCGCCAGTGCACGGTCGGTCGCGGCCATCGGCACGGTTGTGTTGCCTGCGTACCAGAGGACACCGATGCGAAACACCTCCGAGCGGGCGCGGTCGTGGGCGTTCAACGCCGCGCACGCCAGATCGAGCTGGCGCATTGCGGCGGTTGTGGCACCGCGGCTGGCCAGATCGAGGGCCAGACGGCGCCGGGCCAATGCGGTGCGTCGGGTGAGCCCATGGCGCTCGCCCAGAGTGATTGCACGGCGAACCGTCGTGATGGCCAGAGCATCGCCCAGCTGGTCCTGCGCGAAGCTCAGTGCGTGGAGCGCCGCCACCTCGGCCTCCGGAGAGTGCTCTCGACGGGCAAGGTTCAAAGCACGCTCCGCGAGCTCACGGGCTGCAGCCGGGTCTGCTCCGACGAGTTCGACAGCGGCATCCGCGAGCTCCAGAGCTTCGTACTGGGGGACACCAATGGCCACTGACCACGTGTATCAAACCGTTCGCCGGCCGCTCCTATTGGACATAGACTTTCGCCCCAGCAGCCCCAGCCAAGAGGAGCGGCATGAGTCCCAACCACGTGATCCCCGCAGACGGTGGTCCACTGAGCCCGATCGCCGAGAGTGTGATGCGGGTCGGCAGCCTGACGTATGACGTTGGCTGCGATGAGATCGTGATCGCGGTTCGCTCGGATCTGCTCGTCCGCACGGCGGCGCTCAGCGCCTCGCCGAGGTTGCGTGAGGCTCTTCAGAGAGTGGCTGAGCCTCAGGGTAACCTCGCCGAGCTCTCCACCAGAGCCAGCCCGCTGGAAGAGCGGCGCTTCCGGTTGCGGGAAGGGGAGGGAGAAGCAGAGGAGGTGGACCCCGACTACGAGCCGCAGGAGGACGGGCCGCTGAGTCGGATCGAGCTGTGGCGGCTCACAGACGAAAGCCGTAACGCGATTGACGAGTCACGTCGCCTGCGCCGGTTCGCGGATGACGATCGCGTCCAGACTGCTGGGGGCGTCGAACTCGTCCTGCCCGCCGTTGCGCCGAACCACGCCGCCATCCTCTCTCCGCACGCCAGTGGCTGCCCGGCCACGCCGCCTCAGGCCGCGCCTGCGCCCACCGGCCCGTTCGTTGAGCCACCGGCCAGCGGGCCGGTGGCGAAGGTGACGGTCCTTGACAGCGGTTACATCTATGTGCCGGCGCCCAATGCCCACGGCAACCTCGACGCGCGTGTGACTGTGCTGCTTGGTGACTCGCTGACGGGCGGCGTCCCTCCATGGACGCCGGACAAACCCGACGGCCTTTACACCGATTCGTCGGGACGCCTCGACGGCATCTCGGGCCATGGAACGTTCATCGCCGGCCTGATCGCCCACATCGCCAGTCACACCCGGCTGGAGGTGGTGGGCCTGCGCAACCAGGAGGTGGAGTACGGAGCGCTTAACCCTGCGACGCAAAACGGACTGTTCGAGACCGAGGTGGCAATCGCAAACGCGATGTTGCGACGCAGCCACACCGATGTGATCCAGTGCGGCTTCGCATTCCCGACGCTCGACGACTATCCGTCTCTGCCATTCGCGGCCGTGCTCGAGGAGCTGCGCCAGCCGAATGCGCCACGCGGCGGTCACGTCGCCGTGGTGGCACCGGCCGGTAACGAACAGTCACGCCGGCGCTACTGGCCGGCTGCGCTACCCGACGTGGTCGGGGTTGCGTCGACCAACCGGCGGCTCAATGCTCGTGCCTGGTTCTCGAATTGGGGTGAGTGGTGCGACTGTTGCACTCGCGGTGAGCACGTGCATTCGACCTTCATCGACTGGCAAGGACCGGTTGAGGGAGAGCCGATCACGGAGGTCGAGCACTTCCACGGGTGGGCGCGCTGGAACGGGACGTCGTTCGCCGCTCCCAAGGTTTCGGCCGCGATCGCGCGGCAGGTTGCGGCGAACCCCGGGCTCCCTCCGACCGAAGCGTGGGCGCAGATTCGCGCCGCCGCAACTGATTTCGTCACCGACTTCAGTCTGAGTCCGTACCACGGTGTCAGCTTGCCGAGGGTCGGAATCTAACTGAGTGCGAGCGTGACTGTTGAGGAACTGATAGAGGCTGCTCGCGGCGGCGATGAGCGGGCCTGGAGCGAGATTGTCGACCGCTTTGAGGGACTGATCTGGGCGACGGCGCGTGCACATCGGCTCTCTTCGGCCACCGCAGCGGACGTCGTCCAGACGGTCTGGCTGAGACTGTTGGAGAACCTCGACCGAATCCGGGAGCCGGAGCGTCTCGGCGCCTGGCTTGCGACGACGGCGCGGCATGAGTGCCTACGCCACATCCGTCTCGACGCGCGGGAGGCGCCGGCGTTCGACGACGCGATCTTTGAACGAGCCACCGATCAACCGGTCGAGACCGAGCTGCTGACGCGCGAGCGCAGCGCTGCCCTGCGGCGGGCGCTCGGCGGAGTCGGCGAGCGATGCCAGGCGTTGTTGCGGATGCTTGCCGCTGTGAGTTCGTACGATGAGATCAGCGCGGCTCTGGGTATGCCCGTCGGTGCGATTGGCCCGACTCGTGCGCGCTGTCTCGAAAAGCTTCGACGCAGTCCGGAGCTGGCCGGATTGGGACTGTCCTAGGGAGAGCGCAGTGGGTGAGCGACCTGATCCCGACGAGCCGCTCGTTGCCGAGCTGCGAGACCTGTTCAGGCATGACGACCCGGTGCCTCCTCTGGTCACGGATCTGGCCAAGGCGTCACTCGGCTGGCGCCGGCTGGATGCCGAGCTGGCCGAGCTGCTGAGCGACTCTCTGCTTGAGGAGGCTGCTCCCGCCGGTGTTCGGGGCAGCGGCGCTGGCCTGCCTGTGAGGTCCGTGCGATTCAGGGCCAGTACCACGACGGTTGACGTGGATGTCCATGTCGACGGTCCCAAACGCACATTGTTGGGGCAGATCACGCCGCCGCTGAGCGCCAAGATTGAGATTCAGTCGACCACCGAAGTGATCGCGTCCGTTGCGTCAGACGAGCTCGGACGGTTCCGCGTGAATTTGCCTGCGGGTGGCCTGATCCGTCTAGCGATCGAGGACAGTCCGGACCTCTCCGCACCGGTTGTGTCGAGCTGGATCACGATCTGAGCCGGCGAAGCCGGCTTTCATCTGGTTCGGAGGATGCGTGCGCGCTGAGACGGGTGATGCTTTGAGCTCGAAAGGAGGGTGAATGACCGCAAAGACAGATTTCACCGAGGCAGAGTGGACGACGGTGCTCGAAGGACCGCCCAGCGCCGGAATGGTCGTGCTATCCGCGTCTCATGGCGGGACGTTCAAGGAGACCTTCGCGATCGGCAAGGCCTACGCCGAGGCCCGCACGCAACACGGTGAGAGCGAGTTGCTCGACGAGATCGTCTCCGCCAAGCCGAAGGTCGATCGCACCCACTACCACTCGATGGAGGAGCTTCGGCAGCACGAGCTCCAGCACATCCACGATGCGGTAGAGGTTCTCGAGCACAAGGCGACCGCGCAGGAACTCAGCGACTACCGGGGGTTCGTTATGGCGCTCGCCGAGCGCGTTGCCGAGGCGCATCGCGAGCACGGGGTAGCCGTCAGCGACGACGAACATGCCGCGCTGGCCGAGATATCCAGAACCCTCGGCGACTAGCTGAAACCGGACGGCGTCGTCATCGGCCCGCGCCGCGCTAGAGCTTCCCCGCGGCAACCGGTTCGGCATCCTCCGCCGTCTGCAGCGACGGATGTGTCACGGCGAGGCGACTGGAAGCTAGCTGCGTCAGCGCCATCGAAGCTGGGGAGGTATTGAGCGCGTCGAGCAGTGCGGCGCCGTCGATGAGCGTGCACTTACACGGCGTCAGGGCGGTCACGCTTGCGGTGCGGGGAACGTGACGCAGGATGCCGATCTCACCGAAGTAGGTCGGGCCGACCATGGTGCGGATGTGACGCGGCGAACCGCCGACCTCGCCGCTGGCGCTCACGTCGACCTCACCCTCCAACAGCACGTAGAGATAGTTGGCGTCCTCACCCTCGACAATGATGCTGTCGCCGCTCTCGAAGTCGCGGTCCTCCGAGGTTGAGGCAAGCCGCTCGAGCAGAGGACGCGTAGCCGTTGCGAAGATTCCAAGCTGCTCCAGGATCGCGATGCGGGGTGCCAGGCGCATCGTGCTCTCCGCGGTTCTGCGATCGATCGCAAGCAATGACGGGAGGCCGAAGAGCCCCAAGAGGAACGGTGCGATGGCCATCGTCAGCAACGCGCCGTCAAGGCCGAGAGCCCTGGCCACCACGGGGGTCAACACGGTTCCGAGCGTGATCGCCGCGAGTACGAATGCAAAGAACACTCCGAAGACGCGAGCGAGTTGATCCTTGGGCACGGAACGCTGTAGCGCCGTGATCGCCAGGACGTCCACCACCAGAGTTGAGCCACCACGGAGGATCTGAATCAGCACCGCCAACGCGGGGCTATGGACGATCGTGAGCAGCGCCGTCGGCAGCGTATACCCGGCGACACCGGCGATGATAATGATGGCGAGCCGCGGTCTTGCGGACAGTTTGTCAACAAGTGGGGCCATCACGACGCCACCTATCCCGAGGCCGGCGAGGAGGTATCCAAAGCCGGTGGCTCCCGTGCCCAGCTTGTGTGTGGCCACGCCGACGAACAGCACAGTGTCGGTGCCGTAGACGAAGCTGACCAGGGCGCTGAACGCAACCAGGGTCCGTGCGGCCGGCAGGGAGAGGATTGTCCTGACACCAACGGCCAGTTGGCTCATGATGCCCGCGCTCCCGTCCTGGGTGACGTCCACCGGCCGCGTGCGGTGCTTGATCCGCGAAACGAGCAGCGCCGAGATCGCAAAGCTCACGGCGTTTGCGATGAAGACAACAGTGGGGGAGCCCGCCAGCAGCAGGAGCGCCCCAATCGCCGGACCGGAGATGATTGTCAGGTTCTCGATCGTGGCATTGAGCGCGTTGGCTGCCACCAGGTCCGCCTCGTCCACCAGGTTTGGGATCGTGGCGCTGACCGACGGGCTGTAGACGACCGCCGTCGACGAGGTGAGCGCTGAGAAGCAGAGCGCGACCGCTACGGGCCCGTGCGAAAGCGCCACGACTGCTAGTCCGGCCTGCCAGATCGCGCAGAGTACGTCAGCGCTGACCATCAGGCGCACCCGTTCCAGGCGCTCGGCGACGACCCCTGCGTAGGCGCTCAACAGCAGTGCGGGAACGAACCGAACGAAGCCGGCGGCCCCTACCCAGGCGAGCGAGTGAGTGCGTCCGTAAACGAACGCGAGTAATCCGACGTTGTAAGCCCAGCTGCCGCTGGCGGACACGATCAGACCGCTGAACAGCAGCCTGACGTCGCGCTTTGCCAGCACGGTGGCGTACGAGGAAAACCAGCGCTCAGTGCGCTGCATCAGGGTGACTCGCGACATCAACGCACCAGCTAGAAGTGACCCGTCTCAGCGTTCAGGGTCGCGATCCGCGAAGGCCCTGACCTAGCTGATGCGCAGCCGGAATTCATACACCTTGCCGTTGATCTTGGCGCCCACGACCCAGTAGTGGAAGTTGGCGAGCTTAGTGCTGAGGTAGAAGTGGAACGACCAGCGCGGTGTGCCGTTCACACTGCCATCTGGTTGGAACGGCGCGTCGCCGCCCAGCGGCCCGAGCGGGGATACCGCTGCGTAAACGTAAACCGGCGTCGCCCTGCTCACCGCGGTCAGCTCATACGTTCCGCCGATCTTCACGTTGTAGCGGCCGTCGGACTCGGTGGCACCGCCGAGCGTGACGGCGGCCATCGGCTTGCGCTTGACCGGTGCTGGAGCCAGCAGGCTCTCGCCTTGACGGAGCGTGACCGTGTGGCGCTCGGGGTAATCGACGGTGACCTTGATGGAGTCATTGGTGTCGAGGCGGTTCTTTGCGACCCTGAACAGCGTGCCACTCTTGGTGTTGCGGGTCAGCCACCTGGTACCGAGGACGGCTGCGGACCCGTAGCTGCCCTTGGTAGTCATGTTGCCGTGGCCTTTGGACCAGAGGTTGCCGGTGACGACGGGCTTTTTCTTCTTGCTCCCGTGGGAGCGGACGCTTGCGGTTGTTGCCGTGCCAGACCCGTCCCATGTGCCCTTCACTGTCAAGACGGTGCCACCGTTGTGCGTGTTCGTGACCTTGAACTGCCCGCCCCAGGCCGCGACTGACTGGGTCTGCCCGCCCGGCTCGCTGCTGGTTAGCTGCACCGTGCCGCTACTCGCATCAATCACCGTGCCATTGGGGAGCCTGGCACTCGACCTCAGACGGACCCATTTGTGAGTCCCCGGTAGCTCATACTCGTTACTGCCATTGGCGGGGATTGCGTTGCTGCCACCGCCTACCCGCGGCTGCGGGATCCTGTGGTAAAGCACGCTGAACTGATTCTGGTCGGCGCCGATTCGCGACACCTTTGCTTGACCCCATTTGCTGCGGCTCAGGCCCTTCAGGTGTGAGACGCCGGTGCCTCCGGACTTGACGTTTATGAAGCCGGTCGCAAGCGTCTGCACTGGGCCCCTGACACCGGGAATCGGGAAGGCGCCGACCTGCCAACCGCTGTGCGTAGCGAACAGCCGCGCGCTGGCCGAGGCGGAGCTCTCAGTCGGCGCCGAGAGGTCGGTGAGGGTGAGGCGCTCACGGGTTGACGTATGAGAAATCTGCACGCTCACCAGATCACCAGGAGCCACCCTCAGCGAGGCGGGCCGAGTCATCGTGGAGTCGCCGCCGACGTTGGCGATCGTAAAGGTTGGCCTGTAGCTGGCCCTGTGGCTGCTGCATTTGACATCCACGCCCGCGAAGTCGATGAGCGGGGTGGGCTTCCCGCTGACCTCTCCCCGGAGCTCTACTCCCAACTCCTGGCCGGCGGTCGCGCGCGTTGAGCACACGAGTGCCGGCACCGTGAACTCTGCGGCGACACGGCGGGTGCTGGAGCGAGAACGCCATGCGGCCCCGGTCCAGGTCGGGCTGGGGACCGTGGTGGTGATCGTCGTCGCGGGGGCAACTGCCGCGCTCACGACGATCTGTCGACTGATTGTCGAACTGGCACCGTCTGCCGCCTGGGACACGACAGTGACCGTGTAGGTACCGCCGCTTCCGTACGTGTGGCTGACCGCTGTCCCTGTGGCGCCGTCACCGTCGCCGAAGGTCCAGGTGGTCGTGACCGCCCCTGAGAGACCGGACCAGACATCGCTGCTGCCAACCGAGAAGTCGGCCGGGGTTCTGGCGGTAGCGGTGGTCGGGATCTGGATGTTCGTCAGCGCCGGGCCGGTGTCGTAGACAGCTGCGACCGTCGCGGGCGAGACGTGCGGGTCGTCATCGCTGACCCAGCTCAAGAGCAGCTCGCCGTTCTCGTCGGATGCAAGCGCAGGGCGGTAGCGGGCGGAGTGTTGGCCGCCGCTACCAGCGCGCGTATCCAGCTGAGTTACGGTCATGCTCGGGCAGGTGGCGGCACAGCCCAACGCGGCGGCGACATTGATGGCGTCGCCGTCGTTCCAGGCAAGCGCCACATCGCCTGCGGTGTCGATCGCCACGTGAGGTCCGCCACCGTATGGAGTCCCGGTGCCGTCGGTGTCGTCGGCCGCGGGAATGCCGCTCAGTTCGGCCCACTTTGGAGTGTCGCTTACGAGGCCGTTGAGCGGCTCCACTGCACCATCGATGACGAACGACCCGTCTTCGTCCTCCCAGGCGACGGCCACCTCGTTGTCGTTTACGGCGACCGCGGGAGCGAACTCCCCAGACCTGTCGAGACTATCGACGCCCAGATCTCCGCCCTGACCGGCAGGGGCCAAAGACTCGGCTGCGCTGAACGTTGGACCCTGGGCGCCTCCGAGTTGGCTGGCGGTTGCGCTATCGACTTCAACGGTCGTGCGGCCCTGGATGATGCAGAGGTCCGTCGCGCTCTCCTGAGGGCACTTATCCCACGCGACGACAGCATCACCGGCGTCGTTCATCGCCACCGCGGGGTCGCTCGCACCTCCGCCCGAGCCCGGCATTGGCTTCGCGGGCCCGAACGCGTTCTGCCCGGGCGCCGCGTAGGCAACTTCAATGTCGTCTGAAAATGGGTCGCCGGCGACGGGAGCAGCCCAGGCCGCTACGACGCCCCCGCCAGCGCTCGTTGCCATTGCCACTCGCCCTACCGCGCCGGAGCCTCCGAGAGTGCTGACGCTAACGGGGTCCCCTTGCGATGATGCCTGAGCGCCGCTCGCGAGCTGCGTTGCGGAGAGGCGGGCGACCTGGTCTCCCGGGGTAGGGCCGTACCCGTAGCTGTCCGACCAGCTGACCCAGGCATTTCCGCTCGAGTCGAATACCACCCGCGGGCTCGCTTCGGGCGTCCGGCCGTCGATCTGAACGGGGGAGTTGAACGAACCCGAGCCAGCAGGACTGTAGGCGTACGCCACGCTATCCCCGCGGGGCGCCACGTCCTGGAATACGACGACCGCGTCACCGGCGGAATCGACCGCCACCACGGGCTTGACGCCGACCCCCACCAGTTCCGGCTCGCTCCAGCGACCACCGGCCTTGATGAACGAGGCCTCCACGTAACCTCCGCTCGTGTTCTCCCAGGCGACGACGCCGTCACCGCTTGGGTTGAAGGCGGAGCTTGGGCTGACGTCGGTCTCGGTTGTGATCAACCTGTCGTTGCTGACGGCGCCAGTCGCTAGCTGCGTGAAGTCTTCTCGCGTCGAGCTGCCCGTGGGAATCGTGCTGATCCAGGTCCCGCTGGAGCTGGTGATCGCAGAGCTACCGGCGCCGGCCAACACCAACGATGAGAGCAAACCGGCGCTGAGGGCGATCGCTGCGACAACCAATCGGATCGAAATTCTGGGTCGCATGTGTTCTCGCTCAGTACGTTGAGGGTGGAAGCTCAGGGCCGTTGAAGCGCCGAGAAGTGATCAACGCAGCCGATTAGTGAGCCTCGGCGTAACGCTCAGATTATCGGAGTGATCGACGCTCGCGCAATAAGTTGCAATACGATGCATCGCGATGAACGCGCACACATCAACGTCCGGAAGCCAGACATAACTTGCGCGGCGCGCGTTGGCGCCGGCGCCGGCGCACGTTGCTGCTGGGTGTCGGCATCCTGTCGGCGGCGCTCGGGGTCGTGGCTTATGCGACTGGCGTGTTCCATCGGGTGGAGTTGGCGTCGATCGACGCCCGGTTTCAAGTACGAGGCTCACGGCCGAGCCAGGTGAACGACCTGCTCGTGGTTGGCATCGACTCGCGGACGCTGAACGACTTCTACGATCGGAAGTCGACCAACTGGCCGTTCCCACGGCGTGACGATGCGCGCGTGATCAACAATTTGGTCAAGGCGGGTGCAAAGCGGATCGGGGTAGACCTCCAGTTCACCCAGCGCACCGACGACGCTGACGACAACGATCTGGCCGAGGCGGTCGCGGGCGCCGGACACGTGGTGCTGGCAACGAATCTTGTTGGACCGCATGGCTCGACTGACGTCCTGGGTGGCAACGCCAATCTGAGGACCCTCGGCCACTCGATCCCCGGAAATTCGACCGTCATCAGCGACAGCGACGGCTCGCTGCGCCGAATGCAGTACGAGTACCAGGGACTGGAGACCTTTGGCGCCGCGCTCGCCGCCGAGACGGGCGATCGAGCAGTCACTCCGCAGCTGTTTGGCGGTCCGACTGCCAAGCAGCCGATTGACTACGCGGGGCCGCCCCAGACCGTGCCGTCACTCTCCTACTCTCAGGTCTACGCCGGGAACTTCCCCAAGTCGATGGTGAAGGGCAAGATCGTGATCATCGGAGCAACGGACCCGATCCTGCAGGACGTCCACATCACCCCGACCTCCGGCTCCGGCTCTAACGGCGAACTCATGAGTGGCCCGGAGGTTCAGGCAAATATCGTCGCCACCATCCTTCATGGCATTCCACTGCGCTTCAGCGCGGGATGGGTGAACGTCCTGTTGATCATTTGTCTTGGCTTTCTGGCGCCACTGCTTGGCCTGCGTGGCTGGGCGCTGCGGGCGCTTGCGGGGGCGGTGATCGCCGGCGGGCTGTTTGCGCTCGCGGTCCAGCTCACGTTCAATTCCGGGCGCATCGTCGCCTTCGTCGCCCCTGAGTTTGCTCTGGTCCTCGGTAGCGTCGGGACGCTCGGTGTGGTTTACCTGGGGGAGGCGTTCGAGCGCCAATACGCGCGCTCCACGTTCGCTCGCTTTGTCCCACCGGACGTTGTCGATCAGGTGCTGGCGTCCACCGACGACGATCTCCGGCTCACGGGCGTCGAGCGGGTCTGCACGGTCATGTTCAGCGACCTGCGCGGCTTCACACAGTTCTCGGAGACTCAACCGGTAGACCGGGTCATCGCGGTGGTCAACCACTACCTCAACGAGATGACCGAGGCGATCCTGGAGGCCGGCGGCACGCTGATCGCATACATGGGTGACGGGATAATGGCCGTGTTCGGGGCGCCGCTGGAACAGGACGACCACGCTGAACGCGGCTTGCGCGCAGCACGCGAGATGATCGGCCCGCGCCTGAGTGCATTCAACGCATGGTTGGCCGAGGAGGGGTATCAGTCTGGTCTGAGGATGGGTGTCGGCCTCAACACCGGTCCGGTGATGTGCGGCAACGTCGGGGCCGAGCAACGGGTGGAGTACACCGCCATCGGCGACACGACCAACACCGCCTCGCGCCTCGAGGGGATGACCAAAGGCACAGAACACATGCTGTTCGTCTCCGAGTCCACGCGCGCCGCCTTGGCCGAGGTGCCGCAGGATTTGGTCTTTGTCGACGAGCTCGAGATTCGAGGTCGCGAGGCCAAGATGCGCGTGCACTCGATTCTTGACCCGGAGCAGGCGGCCGAGCCGGCCGGAAAAACTCAATGACCTGGGCCGCCGTTTTCGTTGTCTTCTATGTGAGCCATCAGGTCGGTGATTATGTGATCCAGACCGATTGGGAGGCGCTCCACAAACGGGGCGGCCTTGGACGCGACCCGCTCGCGCGTCGTGCGCTATTCACGCACACGTTCACGTACACGCTCGCATACGTGCCGGCATTGATCTGGATTGCGTCGAGCATCGGATGGAAGACGCTCGTGATCGTCGTCGCTATCGCGTTGCCACATCTGATCCAGGACGATGGCCGCCTGCTGAGCTTCTACCTCCGCCGGGTCAAACGACTCGATCCGGTCGCGAACCACTCGGTCGCCGCGCTCGTTGACCAGGCGATGCACATGGTCGCGCTGTTCGGGGCGGCATTGCTGGTCAGCGCGCTGGCGTAAGCCGTCGAGCCCGTAGGAGCCGCGGACGGGTGTTAACGAAATGTGGACCTGGTGTTACCGGGTGGCGCGGCTGCGTGGCTGAGCCAGACTCCCGGCAATATGATCCGCGCAAAGCACACGACAGGAGACCTAAGAGTGATGTCCGTGATTGACGGCCCTGAAGCGCTTTATGAAATGCTGGGACGGGCGGGAGACAAACGGGTGGTCTCGCCGGGTGAGGTCGTCTTCGAGCGCGGCGACAGAGCGGACAGCATGTTCATACTCGTCTCTGGAACAGTTGATTTCAAGCGCGACGAGGACGTTTTCCACAGCCTTCAGGCGCCCGGGCTCTTCGGCGAGCTGGCGCTGATCGATCTCGCCGAGCGGTCGATGACGGTGGCGGCACAGAGTGAAGCCGAGGTCGTCGAGATCCCGGCGCGCCGTTTCTGGGTGCTTGTGCAGGAGACTCCACGCTTTGCTCAGCTGGTCATGAGCGTGATGGCGCAGCGCCTGCGTGAGCTGAGCGAGACCGCCTGACCCGACACCGACGCCTGACGGCGCGGCTCGAGTTCGTGTCGGATGTCTCTGCACGCGGCGCCCTGCGCAACGTGACCCACACGCATATATGATCTCGGCCTATGTCTAATGCGGAGGAGCTGCTCGGGCGCGTCCCGATCTTCAGCGAGCTCAAGCAGAAGGATCTGAAGCGGCTGGCCAGGGAAGTGCACGAACTGCGCTTCGAGGCCGGAACGCACCTGACCGATGACGACGCGTTTGGTTCAACGTTCTTCGTCGTCGTGGAGGGGACGGTCGAGGTAAGTGTCAAGGGCCAACCGGTCCGTAGCCTCGGCCGCGGCGACTACTTTGGTGAGATGGGCTTGGTCGATCGTCAAGACCGGTCGGCGACAGTGGTGGCTCAGACGGATGTCACCTGCCTGGTGATCTCGCGCCCGGTGTTCCGGCCGTTTGCCTACGACCACCCGGAGGTCGCTTGGGCGCTGCTGGAGGTCATGGTCGCGCGGGTCCGCGAGGCCGAGAGCCGCTCCGTCAGCTGATTCGCCGTTCCTTCGGCTCGGAGCGCTCCTGGCTCGGAGACCTGAGCATCGATTGTCGGGTCTCTTCGATGACGACACCGGCGGTCTCACCTCAACGCGACGCAGTCTCGCGAGCGGGCGGGACGTCCGCTCGCGTCGCGCTCGCGTGTCGACTGAATGGCTAGGACCCCCGAGCGCGTTCAGATCCGCTGGCGTTGTGATCCACAGGAGTGGCCTTTGCGTAGTGGTTCACAGCACTCGGAGCGCCAGACGCAACTGATTGGCCCGCAACTCCCGATCGTCCCATGAGTTCCTCTTACGATGCATTCGAAGACTCGCCTGAACGCGCAAAGGATGGCTCAACCGGTGCGAGGGCTACGCCTGATGCCGGTCGAGAACGTCACCTCGATGCGCGAGCTCGACTACCGGTTCGTCAACGGGCTGCAGGTCCAACTCTGGTGGGATTCAGAGACCGGCTGTGTCTGGGTCTCAGTCCGGGATGCCCGTAGTGGGAATCAGTTCCTGATCGAAGTCAGAGACGGGGAACGACCGCTGGATGTCTTCCGCCATCCCTTCGCCTACGCTCCGAGCGAGCAACTTGCGGCCGTTCTAGCTGGTCCACGACGCAAAGGTGCTGGGGTCAAATGATGCGCGTCGACCAGATGCTCGACGTGGTCGCTGCGATCGCGAAGATCGCTGGAGACCCCCGCTACCAAGAGCCGATCCTGAACGCTGCACTCGACGGACTACGCCCTCTTCGTGCGGGCCGGTCGTGACCGGTGCTTGGACGCCAGAGCAGCTGAACCGAATCTCGGAGGCGCGCGAGCTGGAGATCGCCAGCCGGCAGGCCGACGGCCGACCGGGCCGGTGGTTACCAATCTGGGTGGTCTGCGTCGATGACCAGGTGTACGTCCGTACCTGGTACCGGCGGACCACCGGATGGTTTGGCCGGGTCACCAACACCCGGGAAGGTCGCATCCGGGTTCCTGGCGTAGAACTCGACGTGGTCGTCGAGGACATTGGCGATGAGGACCCGGATTTGCGGGCAGCGGTCGACCAGGCCTACCGTGCTAAGTACGGGACACCCGGAGACAAAACGGTCGCCGGCATGACCACGAACGCCTCGGCAGCCGCGACTCTGAGGCTGGCACCAGCCGGTGCCAGCACGAGTTAGGCAGCGGACGAGCGGGTTGTCTCGTTCGCGAAGCGGTGAATCGCCTCGAGGACACGTTGAGGCTGTTCGAGGTGGGGGAGATGCCCGGCGTAGGGGATGGGTTGGAACTGGCCGGTCGGGAATGAGGCGGCACAGGCGCGTCCGTGGGACTGGCGCGATCTGGTCGCCTTAGCCCCAGATGACCGCGACCCCAGCATCGACCCGGCAGCCGACTGATCAGCGAAGCGACCGTAAGCAACCTCGAAGCCGCCCCCGCCAATTCAGCGCGCCGGCGCCTCTGACGAGCGAGGAACTCGCCGGGCGGAGGTGCTCGCGTGGGGTCGAGATCCTCGCGATATCACTCGTTCGCCCGAACTGCGGCAGCGAAAGTCCAGAATCCCCACATACGAGCAACCGTCCTGTAGCGTCCTACCGAGAGGTGGAGCGACGGCGGACCTGAAGGCGCAGCCGGATCGGTACTTCGCCCCTAGCCAAAACGGACGAGGCTCGGTGAGCGATGTTCCAAAGGCCGGGATCATTCAGAACATTGGAGGGGAACATGACGCCCTTCCAAGCCCGGGCGCGCCGCTCGCCGGACTGCGGCTCAGCGCGGCCAGCAGCATCTTGCAGGTGCCCTAGCAAGGAGTGACTGTGGCCGAGGCGCTGCAGCACGACCTCGTGATCGTCGGCGCAGGCGGTGCTGGCTTGCGCGCCGCGATCGCTGCTGCCGACGCCGATCCCGGCTTAGATATCGCGCTCGTCTCGAAGGTCTATCCGATGCGCAGTCACACGGTGTCCGCCGAAGGCGGAGCCGCTGCGGTCATCAAGGTCGGAGACTCGTTGGAGCACCACATCCGGGACACCATCTCGGGCTCGGACTGGTTGGCCGACCAGGATGCCGTCGAGCTGTTGGTGAACGAAGCACCGAAGGAGCTGCTGCAGCTCGAGCACTGGGGGTGCCCCTGGAGCCGGGAGCCGGATGGTCATGTCGCGGTCCGGCCGTTCGGGGGGATGAGCATCGAGCGGACCTGGTTTGCCGCCGACAAGACGGGCTTTCACATGCTGCACACGCTCTTCCAGACCTCGCTCAAGTACACCAACACCAAACGCTATGACGAGTGGGTGACGACGCGCCTGCTCGTGGAAGACGGCCGTTGCCAAGGCGTGGTAGCCATCGAGCTCCGTAGCGGGCAGGTACGTGCGATTCTCGGCCGGGCGGTCATCCTCTGCACTGGCGGCTTCGGTCGCGTATTCCCGTTCACCACGAACGCGGCGATCAGCACCGGCGACGGGCTCGGCATCGCGTTCCGCGCCGGGGTGGCGCTCAAGGACATGGAGTTCGTTCAGTACCACCCGACTGGGCTCCCGGGCACCGGCATTCTGATCACCGAGGCAGCGCGGGGCGAGGGTGGCGTACTGGTGAACAAGCACGGGGACCGCTACCTCCGCGACCACGACCTTGGCGAGCCGCTCGACGTTCACGACCCGCGACACCCGGCCCTGAGGTCGATGGAACTGGGCCCACGGGACCGACTATCACAGGCATTCATAAAGGAGGAAGACCGCGGCAACGTCTTTGAGGGCCCGCACGGAACGTACGTCCACCTCGATATCCGCCATCTTGGTGAGAAAAGGATCAACCAGAAAATCCCTTTTGTCCGAGAGTTGACGAAGAACTACGTCGGCATCGATCCGGTGCACGAGCCGATTCCCGTCCGGCCAGTGGTGCACTACATGATGGGCGGAATAGACACGGGCCCCGACGCCGCAACTTCGCTGCCTGGGCTGTTCGCGGCGGGCGAGTGCGCCTGCGTCAGCATCAACGGCGCCAACCGGCTCGGCTCCAACTCGCTTGTGGAGATCCTTGTCTTCGGCGCGCTTGCCGGCAAGAACGCCGCGCAGTGGGCTCGCGAGCACCCCATCTCGTCCGTCGCTGCGCTCGAGAAGCAGGCTGGTGAGGAGCAGATGCGCATCGCCCGGGACTTCATCAACAACCATGACGGCGACGAGCGAATCGCGCAAATCCGCACGGAGCTACAGCACACAATGGAGTCAGGCTGCGGCATCTATCGGACAGACGCCGGCCTCCGCGAAACGGTTTCGAAAGTGGCCGAGCTGAAAGAGCGCTTTGGACGCGTCAAGCTGGACGACCACACCCTCAGCTTCAACACTGAGCTTGTGGCGGCACTGGAGTTGGGGTGCTTGATCGTGCTGGCAGAAGCGATCGCGCACTCAGCTCTCAGCCGCACGGAGTCCCGCGGTTCCCATCAGCGGATCGACTTCCCTGACCGGGATGACGATCGGTTCCTGAAGCATTCGCTCTGTCAGAGCACCGACGATGGACCACGGATCGAGTATCGGGACGTGGTGATCACCAATTGGCCGCCGGCCGAACGCGTCTACGGCCGCGAGCACTAGAGGGTGAGGCCTATGGCCGATGCAGTCACCGATGTAGGCACCGCGACCACAGCCACCGCGACCATGCCGGCCGCACGGCCGATCACCATTCCGTTCGACATCGCGCGGTACCGGCCGGAGAAGAACGAACGACCCTATCTGGAGTCGTTTGAGGTCCCGTTTCACGCCGACTGGGTTGTCCTTGACGCGCTCAATTACCTGAAGGACGAGGTGGATGGGACCCTCTCGTATCGCTGGTCGTGCCGGATGGGAGTCTGTGGGTCGTGCGGCATGATGGTGAATGGTGTTCCGTCACTGACGTGCGCCGCGTTCCTGCGTGACTATCTCCCGGGGCCGATCCGGATCGAGCCGTTGGCGAACTTTCCGGTCGAGCGCGATCTGGTGATCGTGCTGGACGATTTCATGGAGAAGCTGCCGACGGTCAAGCCCTGGATCATCCGTGACGAGGACGCCCCGCTTGAGCAGGGCGAGTATCTGCAAACACCAGCACAGCTTGCCGAGTTCAAGCAGTTCAGCATGTGCATCAACTGCATGCTCTGCTACGCGGCGTGCCCGGTCTATCAGGAAGATCCGGATTTTCTCGGACCTGCGGTGCTGGCGTTGACGCAGCGCTACAACCACGACTCGCGGGATGAGGGGAAGGACCAACGCAACCAGGTGGTTTGGGTCGACGATGGAGTTTGGGACTGCACGTTCGTGGGCGAGTGCAGCGTGGTCTGCCCCAAGCACGTCGACCCAGCGGGCGCGATTCAGCAGGCGAAGCTGGAGAGCACGCTGGCCTGGTTCCGGTCGTTCGTCATGCCATTCGGACGGAAGTAGGCGGAGGACGCGATGATCGGGCAGCCCTACCCGCGGCAGCACTCGAGTACATGGTTCGTGAAGCGCTGGCCCTACCGGCTATTCATGCTCCGCGAGCTATCGTCGGTCTTCCTGGCCGCTTACATGGTGCTGCTGCTCGTGCTGGTGACGAAGGTGCACGACGGACGTCGTGCCTTCACCAGCATCCAGCACACGCTGCACTCACCCGGGTGGCTCGCATTCAACAGCGTGGTGCTGCTCTTTGCACTGCTGCACACGGTCACATGGTTCCAAGCTGTACCGAAGGCACTACCGCTCCGGCGGGGTGAGAACAAGGTACCGGCGCCGGTGCTTATCGGGATGCATTACGGCCTCATGCTCGTTCTGAGCGCTGCCGTGCTCGTCATCGCGCTGGCCTGAGAGGGGAAGCGAAATGCGCAAATCAAATGAGCCACTCTTCTGGTCGCTGTTTTCGGCCGGCGGCATGCTCGCGGCGCTGCTTGCACCGGCGCTCATCCTCGTGACGGGCTTCTTGGTGCCTGCGAACGCTGTGAGCTTTGCGCGCCTGCATGCGATCGTTACCAACCCAATCGGGCGCGTCGTGCTGTTTGGGGTGGCCGCGCTCATCTTTTTCCACTGGGCCCATCGCTTCAGGCACGTACTCATCGATGTCGGCCTGAGACGGTTCAGCGTGGCGCTCGGCGTGGTCTGTTACCTGACGGCGCTGGGCGGAACGGTCTGGGCTGGAATAGTGGCGTTCACGTAGGCGGGAGGTCAATCATGGCTCAATATCTCATCGTCACACATAAGACGGCGTTTGCCCCCGAGCTCCGGGAGAAAGTTCGCGAACTCGCCGGGGAGGACCCCCACGCCGAGTTCGCGATATTGGTACCCGAGGCGCCCGGAGAGAACTACACCTGGGAGGGCGAGACGGTAAGTCCAGCGCAGGAGACGGCTGAGGCGTTAATGGAAGCGCTGGAAACGACCGTCGGAGTGCGAGTAAGCCGGATCGCGGTCGGGGTGGAGGACCCGCTGCAGGCGATTGCGGCGGAGCTGCGCATGCACCAGGATTACGACGCGCTAGTGATAAGCACCCTGCCGCTCGGAGCGTCTCACTGGCTCAGGCTTGACCTGGTGCACCAAGCTTCGCGGAAGTTCCGGATACCTGTCCACCACGTAGTTGGTACGCCCGTGCAGAGCTGAGCACGTCTGACGCCCCTGTTCAGCGGAGCCGCTCGGTGAGTTGCTGGATGAGTGTCGATGCGGAGGCGGGAACGGCGCGGCTCCCTGAGGTGACGAGGGCCAGTGGCCAGCGAAGCGCGACATCACAGATTTCGATTGTTCGCAGGCCGGCCCCGTTGTGGGCGGCGAACTCAGGGAGGATCGCGACGCCGAGTTGATGTCGGACCAGGTCGGCGGCGAGCCCGATATCCGTGACCTGGTGCGAGACTGTCCGGGCCACTCCAGCCGCCGCAAAGGCATGGTCCACTACGGCACGGATTCCCCAGCCTTCAGGACAGTCGATGAAAGGCTGATCTGAGAGCTGGTCCAGTCGTACCGCTCTGCGGTCAGATAGTGGGTGACCGGTTGGAACGACCAGCACGAGGGGGCGGGAGATGACGAGGTGCTCGACGATCTGTGGCGGGGCGCCGTCGGGCAGTGAGACCAGCGCGAGATCGAGCTCGGCCGCAAGCAGTTGCTCGACGAGCCCGGCCGACCCGTGAGCGTTGGTGATCAACTCTATGCGGACTGCGGGATGGCGCTCATGAAAGCGGCCCAGCAATGCCGGAATGTCGACGAGGCTTACGAGCGAGGAGAGGGCCCCGATCCGCAGCACCCCACGCAGCCCGCCTCGGACTGCGTCAACGGCATCTTGCGCGTCGCGTGCCGCGTCCAGTGCGGACCGGGCTTTGGGCAGCAGCGCCGTCCCGGCGCTTGTCAGGGTCACGCGACGAGAGGTGCGATCGAGCAGAGCAGTGCCCAGCTCACGTTCAAGCGCCTTCACACCAGAGGACACCCCCGATTGGACCACGTGAAGCTGTTCCGCGGCGCGAGTGAAGCTTCGCTCGTCGGCAACCGCGACGAAGTACTCGAGGTGACGCAACTGCACCGGCTAACTATCTCATTAAGCGATAGTTGCGAGCACAAATTGTTGTTGGACTTTGCGATCCGCGAGGCGCAAGCTTGTGCGTATGAGGACAAGCGCATTCCGCCCTCAGCAAGAAACCATCAAGCAAGGAGTGCACCATGCTTATTCGCTTCACATCTTGGATCGCCATCGCGGTCGCGGGAGCCTTTCTGGTCGTCGCACAGGCGTCGTTCGTCGCTGACACGACGATGTGGCTCACGTTCGCGATCGGAACCGGCGCATTGGTCGTGTCGAGCGGGCTCGTACTTGGTTACCGCAAGCACATCCCGACCGTCGCCACCGCCAGTGTCACAGCAGTGCTGAGCGCCTGGATGATCGTTTCGAGCCTCGTTTTCTCGCTCTCCACCGTCGTAACCCTCGCACTCGCGGAGGGGCTTGCGCTCGGCGGCCTCGCGCTGATCGGGCTCACGATCAACGAGCTCGCCCGCGAGCACGTAGTGCACTCGCTCGAGACCACGACGATCGCAGCGGACGCGGCCACCGACGGCCGGCATGCACTGGTCGGCTGAACCGACCGCACCGGACAAGCGGGCGGGCGCGCAGTATCGGCGCCCGCCCGTCGCTTTGCCCACACCGGTCGCCGATGCGGGACTGTGCTCACCGCGCGATCGCCTAGCTCGTGAGTGCGACGATACCGTTGCGGAGGAGTACTGCGGCGAGTAGCACGACGATCACCGCGGCCAGTGTACGCGCGTGCCGTTCGCGCCAGCTGCCGCTTCGGATCCCGCGGGCGGCACCACGCGTGCGAGCATCCCGAGCACGAAGGCGGCCGCTTCTCACAGCTCGACGCGCAACTTTTCGGCCCAATCCTGGCCTCATCGACCAGGGTGTGAGAGGATCCACCGAGTTCGCACGGGCCGGCGGGCCTGAGACGGACTGGGGGCAGTAACGGACGACGCGCCCGCGTCGCCGGGGGCAGATAACGGGATCGGGGGATCCAGATGACCGCGATGATCGGCCGGCATGGTTGGCCACGCGAAGAGCGAGTGCCTGGGCGCGCGAAGTCTGCGAGCGCCGCTGCTCTCGTGGTCATGTCAGCTGCGATCTGGGCTCTCAGCCTGTCGGCTGGACCTGCGCAGGCGGCCGGCTCCAATCGGCCCAAGATCACGGCGCTGACGCTGTCGCCCAGCCCACTTGGCCGTTCCGGCGGGACCGAGCATCTCCACGCAACGGTCAAGCACGCGGCCTCATGCAGGATCAGTGTGATGCCGCATCTGAGCGGGCTTCCCAAGACACTCAGCTGCTCTTCCGGTCATCTGTCGGCCAACTTCCACATCGGCTCGAATGCGGCTGCTGGGTCTCGGCACTTTGTGGTCTCGGTGAAGGCGACGAAGGCCGGTCACCACGCGACCAAGCAGGTGCATCTGACGCAGCTCGGCGTCGCACCAACAGGCACGTCCCTGAGCGCTTCCCCGGTCAACCTGCCAGCCTCGGGCGGGGTTGCGAACCTGACAGCCACGGTGTCGCACGCCGGCTCCTGCAACCTGAGCGCCTCGCCGGCGGTGGCGGGGCTGCCAGCGGCCGTCGCATGCGGCGGGAGTTCGTATAGCCAGCATGTGACCCTGCCCGCGAACACGTCGACGACTGCGGCGGAGTCCTACACCTTCACGCTGCGGTTGAGCGGGCCAGGCGGCAGTACCACGCTCTCGACGCACCCGGTGGTGACGGTGGGGGCCGCTGCTGCGCCAGGCGGCGGGACACCGGGTGGTGGCAGCCCGCAACCGATCACGACCCTCTCGTCCGCTGCGATCCCGCTGCCAGCGGGCGCCAACACCGGTGCCAACGATGACTCACAGCTGAAGTCGGTCAGTTGCCCGGCGGCCGGCGACTGTGTTGCGGTAGGGGACTACGACGCCACCTACAACTCGACCGGCGATCCGTACATCGGGCTGATCGAGACCTACAACGGCACCAGTTGGACGGCGACGCAAGCGCCACTTCCCAGCAACGCGTACACGACTTACCCGGCTGTGGATCTGTATTCCGTCTCCTGTTCGAGCGCCACCGCCTGTGTCGCGGTGGGCCAGTTCGACGCGGAGGTGGGGGGGTCCCAGGTCGGGCTCGAGCCCTATATCGCCGTACTCTCGAACGGCACCTGGACGGCAGCGACCGTGTCCACACCGAGCCCGTCGACAGCTCCCGGCGGCAATCTGAACCAGGTCTCGTGCGCCCCGGACGGGACGTGCGTTGCGGTCGGGTACTACAGCCCGGCTGGGGAGGAATCGGCGCTGATCGAGCAGCTAGGGAACGGTGACTCCTGGACCGCTATCAGCCCGCCACTGCCTGGGAATGCGGACTCGAGCAGCCAGCACAACTATCTGAATGGTGTGTCCTGTACCGGATCCAACGCGTGCACGGCGGTCGGCGGCTATGTGAGCGGCGGGAACGAGTATGGGCTTGGCGTGATTCTCGCCGGCGGCGGGTGGTCGTCGGCAGAGCTACAGCCGACGGGCGACCTTGGCGAGGACGTGGCGGTGTCGTGCGCGAGCTCATCCTGCCTCGCGACCGGTGACTACAACACGAACTTGTCCGTGATTCAGGCGACCAGCGACGGTTCATGGGTTGGCGAGGTTGCCACGCCGCTTCCCGCCACCAACACCGGTTCGGCGGAGCTGTACGGAGTGGATTGCGCGACCGGCGCGTCGTGCGTCGGAGTCGGCGAGTACTACACGACCGGCAGCGTGACCGAAGGGCTGATTGACTACGGGTCCGGCACCACGTACAGCGCGCAGGAAGCGCCGCTCCCGTCAGGCCAGAACCCGACAAATCCCGTCGGCGATCTGAAGGAGATCAGCTGTGGCAGCGCCGGTGCGTGTGTGGCGGCGGGCTCCTATCAGGATCATTCCGGCAACACGCAGGGTCTGCTCGAGACCGAGTCGGATGGGGGCGGGACACCGTCTTGGGTCGCGACATCCCCGCAAACACCCGGCGGCGGGACATTCCTGGGGCTCTATGGGATCTCATGCTTCGGGAGCTATGGCTGTGTTGCAGTCGGCGACTACCTGAACACTGCCGGCGGCGTCACAGGGGAGATAGTTCTGACCCCGGGCTGACCTGTCGAAGTTCGAGCGGCGGGTGATCATGTGTCGCGAGTTCAGCACCTATGTGCGGCTACGGGTAGCCTCACGGGACGATGGCCTACGCCGGTGAGTTCGTAGCACTGACCTCGCTCTCGAGCGGCGCGGGTTGCGGCTGCAAGCTGGCCGCTGCGGATCTGCTGCCGATCGTGATGGACCTGCCTGCGGCCACGGACCCACGCCTGCTCGTGGGCACGCCGACAGGCGACGACGCGGCGGTCTTCGCGCTGAACGATGAGCTGGCGCTGGTGCAGACCATCGACTTTTTCACGCCGCTGGTTGACAGTCCTTATGACTTCGGGCGGATCGCGGCCGCCAACGCGCTCTCCGACGTGTACGCGATGGGCGGTCGGCCCATCACCGCGATGAACGTGGTCGCGTTCCCGCTCGAACAGCTGGGCGGCGATGTGCTTGCGGCGATCCTGCGCGGCGGGCTCGACGTGGTGACCGAGGCCGGCGCGTCAGTGGTCGGTGGCCACTCGATCAAGGATGACGAGCCCAAGTACGGCATGGCAATCACCGGAATCATCGATCCGCGCCGGATGGTGACCAACGCCGGCGGCATCGCCGGCGACGCGCTCGTCCTGACCAAGCCACTGGGCGTCGGCGCGATCGTCACCGCGGCCAAGCGCGGCACGGCCGGTCCGGATCTTGTTGCGGCCGCGGTCTCTGTGATGGTTGAACTCAACGCCGCGGCGTCGCAGGCCGCGCTGGCTGCGGGTGTCCGCGCGATGACCGATGTCACCGGCTTCGGGCTGCTCGGCCACCTGCACAACCTTGCGCGCGAGAGCGGGCTGGCGGCCGAAGTCGACGCGGCGACGGTACCGGCGATCGACGGTGTAGAGATGCTTCTGCGCGACGAGGGCGCGCTCTCGGGTGGCAGCAAGCGCAACGCCGACTGGGCCGCGACATTCGCGACGATCGATGCGGACGTCGCACCGTGGCGCGCGCGCCTGATTGTCGACGCCACGACCTCCGGCGGCCTGCTGGCCGCCGTCCCGGCCTTGAACGCGGACGCCATCGCAGGTGGCACCGTCGTGGGTAGGCTTGTGGCGGGAGAGCCCGGCACGATCCACGTGCGGTGAGTACGGTCCTCGAGATCACCACTGTGGAGCGGCCCGGGGCCGGTGCCCCGAACGGCCTTCAAAGCCGTTGGCGGCGCCTCGACCGCGCCGGGAAGGTTCGACTCCTTCGCCGCTCCGTGCAATGACTGCGTCTGGTCCACTGACACTCGGCACCGCCGGTCACATCGACCACGGCAAGACGGCACTGGTCCGCGCGCTGACCGGCGTCGAGACGGACCGACTACCCGAGGAACGTGAGCGCGGGATCTCGATCGCGCTCGGCTATGCGCCCCTGGTGCTGCCCTCGGGCCGGCGACTGTCGCTCGTCGACGTCCCTGGTCACGAGCGCTTCGTCCGGACGATGGTCGCGGGCGCGTCGGGGATCGATCTGTACCTCATGGTGGTCGCGGCCGACGACGGCGTGATGCCCCAGACCGTCGAGCACGCCGCCGTTCTGAGCGCCCTCGACGTGACCGCTGGCGTCGTGGCGATCACTAAGGCCGATCTTGCCGATACAGCCCGCGCCGAGCAGGAGGCACGGGCCCTGTTGCCGGATGTGGGCGCGGTCGTTCCATGCTCGGCGGTGACGGGTGCCGGTGTTGCGCAGGTCGCTGATGCGCTCGACGCCGTGGCGGCGGACCTGCCGACCCGCGCCGAGCTCTCGGGAGAGCCGTTACTGCACATCGACCGCTCGTTCACGGTGGCTGGAATCGGCACGGTCGTCACAGGAACACTGTGGTCTGGGACGCTGCATCCTGGTGACACATTGACGCTGCTGCCGAGCGGGCGCACCGTGCGGGTGCGCGGCCTGCAAGTCCACGACGAGCCACAGGCCCAGGCGCGCGCCGGCCAGCGCGTGGCCATCAACCTCGCGGGTGTTCGCGCTAGGGAGGTTGGGCGCGGCGATGCGCTGGCGAGCGCAGGTCGCGTCGCCGAGACCGCGATCCTAGATTGCGCGCTGGCACTGGCCGACAGCGCGCGACACGGTGAACGCGTCCAGGTTCACCACGGCACGCGCGACGCCCCGGGACGCCTCGCTGACCTCGGCGGCGGTCTGTGGCAGCTGCGTTTGGAGAGCCCGGTGCTGGCGGCCGATGGCGATCGCGTTGTAGTACGTCGCCTGTCGCCGCCAGACACGTTGGGCGGGGGGCGAATCCTCGACGCTTCCGCGCGGCGCCACGGGCGCCGACCTGATGTGCTGGCACGACTGCAGGCGCGGGCGCACGGGAGACCGGAGCCCGAGCCAAGGGAGGTATCACCCGTGGCGCAAGCCACGGCGACAACGTCGAAGTTGCCCCACGCCTCCGCCGTCGCCCGCGTGGAGGGCGAATTGCGCGACGCCGGCGTCGCTCTGCTCAACGCAGCGTCACTTGACGCCGAAAACAGCCGCGCGCTGACGGCTCTGCGAACTGACGGCCGCGCCGTCCGGATCAGCGGTCAACTCTACGCACACGCCGAGCTCGCCGCCGACGTCCGGAGCAAGATCATCGCGCTGATCGAGGCGACAGGCTCAGTGTCGCTGGCGGAGATCCGCGACTCCTTGGACACTGGGCGCAAGTCGGCCCAGGCATTCCTCGAATACCTCGACGCGCAGCGCGTAACGCGCCGGCAGCCGGACGATCGGCGCATTCTTCGTCGGCACGCCGGCGCGGGGTCAGCGCCATGATCGACCCGTCGATCGCCGGCCGTTTGCGAGCACTGCCAGCCGTGGATCGGCTCGCCGCGCAGCTGATCGACGGTCAACGTAGCGACCAGATAACACTCGCCGACGCGACCTCGGCCGCGCGCGCGACACTCGACGCCCGCCGTGACGAGCTCTTGGCCGGCGGCGATGTCGGCGAAGCGGACCTGATCGCGCGTGCTCTCCTGCACCTGCGCGCGGGCCCCCAGCGTGTCCTCAACGGCACCGGCGTCATCGTCCACACCAACCTGGGCCGCGCTCCGTTGGCCGAGGCGGCTGCCACCGCGGTCGCGGAGGCCGCGCGTGGCTACGTCGACCTAGAGCTCGACCTCTCGACCGGCCAGCGCGGTCGGCGCGACGCGCACGTCGCCGGACTCCTGTGCGAGCTAACCGGCGCGGACGATGCTCTGGTTGTCAACAACGGTGCGGCCGCAACGCTGCTGGCAGCCGCCGCGATGGCCGGCCCGGGGCGGGCAATCGTCGTCTCCCGTGGCCAGCTGGTTGAGATCGGTGGCGGCTTCCGGGTGCCCGACGTCGTCGCGCAGGCGGGCGCGCGCCTCGTGGAGGTCGGGACCACCAACCGCACGCGGGTGGCCGACTACCGAGCGGCGCTGGACGATGGCGCCGACGTGATCCTGCGTGTCCACCAATCGAACTTCCGGACAGTCGGCTTCGTCGAGGACGTGGGGATCGAGGCGCTGTGCGAGCTCGGCGCACCGACAATCGACGATCTTGGGTCCGGGGTGTTGCTCGCCGGCCTCGATGCGCTGCTGGCCGACGAGCCGCCGGTGCGGGCCTCGATCGCTGCCGGTGCGGCGCTGGTCTGCTTCAGCGGCGACAAGCTGCTCGGCGGTCCACAGGCCGGGATCCTCGTTGGCGCCCAACAGGCGATCGCCGCCTGCCGGCGCCATCCGCTGGCTCGCGCACTACGCGTGGGTCGGCTGCCGCTTGCGGCACTGGCCGCGACGCTTGCGCTCTACCGAGATCCGGCGCGTGCCGTCGGCGAGATCCCGGTGCTCGCGATGCTGGCCGCTGATCAAGAGACCCTCGCGAGCAGGGCCCGGCGGCTCGCCGACGCCACCGGCGGCGAGGTCATCGAGGCCGTTGCCCGTGCCGGCGGTGGCGCGCTGCCGCTACTCGAACTCAAAGGGCCCGCGGTCGCGATCGCTCCATCCGCAGACGGCCCCGACGCGCTCGCCGCCCGCTTGCGCGCGCACGACCCGCCGCTGATCGCCCGGATTACCGATGGTCGCGTCGTGGTCGACCCGCGCACGCTGCAAGGCGACGACGAACTCGATCAGGCTGTGGTGGCGATCAACGGGGCGTGACGGTCGACCGTGCCATGCGCGCGACGGCCTCATCGTCCTGGGCGGAGGTTCTTCCGGAGTCCACCCACGCGAAGCGGTAACAGAGCGCGGCGGCCATGAAACAGACGCTCGCAATGTGTTCGGCGAAGGCGGCCCGCTTACGCAGTAGCCGCGTCGCGAGGCCGATCCGGGCCAGCCATCCTGCCCGTTTGAACCACTCCGAGCCCGCGCCATCCTCAAACACCGACGCGAGCGAGCCGAGGCGGTGGCGGTTGTATTCGGACAGAAGGAGTTCGGCGGCCATCGCTCCGCTCTCGACACGGCCGAGCGCCTCGCGTGTGGGATGGCCAGCCTCCAAGCCAACTGCCGAAACGACCAGGCGGGTCGCGGCGGCCCCGGTCAGCGTCGCCGTTGAGATGAAGATCGGGCCGAGGAATAGGCGGCTGCGGGCCCAGACCGGGACGGCCGTGGAGGCCAGCAGCACGCCCGTGTAGGAACCGAGATAGCCGGCCACCACGGCGTTGGCGGCGCCGAGACTGCGCGCGGTCTTGCGGCGACCGAGCAGGTCGGCGAAGACTGCGCCACTCGCCAGACCACCAAACAGCGATAGGCACCACGAGCCCATCGACATCGGCGAGCGCGGCTTGAATATGCGCAGCATGTTGTAGAAGCGCTCGGGCCGGCCGAGATCGAGGATGAGCAGTGGCGGCGAGGGCAGCAGCGCAGCCAGCGCCACCCGGCGCGCGATTCGCGCTGAGCGCTCGTCGCCCGAGATGTCGCAGGCAAGCGCGACGAACGCCGCCCCTGACGCCATTCCGCCGAACCAGAAGTAGATCGGTACCTCACGGCTCCACACGGGCGCCTTCATCATCGGGCCCTGGATGATCTTCGGCTCCTCGCCGCGCCGACCCCGCAGGTTGGCCTGCTCTACGCGCTCGGGATCCGCGGGCTCGGCGGAGGCGTAGTGCGTGTCGCGTCTGTAGATGGATGACCAGGTCGCGTCGTGCCAGTCGCGCTGGTGCAGCGCAACAGCCGCGCCGGCGACGGCTCGCCGCCACGATGCTGGACCTCCGGGCGAGCCGACAGCTGCGCGCATGTCGCGGCCTGCGCCGGCCCAACCTGACTCGCGGTTCCTAGGCATCGCGCTCTCGTTGGTGGCGTGCTTGCGTGACGAGTTCACGGCCGATCTCGAGCGTCCCGGCAGCGATCGCAAGGATCGTGAGTCCACCGAGACCGTCGGAGGAGCGTCGGCGGAATCGGAAAGCCGCGGCAACGCATGCCGCGGCAAAGAGTCCGGCACTCACCGCAGCGATCGTCGCGGGCACCACGTTCTCCTGGATTGGTGAGTCGGCCTCGGCCGGAAGTCCGTAGCGCTCCGGCGGCTCGGTCAGCAGGAAGAACGCTCCGAGGCCGCCCGCCAGCTGCGCGCCGGGTGCGTCGCCGGCGCCATAGAGATAGGCGCCGCTGAGGCCCCGGTCCTGCAACGTGGCGACCCGACGCTGCGCGACGTCGACCAGCTCGTCGTACGGGCCAAACTGGATCGAGTCGGTCGGGCAGGCCTTCGCGCACGCCGGCTCCAATCCGTCCTGGAGCCGGTCGTAACAGAGCGTGCATTTCGAGGCGCGTCCGTCATCGTGTGAGCGGTCGACGACGCCGAACGGGCACGACGGGATGCAGTAGCCACACCCGTTGCAGACGTCAGGCTGCAGGATGACGGTCTCGAACTCGGTGCGGATCAGTGCGCCCGTCGGGCAGGCGTCCATGCAACCCGCGTTGGTGCAGTGCTTGCAGACGTCTGACATGAAGATCCAGCGATCCATGTCGGCGACGGCCGCTGCGACGTCCACCGATCCGTCTGGCTGTGCCATTGCGACGAGGTCCGGCAGCTCCTCCTCCGTCACGCCGCTGCCAGCATCGGACAGCGCCGAGGCCGGGATGTTCGGCACCTTGCCCCCAGCTCCGAGCGCCAGTGCTCGCTCGGCCTCTTGGCGAGCGATCGGCGACGGCTCGAGCATCTCGATGAAACGAACGTGACGCCAGGTCGTTGCCCCCAGCGACACAGTGTGGTCGTAGGAGCCACCGCGCCGGAACTCGCCGCCGTCTGACGGGAGGTCGTTCCACTGCTTACAGGCGACCTCGCACGCCTTGCAACCGATGCAGACGGTCGTGTCGGTGAAGAAGCCCATGCGCTGCGCGCCCTCGCGACGGATCGAGATCTCGGTGGGCGCGGGGTGGGGGATTACGTCAATCACGGGGTGGGCCTTGGGCGCAATTTCGACTGCTCAGACGGGTGCTCGCGGTCCACATCGATGTGGCCGTGCGGCGCGTTGGTGACATTCGATGTCGCCGGCGAATGGCGCCGGCCGGCGCGCACGTTGCATGTCAGCGACTTGGTCGTCTCGATCGTCGTGTTCGGGTCACCGGACAGGTGCAACAGGTCGTTGATGCTGTCACCGATGTTCAGTCCGGAGTAGCCCCAGTGCCACGGGACCGCGATCTGGTGAATGACGCGATCGGCGATCCGCAGCGGGCGCATGCGCTCGGTGACCTCGGCGCGTGCCTCGATCTCGCCACGTGCGGTCTCAACGACCAGCCAACCGCCGTCCACGATCCCACGGTCGGCGGCGAGGATCGGGTCGAGTTCGACGAACATCTCGGGTTGGAGCTCGTTCAGCCATGGCAGCGTCCGGCTCATGCCCCCGACCGTGTGGTGTTCGGTCAGCCGGAACGTCGTCATCACGACTGGCCAACGCGGATCCTGCGTGATGTTGATGGGATTATCGGGCCGATCCCACGCGATCGCGACCGGATTGGAGCCGAGCGCGGGATACAGCAGGTTGGGCACGGGGGATTCGACCGGCTCGTAGTGCGTCGGCATCGGGCCATCGAGCAGGCCCGACGGTGTGTATAGCCACGCCCGACCATCTCCCATCATCATGAACGGCTCGTCGCCTGAGATCGCGTCCATGCCGTGCGCTTCGTCCGGCGCGCGGTAGTCAGGGCGTTTGTCGACGGGGAAGTCGGGGACGTCGTAGCCCGTCCACTTGCTCTGCTCCTCGTCCCACCAGATGTACTTCTTACGCTCACTCCACGGCCGACCTTGGGGGTCGGCCGATGCACGGTTGTAGAGGATGCGGCGGTTTGCTGGCCACGCCCAGCCCCATTCGGGCGAGACCCAGCCGCCTTCGGCGTTGATGTCGCCGGCATCGCGGCGGCGCGCCTGGTTGACCCCATCGGCGTAGACACCCGAGTAGATCCAGCAGCCGCAGGCGGTGCTGCCGTCGTTCGCCAGTTTCGCGAAGCCAGCCAATGGATCGCCGGTGGCGACGTCGTAGCCGTTGATCTCACGCAGGACCTCCTCGGCCGACGGCTCGTCCGGGACTGCACCCTCGGCGCACTCGGAGTAGTCCCACTTGACGTTGACGATCGGCCAGTCCTTGGGGTCGTCTGATCCGGCGTAATGCGCCTTTACGCGCTTGGTCAGGTGGTGCATGAACCAGAGCTCGCTGCGCGCGTCGCCGGGTGGGTCGAGGGCTTTGTCACGCCACTGCACCATCCGCTGGGTCTGGGTGAAGGACCCTGCCTTTTCGACGTGAGCCGCGGCGGGCATGAGGAAGACCTCTGTCTGGATGTCCTCGGTCCGAACATCGCCAGATTGGACCTCGGGCGCATCGCGCCAAAACGTCGCTGTCTCGATCTCATTGAGGTCGCGGATCACCAGCCACTTCATGTTGCGCAGCGCGCGCCGCATGAGCCCACCGTTCTGAGAGCCGATCGCGGGGTTCTGCCCCATTACGAAGAGACCGTCGAGACCGCCGTCGACCGCGCGCATCATCGTGGGGAAGTGCGCGTGGTTACCCGTGATCTTCGGCAGGTGCGTGAAGCCGAAGTCGTTTTCCCGTGTCGCCGCGTCGCCGAACCAGGCCTTGAGCATCGACACGATGTATTTGTCGAAGTTCGACCACCAGCCCCGGTCCGCTGTGCCCGAGGCGACATAGGCCTCGAGCGAGAGTTCCTGCTCGCGAGCTCGCGGCATCGGCAGGTAGCCGGGAAGCAGGTCATAGAGCGTCGGGATGTCGCTCGAGCCCTGGATCGTGGCGTGGCCGCGCATCGCCATGATCCCGCCGCCCGGGCGCCCAATGTTGCCGAGCAGCAGTTGCAGGATCGCGCCGGCGCGAATTATCTGGACGCCGAGCGACTGCTGTGTCCAGCCGACGGCGTAGCAGAGCGCAGTGGTGCGCTCGCGGCCGGAGTTCTCGATCAGCGTTTGGGCGACCTCGTAAAACTGTGCCTCGGGGATGCCGCAGACCTGCGCCACCATCTCCGGCGTGTAGCGCGAGTAATGCTTACGCAACAGCTGAAACACGCAACGCTCGTGCTGCAACGTCTGATCTCGGTGGATCGGGCCCTCGAGCAGACCGACGCCGGTGCTCTCTGTGAACGCTTGGGTGGCATGCTCGCGCGTACCCGCGGCCGATGCGACCTCGCCGCCCTCGTACATCCAGGTCGAGCGGTCATAGGTCCCCGTCTCAGGATCGAAGCCGGAAAAGACGCCGCCAAGGTCCTCGGTGTCGGCGAACTTCTCGCTGATGATCGTCGACGCGTTGGTGTAGTGCAGAACATATTCCTTGAAGTAGGACTCCGTCTCCAGCACGTGGCGGATGATCCCCCCGAGGAACGCGATGTCCGTGCCGGAGCGGATCGGGACGTGCAAGTCGGCAGATGCGCTCGTCCGGCCGAAGCGCGGGTCGACGTGGATGATCTTGGCGCCGCGCTCACGCGCGCGCATCGCCCAGCGGAAGCCGACCGGGTGCGCCTCAGCCAGGTTCGAGCCCTGAATGAGGATGCAGTCCGCGTTCTGCAAATCCTGCTGGAAACCGGTGGCGCCACCGCGCCCGAACGAGGTCCCCAGACCGGGGACCGTGCTGGAGTGTCATATGCGGGCCTGGTTTTCGATCTGCACGGCGCCCATCGCGGTGAAGGACTTGCGGATGAGGTAGTTCTCCTCGTTATCGAGCGTCGCTCCGCCGAGGTGCGCAAACCCGAACGTGCGGTCGACCCGTTTGCCGTGCTCGTCCTCGGTCTGCCACCCATCCTCGCGGGCGGAGATCACGCGCTCGGCGATCATGTCCATCGCCGTCTCGAGGTCGAGGTCCTCCCAGTCTGTACCGCCCGGGCGCCGGTAGCGGACGGTTGTCAGCCGGCCCGGCTGCTGGACGAGCTGGCGCGAGGCTGAGCCTTTGGGGCAGAGCGTGCCCTGGTTGACCGGCGACCGCGGGTTGCCTTCGATGTCGACCAGTTCGCCGCCGCGCGTGTAGACCACCTGGGAGCACCCGACCGCGCAGTACGGACAGACCGATTCGGTGACCTTGAGCCCGGCGATGCGGGCCCCGGCCTCGCGTGTCTGATGCGAAACCGCGTGCGGGCCCATGCCCCAATCGGCGGCGCGGCCGACGCCGGGAAGATCTCGCAGCTTCTGAAAAGCCCTGGGGCGAGCCATCTCAGGGACGATTATCGCCGACGGCGCAACGGCTGGTAGCGAGCATCGTCACGTATCGCTGGTGTCACCTACCGGTGTGTCCCGCGCGGTGAAGTAGCCAGGCAATGATCCCGTCGTCCTCGTTGGATTCAGCGGTGGACGTAGCGGCTCCGAGGGCCGCAGGGTGTGCGTTGGCTGGAGCGACTGATTCGTCCGCGGCCGCAAACATTCCGAGGTCGTTGAGATGATCTCCACAGGCGATCGAGGTCGAGTCATGCAGGCCGGTGAGTTCGGCGAGCTGGGCCATGGCCGTGCCCTTGTCCGCCAGCGGGTGAGCGTGGCGTCGGAGCGCAGCAAAGTCCCATCCAGATCACACACAACGAATAAGGCCATCGGGACCACAGTCTGGCCGGGTAGAGCGCTCGTCACGCTCTATCGGAGTTGGGGTGCGAGGATACCCGTGAGCTCGGCAAGGTCTGTGATCTCTCGGCCGTTCCAGTCGAGATCCGGGTCAACGGCTCGTCCGCCCGGTCGATTCTCGGGCGCGAATCGGTAGGCGGTCATGCCTAGCGCTACGGCGCCGGTGAGTTCGTTGCTTCCCCCGTCACCGACGAAGACGCAATCACTTGGTTCGACGTTGAGCGCGCGGATCGCGACCATGTACGCCTCCGGGGCGGGCTTGCGGAAGCCCGTGACGCACGAGAATGAAGTCGCCAGCACGTAGGGGGCTATTGGACTCTTTGACCAGACCTCGGGGGTCTCGGCCGAGCAGTCGCTGACAACGCCGACGCGGACGCTCGCGGCCGTGAGTGCCTGAAGAGCGGGGATGGCCCAGGTTTTTGAGAGGAGCTGGCGGGTAAGCAGCAGGCGGCGCCGCGCAGCGATCTCGAGGCTCTCCCGGGATGGATCAGCGCCAAGTTGGTGGGCAAGCCACGCCAAGGTGTCGCGCAAATCGCCGAGCGTTCCGCGCATGCGCTCGTCAAACGTGGCGCGCACCACCAACGCGAACTCCTGTGGGTCCACGCCAAGGTCGTCGGCGATCAGGTGCGAAACCGCATCCCGCTCCTCGCCTGACCCCCCGGGAGCCAGCGTCCCGAAAAGATCAAACAGGACAACCTGCGAGGAAGGGGCTCTCTCGGACCTCTTGAGTTCGCGACCGATGGGGGCGTCGCTGTCAGCTCCCGACGCGAAGGCGGCGATGCGCGGACGGTCAGCCGACATTCTCAAGGCCTGACGAGCTGGAGCGGTAGGGGTGGGCAACATACGAGTGCTTCTCATCGCCGGAGAAGCCGCAGGCTCGGTAGAAGGCGTGGGTCGCGGGCCGACGCGATCCCGTCTGCAGCATCGCCTTGTAACACCCAGCCTCCCAAGCCACCTCAAGAGTCGCGGCAACGATCGCTTTCCCAAGTCCCTGCCCACGGTGTGTCTCGACGACAACGACATTCTCGATGACCGCATACGGCGATGCAGCCCGTGTCAGGTTCGGAACGATGTTGAGATACGTCGAGGCAACGATCGCGCCGTCTTCCTCCAGCACGAAGACGGTCATGCCAGGCGTAGACAGGATCGAGTCGAAGACAGCTTGGGCGACGCTTGGCTCAAGCGGGGGGTCATCAACATTGAGCTGACGCAACACCCCGAGGACCGCTCGCAAGTCCTCGCGTCGCGCCTCTCTGAACACCCGCGTGACCATACCCCGCGCCAAGCGTGTCAGAGTAGGCCGACGAGTTCCGTGAGAACAGTGATGCGGTGCGGCTCGGCCACGAGACTGGTCAGCAACGTCGCTATCTAATCTGCGAGCGCATGGCTGGACCTCCTGATATGGCGTTGGCACGACGCATCTACGACTCCGCGCACTTGGCGGGCGAGTTCGTGCTTCGCTCCGGACAGACAAGTACGGAGTACTTCGACAAGTACCGGTTCGAGTCCGATCCGCTGCTGCTTCATGCGGTCGGGAAGACACTCGTACCCTTGCTGCCCTCGACAGCTGAGGCGCTTGCCGGCTTGGAACTCGGCGGGATTCCGCTGGTCACAATCCTTTCCCAGCTCACCGGATTGCCAGCTCTGTTCGTCCGCAAGAGAGCGAAGGAATACGGAACCTGCCGTCTCGCAGAGGGGGGAGAGGTCGTCGGCCGGCGGCTGGTGGTCGTTGAGGACGTGGTCAGCACCGGTGGGGCGATCATCGCTGCGACGCGAGAGCTACGAGCACGCGGCGCCGAGGTTTCTTCGGCTCTGTGCGTGATCGATCGGCAGTCTGGCGGAGCCGAGAATCTCGCGAGCGAGGGTCTCGAACTCAATGCGGCCTTCATGATGAACGATCTTCTGAACGCGGGCCTCCACGGGACCGACGGTCCCTGATATCACGTGCGCTCGCCGCGGGGGTCCCGTGCGTTTGGGACACTCGTGACCAATGGTCGATCAACCTGACGCCTTCGCGCGCGATCCCGCCACCGCCGCGTACTACGAACGGCGCGCCGAGGAGTACGACGAGTGGTATCTCGGCGAAGGGCACTTCGCCTCACGTGATCGACCTGGATGGCACGAGGAAGTCGAGCAAGTCGTCCGGCTCGTCGAACGACTGCCGGCAGCACGCACGCTTGACGTCGCGTGTGGCAGCGGGTTTCTGACCCGTCACATTCGCGGCTTCGTAGTCGGGCTGGACCAGAGTCGGGCGATGGTGTCGCTAACCCAGTCTCGACTCTCCGACGGCGTCGCCATTGTCGGCGACGCCCTCAGCCTGCCGTTCGCCGACGCAGCTTTTGACCGGATCGTCACCGGGCATTTCTACGGTCACCTCCCTGAGGACGAGCGCGAAGCGTTTCTGTCCGAGGCCAGACGCGTTGCCGGTGAGCTCGTGATCATCGACTCCGCGCTGCGGACGGGAGTCGCCCCAGAGCAGTGGCAGATGCGGATCCTCAATGACGGCTCGCAGCATCGAGTCTTCAAGCGCTATCTGACAGCGCCGCAACTCGCCCAGGAGCTCGGCAGCGGGGAGATCCTGCTCGCGGGGGAATGGTTCGTCGTTGCGCGGGCCGACTGGACCTGATTAGCCCTGCTGCGGCGGTCCCGCTGGCGGGTGTCAAACCTCATCCAAATTACAGTGGCGCCCCGTCAGCGAACCTATGTTCGCGGCCACCGAGTCATCTTGCGGCCCCAGCAACTCACCTGGCTTCGACCCTGCCAAGCTCGCGGCCGGCTGAGGCCCCGGTCAGCGGATTGCGTACGGCGCGGGCGGATATTGCGTAGCGGCGTACGCAGGACACAACGGTCGGCGAGATTTAGCTTCAGGCCACGCTCAATTCAACACAGAGGTGGTCCTGATTATGTCCGTCGTTCGTCGTTCGCTCATGCTGATTACAGCTGTTGGAATCGTCTTCGCGGGGGTCGGCGTGACGCTGGCGCGTGCCGCCCCTAAGCCTCGGCTCGCGCCGGGTGCGGTCCGGATCGTCGCGCCGGCAACCGGCGCGCTCGTTCGATCGCGCTCGGTCCGGGTTGAGATCGTCGGCGGCTCGCGTGTCACGCGAGTCCTGGTTTGGGTCGGCACCCGGCGTTCGTCCGCGATCTTCACCCGCCATGGCTATAGCTTTGTCGGCTCGGTGCCCACGACAACGCTCAAGCCAGGAACGACTCGGCTCCTCGTTCAGAGCTACACCGGCAGCAAGCCAAGCGGAGCGGCGACCGCCAGCGTCACCGTCGGACAGCGGGCCCCTGCGCTGATTCGGATCAGCCGCGGTAAGCGCCTGGCCGCCGGGCAGGTGCCGGTTGTTGCCACGAGCTCGGCCCCGACGTACGCGCGGCTTCTCGTCAACGGGCACACCGTCGCCGATCTGCGACGCCATCGCGCAATCCGGCGCCACGACTGGCAGGTCTCCCGGACCGACGGGTTGCGTTTCGGTGTCAACCGCTTCACCGTGATTGCCTGGCGCGCCGGCGGCCGATATGCCGTCAAGCATTGGACGGTGACGCGCCGTCGCGACCTGCCGTTGGCGGAGGCGGGCCCGGGCGAGCGAGTCGTCACACCACGGCGCTGGGTCACGCTCAGCGGCTCGGGTAGCCGCGCCAGCCGGCGCGGCGCGTCGCTGAGCTACCGCTGGCGCATCGTGAGCGCCCCGAAGGGCTCCAAGCCGACGCTGCGCGACGCCGGCGCGGTCAAGCCACGATTCAAGGCGACCCAGCCCGGTGTCTATCGGCTCGCGATGAGCGTCACGCAGCGGTCGAAAACCACCGCCCGCAAAGCCAACATTGCTGCGTCGTCGTCGGGCAGGCCGTCTCAGGATGCCATCACGCTGGACGAGACGCCCAATTTTCCGGAACAGGGCCTGTACGTCTCCACGCTGCTGCAGAAGCTGATCCCGACGCTTCCGCCCACCTCACTGTCCGTGGAGGGGCACCTGTACACGTCTGGGATCAGCGGCCCGGACGAGTGGGTGCAGCTCGACGCGACCACGCTCACCCCGACGACCTCCGGAACACACACGCAGGTCACTCCGCAGGCGGGCACGATCACGATCGGCACCTGGTCGGGCGTGAACGTCAACGATGTCTCGTGGAATAAGTCGGCGACCGATCAGTTCGGCTCGCAGATCTGGATCGGCACCACGCTCGTCGCCAACAACGAGACGCCAACCGCGCCGGCGCCGAACAGCGGCAACCCGACCAGCAACCTGCGGGGCTGGCTCCAGCCGGCTCCCAGCGCAAAGTCGGGCTCGGCAACGTGGGTCGACAGCGACATGATGTCGGTGAGTACACGGAGCGCCTCGGACACTCCCGAAACCAACACCATGCAGATCAACGGCCATAGCTACCCGCAGCTCCTGGTCCCGGGTTCACCCGGCGCCTACCAGCTGGTCGTGCTCGATCACAACGGGCAGGTCGTCAGCAACTGGCTGTACACGCTGAGCGGCACCCCGGCCACAGACCTCTTGATCGAGGACAACGTTGCCACGGCCATCAACGCGCTGCCGTCGACGGGAGAGAGCTTCATGCTCGAGGGGTTCGGCCCCGATCTGCCAGCGATCCCGGCCAGTAGTGCACTGGCCAACGCGATCCAGAACCGCGGCGGGCGCGCCGACGTGGTCTCGCGATTCACCGGCACTCCCGACAGCAGCGGAGGGGTGTATGGGTTGATCGCCGGCCCGTCCGCGACGCTGGCCAACTCGTGGAGCCCCGGGTGGGATGCGCAGGAAGCCAGCTTCGAGCGGACTCAGTCCAGCGGCTCGGTTGCCGGCGTGCTGACCCGCGACGCCAGCAGCAACGCTTACGTGCCCTACGACGCCGACGGGGGCGGCCCGGACCAGACGGGCGACCGTTATGGGATCCTGCCGACGATCTATGCCGCGCCGAGCGGCTGGACGAACTGGATAGTCGGCGCGGGCCGTGAGCTGAACGCGCCCACTCCGGCCGAAGCGGCCGCCTACCAGGAGATGCTCAGCGAATCACAAGGGGCGCAGTGGCTGCAGGTCACCAGCCAGAACACCCAGTGCAGCAAGTTCCAGCCCGACATCATCCGCGCGCAGTTCTGCGACGCGAGCCCCACCGATCTGAACACCGCCCAGGCCGGTTTCGACAAACTGAGCTTCAACGCGGCCATCGCGAACGGCAACTACCAGCAGTCCGACTGGACCGCTGTGCAGAACTCGATCGACGACGAATTCCTAGAAGCTCACACGATCCGCTCGGCGATCGCCAACTACACGTCGCTCTTCACGACGGCCGGACTGATCGGCAGCGTCAACGCGGCGACGATCGGCGATGCCATCAGGCAGCAGATCACGCAGGTCAGCGGCGGGACGACGGACGCCAAGATGGACAACGTGCTCAGCGCTCTGACCGACATGGCATCCGTGCTGCCCGAGATCGGGCCGCCGATGACGTTCCTGTCGGGAGCGTTCGCCCTGGAAGCGGACCTCCTCCCCGATTCCAGCCAGAACGCCGTACTCAACAACATCACCGTCACCCAGGACACCGCAGCGGCCACGCTCGTCACAGGCTTGGAGGACGCCGCGAACCGACTCACGTTCTACGGCGACTACCTGATCTCAGATCCGGTCAAGCTCCAGCAGGCCTCGGACTACTTCAAGTCCTCAAACCAATCGCAGTCGGCTGTGTCGGTGGACTTCAAGGCCGGGGTGTCATACGCAGCGCAGCAATGGCTGTGGGGCACGATCCTCGCACCTAGCTACACGACCTGGGTCGTGCCGGCCGCCGCCGGAACCAATCCGTTCTGCAACCGCGTGAACACCGGCTTCCCCTGGAAGAACGTCAGCCAGACGACCAACGTGTGGCAATCGAGCCTCGGTCTCGGCTCGCCGAACTCGAATGCGAATTGGTTCATCGGCTACGACTCCCACCACAACGAACCATTGGGGTTCGCGACGACCTACATGGCCGCCACCGGGCTGCCCCCATCGATCACCAACCCGCTGTTCGGCCTGCCGATCGATCCGACCCTGACCCCCACAACGACAACCAACACCGGAGCAATCCAGCCCTACTTCTCGCTCGACTACCTGCCGATCACAAGCGTTCCGACGTACACCAAGAGCAAGGCCCAGTTCGGCCAGGGCTGCCAGGCCGGCTGACCCGCGCCTGCTGTCCTGCGTGGCTTGCCACGCAGGACAGCAAGGCGAGGGCCCCAGATGATTGGGGTGACCTTGTGCTCGCTGACGGCACGCACTGTCTTCCACCGGTGTTCTAGCCGGTCAGCCGCTGGCTGAGCCGTTCGAACATCGCGCAGAGCATCACATGCCGAACAAGGTTCCGCGGCGGCGTTGACGGCGTCCAACGCGAGCGCGTTCAGACAAAGCAGTCGCGAGTACTGGCTCAGCCTGACGGGAGCGAAGCCACGATCTCGATCGCCGGGCCGGCACCTGCTTCTCACTCGGTACCGTGAAGTGTCCGCGGTATTCAGATGGGGGTCGGGTTCCTGAGCAGCAACTCTGCCTCCCGTTCGGCGGCTATGCCCGACTTGCGCGTGCGGTTGAGTCCTAGCTCTCGCTCCCACGTGAGGGTGTCTGCGATCGTGTCGCCGACGGGCCGGTGCTGTAGGCCGGCGTTCGCTGCGGCATCGCCACTGCGTGCGCAGAATCCCTGCCAATCAGGGTCGGCAAGCCACAGCGGCAGCGATTCGGGGCCCATGAACTCTTCGACTCCTCCGCCAGCAGCCAGCGGTCGCCGACGCGCACCACCGGACCTGTATGCCCCCCGATTCTGCGCGAGAGGTCGATCCACTCGTCCAGCGCGATCACGGGGCCCACGGCGTCATAGGTGCCAACGGTTTGACGCTGGAGGCAGCTGATCAACCACCCGGAGAGGTCGCGGACGTCGATCACCTGGGTCACGCCCTGCGGGCTGTCCGGCACGAGCATCGGCGCGTCCTGGTCGCGGGCGGCGCGAGCGACCCAGTAGCCAGCGCGGTCGCTGCTGTCTCCAGGTCCGCCGATCAACCCCGATCGAGCGATCAGTACGTTCGGGCCGCGGGTGGAGCCGCATGCGAGCTCGCATGCGACCTTCGCCGGGCCATAAAGATCCATGCCAACCTCGTCCATGTCCGTTGGCGCGAGCAACTCAGCGCTCTCGTCCGCGCCGTGTGTTGCGTGCGACGCGTAAACGCTGCAGGACGAGACGTAAACCCATTGACCCGCGCGGTCGCCCAGCGCCGCCAATGCCGAACGCACCAGCCCCGGCTGCCACGCAACGTCGATCACGGCGTCCCACTCTCGGCCACGCACTCCGTCATAAGCGCCGTCGGCCCGCCGGTCCACAGGGACCGGGGTCGCGTCCTGCGCGACTGGGCCGCTCTCGCCGCGAGCCAGGCACCAGACATCATGTCCGCGCTCGATCGCCTCGCGAGAGAGCTGGCGTCCTAACCACGCAGTACCGCCGAGCACCAGAAGTCTCATCTGGTTCCGACCATCGAAGACCGAGAGTACGACGACAACCGCTTAGTTGTCAAACCTCCTTTGGTGAGACCCGACACTGAATTGTCAAACGTCGTTCAAATCACAGCGGTGTCTTCTCAACGAACGCACGTTCGTGAAGGAGCTGACGACTCCAGCGCCCTAACGGATCAGCGCGGGGCGAACGCGAGGGGTTTGCGTCGGTTACGTAGTGGGCTACGCAGGACAGATTCGTGGCGGGGCGCGAAAGTCTCCGGCATGTCGATCAGTGGTCACGTCAACCGGAAGGAGACCTTCATGTCCTCGACTAAGAGTGAGAGTGCCGAGACGAGCGGAGGGGGGAAGGGCATATTTATCGCTCTGCTCCCGTGGATCGTGTTCACGGTGCTTGCTTCGCATGCCACGCTGAAGATCGGATCGCTGGCCGCGCTCGCGACGGCGATTGCGATTGCAGGCTGGAGCGTGCTAACCACCGGGCATCCGAAGCTGCTCGAGGTCGGGGCGGTGGTCACTTTCATCGGGTTCGTGGCCGTCGCGTTCCTGGCCGACGCTTCGACCGCCCACTGGATCGCGAGGTATGCGCGCGGGATCGCGGCGCTGATCCTGTCGCTGATCGCGTTCGCCTCGTTGTTGTTCACGCCGTTTACCGAGGAGTACGCCCGCGATCAGGTGCCGGAGCAGTATTGGGGATCGCCAAAGTTCAAGGCGATCAATCGGAAGCTGACGACGATGTGGGCGTGCATCTTCGCCGCGATGGTCCCGTTCCACGCGATCGCGGGCACGGTCAACACCAGGGCGGGGAACATCGTCTTCAACTGGGCGATCCCTCTCGGACTGGTGTACTGGGGCATCAAGCGATCCTCCGCGCCCGAGCGGAGCGACGCCACGCCGGTGCAGCCGGTCGTCTAGAGGGCGATGTGACTGTCCGATCGGCCATGGATCCGGCGAGCGACCGGCGCGAGCATGAGTTGCACGCGCTGGTCGCCGCCGCGCGTTGGGGGGCCGCTGACTCCGAGGTGGTCGAGGCGATCGCCGCTCGTTTGCAGGGCGGCGACGGTGGCGCGTGGGTGCAGGAGTGGACGGCGGAGGGCGGGGCCGCGTGGTCTGAGGCGCGGCGCGGGGGGAGCGGTTGGGCGTATTTGCGGGCCGCGTCGTATTACGGGACGGCGCTGGCGTTGATCGATGAGAGCGATGGTCTGGTCGAGGAGAATCGACTGTGGGAGCGCCAGCGCGAATGTTGGGACCGCGCCGTTGGACGGCTCGGCGGCGAGCGGCTGTCGATCGAATACGAGCAGACGACGTTGCCGGGGTATTTCTTCTCGGCCGGGCCGGGCGCCCGACCGCTGGTGATGATCGATCATGGGGGCCGGGTCGCGACGTCCCGGGCGTGGGCGACGGGCGGGGCTGCGGCGGCCGCGCGTGGCTATCACTGGATGACGTTCGACGGGCCTGGCCGGCAGGCGGCCTTGCGAGGTCAGGGGTTGGTGCTTCGTCGGGACTGGGAGGCGGTGCTCGGTCCGGTCGCCGATGCGATGATCGCGCGTGCGGATGTGGACGCCTCGCGGATCGCGGTGATCGGGATCGACCACGCTGGGTACGGGGTCGCGCGTGCAGTCGCGTTGGACCCGCGTTTCGTCGCGGCTGTACTGGCACCCGGGATCCTCGACGCGTCCCGTCCGTGGCTGGAGGCGCTACCCGCCGCGGCGCGTACGGCAGCGTTGGACGGGGACCGCGAATGGTTCGATCGTGAGCTTCACCTGGCCACGCTGTTCGCTCCGGGGATCCCGGACCGTCTGAGACGCCTTGGGCGCGGATACGACTTATCAGGGCTCCCGCTCTACGAACTGGCGCAGCGGATCGCCGAGTTTCGCCTCGGAGACGAGCTCCGGCGGCTCACGACCCCGGTTCTCATTTGCCCGTCGGGGTCCGACCCGCTGTGGGCGGCCCAGGCCGAGGAGTTCTGTTCGCGACTACCGGGCTCCGAGGTGGCTCGCGCCGCGCCGGGCGAGGATGGCGTTTCGGATTGGATTGATCGGTTCATGCGATCCTGAATTGCACCCGACTATGAGAGCGCTCTTATCGAGGGCGTAGAGTCCGTAGCTGTACATGCCTGGAGACGAGGGGCACGTCTACGCGCTGCCAGGTGCGTGGCCGCTCATGGGACGTGATCGCGAACTCGAAGCGATCGCGTCGGCGCGAGCCAGTCCGGGATGCCATGGGGTTGTTCTCATCGCCGATGCCGGAGTTGGGAAGTCGCGTCTGGCGAAGGAGGCGCAGAACGCGGCCGAGCGCGAGGGGGCGTTCGTCGACTGGGTGCAGGCTACGCGCAGCGCTTCGGCGGTTCCCCTCGCGGCCGTGGCGGAACTCGTGCCCGACGAGGTCCGCTCCGATGACATCGTCGCGCTGATGCGATGTTGCGGCGATGAGCTTCGCACCCGCGCCGAGGGCAGCGAGGTGGTGATCGGCATCGATGACGCGCAACTGCTCGACTCAAGTTCTGCGGCGCTCGTTTTGCATCTGGCGACGTCGGGGGCCGCGTTCGTGCTTGTGACCGTTCGCGCAGGGGAACGGTGCCCGGACGCGATCGTGTCGCTGTGGAAGGACGATACGGCCCGGCGAATGGAGCTCGCCTACCTCAGCAACGATGCGGTCCGGGCTCTGGTCGAGGCGGCGCTTGGTGACCCAGTGGAGGAGGCCGCGCTCGACTGGGTGGCTGACGTCAGCCAGGGAAACGTGCTGTACGTGCGCGAGCTCGTCCGCGGCGCCGTCGAAGCGGGCGCGCTCGTCCGGTCGCACGGGTTCTGGCGGCTCGAGGGCCGCCTGACCGCAAGCGCGTCGCTGGTCGACCTCATAGGCCAGCGAATGGACGGCCTCACCGACGATCACCGGTGGGCGGTCGAACTGCTCGCGCTCGGGGAGCCACTCACGCTGGAGGAGATCTGTGGGTTGACGTCCGAGGACGCGTTGCTCGAGGCAGAGTCCCACGGACTGATCTCGACCAACGCGGGCGAGGTCAGGCTGGCGCATCCAATGTACGGCGAGGTCCTGCGAGCGCGGCTCCCGCCGCTGCGGGCCCGTACTCTGCGGATGCGCCTGGTCGACGTCCTCGAGCGCCGGCACACGTTCGGCCCAGACGACGCGCTGAGGGCGGCTCGGCTCCGGCTCGACGCCGGCGTCGCGTTATCGGCGGATCTTGCGCTGCACGCGTCGCGCGCAGCGAACCGAGCCGGGGACCCTGATCTGGGGGCCGAGCTTGCTGCGCTCGCGGGCGCCGACACCGACCTGGACGCCGGGATGCTCCTGGCCCAGTCGCACACGATGCGCAATCGATACGAGGAGGCTGAGGCGGCCCTCGCCGCCGTCGAAACGTTGGCGGCAGGCGATCCGGGCGCCCGCGACTTCATACGGCAGCGTCTCTCGCTGTATCACTGGGGGCTTCGCCGCGCCGGCGAGACCGGCGCGCTGCTCGACCGCGCCGATACCTGGTCGCAGGACGTGGGTTGGCGGCGGTTCACCAGCCGCATTCGCGTCACCTACGACGCGCTGAGCAGCGGGTTCGAATCACCGCTCAACCCGACCGAGACCGCAGGCGATCCCGGAGTCTCCGACGAGGCTCGACGCGCGCTGGCGACGATGCAGACGATGTCGGCGTTCTTGTCAGGGCAGGGCGACACGGCAGCGGTGGCGGCATTCGCCGCGCGGCCGTTGGTACCGCTGCGCGACTTCGCCGACGCGGGAGCTCTCGCGACGCTGAGCCTAATCGCTCTCGAGACGGGCCACCGGTGGGACGATGTCGAGCAGTACATGAGCGGCGTCATGCGCGACGCCGTGCGAGCTCACGACCACGCCGCCAGCGGGCTCTCGGCCTATGCGCTCGCGCGGCTGCATTTTCTTCGAGCGCGGTACCGAGACGCGTCCCGCTGGCTGGCCGAGGCCGAGATCCACTTCCAGCAGCAGGATCCGTTCAACGTGATGCTTTCGGTCCGCGCGCTCCGCGTGGGTATCGCCAGCTTTACGGGCGATTTCGACGGCACCACTGCCGCCGTGGAACAGATGCGCGCGTTCTGCGAAGGCCACCAGCCGCTGCCCGTGCAACGTGTTCCTGTCCGTCGTGCTGAAGGCTGGGCACTCCGCATGCTCAATCCTCCCGACGCAGGCCGCCAGTTGCTCGAGGACGCAGCGACGATGGAGGACGAGCTTGTGGGCCTGGCGCCCCAGCTCGCGTACGACGCGCTCCGAGCCGGAGCGCCTGCTGCGCCCTACCTCGAGCGAATGGCATTGCGCTGCCAGTCACGCCTTGTGACGGCCTACGCATTGCACGGCTTAGCGAAGGCGGCGCGCGACGGCGCTGCGCTGATGGACGCGGCGGAGGAGATGGCGACGATCGGCGCGCTCCGCTACGCCGTCGAGGCCGCGAGCGACGCCGCCACGGCGTTCCTCTCGCAGGGGCGGCATGACTCTGCTCGGCGCGCCGCCGCCCGCGCCCGCGAGCTGCACGTTCCCGACCAGGGCGCCGAGCTGCCACCGATCGACGGTCTGGACGCCACTGCGATCGACCTCACGAGGCGCGAGGCGCAGCTCGTCGATCTGGCCCGAGAGGGGCTGAGCAACGCTGACATCGCGGACCGTCTCGTGCTATCTGTGCGAACCGTCGAAACGCACCTGTACCGAGGCATGCAGAAACTCGGCATCAAAGATCGCCGGGACCTCTGAGCCATAACTCGGGCTCAGCAGCACGGGCGCGCGATCTCGGCCGGAAATACGTAGCGCGTTACGCAGGACAGGCGAACTCTCTGCCCCCAGGCTGTTGTCAGATAGCAAGTTGTCGCGCCGCTCCGAGCAGTGGACGCGACCCGAGACGGAGGCGATGACATGAGCCAGCAGTTTGCGGACGGGGAATTCCAGTTCGGCCTCGAGATAGCGTTGGGCGCCGCATACCGTCAGGCGTCCGACGTGGGCGAGTCGCTCGCCACGGCCGCCCGGATCGCCGACGGCGACGCCGATTCGTGGGTTAGCGAATGGACCGCGACGGCTGACGTGTGCGAGGCGGCCGGCGACGAAGCCGACTCGGCCGGGCACCGCGTCAGCGCCCTCTCGTATTACCGCCGCGCGGCGACCTACTATGCGACCGCGCTCTATCGGTTCTCCGGCATCACCGACTACTCATACGAACGTGAGCTCGCGCTGTGGCGCCGCCAGCGGGCCTGCTGGGAACGGGTCGTCGATCTTCAGACGGTCCACGGCGAGCGGATCGCGATCCCGTACGAGGACACGACGCTCGAGGCTTTCTTCTTCCGCGCGCCAGACGCAGCGCCGGGCGAGCGACGGCCGCTGGTCGTGATGAACAACGGCAGCGACGGTGCAACGTCGGCAATGTGGTTGGAGGGCGGAGCGGCGGCGGCCGAGCGTGGTTACCACTGGATGACGTTCGACGGTCCCGGGCAGCAGGCGTCGCTGTATGAGCAGAACATCCCGTTCCGCCACGACTGGGAAGCCGTCCTCACCCCGGTCCTTGACGCGATCCTCACACGCCCCGACGTGGACGAGGACCATGTGGCGCTGATCGGCGTCAGCCAAGGCGGGTACTGGGTTCCGCGAGCGATCGCGTTCGAGCATCGCTTCGCGGCCGCCGTTGCCGATTGTGGGGTCGTCGACGTGTCCGCGGGATGGATCAAGCGGTTGCCGGAGATGATGCGCAAGCATCTGGACCACGGCGAGCGAGACGCGTTCGATCGCGAGATGCAGGCCGCCGAGGGCAGATCGCCCACGGCCACCGCGACGCTCGACTTTCGGGCCAAGCCCTATGGGTTCACCGGTGGCTCCCGCTTCGACCTGTACCAGGCGGTCGCGGCCTACCGTCTCGGCGACGAGGTGACGGACATAACCACCCCGCTGCTGATCACCGACCCGGACGATGAGCAGTTCTTCCCCGGGCAGCCCCAAGAGCTCTACGACCTCGTCCCCGGCGCGAAAAAGTTGATCCGCTTCACGGCGCACGAGGGCGCCAACGGGCACTGCGAGCCGATGGCGCGGTCTTTGCGAGACACCCGTATCTTCGACTGGCTTGAGGGCTACCTACGTTGAGCGCGCCTACACCCCCGGTCTGCACCTGCGAGCGGTCGGGTTCTGCGAAACAACATCTCAGGCGGATCCTCACATCTGTCGCGTCTTCGCAAGCCAACTGCCGCGGCCATAGGGAATCCCGTCGCGCATTTCCGTGAGACCCGATTGGTGTCGGATATTCGCTAGCGCGCCTGCTTGCCTCCGCTACGGGCCCTGGAAGCGCTGCCGCTCTACGCGAGTACCGGTACCGAGAATTGGGATAACCCGGACGACGATGCGGTGTCGGAGTGAGCTGCACAGGTGGAGTTGATGGGATGATCGTGGCGTGGGGCAAACAGTCTTAGGTCAGTCGAAGCGAGCGCACGAGGACCAATGACGACTGAGCGCGAGCTCGAGCTCAGTGGTATCCCTGTCGTCGTCGTTGAGCCGGCCGGCACTCCGTCTCGGCTTGTGCTGTGGCAAACGTATCTGGGAGGCTCCGCCACACGGCTGGTGCCGCACCTCCATCGCCTCGCGGAGCAGGGCTGCCGGGCGGTGAGCTTTGACCCGCCTGAGCACGGCGCGCGTGCCGGGGCTGACGATGCTCGCGCTTTCGCGGCCGACGTGCTGGAGCGCTTTCGCCTGCGGATGTGGCCAATCCTCGGTATCGCCACGCTTGACGCGCTGCGCGTGTTGGATGCCACCGCCGACAGCTCGATCACCACCGTCGCGGCAGGCGGGATCTCGATGGGAGGCGACATCGCCATCGCTCTGGCCGGGATAGACGACCGTGTCTCGCGCGTCGTGGTAACCGGCTCAACTCCAGACTGGACCCGCCCTGGGATGCGGAGGATCGACAGCCCCGACATGGAGATCGATCAAGGCGAAGCCAACCGTCACGGCCAGTGGTTGCGCGACCACCTCGATCCGATGTTGCACCTCGACCGATTTCGACATGGAGTCCCGATCGAGATGCACTGCGGTGGTGAGGATCATCACGTACCCGAAGCCAACGCACACAGCTTCCGGGCCGCGCTTGGCGGCGATGGCGAAGCGGTCACCGTCACCCGCCACGCAGGGCTTGACCACATCGGGGTCTGCTCAGATGACGAGGTCATCGCGGCATGTCTCGCTCACCTAGCGGATCCCAGCCGCTGATCGACGTGAGGGCGCTCGTCAGGGAGCGGCCCCACGTGTCGGGTCTCACCAAGTTGCCAGACCCGTGATCTCACCTGGATGCGCCAAGGTCTCACGAGCGCGCGACAGGTCAGGTTCCGGACGCCTTCCAACACGGGCTAAGAGGGGAGGGGCGCTCCGCACACGGTTGGCGCGGTCTAGGGGAGTCGTGTGATGAGCGCGATCAGCTCTTCGCGTTTGAAGCCGTGACGGCGTGCGTATTCGATGAGTTCTTTGGCTTTGGTCGTAACCGACGCTGTGTCTGCGGTGCCGGCGACGGTGATCGCGCGGCCGCGTCCCATCTCGAGTAACCCTTCGTCTCGCAGGAGCCGCAGGGCGCGTAGGACGGTGTTGCGGTCTATCCCGAGAACAGCGGCGAGATCTCTGGTCTGTGGGATGCGCTGACGGGGGTTGCTTCACCGTCTGCGATCGCGCGACGGATTGCGGCCGCGGCTTGTTCATGGGGCGGGGTCGGGTCCGTGCGGTCGAGGCGTAGTCCCTGCAGCGCGGGGCTGCCGTGGCCGGAGCCAAGCAACATGCCTCTGACCGCATCCGCGAGAGCGCATTCTTTCGCTTTCGCCACAAGACCTACATCGGTGCTGGTATCCACGCGCTCGGGCGCCATAACCTCGCCGCTACCCGGCCCCAGCGCATCCTGTGCGGCGGGCATAAGTGGCGCAATTCAGGTGGCTTGCACCGTGAACGATAGGGGTGTTACTGTGCGTAGCACCATGAGCAAGCTCAGGATAGATCGCTCGGACCCGACCCTGTTGCACGATCAGGTTGCGGCGCAGCTCCGTCGCGCGATTGCTGACGGCGAGGCGAAGCCGGGGGAGAAGCTTCCGCCCGCCCGCGACCTCGCGGCGGTGTTGGGAGTCAATTCCAACACGGTGCTGCGCGCGTTGCGGTTACTGCGCGACGAGGGGCTGCTCGAGTTCCGTCGCGGCCATGGGATCACGGTGACGGGAACCGCGACCAAAAAGAGCGCCGTTTTGATGAAGGCGCAGGAGTTGGTTCAGCTCGCCCGCCGCGAAGGCTATCGGCGCGATGACCTACTCAGGTTGATCGAGTCGCTGCCCTAGGAGAGCTGCATGACCGCGTTGAAGGAACGCTCGCAGGTGGAGCCAGACGGCTCGATCGAAACGGCACCCTGTCAGCCAGGGGCTTTGATCGAGGAGGCCAGGCGCCGGCAGCGCATGCGTCGTGCGTCGCTGGCCGGTGTCGCTGCTCTGTTGGGCGCGATCGGGATCGTCTTCGCGGTCACCGCTGGCGGTGGGTCGTCAGGTCCGTCACGAGCGGCACGCGGAGGCGCCTCAGGACCGCCAGCCACTCTCTCCTGGCACGAACTACGCACGAGTGGTGCGCTCCCGGCCGGCACCCGTGTCAGTGACGTGGTCAGCCACGACGGAGACCTGGTCGCTGCCGGTAGCTCTGATTTCCCCGCTCGCCTTGGCTGCTCGACGTCGTGCGGGACCGTGGTATGGGTGGCACAAAGCGGGCGCCCCTGGCAGGCAGTTTTCGCGACGCAACAGAACGACGGCGGCAACGCGCTGGTACCGACCGGGCATGGCCTGGCGGTGCTCAGCCCTGGGATCCAATCGGTTGCCCCGGGGATGATTGGACCGGCGGGGCTACGGGCGATGTTGCGTGATCCACCGCCTGCATGGATAGCGGGTCCAGCCGCCCCGAGTGAGGGGCAGACGATCTACTCAATCGGCGCGGATGACACCGGCCTGCCGACCCTCGCCGCGCCGAACGACAACCGCGCACAGGCTTGGGTCTCGCCCAACGGTGTGCGGTGGCCGGCGAGCTTCGACAGCCAACCGTTCAAGTGGCGTTCCACCGTGAAGGTCTCGGGCGGCTTCGTCGGGATCACCGAAACCGTGAATCGCACCGCGGTGCTGTGGTCGAACAACGATCGCTCGTGGTCTCCGGCGCATGTTTCGGTGCCGAGCACCGACGTGGCCGAGCTCGCCAGCGGCCCGAGCGGTGTCGTCCTCGAATTGATCCCGAGCCGTGTCCCGTACCGACCCGAGCCCGTTCAGTTCTGGTACTCGACCAACGGGCGCTCGTGGAGCCGCGGCACCGCGACCGGCACGCCACCGAAGATCAACAACAAGGGCGGGACGATGCCCGCGCTGATCTCAGCCGACGGCGGCTTCGTCGCGTTCGACCGCACCAACACTGGCATCTGGTGGTCTAAGACCGGCCGCGGGTGGAGCCGTGTGCACGTCACGGGAGCGGCGCCGGCAGGACTCGAACCTCAAGCGGTCGGCGTCGACGGCAACACGCTGCTCGTAGCCGAGCAGGGACCGCACCAGACGGGCCGCGGTGGCTTCGGTCGCGTGTACCAAACCGGTCCCGTCACCTTCTGGAAAGCCCGCCTAAATGCCGCCAACTGAGGGCCTCGGGCAGAAGTGGTGAGGGGGCGGACCCTGGCACGTGCTGGCCAGGGTGATTCACGAAGCCTGGCGGCATCGACGCAAACGTCGGTCCTGGTACGTCATCCTGCTCTCGCTCGCGCTGTCCGCAGGGCTTTCAGGGGCCACTAGACCGCGCCACGCCGATCCCGTTCCCTTGCTCCGAAGGAGGTTGTTGTGCTGCCACGAAGAGTTGTTGCCTCGCCGTCCATGGTCGTGTCATGTGTGGCGTTGTTCCTGGCACTTGGTGGCTCAGCGTTCGCGCTGGGCGGCCAGGCCGCTAAAGCTGCTCGCTGCCCCGCGGGGCAGCCGCGCGCAATCGCAACGGTCATCGGTCTCGGTAACCTCGGCGGTGCGCAGCCCGGCGTCTTCGATCTGCCGGATCACTGGACGAGCTCGTCGATGTACTTCGGCTACCAGTGGAGCTGCAGCGGACAGCGGATACAGGTCAGGGCGCTCATGCCGCGGTCCAGCACCAATCACTATGGGTTCGACATCCGCTTTCCCGGCAACCCTGGGCAGGTCGCTTCCGTCTCGAGTAACGCGATCGGCACGATCGCAACCTCGGTCAGTCCCAGCAAGAGCTTTGTCGGCTTTGAGGTGCGAGCCGACGCCTACAAAGAAACCGAATACGTCGGCAACCTCGAGCAAGCGATGGTCACGGTCGTCCTCTACTGAGTGGCAAAGCAGCAGTGGCGAGCCAGTCGGGACAAACTGTCGGGTCTCACCAAGTTGCGACATCCGCAGTCTCGCCCAGATGCGACAAAGTCTCATGAAGCCTGCGACAAGTCCCGTTCATCTGAGGCCCTCATGAGACGAGCAGCGATGGAGAGGTTGCTCCTGGGTTGGGGCGAAAAGCATGTCTCTTTGGGGATCCGCGTTCGTGGAAGGCGGTGGCGCCTAGGTCGAAGGCGAGCGCCGGGCACTTTGGCCAGGGAAGCAGATCGTCAATGCGTCGTCCTGCGTTCCAGCGGCCTCCAATTCGCTCGTAGAGGATCAGCCCGTCGCGACCGACTTCTGCGGCCGCTTTTCTGTGCCTACGGGTGCGAGAAGGATGACTCGCGTCCCGGCGCGCAGGATCGTGACGGTACTGGATGACACGCCGGCTTTCTGGTTGGTGACGGATACCACGAGACAGCCGGGCGGCCAGCAGATCTCGTCGACCCCCCGCCCGAGCGCGGGAGAGGTGGCATTGATGGTGATCTCGATGATCTGATAGCCGGTTAGTGGTGTGCTTGATCGGTGGGCTGCCAGTGAGGGGTCGTCTGCTCCGAAGTCTGCGGCGACCGCACCCGCCTCGATCGACCGCTCGGAGGACTGCACCGTGCGGGCCAGGGCTTCGAGGATGTCGTGCCGGGTGATCCAGCCTTGCAGGTGCTCACGGTCCTCGGAAAGCACCGGGAGGCCTGACGGGCTGTAGAGGGTGAGTTGCCGGAGCGCCTGCTCGAGCGTTTCGTCGCTGAATAGCTCCTGGGGTCGGCGTGTCTCGGTTACCGTTCCGGCGACGCGTGCCCACTGCTCGACGGTGACGGCGGCGTAATCGGAGGCCGCGTCGTGAGGCCCGTCTAGTTGGGCGGCGGCGGCAGTTGGCGGGACGGGTTGCATGGCGTCCTTGACGGTCAGGGTGTGGAGCACGTTGGAAGTTTTGGGGCGTTCGATGTCGATGCCGCGGCGCAGCAGTTTGGTGGTGTAGACGCTGCCGTAGGAGATGTATTTCGATACTGCGGCCGCGATCCCGCAGGTGAGCATGATCGGGAGAGTGATCCTGAAGTTGCCGGTCATTTCCGCCACGCTGGCGATCGCGGTCAGTGGGGCTTGGGCGGCGGCCGCAAACACTCCGCCCATCGCGATGACGGCATACAGCGCAGGCGGGCCGACGGCAGCCCCGAACAGGCTGTGGACGAGTATGCCGAAGGCCATGCCGGCCATCGCGCCGATGAACAGCGACGGGGCGAACACACCGCCGGACCCACCGATCGACAGGGTGAGACTGGTCGCGAGCACCTTGCTGACCAGGAACAGCAAGATCAGCCCGATGACGACATGACCGCCGATCACGTTGTCCATCACCGGATAGCCGACGCCATACATCTGCGGGACTGCGAGCAACACGAGACCGAGCGCGATGCCCCCGACCGCCGGGCGCGCCCACTCCGGCCGGCTCTTCCAGAGCTCGTCGACGAAGTCCTCGAGCCAGTACAGGAAGGTCTTGAAGCCGATCCCGATCAGCCCCGCGAGAACAGCGAGCACCGCGACAAGCAGATAGGTGATGTCGTTGGTGACCGAGAGGCTATGTGGGATCTGTGAGAAGAACGGTGCGGAGCCGAAGATCGCGCGGCTGATGACATCACCGGTGACCGCCGCGAGGCCGGTCGCGACCAGGGCGTCGAGTGAGAATTCGCGCAGCACGATCTCGAACCCGAAGAACAATCCGGTCAGCGGGGCGTTGAAGGTCGCCGCGATTCCGCCGGCGGCTCCGCAGGCGACAATGATGCGCAGCCGGGTCTCCGACATGCGGACCAGCTGACCCAACGTCGAGGCCAGCGCCGAGCCGATCTGCACGATCGGTCCCTCGCGCCCGACGGAGCCACCCACGCCGATCGTGATTGCCGACGCGATCGCCTTGACGATCGTCACCTGTGGACGAATCCCGCCGCCGTTCTCGGCGACGGCGAGCATCACCTCGGGGACGCCGTGGCCCCTGGCCTCGCGGGCATAGCGATAGATCAGCGGGCCGTAGATCAGACCGCCGAGTACGGGGACGACGAGCACGAACCAGACTCCCAGACCAGGGAGATGGGTGCTTGCTGCATGTCCCTGTTGGCCGAACTGGTTGTAGCCGGTGACCAGCCAGGTGGCACCGAACACCATCTCCCGGAACAGCGCGGCGCCGAGACCAGCGCCGGCGCCGACCACCAACGCCATCACCATCAGCCCGAGACGGTTACCTCCCAGCCACGCCGATGCGGTCTGCACCAACGAAGGGCGCGCCTGGCCTGAGCGCGTTCCACCGTCGGGTTCCGAAGGCATCAGTCGAGGTCCCAGCCCAGCGACCAATCCTGCTCAGGCACCTCGCCCGCGGCATCGGTGAACGCTCGCAACGCAAGCACCACCGAATCCTGGTCGGCTGCCGGCATCCGCTCGACGATCGTCGCGATCTCCACCCGCCGACGCTTGCTCACCTCGGCCACCAACTCCGCACCAGCACCGGTCAAGGACACTCGCACCGTTCGTCGATCATCTTGGGCACGGCGGCGCGTGACCAGGCGCTTGCGTACGAGACGGTCGCACATCCTGGTCGCCGTCGAGCGATCCACCCGCAGGGCGGTTGCGAGATCGGCCAGGCGCTGCGGCCCACGCGACGCCAGCTCGATGAGGAACCGGTACTGCGCGAGCGTTACATCTTCAGCGAGGTTGGCCAGTGAGCGGGCCGCCACCGCGACCAACGCCCGACTGGATCCCAGCACTGCATCAATCAGCTCGTCCCGAGCCGGCTCGCCGGTCTCACGCTTCGATTCAGACGACCCAGACTTTGCTTGCATACAGCGATCATTGCATACTGCACGTAATGATGAGGAGCGGGACACCGTTGGCGTCCGTCAGCTCACGATCAGCACGGCGGCAACGAACGCGAGATAGCAGCCGATGATCAGCACACCGTGTCCGCGACGCAACCCGCGACTCGCAAATGCACACACCAGCGTCAGGGCGGTCAGGGCGAAGTACGAGCCCGCGACGACGGCTCCCTGTCCCGACGGCGCACCAAGCCCGACGATGACCGCAGGGAGCAGCAGGCCGGCGGTGACATTGATCGCGTTGCTGTTCAGAGCGACGCTGAGCGTCGCCGCGCCCCTCCCACGCATCGCCAGATAGACCGCAGAGACAGCGTTCGGGAGGCTCGTGACAGCAGCTAGAACGATCGCACCGGTCACGATCCCCGGGACCTGGTGCCTCGTGCCGAGCGTAGAGGCCGTCAGCTCCATCGCCACGCTCGCGCCGACAACGACCGCCGTCGCGAGCAGCGCAACGGTCAAGTCGAGCGCTCCTCCCGGCAGTGGATGGATCGCGGGCTGAAGCTCCTGCCCCTCTTCTGAAACGGTCTCTGAAAGCCACCGCACCCAGCCCTGCGGCAACCTGAACCTCCCCAACCGCTGCGCGCTGACACCCGAGACGACGAGATACGGCACCAACACAGATACGGCGATGAGCAGACCCACACCAGGTCCGGGACCGCCGAGCACGACCGCCAAACACACCGCCGCGATCAACATCGCGACCGTCCCCTCAAGAACGATCACGCGCCGATGCAAACGAATCTCACCCGCTACCACCGCGCTGAGCCCGAGCAGAGCTGCGAGATTGAACACGTTGGAGCCAATCACTACCCCAGCTCCGATCCGCGCGTGGTGACCGGCCAACGCCGTCACACTCGCCGTGATCTCCGGGGCATCCGCCGCCACCGCAGCCAACATCCCAAGCAACGCCTCAGACAACCCGATCCGCGCACCGATCCGCTCAAGCCGAGACACCAACACCCAACTCGTCGTGAGACTGACGGCAGCAGCCAGGACGAACACCAAAAGGAGGACCAGGTCAGACACGACGTCGACTCAAGGACAACGCTCCGCAGACCGGCGCGGCGGATACGGGAATGCGGATGAGTGAGCGTTGAAGTGCATGGCAACGACCCGTTAGGGCACGCCGACCAGACTTCCCGGCTCACCAGACCAGAAGTATCCCGTATCTCACAACCATGGCCCCTTGGGACAGCGCGCGGGAGTGTCCGGTCTTCTGTGTGGGCATTGATCTCGGAAAGGAGATCGATGCCCAGCACATCGACCAGGTTGGATGAGGAGCAGGCGGGTCGGTCGGTGGTGGCTCGCGGTGTTGAGGTAAGAGGTCATCGTTATCGGCCGCTAACTACGAAAATGGAACAACTGACAAGGAGAAACGCATGGCGGTGACCGTTGGAATCCTCGCGCTGCTCGAAGCCAAGCCCGACAAGGCTCAGGAGTTGACCGAGTTCCTAAAGCAGGGACGTGAGCTTGCGCTCGCTGAGCCACAGACCGTGACCTGGTATGCGTTCAAGCTCGACGATGTGACCTACGGGATCTTCGACACGTTCGAAGCGGAGGATGGGCGTGAAGCGCATCTTGGCGGTGAGGTCGCGAAGGCGTTGATGGCGGCCGCGCCGGAGCTACTCGCGAAGGACCCGGACATCCGGCCGGTGGAGATCGTCGCGGTCAAATGACCACGATGTGCGTTCAAGCGACGAGCGCAAGCATGCCGCGGTAGTCCTCCGCACACGGACCGCAGCTCGCGAAATGCTTGGCGATGCCGGGATAGCGTTCGGCAGCGTCCGAATGCGAGAGCTCCCGCTCGATGTAGACGTGCATCAACGCGAACGCCTGGGCGCAGCCGGCGTCGTCGGGATCGCTGTCAAGGAACCGCTTGAGGTTCGGGATGCCGCTGATCATTTGAACTCTGTGTAACCGTTTGCGACGAGATGTGCGCGAAGCTTACGTCGCGCATCGAACAGCGTCTTGTAAAGCGCGTTGCGGTTGGTATCCAGTTCGGCCGCGAGGACATCGAGCGGGATCGAGTTGAGAACGAGCGCGACGAACACCCGCCGCTGGCGTTCGGTGAGCATAGTTTCGACCGCCGTGCGTATCGCGGCGAGCAGCTCGCGCTGAGCAACGGCCTCCTCTGGCGTGAACCCGAAACGATCCGGTAGCTGCTCCCAGTCCGGGAGGCCGGATGACGTCGGCCTGGTTCGCCAGCTGTGGCGGGTCAGCTTCGATGCGACCTCGAGCACCACGAACTTGTACGCCCAGGTGGTGAAGCGGCTCTCGCCACGAAAGTCATGGAGCTTGGCGATGATCGCTACCAGCGCGTCGTCTGCGGCCTGCTGCACGACGTCTTCGAGCTCGACACCCGAGACCGCGGTTGCTCGCCGCCGCGTCTCGCTCCGTGCGGCATGAATCAGAATCGCATGTAGTCGCGCGAGCGCGTCTTCGCGTCGTCGCCCGCGCGCCGTCAGGTCAGATACCCATGCGTCCGTCTCCAGCTCAGCTGTTGGCGGCAGCCTGGTTACGGGACACGGCATCGGCTCATCCTAGTCGTGAACTCGTGCCGCCCATTCGCCGTAAGAATCCGGCGGGCTTGGACGCGAATACGGCAGTCGCCAATCCTCCAGGAGGTCGCTCGAGTGTCTGTCGCACCCATCTCAGAACAGGTCCATTCAATGCGCGCCAACCAGCCCGCTGGGCCGCCCAGCGCCTTTGATCGCGAACAGCAGCAACTCGCAGAGGTCGAACCCGACGGGATCATCGCGATCGGCGAACGCCTGCCCGACGCCGAGCTGGTTGACGTCCACGGCCAGTCCACAACGCTCATGACAGCAATCGGCGGGCGGCGAACCGTGCTGGTCTTCTACCGCGGAGTCTGGTGCCCGTTCTGCAACATCGCCCTGAACGCCTACCAGGCAGAGCTGCTGCCGGCAGTCACCGACCGAGGCATCGGGCTGATCGCGGTCAGTCCCCAAAAGCCCGACGGCTCGCTAACGATGCAGGAGAAAAACGACCTGAGCTTCACGGTCGTCTCTGACCCAAACAACGCACTTGCCGCAGCCGCAGGCATCCTCACAGCACCCTCCGACGCGGCACGCGCAGCGCAACTCGAGCACGGCTTCGACCTCACGGCGGTCAACGCCGACGGCACAACCACGCTGCCGATGCCGGCCACGGCGATCCTCGATCCGGACGGGACCGTTCGCTGGATCGATGTGCACCCCGACTACACGACCCGCTCTGAGCCGGCCGACATCCTCACGGCGCTCGGCACGCTCGAGGACTGATGGTCTCCGTGCTCGACGGTCACGTCGCACTCGTAACAGGCGCCGGCCGAGGCATCGGACGGGAAATCGCGATCAGGCTCGCCGCCGCCGGCGCCCGCGTGGCACTTGTCGCACGAACCCAAACAGAACTCGACGAGACCGCGCACACCATCCAGGTGGGGGTGTCAGGTATGTACGTGAACAAGTTGATCGCAACCGGCTGGCTGGGCGGCTGACACGTATGACGGGCACCAGCCGGTTCGCGCAACAGACAGACCTGGCGTTCGCAGACCCGCGGTTCGAACGGGTAGTGGGGGCGATGCGAGCGAAGATCGACCGGCTCACGCCCGCCGTCCATCGGGACGCCCGCGAGCTGCTCCACGACTCGACGAGCGGCACGCTCACCGAGGCAGACGTCAGAGGCGGGGCGGAGGCCCCAAAAGTCCTTCTCACTGTCGGTGAGCAGCGGATCCAGCCGCCCCTCGACTCTAAGCACACCTTTACGACCGCGCACACGATCCCTCCAGGCTTCGGTCAAAGATGAGCGTTCCGCAGGTAGAGCGATGAGGAGCGTTGCGCAACAGCCGATCCATGAACTCAGGCCAGTCAGGGCGGAAGCGATAAACGACCGTGTCAAGACCACAGGCACCGAGACCGGACCGCTCACTTTCTGAGCGCAGGATGGCTGTCAGAGAAGCCATCCGAAGGCACCCGAGTTGCGACGAGGCTGAGCCTCGGCTGGTGTGAGACGCTCATGCCATGGATTTGCACCCCGAACTGTCCCGAACGAATGCGCTGCTCTCGGAGATTTGCACCAAATACGGGTGGTGCGACGCTCGCTTCCAAGCCGAGGCGTTCTGCGAGCTGGTCGCGTCGGGCGCTGACTCCGATGCGGTTGTCGACGCGATTCTGCGGGCTGAGGGTGCGGAGCTAGATCATCCGCATCGAACGCTATCTACTGCGTGTGGTCGAGGATTGGCTGTTCGATCCGCAGGGCAGGGGTGTCGGGTCTCACCAAGTTGCGACAAGCCGAATCTCGCCTACATGCGACAAAGTCTCACGAAGACGCGACACGCCTCGGTAGTGGATTTGACCAGAGGATGGGGGAACGGACGCTCTGTTTGGCGAATACGAGGGTCGATCCGAGCACAGGGCGGGAGGCCTGCTTCGTTGCGCGCACGGGCATCGGGCGCCTTTCGGTCTTAGCTGCCGGGAGCTGAGGCGTTCAACTCGGTTAGGAGCGCGTCGACTCGACGTGCGATCTCGTCGCGGATGGCTCGAACTGCCTCGATGGGTTGGCCGCTTGGGTCTGTGAGGTCCCAGTCGATGTAGCACTTGCCTGGGATGAAGGGACATTCGTCCCCGCAGCCCATCGTGATCACGATGTCGGCCTGCTCGGCGAGCTCTCGGGTCAGGAGCTGTGGTGTGCGGTCGGCGAGGTCGATCCCGATTTCATTCATCACGGTGACGACTTCGGGGTGTATGTGACGTGCTGGGGTCGTGCCGGCTGAGAGTGCGCGGTGGCGTCCCTTGGCGGCTTGGTCGAAGAGTGCCTGGCTCATCTGAGATCGTCCGGCGTTCTGTTTGCAGACGAACAGGACCGTGCTCATGCTGTGTGTGGCACCACTGCCGTGGCGGCGTCGTGAGCGCTCAGCTGCGGGTAGAGGGTCCGGACGGCGACGACAGCGAGGATGCCTCCGGCGGCTTGCGCGAGGACGAACGCGGGTGCTGAGGCGGGGGCGATGCCGGCGAAGGTGTTGGAGAACATGCGACCGATGGTGATCGCGGGGTTCGCGAAGCTTGTTGAGCTTGTGAACCAGTATGCGGCGCCGATGTAGGCGCCGACGGCTGCGGGCGCTTGGGATGCCCGGTGTGTGCGTGCGAGCGCGAAGATCACGAGGATCAGGCCGAGTGTCGCGATCGCCTCGGCAAGCAGGTGGGCGAGGCTGGCGCGATGATGGGTAGAGATGCTGATCGCGGCGCGGGCGAACATTGCGTTGGCCGCCAGGGCGCCGAGTACGCAGCCCGCGATCTGCGCTGGGGCGTAAGCGAACGCGTCACGCCACGCCAGGCCGCCGAACCGGGCGTCGAGAAGAGAGACGACCGGGTTGAAGTGCCCACCGGAGACCGGACCGAACATCAGGATCACCGCATAGAGCCCGGCGGCGGTCGCCACCGAGTTCTCGAGCAGCTCAAGCCCGATCGCGTGAGGAGAGAGTTGTTGGGCGGCGATGCCTGAGCCCACCACGATCGCGGCCAGGAACGCGGAGCCGAGTAGCTCGGCGAGCAGCCGTCGGGCGAGGGGCGGTGGGGTAGCGGACATCGGAGGCGGAGTCTAAAGATTGACAAGTATCGCTTCAATTGATATTTGTAGATCGATGAGTATCGATCTGCCTGTCTTGGAACTGACGCCAAAGACGAAGCGCGGAGCGGGCGAGCCGTAGGCTAGCTGCGATTTCACCCCGCGGTTCGACAGACAGAACCGACAACAGGGGCGCGCGTTCTGGGATGCCTCTCGTCTAGTTCTAATGCTCGATAATGCACGTTATGTGAACCACTAAGCAGGCAGAGCTTTGATGAGTGGTTCCAGTGTTGGCTCGACGAGCGCATCGGGCCGCGCAGTCGCGACGGTTATGTATGCGTCTCGTGCCTGCGACGGTGGGTCGCTGGTTTCGCTGAGCTGATCCAGTCGTCGGCCGAGCGCGCGTGCTGCGAGTTCGCGCAGGCTTGGGCTTGCGAGATCGATTGCATCGAAGACGCTGACCTTTTCGTTGAGGGCGGCCGATGACGGTGCCGGAACCGCAGGTCGCCTGGCTGGTGCCGACGTGCTTTGACTGCGGGTGGCGCGGTGTTCCGTGCCGGATGCCGTGGGAGATCGCCGCTGAGCCGACCGAGTGCCCGGCGTGCGGTTGGGGCGTCGGCGCCGAGGTCCGCAAAGGCTCCTGGCGGACGTTCTCCCGGTCACGCTGCGCAGCGCTGCGGGACCGGTCCACGTCCGGACGTCGGGTCCCGGGGCTAGCGATCGAGCCTGGTGGAAAGCAACCACATTCCAGCGGCGCCCGCGATCATCACGACGGCGATTCCGATCTGGAAGATCGGAGCCTCCCAAGCTGCTCCGTTCACGAGCCATTTGGCGACCGGAAAGAGCCACCTCAGGCCGAAGGCCAGGAGCAGGACGGCGGCGAGTTTGTGGGCCATTCGCGGCATCCTAAGGGTCGCGCGGCAGGTTCGTCCAGCGAGCAGCCTAGGCGGGTTTTGGGATGGTTGCTCTAACAGCCATCCCTCGGTCAGTAACTGACCACCCTGGGCGACCGCAATAGACGGCGAGTGCCACGGGCAGGCTGACCGAGATGACTGTAAGTACCGGATCGTCGAGGGGGACGGTCGGCAGGGCTGTTAGAACGACTAGCACGCCCAAGCGACCCACCGACGCGCGCACGGCGCTGCCGCCACCCGCGCCCGGACGAGGCGCCGGAACCCATGCCGGTCGGTCCCCCGCGCTCGCTGCGAAGACAGGCGCATCGCAGCCGCAGCGGAGCTCATCAAGAACGACCGCTTCCGATCCGGCAACCGCCAAAGGAGGCCTCGAGTCCGGATGCCGTACCGACGTCAAACTAGGCGGAGGATCCAAGCGCTGGTTGGTCCCGTTCCGCGCCAAATTCAGGACGACCTCTCCCCTCTCGGCTGGTGTGCGAGGTCGTCGTCAAAGCGCGAGTTTGGTTGGGCGGTTGCGGTGTGTGTCTGCGGCGGGGCTCGCCTTTGACACGGCTTCGCGAGCCTTGGTCGCTGTCGGCCAAGGCTCGCGACCGACCCTACCCGATTGGCTGCACCCAGGGTGACGGGGGCGCCGGCGCCACGACCGGCGGCCGGTCATTACAGGTAATGGCGTTTGGCAAGTAAGGGCCTAGCCAATTGGTGCCCGGGTGGTAGGCGTCATTGTCGATGCCGTCGTTACCGCCGAGGTCCGTGAGCGTGAACTCGGAGCCTGTCGGGAGAAAGTGGAACGACCCGCAGTTGTTGACCCCCCACCAGCCGATATTGCGCACGTCAACATTCTGGAATGTCGCGTTCCCTGCGGAGCGGGCATCGAAGACGTCAGTGCCGGCACCATCGACTTCGATGTCGCGGAAATGCACGTTGGTGATGTTGTAGAGGTCCTTCACCGAGTAGTCGGATACCACCATCATCGCGTCGTACGTGTTGTCAAGGAAGTGGTCACCGGTCACCTGGATGTTGGCGTTGATGCTGCTTTGGAGCGCGTATATCCAGATCGCGCCGAGACCGATTTGCCAGTTGAGCTCGTAGGTGCCTGCCCGGACTGTGGTGTTGTTGGTGATCCAGTCAGATCCGGTAAACGGAATAGCGTTGAAGCGGGAACCCAGCTGGATGCCGCTCCCCTCGCGGATCGGGTCCGCGATGAGGTTGTTCGAAACCGTGTTGTCGGTGCCGCCGTAGAGCGCGATGCCGTTGGCGATTACCGGCGTCTGCACGGTGTTGTGGTCAAACGTGTCATTGGAGTCCGGGGTTCCAACGAAGTTGCCATTGGAGTCCGGGGTTCCTTCTGACCACATAGCCATGCCATCGTCTCCGGTGTTCCGGATGAAGTTGTTCGACGCCGTCGAGTCCGTGACGCCGGCATGGAAGTTGATGCCATCCGCCATCTGGTCGACGATCATGTTCCCGGAGATCGTCAGGTGCGTCATCGGGCCATCGAGCCAGATGCCAGCCTTGGTGTGCTGGATGTAAAGACCCGTGATCGACGAGTTGCTCAGCGATCCGCCGATCCCGTTCACCTGGTCGGTGTCGATGCGCTCGCTGACGTCACCTTCGATCGCGAAGTCGGCCAAGTGAACGTTGGTGCTGCCACCCTGGCTGGCATACAGGCCGTAGAAGCCGACACCGGTGTGGATTGAGCCGTCAGGCGCCGGCGAACTCAGGGTGACCTGATGACCCTTGAAGATCGTGTACCAGCTTCCCGCCCCGTCGATGGTCACGTTATTCACGATGATGTGCTGACTGACCGAGTAGGTGCCCGGTGGCACGTATACCGGCAGGTGCAGCTTCTGCGCGGCAGCAATTGCTCGGTTGATGGCGTCGGAGGCGTCCCGGTGACCAGTTGGGTCAGCACCGAACCAGAGCACGTTTACAGACGGGAAGACGACCTTGGGTGGCGCCACCAGCTGAGAATCCATTAGGTCGATCGTCGTCAGCAAGGCGTCCGTACGAACTGGCGCGGTGAGCCGGATTACGGAGCCGGCCGGGAACGTTCTTCCCAGAAGAAGGCGCTGCTCGTCATAGAAATGGTTCGGCCGCCATGGCGCCGCAAACACGGGGGTCGGGACGGTCTGGGCCGGAACGCACTGGCACTCGACTGCGTAGTCAGTGGGAATATTGTCACCCTCGGTGGGGTCATTGTCGTACGGATACTGACCGTAGAGCCACGAGTACTTTGATGTGAGCGTCATGGTTCGGCGGTAGTGGCCGTTGACTACGACATCCAGTGGTGCCGTGATGCCACCGCCCGTGGCTGAGTCCGGGATGCTGTAGCGCACGTTGATCGCGTTCGCAGCGTCGGGCAAGGTGAACTGCACGTACTGTCCCGGAGCGAGACTCACGGCGGACCGGCCGGATGCCTCGGCCGCCAGCGTGTATGCCTGGGTGCTCGGCCCGATGATCGTCCCGTTAGTGTCGGCGTTCTCGGCCTCTTGCTCAACGAATGGGACATCGGCGCCGCGGCCGGCCGTGAGAGACGGGGCAATCGCAGCGCGAGTGACGACGGGCGCCACTGACGCCCAAGCAGTTGCCGGGTCGGCGACAATTGTCGAGGCGCCCGATGCCATCAAGCAGGCGATCGCGAGAGTCGCCCATCGCGGTGCCCCCCCACGTCGCTTTGATCCAACTTCTGTCGGAGTGACTGACATCGGATGCTCATTTCTCTCTGGCGCGACCCCTTGTGCAGTTGGCACCGGAGACGCGCAAATGACGAGATGACCCTATTGCTGTCGTGACGTTCCTGTCAAGGATCAATCCGATATTTCCAACACCCTGCCGTGTTTGCGCTTGACCCTGTCGCAAACTTGCGCGAGTTGATGCGACTTTTGCGGTAGCCGCGGCTAGCCGACAGACCACGACCAAGCCCGTCGACGAGTAAGACGAACACAACGCGTGCGGGTGCCCGCTGACGGCTAGATGACCACCCTTTGCCCAACACCTCTTGTGCTGGCCGCCCTCAGAACCGCTCCGCCGAACGAGCGTTCGCTTACAAAGCCGCACTGTCCTTTGAACGACGTTCGACACATATGTTCCGTCTCATCAAAATGCGACTGGAGCGACTGGATCCTCATGTAGCTGCAACGACCTGATCTCACGAAGTCGCGACAAGTTTCATCGTCATCGCCGGGCAGACCGAACCGAGGCGCAGCGCGTATTCGCGGACCGTCCCCGGTCGATTTGCTCAGCTGGTGCTGAGCGCTTCGGCGGGATCGGTGCTGATGTGGAGCTGGATCATCCGCTCGATGTATTCGTGCTCGGGAGGCCAGGGAAAGGTGGGGATCGCGTCGGCGAGCGCGACGCGTCCGTGTAGGCCGGCCCAGAGGTAGGCGGCTTGGGTGAAGGCGTCCGCGTCGTGCGGGAGGCAGCGAGTGATGATCGCGAGGAAGTCGTTGAATGAGTCAACGCCCTCGTCTTCTCCCACAGGTCCGTCCCGTACGGGGACCGGTACCCCTTCGCGAATTGTCGTCATGAACATGACCCGGAAGATCCCTGAGCGCTCCCGGGCGAACTGAAAGTAGGCGTGACAGTAGGCGCGGAGCTGCTCGAGCGGTTCCGCGTCCTTGGGGATCGCTCCATTGAGCGCCGCCCTCCACTCCTTGTAGCTGGCGTTCATCACCGCGTCGAGGAGCTCGTCCTTGCTGGCGAACTGGATGTAGAGCGCGTTGGGGCTAACTCCCGCACGAGTCGTGACGGTGCGGACGGACAGCTTCGACTGGTCTCCGAGCTCGAGTAGGAGGTCCCGGGCAGCGTCCATCAGCGCGGTGCGCAGCCGGTCGCCTTGGCCGCGGGGGTTGCGGTTTCGTGGTTGCGAGGAAGGCATTGGAAGCAAGATAGCGCATTCACTTGACAGATGTACATGTACGAGCGTACATTGACGTTAGTCAAGTCAACCGACTGCATTCCGAGCCGCTCGACGATGACCCGCTGGCCCTGCCGGCGGAGCCGCCTCTCAGCAACCATCGGAAGGGACCACCATGAACGCAGTTGCCGTCAAAGCTGTCATCAACGACCCGGTCGTCAAACCGGCAGCGAGCGAATCAACCGCGTCGTGGGCGAAGCGCGTGCTCTGGGTCGGCGGACTGATTCAGGGCGCGTTCGCCTCGTTTTGGCTAGTGCGAGGAAGCGCGGTAATCGGTGGCAGCGCCGCTCACGTGCTGCTTCCAGTCTTCGGTCTTCTCGTGGTCGGCGTGTTCACCTACGCGATCCGGGCTGCCGCCGGCGCGGCACCCCGGCCGTCAGCGACTCGACAGGACAAGCGGATCGAACTGCAAGTCACGATCGCCACGGTGATCGAGTTCGCGGCCGCGATCATCCTGCCGATCCTCGTTAGTGCTGCCGGTCACTCCGACTGGACGCTGCCGTCGATCGCGATCACCATTGGGCCGCTGCTGCTGTGGCTGGACTACCGCGTGAGCATCCCTCGCTACCGCGCTGTCGGCTGGGCGCTGACGATCGGACCGCTTGTCCTCGTCGCAACGATGTCAGGCACTGCGCTCGTGGCCACCACCGGAATTACCGCCGGGATCCTGCTTCTCGGCACGGCGCTCGCCGGCTTTCACGACCTTGCAGCCACTAAGCGCACGACGGAACCCACAGCAACCGGCAGCTTGACCGCATCAGCCGGAGCGCAGCGATGAACGACCGTCAACTGCACGTGGTGTTCGGCGCCGGGCAGGTCGGACAGGCTCTCGCTGCCCGCCTGGCCTCGCTCCATCTTTCCGTTCGCATGGTGTCGCGGCACCAGCCATCGACACCGCTTGACGGAGTCGAGTGGCAGGCTGCCGACGCAACCGACCCCGAAGCGGCAACCGACGCAGCCAAGGGCGCATCCGTCGTCTACCAATGCCTGAACGCGCCGTACACGGACTGGCCGAACCGCTTTCCCCCGCTGCAGCGGGGGGTGCTGACCGCCGCTGAGCGCAACGGCGCTCTGATGGTCAGCCTCGAGAACCTCTACGGCTACGGCCCCACCGGGGGCAAGCCGATGACCGAGGATCTCCCGTTGGCCGCGACGACGGTCAAGGGTCGCACCCGAGCAGCGATGACCCAGGAACTACTCGCGGCCGCCGAAGCCGGCCGCGTGCGGGTCGCGATTGGGCGCGCTTCTGACTTCTTCGGTGCCGGCGCCACCGAGTCATCACTCGGCGAGCGTGTGTTCGGCAACGCCGTTGCGGGCAAACGAGCTGACTTCATCGGCAACCCCGACCTTCCCCACACCTACAGCTACATCCCGGACATCGCGGCCGGTCTTGCCACCCTGGGCACGGACGAGCGGGCTATCGGTGGCGTCTGGCACCTGCCCGGCCCCGAGACCGTCACAACCCGAGCACTCTTGGACCTCGTCACCAACGACGTCGGACACCCCGTCGGCGTTCGCTCGCTGCCCAAGATGGCCGTGCGCGCCATCGGACTGTTCAACCCGACAGTCAGAGAGCTCGTTGAGCTCTCCTACGAGTTCGACCAACCATTCGTGCTCGACACGACCAAATACCAGTCGACGTTCGGGACAGAGGCCACGCCGCTGCCGGCCGCGATCACCGCGACGGTCGCGTGGTACCGCAATCGAAGCGAAAGCACGATCCCGGCAGCCGAAAGCGTGCCAGCATGACCATCCCAGACATCACTACCGATCGCTTCCGGGAGTTCTCCAATCCGGCGACCGGCGAATCGATCCAGTTCACCGCCACCGAACAAGACTCTGCTGAAGATCTCCTGCGGCTCAATTGGCGCAGCATGCCCGGCGGCCGGATCACCGAACACCTCCACCCGCACCAAGAGGAGCGGTTCGCGATAACCGCGGGCGAGGCGCACTTCACGATCGGCGGCGAGCACCGCGTCGTCGGCCCCGGAGAGACGCTCGTCGTGCCGATCGGCGTGCGTCACTCCGAGTCAAACCAAGGCTCAGTACCGATCGAGGGCGTCGTCGAGCTCCGCCCGGCGCTGCGCACCAAGGAGATGTTCGAGGCCTTCGCCGGCCTCAGCGCCGAGGGCAAGACAACGCCCCGCGGAGCACCGAGGGACCCGCTCCAGCTCGGTGCCACCTGTTGGCACTTCCGCGACGAGAGCCGAGCGACCACGCCGCCGATATGGCTCCAGAACCTAATCCTCCCGCCACTCGCCGTGGTGGCAAAGCTCATCGGCGTCCGGCCGTACAACGACCGCTGGGACAGCAGGACCCATCTGAGATCGGAGCCCGCCGCATGAAAATCCATGCCCTCACCACAGGCGCGGTCCGCGTCAAGCACAGCTTCCTCTATCCCCGCCAAGGCCCGCGCAGGCAGCTTGACCTGTTCCTACCCGGCGCGTTTTCAGACCCGCTACCGATCCACTGCTGGGCGATCGAGCACAACGGCGTGCTGCGGCTCGTCGATACGGGCGAGACCGCGGCCGCGCGGAACGTCCCGTTCGCGCGCATGGAAGTGACACGCGAGCAGGAGCTCCCAGCGGCGCTTGCCACTGCGGGCCTGGAGCTTGGCGACGTCTCGGAGGTGGTGCTCACGCACGCCCACGGAGACCACATGGACGGCCTCGTCCACGTCCACACGCCAGTCATGATCCATGACAAGGAGCTGCAGTTCCTCGCAACCCCGATGGCGAGAGCAATGCGTCGCGTCCTGCGCCAGCCGCTGCCTCCGGGTTTTGCGCCTGAGCCCTTCTCGCTCGATGACGGGCCGTTCGGAGCGTTCGCCCGAAGCCGCTCCCTCAGCGATGACCGGCGAATCGTCGCAGTCGACACCCCCGGGCACACCCCGGGCCACATCTCGGTGATATGCGTCGATGACACAGGCCGGCACGTAATGCTCGCCGGCGACGCAACCGACTCGCTCGAGCAACTACAGGCTCTCCGTGCCGACGCGATCGCACCAAACCCCAACATCCACATCGCCACGATGCAGACGATCCTCGCCCACTGCGCCGCGCACACGACGATCTACCTGCCCTCACACGACCCCGACTCAGCCAACCGATTCGCGGATGCGACCATGTCCACACGGACGCCGATCGCCGCAGCCTGACCGCCGAGCGAGAGCAACACGCAGTCCACCCGGCGCGGTTGCGAGCGTTCATCCGGGGACCCTATATCTCGCAGGTTCGTGAGAATCCGTCGCGTTTAGGTGAGATTGCCACTGTCGCGAATTGGTGAGACGCGACACTACACCGCCAGCTAACAGCGACGGCGGCACCCTGGCCCCGTGACGATCAGGCACGACTCTGGCTGTTCGGCGCAGCCCGCTAGCGCCCGAGACGTCGCTGCATCTCGTCGGGCATGATTGACGGCCACATATCGGGAACCGACGGATCGGTCTTCTCAGCGAACAGGTCCGGTTCAGCGAGAAGTGCACAAATCAAATCGTTCGAGCCGCCGACACATGCCCACGCGTCATCCCAGCCGCTTGACAGCAGCCAGCTGCGATCTGCCGGGAACATCAGCTCCGGAAGCGCGGTGTGCCAACGCCCCGCGTCATTGCGCCAGCTCCTGGCCTGCTGCGGCCCAGCTTCCGCCAGGACGTACGCGGCGCTTATGGTCAACACGGCCTGTGCGCGTCGGGTGGGTTTGAAATGAATTTGGCCTTTGCAGAGATGTATTGGTGCACACCCTTCTAAAGGAGAACACCGTGGCTAGCGAGATGTTGTCGGAGGTCGAGTTGGATGCTCGGCTGTATGTGAGCAATCCGGTTGATCGCGTTGCGCTTGATGATGAGGGTGTGCTCGCGGCGTTGGATTCGGTTCGCTTGGGCGTGGAGTCGGGTGCGCAGCGCCGTGCGCTGTCGCGCTCGTCTGGGCGGGCTGTGTATCGGCGGCGGTGGGCGACGCTCGGGGCTGCGGTCGCGACCGCGGGCGCCGCGTCACTGGTTGGTATCGAGACATTGGCCGGTGGTGTCGGGGGCGCGGGCTTGCCGCTTGCGGTGACGCCGGCGGCGGCCGCCCAACTCGGGCAGGTCGCTCATGCGGCGGCCGCGCAGGCGATGCCGGCGGCCGGCCAGTTTCAGTACGCGGCCGTTGAGGTCGAGTCCACCGGTGACCCGTCGTTCGCTGGGGCGAGCGTCAATTTCACCTACGACCAGACTGAGCAGAGTTGGGAGGGGCCGATCCCGGTTGACGAGAGCAGGGATCGGACGACCAGCAGTGGTATCGCGTTCGCCGGCGCGCAGGATCGTGCGAACTATCTCGCCAACAAGTCGGCTTTCGACACCGAGTTCGCTGATGCGTTCGGAACGGCCGACCCGGCGGCCACGGGAATGATCTCGGATTTCCTGTATCCGGCTCGCGGGCTCAAAGACGAGGGAAAGCTCACGCCGATCCAGAGTGAGATCTTCAACGGGACCGAGCGGCCGGGCAGCCCGCAGGAATTGCTCCACGATCTCAAGCTCTATATGGGCGGGCAGCCGTCGGGTCTTTGGGATGGCCTGATCACGATCGTGCGGGACGCTACTGACGCGCAGTTGCGCGCGACGGCGTACCAGGCGTTCGCCTACGTGCCCGGCACAACGCTGCTGGGTGACCGGAAGGATCAGCTCGGCCGAGCGGGCACCGCGATCCAGTTCACCGATCACGCCGATGGCTGGACGCAGACAATCGTCGTTTCGCCGACAACGGGTTACCTGCTGCAGGACGAGTCGTCCTATTCCCGCTCCTCGCAGGGCTTGACGTCGCAGCGCAACGTCTACCTGCAGCGCGCGATCGTGAATTCGGTCACGGCCCTGCCCAACGGCAACAGTCAGCCGTTCACCGCCGGGTCCGAAACGGTCAACCTGCCAAAGGGAACCGAGACACCGACCCTGCAGACGACCACCTCAGCGTCGCAGACGACCACCTCGACCCCACAGACCACCACGGGCGCGTCGAGCCCAACATCGACGGTCCCGGGCACGACTTCCTCGACCCTGCAGACGACCACGTCGCCGACGACGACCGCCCCGCAGACGGTCACGTCGCAGACCACGACGCCGTCGCAGAGCTGATGAGCAGGTTCTTTACGCGAGCGGGTCGCCCGACACCCGAGGACGACGAGCAGTTCACTCGGCTCTACGCCGAGACCAGCCGAGACCTGCTCGCGTTCCTGCTGCGGCGCTGCGCGACCGCTGAGGACGCGGCTGACTGCCTCGCCGACACCTACCGGATCGCGTGGGAGAAGCGCAACCGCACGCCGCCGGGCGAGGAGGCCCGGGCTTGGCTCTTCGGGATCGCCAGAAATGTCAGTCGACGAGAGCGGTCCAGCCAAGAGCGGGCGGCGGCGACATCACGCGAGCTCGCGCTCGCCGCTGAGCGATCGAACCCCACGACAAGCCCAGAGGACAGCGCGGTCACGGCCGCGCTGTCCGAGCTCTCACCGGTGGACCAGGAGATCATCACGATGCTGTCCTGGGATGGCCTGGCGCCGCGGGAGGTGGCATCGATTCTGGGCCTGTCCCCGAACGCGGTGAGAATCCGCGCGCACCGCGCGCGAACCCGGCTAAGGGTGCTGCTGGCTGCGGGCGATGCCGTCGAAGATGCCGACACCCCGGCGCCTTTGCCAGCCGTAGCAAGGCGCGGTGGTTAGCCGCAGGCACCGAGCCCGTTGTTCATCCGGTCCTTCCAGGAGCTGGTGCTCGCAAAGCCCCAGTCCTGATGGGACCGGGTGACGCGTCTCCTCGCGGTGGACTCACATCAATTCTTCGCGTACGCATGCTTCGCCCGCTACGCCGGCTTCGCTCCGATCGCAGCCAACTCCGGCAACACCCAGCGCCACCGACTGCTCCGCGGCCGTGACCGACAACTCAACCGAGCGCTCGACACCATCGCGTCCTCTACACCCCCAACGCACCCGACACCCCGGCGCGCCTCACAAACGCCTTCACCGTCAGCGCCCCAGCGATCATGCTGTGCACAAGCGGAAACATCGCAAATGGGAACTCGGGTAATGACAAAGGGGAGGCAAACCCAGGAGGACCTCTCCCCCTCTCGCGTGTGTTGCGAGGTCGTCAGAGCAAAACCAAGTTGTCGCAGCTTCGTGAGATTTGTCCTGCGCCCAGCTCGTCACAGCCCAGGTCGAACGGCGATGCCGCCGGCGTCGGCGGCATGCCTGAGAGCCTCATAATCGCGTTCGTTCTGATCGGCGTATCTTTCGGCAAAGGCGCACATCGCCCGGTCGAAGGTGTTGCCGGCGCCGAGATAGCTGCCGATCGCGACCGCGTCGCCTGAGCGTGCGTGAGCACGTGCGAGGGCCCAGCCGCACAGCTCGCCGTAGCGGCCAAGCGCGTCTGGGTCGAGCACGTCGACGGGAGCAGCGCCCTTGCCGTCCCACAGTTGGCGAACGTAGAAGTCGCGGTTGACGCCGTCGATCCACTCGGTTGTCCGGATCCAGCCCAGCATGATGTCGCTCGCTGCCTGCATCAGCCGCTGTCCCTCCACCACGCGTTGGCCGTGGTTCTCGAACTCGCTGCGGCCGAGATACGGCTCGAGCACGGATGCCTCGGCCTCCTTCATCTGCAGGAACAGCGGGTCGCGGTCATCGCGGCCGAGCATCAGCATGATCCAGGCGCGCGTGCCCACGCTGCCCACTCCCACTACTTTGCGGGCGGCATGGATGTACCGGTATCGCTCGAGAAGCTTCCGGCGGTCCCGTGGCAGCGTGCGGCGGTAGTAGTGCAGGACGGCGTCGACCGCCGCCGCGAGTGTCTCCGGGTCATCCGCGCGCGCGAGCGCTTCGATGGGCACGATCAACGGCGGATCGTGGATGATCCGTGGATGCCCGTCTACGACCCGGGTGAGCTTGGCGAACGCACGCAGTGAGTCCTTTGCCCGTGCCTTGGCGATGTTGCGCTCGAAATACCTGAGCTGCTTCCGGCTGACCCGCGATGCCCACCCGCTGACGATCTCCTCGGGGTCACGGTCGAGGTGCACGTACCAGAGTTCCAGCGTCCGGAGCTCCGCGAAACTGCGCATGGCCTCCCGGTAGGAGCGCGCGACCGCGAGATCGATAGGCCGTCGCGCAACCTGATCGAATCCGCGATCGCGTCCGGCGACCTCGAAGCTGGCGACCAGCCGCTTGACGTCCCACTCGAACGGGCCGGGGAGCGTCTCGTCGAAGTCGTTGATCCCGAACACGAGCCGGCGGTCCGGACCGGCGAATGTGCCGAAGTTGGAGAGGTGGGCATCACCGCACAGCTGGGCCTTCAGGGCCGTTCGGGGCTCCTGGGCGAGGTCCCACGCCATCACACACGCGGCCCCCCGGTAGAACGTGAACGGCGAGACGAGCATGCGGCCGTACCGGATCGGGATCAGCTCCGGCAGACGAGTTCTCGCCTGCTCCCGGAGCAGCTCAATCGGATCCGGCCTGGACGGGTGCGGCTCCCAACCCCCGTGCCTCGAGCGCGGAACCGCCGCCCGGGCCGCCTTGCCCAGCCCCCGCCGATCGGCCGCACTGGGGTGACGGAGCTGTTCGCGGACGGGCTCCGGCCGCCATCCCGTTAACGACATCAACGCACGCGCCTGTCGCGCCCGGCCGTGCAGGCCTCGATCGCCGCCCAGGCATGCCAGGACATCACCTCGATACGGGCGCCGACCCGGCCTCGGTCGCGCGGAGAGTAGGCTCGTCCGGGCCGCCGCTCAGAAGAAACAACCCTTTGCGCGTCCCGACGAGCGCCTGAACGCCCACGGCTGTTCACTTTCTTGATCTGTGGAAACCGACGAAGCAACGGTCATCCTGAGGCTCGACTGAAGTCGATCACAGCTAGGTAAAGGGAGCGTAGGCAGCCGTTCCAGCGATCCGCGATCGGAGGCCGCGACGTGCCTCGCGGATGCGGCAACCTACTTTGCGGTTGGCGGCCCGCCGGTAGTGCCGATGAGGACTCAGATTATGGGTGAGCCGGTAGCGACATTCGACACGACCAGCTCGACAGTTGGCGGCCGACGGCAGTCCTACCTCCGCGCTGAGATGAGCGTCGGCTCACGAAACGAGGCCGGCGCGGGCGGTTCCTCCAATGCGGCCTGCCACGGACGACCTGATAGGTGATGGAATACGTCCCATGACGGACGACGCCGACGCCACCCGCGCCGCACCTGACCCCGACGACCATGTCGCTCTCCTGCGGGCGCAGATCGACGCCGCCAAGGCCCGCCATGCTGGCTACCGGGCGCAGGCCGCCGAGACGGTCGCCCGAGGGGGGCCCGTGCGTCCGACCGACGAGGAGCTGGGGATTATCAAGACCGACGATACGGTCGGCAGGATCGCCGCTGACGCGAGTCAGGAGATCCGGAGCAGGCTGAGCCGCCTGACGTCGCGGTTCGCGCGGCGCGCGAAGAAGTAGGGCGCGGCAGGGTCATTGTTCCGGCCGTCTCTCAGACAGCACCAGCCCAGCTATTTACAGCAGTCCTGAGACGCAACCCGTCCGGGCCGTGATGCTCGCACCGAGTGAGGAAGCAGGTCTCAGGTGCGTCAGCCGGATCGCGAGCGGGCTTGACCAGAACGGGCGCGGCTCCCTGCGGGTACATTCCCCGTGGAGATGCGGATCGATGGCGTTGACCACGTGCAGGTCGCTGCCCCAGCTGACTGTGAACCGGCCGCCCGATGGTTTTACGGAGAGCTCCTAGGCTTGACCGAGATTCAAAAGCCGGATTCGCTTCGCGCGCGAGGCGGTGCGTGGTTCGTGGTTGGCGCACAGCAGTTACATGTTGGGGTTGAGGAGGAGTTCACCCCCGCACGAAAGGCGCACCCAGCCCTGCGCGTCGCGGCCGACCACCTCGAACCTCTTGCTGCGCGTCTGAGTGGTGCCGGCGTGGAGGTTTTATGGGATGACGCGTTGCCGGGCACGCGGCGGTTCTATTCACAAGACCCGTGGGGTAACAGGCTCGAGTTCGTCGCCGCGACCTGACGCGCAGGGGATGCCGGGTGGACATTCATGTGATGGCACCGTCGGAGCGTAGTGCCACCTTTGAGGTGTGGCACGCAGCTCGCACCGCACGAACCGGACCGCCGAGTCAACGGAGGGCTGAGCGAGTGTGGGAGAAGCTGGCGGAGCCCGGCACGACGGTCTATGTGGCGGACGAGCGCGGCATGGTCGGAATGGTGGCGGCTGAGCCGGGGCGCGCCGATGACGGGCAGGGCGTTGTCCTACCCGAGCTCGTGCACATCTCAATGGTGTTCGTCACACCAGGATCCCAACGGCAGGGGGTTGGTCGTCTCCTACTGCAGCATGCGTTCGCTTCTGCCGCGCAAGCGGGCGCCCGGAGCGTGGCACTCTGGACCGACACCGACAACACGCCCGCGCATCGCCTGTATGAGACCGCGGGCATGAGACGGACGCGAGAGCGGCAGATCACGGACGCGATGCGCTGGGTCAGGTACGAGGCAACGCTCAGCGAAGCCGCCTGAGCCACAACGTCAGGGCGCATGCTTGATTTTCGAAATCCGTATCGTCGAAGCTGGTCGTTGCTCGCACGTGCGGTGCTCAACTCTCTGTCGTGCGACGCCGTCACCGTACAGCTCTTCTTGAGGAAACCAGCCTTCAACGTTGTGGTGATGTCGCTTGCAGTGAAGCGATCGACGCTGGACGCAGATGGCTGTCGAGCCAGCCGAATGAGCGAGCGTGGTAAAGCGCGCGAGCGGCTTGCTCGCAGTGATCGTCGGCTCCTTCTGCGGCAGTGAAACGGACGTAGGTCTTCTCGCACCCGAGCGCGTCTACCAGTTGTGGCGCGGATTGGCTGATGTCGTCGCCCTCAGCGCTGCACACCCAGGTTGCGCATGTGATGTGCGATGCCCGCCCTCGCAGGGTGAATGCACGGAGCGAGTCCACGTAGGCCAGCGGGTCGTCCACACCATGGACGAGCATTCCCCTGCGAAGGGCCCATCCCGCCACGGGCTTCTCCGCGACGAATGCCAACAACCGCGCCAAGGCCAGCCTGACGAGGCGACGGTCCCGCAACAGCGGGCTGGCGAGCGGCCCCGGGAGCCTCTCCAAGAACGCCGCATAAAGGTCGTAGGCGCCGCAGTCGGCCACGCAGGCCGCCAGGCGATGCTCGGCGCTCGCCGCGCGCGGCGCGAGGTGCGCTCCGAGGCTCAGGCCGATCAGTGCAACGCGGTCGGCGTCCACCTCGTCACGGCCGAGCGCATAGTCGAGGACCCCCGCGACCACGGTCTCCCAGTCAGGGCGGATCGGCAGCCGCTGCTCGGTCAACACCCGTCCCTGCCCCGGCCCGTCGAATGCGATCACGTTATAGCCCCGCGCGAGGGCGGCCGCTCCGTTGGCAAAAAAAAGCTCTTCGGCAGTGCCGTCGTACCCGCCGGTCAGGAGAACGGTTGCCCGACGCCGACCATCGTTGGCCGGCGAGAAGAAATAGCCGGGCAGGGTCGTGCCCTCGAACGGGATCGTGATCAACTCGCCCGGGGCATCCATCAGCGCAATTGCGCGCTGGAACATCTCGGACTGAGCGCTGTAGGCCGAGACGAGTCGTGAATCCAGCGGCGGGCCAAGCAACATCACGCCAGCAGTCCTGTGGTACGTGCTGGCTCTCAAGTACGCCAGCCGCGCCGACTCACGATTCCCGGCGGCGGCTTCGCACTCGGCGTGCTGCGCGACAACCGCGGCGGTCTGTGACCACTCGTCATACCAACTACCCAAGTCCTGTTCATCGATCCGCCCCGCGGTGGCCAGGCATTCCCCCAGGTCAGCCCCTCCGTAGCCGGCGGTGCCCACGGCTCTCAATAACTGCGCGTCGAGCAGTTCGTTCTTCAGCAGTAGACGGCTCATATCAGCACTCCATATTTTTGGAACCGGTCAATTACGTTGTGACCCCACGGTCGCAGCGACGTCGCACGCGGCCGTCCGTATCTGCATACGACATCGCGCACTTCAAGTACTGACTCGGTGATGTCGTAGACCGCGCGGAGATGTCGTAGGCGTCTACGACGGCAGACCCGGGTGCGAGGGGCCACCATCGGGGCATGACCGAGATCCCTCTGCTGGACCCCGAATTCAAAGAGCAACTCGCCGTCCTGCTGAGCCAGGCCCACCACGGTGGCTCCGATGCCGGCGCGGTTCTTGAGACCGCATGCCGGATCATCGACGGCGATGCCGACTCATGGGTGCTTGAGTGGTTGTGGACCGCCGGTGACACGTGGGCTGCGGCCAACACCGCCGATTCCTCAGGACGTGGGCAGACGGCCGCCACCTTATACCTGCAAGCCGCCTCCTACTACGCCGCGGCGCTGTCTCAGATCGCCGGGTCCTATGAGCGCAACCGCGCACCGGAGCTGTGGCGGCGACAGCGTGCTTGCTGGGAACGGGCCGTGCACTGTGCGCCGCCGGCCGCTCGGCTCATCGAGATCCCGTATGAGGGAACATCGCTGCCCGCCTACTTTTTCCCCGCGCAAGGATCCGCGGGGCATCGTCGCCCGTTGGTGATCATGCAGAACGGGGCTCATCTACCGACCTCGGCGATGTGGGGCCTCGGCGGAGCAGCGGCCGCCGGGCGCGGATATCACTGGCTCACGTTCGATGGCCCCGGGCAGCAAGCGGCGCTGTTTCGTCGTCGGCTCTTCTTCCGTCCTGACTGGGCGGCCGTGCTCGGGCCAGTGCTTGACGCCGTCGTCGAGTTACCGGAGGTCAGTCCCGCACAGATCGCCGCGGTCGGCTTTGGTCAGAGCGGCTTCTGGCTCCCCCAGGCACTGGCATATGACCACCGGCTCGCTGCCGCGGCAGTTTTTCCTGGCATCACTGATGTGACCTCCGAGTGGACAGCGGCGCTGACGCCATCACTCGCACAGATGCTCGCCGACGGAGAGTCCGCTGAGTTCGATCGCAGGATCCGGGCCGCCCTCCTGTTCGATCGGCGCGCAGCCGGTCGTCTCTATTGGCACGCTCTCCCCTACGGGCTCGCGGCGGCGCCGCCGTCCCGGGTGTTCGCCGAGGTCGCACGCTACCGCCTCACTGATGAGCCGTCTCGCATCAGGACGCCCCTACTCATCGCTGAGTGTGGTGGCGGTAACCGCTGGCCGGGGCAGGCACGGGGTCTCCACGAGCAGACCACCGCCGAGACCGCCCTCATCCGCGCCGACGAGGACGGCGAGTCGCGCGATCGGCAGCTGTTCGACTGGCTTGAGGCCGTGATCAGCCGTTAGTCACAGCTCGTAGCGGTTGTCGACGCCGCGCTTTTGCATCGCGCGGTAAACGTACGTCTCAACCGTTCGGACCGAGAGAACCAGTTGTTCAGCGATCTCCAGGTTGGAGAGGCCACGACCCGCAAGCGACGCGATCTGAGCCTCACGGCGCGTCAATTCGATCGCCACCGAGCTGAGGCCATCGATGACCGGCATCTCGGCACCTTGGTCCGGGACATACAGTTCCGACACGCGGGTGAAGGCCCGACGTGCGGAGTCGGCGCGACCGGCGGCGACGAACTGGCGGGCGGCGTCGGCGGCCGCCTCCATCGCGTACAGAAGGGCACCGATCGCTTCCATCTCGTCGGCAGCCGCAAGCAACGCAACGCCATCGCGAGCGGCGAGCGCAGCGGCGTGCGCGGTATAGGCGGCGACGAGTCGGGCGTCGCACCGTTGCGCCAGGCGCGCCTGCTCCTCCGCCACGGTTACCGCACCGGCCCCTGAGCGCTGCGCCTCGTAGAGCAGGCGTGACCGGAGGTTCGGCTGCTGCACCCTGGCCGCGGCCTCGAGGAAGTACTCGGCCCCGGAGGCGTCGCTGAGAGCCCGCGCACCCCAACCCTCGGCCCGCATCAGATAGCCGGTCTGGGTAGGCAGCGGCTCACCGTCGCCGATCAGTTCGCGCACGCTGACGAGCGCCGCCCGGCCGGCTGCTGGGTCGCGGCGCGCCACGGCGATCCCAACGCGCAGCGCCCGGATGCTGAGCACAGTGCCGAAGGCGTCCTGGCGCTCGAACTGGGCGTCGGCCTCTGCGAGCCAACGCTCCGCTTCGCGGTAGCGTCCTCGTGTCATCTCAAGCGAGGCCAGCGTGAACGAGCCCAACCCGGCCGCCTCGCCGTCACCTGCGCGCACGCCGTCGCGCACCATCGCGGACATGTATGTCTCCAGATCGGCCCAGTCCTCCCCTGACTCCAGACCGACGATCGACATGAGTCCGAGCCCATAGGCGTCATAGTTGGCCCGCAGTGGCGCCCGTGGCCTGATCCTGCGCACGATTGCATCTGCCTCCTTGACCCGGCCAACCGCCATCAACCGGAAGCCATGGGCGAGTTCTATCTGCAGCCGCTCCCGCGGTTCGAGACCGCGGTCGGCGAGGAGCCGATCAGCCTCGGCCGCTCCCTGCTTGTAATCCTGAACGCCGTCGGCGAACCCCGAGAGAACCAGTCGCCACGGATCCAGACGGCGCTTCCATCCCTCCTCGTTGGACCAATTCTCCGCCCTCGCCAGGAACGCCCGGGCAGCCGAGACATCCCTGAGCCCCCAGTACAGAGCGTGTACGCGTTGACCGATGTAGGCGATCGCCTCGGAATCGCCGGGGGCGCTCGCCTCGGCAGCGGCAAGCACGGCCTCAGCGTCGGCAAAGCGATTGCGCACGACGTTGGCACGTGCCAGCAGCAGGGTGGCCGTTAGACCGGCACCCTCGTCCAGGGCCAATCGCGCCAGCCGCGCTCCCAGCTCGGGATCCCCGGAGAGATTGGCGGCTCGCGCGGCGTCGATCAGCAGGTCCGGCGGAACCTCCTCGCCGGCGTCCAGACGCCAGCGCGCGATGCGCAACGCATCGTCGGGGGTCAGATGCGCTCGCCGTGTCACCACATCGGCGAGCTGCCGGCGCAGCTCCCGCCCGCGCAAGGTTGGCAGCTGCTCCCGCAGCAGCTCCCCGTACAGCGGATGACTGAGACGAACCTCAACTCGCGGGCCGACGTCGTCCGAGACCGCCACCATCCCACCCGCCTCGGCGGCCTCGACGCTCTCGGCGTCGGTGAGGGCGTGCAGTTCGTCGAGGCGCATAGGCTCGCCCAGGGCCACGAGCTCCAGCACACGACGGGCCGCCGGATCGAGAGCTCCCATCCTCCGCGAGATGAGTGCCGCCAGCGACGGGGAGATCGGGGGCGTCCCGTCAAGCCGCCAGAGGTCGCCGTCGAAGGTGAGCTGACCCTCGTCGATCGCTCCAAGGACAAGTTCGCGCGCGAACAGGGGATTACCGGCGCACGTGTCAACAACCCGGCGCAGGACTCGCTGCTCGACCGGTCCCTGCAATCCCGCTTCGATCAACGTGGCGATCGCGTCGTCGTCGAGCGGTCCGAGCTCGATGCGCCGGGCGCCCGAGTCCTTCCACAACGAGTCGACCGCGTCGGGCGCTCGGGCGTCGGAGCGGACGGTCGCTAGGACAAACACACCCGCGCTGTTGACGAGATGCAACACCAGCGCCGCCGATCCCGGATCGAGGAGGTGGGCATCGTCCACCTCGAGCACCACCGGCCGCGATCCCGCTCGGGCCTGCAACGCCTGGGTGCTGCGGCGCAACAGCTCCAGCGGTTCGTCGCTACGGACATCCTCGGGGATCAGTGAAGCAAGGGCTCCGAGGGGAATCGTGGCGCTGCTGGCGGTCCCTTGGGCGCGATAGGTGAGCGCGCCTTGCGCTTGCGTGGCCGAGCGCGCCTCGGCGGCCAGCCGCGATTTGCCGGCCCCCGCCACGGCGCTCAACACGACGCCTCGGCAACCGGGGTCCTCACGGGCCTCTGTGATGGCCTCGAGCTCGGCCTCGCGGCCCACGAGCGGCCACACTCGCGTGACTAATGAGGCACTGGTTGTCGCTCGATCCGACACCTCGGCGGAGTCTACGGCCGTCGAAAGGCTCCGGACAATCAGTACAGCGCCTCGGCTGATGCGACCACTCGTGGTCTGATGGTGGACATAGCAACGCCGCCGGCGCGAGACACCGGCGGCGTTTTTGCACCCTCACTAGTGTGCGTGACCCTCAGCGCTTGGCAACGCTGAAGCTCAGGCCGCTGTTGCGCTGACGTGAACGTGGCACGGCCGGCGCCCGCTGAGCTGGTGTTCCAGCCGGGGATCAGCTTGCCGGCGCCCGCCAGAAAGCTGGTGAAGTCAGCTGACGCGCTGCCGCAATCCATGTTGCTGCTCGAGACCGCGTAGCGGCCGGCCGGCAGCGAGACGTTGCCTGCACGGTCGTTGTGCAGCACCGTGAAGCTGATGCCGTCGCATGCGGCCTGGTGCGTCGACGCCCTACCGCCGCGGGCGGCAGCGCCGATCACACGCAGGTTTCTGATCGAGGCGACCTGGCGGTTGCCATAGCGCAGGATGACCGGGTAGACCCCGGGCTCGGTCGCCGGCGCGACCCGCACCGTCGTGTGGTAGATGCCCTCGACCAGGGCTGGGGTACGGACAGCGGGCATTCCGGAGACGCTGCGCGAAGACGAGATCGCCTGCGACATGATCGTCAGGTTCGCACCGGCCCTGGCATATGCCAGGCCGGAGATCGTGATCTTCTGGCCCGGCTTGACCGTGGTGGCGCTGACACCGAGGGTGAACGGCGCGCTCTTTGCCTTCGCGACCGAGGCAGTGGCCGGAGCTCCGCCTGATGTCGCGGCCAGCGATATGGGGGCTGCGACCAGAGCAGTGGCTGCAATGGCGCCGACACCGGCGAGCTTCGCGAGACGTGAGTGGGTACGAATGGACATTGGGATCTCCTTTGATCTGCGCCTGAGAGAGGCAGGCGCGTCGTTTGGTGATCACCAAGGTCTCAGGACGGCTCGGCCACGCCGTCCGTATCCGACTACGACAGTTCGTGTCGACCCCTACTGACGGCGCGTCACCGAGACGGCGGTCCGAGTGGTGCTAAGAGGCGAATCGCCGCTCAGCGGGTGAGGCGCTGATCGCAGTCGCCAGTTCGCGCCGGTCGCCAAGACCCAATTTCTGCGTTGCTCGATAGACGTAGGTCTCGACCGTGCGGACCGAGAGCACGAGCCGTTCGGCGATCTCTGCGTTGGTGAGCCCCCGCGCGGCCAACGCCGCGATCTCCGCCTCACGACCGGAGAGAGCGATCGCAGAGCCGGACAGCCCGGAGACCTCTGGCATCCGGGAGCCTTCACCATGAGCGAACAGCCGCCTGCTGTGCGCGGCTGCCCGCCTCGCAGAACTCTCTTCGCCGTCATCGAGGAAGCACTGGGCGGCATGGGCCGCGGCCTCGCAAGCGAAGCGCAGCGTTCCGATCGCCTCCAGTTGTTCCGCCGCATCCAGCAGCATCGTGGCGTCGTGAGCAACAAGACCGGCGCTATGCACGGCGGCCGCAGTGATCAACCGCGCGTCACTGCGGGCGTCGAGGTCGTGCAGGAGCGGGGCGGCAGAAGCCGCCGATGCTCCGGCACGCATGGCCTCGTAGGCTAGAAACGCTGCGTCCAAGGGTGAGACCTCGACCTCGTAGGCACCTTCGAGCAGAATCTCCTGCCCGCGGGCTTGCTCCCCCTTGCTCACGGCCGCCCACCCCTCTCCCCATCGAAGATGGGTCAGTTGAGTCGGCGGCGGCGGCTCGCCCCGTACGGCGGCACGACACTGGAGCAGCGCGGCGTTGGCGCCCAACCCATCGCCGATGGCGGCTGCGACGGCGACCTGCGAGGCATGCGTGACCACGAGCAGGCCGAACGGGTCGTGATGTTGATAGTGGAGTTGAGCTTCGGCCAGCCACCGGTTGGCCTCCCGGTAACGGCCCTCGGCGTAACGAAGATTGCCGAGTCCGAGCGCAGCCACGCCGGCAGCGCTGTAGTCCTCGTGTCGGACCGCGGCACGCAGCGTCTTCTGACACCAGCGCTCGAGTTCGTCCAAGCCCTCCCCCGCCTGCACGCATACGCCCACCCACAGCGATGCCGCGTTGTGGTCGTATACATCCCGGAACGGGACCGTCGGCCGCAGCGACATTCCCAGGCGATACGCCTCGCGGCCGCGAGCTTCATACGTGAGGCGTCGCAGCTGCGCAGTCTGCAAGGTCCGCTGACGGTGCGGGTCCGACCCGGTCGCATCAGAAAGAGTCGAGGACTGCTTGACGCCTGCGCTGGGCTGCTCGTTCGGAAGGTGGGCGGTGATCAGGTCGGTGAGCGGATCGATCCGGTGGTGCCAGGCATCATCCGGCCACCAGCCTCGGGCACGCGCAAGCAGCGCGCGCAAAACGTCGACGCGATTCAGGCCCCAGTAGAGCACCGCGGTCTGCTGTTGCAAATACGCGATCCCCGTGTCTGGATCATCGATCAGCGTTTCCGCGTCGGCGAGGACGGCTGCCGCCTCATCGAAGCGGCTGCGCGCAGCGAGCGACCTGGCAAGGAGCATCTGTGCCTCCACTCCCCCTCCGCCCCGAACCGCGGCCTCCGCAAGCCGCCCACCAAGCTCCGTATCGGCTGTCGCGATCGCGGCCTGCGCGGCGTCGACGAGCAATGCGTAAGGGACAGGTGACCCGGCCTCTGTCAGCCAACGCGCGACCCGCAATGATGATTCGGAGGTCAACGGCACCTCGCGCTGGAGTGCTTCCGCTAGCTGCAGGCGGATCTGCCGCGCGCGTAGCACCGGCAATGTCGCTCCGATCGCCTCGCTGTAGAGCGGGCTGGCCAGACGCAGTCGCGGGTCGGTGGAACTCTCGTCCACGGTGATCAAGCCCTCGGTCTCGGCAGCGACGAGTGCATCGTTTGACTCGAGACGCGACAGCACCGAGAGCCGCAGTGGTTCGCCCACCGCGAGCAGCTCGAGGCTACGCCGTACACCACCGTCGAGGCTCGCGATTCGTCTTGAGACGAGTTCCGTCAGTGACGCGGGGACACGCGGTTGTCCCGCGATGCGCCACAGCCCGTCCTCGCAGGTCAGCGCCCGATCAGCGAGCAGGCCGCCCAGCAGCTCGGTCACGTACATCGCGTTGCCGGCGCTGAGGTCCCAGATCCAGTGCCGCAGGCCGCTCTCGACCGAACCACCGAGCACGCCCTCGAGAAGCTCATCCGTCGATGGCTCGTCGAGCCTTCTCAACACGAGGCGCAGTGCGCCGGCGTCTTTCCAGAGCGCTCTGATCGCATCGGGACATGGTTCCCCTGTCCTGACCGTCACAAGGATGAATGCAGACGACGTGCGTGCCAGGTGCAGCACGAGTGCCGCCGAGACCTCATCCAGGTACTGGGCGTCATCGACTCCGAGCACCAGCTGCCTACGTCCGGCCAGATCGGTCAGCGCGTGCGCGCTCGTACGCAGAAGGGTCAGAGGATCGTCAGAGCCGTTTTGGTCGGGCAGCACCCCGGCCAGTGCGCCCAGCGGAACCGATGAGGCGCTGCGGGTCGCCTGGACCCAGAGCGGTGCAGCGCCGGCCTGCGCGGCGTCCGCCAGTGCCGTGCGCGCGAGTCTTGTCTTGCCGACCCCTTGTGCGCCAGCCACCGCGAAGCCGACGCCACCCGCTGTACGGCCATCGGCGATGGCCGCTCGCTCGCGCGCCCGCCCAACGAGGGCCGGTTCCGGCCCGCCCGTCACAGATCCCGCCTGTCGCTCACGTCGAGTTTCTGCATCGCGCGATACAGGTGTGTCTCGATCGTCCGTACCGACACGTCGAGCTGGGCGGCAACGTCTGCGTTCGTCAGGCCGCGGCGTACCAACTCGACGATCTGGCGCTCGCGAGCGGTCATCCCGGTTGTCGCTCCATCGAGACCGTCGATGATCGGCGGTTCGGTGCCCTGCCCTGGCTGGTGCAGTTGGTGCGCGCGCGATGCGGCACGCCGTGCCGAGTCCTGCCTTCCGGCCTCCACGAAGACCTCGGCGGCGTGAACCGCGGCTGTCATGGCAAAGCGCGTCGCGCCGATTCGGTCGAAGCGGTCCGCGACCCGTAGCAGTTGGTCAGCGTCTGCGGCTGCGAGCGCGGCGGCATGATCGGCGTAGGCGTCCACAAGGGTCGCGTCGCAACGCGCCCGGAGTTCAGTCAGGAGAGGGTTCACCTGGCGGACGGGCGCACTTGCAATGAGAGCGTCGTAGACCAGCACTGCCGCAAGGCCCGGCATTGTGTCGATGTACGGCTGCGCCGCGTCCAGAAAGTCAGACGCGGCGCCAGCGCCATCACGTGCCCAGTTCGCCCAGGCCTGTGCGCGCGCCCGGTAGACAGGCCGGGAGAGCGGCCACGGTCGACCATGGTCGTCGATCATCTGCAGCCGCAGCAGGGCGTCGGCGGCGCCGTCGGCGTCGCCCGTGACGCTCGCGATGCCGACGCGCAGCACAAGCGTCTCCGTGATCGAGCCCCAATTGTCCTCCCGCTCGAAGTGCAGCTCCGCCTCGGTGAGCCAGCGTTCAGCGTCGCGAAAGCGACCACGCATGAAGGCGAGCTGCCCAAGACCCAGGGCCCCGTGGCCAGCGGTCTCGCGATCGTGGCGGCGCACCCCTTCAACCAGCATCTCAGTGAGTTCCGGCTCGAGGGTCGACCAGGCCGCGCCCGATTCGACCCCGGCCAGCCGGAAGGCCAAGACCCCGATCAGGTCCGGATACGTCCGCAGCGGGATCGCACTCCGGCACGCGCGAGCGACGCTTTGCGCTTCGTCCCACATGCCGGCGTAGAAGAGCGCTATGGCGTGCCGCGGCTCGAGCCCGCGGCGCGTGCCATCGTCGAGCGAAGGGTCGTCCAGCGCGGCGCGGACCGCACGGATGGTGCCCGGTAGGTCTTCGACGACGGCGCTAGCAGTCGCCACGCCGAGCACCTGCCAGCGCCAGAGCGGATCATCTGACCAGCTGCGGGCGCGCTCCAGCAATGCATTGACCGCCGCGACCTCGCCGAGCCCCCAGAAGAGCGCGCGCTTGCACTCGTCGAGGTATTCGAGCGCGAGCGGGTCCCCCGCAGCCTCACCCTCTACAGCCGCCAGTGTCTCCGCCGCTTCGCGATAGAGACCACGCGCGCCCAGCGCGCGGCCCAGCGCGAGCACAGCAGGCAGGCCGGCGCCATTCGCGACCGCCCTCTCCGCCAGCTCGGTGGCCAGTTCGGCATCTCTGGTGAGGTTGGCGGCGTCGGCACCTTGGATCAGCAGGGGTGTGGGCACCGGCATCTCGGCATCGAGCAGCATCCGTACGACGCGGACCGTCTCCTCCGGTGTGAGCCGTTCACGTTCTTGCAGTTTTACGGCGAGCTGTACCCGCAGACCGCGCGCCCGCAAGCTCGGCAGTGATGCCCTCAACGCATCGCCGTACAACGGGTGGCCAAGTCGCGCTTCCCCGGTCTTGGCATCCACAGCGACGAGCCCTTCTGCTTCGACGGCAACGAGCGCCTCATACGAGCTGAGATCGGCGATCTCATCGACCAACAGTGGCTCGGCGAGCGCGAGCAGTTGAAGGGACGCCTGCTGCTCTGCGGGCAAGGTGTCGATTCGACGCGAAACGAACTCGACAAGTGATCCGCCAATGGACAATCGGCCTGTGCGGCGCCACAACCCCCCACGCCAGCTCAGGCTTCCGGTACTCAATGCTTCATGTACGAGTTCGCGCGCGTACATCGGGCTCCCGGCGCTGCGATCCAGGACCCAGCGTGCCACCTCCTCCTCCACCGGACCCTCGAGCGCTGCTTCGATCATTCGGCGGATTTCGTCGTCGCCGAGTCCATTCAGCTCGACCCGGCGAGCGCCGACGTCCTTGAGCAGCGAGTCGATCGCGTCCGGACAGGACTCGCCCTCACGTACGGTCGCGAGGATGAACGCCTCTCCTCCGCTCGCCAGTTGCAAGACGAGGGTCGCCGAGATTGGATCGAGCCACTGAGCGTCATCGACGCCGATTACGATCCGCCGTCCGGCCGCCCGCTCGTGCAGTTCCTGTGCAGTGGTCTGGAGCAGCCGAAACGCCTGGTCGGACGGGACCTCCCGTGGCAGCAGACCGGCACAGGCCCCCAGCGGCACCTGCGCAGCGCTGCGTGTCGCTTGCACCCACTCCGTCATCGCTCCAGCCGCAGCCGCGTTGGCAATCGCCTCACGACCCAGTCGCGATTTGCCGGTGCCTGCTCCAGCGGTGACGACAACGCCAGAGCACCCATCCGCATGGGCGCGGGCGATGTTGGCGAGTTCGGATTCGCGGCCCACGAACGGCCAGCTCGAGCTCAACGACGGTTCTCGCGGGCCTAGCGAGAGCGTCATCGCCCGTCTCCGGGCCAGCCTCCTGCGACACGCCTACCTGCGGCGAGACGATTCACCGACGCGCGCTGCTGCGGACCCGGTTTCATCAGCCCTCCCGAGCATGATAACTGAGGCCTTTCACGGTCCCGAGCGGCCTGGTAAGTAGCGGCGGTCCCCAGGTGTCGTATGGCCATACGGACGCCCGCGCGCGAGTGCTCAGAGACGCTTCTCGCTCCCAAAAACCGGCGCCCCCGCGGCGCAAATTGAGAACTGGAGCCTTGAGATGACCGCTACTGCCACCCCGCCCGACGTCGTTACCCCGCCGCCCTCGCGCGCTGCGCCCAAGGCGAAGACCAACCGCGAGGGCCTTGACCGCGGTGTCGGGTTCATCGGCTTGCTCTGGTCGTCGGTGGGTTCGATCATCGGCTCAGGCTGGCTGTTCGGTGCACTGATCGCCGCCACGGTCGCCGGGCCCTCGGCGCTGATCGCCTGGATCATCGCGTCGATCATCGTCATCCTGCTGGCGCTCGTGCACGCCGAACTCGGAGGGCTGTTTCCGGTCAGCGGAGGGACCAGCCGCTTCCCGCATTACGCCTTCGGCAGCTTCGCCGGCGTGACCTTCGGGTGGGCCTCGTACCTCCAGGCCGCCACGACCGCGCCGATTGAGGTGCTCGCTGTGATCCAGTACCTCTCAACTGCACATTGGGCGCACGCTCTCTACAGATCCAACGGAACGCTGAGCGGCAGCGGGATCGGTGCAGCAGTGATCTTGATGTCGCTGTTCGTGATCCTCAACCTGTTCGGCATCCGCTGGCTGACGCGCGCAAACAACGCGATCACATGGTGGAAGGTCCTGATTCCGGTGTTCACGATCGTCGTGCTGCTGGCAACCCACTTCCACGTCGGCAATTTCACGGCGGGCGGCGGCTTCTTCGTGCACCGCTCCGCCGTCAAGAGCATCCTCATCGCCGTCCCGACAGGCGGCATTGTCTTTTCGCTACTGGGGTTCGAGCAGGCGGTGCAGCTGGGCGGAGAGGCCGCAAATCCCAAACGCGACCTGCCGCGGGCGGTGATCTTCTCGATCCTCATCGGAGCGGGCATCTACATCCTCCTGCAGTTCGCGTTCATCGGAGCCATCAGCCCGCATCTCCTGATGTCGCAGCACACCTGGACGAACCTCGGAGCCGGAAATGCCAACCCCGCAGTTGTGGCGCTGAACGCCGGACCGTTCTACACAATCGCCCAGGTCGCCGGGCTGGCCTGGCTCGCATTCATCTTGAGACTGGATGCGGTCATCTGCCCGTTCGGCAGCGGCTTGCTCTACTCGGCGACGACGTCACGGATCAGTTACGCGATGGCACGGAACGGTCACGTGCCGAAGCAGTTCGAGCGCACGAGCAGCAGGCAAGTCCCCGTCTTTGGCGTGCTTTTCGCGACGGCCATCGGGCTGTTATTCCTGTTGCCCTTCCCTAGCTGGGGCAAGTTGGTCGGCATCGCGACGAGTGCCTCGGTGCTGATGTACGCAGGCGCACCGCTCGCACTCGCCGCGTTGCGCAAGACCAAGCCCGATCTGCCGCGTGTCTACCAGCTGCCGGCTGTGCGCGTTCTGGCGCCGCTGGCGTTCGTGTTTGCGACCTGGATCATCTTCTGGTCGGGGTGGCAGACGCTGACCACGCTGATGCTCGCGATGCTCATCGGCTATGTCGTCGTCGGGCTGTCGTACCTGTTTGGCCTCAATTCGGAGGCGCCGAAGATGGATTGGCGCGCAGCTATCTGGATCGTCCCGTACTTCCTGGGGCTGCTGGTGATCTCCTACTTCGGCGGATTCGGTTCCGGTGGGATCGTCGGCGGAATCGGCATCTTCAAACACGTCCTCGACCACGGTGGCAACAACGACCTGGGTTTGGTCGGGGGCCTGATCGCCTCTGCGGCATGGAGCCTCGTCATCTTCCACCTGGCGATAGCCTGCCGGCTCTCCGAGGCCGAGGTCGATCGCTACGTCGAGGACGTGCTCCCACCACCGGCCTCCGAGTAGGCACTTCTTACACCAAGCTGCGTCGAGACGGCCCGGGCATATGCCCGGGCCGTCGATGTTTCTGCCCCGCGATACGTATCGGTGCTTGGACCGGTGTCGTAGTCGGCTACGAATGACCCGCGGGCCGCGGCCCGGGAGGCTCTCATCAGGTCAATCGGCGCGTCGAAATGCGCCACTGAACAGGAGCCTCTAATGAGTAACAAAGACCATCGTGACTCGATCGCACAAGTTCCCCGCCGGCCCGCTGGCCGGCGGGATCGTGCGAGCGAGCACGTAGGACGGGCACATGCCCGAAGCAGCACCGGTCTGTCGACGCACATCGTCGGCGAGACCGAGGTCGAGCAGACACTGCTCGACGTCTTCGACACCACCGTGGCGAGGTACGGCGATCGCCCTGCGATCGACACGCCGACGGAAGGTTCTCAGCTACGACGAGCTCGCGATGGCTGTGCGGCGCCTGGCTGACTGCCTGCGTGAGGCCGGTGTCGGTCCGGGCGACCGCGTTGGCGTGCGAGTGGCAAGCGGAAGCGCCAACCTCTACATCGCCATCCTCGGCGCGCTCGCCGCAGGCGCGGCATACGTGCCGGTGGACGCCGATGATCCGGAGCCCCGGGCCGAGCAGATCTTCACCGACGCCGGCGTTTGCGTGGCGATCGGTGATGGGCTCGAGCTCACCTGGCGCGGCGTAGGCCGAGGAAACCTGGGCCGCCCGACTCCGGACGACGATGCCTGGATCATCTTCACCTCCGGGTCCACTGGCGCCCCCAAGGGCGTCGCGGTTTCGCACCGCGCGGCGGCCGCGTTCGTTCGCGCTGAGGAAGACCTCTGGCAGGTGTCGGCCGAGGACCGCGTTCTGGCCGGTCTGTCAGTGGGGTTCGACGCGAGCTGCGAGGAGATGTGGCTCGCATGGGCACACGGTGCGGCGCTCGTTCCTGCGCCGCGTGCGCTCGTGCGGTCCGGAATCGAGCTCGGACCATGGCTCAAGGAGCGGGGTGTCACCGTGATCTCAACGGTGCCGACGCTCGCCGGGATCTGGGACGACGACGCGCTTGCCGCCGTCCGTCTCTTGATCCTTGGCGGCGAGGCATGCCCCGAGCATCTCGTGGAGCGGCTTGCGCCCGGGCGTGAGCTCTGGAACACCTACGGTCCGACGGAGGCGACGGTTGTCTCCAGCGCAATCCGGCTCGAGCCCGGGGAGCCGGTGACCATCGGGTCCCCCCTGCGCGGCTGGAAGTTCGCGGTCGTCGACGCGGACGATCAGCTCGTGCCGAGCGGACAAACGGGCGAGCTGGTCATCGCGGGAGTCGGCCTGGGTCGCTATCTCAGGACAGAGCTCGATGCTGAGCGTTACCGGGGTCTCCCCGCGCGCGGGTGGGCCCGTGCCTATCGCACGGGTGACATCGTCCGTGAAACCGCTGACGGGCTGGAATTCGTCGGCCGCCGCGACCACCAGGTCAAGATCGGTGGGCGCCGGATCGAGCTCGGCGAGGTTGACGGCGTGCTGAGCTCCGTGCCTGGCGTTCGCGGGGCATGCACGGTCGTGCGCGAGTCGGCGGCAGGCAACAAGCTGCTGGTTGGCTATGTCGCCGGTGACATCGAAGCGGATGACGTCCGCGCAGTTGCCACCGAGCGGATGCCGGCCAGCCTCGTGCCGATGATCGTCGTGCTGGACGAGTTGCCGGTTGCGACTTCGGGGAAGGTGGACCGCAAGGCATTGCCGTGGCCCCCGCCCGGAACCGCGGACAGCGGCGCGGCCGATGATCTCGACGACTCGCTCACGCCGGCCGAGCGTCAGCTCGCAGAGCTCTGGCGTGAGCAGCTCGGGCCGGTTCCGATCGGCCCCGACAGCGATTTCTTCGCGCTGGGTGGCACCTCGCTTGCCGCCGCAAGACTCGTGTCGGTCCTGCGAGCGGAGCATCCGGCGATCGCCGTCGCTGACGCCTACAACCACCGCACTCTGCGTGGTCTCGCGGAACGGCTGCGCACGATCGGTGCGATCGAGACCGTCGAAGGTCCCGAGCTCTCGCCGGGACGGACGCGACGTCTCGCGCTTATGCAGTTGGTGGGGGTGTTCGTCCTGTTTGCGATCCAGTCGGTGCCGTGGCTGCTCGGGTCCCTGATCTACGGAGACATCGCGGATATCGGCACCCCACATGTCAGCTTCATCTGGCTCGGCGTGGCATGGCTTGCTCTGGCGAGCCCGCCCGCACACATCGGGTTGCAGTGGCTCTGCACCAAGTCACTGCTCCGCGGCGTCAAACCTGGCCGCTACTCGCGCTACTCGTCGCTCGCCGCCCGGCTTTGGTTCATTGACCGGCTTGCTGAGGTGACTCGCTACGAGCGGCTCGGCGGCACGCCCTGGGCGGATCGCTACGCCCGCCTGGTCGGCGCTGACATCGGCGAGGGCGCGCGCCTTGCGACGGTCCCGCCTGCTGGTGCGCTGCTGCACATCGGCGCCGGCGCGACGGTCGAGTCAAACGTCGACATGCGGGGGTGGTGGATCGACGGCCAAGAGCTCGTCATCGGTGAGATCCAGATCGGCGCTGGAGCGCGGATCGGCTCGCGTGTTCTGCTCAACCCGGGCGCGGTAGTCGGCGATGGCGCCGAGATCGAGCCGGGCGCGGTCGTCTCGGGCGAAGTGCCTGCCGGCGAGCGCTGGTCCGGGTCACCAGCCCGTAAGGTCGGTGCCGCGGGTGAGGACTGGCCCGCTGAGGCGCCGGTCGCTTCTGGCTCTCGTAGCTGGGCGTGGCTGTTCAGCGCCAGCCTCGTACTGGAGCTTGTCCTCGGCGTCGCCGCGTTTGCCCCGGCAATCGGGCTGCTGGCTCTACTCGGCAGCGAGGTACCGACGCTCCAGACCTCGTTGGTCCAGATAGTTCTGGAGGCAGCGGTCGTCACGGCGGTGACGGTGCCGATGACCGCGATTCTGGTCGCGCTCACGCTGCGCGTCGTGTGGCGGCTCGTGCAACCGGGCTGGTACGACGAGCACGCTCCCGTCGGCTGGGCGTTGTGGTTCGGCGAGGAGCTCAAGAAGAGCTCGAGCACGCTGCTGTTCCCGCTCTACGCGTCGCTGTACACACGTCCATGGTTCCGGATGATGGGACTGAAGGTCGGGCGCGGCACTGAGATCTCCGTGACCACTGGCCTGAACCCGCTGGTCTCGTTCGGCGAGCTGAGCCAGTGCACGGATGACATCGGCTTCTGCGGAGTTCGCTCACGCGACGGCTGGGTCGCGGTCGAGCAGATCGAGATCGGCGACCGCAGCTTCCTCGGGCCGGGCTCGATCCTACGCGGAGGTACACGTCTCGATGACGACAGCCTGCTCGGCGTGATGACGCTGTCACCACGACGGCCGGCGGCAGGCAGTTCCTGGCTTGGCGTCCCGGCGCTCGAGCTTCCGCGCGTCCCGGACGCAACCGATCCGTCGCGCACGATCAACCCGCCGCGGCGGCTGAAGCTGGCTCGCGCAGTGATGGATCTGCTGCGGCTGTTCGTTCCCAACACGATCGCCCTCGTAATCGAGGGACTCGAGATCATGGGCTTGGCGGAGCTATGTGCCCACTTCGGGCTTGGCGTGGCGATTCTGGCGGCTCCGTTCGTGCTGCTCGCCGGCGCGTTCGCCGCCACTGCGGTCACGATCGCGATGAAGTGGATTCTGATCGGCCGCTACCGCCGCAGCGAGCATCCGTTGTGGTCGGCGTTCGTCTGGAGAGACGAAATGATGAACGCAGCTCAGGAGCAGTTGGCCGACGAGCGACTGCTGCGCCTCGCAATGGGCACGCCGCTGATGTCCCTGTATCTGCGTGCGATGGGCGCCCGGATCGGCCGTGGCGTGTGGTGCGAAACCACCGCCGTCACTGAGCACGACATGATCACGCTCGAGGACGGCGCCGCGGTCAACCGTGGCGGTTGCCTGATGACGCATCTGTTCCATGACCGTCTGCTGCGGATCGGTCCGACGCGGCTCGATCCTGGGGCCACCCTCGGCCCGACCGCGGTTGTGCTTCCGGATACCCACGTGGGCGCCGGAACGCGGGTGTCGGGGCACTCGGTCGTGCTTCGTGGCGAGGCTCTGCCGTGCGGCACGCGTTGGCGCGGGCACTCCGGTTGAGGCGTTCTGACCGGGAACCTCAGGTGGCGGTGGGAGCCGGCGCAGTGTCGCGCTCCCACCGCCACTCTTGCCGATCCGCATTGATCGGTTTCTGGCCACCCTGAGTTGGTCGCTCAGTGAGTGAGCCAGGCCACCAAGGGTTCGCCGACATCAGGTCGGCGGCTCGACCTCAACGCTTGAACGCGGTTCTTGAGATGGAGCTCCGCGAGGATGCTGAGATCTTGTTGGCGACGGTTCGTGCTTGACGCTGGCCGGCTCGATAGCTAACTTAAGACAACGTTGTCATTGCCGCCCGCAGGAGGGTCCACTCGGCCGCAGGATGCTGCCGAGATGATTCTGGGAAATCGGGCGAGGTGCCGGTGTACGAGCGCGCCGGCGCTTCGAAGCGCGCGGATGCCCTATCACCCAAGGAAGGAGAGGACCCACCGTGAGCGCAAGCCCGCTGGGACGACTCGTACGCCCGCGCCGACACCCGCTACGGCCCATCACGCGGTCATGCTCGACGGCCCTAGCCGCCGTTGCCATCGCCGCATTCATCCAATTGGGCGCGGCTGCGGCCGCCTCCGCCTCAACGCCGCATCGTGTCGGCGACCGGATCAACCCGGTGGACGCCCAACGGGCCGTTGCGACCTACCGGGCAATGCAGGACAACCTCTACATACCTCAGTACGGCCTGTACAAGAAGAGCGACCCGACCCAAAACTTTGGCTACCTCTGGGACTTCGTGAACCCGTTTGCGGCCACCGACTACATGGCTGCGATCCCCGGCATCGGCGATCGCTATCGCAGTGACCTGCGGGCGCGGGACCGCGGGCTCATGTACTACTACAACGCCCAGGAGTCCAACCCGGCCGGCCAAGCCCAGCCGCCTGCATTTGCCTCGGGCGTCCGGCCGCCGCTCGACTCCAACCAGCCCACCTACTACGACGACAACGCGTGGGTTGGCCTGGACTCCATGCAGGAATATCGCCTGACCCACCAGCGATCAGACTTGACACGCGCCGAGGGGATCTTTCACTTCGTCGTGAGCGGCTGGGACACGAGGACCACTGTTGCCTGCCCAGGCGGCGTGTTCTGGGAGGATGTCGCCAACTCTACGCGCAACACGATCTCCAACGCGCCCAACGCGGAGGTCGGCATCGAGATATTCCAGGCAACGCACGACCCGTATTACCTGACGTGGGCAACCCGGATGTATGACTGGGTGCGTGGGTGCCTCATGAACTCAAGCGGCATGTACTACGACCATCTGGATGACAGCGGGGACGTCAACACCGCGCTATGGAGTTACAACCAGGGCACGATGATCGGCGCTGGCACGCTGCTCTACCAGGTCACCGGCAACCGCACGTACCTGCAGCAGGCCGAGCAGACGGCGACCGCTTCGGTCAGCTACTACGGCTCTGATGGCAATCTGTACCACCAGCCCGACGTCTTCGACGTGATCTTCTTCCGGAATCTGTTTGCTCTGGCGAAGATCAACCACGACCCCAGCTATGCACAGATGGCCGCCGCCTATGCTGATACCGCCTGGCTGCAGGATCGCCAGTCGAGCGGCCTGTTCACCGACCCGGATCCGACCGGCGGTGAGTCGCTGGAAAACCAGACCTCACCGATGGTCGAGCTCTACGCAATGCTGGCGCAGAGCCGCCCCGTGTTCGCGGCCACAGGCTCAACCAGCCCATCATCGGTCATCGTCCAGCCCGGCCAGGTAGGTACAACCACCCTGTCCCTGCAATCCGTGACAGGTAGCCGGCAGACCGTGAAGTGGACGGCCAGTGCACCTTCCGGGCTAAGTGTGAGCCCGTCAGCGGGAACCCTGAGGCTGGCTGGCGGCGGCACGGACAGCACCCCGGTTTCGGTTACCGGTGGGACGACTGACGGCACGTACCAGGTGACGTTCAAGTTCACCAGTGCTTCTGGACAGATCGAGCCGACTTCGACCTCGGTGATCGTGGCTCGCCCAGGCGACCTGGCACCGTTCTTCAACAACACCGGGATCTCCGACGACACCAATCAGGCGGCAGCAAACCTGGACGGCCTGGGCTACAGCTACTCCGAGCAGGCCCTCACGACCGCCGGGCTTGCCCCGGGGTCCAGCGTCACCAGCAATGGGGTGCAGTACGACTGGCCCAGCGCTGCGGCCGGCCAACCTGACAACCTCGTTGCGGCTGGCCAGGTGATCAGTGTCCCGCCAGTGGCGGGCGCAACTGAGTTGGGCGTCATGGGATCGGCCACGAACGGCCCTTCCAGCGGAATGGTGACGATCACCTACACCGACGGCAGCACGCAGACGGCCACACTCGGGTTCAGCGACTGGACGTCGGCAAGCCCGTCGTTCGGCAACGGGGTTGCCGCGTCGATGCCATACCGAAACAGTGCGGGCGGTAGTTCGCAGCAGCTCGCGACCAAGGTCTTCACCACCAACATCGCCCTCGAGGCGGGTAAGACCGTGGCTTCGGTGACGTTGCCCGACGGCGCCAACCAGGGCCTATTGCACGTATTCGCCCTCGGCACGGACAAGGGCGTCCTCACCACTGGCTGACGGCCGCAGCCTCGGCTCGGCAAACGATTTCCGGTCCGGCAGCAGCTCCTGCCGGACCGGGATCGCCGTCCGCCGTGGCCTTCGGGAGCGACCACTTCCCTGTGACGCCGGCGTACGCGTTGTCGCCCGCCGCAGCGTTCAACCTGACTCAGCCGCCGGGTGCGGCTGGTCCGGCCTTCCGTGCCGGACGCCTTGGGGGATCGCGAATCGGCGCCCCGCGGGTGCGGTGGTCTGGTGTGGGGATGCTTTCCATGACCGGCGTACGGTCCCAGGGGTGCGATTCGTACCAGCGGGCGTAGCGTCTGGCAAAGGGAGCTGCCGTGATTCCGTGCGCCATCACCGACAGCCCGATCGTCACATATGTGGTGGTCAGGATCGTCGAGGCGCCGGGAAGGTGTGCCTCCTCGACGACGATCACCGCGAACACGATCGATGCGAGACCTCGCGGGCCAAACCAGCCGAGAAAGCCGACCGTTGGCGGGCGTGCGCCGGTACGGATCATCGCCACCGCGACCGGCAGGATGCGCACCACCGTCAAGCTGAGCACGGCGTATAGCGCGATCTGCCAACTCACATGCTCGAGCGCGGGCCCGAGTAGAACTGCGCCGAAGATCAAGAAGGTGACCCCTCCGAGCAAAGCTCCGAGTTCCTCATTCAGACGTGAGGCCTGCTCGGACTCGTGGCTGACGAGCGCGCCGAAGATTGCCCCGGCGACGAAAGCCGCGATGAAGCCCGAGCCTCCAAGTGCCGCCGCGATCCCATACGCCAGGCCCGCGCCGGCAACGGGGATGACCTGAAGCCATGAGTCGCTGACCAGCTTTCGGCGATAAGCGATCGCGACGACTGCTGTGGCGGCCAGCCCGGCCGCTAAGCCTCCGAGGATCCCGTAGCCAATCTGCTCGGCCACGATGCGGATCGCGTGCTGACTGCTCGCGGCGTCGTCCTTGACGTCCGCCGCCGCGAGTGCGATCAGCAGCAGCGGGACACAGATCCCGTCGTTGAGTCCGCTTTCGACGTTCAGCCCTTGGCGGATCCGCGACGGCAGCCGCGGCTCGGTCACCACCGCTTCCCCGAGGGCGGCATCAGTGGGCGCAAGGAGCACCGCCAACACGATCGCCTCGGTCAGATTGAGCTGATCGAAGATCGTCGCCGCGAGCACCGCGCCGATGGCGATCGTCAACGGCAGCCCGACCCCGAGCAGACGAAGCGGCACCGCATACTCGCGGCGCAGAACGCGAGACTTGATCCGGGAGGCGTCCGCGAACAGCACGACCGCGAGGGTCGCCTCGGCGAGCGTCCTCACGCTCTCACCCGTCGGGGCGGCCGTCACCTCGTCGATCACGAGCGGCCCCACGAGCACGCCGACAAGGACGAACACCATCGACGGCGTAACGGAGGTGCCGGTCAGCCGTCGTGACACCGCCGCCACTGCCAGAACGCTCGCGGCAATGATCGCCAATTCCCATTTCACCGCGGCCCCCAGACTGGGGGTGCGAACTCGGCTCCGCATCGCCCGGATGAGATGACTCCGAATCCTCACCTGATCCGGGTGATGAACTCGACGATGGCTGTCGGCAACCTTTCGCTTGGTGTGGCTGGCTACGCCCGGCCGAGCGCGAGCGTCATGGTTCGCGACTTCTACTGACCAGGCAAGGCGAGACCGATGGGATTGCATTCGGTTCCCGGGGTGCGAGCGATCGCCGGATACCGGGCGTCGTGGCTACGTCGGGACGCGGTCGCCGCGATCGTCCTGACGACCCTGCTGGTTCCGCAGGGCATGGCGTACGCAGAACTTGCGGGCCTTCCGGCGATCACCGGTCTTTACACCACGATCTTGTGCCTGGTTGGCTATGCGGCATTCGGGCCGTCGCGGATCCTCGTGCTCGGTCCGGATTCGTCGCTCGGGCCGATGATCGCGGCGACGATCCTGCCGATCCTCGGCGCAGACGGGAGCCCGGCGCGGGCAATCGCGCTGGCGTCGATGCTCGCGCTCCTGGTGGGAGCGATCATGATCGCGGCGGGAGCCGCGAAGCTCGGCTTCGTCGCCGACCTTCTGTCCAAGCCGACGCAGATCGGCTACATGAACGGACTCGCCCTGACAATCCTCGTTGGACAGCTACCGAAGCTGTTCGGGTTCTCGGTCGACGCCAACGGGCTGATCAACGAGGCGCGCGCGTTCGTCGACGGACTCTCCTCCGGGAAGACCGTGGGCGCCGCGGTCGCGATCGGCGTGCTCAGCCTGTTCATGATCCTGGCGCTTGGCCGCTGGCTGCCGAAGCTCCCTGCGGTACTGATCGCAGTCGTCCTCGCGATTGCGGCAACATCGGTTTTCCAGCTGGCCAGCCACGGCGTCTCGCTGGTAGGAACCCTGCCGAAGGGATTGCCCCCGCTGACCATCCCGCATCCAGTCTCCGATCTTCCGCTGCTGGTGGCCGGTGCGCTCGGAATCGCGCTCGTCGCGCTCACCGACACGATCTCTACAGCGTCCGCCTTCGCCGCGCGTACGGGTCAGGAGCTCGACGGGAACGGGGAGATGATCGGGATCGGCGCTGCAAACGTTGCCGCCGGGCTCTTCCAGGGCTTTCCCGTCAGCACCAGCGGCTCGCGCACCGCGGTGGCCGAGCGGGCCGGCGCCAAGACGCAGTTCACCGGCGTGATCGGGGCGGCGCTGATCGTGTTGATGCTCGTGTTCGTGCCGGGGCTGCTGAAGAATCTTCCGAATGCGACGCTCGCAGCGGTGGTGATCGCGGCATCGCTGTCACTGGCCGACATTCCCGGCACGATGCGGTTGTGGCAGCAGCGTCGAGTTGAGTTCGCGCTCTCGATCACGGCGTTCCTCGGGGTCGCCCTGCTCGGCGTTCTCCAGGGCATCGCAGTGGCGGTTGCGCTCTCGATCCTCAACGTCTTCCGGCGCGCCTGGTGGCCGTACCAGACCATCCTCGGACGGGTACCGGACATGCCCGGCTACCACGACCGCCAGCTGCATCCCGGAACGGAGGAGCTGCCGGGATTGGTGATTTTCCGATTCGACGCGCAGCTTTTCTTCGCGAACGCCCGGACGTTCCGCGAGCAGATCCGTAACCTCGCGGCTGGCGAACCGCGACCGCAATGGATCCTGATCGCTGCCGAGCCGATCACCGATGTCGACACCACCGCAGCCGACATGCTTGCCGAACTCGATCACGAGCTCAACGCCGCCGGGACCTCCCTCGTTTTCGCCGAGCTGAAGGACCCCGTCCGCGCGAAACTGGAACGCTACGCGCTGATTGGCCCACTGGATCCGGACCACTTCTTCCCCACACTCGAGACCGCAGTTGACGCGTTCCGGGAGCACACCGGTGTCGATTGGGAGCCCGACCTGCCGCCAAGCGGGCCGCGGAGCTAGGAGTCCGGAAGGATTCCCGCGTGTCGGACGTCTAAGTCGGAGATGAACCGAACGGATGCTTTGGCCGCATATCGGCACGTGAGAGGTTTTGGCTGGCCTCGTCGGTATCCGCTTGCCCAGTTTCCCAACAACGCTCTGATCGCAGCGTTCGTTGCCGGTCAGGTCGCAGCGATGGTGCACGGCTCTGGACAGTTCGACGCCCGGGCGGTCTCGTATCTCGCCATGACCATCTGGGCCTACGAGGAACTGGTCCATGGAGTCAACCTGTTCCGCCACACGCTCGGTCTCGCCTATCTCGCATCGACGGGCGCTCATCTCGCCGGAGCCCTTGGTCACTGACCGGAAAGCGCTGGCGCTGTCACAGACCGGCCCAGGGGTTAGGCTGTCGAATTCGGCGCGGCATCAGTCGAGACAAGGGGACGCTAGGAATGGCCGTAGTTCAGGCGGAGTCGTTGACGAAGCGCTTTGGCGAGGTTTCGGCGGTCACGGATCTGTCGTTCGTGCTCGAGGCAGGGACGATCACTGGTTTCCTCGGGCCGAACGGCGCTGGCAAGACCACGACGCTTCGGATGGTTCTGGGGCTGGCTGCGCCAACAGCGGGTCGGGCGCTCGTGTTCGACCGTGCTTACCACGAGCTTGAGCGTCCCGCCCTGCGGATCGGAGCGGTGCTCGAGGCGACCGATTTTCACCCGGGCCGCTCTGGTCGTGATCACCTGCGGATGCTCGGGCGCGCCGTCGAGGTTCCGGATTCGCGCGCCGATGAGGTGCTGCGTTCGGTGGAGCTCGGCGATGCGGGACACCGCCGCGTGAAGGGGTATTCGCTGGGGATGCGCCAGCGACTCGGGCTCGCGGCGGCCTTGCTTGGTGACCCGGAGCTGCTGATTCTCGACGAGCCCGCGAACGGGCTTGACCCGGAGGGCGTTCGCTGGCTGCGTGATTTCTTGCGCCGACTGGCGTCCGAGGGCCGCACGGTGCTCATCTCGAGCCACGTGCTCGCTGAGGTGGCGCAAACTGTCGATCAGGTACTCATCATCAGCCGCGGACGACTTGTGATCGAGTCCTCCCTTGCAGAGCTAACTGCGCGGGCCGGCGGTTCCGTTCGCGTCCGTAGCGCGGATCCGGAGCGGCTCTCGAGCGCGCTTGAGGACAACGATCTGCAGGTCACGACCGGTGCGGACCGCGCGCTACTCGTGCAGGGAGCCTCGAGCGAGAGGGTCGGCGAGATCGCGTTCGCCGCCGGCGTGCCGGTTCACGAGCTGATGACGGATGGTGGTTCGCTCGAGGAGATCTTCCTCGAATTGACCTCGGAGGCGCCGTCGACCTCGGAGGCGCAGGCATGATCGCGCAGATCAGGGCTGAGCTGCTCAAGATTCGCTCGACCAGGACCACTATCGGCCTGCTGCTCGGGATGATCGCGCTGATCTTGCTGTTCACACTGCTGACCGGACTGCTCAGCCATCCATCCGGGCTCATGGGCAAACAGAACCAGAGACAGCTACTGAGCCTGGGCAGCCTCGCAGGAGTATTCTCAGCGCTCGCCGGGGTGCTGCTTGTAACCAGCGAGTACCGCTACGGCACGATCCGCCCAACGATCCTGTTCAACCCTGCACGCTCGCGCGTCCTCACCGCCAAGATCGTCGCAGGCGCGCTTGGGGGGATCGTGTTCGGTGTCATCGGCGAAGCGATCGGGTGGGCCATCGGCTACGTGATCCTCGACGGTCGAGGCATCACGATCGTGCTCAGCAGCAGCGACGTACTGCTGCTAGCGCTCGGAGGGCTCGCTGGCGTGGCTCTGTGGGGAGCGATTGGCACCGCGCTCGGCACGATCATCCGCAACCAGGTTGGCGCCGTCATTACGCTGCTCGCCTGGGGGTTCGTGGTCGACAACCTTCTGTTCGGTCTCGTGCCCGCCGTCGGTCGCTTCACACCAACGCGCGCCCTGGACGCGCTGATGGGCCTAAGGACCGATCACCTGCTCTCGCCTGGCCTCGGCGCGATCATCTTGATCGCCTGGGCGCTCCTGCTCGCCGTTGTCGGCATTGCTCTAACTGGCCAGCGCGACATCAACTGACGCCGCACGGAACACGTGGGCTCGCTCGATGAGGTAGAGCCCTCCCCCAGGACTATCTCGCCTGGACTGTCAGCTGACTGGCCGACTTGACGCTGGCTGACCGTGCAACTTGATGGCCCAATCCGGATGGCTGGTTCAGCGGTATCGGGTCGGCCGGAGCTGTGTCACCCGATCCGGATGATGCGTCGCCGCGTCCGCGTGGGAACGCTGGTCGGAGCCGCCTCGAGCCGCGGGCGGCTCAACCGTCGGCAACGTGCCCGGAAAGGCCACAATGGAAACGCACGCAGGGCAGGAGCAGTCCGTCTGGTCGAGCACAGTTGGTCTTGCCGGATTGCCGGCCGGCGATGACGCCAAGGCACTTGCGTGGGCCGCTTGGCTGATGGGGATTCTCGCGCTGCTGACACTGGCCTTCGGTGTCGTGATCTTGGTCGAGCCATCGATCACCCTGAGCACACTGGCTGTGCTTGTCGGCATCTATCTGGTGGTCGCCGGTGTGATCGACTTGGGGTGGGCAATCCTGGGCAAGGCGGAGAGCCGAGGGCTGGCGGCTGTGTTCGGGGTGATCACCGCCGTCCTGGGCGTGCTCCTGATTCGGCACCCTACGCACGCGGTTGCCGCTGTGGCGCTGCTGGTCGGCCTCTGGCTGATCGCCGCCGGCCTGCTGAGGTTGGTACGAACCTTCGTGGAGCCCGGTAACCGGATCTGGTCGTTGGTGTTGGCGGTGGCCGAGATGGCGTTCGGCGTGGTGATCGTCTCCGATCCGAAGATCGGAGTCACGACGTTGGCGGTCGTCATAGGCATCGCGCTGATTGTCCGGGCGCTCACGCTGGGCCTGATGGCCGCGGCGATTTGGTCTTTGAGGCGGGCCGCTCGGGATGACCTCGGCGCGCCTGGAGCCTGATGGAGCGTGAGTAGCTCGTCGGGACCTGCTACCGAACGAGTTGCCCTCGCGGCACGTCGGCGGCGACGACGGGAGACGTTGGCGGCCGTTATCGGGGCGTTGCTGGCCGCCTTTGCACTGCTCAACCTCGGCGACGTGAAGGTGGACTGGATCATCACCTCCGCAGAGACGCCGCTAATCGTGGTGATCGGGTTGGCAGTGCTTTTGGGCGCGGTGCTGGATCGACTGCTGATCAGGCGTAAGAAGCGTCAGGAAATCGCGGCTCAGTCAGCCCAGCGCAGAGAGCAAGAGCACACGGCAAGGCGCGTCTAGCCTCGCGTCGGCAACCTACGCTACGCAGGTTCGACGTCGTGGGCGGGGCTCGCCGATGCCGAGTCCTCAGGAGCCGAGGCGGGCAGCTTCGGAGCCAGTGATGGTTCTGCGCTCCATGGAAAGACAATCCACCGGTCGGTCCGTCGCCACACGTAATCGCATTTGATCACCGAGCGCGGCTTTTCGTAAAGCGTGGCGATCCGAATCTGACCGACGCGCGGGCCACAGAACTCCTTGACGAGCGCCAGCGTGGCGCCGGTGTCGGCAACATCGTCCGCGATCAGGATCGTCGCTTCCTCGAGATCTACGAACTCGGGGACGGGCGGAAGGATGATTGGGAGCTCCAGTCGCTCGTCGACGCCGGTATAGAACTCGACGTTCATAGTCCAGGTGTTCTTCACCCCGAGCGCGTAACCAAGGCTCGCGGCGACGATAAGTCCGCCGCGAGCAATGGCGAGGATCACGTCCGGATGAAAGCCGTCATCGTTGATCGCCTCAGCCAGTTCGCGCGTGGCCGGACCGACGCCGGCCCAGTCAAGGATCTCGGGCTCGTCGCTCATGCGGGGAACGGTACCGAGCGTGGATGGTAGGAGGCGCCTGCAAGCGTCAGTCGCCTGGCCACCTGCAAAATCGACCGGCCAATCAACTTGGCGGCGTTTACTCAGCCCCGCCGTATTGATCTGTTCGTTCCGGAAGCGCTCCGTTGGCTGGATGAATCGGTACTCGGCCTCGAACGGCGGTGCCATTCTGCGGCCACGAATCCACCGTCAACGTTCCTCCTACCGCCTCGACCCGGTCACGCATGTTTGTCAGGCCGTCACCGCCTCTGGTCGTCCTTGGGTCGAAACCCGTTCCAGTGTCAACGACCTCGAACCGGAGCTCATCGCCGTGCTGTCGCAGCCGTACGACCGCGCGTGCGTCGGGCCCGGCGTGCTTGACCACATTCTGAAGCGCCTCGAGGCAGGAGAAGTACACGGCGGCCTCAGTCGCTTGGCGATAGCGGCCGACGCCTGCTCCGTGAACCGCGACCGGCGACGCTACGCGCAGAGCCGCCGAGTCAAGCGCGCTGACGACGCCGTATTCGCGCAGCATCGGCGGGTACACGCCGTGAGCCAGGGAGCGCAGGTCCTCGAGAACGCCATCCATCTGTCGCTCGATCGTCGCGAGCAGTCGCTTGCCCTCCTGCGGGTCGCTGGCGAGCATCTCGGTGGCGAGCGTGAGCTTGAGCCGCAACCCAAGGATGCCCTGCTGGGCACCGTCATGAAGGTCGCGTTCGAAGCGCTGCCGGGCGTGATCCGACGCCGCCACGAGTCGAGTGCGTGATGCGCGCAGGTGCTCGTCCAGTCGCGCTCGCTCCGCAACGAGAGCGGCGATGGCCAGCGCCGTCAACGACACCGTCGCGATGAACAGTTGCGTCTCCAGCAGCCGATCGTTCATTGCGCCGACGCCGAATGGTCCAAGATCGTTCGTGGTGCCCCAGATCGCAAAAACGCAGATGATCGTGATCGCGATAGTCGCGCCGCGTAGTCCGAAGTCCAGTGCCGCCCAGACCAGCGCCGGGAATACCAACGCGCATAGCAAGACCGGCCCGCCGAGTTGAAGTGCGCTGAGCCCGATGACCACGCTGACCATCAGCGATGCCTCCAAGATGCGGCCCACGCGCCACGGACGCGCGGGTAGCGACGACCAGGCCAACGCGAACGGAATCACGATCAGTGCACCGCAGAAGTCGCCCAGCCACCATGTTCGCCACACATGTGGCAGCGAGCCCGCATCGATGACGCCGCCAAGCCATGATGCAACCGAACCGATTGTGGCGCTCAGCAAGGTACCGGACGCGATCGCCACGACCATCCCGATGACGCCGCGCAACGTCCCGATCGGCTCGTCTCGGGGACACAGCCGCAAGAGCAACACCGTGGCCACGACCACCTCCAGCAGGTTGCCGATGCTCTGCGCTACCGCGGAGCCAATCGGCAACGCGGAATAGTTGTTGACCAGCAGATCGCCGATCACCACCCCTGGCCACAACCGCAACCCGCCCAGATACAGAAACGCCACACCGACTCCCACCGGCAGCCACATGATCGCGGCGACCGGACCGGAGAACTGAAATGCGTAGCCGAGCACGGCGGCGGAAAAGTACGCCGCGACCAAAAGCGCGATCCACCCTAGATCGCGTCGCGCCGGTGCGTAATACCGCACGACATCGGACAGCCTCCGACGCTCAGGGAGAACGGCACCTACTCGCTCCGGAAAAACCACCTGAACGAACACGCTCATTTGTCTTCCTCTTCTGGCGAGAAACGCTACGGCTCCGCGCGCCGAAGCATAAACCCTCGTCTCCGCCGTCGTTGCAACCTCTGGACGGTCGTTCACACCTGGGACACGCGCGCCCCCGCCATTCGCATTACGCATGACAATGGCGGCGGTGAAGTTCAGGCGCGGCATCGGCGCCTGTAACAATGCGCGAATGAACGACCTGCAGATCACCGACCACATCGAGGCGCTGGTCGCCGAGGAGCACGCCCTGCTTTCCCGCGAGTCGGCGGACAGCTCTCAGACTGGCGCGCTAGAGGGAGACCGCGAGCGACTGTCCCAGATCTCGATCGAGCTGGACCGCTGCTGGGATCTCCTGCGCCAGCGTCGCGCCCGCCGGGAAGCGGGCCAGGATCCGGACGAAGCCAGGGAGCGCGACGCGACAACAGTCGAGAGGTATTGGCAATGACGGCCCCAGAATCAGCACAGTTGGACGACGTCGCCAACGAGCTCGCAACCTGGCCCGGCATCCGGCTCGAGCGACGACCGAACAACGTGGTCGCAGTCATCTATGACCAGTCCGAGTTGGGCATCCTCGACCTTGGGCGCAAGCTCGTCGAACTGCCGTTTCTCGGTGCGGAGCGCGACAGCCTTGTGGAACACGGTGACGCTGAACCGGCGGACTCGACGTCAGACTCAGCCGGCGTCAGCCACGAGGTCCGCGGTCCTTCTGACGTCACCGCTGCGCTCGAGCTCTTCGACCGCCGCTACCACGACATCCGCGGCGACGCCAGCTGAGCTGGAGCGCCAAGTCGACTGCAAACCGGGTAGGCTCGCCCGATCACTCAAGCGACCATCATCTTCCAGGTTCCGCGGGGCAGCGCGATCGAGCGGCAGCTGCGAGATGAGCCGCCGCCAGGGCTCCGCGGAGATGATGTGTTGGTCCAGACCGGGCCTACCGATGAGCAGGGAAATCTCGAGGCCCTAGCTGGTGAAACCGTCCTCTCGGTTCCGTCGTTCGAGGAGCTTGAACGGCAAGCGGACGCACTCCGACACCTGCTGCGGCAGGCCGGCACGGGCACGGAACCGCTGGTCATCACCATCGGCGCAGCCGAAGTGATCGGGGATCAACTCGCGAGCGCCGTGGTGGACGCTGCGCGTGGTGCTCCCCGGCCGGTGTTTATCCGCGTCATCCGCCCCTCCGAGCGCTAGTCGCCGGAGGAGCGAGGCAGGCGTGCCTCGAGTTCGCTGATGCGATCGAGTAACTCGACGACGAGCACCGCGCCGGCGTAGTTGAGATCGAGGTCACGGCGCAGCCGCTCGGCCCTCGCGACGCGTGCGGCGCTGGTCGCAGGAAAGCGTGGCGTGCGCGCTGCGGAGGACGGCCGTGGCTGCGCGGGTTCGAGCAGCCCGAACTCGAGGTAACGCCGTACGAGTACGGTCTGAACTCCCGCCATCCGGGCGATAACCGTGAGCTCGACCGGCTCCTCAACGGCGTCGCGATCGCCCGGCTCTGTCGTTGGCTCGTCAGCCATCCTCACGCCTCCCGTTCGTCGGGGCTCGAGCTCTCAGCGAGCTGCTCGTAGAGCTCGCGCTCGCGAGTAGAGAGCGTCTTCGGCACGACGATCTTCACAACAGCATGCAGGTCGCCGTTCTCGCCACCGCGCTTTGGCAGTCCACGGCCACGCAATCGCAAGCGTCGTCCGCTGGATGATCCCGCCGGCACGCGGATCTGCGCATCACCTCTTGGCGTTTCAACGGTCACGGTCGCCCCGAGCGCCGCCTGGGATGGCGTGATCGGTAGATCGACATCGAGGTCGTGATCGCCACGACGGTGAAAGCGCGGGTGGGGCTTGAGTGCAACCCTGAGGAAGAGGTCGCCGGGAGGCCCGCCGCCGAACCCTTCGCCGCCCTGTCCCGCCAGTCGGATCAGCTGGCCATCACGAACACCCGCAGGGAAGTTCACATTCACCTGGCGCCCGTCCATTGTCAACCGCCGCCGACCCCCGGCAAGCGCATCCTCCAAGGAAAGCTCCAGCAGCGCCTCACGGTCGCGCCCACGGATCGACCCTCCCATGCGCTGCGCCCGACCTCCAAACAGCGCCTCGAACAGGTCCTCCCCGAACTCTCCACCGGTCCCATCGCCCCAACCCTGAGCGCTGAAGAAGTCCGAGAAGCTCTCGTTGGGAGCTTCGCGCTCCGTCTCCTTCCAGTTCGCCCCGAGGCGGTCGTAGCGCTCACGTTTCTCTGGGTCTGAAAGCACCTCATATGCCTCACCCAACTCCTTGAAGCGCTCCTCGGCGTCCGCTTCCGAGTTGAGATCCGGGTGGTACTTGCGCGCCAGCTTCCGATATGCGCTCCGGATCGCATCCTGATCCGCATCGTGCGGAACACCGAGAACCTCGTAGTAATCCGTGTAGCTGAGCGCCATATGAACGGGAATCGTCCCTCAAATGCCGAACCGTTGTCAGCCGGGATGCGGCTGCCCCTTTTGCACCTCTAAAAGGCCACCGTATAGATTCGCGCCATGTCCAGAGCAGCGGCGCTACTCATCGTGGCCTTGCTGCTCGCCGGATGCGGCAGCAGCGGCCGGCCGCGCCCGGACATCTGCAGCCTGAAGGCCCAGCAAGCGATGTCTGCCGATCTGGGTGTCAGCGTGGGCTCAATCGGCTACGCAAGGTCGGTCGGCTCCAACGGCATGCCGCAGTGCGCGTTCACAGCGCATACCAAGGGCGGTCGGCTGGTGGTGACCGTCAACCGCGACAACGGGCCCTCCGCGTACTTCAGGTTGCTGCGCACCGTGGTTGAGGCGACACAACTTTTCGGACCGCCGCCCCCGGGCTTCCATCCGCCGGAATCGGTGCCGGGACTCGGGGCCTTCGCTTCGTGGTTCCCCAACAACCATCAACTGATGGCCACCAACGATGTCGACTTGCTGACCGTGACCGTGGCATGGCCAGGGGCTGACCGCGATCAGGAGGTCAAAATCGCTCACGCGGCCGTCCTGCCCTACTACCTGCACAGGCGCGGACATGGCAACACCAACGACTACCCGTGAGCGTCCCGCCTGGCCTAGCCGGGGACCGCTGAACTAATCGCCATCAATCTCCTATTCGCCTTGACGGCGATCATTGCGCGTGGCGGTCCGCCACCTCAGGTTGCTCGAACCGATCTGGACGCACGCGTTCCTCGGGCTCGAGGTGGACCAGAACTGTCGTCCCGGGCAGACGCGCGCTCATCGCGTCCTCGAGCCGATGGGAGAGCTCGTGCGCACGCTCGAGTGTGGTCCCGTGCGCGAATTGCATGTGGAGATCAACCTGGTGCGCGCTTCCTATGTGACGGGCACGGAGATCGTGGTACCCGACGACCTCGCTCCCGATGAACGACCGCGCGATCGCGTGCAGCTGCTCGAGCTCCGCAGGAGGAAGTGTTTCCCCGGACAGCCGCCGACCTGCTGAGAGCAGGATCCGCACGCCTGTCGAGCAGATCGCCAGACCGATGAGCGCACCCACCATTGGGTCAAGCCAGTTCAGGCCCGTGAGCTTGATCGCAACCAGTGCGACCAGCACCCCGGACGATACGACCACGTCGGTGCGCAGATCGATGCCCGTGGCCGTCAGGGAGGGCGAGCCGGTCGCGCGGCCCGTTCTGACCAGGATGCTTGACACCACGACGTTGACGATGGCCGCGACCCCAACAACGGCAATACCTATTCCGGCGGACTCGACACCTCCGCCCTCGACGAGGCGGCGGACGCTCTCATAGATCACGAACACCGCCGCGATCAGCAGCAGGATCGCCTGCGCACCCGCCGACAGATCCTCGAGGCCCTCGTGCCCAAAGGGATGCGAGTAGTCGGCGGGTTCCTCCGCCTTTCGCACCGAGAGCAGCGAGATCACCGACGCCACCAGATCCATCAACGAATGCACCGCGTCGCTGAGGATCGCCACCGAGCCGGTGACGATCCCCGCCGCCAGCTTGATCGCAATCAACAGCGTGTTCGACGCGATTGCCAGGCCGGCAGCACGCGTCTTGGGGGACGTTGATCGGGTCATGTTCAGGAGTTGTACGGCCGTCACACGAGTGTTCGTGTGGGCGTAGCTGATTGTCGCGTAGAACTCGGCCGAGACCGGTGCGACAGATCGGCCGTCGCCTCAGCGCGCCGATCCGTAAACGTTCCCAGGATTTGAGAGGATTGGGCTCGGCCACACGTGGCTTGACCGGGACTGAAGTCCGGCACCGATCACACATCAGGAGGAGGCGAGGAGTGAGCGAGACGACCCTCATCTCCGGAGGCACCGTCGTCACTGCAGACGACGAGTTCCCCGGCGACGTACTGATCGATGGCGAGACGATCGCCGCTGTCGGACAGGTCGGCGCGCCGCAGGGCGCGACTGTTGATCGATGCATCCGGCTGCTACGTCCTGCCGGGGCTGATCGACAACCACACGCATCTGTCGATGCCGTTCATGGGGATGATGTCCTCCGACGACTACGACACCGGCACGCGGGCCGCGGCTGCGGGCGGCGTCACCTGCCTCGTCGACTTTGCCATCCAGCGTGAGCCGGACAACCTGCGCTCGGCGCTGGAGCAGTGGTCCGCTCGCGCCGCTGGCGCGGCGCACGTTGACTACGGCTTCCACATGGCGATCACCAATGGGAGAGAGCCGGTACTCGACGACATGACTGCGATGGTCGAGGCGGGCGTCTGCTCGTTCAAGCTGTTCATGGCGTACAAGGGCGAGCTGATGGCGCGCGACGACGTGCTCACCGCCTGCATGGAGCGCGCCCGCGACCTGAACGCGCTCACGATGGTGCACGCCGAGAACGGCGACATCGTGGATCTGCTGGTCAAGCGCGCGCTCGCGAAGGGCGAAACCTCCTCTATCAATCACGCATTGACACGCCCTGAGTTCGTCGAGGCCGAGGCAACCGGGCGCGCCGCCCGGATCGCTGAGAACGTCGGCGCGCCGCTGTTCGTCGTACATGTGACCTGCGCTCCTGCCGCCGCTGAGATCGAGGCCTCCCAACAGCGCGGCGGTCCGGTGACGGGTGAGACCTGCGTGCAGTACCTGACCAACTCCATCGAGGATTTGAAGAAGCCAGGGGTCGAGGGGTGTCGCTACATCTGCTCCCCTCCCCTACGCGACGCCTCCAACCACCAAGCGCTGTGGGAATACATCGACCGGGGCGTGCTCGAGAGCATCTCCACCGACCACTGCCCGTTCACCGACGAGCAGAAGGCTCGAGGTCTTGACAACTTCAGCCTCGTCCCCAACGGCCTCGCGCTGATCCAGCACCGGCTGGCGAAGCTGTGGGATGAGGGTGTCGCTGCAGGCAAGCTGACCCGCTCGCAGCTCGTCGACCGCACTTCCACCACCGTCGCCAGGCGCTTCGGACTGAGCGGCAAGGGCGCGATCCTGCCGGGCAAGGACGCCGATGTCGTCGTGTTTGATCCGAACGCACCACGCCCATACGGACGTGCGAACTCGCTGATGAACGTCGACTACGACCTCTACGAGGGCGAGACCGCCTCCGCCAGTGTGCGCCACACGTTCTGCCGCGGAACGATGGTGTATGACCGTGGCGAGATCCTCACCGCCCCCGGACATGGCCGGTTCGTGAAGCGCTCGCTGGCGGGGGCGCTCTGATGGTCGAGCTCGAGCTCGACCCACGCTGTGATCGCCGACCTCGATGACCTCGCGGCACAGAGCGGCGGGCGCTTTGCCGGTGCAAAGCGTCTGGCGTGGAGCCCCGACTGGCTCGCGGCTCGTGCCTGGCTGCGCGGCAAGCTCGAGGCCATCGGGCTGCCGATCTCAGAGGACATCGCCGGGAACCTGTGGGCCACCGTGCAGGGTGAGACCGACGAGTTCCTGATCGTCGGGTCTCATATCGACGCCGTGCCCGATGGTGGTTGGCTCGACGGTGTGCTCGGGTTGATGACCGCGCTTGAGGTCGTGCGGCAGCTTGCCGTCCTACCGACCCCACCGCCGATCAGCGTCAAGTTCGTCGATTGGGCAGACGAGGAGGGTGCCCGCTTCACCCGCAGCCTGCTCGGATCCTCGGCATGTGCAGGGACGCTCGTCCCAGATGACGTGCGCGGCCTGAGCGACGCCCGCGGCGTGACACTCGGCGACGCCCTCGCGAGCTGCGGCGTCGACCTCGACCAGGCGCCGCGGGCAACCTCGTCGCTGGACGGGGCCATCGGGTACCTCGAGTTGCACATCGAACAGGGGCCCGTGCTGCTGGACAGCGGACGTCTCGCCTCGGCGGTAAGCGGCACCGTCGGGGTAGAGCGTCACCTGATCACCTTCACGGGTCAGGCCGCGCACGCCGGTTCGACGCCCATGCGCCTGCGGCGCGACACGCTCGCGGCAGCTGCGCAGGCCACGCTTGCCATCCGTGAGAGCGCAATCGCCCACGGCGGCGTGGCCACCGTCGGGAACCTCGCATCGAGCCCAGGCGTGATCACCGCCGTCGCCGGCCGTACCGAGATGCAGCTCGATCAGCGCCATCTCGACCGAGAGGCACTGGCGGCGATGCTCGACGACGCCTTGAGCGCCTGTCGGAGCGCCGCAGACGCGTTCGGATGCACGGTGGACGTGCAGCGCGTGTTCAGCGCCACACCCACCCCATTTCACCCGGCCCTCGTGGCGGCCGCCCGCAGGGCTGTGGCCGACGCCGGAGGTGAGGACGGTGAGCCGATCCCCAGCGGGCCGCTGCATGACGCGACCGAGGTCGGGCGTTTGGTGCCGACGGCGATGATCTTCGCCCAGTCCGATCCGCCGCTTTCACACGCCCCGATCGAGAACTCGACCGACGAGGCACTGCGCGTTGCGATCGGAGCCTATGGGCGCACAGTCGCATGGGCGTTGAGCAACCGTGACGCGTTCCGAGGAGGCGACACCAGGTGAACTTCGGAGTGGTGCTGCAGACCAACCCGCCTGCGTCGCGCGTCATCGAGCTTGCCAGACAGGCTGAGACGTATGGGTTCTCACATGCGTGGACGTTCGACTCCCACCTGTTGTGGGAGGAGCCATTCGTTATCTACAGCCGGATCCTCGATGCGACGCACAGGATCATCGTCGGACCGATGGTCACAAACCCGGCGACCCGCGACTGGACCGTGATCGCCTCCCTGTTCGCGACTCTCAACGAGATGTACGGCAACCGCACAGTCTGCGGCATGGGCCGCGGCGACTCAGCTGTCCGAACCATCAATGGAAAGCCCGTCAGGCTCGCCGATATGCGCGACGCGATCGAGGTGATCCGCGCCCTCGCCAATGGCGAGTCGGTGGAGTACAAGGGCTCAAACCTCCGCTTTCCATGGAACCCCGACAGCCGGTTGCCGATCTGGGTGGCCGGTTACGGGCCAAACGCGCTCAGGCTCGCGGGTGAGGTCGGCGACGGGTTCATCCTGCAGCTCGCCGACCCTGACATCACCGCGTGGTCGATCCACATGGTCAGGGAGGCGGCAGCCGCTGTGGGCCGAGACCCCGATCAGGTGACCATGTGCGTGGCCGCGCCTGCATACGTCACCGACGGCACCGACGCACAACACGCGCATGCGCTCGATCAATGCCGCTGGTTCGGCGGCATGGTCGGAAACCACGTTCACGACATCGTCACCCGCTACGGGAGCGAGGGCGGCGCCATCCCGCGGAGCCTCTCCGACTACATCGCCGGACGCCAGGGTTATGACTACAACGAGCACGGCAAGGCGGGCAACACACACACCGAGTTCGTACCCGATGAGATCGTCGAGCGCTTCTGCCTGATCGGCCCTCCAGAGCGCCACATCGACCGCCTCAAAGAGCTCGCCGCCGTCGGCGTCCAGCATTACGGCCTGTACCTGCAGCACGACGCCCAGGACGCGACCCTGTCCGCGTATGGGCAGCGCGTCATCCCCTACGTCACCGAGGCGCTCCGCGCCCGCAACTGACCCCGCGGTGTCGGCGGGCCAACGGTTGCTAACCGTCGCGACCGGCTCAGAGCGCTAAACGGTTATGGGCTGGTCGTCGTCGAGGTTGGCAGTGGTCGCACAGGTGGGGCACCACCACGCAACCTGTAACGGTGTGCCACAGACAGCGTGCAGCGGTCCTGGGTAATTCGAAAGCCGGCGGGCACCCCACGCCGCCAGCAGCCTGAGCAGGTCCGAGAGCTCGCCGCCCGACTCGGTCAGTCGGTACTCAAATCGTGCCGGCCGCTCGGAGTACAGCGAGGAAACGACCAACCCGTCAGCCTCGAGCTTCTTGAGTCGCGCACTGAGGATGTTCGGAGCTATCCCCGCGAGCTGATCCATGAGCTCGCCGTAGCGAAGTGGCCCATCCAGAAGGGCAGCGATCACCGCTGGCGACCAGCGATCGCCAATGATCGAGGCCGCCTCGGAGATCGCTGTAATGGGCTCGTAGTCGGGCACCTGCGACCAGCATAACTGCTGCCGGTATGATACTTGCATGTTGCAAGTCACTAGCCTCAAAGAACAAGTAGGACGTGCCGTACTGCCTCTGGGCCGGGGCGCGCGGCGCGGTTCCGGACTGGTTATCGGCCAGGATCGCATCATCGCCATGGCCCACTCACTCAGCGGACCTCAGGTCGAGCTGCGCATTGCAGGAGATGCCATCGACGGCACTGTCGAGGGTTCCGATCGCATCGTCGGGATCTCTTTGATCGCGGCTCCGACCGGTGATGTCGCCCCCGTCACCTGGGCCGATCGTGCGCCCGAGTTGGGCGCGGTCGTCTTCGCGCTGAGCGACCCGGGTACCGGTCTGCGGCTCACGGAGGGCCGCGTATCGGCTGAGCCGCTGTCCGTGCGTGGGCGCTCCGGGCATCTGCTGGAGGGAATCGAGCACACCGCGCCGCTTCCGCGCGGGTCGGCTGGAGGCCCGCTTATCAACGCCGACGGCGCTGTGGTCGGTCTGAACGTGCTCCGCACGGATCCCGGTTTCCTGTTTGCCGTCGGAACGTCGGCGGTCCGGCCGGCTGTCGAGCGACTGCTCTCTGGCGCTCCCGAGCCCACGCGGCTCGGTGTCGCGATTGCGCCACCACGCTTAGCCCGAAGGCTCCGCGGTGCTGTCGGACTGCCCGAACGCGATGGGCTGTTGGTCCGCAATGTCGAGCCGGATTCCGTCGCCGCACGCGCGGGCGTACAGCGGGGCGATCTAATCGTCGGACTTGGCGCCGTCGAGATTGGATCCGTCGACGCGCTCTTTGCAGCGCTGGAAGTCGCCGCTTCGGAGCCGACCGTTCTGCGGCTTGTCCGCGGGGTCGATGAGATCGAGGTGGCGATCGACCTGCGCGGAGGAGAGTGATGAGCGAGACCGCCATGAGCGAGACGGACGCGCTGGACGCCTACAGCCGCGCCGTTACGCACGTCGTCGAGGTGCTGGCACCGTCGGTCGCGAACCTACAGGTGCTTGCGCGTCGACGCGACGGCAGCGATAGCCAAGTCGGTGCCGGAAGCGGGATCGCGCTGACGACCGACGGGTTCCTGCTCACATCGGCGCACGTCGTGTCGACGCGCGACGGGCGCGCCAGACGCCGCGGGACTGCGGCCTTCACCGACGGGCGCGAGCTGGCGTTCACGGTCGTCGGCGCCGACGCCCTCAGCGACCTGGCGGTCCTACGGTGCGAGGACGGCGGTCTGACGCCGGCGAAGCTCGGCGACGCGAGCAATCTGCGAGTTGGCCAGCTCGTCGTCGCGATCGGCAATCCGAATGGATTTGCCGGCTCCGTGACGACAGGCGTCGTCTCTGCGCTTGGGCGTTCGTTGCCGGCACGCAGCAGTCGCGCGGTCCGCAGGATCGACGATGTCATCCAAACCGACGCCGCACTTAATCCCGGGAACTCGGGCGGCGCACTCGCCGACCACAACGGCGAGGTCGTCGGGGTCAACACGGCGGTTGCGGGGATCGGGCTCGGGCTTGCCGTACCGATCAACACCGCGACGCTCGGGATCGTCGGGGCGCTGATGACCAGAGGCCGCGTGCGGCGCGGGTACATCGGGATCGCCGGCGCGACGCGACCGCTTCCGAGCTGGGCGCAAGCGGAGCGGCCCGCGGCCGGGTGTATCGAGGTGGTCGAGGTTGTGGACGATTCGCCGGCCGACCATGCCGGGATACGGGTCGGTGATCTCATAGTCGAGCTCGACGGTCGGCCGATGACCGGGGTTGCGGACCTTCTGAGCCTGCTGCAACACGAGGTGATTGGAACTCCTCTCGCTGTCGTGCTGCTGCGGGATGGGAAGGAACGGCAGCTGCAGATCAGTCCGGTCGAGCTGGACTAGCTGGCTCCGCGCCGATCTGTTCGGCGAGCTCGACGATCAGCCCCTCGGGCCCTGGATGTGACGGTGCCGGAGTTCTGCTGCATGTTCCTCCCATCCAGGGCGCAGCGGTCCGGAAACGCTCCGGGATCCGCGGCGCGGCCGGCGATGTGGCGAGGTCGGCCGCCAGCTCGCCGATCAATGGCGCGAACTTCGCTCCGTGGCCTGAGCACGGCGAGCAGATCACGAGGGCGCCGACACGATCGAGTATGAAGTCCTCAGTCGGCGTCGTGGTGTAGAGGCAGGTCGCCTCGCGGCACGGTGTCGGGTCCAGTCCGGGCAACCAGCGCTTCACATACTCCACCATCCGGGCGCGCGATGCCGGGTCGACCACGCCCGTGCGCGCGGTCGCAGTGGTGGGCGTGCCGTGGCGGTGCTCGGCGACCTTGCGGTCATCGCCCGGACCTCCGTCGCGTCCTCCGGCGAGGTGGTAGACCGGCGTGATCTCGTCGTGGATCACGCTGGGCCACGCCTCGGCCTCCAGATCAATTCGTGGAAAGTGGAAGATCTGCTGCTGTGTGACCTCGATCCGCGGGAGCGCCACGAGCCCGTTCAGCAGCTCCCCGACCCAGGCGCCAGCAGCGACCACGACCGAGCTTGCGGCCAGCCGCTCCCCGCTGACCAGCTCGATCTCAGCTCGATCATCGCCCGGGAGCACCGCACGCACCTTTGTCTCACACCGCACCTTTGCGCCGAGCCGCGCCGCCTCAGCCGTGAAGGTCTGGGTCGCCAACGCCGCGTCCATCGTCCCCGCCTGTGGATGGAACAGGACGTCGCCCTCGAAGCGCATCCCGGGCCACCGCTCCTGCGCGTCCTCTGCTCGCAGCAGCTCGTACGGCACCCTCTCACTGCGCAGGCGTCGGCTGATGCCGTCGACATCATGGCGCGCTCCGTGATCGAGCCCACCAAGCGTGCGCAGGATGCTTGCGCCAGATTGCCGTTCGAGCTCTCGCCAGAGCTCGAATGACTCGCCGGTCAGCCGGGTGTAGAGCGCATCGGTGTAGGCGCGACGGACAATCCGCGCGCTGCCGTGAGAGCTTCCCCGCCGGTGGCCGGCCTCGAATTGCTCAACCATCAGCACAGACCGGCCCCGCCGTGCCAGCGACCACGCTGTGGCCGTGCCCATCAGTCCTGCGCCCACCACGATCGCATCGAACTCATCTCGCATCAGACCGACGAGTTTGGCGATCGGCGCGGGCATAGCAAGCAGATGTTCAAAAAGCCGGGTTTGGTCTCCTGGTAGGCGGGTAGGGCGCCCCTCGAAGCCGGAGCGAGAGAAGCGAGGGAGCGATGCGTTGGATCGTCCGTAGGTACGTTCTGTCCGCGAGTCTGATCGTCCTGGGCTGCGGGATCCTCGGCGGTGGGTCCGCTGCCGCTGCGACCCAAACCCGAACCGGAGCCGCGCAGCCGCCCACCGCTACGGCTCCTGGCACTCCCGGGAGTGAGAGCTACTTCGACCTCGCTCGCAAGGACTGCGTCGGTACCGCCATGAACACGCGCTCAAAGGTCTGGTTCACGGTCGCCGACGGCGTGCTGTCGGACACGTATTGGCCGACGATCGACGCGACAAACGTCCACACCCTCCAGTACATCGTCAGCGACGGACACAGCTTCACCGACCTTCAGACGCGAGACATGACCTACACGGTCGAACCCAATTCGACGGGCATGGCGTGCACGATCGTCGCCTCAGACAGCGCCCACCACTACCGGATCGTCACGACCTACCTTGCTGATCCGTCTCGTGACGCGGTGCTCATGCACGTGCGGTTCGTGAGCCCACACGGAGACCATCTGTACGTCGAGCTGGACCCGCTCGCCGGCGGTACGGGCGGTGGCGGCTCGCAGAACGCAGGTGGGAACTCCGCCTCGCTGGTCAGCTCCGGGGGCCAGACGGTCCCGGTCGACTCGAACACGAACACGACCACGGATGCTGTCAATCGCAGCTACGCAGTTCCCACCTACATGGCGCTCGAGTCGTCAAGCGGCTTCAAGAACGAGAGCGTGGGGTACGCCGGGACCGCCAGCGACGGGCTGACGATGTTGGACAGCTCCTATCAGCTCACCCCGTATGGGTCGGCGCCGGACGGCCACGTGACCCTGACCGCCGAACTGGCGGGCGACGGCGGCAGGCAGCAGAGCGCCAACCTGGCGCTCGGCTTCGGCACGACTCAATCGCAGGCGCTGTCTGTCGCGCACGCTTCGGTGCGCCAACCATTCCGTCGCGTCCAAGCTGTCTACCAGCGCCAGTGGCGCCGCTACGACGCCGGGCTCAGGCGGCCGTCACCGCAGCTTGGCCGTGCCGCGATCCACGAGTACTACGAGTCGGTGAATGTCGTCCGGGCGAGCGTCGACAAGACATTCCCGGGCGCCATCGCCGCCGGCCTGGCCTCACCCTGGGGTCAATCCGTCCCGGCGGGAAACCTGACAAATGGCGAGCCGACCTACTTCGGGTCCTACCGTGAAGTGTTCGCCCGCGACCTGTACGAGGCCTTTACCGCGCTGCTCCTGGCAGGCGACCGCAGCACGGCTCAGGCGGCGACCAAATTCCTTTTCGATCGCCAACAGCAGGCTGATGGCTCGATGCCGCGCAACTCGCTGCTGAATGGACAGGCGGCGCCCGACACCGGGGGCCTACAGCTCGACGAGACCTCCTACCCGATTCTGATGGACTGGCAGTCCGGACTCGCACACAACCAGCAGCTCTACACCCAGCACGTGATCCCGGCCGCGGACTTCCTGGTGGCCCACGGGCCGTCTGACGGCGTTGAACGGTGGGAGGAGCAGTCCGGATACTCGCCGTCCACCATCGCCGCCGAGATTGCCGGCCTGACCGCCGCTGCGCATATCGCAAGCGTCAACCACGATCCGGTTCGCGCTGCGATCTATCAGGCCACCGCGGATGACTTCGCGCGAAACATCAAGGCGTGGACGGTGACGACCAATGGACCGTTCATCTCTCCGACTGTCTCGAGCTACTTCATCCGCATTGCCCAGGACGCAGACCCGAACTCGCCCGATCAGGTGAACCTCGGTAACGGCAGCACCACCGTGGACCAGCGGTCGCTGATCGACGCGGGCTTCCTCGAGCTGGTCCGCCTCGGAATCCTGCCGGCCAATGACCCGACGATCCAGTCATCGCTGACGGTGGTTGATGAGACGATCGAGCGTCAAACGCCGAACGGCGTTGGGTTCTATCGCTACGGAACAACCCCGACTGAGTCCGTCGACGGGTATGGAGATTGCTACCAGCCGAGTGGTTCGAGTTGTTCCACTATCGGGGCGCCCTGGCCGCCAACCGATACCGGTACCGGGCATCTTTGGCCCGTGCTCTCCGGCGAGCGCGGCGAGTACGACGTCGCCGCGACGGATACAAGCTCGGCGGTCGCACTGCTGACCGCGATGCGGAAGATGACATCCGGACAGGGGCTCGAGCCCGAGCAGGTCTGGGAGGATCCCGCCGTTCCCGCCTCTCCGTATGGCACGGACCCGGCAACGGCGTCGATCGGCTTCGAGCCCGGGCAACCGGCCGGTTCGGCCAGCCCGCTGACCTGGGCACAGGCTCAGTACGCGCGCCTTGCGCTGGACATCAGTGCGGGCCGGAACCTCGAGACGCCACGGATAGTGAGCAAGAGGTACGTCAGCCACGGCATGCCGGGTGCGCTGCCGCTGACGATCACCTCACCGATTAGCGGCTCGAGCGTCAACGCCGCGACCGTGACGCTCACCGGCACAACCTCTCCGAACGCCACGGTCGACGCCGAGGGCGTCGGCGCCACCGGCGGTAGCGCCGCCACGGCATCGACAACCGCTGACAGCGCCGGAAATTGGTCACTGCAGCTTCCGACCGGCTTCGGGAGCACGACCATCACCGTGGCAGCCACGGCCGGACGTAGTACCGGCTACGCGCAGACGACGGTGACGAACGTCTCGCTGCCCGGCACCCAGGTGCTGAACGTCTCCGACCCCGTCGGTGACGACAACGGGCCTGGCACCTACCAGTACCCAACCGACTCGTCCTTCGCTGCTGGTGGGTTCGACCTCACCGGGCTGCGCGTCAGCGAGACCGGCAGCGAGGTCTACATTCAGACGTCGATTCGCAACCTGGTCCCGACCTTCGGCAACTCGTTCGGGGCGCAGTTGCTGGACCTCTACGTCAGCGATCCTTCGGCAACGTCCACGTCGACAGCAGCTGCATATCCGCAGCTCAACTACAGCATCACGCCCGCTGACGCGTGGAGCGAGCGCCTGGAGGCACAGGGGTTCGCGCCGCCCATCTGGGTCAACGCTGCCGGCACATCGCTGGGGAGTGTCCAGCAGGTGGTCGATGACCCGAGCGGGACGATCACGCTGATCGTCCCCCAGTCGGTGTTCGGCACGGTCGGCAGCGGCTGGGTCTTCACCGTCGCGCTGACCGGCCAGAACGGCTTCAACTCCTACCAGGCGCGTGACTTCACGGCTACGCCGGGTGCGTATACGTTCGGTGTCTGTGCGTCGGGAGCAACCAGTCCGATTTGCTCCGTAAACCCGAGCAGCGTCCCATATGTGATGGACACGATCACCCCATCGAGCGTCTCGCAGGACACCGAGCTCGATCCGACGCTCGGACCAGTTGAGCTGACGGGTGTGACGGTTCCCTGATAGCCCGGAGTTCCAGCGGAGTCTCGTGCGGTTGACGCACGGCCAGTGGCTGCCGGGCTGGGGAACTACCGTCAGGATCCCGCCGCCTGGATGAAGGAGCGCAAATGACGGGTATCAGTTTGAGCGGCAGCCGTCTGGCGACGAGCGGACTGGCAGTGGTCTGTAGCCAGGACAAATACACGGTGGAGTTCTCGTTGCACGGAGAACTCCACCTCGGGAACGCGCAGCACCTGGAGCATGCGGTGACCAGAACGATGCGAGCGCGACTCGAGCGGATCGTTATTCAGATCGCGCCCTTGGCTTTCGCCGATCTCGTCGGCGTCCGTGCCCTGCTCGCGATCAGCGAGCGCTGCGGCGCCGACCAGACCGAACTGGCCTTTCGGGGCATTGCCTCGCCACAGGTGATGAAGATTCTGGCGCTAGTCGGGGCCGACGATCGTCTGGGGCTCGCGTCAGCCGAGTAGCTGCAGCAGTTGATCCAGGAATGGGACCTGGCCTCGCACCAGCTTCTGGCGCGCCGATTCGATCCCGAACCATTGCGCTCGGTCGATCTCAGGGAACTGCTGCATCCTCCCCGACCTCGGTGGCCACTCGAGCGTGAAGGTGTTGCTCCGCACGCGATCGGTGTCGAAGTCGGCGTTCAGGCACCACACGCTGATCACCTTTCCGCCAGCCTGTCTGACTTCGCCGAGAGGCTCAGCTGGACCGCTCGGGGCTGGCGCGCCCAACTCTTCCTCGAACTCGCGCCTGGCAGCCGCCAGGGGCTCCTCTCCAGCGTCGTATTCACCCTTCGGGATGGACCATGCGCCGAGGTCCTTCTTGGCCCAGAACGGGCCACCCATATGCCCGAGCAGAACCTCGAGCTCTGCGTGCCCGCACTTGTAGAGAAGTAACCCTGCGCTCCTGACCGGCACCCGTGCAAGTTAACCGGGTGCGCGACCGCCAGCGCTCAGAACACCAACCGAAGCAGCGCGGTTGTCGCGATCGCGAGCACGAACACAACGAGCAGTGAACGGCCGCGCCAGAGCGCCGCCGCGCCTACCCCAACCCCGACAAGGGTGTGCCAGTCGGCGCTGTAATGCCGGTTCGTGTCGAACAGATCGGTGACGATCAGCGCACTCAGCATCGCGACCGGTAGCAGCGCAGAGATGCGCTGCACACGGGGGTGGCCCAGGACCGATTGCGGAAGCGAAACACCCACCAGCTTGAGCGCGTAGCAGCCGATCGAAGCCGCGAGGATTGCTGTCCAGGTGCTCAACGCTCTGACTCCCGGTTCCCGCCTCGCGTCTGATCGGGCATCAGACCTGCCGCGATCGCGACGGCCGCAGCAGCCATGATCGGCACTCCTGCCGGTGCGATCGTCACCAGTGCCAGCGACACCACCACCGCGCCGACTGCGACCGCCGGTCCGCGCTTCCGTCTGAGCTGCGGCCACAACAGCGCGAGAAAGATCGCCGGTGCGGCCGCATCGAGCCCGAGCGCGTTGGTGTTGATGCTGCTGCCGATCACCGCACCAGCGAGGGTCCCGAGGTTCCAGAGCGCGAAGAGCCCAACGCCTGTCGCCCAGAACGCGTAACGCCCAACCCGCCGGTCGTGCTGCGCCACCGCCATCGCCGTTGTCTCGTCGATGACGAAGTGGGCGGTCAGCAGCCGCCCCAGGCCGCGAGGGCGCACGATGCCGGTGACGGGCAGGCCGTAGAACGCGTTGCGCACGCCCAACAGCAGCGCGGCAGCCACAGCGGCGAACGGCGATCCACCGACGCCGAGGATCCCGACGAGCGCGAACTGCGAAGCACCTGTGAACATGACGACGCTGAGGGCGACGGACTGGAGGACGCTCAGTCCGGCAGCGGCTGCAACGGCCCCAAACGCCAGCCCGAAGGCGCCGGCGTAGACCGCGATCCCGGCGACGGCCCTTCTGATCGAGTCGCGCACCGCGAACGGGTCCTGTCCAGGAATGGCAGCATCGCCGGAGCGCTCGGTCGTCAACGTGGTCACGGCCAGAAAGGGTACGGATTCGGTCCAGCAACCCGATGGCTAATTCCGCCAGCCAACCACCCATATGCGCAATCATCCACCAGTATGGACGCGATCGACAGACAGATCATTGCTGAGCTCGGGCGCGATGGACGCCTCTCCAACGTCGAGCTCGCAGAACGGGTCGGCCTGAGCCCCGCTCCGTGCCTGCGCCGAGTCAGGCGGCTGGAGAGTGAGGGCGTGATCCTCGGGTATGTGGCTCGGGTCAACCCCGAGGCCGTCGGTCGCGGGTTCGAGGTGCTCGTGAACGTCGACCTCACGCGCAAGGACCGCGCGACCTTCGAGGCCTTCGAGGACGCCGTGGCGGCGCTCGAGGAAGTGGTCGAGGTGCGCAGGATGTTCGGCCTGCCCGATTACCTGCTCCGCGTCGCGACCGACAGCATCGAGAGCTACGAGACGTTCGTGTCCACAAAGCTCGGCGAGCTCCCGGGGATGGACAAGCTCGACTCGCACATCACGATGAAGCTGATCAAGTCACCCGATCACCTGATCGTGGCGCCGCAGCCCTGATCGGCGCTACTCGAGCCGGCGCGGATCGGTCTCAATGAGCCGCCGGCCGCGAACGCGGCCAGGAACAGGGCGGCAAGGCACCACATCGCCGCGAGCAGACCCACCGACTCGGCGAGGTAGCCGATCACCGGCGGTCCGATCAGGCTCGAGAGGTAGCCGATCGAGGCGGCGACGCTGACCTGCGTCGGCGGGTCGTCGCCCTCGGCAGCGGCGGACATGCCGAGCGGGAAGCCCATGCTGACCCCGATCGCCCAGAAAACAACTCCGATGGCGACCACCCAGATCGACGGAACCAGGATGAACACGGCGACGCCCACGACGCCGAGTGCAGTCGTGTAGCGCAACATGCGCACGCGGCCGAGGCGATCGACCAACGGACCTGCCACAACCCGCGCCGACATCTCGCTCAGCGCGAAGAGGGTCAGGAACAGCGCCGCGACGGCCGAGGTTTGACCGTGGTCCTGCTTCACGGAGAGCGCGAGCCAGTTATTGGCGGAGCCCTCGCCGAACTCGACCCCGAACAGGACAATCCCGATCAGCAGCAGGCGTCGATCACTCCATCCGTGCATCCAGCGTCTCAGCCTGGTGCGCCACGGTTCCGAGACCCGCTCCTCGGCTTCCTGCGGCGCCTCGGCAGGGATTGATCGCACGATCACCAGCCCGGCTCCGGCCACCAGCACGGCGAGCAGCAGGAACTGCACGTCCCGGCCTCACGCCGGTAGCAGCACAGAGTGCGCCGATCGCGGCACCGACGGCCGCACCACCCGACCAGGCCGAGTGCATCAGCGGCAAGAGCGTGCGCCCCGCCCTGCGTTCGACAGCCGCCCCCTCGACGTTGATCGCGACATCGAGGTTGCCGAGCCCGAATCCGACCGTCGCGAACCCGACCGCGACGACCGCCGCCGAGCCAGAGGTGACGCCAACGCCCATCACAGCAAGCGCAGCAGCCATGACGAGCAGCGCGGAGAGCACGGCGCCGCGACCCCCGAGGCGATGCAGGGCGTAACGGGACGTCAGCAGGCCGGCAATCGAGCCCACCGTCGAACACGCGAGCAACAGGCCGATCGTGCCGGTCCCCGCCCCAAGCTCCGTACGAATTGCGGGCAGCCGCGGACCCCAGGAGGCCACGGTGATACCGCCCAGACCGAAGGCGCAGATGATCGCGTTGCGCCAGCTCCTGATCGTCTTCGCATCCTCGGCGACGTTTGAACGTTTCCGAAGGTCGCGCGGCAAGGAACGGCAGTTTAGGGCTTTGTTGGGGCTCTGTTGGGATGCTTGCGCCCGCAATCATCGTGCGCTAGGATCTAAGTCGTCCAAACTTAGATTTTGAGAGGACCTTGATAGTGGATCTTCACGATAACAACCCTGCAAATCCCCGCCTTTGCGACGTCTGCGGCGAGCGTCCTGCGGTCGCGCAGTTCCGCTTTGTCGCAGCCGGAGAGACGCACGACGGCGCTGTCTGCGACCAGTGCGCGCGCGAGGCCATGGACGTCGCCGAGGCAGCGGCCAGTCCCGCGCCCGGCGCGACCCCCGCGCAGCTTCGGCGCAGGCGCTCGCAGGTCGCTCTGAGGCGCCCGCAGACGGCTGCCCTGGATCAATTCGGCCACGACCTCACCGCTGACGCGCGCGACGGGCGCATCGACCCGGTGATCGGCCGCGACGCGGAAGTCGAGCAGGTCATCGAGATTCTCAGCCGCCGACGCAAGAACAACGCCGTGCTGATCGGTGAAGCCGGTGTCGGCAAGACAGCGATTGCCGAGGGCCTCGCGCTGCGGATCTCCGCCGGCCAGGTGCCGGCGCTGCTCAAGGACGTGCGCGTGATCGCGCTCGACCTCGCGGGGATGGTCGCCGGGACGCAGTTCCGCGGTGCCTTCGAGCAGCGGCTACAGGCGCTTCTGGCCGAGGTCGAGCAGGCCGAGGGGAGCGTGATCCTGTTCGTCGACGAGCTGCACACGGTCCTCGGCGCCGGCGGGGCTGAGGGCGCGCTGGACGCGGCCAACATGCTGAAGCCCCGGCTCGCGCGCGGCACCCTGCGGATGATCGGCGCGACGACGCTCGCCGAGTACCGCGAGATCGAGCGCGACGCGGCGCTCGCGCGGCGCTTCTCGGCGGTGATGATCGAAGAGCCGTCGGTGACCGAAACGATCGAGATCCTGCGCGGCATCAGGTCGGGTTACGAGGAGCACCACGGCGTGATGATCACGGACGCGGCGATTGAGGCCGCAGCGCGGCTGTCTGATCGCTACATCACCGAGTACCACCTGCCGGACAAGGCCATCGATCTGGTCGACCAGGCGGCCGCGCGGCTGAAGCTGCGCTCGAGTGGGTCGGAGACCAGCAGGCTGCGCGCGGAGCTCGAACACCTGAAGGCCGAGAAGCAGGCCGCGGTCGACGCCGAGGCCTATGAGGACGCGGCCGAGATCAAGGCAAGAATCGCACGCGTCTCGCAGCAACTGGCCGAGCTGGTGGCTGATGATCAGCCTGCGGCCGGTGACGCTGGCTTGCTTGCCAGCGACACCGCTGAGGTGGTCGTCGGCGAGAGCGATGTCGCTCATGTCGTGGCCGCGCGCACCGGAATCCCGGTGGGCGAACTGGTCGCCGCCGAACTCGCAAGGCTGGGGTCCCTCGAGGATGACCTGCACCGCCGTGTGATCGGCCAGGATGCCGCAGTGCAGGCTGTCGCTGAGACCGTGCGTCACGCACGCGCGGGCCTGGCTGAGCCGGACCGGCCGCTCGGGAGCTTCCTGTTCATGGGCCCGACCGGGGTCGGGAAGACTGAGCTCGTCAAGGCGCTTGCGGAGCGGCTCTTCGCAACCGAGAAGGCACTCGTGCGGATCGACATGTCGGAGTACCGCGAACCGCATACGGTCGCGAAGCTGATCGGCTCTCCCCCCGGCTACGTCGGTTACGGGGACGCCGGACAGCTGACCGAGCCCGTGCGCCGGCGCCCGTACAGCGTCGTCCTGCTCGATGAGATCGAAAAGGCACACCCGGATGTCTGGAACATCCTGCTGCAGGTGCTCGACGACGGACGGCTCACCGACGGCGAGGGCCGGACCGTGGACTTCACCAACACGGTCGTGGTGATGACCTCCAACCTCGGTGCCGGCCAGGCAAAGCGCGGACTCGGCTTCACCGCCGGGGAGAACGCGGCGCCGGAGGCGGCTGACCGCATGCTCGAGGCCGCCAAGCGGGCCTTCCTGCCGGAGTTCCTGAACAGGATCGACGAGATCCTCACGTTCGATCCGCTGTCGGAGACGCAGATCACTCAGATCGGCGAGCTGCTGGTTTCGCGCATCGCAGACCGCCTGCAGGCGGATCGCGGGATCGAGCTGACGGTGACGCCGCGAGCTCGCGGAGCAGCTTTCGCGTGAGGGCTTCGACCCCGAGTTCGGTGCCCGTCCGCTGAAGCGGCATCTCCGCCGCACGCTCGAAAAGGAGCTCACGCGGGCGATCCTCGACGGCACGCTGAGTGATGGCAGCCAGGTGACGGCCAGGATCGGAGACGAGCAGCCGATCGTGCTCGACGTCAACACACCGGCACCGGTCGCGGCCGTCTGAGCCAGACCTAGAGCGATTCACCGGGGTGTCCGCGGCGCTGCCGCGGGCACCCCGTCTTTTTGATCGGGCCTCATCTGGATCTCGGGCATCGTGCCGGTCGCGGCTGCCAGCGGATACCGTTCGGCTCCCGCACTGCGCGGGCGATGCCATGACTACCGGGATAACACACACTTCTACAAGAACGGCCGAGCGGCCGACGGCGGTGATCGCTACGGGCGGCACGATCTCGATGCTGGCCGATCCTGAATCGGGAGTCCGGCGCCCGTCGCTCACGGGCGCCGACCTGGCCGCCAGCATTCACGGGCTCGACGCGCCGCTCACGCACCTGCAGCCCTACGCGATCGGCAGCGAGGACGCGACTTTCGAGCACTGGCTCACGCTCGTCCGCGAGATCGAGCGAATCTCACGCGACCACGCCGGCGTCGTCGTCATGCACGGCACCGACACGATGGAGGAGGCCGCACACTTCATCAACGAGTGCCTACCTGGGATCCCGGTGACGTTGTGCGGTGCAATGCGGCCGCCGGGAACTCCGGGCTATGACGGCGGACGCAATCTGCTCGACGCCATTACGGTGGCGCGATACGCGCTGGCATCCAAGCTGGGGACCGTGGTGGTGATGAACCACGAGGTGCTGCCGGCGTGGGACGTCGTCAAGCGTGACTCGGTCGCACTGAGCTCGTTCGCCACCAGGCACGGCACGCGGATCGGCACGGTTCATGACAGGCAACTGCGGCTGCTTTCGCAGCCGCTCGAGTTCAACTGGTTGGGCACGATCCCCGACGCGGCTCCCGACCCGGACGCTGTCGCCTACGTGCGACTCACCGGCAGTCCCGGTCGTCGACGCTTCGTGGCGGCCATCAGTGACGCTGCGGGTATCGTCGTTGATGCACTCGGGGCCGGCTCGGTGCCAGCCGCTGTCAGGACCGACCTGCTGGCCGCGTGCAAGTCGGTACCTGTGGTGCTCACCACCCGCACCGGCTCCGGACCCGTGCAGGCCGAGGAGGCATATCCCCACGCCTGGGATGACCTGTTGGCGGCCGGCATCGCGTTGGAGAAGCGTCTGGACGGTCCGAGGGCTCGGATACGCCTGTCGTTGAGTCTCGAGCTGCAGCGCGAGTATTCCCCGTTTGAACCGTTCGCCTGATCGAGGCTGTTGGATGTTCCACACCGCAGCACGATCCACACGGAGGCGAGATTGGCGGAACTAGAGGTTCAGGGCGACGAGCTCGTGCTGCGCCTTTCGACTGCGGAGAAGTTCGAGGGCGTGCACGGAGACCTCCGCGTCCCGCTCGTGGCGGTGCGCGGAATTGATCTGCTGGACGACGCGCACGAGCCGGCAGGGATCCGCGCCGGAATTCAAGATCGGCACGCGCATTCCCGGAGTGATCGAGGTCGGCACCGTGCAGGGACGCAAACGGCGGCTGTTCGCCGCCGTTCACCACGACACGCCCCGGGGATTGCGGGTACAGCTCGAGAGAGGCTCATACGACGAGTGGATCGTCGGGTTGGAGGATCCCGAAGGCGTGCTGGCCCAGATCCGTCCCTCGATCAGACCGAACTGATCGGCAGTTACTCCCTGACGGGCTCGCGGACGGCGAGTAGCAGGCCCGCACCGGTCGGCGCGACGGCCTCGGTGACGGACGGGTCGGACTGTACGAGCGCCCGGAAATCCGCAACCTCATCGGCGTGCGAGTTGACGTTGTCGACAGCCAGCAGCCCGCCGGGGCGCAGCGCGCGGACGAGGTCCGGCCAGTAGGAGACGTACGCCGGCCGCTCGGCGTCGAGGAACACGAGGTCCCAATGCCCGTCAGCCGACTGCCTCAGCGCGTCGCTGGCATCCTGAACGAGCACCTCGGCGAACTTGGTTAGTCCTCCGCGCGCCAGGTTGCGCGTCGCCTGTGCGCTGCGGTCGGGATCGAGCTCGATGCTCACCAGGTGCCCGCCGGTGGAGCGCACCGCGTCGGCCAGCCAAAGCGTCGAGTAACCGTTCGACGTACCCAGTTCGAGTACGTGGCGCGCGCCCGTCGCGCGGACGATGAGCGCCAGCAACGCAGCGGTATCGGGCTCGAGGTTGCGCAGGCGGTCGAGGCGATCCTGTTTGCCGGCATCGTGTGCGACGCCGTAGGTGTGGAGTTCTTCCAGAACGGCGCGCACCTGCTCATCCACGGTCCTCCTCCTTTCGCTATGTCTTGCCAAGTACCGGGACGGACTCTAGGCCCTGTCAGGGAGTTCAACCTTCTAGGCTCGGCTGATGGAAGACCCGATGCCCATCGGAGATCGGACGGCGATCCCGCTCGCTGAGATCACCGTGCGCGCCTCCCGCTCGTCCGGGCCCGGCGGTCAGCACGCCAACGTCACCGCCTCGCGCATCGAGGCGGTCTTCGACGTGGAGGCATCGACGACCCTGTCCGACGCGCAGAAGCAGCTCATCATCTCGAGGCTCGGCCCGCGCGTCGTGGCCATCGCTCAGGATGCGCGTAGTCAGAGCCAGAACCGGGAGCTGGCGCTCGAGCGCCTGCGCGAGAGGCTCACACGGGCGCTGCACGTCGCGCGACCGCGAACCCCTACGCGTCCGACCAGGGCGTCAGAGCAGCGCCGCCTGGACGACAAGCGTGTGCGGGCGCAGCGCAAGCGCCAGCGCCAACCGCCGGCCGACGAGCAGTATTAGAGACCTGGCTCCGCCCGCACCCGCGAGGTCAGGGCGCTTTCAGCGCCAGGTCAGGGCGAGCCTGCAGCGCAACCTCAGACCGACAGCTCCCGTGCGACGGCATCAGCAAAGAGCCGTCCTTTGCGCGTGAGCTGCACGCTGTCGCCGACGATCATCACACGATGGCGGGCGACCTCCAGCTCGGCTGCGCGGATCGCTGAAGGGGTCAGCGTCGAGACCGCGAGGCCGCCGCGCTCGCGCAGGCCGAGCATCACCGCCTCGAGCGAACGCTGCTCGGCGGTCAGCACCTCCCTGTCCGCGGCAGGTGACCGACCCTCACTCAGGGCCTGCGCGTACGCGGCAGGCCGCAACACGTTCCACCAGCGCACGCCGGCCACGTGCGAGTGCGCTCCAGGCCCGATACCCCACCAGTCGTAGGAACGCCAGTAGCCGATGTTGTGGAAACAGCGCGACTCCGGGCCGGTCGCCCAGGAACTCAGCTCGTACCAGTCGAAACCACGCGTGCTCAGATACTCGTCGGCGAAGGCGTATCGCCGGGCCTGGTCGGCATCATCGGGCGCGGGGAAGTTTCCGCTGTCGACGGCACGGCCCATGGCAGTTCCCTGCTCCACCGTCAGTGCGTAGGCGGAGACGTGGTCGGGCTCGGTGCCGATGCGCAGCGTCGAGCGTCCGCTCCCAATCCGCATCGGTCTCCCCGGGCGTCCCATAGATCAGATCGAGCGACACATGTTGGAAGCCGGCCTCGCGCGCCTCGATCGCGGCCGCCGTCGCACGGCCGGGCGTATGAACGCGGTCGAGCGCGCGCAGCACATGCGGCGCAGCCGACTGCATCCCCAGCGAGACCCGCGTGAACCCGCCCCCGCGCAGCGCGCGCAGAAGCTCTGGACTGGTGGACTCTGGGTTCGCCTCCGTTGTCACCTCTGCGTCCGGCATGAGCCCGAAGGCATCCTGCACGCCGTCGAGCAGGCGCAGCAGATCATCGGCGCCGAGCAGCGTCGGCGTTCCACCACCGATGAAGACCGTCGCCGCACGCCGCACGCCGAGCTCCTTCCGGGCCTGGGCGATCTCTACCAGTGCCGCCTTGACGTAGTCGGACGGCTGCCCGGGACCGTTCGGCACGTACGTGTTGAAGTCGCAGTAGCCACAGCGCGCGGCGCAGAACGGAACGTGGATGTAGATGCCGAGCGGCACGTCGCGGTCGGTCATGGCCCTAATGATGGCTGGTGCTCACTGCGCTTCGGAACCGGTGAGGGCTCTGGGGATATCGGCCGTGCGCTCGCGCGCACCCACGCTCGCACGGTGCGGACGTCGCGGAATCCACGCCCAGAGCGCCGCGGCCGCCGCGAAGCCGATGCCACCGCTGACAAGGATGCCCGCACCCAGGCCCGCGATCCCGGCGGTCAGTGACAGAGCCACCGGGCCAAGGCTGGCCCCGGCATCGGAGAGCTCGCGCCATACGCCCAGGAACGTCGGGCGCCCGACCGACGGTGACACATCAGCTGCAAGCGTCATCACGATGCCCGAGCCGATGCCATTACCGAAGCCCATCAGCACCGCGACTAGCGTGATGGCTAAGAAGCCGTGAGTGAGCGGCATCAACATGCACGACACCGCCATGATCAGCACGCACGGCACCGCAACCGCGCGGCGCCCATAAACATCCATCACCTTGCCCGCCGGGTAGAAGGTCAGTGCGTCCACAGCCCCGGCGATGCCGTAGATGATCGAGGCGTCGGTCGCTGATAGGCCGATATGACTCACCCACAGGGGGATGACGCTCTGGCGCGCCTGACGGATGGCGGAGAGTAGGAGCACCCCGGTGCCGAGCGTGAGGAACATCCGCCAGCGATCCCTGATCACGCTCATTGTGGTCACCTCCGCGGCCGCTTGCCGATGCTCCTCGCCGAGGTCGAGGTCAGGTACGCCATGCACGATGACCCCTGCCGCGATGATCGCCGCCAGCGCGACGAAGTAGGCGCCTGAGAGCCCCCACAACGCGGTCGCGCCGGCGCCGAGGAACGGACCGACGAAGATTCCGATGCGCATGGTGCCGCCCAGCGTCGAGAGTGCCCTCGCACGCATCTGTGGTGGCACCATCTCGGTCAGGTAGGACTGCCGCGCGAGGCTGTACACCGAGCTGGCGCCCCCGACCAGCAGCACGCCAAGACCGTACAGCGCGAGCGACCAGGCGCCGCTTCCGAGGTTCACGATGCACAGGACCAGGCCGGCGATGGTGACAGCGGCCGCGACGAGCATCGCTCTGCGCTCGCCTATGCGGGTCGCGAGGATTCCCGACGGAATGTTGGTCACCAGCGACCCGATGCCGAGCAGCGCGACGATGAATGCGGCGACTGCCGTACTCGCGCCGCGATCCAGGGAGGAAGCGACGATCACAGGCAGCATTGCGCCCTCGGCAAGGCCGAACAGCGTTGCCGGCGCAAACGCGGGCATTGCCACCGAGCGCAGGCTGAATTCCTCGGTAGTTGCGCGATCACTCATCTCTTCCAGCTTGGCAGGCCCGACAGCACTTTCGTCGCGGTTGGCTCGCCACCGTCGCTTTGAGGTATACGTTGTGCCGATGCTCGGCTTACCGGAGAAGATCGAAGCGCTCTTATTCGACATGGATGGCGTGCTCACACAGACGGCGACGGTCCACGCCGAGGCGTGGAAGCAGACCTTCGATGCCTTTCTGCGCCGGCGGGCGGACCGGACGGGGGCCGAGTTCGTCCCCTTCGACAAGGCCACTGACTACGACGATTACGTCGATGGCCTACCGCGCGAGGACGGCGTGCGGTCGTTCCTCAAGTCACGCGGGATCGAGCTGCCGGAGGGGTCGGAGGACGACCCGGCGGACGCCGACACGATCCATGGGATTGGCAATGACAAGAATCAGCGCGTTCTGAAGCTGATCCGCGAGCACGGCGTCCAGGCCTACGAAGGATCTGTCCGCTACGTGCAGGCCGCCCATCACGCCGGGCTGAGCCGCGCCGTCGTCTCGTCGAGCACGAACACCCATGACGTGCTTGTCGCCGCCAAGCTCACGGGTCTGTTCGACGCTGTTATCGACGGCGTCGTGGCTCAGACGGGAACATCTTCACGGCAAGCCGGCGCCGGACACATATCTCGCGGGAGCGAAGGCGTTGGGAGTGGAACCCGGACGTGCGGCGGTCTTCGAGGATGCTCTGGCCGGCGTCGAGGCCGGGCGCGCCGGCAAGTTCGGCTACGTCGTCGGCGTGGATCGGGTGGGTCAGCGCGACGCACTGAAAGCGCACGGTGCCGATGTCGTCGTCAGCGACCTGGCGGAGCTGCTCGACTCGTGATCCGGCAATCCACCTTCCAGGTCGACCCCTGGACGATTCGTGAAGCCGCGCTCGACCTCGACCGCCTCGCACAGACGGAGTCGGTCTTCGCCCTCTCGAATGGGCATCTCGGGTTGCGTGGAAACCTCGACGAGGGCGAGCCAAGCGGACTACCCGGGACGTATCTGGGTGGGTTCTGGGAATCACGCACACTCCCTTACGCAGAGCCGGGATACGGGGACCCCGAGGAGGGCCAGGCCGTCGTCAACGTGACCAACGGCAAGATCATCCGCCTGCTCGTTGGCGACTCCCCCTTCGACGTGCGCTACGGGAAGCTGCACAGCCACACGCGCGAACTCGACATGCGTGATGGCCTGCTCAGACGCAGCGCCGAGTGGACTTCCCCATCACATCAATCCGTCCGCGTTCGCTCGACCCGCCTGGTATCGCTGAGCCAGCGTTCGATCGCCGCGATCAGCTATGAGGTGGAGCCGGTCCATGCCGAGGTCCGGGTGGTGCTCCAGTCCGAGCTGATCGCGAATGAGGCGCTGCCGGCTTCTGATGCCGATCCACGCGCAGGGTACGCACCACCTGCACCGCTGAAGAGTGAGGTGCACGACAGCACGGACACGCGCGCGGTGCTGGTCCATCGCACGGCGATGAGCGCGTTGTACGTCGCGGCGGCGATGCGCCACGAGCTGTACGGCCCGGGGCCGATGGAATCGTCGGTGGAGGCTTTCGACGACGTGGCCCGGCTGGTGATCGCCACGACGCTGGAGCCAGGTCAAACGCTGCGCATCGTCAAGTACCTCGCCTACGGCTGGTCGCGCGTACGTTCCACTCCGGCCCTGATCGATCAGGCCTCGGCAGCACTTTCTGAGGCGCACATCACCGGCTGGGAAGGCCTTTGCAAGGAGCAGCGCGACTACCTTGACGCTTTCTGGGGACGTGCAGACGTGGAGATCGAAGGTGATCCCGAACTGCAACAGGCGACCCGCTTTGGGATGTTCCACGTCCTGCAGGCCGGCGCCCGCGCCGAGCAGCGCGCGATCCCCGCCAAGGGGCTGACGGGCTCCGGCTACGACGGACACACGTTCTGGGACACCGAGACGTTTGTTCTGCCGATGCTCAGCTACACGCTGCCGCAGGCTGCTAGCGACTCACTGAGGTGGAGGCACCACACGCTCGAGCGTGCACGCGAGCGTGCCGCCCAGTTGGAGCTCGAGGGCGCGGCTTTCCCGTGGCGCACGATTCACGGCGAGGAGTGCTCGGGCTACTGGCCGGCGGGAACCGGGGCATTCCACATCAACGCGGACATCGCAGCCGCGGCAGTCCGCTACCTGAAGGCCACCGGCGACGAGGCATTCGGACGCGAGATCGGCAGCGAGCTACTGATCGAGACAGCGCGGCTGTGGCACTCGCTCGGCCATCGCGACGGTCACGGCGCCTTCCGGATCGATGGTGTCACCGGCCCCGATGAGTACAGCGCGATCGCCGACAACAACATCTACACCAACCTCATGGCCCAGCGGAACCTGCTTGCCGCAGCTGAAGCGGCAGATCGGTATCCAGAGATCGCACGCGGGCTCAAGGTCAACGCGGAGGAGACAGCGGCCTGGCGCGATGCCGCCGCGGCGATGCTGATCCCCTGGGACGAGCAACTCGGCGTCCACCCACAAGCCGAGTCGTTCACCCAGCACCAGGTCTGGGACTTCGAGGGCACCTCGCCCGACCAGTACCCCCTGTTACTGCACTTTCCCTACTTCGACCTGTATCGCAAGCAGGTTGTGAAGCAGGCTGATCTGGTGCTTGCGCTGCATTTGTGCGGCGACTCGTTCACGCCCGATCAGAAGCTCGCGGACTTCGACTACTACGAGCCGCTGACGGTGCGCGACTCGTCGCTGTCGGCGTGCACTCAGGCCGTTGTGGCCGCCGAGGTCGGATATCCGACGCTCGCCTACGCCTACTTCCGTGAGGCCGCGCTGATCGACCTCGACGACCTCGAACACAACGTCCGCGACGGGCTGCACATAGCCTCGCTGGCAGGTGCTTGGACGGCCGCCGTGGCCGGTTTCGGCGGGCTGCGTGACGACGGAGAATCGCTCAGCTTCCGTCCGCAGCTCCCCGATGAGATCAACCGGCTCACATTCAGGCTCTGCTGTCGCGGCGCCACGTTCTCTGTTCAGATCGAACCGACGCACGCGACCTATACCCTGATCTCCGGCGAGCGGGCGCAGTTCGCCCACTACGGCAGCCAGGTCGACCTCACACCGGACGGACCCGCGACGCTTCCGATCCCGAAAATGACCAGACGCGAGCCTCCGCGTCAACCGCCCGGCCGCGAGATCATCCATCAGCCGCGCTGAGAACCGACTGCTCAGAGCGTCGGCAGCCAGCCGTGGGGTGCGCGCACCTCGGTGTAAACGCGCCCATCCTCGTCCAGCGATCGCTCGTGCGCTCCGTAGATGTGCAGCTGCTCGATCCCGGCATCGCCGGCGCGCAGGATCATGGCGCGCGCGTAAGGACCGCGATGGCTGTAATCGCTCAGCTCGTAGCTGGCCAGTATCTCCGCGATCCAGACGCCACTTTCCGGGTTCCACTCAGAGGTCACCTCGTGTCGCGCCACGCGCAGCCCGCGTAGAAAGGTGCCCAGCACCGCATGAACGCGCTCATGACCTGATGCGGTCTCGCCGAAGACCGTCGTCAAGGAGCCGTCGTGCGCGAACAGCGCAACTGCGGCATCGATGTCGAGCGCGTCGATCGCGCGTAGCACCGCCTGCATGGGCGAGTCGGGCACGCGCACAGCCTAAAGGATGTTCCGCCACATGACGACGTGCGGACCGATGTGGGGCTCCTCCCAGATGTCACCCCATCGCTGCATGCCGGCACGTTCGTACAGGCCAAGCGCCCCGACGCGCGCATTGCACCAAAGAATGCCGCCGCCCGAGTCGGCCACGTGGCCGATCAGCGCACGCAAAACGGCCGACCCCACGCCCAGGTTGCGACTCTCCGGACTGGTCGCCATCCCCCGCAGTCGCCAGCTCTGTTTGCGTTCGGTCGCGAACGGCGGCGGTTCGGGCGTGAGCCGGCCGATGCCGATCACCCTGTCATCCGGGGTGACCGCGCCGAACACCACAGTGGTCGGCAGATGGTCGTCGGCGAGCACATAGGGATCGTCCTGGGGCAGATACGGCCTCAGCACCGCCTTGCGCAGCGCCAATATGCGCTCGACTGGCACAGGTCGAACCGTGTAATCGATGCTTGCCACCGCCGAGCATGGTGTCACCCGGAAGCAGCGAGCGGGATCGACGCATGCTCGGTCCAACGCCGGCGGTCGAACAGGTAAACCTGCACCGCGTCGACCTGCGCGCGCACGGGCAGCTCCGGTCGCAGCGCCTCGGCCACCTTGTCGAAGACGGTCGGTGGCCGCGACGTCGTGACCGTCAGATGCGGCACGAGCTCTTTCCGCCCTCCTGCGTAGGGACCGATCTGCGGCCAGCCCGCCATCAGCACTCGCGCCAACGCGATGAACGGCTCCGCCGGCTCCGGCACCAGGTACAGCACGCGACGGAAGCGAGCGGTCCGGGAGAAGCTGACATCAAATGACTCGAACTGCGAGCAGATCACGCGTAACGCGGGCAGCGCTCCGTCCGCGCCGAGTTCGGCGGCGGGCAGAAACGGAATCACCACTGTGACGTGCGGCTGGATCCCGTTCGGCTTGAGCGGGAGATGGAAGCGACGACGGAGCGCGTCAATCGTCTGGTCGAGCGTCGGCACCCTCACGACGACGGCGGATTCCCAAGGAATGTCTCGGGACTGACGCGGCATCGAGCCGATCGTACGCCGACGGCTTCAGGACACGGCCGCCGTGATGCCGGCCAGCGACTCGTCGATCAACTCCGACAGGCTCTGGTGCTCGTCCTCGGCGACCCAGCGCTCGAAGGCAACCCTGAACGCCGCCATTCCCAGTTCGGCGGTCATGCTTGCCAGCGGTTCCCCCACGCCGCGCCCACGAAGAGCCTCGGCCATTCCCGCAGTGACGTCCGCAAGCTTGATCAGCTCGCGCTCGCGCAGTTCGGGGTTTGAGGCGATGATCCGCTGGCGGGCGCTCGCGAACTCCCGGCCGCGATACTCCTCGAGTGCCGCTGCGGCCGCCTCGAGCGCGAGTGTCACGGTCTGCAGCGGGGTTGCGGCGTCTGGCGCGTGGCCGATGCTGTTCACGAAGTTGTCGCGGAATGCCGTGGTTCCGGCAAAGAGCACCTCACGCTTGTCCGCGTAGTGCCTGAAGAAGGTCCGCTCGCTCAGACCGGCGCGTGCGGCGATCTCCGCCACAGTGGTCTGCTCGTATCCATCCTCGGAGAAGAGCTCCATCGCTGCCTTCTCCAAACGTCCCTGCGCGTTCGGCTCCCAACGTCCCATCCCACGAATTCTAGGTGATGTCAGCGTCTGCCATCGAGCTGCTACCGTGATGTCAGGTTCTGCCATCACGTCTCTCCTGGAGGACATCATGCGTGTATTCGTCACTGGCGCCTCGGGCCACATCGGCTCGGCCGTCATTCCAGAGCTGCTGGAGGCCGGTCACCAGGTCACCGGCCTCGCCCGTTCAGATCAAGCCGCCGCAGCGATTGAAGCGGCCGGCGCCGCGGTGCGACGTGGGACCCTGGACGACCTCGACATCCTGCGGGCAGCCGCCGGCGATGCCGACGGTGTAATCCACCTTGCCTTCAAGCACGATTGGATGGCCAGCGGCGACTTCGACGGCGCGGTCGCCGCAGACTTCCGAGCGATCTCCGCCATGGGTGAAGCGTTGATCGGATCGGACAAACCGTTCGTCACCACCTCGGGGACGCTGATGCTCACCTTCGGCGGTGTCACAGGACGTCCCGGGACCGAAGAGGACGTGCTCCCCGGCGGTCCGCGCGTAGACGCCGAGAACCACGTCGTCGCGCTCGCCGGACAGGGTGTGCGCTCCTCTGTGGTTCGGCTCCCGCCGACCGTGCACAGCTACCTCGACCTGCACGGGTTCGTTCCGACGCTGATCGGGTTCGCTCGCAACACCCGCGTCGCGGGCTATGTCGGTGACGGGGCCAACCGCTGGCCGGCCGTGCACACGCTCGACGCCGCGCGCGTCTACCGCCTCGCCCTGGAGTCAGGCCCGGCCGGCAGGCGCTACCACGCGGTCAGCGACGAGGGCGTTCCGTTCCGCCAAATCGCCGAGGCGATCGGCCGAAACCTCGCCATCCCAACCGCGAGCATTCCGGACGACCAGATGGAACAGCAGTTCGGGTTCCTGACGCGATTCGTCGGTGCCGACAACCCGACGGCCAGCGCAACGACCCGTGAGACCCTCGGCTGGGAGCCCTCCCACCCGCTGTTGATCGCGGATATGGACGAGGGTCACTACTTCGAGCCGGCCGTCGCCTGAAGCGACCCCGACCGCGAGCAGACATTGAGGAAACCGTGGATCTCCGCGCGCGAGCGCGGAGACCACAAGACCGAAACATGCCCGCGTCGCGGTCTGATCACAACGCGGGAGTCAGGTATGAGTCGAGCCGTCTCCTCGAACAGCTCCGGTCCGTAATAACGGTCCTGGCCGCCTCCGAGGATCAGCGTCGGCGCCGCTATCGGCGGTAGCTGTGCGAGGTCGAACTGATCTTCGGCCTCGGCCATCGTGGCCATGTGGTTCATCCCTTCAGGCGTGAACAGTCGCGGAGCCAGCAGCCAGCCGCCGAACGCGGCGGGCAGCTGGAGCAGACCAGGCGGGACGAGGTCCGCGGCGAACACCGCCACCGCCTCGCGAAATGCTCCCGCCCGTACGCGCGCGGCGACCTGCCGCTGCAAGCGTTTTGCAACAGGGCCGAGGCGACATCCCGTGCTCACCAGCACCAGGCGCCTGACAACGTCGGGATGCTCGGCGGCGACCTGCTGGGCGATGCTGCCGCCGGTGGACATGCCGAGCAGGTCCACCGGGCCTGCGAACAGCTCCCGCATCGCAGCTGCGTGTTCGGATGCGATCTCTGCCATCGTCATTCCCGGAGTCATTCCCGGCCGGCGATTCAGGTAGAAGACCTCCCGGTCCTGGGCGAACAGCCTGGCCGTGCGCTCGTGTTCGGCGCGCATCGACCCGCGCGCCACTCCTGCTTGCGGCATCAGCCCGGCAAGCACGACCAGCGGCTCGCCCGAGCCCGCGATCAGGCACGGATACTCCCCCACTCGTCCCTCGCGTACGTCCATGCTGTCATGCTGCCAGCTCACCGGCTATGGGTGCATCAAGGCCACAGACACGCTCGATTCCGATCTTCGACGGGCACAACGATGCTCTGACCGCGCCCAATCATGCGCTTCTGGCCACCGGCGGTGGCGATGGCCACCTCGACGTCCCGCGTATGCGGGAAGCGGGTATGCGTGGCGGGACCTTTGCGGTGTTCGTGGATTCGCGCGAACAGCACCATGACCTATCGCCGAAACCGGGAGTTCCGTACATACAGCCCTTGCCACCCAGGGTGCAGCAGACACGCGCAGCTGGGGTGACGGCGATCGCAGCCGGGCGCCTACTCGCGCTCGAGCGTCACGGAGCGGTCCGTCTTGCGCGCTCGATCGCGGACGTGGATCGTGCGGCAGCGGACGATGGCCCGCCCGCGGTGGTGCTCCACTTCGAGGGCGCCGAAGCGATCGACCCCCAGCTCGAGAGTCTTGAGACCTGGTATGCGGCGGGACTGCGCTCGCTTGGCCCGGTCTGGAGCAGGCCGAACGCGTTTGCGCACGGTGTGCCATTCGCCTTTCCCTCCTCTCCTGACACCGGGCCCGGCCTCACCCCGACGGGCACGCGACTGGTGAGCCGCTGCGCCGAGCTTGGGATCGCGGTCGACCTCAGTCATTTGAACGAGGCCGGCTTCTGGGACGTCGCGCGCCTCGACGCGGGCCCGCTGATCGTCAGCCATGCCGGGGTACATGCGCTGTCCGCCTGCTCGCGGAACCTCACGGATTCCCAGATCGATGTGGTTGCCAGTTCCGGTGGGCTGATCGGGATCGTGTTCGCCTGCTACTTCCTACGCGCGGACTTCGCCAACGAGCCCGACACCACGCCGCTCGAGCTGATCGTTGACCACGTCCGCTACGTCGCAGATCGCGTCGGGGTCGAGCACGTCGCCTTCGGATCGGACTTCGACGGCGCCACGATCCCGACTGCGCTCGGCGATGTCTCGGGTTACCCGAAGCTGCTCGCGGCCCTGGCCGACGCCGGCTTCACCGCGGCGGAGATCAGGAGGATCGCCTGGGACAACTGGCGACGCGTGCTCGACGCCTGGTGGCGGTAACCGTCGCGAGCACGACGGGTAGCGGTCCAGAAGCCGCTGTTCTCCTTCGGGTGGGCGCCCCGCTGGACGGCCAACGTCACCGATGCAGGACGCCCTCACGCGCGAACGGCGCGAGCGTCGGCTCCTTTACCGGCACGTCGCCAAGTGCCTCGTCAATCGCCGAGAGCACTTCCGCTGACAACGTGATATCGGACGCCGACGCGTTGGCGTAAACCTGCTCTGGACGCGAGGCCCCCACGATCGCCGATGCCACTTCAGCGCGGCGCAGCACCCATGCGAGCGCCAGCTGAGGGAGCGTCAAACCCTCACCCTCGGCGATCGGCACGAGTCGCTGAACGGCCTCGAGCGCCTCTTCGCTCATCACCAGATTCATTGCGAAGCTCATCGCGTCGCTGGCAGCGCGCGAGCCCTCGGGATGCGGCTCGCCCGGCTTGTACTTGCCGGTTAGAACGCCCTGCGCGAGGGGCGACCAGACTATCTGCGAGATGTCGTAGCGGGTGGAGAGCTCGAACAGCTCCGCTTCGGGGGCCTGCCACAACATCGAGTACTGAGGCTGCGAGGAGACGAACAGGTCCGGCCCGCCGATATCGACCGCCGCCTGGATCTGCTCCGGGGTCCACTCGCTGAAGCCCAGGTAGCGCGCCTTGCCCTGCTCGACCACCAGCTGCAGCGCCTCGATCGTTTCCTCGATCGGAACGTCGATGTCGAAGCGGTGCGCCTGGTAGAGGTCCACGTAGTCGGTCTGTAGGCGCTCGAGCGAAGCGTCGATCTGCTTGGCGATCTGGACCGCTGACAGCCCCTGATCGGCCGGGTCGTCGGACATCTGGCCGTTGACCTTGGTGGCGAGGATGTATGACTCCCGCGGGTGCTTGGAGAGGATCTCCCCCCAGGCTGTTTCGGCCGCACCGCGCCCGTAAACGTTGGCGGTGTCGAAGAAATTGATGCCGGCGTCGAACGCCGCCTCGGTGCACGCATGCGTCTGCTCGAACTCGATCCCCCCCGCATAGGTGAGCCACGCGCCGAGCGAGATCTCCGAGACCTCCAGGTCAGAGCTACCGAGCTTGCGATATTGCACTGGCTTCCTCCTGTTCGATTTTGTTCGGTATGAACCCCATTGCCCGCTCGGCCAGGGCGGTGATCGTCAGACTGGGATTTGCACCCACATTTGCGGGGACGGCGGCGCCGTCACAGACGAGCAGGTTCTCGTAGTCGAAGACTCGGTGGCGGGCGTCGACGACGCCGCTCTCCGGTCCCTCGCCGATCGCGGCGCCGCCGAGGATGTGGGCGGTCAGGGGGATGCCGAGAACTGCCTCCGTGACGCCCGAATACGCGGTCCCGCCGACGCGCCCGGCGAACCAACGGGCGGCGGCGTAGGCCGCGGGGATGCTGTCGGGGTTGGGGTTCAGCGGATCCTGCTCGGTAGTGAGCATCACTGCGCCAGTGGGCAGGCGGCGCTTGACCTTCAGCCGCATCGAATTGTCGAGCGACTGCATCACCAGCAGGATGATCGAGCGCTGCGAGGTCCCCTTGATCTTGAGCGCGCCGAGCGCCTCGCGCGGGTGTCTTGCCGCGGCGAGCGCGAAATGATACGGCCGTGTCCCCCGCCTGCCGGCGGTCACCATCAACTGGCGCAGCAGGCTCTGACTGTCCCCGCCCTTGCCATACGTCACGACCTCGATGTGCGTGTCGGGATCGGTGTGGATGCTCGATGTGATCGCCACAGAGTCGCTGAAGTCGTAGCCTGACCCCTCGGGCGCGCAGACCGAGATGATCGCCTCGCTGTTGGTCCGGACCGTGTACCCGAGCCGTTGCGAGAGGCGCGGCAGCGACCCGTTGAGCCTGCAGCGCTGGAGCAGCCGGTTGGTGCCCAGGGCGCCCGCGGCGACGATCACGCCACGCGCGCGCAGGGTTCTGCGCTGACGCCTGAAGATCCCACCCGACCGCTCATGCGTGACCTCGTAGCCATCGGCCCCGGTTCCGTCGCCGAGCGGCCTGATGTCGGTCACAGTGCGCTCCGGGTGGATCTGTACGCCGAGCTTCTCCGCGAACCACAGGTAGTTCTTGACGAGGGTGTTCTTGGCGCCGTAGCGGCACCCGATCATGCAACTGCCGCAGCGGGTACAGCCGGTACGGTCCGGTCCCTCGCCGCCGAAGTACGGATCGGGCACGGTCTTGCCGGGCTCACCGAGGAACACTCCGACTGGTGTTCGCTTGTAGCTCGCACCCACGCCGATCGACTCGCCGTACTCGCGCAGCAGCTCGTCCGCGACGCCATCACGGTCGTAACTGACGACGCCAAGCATCCTCTCGGCCTGCTCGTAGAAGGGCGCGAGTTCTGCCGCCCAGTCGGCGAGGCCGGACCATTGCGGGTTGTCGTAGAAACCGGGGCGGGCGCGGTACAGCGTATTTGCGTAGCCGAGGCTGCCGCCGCCCACCCCGCAGCCTGAAAGCACGAACACGTCCCGGAAGATGCTCAACCGCAGGATCCCGCGCATACCGAGGTGCGGAGCCCAGTTGTAACGGCGGAAGTCCGCCGTCCGCTCGGCAAAGTCCTGGTCGCGGAAGCGGCGACCGCACTCCAGAACGCCGACGCCGTAGCCCTTTTCGGCCAACCTCAGCGCAGAGACACTGCCGCCGAAGCCCGAGCCGATGACCAGCCAGTCGTAGTCGAAGTCCATCAGCCCTTTGGCGTCAGCAGCACTACCGGGATTGTGCGTGCCGTCTTCTCTTGATAGTCGCCGAACTGGGGAACCCTTGCCGCCTGCGCGGCAAAGATGCGGTCCCGCTCCTCCCCCTCGGCCTCGGTCGCGATGACCTCGATCGTCTCGCCGCCGACCTCGATCGTCGTATCCGGGTTCGCCAAGACGTTGTGGTACCAGGCCGGGTTCTCAGGCGCGCCGCCCTTGGAGGCAAAGATCGCATAGCGGCCATCGTCCTCGAGGTAGGCGAGCGGCGCGATGCGGTCGGCCCCCGATTTTGCGCCGACGTGATGGAGAAGCAGCAGCGGCATGCTTTCGAACATGCCTCCGACGCGCCCGGCGTTGTCGCGGAACTCCGTGATCACCTGCGTGTTGAAATCGGCCATCGACATCGAGATCTCGCTCCTCGTGCGTGGTGGTGGTTGCCTGACATGATCCTCGCATGCTCAGGAAGGTTGCCGCCACGCGGTACGTCACGCCGCTGCGTGAGGGCGGCTCGTTGCCCGCCCTCGTCGAGGGCGACGACGACGGGCTCTACGTGGTCAAGTTCAGGGCCGCGGGCCAGGGACTCAAGGCGCTCGTGGCTGAGGTGCTCGTCGGCGAGCTTGCGCGCGCTGCCGGTCTTTCGGTGCCGGAGATCGTGCTGGTCGAGCTACAGGCGGAGCTTGGCCGCACGGAGCCCGATCCGGAGATCCAGGAGCTCGTGACGGGTAGCGCCGGACTGAACTTTGGGATCGACTTCCTGCCGGGCGCGCTCGACTACAACCCTGCGCGCCCCGGCGAGCTCGACTCCGTACGGGCCTCCGAGGTCGTCTGGTTCGATGCCTTCACCACGAACGTGGACCGCACTCCACGCAACCCCAACCTGCTGGTCTGGCACCGTCAGACGTGGCTGATCGACCACGGCGCGGCGATGTACCAGCACCACAGCGATCGCGATCTGGTCGGGCGGGCACGGGAGCCGTTCCCGCTGATTGCCGACCACGTTCTGCTGCCGCTGGCCGACTCGTTGTCGGAGGCCGATGAGCGGATGTCCGGGGTCTTCAACGAGGCCACCGTCGCCGCCGCTGCTGAGCTGGTGCCCGACGACTGGCTCGGATCCGAGCCGTCGGTGGCACGGGGAAGGTACGTCGAGTATCTGCGTGAGCGGCTCGCCGCGCCACGGGGCTTCGTCTACGAGGCGGAGGCAGCGCGTGGCGCCTGATCCATTCCAGTACGCCGTGCTGCGTCTGGTACCGCGCATCGAGCGTGACGAGTTCGTCAACGTCGGCGTGATCGTCTTCTGTCGCACCCGCGGGTTCCTGCGGGCGCGGGTCGCGCTCGACCCGCGCCGCATCGAGGCGCTTGCCCCGGGCTTCGATCTCGAGACTGTGCGCGAGCACCTCGACGCACTAGTCCGCGTCGCTGCGGGTGACCTCGACGCCGGGCCGATCGCCGCACTGTCGCAATCGGAGCGTTTCCACTGGCTCGTGGCGCCTTCGAGTACGGTCATCCAGACCTCTCCTGTCCACAGTGGCTTGTGCGAGGAGCCCGATGCGCTGCTCGACCGGCTCTTCGAGCAGCTGGTCAGCGTCTAGCGGCGTCGAGACGCCCGCTCGATCGGTGCGCTGATCACTAGACTGCGCGACATGCCGAAGCAACAGCGCGTGATGCGCATGGAACAGAAGGGCCAGCTCGCTGCGATGCAACAGCTGGAGTCCCGTAGCGACGAGGAGCTCGCGGCCGAGACGCGTTACCGGGCGGCCGCCCAGGCGATTCTCGGCGCTCGCGCTGCCGAGAAGTACGACGCCAAGGCGGCGCGCGCGCACTTCCAGAAGGCACTCGCGGCGGCTCCGCCTCAGCAGCGCCAACAGATTCGGCGCATGGCCGATGCCTCGCTGGCGCTGGCAGAGCGCCGTGCGGGCGATCTCAAGGCTGCGACCGACCGTCTGGGCGTCGAGGGGCCGACCTCCGGGCAGCTGTTCCTGCTGCGGATCGTCGGACTCATCGCGCCGCCCTCGAGCGCTGGCATCTTCGCCCGTATCCGTGGCATAGTCATCGTGCTGGCCGCGATCATCGGGATCCTCGGGATCGGCTTCGGCATCGTCGAGGGCATCGGCCAGGCGGCCGGCGGGATCTCGCTGGACCTCGCGATCTTCTACGGCGTCGTGCTGGCGCTCGTCGCGGTGGGTATCGCCATCTTCTTCGGTCGCAGACGCTCCAAGGCCGTGCTCGCCAAGCGGCGCGAGGCGCAGGCCGCCCGCAGCGGCGGGCGCTGAGCTCCTAGTCGTCGCGGAGCCGCGGCCGATGTGCGGGCGCTACTCGCTGACGACGGCCGACCCGGCACAGCTGCGCGCGCGCTTTGCCGTAGCCGAATCAGTGGCCGCCGAGCCGCACTACAACGTGGCCCCCGGCACCGACGTGCTGGCGGTCACCACCGACCGCGAGGGCAAGCGTCGATTCGAAGAGCTCCGGTGGGGCCTGGTGCCGAGTTGGGCAAAGGACACCAAGACCGGCTTCAAGATGATCAATGCGCGAGCCGAGACGCTCGCCGAGCGGCCCGCCTACCGCGGCGCTTTCGAGCGCTTCCGCTGTCTGCTGCCGGCCGACGGCTTCTACGAGTGGCAGCAGATCCCCGGGGAGAACCGCAAGCAGCCCTTCCACATCACTCGCGCCGACGGGGAGCTGTTCGCCTTCGCCGGCCTATGGTCGGTCTGGCACCGAGGCGAGCCCGAGGAGCTGCGCAGCTGCACCATTGTCACGACCGCCGCAAATGCCACGATCGCGCCGATTCACGACCGCATGCCGGTGATCCTGCCCCGGGATGCCGAGGCCCTGTGGCTCGCACGCGATGCGCCAGTGGCGGATCTACGGGAGCTGTTGCACGGGCTCGGCCCCGAGCAGATGGCGTTGCGGCCCGTTGGGCCGGCCGTCAACGACACCCGCTACGACGGGCCCGAGTGTCTGTTCGATCCGCCTCCGCCCGCGCAGGAGACACTGTTCGCTCAGTAAGTCTTAAGCGACTCCTGGCGATAATCCGGCCGTGAAACTCTCCCCGCTGCTCGACTCCTACGACCAGGTGATCCTCGACCTGGACGGCACCGTCTGGCTTGGCGGCGCTGCCACGCCACGAGCCCCGGAGGCGGTGGCCGCGATCCGCGCGAGCGGCAGGCGACTGGTTTTCGTGACCAATGACGGCGGCCACTCTCCTGAGGAGTACGTCCAGAAGCTGTGGTCGATCGGCTGCACCGCTGCGGTAGAGGAGGTCGTCAGCGTGGGCTCCGCGATCCAGTACGTGCTGGCAGACCGTGCACCGGGCGCGAGCGTCTTCGTGATCGGGGCGCCGCCGGTGTTTCGCCACGTCGTCGAGGCCGGTCACCACATTGTCAACAACACCCCCCGTGCGGAGTCCGCCGAGGTTGTCGTGGTTGTCGCTCACCGTGACTTCAGTTACATGGAATTGCTAGCCGCCACACGCGCGATCCTCGGTGGTGCCGAGCTGATCTCGGGCGGGCGCGACCGCAACTATCCGACGGCCGGGGGCATAGCCCCTGGCACCGGCGCGGTCACTGCGGCACTGGAATACGCTACGGGTGCCACGGCGCGCGTCGTCGGCAAGCCCGATCCGCAGGTGTTCGAGGTGGCGCTCGACCGCATGGGGCCGGGACGGACTCTGGTGATCGGCGACCATCTCATTTCCGATCTGGGCGGCGCCGCGGCCGCGGGACTTGATGCGGCGATCGTGCTGAGCGGCATCACATCGCGCGACCAGGCCGAAGCGGCGATCGATCCCGCTCCCGTGGCGATCGGGCAAGACCTGGCGACGCTCGTACTCTCGGAGTGATGCTCTGTCTGATCGTGAACCCGTCTTCCGGCGGCGGCCATGCCGCGCGCGCGCTGCCGGCGGTGCGTGCCGCGCTGGGCCGCTATGGACTCGAACATCATGTGGAGCTGACGCTCGACCTAGAGCACGCCCGCGCGCTGGCGCGGGACGCAGTTGCGGTCGGTGAGATGCCGGTCGCCTATGGCGGCGACGGGCTGGTCGCCGCGGTGGCCGATGCCGTCCGCGACACCGGCGCGGTGATCGGCGTCCTGCCCGGTGGGCGTGGCAACGACTTTGCGCGCTGTCTCGGGCTTCCGCTCGATCCCGTTGCAGCGGCCGCCGTTCTGGCTGACGGCAGTCCCAAGGCGATCGATATGGGCGCGTCGGGCGACCACTCCTTCCTGGGCATCGCCACCTGCGGCTTCGATTCCGAGGCGAACCGGATCGCCAACTCGGCACGGCTGGTACGAGGCCGATTCGTCTACACCTACGGAGGCCTGCGGGCGCTGGCGACGTGGAGGCCTGCTTCGTTCACGTTGCGCGTCGACGGAGTCGAACACGCCCTCTACGGCTACACGGTCTCGGTGGCCAACGCCTCCATGCACGGCGGGGGCATGCTGATTGCGCCCGATGCGTCACTCGAGGACGGCCAGTTTGACGTGGTCATGATCGCCGACCTTCCGAAGCGCCGGTTCCTGCGGCTGCTTCCGACCGTCTTCCGCGGCGAGCATGTCCAGCAGGACGAGGTGCGGATCCTCCGCGGCAGTACGGTGGAGCTCAGCGCCGACCGGCCCTTCACGATCTACGCTGATGGCGACCCGCTGGCAGTCCTGCCGGCGAGACTGCAAGTACTACCGGGCGCCGTGCGCGTGATGGTTCGCTCGCCTGTCTCAGCCGTTGCCGTGATGGATCCCCAGGTGGCCGAGCGATGACGGCGCTCGCGACGAAGATCAGGATCGCGCGCACGGTTGGCGGGGTCGTGCGTGCGTCCGGTCGCGGGGGCGGGACCAGCCTTCCCGGCAAGGTGCTGCTTCGTCTCGAGCCGGAGGCGATCGCCGAACTCGCCGCGCGTCTGACCAATGGCAGCGCGGTGATCTCCGCAACCAACGGCAAGACGACGACTGCGACCATCACCGCCACGATCCTCGAACGCGCGGGCCGCACCCTTGTGCACAATCGCGCCGGCGCCAACATGGCCGGAGGGATCGCCTCGACGCTGCTCGCGGCCGCGCGCCCCCGCGGCGGTATCGCCGGCGATCAGGGCCTGTTCGAGGTCGACGAGTTCTGGCTCGACACCGTCACGCAACAGGTGCAGCCGCAGGCGCTCCTGCTGTCGAACCTGTTTCGCGATCAGCTTGATCGCTACGGCGAGCTCGATACGATCGCCGACCGCTGGGCACAGGTCGTCGCCGAGCTGCCCGAGTCACGAGCGCTGGTGCTGAACGCCGACGATCCCCTCATCGCGGACCTCGGCAGGGACCGTGCCGATGTGACCTACTTCGGTGTCGAGGATCACGCGCTGGCGCTGCTCGAGATGCAGCACGCGTCGGATTCAAAGCACTGCCGCCGTTGCGGTACCGCCTATCGGTACGACGCCGTCTACCTCGGTCACCTGGGCCACTACCACTGTCCAAACTGCGGGCAGGAGCGCCCGTCCCCGAGCGTGCGCGCTGAGCACATCACGCTCCATGGCACGAGCGCCGCCACCTTCATGCTCGCCACGCCTGAGGGGGAACGCTCAGTGTTGCTACGCCTCCCCGGGCTCTACAACGTCTACAACGCGCTTGCTGCAACCTCGCTCTGCCTGGTCCTGGGGATCCCGCTCGACGTGATCGTTGGCGGCCTGGAGACGGCCACCGCCGCCTTCGGACGCGCGGAGACCGTGACGGTTGGCGACACGGCGGTACAGATCCTGCTGATCAAGAACCCGGCCGGCGCCAATGAAATCCTGCGCACGCTCGCGCTCGAGTCAGATCAGCTCGACGTGCTGGCGATCCTCAACGACAACATTGCTGACGGTCGTGACGTCTCGTGGGTCTGGGACGCAGACTTCGAGCTGCTGAGCTCGCGGATTCACAGCGTCACGTGTTCCGGCACCCGCGCGGCCGAGCTGGCGGTGCGCCTCAAGTACGCCGGAGTCCCGGAAACCGCCCTCTCGGTTGTTCCAGACCTGCCCTCGGCGCTGGATCAGGCGGTCGCGCGAGCCGATCGTGGTCGCCTCTTCGCGCTGCCGACCTATACGGCGCTGTTGGCGCTGCGTGACGAGCTCGTCGCGCGCGGGTTGGTCACGCCGTATTGGGAGGCGACCGCATGAGCGAGACGATCTGGCACGACATCGAGTGCGGCCGCTACCAAGAGGATCTGCCACTCTGGCTGGAGCTTGCGGCTGAGATCAAGCGTGACGGTGAAGCTGTGCTTGACGTCGGGGCCGGTACCGGTCGCGTCACGTTGGCGCTCGCTCAGGCCGGCCACCGCGTGGTGGCGCTCGACAACAGCCCTGAGCTTCTGCTGGAGCTAGCCCGCCGCGCCGCTGGGCTCCCCGTGGAGACCGTGTGCGCCGATGCTCGCGAATTCGATCTGCCGGGGCGCACCTTCCCGCTGATCGTTGTCCCGATGCAGACGATCCAGCTCCTGGGCGGGGGTGCCGGGCATCTGGCCTTCCTTCGCTGCGCGCGCAGGCATCTGTCGGTGGGCGGCGTGGTCGCGGTAGCGCTCGCTGCCGCGGACGACTTTGAGGAGTTCGAGTGGCACGATGGCGACGCGTCGCCGCTGCCCGACATCGCCGAGGTGGACGGCGCCGCCTATTTCAGTCAGCCGACGGCGGTGCGACGCATCGGAGACGCGTTCCTACTCGAGAGGCGCAGGGAGGTCGTTGATGCGCACGGCGCACGGACGAGCTGCGCCGACAGCATCGCGCTCGATGTCGTGGCGGTTCAGAAGCTCGAGGATGCCGGCACCCAAAGCGGTCTGCGCCCGCTCGGGACGCGTACGATTCGACCTACCGACGAGCACATCGGCAGCGAGGTGGTGATCTTCGGTGGCTGACGTTCTGCGCGTCTGCGCTCTCTACCCGGATCTGATGAACATCTATGCCGACCGTGGCAACCTGCTGATGCTGCGCAGGCGCTGCGAGTGGCGCGGCATCGGCTTCGAACTGACTGACGCCGGGATCGGCGACGCGTTGGATCCGGACGGCGCCGACCTCTATTACATGGGCGGTGGCCAAGACCGCGACCAGGCGCTATGCGCCACCGATCTCTCCGAGCACAAGCGCGAGGCCCTGTCCGCCGCTGCCGAGCGCGGTGCGCTGGTGCTGGGCGTGTGCGGCGGCTACCAGCTGCTCGGCCACGCCTATCAGCTCGGTGACGAGGAGCTCCCCGGGGTCGGACTGCTTGACATCCGCACAGTCAGGTCCGACCGGCCGCGCCTGATCGGCAACGCCGCCATCGAGGTCGACCTTCCCGGAGCTGCGGGGCGGGTGCTCGCGGGCTTTGAGAACCACGGCGGTCGCACACACCTTGGCGAGGACGCTCAACCGCTCGGACGCATCCTCCGTGGCCACGGGAACAACGACTCGGACGGATATGAGGGCGCACGCGCTGGCAGCGTCATCGGCACCTACCTCCACGGACCGCTGCTCCCCAAGAACGCGTGGTTTGCCGATTGGCTGATCGCCACCGCCCTCGGTTGCTCCGAGCTCGCTGAGCTCGACGACGCGCTCGAGCAGCTGGCTCACGCCGACGCCCGCAAGGCGGCGGGCGTATGAAGCTCTCACGGCGTATGGCCGCGCTTGTGGCGGCGGTGGTGCTGGGTGCAGGGCTGCTGGCCGGCTGGCTGGCGGGTGTCGCGTCGGCCGGTCACACCGGTACGCCGACCGGCGCCACGACCACGACCACCGCGACCGAGCCCGTCGTGACAGCCGTGGCACCACCGACCGAACCTGCCGAGGACCTACCGGGGAACGGCAAGCCGGCTGTGAGAATCGCTGACGGGAACATCCCCGAACAGTTCATCATCGGGCAGCTGTATGACATCGCCCTGACCCACGAGGGATACACGGTCTTCCTGCCGACTCGCAACCTTGGCCCCTACGACCAACGCGTACCCGCGCTCCAGCACGGGACGCTGGACCTCTACCCCGAAGATCTGGGAGCGTGGAACAGCCGCATCGCGCACCTCCACAGCCGTTACCAGACACTATCCGCCTCCTACGGGGCCGGCGATGCGTGGGCGCATCGACACGGCCTGACGCTGCTTCCGCCGACGCCCTTCAGCGACACGAGCTGCGTGGCTGTGCTCAAGCAGTACGCCGAAGAAAATCATGTGTACTCGATCCCCGAGCTCGCGCGCGGTGACGGCATCATCTTCGGAGCAGCTCCTGGATTCTCTAGCCTCGCCGACGGTCTGCCGGCGCTCGAGCACGGATATCACCTGCACCCGGGCTACGTGCAGCCGATCGGGAGCGGTCTCGAGTACTCGTGGCTGACCACCGGCAACGTGCAGGCTGCCGATTGCCAGGCGACCGACCCGAATCTGGCCGGCCCCAAATATGTGCAGCTCTCTGACCCCAAGCACATCTTCGGCTGGGGCAACGTCGTACCGGTCACGACACCCCACGTGCTCAAGGTTGAGGGCCGGGCGTTCCGAGACACGATCGAGAAGATCGACGCGCTTCTCACGCTACGCGCCATGCGCGGCCTCAACGCTGAGATCGAGCTCGGCAACCATAGTCCGACCGCGATCGCGTACCAGTTCCTTGAGGGCAACGGCCTCCTCCCGCGCTCACGCTATGCGCCGGTGCCGACTACGACCACGGACACCACCACGACGTCGACTCGAACCGATAGCCAAGGCCCCCCGTGTGCCTGTGTGTACTCGGCAGGCGGCTCAGAGCGAGCCGTCGGCGCCGCTCGGACTGCCGCTGGCGCCGGGATTGCTGCTGGCGCTGAACCCGCCGCTTGAGCCGAAGCCGCCCTCGCCACGTTCGCTGACGGTTAGCTCTTCGACCTCGACGACGGCGGGAGTGGCAACGGTGATCAACACCAACTGGGCGATGCGGTCGCCCGCCTCCAACGTGCACGACTGCTCGCGGTCGGTATTCAGCAGCAACACGCGGAGCTCGCCTCGAAACCCGGCGTCGATCAGTCCAGGGGCGTTCACCAGTGCGATGCCGTGACGAGCGGCCAGTCCGGAGCGTGGCAGCACCAGGCCGGCGTGCCCTTCGGGAATCTGCACTGCCACCCCGGTGCCCACGCTCGCACGCTCGCCGGACTCGAGCGTCACCGCCTCGAGTGCATACAGGTCCAGACCCGCGTCGTGCGCGTACGCGCGCGTCGGCAGCACCGCACGCGGGTCAAGCCGCTTGATGCTGAGTGCGCCGGGCTGGCTCACGTACTCTGGCTACGGGGGCCGGATCGGGAACTGCGAACTGGGCGAAGCGCTCGGCCACGGGAGCCGGCAGGCGCACGCTCACGTGCACGCCCTCGGGCGTGTCCTCGCGTACGAGGTCGCCGGCGACCGCGTGCAACTCCGCCAGCCGTGCACCCTCGTTGTAAGGGATCAGCAACTCGACGGCGCGCAGGCGGCGGGCGAACTCCTGCTCAATCGCCTCTGTGAGCGCGGGCAGCCCCTCCCCGCTCAGCGAGGAGATCTGAATCGCGTCCGGGTGGCGGTGGCGAAGCTCCGCCCGTCCGTCGTCGTCTAAACAGTCGATCTTGCCCAGCACCAGCAGACGCGGTACATCGCCGGCGCCGATCTCGCCGAGCACGTCCTCGACCGCTCTGATCATCTCCAGGCGGTCCTCCTCCGCCGCGGAGCCGTCGACGATGTGCAGGATGAGATCCGCGACTCGGGTCTCCTCGAGCGTTGCACCGAAGGCCTCCACCAGCTGGTGCGGGAGCTTCCGGATGAATCCGACCGTGTCGGTCAGCAGGTAGTCGCGGCCCCCTGCGCGCAACACCCGCGTGGTTGGGTCGAGCGTGTGGAACAGGCGGTCGCCCACGCCGACCTCTGACCCGGTCAGCGCGTTCAGCAACGTCGACTTTCCGGCGTTCGTATAGCCGGCGAGCGCGACCTGCGGGAAGTGCGCTCGCTCCCGCTCAGCCCGCATGACCGTCCGGTTCGACCGCACGTGCGCGAGCTTGCGCTTCAGCGCCGCGATCCGGTCGCGGGCCAGCCGGCGGTCGGTTTCGATCTGGGTCTCGCCAGGACCCCTGGTCCCGACGCCGCCGCCAAGGCGTTCGAGGTGGGTCCAGAGCCCACGCATGCGCGCCAGGTTGTATTGCAGCTGCGCGAGCTCGACCTGCAGCTTGCCTTCCGCCGTGTGGGCGTGGGCCGCAAAGATGTCGAGGATCACGGCGGTGCGGTCGACGACTGGAACACCGAGCGCCTGCTCGAGGTTGCGCTCCTGCCGTGGTGAGAGCTCGTCATCGCACGCCACAACGTTCGCATCCGCGCGCTTGATCTCGTCCTTCAGCCCATCGAGTTTGCCGGGGCCGATGTAAGTGTTCGGGTGCGGCTTGTCGCGATGCTGGACGCTGGCGCCGACCGTCGCGACGCCCGCGGTACGAAGCAGCTCGCGTAGCTCATCGAGCTGCTCGACGCCCCCTTCCTCGAGCGCGGCGATCATGTAAGCGCGCTGTCGGGCGCGGGCCTGTCGTTGGGTCGTTGGCGGTGCCGGCACCAGTCCGACATTACAACGCCGCTGAAGCGATCGATCGCTTCAGCCGCTAGAGCGATCGCAGACGCTCGACCGCTTCCAGCAGCCTGTCATCGGGCGTGGTCAGTGAGATCCGGAAGAAGCCCTCACCGCTCTTCCCGTAGGCACCCCCCGGTGAGATCACAACCGCGGCCCGCTCTAGCACGTGTTCGCAGTAGGCCGCCGAGCTCGAAAAGCCCTCTGGAATCGGCGCCCAGATGTAGATCGTGCCCTTCGGCTTGCTCACCTGGACCCCAGCCTGGGCGAGCGCGTCGCAGACCAGATCCCGGCGCCGCGCGTAGACGGCGTTCATCGCCTTCACGTCGCGATCCACCGCGGGATCGAGCGCCGCGATCCCGGCCAGCTGCACCGCCTCGAACAGGCCCGAATCGACATTTGACTTAAGGCGCCAGAACTGGGCGATCGCGTCGGCGTTCCCGACGATCGCGGCGCAGCGCCAGCCGGTCATGTTGTAGCCCTTGGACCAGGAGAAGACCTCTACGCCGACCTCCTTGGCACCGGGGGTGGCCAGGAACGAGGGCGCGACGTAGCCGTCATAGGTTGTCTCGCTATACGCGTTGTCATGCACCGCGAGGATGTCGTTGGCGCTGGCGAGTTCGACGGCCCGCTCGAAGAACCCATCCGGGACCGTCGCCCCGGTCGGGTTGTTCGGGTAGTTGAAATACATCAGCCGCGCGCGGTTCAGGACATCGGCGGGGATCGCATCGAGATCGGGCGCAAAGCCGAGTTCGGGCAAGAGCGGCATCAGCACGGGCTCGGCTCCTGCGAGGATCGGGCCGCCGGTGTAGACGGGGTACCCGGGGTCGCTTGCCAAGGCGACGTCACCAGGATCGAGAAACGCGATGTTGAGGTTGAAGATGCACTCCTTGGCGCCGATCGCCGGCATGATCTCCGTGTCGGGATCGAGAACGACCCCGAAGCGGCGCTCATAAAAAGCAGCAACCGCTTCGCGGAAGTCCTGCCGGCCACGATTGCTCGGATACTGGTGCGTGCTGGGGTCCGCCACCGCCGCCTGAGCGGCGGCAACGATCGCCGGATACGTGGGTGTGTCCGGATCCCCAATTCCAAGGCTGATCACGTCAATGCCCGCCGCGCGCTTCTCCGCGATCTTGCGCTCGAGCTCGGCAAACAGGTACGGCGGAATCTTCTCCAGGCGGCTACTCGGTCGCACGCAAGTCCTCCACAAGTTCTTCGGCGATCGTCCCGCGAATCACAGGGACCGCCCATCCGGTCAGATTGATGTGCAGGTCCTCTCCGACCTCAACGTCCAGCTCCCCGCCGTCGAGCACCACCGTCACCGGCGAGTCCCCGCCCATGAGCACGTATGCCACCGCAGCGCCGATCGCTCCGGTTCCGCTCGCCGAGGTCTCTCCCACGCCACGCTCGAAGATCCGCGCGCGTATACGCCCTGGTCCGAGGACCGTGTACCACGACACGTTGGTGCGGTTTGGAAAGAGCTGGTGGTATTCGAACCCGTGTCCGATCGCGGTTAGATCGAGCCGCTCCAGGTCGTTCTCGCTCCCGACCTCGATCGAGCACTGAGGGTTCCCGATCTGGACATGCTGGAACTTCCACGTGCGGCCGGCCGCTGTCAGCTCGCCCCTACCGTCCTGTTTCCCGCTTGGATAGTCGCTGCTGCTGAGGCGGGCGCGACCCATATCGACCGTGCAGGTCGTGGGTGATGTGATGTGCGCTCGAATCTCGCCCGCAACCGTCTTGATCGAGAACGTGTTCTGCTCGGTCCAGCGGCGCCGGCGCAGGAACAGAATCGCCTCGCGGGCGCCGTTTCCGGAGAGCTCGGCTTCGGAGCCATCCGGATTGAAGACACGCATGTTGGCGACGAATCCAGGTTCGTCGGGAGACGAGATCAGCAGGATCCCGTCCGACGCGATGCCGGTGTGTGCGGCGCACAGTCTGCGGATCCGGTTGGGTGTCAGCTCGAACGGAATCGTGCGCTCGTCGAGGATCACGTAGTCGTTGCCGAGCGCCTGCCACTTCTCGAAGTTCACCGGGGGCAGGCTAGATGATCGGCTGGCGGATTGTGACCGGCTGGTGGGCTCTGCCGCGCGGAGCGCCTCAGGCACCCAGCCAGCGTGCGGCGATCTCGGCGGCGACGTCGTCAGCACTGCGATTGGTGACATCGACCTGGAAAACACCCGGGAGCTTGCGCATCCAGGTCAGCTGACGACGCGCGTAGTTGCGCGTACGGCGCTTCATCCCCTCGATGTCACCGGCGAGCAGGTCGTCGAAGCCAAGGGCCTTGCGCGCGGTCGCGCTGGCCCGTCCGCCGGCGCTAGCCTGCCGCACTTCCCGCTCGACACCCGCGGCCAGCATCGCGTCGACGCGAGCGTCGATCTGCGTGTACAGGCGCTCGCGGTCAGCCACCAGGCCGACGAGCAGAGTGGGATGGCGGGTGGCCTGGGTCCACAGTTCGGACTCCTCCCTCGGCGGCTCGAGCTCGCCGGCCTCGTGCAGCTCGAGCGCGCGGATGATGCGGTGGCTGTCACCAGGAGCGATCTCGGCCGCGGCCCATGGCGCCCGCGCGACAAGCTCGGCGTGCAGGGCCTCGGGGCCACCTTGATCGAGCGCCTGCGCCCAACGCTCGCGCACGCCGTCGAGCGGCGGCGGCCTCAGCGATAGGTTCGCAAGTGCTGCACGCAGATAGAGGCCCGTTCCTCCTACGACGATCGGCCTACGGCCTTCGGCCAACAGTCCATCGATCTCGTTGTGCGCCAGCTCCGCATATTGCCCGGCACTGAATTGCGCATCCACCGGCAGGAACGAGATGAGTCGGTGCTCGAGTTCGGCGCGCTCCGCCGCCGTCGCCGCCCCGGTGAGGATCTCGAGGCCCTGGTAGACCTGCAGGGCATCGGCCGATATAGCCACTGGATCCTCCCCGCGCGAGCGGAGTATTCGGGCAAGCGCGATTGCCACGTCGGTCTTGCCGACCGCGGTCGGTCCAAACAGTGCGATCACATCCTCGTGCGGCATGTCGCCCAGTATCGTGCCAGCCGTGATCATCGGTCAGCCGGGCGGCAATTCGTGAAGGTGTCTGGCGCGAGAGTGCTGCTGACCGGCGCGACAGGCGGGCTTGGCCTAGCCCTCGCTCACGCGTTTCACGAGCACGGGGCGCAGCTTGCGCTCAGCGGACGGCGGATCGACGTGCTGGAGGCGCTCGCTGCCGAGCTCGGGGCGCAGGCCATCCCTGCCGACCTCTCGTCGCGTGACGAACTGGAGCGGCTTGCCACGGCGGCGGGGGACGTCGACATCCTCGTCGCAAACGCGGCCCTCCCGGCCTCGGGCCACCTGCTCGATCTCAGCCAGAGCCAGATCGACACGATGCTGGACGTCGACCTCCGGGCGCCGATCGCGCTCGTGCGGGCGTTGGCGCCGGCCATGGGATCACGCGGGCGCGGGCACATCGTGCTGATCTCCTCGCTCTCGGGCAAGGCCGCGACGCCGGCGGCCTCGATCTACAGCGCCGCCAAGTTCGGGCTGCGAGGCTTCGCCCACGGAGCGCGGGCCGATCTGCGCCGCTCCGGGGTCGGCGTCTCGGTGATCCTGCCCGGCTTCATCCGGAATGTCGGAATGTTCGCCGACACCGGGCTGCGGCTCCCGCCCGGCGTCGGAACCAGCTCACCCGAGCAGGTCACGAAGGCGGTGATCACAGCGATCGAGCGCAACCGTGCCGAAATCACGGTTGCTCCACTCGCCATGCGCGTGGGTGCCGGAATTGCCGCGGTGGCACCGGATATCTCGGCGCTGGGCCAGCGGCTCATGGGCGGTGCGCGGGTCGCGGGTGATGTTTCGGACCGCCAGCGGGGAAAGCGTCCGCTTGACAGCTGAGGGGATCCCGCGGGTCGATCCACTCGTGCCCGCCAATGCGGCCACCCGCTTGATCCGGCGCAGCTTCGACATACGACCGGTGGGGCAATCTCTGATCCGGGTCGCCGCCCGTCTCGATCCCTTCGTGCACGCGTGGACGCGCGGACGCTTCGGCCAGCTCGTTCCGATGCCCTTCGTGAGCATGACCACCACAGGCGCCAAGTCCGGAGAGTCACGGACCTCGGCGGTGATCTACTTCAACGACGGCGACGATGTGATCCTGATCGCGTCAAATTACGGTGGTACCAGGCATCCGGCCTGGTACCACAACCTCAAGGCGGACCCGACTGCGGAGCTGCGGCGGGCGAACCGCTCCGGCACCTACGTCGCCACTGAGGTCACGGACGAGGCCGAGCATGAGCGGCTATTCGACCTTGGCAATCGGGTTTACCCGGGTTACGCCCAGTACCGCGTGCGCACCGCCGCGACGGGCCGCCGTATTCCGATCATGCGGCTGCACCGGACCGGCAGTGTCCCGAGTCGATAATTCGGCTCACGACCCTCTAGCTACGGGGAGCGCCGGCATCCACTGAGGCGTGCTCCCCCGTGACGCTCACAAGCGCTGAGATGATCTCGTCGGCGAGCCGTGCGCCATCGGAATGGCGCTCCGGCGTAGCCTGCACGCGGACCACGACCGAGTCGCTGTTGACCTCCTCGAGCAGCACGCTCGGAGCCTTCCGCGTTGGCACGGAGATGTTTGAGTCGAGGATCGACTGCACGTGACTCGGGCGGATGCCCGATCCGAGCGTCACCTTGACGTCCACCGGGTCGGGCTCTCGCAGCGGCACTATCGCCGACGACAGGACAAGCGTGTTCGGGATCATGACCCGCTCGTCCCCGCGTGAGAGCGTGGTGTAAAGCAGGCCGAGCGACGCGACTACGCCGTCGACGCCTCCTGCGAGCTGGCCCGCCTGGAGCCGCACTCGCTCCCCCAGGCGGAATGGCCGGGCACTCAAGAGCACCATGCCGGCAAACAGGTTTCCGAGCGTCTGCTGGGCGGCGAGGCCGGCAACAATCGCGGTGAACGCGCCGCCGACCGCCAGCGCCTGCAGCGAGATGCCACCCACCGCCAACGCCCCCAGGATCGTGGCCGCGACGGCCAACAGCCGGATCAGGAACTCGACGGTCCCGGCGGTCGCCGGGTCCATGCGCTTGAACAAAGCAGGCGATGCCTTTGCCAGATCGCGGGAGATCAACCATCCAAACACAAGGACGAGAATCACCGCCAAGACCTTCACCACCGCATCGAGGACGCGGTGGTTCACGTGGTTGGTCTTAATGGCCTCCAGCGCCCAGTTGCGTCCCACGATGACCGCAATGAGCCCGAGCAGCTCGAACGGCAACCGCCGCGCCGCATGACGCACGGCATGACGGTTGACCTCGACATCGAGGCCGACGGCAGCCCACGCCTCGCTGCGCGTCTCGAACATGCGATCGAGCGTGCGGGTCTTGCGTGCCTTGAACAGACGCGGCATCAGCGTTGGCGCTACCTGGTGGCGCGAGCGACGAGCGACATCTCGCCCGTCAGCGTCTGGCTGGTTGCACCGGTTATCTCCACCTGAACGTATTCCCCGGGGTCTCCGAGCCCATCGAAATTCACAACCTTGTTGTGGCGGCTGCGGCCGCGCAGCCGTGTCGGGTCCGTGCGCGACGGTCCCTCGACAAGTACCTCGAGCGTGCGACCTATAAACCGCTGGGCTCGGTCCGCCGCGCGCCGCTGGATCACCTCAACCAGGCGCTCCAGCCGCTCGACCTTGACCTCATGCGGGATCTGCTCGTCCATGTCAGCGGCCTCGGTGCCGCGCCGAGGCGAGTAGATGAACGTGAAGGCGCCGTCGTAGCCGACCTGCTCGGCCACAGCGAGGGTCTGCTGGAAGTCCTCTTCGGTCTCCCCCGGGAAGCCGACGATGATGTCCGTGGTCAACGCGCAGTCTGGGACGTGCTCGCGGATCAGCGCCACCCGGTCGAGGTAGCGCTCGCGGGTGTAGGTGCGCCGCATGCGCTTCAGGATCGCGCTCGAGCCGGACTGAAGCGGCAGATGCATGTGCTCGCACAGCGCTGGCAGCTGCGCGTGGGCCTGGATCACGTCCTCGCGCATGTCCTTCGGGTGCGGGCTCGTGTAGCGGATCCGCTCGATACCGGGAACCGCGTCGACGCGGCGCAGGAGCTCGGAGAACGTGGTCCGCGTCTCGTGCGGGAGATCGCGGCCGTACGAGTTCACGTTCTGGCCCAGCAGCGTGATCTCGGTCACACCCTCGTCGGCCATCCTTTCGACTTCGGCGATCAAAGTGCCGGGATCGCGGCTGACCTCCTTGCCTCGAGTCGAGGGCACGATGCAGTAGGAGCACACGCAGTTGCATCCAACGCTGATCTGCAGCCACCCCTGGAACTCGCGGGCACGCTTGACCGGCAGGTCGCCCGTGAAGCTCTCGAACTCGAAATAGCCCTGAGCCGTCAGCGAGTCGCTGGTCAGGAACTCGGCCAGCTTGTGCACCTGGCCCGGCCCAAACGCCACATCCACGTACGGGAAGCGCTGGAACACCTCCTCCTTGACCGACTGCGCCCAGCATCCGCCGACCCCAATCACCGTGTTCGGCGCCCGCCGCTTGAGCGCGTTTGCCTCACGCAGATGCGCGATGAACCGGTCATCCGCCTTCTCCCGAATCGAGCAGGTGTTGAACAGGATCAGATCAGCCTCGCTGCGCTCCGCAACCTCGCTGTATCCAAGCGACTCGAGCATGCCCTTCATCCGCTCCGAGTCGTGCTCGTTCATCTGGCAACCGAATGTGGTCAGGTGGTACTTACGCGACATCCCGAAACAGGGTAGAGCGACGGCGGCCGGCAATTATCCTTCCTTGCCGGGGGCGGGCGGCGGGCGGCGAGCGCCGAACTCGGTGATCGGCGAGGGGGTGAAGATTCGAGGGAAAGCTCTACCTCGCGTAATCGACCGCTCGCGACTCCCGGATCACCGTGACCTTGATCTGGCCCGGGTACTCGAGCTGCTTCTCGATGTTGCGGGCGATCTCGAATGAGAGCAGGGTCGCGCCGGCGTCGTCCACCGCGTCGGGCTCGACGATCACGCGGATCTCCCGGCCGGCCTGCATGGCGTAGACCTTCTCGACGCCTCGGTGGTTGGTCGCGATCTCCTCGAGGTCGCGCAGGCGCTTGACGTAGAGCTCGAGTGACTCGCCCCGGGCGCCCGGGCGAGCGCCGGACAGTGCGTCGGCAGCCTGCACGATTACGGCCTCCACAGTCTGCGGCTCGACCTCGTTGTGGTGTGCCTGCATCCCGTGGATCACGGCCTCGGTCTCCCCGTACTTGCGGGCGAGCTCACCACCGACGAGGGCGTGCGGCCCCTCGACCTCGTGGGTGACTGCCTTGCCGATGTCGTGGAGCAACGCGGCACGGCGGGCGGTCTTCGCGCTGGCACCAAGCTCGGAGGCCATCATCGCCGCCAGTTGGGCGACCTCGACGGAGTGTGCCAGCACGTTCTGCCCGTAGCTCGTGCGGAACTTCAGACGTCCCAGGTACTTGACCAGCTCGGGATGCAGTCCCTGCACGCCCGCCTCGAAGGCACCCTCCTCCCCAGCCTCGAGGATGTGGGTCTCGAGCTCGGATTTGACCTGGAAGTAGACCTCCTCGATGCGTGCTGGGTGGATCCGGCCGTCCTGCAGCAAACGCTCCAGCGTCAGCCGCGCGATCTCACGGCGCACGCCGTCGAAGCCGGAGAGAACCACGGCGCCAGGGGTATCGTCGATGATGAAGTCGACCCCGGTGAGCGTCTCCAGCACGCGGATGTTGCGCCCCTCACGGCCAATGATTCGGCCCTTCATGTCGTCGGCGGACAACTGCACCACGGAGACCGTCGTCTCGGCCGCATGCGCCGCTGCAAGCCGCTGCATGACGACCGAAAGGATGTTGCGCACACGGCGATCAGCCTCACGCTTGGTGTCGTCGTCGATCTGTCGCAGGCGCCGCGCCGCCTCCTGCCGTGCGTCGTCCTCGATCTGCTCGACCAACAGCTGCTTGGCGCGAGTCGCCGACAGCCCTGAGATCCGCTCGAGCTCGCGCAGCAGCTCCTCGTGCTGGTGATCCAGCAGACTCGTGCGCTCAGCGAGCTGCGCTTCGAGCTCGTTCAGCTCCTGTTCGCGCCGAACCAGCTCTTCGCTATGGGCTTTGCCACCGCCGTTGCTGCGCGCGGGTGGCGCCGGCAGCCGGTCATCGGGAGCCGCAACCGCCTGTACGACGGCTGGCCCTACCGACGCTCCAGTGTGAACGGCCGGCCACGCGCCGCGGGTCACGCGCGCATACACGGCCGCAGCCCCGACTATCCCTACGGCAATCAACGCTGCGGCAACGATGATGTCCATGGTCGTTCCTCTCCACGAGCCCGAACCTACCCGAGCCCTTCAACCTCTTCACTTATCAGGAGCGACCGAGCGGCGGGGATCCCCTTCGTGCGGGAGCATGTCCGGTATCAAAAATCACGTGATTTCCAAGGAGTTTCGGTTTCACCGGCCATCCCGGCCATTCGTTCGCTACCAGCGATGCTATCGCGCCCCGAAGGCTCCTGTTAGCGGGATCACACAGTTGTCCGCCGCGCCCATTCCCTAACCGCATCGGCGGCCGTCTCGCTCTCATAACCCTTGCGTGCCAGCACACCGAAGGCCCGCTCACGATCTCTCTGGACGACCGGTCCGGAAGGAAAACGCTGCCTGAGCAGCGCCACCGCACGCTCAAGCTCACCGTCACCTTCGGGACCTGTCGCGCCATCGACGCCGAAGCCATCTCCCTCCGGCGCCTCGGTGAGCGCCATCTCGATCAGCTCACGATCCAGCCCGCGCTCGCGCAACGCGCGGGCGATCCGCTCGTTACCCCAGGCCTCGAGCGTGCGCTTGTCCTCAGTGAACACACGCGCATACCGGGCATCGTCGAGGTAGCCGAACTCGACCAGCTCGGCGATCACGGCGTCGATCTCATCTTCCGCAACCCCGGCACGCTCCAAGCGCGCGCGAACCTCGGCAACGGTCCGCTCGCGCCGGTTCACGAACGCATAGGCAACCCCGAGACCTCTTCCCGAGGGCGGCGGATCTGCGCGATTCGGCGTCCTCGGTCGCTCGCGTACATCCGTACGCGTCGCGGGGTGGTTGGGGGCGGGTGGTGGGATCGAGTCTGACTCGCTTGATCCGGCGCCCTCGCGCTCCACCTCTGAAATCAGGCCGCCTCACCAAGATCGTGGTCGAGGTCGCCCTCTTCCACGTCCTGATGCTCAATCGGCTTGACCAGATCCTTCCCGATCCCGAGCACGGCGTAGACCTTCGCTTCGATCTCCTTGGCCACTTCCGGATGCTCGTCCAGGTACGCCTTGGCGTTGCCACGTCCCTGCCCGAGGCGCTCGTCTCCGTACGAGAAGAACGAGCCCGACTTGGTGACGATGTTGTGCTCGATGCCGTAATCCAGTAGGCAACCCGAGGTGGAGATGCCCTTGCCGAACTCGATGTCGAACTCGGCCTGCTTGAACGGAGCGGCGACCTTGTTCTTGACGACCTTGACGCGGACGCGGTTGCCGACGGCCTCGGTCCCATCCTTGAGCGTCTCGATCCGCCGGATGTCGAGCCGCTGAGACGCGTAGAACTTGAGCGCGCGCCCGCCGGGCTGAGTCTCCGGCGAGCCGAACATCACGCCGACCTTCTCACGGATCTGGTTGGTGAACACGCACAGCGTCTGCGTGCGGTTCAGGTTGCTTGTGATCTTGCGCATCGCCTGCGACATCATCCGTGCCTGCGCACCGACGGTCTGGTCGCCCATCTGCCCCTCGAGTTCCGCCCGCGGGGTCAGCGCCGCGACCGAATCGACCGCGATCATGTCGACCGCACCCGAGCGGATCAGCATGTCGACGACCTCGAGCGCCTGCTCGCCGTGGTCAGGCTGAGACACGAGCAACTCGTCGATGTCGACGCCGATCTGCTGGGCGTACAGCGGGTCCATCGCGTGCTCGGCGTCCACGAATGCGCAGACTCCGCCGAGCTTCTGGGCCTCGGCGAGGATGTGGTAGACGAGGGTCGTCTTGCCCGAGGACTCCGGGCCGAAGATCTCGACGATGCGCCCACGCGGCACGCCGCCGATTCCCAGGGCTATGTCCAGCGACAGCGCACCCGTCGGGATCGCATCGACCGCGACGCGCGCCCCCGGGTCACCCATCCTCATCACGGTGCCCTTGCCGAACTGCCGCTCGATCTGGGTCAGCGCGCCTTGCAGCGCCGCCTGGCGCTTCGCATCGGACTTCGGATCCGCCGATGCAGCGGCGAGCTTCGCGCCCGCCTTCTCCTGTTCACTCATGCTCGTTTGGCTCCTTGTCTGATGCCTCTGCGAATCGTCAAGTTACGACCAGCATCGGACGGAACCACAGAACATCTGTTCGCACCAGACCGCTCGTTGCCAAGTGTGTGACAAAACAGTGCCAACTCCGTCACACACGCCCGAGGGGCCTCCCCCACCGGTTATGGTTCCTGACTGATGACCGGCGCGGCAGGCGCACCAGACGCATCAGCACCGGGCGCACCAGACTCCGAGGCGCGCCAGTTCGCCAAGGCGTTCCTGTCGTTCATGCGCTGGGTGCACTCGGATGCAGCCGAGGACCAGGGCAACCAGGTGGTCAAGCTGGTCGCTGACTTCCTCAGCGAAGAGGCCCGCGAGCACTCGGTCGTGACCCGCACGCTGCCGCTCTTTGAGCACGTCAACCTGCAGACCGCACTCGATGCTTGGTGCGCGCAGCCGGGGCGTGAGGTGGAGCTCCACGGCATCTCGATCCCGCCACACCACGGCGGCATGAACCTGCAGCAGATCGTCACCGGCAACGGCGCCCAGCCTCTGCGGCTCTCGCCCCCACCTCTGGTCGCCCTGGCCAACGGCCCGGGCTCGACGCTGGCATGTCTGAACCTCGGCCTGCTGCTCGTCAACGACGCCGCCGGGCGCTATGTGCTCATGGTCAACGGCCCCGGAGAGCACGATCCCAGCCTCGACGTGGAGATCGCCGGGCTTGCTGTCGACGACGCCCAGGCGGTACTCACGCATCTGGACGCGCTGCGCCGCAAGCTGAACGTCTACCGCGGCCAGCTGCTCGAGGTCGGCGCGACGCCGATGGGCGGCATTGTGCTGGAGTTTGCCGAGCCATCCGGGCTGCAGCGCGACGACGTGATCCTGCCGCCGGAGGTCATCGGCAGGGTTGAGCGGCACGCGCTCGGCGTCGCCGCCCACCGCGACGCGCTGCTTGCCGCCGGCCAGCACCTGAAACGAGGCCTGCTGCTGTACGGGCCTCCCGGAACCGGCAAGACACACACGACCCGCTATCTAGTGGGCCAGATGCCCGAGTACACGCGCTTCGTCCTCACCGGGCGCGCGCTGCGGGCGGTCGGTGCAGCTGCGGAGATGGCGCGCGAGCTGCAGCCCTCGGTGCTCGTGCTCGAGGATGTCGACCTGGTCGCGGAGGAGCGCACCCGCGGTCCCGGTACGAGCCCGGTGCTTTTCGACCTGCTCGATGCGATGGACGGCGCCGCCGGCGATGCCGACCTGCTCTTCCTGCTGACCACCAACCGCGCCGATCTGCTCGAGCCGGCTCTCGCCGCCAGGCCAGGCCGAGTGGACGTTGCCATCCAGATCGAGCTCCCGGACGCCGAAGCGCGCCGGCGACTGCTGGAGCTCTACGGCCGCTCCCTGCGGCTGCAACTCACGGAGGCCGAGGCTCAGGAGGTAATCGAGCGCACCGACGGCGTCACCGCCTCATTCCTCAAGGAACTGCTGCGCAGGGCGGTGCTCGAATCGCTCCAGGACGGCGGTGACCACGTTCCCACGATCACCGCCGCGCACCTCAGCCGCGCGCTCGACGACCTGCTCGACGCGAGCCAGGAGCTCACCCGGAGCCTGCTCGGGGTCGGCGAGGATCGTGACCTTCTCCCACCTGGAGGGGGCATGGGTTCGCTCCCACCACAGGGCGGGTTCGCGCTGCGCGGTCGCGCCGCCCAACGCTTCCAGAGCGGACGATGAACCTCAGTCGCTGTCGCCGCGCAGCACGCGCGCAACCAGGTGCATCGCGACCGTGGTCGAGCGCTCGCGTACGGCGGCACGGTCACCCGGCAGATTGCGAGCGCGCGTCAGCACACGCAACGCCTCACCTTCATCAGGTCGTCCGTACACCACCGAGAAGCAGACGAGCCCAACAGGTTTCTCCGGCGTCCCACCGCCGGGCCCGGCGACGCCGGTGATGCCCACCCCCACCGACGTGCCGAAGCGGCTCCTGGCACCGTCGGCAAGCGCGCGCGCCACCTCCACCGAGACTGCGCCATGGGCCGAGATCAGCCCCGGATCCACCCCGACGATCTCCGACTTCGCCTCGTTGCTGTAGACCACGGCACCCCCGATCACGTACTCGGATGAGCCGGGACGCTCGGTCAGGCGGGCGGCCAGCAGGCCGCCCGTACAGGATTCGCCCGTCGCGATCGTGTCGTTGCCAGCGAGCAACAGCGAAGCGACCTGCTCGTCGATCGTGCTTCCGTCGCGCGAGAACAGCCGGTCACCATGGCGTTCGGAGATGAACGCGAGCAACGCGTCGTAGTCGCCCTGGGCGCTGGGCTCAAAGCGCGTCGAGACCTCGATCTCACCGCGCCGCAGGCACGTCGTGATCTCGAGTGGCGCCAGCTTCAGGCCAGCCTGGTCGGCCGCCCGCAGCGTGTTTGCGATCTCCGCCTCGGGGATGCCGAATAGGCGCACGATCTCCCGCCGGTACACGGTCGCGCCGGCGGTCGCCCTCCGGAACGGCTCCGATGCGATGGCGTCCATCCACATTGGCTGCAGCTCGCCGGGAGGCCCGGGCAGCACGACGACGATTGGTCCCGACCGGCCATCAGCCGGCGGCACGACGAGGCCGGGTGCAGTCCCGCGTGGCTCGAGTACCGTAGCCCCGCGCGGAATCACGGCCTGTTTGCGGTTGGCCGCGCGCAGCGCCTCACGGTCGGCATCGGGCCAGCGAAGCAGTGCGCGCGCCAGGATCTCCGCGATCCGCGCCTCGAGCGCGTCATCGAGCACCATTTCGCGGCCGCAGAACCCACCGACGATCTCCGCCGTCAAATCGTCCGCTGTGGGCCCCAGCCCGCCACTGGTCACGATCAGCGCGACACCTGTGGAAGCCATCTGATCGAGCGCGGTCCGCAGGTCCTCGGGCCGGTCGCCGACGATCTCGATCATGGCCGCGTCCACGCCCAGGTCGCGAAGCTGCTCGGAGAGCCACGGACCGTTGCGGTCGCTGATGATCCCTGTCAGTACCTCGGTGCCCGTGACCAGGATCCCGGCTCGGACGGCTGCACGACCTGTGAAGACGGCGGCGTCAGTCACCCGGTGCACTTGGCCACGACAGCTGAGGTGGTGACGCCGTGCGGCGTGACCTTCAAACTCTGGACAGTCCCGCCGCTCAGCGGGTAGGGCTTGCCGTTGGCGGTCATCGTGACGCTGGTATTGCCGAGCGTCACCAGCATCTCTCGCGAGCGCAGGGTTGGGATCGTCTGCCCCGGGCTGTAATCGGCGGCCGTCATCAACGGCGTGCCCGCCTGGTTCTCGACACAGATCCAAACCGTTGATGTCGGCACCAGCGAGAGCGTGGCCCGCTTCGGCACGACCGGTGTGGTGGTCGTCTTCGACGATGTCGTGCCGGTCGTGGTCGTACCGCCGCCGGTGGTTCCGGTACCGGTGGGATGGTGCGGTCCGGTCGTCGTCCCCGCCGGTGTGATGGTGCTGCCTCCACCTGTCGGGCTCTTGTTCCCGTTGTGACTGCCGATCACGATGATCGCGAGCACGATCACGATCAGCGCGGCGACGATCACGCTGCGCGGCGACAGCAGTGCGTTGCCGAGGCGGCTGGGGCCGCGGCTGCGGCGATCGCGCTCCCGCGGGCTGGGCGCCATCCCCCGGAACTCCTGGTCGCTCGGCCGCTCGTAGCGCCGCTTGAACTCATCGACGAGCAGGCGGCTGTCCAGGCCCAGGAAGTCCCCGTAGGTCTTCAGGAAGCTCTTGACATAGACAGGCCCGGGGAGCAGGTCCCACTCCTCGTTCTCGAGCGCGCGCAGATACTTCGCACGGATCTTCGTGCCGACCTCGACCTCGCTGATGTCGATGCGAGCACGCATCCGCGCCTCGCGCAAGGTTGAGCCAATGTCGGCCATAGCTGCAAGCGTACGATGCGATCCGCTAAAGCCGCTGCATAAACCGCTGCAGGCACTCCGATTTTCGGTGCCTGAGCGAGGTAAGTGGGCGCTACTGAGTGATCTGCGCTATTGATCGAGCGGCATTTCAGCATCCGCCGAGCCGTCACCATCGGTGTCGGGATACACCTGAGGTGCGCCATTCTCGGCAGCCGGTGACGGCCGCGAGCCCTCTGCCAGATGCACGAGGATGCGTGGAACATCGGCCTCGCTGATGAGCACCTGACGCGGCTTCGAGCCCTCGTATCCGGAGATGATGCCGCGCCGTTCGAGCATGTCGATCAGGCGTCCCGCGCGCGTGTAGCCAAGGCGCAAGCGCCTTTGCAGCATCGAGGTCGAGGCGGTCCCCATCGAGGCTACGAGGCTGATCGCCTCCTCGAGCAGCGGGTCCTCGTCCGGATCGAAGCCGTCGTCCTGACCGCCGTCAGAACCGTCGTCGCTCGAGCCCTCGACCTCTTCGAGCAGCTCCTCGCGCAACTCGGGCTCACCCTGGCGGCGCCACGACTCGGTCAGCTCCGCGATCTGCTCCTCGTCGATGTAGGCGCCCTGGATGCGCTGCAGCTTGTTGGTGCCGACCGGCGAGAACAGCATGTCGCCCTGACCCAGCAGCGACTCGGCGCCGTTCTGATCGAGGATCACGCGCGAATCGGTTTGGCTCGAGACGGCGAACGCGATCCGCGAGGGCACGTTGGCCTTGATCATGCCGGTGATCACGTCAACGCGCGGTGACTGGGTGGCGAGTACCAGGTGGATGCCGACGGCGCGCGCCTTCTGCGCCAGGCGAATGATCGAATCCTCGACGTCGGCGGGCGCGACCATCATCAGGTCCGCGAGCTCATCGATCACGCAGAGGATGTAGGGAAGCGGCTTCTCACCGCGGCCCTCGAGCACCTTGTTCAGTTCCGGAAGCGAGCGCGTCCGCGCCAGCGACATCGTCCCGTAGCGCTGCTCCATCTCGCGTACGAGGTTCTGCAGCGCATTGGCCGCCATCTTCGGGCTGGTGATGACCGGCGTCAGCAGGTGCGGAATCGACTCGTAGTGGTTGAGCTCGACCTGCTTGGGGTCCACCAGTACCAGGCGTACCTCGTGCGGCGTGGCCCGCAGCAGCACCGAAGAGAGCATCGCGTTCACGCACGCGGACTTGCCGGCGCCGGTGGTGCCGGCAACGAGCAGGTGCGGCATCTTCGCCAGGTCCGCGCCGATCGCGCGTCCGCCGATGTCCTTGCCGAGCCACACGGTCAGCGGCGACCAGTCCGCCGGTGGCTCCTGGAAGACGTCACCGAGGTGCACGATGCGGCGTCGCAGGTTGGGGACCTCGACGCCGACCGCGGTCTTGCCGGGGATCGGCGCGAGGATGCGGATGTCGGTCGCCGCCAGCGAGTACGCGAGGTCGTCCTTGAGGTTGGCGACCTTCGACATCTTGGTGCCGGGGGCGAGCCGGATTTCATAACGGGTGATGTGCGGACCGCTCACCTGCCCGACGACCTTCGCCTCGATCCCGAAGTGTCCGAGTGCCTCCACCAGCGCCTTTGCCGTCGCAGCCTGGCCGGTCGTGTCGGGCTTTGCCGCCTCGCCGGTCGACCGCACCAGAAAACGCCCGGACGGCACCCGCCATACGAATTCTGGGTCCTCGGTGACCGAGCCACGGTAGCGCCCGGCCGGTGTCAGCTCGGCGGGATCGACCTCGCGCTGCGGGCCGCCGAGCGCCTCCTCTTCTTCCTCGTCGTAGGCGACGGCGTCCATCTCCCGTGTCTCGCCGTCACCGGGGCCGTCGAGGTGCACGAAGTCATCGAATTCCGCTGGGTCGTCCGGAGCGAACTCATCGTCGCCCTCAGCCTCTTCGTCACTCAGCGCGAAGCTGCGCTGGCCATCGACGTCCTCGTAGACGTCGATCGGCGGAGCCTCGACATGGGTCGCGCGCACGATCAGCTCGGTCTCCCCCGGCTCGGGCACTACCAGCGGCTCATCCTCGTCGAGCTTGTTACGTCGCAACCGCGCCGCACGGATCTCGGCGCGACGTGTGGCGCTCCGTACCTCGGGTCCTCGCCGCAGCGCGGTGGCATGCCGGCGGCTGTTGTTGATCACGGAGGCGAAGGTCGCGCCGCTCAGCAGGATCACGCCCGCGATCAGCAGGAAAACGGCGAGGATGTCCGCACCGGCGGTGGAGATCAGGTGGCCAACGACGTAGTACTCCGCGCCGCCGACCAACCCACCCCGCGCGTCGATCACGTTCGCCGACCAGAACCCGGAGCTCGGGGTGCGCCCGGGTCCGAAGAGCCCAGCCGCAAAGGCGAGCGCGAGCGCCAGCAGCAGGCAGATCGTGCCGCTGCGCAGGGGCCGTGTCGCCGGTGCCACGTCGAGGTCGCGCGCGAGCACGCGGGCCCCGCCGAGCACGAGCGCGATCGGTGTGAGATACGCGAGCTTGCCGACCAGGAATTCGAGCGCCCTCATCACCCCATGGCCGAGCGACCCGCCCGCCCAGAATCCATACGCGACACCACCGAGGAAGATCCCGATCGCGACCAGCGCGAGTGCGATCACATCGATCTGATGCGGCTCGAGGTCGCGGATGCCCCGCAATCCCGGCCGGCTCGCTACCAGCGAGCGTCTCGCCCGCGTCGGCGGCCGCTTCGCAGGTTTTCTCTTCCTGCTGGTGGCCCGCTGGCCACCAGCGGACCTACCGTTCTTGGCGGTCGTCTTCCGGGTCTTGGTCGTGGTGCGGGCGGCAGCCATCTTTCTACAGGCCTTCTGATTCGACACGAGGCACGGAAAACCTTCCGCTTAGACTTGCGCCGCACCCGCTTCTGCTGGGAGGAATCGCCATCACGGACGCCGCCACATTACCCCCCGACGATGACGCAGCCCCAACGCGGGAGATCTCCTTCCGCCACAGCCCGTCCTTCGTCGAGTTGCTGCGCCGATCCGGCTGTGCGCTGCTGGTCTCGACCTACCAGGCCGGCAAGTTGATCGCGATCGGGGTCGACGAGACCGGGCTCCAATTCAGCTTCCACACGCTCGGACAGGCAATGGGAATCGCCATCACCGACGGCAGGATCGCTGTGGGCGCCAAGGGCCAGATAGTGGACTTTGTCGACTACTCCCAACTTGCGCCGTCGCTTGAGCCGGCAGGCCGCTACGACCGCTGCTTCCTCCACCGCTCCTCCACACAGACCGGCGCGATCCACTGCCACGAACTCGCCTGGGGCGTCGATGCAAGCGGCGAGCCGGAGCTCTGGGTGGTGAACACGCTCTTCTCCTGTCTGGCCAACATCGACCCGCGATACAGCTTCGTCCCGCGGTGGCGTCCGCCCTTTATCAGCGCGCTGGCGGCGGAGGACCGCTGCCACATGAACGGCCTGGCGATGCGCGATGGACGCCCGGCGTATGTGACCGCGATGTCCCAGACCGACGAGGCGCGCGGTTGGCGTCCTGACAAGAACACCTCCGGCTGTGTGCTCGAGGTCCCGAGCGGCAGAGCCGTGACGACGGGGCTTGCGATGCCGCACTCTCCACGCCTGTACCGCGACCGCCTGCTGGTGCTCAACTCCGGCTGGGGCACGCTGGAGTCCGTTGACCTCGGATCGGGGCAGCGAACCCAGATCGCCGCGGTTCCTGGCTTTTCGCGCGGCCTTGCGATCGATCACAACCTGGCGTTCGTCGGCCTGTCGCGGATCCGCGAGACGGCGGTGTTCGGTGGTGTTCCGATCGCGGCACACGCTGAGGAACTGAAGTGCGGGGTCGGCGTGATCGACTCTGGAGAGCGGTCGGACGGTGGCGACACTCGAGTTCGCGTCCGGCGTCGAAGAGATCTTCGACGTTCAGGTGCTGCCCAACGCGCGCAACGTCGCGCTCGGGGACGACCGCGCAGACGATGGCGAGCGCCACGAGATCTGGGTGGTGCCGCCGGAGCACACGACAAAGCCGATCCAACCGCCGATCGCGCCCGAGGCGTTAGTAGCGCAGGGGCTCGACCACCAGGCTCAGGGCCGCGCCGAGGCGGCCGTGGAGCTGCTGCGACGGGCAGCGGCCTCCCGTCCAGCCTCTGCCGAGATCGCGAACCACCTCGGCAACGCGCTTCAGGACGCCGGCCATCAGGACGAGGCGATCGTGCAATACCGCGCTGCGCTGAGTGCCGATCCAGGATTCACGCCAGCGCTGCAGAACCTCGGCCACCTGCTGATCAACCGTGGGCGCACCGACGAGGGACTGGCCTCGCTGAAGCGGGCCCAGGAGATTGCGCCACTTGCCGTCAACCGGGTGATGAGCGCTACGGCGCTGCCGGTCGTATACGCGAGCCTCGAGGACGTCGACCAGCATCGACGCCGCCTCGAGTCGGAGGTTGCCGCGCTGGTCGCGGATGGCGTCACGATCGACACCTCAGACACGCTTGCGCCGACGAACTTCTTTGCCGCTTACCAGGGCGAGAACGATCGCGAGCTCCAGTCGAACCTCGCAAAGATCTTCCAGGGTCCGCAGGCAGTCCAGCCCGGGGCGCGTCGGGCACCGCGCGCCCGCCCGCGTATTGGCTTCATCTCGGCCTACTTCCGCGACCACACCATTGGGCGACTCAACATCGGGCGTATCCGCGAACTCTCGAGGGAACGCTTTGAGGTGGCGGTGTTCACGACCACACACGCCCACGATCCGATTGCCCAGGAATTCGAGTCGGCGGCAGACATCTTCGTGCGGCTGCCGCGCGGTGTCGCCGCCGCGCGCGCTGCCGTGGTCGAGCAGGACCTCGATCTGCTGCTGTTCACCGATGTCGGCATGGACGCGCTGACATACACGCTCGCGTTCTCACGCATGGCGCCCGTCCAGGTGGCGAGCTGGGGTCACCCGGTGACCACCGGGAGCCCGCAAATCGACTGGTTCGTTTCGAGCGAGCTGCTGGAGGTCGATGGTGCAGATGCTCACTACACGGAGCGGCTCGCGCGGCTCCCGAGCCTCGGAACGTACTACCCGCGACCGTCCATCGCCGTCGGCGACGGCTTCCTGGAGCGCCTTGGCATCGCTGCGGGCGCGCACGTCTACACATGCCCGCAGACTCTGTTCAAGTTCCACCCCTCCTTCGACCAGCTGCTGGCCGAGATCCTCCGTCGCGACCCGCAAGGAGAGCTGCTCCTGATTCAGGGTCGCGTCCCGTACTGGACCGAGCTGCTGCGTGATCGCTTCCAGCGAGTCATGCCCGACGTGGCCGATCGGATCCGCTGGTGCCCCCCGCTCCCCCGGCAGGCATTCCTGCGACTGCTCGCCGACGCGGACGTCGCCCTGGATCCAACGGTCTTCGGCGGGGGCAACACGTCGTATGAGACGCTCGCCGTCGGGACGCCGGTGGTGACGCTGCCAGGGGAGCTGATGCGCTCACGCATCACCCAAGCGCTCTTCAGCAAGGCCGGATTGGCCGATCTGGTTGCCGAATCTGCCGAGGACTACGTCGAACGCGCCGTGCGGCTGGCCAGCGATCCTGGCCACCGGCGCGAGGTCTCCGCACGTATCGCCGCGCAGTGCGCCGTCCTCTACGAGGACCCGGCCGAGGTTCGCGACCTCGAGGACTTCCTGGACTCCGCCCTGGTTCCTAATTGACGCCTAACGGAGAAGTTGCTCCCTGGGCCGTAGCGCTGGTACTTTTCCATCGGTCCGGATTACGGACGAAGAAACCGAGGTTGGGGAAACGCAATGAGCGCACGCGAGCGGCGCGCCAAGGATAGGCGGCTACAACGACGCGCGGTCGCACGTGCCGCCGCCCCCGTGGCGGTTTCGGGGGTGCTCTTTGCCGCAGCCATGGCGGGCGCTTCGGCGCCTGCCCAAGCCACGACGCTGGCGGTGAACCAGGTCGCCAACATCAACACGACCGCGGCCGGTAGCAATCCGGAGCACATCACCGTCGTCGGAAACAGCGCGTATTTCACCGCCTACGAAGCTGGTGTCGGCACCGAGCTCTGGAAGACCGATGGCACCTCGGGTGGCACCACGCTCGTCGACGACATCTTCCCCGGCAATGGCGGCAGCTACCCGAAGGACCTCACCAACGTCGCAGGCACGCTCTACTTCGCAGCGAACGCCGGTTCCGGCTACCAACTCTGGAAGACCGATGGGACGGCAGCCGGGACGACGGCTCTGACCTCTCCCGACAGCGGCAACTACACGTATCCCTCCGACCTGACCGACGTCGGCGGCACGCTGTATTTCACCAACAACGGTCAGGTGTGGAAGTCGGACGGCACGGCAGGCAGCACGGGCGAGGTGTCGTCTGCACCCCCGAGCTACGCCGGATCCCTGACCGATGTCGGTGGGGCGGTCTACTTCGCCGACCAGGACCAGCTGTGGAAGACCAACGGAACCAGCGCCGGGACGACTGAGGTCACAAGCCTTGCCCAGTACGGCGGCATGGGCGCTCTGGTGGATGTGAGCGGCACCCTCTACTTCGACACGCAAGCTGACCCTCTTCAGACAGGCGGTGTCGCGTTGTGGAAGTCCGACGGCACTCCCGCTGGCACCACTGAGGTGAAGCAGATCTCTTCGGGCGTGCCGGATTCTCCATACATAGCTGATCTGACGAACCTGAACGGGACCTTGGTCTTCGCTGCCAACGATGGTTCTGGCATGGAGGTCTGGAAGAGTGATGGCAGCTCAGCCGGAACCCAGGTGCTCGCCGACGTCGCGCCGGACGGTTACTACTTCACCGCCGCCAACGGCAAGCTCTACTTCTTCGGAATGCCGGCGGGGCACACCGGAACTCCGGAGCTTTGGGAGACCGACGGAACTGCCGGGGGCACCGTCGAGGTCTCCGATCTGGGAAATGGCGCCGACGGCACCTACTTCCAAGACTTGACGAACGTGGGGGGCACACTCTTCTTCTTCTCGGATGGAACCGCCGGGCTGATGTCTGACGACGGTGTTGCTGGCGACGCAGTCAAAGTGATTGGTCCGCGCTACGCGGACTATCTGACCAACTTCCAGGGAACACTGCTGTTCGATGGGAGCGAGGGCACCGCTGGGACGGAGCTGTGGAAGAGCGACGGCACATCAGGCGGCACATCGATGGTCGATGACATCAACGGTGGGAACCTCGGCAGCAACCCGTACGACTTCGTGAATCTGGGTGGAACGCTCTACTTCATCGCGAATGACGGATCACACGAGGGCCTGTGGAAGAGCGACGGCACGTCTGGCGGAACGACGCTTGTCGGCGAGACCAATGGGGCGCCAGACCCCTACCCGACCGACCTGGTCAACCTCAATGGCGAGCTCTACTTCACCCAGGATGGACAGCTCTACAGCTCGTCCGGCGCTGCCGATGACATAACCGCAGTCAGCAATCCCGACAACGCTGAGGGGATTCAGGACCTCACGGTCGCCGGAAACACGCTGTTTTTCTACGCGAAGACGTCCTCGAACGGATGGGGGCTCTGGAAATCAGACGGGACGACGATCACGCTCCTCGATGGCAGCGGCGTGGGCAACCTGACAACCGGTGGCGGGCCTGACGGGGTCGGAGTCAGCAGCCCACTTGTTGCCGTGGGCGAAAGTGTCTACTTCCCCGGGACCGATGGCTCCGGCGCCGAGCTGTGGAAGAGCGACGGCACGACAGCCGGGACGCAGATGGTGGATGACATCGAGCCCGGCTCTAGCTACTGGCCACAGCGCCTGACGAACGTGAACGGCACGGTCTACTTCACGGCTGACGATGGGACGCATGGCGAGGAACTTTGGAAATCCGACGGGACTCAGGCCGGCACACAGGTGATTGACATCGTTCCGGGCAGCAATGGGTCCTATCCCAACGACCTGACCAACGTTGGCGGCGCCCTCTACTTCAGCGCCGACACCTCGGGAGGCGGTTCGGCGCTCTGGAAGACTGATGGGACTCCCTCCGGCACACAGGAGATCGATGACATTGGGGTCAGCAATCTCACCGACATAAACGGCGAGCTCTATTTCGACTCCCAGGGCTCGCCTGGCGAGCTCGCGCTATGGAAATCCGACGGCACCACAGCCGGAACGCAGGCCATAACCAACATCGGCCCCGACAGCGATTTCGACTTCGCCAGCGCGGTCACAGACTTCAACGGCACCCTGGTGTTCGTCAACAATGACGGCACGCACGGAAGCGAGCTCTGGCAGTCAGACGGCACGGCCTCGGGCACCTATCAGGTGGCGGACATCGACCCGGGACCAGCAAGCGGAGTCTCCGGGTTCGCACAGTACGGACCTGCGCTGCTCCCGGTCGGCGGCAACCTGTTCTTCGTGGCCAACGACGGCACGAACGGCCCGGAGCTTTGGAGGGCGTACGTGCCAAGCACAAACGGGGGCGGCGGATCGGGCGGCACGACTGGCGGTGGCGGCGGCACGACTGGCGGTGGCGGCGGCACGACAGGCGGTGGTGGTAGCACGACAGGCGGTGGTGGTGGCACGTCCGGTTCCGGCTCAGGTGGCGGTACAGCCGGATCGGGCTCGGGTGGTTCGACCGCGACCAGCAACGGCATCCCCCCATCGCTCAAGTTCACGAGCACGAAGGTTTCTGGTGACGACGCAACCCTCAAGCTCAGCCTTCCCGGGACCGCCACCGGCTCCTACACGATCAGCGTGACGCTGTCAGTTGTCGAGACCGTCCAGGGCACCAAGGTGCTCGGTGTGGCCGCCAGCGACCGCACGGCCCGGAAGACGGAGAAGAAGCCGACCAAGAAGACGGTCGTGGTCGGCAGCCGAACTGTGCAGGTGACTGGCGGCAAGACCGTCTCCCTCTCCGTGACGCTGAACGGCGCAGGCAAGAGGCTGCTCGCCCTGCGTCACCACCTGAGCGTCAAGCTCGCCGCCGCCGCCAAGGGCAAGACCCTGGCATCCAGGACCCTCGGCTTCACCGCCCCCAAGAAAAAGAAGTAGCCCGCTCCCGACCCGTCGAGCGCCGGGACAACGTCAGCTGACAGACTCGCCCCGGTGTCGGTGCACGTTGCAGTGCTGGCGGGTGGTCGCGGGAGCCGCATGGGCGGTGCCAAGGCCATGGTGCAGCTCGGCGGACGTCCGCTGATCACCTACCCGCTCGCCGCGGCAAAAGCAGCCGGCCTCGACGCCGTGGTCGTCGCCAAGCGCACCACGAAGCTCCCCCCTCTCGACGTCCCCATCTTGCTCGAGCCCGACGACCCGATCCATCCGCTCCTCGGCGTCATCACTGCCCTAACCCAATTTGCTGCTGTGATCGCCGTTCCATGCGACATGCCGTTCGTCCAACCTGCGGACCTGGCCGCATTGGCCGCGATCGCCGATGACCTGGTGACGCTATTGCCCGACCAGCCGTTCCCGTCGCTGTACCGCGCCACCGCCCTCGAGCAATTGCGAGAGGCACTTGAAGCCAATCGGTCGATGAGGTCATTGCATGCGCACTCGCATCGTGTGCAGGCAATGAGCTCATCGACCGATTTGGCGTCACTGACGAGCATCAACACGTCCCAGGACCTCGCGGCCGCCGAGGAACAGCTCAAAAGGACTGGTTGACCCGCTCAGCCGCCGCCAGGAACTCCTCAATGGAAGCACCGGCCCGACCCGCCACCCAGCACGCAAGCGGCGCAGCGGGCCGCTCCGATGAGTGCGCCGCGGTGGCGGCGAGCGCGAGCAGCTTCTCAGCCTGCTTGGGCGTCGGCGGCTCGGCGCCGAGCTCGCGCGCGAATGCCTCGATCCACTCGTCTCTGGTCACGGCCGCAGCTTAGCCATCACGACCTCTTCAAGTACCAGTACTGGGGATAGAAGACGTCCTGGGTCATCGCGAGGAACGAGTCGTCGGTGCCCCCCACCCTCTTGCTGATGGCGTCGATCACGTCGGCGCAGGGCAGGAACAGCATCGGCAGGTCCTTCGCGAGGTAGTCGGCGAGCTTGGTTGCGGCGGAGGACTGCTTTCCATAGACGGCCTGGTTGATCATTGCGTCGGCGGTCGGATCGCTGTAGGCACCCATGTTGCTGCTTCCGTTGGTCTTGAAGTAGGTCTGCTCCGTCGGGTAGGGGTTCGTGCCGTACTCACCCCAGTTCGCCATCCCCCACTGATCGGTGTACTGCGAGGCGCCGGGGTTGGTGTCGTTGAGGTTTTGAATCTGGAAGTTGAAGGACTTCATCTCCTGCTCGACGTTGACCCCGATCTGCTTGGCCGCCGAGGCGAACGCCGCCGACTCCTGGGGAATCGATTCGGTTTCACCGGGTGGCGTCGAGTACAGGTTGAAGCGCAGCGGTGTGCCGGCGGGAATCCCCGAGCCACATTCACCCGGGCCTACGCCCGCCTTTACGCAGCTCGTCTGACCGCCGGCCACGACCTTCCAACCGTGGCTCCGGAGCAGGCTGGCCGCAGCGGAGATGCCGTACGGATACGGGTCCACGTCGGCGTTCGCCGGCGTGAAGGGCGTCCTCGGCAGCGTCGGCAGCGGCCCGTAGGCCGGCGCCGCCGCACCGTGGAAGATGCCGGTGATGTAGGCGGGTTGCTCGATCAGGTGCGCGAGCGCCTGGCGCACATACGGCTGCGAGATGATCGAGTTGAAGTGTCCGGTCTTGTCCTTGAAGTTGATGATGAACCCGAACGTGCCGATGTTCGGATACCCGAACACGGCGTACCCGTCGCGGCGCAGTCCCGACATGGCGTGCAGCTCGGTGAAGTCGATATTGGTGCCCACGTCGAGTGTGCCCGCCTCCAGCGCGCTCAGTTGCGTGGAGGCGCTCGTGTAGGTGTTGACGGCGAGGTGCGCGAAGTGGACCCTTCCTGTCAACGTGTACCGCGGGTTGGTGTTCAGCGTGAACGAGCCGTTGGTGGTGTTGAAGCTGCCGAGCGTGAACGGCCCGTCGACCGTCTTCCAGAGAGGATTTGTCGCGAACGCGGAGAGCGACGCCGCCTGCTTGGTGAGGTAGCGGTAAATCTTCGCCGCGTTCGCCGGAACTCGCCAGTTCAAGTGCGCGCCACCGGTTGCGGCGATGTCCCATGCGGCGCTCGGCATCGGCGTGATCGTGTAGGCGAGCTGATTCCCGAGGATGTAGGCCGGGTTGTAGGAGCGCTTGAAGGTGATGATGACCGTGCGCGCGTTGGCCGCGGTCGCCGATGCGATGTTGTCGGGCAGCAGCCCGGGCGTGTACTGGTCCCAATTGGCAGGGCTGGCCTTCACCGCCGCCTTCAGGAGGGCGATGGTGAAGAGCACGTCGTCGGCACTCACCGGCTTGCCGTTCGACCACCGTGCTCCGGAGCGCAGCGTGATCGTCACGCGCTTGTCACCGTCTGAGAACCTGGGCGCAAGCGCCACGCTGGTCGCGTAGTTCACCTGCATTGAGCCGCCGACCTGGAGGTTGTAGAGCGGCACATAGAGCTGGGAGATCAGGAATGCGGTGCCGTCGGTGGCGTTGGAGCCCGGAGTGATCGGGAAGATGTAGGTTGGCGTGTCGCCTGTGAGCTGGCCCATCGTGATCGTGCCACCCGGCGCGACCTCACCGGAGGTCGGAAGCGATCCGTAGAGGCCCTTGATGACGTGACCGTCGACCCTGCCCGTGTTGGCAACGGTGCTCGAGCTGGCGCCACACGCGCTGATCACCGTCGCTGCGAATCCGACGAGTACCACTAACCTGATTCTTTTACTTGCCATTGCAAACCTCGCTCTACTCGTGACCGTTGGGCCTCTACCCAGATCGTCACGCCGGATAGCGTGTTAGCGAGATGTCGTCTTCAGACCCAGCGCCGGGATCGCTCGCGACGGTCTTCCACGACGGCCGCGAGGACACCGTGGCGGTCGAGGAGCCGCTCGAGATCCGCGTCGACGGAGAGCCGCTCGCGGTGACCATGCGCACCCCCGGGCACGACGATGAGCTTGCGGTCGGATTCCTCTACGGCGAGGGGCTGATCGACGGGCCGCGTGCCGCGGGCTTGACCGAGGACCTGGCAAACAACACGGTCGCCGTCAGCGGACCGCTGACGCGCACGCCCGGCGTGCGCAACTTCTACACGACCTCGTCCTGCGGGGTCTGCGGCAAGGGCGCCATCGAGGAGGTCACCGTTCACAGCGAGCGGCTGCCTCAGTGGCCACGCGAGCCGCTGAGCCGCGAACTGCTCGCGCAGCTCCCCGACAAGCTTGTGCAACCCGGCTTCGCTCGCACCGGCGGCCTGCATGCGACCGGCCTGTTCGATGCTGACGGCAAGCTCGTCTGCGTTCGCGAGGACGTCGGACGCCACAACGCGATGGACAAGGTGATCGGCTGGGCTCTCACCGTGGGCCTTATCCCGCTCAGTGGGAACCTCCTATGTGTCAGTGGCCGCCTCTCATTCGAGCTGGTGCAGAAGGCGGCAGTGGCCGGGGCGCCTGTGCTTGTCGGCGTCGGCGCGCCGACATCGCTTGCGGTTCAGCTTGCCGAGGACCGGAACCTGACCCTGTGCGGCTTCGCCCGCCAGGGCCGCGTCAACGTGTACAGCGGCGAACACAGGCTCAACCCACTTTAAAGAGTCTTGAAGAAACGTTCGCATGCAGCGGATTCGCCCTTACCATCCGTTACGGGATGAGCATCGCGACTGAATTTGAGCGTCCGGCTCGCGTACTCGTTGTCGAGGACGACGACGCGATCTCGCAGGTGCTTCAGCGTTCGCTGCGGATGGAGGGCTATGACGTTCGCATCGCCGCCGACGGGATCGTGGCGCTTGATGAGGCCCATTCCTTCCTGCCCGACCTGGTGATTCTCGACCTCGGACTCCCGAAGCTCGACGGACTCGAGGTGGCCAAGACGCTGCGCGAGTCAGACGACGTGCCGATCCTGATGTTGACGGCGCGCGACGCCGTCGAGTCGCGGGTCGAGGGCCTCGACGCCGGCGCCGACGACTACCTGGTCAAGCCCTTCGAACGCCAGGAGCTGCTGGCGCGCCTACGTGCCCTGCTGCGCCGCCGGCCACCCCGTGGTCAGGCTGCGATCACGGTCGGAGACCTGCGACTCAACCCCGATACGCATGAAGTGCTTCGCGGCGAGCGCCCACTCGACCTCACACAGCGCGAGTTCGAACTGCTCGAGTACCTGATGCGCAACGAGCGGATCGTCGTCTCGCGCCAGCGTCTGCTGGATGAGGTCTGGGGCTATGACCCGTTCTCGATGACGAACACCATCGAGGTGTTCGTGTCCAATCTCCGGCGCAAGCTGGAGGCCGGCGGCGAGCCCCGCCTGCTGCACACGATCCGCGGCGCGGGCTACGTGCTGCGCGTCTGAGGTGGCAGGTTTGGCGCGGCCTTGCTTTGGCCGCGCCCACCCTTCTCGGCCGCCGGCGCCACCTGCTCGATCGCGGTGCCTGGGAATCGGCCGGGCCCTGAGGAACCTTTAAAAAGCTGGGTGGGCGAGCGGCCACGCGGGGCGTACAGTCATGGCGATGACCGTGGGGAGCCAGGTCCGAGGCGCGATTCGCGCCGTATTCGGCGCGTACCGGCGGGTGCCGGTGCGCTGGCGTCTCGGCGGCGGCTCTGCGGCCCTGACCTTCGTGATCCTCGCGAGCGTCGCGATCGTGACCGACGTGTTGACGGACCGGCAGCTCTCGAGCTCATTCCACGAGCAGACCGGCGGTGCCCTGACGCGCTTGGCGTTCGAGCTGGACGCGGGCTACGACCCGACCACCGGTCAGATCGCATGTGGCCTCGATCTGATCAGCTTTGCGGAGTCCGACAGTGCGCAGATCCGGTTCTTCTCCGACGGCGGGAAGCTGCTGTGCTCGCAGGCCTACAACTCGACCGGCACACTGCAGGTCAACGTTCCCCGATTCCGCCCACCAACGCGGTACCACCGACCCCGGGCGACCTCTGTCCAGGACGGGTTCTACGTCGCCGCGACGTCGACCACCTACAAGGGCCTGCACGGTACGCGGCGCGGCTGGGTGTATTACGCGCGGCCACTCTCGAGCCTCGACGAGACGATCAGCGAGGTCCGCATCTACCTCGCCGGCGGCGTGCTCGCGGGCACGATCCTTGCGATGTTGGCCGGCCTCCTTGTCGCTCAACGCGCGATGAGGCCCGTCGTCGAGCTGACGGAGGCGGCGCGCGAGATTGAGCGCACCCGCGACGCGTCGTTGCGCATCCCTCACCCTGAGGCCGAGGATGAGGTCGCCGATCTGGCCCGAACGCTCGAGTCCATGTTGGGCGCACTCAATGCCGCCCGCAATGAGAGCGAGGCAGCGCTCGTCCGGCAGCGCGAATTCGTCGCCGATGCATCCCACGAGCTGCGAACGCCTCTGACCAGCGTGCTCGCGAACCTCGAACTGCTGGCGGACGAGCTACAGGGTGAGCAGGCCGAATCGGCCAATTCCGCGCTCCGCTCCACGCGCCGCATGCGCCGACTGGTGGCCGACCTGCTGCTGCTTGCGCGCGCTGACATCGGTCGCCAGCAGCAGCGGCGGCTGACCGACCTGGCCGCTCACCTGACCGATGCTGCCGCCGAGCTCGGACCCGGCCTCGAAAATCACGAAGTCACGATCGGCGCCGCCCCTGCGCCCGTTGAAGGCCTCGGCGACGACCTCCATCGGCTGATCCTCAATCTGCTCGAAAACGCGCTCAACCACACACCTCCCGGTACCCGGATCACGGCATCCAGCGGGATGCGCGACGGCCACCCCGTGCTGATCGTGGAGGACGACGGACCCGGCATCGACCCTAAGCTTCAGCGACGCGTGTTCGAACGTTTCGTGCGTGGTGGCGGTGATACGGGGCCCCGCGGCACCGGTCTCGGGCTGGCGATCGTCGACGCTGTCGCCACCTCACACGGCGCGACGGTCAAGCTGACCTCGCTCCCGGACCTCCACGGAACGCGGTTCGAGATCACATTCCCCGAGATGCCGGTGGACGAGGGCGACGCGTCGCTCCCCGCCACGGCCGAGCTTGGCTTTGCTCAGACCTCGACGACGACCGGCAAAACCATCGGACGGCGGCGCAGCCGGTCATAGACGAACGCTGCAAGGTCGTCGTGCAGCTCCTCCTGAAGCAGATCGACCTCGTGGATGCCGTCAGCGTGGGCACGCGCCAGCGAGCGGTCGACCGCCTCACGGATCTCCTGACGCAGGCTCTCGGCCTGCTCGATGAACGGAACGCCTCGGAAGATCACCTCGGTGTCGGCGACCGGGGCGCCCTCTGACTCTGAGATCGTCGCCACGACGATGAAGATGCCGTCGGCGGAGAGCATCCGGCGGTCACGCAGCGCGACGTCGGAAGGCTCGCCGATATCGACGCCGTCGACGAAGATCATGCCCGACTGCTCAGGCTCGCCGAAGCGCGCCTCGTGCTCATCGATCTCGAGCGGCAGGCCGTTGCTACCGCGGAAGATGTTGTCCGGCTCGATCCCGACCGACTCGGCGAGCTGGCTATGAAGGTGGATCCGCTTGTAATCGCCGTGGACCGGCATCACGTAACGCGGCCGCACCAGGTTGAGCATCAGCTTGAGCTCCTCGGCGTAGCCGTGACCCGAAGCGTGGATCTGAGCGTCTGCGGTCGTCACCACGTCACAGCCGATGTGGTACAGACGGTCGATTGTCTCGTTCACGGCGCGCTCGTTGCCGGGGATCGGGGTGGCCGAGAAGACCACCGTGTCACCCTCGCGCAGTTTGATCTGACGGTGGTCGTTGTGGGCCATGCGACGCAGCGCGGAGAGCGGCTCGCCCTGTGAGCCGGTCGAGATCACGACCACGCGGTCCTCGGGCCAGTCCTCGACCTCCTGCGGTTGGATCAGAATGCCCTCCGGCAGCTCGATGTGCCCGAGCGAACGGCCGATGCCCACGTTCTTGCGCATCGAGCGGCCGACCAGCGCAACCTTTCGGTCGAGGGCCGCGGCCGCGTCGACGACCTGCTGCACACGATGGATGTTCGACGCGAAGCTGGTGACGATGATCCGGCCCTCGGCTCGCGCAAACACCTCTTCCAGATGCGGCCCGACCACCCGCTCGGAGGGCGAGAAGCCGGCGCGGTCGGCGTTCGTTGAGTCGCCACAGAGCAGCACCACGCCCTCGCGACCGAGCTCGGCAAGCCGCTGGACGTCCGCCGGCTCGCCATCGACCGGCGTCTGGTCGAACTTGTAGTCGCCGGTCATCAGCACGGTGCCCACGTCACAGGTCAGCGCCACCGCACAGGTGCCGGGAATCGAGTGCGTCATGTGGATCAGCTCGACGTCAAAGGCACCAGCTGCGATCTCATCTCCCGGGAGCGCTTCGATCAGCTCCACGTCACGCAGCTTGTGCTCGTCGAGCTTGGAGCGCGCCATCGCCATCGTCAACCGCGAGCCGTACACCGGCGGCAACTCCCCGTAACCACGGAGGTCCCGGAGTACCCACGGGAGCGCGCCCAGGTGATCCTCGTGCCCGTGCGTAATCACGATCGCCTCGATGTCATCGACCCGATCGCGCAGGTAGGAGAAGTCCGGCAGCACCAGGTCGATGCCGAGCATCTCCGCTGTCGGGAAACGCAACCCGACGTCGACGACCACGATCGAGCCCTCGTACTCGATCACCATCATGTTCTTGCCAATTTCGCCCACGCCGCCGAGCGGCAGGACGCGAAGCTTCTCGCTCACGCTCGGGTTGCGGGTTGCAGGAGACCGCGGCGCTCAAGCAGGCCTCGGATCACCGCAGTCTCGCCTTCATCGAGTGGCACGTACGGCAGTCGCGGCTCGCCGACCTCCACCCCAATCAAGTTCAGCGCCGCCTTGCAGCTGCAGGCGGCCGGCGCAACGGCCATGTCACGATAGACGTCGGCGAGCGACGCGTGGATGACGTGCCGACGCCCCTGCTCTTCGACCATGCGTCGCATCTCATTGCCGAACACATGGCTGCCGGTGAGGATGCCGCCCGGCTCGCCCAGGTCCAGAACCGCCGCCAGCAGGTCATCATTGCCGGCGTAGATCTGCAGGCCGTCGATCTTGGCGAGGTTGTCCGCGTTGGCCTGCTTGACGGCCACCACGTTGTCAAGCCCCGCGAGCTCGGCCAGCAGATCGTTGGGCATGTCCGAGCCCGTGCGTTGCGGGATGTTGTAAAGCACGATGGGGAGATCGGTGGCCGCGTTGATGGCCTCGAAATGGGCGATCACACCACGCCGGCTGGGGCGGTTGTAATAGGGGTTGACCGACAGCAACGCGTCCGGGCGGAGCTCCGTCGCTCGCTTGGTCAGCTCGACCCCGTGACGCGTGTCGTTCGATCCAACCCCGGCGATCACCGTCTTACCGGGGTGAACGGCGCGCGTCTGGTTGATCACGAACTCGATGAACGCGATGTGCTCATCGTCATTGAGCGTGGCCGCTTCGCCGGTGGTTCCGCAGACCACGACCCCGTCGGAGCCGGTGTCGAACAGGTGCTGGAGCAGGCGGACGCCGGCCGCCTCATCGACGCGGTTGTCGGCGTCGAAAGGCGTGACCATCGCCGTGAGAATCGCTCCGAAGTTCATAGACACTCCTTCCAGATCATCTCACAGAAGCCTTTCCAGTCCGATCACGACGCGCTCGGGCAAGGATGACACCTGGCGCACGGCAAGCAGCACCCCGGGCATGAACGACTCGCGATCCAGCGAGTCGTGGCGGATCGTCAGCGTCTGGCCGACGTCCCCCAGGATCACCTCCTGGTGAGCTACCAAACCCGGTAGGCGCACCGAGTGGATCGGCGGCACGGGCTTGTCGGGGGCGGCATCGTGCATGCGCTCTGCAGTAAGCGCAGCCGTTCCGCTCGGTGCGTCGACCTTGCGATCGTGGTGCAGTTCGATGATCTCGGCCGAGCGCATGTGCTTGATCGCCTGCGCCGCAAAGACCATCATCAGTACCGCGCCGATCGCGAAGTTCGGGGCGATGAAGATGTTGGCTCCGTCAAGCCCCCGCACCTCATCGACGTTGAATCCGGTGGTGCCGACGACAACGTGGACGCCCGCCGCCGCCGCCGTTCGGATGTTCTCGACCGCGGTGCTCGGAATGGAGAAGTCGACGAGCACGTCCGGACGCTGCTCTCGGATTGCCTCCTCGAGCCCTACGCCCAACTGCGGGTCGATGCGAGCGACCAGCTCCATGTCATCGGCGGCCTCGACGGCCGCGCACGTCGTCGACCCCATGCGTCCGCAGGCGCCGCTGACCGCGACCCGGATCATGCAGCCTGTACGGTGTCCGCGTCCGCGAGCGCTTCATCGAAGCGCTGCTCGTCAGGGCCGATGCCTGCCACCGACAGACGTGCGGGATCCCACAGTTCGGCGGCCAGCTCCTCCAGATCGGAAAGGCTCACGGCGTCGATGCGCGCGACTACATCATCGAGGCCGAGCAATGGCGCCTCGGCGAGGATCTCCGAGCCCAGCCGGCTCATGCGTGCTCCCGTGGACTCGAGTGCCAGTAGCACCCGCCCCTTGAGGTTCTCCTTCGCGCGGGCCAGCTCGTCGGCCGTTGCCGGTTCGGCGCGCAGCCGCGCGAGCTCTCCGTCGACGACGCGCATCGCCTCGGGGAGGTTGTCGGCGCGGGTGCCCACATAGAGGCCGATCTGGCCCGTGTCCTGGTAGGCGCTCGTGAACGAGTACACCGAGTAGGCCAGGCCATAGCGCTCGCGCACCTCCTGGAACAACCGTGACGACGAGGTGCCGCCGAAGATCGTGTCGAGCACGCGCAGGGCAAAGCGGCGCTCGTCGTGGCGCGACAGGCTTCTGCCACCGACGCATACGTGGAACTGCTCGGTGTCCTTGCGCTCGAAGCGGCGTGACACAGTCGCCTCCGACGGCGCGGGAAAGACAGGTGGTGGCTCAGCGGAGCCGCCACCGACTGCATCAGTCGGAAGGTGGTCCGCCGCGAATTCGACAAAGGCATCGTGGTCGACGGCTCCGGCAGCAGCGATCACGATGTTGCTCGGCAGGTAACGCGAGGCATGGAAGCGAGCGATCTCCGCTTCGGGGGTATCAGCTATCACTGGCGCGTAGCCGATGATCGCGCGGCCCAGCGGATGATCGCCAAAGACGGCGTGGCCGAGCACGTCGAAGACCTTCTCCTGGGGATCGTCCTCGTACATCGCGATCTCCTCGAGGATCACTGCGCGCTCGGAGTCGACCTCGCTGAGCGTCGGCCGGAAGACCATGTCGGAGATCACATCGAACGCCTTCGGGAGATGCTCGTCGATCACGCGGGCGTAGACGGAAGTCGTCTCCTTGCCGGTGCCGGCGTTGAGCTCCGCGCCCATCCCGTCGAAGATCTGATCGATCTCGAGCGACGAGTACTTCGAGCTGCCCTTGAACAGCAGGTGCTCGAGCAGATGCGAGAGCCCGGCCTCGGCCTCGGACTCGCCGCGCGAGCCCGTGCCGATCCAGAAACCGAGCGAGACGGACCGGACGGAGGGCATGTTCTCCGTCACGATCCGTATGCCCGAGTCGAGCGTCGTTAGGCGATGCTCGAGAGTCACTTCGCGTGCAGCCTGACCGCCGCCTCAGCCACGGTCCGGGTCGCTGTCGCGCACGCGGCCGCCACGCGGGCCGCGGTCGCGGTCACCGCGATCGCCGCTCCGTGGGCGGTCGCGGCCGGGGCGGTCACCACGGTCACCGCGGTCGCGACGCTCACCGCCGGCACCGTTGCTGGCGCTGGCGGACCCGATGGCCGCGAGTTCCTCGACGGTCTTGCCGGCGATCTCCGGGTCGTCGGCCAGGCGCAGACCGATGCGGCCACGCTCGCGGTCGACCTCGACCACGCGCACGCTCAGCTCGTCGCCCTTGTTGAGCACCTCTTCGACGGTCGCGATCCGGCGACCCGGAGCGACGTTGGAGATGTGCAGCAGGCCGTCCGTGCCCTTGGCAAGCTCGACAAAGGCGCCGAACGTGGTCGTCTTGACGACCTTCCCGGTGAACTCGTCGCCGATCTCGACCTCCTTGGTCATCGAACGGATACGGTCGACCAGGGCATCGCCCAGCTCGCGGTTGGAGGCATAGACCAGAACCTGACCCTCGTCGTTGACGTCGATCTGGGACTCGAACTCCTCCTGAAGCGAGCGGATCGTCTCGCCGCCCTTGCCGATCAGCAGGCCGATCTTCTCGGGGTCGATCTTGATCGTTGAGATGCCGGGGGCGTACTTCGAGAGCTCGCCGCGCGGCGCTGCGATGACCGCATTCATCTTGCCGAGGATGAACTCGCGAGCGTTCTTGGCCTGAGCCAGTGCGTCGCGCATGATCTCGAAGCTGACGCCCGTGATCTTGATGTCCATCTGCAGCGCGGTGATGCCGTCGTGCGTGCCGGCGACCTTGAAGTCCATGTCGCCGAGGTGATCCTCGACGCCGGCGATGTCGGTCAGGACGATGTACTCATCGCCTTCCTTGATCAGGCCCATGGCGATGCCGGCGACCGGCTTCTTGAGCGGCACGCCCGCATCCATCAGGGAGAGCGACGAGCCGCAGACCGATGCCATTGAGCTCGAACCGTTGGACTCCAGCGTCTCCGACACGACGCGAATCGTGTAGGGGAAGTCCTCCTGGCTCGGGATCATCGGCACGAGCGCGCGCTCAGCGAGCGCACCGTGGCCGATGTCACGGCGTTTGGGACCGCCCAGACGGCCGGCCTCGCCGACGCTGAAGGGCGGGAAGTTGTAGTGGTGGAAGTAGCGCTTGGACGTCTCGAGGCCGAGCGTGTCCAGACGCATCTCCTCACGTGTGGTACCGAGCGCGACGCTTGAGAGCACCTGCGTCTGACCGCGCGTGAACAGCGCCGAACCGTGGGTGCGCGGGGTCACGCTGACCTCGATGTCGATCTGGCGGATCTCGTCGGAGGCACGGCCGTCGGGGCGGATCTTCTTGATCGCGATGCGCTCACGGATCAGCGACTTCTCGAGCTTGTCGGCGGCACGCTGCGCGTGGGCCTTCGCCTCGGGGTAGCCCTCGAGCTCCGGATCGCCGGAGTACTTCTCGACGATCGCGGCCTTGACCTCTTCGGTCGCGGTCTGACGCTCGAGCTTGTCCTCGACCTGCGTCGCGGCTTCGAGCGCGGCGCCGTGTGACGCCACCACCTGCTGGTAGAGGTCATCGTGAACACCGGGAGCCTCGAACTCGATCTGCGGCTTGCCGGCCAGGCCCTTGAGCTCATACTGCGCGGCACACAGCTTCTTGATCGCATCGTGGGCGATGTCGAGCGCGTCGAGGATCTCCGCCTCGGGGATCTCGTTGGCGCCGGCCTCGACCATCGTGATGCCATCGAGGGTGCCGGCCACGATCAGGTCGAGATCGGTGTTGTCGAGCAGATCCTCCTCGTTGGGGTTGACGACGAAGTTGCCGTCGACCTTGCCGATGCGGACCGCGCCGACAGCGTGCGCGACCGGTGCGCCGGACAGCTGCAGCGCCGTGGAGGCCCCGTTGATCGCGAGGATGTCGTAGGGGTTGACGTGGTCAACCGACAGCGGCATCGCGACCAGCTGCGTCTCGTAGCGCCACCCCTTGGGGAACAGCGGGCGGATCGGGCGGTCGATCATGCGGGCGGTGAGTGTTCCCTTCTCACCAGCGCGGCCCTCGCGCTTGAAGAATGAGCCGGGGATCTTGCCCGCGGCATACATGCGCTCCTCAACGTCAACTGTGAGGGGCAGGAAGTCGGCATCGCGGAGATTGCCGACCACAGCGGTGCAGAGCACCATCGTGTCGCCCGCGCGGACGACAACAGCACCGGTGGCTTGCTTGGCAAGCTTGCCGGTCTCGAACGAAATCTCCTTACCGGAGATCTCGACACTAACGCGCTTCACGGCGTCAGACATATGTAATTCCCTTCTGCTCCGCCTTCGGTCGGCGGAGTGCATCGCTTCTTTTATCTCTATACGGACCCCCGTGATGCTAGCGGGTGTCGGACAATGCAGCGGTTTTCTCCGAGCGCCGCGCCAGGATCGCATTGACGCGAGCCACTTGCTCGCGCAGGCGCCGGTGCAGCCCTGCTTGGCTGATTCGCTGCCGACCTGTCGCATCCGGGCCCGCTTGTTCGTCATAGACATGAGAACGGCCTCTCCGAGCGAGCCCAAACCCTCCCTCCGGCGAGCCCAAGGTCGAATCCGCGACGTTATCCGGACCATAGAGTCCGGTTGTGATACGTTATGCGGACCAACCGGTCCACTTCTACTCTACGGAGGCTTTTTGTGAGCTCTGACTCATCAACGACGAATCGCTGGCTAGTGCTGGTGATCGCCTGCCTCGCGCAGTTCATGGTCGTGTTGGACAACACGATCGTCAATGTCGCGCTTCCCTCCGTGCAGCGTGGCTTGGACTTCTCACCCGCGAACCTTCAGTGGGTTGTCAACGCCTACACACTGATCTTCGGCGGGTTCCTGCTGCTCGGCGGCCGCGCCGCCGACCTGCTCGGGCGCAGACGCCTGTTCGTCGCGGGCGTGATCCTGTTCTCAGCCGCGTCGCTGTTCAACGGACTTGCTCAGAGTTCGACGATGCTGATCTTCGGCCGTGGCGTGCAGGGGCTCGGAGGCGCGCTCGTCTCCCCCGCGGCGCTCTCGATCATCATGACCACCTTCCAGGACACCGGCGAGCGCACGCGCGCGCTGGGCGTCTGGTCCGCGATCGCTGCCGGCGGTGCCGCATTCGGGCTGCTGCTCGGTGGGATCCTCACCGACCTCATCTCCTGGCGCTGGAACTTCTTCGTGAACGTGCCCGTCGGCATCGCCACAGTGATGCTCGCGCTGCAGTACGTGCCAGAGTCGCGTGCGGATCTCGGCCACCGGCGCTTTGACGCAGTCGGCGCGACGACCGTCACCGCGGGCCTGCTGGCGATCGTCTTCGGGATCGTCAAGGCACAGCCCTGGGGCTGGGGCTCGCCCAAGACCCTCGGAGTGCTCGGCTTCGGCGCGCTCCTTTTGGTGTTCTTCGTCTTCCTCGAGTCCCGCTCGGCAGCGCCGCTAGTGAAGCTCTCGATCTTCCGCATTCGCTCGATCGCAACCGCCAACGTGGCGATGATGCTGGTGGCCTCGGCACTGTTCGGGATGTTCTTCTTCGTCTCTCTCTACGCACAGGACGTGCTCCACTACAGCCCGCTGCAGGCAGGTTTCGCGTTCCTGCCGCTGTCGCTGGGCATCGTTGTCGGTGCGGGCATCTCGCAGGCGATCATTCCGCGCCTGGGAGTGCGCAACGTCTCCGTCGTGGGACTCGCCCTGGCCACGGCCGGCGTGCTGTGGATGACCCGGGCGCCGGTCCACGGGAGCTACGTGACGGACCTGCTGATCAGCTTCGTGCCGATGTCGATCGGCCTGGGGCTCGTATTCGTGCCGCTCACGCTGCTGGCCACCTCGGGCGTAGACAACGACGACGCCGGACTCGCCTCTGGCCTGTTCAACAGCGCCCAGCAGGTGGGTGGTTCGCTCGGTCTGGCGATCCTGGCCACACTCTCCGTCGATCACACCACGACGTTGATCAAGCAGGGGGTCAATGCCACCGCCGCGACCGTCTCGGGCTATCACGTGGCCTTCCTGGCCTCAGGGATCATGATGGCCGCCGGGGCTTCGCTGCTCGTGTTGTTCCTGCGCAAGCGGCACCTGGAGGGCGTTGAATTCGATCCTTCGGCAATGGCAGCCGCCGCATGAGAGACTGCCCGGCATGAGGAAGGACGCTCAGGCCAATCGGGAGCGGCTGCTCGAAGCAGCCGACCGGATGTTCCGTGAGCACGGCGTCGAGGTCAGCGTCGGCGAAATCGCCGACGCTGCCGGCGTCGGGCGCGGCACCCTCTTCCGGAATTTCAAGAACAAGAACGAGTTGATCGCGGCGGTGCTCTCTGAGCGCCTGGGCGAGGTGCTGGCGTTCGGCCGCGAGCTGCTCGAACGGGATCCCGATGACGCCGAGGTCACGTTCACCTTCCTGGCCGGCCTGGTGGCACGTCAGGAGGAGAACCGCGCACTGCTTCAGGCGGCCACCGACGAGTTATTTGCCACGCCTGAGCTCGAGCGCGCTCATGTCGCGTTGATGGAGTTGTTCGGGGCGCTTCTCGCGCGCGGGAAGCGCGCCGGTGCGATTCGCCCGGAGGCAACCGCGGCCGACATGTTGATGCTCGTCAAGGGCCTGTGCATGTTCACGCCTTTGGAGCATCCACTCTCACCGGAGACGATCGTGCGGCACCTGGACCTCGTCCGGGCTGCGCTCACGACGGCTGAGTACGCGCGGCCGCTGCGCGGCGTCCCCGCGCCGCTACCGGTCTAACGTCCCACCGCTACAGCGTCCCCGGCCACAGCGTCCCCGGCCACAGCGTCTCACCGCTGCAGCTTGTCGGGGTCCCAGCCGAGGCTGACGGCCCCGTACAGCTGGTCCCTGACGTACAGCGGGACGCTCAACGTCGTCAGGACTGCGCCCGTGTCGCGAAGGTAGCTCTGGATCAGAACACTTTGTGCCGTCTTGGCGTCACGCGCGAGCCTGCCACCCATCGCCTGGAGCTCAGGGCGCGTGAATTTCCGCAGCTCCAGCTCCCGCAGGCCCAGACCCATGCGCGCGGCCCGCGTGAGCGGCGCCGAGTCGAGGAAGTGGCGCTTGGTGCGGTTCTTTGCCAGATCGATCGCGGGATCGCCCGTGATCGGCTGAGAGACGATCGTGTTGTGCGCACACGCGTAGGCGTTCAGGTCCAGCGGCAGCGCGAAGGCGAGCGCCGGTTCCTGCTCCAGAACCGCGTCCATGAACGCCATCATCGGCTTGTCGACCAGCGCGTCGTAGGTGGTGTGGTACTTCGGCGGGGTGAAGCCCGTCGGGTCGGCGCGGCTCACGTCGAACAGGCGCCCGAAGCGCCCGATCGACTCCGGGGTGTTGGCTTCCTCGTACGCCAGTCGCAGCACGTTGTCGACACTCACCAGGCGCGCGTCGATGGCGTCCTCGAGGATGCCCTGAAGCTGCCCGGACAGAGTCTGCGCCAGCCCGCGCAGCCTTGAGATCCTGCTGCCGGTGTCGTAGCGAGCGATCACGCCCGAGGCGCGCTCGGTTCCACGCGCGAGCTCCTGTTGGCGCACCGTCTCGGCTCGGGCCTGCTCGTCGATCCCCGCGCTCGCCTCTGCGATCTCATGGACGTGGGTCTCGACCACGCTGATGTCGGCCATCTGCTCCCCGGCAAGGGCCGCGATCTCCGTCATCGCGGTCGTCGAGCGATGCACTAGCTCTGCGATCCTCGCGAGCACGTCACGCCCCTCGTCAGCCTCGCCGGCTCCGCGTTCAGCCAACTCGTGATTGCTACCGGAGGCCGCCTCGATCAGCTGCATCTGGTCACGGGTGCGCTGCACGGTGTCCCGGATCTGAGTGGTCTGCTCAGCGGTTTCCGTCGCCAGCCGCTTTACCTCCTCAGCCACGACCGCGAACCCGCGTCCATGTTCGCCGGCGCGCGCCGCCTCGATCGCTGCGTTCAGCGCCAACAGCTTGGTCTGGTTCGCGATCCCCTCGATGATCGCCGAGAAGGACGCGATACTCGAGATCTCGTTTGCGGCGAGGCTCGACACGAGCTCATGTACCTGGCCGGAGTCCTCGTTGATCTGAGCGATCGAGTCGATCAGGCGCCCGAGCATCTGAGTTCCGCGATCGCTCTCGCTGTTCAGTTCGGTCACGACCTCGGCGGCCTGCGCAGCCGTTTCGGCCATCTGTCGCGAGGAGTGGCCCAGCGAGTCGACGCGCTCTGCGACCTCCTTGATCTGCGCGCTCAGACGCTCAACCTTGTCGCTGACGACTTTGATCGAGACCGAGCTGCGCGCCGCCCCGGCGGAGAAGTCGGACACCACAAGCGCGAGATCATCGATGGCACTCGCGAAGTCGGCACTCAGCATCCCGAGCTCGTCGTCACGGGCCGCAAGGCTGGCCAGGGGCCATACGCCCTGCTCGTCGACCAGCACCGCTTCAGCATCAACTACAACCACAGCCCGCTCCTCGTTGTCGGGATCCCTCGGATAAGTGGTTTCTTATATCGGCATCAGGACTGCGAGCATTGAACGCAGTCTCTCACCGGCGTACGGCTTCCCGTCCTTGAACACGGTCGGCGTGGTGACCACGCCCGCCCGTACTCCGGCGACGAAGTCCGACCGCACACGCTCGGCGACCGCGTCACCGCGCCGGTCGGCGTCGAAGCGCTCTAGGTCGAGGCCGAGTCCGTCCGCAAGGCCCCACAGATGCGGATCCTCCATGTGCCCCTGATCGGCCAGGATCGCGTCGTGCATCTCCCAGAAGCGGCCCTGCAGCGCGGCCGCCTCGGTGGCGCAGGCGGCGGCCCACGCGCGCGGGTGCGACGAGCGCACCGGGAAGTGCCGGTAGACCAGCCTCAGCGGCGTCAGCTCGCGCAACTCGTCCAGACGCACGTGCAACGCTGCGCAGTAAGCGCACTCGAGGTCGGCGTATTCGATCAGCAGCGGCGCATCGGCGGGGCCGCGCACGTGGTCCTCAGCTGAAAGCTCGGGAACCGGAGCTGAACGTAGATCGCTCATCGCTCGTCGCCTCGCCGCTGCTTCGGCGACTCGGGCGCCGGTCAGGTGGCCTGGAGGCCGTCGAAAATCAGATTCGCCCCGGGCAGCTCGCCGGGCGAGTCCGCCTGGTAACTCCACTGCACGGTCGCGTCGGGGCCGACGATCACCAGGGCCCGCTGCGCGAAGCCACCCGGGTGGTAGACCTCAAACGCCCGGCATGCGGCGCCCTTGGGCTCGAAGTCGGAGAGCTGCTCGATCTCCACGCCGAGCTGCTCCTTGAAGGCGGCCTGCGACCAGACGGCGTCGCAGGAGACGCCGTACAGCGTCGCCCCGTGCGAGGCGAACTCATCGCGCAGTTCGTTGTAGAGATTCAGCTGGTCGGTGCAGACCGGGCTGAACGCAAACGGGTAGAAGACCAGCACGGTCGTCCTGCCCGCCAGGTCGGCCTCCGTGAACGTCTTATCTCCAGCCCCACTGAGGCTGAACGACGGCACGGGTGAGCCGGCCGACAGCGGGCTCACTTGCGCAGGCCGAGCTCCTTGACCAGCGAGCGATACCGCTCGAGGTCAGAGCGCTCCAGATACCTGAGGAAGCGGCGACGCTGACCGACGAGCATCAGCAGCCCGCGGCGCGAGTGGTGGTCCTTCTTGTGCGTGCGCAGATGATCGGTCAGCTGGTTGATGCGCTCCGTGAGGAGCGCGATCTGAACTTCCGGCTTGCCGGTGTCCTGCGGGGTCTCGCCGAACTTCTCGATGAGCTCGGCTTTCTTTTCCTGTGTAAGACTCATTCGACCCCCGAGGCTAGCAGTTCACGGGTGCGATCGACGTCGCGCTGGATCTGATCGACCAAGTGTTCGACGCTCTCGAACCGCTGCTCGCCGCGCAGGCGTGTGAAGAACTCGATCGTCAGCCGCTGCCCGTACAGGTCACCCTCGAAATCAAGGATGAAGGCTTCGAGCACCGGCTGCAGATCCTCACCGAACATCGGTCTGACGCCGAAGTTCACCGCGGCCAGCCGCTCGCCCACACGACATGCGTAGACGCCGTACGCCGGGCTTGCCAGATCGGGATCCGGTGCGATGTTCGCGGTCGGAAAGCCGAGCGTGCGCCCACGCCGGTCGCCCGGAACCACCTCGCCGCGAATCCGGAATGGCGCACCAAGCAGGCGTCCCGCCTCCTCCATGTCGCCCTCCCCGATCAGCGTCCGGATCCTCGTCGACGACACGGTGGCGCCGTCCGCCTGGACCATCGGTACCACCCGTGTCACGAAGCGCTCATCGGCGACCAGCAGCGCAGCGTCGCCCCTGGTCCCGTGCCCGAAGCGAAAGTTCTCGCCGACGGAGACGTGCGTGGCATGCAGCGCGCCCACCAATATGGAGTCGATGAAGTCGGTCGCCTCGCGATGCGCGAAGGCATCGTCGAACGGGACGATCACGAGTTCCTCCACTCCCAATTCCGCTATCAGTTCGATCTTCACGTCGAGGCTGGTCAGCAGCTTCGGGGCGCGGTCCGGCTTTACGACGACCGCGGGGTGAGGCTCAAACGTCAGCACTGTGTCGTTGCCGGCGATCACCTCGCGGTGGCCGAGGTGGACTCCGTCGAACTCGCCCACGGCCACCCGACGGGGCCGCGGCTCGACATCGCTGAGAGCTGTTACGCGCATGCGGGCCAGGAAGGCTAGTGGCTTGAGTCGGAAATTCGGGTGCAGATTCGCGAGTGGATGGGCGTGCATGGGCACGCACGTTTCGCAAGGCAGGTACTGGTGGTACCTGCCGCGAGACGGGCGGGTCCAGGTGCGGCCAGACGCCGCGAGATGCATGCGAATTTGTGACTCACGACACTAGATGGTGGCGGCGGCGCCCGGGATCTGGCGGAGCGACTGCTCAAGCGGGAGCAGTCGCTCCGGATCCGCGTCCTCAACGTCGAAGTCGCCGATCCGGGTGCGCCGCAGAGTCGTGCAGTATGCGTCTCCGAGGTCGGCGATCAACGACCGCACGTACGTCCCCGACGAGCATTCGATCACGAAGTCACGCTCAGCCCCTGCGCGGCGTGTCTCCTCGAAGCGGTACACGGTCACCTCGCGTTCCGGCATTTCGAAGCTCTCGCCGGCGCGGGCCAGCTTGTAGGCGCGGCGCCCGTTGATCTTCACTGCCGAATAGGCCGGCGGGCGCTGGCGGATCACCCCGGTCGGCAGCTCGAGCTCGCCGTCGGGGATCCGCCCGGTTACCGAGATCTCGCCTTCGGGATCGCCGGTTGTCGAGACCGCACCGAACCGTGCCGTCACGAGGTAGCGCTTCGGCAGCTCCATCACGAAGCGCTGGATGCGGGTCGCCCGGCCGACGAGCAGAATCAGCAGACCGGTCGCAAACGGATCCAGGGTGCCGGCATGCCCCACCTTGATGCCGCGGCCGAGCCGGCGTCGAGCCTGGGCCACGACATCGTGCGACGTGATTCCCGCGGGCTTGTCACACAGCAGCAGCCCGGCGTCTGTGGCCGGGACGCTCACGCGCGGGGCGGAAGGTTCTCAAGCTGTTCTGAAAGCTGCTCGCGCAGAAAAGCAACGAGCTCGCTCCAGGGCATCGAGGTGCTGAATCCGGCAGCGGCCCGGTGGCCGCCGCCCCCCTGCTCGCGGGCGATCGCGGACACGTCGACCCGCATGTCGCTCGCCCGCAGCGAGACCTTGCGCATGCGCTGGCCGCCATCCTGAGGGTCGTTCGGCTCCCCGGCGTTGGGCAAGCGATCCCTTGCGAGTGCTGCCATTGCGGTGCCGCGCACCGCGCGCAGGTGGTCGATCACGCCTTCCGAGTACGTCTCCTCGGCGCCGGCCGCGGCGAAGTCCTCAGCGCTCAGCTGGGAGACGGTCAGGCGCCCGTCGTCGTAACGCTCGGTGTTCGCCAGGCCACGCGCCAGAAGCGCGAGCTTGCCGAACGGCACGCCCTCGTACACCTGCTGGTAGATCGCATGAACATCGACTCCGGCAACGATCAGCTCTGCCGCCATCAGGTGCGCGCGGGGACCGGTGTTCTCGTACATGAAGCACCCGGTGTCGGTGATCAGCCCGACATAGAGTGCGCTCGCGAGCGCGGGTGTCAGCTCCAGCTCGAGCGCGTGCGTCAGATCCCAGATCATCTCCGCCGTGCACGAGGCATTCGGGTCGACGTAGTTCACCGTCCCGAAGCGGGTGTTGTCGTGGTGGTGGTCGATGTTGAGGATGTGGCCCCAGCCGTTCGCCGGGCGCAGCCGCTCGGCCGCAGGGTTGCGCTCGATGTTCCCGCAGTCCAGGAAAATGATCGTGCGCTCGTCGAGATCCGCAGGCGCGTCCGTGATGACTCGGTCCAGCGGAAGGAACTGGTACTCGTACGGCAGCGGCAGATCGCTCTCGGCGATGAACATGCAGCTGTCATGACCTAGAGCGGTGAGCACCTGCTGCATCGCGATCAGCGAGCCCAGCGCGTCTCCGTCCGGATGCTCGTGGGTGACGACGATCGTCTTTGTGGCGGATCGCAGGTCGTCGAGCACCGCCATGCGGCCGCTCTCGACGACGGTCGGCTCGTCGACGCTAGCCATCGGCTCCCTCGTCCGTCGGAACGGCCTCATCGAGCAGCTCGACGATCCGCATCCCGCGGTCGACCGATTCGTCGTAGTCGAAGGTCAGGGTTGGCGTGTGCTTGAGCCGCAGCGAGTGGGCGACGCGGCCCTGAAGAAAGCCGCGGGCCGCCTGCAGAGCCTCGATACTCGCGGCCCGCTCCTCCTCGTCGCCGAGCACGCTCACGTAAACGCGCGCATGGCGCAGGTCAGGGCTGGTCTTGACTCCGGTCACGGTGATGAATCCCACACGGGGGTCCTGCAGGTCCTTGGTTATGGCCTCACTGAGCACCGCGCGTATCGCCTCGTCCACGCGCCGCATCCGTGCACCAGCCATCCTATCCCCGCCCGGCCCGGTGGTGGTCCTTAGGCGAGCTCGCGCTCAACCTGACGCGTCGTGTAGGCCTCCATGATGTCGCCCTCCTTCACGTCGGCGTAGTTATGCAGCACGATGCCGCAGTCGTAGCCGGTAGCGACCTCGCGCACGTCGTCGTTGAAGCGACGCAGCGATGCGATCTCACCGTCATAGATGACCGTGCCGTCGCGCACCAGTCGCACCTTGTCGCCGCGCGTGAGCTTGCCGTCGGTGACATGCGAGCCGGCGATCGTGCCGACGCGCGAGGCCTTGAAGATCTGGCGCACCTCGGCCGTGCCGACTGCCTCCTCGACCTCATCCGGGGCGAGCATGCCCTGCATCGCGAAGCGCAGCTCCTCGATCGCCCGGTAGATCACCGAGTAGTGACGGATCTCGACGCCCTCGCGCTCGGCAACCGCGCGGGCATCGCCCACCGGCCTGACGTTGAAGGCCAAGATCACTGCGTCGGATGCGGCAGCGAACATCACGTCGGATTCGGTCACGCCGCCGACGGCGCCACGGATCACGTTCACCGACACCTCATCCTGCGGCAGCTTGGAGATCTCGTCCTGCATCGCCTCGAGCGTGCCGGCGACGTCCGACTTGATCACCAGGTTGAGCTCCTGCAGGCCGCTGCCGAAGATGTCCTCCAACGAGATGCGCTTGCTGCGCTGACGCGCGAGCGACTCTGTCTTGAGGCGATTGGCACGTTCACCGGCCAGCTGTCGCGCACGGCGCTCGTGCTCGACGACGCGGAAGCGCTCACCGGCCTCCGGAACGCCATCAAAGCCGAGGACCTCGACCGGTTCACCCGGGAAGCGCCTGTGCGACACGGGCGCCGGCGAAGTCATGCATGGCCCGTACGCGGCCCCAGTGGGCTCCGGCGACGAGCGCGTCGCCCACCTCGAGGGTGCCGCGCATCACGAGGATCGTCACAACGGGTCCGCGACCCGGATCGAGCTTCGACTCGATCACCGTGCCTGACGCCGCCGCGTCCGGATTGGCGCGCAGCTCCATGATCTCGGACTGCGCGACGATCGTGTCCAGCAGGTCGTCGAGGCCGGCCCGGGTCTTGGCGGAAACGTCGACGAAGTCCGTGTCCCCGCCCCACTCGACCGGCTGCAACCCGAGCTGCGTCATCTCTGTGCGCACGCGCACCGGATCGGCGCCTTCCTTGTCGATCTTGTTGACTGCGACGATCATCGGGACCGCAGCGGCCTTGGCGTGATCGATCGCCTCCTGGGTCTGCGGCTTGACGCCGTCATCGGCGGCCACCACGATCACCGCAAGGTCGGTGACCTTGGCGCCGCGGGCACGCATCGCGGTGAACGCCTCGTGACCGGGCGTGTCGAGGAAGGTGACGGTCTTGTCCTCGTGGTGAACCTGATAGGCACCGATGTGCTGCGTGATGCCGCCGGCCTCACCCGCCGCGACCTCTGTCTCGCGAATCGCGTCCAGCAGTGAAGTCTTGCCGTGGTCGACGTGACCCATGATCGTCACGACCGGGGCGCGGTCGACCAGATCCTCATCGGAGTCGTCGAACACCACCTCTGCGGTGGTCTCGTCCTCCGCGTGGACAATCTCGACTTCCTTGCCGAGCTCGACGCCGAGCAGCTCGATCGTGTCGTCAGAGAGCGTCTGGGTCTGGGTCTTCATCTCCCCCAGCTCCATCAGCTTCTTGACGATGTCCGGAACGCGCACGTCGAAGTACTCGGCGACGTCCTTGACCGTGGACCCGGAGTTGATCCGGATCACGTCGGGTGCCGCGACCGAGGTCTGCGCCGGACGCGACTCAGCTTCCTCGTCATAGACGCCGCGCCGACGGCGACCGCGCCGCTGACGGCGCGGTGGCTGCGCCGGACCGCCGCCCGGGGCGCCGGGCGTCGCGGGAGCGCGGCGCGAAGCCTGAGCATCGATCACGACGCGGCGGCGCCCCCCGGCATTGCCGGGAGTGCGCTCGCCCTGGAGCGAGTCGCGCGTCGGTCGCTTGTGAGCGTGTTCGGCATCGCTCGCGGCGCGGCCTTCGGGCGTCGCGCCGGCAGGCGCTTCGACCGTCGGCGCGGCGACGGGCTCGGTCTGATTCCTTGCTGCGGCCGGTTGCGGCGCTTGGCCCTCGCCCTGCGGCTTGCGGGCACCGCTGGTCTGCTTCGCGGCGGGTGCAGCGGCGGCGGAGCTGCCACGGCCCTGGTGGTCGGCGGCTGGCTTGGCCGCAGGCTTGGCGGCCGGCGTCGAGCTCTGAGTTGCGGGGGCGCGGTCGGCGGCCGGCTTGGCTGCAGGCTTGGCGGCCTGCTCCTTGGCGGCCTGCGGTTTGCTCGGCGCTGACTTGCCTGGCTGCGACCGGCTGGTCTGAGGCTTGTCCGCGGCGGCATTTGATCCCGCCGGCTTGGCGGCGGCAGCGCGCGTGGTGGCCGGCTTGGCCGGCGTCGAGCCGGCGTCGCCCTTGGCGGCCGGTGCCTTGTCCGCCGCCGGACGCGCCTTGGCCGCGCCCGCCGCCTGCTTGGGGGCGGGGCGCTGCTTCGGAGCTTCTTCGGTGGACTTGCTCATGTGTTTCCCAGTGTAGAAGTGTGGTTTACCGGCTGGCGCGGCTCAGTTGCCGCCTCAGCAGCTAGGCCGGGACCTGGTCCGATCCAGTGCCCTCGAGCGCCTGATGTGCCTCGATACCGCAGTACCGGGATCCGGGCAGCGCCGCGTTCGGGCAGCGTCGCCCATTGGTGAGGATCGCGTGGCAGCGCCCGCTGACCTCCTCCTCCTCATACCCGGTTTCGACCTCCTCAGCCGCGAACTCGGTCTCGGAGCGGATGTCGATCCGCCAGCCAGTCAGGCGCGCCGCGAGGCGAGCGTTCTGACCTTCGCGGCCGATCGCGAGCGACAGCTGATCGTCGGGAACGATCACGGTGGCCTGCTTTGCCTCGTCGTCGACCAGCACCTCACGCACGCGTGCGGGCGAGAGTGCCTTGGCGACGAAGCGGGCGGGCTCGTCGTTGTAGGGGATGATGTCGATCTTCTCGCCGCGCAGCTCGGAGACGACCATGCGCACACGCGAACCGCGGGGGCCGACGCAGGCGCCGACCGGGTCGACACCGTCAACGTGTGAGACGACGGCGATCTTCGAGCGGTACCCCGGCTCGCGAGCGACGCCGGTGATCTCCACCAGGCCATCGGCGATCTCCGGGACCTCGAGCTCGAACAGCGACTTGATCAGCTCCGGATCGCGCCGCGAGACGATGATCGACGGGCCCTTGGTCGAGTTCGAGACGTCCTTGATCACGGCCTTGATCCGCTGCGAGTGGTCGTAGCGCTCACCCTCGACCTGCTCGGATTTGGGCAGCAGCGCCTCGACGCGCTCACGCAGCTGTACGAGTGTGTACCGCGAGTCGGACTGCTGCACGATGCCGGTGATCAGCTCGCCGACGCGGTCGCGGTACTCCTCGAACATCATGTCCCGCTCGGCTTCGCGGATGCGCTGCAGGATCACCTGTTTGGCGGTCTGCGCTGCGATCCGGCCGAAGTCCTCCGGGGTGACGTCCTCGGTCTCGATCTGGTCCTCGTACTCCTTGAGCTTCTCGAGGTCGATCTCCGGTGCCGGCGGCTCGCGCATCTCACCGGTCTCGGGATCCACGCTGGGCTCCTGGTCGGTGGTCGCCTCGATCAGCAGCTGCTCCTCGAGCTCGGCCGGGATCTTGAGCTCCCACACGGTGAAGTCACCGGTATCACGGTCCATCTCCACGCGTGCGTACGGCGCCGAGCCCGGCGTCTTCTTGTAGGCCGACAGCAGCGCGTCTTCCAGCGCCTCCATCAGCTTCTCAGCGGAGATGTTCTTCTCGGCGGCCAGACCGCGGACGGCATCAAGGATCTCTTTTGACATTGGTCCTCTCAGTCACCAGGTACTAGGTTGGAGCAGGAGATCTGTTCGTAGGGGATCGACACGACCCCAACGCCTGCGGCGATTGTCACCTCTTGGTCGGAGGCGCCTACGAGCTCTCCCGTAAGGCTCTTGTGTCCGTCACGTCCCTCGCGCAGGCGCACGCGCGCCCGCTGCCCGAGGAATCGGCGGAAGTGCTGCGGCTTGGTCAGGGGCCGTTCCACTCCGGGAGAGGACACCTCGATCGCATACTGCTCGCGATACTCACTCAACAGGTGTGTGACCTGTTCGCAGTGTTCGAAGGTCACACCGTCCGGGTGATCGATGTAGAGCCGCAGCGTCTCGCCGGAGACCTCGACGAGCAGCACCTCGACATCGGGCGCGCCGGCGGCGAGCCGAGCTTCGATATCTGGTGTGAGTGCGTCCAAGTCGTTCTCTTCTCCGTGCGAGGTCATAAAAAAAGCGGGCGAGCGCCCACTTCCTGTACATCCACCGGGTCGTTTCGGTATTACAGAAGCTGTGCGTCTAGCGTAGCACCGGAAAGTCCCCGCGTCAGCCCCGACCTGGTCGCCGAAGCGGCCCGAGAGCGGCGCTCAGCCGGCGGTATTCTGCCGCGTCGCGGCCCGCTCGGCGGCGTCACGGGCGCGGTCGCGGTAGGCGCGGTAATCGCTGCGTCCGGGCCGCATGCACGCCGCCAGCGCGAGCGGCTGCTGCGCCTCAGCATGACGCCCGAGCATCTGCAGGCTCCTGCCGAGGCAGAAGAGCGCATAGTCGTTCGTCGGTGCCCGCTCGACCACCGCTCGGAACTCCTCGACGGCCTCGTTGTAGTGCTGCGTCTGGAACAGGGCCCGACCGAGAGCCTCGCGGATCGAGGTGCTCTGCGGCGAGAGCTGACTGGCACGACGCAGCGGAATCGCGGCCTGATGGAAGTGGCCGTCTGCCAGAAGCGCCGAGCCTCGACTGAAGAGCTCGTAGACGTCGTCCATCGCTTTACTTATTGTAGGGCGGCGCCGGACGGTGCTTCGTCTGTTTCGCGCAGGCGCTCGACCTGGTCGAGCACGGCATCGGCCACGTCGCCCTTGGCCGCGCGCGGGTACGTGTCGCTCGCCTCCGCCATTGGTCAGGATCAGCACCTCGTTCTGTTCCGCATCGAACCCGATGTCATCCCGCGAGATGTCATTGATCACGATCGCGTCCAGGCGCTTGCGTTCGAGCTTCTCACGGCCGTACGCCGCGGCCCCCTCACCGTGCTCGGCGGCGAAGCCGACCACGACCTGGTCCTCGCGGCGCGCACGCGCAAGCGTGCTGAGCACGTCCTCGGTGGACTCAAGCTCGATCTGGCTCGGCGATGCTGGGTGCGCCTTCTTGAGCTTGTGCTCGACGGGCGAGGCGGGGCGAAAGTCCGCGACGGCCGCGGCCATCAGCAGCACGTCGCAGGCGGGGAACTCCTCCGCGCAGGCGGCCAGGAGCTGCGCGGCGGTCTCGACCCGCACGAGGCGCGCCCTCGCCGGCGTCGGTAGCGCGACGTTCGCGGCCACGAGCGTGACGTCGGCGCCGCGCTTCAGCGCGGCCTCCGCCAAGGCAACGCCCATGCGCCCGGACGAGCGGTTGCCGATGTAGCGCACGCTGTCGATCGGCTCCCGCGTCCCACCCGCCGTGACGAGCACTCTCAGACCAACCCAATCGCCGGATTGCTGTGGGACCGATGCTTTGCCGACCGGAACATGAGAGTCCACGGCGGCCTCGCAGGCGGCAAGCAGCTCGGCGGGCTCGGGCAACCGACCAACTCCCCGTTCGCCGTGGGAGGCCAGCTCGCCCTCCCCGGGCGGGACGACCGTGATGCCGCGTTCCTCGAGGGTCCGCAGATTGGCCTGCGTGGCCGGATTCAGGAACATCCGGTTGTTCATGGCCGGCGCCACAACGACCGGACAAGCGGCTGCCAGCGCCGCGGTGGTCACGAGGTTGTCGGCGACGCCCGCCGCGAGCTTGGCAAGCGTGTTGGCGCTGGCCGGGGCGATCAGGAAGACGTCGGCGCGCTCGACCAGGGCCAGGTGGCTGATCGGCGCCCGTTCCGGCACCGGCTCACCCGGGTAGGCACCGCGCGCCGGATCGGCTTCGAACTCCGAGGTCAGCACCGGCGCGCCGGTGATCCCGGCAAACGATGCCGCGCCGACGAAGCGCTTGCTTGTCGGCGTCTGGATGACTCTGACAGCGTGACCCGCCTTGATTGCGAGCCGCGCCGTCTCGAGCGCCTTGTAGGCCGCTATCCCGCCGCTGACGCCGATCAGAAGTCTCAACCTCGATCTCCGCTTCAGCGTTTTGCGGCGGGCTGCTGCCTACCGGTAGTGGTACTTCAGCTTGCCCTGAGCGACCTCTTCAAGCGCGATCGTCAGGTAGTTCTTCGAGCGGGTCTCGACCATCGGTGGCGGGAACTCGTCAAACGTGCCCTCGCCGAGGTTGTGGTAGTACGAGTTGATCTGGCGCGCGCGGCGCGCGGCCACGACCACACTGGCGTAGTCGGAGTCAACGTGCTCGAGGAGCTTGTCGATGCGGGGGGAGATCACGGGTTAGGTCTTTCCTTCTGCGTTTGCTTGTTCTTCCCTAAAGAGTACCCGCACTCCTGCAGGTCGTTTCGCCCGCACCCCTGCAGGTCGTTTCGCCCGCACCCCTGCAGGTCGTTTCGCCCGCACCCCTGCAGGTCGTTTCGCGACCCCCGGTTCTTTGGGGATTAAGTACGTAATGACGTAGAGATTCACCAAAGAACTTGGTCACCCGCGGGTCTGGCCCGCGCGACCCTGGGCCGTCCCGCGCCGGGCCGCGCTCGGTCGGGCGACTCTGGTCACCCGCGACCCTGGCCCGCGGTCGCTAGGCAGTCGTCAACTCGCGCTGAACGATCGTCGCGAGCGCGTCCACGGCATCCTCGAGGCGATCGTTGACCACGACGTGCTGGAACTCCGGCTGGGCTGCGAGCTCGGCGTCGGCGGTCTCGAGACGCCGCTGGACCTGCTCCGTGGTGTCGGTGCCACGTCCGATCAGACGGGTACGAAGCGTCTCCCGCGAGGGTGGAGCGATGAAGACCTGGACCGCCTCGGGCATCTTCTCACGCACCTGGCGGGCGCCCTGGAGTTCGATCTCGAGCACAACCGGCAAGCCGTCCTCGACGTGGCGCTCGAGTTCGGAGCGGAGCGTCCCGTAGCGGTTCCCTGAGTACTCCGCCCACTCGACGAAGTCGCCGGCCGCGACGCGACGGTCGAACTCCTCCCGATCGAGGAAGTGGTAGTGACGGCCTTGTTGCTCACCGGGGCGCGGCGGCCGGGTCGTCGCGGACACCGACAGGCCGAGCTCGGGGATGCGATCGAACAGCGCACGGATCAGCGTCCCCTTCCCGACTCCGGAGGGACCCGTGATCACGAACACCTTGGCCACGCGGATCCGGGGCGGGTCAGGGATGCGCACGCCGCGTTAGCGGCGGCGCATCAGCTCGACGAGCTCGGTGCGCTGCCGCTGCGACAGCCCGCCAATCGTCTTCGACGGCGAGATCCGGCACGTCGACAGGATCTTGTTGACCTTGACGCGCCCGTATTTGGGTACGGCGAGCATCAGGTCAAAGACCTTTGCGGTCTCCAGGTACTCGGGCGGGTCCAGGAGGAGCTCGTGGATGGCCTGACGGCCCGCCTTGAGGTCGCGCTTGAGCTGAGCGCGACGGCTGCGAATGTCGTTGGCGCGCTGAAGCGCTTCCATGCGCTGCGTGAGCGAACGCTCAGGCGCGGCGATGGGTTTCGTAGGGGAATCACTGACCGGCGGCATGGCGGGCGACTATACATCTTGAAAGCCGCGGATCACACCTTTACCCCCCAATTTCAGCTCGACCTCAACCTAAGCTTGAGCATTGTCGAGGAAGGTTGCGGCAATCAGTTGGGTTTGCAGGCAGTTTTATTGGCCAAATGGACGAGATCACTGACCTTGGCTCCCATACCACAACTCGCCTGCGCCAGGGGTGCATGCATTGCATGCAGGAGGTCGCCTTCGCGCCGGTCCACGTATGCAAAACGCCCTCCGGTGAGCGCTCTGGCGCGGGCCTGAGCGCGCCAGCCACTTATGCACATGTCCGAAGGTCAGGCGACCGGGGCAGACTCGGCGTAGAGCTCCTGTAGAGAGATGACGTCGGGCTCCCCATGCGCGGCCGAGGCGATCGCCCGAACCGCGGCGATCCCGCTCGACATCGTCGTAATGCAGGGGATCCGATGCGCCACCGCCGCGGCCCGGATCTCATAGCCGTCCGAGCGTGCGCCCGTACCGACCGGGGTGTTGATGACGAGGTCCACCTCACCCCGCCCGATCGCCTCGACCACGTGTGGCGAGCCCTCGCTCAGCTTGTTCACGGTCTGTGAGGGGATGCCCATGCGTGCGAGCGCCCTGGCGGTGCCGCGGGTTGCGAGCAGTTTGAAGCCCATGTCGTGGATCTGGCTCGCGATTGCGGTGGCGGCGGACTTATCGCGGTCGGCGACTGAGAGGAAGACCGTCCCACTCTGGGGAAGCCTTGCACCGGCCGCCGCCTGTGCCTTGGCAAAGGCCGTCGGGAAGTCCCGGGCGATGCCCATCACCTCGCCGGTGGAGCGCATCTCCGGACCCAGCAGCACATCGGTGCCAGCGAAGCGATCGAAGGGCAGCACCGCCTCCTTGACGCATACGTGGCCGGTGGCGACCTCGTCCGGCAGGCCCATGTCGGCAATCTTCTCTCCGAGCATGATCCGACACGCCAGCTTGGCCACGGGCAGGCCGATCGCCTTTGAGACGAACGGCACGGTGCGCGATGCCCGCGGGTTGGCCTCGATCACGTGCAGCCCGTCACTGGAGTGGATCGCAAACTGAACGTTCAGCAATCCGACGACGCCGAGCGCCTTGGCGATGCCTGTCGCCTGCGCGCGAATCTCCTCGAGCATCTCGCCCCCGAGAGAGTGCGGCGGCAGGACACAGGCGGAATCGCCGGAGTGGATTCCGGCCTCCTCCACGTGCTGCATGATCCCGGCGATCCATACGTCCTCGCCGTCGCAGAGGGCGTCGACGTCGACCTCCACCGAATCCTCGAGGAAGCGGTCGAGATAGATCGTCGGGCTCTTGCCGGCCATCTGTTTCCCGCCGGCCCCTCCCCCGCCGATCACGCCGACGCGCTCCAGGTAATCCTCAAGGCCCTCGACGCTGTAGACGATCTCCATCGCGCGCCCGCCGAGCACGTAGCTCGGGCGCACGAGCAGCGGGAACCCGACCGTCGGGCGCGCGCTCGAGCGCCTCCTCGGGGGTGCTCGCCGACGCGTACGGCGGCGCCTTGTAGCCAAGTTCGTCAAGCAGCTGCCCGAAGCGGGCGCGATCCTCCGCAAGATCGATCGCGTCGGTCGTGGTCCCGAGGATCGGTATACCTGCGTCACGCAGCCCAGCCGCCAGCTTCAGCGGCGTCTGGCCACCAAACTGGACGATCACGCCCTCGGGCTTCTCGACCTCACACACTCCAAGCACGTCCTCGAGCGTCAACGGCTCGAAGTAGAGGCGATCAGAGGTGTCGTAGTCCGTCGAGACGGTCTCGGGGTTGCAGTTGATCATGACCGCATCGCGCTCGGACTCGCGCACGGTCTGGGCCGCGTGCACGCAGCAATAGTCGAACTCAATCCCCTGACCGATGCGGTTCGGGCCTGAGCCGAGGATCACAACGCTCGGTCGGGTCCCGCGCTCGACCTCATGGGCGGGCAGCGGCTGCCCGTCCCCACCCACCGGACGCGGGCGCTCCCAGGCCGAGTAGAAGTACGGGGTCCGCGCAGCGAACTCGGCAGCACAGGTGTCGACCGACTTGAAGGTTCGCTCGCCGGTGAAGGCGCCCTCGGGATCGGTGGCCACGGCCTGCAGCTCACGCAGGAACCACGGATCGATCCGTGTGAGTTCGTTCAGCTCGGCGATCGAATGTCCACGCCGGAGCGCCTCGAGCAGGTGGTCGAAGCGCTCAGCGCCGGGCTGCGCGGCCCGCTTCAACAGCTCCTCGTCGTTGCCGGGGAAGTCCGGCTGAGAGTCGAGCTCGCGCGAGCGCAGCGCCTTGCCGAACGCCTGCCTGAAGGTCCGGCCGATCGCCATCGCCTCGCCCACCGATTTCATGTGCGTCGTGAGCTCGTTCTCGGCGCCGGGGAACTTCTCGAAGGCGAAGCGCGGCCACTTCACCACGCAGTAGTCGATCGCCGGCTCGAAGCTGGCGGGCGTGGCACGCGTGATGTCGTTGGTGATCTCCTGCAGCGTGTAACCGACGGCCAGCCGCGCCGCGATCTTGGCGATCGGGAAACCGGTCGCCTTGGAGGCCAGCGCGCTCGATCGCGAGACGCGGGGGTTCATCTCGATGACGATGATCTCCTCGGTCGCGGGGTTCACGGCGAACTGCACGTTCGAGCCGCCGGTCTCGACGCCGATCGCCCGGATCACCTTGATCGCCTGGTCGCGCAGCTGCTGGTAGAGGTGGTCGCTGAGCGTCTGCTGCGGCGCGACGCAGACACTGTCGCCGGTGTGCACGCCCATCGGGTCGAGGTTCTCGATCGAGCAGACGATCACGACGTTGTCGGTGCGGTCGCGCATCACCTCGAGCTCGAACTCGCCCCAGCCGAGCACCGACTCGTCGATCAGGATCTGGCTGATCGGCGAGGCGTCGAGGCCGCGCCCGATCACGTGCTCGAAAGCGGCCATGTCGCGCAGCACCCCACCGCCGGCGCCGCCAAGCGTGAACGCCGGGCGGATGATCACCGGCAGTCCGATCTCCTCGACGGCGATCCGCGCCTCGTCGAGCGTGTGCGCGATCGCCGAGCGCGGCACCCGCAGGCCCGCCTCGTGCATCGTCTCGCGGAACAGATCGCGGTCCTCGCCACGCTCGATCGCGTCGATCTTGGCGCCGATCAGCTCGACGCCGTAGCGCTCGAGCACGCCGTTCTCGTGCAGGCTCTTGGCAAGGTTGAGCGCCGTCTGCCCGCCGAGCGTGGCCAGCAGCGCGTCTGGGCGCTCGCGCTCGATGATCCGCTCCAGCGGCCCGGGCAGCAACGGCTCGACGTAGGTGGTTGTCGCCACCTCCGGATCGGTCATGATCGTCGCCGGGTTGGAGTTGACGAGCACAACCTCGTACCCCTCCTGCATGAGTACGCGGGCCGCCTGCGTACCGGAGTAGTCGAACTCGGCCGCCTGCCCGATCACGATCGGCCCAGAACCGATCAGCAGGATCTTTTGGATGTCTTCACGTCTTGGCATCAGTGATCAGCGGCCGTTCCGGATTTCGTTGACAAAGCGGTCGAACAGGTAGAGCGAGTCGTTGGGGCCGGGTCCGGCCTCCGGGTGGTACTGGATCGTTCCGCCCTGCACGTCGAGCAGCGTCAGCCCCTCGACGGTGCGGTCATAGAGGTTCACGTGGCTCAGCTCCGCCGCGCCGAAGTCGGTCTCCCAGCGCACCGGCTCATCGCCCTCGATGCGTTTCGAGCCGCCCGGCCCGAGCACCGCAAACCCGTGGTTCTGGCTGGTGATCTCCGTCCTGCCGGTGGTCAGATCCTTGACGGGGTGGTTGGCGCCGTGGTGGCCGAACGGCAGCTTGTAGGTCTCGAGGCCGACCGCCCGGCAGAGCAGCTGGTGACCCAGGCAGATGCCGTAGACCGGCTTCTTGCCGACGAGCTCGCGCACGGTGTCGACGACGTAGTCGAGTGCGGCTGGATCCCCCGGCCCGTTTGCCAGGAAGAAGGCGTCCGCGTCGCTGGCGAGCAGCTCGTCAGAGGTGACCGTGGAGGGATGGTGAGTGACGATCGCACCGCGGTGCGTGAGCTGAGCGACGATCGACCCCTTCACGCCGGTGTCGATCATCGCGATCCGTACCGGCTCGACGTCATGGCCGTAGTGCACCTTGCCCCAGACCGAACCATCGACGGTGAACGTCTCCGCCGGACTCACCTCGCGAGCGAGGTCACGTCCCTCCATCGAAGGTTCGGCCGCGATCAGCTCGCGAGCCTCCGCCTCTGAGATCGAGGCCGGGAACACGCCGCCTCGCATCGCACCCTCGTCGCGGATGTGTTGCACCAACGCCCGGGTGTCGAGGTCGGTGATCGCCGGCACGCCGTTCATCTCTCCCAGCCAGGTCAGCCAACCGTAGTGGGCGCTCGGGGCGTCGCTGTAATCAACGGCGGCGCGCATGATCGCGGCTCGGGCATGTACACGATCGGATTCCATCGCCGACTCGCTCACACCGTAGTTGCCGATCTGCGGGTAGGTGAACGCGATCAACTGCCCCGCGTAACTCGGGTCGGTCATCGCCTCCTGATAGCCGGACATGGAGGTCGTGAACACGATCTCCCCGACCGCGTGCGTGTCAGCCCCGCAGGCGAGCCCGTCGAAGCGGGTCCCGTCCTCCAGCAGCACGTAAGCGTCCCGGCTCATCAGACCTCCGCCAGCGTCGTCGTGATCCCAGCGCCGCGCGAGACGAACGCGAGGCTGCCCGCGGCAACCGTCAGCTCGACCACTCCGCTCAGCCGGCGTCCGTGGAAACAGCAGTTCTGCGAGCGGCTCGCGTAGCCGCCCTCGCCCACCACCCAGTCGCGCTCGAGATCGACGAGCACGACATTGGCCGGCTCGCCGACCGCGATTCGCGGGATCGGCAGCCCGTAGAGCGCGCCGCCGGCCGTGAGCCGCTCGATCACGAGCGACAGCGGGAGCACCCCGGGCTTGACGAGCTCCGAGTAGACCGCCATGAACGCGGTCTCGAGCCCGGTCGTCCCCATCGGCGCCTGCTCGAATGGCATCTCCTTCTCGTGACGGGCGTGCGGGGCGTGATCGGTGGCGATGCACTCGATCACGCCGGAGCGCAGGCCTTCGATCACCGCCTGGCGATCGATCTCCGAGCGCAGTGGCGGGTTCATCTTGAAGTTGCTGTCGAGCCCAAGGACCGCCTCGTCGGTGAGCGTCAGGTGGTGGGGCGTCGCCTCGCCGCTGACTCGCGCGCCGGCCGCGCGGGCCGCCGCGAGCGCCTCGACCGACTCGACACAGCTGAGGTGCTGGAAGTGCACGCGCGCGTCCTCATAGAGGGCGACCGCGGCGTCGCGCGCGACGTAGGTCGACTCGCTGATCGACGGGATGCCGGCGACGCCGAGGCGCGCCGAGACCGCGCCCTCGTGCATCACCCCGTCGCCCGAGAGCGCCGGATCCTCCTCGTGCAGGGCGATCACCCCGCCGGCCAGACGCTGGTACTGGAGCGCCTTGCGCAGCATCCCGGCCGAGACGACCGGCTTGCCGTCATCGGTGAAACCGAGCGCGCCCGCATCGCTGAGCGCAGCCATCTCGGTCAGCTCGCTGCCCTGTAGGCCGATCGTGATCGAAGCGAGGAAACCCGTCGGCACGACCGCCTGCTCGGAGGCGGTGCCGGTGACCGCCTTGAGCACGCTGACCTGGTCGATCGTCGGCGCGGTGTTCGGCATCGCGATCACCTGGCAGAAGCCGCCGACGGCCGCAGACATCGTGCCGGTCGCGATGTTCTCCTTGTACTCCTGGCCGGGCGTTCGCAGATGCACGTGCGGATCGACGAACGCTGGGAAGAGGTGCTTGCCGGCTGCCTCTATTGACGGGGTCTCGCTTGACCCCGTCAAAGCTCCAGGCTCCCCCAATTCGGCGATCTGACCGTCGCGGATGAGGACGTCGCGCGGCTCGTCCAGGCCGGTGCGCGGGTCCAGCACGTGCGCCTGCCGGATCAGCAGATCGGCCGGTCGCGTGGGCGCGTGGAACAGCTTCTCGTGCGATTCCATGGTCAAGCCACCGCCTGCAGCACCGGGGCACCTACCAGCAGCTCGTAGAGGACCGCCATCCGCACTGCGACGCCCGGACTTCACCTGGGCTCCGATCAGCGACGACATCGGAGTCGATCGCGTCGCCGCTCAGCTCGACGCCGCGGTTCACCGGCCCGGGGTGCATCAGCAGCTGGCCCTCCCGCAGCCGTGGCAGGTTGATCTGGTAGCGCTGCGCGTACTCGCGCAGCGTCGGCACGTAGGCCTCGTGCATCCGCTCGTGCTGCATACGCAGGACGTAGACCACGTCGGCCTCGATGCAGTTCTTCGAGCGTCGTGCGGCAGCTGCAGCCGAGTGCCTCGATCTGGCGCGGGATCAGCGTCGGCGGGCCGCAGACGGTTACCGTCGCGCCCATCCGCTGGAAGGCGAGGATGTTCGAGCGCGCCACACGCGAATGCAGGACGTCGCCGACGATCCAGATGTTGAGCCCCTCGAGACTGCCGAGCCGCTGCGTCAGGGTGAAGACGTCGAGCAGCGCCTGTGTCGGGTGCTCGTGCTTGCCGTCACCGGCGTTCACGATCGCCGCGTCGGTCCAGTCGACGATCTGCTGGGCCGCGCCGGCGAACGGCGAGCGGATCACGATCGCCGCAGGGTCGTAGGCGCTCAACGTCTGCACCGTGTCCTTGAGCGACTCGCCCTTGTCGACGCTCGAGCCGACGCTGCGGATGCTGACGACGTCCGCGCTCAGGCGCTTGGCTGCGAGCTCGAACGATGAGCTGGTGCGCGTCGAGGACTCGTAGAAGAGGTTGACGATCGTGCGCCCCTTGAGCGCCGGGACCTTCTTGATCTCACGGCCCGACACCTCCGCGAACGACCGTGCGCGGCCGAGGATGCGCTCGATCGCGACACGGTCGAGGTCGTCAATCGAGATCAGATGGCGGCTCATGCCAGCGCCTCCTTTGACTCGCTGATCGTGACCTCGTCGCTGCCGTCGATCTCCTCGACGTGGACGTTCACGCGCTGGCCGCGGGCGGTCGGCAGGTTCTTGCCGACGTAGTCGGGGCGGATCGGAAGTTCGCGGTGGCCGCGGTCCACGAGCACCGCCAGCTGCACGCGCGCCGGCCGCCCGTAGTCGAAGAGCACATCGATCGCGGCGCGCGCAGTGCGGCCGGTGTAGAGCACGTCGTCGACGATCACGATCGTGCGTTCGTCGAGCGGGAAGTCGAGCTCGGTCGAATGCACGACCGGCGTGTCCTGCGCTCCGCGCTCGCGGAGCCCGAGGTCGTCGCGGTAGAAGCTGATGTCGACTGTCCCGAACGGGACCTCGACATCGGTGAGATCGCTGGTCAGCGAATGCAGCCGGCTTGCGAGCACGGCTCCGCGGCGATGAACGCCGACGATCGCAAAACCAGATCCCGAGCTCCGCCTCGTGCGGCGGGTTCTTCTCGATTATCTCGTGCGCGATCCGCACCAGCGTGCGGCGCATATCGTCGCGGTCGAGCGCGACCGTCTGGTCCGGCATTTTTGCGTCCTTCCTGGCCTCACGGGACCGGGTTAAAGGCGACAGTTCAATTGAAGTTATCAGCAGCGTCGGCACCGGTGCCGTTCTCGTCCTGCGGCTCGTCCTCCGGCAACGCTTCGGCGCCGCTGTCCGACAGCGGGAGGACAGCGGCAGTGTCACGCTGCGACCAGCGCCGAAGCTCCGGCTCGCCGCGCTCGGCGAACGGGATCTCGATCGAGTCGAAGTCGCGCGGCAGCACCGTGTTCGGCGAAGATCTCACGCGCCTCGTCGCGCAGCACGCGTGCCGGATAGCGGATCGAGAGGTGGTTGAGCGCGAGCAGCTTGACCTCCGCCTCGCGCGCGACCCATGCAGCCTGCGTCGCCGTCGAGTGGCCGGTCTTGTGGGCGCGCTCGGCGTCCTCGATCGCGAACGTCGACTCGTGGATCAGCACGTCGCTGTGATGGGCCGCCTCCCTGAGCGTGTCGCACGGACGCGTGTCGCCTGAGATCGTGAGCTTGCGTCCCGGACGCGTCGGACCCATGACCATGTCCGGGCTGACGCCGTTGATCGTCTCTCCGCGCTGCACGCGGCCGAAGTCCGGGCCCTCCCGGAGGCCGGCCTGCCGGGCCTTCTCCGGATCGAAGACCCCCGGCCGGTCGTACTCGTGGAAGACGTAGCCGAGCGCTGCGCCGCGGTGCGAGACCGCTACCGACTCGATCTCATAGCCGTCGTGCTCGAGGATCTCGCCGTCCTCCAGCTCGACCACGAAGAGGTCGTAGGTGGTCCCGCCGGCGTAGCGCATGATTCCCTGGACCAGATCGCGCAGGCCGCGCGGGCCGTGGACGTAGAGCGGCTGGTCGCGGTCCCGCAGGTCGAAGGTCTTGAGCATCCCCGGCAGACCCAGCCAGTGATCGGCGTGCAGGTGAGTGATGAAGATCTCATCCAGGTCGGTGAGGCCGATCGAGCGCAGCAGCTGGCGCTGCGTTCCCTCGCCGCAGTCCACGAGGATGCGATCGCCGCCCCTGCGGACGAGCAGCGCCGGGCAGGCCGCGGCGCTGTGTGGGCAGCGAGCCGCCCGTGCCCGCGAAGAAAACCGATAGCTCCATCCGGGGCCAGTGTGCCAAGCCATCGGTACGCTCGTGTTGTGCCAGCTGTGAATTACTCTCGCGGCCGCGGTTCCGGCGGCCGCCGCGGCTATCGGGCGTTGCCTCGCTGGGCGCAATGGACGATCCCGTTCGCGGTCGCCGCAGCGGTCGTGATCGCGCTTGTTGAGTTCGTGAACTACGAGACCAACGACGTCTCGGCGATCGCGGGCGTCTCGAGCCCCAAGGCGGTCGCCGAGGAGAACCGCGAGGACACGATCCTGGTTCACCAGCAGCAGGCTCCGCACGTGGTGAAGCTGGGGAGCAGCCAGTCGCCTGCGGCCGGCCTGCATGCGGCGGTCGTGGCCTACATGACTCACCAGATCAACATCGGCTCGATGGACGGCCCGATCAGGTCCTCGTCCTGTGCGCGCGCGGGCGGCACGAGCAGCCGGCAGGTCTTCCGCTGCCAGGTCACCGCCTCCGCCCAGCATGTGACCTACCCCTTTGACGGGGTGGTCGAGCCCGCCTCACGCCTGGTCACCTACTGCCAGCGCGTGGCGCCGCCGGTGCCCAGCATGAACGTGCCGGTGAGCCCGCGCTGCACGTAGCCGGCGGTTCGGGCCTTCAGCCGATCCAGGCAGCCGCTCGACCGATCAGGCAGCCGCTCGACCGATCCAGGCAGCCGCTCGACCGATCCAGGCAGCCGCTGGAGGCGGTCCAGACCGACAAACTGGAGCCTTCTGCGCCACATATGCCATTCCGTCCCCAGAATCGCGCGGTTTTCGGCAACTTGCGATCGAGGCGCGCCAATTTGTCGGTCTGAGCTGGTTCGCAGCCCCGGGCACGGCGCTCAGCCGATCAGCGCAGCCGCGAGCTCGGTCCACTCGCGGTTCGGCACGCCTTTGACGCCGACCGTCTGAACACAGACATGGTCGGCTCCGGCATCCAGGTGCGCGTGCACCGCCGCAGCCACCTGCTCGCCCGAGCCCTGCGGGACCAGCTCGTCGATCAGAGCCTTCGATCCGCCGTCTGGCGATCGCCTCGTCGGTGTAGCCGAAGCGCTTGAGGTTGTTGGTGTAGTTGATGACGCTCGAGGTACATGTCGGCGTATCCGCGGGCCCTCGCGAGCGCGTCTTCTGCGTCGCCGTTGTCGATCACGACCGCCTGCTCGGGCGCGACCAGCGCGGCGCTGCCCAGCCGCTCGCGCGCGAACTTCGTGTGCGCCGGCGGCGTGAAGTAGGGGTGCGTCCCGAGCGTCCGCTCGAAGCTCAGGTCGAGCATCTTCGGGCCAAGCGCCGCCAGCACCATCCGATCCCGCGGGACCGGGTGCGCCGAGGCCGCGATCCCGTCCAGGAAGTTGCGCGTTTTGGTCAGCGGCTTCTCGTACTCCTGGGTCGCTTCCGGATGACCGATCCCAATGCCGAGCAGCACGCGCCCGGGGAAGTCCGCATCCAGAGCGGCGAACTCATCCGCCAGCTCACTCGGGTCGTACTGCCAGATGTTCACGATCCCGGTCGCCAGCACGAGCCTGTCGGTGGCCTCCAGCATCAGCCGCAGCTTCGGAAGCCGCGGCGAGCCTCCCAGCCACAGCGCACCGAACCCCAGACGCTGCGCCAACTGCGCCGCCTCACCGTAATCGGGCTCATCCAGCGAGCGCCCCACCCACACTCCAAACCTGGTCAGCTCCATGCGATAAGGCTTGCACACCGTCGGGCTCGGCGCTGCCGGTTGTCCTCGCCCTCCCCGTACCGCTAATCTCGCCTCTGGCATCCCCGCCACCAGAGCGCCCGTAGCTCAGGGGATAGAGCGTTCGCCTCCGGAGCGAAAGGCCGCTGGTTCGATTCCAGCCGGGCGCGTCGAGAGTCTCGCCCTTCGTGGCCGAAGGGCTATTCCCAGTTCGGGTCGTCCGGGTCGCGGTTCTCGCGCCAGAACGTGCGCGCCGCTTCGAGCAGGCGCCGGAAGCGAAGGTCTTCGCGGACGCCTTCGTGACCGTCTGCGGCGACCTTGTACTTGATCGCCTGGCGGAGATACCACTCACCGAGGTCGATATGGCTGACGCCGTCGTGCTGCCAGTCGTCGCCGTCGGGCAATCCGCCCTGCATCAGTGTGGTGCGCAAGAACGAGAACTGGACCGCCCACCAGCCGACGTCGGTCAGATTCACCGATATTTCGTTACCGCTTCGGCGGCTCGGCCAGGTGCGTCGCACTGGAGGTGACTCGTCTTCGATCAGAGTCGCCAAGGTGCTGGCGAACTCGAGGTAGTCCTCGCCCACGTCGAGCAACGCCTCGAAACCTGTACGGATGGCCGGGATTCTGAGGTCGTCAGTGAGTGCGGTTGGGTTGACCTCGACGAGGTTCAACCAGTCGATGGCCCGGCCCAGCCTGCGTGCGGCATCGTCACCTCGGCGCAGCGACTCCCAGGTCGCGGCCGCGTACTCATACTCCAGGTTGATCTGTCGTGGAGGAATCCGCAGGTCCGCAGGGGCGCGAAAGGTCGCCCTGGGTAGGCCTGGGTAGTTTGGATCCGGCACCACGGACAGGCCCAGCTCTGCGGAACCCGCTCGGCTTCCGCTGACCGAGCTGGTGTATCCGTGCGCGTGGTCGATCCCGTGCGCGACCACCGTGGCGTTATCCGACGTCATGGCGTTATGCCCGAAGTTCGGGTCTCGATCGGCCTCCGCGACCAGCGGAGACTGGTTCAGATCCAGGATTGCGACCGTCACCGACCGTGCCAGGTCCTGAATCAACGACGGCTCCAGCGGCCCGTCGCCCACGCGACCGTCGACTGGGCGAGCGAACGCCCCAACCGGCTGCCAGAGTCGCTCGGGAAGTTCGTACATATCCGCCAAACCCTGGGCGAGTTCCATCGTCCGCGCATCGACGCAGTCCTGCTCCGCGAGCAGCGAGCGAGGAATGATCTCCCACTCGCCCACCTGTGCCCGCGCGGATCCGGAGGGCAGGTACGGGAGGTAGACGATGTGGATGGTTGCGGGTGCTGTCGGCGCTGGTTCAGCCATGGGCGAAGTGTTCCGCGTCTCCCGAAGTTACGACACCTTGGAGTATGTGCGAAGCGATTCGTCTCCTGCTGCACCGAAAAAAAGGCGCAATCCCAGGGCATCTGCTCGCCCCAACGGATCCGGGCGAAACGCCCGGCGCTTGACCAAACTGCGGCAAAAGAGCGAAACTCCGGACTGATAACGGTGTCTATTGGGTGACACAAACGACTTGTGCGCACCCGATGAAACAAGTAGCAGCCCTCCTCATAGCAATCGCCGCGCTCGCGGCCCCAGCATCAGCGCTTGCCGCGCCGCAGTTGGCCGCGCCGTTTCCCACGGTCCGGGTCACCACGCTGGCGACCGGGACAACTGCCTCGCCGGCTAACACGACCCCGGATCGCAAGGCGCTCAACGCCTACGCGAGTTATCTGGCCACGCTGCTTCAGGGCGCTGCGACCGCGCAGGCCGGCAACACGACCTACATCGGAACGATCACGAGCCCGAACGGCTGCAAGAGCGCGCTCGCACCGCTGACTCAGCCCTCCAACCAGGTCAACACCGAGGTGCAGCACACGCTCACCGTGCTCGGTGAGGAAATGGGCAACGACCTGTCGATCACGTTCGATCAGGCGGCCATGCCGGCCTTCACGAAATTCTCCAACACCATCCTGCATCTGCACTGGACCCGTATCAGCGGCGCCCTGCTGGTGGTCAAGCACTACGTCAACACGGAGACCGCAGTGCTCGAGATGCTGCCCAGCGAGCTCTGCCAGGACGCGGCGCTCGCCGGCACCAACCCGGGCAAGGTTCCCGACGGCACCAAGGTCTTTCTAAAGAACTACGACAAGGCCTCCACACTCGCCAACGCGGCGCTCGCGAACCTCCTGAAGATGATGCAGAGCTACGAGGTCCCCAACGAGAAGAACCTGGTCACGCGTATCTCGACGCTCGCCAACCAGGTCGCCGCGGTGACCAAGTCGGACCTGCTCCAGAGCGGCTCCGCGCTGCTCTCTGCGCTCGAGAGCACCTAGTACCCTGAGCCACAAATGCGCGGGCAGCTCGCGGCGCCTGGACGCGCGGGGCGCCACCCGATCCGTGGCGGAACCCTGGGGCTAAGCTTGCGCCATGTTCGAACTCTGGCGTGAGAAGACCAAGATGATCGACCCGGCGCGTGCGCTCCGCGGTCGTGAGCGGGAGATGCCGGTGGCCGCCGCCCACACTGTGCTCGTCAACCCGCTCAAGGGGCCGTTCCCCGCCGGGCTCGAAACGGCCGTCCTCGCATTGGGGTGTTTCTGGGGCGCCGAGCGCGCATTCTGGACGCTCCCCGGCGTCTACTCGACCGCGGTTGGCTACACCGGCGGCTACACGCCGAACCCGACCTATGAGGAAGTCTGTAGCGGCAGCACCGGCCATACGGAGGCGGTGCTTGTCGTCTTTGACCCCAGCCAGATCTCCTACGCCGAGATTCTGCGCCACTTCTGGGAGAGCCACGATCCGACCCAGGGCATGCGCCAGGGAAATGACGCCGGGACGCAGTATCGCTCGGCGATCTACTACGCGAACGATGAGCAGCGGCAGATCGCAGAGGCATCGAAGATCGCCTACGCCGACCAACTGAAGGCCGCCGGATACGGCGATATCACCACCGAAATCGCCCCCGTCGGGCCGTTCTACTACGCCGAGGACTACCACCAGCAGTACCTCGACAAGAACCCCGACGGCTACTGCGGGCTGGGCGGCACCGGAGTCAGCTGCCCGATCGGCCTGATCAACATCGCCCAGTGAACAACCAGGCGTACGCTCACCCGTCGGTTGCGGCCGGTGAGCAGATCGAGATCGTCCTCTTCGACATCGGTGGGGTGCTCGCGCGCTTCAATGGTCTCGAGGTCCTGCGCGAGCTGACCGGCAGCGAGTCAGAGCTCGAGGTCGCCACGCGCTGGCTGATGAGTCCGGTTGTCCGCAGCTTCGAGTCCGGCGGCTGCACCAATGAGGAATTTGCGACGGGCGTCGTCGAGGAATGGGATCTGCCGTACACACCGGCTGAGTTCCTGGAGATCTTCCCGACCTGGCTCGACGACCCGTTCGATGGGGCCGAGCAGATGATCCGCGAGACCAGCGCCAGTGTTGGGGTCGGCTGTCTCTCCAACATAAACGCGCTGGCGTGGGACGGCATGGTGTCGCGCTGGCCGCTGAGTGCACTGTTCGAAGATCCGTTCCGGTTTCTCTCGTTCGAGCTCGGTGCCGTCAAGCCGGACCCCGAGATCTACGCCCTGGTGATCGAGCGCCTGCCCGTACGGCCCGCACATGTGCTGTTCCTCGACGACAACCCACTCAACGTCGAGGCCGCACACGCCGCCGGCCTGCGTGCCGAGCAGGCGCTCGGTGTCGAAGGCGCTCGCGACGCGCTCGCGAACTACGGCCTGCTGAATTAGCGACTCAGGGCACCAGCGGCAGGGGCAGAGCGGCGGTCGGCAGATGGCCGCCGTCAGCGCGGTGGACGGCCGGCCGCCAGCACCCAGACGATGAACGCCGCCTGGAAGGGCAGTCGCAGTTTCAGCGACCGTGCGCCGCCGGGGATCTGCGGATACTGGTCGGGATGCTGCGCCATGTGGAGGTTGGCGGGGAAGATCGCGAGCAGTGTCGCCACCAACCACCACCGGGCACGACCCCGCCAGGACGGAACCATCAGGCCGACCCCGCCCGCTGCCTCGGCCACGCCGCTCACGAAGACGAGCGCCTCCGGCGCGGGAAGGTACGGCGGCACGATCTGCCGGTACACCCGCGGCTTGACGAAGTGCATCGCTCCCGCGAGCACGAAGAACGGCCCGCAGGCCCGGCGCAGCCAGCGCATGCGTGGTCTCAGCGGCCGCCCGCCACTGCGGGCAGGATCGTCACCTCGTCGCCGTCGGAGACTGGCGTGTTGAGTCCGTCGAGGAAGCGGATGTCCTCACCGCCGACGTAGACATTGACGAAGCGCCTCAGGCCCTCGTCGTCGGCGATCCGCGCCTTCAGCTCGCCAAAGCGCTCGTAGAGAGCGTCGAGCACCTCGGCGACGGTGCCTCCCTCCACTTTGGCCACCGCCTCACCGTCCGTGGCGGCACGAAGCTGCGTCGGAATCTTGACATTCACTGACATCTGATCTGGCTCTCCTGGGGTCTCGCTGCGCGGTCGACAGCTATACAGTCAGCGGCAGGCGCGCTTCGCGAGCCTGCTCGAAGGAATCGGCGTTCGGGTCGATCTCCCACGCCTCGAAGGTGCCGCGGGCACACTCGAGCGTCTTCAGACCCTCACCGGTGATCACGGCGACCACACGCTCGGAGCGGTCGATGTCGCCACGCTCGGCGAGCTTCCGCAGCACAGCAGTGGTCACGCCGCCGGCGGTCTCGGTGAAGATACCGGTCGTCTGCGCGAGCAGCTTGATGCCGTCGCGGATCTCGTCGTCGGTCACGGAGTCGATCGCGCCGCCGGTGCGGCGGGCGAGCTCGAGTGCGTAGGGCCCATCTGCCGGGTTGCCGATCGCGAGCGACTTGGCGATCGTCTCCGGCTTCACCGGCTTGCAGAAGTCGCGGCCCTCGCGAAACGCCGTCGCCACCGGCGAGCAGCCCTCAGCCTGGGCACCGTTGAAGGTCGGGAGCCGGCCCTCGAGCAGGCCGACCTCGAGCCACTCCTCGAAGCCGCGTGCGAGCTTCGTGAACAGCGAGCCGGAGGCGATCGGGCCGACCACCCGGTCGGGCAGCTCGAAGCCCAGCTGCTCGGAGATCTCGAACGCGAGCGTCTTCGAGCCCTCGGCGTAATACGGCCGCATGTTGATGTTCACAAAGGCCCACTCGTGCTCGCCGGCGAGCTCGGTGCAGAGCCGGTTGACGTCGTCGTAGTTGCCGTTCACGGCGACCAGGTTCGTCCCGTAGATCCCGGTGGCGAGCACCTTCTGCTCCTCGAGGTCCGACGGGATGAAGACGTACGACTCGAGACCGGCGGCCGAAGCATGGGCCGCCACGGCGTTGGCGAGGTTGCCGGTGGACGCGCAGGCGATCGTCGTGAAGCCGAGCTCCTGGGCGCGCGCCAGCGCGACCGAGACGACCCGATCCTTGAACGAATGCGTCGGGTTGGCGGCGTCGTTCTTGATCCACAGCTCGCCGATGCCAAGCTCCTCCGCGAGCCGGTCGGCGCGCACCAGCGGCGTCCAGCCGGCGCCGAGCGCCGAATACGGGTGCTCGACGGGAAGGAAGTCGGCGTAGCGCCAAATCGAGTACGGCCCGGCCTGGATCCGTCGTTTGAGCTCAGCTGGATCGAGCCCCTCGCGCGAGGCGTATCGCACCTCGAGCGGGCCGAAGCACTGCTCGCACACGTAACGTGCCTCGAGCGGGTATTCGGTCTTACATTCCTTGCATCTAAGCGCTTCTGGCGGCATATAAAAAAACCTCCGCCGGGTATCAGGGGTCGGAGGTTGAAACCGCCCTACCCACATCTCCCAGGCTTGTCGTTGGAGCCTGATGGACTTGGCACCGTTTCCTTGCGGCCGGTTGCCGGGGTTTCGTAGGGCCATTTCCCTCCACCCCTCTGGATGCGTACTGCTATGTGACCTGCAGTATAAGGAATCGGCTCGGACGCCGTCTGCTTTAGAGGGTTTGCGACACTCCTGTGAGTGAGCGCCATCGACTACGAGTCCGACATCGACATCGTCGCCGAGCTGAGCGGCGTCCGATGATGCAGAGCGCAGACGCCTGCTGATGATCGTCAATCCGTACGCGACCACCGTCTCCAGCCGGCTGAAGAACCTCGTGATCTCCGCGTTGCGCGGCAGCTTCATCGTCGACGCGGTCGATACCGAACGGCGCGACCACGCGACTGAGATCTGCCGCGAGGCCGCCGAGGAGGGCTATGACGCAATCGTCGCGTTCGGCGGCGACGGTACGGTGAACGAGGCTGCGAACGGCCTCGCCGGCACCGGCACGCCACTCACCTGCCTGCCTGGCGGCCGCGCCAACGTGTACTGCCGGATGCTCGGGATCCCCGCCGATGTCGTCGACGCCACCGAGCATCTGCTCAGTTTGGCCAGCGACTGGCGCACACGTCGGGTCGACCTCGGCCGTGTCGACTCGCGCTTCTTTCTGTTCTCGGCCGGGGTGGGTCTCGACGCGAGCGTCGTCGAGCGCGTCGACGCGCGCCCGCGGCTCAAGGCGCGGCTCGGCGAGTACTACTACGCCTGGGTGGCGACGACGACCTATCGGGCGCCGCTACCTGTTCAGGCCACCCCGCCTCGTGGCCGAACTCGAGAGCCAGAACGGGAACGCGTCCGCTCGAGGGCGTCACCGTCGTGATCCAGAACGGCTCGCCCTACACCTTCTTCGGTGACCGCAGTGTCGAGATGGCGGAGGGTGCATCACTGGACAGCGGCGATCTGGCCGGGCTGATCCTGAAGCGCACCAGCCCGCTCGACATCCCGTCGATCGCCTGGCGCGCGCTCTCGCCCCACGCGAGCGTCGTCGGCCACCGCCAGATCGAGCCCTTCAGCGCCCAGAAGCGGCTGCGGATCCGCTCGCTCGACGATCGCGCGCTGCCCGTGCAGGTGGACGGCGACTTCATCGGCAGCGCGACCGAGCACAGCTTCTCTGTCGCGCCGGCGCGCCCTGACGGTCCTCGCCTAGACGCCTCGACCAGACGCCTCGACCAGACGCGTCCTCGACCAGGCGCCTCGGCTAGACGCCTTGCCTAGGCGCTGCGCCCCGGTGCCTAGGCACCCGCCGGTGCGAGGACGACGTCGAAGCGCACGCGCGTCCAGCTGCGGTCGGCCCCAGTTGGCGACCGTCCGGGGTCGGCGTCCCGGGCGACTGCCGCTGAAACTCTCGCACCAGCGACTCCTTGACGCCAAACACCGCGTCGCCCCCACGGCGAAGGTCCTCACCCTCCACGAAGATGTGAGTGATCAGCGTGCGCCGGCCGGGAGCGCTGACGAGGAAGTGCAGGTGAGGCGCCCGCATCGGAGAGCGACCGGATGCCGCGAGCAAGCTGCCCACCGGGCCGTCGTGCGGGATCGGATAGGGGACCGGCGTCAATGCCCAAAAGCGGAAGTTGCCCTGCCCGTCAGCGTGCAGCCTCGCGCGCGCTGCGGTCCGATCGGGACCGTGCTGGACGTCGTAGAGGCCGTCCTCGTCGCATTCCCACACCTCGAGCAGCGCGCCCGGCAACGGGTTGCCGTCGGTATCGCGGACACTGCCCTCGACCCAGCACGGCTCGCCCGGCGCACCAAGCGCGATGTCCCCGCCGAGCTCGACCTCGGGCGCGCCCGCGACGAAGAACGGCCCTAGCACTGTCGCCTCGGTGGCGTCGGCGTAGGCCTGATTGTTGATCGCGATCGTCTGCATCGAGGCGCCGAGCACGTCTGAGAGCAGCACGAACTCCTGGCGGCGATCGTCGGTGATGTGACCGGCGGCAGTCAGGAACTCGATCCCCGCCCGCCACTCCTCCTCGGTCAGCCGCGTCTGGCGCAGGAACGCGTGCAGGTGCCTGGCGAGCGACTCGAGCACGAACTTCAGCCGGGCGTCGGAGGTCTGCTCGAATGACGCCACAACCGCGTCCACGAGCGCCGCCTCGCGCGCCTCCTGCTCCTCGCTCTGCAGCTCCTCCGCCATCTGCGCCAAGTGTCGCGGATCGGAAAGTCGGGAGCACTCTGCGGGACCGGTCTCCCACGCCGCAATTTCTCGCACGCAGCGGACGAATCCTCACGCCGAGGGGGTTAACCGAGCGCCGCCAAAGTCTCTATTGATCATGGCGTCTGAAATCTCGTTGACGGAAGCTGATCTCTCGGTGCTCGGCCCGCTGGCCGAGCACCGCATCCTGATCGTTCCCCAGGTCGCCCTGCTTCTCGGGGTCAGCGAGCGCACAGCCGCGCGCCGACTCAGGCGACTGCATGACGCCAGGCTGCTGCGCCTGGATTCGATCTTCAAGCGGTCAGCCGGCTGCGGCCGCGATCACCGCCAAGGGCCTGAGGACGATCGGGGCCGCACTCAAGGCTCCGTATCTGAACCTCAACGAGTACCGACACGACGTCGGAGTCGGGTGGATGTGGCTTGCTGCCCGCGACGGAGCGTTCGGCGAACTCTCCGGCCTCACTTCCGATCGCCGGATGAAGGCGGAGGATGCAGCCACGGTGTCGGCCGGCGGGCGGGCGCAGTGGGGCGTCGGCCTCGGGCTGCTCGGTGCGCACGGCAGTCCGCAGCACCACTATCCCGACCTGATGCTCGAGACGGCCGAGCGGCCACCGCGTCGCGGTGGAGCTCGAGCTCACGAGCAAGAGCGTGCGGCGGATGTCGCGAATCATGCTCGCGTATGCGAGCGACGCTCGGATCGACGATGTCCTCTACCTGGCCGCGAACCGCCGGATCGCGGGCCGCGTCACCGAGTCCGCACGGCGCGCCGGAATCGGCGACCGGGTGCATGTGCAACTGCTCGCGCTCGACGGGATCGAGGGCGCGCAGCGTCGGCACGGCACGGGCAGCGCCGCGACAGCAGGCACGCGCGCTGAACCCGCGGGCAGCCGAGCGATGATCGACGAGCGCCCTCGCTCAGCCGGAAGCGGCGATCCGCCCCCTCCCGCATGGCTGCGCACGCGTAACCTGCTCTGGCCGGCGGTCGCCTTCATCGCTTTGATGGCGATGCCGCCGGGTGCCGCGATTGCGCTGATGCTCGTTGGTTTGGTGGCACGCACCGGGTGGCGAGCAATCCGCCACGTGCGGGCGCGTGACGGTGAGGTCGCATCACGCGCCGCCGACGGCCCGACGATCGTGATCGGCCGCGACAGCGAAGGCCGGGCCGTCGAGATCCCCGAGCAAACGCTCGCCGCTCACGGCCTGATCCTCGGCGCAACCGGCGCCGGCAAGTCGACCACGCTGCTGACGCTGCTGAGCGACCAGATCGGGCGCGGGCACCCGGTTGTCGCGATCGACCTGAAGGGCAGCCCTGAGTTCGCAGCGGAGCTGGGGAAAGCCGCGCAAGCAGCTGGGCGGAACCTCATTCAGTGGTCGCCCGACGGGAACCACCCATTGGAACCCGCTTGCCGCCGGAAACGCGACCGAGCTCAAGGACAAGCTGCTCGGCACCGAGCGCTTCACCGAGCCGCACTACCGTCGCGCCGCCGAGCGCTATCTCCAGCTCGCGATCCAGGTTGGACAGGAGGCCTCGCCCGGTCAGCCGCTGACGCTCGCACACGTTGTCGAGCTGATGACGCCCGAACGCCTCGCTGTCGCGAGCAGGAGCACGTCGCCGGCGCGTGCCGAGCATGTGCGCGAATACCTCAGCTCGTTGACGCCTGATCAGAACAGCGCGATCCGCGGGCTCGCCTCACGGCTTGCGGTGCTGACCGAATCGCACACGGGTCCACTGCTCGAGCCGGGCCCGGCGGAACGGACACTCGACCTGCGGCGCGCGCTCACAGGCGGCGACGTCGTTCTCTTCAGCCTCAACTCGAGCACCTACGGCGGGCTTGCCGCGATGCTCGGCACCCTGGCGGTGCAGGACCTGGTCTCCGCCGCCGGCGCGCGTCTGAGCAGTGCCTCGCAAGGCGCGCCGCGCGCAGTCGTGGCGATCGACGAGTTCTCGGCGCTTCACTCCGACAACGTGCTCGCGTTGCTCGCCCGCGGTCGCGAGGCCGGCGTCGGCGTGCTCCTCGCAACGCAGGAGCTGGCCGACCTCGATCGCGCCGGCCGCGGTCTGCGAGACCAGATCCTGGGCAACACCGCGCTCAAGATCGCCCACCGCCAGGACGTCCCGGAGTCGGCGGCGGCCGTCGCGCGGCTTGCAGGCACCATCCGCGTCTGGGAGCAGAGCTACCAGCGGCGCCCCGCGACGGGCGGCCTCGGCGGCGGGGTCTCGTCAAGCGCCCGCCTGGTCGACCGCTACCGGGTCGAGCCCGACCAGGTCAGCACTATGGGTACCGGCGAGGCGCTGGTGGTGATCAAGTCACCGCGCGCGAGCGCGCAGGTCACGCGGATCCGGCGCCAGCCGCAGGCTCAGCAGCTTGGCCGCTGACGCAGAGCAACGGCCGGAACGAACCTCCTAACCCACAGCGCCGGGAGTAACGCGGTAGGCGTCGAAGACGTTGTCGATGTTGCGTAGGCGGGTGATCGCCTGGTCGAGCGTACGGGTGTCGCCGACCTCGACCACGAAGACTGGTTGCGGATCATCGGGTGGCTCACGGTGCAACGCGCCTCGATGATGTTGATGCCGACCTCGGCGAACGTACGCGACATGTCCTCGAGCAGGCGGTGACGGTCCCAGCCCTGCACCTCGATCTCCACCTGGAAGGAGGTATCGGCGTCGCCGTCCCAGGAGACCGGTGTGAAGCGCTCCGGGTCCTTGCGCAGCACCTCCACGTTCGGGCAGTCGTCCCGGTGAATCGTGATCCCGCGGCCCAGCGAGATGTATCCGACGATCTCATCGCCAGGCACCGGATGACAGCACTTGGCCATCCGCAGCATGACCTCGTCGATCCCGTCGACGTTGATGCCGTAGCGGTTCGATGAGGTTGTCGAGCGCGAGCGGCGACGGCCCGTCGACATGAGGTCAGCGGCGGCGGTCTGCTGCGACTCGGCGGCCTCGCCCTCCTTGAGCCGCTGCATCAGCTTGTTGATCACGACCTGCGGGGAGATCTTGGCGGCGCCCAGCGCGATGTAGAAGTCGTCGCCCTTGCGGAAGCCCATCTCGCGGATGACCTCGGCCATCAGCGGCGAGGCGACGATCTTCTGGGCCGGAAGGCCCTGCTTGCGCAGGTGATCCTGGAGCAGCTCGCGGCCCGCGTGCTCGGTGTCCTTGCGGCTCTCGGCCTTGTACCAGGCCTTGATCTTGTTGCGGGCACGGGTCGTCTTCACCAGTGAGAGCCAGTCGCGCGACGGACCGCGCTCGCGCTTGGAGGTCAGGACCTCGACGATGTCTCCGGAGCGCAACTGGTAGGACAGCGGCACGATCTTGCCGTTGACCTTGGCGCCGACACAGCGGTGGCCGACGTCCGTGTGGATCTCGTAGGCGAAGTCCAGCGGTGTGGCGCCGACCGCCAGCGACTTCACCTCGCCCTTGGGTGTGAACACGAAGACGTCGTCCTCGAACAGGTCGACCTTCAGCGTCTCGACGAACTCGCGCGGATCGGAGACATCCTTCTGCCAGTCGACCAGCGACCGCAGCCACTTGAGCTTGCCGTCGGGATCGCGCAGAGCGGCGTCGCCGGCCTTTCCGCCGGCCCGGCCGCCGGCTGATGGGGCCGTCCTTGTACATCCAGTGCGCGGCGATACCGAACTCGGCCAGGTCGTGCATCGCGCGCGTGCGGATCTGGATCTCGAGCGGTCGTCCCTCGGGACCGATCACGGTCGTGTGCAGCGACTGATACATGTTGAACTTCGGCATCGCGATGAAGTCCTTGAAGCGCCCGGGCAGCGGCTTCCACAGCGAGTGGATGACGCCGACAGCGCCGTAGCAGTCCTTCACCGAGCCGACGATCACGCGCATCGCCGTCAGGTCGTAGATCTCGTTGAACTCGCGACCCTTCTTGGTCATCTTCGAGTAGATCGAGTAGAAGTGCTTAGCGCGTCCGGAGATCTCGGCGGTGATTCCGACGTCGAGCAGCTCCTTGGAGAGGTACTCACCGGCGCCGTTGACGTAGCGCTCGCGGTCGTCGCGCTGCTGCGCGACCAGCGTCTTGATCTCGGTGTACTTGCGCGGGTGCAGGGTCTGGAAGGCCAGGTCCTCGAGCTCCCACTTGATCGCGTGGATACCGAGGCGGTGCGCGATCGGGGCGTAGATGTCGAGCGTCTCACGCGCCTTGTCGATCTGCTTCTGCTTGGGCATCGCGTCGATCGTGCGCATGTTGTGCAGGCGATCGGCGAGCTTGATCAGGATGACCCGGATGTCCGAGGCCATCGCCACCATCATCTTGCGGTAGTTCTCGGCCTGGGCCTCGTCGCGGGACTGGAAGGTCAGACCCGGTCAGCTTCGTGACGCCGTCGACCAGGCCCGCGATCTCCTCGCCGAAGCGCTCCTCGATGTCGGGCAGCGACGCCTGCGTGTCCTCGACCGTGTCGTGCAGCAGCGCGGCGCAGAGCGTCTCGGTGTCGAGGCGCATCCCGGCGCAGATCTTGGCAACGCTGACCGGATGGACGATGAACTCCTCACCCGAGCGCCGGCGCTGGTCGGCGTGGTGCTGGCAGGCGTAGACAAAGGCCTCGCGCACGCGCTCGCGGTCGACCGCGACGGCCGCCTCGTCGGCGTGCTCCTCCACGACCGCGAACAGGTCGTTCAGCAGGCCCTCTTCGAAGTCGGTGAGCTTGACCGGCGGTGAGCCCGCCGGCTCTGTTGGCCGGGCGGTGACGGTAGCTGCACGCGACTCTTGCGCCGGCTGGACAGCGGTTTCTGCGTCTGGCGCGTCGCCGGACGCGTGCGCCCCGGCGAGGGCAGAGCCCCCGGCCAGAGCGGGACCGTCGGCCAGCATGGCGCCGTCCGTCAGCACCGAGCCGTCGCCGAGCGCGGCCGCGTGAGCGTCTGACTTCAGTTCGCTCGCCTTGGTTTTAACCCGCTCAGGAATCGCTGACCGTCCTCACTCACTTTGGTGTAGGCCCTGTACGCCGCCGAACGCTCCAGCTCGGTGGGCTGGGCGTCGGCGAGTGCCAGTGCCGGCAGATCCGGATCGAGGCTGACAAGCCCTAGCTCCGTGAAGACTCTCAGCAGCCGCCCGGACAATCTGGCGGAGCGAGCATGCGGTCCGTCGCCACGAAGCAGGTGCTCGAGCTCCTCGCCGGCAACCCTCCCCCGCTCCCGCAGGGTCGCGGTAGAGGGCCACAAGCGAAGTACGGAGTCCGTACTCCAGCTCATGCATCTGCTCAGCAAAGCGTAGCTCAGCTTCGCCCCATGCCAGGTGGGTGTATCCCGGGCCGCTAGCGGGTCAGCTGATCCTGGATGACGAGAGGCCGGGGGGTCGAGCACGACCACATGCTCGAAATCGGCAAGTAGCTCTGGTTCCTCAAGCAGGGAGTCGTGGCTGATCAGCGCAAATCCACCGCGGCGACTGGCCAGGGCAGCGAGTCGCCTTGGTGTATTTGCGCAGATCACCAGGACTGGGGCTTCGGGACCAGAGGCCGATTGCGCGTCGGCAATCGTCGCGAGCGGGGCTGCGACCGCGCCAATCGAGCACGGTGCGCTCGCCGAGCTTCGGCGAAGTCGGCCCACACGCTCGGGCTCGTGTTCGCTTGCGGAGTCTGGGTCGGCGGCCTCCTCTGGCGTCGTCCAGGCTCGCGGTCGAGCTCCATCAGCACGGTGGTCGAGGTAGTCGTCCGGCTCCCCGAGGGCGAAGATCTCCGACGGCTCGCAGGGCACACCGTGCTGCAGGATCAGGCGGGGCTCGACGACGCCGTTCCAGACGTTGCGCTCGAGCTTGAAGCTGGCGTCGATCGGGGCGCCGTCGGCGCCGGGAATGCGGCCGTCGCAGCCGAACGCGACCGCGTTCGCGCGGGCGCCGCCTGAGATCACGTTGAAGCGCACGTGCTGGCTCGATTCGCCCATCACGCTGAGGCCCTCGAAGGTCGCGCCGGCAACGTAGAGGCGAGCCTCCGGGTTGCCGTTGCCGAACGGAGCCAGCGCCTGCAGCTCCTCGGCCAGGTCGAGCGACATGTCGGCTGCCGTCACGACCGCGTCGACGCGCTCGACGGGCGCGAGCAGATCGGGCGTCAGCAACTCCTCGGCGTGCAGCTCGAAGGCCTCGCGGAACGCAGGGATCTGCTCCGGGAGGATGCTCAGGCCGGCGGCCGCCCGGTGGCCGCCGTAGGTGATCAGGTGCTCCCCGGTGGCCTCGAGCGCCGCGAGCAGGTCGAAGCCCGGGATGCTGCGTCCCGATCCCTGCGCGGGCGCCGCCGGGTCGCTCGGATCGATCGCAAGCATGATCGCCGGCCGGTTGTGGCGCTCGACGATCTTCGACGCCACGATCCCGATCACGCCGGCGTGCCAGCCGGGCGCCGCCAGCACGTACGCGCTGCGCTCGCCCATCTCGCAGGCCAGCGCGTCCGCCTCCCAGGTGATGCGCTGCTCGGTGTTGCGGCGATCGGCGTTGACGGCGTCGAGTTCGCGCGCGATCTCCTCGGCGCGCTGCGGATCCTCGGTCAGCAGCAGCTCGAGGCCGGCGTCGGCACGCCGCATGCGGCCAGCGGCGTTGATCCGTGGCGCCAGCCGGAAGGCCAGGCAGGACGCGTCGAGGGCGCTCGGGTCCGTGCGCGAGACCCGCATCAGCGCCCGCAGGCCCGGGTCGCTCGGTGCCGGCCATCTGCACCAGCCCGTCGCGCACGAGCCGGCGGTTCTCGCCGCGCAACGGCATCAGGTCGGCCACGGTGGCGAGCGCGACGAGCTCGAGGTCGGCAGCCGCGGTCGGCGCCCCGAGCGCCTCAGCCAGCTTGTGCGCCACCGCGGTGCCGCACAGCTCCGTGGTCGGGATAGCTGCACAGCAGCCGGGTGCACGATCGGGCAGTCGGGCAGCTCGCCGTCCGAGCGCGGAGAGTGATGGTCGGTGATCAGCACGTCGAGGCCGCCGGCGCGGGCCATCGCCACCTGCTCCACCGCGGTGATCCCGCAGTCGACGGTCACCAGCAGCCCGGTCCCCGATTCGCAGAGGCGCTCGACCGTGGCGGCCGCCAGGCCGTAGCCGTCCTCGCTGCGGCTCGGCAGATACCAGCCGACATCCCCTCCGAGCGCGCGCAGCGCCCGCACCAGCACCGCCGTGGCACAGACGCCGTCGGCGTCGTAGTCGCCGTGGACCACGATGCGGCTGCCGGCGCGCAGATGCCGCCAGATCAGTTCGAGCGCCCGATCGATCCCGGCGAACAGGGTCGGCTCGTGCCGCTCATCGGCAGCCAGGAACGCCCGCACAGCTTGGGTTCGGTTTGCCCCCGCCGCACCAGGATCTGGGACAGCACGTGACTGATGCCCAGCTCGCGCTCCAACCTGAGCGCAGCGGCAAGGTCGTAGCCCGGCAGTTGCAGCCGCGGCGACGGCCGCCGCGACGGTCTGCTGTCGCCGCCGGCGCAGAGATCGAGTCGAGCAGCGCTGACGGCCATCACCGCAGGGTAGGCGGCGCATCCGACGGAACCGCCACCAACGACGGGAGGATCAGCCCTCCGGCGCCGGCGGCGTCGTCTTGTGGCGCGAGAAGATGTTGCCGATCCTTGTCACCTCGTGCTCGGCGTGGGCGACGTCCTGTTCGGCGTGCGCGAGCGGCTCGAGCACCTCCGACACCACGTCAAGCTTGGCATTCAGGGACCCGACGCTGTCAACCAGTGCGGGCATCTGCGTCGACAGCTCGCCCATCGCCGTTGTCAGCGGCAGCAGGATTCGCAGCCAGCCGTTCGATCACCGCGGCGTGCGCCTCGAGCTGCTCAGTGGTCTCCCGGATGGCGTCCACAGCGGCGACAACGTGAGCTTCGAGTCGCTCGATGTCCTCAACAGCCGCCACTTCGTCGTTCCGCGCCATGAACAGGACGTAACGGAGTGGTGCCGTGGCGGCGTCGATCAACCCCATCGCGGCGATCCTACCCCGAAGCTCCACGGTCAGCGGATTCTCCAGCGCTCGGGCTAGCTGAGGCCGAGGCCCGCGGCGCCATCGCGCGCTCGCGCCGGACGCCCTCACCGTAGATCAGGCCGATGCCGATGAGTGCGCCGGGGATGGCCTCGAGCGCGGTCCCGATGTCGTCGTGTGCGGACCAGGGATCGAGAAGCCGTTGACGATCAGGCCGAACAGCACGGCACCGATGATCGCGCCCACGAAGGCGCCGACGATGCCGCCCCAGAAGCGGTCGGGCAGCCAGATCGTGAAGTGCCAGATCGCAAGTCCCATCATCGCCCAGGCGAGCAGGCCCATTAGTGGTCACTCCCGTGAATGCGGTCGCACGAGAGCGTGACGGTGGATCGAATCACCTGGTCTCCTCCCGTGCGACGGTTGCGGCTGGACGACGCGGCGGGGTTGAACCCTTCGGCGGCGTCGACGACGCCGTCGTTCTCGGCCTCGTCCGGGGCCGGAGTGACAGGCTCGGCTCGTGTCCGGCCTCGTCAGCGGCGTCCGCCGCGTGCGCCGGCATCGGCGCTAGCGGGAGCGTCGTCGCTCGACAGGAGCGCCATCGCTCGGCGTCTCCACAGTCGGTGCGCAGGCGGCTCGGCTACCGCGCGGCTGGACCGGAGGCGGCGTCAGCGTGGAACTGCCGGCGCGCGGCGCACGGGCGGCCGACGTTGCCGGCTGGTCGTCTTCCTCAGTCTCGTGAGCGGTGCGCTCCGCGAGCCGCGATGGACGCCGGCGCGGCTGATCCTCGTCGAGGCCGAGGTCGCGCTTCATCTGCTCGAACTCGGCCGCCGAGACGTTCTCCTCCGGCGGTGCCGTCAGGCGCCCGGTCGAGCGGACGCGACGCGGCGTGGGATCGACGTCGCCACCGTCCGCGTAGGCCGGGACGTAGCCGAGGTCCGCGATGATCCGCGTCGCGGCGCGCGCGGTAGCCGTGCTCGCGCTCCTTCCAGTGCGTCAGCACCGGGGAGGCGATGAAGATCGACGAGTAGGCGCCGGAGGCGACACCGACCAGCAGCGCGAAGGCGAAGTCCTGGAGCGTGGAGCCGCCGAAGACCAGCAGCGCGATCACCGGAAGCAGCGTGCACGAGGTCGTGATCAACGACCGCGTCAGCACCTCGGACATGGAGCGGTTCACGATCTGGGAGAACGCGGCCCTGGGCATTCGAGGCACGTTCTCACGCACACGGTCGAAGACGATGATCGTGTCGTACAGCGAGTAGCCGAGGATCGTCAGCAGCGCGGCCACCGTGTCGGCCGTGACCGTCCGCCCGGTGAGGGCGTAGACGCCCGCCGTGATCAACAGGTCGTGCATCAACGCGATCAGCACCGGGACCGTGAACTTCCACTCGAACCGGAGCGCCACGTAGAGCGAGATCACGATCAGCGAGACGATGATCGCGACCAGCGCGCTGTGCGTGATCGTCGATCCGAAGGTCGGCCCGACCGAGGTGGCGTTGAAGCCCTTGATGCCACCGTGGATCCCGTACTTGCTCTCGAGCAGGCCGCGCAGCTTCTCGTACTTCGTCTGCGACAGGTACTTCGATGCGATCTGGAAGCCGTAGTTGCCGAGCGTCTTGCTCTTGCTGACCGCCTGGACCGTCACGTCGTTGCCGCCGACGCTCTGAACCAGCGACTTCACCTGAACTGACGCGTCGCCTTCTGCTGCAGGCCGACTGCGACCTGGGTGCCGCCGGTGAAGTCGATGCCGAGCTTCAGACCGCGGCCGCCGATCGCCAGTGCGCCGATCAGCAGGATCAGACCGGACATCGAGAAGAAGTACTTGCTGGCGCCCATGAAGTCGAAGCGCCAGTGCCGCTTCGTGCCCGCCTGCTCCCAGGGCCGACGGGCTCTGGATCACGCGCGAGTCGCCCATCGTCGTGAGGATCGCCTGCGTCGCCAGCACGGCGGTGAACAGCGAGACGAACGTGCCGATGCCGAGCGTGAAGGCGAAGCCCTTGACGTCCGAGGTGGCGAGCACGAACAGGATGAACGCCGTCATCACGGTCACCACGTTCGCGTCAATGATCGCGGTGATGCCCTTGCGGTAGCCGACGATGATGCCCTGCCGGATCGATCTGCCGCCGCGTATCTCCTCTTTCACGCGCTCGAAGATGACGACGTTGGCATCGGCGGCGACGCCGATCGTCAGGATCAGACCCGCGATGCCCGCGAGCGACATCGTGATCGGGATCACCTTGATCAGGGCGTAGAAGTAGAGGCCGTAAGCAACGAGACCACCGACGGCGATCAGGCCGAGCACGCGGTAGTAGGCGAGCAGCAGCAGAACCACCAGCGCGAGACCAACGGCGCCGGCCATCAGGCCCTGATGCAGCGCCTGCGAACCGAGCGTGGCGGAGATCTGGTTCTCAGAGATCTGGGTCAGCCCGACCGGCAGCGCGCCGAGTCGCAGCTGGGTCGCGAGCTGGGCAGCGGTCTCGGTGGTGAAGCCGCCGTAGATCTCACTGCCGCCGCTCGCCGGGATTCCCTCCTGGAACTGCTTGTAGTCGATCGAGGGGACGCTGATCAGCTGGTTATCGAGCGCGATCGCGAAGTGCTGGTTCTGCTGATTCCCGGGCGGGCTGGCAAGCGACGCGCGCCGCGCGATCGTGCCGGTGACGTTCTGGAAAGCGTTGCCGCCCGGCCCCTTGAAGCCGAACGTGACATCGGGCGCACCGCTCTGGTCGGTGCTCGACTGCGGATTTGTGATGTCGTTGCCCGTCAGGGCCACGTTGTCGCGGACGACGTAGTAACCGGTGTCCGGCGAGCCGAACTTTGGCCAGTGGGCGTAGCTTGCAGGCGTTGCCTGCAGAACCTGGGTGCCCTGCTTGACCACCTTCACCTCGGTGCCGGCCTTCTCGGCAGGGCTCAGCCCCGACTTCAGCTGCTCGACAGCCGTTGCCGGACTCGTGGTCGTCTGGGCCTGCGATCTGCGCGATCAGGCAGTGCACGCCCTTCTGCGGCTTCGTGTTCTGGGAGGCGGCGAATGCCGCGCAGGCGGAGCTCCCGGGCGCGCCGAAGAGGAAGTACTGGTTGCCGGTGCCCTGGCCGGCATCCTTGTCGGGATCGAGCGGCTGCTTGGCGGCGAGCGTGACCGCGTCGTAGAAGCTCATCGCGCCGGCTGCCGCGCTGTCCTCACCGGGCCCGACGGTCGTGCCGTTGCCCTGGCTGAGCGCGACCGAGGGCCGCATCCTGGCTGATCATCCCGTTCGCCGCCGGCTGGCCGGTCGGGAGTGAGTACGTCGGCCTCCCAGTCGTAGAAGAACAGCTGCGAGGTCTTGCCGACGAGCGCCTCGGCCTGCCCGACGTTGGTCACGTTCGGCAGCTGCACGTCGATCAGGTTCTTGCCGTCGGTCGTGATCTGCGGCTGCGACACGCCGAGCTGGTTGACGCGGTTGTTCATCACGTCGACCGCGCGCTGCAGCGCGTCGGGCGTGATCACCGGCGTCTCGCGCGTGGGCTTCGCCTTGTAGACCAGCTCGACGCCGCCCTTGAGGTCGAGCCCGAGCCGCGTCGGCTTGGTCGCGATCGCGAGCGATGGACGCGGCGATGAGCCCTGCCACGAGCAGCAGGATGAGTCCGTGGCGTCTGCGGTCAGTCATCGCTTAGTCCTGATGCTAGAAGAGGATCGTTTTCGGCGCTGTTAGGGCTGTGCTCAGCGGCCGTTGGAGGGCGTCAACACAACCAGCAGGCCGCCCTCCTCGTCATCGTAGGCCGGAAACATGTCAGCGACGGCGCTGGCGCGCTCGGCTCCGGCGTTGAGTTCCACGGGCTTGCCGCTCACCCGCACCTCCCACTCGAGGGCGGTGGCGATGTGGTCGACGCCGTCAGCGAAGCTCAGACCGAGCACCTGCTTCAGCGGCTGGCCGATCGCGGCCTCGGTGCGCAGGCCGGTGAGCTCGAATGAGCCACGGCCGCAATCGACGATCCGTCCCTCCGCGTCACACGCGAAGAACGCGGCGGCCGGCGCGGGGTAGTAGTCGTCGAGCAGCTCGAACAGGTAGGCGAACCCGCACTTCTCGCATCCGCGCGCTTCACGCCGGAATCCGGCGTTACGGTCCGTCCCCATTGAACGGTTGCCGCAATGGGGGCAGATGAAGTAGTGCTCGTGCGCCATGTCGCGCTCAGGATAGTCAGTCATTTGAAGCAGCGGATGCGTGCGTGCATGCCAGCCGACCTACGCCGGACGGCATCTTCAGAGCAAGCCTAGCTGTGCAGCCGGGGGTTCGAGGCCCAAGTGCTCAAATGCGCGCCGAGTCGCGGCGCGACCGCGCGGTGTCCGTTCGATCAGACCACGCTGGAGCAGGTAGGGCTCGTAGACGTCCTCGACGGTGTCCTGCTCCTCTCCGATCGAGGCGGCAAGGGTCGAGAGTCCCACCGGGCCGCCGGAGAACTTCTCACAGATCGTGCGCAGGATCTCACGGTCCAGGCGATCGAGCCCAACGTGGTCGACCTCGAGCAGATCAAGCGCCGCCGCGGCGATCTGCGCCGTCACTACCCGGCGCCCCGCACCTCGGCGTAGTCGCGCACGCGTTTGAGCAACCGGTTGGCGACACGCGGGGTGCCGCGGGAGCGCGAAGCGACGGCGAGCGCTCCCCCATCCTCGATCTCGACGCCGAGCAGTCGCGCCGAGCGGCGCACGATCCGTCCGAGCTCGCGCGCGTCGTAATGATCGAGCCGGTGCTGGATCCCGAAGCGGTCCCGCAGCGGCGTGCTGAGCAGCCCGGTACGCGTTGTCGCGCCGACCAGCGTGAACGGCGGCAGGTCGATCGTCACAACCCGCGCGCCCGCGCCCTGTCCGACGGTGATCGGCAGGCAGCGGTCCTCCATCGCCGGATAGAACGTCTCCTCGAGCGCGCGCGGTAGGCGATGGATCTCATCGACGAAGAACACCGAGCGCGGCTCGAGTGCCGTCAGGAAGGCCGCGACGTCACCCTTGCGCTCGAGCGCCGGCCCGGCGGTCTGCACGAACGGCACCTCGAGCTCGGCAGCAACGATCTGCGCGAGCGAGGTCTTCCCCAGCCCGGGCGGTCCTGCCAGCAGCACGTGGTCAAGTGCCTCGTCACGGCTGGCTGCCGCCGCTATCGACACGGAGAGCTGCTCTTTGAGCGCGTCCTGCCCGATGAAGTCCTCCAGCCGGCGCGGGCGCAGTGAGCGGTCGAGGTCGTCCTCGGGCAGCTGCTCGGCGCTGAGGATCGTCATCGCCGTGCCGCCCGCAGCGCCTCGGAGATGAGGTCCTCCGGCGAATCGCCGCTGAGGCCGTCAAGCAGAGCATCCGCTTCCTGGGGGTTATACCCGAGCCCGATCAGCCCCTCGCGCGCGATCGCATGCGGATCGTCGCTGCGCACCACGCTGATCGCCTGCTCCGGGAGGCTGACGCCGACCTTCTCGCGCAGCTCCACGATGATCCGCTCGGCCGTACGCTTGCCGACGCCCTTGACCGCCTGGAAGCGAGCCGTGTCGCCGCCCGCGATCGCCGCCAGCAGCTCTCGCGCCGGGCCCCCGGAGAGCACGTCCAGCGCCACCTTGGGTCCCACCGACTGAACGCCGAGCAGCATCAGGAACAGGTCGCGTTCCTCCTCGGTGGCGAAACCGTAGAGCAGCAGCGCATCCTCGCGCGAGATCAGGTGCGTGTGCAGCATCACCTGGTTGCCGACAGCGGGAACCTGGCGCAGCGTCTCGCTCGAGACCGAGAGCCGGTACCCGACGCCGCCACAGTCGACGACCACGTGGTCGGCTCGACGCACCGCGACCGTGCCGTTGACCAGCGCGATCATGCAGTCGCCTCGGCGATCGCGCCCGCCAAAGGCGCTCGGTTGACGTCGCAGAGTCCGACAGCCAGGGCGTCCGCAGCGTGGTCGGGCCGCGGTGGTGAGGCCATCCCCAACAGCCTTGCCGCCATCCGCGCCACCTGCTGCTTGTCGGCTCGCCCGCTGCCGCAGACCGCCGACTTGACCTGCTGGGGCGTGTAAGCGCGCACCGGTACGCCGCGCTGGCCCGCGGCCAGCAGCACCACGCCGCGCGCTTGACCCACCGCCATCGCGCTGACGACGTTGGCGCCGAAATAGAGGTCCTCGACCGCGACGGCGTCAACGGCAAACCGCATGATCAGTTCGCCGACGTCGGAGTGGATCTCCGCGAGCCGCGCCTCGGGCGCGGCGGACGATGGTGTCTCGATCACGCCGAACTCCAGCGCCTGCAGACGCGAGCCGACGCTCGACACGACTCCGTACCCGGTGTTGGCGATACCGGGATCGATCCCCAAGACGATCATGTGTTCGCCTATTCAACGTGGCGGGTCGGACGCCTCCCGCCGGTGACTAACGTTGATGACGACACCAAGCGAGCAAGGAGGCGCGATGAGCACCGCGAGCGAGCCACTCATCCCCGGTCCCGACCACCCGATCGACGTGGAGCCCTTTGGTGGCCGCGTGCGCGTGACGTACGCCAACCACACCGTCGCCGACACGACGAGCGCGCTTGAACTGCGGGAGGCGTCCTACCAGCCGGTTTACTACGTGCCGATCGCGGACGTCGACCACGCCGCGCTGCGGCCCAGTGATACAACCAGCCACTGCCCGTACAAGGGCGTCGCGTCCTACTACGACGTGATCGATCCGCACACGCTCCAAGCGGTCGATGACGCCGTCTGGCATTACCGCACGCCGTATCCGACGTTCAGTCAGATCTCGGAGTACGTCGCCTTCTACCCCAACAAGGTGGAGATCGAGGTTCAGCGAGCGAGCTGAACCTCGATTCCAAACGCTTGCGCTACTTGGTGACCTTGAGCAGGTCGACGATGAAGATCAGCGTCGAGTTCGGCGGGATCGTCGAACCGCTGCCAGCCTTTCCGTAGCCATCTGATGGCGGGATGATCAGCTCTCGCCGACCCCCGACCTTCATTCCCTGGAGGCCCTTGACCCACCCAGAGATGACCGACCCGGACGTCAGCGGGAAGGAGATCGCCTTGCCGGGCGTGTCCTTCCAGGAGGCGTCGAAAACCTTGGCATTGTTGAAGAGCGCGCCGACGTAGTTGACGTAGACGGTGTCGCCCTCCTCGGCCGTCGCACCGGTGCCCTTGATCAGGTCCTTGATGACGAGGGTCTTGGGTGCCGCGGTCGTCGGCTTCTTGATAACGGGCTCAGTGGCCAGCGGTCCACTCGTGGGTGTCGTGACCGTCACGGTGGTGGTGGTTGGGGTGGTGGTGGCCGGCACTGTCGCGACCGTGGTGTTGGTTGCCCCTCCACCTGGGGCCTGCATCACGCCGGCGGCCTGGACTGCTGCCACCACAGGCTGCAAGGCCAAGCGCCACCGCTGCGGCCGCAACGGCCGTTGTCATTGCTTTCAAAGTCATCGCGCTGCGAGGGTAGCGGGAGTCCGTATCCGGCGCGGCGCCGTCAGCCCGCAATTCGCTCGAGAACATCGGCGTCGACGTCGTAATTGGCGTGTACAGCGCCCACGTCGTCGGATTCCTCGAGCGCGTCGATGAGTTTCATAAGTTTCGCGGCGTCGTCCTCGGACAAAGGCACGCGCGACTTCGGACGCTGCGTCACATCGGCGCTCTCGATCTCGATGCCGGCACCGACCAGAGCGTCGCGCACGACCGTCAGGTCGCCTGGCGCGGTGATCACCTCGTAGACGTCGTCATCGAGCACGATGTCCTCGGCGCCTGCGTCGATAGCGACGATCAGGTCATCCTCGCTGTAGCGATCGCCGTCGACCACGATCACGCCCTGCTTGTCGAACAGATAGGCGACCGAGCCCGGCTCACCGAGCGAGCCGCCGTGCTTGCCGACGATGTGACGCACGTCCGCGGCGGTGCGGTTGCGGTTGTCGGTCAGCGCCTCGATCAGCATCGCGACGCCCCCAGGGCCGTAACCCTCGTACATCACACTCTCCCAGGTCTCGGCATCGACGCCGGCTCCGGTGCCCTTCTGGATCGCGCGCTCGATGTTGTCCTTCGGCATCGAGGCGTCGCGCGCCTTCTGGATCGCGAGCGCGAGGCCGGCGTTGCCCTCCGGGTCGCCGCCACCTTCCTTGGCCGCCACTGTGATCGCCCGTGCGAGCTTGGTGAAGTGCTGACCGCGGCGGGCGTCCACGACCGCCTTCTTGTGCTTGATCGAAGCCCATTTGGAATGCCCTGACATGAGAATCCAGTCTAGGGACCCCTGGGCAAATTGGCTGTCGTAACTGGCGAGCGGCTGGGCGTGTGTGAGAAGACCGTTTCGCAAGGCAGGTACTGGTGTGGTACCTGCCGCAGGACGGGCGCCCCCACACGCGTCCGGACGCCGCCAGACGGGTACGATCCGGCCGATGAGCCCCTCTCCCGCAATCTTCAAGGCCTACGACATCCGCGGCATCCACGGCAGCGACCTGGACGCCGAGGGAGCGCGACAGATTGGCCGCGCCTTTGCTCGGGTGATCGCCCAGATGGAGAACAAGCCCACGGGCGACCTCAGGCTTGGCCTGGGTCACGATATGCGTCTGACCGCCCCCGCCATGGCCGCGGCCTACGCCGAGGGGATGGCCGCCGAGGGCGCACACGTGCTCGATTCCGGCCAGGTGGGAACGGAGATGGTCTATTTCCTCGTTGGCTCCCGCGACCTCGACGGCGGGTTGATGTGCACCGCCTCGCACAACCCGAAGGCCTACACCGGCGCCAAGCTCGTCAGGCGCGGCGCGATCGCGCTCTCGGGCGACGAGGGCATCGGCGACGTCAAGGACCTCGTGCTGAACGGCATGGGCGAGGAGCCCGGTGGCGGCAGCGTCGAACGGGTACAGATCTACGACGCCTTCCACCGGCAGGTGATGGGCTTCATCGACCCGTCCACCGTCAGGCCGCTGAAGGTCGTGGTCGACGGCGGAAACGGCATGGCCGGCCCGATGGTCGGCCCCCTGCTGGAGCAGCTCGGCCTCGATTTCGCCACCGCCTACTGGGAGCCGAATGGCGAGTTTCCCGACCACGAGCCGAATCCGCTGCTGCCAGAGAACCGGGAGTTCATCATGGCCGAGGTCAAGCGCCAGGGCGCCGACCTCGGGATCGCCTGGGATGGCGATGCCGATCGCTGCTTCTTCATCGATGACACCGGCCGCTTCGTCGACGGGGACTTCCTGACCGCGATCCTCGCGACCTCCATGCTCCGTAAGCACCCGGGCGAGACGATCCTCTATGACGTCCGCGCGAGCCGCGCGGTTCCGGACATCGTCCAAGAGCTTGGTGGCACGGCACTGATCAACCGCGTCGGCCACGCCTTCTTCAAGGCGCGCATGCGCTCCGAGGGGGGCATCTTCGGCGGCGAGGTATCCGGCCACTACTACTTCAGGGACTTCTACTGCGCCGACTCCGGCACGCTCCCGGCGCTGTTGATTCTCGAGGAGCTCTCACAGCGCGGGACGAAGCTCTCCGAGCTGCTCGCGCCGATGCGCAGCAAGTACTTCATCTCCGGCGAGATCAACTCCGAGGTTCAGGACCCGCAGGCGAAGATGGATGAGATCGCCGAGAACTACGCCGACGCGGAGCAGAGTCATCTCGACGGGATCTCGATCGACTATCCGGATTGGCACTTCAATGTCAGGGCATCCAACACCGAACCGTTGCTGCGTCTCTGCCTCGAGTCGCTCGTCTCGGAGTCCGACATGGAGACCAAGCGCGACCAGATCCTGGCGCTGATTCGCGCGTGACCGGCGCGCTCACCGACGAGGTCGCGCCGGGCGTCCACCGGATCGCCGTACCCACCCCGTTCGCCGTCGGGCGGATCAACTGCTACCTGCTGACCGGTGAACCGCTGACGCTGGTCGACACCGGCCTCAACTCGGGCACCTCACTCGACTACCTCGAGCGCGCGCTGGCCGAGCTCGGCGTTCGCATCGAGGACCTCGAGCGGATCGTGCTCACGCATCAGCACATGGACCACGAGGGCCTGCTCGAGATCGTCGCCCGCCGGTCCGCAGCCGACGTCGCTGCCTTCGCGGCGCTCGTGCCGTGGGTGGAGGACTTCCCGAAAGGGCGCTAAGGGCGACGATGAATACGCCCAGATCCGTGATGACGGCGAACGGCGTCCCGGACGACATCAACGTGTTGCTCGGCGTGCTCGCCCGGGGCCTGCGCGCCTACGGCTCCCGAGGAACGATCACGTCCCCGCTCGGCGACGGAGACACGCTCACCATGGGCGGGCGCGAGTTCAGGGTGCACCATCGTCCTGGGCATAGCCCATCGGACCTGGTGTTCCACCACGCCGAGTCGGGCCTGCTGATAGGCGGCGACCACCTACTGGCCCAGATCTCGTCCAATGCGCTGGTCTCGCGGCCTCTCGATGGGCGCACGGACGGACCGCGTCCGACGCCGCTGATCGACTTACGCCAACTCGCTCCGAGCGACACGCGAGATGGATGTCAGCGTGGTCCTCACAGGACACGGCGACACGGTGACGAACCACGTCGAACTGATCGACAGCCGCCTGGGCGGCCAGGAGCGCCGCGCGCGCAACATCCTCTCGCTCATCGCTGAGCAGCCGATGTCCGCACACGCAGATCGCGCAGCAAATGTGGGGCGACATCGCGATCGCCCAGGCCTACCTGACGCTGAGCGAGGTGCTCGGACACCTCGACCTGCTGCTCGCCGACGGATCCGCTCGCGAGACGCAGGAGGACGGCGTCAGCGGCTTCTCAGCCGTTTGAAAGGCCTGCGCCGCCGTTGGTGCTCGTACTGCCCGACCCACCAGACGCGGTCGAGCCGCTCGACCCGCCGATGCCGGTCTGTCCGGCGCCGCCCTGGCCGGCGAAGGCGCTCGCGCCCGGCATCATCGGCGACAGCGTGGCCTTGCCGCAGGCGGCCACGCCGGACACCGACACCTTCATCTTTACGGTGTCGTTGGGCGCGTAGATCTGTAGATCCGACGCCGTTGGGCAACTGCTGCCATCAGGGCCCATGTCGCTCGTGACCAATCGGAACGACGCCTCCTCGCCCGGCTTCAACGTCAGCAATGTCGCGGGTGTCGATCCGACGACGTCGCCCGTTGTGCGCACCGACCCTGTGGGAAGCGGGGAGCCACTCGACGACAGGAACTGGACACCAGGCCAGCCGTAGGTGTGGCAGGTGCTGCTCCCCGTGTTCTTCAAGGCGAAACCGAGCACGATCGTGCCGGCGGCCCCATTTGACCCCAGGTACACCGGCGTCAGGTCGGATGCGTTGCAGGCGTCACTGACCTGGGTGGTCGTCTTGCTGGTGGCCGTGGTGTTCGTGAGGGGGCCAGTGGACGTGGTCTCGGTCGGACTCGTCACCGGCTGGGTGACGGTGCGCGTCTCGACGATCGTGCGGGTCTGATCCGAGCTGTTGTTGGAACCGCCGCAGGCGGCGAGGGCAAGCGCACAGAGACCCGCTGCGGTCGCGGAAAGAACGGATAGGCGAAGCCGCATCTAGAACCCTTTCTGCCCGGTTCCGTCGAATCCTGCCAGCGACAGGAAGAAGCGGTGCAGCCGGTCCTCCCCCGTGAGCTCTGGGTGAAACGACAGCGCGACGATCTTCCCCTGCCTGATGGCGACGGGGTGTCCGTCCACGTCGGCCAGCACCGAAACATCCGGCCCGTGCTCGGCGATCCAGGGCGCGCGAATGAAGATCGCATGCACCGGTCCGCCGTCAACCCCGTCGACGTCGAAGTCCGCTTCGAACGAGTGCAACTGGCGCCCGAACGCATTGCGCTGAGCGAGCACATCGAGGATGCCCAGGTGCTCGCGATCGAGCATGATCATGCCCGCGCAGGTGCCGAGGATCGGCGTGCCGGCAGCCGCGAGTTCACGGAGCGGCTGTTTCAGGCCCTCGCGCTCGATGCCGAGCGTCATCACCGTCGACTCGCCGCCCGGGAGCACCAGCGCGTCGAGTCCCTCCAGGTCAGCCGGCACCCGGACCTGCCGCGTGGAGGCGCCGAGTCGCGTCAGAACCCGCTCGTGCGCCTCGAACCCTCCCTGGAGGGCGAGGATCCCGACAAGCGGCCCCGTGCCCTCAGTAGGCGCGCGGCTCACCAGCCGCGAGGCGAGAGCAGCTGCTCGGAGTCGAGCTTCGAGGTCTCGATGCTCTCCATCGCCGGGCCGAGACCGGTCGAGGCAGCAGCAACACGCGCCGGATCGGCGTAATGCGTGGTTGCCTCGACGATCGCGCGAGCGCGACGCTCAGGATCGGAGGACTTGAAGATGCCCGAACCCACGAACACGCCCTCGGCGCCGAGCTGCATGACCAGCGAGGCGTCTGCCGGCGTGGCGATCCCGCCCGCGCAGAACAGCACCACCGGGAGCTTGCCGTCGGCGGCGACCTGCCGCACCAACGGCAGCGGCGACTGCAGCTCCTTGGCGGCCGAGGCGAGCTCCTCCGGGCCAAGCTGCGTCAGCCAGCGAATCTCGCTACGGATCTTGCGCAGGTGCGTGACGGCGTTGACGATGTCACCGGTACCGGCCTCACCCTTCGAGCGGATCATTGCGGCGCCCTCGCCGATCCGACGCAACGCCTCACCGAGGTTGGTCGCGCCACACACGAACGGCGCCTTGAACGCCCACTTGTCGATGTGGTTGACGGTGTCGGCCGGCGTCAGCACCTCGGACTCGTCGATGTAATCGACCTCGAGCGCCTCGAGAACCTGCGCCTCGGCGAAGTGGCCGATACGGGCCTTGGCCATCACCGGGATCGTGACGGCGTCCTGAATGCCCTTGATCATCTCCGGGTCGGACATGCGGGCGACCCCACCATCACGGCGGATGTCGGCGGGCACGCGCTCGAGCGCCATTACCGCGGCGGCGCCTGCGTCCTCGGCGATCTTTGCCTGCTCCGGCGTGACCACATCCATGATCACACCGCCCTTGAGCATCTCAGCCAGCCCTGCCTTGACTGTGAAGGTGGACTCGTCGCGTGAAATGTGGCCGTTTGCGCTCATGGAGTGAGTGTAACCCGCGCACGATTAGCCGGGATGGCGGAAGCAGTGGACGAAAGGGGGCAGAAATGTCCCCAAACTCCCAGAGCTTCCCTCCCAGATAGCCTGCAGAACGTGCCTGAAGCCATCTTCGAACGCCGCGGCGACGCGTTCTGGGCGACCGAGCTCGCGCGCGGGCCGTGGGACCCGAACGCCCAACACGGCGGCGCGCCCGCCGCACTTATCGCGGGTGAGCTCGAGAAGCTCGACCCGCAGCCGCACATGCGGATCGTCCGCGTCACCTTCGAGCTCCTACGCCCCGTGCCGCTCGGCGAACTGCACGTCCAGGCGCAGGTGACACGCCCCGGCAAGCGGGTTCAGCTGCTCGAGGCGACGCTCGCCTCACCCGACGGCACCGAACTCGTGCGGGCACGTGCCGTGCGCGTCGCCCGCGCCCCGCTGGGCGCGGGCACTCTGGTCGAGGAGACTCCGGCCGGTCCGGAGAGCATCGCTCCCACTCCGGGTCCCTGGGGCGCTGCGGCATTCCCCGGCGGAGCTGTCGAGATCCGCTTCGCCAGCGGAGCGTTGAACGAGCTCGGCCCCGCCACCGCCTGGTTTCGCCTGACGGTCCCCGTGATCGCGGGTGAGCAGACGACCCCGCTCCAGCGCATGATGGCCGCAGCCGATTTCCCCAACGGCATCAGCAGCGAGCTCTCGTGGGACGACTGGCTCTTCATCAATCCCGATCTGACCGTCTACATCGAACGCGAGCCGCGCTCAGAGTGGGTCGGACTTCAGGCACACACCCGGATCGTCGAGGGCGAGACGGCGCTCGCGCAGGCAGTCATCTTCGACACCGAGGGTCAGATCGGCCGCTCGCTGCAATCGCTCTATGTCGCTCGCGCCCCCACCGCAGAGGGTGAGGAAAGCGGCAAAGGGTGAGTAGCGGGCGGCAAAGCAAGCCGCCCGCATAGATCACTTCAGGCGAAAAGCTTTGATCCGGACGTCGTACTGCTGCGCGTCACGGCTGTAGACCCCGTAGGCGAGCGCCTGGATGATCGACAGCAGCGCCGTGTGCGAACGCACGAACGCCGGCGTGTTCGACGAGTAGTAAAGGCGGATCCGCGCAAGGCGTGCGACCTCTGAGAGCGTCGCGTCGGTGATCGCCAGGGTCTTTGCCCGGCGATGGCGCGCGAGCTTCATCGTGCGGGTGATCAGCGGGTGCGGACGCCCCGCCGACATCCCGATCACGAGCGTCTGCTCGTCGATGCGGCTCAGGCGCCCGAGCGCCTCCTGCGACGGGCTGGCGACGATCTCGGCGCGCACGTCGAGCAGCATCAGCAGATGCCGCAGGTAGCTGGCGAAGAACGCCATCTGGTCGGTGCCGGCGATCAGAACCTTCTCCGAGGTCACGATCGCGTCGATCGCCGCCTCTACCTCAGAGCGCGACAGCTTGTGGGCGGTGTCCTCGACGTTGACATGGTCGGCTGCCAGCGAGGACTCGAATTCGGTGTGATCAAGCGAGAACAGCGGCGCGCCGGATCCGAACGTCTCGGCGGCGCCGCTAGCGGTGCGGCGGCGGTACTCGTCGCGAGCCGCCTGCTGCAGCTCTGGAAAGCCTTCGAAGCCGAGTGCCTGCGAGAAGCGCACAACTGTGCTCGAGGAGGTGTTGGCGCGCCGCGCGAGCTCCTCCGCGGTCTGGAATGCCGCCTCGTCGAGGTGATCGACTATGTACTGCGCTACGTCCTTCTGTGACCGCGAGAACTCGTCGAAACGAGCCGTGATGTACGCGGATAGGGCCTGATGGCCGTGGGGCGCCTCAGGCGCCGCGGTGGTAGCTGATGCTTGCTTCATAGGCAGCGTCTGATTCGACGCTGCACGCCACCGTTCCTTCCCGCCGCCTCATCCGGCGTTCACGACGGCGTGGCGTCGCTCAGGACTTCTGGCGATCATCGTACTCGCGCATGCGCTCCAGATTCTCCCTACGTTCGACCATCACGTCGCTCACGATGTAGATGATGAGGAAGTTCACGACAGCGGCCATGATCACAAACCAGGTGAGAATCAGCGCAAGCGTCGTGCCGAAAGAGCTCGGCGACTGGCCGAGTCCGAGAATCCCTGAGGCGAACACCAAGTGCATGTCGTGGATCATACGGACCCCATTCGATGGACGCACCCCCGCCGTCGAAACCGCTACCTTGCTCGCGGCGGCCCTGTAGCTCAGCGGTCAGAGCACCCGGCTCATAACCGGCGAGACGCAAGTTCGAATCTTGCCAGGGCTATGCCTCATCGCAACTCAGGAGGAGAGCTGTGCGCAGATCTGTGCTGTTTTTGGCGCTGCTGGTCAGCGCCGGCGCTCCGGCGACGTCCTCGGCGGCGGTGCAGCACGTCAACCGAGCCAGTGGGTTCGCACCCGGGATCGGCATGACATCGCTGACGTTCCACTCGCTCTCATGCCTGAGCATCACCAACTGCACAGCCGTCGGTTGGTCGCAGGATGCGCACGGCAACGAGGTGGGAATCCGGGCGACCATCGGCCCGTACGGCGGTTGGGGTCAGAGCACAGTGCCGTTCTCAGGTTCGGACGAATTGGACTCCGTGAGCTGCCTGGCGAGCGGCGATTGCGGGTTCATCGGCGTCGAGACCAACAGCTCGTCAGGCTTCAATGGCGGCAAGCCGTTTCAGACCGGCCTCCTTGGTGAGGTCAACAGCGTGGTCGAAGCCGTCAACGTGATGGACCTTCCCGGCAACTCGGATCTGTCTCGGGGTGCCGCAACGAAGGTCTCGCTCAACGGGGTCTCATGCCCCGCAATCGACAGCTGTGTGGCGGTCGGCTCCTATTCGACATCGACCGGTGCGGTCGAGCCGCTGACCGTCGCACAGGCGGTGCTGGGGTCGTTGTCCTGGGGACAGCCGGCCGCTCAGGTCGCACTTCCGCCTGACGCCAGTTTGGGCTCGCAGAGTGCCGATCTCCAAGCCATCGCGTGTTCGAGCGCGGGGAACTGCCAGGCTGTCGGCTCGTACACGAATGCAACCGGCGGCACCGAGCCGATGGTTGCCACCGAGGCCGGCGGTACGTGGGCCCAGGCGGTGGGAATACCCGCCGCGGGCAACGCAAACGCGCAGCTGCAGGCGATCTTCTGCATGAGTGCCGGCAACTGTGAGGCGGTCGGTCAAGACGGCGGCGGCGGAGCCGACCAGCCCATGGCCGTCGCTGAAAGCAACGGCCAATGGGGCGCCGCCACTCAACTTTCGCTTCCAGTTGACGCAGGGACCAGTTCCAGCGACGGCCGGGAGACGAGCCTCGATTCTGTGTCTTGCACGACCCCGACAGACTGTCAAGCCGTCGGCGGGTACGTCGACAGCGGCGGCAGCCAGGAACCACTCGCGGAGACCGAGACCAACGGCATTTGGGGATTGACAACGGGCGGCATCACCCCGCCCACTGACGCGGCGGGTACCGCGGGAGCGCAGACCGCGAACTTGAATGGCATCGCCTGCTTCCCGCTGACCAACTGCCTGGCGGTCGGCGACTACCTCACCGCAACCGGCGCGGCGCACGCGATGCATGTGACCTTCGCTCCAGAGCAGACGGGGTTCACCGGCTTCCGCAAGCTCAGGGCATCAGGCGCGCGCCTCACAGTGCAGCTCACCTGCCGTGGTCATGCCGGCTCAGCCTGCGTCGGGACTCTGACGCTCTCCGCCGTCGAGCATCTGCGCGCGAATAAGGTCGCTGCGACGGCGCACAAGCGGACGCGACTCGTAATCGTCGCGAGCGCCAGGTACGGAGTCGCTTCTCGGGGGAACGACCTGAATGCGTTCGACCCGGTACTGCTCAGGCTCAGCGCCACGGGAAGGCGGTTGCTGACCAGGAACGGGCAGTTGCACGCCACACTCGCTGCATCCGCGGACGGCGCGGTGGCAAAGACCGTAACCCGGACCGTCGTGTTGCGGGCTGCCTAGGCGAAGCCGTTCACCTGCTAAGTTCGGGATACGGTCGGCGCCGCTGGCCGTGAGGCAGTTGCTTTCAGTGGACGCGTTCTCGGGCGCGATTCGGGGTCAGCCAATAGCCTCCCGAATCGTTTTTGCGGTCCCGCGTGGGACCGTCCAGGAGAACACATGTCTAAGCAGTCCTTCGCCGATCTCGGCGTGTCCAAAGCGGTCGTCGACGCTCTCGCAGCGCGCAAGAGAGTCGAGCCGTTCGCAATCCAGAGCCACGTCATCGGTGACGTGCTCGCCGGTCGCGACGTCCTCGCTCGCTCCCCCACCGGGTCCGGCAAGACGCTCGCGTTCGGTATCCCGATTATCGACCGCACCGCGGCCGAGTCGCGCCGTCCTGCGGCCCTGGTGCTTGCTCCCACCCGCGAGCTCGCCACCCAGATCGTCGACGAGCTGCGTCCGATCGCCCAGGCGCGTGCGCTGCGCATCACTGCCGTCTACGGCGGCGTCGGCCTGCTCAAGCAGGCACAGGCGGCCGCGAAGTCGCACATCATCGTCGCCACGCCGGGCCGCCTTGAGGACCAGATCGAACGCCGCGCCTTCAACCTGAACCACGTCCGCACCTTGGTGATCGACGAGGCCGACCGCATGCTCGACATGGGGTTCCGCCCCGCGCTCGATCGCATCGTCGCGCTCTGTCCCGCGGACCGGCAGACGCTCTTCTTCTCCGCAACGCTCGATGGCGAAGCCGGCAAGGCCGCCCGCCGCTATACGACCGACGCGACCTTCCACGAGCACGGACCGTCCGAGCGCCGCGCCTCCGATGACGTCGAACACCGCTTCGTCGAGGTGACGCACGAATCGCGCATCGACTCTTTGCTCGAGCACCTGAGTAGCAAACGCGATCTGACGCTCGTGTTCGTCCGCACCAAGCATGGCGCCGACAAGCTCGTCAAGAAACTCTCCAACGCCGGCGTCGCGGCGGTCGCGATGCACGGCAACAAGACCCAGCGCCAGCGCGAGCGCGCGCTCGCGCAGTTCGAGTCATTCGAGGTCGATACGCTCGTCGCCACCGATGTGGCCGCCCGCGGCATCGACGTCAGCGGCATCTCGCACGTCATCAACTTCGACCCGCCGCACGACTCCGAGACCTATGTGCACCGCGTCGGGCGCACCGGTCGCGCCGGAGCCACCGGCGTGGCGATCTCATTGGTCTCCAGCGACCAGGTCAAGGAGATGAATCGCATGGTCGGCGCACTCGGGATTGACACCGGTCTCGGCGCACGGCCAAGTGTTGGCAGCGACGGGTTCAGGCGCGGACCCAAGCCAGGCGCTCCCGCACAGTTCGGCCACAGGCCGGCTGGCCACGCGCCGAGCGGCGGTCAGCGCAGCGGCAAGCCGACCGCTGGACGCCATGGTCACGATGGCCCGCGCTCCGGCAAGCCCGCGGGCGCCCGTCACGGTCGTGACAGCGAGCCGGCCGGCGGTCGCCAGGCCCGCGACGGCCGTCAGGGCGGCGGCGCCAAGCGCGCGGCCAAGTCACAGCGTCCGCGCTTCAAGAACTCCTGAGCTAGCAGTTCGGGGTCGGGGTAAGCTGGCCCACCGTGGCACAGCACCCCGATCCCGAGCAGCAGCACCCAGCTCCCGAGCAGCAGCATCTCGCTCCCGAGCAGCAGCACCCCGATCCCGAGCAGCGGGTTTCCGCCGTTCCGACGGAGCGCTTCGAAGCGCTCCGCGAGGCCTATCGCTGCCACTTCGCGAACCCGCGCCGGGAACGCGCCTTCCTGCACGCCACCGGCTTCACGATCGGTTTCGCCGGCTGCCGCCTCGTGACGCACGCGATCCGCGCCCAGCGCGGCCCCTTCCGCAACATGAGCCTCGGCGGCCGCCACCTGCATCACTCGACGCCCGGGATCATCGGCCAGATCACGCTCGGGTATCTCTGGACCTGGCAGGTGGCGGTCGGAACGGACCCTCACCGGCGCGCCGCCTCGCGTGCCGCCGCGCTGACCGCAGGCCTCGCGACGGCGCTGACGCTCGATGAGTTCGCGCTGTGGTTCGACCTCGCCGACGATTATTGGGACAAGCAGGGGCGCAAGAGCGTCGACGCGGTAGTCCTCTTCTGGGGCGTCTCGGCGATGCTGCTCACCGGCCGCGGCGTGGTCAGCGAGTGCGGCAGGGCACTGCGGGACCTCGAGGGCCGGCGCGCTCAGTAGGACCGCGGTTCAGGTCCAGGCCAGTTCACGGGCATGCCAGTTCAGGGGCATGCCAGTTCACGCGCAGACAGGTTCACGCCCAGGCCAACCGGGAGGCGCACGAGACGCCACACGAGAGAGATGTGGCGTGCTCGTGGCCTCCGGCGCTTCCCCAAAACCCCTGCGAACGCTTTAACGCCCAGCGATCGAACCGGGTTCCCGGACCCGGTCTCGGGAGCCGTGAATCCGTGTTCATCCCGCGACGCTAACGGGCCTTCTTGTAGTTCGCCTTGTCGGCCTCGGTGGGCTTCCAGTTCCCCAGCCCCGGCCCGGTCCCATGAGACGAGATGCATTTGGGCAGACGGCCCCTGAAGCGACCGATCGCCTGTTCGATCAGATTCGGTCCGATCTGCTCGGCTGCAATCACGATCGTCCAGCCGTGCGCCACCGTCCGCGGTGTGAGAGTGATCCTCGGTGCCGGGACCTTCGCCGCCCCGTCGTAGCTCATCGACGACTGCTCCGGACAGGCTGCGCTCATCGGCCGCACCACCATGTTGTGGATGTGATGAGCACGCAGCTCGGTGTTGGCACTGGCGACGTCCATGATCTGGCTTATCGCCACGCGCACCTCACCGTTCGGCAGGACCAAGATCGCTCCGGCGTAGGACGGAGTCACGCTTGACCCTCCGAACAGGGTTACCGCTGCGGCGACGATCGCCACGATCGAGACCGGCAACGCGAACGCGATTCGTCGCCCTCTGACGCCGAGCCTCCTGCGCAGCCTGACTCCGCGGGTCGACGGGATCGCTTCGACTCGCGCCGTCAGCTCGGCGCTTGGCTTCAGATCGTCGACGTGCGCGCGCAGCTGCTGGCGGAGCTCTTCACCGAGGTGCTCAAGCTCACTCATGACGTGCTCTCATCACCGGTCGGGGCCTCGAGAAGCTCGCGCAGCTCCATCAGTCCACGGTGGGTCGCCGATTTCACCGTGCCCTCGGGTATGTCCAGCGTCTCCGCCGTCTGGGCCACCGAGAAGTCAAAGTAGAAGCGGAGCACCAGCACCTCGCGGTGGACATCCGGCAGTCTGTCAAGCGCCTGCGTCATCGCCTCGCGCTCCGCGAGCCTGTGACTGAACGCCGGCGCCTCCTCCGGGGCTTCATCCACGTCCTCGCTGAGAAGCTCGGGCGGCAGCCGATGCTGACGCCGCCAGTGGTCACGGCAGATGTTGATGAGTGCCTTGCGGCTGTAGGCCTCCGGTGCCTCCCGTGCCTTGCGCCAGTTCCGGAACACCCGCAGCATCGTCGCCTGCACAACATCCTCGGCGAGGTCGACGTCGCGCAACAGCAGGTAGGCGCCGCGCAGCAGCGTTGGCAGATATGCCTTGGCGAACTGCCGGAACTCGTCGTCGTGGTGCAGGACTCTCCGTCGGGAGCCCGTGTCGCGTTCCGGCACAGCCACTCAGCGCTTAACGATGGACGATCTCAACTGGTTCCAACCCGTCAACAAACAGTGCTGAAGTTCCCCATGCCGCAGGCGGTGAAACTATGCCAGTGGGGGCGGCAGCAGCTCCCGGCAGTGGGCCGCGAACGCCTGCGCGCGCATTGTCGGTCGCACACCGGGCACGCGCGCCAGCATCACATCGACCGTCTTGACCTCACCGCTCAATGGCACCGCGACCAGCGGCCGGCCCTCATAGCTGACGTCGCCGTACGGGCGGCTGATCAGCAGCGTGAAACCGAGGTTGCGCGCGACCAGCGAGCGCAGGAGCTCATAGCTTGAGGTGCGGTAGCGGATGCGCGGCGAGGCGCCGGCGTGTGCGAAGAGCCCGAGTTGGTGCTCGTGGACCGGCTGGATGTCGAGCGCGACAAAGTCGAACTCGGCGAGCTCTGGAAGCGTCACGGTCTCCCGGCCGGCGAGCGGATGTTCGGGCGAGAACAGCGCGTACGGGGCCGTGCTGTAGAGCGGCTCCTTCTCGAGCGTCACATGCAGGCCGACGTCGTACATCAGCGCGACCTCGCAGCGACCCTCGAGCAGTGCCTGCTCGAGCACGTCGGTCGAGCCCTCGATGAAATCAAGCGACATTCCCGGGTTGCGGCGCTCGAACGTCTCCATCAGTGCGGGCAGCACGAGCGGCGCACCGGTGCCGAAGCAGCCGACCGTGAGCCGCCCGGAGAGTCCACGCCCGATCACATCCGCCTGCGAGCGAATCGCCTCGGCATCGGCCATCAGATTGCGCGCCGGCAGCAGCAGCTCGCGGCCGGCGGCGGTCAGCTCCAAGCCGCGGCCGCGGCGGCGGACGAAGAGATCAGTACCGAGCGTCTGCTCGAGGCCGGCGATCGCCAACGAAACGGCCGACTGCGTGACGCGCAGGCGCTCGGCCGCGTTCGTCATCGAGCCGGCCTCGGCCGCGACGACGAAGCATTCAACCTGCCGCAGGTTCAGCACTACATGAGTATCGCTCATGAGTTAGCCAAGCAACTTGCTCTTTACTCGTGTGGCCTCGGCGACCACGATGTCTTGCAAGCCATGAGCGGACCTGAGGAGACAGCAGATGAGCGCCGACAGCCTTGAAGCAGCGATCACCCGCACGGGGGGCGCCGTTGACTTCCTGCGCAACGCCCAGGCGCGGCCACACACCTTCCCGGTGAGGCCCGAGTTCAGCAACTGGCGCAGCGAGCAGACCTCCTGGCGTGAGACCTGCGCGCTCCTGGACCAGTCGCACCACATGACCGATCTGTTCCTCAGAGGCCCGGACGCGCTGGGGCTGCTCGAGCGCCTCGCGGTCAACAGCTTTGCCACCTTCACGCCCGGCAAGGCCAAGCAATACGTGGCCGTCAACCCCGACGGTTTCATCATCGGCGACGCGATCCTCTTCCATCTGCCCGACGGCAGCTTCGACCTCGTCGGCCACCCGATGGTCCACGACTGGGTCGCCTTCCACGCGCAGACCGAGGGCCTCAACATCGAACTCGAGTGGGACGAGAACTCGATCGTCCGCACGTCCGGCCCTCCGAAGCAATATCGGTTCGAGCTCCAGGGACCAACCGCGGCGGCGATCGTGGAGGCCGTGACCGGCCGGGACCTGCCTGATGTCAGGTTCTTCAACATGACCAGCTTCGAAATCGCCGACCTCACGGTGGATGCTCTGCGCCACGGCATGGCGGGCCAACCCGGGTTCGAGCTCTTCGGCCCCTGGGAGCAGGGCGAACGGATCCGCGAGGCGCTGCTGGCCGCAGGCGAGGAGTACGGACTCGTGCAGGTCGGCTCGCGCGCCTACTCAACCGCCAACCTCGAGTCGGGCTGGGTGCCCGCACCGTTCGCCGCGATCTTCTCCGGCGACGAGATGAAGGCCTACCGCGAGTGGCTGCCTGCGCCCAAGGCCGGCTCGCTGGCCGGCAGCCTCGATTCCGAGGATGTCACCGACTTCTACCTGACGCCCTACGAGCTCGGCTACGGGAAGGTGATCGCCTTCGATCATGACTTTGTCGGCCGCGAGGCGCTCGAAGCGCGCGCCGATGCACCGGCGCGGGAGAAGGTGACGCTCGTCTGGAACGCCCAGGACGTGGCCGATGCCATCGGCAGCCAGCTCGGGCAGGAGAACTCCGCGAAGTTCATGGAATGGCCGAAATCGCGCTACGGGCTCTACCAGGCCGACACCGTGTTGCTCGACGGCGAGCAGGTCGGCGTCTCACAGGACTGCGGCTACATCTACAACGAGAAGTCATTCGTGTCGCTGGCGAGCATCGACACCAACCGCGCGCCGATCGGCTCTGAAGTCACAGTCGTGTGGGGTGAGTCGCCGAACTCCACCAAGCCCGCGGTCGAACCACACGTGCAGGTGGAGCTACGTGCGACCGTCGCGCCGACGCCCTACGTGTCGTTCGCGCGTAGCTCGTACCGGGTTGCCTAGTGCCACTGCCTGCAGCGGCGCACCCTGGCCAGCGGGCCAGGTGCGCCGGCGAAAGCGCTGGACAGAGCCTCGTCTGTCAAAGCATGCTCAGCGGGGGCCGGTCGGCTCCCCAGGGCCGCGCGGCCTCGATCTGGCCTGCCAGCGAGTAGAGCAGCTCCTCGTCGCCGGCGCGGCCGACGAGCTGGACGCTCAACGGCAGGCCGTCGGAGCCGAACCCCGCCGGCAGCGAGATCGCCGGCTGCCCGGTGAGGTTGAACACCGGGCACCACGGCATCAAGCGCCCCGCCTTGTCGAGCGCGACCGGCGCCGACTTGCCGTAACCGCCCTCGGCGGCGATCGCGGTTGTTGCCAGGGTCGGCGTCAGCAGCACGTCGCACTCATTCCAGAGCCTGGTGATCCGCGCGATCGTCTGCGGGCGCTTGGCGAGCAGACTGTCGCGGCGGCGATCGGGTACGAGCCTGCCGCCGATCGCCGCCAGCTGTCGCGTGGAACGCTCGGCCAGCTCGCGTCGCCAGAGCGTCCCGAACTCGTCGTGCGCGCCCCGCAAGTAGCTCTGGATGAACTCAAGCGACACCGTCCCGTAGCTCGGGTCGCGCTCGATCAGTTCGTGGCCGAGCTCGCCCAGCAGGCGTACCGTCTGGTCGAACGCGAGGCGCTGATCCGCGGACAGTCGCGCCAGTGACCCGGGTGGAAGCTTGGTCGAGATCGCGATTCGCAGGGGCCCTGCCGGCGGCGTTTGAGCGGCCTCCAGGAACGAGCCGCGTGGGGGCGCGATGCTGTAGCTGTCGCCCGGCGCCGAGCCGCTGATCACATCGAGCAGCAGGGCGCTGTCGGCAACCGTGCGCGCCAGCGCACCGAAGGTGGCAAGGCCGAGCCAGCCGTCGCCGAGCGGCTGTGAGGACACCCGTCCGCGTGTCGGCTTCATCCCAACCAGCCCGCAGCAGGCTGCCGGGATCCGGATCGAGCCGCCCCCGTCCGATGCTCCGGCGGCCGGCACCAGGCCGGCCGCCACCGCCGCGGCCGAGCCGCCCGATGAGCCGCCGGGAGTGCGGGTCAGATCCCACGGGTTGCGGGTCACCCCGCCCGCGTCGCTGGCTGTCCACGGGAACAGCATCAGCTCGGGCACGCGCGTGATCCCGATCGGGATCGCACCCGCCAGGCGCAGCCGCCGCAGCGGCTCTGCATCTCTCGGTTGCGGCTGCGCGGGGGATTTGGAGCCGCGCGTCATCGCGTGCCCCGCGATCGGCATGTCGTCCTTGATCGCGATCGGGATGCCGGCCAGCGGGCCCCTGCCCTCCATCGCGCCGCCGTCGATCTGTGATGCAGTCGTCAGCGCCAGATCCTGCAGCGTTTCGCGAAACGCGTTCAGTCGCGGGTCGATGCGCTCGATCCGGGCCAGCGACAGTTGCACGAGCTCGCGCGCACTGAGCTCACGGTCGCGCACGCGGCGCGACAGCTCCAGCAGCCCGGCAAATGCAAGCTCATTTTCCTCTTCGCGACTCACGGCGGGCCCTAGTCTTCCAGATCCCGGAGCGACAGCAGCAAGCGGCGAATCGCCGGCGCGTAGCGGTAGGACATGCCGCCGTGAGGGCCATCGAAGAGCTCGAAACTGTGCTCGACCCCGAGCGCGCTGAGCTCGGCCGAGAAGGCGGCGCTGCCAACGTCGAGCATGTATTCATCAGATCGCCCCGCCTCGACGTGGATGTGGCGCAGCCCGCGCAGCTCCTCCGCGTAGCGCGGCGCCATCCGCACCGGGTCATGCTCGAGCCAGAGCGCCCAGATCTCCGGGATCAGCTTCCCCGTGGCGGTGTCGAACGGAAGCAGGACCTGACCGGGGTGATCCGGGTCCGGTGAGTACGCGGCCGCCATCGCATAGGCGTTGAGCGCCTCTCCCAAGCGCCCCCAGTCGAAGCGGTCCGCCTGCGCGAAGTCCGCCAGCAGCTTCTCGTACGAGCCGTCGTAGTGGTCGCGCAACACTCGCACGGCGTGTGGGAAATCCATCGTGTAACACGCCTCGAACAGCGTGTCGGGGGCATGGGCGACCAGCGCGCCGAAGGTGTCGGGCCGCAGCATCGGCAATACCAGCGCCCCGTAGCCGCCGGACGAGTGGCCGGTGACGGCTCGGCGTTCACGTGTGGGGGCCGTCGGATAGCGCGCGTCGACGAACGGGACGACCTCATCACAGAGGTAATCCATGTAATTGCCGGTCGCCGCCGAGTTGAGGAACTGCGACCCACCCAAGGATGTCCACGCATCGACAAAAACCACGACGGCGTCGGGACAGTCGCCGGCCGCGAACATCGCATCGAGGAGCTCGACGAACAGCGGCTCGAACGGCTTGCGCGCGAGCCAACCGTCGAGCTGCCCGCTGAAACCCTGGAGCACGTGGACGCAGCTCACATCGGTTGCCGCTCCCGTGGCCACCCCGGGCGAGCTGTAGACGTACAGCGGACGCTGCACCGGATCGCCAAGCGGGTTGCCGGCGAGCAGTTCCGACTCGACCACCAGCTGGTCGAATCTCCCTGCTAAGGGGCGTCGCCACGGTGGGCCGAGCGGCTCGTCTGATCTGCCTGAGGCTCATGTCCTGACCGTATCCGAAACGCGGGCTTACGGCGCCCGCTGGTCAAAAGCCTCGACGTCTATATTCCGGCTAGTGCCACGGCACAGGACCTGCTTCCGAGAGACTGCCCGAGCGTTAGATGACTGAGATCCTCAACGGAAACGCCAGCGATGGTGACGTAGACATCGACACCGTCGAGACGACCGAGTGGCTCGATGCCCTCGATGCCGTCGTCGAGCACGACGGCATGGCCCGCGCCCGGCATCTTGTCAGCCGGGTCGTCGAGCGTGCGCAGCACGCCGGTAGCGGCCCGATCGGCTCGCTGAACACGCCGTATGTCAACACGATCCCGGCGTCGCTCGACGAGCCCATCCCCGGCGACCCGGAGATCGAGCGCCGACTGCGCTCCGTGATGCGCTGGAACGCCATGGCGATGGTCGTGCGCGCCAACAAGTACTCGTCGGAGCTCGGCGGCCACATCGCCTCGTACCAGTCGCTGGCCACGCTCTACGAGGTCGGCTTCAATCACTTCTGGCACGCACCGTCGGCTGAGCACGGTGGCGACCTCGTCTACTTCCAGGGACACTCGTCGCCGGGCAACTACGCACGCGCGTTCCTCGAGGGCCGCCTCACCGAGGAGCAGCTCGACAACTTCCGTCAGGAGGTGGGTGGCAACGGGCTCTCGTCCTACCCCCACCCCTGGCTGATGCCGGACTTCTGGCAGTTCCCGACGGTGTCGCTTGGTATCGGCGCCATCACCTCGATCTACCAGGCCCGATTCATGAAGTACCTCAATCACCGCTCGATCGCCGACACCGTCGGCCGCAAGGTCTGGGCGTTCCTCGGCGACGGCGAGATGGACGAGCCGGAGACGATGGGTGCGATCGGCCTTGCCGGGCGCGAGCAGCTCGACAACCTGATCTGGGTCGTCAACTGCCAACCTCCAGCGCCTCGACGGTCCAGTTCGCGGCAACGGCAAGATCATCCAGGAGCTCGAGTCGGACTTCCGTGGCGCCGGCTGGAACGTGATCAAGGTGATCTGGGGCTCGCGCTGGGATCAACTGCTCGAAGCCGACATCGACGGCCGTCTCGTGCACGTGATGAACGAGTCAGTCGATGGCGAGTACCAGACCTACAAGTCGCGCGACGGCAAGTTCGTGCGCGAGCACTTCTTCGGTAAGGACCCGGTGCTGCTCGAGCGCGTCTCGCACATGAGCGACGACGAGATCTGGCAGTTGAACCGCGGTGGCCTGGACCAGCAGAAGGTCTACTCGGCCTACTCGGAGGCGGTGCGCGAGACCGGCCAGCCCACGGTGATCCTCGCCAAGACGATCAAGGGCTACGGGATGGGCACCTCGGGCGAGGGTCAGATGATCGCCCACCAGGCCAAGAAGATGGCCGAGGACGCGCTGCTCGCGTTCCGCGACCGCTTCGAGCTGCCGCTCACCGACGACCAGGTACGCGCGGCTGAGTACTACAAGCCGCCGGAGGACTCCCCGGAGATGCAGTACCTGCGCGAGCGGCGAGCCGCGCTCGGCGGTTCGCTGCCGGCGCGCCGGCGCACGGCTGAAACGCTCGCGGTTCCGGAGCTCTCGGCCTTCCAGTCACAGCTCGACGGCAGCGGTGAGCGCGAGATCTCGACGACGATGGCGTTCGTGCGTGTGTTGGCCACCCTGCTGCGCGACAAGCAGATCGGCAAGCGGGTCGTGCCGATCGTGCCCGACGAGTCCCGCACGTTCGGCATGGAGGGCATGTTCCGCCAGGTAGGCGTGTACTCCCCGGTGGGCCAGCTCTACAAGCCGGAGGACTCCGAGCAGCTCATGTACTACCGCGAGGATCAGGCCGGCCAGATCCTCGAGGAGGGCATCACCGAGGCGGGCTCGATGTCCTCGTTCATCGCCGCCGCGACGTCGTACAGCGCGCACGCCGAGCAGATGATCCCCTTCTACATCTACTACTCGATGTTCGGCTATCAGCGGGTCGGCGACCTCGTCTGGGCGGCGGCCGACAGCCGCGCGCGCGGGTTCCTGCTCGGCGGGACGGCTGGGCGGACGACCCTGAACGGCGAGGGCCTCCAGCACGAGGACGGGCACAGCCACGTGCTCTTCTCGGTGGTGCCGAACGTCCGCGCCTACGACCCTACCTACGGCTACGAGGTCGCGGTGATCATCCAGGAGGGCTTGCGACGGATGGTCGGCGAGCAGGAGGACGTCTTCTACTACCTGACGCTGATGAACGAGAACTACGTGCACCCGGAGATGCCCAAGGGCGCCGAGGAGGGCATCCTGCGCGGCATGTACCTGCTGCGCGACGCCGGCTCGCCACGGGCCAAGAAGCCGCGTGTGCAACTGCTCGGTTCGGGCACGATCCTGCGCGAGGTACTGGCCGCAGCGGAGCTGCTCGAGCAGGACTTCGGCGTACTGGCGGACGTCTGGAGCGTGACCTCGTTCACCGAGCTGCGTCGCGAGGGGATCGAGGTCGAGCGCTGGAACACGCTCAACCCGCTGGCCAAGAAGCCGCGCACCGCGTACGTGACCGAGCAGCTCCAGAAGCGCCAGGGTCCGGTGATCGCCTCGACCGACTACATCCGGGCCTACGCCGACCAGATCCGCGGCTGGGTCGACGGCTTGAGCACCGGCGACAAGGCTCGGATCTACCGGGTACTCGGCACCGACGGCTTCGGCCGCAGCGACTACCGCAAGGCACTGCGCAACTTCTTCGAGGTCGATCGCTACCACGTCGCGGTCGCCGCACTGAAGGCACTCGCCGACGATGGCGCAGTCGATGCCAAGCAGGTCGCCGACGCGATCAAGCGTTACGACATCGACCCGTCGGCGCCGATGCCGACGACCGTATGAGCGCCACAGCTGACGCGCTCGCCGTCACAGTCCCCGACATCGGGGACTTCGGCGACGTACCGGTGATCGAGATCCTGGTCGCGGTCGGCGACACGGTCGCAGCCGAGGATCCGCTGGTCACGCTCGAGTCCGACAAGGCGACGATGGACGTGCCCTCGCCCGCTGCCGGCACCGTCAAGGCGATTCACGTCAAGGTCGGCGACAACGTCTCCGAGGGGTCGCTCGTGCTCGATCTGGAGACCGGCGCCGCACAGGCGTCCGCACCGGCGCCGACCCCCTCCGCCGAGCAGACTCCTGCACCGACCCCCGAGCTCGTCGAGCCGAAAGCGAGCGAGTCGCCCGTGGCGCAGGCCACGAGGATTGCTGCCGAGGCCGATGACGCTTCAGCCACCCCGGCCGCACCCGCCACCCACGTCCGCGCAGGCGAGCGACAACGGCGACGCCCCTGTGTACGCAAGTCCGTCGGTCCGTCGGATTGCGCGCGAGCTCGGCATCGATCTGCATGGCGTGGCGGGCAGTGGTCGTAAGGGCCGCCTGACGCCTGAGGACGTCCGCAGCGTTGCCGCCGGCGGCGGCAGCCGCGCGGGCGGCGGCATCAGCGCGGGCGGCGGCATCAGCGCGGGCGGAGGGGTTCCGACGAACGGCAGCTTGGCCGGTCTCGGGCTGGCGCCGTGGCCGGTCGTGGACTTCGAGAAGTTCGGCCCGGTCGAACGCGTCGAGCGCACGCGCATCCAGAAGATCTCGGCACCCAACCTCGCCCGCAACTGGGTGATGATCCCGCACGTCACGCACAACGACGAGGCCGACATCACCGACCTCGAGGCCTGGCGCAAGCAGCTGAACGCCGAGCAGAGCAAGGACGGCGTCAAGTTCACGATGGTCTCGTTCCTGATCGCTGCATAGCGTCGCGACGCTTCGGGAGTTCCCGACGTTCAACTCCTCGCTGGACGGCGAGCAGCTGGTGCTGCGCCGGTACTTCAACATCGGCTTCGCCGCGGACACTCCCGGCGGGCTGGTCGTCCCGGTGATCAAGAACGCCGATACCAAGGGCCTGCTGGAGATCGCCAGCGAGCTCACCGAGCTCTCCGGCAAAGCGCGCGAGGGCAAGCTTGGTCCAGCCGACATGGCGGGAGGGACATTCACGATCTCCTCCCTCGGAGGCATCGGCGGGACCTCGTTCACGCCGATCATCAACGCTCCCGAGGTCGCGATCCTCGGTGTCACGCGGTCGGCGATCAAGCCAGTGTGGGACGAGGCGACGGCGAGCTTCGTGCCGCGCCTGATGCTGCCGCTGTCGCTGTCCTATGACCACCGGGTGATCGACGGCGCCTCGGCGGCGCGCTTCGTGGCGCACCTCGCGAAGGTCCTCGGCGATCTGCGCAGGGCATTGCTGTGACCGTCATAGAGGTCAAGGTCCCGGACATCGGCGACTTCGCGGATGTTCCGATCATCGAGCTGCTCGTCAAGCCGGGCGACGAGGTCTCGCCCGAGGATCCGCTGGTAACGCTCGAATCCGACAAGGCCACGATGGACGTGCCGGCACCGTTCGCGGGAGTGGTCAAGGAGCTGAAGGTCAAGGTCGGTGACAAGGTGGCCGAGGGCGCAGTGCTGCTGACGCTCGACGCGACCGACTCGCCCGAGGTCACGACGCCCACCGAGTCCGGGACTGCGGCGCCTGCCGCCGCTCCGGGCGCGGCTCCAGCTACCGCTCCGGCTGGCTCGCCTGCCGCGGCTCCAGCCGCCGAGCCTGCCGCGGCTCCCGCTGCCGCGCCTGCCGCCCCACCTGCCGCTGCCAGCGACACGCATGTGGTGGTCATCGGCTCAGGGCCGGGCGGCTACACCGCTGCGTTCAGGGCGGCCGACCTCGGCATGAAGAGTCACGCTCATCGAACGCTACGAGACCCTGGGAGGCGTCTGCCTCAACGTCGGTTGCATCCCGTCCAAGGCGCTGCTGCACGCGGCCCGCGTGATCGCCGAGACCGAGGAGATGGCTGAGCACGGGGTCAGCTTCAGCAAGCCGAAACTCGACCTCGCGAAACTGATCGGCTGGAAGCAGGACGTGGTCAACAGGCTGACGGGCGGCCTCGCCACGATGGCCAAGCAGCGCAAGGTCGAGGTCGTGACCGGAGTTGCCAAGTTCACCGGCCCACGGTCGATCTCAGTCGATGGGCGATCGATCGACTTCGACAGCTGCATCATCGCGGCCGGCTCGAGCGCGGTGAAGCTGCCCTTCCTGCCCGACGACCCCCGCATCATCGACTCGACCGGCGCGCTCGCTCCCAACGACGTTCCGGGGCGGTTCCTCGTGATCGGCGGAGGCATCATCGGTCTCGAGATGGCGACCGTGTACCACGCGCTGGGCGCCAAGGTCACGGTCGCGGAGATGATGGACCAGCTGATCCCCGGCGCCGACGCTGATCTGGTCCGCCCGCTGCACAACCGCATCAAGGAGCGATACGAGGGAATCCTGCTGAGTACGCAGGTGACGGCTGTGAAGGCATCCAAGAGCGGTCTGCGGGTCTCGTTCTCGGAGGGCAAGGATCAGACCTTCGACCGAATCCTCGTGGCCGTCGGGCGCATTCCCAACGGTCACGCGCTCGACGCCGACAAGGCAGGGGTCAGCGTGGACAAGCGCGGCTTCATTCCCGTCGACCGACAGTTGCGCACGAACGTTCCCGGGATTTACGCGATCGGCGACATCGTCGGCGGCCCGATGCTCGCCCACAAGGCGACCCACGAGGCCAAGACCGCAGCCGAGGTGATCGCCGGAGTAGCGGGCGCCGAGTTCGACGCCCTCACGGTGCCGTCGGTCGCCTACACGGACCCGGAGGTCGCGTGGATGGGCCTCACCGAGCTCGACGCCAAGGCGCAGGGGATCAAGTACGAGAAGGCGACGTTCCCCTGGGTGGCATCCGGACGCGCGCTCGGGCTCGGACGCCCCGAGGGCTTCACCAAGCTGCTGTTCGATCCAGAGAACAACCGTCTGCTCGGCGCGGGAATCGTCGGTGTCGGAGCCGGCGATCTGATCGCCGAGACCGTGCTTGCGCTGGAGGCCGGGCTCAACGCTCAGGACATCGCCTTGGCGATCCACCCCCACCCCACGCTGTCGGAGACGATCGCCTTCGCGGCCGAGCTGCAGGACGGCTCGATCACCGATCTGCTGCCGCCGAAGAAACGGCGCTAGCGCGCCGCATCGCAGCCGCTAGCTCTCAGCTCCATATCGGCAGGGCCGCAGCGCCGCTAACCCGCAGAGCTCGACCGCCGGCGGCGCAGCCTTCGCCACAGCCACAATCCGCCCAACACGGGTGCGGTGACGATCGCCACGAGCTTGGGCTTCGGCGCGTGGTCCGCCAGCCGTGACCGCTTTACCCGCGCCTCCTCCGGCGCCGGCATCGCGAACTCCTCTGCGACCAGCACGTCCCGCGGTTCAGCGCCGACGAGGTCGGCCGGCAGCTGCAGCACCTCGGGTTGTAGGGCCGGATCCGGTGCCGGTACCACGAACTCCTCAGCTGCGAGTACGTCCGTCGGCTCATCGTTACTTCTGGGGTCGCTCATCGCTGTGATCTTCGCAAACCCCACGGTCGAATCAAGGCGGAAGCTCTGTCGTGCGATAATCTCAGTCATCCAGACTCAGATCCGGACGGTAATCCGTACCGCTGGTGGTACCATGTACTTACCATTCATTAGTTCCTGGTGAAAGTGAAGCTTTGATGACCCGTTTGCTACTTGTCCCGCTAGACGATGCGGTCGTCTTCCCCGGCATGTCCGTCACGCTGGCAGTCGACACCGCCGACGAAGAGCGCGTGCTGCTCGTGCCGCGTCATGAGAACGAATTTGCCGGTGTAGGGACGGTCGCAACCGTCAGCGAGACCGTGCGGTTGCCGGGTGGCGCCCGCGCCGTCGTGGTCGAGGGCCTGCATCGTGGCATCGCAGGCGCGGCCATAACCGAGCCCAACGGGCGCCTGTACGTCGACGTCGACGAACGCCCTGATCCCTCCGGCGAGGTGCCAAGCCGTGAGCTCCGCGAGCTCGAGCGCGAATATCGCGCCGTCGTCGAGGAGATCCTCGATCTGCTGGGCGCAGACAGCCGTATCCAGTCCTTCCTACGTGGCATCACAGAGCCCGGAGCGCTTGCAGATGCCACCGGCTACTCCCCCGACCTCAACTACGAGCAGCGCATCCAGTTGCTGCAGGAGGTCGACATCCCTACGCGCTTGCGACTGGCGCTTTCATTCCAGCGCGAGCGCTTGGCTGAGCTGCAGATCCGCAAGCGGATCCGCGACGACGTCGAATCCGGTGCCGAGAAGCAGCAGCGTGATTACTTCCTGCGCAAGCAGATGGACTCGATCCGCCGCGAGCTTGGCGAGGACGACGCGTCCGTCGTCGAGGAGTACCGCACCAAGATCGAAGAGGCCGGCATGCCCGACGAGGTCCGCGAGCAGGCCGAGAAGGAGCTCGGGCGGCTCGAGCGCGTCGGCGAGCAGTCCGGCGAGTCGAGCGTGATCCGCACCTACCTGGACTGGCTTCTGGCCGTGCCGTGGGGCAAGCGCTCAGACGAGCGGCTCGATCCGCAGCATGCGCGGGAGGTGCTGGACGCCGACCACGCAGGTCTCGAGGACGTGAAGGACCGCATCGTCGAATACATCGCCGTCAAGAAGCTGCGCCAGGAGCGCGGCATCACGGAGGACAAGCGTTCCGGCGCGATCCTCACGCTGATCGGCCCTCCCGGTACCGGCAAGACGTCGATCGGCGAGTCGATCGCGCGTGCGACCGGCCGCGAGTTCATCCGCATCTCGCTGGGTGGCGTCCGCGACGAGGCTGAGATCCGCGGTCACCGCCGCACGTACATCGGCGCGCTTCCGGGTCGCCTCGTGCGCGCTCTGCGTGACGCGGGCACGATGAACCCGGTGATCATGCTCGACGAGGTGGACAAGGTCGGCGCTGACTGGCGTGGCGACCCCAGTTCGGCCCTGCTCGAGGTGCTGGACCCGGCGCAGAACCACAGCTTCCGGGATCACTACCTCGACGTCGAACTCGACCTGAGCGGCGTGATGTTCATCGCGACGGCGAACGTCGCTGACACGATCCCTGGTCCGCTGCTGGACCGCATGGAAGTGATCCGCTTCGACGGCTACACAACCTCCGAGAAGGTTGCCATCGCCCGGGGTTACCTCTGGCCGCGGCAGCTGGACCGCAATGGCCTGCACTTCGACGAGGTGGAGGTCAGCGACGAGCTGCTGCGGACGATCGTGACCGAGTACACGCGCGAGGCCGGTGTCCGCAACCTCGAGCGTGAGATCGGCACGCTGCTGCGCAAGACCGCGACCCAGATCGCGTCAGGCAAGGCGACACCTCCGGTCTACCTCGATGTCGAGGCGGTGCGTGACGCGCTCGGCCGCCAGCGGTTCTTCCAGGAGTCGGCGATCCGCACGGCGGTGCCGGGGGTGGCGACCGGGTTGGCGGTGACCGGAGCAGGCGGCGACGTCCTGTTCGTCGAGGCCACGGCGATACCCGGAAAGCCGGGTCTGACCCTGACCGGCCAGCTTGGCGATGTCATGAAGGAGTCGGCCCAGATCGCGCTCTCCTACGTGCGCGGCCACGCCGACGAACTCCACATCGATCGCAGCAACTTCGAGGACAAGTCATTCCACGTGCATGTCCCGGCGGGAGCGATCCCCAAGGACGGCCCGAGCGCAGGCGTCACCATGGTCACGGCGCTGACATCGCTACTCACCGGGCGCCCCGTGCGTCACACGGTGGGTATGACCGGCGAGGTCACACTCCAGGGCCGGGTGCTCCCGATCGGCGGGGTCAAGCAGAAGGTGCTCGCGGCGCATGCCGCCGGGCTGACTGACGTGATCCTGCCAGAGCGCAACCGCGGCGACATCGACGAGGTTCCACAGGAAGTCCGCGACGCCATGAGCTTCCACTTCGCCATGAGCGTCGACGAGGTGCTGGCGGTCGCACTCGAGCCGGCACTTGTGGCCGCAGCCTGAGCGATCGGGCGCTCAGACTCGCTCTTCACCCGATAACGCATAGCGGGGCTGCCGGTCAAGTCGACCGGCAGCCCCGAACGCGTTAATAGGTCGCGTAGCCGGTGCCGCTGATCACGAAGCCGTGACGCTGCTTGGAGAAGCAGTCAACGCCGACTCGCCTGATCTGACAGGTGATACTCCCGACCGTGTCGTCCCAGCCGACGGGGATCACCTTTGCGCTAGGGGATATGGCGCTGCTGCCGCCGCAGACAAACTTGGCGGCCTTTGCCCCCTGCATGAAAACGGTGTTGCCCCAGCTCCCCTTGCACGAGACCGGCTCGAACGGGGCTGCCCAGACGCGCTGTAGAACCGAGCAGCTGACCCAGCCCGGACCCACGTGACAACCGACGTTTCCGCCCTGAGCCAGGAAGCTGGTCTGAGCGAGCGCAGGATGCGTCGACGGTACGAACGCGGTCGACGGCACGTCCGGGCGCAGCATCTTGGTGACGGTGCGGGTGCGGGTGCGGGTCTTCACGATCGTCCTGAGCTTGGTCCTGGTCCTCGTCTTGACGACGGTCCGCACGATTGTCCTCGGCGGAGTCGGAGTACTGCTCTGAGCGGGCGTGGTCGTGCCCTGGTTGCTGGAGACCGGTGGCGTCACCGGCTTGTTCGCAGTCGACTTGTTGGTGGCGGGCGTGGTAGCCGTTGTGGTCGTCTTTGCGGTCGACTTGCTCGACGAGCTGCTCTTGTGGGCGCTGCCAGTGGCTGCGGTTGTGATCAGGCCCTGGCCTGAGCCGCCGCTGGTCACGTTGCCACCCGAACCGTCGCTGATCGTGGCGGACGCGTGGCTCAGCGAGTGCGACGCGCCGCTCGTGATCCGCGGTCCATTCTGCTGCGCGACGCTACCCGCGCCACTGCCGGAGGGGGTGTCCGCAAGCTCGGCGCCCACCGCGCCACCTGAGGCGGACGCACCAGGTGTCGCGCTCACGGACGCGGGCGGAGTCGGCGTCGTATCGACGGGTTGCGGAGTCGAACCGCTACCGCCGCACGCGGCAACGCCGGCCGTCACAGCGACCGCCGCCAGGGCCCGCGGGGTGAGCCGGCGCAGAGACAGTAACGTTCTATTGATGAGCACGATCATTGCCAGCGACGAACGTCGCGTTGTTGAATCTGTCCCGCATCGACTCCTTATCGGCGGCGAATGGCGAGATGGTGAGCACGGAGCGCTTTCCGTCGAGGATCCGGCCACCGGAGAGGTTCTGGTCGACGTCGCGGACGCCTCACCCGCCGACGCCGTCGCGGCACTCGACGCCGCTGTCGAGGCCGCTCCGGAGTGGGCCGCCTACCCTCCGCGCGAGCGCGGTGAGATCCTGCGCCGCGCGTTTGAGACGATCATTGAACGCGCCGACGATCTGGCGCTCCTGATGACCCTCGAGATGGGCAAGCCGCTTGCCGAGTCGCGCGCCGAGATCATCTATGCCGCCGAGTTCCTACGCTGGTTCTCAGAGGAGGCGGTGCGAATCGACGGGCGCTACAGCATCTCGCCCAACGGCAACGGGCGGATCCTGACGATGGCCCAGCCCGTGGGACCATGCCTGCTGATCACGCCCTGGAACTTCCCGCTGGCGATGGGCACACGCAAGGCCGGCCCGGCGCTCGCCGCGGGATGCACCGTGATCATCAAGCCGGCCCAGCAGACACCGCTCTCCACACTCGCGTTCGCCAAGATCCTCGAGGAATCCGGGCTGCCGGCGGGCGTCGTCAACGTCGTCACGTCCAGCCAGGCCGGTCCGACCACCGCGCCGCTGCTGTCCGATCAGCGCCTGCGCAAGCTTTCATTCACGGGCTCGACGGGGGTCGGACGTCTGTTGATGTCGCAGGCCTCGGAGACGCTTCTGAGACTGTCAATGGAGCTCGGAGGCAATGCGCCGTTCCTGGTGTTCGAGGATGCCGACCTGGACGCTGCCGTCGACGGCGCGGTGCTGGCCAAGATGCGCAATGGCGGCGAGGCGTGCACAGCCGCTAACCGATTCCACGTGCACGAGTCGGTGGCCACTGAGTTTGCGGAGCGCCTGGCAAAGCGGCTGAGCGCGCTCAGGGTTGGGCGCGGCACCGAGCCCGGGATCGAGCTCGGTCCGATGATCGACGCCAAGCAGCGCGACAAGGTCGATGAGCTTGTAGAGGACGCCGTCGGTCGCGGTGCAAAGCCCCTCACCGGCGGCAGCGCCGTCGCTGGGCCCGGCTACTTCTACGAACCGACCGTGCTCGGTGGGGTTAATGAGGACGCTCGGCTGCTCACCGAGGAGATCTTCGGCCCCGTGGCGCCTGTCATCAGCTTCTCCACCGAGGACGAGGCGATCCGTGCAGCCAACGCGACCGAGTACGGCCTCGCCGCTTACCTGTTCACACAGAACTTCAAGCGTGCGATCCGTGTCTCCGAGGCCCTGGAGACTGGCATGATCGGCCTTAACCAGGGCATCGTCTCAAACGCCTCCGCGCCGTTTGGCGGGATCAAGCAATCGGGCTTCGGCCGCGAAGGTGGGCACGAGGGCATGCATGAGTACCTCGCGACCAAATACGTAGCCGTCAATATGGACTGAGATGGCTCGAGCGGACCCGCGCCTGACTGAAGTCCGGGGCAGGCAGCGCGCAGACCAGCCGCTCGTACACGGCGTTCAGCTGGCCACGCTCCCGGACACCGGCGTGGCCGGCGAGCATCCGTGGAACCTGCCGGCGATTCAGGCGTTGGCACACGGTCTTGCACTGCATCCCAAGGTCACCTACCTGGTTGGCGAGAACGGGAGCGGCAAGTCGACCTTGCTCGAGGCGATCGCGGTCGCGGCAGGCCTCAATCCCGAGGGCGGATCGTCCAACTTCGCCTTCGCGACGCGCGAGTCCCATTCCGATCTGTGTGAGTCGATCCGGCTCGTCCGTGGTCGCCGGATGCCGCAGACCGACTTCTTTCTTCGCGCCGAGAGCCTCTTCACCGCGGCCACGTATCTCGATGAGACCGAGTCCGCCCTTGAGGACCCGTTCCGCGCCTATGGCGGCACCCCACTGCACGAGCAGTCCCACGGCGAGTCTTTCCTCGCGGTCCTGTTGAACCGCTTCGGTCCAGACGGCTTCTACGTGATGGACGAGCCCGAGGCGGCGCTCTCAGCGCAGAATTGCCTCACCTGTCTGCGCAGGATCCACGAGTTGGTCGGCGCCGGCTCGCAGTTCGTGATCGCCACGCACTCTCCCCTCATCCTCGCCTATCCCGACGCAGCCATCTACGAGTGCAGCGATGATGGGCTCTGCGAGATCGAGTACGAGCAGGCGGGCACGGTGAGGCTGTTCAGCGGCTTCCTGGCCGCACGTGAGCGCTTCCTCTCGGAACTGCTCGCTGACTGACGACGGGCGCACCTTTCCGCGCAGCCTGTCGCGGGCTGCGCGACGACGGGCGCACCCTTCCGCGCAGCCTGTCACTGGCTTGCGCGACTCCGCGCGAGTTAGGTCAGCTGACCTTGCTAAGGACGATCGTGTTGATCGGCAGCAGGATGGCGAACAAGATCGTCCACCGGTTCAGGTTGCGCTCCACGAGGGAGCCACCGCCGAACTGACTGCTGCCGCCGCCTCCGGTGCCGCCGCCCATGCCGAAGCCGGACAGGCCGGAGTCCTTACCGGAGTGCATGAGGATCAGGAACACCAGCATCACGCTGATGAACACCTGGACCACGTCAAGTACGAAAGTCATCTCGGCGGGAAATGGTAGCCGCTTTCCGCGCCGTGCCGGATGCACCCTTCCAAATTGCCTGTTTTGGTCCGATATCGCGGCGACATCGCGAGCGATACCGGACCAAAAACACCACTTTGGAGGTGGCGCTCACGGCGATTTAGGTTGCGGATTCGGACGATGCCTGTCCAGTCTCCTCGAGCTCATCGAGCCGGTGCAGCACCTCAATGGCCTCAGCGCGAAGCGTGGAGTCGATCGCCTCGTAGTCCTCGTCGGAGAGTTTGCCGGTCTCATGATCGAGCTCGGCATCGCGAATCTCTCGATACTTCGCGTCGCGAGCCACTTCCAGGTCGAGCCGTTCGAGCGATTGGACCTCGTCCTCCTGCAGTTCGCTGGAGGCCGGTCGGCGCCGCAGCGGAGCGCTGACGAGCAGGACCACACCGATCAACAGCAGGAGGAAGATCACGTAGGCCATCGCGCGAGTCCAAGCAGTTCTACGCGAGCTCGCGCACCGCAACCGGGGCGCGTTCAGGCACGTTGTTGCGGCGGCGGCGGGGGAAGAGCGTCGGCGGCACCACCGCGATCAGGCCGCCGAGGAAGACGATCGCAGCGCCAGTCCACAGCCAGGTGACGAGTGGCGCGACGATCAGCAGAAACTGGATCGGGTACCGGTGCTTCAGGTACTGGTTCGCGATGTTCTGGACATCCGCGTCGCGCTGCACCCAGAAATCGAAGTGGCTCAGCGCCGCGTTGAGCGCCATCTGCTGCTTCGCAGCGGGTACGCGCTTGCGGACCTGGCTCACGAAAAGGTTGTACTCCTTGACCAGGCTCTTCTCGTCCCGATTCATAAGCGGCAGCAGCGGCGAGAGGTTGGCAGCCGCAACCGTCCAGATGTCGCGCAACGGACCCGCATCGAGACCAATCGTGCTGTCCGCGTTGGCGCTGTCGAAGAATCGCCCGATGAATCCATCCGAGCCGTTGTTAGCCGGGTAGAAGCTCTGCATCGTGTGCAGTCGTGTGACCTGCGCGCCATGGTGGGTCACGTTGATCACGGCGCCGAAGGACACCCGCTCCGCGGTCACCGTAGCGGTCGGTCGCACGTAGCGGAACGCGTAGCCGCCGCTCGAGGCGCTCTGCCCCGGCAGCAGCGTGACGTTGCGCGAGTGCTGGAACGAGGAGGACGCGGCCACGCCGATCAGCATGACCGCGAAGCCGAGGTGGGCGATGTACCCGCCGTAGCGTCGGCGGTTGCGCCGGACCAACGCAAGCAGGGCCACCGGCCCGGGGTCGCGGGTCGTGGCCCGCCGTGCCGCGGTGCCGCGGTAGAACTCCTGTAGCACCGTGCCGATCACGAACGCGCCAAGCCCGAACATCGCAACGGCCAGCGGCTTGCGACCGGCGTCGGTCAGGGCAAGCACCAGGATCGTCACCAGCACGCCGAAGCCAACCGGATAGATGAATTGCCGCCACAGGTTCGCAACCGTTGCGCGGCGCCATGAGATCAGCGGACCGACTCCGCTCAGCAGCACCAGGATCAGGGCCAGCGGCACGACGAACGGCGTGAAGGCAGGCGGTCCCACGGAGACCTTGGTTCCTGTCACAGCCTGCGAGATCAGCGGGAACAGCGTCACCCAGAAGATCACGAAGGTGAGCGCCACGAGCACCATGTTCTGCAACAGGAAGATCGCCTCGCGTGAGATCAGCGAGTCGATCCGGTGCTCGGAGGACAGCAGCCCACGCCGCCAGATCACGAGACCGACGGATGTCAGGAACATGACCCCGAGCAGAATCACGAAGGGCACACCGAGCGTCGAGGCACCAAAGGCGTGAATCGAGTCGAGCACGCCGGAGCGCACGAGGAACGTGCCGAAGATCGCCAGCGTGCCGAATGCCAGCACCAGCGACACGTTCCAGACCTTGAGCATTCCGCGCTTCTCCTGGATCTGGATCGAGTGGATGAAGGCGGTGCACACGATCCACGGCATCAACGCGGCGTTCTCGACGGCGTCCCAACCCCAGTAGCCGCCCCAGCCGAGCTCCGTGTAGGACCAGCGCGCCCCGAGGATGATGCCGAGCCCCAGGCACAGCCAGGCCGCAAGCGCGAAGCGCCTCGTGTCGCGGATCCACTCCGAGCCCAGCTTGCCGGTGATCAGTGCGGCGATGGCGAAGGCGAACGGGATCGCCATCAGCGTGTACCCGGTGTAGAGCATCGGCGGGTGGAACATCATGCTCGGATGCATGAGCAGCGGGTCGAGCCCGGCGCCATTTGACGGCGTGAGCGCGGCGGGTGTCGTCTGGAACGGATTCGCGGCGAACGTGGCGAGCGCCGCGAAGAACCCGTTGAGGCCGAGCAGCACAGCGGTGGCATAGGGAGCGATCTCGCGCAGTCGGCGGCGCGTCAAGAACAGTGCCAGCGACGACCAAAGCGATGAGAGCGTCACCCACAACAGCAGCGAGCCCTGCTGTGAGGACCAAGGCGCTGTCAGCTTGTAGAAGACGGGAATAGTCGTGGCGGACGTGTCGGCGACGACCTTGAAGCTGAAGTCGTTGCGCAGGAACGCGATCTCGAGCAGGACAAAGGCGATCACGCTCAGCGCCGCCAGCGCGTAAACCGCGCGGCGTCCCGAATCAGCCCACTCGCCGCGACCCGTGCGGGCCCCGTAAACCGAGGCGCCGATCCCGTAGAGGCAGACTGCGACGTCGAGCAGCAGAATCGCGCGCCCGAGCTGCGCCATCAGCCGTTGACCACCGCCGGTCCGGCGGGGATGCCGGCCGTGTCCTTGATCGCGCCCGATGCCGCCTGGTACTTCGACGGGCACTTCGTCGTGAGCGAGTTCTGCTGGCCGATGAACTTACCGCCCTGATCGGTGACGTTGACCATCACTGCGCGGCCCTGGGCGAACGGATCTGGAACCGAGCCGGTATAGCTGACGCCAACGGCAACCGTGCGCTTGGGGTTGAGCACGCGGAAGTCGAGCGTCGACCCGACGTAGTGAATCGAGCCGTTCTCAACGGTTCCGGCCAGGATGTACTGCCCCCCCGGCGTGGCTTTCTCGAGCAATTGCGAAGCGGTCAGTTCGTCGCGACCCGCGCTGAAGCTCACGTAAATCAGCGCGCTTGCCAGCAGCAGTGCAGCCGACAGGGCGACCGTCAACCGGATCGCGCGTTTGCGATTCGGGTCCATACGAGTAGTGATTGTCCCACAGAGACCGGGCCAGGGACGCCCGACCCGGTTCTCTTATCGGCTTCTAACTATCGGATATCAGACCGGTGCTGACGCCTACTTGAGCCGCTCGCGGGCAGCCTTTGCCCAGCTGTCGGTGATGTCACGCACGAACTTCGCCTGGGACGCGACGAGCCGCGTGATCCACTCGAGCTCATCCTTGGCCGGGCTTTGGGAGACCTCGTTGGCGATCGTCTTGAGCGCCTTCTCGTAGCTGGTCAGCGTGTTCTCGCCTGCCTCGCGCCCGAACTCGATGATCTTCTCGTTCAGCTTGCGCAACCTCTCCGCGATCGCCTCGACCTGCACGTTCTCGGCGTTGACGCGGATCGTGACGCGCGGCGAGCTCTTCGTGGCGGCGCCGTTCTTGCTCGTGGCGGTCTTGCGGCCGGCGGGCTTGGCAGCGGTGGTCTTGCTCCTGCCGGTCGACTTCGCGGTCGCCGACTTGGCGGCAGGCTTCGAAGCCGCGGACTTGGCGGCGGCGGACCTTGATGCTGCCGGCTTCGCGGCCGCGGACCTCGCCGCGGTCGACTTGGTGGCGGCCGGCTTGGCGGCGGTGCGCTTGGCCGCAGCGGGCTTGGCGGCGGTGCGCTTGGCTGCAGCCGGCTTGCTGGCAGCGGACGCAGCGGGAGCTGCCTTCGCCGCGGCGGACCTTGCGGGAGCGGTCTTACCTGCGGCGGGCCTGGCGGAAGAGCGCTTGGGTGCGGCCGGGTTGGTTGGACTCGATCCGGCGGTACGGGCCTGCGGCATCGTTACTCCTTTGCGCGATCTGCGCGATAGCTGTCTTGGTCAGGGCGCCCACGTCAGCCTTCCACGACGGTGCGCGTGCGGGGAGAACCGCACGGCGTCGAGCGTAGCGCCGTCTGCGACGGCGAACACAACACAGCCGATCCGATCCTCGCCGGCGGTGATGTAGCGATCGAAGTCCTCCAGCGGTGTCCTGCAGATTCCTCGCGTCGCCAGCACGGGTGTCACGATGCCTCCCGAGGTCAGGACGGAGATGTCACCGGTCGCGGAACTGTCATATACCTGCGGCCCCGAGCTGCGAATCTGGATGATCACGCCAACGGCCCGCGCGTGGGCAGGCACCCGAGCGCCCGAGCCGCGTAGCGGGTCGATAACGCGGCGGAGCGTCACCGTCAACTCAGCGCCGGAAGCGTCGACTCGCTGCACGGTGTCCGCGCCCGGGAGAGAACGACGTGCGAGCGCCACCGGCGCGCGCATGCTCAGCCGCACACCTCTGATCACCGGCATCGGCTTGAGCTCACCGCTCACGCGGCCGCGTGAGCCACAGCCGGCGAACATCGCCGCGACCAGGACGGCGACGGCAGCCGCCGGCATTCCGGTTTTCAAGCCCCTGCGCATGGCGAGCAGCGTAAAGCCGGAACAAACCTCTAGTTTCCAAGTCATGTTCGAGATTCGCACCCGCGCCACCGACAGCCGCGCCCGCACCGGCACGCTGCACCTCGCTCACGGCGATGTGCAGACGCCCGCGTTCGTCCCGTTGGCCACGCGCGGAGCTGTGAAGACGCTCGATCCGCACGACGTCGAGGCGCTCGGTTACGAGATGGTGCTCGGCAACACCTTCCACCTCTATCTTTCGCCAGGTCCGGAGCTGATCGGTTCCTACGGCGGCCTTGGTGAGTTCATGCGCTGGCCGCGCCCGATCATCACCGACTCCGGCGGGTTCCAGGTCTTCTCGATGGGCCACGGCGGCGTGGCGGATGAGATCAAGGGCCGCGGCCGCAGCGCCACGAGCGGCGGAACGCGCAGCGCGATCCGCGCGATCACCGAGGAGGGAGTGCGCTTCCGCTCATACGTGGACGGCAGCGAGCGCTTCATGGCGCCCGAGACGTCGATGGCCGTGCAGGCGGCGCTGCATTCGGACATCGCGCTCGTGTTCGACGAGTGCACGCCGTTTCACGTCACGCGCGAGTACACCGCGCGTTCCACCGAGCGCACGCACCGCTGGCTCGAGCGCTGCCTCGACTGGCACGATCGGAACGGTCCGGCCGACCAGGTGGTCTACGGGATCGTGCAGGGCGGCGTCGAGCAGGATCTGCGGGTCGAATCGGTCGAGACGGTCTCGGCCAGCCGCTGCGGCGGCGTCGCGATCGGCGGCTCGCTCGGACAGGACAAGCCGCAGATGCACGAGGTCGTCGATTGGACGACTGAAGCGCTTGAGCGAGTCTCACCCGAACGGCCCCGACACCTGCTCGGGATCGGCGACATCGATGACCTGCTGGTCGGCGTCGGACTCGGCATCGACACGTTCGACTGCGCGATGCCCACCCGCCTCGCACGCCACGGCGTGGCAATCGTGCCCGAACCGGACAGCCGCTGGCGCGTCGATCTCGCCAAGTCGCGCTTCCGCGGCTCCCGCGAGCCGATCATGGAAGGCTGCCCCTGCCCAGCCTGCTCGGCAGGCTTCACGCGCGGCTACATCCATTACGCCGCAAAGGCGAGCGAGACGACGGGCCCGCGGCTCCTGACCCTTCACAACCTGAGCTACATCCAGCGACTGATGGCCGATCTTCGTGACGCCATCGACCGGGGCGAGCTCCAAGATGCCGTCGCCGGCTTCATGGCCGGGCTGCGGCGCCGTCTACCTCGTGTACTTCGAGATGATCGTCTGGACCTTGTTGACGGCGCTCTGCCAGTCGTGCGCAACGACCTGCTTGTACTGCACGACCGATGCCGAGCTCTGGTGAAGCGCCGCGACAATGACCACGATCACCACCACGAGAAGAACCAACAGCGTGAGCAGCCAGGCGACGCGACGGCCGCTCCCGCGGTGCTCGCGCGATCCCGTGTGGGCCGGAGCCAGTTCCTCCCGAGTCGGCGGACGTCGTGCCGGGACCGTCTTGGGCGCGCGCGGCGCGGCAGGCCGGGAGGGCGCACGTTGGGCCACCATCGTCTCCTGCGTCGGGTAGTCGCGTTCCCTGCGTGGGCAGCACTCGCGTCGCCGCGGTGCTCATGCCCATGTGGCGGGTGGGCGCGTCATCGGACCAGGGCGAGATCCCGTGAGCGCCGTCGACGATCAACTCGGAGAGCTCGGTGGCGGTGCGCGGCCGCTCCTCGGGCACGACCGAGATTGCGAGGGCCACGGCCTCCGAGAGCGCCGTCGGTACATGCGGATTGATGCGCTGCAGCGGAATCGGCGACTCGCGCTGCTGTTTGAGCGCGAGTTCCGCCAGAGAGTTGGCCTCATACGGCAGCCTGCCAGACAGGAGTTGGTAGGTCACCACGCCGAGTGAGTAGAGGTCAGCCTGAGGACCGGCCTCCTCCCCGCGCGCCTGCTCCGGTGAGAGATAGGCGGCCGTGCCCAGCACCGAGCCGACCTGGGTGATGCTCGACTGGCCCGTCGCCCGGGCGATGCCGAAGTCCGCAAGCTTCACGACGCCACTCTCGGAGACGAGCAGATTGCCAGGCTTGACGTCACGGTGAACGACACCGTTGCGATGCGCGTAATCGAGGCCACGGCAGGCCTGCGCGACGATGTCCTCCACCTGTTCGACGTCGAGGTGGCCGCGGTCGCGCAGGATCTCCGCGCAGGATTGGCCGGGCACGTACTCCATCACGATGAAGTGCTGATGAGCTGACTCGTCAAACCCCGAGTCGAAGACCTGCACGATGTTGGGGTGCACGAGGCGGGCGGCGGCCAGCGCCTCGCGCCTGAACCGGGAGACGAACGTCGGGTCGTCTGCCAGATGTTCTGCCAGCAGCTTCACTGCGACGTGGCGTTCGAGTCGCTCGTCAATTGCCAGCAGAACGGTCGACATGCCGCCGACGCCGAGGCGGCCCTCGACCCGGTAGCGGCCGTTGATGACCGATGCGGTGCCCATCAGAAGTCGCTCCCCGTTGTGCCGGACGTCCCGGTGGTGCTGGTCGTCGGGGTGCCACCCGATGTCGACGTCGAGGTGCCGCCGAGACCGGTTCCGCCGTTCGAGGTCGTCGTCGAGGATGTCGTGCTCGTCGTGGTGTCGATCGTGTTCGTCGTGGTGTCGATCCCCTGGCCGCCCGTGGTACTGGTCGTACTCGTCGAGGGAGAGGTATACGTGTACGTCTGGGTCGGCTGAGTCGGCTGCGTCGTGGTCGGTTCGGTGAACGTTGGAACGGTCTGTGTTGCCGTCGTCGTAGTAGTGGTCGACGGTCGCGTCTTGGTTGTGTGCGTCTTCGGCGTCGTCACCGTGCGGCTCCTGCACTCGCTGCTGGCGCTGGTCAACGACTGGATGGTGCTCGCGCCCTGGTTGAGGTTGGCGATCAACGTCGAGTTCACGCCACCGAGTTGGCTGAGCGCGGTCTGAAAATCGGTCAGGTAGGTCTGCGCGCGCGCGCACTCACCAACGTCCAGCGACTGCTGGACGTTGTTCAGTTCGGCAGTCAGCCTGTTGGCCTGCGACTGCGACAGCCACCGACCTCCACTACTGCCGCAGCCCGCGATCGCGGACACGGCAATGCCGACACCGGCAGCAACGAATGCCCTGTGTACGAACCCCATCCGACGCTCGACTTTAGCCACTGCTCCGGCCAAAGCCGCCCAAACGACCCCTCCGAGGACCTCTGCAAGCTATTGCCCGAAGCTCAGGCGCTCGGCCAGCGCGTCGGGAAGTCGCGCAGCACGGATCGCCCAGGCTGCCCCGTCGATGTCGTATTCCGCCCGCCTGTAAGAGGCTGTCCACCGCTCCGTGTCGAGCTCGAGCCACGCCGCACGAGGGTCGCCGTCACGCGGCTGGCCGACGCTTCCCGGGTTCAGCAACCAGAACCCGGCGTTGACGTCGAGCTCATCCCCCTCGTGTCGGGTCTCGCCCGTGGCCGACTCGCCATCGAACCGGTGGAAGGCCAGCGCGACGTGCGTGTGTCCGACCACGCTGATCCGCTGCGGCTGCACCTCGAACGCGAGCTCCGCCTGTAGCGGTGAGAGCACGTACTCCCAGACTGGGTCGCGCGGACTGGCGTGATACAGGCTCACCGCCTGACCCTCATCCTCGGGCGACAGCGACTCAAGAAACAGGCGCGTCTCGTCGGTGATCACGCCAGCGGTCCACTCAGCCGCTCGCCGCGCGACCTCCGAGAAGTCCTCCACGGAGAGCGCGCCGATCACACCAAGGTCGTGATTGCCGGCCAGGCAGACGTCGGCGTGCTCACGCACCAATTCCACGCAGGCATCCGGATCCGCGCCGTAGCCGACTACGTCACCCAGGCACCAGACGGCGTCGCATTCGGCAGCGCGAATCTGCTCGAGCACTGCCTCGAGCGCCTGCCGGTTGGCGTGTATGTCGGAGACGATCGCTACCCGCACGGCATCGGTTGTGGCGCGGTCGCGATCAGCGCCGTCAGCTACTCCCCGTCATCCAGCGGTTCGTCGCCCACGGGGCGGTTACCGCCGAACTCCGGGAGGCTCTTGATGTTCTCGCGAGTCTGCCACTTGGCGTAGTTGTCCTGCATCGCGTCGATCAGCTCGCGCATGAACTTCGGTGAGAGGTTCACGCGTGCCACGACGACACCGGGAACCTCGTCGTCCTCGATCTCGTGATCGACGCGTGCGAAGGTGATCGTGAACTCGTAGTCAGAGTGGCTGACGTTGGCGAAGTTCGAGTAGTGGCCGGCCATCAACTCCGGCGAGAAATGGATGTTTATGTGGCGGTCGGGCTGCTGGGGTTGATCCATATGTACTTAGTATCCCATCGGTGAGGGTCACTGTCGTTGCCGTGGGCCGTCTGCGCCCGCCGTTCGTGGACGACGTCGCCCATTACGCCAAGCTGCTCGGGCGCTACGTCAGGCTCGAGCTGATCGAGGTCCGTGAGGATGCGGCCGTGGCGGCACGGATTCCAGAGCGGGCCTTTGTGTCGCTGCTGGAGGTCGACGGCATTGCGTTTGACTCGATCGGCTTCAGCGAGTTCCTCGAGCAGCGTCGCGCCAGCGGCCGCGACCTCTGCTTCGTGATCGGCGGTCCCTTCGGCGGCCTCATGCTCGAGCGCGTCGACCATGGGCTGTCGCTCGGCGCGCTCACGCTCCCCCATCAGCTCGCCCGCGTGGTGCTGCTCGAGCAGCTCTACCGGGGTCACAAGATCCTCGCCGGCGAGCCGTATCACTATTAGGCCCATGCAAGAGCGTCACTTCGCCCGCCGTCTCATGCTGTTGCTCGCGACCGTCTCCACGGTCACGATCACCGCGGCGATCGCGTTCTCGCTCCTCGAGCACACCTCGATCGCCTTCGGCCTGGCCTGGGCGCTCGACAAGATCACGACCGTCGGCGCGCTTCCCACTCCCAGCGACACCAGCGGTCGTGTGATCCTGGCGATCCTCGAGCTGTTCGGGATAGGTACGCTCTTCTACGGCCTGGCGACGGTTGCCGAGTTCTTCGTCTCCGGGCAGCTCAGCGGCCTCCTGGACCAGCGCCGCATTCAGAAGATGATCGACTCCTACACAGACCACTTCATCGTCTGCGGGTACGGGCGCGTAGGCCGCCAGGTCGCGCGTGATCTACGCGCCGGCAACGCACAGGTCGTCGTGATCGATCCGAATCCCGACAACCGTGAGACTGCCAAACACGATGGAACCGCCTACATCGAGGCACAGGCGTCTCACGACGAGGTCCTGTTGCACGCCGGGATCGAACGTGCCCACGCCGTGATCGCTTGCGTCGACTCGGACGCCGAGAACATCTTCATCGCGCTCACCGCCCGCGAGCTCTCGAGCAAGGTTCGGGTGATCGCGCGCGCGGCGATCGAGGAGACCGAGCGCAAGCTGATTCACGCCGGCGCGGACGAGGTTATCTCCCCATACACGATGGCCGGCACTGAGATGGCCCGGCTCGCCCTCAGCCCAGCGGTCCACACATGAGCGATCCTGTCGCCGGTCTGAGGACAGCGCTTGGCGCTGCTGCCACTGCCTTGCGTGGCAGCGGCAGCGAGACGGACCTCGGCTCCGGGATCAAGCTCGAGCGGCCCAAGCGTGCCGCGCAAGGCGATTACGCGACCAACGCGGCGATGCTGCTCGCGCCAGTGCTGGGCGCCCCGCCACGCGACATCGCCGCCCAGCTCGGCGGGCAGCTGGAGCGCGAGCTCGGCCCCGCCCTCAGTCGCTACGAGGTCGCCGGCCCGGGCTTCCTCAACCTCGTGATGTCCGATGATTGGCACCGGGCGGCGCTGCGTCAGCTGCTCGATGCTGGCGACCGCTTCGGGGCGGGCGGCGCTCCCAGCCCCGAGCGGATCCTGCTCGAGTTCGTCTCAGCCAACCCGACGGGTCCGATAGTCGCCGCGAGCGGGCGCCACGCCGCGTACGGCGACTCGCTCGGCCGGATCCTCGAGTACCAGGGCCACACTGTCTCCCGGGAGTACTACGTCAACGACTCCGGCTCGCAGGTGCTGCGGCTCGGTGAATCGGTACGGGCGCGCGCGCTCGGCGAGGAGCCGCCCGCCGACGGCTACCAGGGCGCCTATGTCGCGGACCTTGCCGCACAGATTCCGGGTGCCGGCGACCAATCGCTCGATGTCCGCGACCTGGCTGACCGCGCGGTGGCCGCGATGGTCGAGTCGATCAAAGCGACGATGATCCGCTACGGCGTTGCTTTCGACACCTACTTCAGCGAGCGCTCTCTGCATGAGGGCTCGCCGAGCACGGTGGACCGCGCAATCGCCGATGTGCGTCGTGGCGGCCACGTCTACGAGCACGACGGTGCGCTCTGGCTGCGGACCACGACCTTCGGCGACGACAAGGACCGTGTGCTCGTGCGCGGCGGCGGCGAGCCGACCTACTTTGCCTCGGACCTCGCCTACATGGAGAGCAAGCGCGAGCGCGGCTTCGAACGCCAGATCCTGGTGCTCGGTGCCGACCATCACGGTTATGTCGGCCGGTTGAAGGCCGCCTTCCAGGCGCTCGGTGGGGATCCCGAGCTGCTCGAGACGCTGATCATGCAGCTCGTGCACCTGATCGAGAACGATGCGCGCACCAAGATGTCAAAGCGCGCCGGCGAGTTCGTCACGCTCGACGAGCTGCTCGACCAGATCGGAGTCGATGCGACGCGTTACTTCATGCTGCAGAGCTCGCACGATCGCACGCTCGACCTGAACCTCGACCTCGCGCGCTCACAGTCGTCAGAGAACCCGGTCTATTACATCCAATACGCGCACGCGCGGATCGCCACGATGCTCGCGAGGCTCGATGCAGCGCGCGTCGGCCTGGCTGTGACGGCGGGAGCCGATTGGAGCTCGCCAGCGGGCGAGCTCCACCCCTCCGAGCGGGAGTTGATCAGAAAGCTGCTGTCGCTTCCCGAAGAGATCGCCGAGGCTGCGGAGCGGCGGGCGCCACATCGGATCGCTGCGTACGCGCTCGAGCTGGCGCAGGACTTCACGGCCTTCTACCGCGACTGCAAGGTGGTCGGCGCAAAGCCCGAGTCGGTCGAGTCCTTCAGGATCGCTCTGTGCGTGGCCGCCAAGACGCAGATTGCGCTGGTGCTCGGGCTGCTCGGCGTCAGCGCACCTGACTCGATGTAGGTCCCGATCAGGGACTCAGATGAAGTGCTCGAGCTCGTCGTCGAGGCGCTTGGCGTCGTCGGTCGCGAGCGGGGCGGCGCCGGCCAGACGCGCCGTCCGTCTCGAACGCTCGCGCCACTTCGGCAGGGTGAACGCGAGCAGTGCCAAGCCGGCGAGGAAGATCGCCGGGGGCAGGATGTAAACGGTGAGGTTGAAGCCACTGGCCGGCGGCCGGGCCAGCACCTGCTGCCCGTACTGGGCGACCATCGCCTTCTTGAGCTGCGACATGTCCAGACCCTCGGCGAGCAGGTGCCGCATCCACTGCTTCTCGGAGATCGCCTGCGGCGAGTTGACCAGCTCGAGCGGCTCGTGACAGGAGGTGCACATGAACTGGCTCAGTGCATCGGTGTAGCTCGGTGTCGCCGCCGTCGCGGTCCCGGCGAGCGCTGCGCTCAGGCCGACGATCGCCGCGGTGAGCGCAATCAGACGCCTCATGCGCTTTGGCCGAGCACGCGGTTGAGCGTCGCGTCCATCCACTTCGGCGTCATCTCAGTCGGGTCGGCCGCGATGACATGTCCGTCACGGCCGATGATGAACGTCTCAGGCACCGCATTGACGCCGTACGGAGCGACCCAGGTGTCGCCCGGATCGAGCAGCACCGGGTAGTGCAGCCCGTTCTTCTGCATGTAGCTCTGGGCGTCGCCGCTCGAATCCTGGTACGTGACGCCAAGCACTTCGCCCCCGTGCCGCGACAACTCCTGTTGGGCGCGCCTCAGCAGCCCGGCCTCGGCCTGGCAGGTGTCGCACCAGCCGGCAAAGACGTTCACCATCACGATCTTGCCGCGCAGCTCGGAAAGGCTCTCCTTGTGCCCAGAGCCCATCAGCTGGAGCTGCACGGCCGCGTTTGGCGCCGCCGGTGTCTGCCCGCGGCTGACCCGGGCCGCCAGCTGATTGCTCGGACCGCTGTGCGTAACGCCGAATGCAAGCAATGCCAGCAGTGCGGCCACCACAAGCGAAATCACACCCGGCACGACAAACCTGCGCATCGCCCCAGAGAGTAGCTAGTGGCGGGCCTCGGAGCACTGGACCTCCAGGTCGGCCGGCGCGCCATAGAATGTCCCCAGATTGCGGGTGTAGCTCAGTTGGTAGAGCGTCGGCTTCCCAAGCCGAAGGTCGCGGGTTCGAACCCCGTCGCCCGCTTCGCGCGTCAGATCGTTTCGCGACTGTTCGTGCGATCGTCGGAAACTGGGACGTCGGGGCCAAGTTGAAGACATGACGGGGCAGACCAGGGTTACACGCCCGTCCGAGGCGGGCGGTAGGTCGCTGCTCGAACGTGTGGTCGAGCTTGCGGCGATATCGCACGCGCTTGGTGCCTGCCGTGCGGCGGCCGGCCAGATGCTGGTGGTCATGGGTCCGGCCGGAATCGGCAAGACCAGCCTGCTGGGTGCCTGCCGGAGCTCCGCGGGAGCTGACTTCAATGTGCTCAGCGCGCAGGCCGATCCTGTGATGGCCGAGGCTGCCTTCGGCGGGCTTCGCGAGCTCTTGGCACCAATGATCGGCAGCGACGGCGACCCCGTCTGGGAGGGCGCAAGCGCCCTCGCCAGGTCGGTGTTCGACCGCACAGCGCGGACGGATTTGGACGGTGACCGGGCCGCGAGCGTCATGTACGGCCTTTACTGGCTGATCGCCGACCTCGCGCAGACCAAGCCGCTTCTGCTCTTGATCGACGACGCTCACTGGCTCGATCCGGCCTCTTCCCGGTTCATCTCCTACCTCGCTCGGCGTATCGACTCGCTGCCCCTGCTGCTGGCGATGTCGGTACGCGAGGGTGCGGGCCGGGCCGAGCCGCTGATCAACGTGTCAATTGAGGCCAACGCGACGGTCATCCGCCCGGCGCCGCTCACGCGCGCAGCCGTGGAGCAGCTCATCTGCGAGGAGACCGGGCAAGCCGCGGAGGACGTGGTCTGCGACACGTGCCATCGCGTCACCGGTGGCAATCCGTTCTACGTCCGGGAGCTGGTGAGGGCTTGGGCGGCTGAGCCCAGTCTCGACGAGAAGATCCGGTCTGGTCGCATTCCCACAGCCGAGGGAATCCGGGCGAGCGTAGCGACCAGACTGGCCGAACTTGGCCAGGAATGTGTCTCACTGGCCCAGGCCACAGCGATCCTCGGGTCGGGGGCCGCGCTGCAGTCCGCCGCCGAGCTCGTCGGGCTCGAGCGCGAGGCTGCGGCGCATGCCGCCGACCAGCTCCGGTCTGCCGGGATCATGACGACAGGCCGACCACTCGTGTTCGTGCACCCGGTTGTGGCCGAGGCCGTCCTCGAACGCATTCCCGAATCAGGTCGCGCGGCGATGCACGCCCAGGCGGCCAAGCAACTCCTCGCCGCCGGGAGGGCTGCCGATCAGGCCGCTGCGCATCTCCTGTCGGCCGAGCCATACGGCGAGCGCTGGGTAGTGGACATCCTGCGCGATGCGGCGCGCGAGGCACTCGCCCAAGGCGCCCCAGAAGCGGCCGTTGCCTATCTGCGACGGGCCGTCGCCGAACCCCCGCCGTCTGAGCAGCGGCTCGAGATCCTGGTCCAGCTCGGACGGGCGGAGATGCTGATACCGGGTGAGCCGGAGTTCAGCTCACTAAGGCACGCGCTCGTCCTGGCCGAGGGCCCGACACAGCGCGCCGAGCTGACGCTCGAGCTGGCAGATGCGCTCGCCAGCGTCACCGACATGCACGGGTCGCATCGCCTGATACACGACCTGCTCGACCATCCCGAGGGCGTGGATCGCGCCTTGCTGGAGCGAGCGGAGGCTGCCCTGATCGGCGCCGCATTTGGTGATCTGACGGCTGTCGGGCTCGAGGAGCGCGTCACTCGCTGCCTGGAACGCATTGGCCGTGACGGACTCGATGAGCCGATGCTGCTTGCAGCCCTCGCGTTGGCGGGCGCCGCGATCAGTCTGCCTGCCACCAGGATCGCCTCGCTGGCGCTCGGAGCGCTTGCCAGCGACGAGCTCCGGACCGAGCGCTGGCCGGCGTGGGCAGGCGCGCTTGTCGCGCTCGTCCTGTCCGATCATTCGAACGAAGCGACGTCCGCTGCTGAGGCTGGGATGGCCGACGCGCAGCGACGGGGAGCGGCGGCGATGTTTCAGGCGTTGTCCTGGGTACGCGCTCAGGTCGCATTCAGGACCGGAGATCTCGCCGGAACGGTGGCACACAGCGAGCGGGCGCTCGAACTCACCGCCGACAATCATCCGACTGCTCGCTGGTTTCGCGGCACGTATGTCTCCACGCTGATCGAGCTGGGCTGTCACCAGGAGGCTTGCCAGCTTGTCGAGACGATGCCGATTCCCGATGATCTGCCCGATCTGAGCGATGTCATCGTCTTGACGGCGCGAGGACTGGCGCGGCTTGCCAGCGGTCACCCGGACGCGGGTCTTGCTGACCTCCTGACCGCTGATGAGCGCATGTGCGGTGCAGGACGGCGCCTCAGCATGCACGTCGATTGGGCAATCGCGGCCGCGGACGCTCTCGTCGGACTCGGCCGGCGCAGCGACGCCGAACGCCTTGCCGAGCGCGAGTTGGAAGCAGCGCAGGCGTTCGGTTCCAGTCGGGCTCTCGGAATCGCTCTGTCGCTCAGCGGAGCTGTCGATCCAGGCCCGCACGGACTGCGGCGCCTCAGCGATGCGACTGAGCTGCTTTCCGGGACGCCGGCCCGCCTGGAGCACGCCCGTGCCCTCGTCGCGCTGGGATCAGCATTGCTGACCTGCGGCCGGGTCATGGACGCGCGCAACACACTGGCGGGTGGGCTCGACGTCGCCGCCGGCTGCGGGGGTACCGCGCTCTGCGCTCGAGCCCGCGCTCAATTGGTGGCCGCCGGCGCTCGACCCCGGCGCGATGCTCGTACCGGTCCCGACTCCCTCACACCCGCTGAACGCCGCACCGCAGGGATGGCCAGTGACGGGCTGAGCAATCGGCAAATAGCGCAGGCCCTGTTCGTGAGCGTCAAGACCGTGGAGGGCCAGCTGGCCGCGTCTTACTGGAAGCTCGGCATCCACAACCGGCGCGAACTGGCCGGCGCCCTGCGTGCGAGCGACGCCATCCACCCCGGCCGTGACGCGAAGCGTTCGGCCCATCACCCGACGCAATTTGGATAGTCGGCCGCGCAAATTTGGATAGCGCTCCTCATGTGAGCCCCAAGCCCCTCACCTAGGGTCGCAAAGGAGCACTATTTAGCCGTCGCGTCCCGACCGCGACGCGCGGATGGCGAAACAAGACCCAACAAGCTTAGGGGGCAGGTTTGAAACCTAAACTCGCATCCAGCGCCACGCTTGCTCTGTGCCTCGTTGCTGTGGCCCTGCTGTTCAGCTCATCTGCGAGCGCCGCAACAAGTCCGTGTTCCGACCCTGACTCGTCGTCGAACATGCCGAGCGGTTCGGTAACCGTGTCAACCGCCCAGACGCCGGGCTTTGGCAGGGTACTGGTCATCGGTTCAGGGGCCTACGAGGGCTGTTCACTGTACCTCCTGACCTCAGATCGACTTCACTCGCTAACCGGCGTGCCGTACGCGTGTAGCGACAATCCAAACGTCAAGAACAAGCCCTGCGACACCGTTCTGTGGCCGGCGCTCCTAACCGACGGGGATCCGATTGCCGGCCCGGGGGTCAATCCCAGGCTTCTGGGGACAGTGACCCGTACCGACCTCGGCCTGCCAGGCGCACCGTCGGTTCAGCAGGTGACCTATGCCGGCTGGCCGTTGTACCGGTTCTTCCGGGACACAAATCCCGGTGACACGGTGGGCGCCACCCTAAATGATCCGATCACGACGCCCCCAGGGATCTGGTACCTGCTCGATCCGCGTGGCGGCATCCCTGCCGCTGGTCGGGCTCAACTGCAGCTGGAGACCGCACCCCTGGCGGGCACCGGCCCAGATGAAACCGTGCTGGCCGCCACGATGAACCCTGACTACACACCATTCCCGGACGCCGCCTTCCCGGTCTACACGTTGAGTCGGCCGAAGCACCGCGGACGCAAAGGGACGGCCGCTGGCGCCGCTTGCTTCAGGGCCTGTTCTGTCTCCTGGCCGCCGGTCCTCACCTCGGGGTGGCCAGAAGCTGGCCCGGGCGTTGACAAGGGTGCTGTCGGAGTCGTCATGAGGCCAGACGGCAGCTGGCAGGTGACATATCACCGGCGGCCTCTGTACCTATTCAACGGCGACGCCTACATCGGGGGCACAAGCCCAGTCGGGACGCAGGGTATCTACGGAGCGGATGATCAGTTTGGTCTGTGGGACACGATCCCGCCTGTCAACTAGCTCAACACGTTGCAACAACGACTAGGTATGGAAAGCGGTGGGGTTCTGAATGCGTTTCAGAACCCCACCGTCTGTTCGAACGGTGCGTCGAGCTCAGTGGGCGGCGAACACAGCCTGTGCTTCGACCAGCTTCGCGCGCAGCGTCTCGATGCCCTCCTTGAACTCGAGGAGCGGACGCACCTCCCAGGTGACCATGCCGAACAGCGGATAGTCGGTCATCAGGTCGAGCACCTCGTGGTGCGTGGTCGCGTTGATGATCGAGAAGCCGCCGCCCTCCATGAATCCGAAGATGCAGTCAAACGTCCCGTCGGCGAGTCGCGCGTCGAGCCAGCTGATTGACGCGTCGAACAGCTCGGGTGACGGTGGCATCGGCCCTGGGCGGGCACTCACGTAGTACTTCATTCGGTCTCCTCTGGTAGGTCCAGGCCACGCTCAGTATCTCGCCGCTTGGCCGCCGCGAGGGAATGAATCTGCCTCGGGCTGAAACCTGGGCCCGCAGGCTTCACAACCGGGCATAGCATTGGCGTTGCGATGACCGCGGACGAGCCACAAACCGGCTGGGTCGATGGATGGGGCCGCAGGCACTACAAGCAGGCGATCGTGATCCGCGCCGTACTCGCGCCGTGGATCCTCTTCGTCATCGTGTTTTTGTGCGCGTCGGGTGACTGGTCGGGACTGGTGTTCCTACCCTTCCTCGCCATCGACCTCTGGCTCCTGCGCAACCTCGTGCGCTACGGACGGTCCCGCGACCCCGACAGCGGCCCGTAAGTTCGCAGTCCGTAAGTTCGCAGCCGCTGGCGTCCTCGTTCTAACCGAGCGACGCCAGACGCCCGAGGCGCTGCGGATCCCAGTCGCGGAGCAGCGCCTCGGTGGCCTTCGCGTCCTGTGGCCGGGAGTAGAGGTACCCCTGCCCACACTCGCAACCAAGCTGGCTGAGTTCCTTGAGCTGCCGCTTGGTCTCGACCCCCTCGGCGATCACCTCAAGACCAAGCGTGTGAGCCAGCGCAATGGTGGAGCGGACGATCGCCTGATTGATCTCTCCATCGCCGCTCGTCGGATTGATGAAGCCACGGTCGATCTTCAAGGCGTGCACCGGGAACTGAGCCAGCGCCGAGAGCGAGGAGTAGCCGGTGCCGAAGTCATCGAGATGAAGGCCGACGCCCTGCGAGCACACGTCGGTGACGATCCTGATGATCCGCTCCGGCTCGTGCATGAGCGTGCTCTCTGTGATCTCGAGCAACAGCAGCTGCGGCGGAAGTCCACTGATCTCGAGCGCCTGCAGGATCGCGTCCGGGAGCTGCGGGTCATCGAGCTGCAGTCGGGAGATGTTGACGCTGACGCACATGTCGTCGTCGACGACGTTCTGTTCCCGCCAGCAAGCGAGCTGTGTCAGAGCCGTCTGCAGGACCTGCTGTCCGAGCATTGAGATCAACCCCAGCTCCTCGGCGATCGGGATGAACTCGGACGGCGAAAGCGACGGCCACCCCTCCGGCCAGCGGGCGAGCGCCTCCAGACTGCGGAGCCGGCCAGTCGCGAGGTCGACGATCGGCTGATAGTGGACTTTGATCAGAGACTGCTCGACGACCTGGCGCAGCGCGCTCTCTCGGGTCAGCCGCGTCAACACCCGTTCGTGCATGGCATCGTCGTAGAGGGCGTAGCTCCCGCCGCCGCGCTGCTTGGCGTCGTACATTGCGATGTCTGCGTTGCGAAGCAGATCGCTCGAGGTACCGCCGGGCCGGCTGAGTGCGATCCCGATGCTCGCGCGGACGAATAGGTGCTGGTTGGCGAGTTGGAAGGGCCGCTCCAACGCCTCACAGATCCTCCGGGCACTGCAGCCTGCCTGCTCTGGGGTGGTCGCCGAGTCGATCAGCAGCGTGAACTCGTCGCCGCCGAGCCTGGCGATCGTGTCGCCCGGGCGCAGCACCTCCGAGAGCCGTGCGGCAGTTGCGATCAGCAGCTGGTCGCCGACCGAGTGGCTGAAGCTGTCGTTCACCAGCTTGAAGCGGTCCAGATCGAGAAACATGATCGCGCAGCCGCTCGATGGGTCCCTGACCGAACGCTGCAGCACCTGTTCGAGCCGATCGATCAGCAGCGCCCGGTTCGGAAGGCCCGTGAGCGGATCATGGAGCGCGTCATGTCGCAGCCGCTCCTCTGCTGAGCGCCGTTGGGTGATATCAGCGATCGAGCCGGCCATACGGGTCGCGATTCCGTCGCTGCCGCGGATCGCCAATCCGCGGCAGAGCACCCACAGCCAGCTTCCGTCCGCGTGGCGCATCCGGCACTCGATCTCGAGGTGCTCACTGCGCCCGGCAAGCTGGCCGTCGATCGCGGCGCGGAGTTGGAGCACATCATCCGGATGAACCAGATCGAACCAGCGTCCGGGGTGAGAGTCCTCGTTGGGCTCCTCGAGGCCGAGGATCACGTGCCAGCGGTGCGACAGGTAGATCCTGTCGCTGACCAGGTCCCAATCCCAGATGCCGTCGTTGGCCGCGCGGGTCGCAAGCTCGTAGCGCTCTTCACTCCGCGCGAGGTCGCTGAGAGCGCCGCTGTGTGAGATCGCGTAGCGGATCGCGCGCTCCAGCCCGGTCGGGTCAAGCGCCTGCTTCGTCACGTAGTCGGCCACGCCGAGAGCGCTCGCCTCGAGGTCGATCTGATAGTCGTCCTGCCCGGTCAGAAGGATCACCGGAGCGCGGGGCCCTGTTCCAAAGCCTTCACGTACGAGGTCGAGCCCGGTTCGGCGGCCCAGCCGGTAGTCGATCAGATACGCGTCGTGGCGCCGCCGCCGGATCTCCGCCAGGCCGTCCTCGTAGGCTGCCCGCCAGTCGAGTTCGAACTGCATGCGCGACTGCGCTGCCAGCAGATCGCGCGTGATCAGGTAGTCGTCCTCGTCGTCCTCGACCAGCAGGATCCGGCAGTTGTCACTCATGGACGGCGCCCGTTACGGGCAGCTCCACGATCTCGAACCAATAGCGCCCCCAGGTCGCCATCACTTCGACCAGCGAGCCGAATGTGACGGGCTTGGTGATGAACGAGTTCACTCCCAGGTTGTAGGAGCGGATCACGTCCTCCTCGTCGCGCGAGGTGGTCAGCACCACAACGGGGATGGTTCTCAGACGAGGATCGGCTTTGATCTCCGCCAATGCCTCACGCCCGTCTTTCTTGGGCATGTTCAGATCGAGCAGGATGATCCCGGGCATCGGCGCTTCCTCGCCGCCCTCGGCATAGCGACCCTCGCGACGGAGATAGTCGAGCAGCTCCTGCCCGTCGCCCACGAAGCGGATCTCGTTCGTGAGATGCGCGCGCTCCAGCGCCTCGCCTGTCAGCTCGCGATCCTCCTCGTCGTCGTCGGCCATCAGGATCGTGATTGGCTTCGCGCTGCGCTCATCCCGCCACATGCGCCCTCTCCTTCAGGTCGGGTTCCAGATCGTCGTCATAGGCGGTCGCCTCCGCGCTCGCGTGCGTCAGCGGCAGGGTCACCGTGAAGATGGCGCCGTGACCGAGCCTTCCGGCCGCGGCGATTTCGCCCCCGTGGCGGGTCGCGATCTTCTGACATAGCGCCAAGCCGATTCCGGTACCCGGGTACTCGCCGCGCCCGTTGAGGCGCTCGAACACCCTGAAGATCCGCTGCGCGTACTGCTGCTCGAAGCCGATGCCGTTGTCGGTGACGACGATGCGGGCGCGATCGCCGATCGTCTCGCCCGTGATCGTGATCTCTGGTCGCACTCCCTCGCGCCGGAACTTCACGGCGTTGGAGATCAAATTCAGGATCAGCTGGCGCATCTGCAGCTCGTCCGCGCTGAGCGTCGGCAGCGTCCCCACCGAGACCTCGGCATCTGATTCCTCGAGCTCCACCGAGATGTCGTCGAGGATCTCTGCCGTCACCCGATTCAGGTCGACGGTCGTGAACGGGCGCGGCTTGGTGGTGACACGTGAGAACTGCAGCAGATCCTGGATCAGCGCCTGCATCCGCTCCGCCGCGCGGTTGGCGCGGGTGAGGTAGTCCACGCCACGCTCAGATAGGCCCTCGGACTCCGATGCCATCAGTTGCTCGGTGAAGGTGCGCACCTTGCGAAGCGGCTCCTGTAGATCGTGCGACGCGATCGACGCGAACTGATCGAGCTCAGCGTTCGAGCGCGCCAGCTCCTCGGCCCGGCGCTCCAGGCGCGCGTTCGTCGCCTCCAGCTCACTGTTGACGTACGCAAGCTGTGCGTTCGCATACGCCAGGTCCTGCTCAGCCGAGTGCACCGTGCGCCAGCCGAGCACGAGCGCGACGAGCGCAACTAGACCGAACGCTATGAACAGGAGCCAGGGCACCCACCTGTGCAGCCCCGACACGCTCGCGAACAGGGGACCGTCCGGAGACTCGAGCACGATGCGCCAGGTCGAGTCCTGCAGTGGCACCTCGTCGTAGAAGCGCCCGTTGCGGTCGCCGGTGGAGCGACCCAGTGCAGCGCGGGCAGTGCGGCTCGTGTACCGGTAGCCCGGTGGTCGCGACGCCACGTTCGAGGCGATCACGGTGTCGTTGGCATCGAGGATCAGGTTCCGTGACCCCGCCACGCCGGGGATTCGATGCAGCTCACCGGTCAACAGGCCGGATAGCTCGCCGGGAGCGACGCCCTCGACGAGCACCCGCCTGCCGAACGAGGTCGGAAGCCCGAGAGCGATGTCAATGACTCCGGACTTGCCATTGCCCACCAGATCTCCCAGGGCATATGGCGCGCCGTGCATGACGAGCTTCACTGCGCGTGAGGTCTGAAGCTCCGAGCGCACCTGACGGCTCAGTCCCGCGCTGGCGAGGACGCCGCCGTTCGGCGCGAGCACCGCCACGTACCTACCGGTCCCCAGGTCCTTCCGTAGCACCGCCGAGCTGGGATGCCGACCGCCGAACGCCTTCACTTCCGCCGGGATCTGCTGCTCAACCGTGGAGAAGATGCTCTGTACGAGCGCGGCGGCAAGCACCGCCCGCTCGTGCACGCGTGCCTCGACGCCCGCCTTCGACGAGGCCTGGTTGTCAGAGAGGCCGACGGCGAAGGTTGCGAGCAACCCCAGAACTAGAAACGCGGCACCCAGCAACAGCGCCATCGCTCCGCGTCGCGAAACGCGCAACCGATGCACTGCGGTTCTTCCTTGCGAGTTCTTCGTACCCATCGTCCCTGATGACAAGAAGATGAGGTCCCATCAGACCGTTCGACGATGTTGCCGGTCACCTGCATCGGCCCGCGCTGCTTCTACGACATATGGCCAGGGCTCACTCGAACAGCTCGCGCAGATGCGGGTTCAGGAAGGTGCCGGCTGGGTCGAACTCGCGCCTGATGGCGATGAACCTGTCCGCCTCTGGATACAGAGCGTGGAGCCGTTCCGGCGTGAGGAAGTGCAGCTTGCCCCAGTGAACACGTGCGTCGAATTGCGAGAGCAGCGCATCGACCGTCCGCAGGTAGTCCCAGTAATCGGTGCCGGGCTGACCCGAGACCGAGATCGCTGTGGTCGCGGTCCCGTGGTTCGGTGACAGGTAGGCGTCGTCGGGGCCGACCGTCCGAACCTCCATCGGGTACACGGACTGTGGCAGGCTGCGAAGCATGAGCTCGCGCAGCGCCTGGACCGCGTCCGGTGCCCGCTCGAGCGGGACAAAGTACTCGAGCTCGTGGAAGTTCGGGTCGTACACCATGGGATAGATCCGGTAACAGCGGTCCACGAGGCGGCCTTCGACGGCACTATCGGGTTCGTCAGGCATCGCCTCGTCGTAGATCTTCACGTAGCACTTGTCGGTCATCGGATGCCCGTGGCCGTCCAGGTTGTAAAGCGCCCCTGACTCCTCACTCGGAAGCCAAAAGAAGCCGAAGTGCCGATGTCCCTGGACGAGCTCATCCCAACGCTCGAGCACCTCCTCCCATGGCCACAGGTCAACCTGCTGCTTGAGCCGGTAGGCGTTCGTGACCTGGAGCTCGAGCTGCGTCATCACGCCCAGCATCCCTACGGCCACCTGCGCGGCCCGAAGCAGCTCAGGCTCGTCCTCCGTGACCTCGCGGGTCTCCCCCGACGCCATCACCAGGCGTACCCGCCGGACGACACCCGAAAGATGCGTGTAGCGGATTCCCGATCCGTGGGTGGCGGTTGCAACCGCACCGGCGATCTGCTGGGTGTCGATGTCGCCCTGGTTGATCAGCGCAAGGCCCGCATCCCAAAGCGGGTGGTAGAAGTCACGAATCTGCGTTCCAGCCCACGCCGTGGCGCGTTTACGCAGCGGATCGACGTCCACGACGCCGCTCAGCTGTCTGAGATCGAGCAGCAAGCCATCGGTCTCGACGACGGGCGTGAACGAGTGTCCGGTGGCCGCCACCCGCACGCCGAGGCCGCGAGCGCCGGCGGCAAGCACGAGCGCGGCAATGTCATCCTCGTTCGCCGGCGACGCAAAGTGGCGAGGGTTGCACGACCGGTTCCCAACCCAGTTGACCCAGCGGCGGCCGGCGGGCAGCTCGACGCCTGTGTTCATTTGTCTGCTCCTGAGCTCTCAGAGGTTGGTGGCGGTCAGGCCTCCGTCGACGACGAGCGCGTGGCCGGTGATGTAGCGGGCGTCGTCGCTGCAGAGGAACGCGACTGCGTCGGCGATCTCTTCGGCGGTTCCCTGGCGGCCGAGCGGAACCTGGCGTTCGACCAGCTCCTGGATCGCCTCCTCGCTCCAACCGGGGAACAGCGGGTCATTGAACCCGGTGCGGATCCATCCCGGGCACACACAGTTGACGCGGATCCCCTCGCGGGAGTAGTCGGCAGCCAGCTGCCTGGTGAGGTTGATGATCGCGGCCTTGGAGGTGTTGTAGGCGACGAGATCCGGCTCCCCCACCAGCCCCGACACCGAGCCTGTGTTCACGATCACGCCGCTCCCGCGCTCGCGCATGCCCGGAAGCACCGCCCGGCACATCAGGAACACCGAACTCACGTTGACCGTCATCGTCCGCTCCCACTCATCGATGTCCTGCGTCAGCGCAGTTCCGGGCACGAGCCGGCCCGCGTTGTTCTCGAGGATCTCAATCGGACCGAGCGACCGCTCGATGTCTGTGATCAGCCACTCAACCGTGGTGCGATCGGCGACGTCTGCGGCAAAGGCCTGAGCGCGCCCACCGGCGGCGGAGATTTGCGCGGCCGTCTGCTCGGCTGTAGCTGCCCGGATGTCACACACAGCGACGATCGCACCGTCGCGTGCCAAGCGTTTTGCCGTCGCCGCACCGATGCCGTGGCCAGCGCCGGTGACGACCGCGACCCGCTGATCGAATCTGCGACCGCTGTTCCCGTCTGTATCAGCTGTCACCCCAGTCCCCTTTTCGACTTGCCGCCGATCATGATGGTCGGGGAAGCCTCTCGTCAATGCGCGGTAGATGCCACAGGCGCGGACGTCAACGCAGCCGCGCCGCTTCGGAACCGGAACCTTCCGGGCAACACCGGCACGACCAGGCGCTTGGTTGATTCGGCGCCCGCCCTCAACAGCAGCGACCTGCCCGGGTCCCACCATAAGCCGTACTGCCGGCGAATCCGCGCGGGCAGGAGCCCGACGGTGATGAAGTTCGCCAGCTCGAGCAGTGGGCGAGCCGCGAGCGGAACCGGGGGTTTCAGCACGACGCGAATCCCCAGCTCTCGCGCATCCTTAGAGACATACAGGGTGTCCCCGTGCACCATCTCACGCAGGTAGGCCCGCAGCTCGCGATCGCTCGGCGGCATGTCCGCTTCGCCGAGACCGAACAACCGGCCCACTAACCGCCAGTCCTGCCAGTACGCATCACGTTGAGCTCGCGTCAGGCCGCCGAGGTAGCGCGTGTACACGAGCGCGCCGGAGTCGGCCAACGTCGCCAGTATCCACAGCGTCAGGCCCGGATCGTCGGCCGACCACGGAGTTCCCGCCGGAAACCGCCCTGCCGGCGCGGACAACACGCCCCCGGTTGCGGCGTGCACTCGCCGGACTCTCGCGGTCACCCGATCCGCGTCGTCGCGGTCCCCGAAGAGGATCGTGTCGAGCACCTGAGCTGTGCGCCGCAGCCGCGGATACGGGTCGTCGAGCGATCCGGTGGACATGAAGAAGCCGGCGAAGGCGACAGGATGCGCCGCCTGCATCAACAGCGCGCGGTGGCCTGCGAGGCCAACGACGTATTCCCTGTGAATCCGGCGAATCATCGATGCGTCGGTGAAGTAGCCGGGCATGGCTTGATTGTGACCAACTCGTTGCGAGAAGCTCGCACCTGAAGTGATCTCCCCCACACGGCATCCGCTGCGCTTCGTTCTCTGGACGCTGGTGGCCGTCTGGGCGACAGCGACCATCGCGGCCGGCATCACCTACGTGGTGATCAGGGCCGAAGAGTCCGGTGAGGCCCAATACCACGGCCGTGATTACAACCAGCAACGTTGTACCTTCCTCGCCGCTCGCCGCTCTCTCGAGAAGCTCACCGGGTTCACGCCACTCGGCGCAGGCGAAGCTGCACTCGTCACGCGAACCGAGGGTGTGCGCGACCCGGCGACGATCTACGTGTGGCGAAGCCACCGCGGTTGCGTCACACAATGGTCCCTGGAACACGGCCTCTGAGACAATCCTGTCGGGCCTGAACATGCATGCGGAGGGAAAGATGGGAGCGTTCAGCCGCGCTTGCGAGCCACACTCCAGACCGACACGCTGAGGATCACCGCAACCACCATCGGCAGCAACCACCACACCGTCACGCCGTTGTTCGCGAGTACGAGCGTCGCCAGCAGCGCGACTGTAACCGCGGCGGCAATCCGCCAGTCGTCGCCGACGACGAAGTCCCAGAGGAACCTGAGGAGCTGCCGGATTCTCGTCATGCGTTCACCGCTGCCCGCGTGGTGGTACCGCGCGCGGCGAGGTAGCGCTTGAGCGCAGCGACCGTCGCAAGCGCGAACAGCAGGACCGCCGGCACGATCACGAGCAGAGCTGTTTCACCCCCCGGCCAGTGCGCGTGGACACCCTCGCCGCCCCAGAACAGGCCGAACGAGGTCAGCATCACTCCGACCACGAACTTCAGCGCGTTCTCGGGCAGGCGCGCGAGCGGCGCGCGCAACGCCACGCCGACTCCCGCCACCACCAGCACAGCCGCGACGGCGGCTGCCGCCGCGAGCGGGACATTCTTCTGGTTTGAACCGAAGGTCAGAGCGATGAACACCACCTCGAGGCCCTCTAGGAACGAGCCCTTGAACGAGACCAGAAACGCATACGGATCGATGCCAGAGCGGACGGCTCCGGCCCCGCGCGCCGCCGCGGCCTCCTCGGCAAAGGCCGCGTCCTCGTCGTGGAGCGCCTTGAGCCCACTCGCCCGCAGGATCGCCTTGCGCAGCCATTGCAGACCGAAGACCAGCAGCAGCCCGCCGACGACTCCGCGCAGGACGTTGATCGGAAGTGCGGTCAGCGCTGGTCCTAACGCTGCCGTTACGGCCGCAAGCGCGATCAGCGCTGCACCCACACCGAACATCGCCGAGCGCCAGCTGCGGGTCGCGCCGACTGCAAGCACGATCGTCAGCGCCTCGACCGCCTCCACCGTGCAGGCGATGAAGACCGAAACGACCAGGCCGATTTCCGAACCGCTCATGACCCGATCTTGTCAGGCGGCTCCTGGCACAGAAGCAACCTGCGGATGAAATCTCTCCGGCGGCGTCAGCCTGAGGTAGCGGTTGTGTAAACGCCTACTAAAGCACCCTGTGGCCGTGTCGCAGCTGGCTAGAGTGGCGGGCGGATGATCGAGGTTCGCGGACTCAGCAAGCACTACGGCGAGCGCGTCGCCGTGGACGATCTGACCTTCACGATCAAGCCCGGCACAGTCACCGGCTTCCTCGGCCCGAACGGGGCAGGCAAGTCGACGACGATGCGGCTGATCCTCGGCCTCGATCGACCGACCCGCGGTGCAGCGACTGTCAACGGCAAGCAGTATCGGGATCTGATCGCCCCGCTGCATGAGGTTGGCGCGCTGCTCGAGGCGCGGGCGGTGCACACCGGGCGTTCCGGCTACAACCACTTGCTCGCCCTGGCACAGACACACGGGATTCCACGCACGCGCGTCGACGAGGTGATCGAGCTCGTGGGGCTTGAATCGGTTGCCCGCAAGCGCGTGGGCAGCTTCTCGCTCGGCATGGGTCAGCGGCTCGGCGTCGCGGCCGCGTTACTTGGCGACCCCGCCACGGTCGTCCTCGACGAACCTGCCAACGGCCTTGACCCGGAGGGGATCCGCTGGATCCGCAACCTGCTCAAGGGTCTTGCCGCCGAGGGACGCACCGTGTTCCTCTCATCGCACCTGATGAGCGAGATGGAACAGACGGCCGACCACCTGATCGTGATCGGGCGCGGACGCCTGATCGCCGATACCGATGTCGCAAGCTTCGTGGCCCAGGCCTCTTCCGGCGCCCCGGTTCGCGTCCGCACGCCGCAGCCAGCCGAAATGGCGGAGGCGGTCAGCGCGAGCGGGGGCCGCGCCGACAGGCTCGACGACGGATCGCTCCAGGTCTTCGGGCTCACGTCTGATCAGATCGGCGAGCTGGCGGCCGCCCAGCGCCTCGTGCTCCATGAGCTCACGCCGCTGCAGGTCTCCCTGGAGGACGCCTTCATGAGCATCACCAAGGAATCCGTCGAGTTCCAGCATTCGCCCACCTCAACCGAGGACATCACGATGCCCGTGAGCGCGAGCGCAGGCACGGAGGAACAGCGATGAGCCTCACGGCTACACCTGTCACCTTCCGAACCGACCACCCCGGTGAGCGCGTGACGCTCCCACGCGTGATCCGCTCGGAGTGGACCAAGCTCTGGACGCTGCGCTCGACCCGTTGGTCGCTGCTGCTCGCCTTCGTCGCGCAAGCCGGCCTCGGCCCGCTGATCGCCTGGATCGAGATGGTGCGCTGGTCACACCTGACGCTTCAGGACCGTCTCACGATCAACCCGATCGATCACAGCCTCGGCGGTTGGCACCTGGCGCAGCTTGCGGTCGCGATCCTCGGGGTGATGACGATCACCGGCGAGTACCACACCGGCATGATCCGCTCTAGCCTCATGGCAGCACCGAAGCGCCTGCCCGTGCTTTGGGCCAAGCTGCTGGTGTTCTCCACCGTGGTGTTCGTCCTGATGCTGATCGCGGCGTTCATCGGCTTCCTCGGCGGCCAGGCGATCTTCACCGAGCACCACGTCAACGTCGCGCTGAGCGCGCCCAACGCGTTGCGTTGCATCTTCGGAGCCACACTGTTCACGACCGCGACCGGCGCGATGTGCATCGCGCTCGGCACGATCGTGCGGCGCACAGCTGGCGGCATCGCGTTGTTCGTCGGTGTCTTCTTCGTGCTCCCCGGACTCGTCGAGATCCTGCCGAGCACCACGGCCAATGCCATCCACCCGTATCTGCCCTCGAACGCGGGCGGAGCCGTGGCACAGGCGCTGAGCGATCCCAATACCTTCTCGCCCTGGGGCGGGTTCGCGCTCTTCTGCGGCTACACCGTCGCGATGATCTCAATCGCCGCCGTACTGCTGCTGCGACGCGACGCTTGAGGCCCTGAGCGTCCGCCGCCTTGGCGTCGGTGCGCAATCCGTGTACTGTTTCGTACCGGAACCTTTGTCGAGCCTACCGACACCCGAAAAGCTTCGCCCCGGCCGTCACCAGCTGACGCGTGAGGACGTCACCCGCTCACAGCGCGAGCGCATGCTCGTGGCGATGCTGCGGTGCGTGCACGAGCGCGGGTACGCCGCCACCACGGTGGCCGATGTCGTGGCCCACGCGGCTGTCTCTCGCAGCACCTTCTACTCGCAGTTCGCCGACAAGGAGGCGTGTTTTGTCGCCGCCTACGACTTCGCGATGCAGCACGCGCTCGCGCAGATGAGTGAGGCCGCGCAGGCGCAGCCGGGCGCCGACTGGCACGAGCGCGTTCGTAGCGATCTCACGACCTACCTGCAGGTGATTGCCGACGAACCCGCGCTGGCCGTGACGCTGCATGTCGAGGTTCTGGCCGCGGGCCCGGCAGCGCTCGATCACCGGGCCGAGCTGTTGAGCGTGCTCGCCTCGAGGATCGTCAACCTCAACGACCTGGCTCGACATGAGGACGGATCTCTGCGCGAACTGCCGCCAGCGGTTTTCGCCCTCTATACAGGTGGTCTCGATGAGCTGATCCGCGACCGGTTGCGTACAGGATCGACCGACGGCCTGCACGACCTGGCTGAGCCGGTGCTCGAGGCGACCTACGCGATGTTCAGGTCCTGATCAGCGCGCGCCTGCAAGAGCGCTGGCAATCCGTCCAGAGCCGATTTGCGTCGCTGACCGTACGCTCTAATGTAAGCGGCCAATGGCCAAAGGGGGGCCTCAACTAAAAGGACTGCAGGTTCTGGTGCTCGCGCCTCCGTCAGAGCGCGCGCGCGCTCTTGCCTGCCATCTCGCGTCGATGGCGAGCTGGGCCTGCAAGCAGGTCGCGACCGCTGAGGATCTCCGGGCGACGCTCGACGACGGGACGTGGGACGCGATCGTGTGCGGACATGACCCCGCCGCCCTGGACGCGGAAGCGCGGCTTCGCGCCGTGATCAGCGAGGCTAGGCAGCGGCCGGTGATCGTCGTCGGTGAGGATCCAGGAGGCGCTGGCGTGGCCGCAATTTTGCGCCTCGGGGCCGCGGACTTTGCCGTGATCGCGGAGCCCAACGAGGTGGTCCGCGCCGTCGAGCATGCACTCGGCCAGGACCGGCAGTCACGTCGTCGGCAGATCGAGGCGGCGGCGGCCGCCGCCGTGCGCAACGCCGAGCAGCACATGGACAGCGTGTTCACCGAAGCGCCGATCGGGATGTCGCTCGCCTCCTTGACCGGCACGCTGATCCGAGTCAACCCCAAGCTCTGCGAGATCTCCGGCCGCAGCGAGGGTGAGCTCGTCGGCTCGAACTTCCAGACCCTGGTCCACCCCGAGGATGCCCTGATCGACCAGGACCAGATCGTCGAGCTGCTCGCCGGGAAACGCTCCTCCTATCAGGTGCGCAAGCGCTATTTCCAGCGCAGCGGCGCCACCCTCTGGATCGACCAATCTGTGTCGCTGGCGCGTGCGCAGGACGGCACCCCGCTCTACTTCATCGCGCAGTTCGTCGACATCACTGCCCAGCACGAGGCTGAGGTGGCCCTCCGGTCGGCGAACACACGAATGCGCGCGATCTTCGACCACGCCCCGGTCTGGCTAGCGCTCCGCGGCCTCGACGGCCGCTATCTGAACGCCAATATCGAGCTCGCGCAGGTCTACGGCACCACAGTCGACAAACTGATCGGCGCCCACCCCGCCGACTTCGCCATGACGCCGCGCACGGCGGAGATCGTGGAGGATGACCGCATCGTCTGGGAGACGAAGCGTCCCGTTTCGCACGAGGTCTCGCTCGAGCATCCGACGCACGGCCAGCGCGACTACCACGTGGTCAGGTATCCGGTGCTGGACGACCAGGGTGAGCTGGAGGCGGTTGGCTCATTCGCCATGGACATCACCGACCGCAAGGAGGCCGACGCCACGCGCGACCGCGCGCTGGAGCAGTTCGCGGAGGCCCAGGAGATTGCCAACGTCGGATCGTGGGTGTGGAACGCAGCGACGGACCAGAGCCAGTGGTCGAAACAGATGAAGCGCATCTTCGGCCTGGCCCCGGACGCGGCGCTCCCGAGCGATCAGGAGTTCTTCGCCCTGATCGAGCGCGAGGACCGCGGTACTGTGATCCGCGCCTTCCGCCAGGCCGTGGCCGGCGGCCCGATGTTCGAGATCGAGTACCGCATCAACGCGGCCGACGGCGCTCGCCGGATCGTGCACGCGCTTGGTCGTGCTGACCCCGATCACCCTGGAGTCTTCGTCGGCACCGTCCAGGACGTCACTGAGCTGCGCGCAATCGAACGCGACGTGCAGGCGGCGCGCGAGCGCTTCCGCGTCGCATTCGAGAACGCACCGGTCGGCATGACGATCTCCACTGCCGACGGCCAGGTCTTGCAGGTCAACGCATCGATGTGCGACATCACCGGCTACACCCGTAACGAGCTGCTCACGATGAACCTGGCCACGATCACTCACCCAGAGGAGCTCGAGGAGCGCACTCTGCTGCACGCACAGCTGGTGGGCGGCGAGATCGACAGCTACATCCGCGACGGTCGGCTGCTACGCGCCAACGGTGAAGCGGTCTGGGTCTCTCGCCACGTGCGCATGCTGCGCGACGCCGACGGCAACCCGATGCAGACCTTGAGCCACTTCGTCGACATCACGGAGCGGCGCACGATGGAGCGCGAGCTGCGCCACATGGCCGACCATGACCCGCTCACGGGGCTGCTGAATCGCCGTGGCCTCGAGGCAGAACTCGAACGCCACGTGGCGCACGTCAATCGCTATGGAGACCGCGGCGCGCTGCTCGTGCTGGACCTCGACCACTTCAAGGCCGTCAACGACACCCTCGGCCACGAGGCCGGAGATCGCCTGATCGTGACGGTCGCCACGCTGCTCCGCAATCGCCTGCGCAGCTCCGACGCGGTCGCCCGGCTCGGCGGTGATGAGTTCGCGATCCTGCTGCCGGATGCGAACGCCGACGTTGCCCGGCACGTCGCCGAGGAGATCGTCGCCGACATCCAGAGCAATGCTTCGATCGAGCACGGGCAGACCACACGCCACGTGACGGCGAGCGTCGGCGTGCGGATGTTCACGCAGGGGCAGCTCAACGCCGAGAGCGTGCTCGTCGACGCCGACCTCGCCATGTACGACGCGAAGGAGGCGGGCCGCGACCAGGTTGCGATGCACACCGGCGGTCGCGACGAGCAGCCGCGCATGAAGGCGCGCCTCGAATGGATCGAGCGAATCCGCTCGGCACTCGACCACGGGCAGCTCACGCTCCACGCACAGCCGGTCGTCGAACTCCACACTGGTCGCGTCAAACAGTGCGAGCTCCTGCTTCGCATGGTGGACGAGTCAGGTGACACCATCCCTCCGGGAGCCTTCCTCTACATCGCCGAGCGCTATGACCTGATTCAAGAGCTCGACGAATGGGTCGCTACCCAGGCGATCGAGCTGCTCGCTCGCGAGGAGGCCGCCGGCCGTCAACCCTGCGTCGAGATCAACATCTCCGCCAAGTCGCTTGCCAGCCAGCGCCTGCTCGACGTGATCGAGGCCGAGATCGGCCGCCACCAGATCACCCCGGGGAGCCTGATCGTCGAGGTGACCGAGACTGCGGCGATCTCACAAATGGCTCTGGCCCGCAACTTCGCCGAGCGCCTTCATCAGCTCGGCTGCCGCTTCGCGCTCGACGATTTCGGCGCCGGCTTCGGCGGCTTCTTCTACCTCAAGCACATTCCGTTCGACTACCTGAAGATCGACCGCGAGTTCATCACCGACTGCCTCAACAACCGCACCGACCAACTCGTGATCGAGGCCCTGGTGTCGCTGGCACACGGGCTGAACAAGCAGACGATCGCGGAGGGCGTCGAGGATCACGAGACCGAGCTTTTCCTGCGTCGTCGCGGCATCGACCTTGCCCAGGGCTTCCACATCGGGCGGCCCGCTCCGATCGCCGACAGCATCCCGCTGAGGGTCGCCTGAAAGCCTGGCTTCTCAGGCGTCAGGAGCCGGCCAGGCCGTGGGTGTAGGCGTAATGCACCGCCTGCGCGCGGTCGCGCGCGTCGATCTTCGAGAACAGGTGGTTGATGTGCGTCTTCACCGTCGCCTCACTGACGAACAGCTCGGCCGCGATCTCGCGGTTTGAAAGACCCCGGGCGATCAGCGATAGGACCTCCGCCTCACGCGGAGTCAGGTCATCCGGCAGCGTTGCCGGCGGGGTGGATTGGGGCCGGGCGGGTGGGATCAATTCGCCGGCTTCCGGACCCTGGGACGCGGGCGCGGGCCTCGCGGTCGCCGCCGCGAGCAGCTGCTGCTGCACCAGCGGGTCGAGCAGACCCTGATGCGCCGCCGCGGCCTGCACCGCCCGAGAGATCTCGGCGATGCCGGCGTCCTTGGTCAGGTAGCCGCGGGCGCCCGCGCCGAGCGCGTCCAGAATCGAGGCCTCGTCGGCGTGGGTCGTGAGCACAACAATCTCGATGTCAGGATGCGCCGCGCGGATTTGCCGCGTCGCCTCGACCCCGTCCATGTTCGGCATCCGCAGGTCCATCAGCACGACGTCGGGAAGCAGCTCGGCGCATAGCGCGACGGCCTGCGTCCCGTCGCTCGCGGCGCCGACGGGCTCGATCCCCGGTGCCGCGTCCAGCAGCGTCATCAGACCCTCGCGCACGAGTCCCTGATCGTCGGCCACAAGCACACGGATCATGCCGCTCATGGTCGCGCCTCGGGCGCCGCCGCGTGCAAGTTCAGCGGCAGACGCAGGTCGACCCGCCAGCCCTCGGCTGTCGGGCCGGCCGCGAGCGTGCCGCCCAGCTGGGCGGCACGCTCGCGCATACCGCGTAGCCCGTACCCCCCACCCGCGGCTGCCAGCCCAGACGGCGCCACCGGCACGAACGCACGGTTCTCTACAGATACGTCCAACTCGCGCGCCTGGATCACAATGGCCACCGCCACCTCCGCGCCCGGGGCGTGCTTGCGGACGTTGGTGAGCGCCTCCTGGATCACGCGCACAGCGGCCTCCCCGACCGGTCCCTCCAGACGGCTCTCGTCGCCGCTCAGCGTGAGCTCGATCGGGCTCTCGTACTGCTCGACCAGCGCGCGGATCGCTGCGTGCCGCGGGTTCCACCGCATCGCCACGCAGGGCGCCGACGGCGCGCCGCGCCTCCTGCAGCCCCTCGCGGGCCAGCGCATGCGCGCGCTGCACGCGTGCGCGGATCGCATCGGTGTCGACGCCCTGAGCCAGCAGCGCGTCGGTCGCCTCCAACTGAATCACCAGTCCGGCGAGCGTGTGCGCGAGCACGTCGTGGATGTCGCGCGCGATCCGCGCCGACTCTTCGAGTCGCGCGGATCGCAGCTGCTCCTCGTGTGACGCGCTGCGTCTGCGCCAGCAGCAGCTCGGCCTGCTCGGCACGCTGCTCGGTCTGGCGGAGGTTCGCCCCGGCCAGGGCCAGAGCCGCGAAACCGAGCGTGTAGGCGAGCACGCCGAGCCCGCCGTTGTCGTACACGATCGCGCCCGACGCCAACCGAAGCTGCCCCGACCGCCGCCACGATCAAACCCTGCACGAGGCCGGCGCGCACCGCGCTCGCCGTCGCCACCACGAAGACGAACGCGCTGGCGGCGCTTCCCGGCGCGGCTGCGGTGAGCAGTCCGCCGCTGACCGCCATCACATAGAGGTCCGGAGTCATCCGCGTCTGGCGGTATGACCAGAACGTCCACACAAGCCACGCGGCGATCGCGACGATCAACATCGCCAGCACAACAGCCCGCGCCCGCTGGTGGCGGGCGCGTGCTTCGAGGTGATGATCGACCACACGATCAGGCCGAGTCCGATCAGCCGGATCAGCGTGGCAATACGGTTGTTGACGGCCCTCAGCAGCAGCATCGCCAGGAGACCTTACGGCCTGAGGCCGCGGACCTACGCGCGGGCCAGCACCGGTGCCGGCGTGCCCTCGGCGCCCTTCCAGCGCAGCGCCATCGTCAGCGTCCGTCCGCAGACCTCGAAGACGGCCATTGCCAGCAGTGCCACGGTCCAGGCCTCGCCGCTGCTGATGTGATGCGTGGCGCTGAAGCTCGCGATCGAGCTGACGCCACCGTGCGAGGCCCACCAGGCGAAGGCGAAACGCGAGCCCATTCCCAGCACCCAGAAGAAGCCGGAGACCCAACCGCTGCGGAAGGTGACGCTGCCGTCGCTGCGGCGATTCATGATCACGGTCGACGCCACTGGCGATGCCGATCAGTCCGCCGACCACGGCGAGGACGCCGGCCAGGACCAGGTCGTTGCCCTGGGTCGGGATTCCGTGCAGGTAGGTGGAGACTGCGATGCCAAGGATGACCAGCGGACGGATCAGCTGACGCGAGGTCAGCGTGCGCTCCTTGATCTGCAGCAGGACGAGCAGAACGAGGGCTGAATCGATGAGGTAAGTGCGTTGTGTTCATGCCAAGAATCATCGATTCCACGGGCCATTTGCACATCGGCGCACGGTTTGATCAGCGGGTTGATCTTCGGCTCTCAACCCGTGGGTGGAGAGACAGAACGCTGGCGGAACGTCAGACCCCCTTTTCGCGTCGTGTCCGCTTTCCGCGTCGTGTCCGCTTTTCGCGTCGCGTCCGCTTCCCGCGTTGCGTCCGCTTTCGGCACCGCCGTCAGGATCGATCAGGGAGACGCCCGTCATCGCCGCCGGCTGCTCGTACCCAAGCAGCTGCAGGATCGTCGGCGCGACATCGGCCAGCACGCCACCCTCACGCAACTCGCAGGCCCGGCATCGTCACGATCACCGGCACCGGGTTGAGCGAGTGCGCGGTGTTGGGGCTGCCATCGGGCTCGAGCATGTTGTCGGAGTTGCCGTGGTCGGCGGTGATCAGCAGCACTCCGCCGCTCTCATGCACGGCCCGCACGACCTCGCCGAGGCAGCGGTCGACGGTCTCGACCGCCTTCACCGCCGCCGGGATCACGCCGGTGTGCCCGACCATGTCGGCGTTGGCGAAGTTGATGATCCCGAACACCGGCTCGTCCTCGCGCCAGGCGCTGACGAACGCGGCGGCGGCCTCGGGGGCGCTCATCTCGGGCTTGTGGTCGTAGGTCGGGACGTCGCGCGGGGAGGGCACGACCTCGCGCCGCTCGCCCTCCTGCGGCGTCTCCTCGCCACCGCCGAAGAAGTACGTGACGTGCGGGTACTTCTCGGTCTCGGCCACGTGCAGCTGGCGTCCGCGTGTAGGCGGCGATCACCTGCGGCAGCGTCACCTCGGGACGCGCTGGCGGGAATGCGACCGGATAGGTCCAGTCCTCTTCGTACTGGGTCATCGTCGCGTAGCGATCCACGACCGCGCGCACCGCCGCGGTCGATCTCCGTGAAGCCGTCCTCGGCCAGCGCGCGCGTGATCTCGCGCATGCGGTCCGGGCGGAAGTTGAAGGCGAAGACGCTGTCACCAGGCCGAATGCGCGCATCCGCGCCGACCGCAACCGGTCGCACGAACTCGTCGGTCTCGTCCCGCTCGTAGGCGTCGCGCAGAGCCTGCGCCGCGCTGTCGGCGTGCTGCTCGGCCCGTCCGTGCACCAGCAGGTCATAGGCGAGCTGGATCCGCTCCCAGCGCTTGTCGCGGTCCATCGCGTAGTAGCGACCGATAACGCTGCCGATACGCGCCGACCCCGGCCTCGGCGCACCAGCCCTCCACCTGCTCGAGGAAGCCGGCGCCCGAGTGCGGCAGCGTGTCGCGCCCGTCGGTGAACGCGTGGATCACCAGGTCCTCGACCCCGAGTTCCCTGCCAAGCTCGATCAGCGCGTGCAGATGCTCGATGCTCGAGTGCACGCCGCCGTCGGAGACAAGCCCGATCAGGTGCACACGTCCGCCGGCGGAGACGTCGCTGAAGGCGGCGCGCAGCACCTCGTTGCGGGCGAGCGCGCCATCGGCGACGGCCAGGTCGATGCGCGTCAGGTCCTGCATCACGACGGCCCCGGCGCCGAGGTTCATGTGGCCGACCTCCGAGTTGCCCATCTGCCCCTCGGGCAGCCCGACGGCGAGGCCGCAGGCCGTCAGCGTCGAGTGCGGATAGCGCTCCCAGAGCTCGTCGAAGACCGGTGTCTGTGCGAGCGAGACCGCGTTACCGGGGCCATCCGGCGCGAGTCCCCAGCCGTCCAGGACCACCAGCGCGCATGACGGTGCCGGTGGAATCGAACCCACCCGCCCGCCATCTGGCAAGCGAAGCTGCGTCCGCCCGTTCGCTCATCCTGCCGCCGCGACGATCGCCGCGAAGCTCTCAGCGTCCAGGCTCGCGCCCCCGACCAGCGCCCCGTCGATGTCGGGCAGGTCCCGCATCGCTCGAGCATTCTCCGGTTTGACGCTGCCGCCATAGAGGATGCGCACGCCCTGCGCCTGCTCGGGCGCGCGGTCGGCGATCAGCGCGCGGATGAAGGCCGCCGCCTCCTGTGCCTGCTCGGGTTCGGCGACCTTGCCGGTGCCGATCGCCCAGATCGGCTCGTAGGCGATCGCGACCTCAACCAGACGCTCAACCGACACCTTGGCGAGGCCCTCCTGGACCTGGTGGCGCAGCTTGCGCTCGGTATCGCCCTGCTCACGCTCGGACTCGGTCTCGCCGACGCAGAGGATCGGGGCGAGGCCCGCGTCGAGCGCCGCTGGAACCTTGAGCGCAAGTGCCTTGTCGGTCTCGGCGAACAGTTCCCGCCGCTCGGAGTGCCCGAGCACCACGCCGTGAACGTCCAGCTCCGAGAGCATCGGCGCCGAAATCTCTCCGGTGAAGGCCCCATATTCGGCCTGGTGCATGTTCTGCGCGAACACCTGCACCCGCGAGCCGCGCGTGGAGTCGACCATCGCGGCGAGCGCCGTGAACGGCGGACAGATCGCGACGTCGACGCCGTCCGCGGTCGAGACGCGCGGCAACAGCGCCTGGATGAAATCCTCGGCCTCGGCGACGGTCTTGTGCATCTTCCAGTTGCCCGCAATCAGCGGTGTCCTACCGGTCACTTAGTGCCTCCATACCCCGGCGCCCACTAAACGAGGACGTCCACCCCGGGCAGCCTTCTGCCCTCGATCAGTTCAAGCGCGGCGCCGCCACCGGTCGACACGTGCGTCACCTTGTCGGCGAGGCCGAACTTCTCCATAGCCGCTGCTGAGTCGCCACCGCCGACGACGGTTGTGGCGGTGGTCGTGGCGAGCGCCTCCGCGACCGCCCTGGTGCCGGCCGCGAACGGCTCCAGCTCGAACGCGCCCATCGGCCCGTTCCAGAAGACGGTGCCGGCCTCCGCCACCCAGCCTACGTACTCGGCGACGGTCCGCGGACCCACGTCGAGGCCCATGCGGCCGTCGGGAACGTCGACGCCATCGAGCAGCTCGGGAGTGGCGTCGGCGCCGAAATGGTCGGCGACGACCAGATCGACCGGAAGGACCAGCTTCTGCGCGCTGTGCGGGAGTTGCAGGAGCTGCCGCGCGTGCTCGACGTCCTCATCGGCGCAGAGCGAGTTGCCGACCGTATGCCCCTGCGCCTTCAGGAAGGGGAACACCATCGCGCCGCCGATCAGGATCGTGTCGGCGACATGCAGGAAGCGCTCGATCACCTTGATCTTGTCGCTGACCTTGGCGCCGCCGAGGATCGCCACGAGCGGGCGATCGGGAGCCTCGATCAACTCGAGCAGCGTGCGTCACCTCGCGTTCCAGCAGCAGGCCGGCGGCGCGATTCTTCATCAGCCGCGCGGCACCCACCGTCGAGGAGTGCGCGCGATGCGCAGCGCCGAAGGCGTCGTCGACGTAGAAATCGGCCAGTGCCGCGAGCGCTGCGGAGAGCTTCGCGTCGTTCTCAGTCTCGCCGGGCTCGTAGCGGACGTTCTCGAGCAGCAGGATCTCCCCGCGCTTGAGCTCGTCCGCCATAGCTGTGACGTCGTCACCGACGACCGCGGGCGCCATCTTCACGGGCACTCCGAGCAGCTCGCTCAGCCGCTCGGCGACTGGCGCCAGCGACAACTCGGGCTCGCGCTGCTTCGGCCTGCCGAGGTGGGAGACCAGCACGAGGCGCGCGCCGTGACGCATCAGCTCGCGCAGCGTCGGCAGCGTGGCGCGCACGCGCGTGTCATCGGCGACCCCACCGTGCCCATCGAGTGGCACGTTGAAATCGACGCGCACGAGCACCCATTTGCCGTTCAGCTCCTCCAGGTCTCGTAGCGTCCTCATGGCTCTGTCCAGTTCCCGCTCGGCCTTGCGCTAGAGCTTCTGCACCAGGTCGACGACCCGGTTCGAGTAGCCCCACTCGTTGTCATACCAGGCGATCGACCTTGACCAGTGTCCCGTCGAGCACGGAGGTCAGCTCGGAGTCGACGATCGACGACGCCGGATTGCCGACGATGTCGTGGGAGACGATCGGGTCCTCGGTGTACTCGAGGTAGCCCTTCAGCGGCCCGTCGCTCGCGGCCGCCTTGAGCGCCGCGTTGATCTCCTCCTTGGTGGTCTCGCGCTCGGCCTCGATCGTCAGGTCGACGACGCTGCCGGTCGGAACGGGCGCGCGCACCGCGAAGCCGTTGAGCTTCCCGTTCAGCTCCGGGATCACCAGGCCGATCGCCTTGGCGGCGCCGGTGGTGGCGGGGATCAGGCTGACGGCAGCCGCCCGCGCGCGCCGCAGATCCTTGTGCGGCATGTCCTGCAGGCGCTGATCTGCCGTGTAGGCGTGGATCGTCGTCATCAGCCCGTGCTTGATGCCGACGGTCTCATGGAGGACCTTGGCAACCGGCGCCAGGCAGTTGGTCGTGCACGAGGCGTTGGAGATGATCGTGTGCGATGCCGGATCGTAGGCCTCGTCGAAGTTGACACCGAGCACGACTGTGACGTCGGGGCTTGTCGCAGGCGCGGAGATCACGACCTTCTTGGCGCCCGCTGCAAGGTGCTTGGAGGCGTTCTCGCGGTCGGTGAAGAAGCCCGTCGACTCGATCACGACGTCGGCGCCGAGCTCACCCCAGGGCAGCGCGCCCGGATCGCGCTCGGCCAGCACGCGGATCTCCTTGCCGTTGACCGCGATGCCGTTGTCGGTCACCTCGACCGAGCCCTTGAACGGTCCGTAGTTCGAGTCGTACTTCAGCAGATGGGCGATCGTCTTGCGATCGACCAGATCGTTGAGCGCGAGCCACTCGATGTCCGCGTTCTGTTCGACCGCGGCGCGGAACACGTTGCGACCGATTCGACCAAATCCGTTGATGCCTACTCGAACTGCCATTAACCCTCCAAGTGGTTGAGTTTCGCGCCCCGAGGCCCGCGCCACTTCCAGGGGCAGGCGGTTGGAAGGCTAACGCCTAGCGGTGTGCGACCCTCCGTCCGAGCCGCCGACCCGACGCCAACTACGCGGTTTGACGTAGAGACCTAGGGACCTAGCGTCTTGAGACTATCTCGACCCTGAGCCCGTCAGGGTCGCGCAGGTAGGCCGCGTAATAGCGCTTGCCGTATTGCGGGCGTGGCCCGGGTGGCCCGTCGTCTGTGCCACCGCCCGCGATCCCGGCGCGGTAGGCCGCGTCGACCGCCGCTTTGCCGCTGGCGCGCAGCGCGACGTGCCCGTACCCGGGACCGGGTGGCCTGCCGCGGACGGTCAGCCAGAACTCGGGGCCGTTGATCCCGTAGGCGATCGCGTGCTCGGACTCGAACATGCGCCGTCCGCCGAGCGCGAAGAACAGCGGGTCATAGAAGCTCGCCGACCGGCTGAGGTCGGAGACCTCAAAGCCGATGTGGTCGATCACGCCGGGCGTTCGGTGTCGCGGTGGATCACCTGCACGACGTACTCGGGCGCGGGCGAGTAGCGCTCGGCGAGGTGTTGGGCGATCGCGACCGAGCGGTGGCGACCACCCGTGCAGCCGACAGCGACCACCAGGTGCGACTTGCCCTCCGCCAGGTACTGCGGGAGCAGGTAGTCGAGCAACGGATGCAATCGGTCGTAGAACTCGGTCAGCGCGCCGTCGCGGTCGATGAACTCGACGACCCGGTAGTCGAGCCCGGTCAGCGGGCGTAGCGTCGGCTCGTAGTGCGGGTTGGGCAGGAAGCGAACGTCGAACATCAGGTCGGAGTCGCGCGCCGGCCCGTACTTGAAGCCAAAGCTCTCGAATGTGACCGCCAGCCGCCCGGGCGTGTGGCTGGGCAGCATCTCCTCGGCGAGCTTGCGCTTCAGCTGGGCAGCGGTCATGCCGGTCGTATCGAGCACGTAGTCGGCGCGTGCGCGCAGTGGCGCCAGTGCCAGGCGTTCACTCTCGATGCCGGCGGCGACGCTGCCGTTGGGCGACAGCGGGTGGCGCCTGCGCGTCTCCTTGTATCGGGTCTGCAGCGACTCCTCGCTGGCCTCGAGGAACACGACGCGATGTTGAACGCCGAGCTTCTGCAGCCGATCTAGCACCGCCGCGAGGCCTTCGAAGTAGCTGCCCGCACGCAGGTCCGAGACGATCGCGGCGTAGGCGACCTTCGAGCCCTCGTGCGTGAACAACTCGACGAGCGAGCTGATCATCTCCGAGGGCAGGTTGTCCACACAGAAGTAGCCCTCGTCCTCGAACGCGGCCATCGCGGTTGACTTACCGGCACCCGAAAAGCCGGTGATCACGACCAGGTCGCGAAGGGCGAGCGCAGACTCCTCAGGCGCTTCTGTCACGTGTGCCCACTCTGTCACGGTGTGTGTCGACTTTGTAACGTCTCATGTACCCCCAACATGGGGGTTTACCAGGCTGTGAGGACAATGGGACTCCCGTGTTGTGAATCAGACTCCGGTCTTGTGAAGCTCGCGGTGAAGCTCCCGCGCGAGCTTGCCCGGGATCCCGGGAACCGCCTCCAGCTCCTCGCGCGATGCCTCGAGCACCGCGTCCGGCGAACCGAAGTGCGTCAGCAGCGCGCGCTTGCGCGCCGGCCCCACCCCCGGCAGCCCGTCGAGGATCGACGCGGTCATCGCCCGGTCGCGCCGCTGCCGATGGTGCGTGATCGCAAAGCGGTGCGCCTCATCCCGCAAGCCGCTGCAGCAGCTGCAGCTCCGGCGTGTCGTGCGGCAGCACCAGCGACTCCGCGCGCCCGGGGATGAACACCTCCTCGATCCGCTTGGCCAGCGAGATCACGGCCACGCCGCGCTCGACGAATCCCTCGAGCGCCCGCATGCCCGGCGGCCAGCTGACCCTTGCCGCCATCGATCACGATCAGGTTCGGCAGCGCCGCAAAGCTCGGGTCGTACTCCTTGTCGTGCGGCGAGCGGTCCTCCTGCGCCTCGAACTGCGCCATCCGCCGCCCGAGGATCTCCTCCATCGCGGCGAAGTCGTCGGGCCCGTAATGGCCGTTTTCCTCTCCGCCGGTGCCCCGCTGGGCACCGCCGTTCGCTGCAGCGTCCCCCACGGTCCGCACCTTGAAGCGCCGGTAGTCCGACTTCTTCGGCGCGGCACCCTCGAACACGACCATCGACGCGACCGTGTTGGTGCCCATCAGCGTCGAGATGTCGTAGCACTCGATCCGCAGCGGCAGCGTGTCGAGGCCGAGCGCCTGCTGTAGCCGGTCGAGCGCCTCGGTCCGCTGCTGGCGCCGGCGTTCCGAGCGCAGCTTCTCCTGGTCGAGCGCGAGCCGCGCATTGCGCTGTGCGAGCTCGAGGATGCGGCGCTTGTCGCCGCGCTCGGGCTCGCGCACCTCGACCCTCGCGCCGCGGCGCTCGCTCAGGGCCTGGGCCAGCGGCTCCACATCCGGCGTCCCCGGCTCGACCACCACCAGCGGCGGGATCATCATCGCCGCGGCGTAGTACTGGATGATGAACGCCTCGGTGACGTCGCCGGGGTCGGCGTCGGCAGCGTTCTCGAGATAGAAGCTCTGGCGGTCCGACAGCACGCCGTCGCGGACCTGGAGCACCTGCGCGTTGGCCTCGCCGTCGGCGACTGCAACCGCGATCGCGTCGAAAGTGCCGCCCTGCTCGACCGACACGCGCTGGCGCTCGAGCAGCCGCCTGACCGCCTGCAGTCGGTTGCGCTCACGCGCCGCGTCCTCGTAGCGCTGCTCGGCGGCAGCCTGGTTCATCTCGAACTCCAGTCGCTGCTCAATCTCCTTGTAACGCCCGGAGAGGAAGGCGATCACGCCGTCGATCCCGGCCCGGTAGTCCTCCTTGCTGACGTAGCCGACACACGGTGCCTCGCAGCGCTTGATGTAGTAGTCCAGGCAGGGCGAACCGCTGCGCCGTCCCGGTTGCGGGCCGTCGCAGGTGCGGAACAGGAAGACCTTGCCGAGCACCTCGAGCGTCGAGCGCGTGCGCTTGGCGCTGGAGAACGGGCCGAAGTACGCGCGATCGCGACGGTGTCGCTCGCGGGTGAAGTACACGCGCGGAAAGTCCTCGTCGAGGCTGATCGCGATGTACGGATAGGACTTGTCGTCGCGCAGCCGGATGTTGAACCGCGGCTGGTACTGCTTGATGAAGTTCTGCTCGACGATCAGCGCCTCGGACTCGGTCTGCACGACCAGCGCCTCGATCGTGTCGATCATCGGCAGCAGATCACGACCGGCGCGGGTGCTCGGGTTGGAGAAGTGGGAGGCCACGCGCTTCCTGATCGAAACGGCCTTGCCGACGTAGATCACCTTGCCCCGCGCGTCGTGGAACAGGTAAACGCCCGGCTCATCAGGCAGCTCGCGGCGACGGTCAGCAGGGACGATTGACATCGAGTTCGAGTCTATGCAGCCCTCACGGACATTCTTTGTTTCTGGGGTACGTATATACGTACAGATTTGACAAAGAACAGCAGGGGATCAGAGATAGCGCTGCTCGCTGACCGGACTCGAAGCGCTCGCGGACGCGCTGCTGACGTCGGTCAGTAGCGCAGCAGCGCCGCCATCCCATCCGCCTGTCCCAGCGTGTCGGCCGTGATGGCGGTCACCTGTGCCGCGCCGGCGATTGCCGACTCCACGGCACGCTCGCCGAGCATCGCGGCAGGCTCGCCGGCGGCTGGCGGAAACGTCGCGGCCAGCGTGGAAAAGTCGTGATCTGGGTCGATCAGCAGGTGCGCGACCCTGCCCTCGGCCAGCGCGCCGAGTGTTTCCTCCGGCCCGAGAGTGGCCGGGCCGCCGCTACTTGCACGGTCATGCGCCAGCGCAGCCAGCTCCCGTGTGCGCCGGTCCCAAGCTTTCTCGATCAGTGGCTCGACCCCTTCGGTGATCACGGTGGCCTCCTTACCGACGAGGTTGAGGTCCGCCTCCGCGATCACGCGCTCACGCAGCTTCGCCGGCATCGCGTCACGGAAGCGCGTGGCCACCTGCCCCTCGGCCGCGAGCACGATCCGCTGCCAGCCGAGCGCCTCGAGCCGCTTTGCGGTCTCCGTCGCCGCCGTCGTGAACAACCGGTCTCGCTGCGCGTCGACCCTGGCCTCGTAGTGTTCCTCGTGAGAGGTGGTGAGCGCGCCGCGCTCCGAGCTCCCGCCAGATGTGCCGCCGAACGGCCGCCAGTCCCCGAGACTCAACTCGAACGTCGAGTTCTGTGGCTCAACGAGCTCGGCCTGCTCGATCTGCGCGATCCGAACGATGTCGCCGCCGACCAGGATCACTCCGGTCGGGGAGCCGCGATCCGCAATGTCCACCAGCGGCGAGACAAACGGCTTGGTGTCGGCCACGACCCTGTCCCGGCGCAGCGGAAGCTGCAGGCTGAAGCGCTCGGAATCCCCGTCGATGTCGAGGAACCAGGACACGCTGCGGGCGCGCTCGTCCGGGGTGAGATCAGTCATCTCCTGTTCGATCCGCTCGCGCGCGACCCGAAATGCCAGGCGCGCGTCGCGATCGTCGCCCGCCTCGAGCCGCTCGGAGATCGCGCGCAGTCCATTGCGCAGCTCAATCAGCCACGCCGGGGTGCTGCCGGTGTTGACGGGGTCGCGCGGATCCGTCCGCGCGTACACACTGATCACGAACCGCTTGGGCTCGGCCGTGGCCAGCTCGTGAAGGACATCGTGGGTGAGCATCGTCAGAGCCTCCTCGGTCCTGTAGGCCATGCTAACTCAAGCCACGAAGCCGGGTACCAGAAGTCCCGTATCTGCGATGGTCGGACTCGCGGCGCTACGCCGGAGCATCCGCGGGCTGGCGGGCCTGCTGCAGGCGGATCGTCACGGCAGCGCCGAGCAGCAGGGCCATCGATGCCAGGTAGCAGGTGATCAGGACGCCCGTGAGCATCAGAAACAACTCGACCGGCGTACTGCCGGCGACGTAGCGCAGGTAGTAGCCGGTGGCGGTCGGCGTCAACTGCAGCAGCACACCCCCTGTCAGCCCGCCGAGCAACACCGGCCGCCAGCCGGCGCCGTGGTCGCTCAGTACCCAGTACACCGCAGCGCAGATCAGCGAGGTGAGCGCGATCGAGACGGCCGGCACCAGCACACGCGTGAGCACCGCGTTCACGCCGAGCTCCCTGACCACGCCGGTACCTGCCGAGCCGACCAGCACCATGATCACGACGAGCACGGCCACGCCGCCCGCAACACCGAAGTTGCGGAGCTTCCCAAGAACCGCGCTCCGACCGGGCGTCTGCACCAACGGCGCGAGGCTCCGTCGCAGCACGCCGACGGCACCGGAACTCGTCCACAGCATGCCGGCGATCGAGGCGGCGATCAGCAGCGGTGAGTCGCGATGGGTCCGCAGGATCAGCTGCACCACCTGCTCGTGCACGTCGTGCGGAAAAACCTCCGACAGCCTCGCCGCGACCTCTTGGGCCCTGGTGTAGTCGCCGAGAATGATCGCCGCCACTGCGGTGATGCCCAGCGCAAGCGGCACCAGCGAGGCAAGCAGGAACCAGGCCAGCGCGGGAACCTCGTTTGACAGCCCCGAGTCCCAGAAGAAGCTGATCGCTTCCCGGGCCGACTTCCAGAGCTTGTGGCGTCCCTTCACGCTGGATAGCATCGCGCTCGCGCGCCGCTGAGTGAGAAACACCGAGGGAGGTAGTGCCAGATCATGCCGGCCAACCTGAGGCTCGGTCCGTGAGGTTGGGTCCGCCGTGCGGTCGCTTTGCGGTGGTCGCCGTCTCTCTGTTGTGCGCCTTTCTCACGCTCGCCTCACCCGCTGCGGCCGGCATCGATGCGGCCGGCACCGATGCGGCCGCAACGTTGGCTCAGAGATACTCGCCCGTGATCGGTCTGGAGCCTCAGCCCACGCTCTGCGGACCCGGTGAGGCATACCGCCCGACCAGTCTTGACATCATCCTCGGCAATCCAGAGGTGACCCTCCGCAACTCGGCGGGAGAGGTTGTCAAGCGGGGACCGACGGCGCAGGACCTGTCCGGTGCGTCGGCCGGTGACTACCTCGACTTCGGCGGGAATGCGCTCCGCCCAGGCTGCTTTTACGAGCAGCAGTTCAAGCGGTGGTTCGGCGACCGCAAGCCGACCGTCTATGTGCACATCGCAACCGACTCCGACCATCCCGGGAAGCTCGCCGTCCAGTACTGGTTCTACTACACGTTCAACGACTTCACGAACAAGCACGAGGGCGACTGGGAGATGGCGCAGGTCAATTTCGACGCCGCCACCCCGGAGCAGGCACTGAAGACCGGCCCTTACCAGGTCGATTACGCCCAGCACTCCGGCGGGGAACGCGGAGCCTGGCACGACGATCCGAAGCTGACCACGGATGGCACGCACCCGGTCGAATACATCGCCACAGGCGCGCATGCTGGATTCTTCCAGCGCAAGCTCTACCTCGGCAAGGGAGGCACCGCCGTCTTCGGCTGCGAGGACACGCGCAGCGCGACCGATCGCTTCGCACTGCAGACGGTGGTGGTGCCGGACACCCCCGTCCCGCAGGGCTCGCCGTTCGCCTGGCTGAACTTCCAGGGCCGTTGGGGCCAGAGGCAGCCGAGCGTCAACAACGGCCCGCTGGGTCCGGCCAACGCGGACCGCGAGGTGTGGACGCATCCGATCACCTGGTCCGAGGGCCTCCGGACCAGCAGCCTGGTCGTGCCAGGAGGCCGGGTGCTCGGCCTGAGCGTGACGAGCTTCTTCTGCGGCGCTGTGGAACATGCCTCGGCCGCGCTGATCTGGGGCCTGATTCATCCGGCGCCGTTCTTCGCCGCGCTCGTCCTGCTCGTTCTGCTGGCAGTGGGGATAGCCTGGCGGACCACCTGGAGGCCACCCGATCCACAGCCGATCCGGCGCCTGCGCAGGGGCGGGCAGATCCTGCGAGCGGCGCTGCGTCTGTATCGGGCCAACCCGTGGACGTTCATCGGCATCGGCGCGGTCTTCATCCCGGTGGCCGTCGCCGCGAGCGCCGTCCAGTGGATCCTGTTCCACCTCACCGGGCTCTCCGGTGTCATCAACCTCGACGGCCAACGTGGAGCCGTCACTGCCCTGCTCGCGCTGCTCATCGGTGACGTCGGCGGAGCGTTCGCGGCCGCGGCGGTTACGGGCGCGGTCGCCGGCGCGCTGAGTGAACTCGAGGCCGGCCGGCCGATCACTGCGCGCCGCGCATACGCCCTGGCGGGCCGCAACGGCCGGGAGTTGGGCAGCGCCACCGCGGTGCAGTTCGTGCTGATCCTGGTGCTCGTTTTCACCGTCGTCGGGATCCCGCTCGCGATCTATTACTTCATCCGCACCTCGCTGTTCGCGCAGGCATGCGTTCTCGAGGACCAAAGCGCAATCAGCTCACTGCGCGCCAGCGCCCGGCTGACCCGCCGGCACTGGTGGCGAACATTCGCCTTCACCACCCTCGTAAATGCCATCGCGATCCTGTCCGGCCCGTTACTCGGCGTGCTGATCCTGCTGCTCACGGCCCAGTCGCTCACCTTCATCGACATCATCGGCTCGCTCGTCTACACGCTCGTCGTCCCGTACGCAGCGGTCGCGCTCACGCTCTACTACTTCGACCTGCAGCTGCGGCAGGAATCGGTGCGCGAGTTGACCGCAGCGCGCTCGCGTGACGGCTTAACTCGACTCATTCCAGAAAAGGACGGACACTGGAGCCGTGCCCTCGAGCCTCGAGATCGAGCGGATCCTCCGCTCCGCCGACCTGCGCGTGACCCGCCCGCGCATTGCGGTGCTCGAGGCGGTGCACGCCCATCCGCATGCGGACACCAGCTCGATCATCGAGGTCGTGCGTCTGCAGCTCGGCGACGTCTCACACCAGGCGGTCTATGACGTACTGCAGGCGCTCACGAGTGCTGGGCTGGTACGGCGCATCCAACCGTCGGGCTCGCTGGCTCGCTATGAGGCGCGCGTCGCCGACAACCACCACCACATCGTGTGCCGCTCCTGCGGTGCGGTCGCCGACGTCGACTGCGCCGTCGGCGAGGTGCCATGTCTGACTCCGTCTCAACACCACGGCTACATGATCGACGAGGCCGAGGTGATCTACTGGGGCCTGTGCCCCGCCTGCTCCGCCGCACCCGTGGGCGTGCCGGAGCTGCAAGCGCATACCAACTGACTCCGAAAGGATCTCTGTGTCTGACCATCCAGACGCCGTAGTCGGCGAAATGAACGACACGACCGCCATCCCGCTCGAGGAAGGCGGCGGCTGCCCAGTCGCCCACGGCGGTCTGATCCACCCCACGAGCGGCGACGCCAACGTCGAGTGGTGGCCCGAGCGCCTCAACCTGAAGATCCTTGCCAAGAACCCGGCCGTCGCCAATCCCCTCGATGAGGACTTCGACTATGCCGAGGCCTTCAAGAGCCTCGACCTCGCCGCGGTCAAGCAGGACATCGCGGAGGTGCTGACGACCTCCCAGGACTGGTGGCCGGCCGACTACGGCAACTACGGTCCGCTGATGATCCGTATGGCCTGGCACAGCGCCGGCACCTACCGGATCAGCGATGGCCGCGGCGGCGCCGGCTCCGGTCAACAGCGGTTCGCGCCGCTCAACAGCTGGCCTGACAACGTCAACCTCGACAAGGCCCGCCGCCTGCTCTGGCCGGTCAAGAAGAAGTACGGCAATGCCCTCTCCTGGGCTGACCTGATCGTGCTAACCGGCAACGTCGCGCTCGAGCAGATGGGCTTCAAGACGTTCGGCTTCGCCGGCGGACGCGTAGACGCCTGGGAGCCCGACACCGACGTCTACTGGGGGCCAGAGACCACCTGGCTCGGTGATGAGCGCTACACCGGCGACCGCCAGCTCGAGGACCCGCTCGGGGCGGTGCAGATGGGTCTCATCTACGTCAACCCGGAGGGCCCTAACGGCAACCCCGATCCGCTCGCCTCAGCGCGCGACATCCGCGAGACCTTCGGGCGGATGGCGATGAACGACGAGGAGACTGTCGCGCTGATCGCCGGCGGCCACAGCTTCGGCAAGACCCACGGCGCCGGCCCGGCCGCGAACGTCGGACCCGAGCCTGAGGACGCGCCGATCGAGAACCAGGGCATCGGCTGGAAGAGCAGCTACGGCACCGGTGTGCTGCAGGATGCGATCACGTCCGGGATCGAGGTCACCTGGACCCAGACCCCGACCCGGTGGAGCAACGGCTTCCTCTCGAATCTCTTCGACTACGAGTGGGAGCTCGAGAAGAGCCCGGCCGGTGCCCACCAGTGGGTCGCCAAGGACTCCGAGGCGATCATCCCGGCGCCGGACGCCGGCGGTGCGCCGCGTCGCCCGACGATGCTTACCACCGACCTGGCATTACGCCTCGACCCGATCTACGGACCGATCGCTCGCCGCTTCAAGGACGACCCGGACGCGCTCGCGGATGCCTTCGCCCGCGCCTGGTACAAGCTCACGCACCGTGACATGGGTCCCGTGGCGCGCTACCTGGGACCGGAGGTGCCGAGCGAGGAGCTGATCTGGCAGGACCCGCTTCCGGAAGCGCCAAACCAGGTGATCGATTCCGAGGGGGCCGCGGCACTGAAGGAGCAGATCCTTGCTTCGGGTCTCACCGTTTCGCAGCTCGTCTCAGCAGCCTGGGCGTCGGCCGCCTCGTTCCGCGGCAGTGACAAGCGTGGTGGCGCCAACGGCGCTCGCGTTCGTCTGGAGCCGCAGCGCGGCTGGGAGGTCAACAACCCGGCGCAGCTGGACACGGTGATTGGCGTGCTCGAGGGAGTCAGGCAGGCATTCAACGCTGCGGGCAACCAGGTCTCGCTCGCCGACGTGATCGTGCTCGGCGGCTGCGCGGCCGTCGAGAAGGCCGCGCGGGACGCGGGCTTCGATGCCGAGGTCCCGTTCTCCCCCGGTCGCGTCGACGCGACCCAGGAACAGACGGACGTCGAGTCCTTCGAGGCGCTCGAGCCCAAGGCCGACGGCTTCCGCAACTACGTCAAGCAGGGCGTGCGATTCCCGGCCGAGCACCTGCTCGTCGACCGCGCCAACCTGCTGACCCTGAGCGCGCCGGAGATGACGGTGCTCGTCGGAGGCCTGCGCGTGCTCGGCGCCAACTACGACGGCTCCGCGACGGGAGTCCTCACCGCCACACCCGGCAGGTTGACGAACGACTTCTTCGTCAACCTGCTCGACCTCGACACCAGCTGGACAGCGAACAACCACGGCTCGGCGCTCTACAGCGGCACCGGCGCGAATGGCGAATCGTGGACCGCCAGCCGTGCGGACCTCGTCTTCGGCGCCAACGCCGAACTTCGTGCGGTCGCCGAGGTCTACGCGAGCGACGGCGCCGGTGAGAAGTTCGTGCGTGACTTCGTCGCCGCCTGGGACAAGGTCATGAACCTCGACCGCTTCGATCTGGCAACACCCTGAGCGCCCGACGGTGCGGGGTTTGGGGCCCCCGCACCGTCCGAAACGCCGTAGCACCGTTACCCTGCGACGACTAGAACTACGCCCATAAACCTGCGAGCTGTGCGGATTGCGTTCGCCGCAGTCGTCTGCGCAGCAATCGGCCGGAGTCGGGCTGCGGTGCCGGAAACCGCACCTCGGCTAACGCCCGAGCTCAATATTCCTTGCTGGAGCGCCAGACCGCGTAGAGCGCGTACACGCAGCAGCCGAGCAGCACCAACCAGATCACCGTGCCAAAGCCGCTGCTGGTGAAGCGGTCGACGGCGGTCAGCGCGAGCGCGCCGACGCCCAGTGCGATGTAGACGATCGCACGGCGGCGCGTCCCCAGCGCATAGAGCTCCGTGCGGTGTTCGCGGTAGAGCCGCGAAGCGACCCATGCGAACCCGGCGAAGAATGCCAGCACGATCGCGGTGACCAGCGTGTTCAGGGCAAAGTCGCCGGTTGCACCGAAGGCGTACACGATCCCCGCCAGGACGGCGATTATCAGAACGTTGCGGACGTTTGTCTTGAGCTTCAAGTGAGGGCCTAGCTGCTCAGCGCAGTGCTGTGAAGTCCAAGGGTACTGCCGGTCCTGCAGGCTGATCGGACGTGCCCGGGTCGGCGGTGCCGACGTCCAGCTCGTCGGAGCCCTCACACTCGGCGGCGAAGCGATAGCCGACGCCGAAGTGGGTGTGAACGTAACGCCAACGGGGCGAGATCGCGTCGAGCTTATTGCGGAGCTTGCGGACGAAGACGTCGACCGAGCGGTCGCCGCGCACCATCGTGTAGCCCCACACGCGCTGGTAGATCAGTTCGCGCTCGAGCACGCGGCCCTCAGCCGCGGCGAGCTGGCGCAGCAGCTCATACTCCTTGCGGGACAGGCCGGCCGGCTCGCTGCCGACATATGCGTCGAACTGGTCGGGGCGAATCGTCAGCTCGCCCGCGGTGAGCGGCTCGTCATCCAGCGGTAGCTCGCCGATCCGGCGGCGCCGCATGACCGCCTGGATCCGCGCGACCAGCTCCTCGGGGTGGCAGGGTTTGGTTATCCAGTCGTCAGCGCCGCTGCGCAGGGCACGCACGCGGTCTGCGACCTGCGAGGGGCGGCAGACGACCAGCATTGCGAGCCCGGGCAGCGCGTTGCCGACGCGCTCGATGTAGTCGAGTCCGCTGAGGGCCGGGTTCAGGACGATGGCGTGCAGCCGCATGCCCGCAAGCTGGTCAGGCCCCGGCGCATAATTCAGCGACTCGGAATCCCAGTGCAACGCCTCGAAGCGGCGCTGGAGCATCGTTACAAGGCCGCTGTCGTCGTCGACAAGTGCGATCCGTACCTGCCGAGCCTCGGGGGGCACTGACATCGTGAGCCCGAGTCTAGATGGCCGTCCCGACGCCAGCCTGCGGCGTCAATCAGCTCGCCAGTGCCTCAATTCCCCCGGTTGTGGGCTTGGCACCCGTCGCGGAGGCGAAGCGCAGCTCGAACGCGAGGCCGCCGGCCGGCAGCGCGCTGGCTTCGAGCTCGCCCGCGTGCGCGATCGTCACCGCGCGAACGATCGAGAGCCCCAGCCCCAGGCCGCCGGCGTCACTGCCCAGACGCTCGCCCACACCGCGGCGGAACGGCTCGAACAGCCTCTCCACGTACTCGGGTGCGACCACCCGACCACCGTTTGCAATCCGCAGCGTCGGCACGCCGTCCTGCTCGCCGGTGAAGATGCTGATCCACGGCTCGGCATTGGCGTTGTGGCTGATCGCGTTGTCCAGCAGGTTTCCGACGAGCCGCTCGAGCAGTGCCTGGTCGCCAACGACGACGGCGGGTTCGAGCGCGTGCTCGACGCTGATTCCCTCAAGCCGTGTCTCACGCGCAAGCAGCGCGTCCTCGACCAGGACCGCCAGATCGACGCTCTCGCCGCTCGCCACGCCGGCCTCGCTGCGCGCCAGTGTCAGCAGCGCGTCCAGCAACCGCTCCTGCTCCTCCGTCGAGGCGACGACCCGCTCGCAGACCCGGCGCAGCGAGTCGATGGAGGCTTCGGGATCGGCCAGCGCCACCTCGACGAGCGTGCGCTCGAGCGTGATCGGCGTCCGCAGCTCGTGCGAGGCGTTGGCGACGAAGCGCCGCTGCGACTCGAATGCGCGCTCGAGCCGTGCGAGCAGCGCGTCGAAGGTCGTCGCCAGCTCGCCGAGCTCGTCGCTACGGCCGTCGACGCCGAGGCGCTCGTGCAGGTTCTCCGCGCTGATCTCGCGTGCCCGCGAGTTCATCGTGCGCAGCGGCCGCAGTGCACGGCCGGCAAGCCACCAGGCCAGGCCGATTGACAGCAGCGCGACGACTCCGAGGGCGATCGCCGACCATTCGAGCAGCGACGAGGCATCGCCCGTCTGCTGCGCTCTGAGCTCGACGTTGGCGCGCCGGGCGATCTCATGCACCCGCTTGCTCAGCTGCTTCTGGCCGGAACTCTGGATCGCCTGCAGGAGCTGAGTCTGTGGCGCGACGTGCACGTAGCTCGGGGTGGATCTGGTGGTCGCGTTGCCCCCAACCGTATTGACCGGGCGGCCGTCAGCAGGGGAACCGCCGCTGAGAGCAGTTCTCGGCACGCTCTGCTTGGGCGGTTGGTTCGTGAGTCTGTCGACCACAGCAGGCGAGACGAACGCGTTCAACCCCCCTCTGGGCAGGTCAAACTGGATACCGCTCACCGACACAGTGTGGTTCTGGGAGTTCTGGCTGTGCTTGAACAGTCCATAGGTCACGGCCAGGAGGCCGGCGCCCGCAGCGAGGAACACAGCGCCGTAGAGCAGCGTCAGCCGCAGCCGCAGCGTCAGCCGGGAACCACCGCGAGGATCAGATTCTGTAGCCGCCACCGGGCACCGTTTCGATCGGGTCTGGTTCACCGAGCTTGCGGCGCAGGCGGCTGACCGTCACCTTCACGACGTTGCTGAACGGGTCGGCCGCCTCGTCCCATGCTCGGGCGAGCAGCTCCTCTGAGGAGATCACGGCGCCCTGGGCGCCCATCAGCAGCTCGAGCACCGCGAACTCCTTGGCGCTCAGGTCCAGGCGCTCGCCGCCGCGGCTCGCCATGCCGCCGGGCGCTGTCGAGCTGCAGGTCACCGCACTCGAGCACCGGCGGCAGCGCCGGCTGCGCCCGCCGGGCAAGGGCCCGCACGCGTGCGACGAGCTCGGCGAACGCGAACGGCTTTGGCAGGTAGTCGTCGGCGCCCATGCTCAGCCCCTGGACGCGATCCTCGATGCCGCCCGATGCCGTCAGCATCAGGACGCGAGTGCGGATGCCCTCGGCTGTCAGCCGCTTGCAGACCTCGTCGCCGTGAAGACGCGGAAGATCGCGGTCGAGCACGATCACGTCGTACTCGTACACGCGCGCGTTGACAAGCCCCGCCTCACCGTCGCCGGCGACGTCGACCGCCATGCCCTCACGGCGAAGCCCCGAGGCGACGGCCTCGGCGAGCTCAGCGTGATCCTCCACAACCAGTACGCGCATATGCCTCAAGGAGCATGCTTAGCAGGCGGTTACGCGAAAGTAACGGGGTCTGTTCCCGGGATGTAACCCTCCGGCGCGTACAAATGCGGCCATGCTTCGCAAAGCCACCGTCATAGCAGCCATGCTCGCCACCACGACTGCGGTCGCCGCGTGCGGTGGCTCGAGCCCATCGCATGACCAGGTCAGCGCGCAAGTCGGCGAGGAAAGAACGTCGGCCTCAAGCTCGCTCGAGTGCATGCGCACGCACGGCGTCCCCGACTTCCCCGACCCCCAGTCCGGCGGGGGCTTCGGAATCCAGGCAAGCGCCGGATCCAACGGCGGTTCGATCTCGGTCGACGGTCATCAGATCAACGTCAGTCAGCCGGCCTTCCAGAAGGCGATGAACGAATGCCAGAAGTACCAGCCTCAGGGCCCGCCGATCAGCGGCGCCCAGCTCGCCCAGATCAAACAGGGCGCGCTCAAGATGGCCGAATGCATGCGCGCTCACGGCGTCCCGAACTTCCCCGACCCGAAGGTCTCAGCCGGACCTGGCGGGCACGGCATCCAGGTCCAGATCGGGCTGGGCATCCCCGGCAGTGGCCGGGCAGGAGGGGCTGCGCGCTCGCCTGCATTCCAGAACGCGATGAAGACCTGCCAGCCGCTGATGCGCGTCGGCCTCAAGCGGAGGACTGCGTAACCATGTCGATCCCGAAACCGCATCTTCCGCGCAACCGCGGCCGCTGGGGCGCCACACTGGCGCTCGTCATAGCCGTGGCGGTGGTAGTCGCGATCGTCGTTTCCAACAACAACGCGCCGAGTCACAACAACGCCGCAGGCACCACCGCCACCGGCGCCGCCACCGTCCAGCGCCGCAATCTGGTGGCCACCGACACCGAATCCGGGACGCTCAGCTACGCCAACCAGCAGACGGTCTACAACCGGCTCAGCGGCACGATCACCTGGGTACCGGCGGTCGGCAAGGTGATCCGCGCCGGGCACGCGCTGTTCACCGTCGACAACAAGCCAGTTCTGCTGATGAACGGCTCGACACCGGCCTACCGCGACCTGACCGCCTCGGACATCAGCGGGCCCGACGTCTACGAGCTCAACCGTAACCTCGTTGCGCTCGGCTACAACCCTGACGGGATCGTCGTCGACGACGACTGGCAGGCGGCAACGACAGCGGGCGTCGAGGCGCTCCAGCTACCACCTCGGCGACACCCAGAACGGCACGCTGACCCTCGGCCAGGTCGTGTTCCTGCCGGGACCGCAGATGATCCAGACCGTCGACACGACCGTCGGGTCGACGGCGGCGAGCTACACGCCGGCCGCCGGCACCTCGAGCACCGAGTTCGTGGATTACTCGAGCTCGAAGCCGCACGACACCCCCGCGACCGGCACCGGCACGACCACAACCGGCACGGGCACGACCGGCACGACCACAACCGACACGGGCACGACCGGCACGACCGGCGCCACCACAACCGGGACAACCACCACCGGTACGACAGGCACCACCGGCACGACCACAACGCCGGTGCACACATCCACAACTCCCACCAGCCACGGCAGCCACGGCACGTCCGGCGGCAGCGACAACCTGAGCCACCGAACGCTGCAGCAGCTCCTGCGACTGATCCAGGAACAGCAGCGGCAGCTCCAGGCCGAGCAGCACGCCTCCCACTCCCCGAGCGCACCCAGCCACAACAGCACCAACAACAACTCGGGCAGCCACAACACCGGCAACACCGGCAGCCACGGCAACACCGGCAGCCACGGCAACTCTGGCAACAGCGGCAACTCCAGCAACTCGGGCAACAGCGGCAGCGCCGGTAACAACGGCAACTCAGGCGGGGGTGGCAGCGCGACCGCGGTGATGAGCACCTCCTCCACCAAGCTGGTCGTGACCGTCGACCTGAGCGCCAGCTCCCAGTCCGAGGCCACCGATCGGTGAGCACGTCAGCGTCGAGATGCCCGACGGCAGCACCCAGGGCGGCAGGATCACGGCAGTCAGCCCGGTCGCGTCGAGCTCGAGTTCAGACTCAGGTGACAGCGGCGCCGGCGGAGCCGGAGGCGCGGGCGGTGATAGCGGCAGCGGCTCGGGGTCCTCGACCGTGCCGGTGACGATCGTGCTCAACAAGCCCGCCAAGGGCGGCGGCCTCGATCAGGCGTCGGTCAGCGTCAACTTCGTCCAGAGCAAGGCCCGCCACGTCCTCTCCGTGCCGGTGACCGCGCTGCTGGCCACCTCCGGCAGCAGCTTCGCGGTGCAGGAGGCGAGCTCGCCGCACAAGCTGATCCCGGTCCAGACCGGCCTGTTCGCCGCCGGTTACGTCGAGATCTCCGGGCCGGGCATCTACCCCGGCCTGCAGGTGACGGACTCCCAGGGATGAGCGTCGAGCTCTCCCAGGTGACGAAGGAGTACCCGGGCGAAGTCACGGCGCTGCGCGACGTCAGCGTCGTGATCCCCGCCGGGGATCAGGTCGCCGTGGTCGGCCCCTCGGGTTCGGGCAAGACGACGATGCTCACGATCCTCGGGACCCTGGAGCGACCCACCTCCGGCCTCGTGCGGGTCGCAGGGCACGACACCGTGAAGGCCTCAGACGGTGAGCTCGCCGGGCTGCGGGCCCATCAGGTCGGCTTTGTCTTCCAGGCCTTCCACCTGCAGGAGTCGATGACCGCGGTCGACAACGTCGCCACGGGAATGCTCTACACCGGCATGCCGCTCGGGCAGCGGCGCGCGCTCGCCCGCACCGCGCTCGAGCGCGTCGGCCTCGGCCACCGGCTCGACTTCAAGCCCAGGCAGCTGTCCGGCGGCGAGCGCCAGCGCGTCGCGATCGCGCGGGCGATCGCGAAGCGCCCGGCGATCATCCTCGCCGACGAGCCGACCGGCAACCTCGACTCGAAGTCCGGCGCGGGGGTGCTCAGCGTCCTGCACGAGCTCGGATCGGACGGCGCCACGCTGGTGCTGATCACCCACGACGTCAACATCGCCGGCGAGTTCCCGCGACGCCTGCACATGCGCGACGGTGAGATCGTCGAGGACGAGCGCGCATGACCGAGCTTGGCGCTGACCGACGACCCCAGCCTGCCGCCGCGCGACCCAAACGAGGTTCCAGCGCCGATCGGTCGCGCTCGCCTGCCGTTTCGCGAGCTCCTCGGAGTCGCGTTCCAGGGACTTCGCACCCGCAAGCTGCGAGCCGCGCTTTCGGCGCTCGGGATCGCGATCGGGATCGGCGCGATGGTCGCGGTCGTCGGCGTGTCGTCGTCCGCGCAGGCGAATCTGATCGCCGAGATCGACTCGCTCGGGACCAACCTGCTGACCGTCTCCCCCGGCACCGACTTCCTCGGCAACGCGGCCGTCCTGGCACCGAGCTCGGTGCCGATGATCAAGCACATGCTGAACGTCGAGAGCGACGCCCCGATCTACCAGCTGAGCAACGCAAACGTCTACCGCACGCCGTACGTGCCCAGCGAGCAGACCGGCGGCATCGGGGTCGATGCCGCCAGCGACAACCTGCCCAGGGTCGTCGGCACCACGCTCGCGTCCGGTCACTTCCTCGGCCGCGGTCAGCCAGAGGTACCCAGAGGTCGTGCTCGGCGCCCAGGCGGCCTCGACGCTGCAGATCACCCAGGCAGGCGGCCACGTGATGCTCTACATCGGCAATCAGTGGTTCGTCGTGGTCGGGATCCTCAACCCGGTCAAGCTCGACTCCTCGCTGGACTCGGTGGCGTTCATCTCACTGCCGATGGCGGAGAAGACCTTCCAGGCGCTTCCCGAGCCCAGCGAGATCTACGTGCGCAGCACCCAGAACGACGTGACAGGGGTGGCGAACCTGCTGCCCGCCACCGCCAACCCGCAGGACCCGAGCGGCGTCAGCGTCGATCGTCCCTCCGACGTGCTCGAGGCCCGCGCCGCCGCCAAGGGGCAGTTCACGACGCTGCTGCTGGGGCTCGGCGCGGTGGCGCTGCTGGTCGGCGCTATCGGGATCGCGAACATCATGGTGATCTCCGTGCTCGAGCGGCGCGGCGAGATCGGCCTGCGGCGCGCCCTGGGCGCGACCCGTGGCCACATCAGCCTGCAATTCCTCGCCGAGTCGGCGCTGCTGGCGGCGATCGGCGGTGTCTTCGGCCTCGCGATCGGCGCCGGTGCCACCGAGGTCTACTCCGCCGCCAAGCACGAACCGTTCGTCGTACCGCTCTACGCCCTGATCGCCGCGCCCACCGCCGGGTTCATCATCGGCGCGCTCGCTGGCCTCTATCCGGCGGCCAAGGCCGCACGGCTCAGCCCGACCGAAGCGCTTCGCTCCTAGCGGGCCCTCAGCCCGCGACCTGCTCGTACTGCGCGTAGAGCTCGTCGACGGCGCGCTTCGCGGCCTCGTGCTTGGCAGTCGACTCGGCCGAGCGCGCGGGAGTCGTCCACGCCGCCGCGTCTGCGAGCTCGTCCTCGACTGCACGCAGCGCCGCCTCGGCCTGCTCGATCTGCTGCTCGAGCTTGGCCTGCTGTTTGGCTGAGCCGCCAGCGCCCATTCTTTCGGCCGGCGGCGGGCTTTGCCGCCGGCTTGGGCTTCGACTGCACGCGTGCCGCCGTCGCCGCCTGCTTGGCGGCCGCCTCCTCAGCGGCACGCTCCTCGCGCACGCGTAGGTACTCGGGCCAGCCGCCTAGGTAGGAGTGCAGCGTCCCGTCCTCGAACGCGACCGTGCGCGTACCGACCGCGTCGAGCAGCGCGCGGTCGTGGGAGATCAGCAGCAGCGAACCCGCGAACTGCCCAAGCGCGTCCTCGAGCGCCTCGCGGCTCTCTACGTCCAGGTGGTTGGTGGGCTCGTCGAGGATCAGCACGTTGGCGCCCGACTGCACGAGGATCGCAAGTGAAAGTCGCTGGCGCTCGCCACCCGAGAGCGCCTCGAGCGGCTTCTCCGCCTCCTCGCCACTGAACAGGAAGCGGCCGAGCAGCGCCCGCGCGTTGGCCGGGGTGAGCCCGGTCAGGTGCGTGCACGCCTCGATCACCGTGCGCGCGCTGCCCGCGTGCAGGTCCTCCGAGTGCTGTGAGAGGAAGCCGATCTTGACGTTGTGGCCGGTGAGCAGCTTGCCCGTGACCTGGGGCCCGGTGGTGGCGGCCAGCGGGCCGCCACCATCACCAGCGTTTCTGGCAAGCGAGCCACGACGGACAGCCATACCCGTGTGATCCCGTGCGTCGGCACCGTCGTCGGCGAACGGTCGGTAGCCCGCGAGCGTCTCGATCAGGGTCGTCTTGCCGGCGCCGTTGGGGCCGACGACGGAAACGTGCTCACCGCGTTCGAGCCACAGCTCGGCCTGGTCCAGCAGCACCCTGTCTCCGATCGACACGCGCCCATCGTCGAACTCGAACACGACGCGACCGCTGCGCTCCGGCGGCTTGAACGCGAACGCCAGGCCCTCGCGATCGCGCTCACCGCGGTCGATCCGGTCGATCTTGTCCAGGCGCTTCTGCCGCGACTGCGCCTGACGGGCGCGCGTGCCGGCGCGGAAGCGCGTGACGAACTTCTCGAGCCGATCGATCTCGGCCTGCTGGCGCTCGATCGCGCGACCGAGCGCGAGCTCGCGCTGCGCCTTCTCGGTGCGCCACTGGTGCCAGGTACCGGGGAAGAACTTGCCGCGGCCCGCCTCGAGCTCCAGCACCGCGGTGGCAACCGATTCGAGGAACCAGCGGTCGTGCGCGATCAGGATCACAGCGGCGTCGAGCGCGTTCAGGTGCGCCTCGAGCCACTCGAGCGACTCGATGTCCAGATGGTTGGTCGGCTCGTCGAGCAGCAGCAGGTCGGGGCTGCCGGCCAGCGCGCGGCCGAGCGAGGCGCGCGTCAGCTCGCCGCCGGAGAAGGTCTCGAGCCTGCGGTCGAGCACGGAGTCATCCTTGAAGCCGAGGCCGTGCAGCGTCGCGAGCGCCTGCTCGCGCCAGGTGTAGCCACCGGCGTGCTCGAGCGCAGCCTGCGCGTCAGCGTAGGCGGTGAGCGTCTGCTCCTCATAGTCGCCATCCGCCATGCGCTGCTCGAGCTGCTGCAGCTCGGCCTCCAGGGCGATCAGCTCGGGTGCGCCGGAGAGCACGTAGTCGCGCAGCGTCATCTGCTGATCGCGCGGCGGACGCTGGTCGTGCAGGGCGATCTTCGTGCCCTTGGCGAGCACGAGCTCGCCGCCGTCGATCGAGGCCTCCCCGGAGATCATCCGCAGCAGCGTCGTCTTACCCGCGCCGTTGCGGCCCGAGAGTGACATGCGGTCGCGGCGCTCGAGCTTGAAGGAGATGCCACGCAGCAGCGGCTCACCGGAGATGTCCTTGGAGAGGTCGGAGGCGATGATGACGGCCACAGCCTCATGGTATGAATCCGACTGGGGATGAGTCGCGCCGCGTGCGCGAGACCGCAGACGATGCCGCTCCCATGATCATCGCCGAGGCGTCATTGCGCGGCCGCGCCCTGGCGACGGTCGCGATCGAACTTTGGACGTGTGGGGCGCAGAATGCACACCAAACGTCCAATGTTCATTCGTGGCGTTGCGCTTGTCATGACCAGCTTGGGCTGTGGTTGCCACGGCCGCGGCCTCACCGGCGTGGAGTTGCGGTGACCTCACCGGCCGAACGACCGCTATGGCTGTTTTGTGCTGACCGCGGAGGCGATGATCACGGCCATGTAGCTGATGGTAAGCACAGGCTGGTGGGGTCCGTCGGCACGGCGCGCGCTTAAGATCTTCGTGTGGCCGTCAGCCCATACGCACCCGTTCCACCACACGACTTTCCCGCCGCCCGCACGGTCGTGGTGCCGGGCCGCGGTGAGTTCTTCCTGCGGGACTCCGACCCCACGAGCTCCGCGCCGGTCGTGTTCATGCTGCATGGCTGGGTCGCCAGCGCCGATCTCAACTTCGGCGGCCTGTACGAGGACGTGATCGCGGCCGGGTACCGGGTCATCGCGATCGATCACCGCGGTCACGGCCGCGGCCTGCGGCCGCTGGTGCCCTTCCGTCTGGTGGACTGTGCGGCCGACGCGGCAGCGGTGATGCGCACCCTCGAGCTCGGGCCGGTGATCGTGTACGGCTATTCGATGGGTGGAGCGATCGCGCAGCTGGTCGCGCGCGACCACCCCGACGTCGTCGCCGGGCTGGTGGTGAGCGGCACCGCCCAGCACTGGCAGGAGGAGGAGCTCCGGCGCGCCTGGCGAGCGATGCCGTTCGTCGGTCTCGGGCTGTCGGTTGCGCCGGGCAGCGGTTGGCGCGTGGCGCTCAAGCGAGCGGGCTTCCGCCCAGGGCCGAAGATGGCCTGGGTGCATTCCGAGATGAAGCGCCACAACGCGCGCGACATCGCCGAGGCCGGGCGTGAGCTCGGGCGCTTCGATTCGCGGCCGTGGCTGGCGCCGCTGCCGTTCCCCACCGCGGTGGTGCTGACGAACCAGGATGACGCCGTGCCGCCGGTCAAACAGCGTCAGCTTGCGGCAGCTTTACACGCAACGGTGTTCGAGGCTCCCGTCCGGCATCTGGAGGTCGCGGCAATGGCCGGCGAGCAGTCAGCCCAGCGCTACAACCCGGTTCTGATCGAGGCGCTGGATGCGGTACGCCTGGCCGACACATCCGGTAGCCTTGCGGCCAATGAGTCGTAAGCGGACTGTTCTTCTGGCCGTCTGGACTGCGGCGGCAATGCTTGCCGCGGCGCCCTCAGCGCTGGCTACCACGCACGGCGGCGAGGGCATCTGGGGCCCGACCAGCGACCAGACGATCACCTACGCGATGTTCATCCTGATCGGGCTCTTTCCGCTGCTGATCATCGTCTTCTCGCTGCTCCAGAGTTGGCTCGATCACCGCAAGCACGCGCGGGTCGACGCCGCCAAGCGCCGCGCCAGCTCGGAAGAGTGGAAGGGCGGCTGGTAGCAGCCAAGAGGCCCGCCAGCCGTTAGGCTGAGCGCGACATGGCTTACTTCGTAACCGGAGCCACCGGTTTCATCGGCAGCAACCTGATTCCGCTGCTGCTCAAGCGCACGATGCGCAGCCGCGGTGCCGCCGGTGAGATCCACATGCTCGTGCGCGAGAGCTCGGTGGCGCGCATGGAGCGCCGGATCGATGCCTGGGCGATGCTCAACCCGGCGGCGCGGACGCGGCTGAAGCCGGTCGTCGGCGATCTGCATGAACCGCTGCTGGGCATCGACGAGGAGACGATCGCCCTGCTACGCGAGCGCGGCATCGCGCACTTCTTCCACCTCGCCGCGATCTATGACATGACCGCCGGTAACGAGGTCAACCAGCTCGCCAACGTCGAGGGCACCGCCCACGCGATCCAGTTGGCGGACGCGATCGGCGCGCGAGTGTTCCATCACGTTTCCTCAGTCGCCGTCGCCGGCAAGTACAGGGGCGTGTTCACGGAGGACATGTTCGACGTCGGGCAGCCGCTCGATCACCCATATCACCGCACCAAGTTCGAGTCGGAGCTGCTCGTCCGTGAGACCGCGATGATGCCGTGGCGGATCTACCGGCCGTCGATCGTGATCGGCGACACGCGAACCGGTCGCATCGACAAGGCTGACGGCCCCTACTACTTCCTGCCGCTGCTCAAGCGGGCCCAGGTGGTGCCGGACTGGCTGCCCCTGATCGGACCGGAGCTCGGTAACACCAACCTGGTGCCGGTGGACTTCGTCGCTGCCGCCCTCGACCACATCGCGCACAAGCCCGGCCTTCATCGAAAGGCCTTCCACCTGACGGACCCGCACGAGATGCGTGTGGTCGAGGTGCTCAACATCTTTGCCAAGGTGGCTCAGGCGCCGCAGTTCGTGGTCACGGTCGATCCCGGCCCGCTGGCCAGGCTGCCTCGGGGTTTGGCGACGGCGATGATGGCGCTGCCGGGTGCACACGCGGCCCGACGCGCATTGCTTGCCGAGCTGGGCGTTCCCGATGAGATCGTCGACTACGTCGACATGCCGACCGAGTTCGACACCACGCGCGCACGCCAAGCCCTCGCGGGATCGGGGATCGAGGTGCCGCCGCTGGACAGTTACGCCGACCGGCTCTGGGAGTACTGGCGCAACCATTTGGATCCGGATCTCGCCCGCCACCCCAGCGTGACCAGCGCGGTCGCGGGCAAAACGGTTCTGATCACTGGGGCGTCAAGCGGAATCGGCAAGGCGACGGCGCTATTGCTGGCCCGTTCCGGGGCAACCGTTGTGCTGGTCGCACGCGGCCCCGAGCAGCTCGAGGAGACGCGACAGGAGATCCTCGCTGACGGTGGCAGCGCCTACGCCTACCCGGCCGATATCTCCGATCCTGAGTCGGTCGATGCGCTGCTCGAGCTTGTGGAGGCCGAGCACCCGCGGATCGACATCCTCGTCAACAACGCCGGCCGCTCGATCCGGCGCTCGATCGCGCTCTCATACGACCGCTTCCACGACTTCGAGCGCACGATGCAGCTGAACTACCTCGGCACGATCAGGTTGATCATGGGGCTGTTGCCGCGCATGCGCGAGCAGCGCTCGGGCCACGTCATCAACATCTCCTCGATCGGCGTGCAGACCAACCCGCCGCGTTTCTCCGCGTATGTGGCCTCCAAGTCGGCCCTCGACGCCTGGACACGCGTGGTCAGCTCCGAGTGCATCGCGGACAACGTCCACTTCACGACCATCCACATGCCGCTCGTGAAGACGCCGATGATCGCGCCCACCAAGCTCTATGACCGTTTCCCGACGATCTCTCCCGAACAGGCCGCGGAGATGATCGCCGAGGCCATCCGCACCCGCCCCAAGACGGTCAACACGACGCTGGGAACGGTCGGCGAGGTCAGCTATGCGCTCTTCCCGAAGCTTGTCGACCAGGTGTTGTCGACCGCGTACAAGGTGTTCCCGGACTCTGCCGCGGCACGCGGCCAGCGCGACCCGACCGAGCGCGCATCAACTGAACAGGCGTTGTTTGCCAGGTTGATGCGGGGCATTCACTGGTGATCGTTCACCGCGTGAACGCTGTCTGCTGATCGAGCAGCAGGCCCTCCCGGAGGCCGCCGCGCCCGATCTCGAGCGGCGCCGCAAACAGCTCGGACACAGCGCGCAGGATCAGCAGCCCGCCGGACAGCAATCGAGCCCGCTGCACGTCAATGCCGAACTTGCGGGCGAAGTCGACGGCGCCGAGTCGCTGCGCCGCGTCGAGCAGGTGGTCCAGTACATCCAGGTCGAGCACCGAACCGGCGAGCAGCCGCACGGAGGTGGCGCTCCCACCAACAGCCACGAGCCGCCCCACGTCGAGGGGCGGTTGAACATCGGCGAAGAACTCCCGTGTGTGCTGCTTGGCCCGCTCGATCTCCGCTGAGGTGGGCGGATCGGAGTGGAGCCAACGTGCGGTGATGTCACCCGAACCGAGCGGCATCGACACCCACCAGCGCACAGCCGCTGGCGCGTCGCCGACGACCAGCTCCGACGAGCCACCGCCCGCGTCCACGACTCCGAGCCCGCTCTCGTCAGTGGCGCCGGCGCCCCAAGCGGCGCCGATGAAAGCGAGCCTTGCCTCCTCTGCGCCCGTGAGAATCTCGAGCTCGAGTCCGTCACAGGCATCTTTGACGAGCTGCATGAGCGCATCCCCGTTGGCGGCGCGCCTGATGCCGGCCGTCGCCACGCAGCGCACCTCCACAGCGCCGAGGCCGCGGGCGATGGCATGCTGCGCGGCGACCGCCGCCAGCACCTCACGGAGCTTTTCATCGGGGATCGCCCCGCTCGCGTCAATCGACCGTCCGATCAGCGTGAATGCCCGCTCCTGCCTGCACTCGATCAGCCCGGCACCCTCGCAGTCGGCCACCAGCAGGCGGGTGGTGTTCGAGCCGATGTCGATGCAGGCGCGGCGCAAGTTGCGAGTACGCTACGCCGCTGCGCGCTCGCGTGCCAGCGGTTTGTCTGCGGCGGGTACTTCGCGGGCGGGCCTCGCCGCCGGAACCAATAGCCCGGCGAATGCGGCGATGATCAGGAAGCCCGCCGCCATCCAGTAGGACAGCGTGAAGCCGGTCACTGTCGGCAGTCCGTGTAGAACGTGAGAGGCCAGGAAGGTCGCCGAGATCTGGCCGCCCAGAGCGCCGCCAAGCGTCCGCATGACCGTATTCATGCCACTCGCGACACCGGTCTGATGAGGTTCTACGGCACTGACGATCAGGTTGCCGAGCGCCGCGAACGCCAACCCGATACCGACGCCCATCAGCGCGCAGCTGATCAGGATGTCGTATGGGTGCCCGTGCTGAAGCGCCGACCAGATGAAGGCGACGGCCGTGATCGCCGAGCCCACGACCAGCGCGAGCTTTGATCCATACCGACGAGCGACTCGCCCGGTCACGCTGCCGAGCACAACCATCCCGAGGGCCGCCGGCAGCAGGTACAGGCTCGAGACCACCACCGACGCACCGAACCCGAACCCCGTGCTCTTGGGGAGCTGCGCGAACTCCGGGAACAGGATGAAGGATGCGTACAGGCCGCCTCCGATCAGGAAGGCGGCGAGGTTCGTCGTCCAGACACCGCGGATACGCATCATCGTCATGTCGACCAGCGGGTGATCGCTGCGAACCTCGATCGCGACCCACAGTGCGATCACGGCCAGGCCTCCAACCATCAGCCCCAGCGACTTCGCGCTGCCCCAGCCCCAGGTCGAGGTCTGGGCGATTCCGATCAGGAGCAGGCTCATGCCGATGGTCATGACGACCGCGGCCAGCCAGTTCACGCGCCCAGGCGCACGCACCGGCGACTCCGGGATCCAGCGCCAGGTGCAGGCCGCGGCGATCAAAGTGACGACGAGCGGGATCCAGAAGATCCAGTGCCAGCCGAGGTGCTCTGAAATCACAGCACCCAGCACCAGGCCCAGTCCGCCGCCGACGCCGAGGATCGAAGACATCAGGCCGATGCTTCCGGCCACACGTTCGCGAGGGAACTCGTCGCGCGCGATCGAGAACGCGAGCGGGAAAATGCCGCCGGCGACGCCCTGGATGACGCGCGCCACGATCAGCATTCCCAGAGAGTTCGACACCGCCGCAAGCAACGTGCCGAACGCGAGGATCAGCAGAGTCCACAGCAGCAGCTTCTCCTTGCCATACATGTCGCCGAGTCGCCCGATCACCGACGTGCCGACCGACGCCGACAGCAGGAAGGCGGTCAGCAGCCAAGTTGCTCCGGTCTCCGTGGTATGAAGCGTGTGCTGGAAGGTCGGAAGCGCCGGGATCACTGCCGAGGACAGCACCGAGTACGCGAGTCCGGCGACGCACAACACCGCGAGGATCACGTTCGGGTGAACCTCGTGCGTCCGATGCGGCCCGTGCAGATGCTGGTTCTGGTGCTGATCCGGAGTGGGCTCGGAGGGCATGGTGGTACTGTACCGGAATGCTCATTCCGGTGACTTCCAGCGACGGGCAGACTGCTGACGAACTGGTTGAGGACGATTGGATCGAACTCCAGCCGGGGCTGCAATGGTCACGGCTGAGCACCGAGGAGAAGCATGAGCGCATCCTCTGCGCGGCCGGGCGTGTGTTCGCGCGCGACGGCCTGGACGCGACAATGCCCGCCGTCGCCGCCGAGGCCGGAGCGGGCGTCGGCAGCCTCTACCGCCAGTTTCCGTCCAAGCGCGATCTGCTCGCCGCACTCGTCATCCGTAGGCTGCTGCAGACGCACAGAGCCGCCGTCGACGCCGCGGCCCGACCCGGGGACCACTGGCAGGCGTTGAAGGAGATGCTGCGGGTGCGCGTGGCACGTCACGCCGCCGACGACTTCCTCGGTGAAGCCTGGAGTCAGGTCGAGGATCACGCTCAGGTCCGGGTCGCAGCGGCCGCTACGCAGGACGCATTTGCGCGGCTGCTCGACTTGGCCCGCGCCGAGGGTGGAGTCCGTCCCGATGCGACGGCCCTGGATATCCGCCTGCTGTTCGTGGCAACCCGGGCATCGCGGCAGGTCCACGACGACGCCTGGGAGCGGGTGCTCGAGCTGATGCTCGACGGCCTCGCCGCCAGGCAGCCTCGCCGCTAGGCAGCCTCGCCGCTAGGCAGCCTGGCCGCCAAGCGGCCTGTCCGCTAGCGCAGCATCTGCGCTAGGCGGCCCTGAGCAGTGGCGCGGCGTCGCCTGCCGCGACCCGCACCGGACCCACCAACGTCGCCAGAATCTCCTCGAGGCCGGATCGGAAGAAGTGATGGCCCTCATCGGGGTCGAGAAAGACGCGGCAGTTGGGTAGATCGGCAGCCAGTTGCAGCGCTTGCTCCACGGGCACGAGCGGGTCGCCGCCGCCATGCCACAGGTGCACCTCCGAGATGACCTCACGGGGATCGAAGCCCCACCCGCGCTCGTAGGTGAGGAAGTCCTCGACGAGGCCGCTGACCCCAGCACAGGCTGCGTCGAGGAAGCAGTTGGACGCGGCGGTCCGCTCGTCTGTGGCTGCCAAGCGGTCGCGCTCGTCCGGGGCGGCGTGTGCGGCGATCACGCTCGTGATCAGCTCCGGGTGGCGCGCCAGTATTGGCAACACACGATCTCCGAGCCCGCAAACCAGGCGCGGCGCGCCGGCAACCACCGCCAGCGGCAGACGGATCCGCCGACGCACTCCAGGCGTGCGGTGGGTCGGCCAGAACGGTGCGAGCGCACTGCACACCGCCACACGTCGCACGCGGTCGCCAAGTTGGTGGGCGACCCCGAGCGCGTACGGACCCCCTGCCGAAACCCCGACCACTGAGAAGCGCTCGAGCGCGAGCGAGTCGGCGAGCGCAGCGACGTCATCGGCAAAGTCGAGGATCGTGCGCCCCGGCTGCGCGTCTGAGCCACCGACTCCGGGCCGACTCGGCGCGATGTAGCGGATGCCGACGTTCTGCGCGATCCGCTGCAGGTCGATCGTTGCCTCGACGGGCGTGCCGATCGCCCCGTGGCAGTAGATCACTGGAGCACCGTCGGCAGGTCCCGTGACGGTGAACGCCAGGCTCCTCCCGTCGCGCAGAACGAGCGTGTCACGGCAATCTGAGGCGTGTTGGCGCATCGCGTGAGCGTTTGGGAAATCCCTGCTCAGCGCAAGATACTTGGCTCTCCAGAAAGAGTTGTGACGTCTTGGATAAGCCCGCGCAACGCGACCACGAACTCATCGGGCTGTTCGATCATCGGTACATGGCCGGCACCCTGCATGCGCGTGACGTTCGCATCCGGCCGCGCCTGCAGTAGGTCGTCCAGCGCGCGTATCGGGACCGTGCGGTCGGCCTCACCCCAGATGACGCCGAGCGGAACGTGGGTCCGAGCAAGCATCTGGCGCAGATCGGCTGACGTGATCGTTGCCAGCGCAGGGGCGGTGCGCTTTGCCGACGCCGACGCTTCGACCATCTGCCGCGCCAGGGTCGGCGGCAGTCCCGCCGCGTCGGCGGTGGTCAGAGCGAGCAGTACGCGTCGCCCCCACCAGGTGTCGGTCAGTGCGACCGCTCCGCGCCTCGCCGCCAGCACGGCGTCTGCCCCGGCGGCGAGCAGCGCCGAGATCGCGGGCGGGAAAGGTCGCAGTCCGGCGGGCGCGACCAGCACGAGCCGGCGCACCAACCGCGGATGCGCGGCCGCCAGGACTATCGCGATGCCGCCACCGAGTGAATGTCCAACGAGGTCGAACGGACCGGCGACACCCTCCTGGGCAAGGCCATCCACGATCCAGTCAGCCACCTCGCGCAGATCGAAGCCCTCGCCGACAGCTGGGGACTCGCCAAAGCCCGGCAGATCGGGCGCAAGCACGCGCCGCGTGGTGCCCAGATGACCAAGGACGAGATCCCAGATGCGGCGGTCGGTGGCGATCCCGTGCAGCAGCACCAGCGGTTCACCGGTCCCCACGTCATCCAGAGCGAGCGTCCGCGGCATCAGCGGATCGTATAGTCAGTTTTAGATGGTCGAGGCATCGCAACCGTTTGCGCTCCGCACCAGCGAGCAAACTGACGGCGCCTTTGTCCGCCAGCAGAGTCGCTTTCGCAACTGGGTCACTGTCGACGGCTCCAGCGGCTTCGGGGTCGAGGCGGGGCGCTACCACCTGTACGTCGCGCGGGCCTGCCCATGGGCGCACCGCACGATCATCGGCCGGCGGCTGATGGGCCTCGAGCAGGCGATCTCGATCTCATTCGTCGACCCGATCCGCGATGAGCGCGGCTGGGCCTTCAGCGAGCCGGGCCGGTACGAGGACCCGGTCAACGGCTTCCGCTTCCTCGCCGAGGCCTATCACGCCACCGATCCCGGCTTCGCCGACCGAGTGACGGTGCCTGTCCTGTGGGACAAGCGCGACGGCACGATCGTCAACAACGAGTCCGCGGACATCCTGCGCATGCTCTCGACCGTGTTTGCGCCACTGGCCGAGCACCCGGTCGTGCTCTACCCCGAGGAACACGCGGCGGCAATCGACGCACTCAACGACCACATCTACGAACCCGTCAACAACGGCGTCTACCGGGCCGGATTCAGCACGAGCCAGCACGTCTACGAGCAAGCGGTTGGCGAGTTGTTCGCTGTACTAGACGAACTGGACGCCCGCCTCGGCGGGCGCCGTTTCCTGTTCGGCTCCGAGCCACTCGAGACCGACTGGCGGCTGTTCACGACCCTCATCCGGTTCGACGCCGTCTACCAGATCCACTTCAAATGCTCCGTGCGCAAGATCGCCGAGTACGGCAACCTCTGGCCGTATCTACGCGACCTCTACCAATGGCCCGGGATCAGGGACACGGTCTCGTTCGATGAGATCCGCGCGCACTACTACGAAACGCACCGTGCCATCAACCCAACGGGAATCGTCGCCGCGATGCCGGCGCTCGATTTTGGGGCGCCGCCGGGGCGGGAAATGATCTGACGGGCGCCCCATCCGGGGGGCGCCCTCAGAAACCATTCAGTCGAGCTCGAGCTGGTACAGCCAGCCCACGAGCACCTTGGGACCCCGCGGTGCCCAGCGAATCGAGCCCTGGCCTTCGACCGCGCGGCTCCGGACCTCGATCGTGAGCGTCTGTCCGCTGTGGACCGAGGCGGGAACCGTCCCCGCGCCCCTGGCGTGCAGCCTGGCCCTCAATATGTCTCCCGTATCGGTCAGGACCGAGAAATCGCGCGGCGCGATCGGAATCGTCCCCTTGACATCCGCGAATGTGACGTAGAAGGTCGACGGGACGAGCTTGCCGTCCGGCCACAGGTTCTCCTGTGCGTATCGAGTCACGTAGGCCGGGAACTCCGGGCCCACTGCGGTGATGTCGACGGAACCCGTCGGCAGCTCTGCGTGCACGGTGTAGCCCTGCTCCTCCTCCAGGACGGGCTTTGCCAGCGTCGCGACCTCGAACTGCGGCTTGGTCGAGACCGGCGTACGGGCCGACTTCGGAAGCCACGACGGCAGGCTGCCGTACTTCAAATCCTGCGCGGGATAGCCGCTCTTGCCTCCGGAACCCAGAATCAGAACCAGCGCGCCGGCAAGCGCGACAGCTGTAACCACCGCCGCCGCGAACGCCGCACGGGCGCCGGGCCGAAAGGCCCGGCGCCCGTCACGTTCAGACGGGGTGGCAGGGAATGTGCCACTACCCATGCGCTACCTCCGCCTGTCCCAGCGGAAGTCGCGCCACTGGCCCATGGGGTTGGTGAAGACATCCCGGCCGAATGGAGCGAGACCGGGCTGGGCCGCGAAGCCCAGATAGCCCTTACCGTCGACACCGCCGGTGGTACCGAAGATGTCCTCCACCGTGCGCAACAGGCTGTAATGGTTGTAGTCGGTGTTGGAGACCGTGCCCGGTTTGATGTACGGGCTGATCACCACGGCACCGGTGTCTCCACCGCCGAGCGTCGCGTCAAACGCGTCGTAGAACGGATCGGTCGAGTTATCCGTGTTGCTCAGCGTCAGCGTTCCCGTGTAGCCCGAAGCAACCGTCACGGGATTGCCGTTGGCGTCCACCAGCGTGAAGGCACCCGTAAAGGCAGCCGCACTGGAGGTGACGCCTGTTGGCACCTGGTTCGGGGTGTCCGTCACGCTGCCCGCGAACACGGGGCCCGTGTACGGGGTGCCGTTGTCCAGCAGGCTCGGCTCACCCGCGCTCCAGGTGGTGATCTGCTCGCCCTGGATCTCGTCGTTTGCGGCCGTGTAGGGGACCGTGCTCGACCCAGCCGCAATCGTCACGGAGCTTGTCGTCTTGGTCGCGGGACGGTAGCCGTTGGCCTGGAAGCCCGGAACGCAAGCGCCGTTCGTGGCGGTTGGCGCCGTGAACGTCACCCAGTTGTCATTGCCGCTGTCGAGACTCGGTTCGTTGCAGGCCACCAGGTCGCCGTCCGCCTTGGTCGGGCGGTCGAGGTAGGCGCTGTCACCGGGACCGGCGGTCAGCACCTGGCCGCTCGGCGCGCTGACAACCGTCGCGTTGGGGCCGGTCGGCTCCCAATTGAGCGAGCGACCGTACAGCGTCTCACCGGCGGCATCGTTGCTCAGCGAGCCAACTGCATCGGGATTCTGAAGCTGCGAGTTGGCCTGGCTGTCGTTCGAGTACGCGAACGGCGGGTAGGCCTCGTCATAGGTGACCACGACCATCCCGCCCTGCTTGAAGGCGGGCGACGCCTCGATCTCCGGGATCACGACGCTCAGGAACGTGCTCTCGGCGTACGTGCCACCGGTGTCGTTGGTGGCCGCAGGAATCGCGTCCGAGGTGTTGTACTTCGGGAAGCCGGCAGCCTCACCGGAGAGGTTGTTGGACTGGCAGACAGCGTCGTGCCCGTTGTTGCAGTTGTTGGGAACGATGAAGCTGAAGTCCGGAGTCGTGCTCGACTTCTGCAGATCCCCGTAGAGCGCATCAGGCGCGTTGCCGGTGGAATTCCCGGTGTAGGTCGGGAATACCGGCGCGAGGTTCTTCGAGCAGTCGCCCGCTCCGTCGCCGCCCATCGATGTTGGCAACAGAGACTCGAACCAGGGCAGCGGATTGTGCTTGGCCACGTACTGAGAGTTCGCGTTGGCACTGCCGTCGTTCAGCTCGTAGTTTGCTCCGGTGCCCGAGACCGGAGCGCCTCCGACCGTGCTCTCAGGGGCGCCGCAATCCGCCGTGCCGGTGTTCTGGCCCGCGGTCGGTGCGTCGTCGAGGTCCTGCGCGTAGACCTTCCAACTCTTGTGGTCCTGGTTGAGCTGGTTGAAGATCGTCTGCACGCTGTCCGGGTACACGCAGCCGTTGTCATTGGGCGGTGCGTCCGGACCGGCGCCAGATTTCAGCTGTCCATAGTCGGAGTTCGTCGACGGCGTGCCACTTGTGTCGATTGTCCCCGAGATCTTGTTGTACGACGGGCAGTCATCCTGATCGTCGGCGAGAGGAGCCTGGCCGCTCACCATCGAGAGATAGTTGTCCAGGCTCGAGTGACCGGTGCCGTAGTAGTTCGTCAACAACGCGCCCTGCGAAGGGAGATCCTCCAGGTAGGAGTTCTCGGTCCCCTCGAGCGGCGTGAACGACGAGTCGTAAGCGTGATTCTCGAGCACGATCACCCAGACGTGCTTGATGCTTCCCTTCTGCACGCCGAGCCCATCGTTGGACGGGGCGACATAGCCCGCGGGCGCGGGCTGCCAGGGGGCGTTGTACGCGCTCGACTGCGTGGGCAGATCGGTTGCGGCGGGAGTGGCCGCGAGGGCGGCGACGCTGAACGCGAGCGCCGCTGTGCCGGTAGCGACAAAACTCGCTGCGAGCCGGTGCCGGCGCCTAGGACCAACCACCGAGGCCGCGGTAACCGCGCGGCGCAACAAACTCTTCACGAAGAAAGTTCCTTTCTCGTACCGATATTCCGAATCAGTGACTGTGGAGGCATCCTCCACCCCGGTCGGCCGCGCCATGTGAACAGCCGGTGACCAGCATGTGACTTTGATTTGAACGAAGTTCACAACCTGTTCTCAAACCGTCGGGGCCCGCTGCCCTACGCTCCCGGCCCGGATGCTCGGACGGTTCCTGGCCATGATCGTCACCGCCGTGATCGCCGCCGGATGCGGCGCCGTCGTCGCAAGGCCGCGCACCGCACCTGGTGGCGGCGGCGCGCCGCGCTCGAAGAGCACGTCGAACGCTCTCACCCCCGGACGCTCCTCCCGCCATGCCGACTACATCGTGCCGGTCGTCGCGATCCAGCTGGTGACCCCGCTGACGCAATACACGGCCTACGTCGAGACCCTCCTGCGCCGCCTTCCGCGTCAGATCGCGGCGTTGCGTGCTGGCGCCAGCGGCGGTGACCGCACGGACGCAGAGGAGGCCTGGGTGCGGGCTCACGCGACCTGGCTCGATCTGGGCCAGGACGACGATGCGTACGGCGCCTTCGGAGAGCTTGGTGAGCGGATCGACGGCCTGGCCGATGGGCTCCCGCGAACCACGGGGAACGCAGGCTTCACCGGCTTTCACAAGGTCGAACTGGACCTCTGGCGTCGCGATGACCTGGCCGCGGCTGCTGCGGATGCAGCCCACCTGGGCGTGCTCGTAGCCGAGCTCACGCCAGCCCGAATCAGAGCGGACTTGCCGCTCAAGACGGTCGATCTGGACAGCTGGGTGCTGCGCTGCCACGAGATCCTCGAGGACGCGCTGCGCGACTCGCTCAGCCAGGATGACGACTACGGCTCCAACACCGAACTGGCGTCGCTGAGCGCCGACATCAATGCCACGCGTGAGATGTTGAAAGTGCTCGGGCCACTGATCTCCTCGCGTGCTCCGAGCATCGTGCCCCGAGCGACGGCCGAGCTCCGCGCCTTGGAGGCGGCGATTGCGGCTGCTGGCGGTCCAGGCGCCCGGCGCAACCTCGAGCGCATGCCGGTGCGTCTGCGACAGGCACTCGATGCGGCCACAGGCGCTGCGGTCGAAACACTCGCCCCGATTTCAGAGATCCTCCAGGTCACGGTGCCCGGCGCGTGAGCGGAGCGGCCGACAACAAGCGATTCAATCGCCGCGGCTTCCTGGTTCGGGCGGGGGCCGTCACGGCCGGGGCAGCGGCCGGAGCTGGACTGATCGGACAGGGCACACCGGCCGACGCCGCTGGGGGCCAGCGGGCCACCAGCGGCAGCGATCCGCTCCTTGCAGACGCCCCGATCGTCGTCCCGCATGGCGATCCAACGCTCCCGGCGGTGCCGTTCCACGGGGCGCACCAGGCTGGAATCACCACGCCCAAGCCGCCCGCTGCAGCGTTCGCGTCGTTCAACGTCACGGCCGAGAGCCGGCGTGAGCTGATCGATCTGCTGAAGACGCTCACGACGACGGCGCGGCTCCTGGCCACCGGCGGTACGCCTCCCGCCCCGACGGACTACGCGCCGCCCGCCGACAGCGGCACGCTCGGTCCGACCGTTCCGGCCGACGGGCTGACCGTCACGGTCGGCGTTGGCAGCACGCTGTTCGATGAGCGCTTCGGCTTGGCGCAGCAGAAACCGCTGCGGCTCGGGCCGATGGAGCCGTTCCCGAACGATGACCTCGATCCCGCCCAGACCGGTGGCGACCTGCTCATCCAGTTTTGTGCCGGTAATCCCGACACCACGCTTCACGCGATGCGGCAGATCACACGCGCGACGCGCGGCGGGCTGGCGCTGAACTGGCGGATCGACGGGTTCACCGCACCGCCACGCCCGACGGGGGTGCCGCGCAACACCTTCGCGTTCAAGGACGGGATCGCCAACCCCGACGTGGGCGACCCGGAAGTTGCGAACCGTTTGCTGTGGGTGACCGACGGTCTCGGCGAGCCTGCATGGGCTAGTGGCGGCAGCTATCACGTGATCCGCCTGATCAGGCAGTTCATCGAGTTCTGGGACAGGGTCTCGCTAGCTGAGCAGCAGCAGATGATCGGGCGCTTCCGTGACTCGGGCGCGCCGCTCGATGGCGCAGTGGAGAGCGACATTCCGAATTACAAGGCCGACCCGCTCGGATACGTGATTCCACTGACGGCGCATATCCGTCTCTCGAACCCGCGCACGAAGGCGACCGAGGAGAGCCGCATCTTCCGCCGCGGCTACAACTACGACCGCGGGGTCGACCTCAACGGCAACCTCGATGTGGGGCTCGTGTTCAACTGCTTTCAGCAGGACCTCAAGCGCCAGTTCGTGGCCAATCAGACGCGCCTGATCGGCGAGCCGATGGTCGACTACATCAGTCCCATCGGTGGCGGTTACTTCTTCGCGCTTCCCGGCGTGACTGACTCGAGTGACTGGTACGCGAGTCGTCTGTTGGCGTGATCGTCCCGCTGTCGCGCACGCTGACTGAGGCGTCACTGGAGCCCTGGTTGGAGGCGCCCGCTGTTGCGACGTCGCGCGGGTACACGTGGCGCCCGCGCAGCAGCACGATGCCGGCGGCCGCGAGCGTGGTCAGCATCAGCAGGAAGGTGATCTCCAGGCCGTGCGCCTCGTGGATGCTCGTCGGCGCCGACGGGTGCGTGCCGATCGGAGCCTGACTTGGATAGAAGCCGGCGATCACAGAGGCGAGCACACCGAATATCAGCGGCGCGAGCGCCTGCGCCAGCGATCGCACGACGGTGCGGACGCTCTCCGCCCGCCCCCAAAGGCCGGCAGGCATGATGTCCAGACGCGCGGCGTCGAGCGGCGGATTCGCGGCCGAGACCAGCGCGGCCCCGGCCACGTCGAACCACAGCGCAGGCGTCAGATGGGTCGAGACGAATCCCGGAATCAGCAACAGCGCGGCGCCGAGGTAGCAACACGCGGGCAGCCAGATGCGACTCGTCAGCATCCCGCGCCGCAACAGCAGGTCACCGAGCCAGCCGCTTACGAGCGTCCCGATCAGCGCGCCGCCGACGAGCAGTGCCAGCACCAGATCAGATTCCAACGCGCCCACGCCGTAGTGACCGCGCACGAACACCAGCGCGAACGCCGTCAGGCCGGAGAAGAAGAAGTAGCCCAGCGACGAGCTGATGATCATCATCACGTTCGACCGGATCGAGAGGATGTAGCGCACCGACTCCCCGAGGCTGAGCGTGCGCGGATCCTCGGTAAGGACCAGTTTCGGGTCGGGTTCGAGACCGAGCCGATGTGCCGCCTGCTGAGCCAGGTCTTCGGGCTGTGGCGCCTCCTCATCCTCGAGCCAGTCAGTGCCGGTGCCGGAACCCGTGCCCGAGGCCGAGGCGGCACGGGCGCGGGCACGAGCCGCCTCCTCAACCAGGTCCTCTGCTCCCGGCTCCAGGTGGCTCTGGCCACCGCGCAGCGGCTCCGGCACGGTGCGGTACAGCTCCCGAGCCAGGAAGAACCCTGGAATCGCGAGCAGCACGAACGCCGCCTGCCAGCCGAGCGCCGTGGCGACGTTCGCGGAGACGATGAAGCCGACCGCGTTTCCGCCGATCTCTCCGCCGAGGATGTAGGCATAGATGCGACCGCGCTCGCGAGCCGGGAAGTAGTCGCCGGTGAGCGACGCGATCGCCGGACCCGCGGTGGCGACCACGGCGCCGAGCAGCAGCCGCGTCAGCAGCAGCGTCGAGTAGCTCCCCGCAAAGGCGCTGAACAGCGAGGCACAGCTCCAAAGGACGATGCTCGCCGACAGCAGCGGGATGCGCTTGGTGCGGTCGACGAACAGGCCGACCGGGATCGTCGCCACGGCCCCGACCAGCAGAGTGACCGAGCTGAGCAGCCCGACCGAACCCAAACCGATTCCGAAACTCTTCTGGAGCTCCGGCGCGATCGCACCGATCGTCGCGGTGTCTGCGCCGTTCAACGCCAGAACCATGCCGAACAGGACGATCACGCGAGCGCGTGCTGCGCCGCCAGCGCGTCTGACCACCTCTCCGCGGATCTGGCGCCCGGTCCAGCGCGAGACGCCGGCAACCCCATGTGCGATCGATCCGCCGACGGAACGCTCAGCCATTGCTACCGCGCCTGTACACGATCGCAGTATGCCCCAGCGGGCCCTTGACTTCGGTCGTGAGCGAGCTGGCCGTCAGTGGTGATGCACGTGTGCGCCGGCGGGCTCCGGCACGAACGACGACTCGTACCACCAGTTCATATCGTGCGTGAAGGGCGGCAGCATCTTGGCGTACAGCTCCTGCCGCGACAGCCCCGCCGGAACCGGCTCCAGCGGTTGCCCGTGAGCGAGCGCGGTCAGCACCTGGGAGGCGTGCTGTTCGGCGAGGATCGCTCGGAACACAGCCTCGCGCACGGACTCACCGACGATCACCGCCCCATGCCAGCGCAGCAGCGCAATCGCCTCGTCACCGAGGATCGCGATCAGTCGCTGCGCCGTCTCGCGATCGCGCACCAGCTCGGGTTCCTCGAACAGCGGCATCTTGTTCGGCCAGAACGCGGTATGGAACATGAGCAGGTCAGTCGGGATCTCTCGCAGCGCACTGAGCGCGGTGAGTGCCGGTGAGTGCACGTGGATCAGCGACTTTATGTGCGGCTTGAGGCGGTGGACCTCGGAGTGCATGTAGAGCTCGAGCGGCAGGCCACGCTCAAATTCGTCGTCCAGATGCAGTTCGAGCACATCGGCGGCCCGGCAGCGGTCCTTGCGCGTACCGGCTCCGGGACAGAGGAGGTAGCGCTCAGGATCGTCGGTGAGCAGGCTGATGTGCCCGAACATCCCGATCATCTCGTGGCGGCCGAGGATGCGCGTGCCGGTCGCCAGCTCGTCGCGCAGAATGGCTTTCGAACCGCTCATTGGCCACGCGCTCCGACCGGCCAGCGGTGCAGGACCACACGCTGGGCCGAGCCGAGCGCAAGGTTGATCAGAATGCCGATGATGCCGATCACGGCGACCATCGCGAACGCGCTCGACGCGACGAATGTCTCCTGGTACTGAACGAGCAGGTAGCCGATCCCGCCGGTCGACAGCAGGAAGTCCGCCAGCAGCGTGATGATCAGGCACACCGGAGCTGCGATGCGGATGCCAACGACGATCTCCGGCAAGACCGACGGCAGGACGATCTTGCGCATGCGATCCCACCACGAGAGCCCGAGTGCGTGCGCCGTGTCGAGCCGCAGGGGCGGCAGTGCGGCGCGCGCTGCAGCTGTGTTGAGCAGCACGGGCCAGATGCATCCAAATACGACCATCCCCACGTCGGTGCGTCCGTTCGCATGAAACAGAGTGAGCGCTCCGGGGACGAGCGTGGCCGCGGGGGTCGCGCGGATGAATTCGAACAGCGGCCCGAGCGCCTGCGCGACCCGCCGTGATGAGCCAAGCGCGAGCCCCAGCACGATGCCAAGGATCGTCGCGATCACCAGCCCCTCCACGTACAGGACCATTGTCTTCTCGAACGCAGGCCAGAACGCACCGCTCTGCTCAATCGACTTGAAGGCCGGCCACCAGCTCGACGGCGCCGGAGCGGTGGCTGAGTTCGGGTTCCCGACGAGCTGCCAGATCCCGAGTAGAGCGGCGATCGGCACGAACCCACGCAGCGATCGTAGGCTCACGCGAGGCTCCTTTCCGAGACCGCCGACACGCCGGGGAACAGAACTCGCACGACCCGCACGAGCACGAAGTTCAGAAGAATCCCGAGCACGCCGACCAGCAATACGTAGGCCCAGTAGCGCCCCGACTGCCCACCGGAGTTTTCGAGCACGAGCTGGTTGCCCACCCCGCTCTGCAACCCGAGCATCTCGGACACAACGCAGACCACGAGCGTTGTTGCGAGCGCGAGGCGTGCGCCGACGAGCATCGCCGCCGCAGTCGACGGCAGGACGATCTTCCTGATGGTTGCGGCACGCGACAGACCCATGCTCCGTGCGACGTCGCCCAGCGCCGCCGGGACGCTGCGAGCGCCGCTTGCCGTATTCATGAGCATCGGCCACATCCCGGCGTAGGCGCCGAGGATGATCTCGGTCTTGGATCCTGTGCCCCAGATCAGGATCGCGATCGGGATCAGCGCGATCACCGGCAGCGAGCGGAACAGGTCGACCGTCGAGCCCGCCCAGGACGCCACCGTCGCGTTCAGGGCAATCGACAGGCCGACGATCGTCCCGACACCGACGGCTATCACCCACGCGATCACAACACATTTCATCGTGTGACCGAGGGCGGCCCAGAGACCACCTTCGGAGCCGGCGAGATACGTGAACCCCGACCAGATCTGAATCGGGCCCGGAAGCGCCGCGTAGTCAATGATCTTCGTGCTGACGAGGATCTGCCAGAGCGCCAGGATCCCGATGATCGTCGCCGCGCCCAGCCAGTTGAAGCGGGCGGCGCGGGAGCTAAGCCAGCTGGCCATGCCGGAGCACCTGTGCGAGCTCTTGCCTGAGTTCGTGGTACCGCGGTTCGTCACGGGTGGCGATCTGGTCACGAGGCCGCGACAGCTGAGTCGCGCACTCGTGCACGATCCGGCCTGGGCTGCCATGGATGACCATCACCCGATCCGACAGGTACACAGCCTCCTCAACGTCGTGCGTGATGAAGATGATGGTCGCGCCGGTTGCCGACTGCACCTCAAGCAGCTGATCGTGCAGCGAAGACTTGGTGATGGCGTCAAGCGCGCCGAACGGCTCGTCCATCAGCAGCACACGCGGCTCGAGCACCAGTGCGCGCGCGATCTGGACCCGCTGCTGCATGCCACCGGAGAGGCGCCACGGATATTCACCAGCCCGGTCGGCCAGGCCGACGATCTCGAGTGCCTGCATCACCCGCTCGTTGCGCTCTTGCTTGCTCGTTCGCCCCTCCAAGGGGAGCGCGACGTTACGAGCGACCGTCCGCCAAGGGAGCAGCGCCGACGCGTAGTCCTGGAACACGGTGACGGCTTCACTGCTCGGCCCCGTTACCGGCTTTCCCTCCAGCAGGACGTTTCCACCCGAGGCGAGGACGAGGCCGCTCAGAACCCGCAGCAGCGTCGTCTTGCCAGTGCCCGAAGGGCCGACGATCCCGACCACCTCACCGCCGCGAATATCGAGACTGATGCCCTCGAGAATCGTTCGTTGCGCGCCGCCCGACGGCAACCTGACCGCCACGTCGCGCAGCTCGAAGATCGCGCCGCCAGCCTCGGCGTTCGCAGGACTGGCCTGACCCTCGACCATCAACTCTCCGTTCATATCCGCACACACCGACTTCCTGTTGAAAGCGTACGGGCCGGTCGCTGATCGCTCAGCGCCGGCCCACGCTCACCTTACTGTTGCTCGTCCTTCGCGCTTCGACCTAATAGCCGTAGACCAGAGCCTTGACCTGCTTGGTCGTGAGCTTCTTCTTCAGCTGACCCGACGTCGCCAGCGGCCCCGCCCATGGAAGCAGGTACTTCGGGGTGATCGCGAAGTTCGTGTAGTCCACCGCGTCGTACTTCGTGGCAACGAACGACGGCAGCTGGAACGAGTTCTCGAGGATCGTCGCGACGCCCGAAGGGTTCGCCTTCATCCACGCGAGCGCCTCGTTCTGCGCCTTCCCGAAGTCCTTGAGCGCCTTGCCATGCGAGGCCGCCCACGACTGCGTCGCCACCCAGCCTGCATCCATCGCGTTCTGGCTGCCGACCACCGCGATCACGGGGTTGCCGAGGTTGCTGTAACCCTCACCGAGCAACTGCCCCTGGAACGGGTAGATCGTGACCACGGCCTGAACCGCTCCGCTCTGTAGGTCAGAGCCCATGTCGGCGAACGGCACCTGGACGAACGTCACGTCGCTGGTTGTGAGCCCTGCCCGATGCAGCCGGATGATCATCGACGAATAGAGCACGCCTGCAAGCGAGACGACTCCGATCTTCTGACCCTTCAGCTGCTTGACGCTGGTGATGCCCTTGGCAGCAACGATGTAGCTGCTCTGGAACTTCGTGTTCTCGATCGTCTCGCCGCCGACCAGTTCCGGCTTCAGGCCCGCAGCGGCGGCCTGTAAAACGCTCGTGGGCGTTGTGGTGAGCAGGTCGAACTGCTTCCCGAGCGCCGGCATCAGGGCCGCCGTGGCCTGCGATGTCATCAGCTTGACGTTCAGGCCGTTCTTCTTGAAGAAGCCCTGCTGCTGAGCGACCACGATCGACGTGTTCGTCGGGTTCGGGTTGTACATGATGCGAATCGACTGCGACGCCGACGCCGTACCTGCCGCCGCACCACAGAACGCGAGACCTGCCGCGACGGTCGCTGATGCGAGTCCGAGTCGCGCACGGCTGAATCCAAGGCCCATCTAGCTCTCCTCCTCTGAAACTGACACTCGGCCGTTTGGCTACTGCCGGCCGGACCACCCCAACCTGCAGGAACGTACTCCAGGATTGCGCGTCGCTCAGCCCCTCAAGCTTTGCTTGCGCTGCGCGCAACTCACGCGCTTTAGCTCGTACCTGGGGTGAAGCCTAGGCACGGGCATTTGGGATCGGCATGCGGCCTTGATTAGACGCTCGTTAACGAGCGAGGGTGCGCGCCCGCTGGCGCGCACCCCTTTTTCAGCTCCTCTGGCCGGACGCGCTAACTGCGCTTATCCGCCAGCTTCCAGGCGGCCGGCAGCAACGCGGCCGCGAGTGCGCATTTGATCGCGTCGCCGATCCAGAACGGCGTGAAGCCGAGCGAGATCGCGTTCCCGACTGAGACATGAAGGGCGACCGCAAGCCATCCGACACCGATCACGTACATGACAACTTCACCCACGACCATCGCGGGGACCGAGGACACGATCCGGCGGTCGGCACGCCGCTCGGCAAGGTAACCGCAGATCGCGGCCGCCGCGATGAAACCGAGGATGTAGCCGAAGTTGGCGCCGACATAGCCGCTGCCACCGGACGCGAACCATGGCACGCCGGCCAGTCCGGCCACGGCGTACAGAATCAGTGCCGCGGCGCCACGGCGCAGGCCGAGCGATGTGCCGACCAAGAGCACGCCAAGGGTCTGGCCGGTCAGCGGCACAGGGGTGAAGCTCAGATGGATCGAGATCTGTGCCAGCAGGCCGACGAGGCCGGCACCGGCGACGACGAGCAGGACGTCACGGACGCGCTCTCCGGGGAGCGTGTCGCCGAGTACGTCAACGCCTGGAAGCGTCCTGCTGGTGAGTACGGAGGAATTTGCGTAGTTGCTCATAGCTGCGGGCGAGCCTAACACGGCGCTTCGACGCACCGCGGCCGATACCCGACGGCTGTGGGGGTCAGGCGTCGACCCCGAGCGGCAGCTCGAACTCGAGCTCGTCGTGCAACGGGATGCCGTACTCCCCCACCTCCGGGATCGACGGTTTCATCCTGCGCGCCTCGTCCACCGCGCCGCTGTGGACAGCGACCAGTCTCATGCCCCGGCGCTGGTAGAAGCGCACCGCATCGAGGTTGTCGTTGGTGGTGATCAGCCACAACCTCCGGCAGCCGCTGTCGGCGGCTTTCCCGGCGACCCCGGCGAGAAGCGCGGAGCCGACTCCGGACCGCCTCTGGATCGCTTCGAGCGACAGCAACTCGCACTCATCGTCATGAAAGCGGAACGTGGCCAGCCCAGTTGGCCGGCCATCCTGAACGGCCACGAGCGCCGGGCACTGGTTTGCGTCATACATCCGCCCCCGGCTGACGATGATCGTCGAGCCCCAGGATCCACGCAGCTGCTGCCCAATCCAGGAGCGATCCTCGTGGCCGGCCTCGCGGACCAGGATCTGGGACTGCTGGCTCATGTAGTCGAGGATGTCAGCCGTCCATCAGTCCGTTTGCGATTGTGCAGCCTCGCTGTAGAAGGCGCGCACCTCGATCGCGTGGTGTCGAGCCAACGGATGCGTCGCTGCGTGCTCGGCCGCTGCCTGCGCGCTGCCGGCGCGTACAACCTCGATGACCGCGATGAACGCGGGCACATCGAGGAACGGGCCATCAGTGAGATGGAGACTCCGATCGCGCGTACGCATGGTCGTGGCTGTCTCCGGAGCACCCAGCGCCCCGCCCAGTACGAAGACCCCGCGCTCCTCGAGCTGAGCCCGCCACGCGTCGCAGGCCTGCTCGACGACAGGATCGGTAGCCATCTCCATCGCCGCCCCATCGACCCACACGGTGAGCAGGTAGGGGACGCCATCGTCGTCATCCATCTCCTCGAACGCGGCCAGCTTGGCTCCCACGCGAAATGTCTCTGGCAAGGGCCGGATCTCGAACGGGTGGAACCGGACAACGGGATTCTTGGCCTCAAGTGAGATCGCCTCGTTCAGATCGAGCGCCTCGAGCAGCTCGACTCCGCCCAGAAACTCCTTTGTCTCCACGAACGGCCCGTCGGTAACGAGGGTCTCGGCGCCGCGTTGTCGCACCGTCGCCACGCCCGCCGCTTCCGGGAGGCTCAGCTCCCGGCCCACTCGGAGGCCGCCGCGGCGCTCCATCTCCTCGGCGTAGGCCGGCCAGTCGCGGTTCATCTCTGCGATTGCCTGCGCCGGCGTCGCGCCCTGCGTGACGACAAATGCAACGAACTTCATCTCATCCCCGCTTCCGGTACACGTGACGGATGATCGCCTTTTCCCGCGCCGCCTGCACCCGCTCGTCGATCTGCCGTGGTGTTGTCCTGCGCATGTCCTCTATCCCTTCGCCTGGATTCCACTTACAACCAGACGACGAACGCGTACGGCTCAAAAGGACAGAACAGGCGACGGAATTTGTGACGACGAGCCAGTCATGAAAGGATGCGGTGGCTAAAGCGTGTCTTAACCGGGAGGCAGGCGTGACGCAGAACAAGAGCCTCGTGCTGACGGCGATGGTGTTCGCCGTGGCCATGACGTTCATCGATCAGACGATCGTCGCGATCGCGATCCCCAACATCGAACGTCACCTGTCCCTGTCGGAAACGGGCGCGCAATGGGTGATCAACGGCTACCTGCTGTCACTTTCGGCGCTGTTCGCGTTCGGCGGCAAGCTCGCCGACGTACTCGGGCGGCGCCGCGTGCTCGTTGCCGGTGTGATCGGCTTCGCGCTCACATCCGCCCTCTGCGGACTCACTCCCACCGGCAGCATCGCCGAAACCTGGCTGATCGTCTGCCGGATCCTCCAGGGAGCAACCGCGGCAATGCTGTTCCCTGCGGCCGTCGGCATCGTCGTCTCGGCGTTCCCGATCACCGAGCGCGGGAGGGCGATGGCGCTGTTCTTCGGCATCTCGGGCGGCTTGACCGCGATCGGACCGATCGCGGGCGGCTTCCTGATCCAGTGGACATGGCGAGCGATCTTCTGGATCAACATCCCGGTGGCGATCATCGCCCTGATCCTCATCTGGCTATCCAAACCCGCCAACGACCGCCATCCCGGCAAGCTCGACTATCGCGGTGCAACGCTCATCACAGGCGCTATGGGACTGCTGATCCTCGGGCTCCAGCAATCATCTCAGTGGGGCTGGGGCAGCATTGCGACATGGGCCTGCCTCGCCGGCGGCGCGGCTCTCATGCTCGGCTTCATCCGTTGGGAGATGAAGTGTCCCGAGCCGCTACTCCAGCTTCGGATTTTCAGGAGCCGCGAGTTCACCGTCGACAACTTCGTGCTCGCAGCGATGTCGGTCGTGTTTGTGCCGTTCTTCTTCTTCGCGAGCGTGTACGCGCAGGTGTCGCTCGCAAAGACTTCCACCAATGCCGGCGTCTACATCCTGTACTTCTTCCTCGGCTTTGTGATCATGGCCCAGGTCGGTGGACGGATGCTCGACCGGCGTGGCGCGCGGCCGCCGATCGTGATCGGGTGCGCCCTCGGCGCGGTCGGCTTCTGGCTGCTCGGAAATAAGCTGACCGACCTGTCGCTTGGAAAGCAGATAATCGAGATCATGATTGCTGGCGGTGGGCTCGGGCTGATTCTCGGCCCGGCCAGCACGGACGCGGTGAACCGCGCGGCTAAGACGAGCTATAGCGAGGTGACCGGCATCACCCAGACGACGCGGAACTTCGGCGCGAGCGTCGGCCTGGCCGTGCTCGGCACGATCCTGATCAGCAGAAGCCGAACCAACGTCGCCGCGAACCTTGTCAAGGCCGGCGTGCCGTCAGCCAGAGCCCACGGCATCGCTTCCAGCTTCAACTTCTCCGCCTCGAGTTCCGGGCACGCAGCCCACGAACCGGCAAAGTACGTCCATGCGGTGCAAATCGCGTTCGCAGAGTCGACCCAAACCGTATTCCACATCATGGCCGCCGTGATGGCAGTGACGTTCTTTGTCGCGATCCGCTTCCTCAGCCGTAGCCCTGAGCCGGCGCACGCCGTCCACGAGCCGTCAGATGAGAGTGTGGCGGGGTTCGCGCGCTAGGGCTGCCGACACTGGGAGTGTCGGCAGCCGAGCCAACCGATGAGTGGAGACGGGGGGAATTGAACCCCCGTCCGCGGTCGCGTAAGAGATGGCGTCTACGAGCGTAGCCGGCGCTCTGATCTCACTCCCCACTAGCCTCGCCGGCCGGGTTGTAGGGAGCCAGCTCCCTGGGTGGTCCTCAGATCGGAGGGAACAAATCCTTTCTGAGCAAGCCCACAATTGATCCCGAATCCCCCACCGTGGGCGAACGGGGGGCGAGATTGAGTCTTAGCTAGCTGAGATTAAGCAGCGAGGCCAAGATCAAAGTTGTGCGTGTCCGCACTTATTGTTTCCCAGGTTTTTTACGAGGCCTCCCGGGAACCTCGACTCGCAACCACCCCCACGATCCGACCACGTCGAAGCCTGTCGTCCCCAGGGGTAAAGCCGATTTTAGCGCCTGGCAGCGTAGCTAAACGACGTTTACGCAGCGCCTGAGTTGGCGACCTATATCCCCGTGACCTGTCCGAACCATTCGCGGTGGTTGCTGGGCGCGTTGCCGCTTATGCATCGCCGCATTGCCATCAGACGGCACAACACCGCGACCCAGGTGCGCACGCAATGACCGACCTCGTGATCAACGCCCACCACACGCCCGTACGACTGGGCCCGGGGCGGCTTATCGGCGCCCGATACCGGCTCGAGCTGGTTGCCGGCGCCGGAGGCATGGCCACCGTCTGGTGCGCGACCGACGAGCGGCTTCAGCGCCCCGTGGCGATCAAGGTCATCTCTCAGGAGCTCGCGGCGAATCCGGTTGCCGTCACCCGCTTCGCGCGCGAGGCGCGCACGCACGCCGGAATCCAGCACCCCAACCTCGTGCAGGTCTACGACTACAGCGTCACAGCCGCTCGGCCCTACCTCGTGATGGAGTACATCGACGGCACCACGCTCAGCGAGCGTCTGGATCTCGACGGCTTCACAGCCGTCGAGATCCAGACGCTCGCAGCCGAGCTGCTCGCTGCACTGGCCAGCATCCACGACCACGGCGTCCTCCACGGCGACATCAAGTCGGCCAACGTGCTGCTCGACCGCGAGGGCCACGCGCATCTCACGGATCTGGGCCTGGCGCGCTTGGAGGACTCAGCCCCTGCCAGAGGGGCCGACGAGACGATCGTGGGCACGCTTCGATTTCTCGCCCCGGAGTTGCTGGAGGGCGAGCCGGCGAGCCGCCAGAGCGACCTCTTCGCGCTGGGAGTGCTGCTGCGCAGCGCCGCAGCCGGAGTGGTCGCGCATCCGCAACTGTCCAGGGTGATCACGTGGCTCACCCAGCCTGACCCGCGGGCGCGCCCGTCGGACGCTCGCGCAGCGCTCGTCGCTCTCCTGACCGAGCCGCGGCCAACGAGGCTTCAACCGACCGAAGGCAAGGCCTTCGGCGACGAGCTCCCGGTGCGTAGGCGGATTGCGCGCCTGAACCGGCCTGGCGCCGGCGTCAGCGCCGCACCCGTGCGCTGAATCCCCGCGCGCTGAGTCCCCGTGCGCTGAGTCCTGATGCGCTGAGTCCTGGCCCCAGATGCTCCGGAGAAGCCGCGTCGACGCGGGCTTCGCAGAAGCCGTGTCGAAGGGGGCTTCGCACGAGGAGAGCTCGACTCAGACCCGCGGCAGCACCCTGGGGTCCTGCGCAGCGGCGATCTCCGTGCGCAGCAGACCCGGATCGACGCCCATCCGCGTGAGCGTGCGTGCGGCCCCGGATTCCTCGTGCATCAGCAGGCTGCGCAGGAGGTCGAGCGCGGTGAGCTCATTGGAGTCCCGCGCCGCCGCGTGCGTCAGCGCTCGCTCGAGGATCCGTCGCGCGACCGGCGAGACGAGGGTCGCCGCGCCGGCTCGCTCGTTCTTCGCGTAGGCACGGCGCGCCGCCTCGAGTGTGATCTCGGTGGTCGGCTGCACGGCATCGCGTGTGGCCTCGAGCGTCACCCCCATGCGGCGCAGGAGCAGGGACGCCTGGTCGTCGCCACATTGCAGGATCCCGAGCAGAAGATGCTCGGTTCCGACCTCGTTGCCACCCAGAGTCGCCGCCTCCTGGCGGGCGACCCGGACCGCGCGCCGCGCGGGCACTGAGACATTCACCGCGCCCGTGGGGTTGGGGACAGTGGGCTCGGGGTCCTTGACGATGCGAGCAACGCTCTCTCGGTGGCGACGGTGCGCCGCCTGCTTTGAGACTCCGATCGCCGCGCCGATTTCACGCCACGACATGCCCGCACGGATCGCGTCGGCAGCGAGCTCAGCCTCGATCGAGTCCAGTTCGCGGCGCAGTTCACACAGAGCCTCGAGCTGGCCCGCGGGATCGCTGCCCGAGACGACGCGCATCACCAGGGATTCCACCTGTGAGGACCGCTGCATCAACATCTCAATTACCCCCTGGGGCGCTCTCCCCGGCCCTCTGCGAGCCGGCTCGCGTGTTCGGCGTCATCCACACCCTTGTGTAGATGCCCTGTGAAGCATGATCACATTCGTCAAGTTGTGTGGACGGCCCCGCTCCCGATACGGGACGGCGCGGTAAAGCTCTGAGAAACCGTCCATCTTTAGCGTGCAAGGGAGCCTGGATGACAGACCTGGACACCAAACGTCCGGAGTTCACCGTCGGAATTCGCGGCTATGACCGCTCGCAGGTCGACCAGTACGTCGAAGAACTCGAGGAACGGGTGCAGGAGGCCGAGGAGCGCGCTCACGACGCCGAGACCGAGTACATCTTCGACCAACATGCCGCCATTGGCCCGCGGATCGCTGAGATCTTCGCGCTCGCCGAGGCGGAGGCGCGTGAGCTGCGCGAGCGCGTCACCACCGAGGGGGCTCAGCTTGTGTCTGAGGCACGGACCGAGGCCGGGACGATCATCGACGCCGCGGAGCGTTCCGCCCGTGACGTCAGGGAGCGCGCGCGGCGCGAACAGGCGGAGATGCTGGCCGAGCTCGAGCGTGACCGCGACCGCATCTACGACGAGGTCGCCGAGCTCGAGCTGCGTAGGGCCGAGGCGATCGCCGAGCTCACCCGCCTGCGCGACGCGCTCGGCGACGCCGCCGGCCTGGTCAGCAGGAGCCACGCGACCACCACCGAGCTCCTGCCACCAGGTGACGGGGAGACGATCGAGCTACCCGCGGTCTCCGGCGAGGCCGAGGAGTACTGACAGCCCGCTCAAGTGCCGTTGCTCGCCGGCCGGAAGCCGGTGATCTGGCGGCTCAGTGCGTGCTCGGAGATCACCCTGTCGACGAGGCCGTACTCCCGTGCCTGTTCAGCGGTGAAGAAACGGTCGCGCTCCATGTCGTCGCGCACGCGCTCCTGGCTCTGTCCGGTGTGCCTCGCGTAGATCTCATCGATCTGCTCGCGCAGCGCGAGCGTCTCGCGCGCGTGGATCTCGATGTCAGATGCCTGACCCTGGAATCCGCCGGACGGCTGGTGGATCAGAATCCGGCTGTTGGGCAGCGCCATGCGCTTCCCGGGCGCACCGGCCGTCAACAGCAGCGATCCCATGCTCATCGCGACCCCGAAGCAGATCGTCTGCACGTCAGGCTTGATGAAGCGCATCGTGTCGTAGATCGCGAGGCCGGCATACACAACCCCGCCTGGTGAGTTGATGTACAAAGAGATGTCCTTGTCGGGATCCTGGCTCTCCAGGTGCAGCATCTGCGCGACCACGAGGTTGGCGATGTCGTCATCGATCGGCGATCCGATGAAGACGATGCGCTCATTCAGAAGGCGCGAGTAGATGTCGAATGAGCGCTCGCCGCGGGCGCTCTGCTCGATGACCATCGGGACGAGTGGCATGAAGTATCCTTTCGACAACTAGTTGGTTGTCATGGCACCATAGCAACCAGTTGGTTGTCAATCGTTCCGATTTGAGGAGGCGGCCTTGCCGGTCACAACGACTGAAACTGAAAGCGTGACCCGTGAGATCACGATTGACGCCCCGCTTGCGGACGTCTGGGAGGCCGTATCGACCGCGGAGGGGCGCGAGCGCTGGCTCGAACCGGACGAGGACCGTCGCATCGTTGTCGAGCGGACGATGGCACCGAGCCACATCAGCTGGTGGTGGTGGCACGAGAGCGACAACGAGCCGGCTCGGTACGTGGACGTCGACGTGGTCGCGGTGCCCGACGGCACCCGCGTGACGGTGACCGAGTCTCAGCCGGCGATGGTGCCGATCGCAAAGCTCGCGGCAAGCTTCGAGCTCGTCTGCGCGTGACCGACCAGCTTGGACTCGTCTTCGGCGCGCTGGCTGACTCCACGCGCCGACAGATGCTCGAAACGCTGATCCGCGACGGCTCGACCTCCGTCCCTGCGCTGACGGCCGAGTTGCCGATCACACGCCAGGCGGTGGCCAAGCATCTCTCGGCCCTGACAGGCGCGGGCCTGATCGAGCGTGAACTGGGCACGCGGGGGCGCGAGGTCCACTATCGCCTATCCCCCGGCGCGCTCGGCCCGGCGGCGAGCTGGATGCGTGTCGCCGACGCCGCCTGGGCCGGACGCCTGGACCGCCTCAAGACCTCAGTCGAGCGCGCTCGCCCCGCCTGAACTGGACGCGGGAAGCGTTTTGCGCCGTAGGGCCGGAAAACGCTTCCCGCGTCCGGGGCGGCAGGCGGAACGCCGCGGGTCCGGGGACTACAGGCGGAACGCCGCGGGTCCGGGGGCTACGGGCGGAACGCCGCGGGTCCTGGGGCTACAGGCGGGAACGCCGCGGTCAGCGCTGCACTTCCCGCAGTTCCCGCTGCACCTCACGCGCCATGTCTCGCTTCTTGATCGTCTCGCGCTTGTCGTAGAGATCCTTGCCGCGAGCCAGCGCGATCTCAACCTTCGCGCGCGAGCGCTCACCTGAGAAGTAGATCCGCGTCGGCACGAGCGTGAAGCCGCGCTCGTTCAAAGCGCCGGTGAGCCGCTCGATCTCAGCCTTGTGCATCAGCAGCTTGCGCGGGCGCTCCGGATCGTGGTTCTCCCGCGAGGCGGCCGGGTACGGCGCGATGTAGGCGCCGATCAGCCAGAGCTCGCCGTCCTTGATCGTCGCGTAGGAGTCCTTGAGCTGCGCGTTGCCGTCGCGCAGGGACTTGACCTCGGTGCCGGTCAGCACGATGCCGCACTCGAAGCGCTCGAGCAGGTTGTACTTGAACGCCGCCTGGCGGTTCGTCGCGACATCGCCGGGTGCCGTCTTCTTCTTGTTGCCCTTCGCCATCTCTAATCCCTATCCACTGGTAACAGGTCCACCCTACCCCGTGGCGCGTCGACGCCGCCAATCGTGACCGCGATCGAGTCCCCGAGCCGCAGCGCGCCGCCGCCACGGGTGCCGATCAGCGCGGTGCCCTGGTCGTTGAGCTCCCACCAATCGTCGTGCATGCGGCGTACGGGAAGCAGGCCTTCGTACTCGCCCTCCTCGCCGAAGGCGACAAACGCGCCGGCCCCGATCACGCCGACAACCTCGCCCTCGAAGACCTTGTCCAAGCCGCTGCGCGGCTCGGCCGCCAGCATCGACTCGAGCAGGAAGCACCGTGCAATGTCATCTGCGTCGCGCTCGATAGTCATCGCGTGGCGCTCGCGCTCGGAGGTCCACGGCCCCGCCTGCGCGACCCACGAGGCCTCCGGTGCCGGCTCGTCACCGGTCACCGCCGAGAGCAGCGAGCGGTGGCAGATGATGTCGGGGTAACGGCGGATGGGTGAGGTGAAGTGGCAGTAGCTCGCGAGCCGCAGGCCGGAGTGACCGCGGTTGCGGTCGTCGTAGTAGGCCTGCTTCAGGGACCGCAGCACAATCCGGTTCAGCGCCCGCGCGCCGTGGCCGTTATGCGCGACAACCCACTCCGCGACCATGCGCGACGCCTCACCGGCAACGTCGCTTGCCTGCTGGGGTGTGAGCGGCCCACCTACCACCGGGGGGGTCGGCACACCGAGCGACGCGAGCTGGTCGAGCATCCGCTCGACCGCCATCGGCTCCGGCCGCTCGTGCACGCGGTAGAGGGCCGGCAGCTTCCGAGCCTCCAAAAACTTGGCCACCTGCTCGTTGGCGGCGATCATCAGCTGCTCGATCAGCTGGTGCGACTCGGTCTGCACCACCGGTGCAACGCCCGCCACGTTGCCACGCTTGTCGAAGAAGAACTCGGGCTCGGAGGACTCGAGCACCAGGGCACCCTTACCGGCACGCTTTTCCTCCAGCGCCCGTGCCGCTGCACGGGCGCTGGCCAGGCCTTCCCCCCACTCATCCTCGGCACCCTGTCCGTCCGCAAAGATGCGATCGACCTGCTCGTAGGTGAGGCGCTGGTCCGAGCGGATCACCGAGCGGTAGAAGGCGGCGCTGACGACGTCGGAGCCGCGGATCAGCAGCTCCACGGTCACGGCCAGCCTGTCCTGAAACGGCACCAGCGAGCAGGCGCCGTTGGAGAGCTCGTGCGGCAGCATCGGCTCGACGGCTCCGGGCACGTACACGCTGGTGCCACGGCGGTAGGCCTCACGGTCGATCGCCGAGCGTGGCGCCACGTACGCGCCGACGTCGGCAATGTGCACCCACACCATCCAGCCGCCACCGTCGGCCGGCCTGCAGGAGATCGCGTCGTCGAAGTCCTTGGCGGTGGTCGGATCGATCGTGAACGTCGCCAGCGCGCGCAGATCACGGCGCCCGTCCCGCACCCCCACCGCTGCCGACGACGCCTCGGACGCTTCACGGGTCACCGGCGCCTCGAAGCCGCGAGCGAGCCCGCGGTCGAGCATCAGCGCCTCGATCACGTCACGGGCGACCGTCGGCCTGCCGATCCGGCGATGCACGCGTGCGCGGGAGCCCTTCCCATGGCGTCCGGAGACACCCGGTGTCGCGAGCACCAGGTCGCCGATGTCATAGCGCGAGTCGCGGCTCAACGCCAGACGCGGACCGGGGCCGAAGAACGGCTCCGCGACGAGGAACTTGCCGCGGCGTTCGACCACGGCCACCAGCCCGCGACCTGCGGGCTCAGTGGATCTCGGCGGCGACTGTGCTCTCTGCGACCTTGAGTGCGTGCGTTCCCGGGGCATTCGGGTTGTCGTAGACGTAGACGTTGGGCTTGATGCCCTTGCCCTCCTTGACACCGCCAGCGCCGAGGTTCTGGCCATTCGGCGTGAAGTACTCGCCGACCGTGAGGTCGAGCGCGGCGCCACCCGCCAGTGGCATCAGTTCCTGGAAGACGCCCTTGCCGTAGGTGTGTGTGCCGACGACCTTGGCGCGCCCGCGATCCTTGAGCGCTCCCGTGACGATCTCAGCCGAGGATGCCGTGCCGCGGTCGACGAGCACGACCATTGGGATCTTGGTGGCGATCGCATCGCCCAGCGCCGTGTAGACGGTTGTCGGTTGGCTGCGCCCGCGCGTCGTCACGATCGTGCCGCTCTTGATGAACAGGCTCGCGACACCCACCGCCTGCGCAAGCAGACCGCCGGGGTTGTCGCGCAGATCGAGGATCAGGCCCTGCGCGTGGTCCTTCAGCATCTTCTGCACCTGCTGGCGCAGCTCGTCGGCCGATCCTTCTGTGAACTGCGTGAACTCCAGGTAGCCGAGCCGCTTGCCGTGATAGTGGATCAGCTTCGAGGCCGCCACCGGCACGGTCACGTTTGCGCGCGTGATCACGACCGTGCGGGACTTGCCATCGCGCAGGACGGTGAGCTTCGCCGCGGTGCCCACATCCCCGCGGATCAGCTTCGAGCCCGCTGCGACCGTCATGCCCTTCAGCGACTTGGCGCCCACGGCCGTGATGATGTCCCCATGACGCAGCCCCGCCCTGGCGGCGGGTGAGCCCTGGATCACTTCCTCGATCTCAATCCCGTTGTCGACGGGCTGGACGGCGACCTCCACTCCGATGCCTGCGACCTGCGGGTTGGTCTCCTGCTGGAACGACGTGTAGAGCGCGGGTGGGAAGTAGTGCGAGTAAGGATCGTTGAGGCTGGCCACCGCCGCCTCCAATCCTGTGTTCAGCAGCTTCTTGGTGTCGACCTTGCGGTAGTAGTCCTTGGCGATCAGGTCGAGCGTCGTCTGCACGAGCCGCTGATTGGCGGTCTTCGAGACGAACGCACTGCGCAACGGCGACGGCAGCCAGCTCGGGTGGCCGCCGAACCAGACGCCGACCAGCAGCAGCAGCACCGCGCCGAGCACGGCGAGCCAGGGACGCAGCGGGGACCTGGAACGCTTTGAAAACACCCTGGCAGCGTAGCCGCCGAAACTGCGGCTAAGCGAAGCCGCGGTTTCGCAGCTTGTTAGACCCGCAGGAAGCGGCGCAAGGAGATCCCCGAGCCGATCGCCGAGACCACGACGCCAGCGCCGATCAGCACGATCAGCAGCGGCAGGAACGGGATCGTCCGCGGTGCCTCGATCAGGTTCCAGTTCTTCGCAAGCGGATCGAGCACCGCCAGCTTGGTGACGCCCAGCACTGAGATCGCGAGAACGGCGCCGCAGGCGCCAACGATGATGCCCTCGATCACGAACGGCCAGCGGATGAACCAGTCGGTTGCGCCGACCAGCTTCATCACCTCGACCTCGCGGCGGCGCGCGTACAGCGACAGCCGGATCGTGTTGCCGATCAGCAGGATCGAGGCGGCGATCAATAGCGCGGCGAGCACCGCCGCGGTGATCGTCACGAAGTGCGTGACGATCAGCAGCTTGCTCGTGTCCTCGGTGTGGTTCGAGACCCGTTGGATCGAGCGATCGATCAGCTGACCGCTGCCGTTGGCGTCGATGATGCCGGAACGGATCCCGAGCACGTAGCCGGGGCTCTGTGGATAGACGTGGAAGGTGTCTGGTAGCGGGTTGACGCCGCCGAGGATCTGGTAGGCGAGCGGATCGGACTTCTTCTGCTGCGCCAGCGCCTGCTTCTTGGACTCGAACCCGACCTTCTGCACGTGTGGGATCCCCTGCAGCTCCTTGAGCACGCGCGCGTTGTCCGCAGCCGTGGCGCTGTCCTTCATGTAGACGTCGACCATCACCTTGTTGGCGGCGCTGTTGGCCGCGCCGGTGGTCGCCTGCACGATCGGGATGAACACGCCGACGACGATCAGCGTGACCGTGATCGTGGCTAGCGCTGCGAAGCTCGGTGCCGCGTTGCGGCGCATGGCGCGCAACGACTCGCGCAGGAAGAAAGCGATGGAGTGCCGCATCGGCTAGAAGATCGGGGTCTCGTTGGGCCCGCGCAGGCGCTGGGCAAATTCGCGCGTCGACTCATCACGTGCGTAAAGACCCGTCGCCTCGTCGCGGACAACACGCCCGCCCGAGAGCTCCAGCACGCGACGTCGCATCTTGTCCACCATCGCGTGGTCGTGGGAGGCGACGAGCACGGTCGTACCGGTGCGGTTGATCCGGTACAGCAGGCGCATGATGTCGATGCTGGTCTCCGGATCGAGGTTTCCGGTCGGCTCGTCAGCCAGCAGCAGCGGTGGGTGGTTGACGAACGCGCGGGCAATCGAGACGCGCTGCTGTTCGCCACCCGAGAGCTGGTCCGGGTAGTTGTGGAGCTTCGTCGAGAGTCCCGTCAGGCGCAGGATGTCCGGGACCTTGGCACGGATCTCCTTGCGCGAATGGCCCGTGACCTGCAGCGCGTAGGCGACGTTGTCGTACACGGTCCGGTTGGGCAGCAGCTTGAAGTCCTGGAAGACGACGCCGATGTTGCGGCGGTAGAACGGGATCTGCCGGCGGCTGATCGTCGAAAGGTCGCGCCCGGCGACGCGAATCGTGCCCTCGGTCGGCTCGAGCTCCTTGATCAGAATCCGCATGACCGTGGACTTTCCGGAGCCCGTCGGACCGATCAGGAAGACGAAGTCTTCACGGTCGATCGCGAACGTGGCCTGGTCCAGGCCGTACGCGCCGGTGCCGTACTTCTTGGTTACGCCACGGAACTCGATCACGTTGTTCGTGACGACCTGCGGAAGCGGTCGCTTGAGGCTCGGGGACTGTCGAGAGTAGGTGCGTGCAGCATCGGGACGGGGTGCTTGCCGGCGGCTGCGGTTTCTGGAATCTGTGTTCGCCATAGGGTCGGGCCAGCGTAGCGGCCTCCCCTTCGACGACTCCAGCAGCGGGCTTGCATGCAAGCAGATTTGCAGCTTGCCGTTGTAAAGGCGAGATTAGTGAGAGGGACCGTACCCAGGGATCGCTACTTTCTTTTCATGGCCAAGATCACAACCACTGTCCTACGCAACGGCCTGCCGCTGCACAGGATCGCCATGGACGGCACCCGCGCGGTCACATTGATGGTCGCATTCGATGCCGGAGCCCGCACTGAGCGGCCCGAGGAGAACGGCATGGCGCACTTCCTGGAGCACCTCGTGTTCAAGGGCGGCGAGAAGTACAAGACCTACCGCGACGTCAACGAGGCGGCCGAGCGTAACGGCGCGGTCCTCAACGCCTACACGAGCCACGACATGGTGGCCTTCCACATCACGGCGCGGTCAACCAAGGGCATGGAGGCGGCCGACCTGCTGACCGATTTCGTCGCCAGGCCGCGGCTCGACCCGGTCGAGCTCGACAAGGAGCGGGGCGTCGTGGTCCAGGAGATCGCCCGCTACAACGACCAGCCGGCGTCCGTCGCCGAGCATCTGATCGACGAGGCCGTCTTCGGCAACCATCCCCTGGGTCGTCCGGTGCTTGGTCCGGCCGAGCATCTGGCCGAGACGTTCACGCGTGACGGCATCATCGCCTTCCGCAACCGGCAGTGGGCTCCGAGCCGTGGCGCCGGACTGGCCGTGGGAAATCTTGAGTCGCTTGGTCCGGACTCGGGCCTTGACGAGCTGTTCGAGCGCTTTGAGGCGTTCGATGTGCCGGGCCCCTACGAGCCGGCCCCGCATCATGCACCGCACGTGCTGGTGACCGAGCGTGACTCCAACCAGTCGCATCTGCGGATGTCCTACCGCCCCGCGATCGACGTGACTGACGCTGCGCAACGCGCCGCGCTGACGATCTACTCGACGCTGCTGGGCGGTTCGATGGGATCGCGCCTGTTCGACGAGATTCGTGAGCAGCGCGGTCTCTGCTATTCCGTCAGCTCCTACCCGCATGCCTATGCAGACGTCCCGGTGCTGCAGCTGAGCTCCGGGCTCGAGAGTGGGAAGTGCGTCGAGGCGTTCCGCCGGATGGGCGAGATCGTCGACGAGCTGCGTGAGGACGGCCCAACCGAGGCCGAGGTCGAGCGGGCGCGCGCATTCGCCGCCGGCGCCCGCGCGATCGCGTTCGAGAACACCGGCGCGATTGCACGCACAGCTGCGACCCAGGCGATCGTCTTCGGTCAGGATGTCGACCCTGATGCCTCGATCGCAGCGCTGGATGCCGTCACCTTCGACAACGTGCGTGAGGTCGCGGCGGGGATCTCGACGGACTACTCCGTTGCCTGCGTCGGTCCGCACACCGTCGAGGAGTTCCAACCTGCTTAAGGGTGTTCGTCTTGTCGCCGCCGCCTGCTTGGCGGCGGCGCTGATCAGCGCCTGCGGCCAGGCTCACGCCCGGCGCGCCACCGCCACCTTCTCGAACTTGGCCCGCCCCGCGCCTTCGCGACTTCCGTCGCATGCCATCGCGGCCGGCAAAACCACCACGACCGGCGGTGCCCCACTGACCGACCCTCCGACTGTCGGCCTGAAGCGCCAGATCGACCGCGCGCTGGCTCACTCCGGTGCTCAGGTGGGGCTGCTCGTCGAGGATCTCTCGAGCGGCCAGGTACTCGACTCTCGAGCGGATACGGTCCCCCGGCCACCGGCGTCCGTCGAGAAGCTGTACACGACCGTCGCATCACTGAATCTGCTGGGCCCAGAGGCGCGTCTGCAGACGACCGTGCTCGGCACCGGAGGACTCGGGGCTGGCGGGGTCTGGCACGGGAACCTGTACCTGCACGGCGGCGGCGATCCGACGTTCGGCGACGGAAACTGGAACAAGCTCTATGAGGACGGTTACGGACCCACCGCGCTGGAGCTCGCAAAACAGCTGCGCCGAGCGGGCATCAGACGTGTCACCGGCCATCTCTTCGCCGACGATTCGCTGTTTGACACGGACCCGGGCGGCCCGGCGACCCATAACCGTCCCGACACCCCGGACTACGGCGGCGAGATGAACGCGCTGGTGTACGACCACGGAATGAGTGCCGCGCGGATGTCGCCCGCCGTCTTCGCCGCTCACGAGCTGGCGCTCACCATGCGCGGCATCGGCATGCGTGTGGGTGCCGCCAGCCGGACGCGGCCAACACCAGCGGCGGCCGTCGAACTCGCGCACGTCGAGTCACCGCCGCTCTCGGTGCTGGTGCGGCTGATGGATGTGCCCTCTGACGACCTGATCGCCGACATGCTCGCCAAACAACTCGGGGCGCGACTCGCAGGCGAGGGCACCCTGGCGGCCGGAGCCGAAGAGATCAGCCAGGCGATTGCCAGCGGCTACGGGCTACAGCCGAGGATCTTCGACGGCTCGGGGCTCGATCGCGCCGACCGCACCACGCCATACGAGGTTGTCACGCTACTGCGCAAGGTCTGGACGACGCCCACGGGCGCGCTGCTCTACGCCGCTCTCCCGATCGTCGGCAAGCAGGGAACGGTCGCGTCGATCGGTGTGCACACGCCGGCGCAGGGTCGCTGCGTCGCCAAGACCGGAACGCTCAACGGCGTCACGAACCTGGCCGGCTACTGCCGTGCCCAGGACGGCGACACGCTGGCGTTCGCGCTGATGATCGACGGCCCCTCCAACTACCTGTCGTACTCCGTCCTGAGCCGGGTTGTGGCCGCGATTGCGCGTTACTAGGGGTACCTCAGGCACAACGCGTTAAGGCCCTGTTGTCTGACGACGTTACCCCTTGCGAAGCAGGCTTCGCCAGGTGGACAATCGTGGTGTGCAGGGCACCCTTGCGCTGAACAGGTCAGAACTCCGTCGCTACCTCGAGCGGATCGGTGATCGCTGGCGTCTCGACGGCGCCTACCTGGGCGGGTCAGCGCTCACCGGCGCGGAGCCATCACTCCCCGGACGCGAGCTCGAGTTCACGGTGGTGCTGGTCTCTGACGCCTTCGACGAGATCCCATGGCTCGAACGCGTATACGTCGCCGGCTCGCTGTGGGACGCGCTCGAGATGGGCGCCGGCGCGGACGTGCACTGCTACACCCGAGCGGAGTTCGAGCGCAAGCGCGACTCGATGCCGGTCGTAAAAGACGCCGTCTGGCACGGCCTCGACCTGCTCGTCTTCATCTGACCGCGCGATACGGCGTCCTCGGTCGCTCGCGTACGGCTGATCGCTAGCCGATCGCGATCATCCGCTCGATCGGGAGCCGAGCCCGCTCGGCTATAGCAGCGTCGACCTTTACCTCGTACTGGCCCTCGCGCAGCGAATCGCGCAGCTTCGGCAGCGTGATCATCTTCATGTAGCGGCACGCGGCGGCCTCGTTGGCGGCGATGAAGTCGACGTCGGGGGCCGTCTCCCGCAGCGGATACAGCATGCCGACCTCGGTGGCGACGATCGCCGTGCGCCGTCTGGCCCTCGTGCTGCTTGGCGTAGTCGAGCATGCCGCCGGTGGAGAGCATGTGCACACCGGCCGCGGCAACGTCTCCGGCTGCGACGTACTCCATCACGCTCGTCGAGCAACCGCACTCGGGGTGGATCAGGAAGTCCGCCTGCGGGTGGGCCGCGCGGACCGCGTTGATGTCATCTGGGCGGATGCCGGCGTGAACGTGGCACTCGCCGTCCCAGACGGTCAGTTTGACGCCGAGCGTCTTCTCCACATACGCGCCGAGGAACATGTCCGGGCCGAACAGGATCTCGGTGTCCGGACCGTGCTCACGTAGGATGTGCGCGACCACCTCCACGGCGTTGGCGGAGGTTACGCAATAGTCGGTCTCGGCCTTGACCGCCGCGGTGGTGTTCACGTACATGACCACGATCGCGCCCGGATGCTCTTGCTTCCAGTCGCGCAGCTGCTCGGCGGTGATCGAGTCGGCCAGCGAGCAGCCGGCGTCGAGGTCCGGAATCAGCACCGTCTTCTGCGGGGAAAGGATCGATGCCGTCTCCGCCATGAAATGCACGCCGCAGAACACGATCGTCTCGGCGTCGGCGGCGGCGGCCTGGCGGCTGAGGCCGAGGGAGTCGCCGACATAGTCGGCGACTCGCTGGATTTCAGGCAGCTGGTAGTTGTGCGCGAGGATCACGGCACCGCGCTCGCGCGCCAGCGCGCGCACCTCCTCCTCGAGCATCGGAATGTTCTCGAGCAGCAGTGGCGCAGGCGATGGAGATTCGGCCTGGCCGAGCATCGGAAGGTTCATGGCAACGGTTCGAGTAGGAGAGAGAGATCGAGAGCCGGAGCGCTGTGCGTCAGCGCACCAACTGATATGAAGTTTACGCCGGTCTCCGCAACCACCCGGATCGTGTTGAGCGTGAAACCGCCGCTGGCTTCGAGCTCGGCGCGGCCGGCAACCAGCTCCACGGCCTCACGCAGCTGCGCCGCTGTCATGTTGTCCAGCAGAATCCGGAAATCGCCCGCCAGCTCGAGCTCCGCCGCGGCGGCCAGCGCCTCATCGACCTCGGCCAGCGTGCTGCACTCGATCTCCAGCGGGAGCATCGGTGCGTGCGCATGTGCCTTGCGCACGGCCGCCCCTACCCCGCCTGCCATCGCCGAGTGGTTTTCCTTGATGAGAATCGCGTCGTAGAGGCCGATGCGATGGTTGACGCCGCCACCGGCGATCACCGCCTGCTTCTGCAGCATCCGCAGGCCGGGCACTGTCTTGCGCGTATCGAGGATCCGCGCGCCGGTGCCAGCCACCGCCTGAACGCAGCGTGCGGTCAGCGTTGCCACGCCGGAGAGCTGCTGAAGGAAGTTCAGCGCGGTGCGCTCCGACGCGAGCAGGCTGCGCGCAGATCCGGTGATCTCGAGCACCGGCCCGTTCTCGCGCCAGACACCCTCAGGTCCGGTCTGGCTGAGCACCACAGCGGGATCCACGGTTCGAAACACCGCAGCCGCCACATCGAGCCCGAACACCACCCCGGGCGCCTTCTGCGTGATCCGCGCCACCGCATGCGTGTCCGGCGCCACCGTCGCAGCGCTGGTGACATCGCCTGTGCCGACGTCCTCGGCAAGCGCCCGCTGCACGAGCCCTTCGAGTTCCTGCTGATTCACCGCCGAGATCCTACGGGGCGGATGACTTCGTGCTCTTCCTCGCCGACTTCTTGTGGTGCTTGGGCTTGACGTGAGGCTTCGGCTTCGGCTTCGGCTTGGGCTTGGGGGGTACCGGGCCGATCATCGTGACCGCCGAGCCGGCAACCGTGCCGACCGTGGCGGTGCTGCTGACGGTGGCAGTCCACTTATGGCCGGCCACGGCCTCGAGCAGCTTGTACGCAGCGTTTGAGAGTTTCACCGTTGACCGCGTCGACCTGCCGCCGCGCACGTTGTAGTTGATGCTCGCCAGCGCCAACCGCCTCGTCTGCGTGGTCGTACGGAATACCTCGCGCACGCCCTCTCTGGCCGCGCGGTCCGGCACTCGAAGCTTGAGTTTCACCTTCGCCAGGACACTCAGGCTGATCTTGCCCTTGCAGGCGGCATTGCTCTGACCGCCGCAGATCAGCGTCATAACGGCCGTGCGATGGCGCGACACGGTGACGACCGCGGTCTTGAATGCGAGCGCGCCCGGAGCAGGCGGGAACGGGATTCCGGTGACCTCACCGATCGCGGCGTTGCCCTCCCCGTTGTTGTCGGTCGTGGCGGTGAAGAACACCTCGCCATGTCCGTGGG
>CAVQNW010000002.1:0-1872336 GCA_963714335.1 uncultured Actinomycetota bacterium
GTCAGTAGTGGTGTAACCCTCGCGGCGTGTAGTTCGGGCTCACGTCCGGGTGAGCGGCACCTCCTTGTTGGTGGGACGCGCGTGTCGGGCTGAGGCCGAGCCCCGAGGGGCGAGGCCGAAGGCCGTCACGCGCGTGCGCGTCGTCGTGGGGTCAGGCTGCAACGGGGAGCTCCTGCAGGGCAGTCTCGGCGGTGGTGTGGCATCGGGGAGGGCCAGGACGAGCGCCATCGACTCGAACGAGAGGTAGCGGCGGCTGACGAGCCATTCGTCGTTCTGCTCGGTCAGCAGCGCGCCGGCGAGCCGGATCGCCGCCTGGTCGTTGGGGAAGATCCCGACGACGTCGGTGCGCCGGCCGATCTCCTTGTTGACGCGCTCGAGCGGGTTGGTGGAGCGCAGCTTGGTCCAGTGCTCGCTCGGGAAGCGGTAGAACGCGATCAGGTCTTCCTCGGCGGCCTCGAGCAGCTCGCAGACCTTCGGCGCGCGGTCGGAGAGCCGCTCGATGCACGTGCGTGACGCGCTCCGGGCCTGCTCGTGGTCCTCGGCGTTGAAGATCTCTCTCAGCGCGGCGGCGACGAGGCCGCGCTGGTCGCGGCGGCAGTGCATGACCATGTCGCGAGCGAAGTGCACGGTGCAGCGCTGCCACGGGCAGCCCAGCACGCGGGCGATCGCGCTGCTTGAGCCCTTCGTGCTGGTCGGAGATCGCCAAGCGCACGCCGTGCAGGCCGCGCTGCTTCAGCGACGCGCAGGAACTCGAGCCAGAACGCGCCGGACTCGACCTCGCCGATATCCAGGCCGATCACCTCCCGCACGCCGGACTCGTGCACCGCGTAGGCGACCACCAGCGCCTTGGACACGACCCGGCCGTGGTCGCGGACCTTGACGTGCTTGGCATCCAGCCACAGATACGGGTAGGCGCCCTCCAGCGGCCGGGTGCGGAACAGCTCGACCTGCTCATCCAGCCCGCGGCAGATCGCCGAGACACGGTCCTTGGTCATTCCCGTCGATCCCCAGCTGCTCCACCAGCCGGTCGACCTTCCTCGTGGAGACCCCGTTGACATAGGCCTCCAGCACGACCGCGACGATCGCCTGCTCCGAGCGCCGCCGGGCTCAAGAAACGACGGGAAATACGCCGGCCCCGGAACGCTTCCTCGGGACCAGCAGCTCGATCTCCCCGACCCTGCGTCTCCCACATCCGTCGGGCGATACCCGTTGCGATGCGTCACCCGCGCCTCGGGCGCGACCTCGCCACGACCCGCGCCGATCTCACCGGTGATCTCCGCCTCCATCAGCTCCCTAGCGACCAACGCGACCGCCTCCCGGACGAAATCGTCAAGCCGACCATCACGCACCTGCGCAACGACATCAGCAACCGTCATGCTCTGACTCGACCATCGTGGTGTCCTCTTTCTCAATCGACTCTTGGTAGAGCCGACGAGGATGGGCGCCACGGTGGTCGGAACCGACCCGACCATCAGGCGCTCGTTACACCACTTCTACCGACATGACCGAGCCACCACAGATCCGTTTCGTAAGTTGACGTTGCGGTCACAGCTTCCTAAGACTTCGCGATGCAAATGCCAGAGCCTTCAATCGACAACCTAGCCGCACAGATTACGGAGCACGGTAGGTGCACTTGGCACTGCACGTCTCCCCGACTTCTACTGCGGAGAGGCCTGGCAGATCGGCCGCCAGGCGACTCCATATCCAAGCTGCAAGGAGCTCGCTCGTGGGGTTCTCAAGGCCGTCCACATCGTTTAGTTGACGGTGGTCTAAGTCGGCATGTATGGGTTGCCAGGCCTCATCGATATCCGCAAAATCGCAGACCCAGCCGTAAGGCATCTGCAGCTGGCCTGAAACTTCGATCGCGACCTCGAACGAATGGCCATGGACGCGCCGACACTTGTGCCCTGCCGGCGTATGGGGCAACCAGTGCGCTGCCTCGAATCGAAAACTGCGCATGATCGTCCAGCCGCTCACGGTATGCCGAGCACCTTATGGGACTGAAGGCTCACACGCCATGCAGGGTTGGCAAGGCACGTGTTGACGGTCTCACGAGTGTTGCGCTCAAGGCTCGCTCCATCGATCGGCTGAAGATACCGGTACGCAAAGGGAAGCAGCTCCAGCTCGGAAAGGTCTAGGCGTTGAGGCCAGGCGACCTTGAGCTCGTCGCCCTGCCGCTGCACAAGCGGCGCGCCAGACTTCGGACTAACGCAGATCCAATCAAGGCCGTCCGGTACTTGCGCCGTGCCGTTTGTCTCGATCGCCAGTTCGCAGCCGAATCCTCGCAGCGCTTCGATCAGGGGCTCGTCGAGTTGGAGCGTAGGTTCACCCCCGGTGAAAACGACAAACGGTCGATGCCGGGAGCCCCAGGACGTGAGAATCTCGTCGACGAGGTCTGCGGGCCGTCGATACTTTGCACCCCTCGGTCCGTCTGTCCCGACGAAATCGGTATCGCAGAAGGAGCAAACGGCGCGGGACCGGTCAGCTTCCCTGCCACTCCAGAGGTTACATCCGGCGAATCGACAGAAAACCGCGCGCCGTCCGGCGTTATGGCCTTCGCCTTGAAGAGTTAGAAAGATTGACTTGACCGAGTAGGTCCCCATTCACGTGCCCTCCTCTCGAGTCTCGTCACTGGGCAGAGTCCGGGCAGAAGCTGGTTCTTCTCTCTTCTGTTGAAGTCCTCTCACTGTGACGACAACCTTCGCCCACCACAGAGGAATCCCGGGTTGAGCGTCTAACAGCGTGAAAACAGCGCGCTTGCGATTTGCAGTCGCCTTCATGGATGCTGCTTTCTTGTCCGGTATCGGTTCAAGCGATCCCATGACCCGCTCGTAGTCAATCGCGAGGTCTACGCCCTCGACCGCCCACTCGCCGTGTTCGTCCTGGATCGCGCGACCGTAAAGGACCGAGAGCTCGCCAAGGCGTTTAGCGGAGCTGCTGTGAGCCCACCCCCGGCGCCGCCAATCGACCACCAAGTCGAGCAAGGCTACAAAGAAGGTGACCGCTGCGAGGCAGGCCAAAAACACCTGTAGCTTCCCATTAACACCCAAAATGGAGACATGTTGGTCACCGTTGGCAAGCGCCAGAAGAAGCCCCACCATGGAGAAGGTCATCACCGCTAAAGTTAGGCCCGTTGCTCGGCGGCCGTACCGATCACGGAGCTTGGAGTGACCGGTGAGCATCCACTCGATGCGCCGTTTCCTCCTGTGGTACTCGCGGTCGTTCATTTATTCAAACAGAGCGCGCCAGTCTTCCACGCTGGTCGCAGAATTCATTTTGGCGGCGACGCGACCTAGTCCAGCCGACAACCTCTGGCGGGCAGCGGAGTTGGTCTCCCCGAACACCTCGTCGATCCGCTGTGACTGACCAGTCGCATCGGCAATCGGGCGCAGGATGCGCTCGGACGCCTGCTCGAAGAAGCGCGTCAGCATAGCTTTGTTGTTTCGTGGCCCTGAGTAGTCGCGAAAGGCTTCTACTGCGAGTGCTTCCATGTGGTAACCGCCCGGCCGGTGATCTTCGGGAAGAGCTGCATCAACGATGGCTTTGGCGAGCTTGATAGTCGGGACCACCCTCCCGTCTTGCGCTTTGTTGGCCGCTGTCAAAGCTGCTTCAAATGCCTTCGGGCGTATGAAGGACCACTCCTTGCCCGACTTGTCAGAGATTGCGATTTGACCGCTGTGGTCGACGGCAGGCAGCAACTCGATCTCAGTCCCGTCCTTATACCGGACGGTGACGGCGAAACCGGTCGTGATCTCATCGACCGAGCCCATATTGAGACCCTGTCGGAGGGCTGTTTCCATGGTCTCTCGCAGTGCCTGTGGCGTGTCGGATTCGAGTACCGAAGGCTTAAGAACCACGAGTGAGTCAACGTCACTCAAACCGTCAACGTAGGTGTGTTTCGCCACCGAGCCTCCGTAAAGAAGTCGATCAATGTCCTCGAGCCGATCGCCTAACGCGACAATGATGTCGTCCAGTCGTTCGTTGGTCAGATCCGAGTCTCTGTTGTTGATCGATGCAAGTTCCTCGGCTAGGAGGCTGTTCACGTCGCTCTCCAGCCGCGCATGTTTGAGTTCCGCTTGGACCTCCGCCTGCAGCTCACGTGGAGATCTCCCGCTGCTGAACCCGCCGCCTCCGCTCCCGCCCATCACGTTCTCCTTGCTGCCATGGCTGACCGGAATGCCGATTGCAGGACATCGCCGGTACGTTCGCCGTCTCGGCCGATCATCACGTCGTCAAACAACTTCCAATCCTGGCCCTCAGCGTGGAACCGCAAGAGCTTTGAATGAAGTTGGGCGAGCTGACTAAGGTTCTCGGCTACCAATACCCATCGACGAACGTCGTCACGAGTCTCGATCCGTCCCGACCAGAGCGCCCCTTGCTCTCGATGAATTGCCTGCCCGTGCCAATACGCGTAACGCAGCCATGTCAGTCCGTCGAACACGTCCGCGCCGGCCGCAAAGTAGAAGGGACAAACAGTGGGTCTAGGGCACCGAACACGTGGATCGGAATCTCGAGGTCCGCGCCAGTAAGTACGTCGCGAAGGTTTGCGACGCTTACGATTCTGTCCAACAGTGACCTCCCGAGCTCACTTTCGGTGACGCCAACAACCGAAAAGGCCGCGAGTCGGTCTGCGACTGCGCTGAGCTGCCGAAAGTTGTGAAATCTTGCGCCCTCCGGGGGCTTGAGTAGCGCGACCCCCGCAAGGTTGCGTCTCGGCGCGAGGTCCTCTTGAGCCAAGCGGAGCTGCGCCTCATAGGACTCGCCTGGGCGATCCCAAGCAACCGCGGCGCAGTTGCTGGCGGACTCAGGCAACTGATCGAGCAAGCTGGCATAGAGCTCAGCGCTCCACTCGCGAGGCGCAGTGAAATCCTGAATCAACTCACCACCATCGGTGCCAACCTGTGCTTCATACCCGCCACTATCGATGATCAAGAGCTCGGGGAGCGAGAGCGGACTCGCGGTCCAGTTTGGATCGTCTAAGGAATCACCGACCGCCAGAAGTTTGTGGTGGAGATCATATGCAGAGACGAGGAACGCTTTATGAAGCTGATCCACAACAGTGTCCATTTCTAATACGTCGGACACTTCCGAGCGAGCCAGCCCGTCTTCGCCGCCCTGGATGACGGCGAACCCTTTAGAGGACAATGAGGGAACAAGCAACGGCGTACCCAGGGCATGACCAGACGGCCAGCGGATCTTGCGCTGATCAGCAGGCACCGACGGAACCTCGGTCGAGGCATGAGTTGCAAGTTCCGCACGGCGAGTCCCCTGATTCGCAACTATGCGTGAGTTCAAACGGGATCTGGAGGTCGGCGGCGATGGCGAGAACGTCGGGCTTCTGATACCGAATAAGTGGCCCCACGAGTTCCGGCCTGTCACCGCCATGGAGGCCAAAGACGGCTTGCATTTGCGAGATGAACTCGGGCGTACAGTCGGCGTAACCGGTTCCGCCGTGGATTCCTATCACGATCGTTCCCGCGGTGGGTACGGCGGCCGCGGCCACCGTGATTAGTAACGCGTTCCTGAATGGGATCTCGCCCCGGCTGGGCGGGTGTACCCCGTCCACAACTAATGTTCTCAGACGCAGTTCGAGCTTCGCGGAGATCTGGGTTGCGGCGTGGCGTTCGGCTCGTCGAGCGGGCTGGCCGTAGTCAATGAAGAGAAGATCCGGGGTCAAGCCGGCATGGATCGCTTGGACCGCTACGACGGTTGAGTCCACGCCGCCGCTGTACAGCACGATGTTCGGTCGTGGACTCTCGGAGGTCTTCGGCCCGTGTGATGAGGATTGCACCGTGGCTCATTTGGTCCGTGAAGGACGATCCCGCACGCAGTATGCGTCGGTGACCGGACGTCGACTGACAACGCTGACCGCTCGGTCTAACGCCACGGTTGAGACATAGACGCCGCGCGGCCGATGCGACCGGCGCACGCACGGCCCCGGTATCGTCCGCTCGCTGGCTCCATGTAGCGGTCAACTCCGGTCACACAATCGTGCCGCGGGCTCCGAGTGCGTCGATCAGGCTGGGATCGGGTGGGTCAGCCGATGAGCCGTTCTGCGAGAAGTGGCTCGCTAGTGGCCCGCACGAGCCGGTACTGCTCGTCGAGCACGCTGACGTTGCCGTAGCGTGTGGTGTCGGTGTCGATTCTCCAGCCACCGTCGGCGTGGACGTGTCCGTAGACCGCGAGCCGTGGGGCTGTCCGGTGGATCGCGCTCTGCAGCGCACGGGATCCAATATGCAGGTAGTCGTTCACTCGGCCGGCGAGCGGGTCGGGGGGACTGGGCGCGCGGTCGCCCTTCCCGTAAGGAGGCGTGTGGGCGAGGACAACGTCAACGCCGACCGGGATCGCCTCGAAGGCTTCGACGAGTCTGTCTTCGTCAGAACTGAACGCCCAGTTCGGACTGCCTGGCGACCATGGCGTGCCCCATACCGTGAGCCCACAGTCGAGCGTGACGCCGGCGTCTCGCAGGTAGGTCCACCTGGCGTCGAACAACCATGGATGCGCACCACGGCCCACGAGTCGCTCGAGTGCGAAGTCGTGGTTGCCCGCAACACCGACGATCTCCGCTGCGGGCACATCATCAAGCCACTTCGCGAAGACGTCGGAGAGCCATCGTTTCGACCGCTCGTCGTCCTCCTGTACCTCGAGCGGGACGAGGTCGCCTGCCAGGAGCAGCACATCGCACGGCTCGACGACCGGTAGATGGCCGTGGAGGTCGCTCGCTCCGCGAACAACGGGCGGGGTCGAATGTGGAGACGGCAAGGTCACGGCTGTCGATGATCGAAGCCGCCGCAGACAGATCGCTTAGCCGCCAGAGATCACGTCGGCCGAAGGAAACCGGCCAGGCTAGTTCGAGGCTGGCGTCTTGATCTGAGCTGCCGTTTTTCTGCCGTTTTTCGTTTTCGGAGGGCGAGTCGCGACGAATCGGGGGCCTCTTCAAACAAGAAAAGTCGCTGGAAACAAGCGACTTTTGCACCAAAGCCGACGCGGGGACTCGAACTCCCCCGCACAGGTCAACCCTCGAAACGAAAGGCTCTCGTTCGCGCACGAGACGATAGCGTGCTGCACACCGTCGACCTCATCCGGACCGACGTTCGGATCCGCGAAAATCGTTGCGAGAGCGGAATCGCCGATCTCTTCCCTAATAACTCGCCGTTGGCTTCGGGCGTTCGTTCAACGGGCGCGTGGAGGCCATGGCCGGGCTAAGGCGACGGCGACCACGAAAGTCGATGCTATGCTGCGCGGCGCCGCGCGCGCCGATGACCGACGTTCGGCATACGAACTGGGAAGGCGGGACGCGCGGCTCAGGGTGGCGAGGGGTCCTCGGACCCCTCGCCAGGATTCGGCTAGAAGTGGAACTGGCCGATGTTCTTCTTGGTGAAGATGAGCGGTGGGCCAAGCACGATTTCGTGCTTGCTATCAATCGTGAACTTGCCGAGCTTGCCGGCTTGGAACGATGTCCGGGTTTGTCTGTGATCTTATGGGAGGCAAGCAGGTAAGCCGCGTAGTAGGACAGATAGCCTAGGTTGGTCACATTCCACAGAGCGAACTGTGGGACCGTGCCGTTATCGACGTACTTTGTCATCTGGCTCGGCAGTGACAGCCCCGTGAGTGCGATCTTGCCCTTCAAGCCCTTCTGGTCGAGCACACCTGCGGCTGTCGGCAGTCCGATCGAATCAGGAACGATCAGCGCCTTTAAGGTTCGGATACTGCTGGAGTATCCCATCCACCACGGTGGTGGTCGTATTGACGGCCGTATTGCCGTACGCAACCTTCACCAGTTGCAGCTTGGGGTACTTCTTCAGATCCTGCTTCATCAGCGCGATCCAGTCGTTCTGCTGCGCTGCCGTCGACAGACCGCTGACGATTGCGACCTGACCGGATGTGACCTTCGAGTGGGTGATACTCACCAGAGTCTGAGCCACGCTGGCGTTCGTCGCCTGGTTCACAAACACAGAGTTTCCGCCGTCGGCATCCGAGTCGGATGAGACAACGGTGATGCCGTGAGCCTCCGCTCGCTTGAGTGCCGGCACGATAGCGTTCGGATCGTCCGCGGACACGACGATAGCGTTGACACCCTGGCTTGTCAGCGTAGTGACGTATTGCGCTTGCTGAGTGGCGTCGGCCGTTGACGGGCCGCTGTCCACAACCTTGCCACCCAACTGTTGAGCAGCAGCCTTCGCGCCAGCCTCCCAAACATTGAAGTACGGCTGATTCGTGAGCTTCGGCAGCATCGCGACCGTGAGCTTTGTATTGCTCGCCGACGCCGACGAGCCGACGGCCGCCAGTCCGGCGGCCGCGACGACGATGAGAGCCATGAGCCCCGCCCGGGCGCGCGGCACCCGACGTAAAGCGTTTCCAACTTTCAACTGCACCTTTTCCTCCTTTGTAGTGTGCGCTGCTTAGTCGTCCGGATGGACAACTACGACGTACTCGACGCTGGCCGAGACGAAGTGGGTCGGCGGTGGCGCTTGACTCTCGCGACCGCGGTCTCTGCGAGTCGCGGCAGCACCACCGAAAAGATCAGAAGTCCACCGACGACGATTTGTTGGTCGTCGGCTGAGACGTTCTTCAATGTGAGCAGGTTCGTGAGCAGTACGTAGAGAACAAGGGCTAGCAGTACACCGGTCAACCGCCCCTTCCCGCCATAAATGCTCACACCACCAAGCACGACGACTGCTACGACGTTCAATTCGAGTCCGGAGCCGGTCGCCGCGGTCGCGTTACTCAGATATGCCGTCAGGATCAGCCCTGCGATCGCGGACATCACGCCGGACACGGTGAACAGCCAGAACCTGATCCGGCCGCCGGCAACGCCGGAGAACATCGCTGTTCGGCTGTTCCCGCCGATCGCGTAGATGGCTCGGCCGACGGTGCCGAGCTGCAGGAAGACAGCAAAAGGCACGAGCAAGCCGAGAAACGTGAGGGTCGGCCAACTAATCCACCCGATCGGGCCGTTTGCACCATAGCCGGTGATGAAGCTGTCGAAGTTCGACACCTGTCCGCCGCCCAAAATGATCGACGCAAGACCCGAGTACAGCGCGAGTGTGCCGAGTGTCACGACGAGCGACGGCAGGCCAATGCGCACGACGAGCAATCCGTTGAAAGCCCCTGCCAGAGCTCCGGTGACGAGCATGGCGGCAAGGCAAAGGATCATCGGCCAGTGGTGCATGGTCGTCCAGCCGAGCACGCAGCTACAGAGTCCGAGCGTGGACGCCACTGACAGATCGATTTCGCCCGCGATGATCAGATACGTCATCCCCAGGACCATTACTGCCACGGGCGCGGCGGCCGTCATCGCCTGGACGAGATTGAATTGGCTCAGGAACGCGGGTTCAGTTTGCGCTCCGACGATGAGGACTCCGGCGATAGCGACGAGCAGTAGCGATTCCCAGGCCGGAAGCCGAACCGCTCGCATCGCGCGCTTCACGACTCACCTCGGCTTCGACGCCTGTTGATTCGCTTGGAAATCGCAAGGTCGGTGATGACGGCCGAGAGAATCGCCGCGCCGTAGATTGCCTGCAGCCAGTAGCCCGAGACGCTCAACTGGTTCAGTGCGTTCTGAATCGTAGTCAGGAGGAGTGCGCCGAGGGCAGCGCCGATCACGGTGCCGGATCCGCCAAAGATGGCAACGCCGCCCACCACGACGGCGGCGACGACAGTTAGCTCGAAGCCGGTGGCGGCCGTGCCGTCAACTCCTGCGTAATACATGAAATACAGCGCCCCGGCCAGCCCGCAGAGCGCTCCACTGATCGTGTAGGCCGTGAACACGGTGGTCTCTACCTTCACGCCGGAGAGTCGTGCCGCTTCGGAGTTTGAACCGACGGCGTATAGGCCGCGACCGGCACGGGTCCGGCGCATTGCATACGCAGCTATCCCGACGACCGCCACGGCGAATATGACCATCACCGGAACGCCCACAATGTGTTTGTCAGGGAAATCCAGCATGCGCTGCGGGATGTTGTTTGCAACGACCTCGTTACCCGCGTAAATGACCGAATCGATTCCTCGGTAGATGAAGAGCGTTCCGAGGGTTGCAACGATTGATGGCACCTTGCCCCAAACAACGATCACCGCGTTGGTCACCCCGAGCACCAGTCCGACGCCAACTCCCATAAGCAAGACGACGGCAATCGCAGCGTGCGGGTTGTGTTGCACGTAGTCACCGGTGAGATATGCAGCGAGACCAGTCGCCGACCCGACTGACAGATCGATGTTGCGAGTCACGACCACAACCGTCTCGCCCACCGCAACGATGATGAGCAGGCCAGCACCGACGAGGATGTTGTCCCTGAGATTGTTGAGGGTCAGGAAGTTTGGCGCCAGGACTGTGGCCGCAGCGCAGACGAGAACCAACACACCGAATAGGCTGGCTTCACGGTGAACGAGTGCCGAGGTCAGGTGTCCAGCCAAGGACGCGCTTAGCTTCCCCCTGCCCGTGTTGCTCACCTGGGCTGTCTCGGGAGTCTCTTTGGTGTCTGTTGTCATGCCTGGCTCTCGGTTCTGGTCGCAGCCGACATGAGCGACTCCTGATCTGCATCCGCTCGGGAGAACTCGCCGGTGATACGGCCTTCCCGCAGCACGATCGTGCGGTCCGCCATTCCGATGACCTCGGGCAGTTCGCTCGAGATGAGGATGATTGCCACGCCTAGCGCCGCAAGGTCTGACATCTGGCGGTGAACCTCGGCCTTAGTCTGAATGTCCACCCCGCGTGTGGGCTCGTCGAGGATCAGAACCTTAGGCTTGGTCGCCAGCCACTTCCCGATGACGATCTTCTGCTGGTTGCCGCCCGAAAGTCGTCGTATAGGCTCGGACAGACTTCGATGGCGGACGCTGTATCGCTGGGCGGTTTCCTTCGCAAGGGCCTTCTCGGCCCGGCGCATGATCAACCCGTGGCGCGAGACGTTATCGAGCATCGCCAGCGTTAGGTTCTGTTCAATGCTCCAATCGAGAATCAAGCCTTCGCCATGCCTGTCCTCAGGTACGAGAGCTAACCCCAGCCTGACCGCATCGCTGGGACTATGAACAGCTACAGGGTTGCCATCGATCTGGATTGAGCCGCTGTCGGGGCGATCGATCCCAAACAGCGCGCGGGCAATTTCAGACCGGCCAGCGCCTACGAGCCCAGCGAACCCGAGGATTTCTCCGCGCCGAAGTTCGAATGAGATCTCGTGGAACGCCGGTGCCCGACTCAGTCCACGCACGCTCAGCACCGGCTCCCCGATAGGTGCCCCTACCTTTGGGAACACAGCGTCCATCTCTCGCCCGACCATGTGTCGAATCAGCGCCTCGCGGCTTAGGTCGCTTGCTCTGGCATTCGCAACGAGCCTGCCGTCCCTCAGCACCGTTATTCGGTCCGAGATCCGCTCGATCTCGTCCAACCGATGCCCCACAAAGAGAATGGCGACCTGACGAGATCGCAGGCGCTCAACGATCCCGAAGAGGTCTTCAACCTCGCCAGCGGAAAGCGCAGCAGTCGGTTCGTCTAACACGACGACCCGGGCGTCGAGCGCTAGAGCTTTTACGATCTCGACGATCTGCCGCTCGCCGATCGAAAGGGCGCCCACTTTTGTGTGCGGATCGAGTTCGAAAGGCATGAGCTCGCGCATGAGCGAACGTGCCTGTGAGTACATCGAGCCCCAGTCGATCCCGGCCACTCGCGTACGCGGCTGGCGCCCGATGAAGATGTTTTCAGCTACATCAAGGTCGGGGAAAAGCGTCGGCTCTTGGTGCACGACGCGGATGCCCGCTGCCGATGCTTGCTTCGGGCCGTCAAGCGCGACCTCGCGACCGTCGATGAATATCTGACCTTCGTTAGGTTGGTGGATCCCTCCAAGAACCTTGACGATCGTGCTCTTGCCGGCGCCGTTCTCGCCCAACAGTGAATGCACCTCTCCGCCGTCGAGAGTGAGGTCGACCTCGCGGACGACATACGTGTCGTCGAAGGCTTTGCTGATGCCTCGTAGCTCAACCCGGACGCCACCTTCTGACGGCAGCTGAGGTGCGACGACAGCTCCGCTTACAGGCACTTCGCACCCCGCGCCGACTCGACAGCCGACGCCCCATGACAACGCCCGCGGTGCGCGTTCACTCTCCTCATGCTCACTGTCTCTCCAGAACCCTTTCTGACCACCGTTGCGCGCCTGAGCACTCATGGCCGCAGCGACGGAGACATGTCGGTCCCCGACGGCAGTGGGCCATCCCTCTCCTCCTCCGATGAGCGCGTCGGGTAAACGCGTCCCATGGAGACATTGGATGTATGACACGCCTAAGCTGCGATGTCAAGGGCAGATGCCGCCAAATCCCCGAATTAAGACGCCAGACAGGGGATGTCTCCCCCGCCGAAAACTACAATGAACCCCAGAGCCTAGGTAGGGCGAAATCTCGCTGCCGGTTCCGCTCAGCTGCCGTGAGTTCACCAGCGCAGACCGCTGAAACAGCATCGAGGATGTCCTGTGCCACGTCTTGCAGGCTCGCGCCGTCGGCAGCTCGGCCGGCGTCGACATCGATGTGATCGTGCATCCGCTGTGCCACTCTGCTATTGGTCGCGATCTTTATGACTGGCATCACGGGAGATCCGGTTGGCGTGCCGCGGCCTGTGGTAAAGCACACAAGTTGACACCCCCCAGCAGCGAGGCCAGTCAACTGCTCGATATCCTGCCCCGGCGTGTCCATGAACACAAGACCACGCTGCGAAGGTCGTATGCCATAACCGACGACCTCACTTAGCGGGCCCGTCCCACCCTTTTGGATGGCGCCGAGGCTCTTTTCCTCGATGGTGGTGATGCCGCCATCGATATTGCCCGGCGAAGGCTGACCGCCTCGAACGTTGGCGCCCACGTGGGCAATCTTGTCCTCCCACGCCTCGACGGCTTCGAGGAGGTCGGCCCCGACCCGATCCGACACCGCGCGATTCGCCAGGAGGTGCTCGGCTCCCACGATCTCAGGGGTTTCACCAAGGACTACCGTCGCGCCTTGGTTGACGAGCCAGTCGGCGGCGTGCCCGAGCGCCGGGTTCGCCGTGATCCCCGACCAGCCATCCGAACCGCCACATTCAAGGCCCACTGTGAGCTCGTCCCAGCCGACTTCCGCCCTCGGCTGCTGATCCAAACTTACACGCATCCCAGCAACCGCTTCGGCAACCCTGTCCGACGCCGGGGCGATACCGCCTTCTGCCTGTATCCTCACGACCTCGACCTCGCGCCCTGTCCGCGCAATCCGCTCCGCCAGCACGTTGGGTGCATTGCTTTCGCAGCCGAGGCTGACAAGTACCACTGCGCCAACGTTTGGATTGGTCGCGATCCCTGTGAGCACCTGCTGCGTGAGCGCCAGATCGCTACCGACCTGACCGCAGCCATGTTGGTGCGTCAGCATCGCCTCGTCACTCCCTCTGCGATCGAACCGCTCGACGACCGAGTTCGCGCATACCACGGTGGGCAGTATCAAGACGTGGTTTCGGACGCCGAGCGTGCCGTCGGCTCGTCGGTAGCCCGAAAGGCTGTCACTCATCATCGTGGGCTCCTATGTGTCCTGGAGTCCGCGCTGCCAGATCGCCACGAAGACGCTGGCTCTCGACGTTGTGAACGTGGACATGCTCTCCGCGGCGCACCTCGCGCGTCGTGACGCCGATGATCTCCCCGTACTTCCGGATCCCCTCTCCTTCCGGCATGGCCTCAAGGGCGATCTTGTGGGCGCGAGGAACGTCGTCGAGCGCCTCAACGGTTTCGCCTGAGGCCGCTTGCAGCACGCCGCCGGGCGCCACTGGCGCTACGACCACAGCCACATTGTCGCCGGGAGAGAGAATCAGCATGCGCCCCGGACCATCCGCGGTAGAGATGGGATCGCCCGGGCCGGGAGAAGCTGATGTGTGTTTTGGATCATCAGGTTCCGTCGTCATAGTTAGTGGCACCGTATCATAGACATCCCATGTCTCCTGGCTCAGCTTCAGAACCCCTTTATGGCTCGCCGTTGTAGACGTCGCTGCGACGGGGCCTACCATTCCGGGGGGTGACATGTCGGATAGCGTCATCGGATGCCCGACATAGGATGTCTACGACGAACCGAGAGGAGAGTTAGTGGGGCTGCCAGCCGAAGCAATCGACAAGATCAAAGACATGATCGTCTCGGGACGGCTTGGTCCCGGTGACCGCTTGCCGCGAGAGCAGGATCTCGCTGCTGAGCTCGGTATGTCTCGAAACATGCTTCGAGAAGCGGTAACGGCATTGAGCCTGATCAACGTCTTGGAAGTGCGCCGCGGCGACGGCACTTTCGTCACGACGTTGTCCCCCCACTTGCTCCTTGATGCCCTCACGTTTGTTGCTGACTTCCAACGCGATGACACCGTGCTCAACTTCATCGCTGTGCGCCAAATGCTGGAACCACAGGCGATTGGCGTTGCAGCGGAGCTGATCGATCTTGCCGAGATCGACCGTTTGAGCGAGCACCTTGAAACGATGGGTGAAGATATCGACGTCGATGAATTGGTCCTCAAGGACGCTGAGTTTCACCGCCGGATCATCGAGGCCGCCGGCAACCCGATCCTTAGTACCGTGCTCGAGACGATGTCACGGCCGCTGCATCGGGCCCGTGTCTGGCGTGACATCCTCGAGCGTGACGCGTTCGAGACCACTCGCCGCGAACATTTCGCGATCGTCGACGCCCTTCGGCGTCGCGACGCAAGGGACGCCAGAGCCTGGGCGGAGATCCACATCTCGGGCACCGAGCAGTGGCTGCGTCGACGGGTCGCGGCAAACGCGAGTGTGTACGGTACGGGGCCGGCAGTGCGCCGCAACGGTGGCTAGTGGGCCCCGGATACGGTGCGAACCGGTCACCGCGCCGCCCTCGGATTACGGCGCGGCGCGGGCGCCCGTATCGGGTTCCTCCTGCAGACCTACCACTTTTGTGATTGAGCCGCTCTATGCCTGCGACATGACGGCAGTCTGCATGCGCGTCCGAAGCCGAAGCGGAGGTTGGGTCGCCCTGGAGTGTCAGTGCCCGGTGGTCGAGCCGGCTCCCGGCACCACGGAGATACTCAAGTCCCGCACGATCTCCGGCTGCGATCTCCTGCGCCCAGTCTGTGCGCCCGCGCTGCCGTCTGACTTCAAGTGTTCTTTCGACATCTGGGCGTCCGCGTCGGGTTATGGGCGGCCTGCCACAGCGTCTTAGCTGTAACTAGGGCTTCGACAAGCCGTAGAGCGACTGAGCGTTACTACCAAACCCCCCTCGGCTTCCTCGTCGGAGAGCTCAGCGAGACGCTTCTGCCCACCCTGAGAAGTGACGGGTCTCGTCCTCGCTTCAGATCGCTTGGGCCACGCCTGTACCCTCGATTCCGGAGAGCGTCAGGCGGCGGAGGTCGTTCGGCTCGATGCCGGCGCGCGCCCGCAGGCGCCACACCACACGCTGCCTTAAGCCGGGGTACCAGCGCGTCGCCATTATGTCCGGTACTTCAGATTATGGGCGGCCCGGTCTCAGTCTGAGCGTGGTGAGCCCTCCGTCGACCGTCAAAACGGTCCCCGTTGTCGAGCCAGCTGCACGGCTAGCCAGGTATCCGACGGCGGCAGCGACCTCGTCAGCCGACACCAGTCGACCGTGGGGTTGACGAGCCTCAAGCGCGGCTCGTTCGCCCGCCGGATCGGCGGAGCCGCCCAGGAGCCGCCCGATCCAGGGTGTGTCGGCGGTCCCTGGTGAGACGCAGTTGACACGAATCCCGTCGTGTAGGTAGTCGGCTGCCATAGCGAGTGTGAGCGAGGCGACCGCGCCTTTGGACGCGCTGTACAGCGCTCGGTCGGGGAGTCCGACGGTTGCCGCGACCGAGCAGATATTGACAATGCTGGCAGCAGCTGACCCGCGGAGCGCTGGCAGACAAGCACGGCTAACTCGCACGAGCCCGAAGACATTGACGTCGAACACTCGGCGCCATTCTTCATCGTCGTTGTCCTCGACGGTGCCCTGTGCGCCGACACCGGCGCAATTCACGAGGACATCGAGACCCCCGATCTCAGTGATGGCAGCCGACACTCCCTTCCGGACGGCAGCATCATCGGTCAGGTCGACTGCGAAGCTGGCGAGCCCTCGTGGGTTGGCTTCAGAACGATCGAGGATCGCGACAGAGGCATGGCTGTTTGCCAGCCAGTGGGCCGTCGCAAGACCGATCCCAGAGGCTCCGCCAGTGACGATTGCCTTCAGCCCTGTGCAGCTCATTTTGCGACCTCCTCCTCGCCCGTAGCCAATTGGTAGAACACTTGTGCGTTGAGGCCGAATACGTTCTGCGCTTCATCAACGGAGAGCCCGTCGAGTGTCGCGCGGGTCGCGTCGAACACCTGCGAGTAACTGTCTGCCGCCAAAAGACACACCGGCCAATCAGACCCGGCCATCAGGCGGGCACTTCCAAACCAATCTCGGACCTGCTCCACGAACGGGCGCAGGTCGTTTGGTGTCCATGTGGCCCAGTCCGCTTCTGTGATCATCCCCGAGAGCTTGACGGAGACGTTGGGGAGCTCGCTGAGCTGTGTCATGCCTGATGCCCAGGCCGTGTCCTGGCGCGCAGCAATCATCGGCTTCGCGATATGGTCAACCACGAAACGAAGCTCTGGTATCGCCCTGACTGTCTCGACTGCTGCCGGAATCTCACGGGCGCGTAGAAGAAGGTCGTAGGTTAGGTTGCGTTCTAGAAGCGCGCGTAGGCCTCTGCGAACATCTGGACGGTTGAGCCACCGCTCATCGGGTTCGTCGTGAACCTGATGACGAACGCCGACCAGCCAGCTGCCGCCGTCGGCGTTAGCAAGCGCGTCGAGACGATCCCCCACGTCATCCGCGGTGAGATCGACCCAGCCGACGACGCCAAGCACGAAGTCGGTCGCCTCGGCGACGCGCAGGAAATCCCGCGTCTCATCCTCGCTTGAGATCGTCTGTACCAACACCGTGCCGTCGATTCCCGCGCGCGAGAGCTCGGGAGCGAGATCGGCTGGCTCATACGGGCGCCGGATCGGGTCAAGCGCCTCGCCAGCCATCCATGGATAGTTGTAGATCGCGGGATCCCAGAAGTGTTGATGTGCATCGATTCGCATGGCTATCCACCACTCCCGACCTGAGCGTCCGGCACGGGTGCGTCTTCGCGGAGCAGCCGCTCGCGACGCAATTCGTCCCACAATTCGCGTGGGATAGCTACATCAAGCCAGGCGAGGTCATCCTTGAGCTCGTCGACCGAGCGAAACCCGATCAGCACCGTGGAGACTCTCGGGTGCGCGAGTGGGAATTGCAGCGCGGCAGCCGCGATCGGGACATCGAATCGCTCGCAGACGGCGCGGATACGGCGGGCGCGGTCAATTACGTCATGCGGCGCCGGGACGTAATTATAAAGCGCGCCTTGATCGGGGGCGACAAGAACGCCGCTGTTGAAGACGCCTCCGATGACCACGGATGTCGTGGTCCGTTCGCACACCGGCATCAAGTCGTCCAGCGCTCCCTGTTCGAGAAGTGTGTATCGCCCGGCACACAGAACCACGTCCAGGTTGCACTGCTCTACGAGCTCGGCGAGCATCGGGCTCTGGTTCATGCCGGCACCGATCGCGGACACACTGCCCTGCGAGCGCAGGGCGTCAAGAGCCTCGTAGGCGGTGGTGCCCGCCTCGGTCGTAATGATGGTCAGGATCGTGCAGCAGGAGAATGTCGACTCGATCGAGACCGAGGCGTCCTAGGCTTTCTTCGAACGAAGTCATAACTCCGTCATAGCTGAAGTCCCAGACTGGCCCGACTGGCGGAGTGTCCTTGTAGAAGGGTTCGCCCTTGTAGTACTGGCTCTCATCGCGCGGTGCATCGGGTCGCGAGCAGCCGTCCAACCTTGGTGGAGACGATCGCGTCTGAGCGCTCGAGGGTCGCGACGGCACGGCCCACCCGCTGTTCAGCGAGACCATGACCGTAAAGCGGTGCGGTGTCGAAGTATCGGAGTCCTCGGTCGACAGCATCGTTGAGGACGGCATCAGCCGCCTCGTCTGAGATCGGAGCGAGCATGTTGCCGAGCGGAGCGGTTCCGACGCCGACGCGTGGCACACGCAGGTTGGTGGTTCCGAGACGCGCTGTGAGTTTGCAGGTCCATCGGCTACGCCCGCGCCGGCTGCGGGAACGAGGCCGGAGTCGAAGTAGGCGCGCACCCCGTGAACTTTCCGCCGCGCACCTTTACGATGTTCACGCCGCGAATCGGGAAGCGCTTGCCCTCGTGATCGATCAGGTCCGCTTCCCACTCGAGCGCGGCTTCGTCACCTGACGAGATCTCATGGACGATGCGGACTTCAAGTCCTGGATATGTGTCGCCCATCCCGTCGTAGAACGTGCGGATTTCTGCGTGCCCGACGAGCGGGCCGGCCACGGGATGGAAGGTCGCGTCTGGGTGAAAGTGGGCGAGCACGCGTTCGACATCGCGGCTTTCCTCGGCTCGCCAGTAGGACTCGGCCACCTCCCGTGGCGTGTTGGCAGTCATGTGAATCTCCTCTTCTCCGGTTACAGGGTGCTAATCGGCGGCGCGGCTGTCTCTTGTGACGCCGACGGGTTCGGGCTGCTCGCCATCCGCTACGGCGAGCTGGGCGCCTGGCGGAACACCACTCCGCCGGAACAGGTTCGGTAGCCACGCTGGGCGCTTCGCGCCGGCCTTCAGTAGAACGTCGATCGCGACCACGATCACGAGGATCAGGCCCTCAATGATCTCCTGCCAGAACGACTGAATGTTCAGCAGGTCGAGTGCGTTGGCGATCACGCCGACGATCGCGGCACCGACGCAGACGCCGAGCACCGTTCCCCGTCCGCCGGCGAGCGAGACGCCGCCGAGGACAGCGGCGACGATCACTTCGAACTCGAAATTCGTGCCGACGGTCGGCTGCCCGGAGTCGAGCCGGGAGGCGACGACGAGTCCTGCGAGCCCGGTCGCTGCTCCGGACGCCATAAACAGAAGTACTCGAATGCGGTCGACCCTGAGGCCCGCGAGGCGGGCGCCTTCGAAGTTGCTTCCGATCGCGACGCTGAATTTGCCCACCAGGGTCTTGCGCTCGATGACAATGAACACGATCACGACGGCGACCATGACCATCAGTGCGTAGGGGATGCCGCCGGTGCTGCCTTCGCCGAGTGTGGCGAACGAATTGCTGACTCCTGTGATCGCACTCCCGTCATGGGCCATCAGGTTCGCCACGCCGTCGGCGACGTACCACGTTCCGAGCGTTGCGATCACGGCGTTGATCCCGAGGCCGACGACCAGAAACCCGTTGATCAAGCCGACCAGTCCGCCGACGCCGATACCGGCGGCGAATGCGATCGCCAGGGGCACGTGATGGGCTGATAGATCAGCCGCTACGACACCGGAGAGCTCAAGAATTCCGCCGACTGAGAGGTCGAGGGAGCCCGAGACCATCACGAAGGTGACCGCGGCGCCGCTGATCACAACCGGTGCGATCTCCTCGAGCACCAGGCGGAAATTGGTGGTCGTCGCGAAGTTGGGAGCGATGATGCCGAACCCGACACAGATCACGACGAAGAGCACGTAGGTCCCGCTGGTACGAAAATGGCGGGTGGCGTTCATTACGCCAGCACTCCTTCCGTGGTTGTGTGGTCGGCTCCAACGATCGCGGCGCGGACGAGCGTCTCGGCCTCCGCACCGTCCACAGCGAGGGAGGCGACGATCCCGCCGCGATGGAGAACGATGATTCGGTCAGACAGCGTGAGTAGCTCATCGAGCTCCGAGGAGCACACGATCACGCCGGAGCCGGCGTCGGCCAGGCGCAGGATGAGGCGGTAGATCTCATCCTTCGCGGCGACGTCAACGCCAACAGTCGGGTCGTCGAGCAACAGAATCTTGGTGTCGGCGAATAGCCAGCGGCCGATCACGACCTTCTGCTGGTTTCCGCCGCTGAGTGAGGTGATCGGGGCATCGACGCTCGAGGTCTTGATGCCGATCTCATTGACGAGCGCCCCTGCCTCGACGCGTTCGCGTCGCGCGTTGAAGACTCCATGCTTGGTGGTCCTGGCGGGCGCCGAGACGGTCAAGTTTCCCGCGACGCTGGCGTCAGCGATCAGTCCTTGATGGATCCTGTCTTCTGGCACGAGCCCGAAACCGAGGGAGACCGCCTGCGATGGAGATCCGATGACCACATCTTCGGCTTCCACCGCAATCCGACCGGTGTGGGACGCCATCCCGTAGATAGCCTCCATCAGCTCGGTCCGACCTGATCCCATGAGGCCATAGAGGCCGAGAACTTCCCCGGCATGAAGGGTCAGGTTGATTTCGCGTAGCCCGGTCGAGGTACTGAGATTTTCGACCGCGAGCAGTTCGCGCCCTCGCTCGCGCGCGGAACGCGTGATCTGCTTGCGCGTGCGCGTGCCGACCATCATTTCCAGCAGAGTTCCGGTGTCCGCTTCTGCAGTTGGAATGTCGCCCGCGTTGCGCCCGTCGCGCAGAACCGTGACGTTGTCGCTCAGCGCCAGGATCTCCTCGAGGCGATGGGAGACGTACAACACCGCGACCCCCCGGCTCTTGAGCCCTCGAATCACATCGAACAGTCGCTCGATCTCCACCTGACCAAGGGAGGCGGTCGGCTCGTCCATGATCACCAGTCGCGCGTCGCGGGAGACGGCCCTCGTGATCTCAAGAAGTTCTCGCTCGGCGGTACTCAGAGCACCGGCGGATTCGCGCAGCGGGAGCTCGATGCCGACCTGCTCCAAGGCGCTACTGGCCGCCGCGTAATCGCGGCGGCCAGAGAGCCATCCATGTCGTGTCGTCTCACGCCCTAGGGTCAGGTACTCCCCGACCGTCAGGTCGTCGACGACATTCAACTGTTGAAACATCACAGCCATTCCGGCCGCAATCGCATCGTTGAGGTTGCGGAACTCCGCGGGTGCTCCCTGCCACCGAATCGTTCCCGCATCCGAGCGATGCACGCCTGCCAGCGCCTTTATGAGCGTTGACTTGCCGGCACCGTTCGCGCCAATGAGCGCGTGCACCTCACCAGGGGTAATTGAGAGATGCACGTCGGTCAGAGCCGGAACTCCACCAAACCGCTTTGTGATGCCTTCGGCAACCAAGAGCGGCTCCGTGTCAGTCAGAGTTTGCATGCCACCGTCTGGCCGTAGTCTGCCTTGAGGAAACCCTGCCCGGATTTGCAGGTGGCGTTGATCACCGTGTCATAGAGGTTGCCGCGGTAGGTCGACGGGATCTTGTGGTGGATGTATTTGATCAGTGCGTTGACCAGGGCCTTGGCGTTTGTCACGGGATCGAGGCCGAGGACCTGCATCAGCGGCGAGTCCTTGTTCAGCAGCTCCTGGATCTGCTGCGTGATGCCGTCAACGCCCCACACATACTCGGTCTTTGGCACCTTGTTGACTGCCTGTCCTCGCCCGGCGGCCTTCAGTGCATCGAGCACGCCCACCTGGCTGTCGCCGTTGCATCCTGTGGCGATGTTGAACTTCTTCCCGCTCTGGATCACGTTGGCCATCACGTTCGCGGATGGCAACTCAGCACCCTGACCGTTCGGCGACGCTACGAGCGTCGACGCCTTATTCACGGACTTTAGGCCAGCGAGAAAGCCGCTCATCCGGTTGGTGCAGTTTGTGTTGCCAGGAATCGTAACCTCGACAACCGCAGGTGTCTGGTGGAAGTGCTTCTCCACCCACTTCGCGGCGGTCACGCCAGCCGCCTTCGACTGCGGATACTCATCCAACTGAAGGAATGGCGCCTTCACCCCCACGACCGGCCCGACCGCCCACGTGACGACTGGAATGCCCGCGGCCTGCGCCTGCTTGACGGCAGCGGTGCCTTCTGATGGTGACTGTGGCTGCATGACAAAGCCTGCTACATGGGACGAAATCATCTCGTCGACGCAGGTCTGCTGACCCGAAACCGACCCGTTGGCGTCACACGTCTTCACCGTAATACCCAGAGTCTGCGCGTACTTGGTGAAGTCAGCGGCATGCGCCACCTGGTAGGCGCCTGGGCTCAGCAGGATCTCGCCGATCGTTATCCCAGATGCCTTGTGAGCCGTGCGGGTCGCTAACGCTGACGAACTGAACGCGCCGACCAGCAGAGCCGCAATTGCGCTCGCGACGCCACCACCGTAAATAGCTCGACGCATTCCAAGCGGCAATCTGTGTTTGTTATTCGACCTTTTCACTTCTCTCCTCCTCGTTTTAGGACCAGCACCGACACTCCGGAAAACGGCATACGTCATTGCGCGGCCATTGCCGCCGGTCACGATCTCCCTTTGTTTGATTACCTGTCGTTCTCTGTCAGTACGCCGCCCACGCCGTGCATCTGCCATTTCTGGCGTGCATCTAGGGCTATTGCGGTCGACGCCCCGGGGCTTTGAGGTCGCTCCAGATAGCCGTCCCTGACGACACTTCGCTCCGCGAAGGCCTCCTGCGTCCAGGGGATGAACTCAAGAAGCGCGGGCGTTTCCGAAAGCACCACTCCGGCGAGATGCTGATGGACCTGCATCATGTCGCCCGCGTGTGGCGTGATCCTGAGCCCTCGGCCCGCTGCGTGATTGGCGATCTGCAGCCATTCGGTCACGCCACCGACGCGAGTCACGTCAGGCTGGGCCACACGCATGGCGTCAGTCGCAATCATGTTTGCGAACGCGTGGTACGTATAGAGGCTCTCTCCGGCCGCGATGTCGACGCTCGACATCTGCTGGAGCCGCTTGTGGCCTTCGACATCGTCGGCGTGGAGCGGTTCTTCGATCCAGTCCATCCCGACCTCGGTGAGGACGGGCAGCAATCGTGTTGCGGTAGCAAGGTCCCAGCGCTGATTGGCGTCGCACATCCAGATGACCTCGCTGCCGATCGCTTTGCGGATGCGCCGCAGGCGATGAACATCCTCGCGCCAGTCGGGTTTGCCGACCTTGACCTTGACGCGCCGCCAACCCTGGTCGATCAGCGAGTTCAGATCTCGGATGACTTCTTCGGGCTCGAGGTTCAACCATCCGCCATCGGTGTTGTAGGTCTCGATCGCCTCTCCGCTGCCACCGAGCAATCTCCAAAGTGGAATGCCTGCCCGCTGCGCCGCGAGATCCCAGAGAGCGATGTCCACCATGCCGAGCGCCATGTGGACCGGCCCGGCCCGGCCGACCCAATGTGTCGGCAGCCAGTAGAGCCTCTTCCACGTCCCGGAGATGTCGTCGGAAGCCGCTCCGACAAGCGCGGGTGCGTAGTAGTTGTTGATGACGTCACAGAGAAGCTCTGGGGCGGTATGCACTCCTGAGATGCCGGTACCAACCAACCCATCGCGGGTGCGGATCTCGACGACCGGGACCAGCCAGGCGCGAAGCTGAGCGGTTGAGTCGGCAATTGATGAACGCAGCGGCACGGCGAGCGAGTACGTCTGAACGCTCGTGATCTTCGCTCCCTCATCCCCAGAGACCAAGTCCACGATCGCGGGCGACAGCACACCCCGCGCTCCGTCACCCGTGCGCAAACCATCACTCATACGTCACTGCCTCTCTCTCCCGGCACTCCAGTTGATGCTGAGTGAATTTCTATCCCCGGGCTCGGGTCACCACAAGGCTGTCTTCCGAATACGCGGTATCCGCCACGCAAATGATGGGCTAGTCCTCGTCTGGCGGCTGGGTTCCGGCCGGCCGCTCTGCGGCTAGCGCATAGTCGATGAATGTCTGCGCCGGACGAGAAAGCGGCTCGTGCTCATGCCACCAGAGCCCCACGTCGCGATAGACCGAGGCGTCGGCCAAGGGCCGGACCTCGAGACCATCGGTCCGCACCATCCGCGCGGCAAGAAGATTCAAAAGCCCGATGCCCTGCCCTGCCCGCACCATCGCAGCCAGGGTCGTCGGCTGGTGCGAGACCATTCCCATATATGGCTCTAGATGACGGTGGTGCATCCCGGTCCACGCTTCATATCCGAGGCTCTGACTGGCGAACGGATCCCCGATCGTGATCACCGGATAGGCCGCGATCTGCTCGAGCTCAAGCTCGCCTTGCTCTAGTAGTTCATGCCCTTGCGGTGCAAGGACTACGAAAGGCTCGCGCCAGAGGCCACGCCGCACGAGCGAGCGATCTGCCGGCTCCGGTCGGTAGGGGCGCAGTGCGACTGAGGCGCGACGTTCGGCGAGAACAGCGTCGATGACATGGACATCCACGTCGAGCACACCGACCTGGATGCCTGGATGGCTATCGCGGATCGCGGAGATCACCCCCGGCAAGAACTCCGAGCTCGCGCTGGTAAAGCTCGCGACGGTCACACGACCAGTCGCGCTCGTCTCCGTGGAACGTAGCTCGGCAACAGCGTCGTCCACAGAGGCCAGGATCGCACGAGCGCGCGGAAGGAACCGCTGCCCCTCGTCTGTGAGCGTCAGTGGGCGAGCCTTCCGATCGATCAGCGTGTAGCCCAGCGCGCGCTCAAGATTCGCGACGTGGGCTGATACTCGGGGCTGCGAAAGGTAGATGCGCTCCGACGCACGAGCAAACCCTCCCGCATCAACAACAGCCAGCCACGACTTCAGCCATGCGAGCTCAAGATCCACGACCCATCCTCCCAGCCAAACTCTACGCCAGCACAACCGCCGGCGGACCTCCGCCGAGAGCGTCGATCTTTGTCCGCGACGGCGCCCGAGCGGCACCCGACCGTGCGATCGGGAGTCGGTACGAACCCGGAATGTAGTCGAGGCCCGCTTCCCGGAGGATCGCTATTGAGTCTGGCTCGCCGGCTTGCTCGCCGCAGACACCTAGCTTGAGCGCCGGCTCCGTCCTCCGCCCCTTGCCAGCCCCGATCTGTATCAGCTCGCGCACGCCGCGCCCACCTTCTTCGAGGTCCCACTCGAGCCCTGTCACGTCTTCTTCCCAGGGTTCATCAGGTTCCGTGGGTCGAACGCAGCCTTGATGTGTCGGTGCATTTCCACTGCGGCCGGACTCCATTGCAGATGGAGGTGCCCGCGCTTAACAATGCCCACGCCGTGCTCACCGGAGATCGACCCGTGCATCTGAGCCGCAGTCACGAACAGCTCCTCGGCGGCGGCTTCGGCGCGCTCGATCATCGCGGCGTCGTGCGGATCGACCGAGAAGGTCGAGTGCAGGTTGCCGTCCCCGGCATGCCCCCAGCTGGAGGTTGTTAGCGCGTGACGGGCACCGATCTCGACGGTGGCGGCGATCATCTCTTCGACACGATCGAGTGGGACTGTGACGTCCTCGCTGACCTTTCCGCCCAGCTCAGCTTCGACCGCGAGGGACACTCCGTCACGCCAGCGCCACAGCTCGTTGATGGCCTGTCGCCCGGTTGGCAGGTAGACGTCGAGGGCACCGTCGCCTAAGACCTCGGTGAGTTCTGCGATGAGGTGCTCGACCGTTGTCTCATCGCCATCGGAATCGGCGATTACCATGAACTCAGCGTTCGGGGCGAGGTTCGTGGGGAACGAAGTCTTTGAAGCTAGGAGCGCTCCGCGACTTAGGAACTCGAGGGCCGCGGGACACAGACCGGAGCCGATAACGTTGAGCAGCGCGGCGCAGCCAGACCCCGCGTCGGCGAAGGTCGCGACGATCGGGCGCGTGGCGGCTGGCGCGGGAACGAGTCGCAACCATGCTTCTGTGATGATCCCAAGCGTCCCTTCGGATCCGATCAGAAGTCGCTTGAGGTCGTAGCCGGCGACATCCTTGCGGAGTGCGCCCCCGACACGAACAACGCGCCCAGGGTGGATGACTGCCGTGAGCCCGGTCACGTAGTCGCCTGTAACGCCGTACTTGTACGCATGTGGGCCACCGGCATTCGTCGCGATGTTGCCCCCGATCTGAGAATCCTCTGAGGCCCCAGGGTCGGGAGGGAACATCAACCCGTTCTCGCGCGCCAGACGATGCACGGTTCGAGGTTTTAACTCCGGCCTCGAGTCGCATCCGCCATAGCTCCGGATCGAACTGGAGGACGCGGTTCATACGAGACAAATCGACGACCACACCGCCCCCTTCTGGGACCGCTCCTCCCGCGAAGCCACTGCCGCCGCCTCTCGGTATCAACGGCACTGCGTGCTGATCGCTCCACCCCACGAGCGCTATGACTTCATCGGTGCTATGTGGCTGCACGACGGCGTCGGGCATCACCGCTAAACCGCGACTCTCGGTGGCATCGCGGGAGAAGGCGCTGAGATCGCCTTCGAGGACCCGGCCAGGAAGCAGCTCCCTGAGGTGCATCAGCGGCGGCATCACCGCACCAAGATCTCATTGGTGAGCGAGCCCACCGTGGCGACCGAAACCGTGACCACGTCACCATCCTGCAAGCTGCGGCGCGGGGTCATGAACTCGCCGCAGCCCCAGGGCGTGCCGGTCAGAAGAACATCGCCTGCTTCGAGGGTGAAGGAGCGGGAGCAGAATGCGATGAGTTCGGCTACTCCGAATACCATCTCTGAGGTGTTCGAGTCCTGCATGACCTCATCGTCGACGACAGTACGGAGCGCCAACGCCTGAGGATCTGAAACCTCGTCGGCGGTCACGATCTCAGGACCGAGTGGGCAGAAGCCGTCCAGACTCTTGGCTCGGACCCACTGGCCGTCAGTCAGCTGGAGATCTCGGGCGGAGAGATCGTTTGCGACCGTGTAGCCGAACACGTGTGAGAGCGCCGCATCGACCGTCACGTTGCGAGCGGGCTCACCGATCACAGCCGCCAGTTCGACTTCCCAATCCACGCGGTTGGTTACTGCCCGGTCGATGGCGACCGGCTGTCCGTCGGCGGCAAGCGACGAGGGAAACTTGGCGAATACAAGCGGAACCTTGGGAGCCTCAAGACCGGTCTCGCGAACGTGGTCCATGTAGTTCAGGCCGATCGCGACGATCTTCCGGGGCCGGATCGGCGGCAGGTGTGTCGCCTCGTCTGTGAGTGGAACGGCATCTTTTGCGAGTCGGTCAAGTTGATCACGTTCGAGCCCGACAAGTGCGGCGACGTCCTCGCCGGGACGATCCTCAAACAAGCACCGTGTGCCGTCGCGCTGGACGTACGGATAGATCGTTCCCCGCCTCGCTACCGCACCAAATCTCATCTATCGCCTCCGCCTTGAATTGCAATTGGCCAGTCCAAACTGGTAAGACCAGGATACACGGTTTAGGCTGTGCCCCGCAATGCAAGAGTCAATCGTCGACCAAGCCGCCGAGGCTATCCGCGAGTACGTAATCTCGCGACAGTTGACCACTGGACAGCGTCTACCGTCTGAGCGCGACCTGGCGGAGGCGCTGGGAACATCGCGCCCAGCGGTACGGGAAGCCGTGCGGCGCCTGACCGCTGAGCGGGTCGTTGAGGTTCGTGGCCGATCAGGCATCTACATTGCCTCGGTCGATCTCGACCACGTCTTCGCGGTACGGCTTCAACTCGAACCGCTCGCCGCGCGCCTCGCGGCCGAGAGGCGATCGCCGACCGAGCTTCGGGGGCTTCAGAGCTTGGTCGCCAAGTTACGGACCGCGTTCCCCGACCCCGCGCGATTTATTGACGCCGATAGACGATTACACGGCGCGATTGCACAGATCAGTGGCAATGCCATATTGGCCGGGTTCATCCTGCAGCTCAACGATCTGACCCTGATCTCCCGTGGCGTGACCGCGCGGGCCGACGACACCCGTCTGGGAACAGCGTCAGACATGGCGCAGATCGTTGCAGCCATACGAGCGCGGGACCCGAGCGCGGCCGGCGCGGCTATGAGCTCTCACCTCGAGCAGATCCAGGGTGCAGCGAATAAGCGCGAGGGCATGGCCGGCTTGCTGGCGCTTGACGCGCGACGCAGAGAATCCCGTGACCGCACGGACATCGCGAAGCTCGTGTGAGTCGCCGGGGTGGGACTCGCTTAGGACGAACGCGGGAGTCTGCCCTCGGGACATAGTCTCAGTCCAAGCCCAGCCCGAGCAAAGCCTTAGCTCACAAGTCGACGCTGACGAGATCCAGAGCAGAACCGGGAGCCAGGAGCCGGCGGTGTGAGCCAACCCCACGCCCAGCATGCGATCGTGACTGGTCACGGCCCTTCCTAAGCGAGCCGATTCAACAACCGCACTGGCATCAGGCAAATCCACCAGGACCAACGGGCCGGCAATCGGTCGGGGGCTACCAAGTGAAACACATGTCGCGGCTCATCCATGACAGATGAGCGACTCATCACAGAAGAGCCGACGGGGAGACTCGAACTCCCGACCCCTTCATTACGAGGGAGCTTTCGGTTGTAGTGACGAGTCGCTCGGAGTCGCGTAAATCCCTGCAAATATGCGTGTTCTCGAGGCGTGAGTCGCCACCGCGAAATACGCGCCACGGCAACTTCAGCTGCCGTTTTTCTGCCGTCAAAAGCGCCAACGGGACGAGCAGTGCATGGGACAAGAACGGCTCGCCCTTGTAGTACTGGCTGTCGTCGCGCGACGAGATCGGCATCAAGACCTCGAGCGTCGACGCCCATCGGTCGGCCGCACCAGATCGTGTGCATCGGGCTGAACTACGCCGAAGCCCGGCAGAACATCGGGGCAATGTCCGCCTCCGCCGACATGAGCAGCCACCACCTACATTGTTTTCCAGTGCCAGCAATCGAGAGCGTCCCGCCGGGCAAAAGAACCTGCCTGTGCCGCTCAGCCGGCCGTGCGGATGAGCTTCTTGTTGACGAACTCATCGGCGCCAAGCCGTCCTAGTTCGCGCCCGAAGCCTGAGCGCTTTACTCCGCCGCCCAGATAGCCGTCCACGAGCCGATCCGGTCACCGCCCGGAACCCTCGGGCCGCATAAGATGCCACCCTCGGCCGCCACCACCTCCGCCCACCACGCGACACACCCTCTCCGACCCACTGGTCGCGATCTAGCGATGGACCTTGGCACCGGCCCGACCTGCAAGCGGCTCTTAAGGCCGAATCCCGAGATGCAGTGCTCGGCGCAGCTCTTAGGTGACGGCCCCAATTTTAATTCGGGCGTCCGTATAATCGTACGGGAGACGAGTCCGTAGAGCTTCGGTCAACACGGGGTCGTCGCCGAGTCCAGTCCGAACAGCTAGAGGTCGCTCGATGGCAGAAGTAGCAGCGGAAGATCCGAGGTCATTGTCTCGCCGTGTCGACGTGAGGCGACTGGGGTGGGTTCGCCAGGTCTCCGCGAGCGAAATCTTCGACCATCTGCGCCGCTCGCCGCGGGATTACAAGCGGCTCTTGAGTTCCGCATGCAGCGAAGTGGCCATCCGCTCGGAGCTGGACGCCACAGACCGTGCGTTCGCCGCAGCTACCAAGCACCTAACTGACCGCGCTTGATCATGAGCGATGTCACGCACGAACGATTGGTCGCGACTGCACGCGACGAACTTGTGGCCGCCGGGCGCGAACTGGAGGGCTCGGGGCTGAACGTAGGCACGGCGGGAAACATCAGCATCCGTGTCGACCACAGTGTCGTGATCACTCCACGTGGCGCCAAGTTGGGCAAGATGAGTCCGACGCAATGCTGCATCGTCAATACCTCCGGCGAGGTGATTGAGGCTTGCGGCGATGGCCCTTCGTCGGAGACCCCGTTGCATTGTGCGATCTACGCCGTGACCGATTGCAATGCGATCGTTCACACCCACTCCCACTTTGCGACCGTGGTCTCGACAGTCGTCGACGAGTTGCCAGGCATCCACTACATGATCGCGCAGCTGGGTGGCCCCGTCCGGGTCGCGCCCTACGCCCCGTTCGGCAGTAATCACCTGGCGACGTTGGCGGCCGAAGGCATCGGCGATCGCGATGCGGTGCTGCTGCGCAATCATGGCGCAGTGGTTGTCGCTGAGACGATTAGTGGTGCTCTGAAGCGGGCTCAGCTACTCGAGTGGCTTTGCTCGCTGTTCGTCCACGCAAACGCGATAGGGCACCCCACGCTGCTGGATGAGGGAGAGCTAACGCGGATCGGCGAGCGCATCAGAACTCGCCGTTACACGGCCTGACCGGCACCTGGCACTCAACGGGCTTTCAGTCTGGGTTAGCTTCAGCCATGATCGCGGCGAAGCTCGGCTTCCCTGGCGGACGATCCCCCGTCTCCGCTGTCGTCTTGTCGATGCTTGGGGGCGCGCCAGGCTCTGCACGGCCTTGATGGTCTTAGGCCACGACGATCGCGTTTGGTGGCGATCCTATGCCTCCAGTGAGGTTCAGCGGGGCCGAGGTCATGAACGCGTAGTAGGTTCCTGCGACCGCACAGTGTTCGGCGAGTTCGTCGAGGCCGAACATCTCGCCAATCGGAAGCCCGAGCATTGCCACGAGCCGCGTCTGGAGCGTGTGGAGTTCGCCTGAGTCATGGGGCCTCGGCGGCCATGCCTCCAACGCAGGATTGTCTGCGGCGAGCGCTGAGATGTGAAAGTTCCAGAGCAGAGCCGCCATCTCTTCAGTTGTATCGAGACCGGCGCTCACAATCTGGTCAGAGTCGCCAAGAGCGTGCCGTTTGGTCTGATCCAGATGCGAGTACCACGCCCGCCAACCGGTGCGGATAAGAAGGATGTCCCCGACCTCGATAGAGACGCGCTGAGCTGCGACGCATGCGGTTATGTCATCTGCAGTGATCAGGTCGGAGACCTCATGGCGAATCGGGCGCCCGGCGATCTCGCGCCACCGGGCTACATCAAGGAGCACGGCCCGGCCGACAATCCCGCGGCGGCTCCAGTGGTCGATGCCGTGAGCATCGCGGAGGAGCCCCCCGAAGCACCCGTAGCCTGTGGGCGAAACGCGCCTGAGGCCGACCCATTGACTGCCACGCCGCGTATTCCTGGCAGACGGGTCGTCGAGTTCGACATGCTCGGTGTCGCTGATTCCGTCCTCGTACTCAGCGATGCGCACGAACTCTGATCGCCCGGAAACTGGCAGATGTGGCAGGGTGGTGGTGAGACTCAGCGGGAAGACCTTGCCCGTGTTGATCTCGCACGCTGCGGCTTGGACCTGCGCGCGGCCGAGCAGGTTCAGGCAGCCTAGGCGGTCCTCTTCGCCCCACAGACCCCAGGATGAGCCCATGTCACCGAGTCGTGGTAATTCGGCGTAGGTCGGGAGCTGAACACCATCTGCTTCGTAATCCAGGCCACCCAAGCTGTCAGGGCTCGGTCGTGTGAGTACCGGGCCTGCAGTGGACTCGGCGCTGGATTCGATCCGAGCTCGCTGCGCCTGAGAGATGTCGGGGATGGCAATTCGTGCCGTGGTGGCAAAGTCGACGATGCCTGCGTCGGAACCAAGGCCGCCGGCGACCAGTGAGGCAGCGGCGAGCCCGAGCCTGGCGGCGTCGAGCAGCGGCCAGCCGTTGATAAGCCCGGCGATGACTCCCGCGCTGACGGCGTCTCCGCACCCGGTCGTGTCCACGACTTCCGCTGAGTAGGCTGGCAGATCTGTGCGGCCATAGCCGTCGATCACGCTTAGGCCGTCCGCTCCACGGCTAACCAGGACTGCCTGGACCCCGAGAGTTAGGAATCGCCGAGCGGCACGTTCCAGATCCGATTCGTTGGCGAAGCCGAGGAGCTGTTCTTCGTTGGGCATGAAGTAGTTGACGTAGGCGAGCATCGGCGCGAGCCGCTCGAGAGCATCGTTGCCGCCAGATGTGAGCACGTCGAGCGTGACAATCGCGCCATGTGCTTTCGCACGCGCTGTAATCTGCGCGAGGTCATCGCTGCTGAGGTTCGCGAGCACGTCGGGGGCGCCGATGTGCAGGAGGGCTGCGCCGTTCAATCGAGTCAGATCAAGGTCGGTCGAGCACATCGCGGCGTTGGCGCCCCTGACGGCCAGAGCTGGTCGGTCACCATTAGGCCGGATCGGCAGGATGCTGGACGCGGTCTGAACGCCGGCGAGTCGAGCAAGACCAGCAGTGCTCACGCCGTAACGGCGCAGCGTCGTGAGCACGAAGTCGCCTAGGTCATCGCAGCCGATGGCTCCCAGCGCGCGCACTGGGATCCCCAGTTTCGCAAGGTCAACACTGGTCCCGGCGGCTGTTCCTGCGACGGTCATGCGAATTTGTTCGAGAAGCTGGTGCCCTTGGCCGGCTGGGATTTCGGTGACCGGCCTGCCGAGAATGTCAACAATATGGGCGCCGAAGCTAACGACCGTGCGGGCGTTGACGCTCACCATGCGTCTACTAGGGTCGCGAGCGTGCGCTCGGCTGCGGCGATGCTGCTAGCGCCTACTCCCGAATCGGGTGCTTGGTCAAAAGCGGCGTTCGTACAGATCGCGAGGGGTAAGCATTCGTAACGTTGTGCGTTTTCGATCACGAACATATTGAGGGTGGATCCGATGGGTTGGCACATCGACGCGGCCACTCTTCCTCCTGTTGTATATCGGACGCCCGATAACCAGTCAAGATGGGCGCTCCTCCCGCCCAGGGACGCGGCGGGACCGGCCACACGCACCGATCTGTTGAACCCGCCAAGATGCTCGACGGGCTGACTGAGAGGGACAGGCCACCAACGTGGCGGCCAGAAGGCAAGTGCCGGAGCCGCCGAATTGGGATCCCCCGCGATGCGATTCCCCTCACCACCGTTTGGCTGCGAAACCCGAGCTATTCAAGCTACCCGAGACTGACAGCGCGGCTGCTGGCGGGTGGTGCTCGACGGTCACTCCCGGACCGAACGGTGACCTAAGGGAGCAAGTCGACGCCCGCCGCTGCCGAAAGAAGAGCCGGGGCGGGCCTGTATCGCTCTTCGCGGCGCTCTTGCCAGATGGCGTCAAGGGTCGCGAGAATCTCTCCCCATCCAATCGCGTAACCCCAACCGATAGGGCCCCGGGGATAGTTCAGGCCGATGGTCGCGCCTGCATCGATATCGGCAGCGGTTCCGATGCCTTCGGTATACGCGAACGCCGCCTCGTTGATGATCTGGGCGAGCATACGGTCGAACACGAGGCCCGGCCCGTCCGACACCCACTCTGCGTGAAACCCGAGACAGGCGAATACTGATGCAGCCGTATTTGCCAGACCTTCCGGTGTGTTGCCGGTTCGGGTGATTTCGACGAGATGTTCCTGATCAGCAGCGTTCGGAATGTTGAACCCAACTGCGTGCGCCAACTGTCGACACGAGAGGCTTGCGTTCGCGCACGAGACGATGGGGTGCTCGGCTCCGTGCACCTCGTCCGATGCGGCGCTGAGATCCGCGAAGATGGTTGCAACTACGCGGTCGTGGCTCGTGTCCGAAAGCACGAATCCGGCTTGGGCGCCTCGGGCTCGCAATAGCCCAGCCACCCTTGAGGCTCCGACGATTGCCAACGCCCTGCCGTTGCCGTATCCGGTCATGGGCGGCACTGGGTCGACTGGGCGGTGCGGCCCTGATGTGTAGCTGTACCAGCCGCGGCCCGTCTTGCGACCAAGGTTGCCGCTGGCTGCCATCCGCGCTTGCATTGCCGTAGGTCGCCAACGAGGCTCCCCGAAGGACAGCTCGTCGAAGGATTTCGCGATGGCGAAGTTGACATCGATTCCAACCAAGTCCATCAGCTCGAACGGGCCCATCGGGAACCTGCCGGCCATTCTGCAGATGCGGTCGATCTGGCGCGGTTCGGCGATCCGTTCCGCTGCCAAGCGCAGAGCTTCGCCGTAGAAGCCTCTTCCGCACCGGTTGACGAGGAACCCCGGTACGTCTGGGGCGACGATGACGCGCTTTCCTAGAGCCTCACCGAGCCTGGTGGCTTGCCGAATCGCTGCAGCATCGGTCTGTGCCGCGGCGATCACTTCGACGAGCCCCATGAGTGGAGCGGGGTTGAAGAAATGGAGGCCGACGACCCGCGTCGGGTCCTCTATTGCAGAGGCGATGAGCGTCAGCGGGATGGATGAGGTATTCGACGCTATTACAGTGCGAGGACGAGTAATCGCAGCGACCTGTTGGAGTACGCGGTGCTTCAGTCCTAATTCTTCAGGTACTGTCTCGATCACGAAGTCGACTGAAGCAAGGTCGTCGATCTCGCTGGTTACCGTCATCTTCGAGCTCATTACATCCGCGGGGTCCAGCGCCCACAAACCTTTGCTATGTCCCTTTTCTAGGCCGAGAGCTATTGACGTGAGAGCTCGCGTCAAGGCTTGTGAGGAGGGGTCGTAGAGCAGGACGTTCATGCCGGCGACGAGGGCTGTCTGCGCCACCCCTGCGCCCATGGTGCCGGCGCCAACGACTGCAAGGTTGGTGACCTCACTCATTGGACCCGAGTCTGCCTTCGACATATGCGGTGCGCAGCTCGCGCTTGAGAATCTTGCGGGTCGGTCCAACCGGCAGCTCCTCAAGGATCTTGATGATCCGCGGGCGCTTATGGCTCGCTATGCGCTCGTGGATCCATGCCCGAAGTTCGTCCACGGTCACTCCAGGCTTGGTTGCATCCAAGACAATGGCTGCAAGGACCTCTTCACCCAGACGGTCGTCGGGCACGCCGGCGACTGCGACTTGGGCGATGGAAGGATGTCGCGCTAATACCTCCTCGATTTCTCTGGGGTACACGTTGTAACCGCCGCGAAGGATCATGTCCTTCTTGCGGTCAATGATGTGGACGAAACCGTCGGAATCTTTGACGCCTAGATCGCCGGTCCTGAACCAACCATCGACTATGACTGTGCTTGTTGTTGCAGGCTGCCTGTAATAGCCAGAGAACAGGTTGTGGCCACGAATGACTACCTCGCCCAGAACCTCCGGGGCGTGGAGCTCGGTCCGGTGCTCGATTTCAGGGTTTGCGATCTCGACCTCTACGCCCCAGAGCGGATGTCCGACTGAACCCGGCTTCAGGCCGTATTCGACCTGATTGACAGTCGCCGTCGGTGATGTCTCGGAGAGGCCGTAGCCCTCTTGGATCACGCATTGGAATCGTTCCTGGAACTCTTCAAGCGCGGCTACGGGCAGCGGAGCCCCGCCTGAGATGCACATCCGCAGCTTCGGCGGCACTGTGAAGCCAACGGCATCGAGTAGTGCCATGTACATCGTGGGAACGCCGATTAGGACGCTGACTTCATGCTCTCGCATTAGGCAAAGTGCCTCGCCCGCGTCGAAGCGCCTTTGGAGCACTACTTTCGCTCCCACGAGGAAGCTCGAGTTCATTGAGACGGTCTGGCCAAACGTGTGGAACAGGGGCAGGCATCCCAATACGACGTCGTCTTTTTCGAGCCGGTTCGCCATGAAGGCGTTAACAAAGCCGTTCATGACGAGGTTGAGATGAGTGAGTACCGCGCCCTTGGGCCTGCCTGTCGTGCCGCTTGTGTAGAAGAGAACCGCGGGCTCCATCGGGTCGCGCGGGACAGCGCTCTCTAGACCCTGCTCTATCTCGCCGTACGCAACGAAGTCGCGCGTGACGACGTGCGCTGGAATTCCCAGGCGGGCGGCCGAACTGCAGGCGACTTCGGACATATCTTCGTCGGCGACGATCGCAGTCGCGTTGCTGTCACGAAGCAGAAACTCGACTTCGTCAGTCAAGAGCATCGGCGGCATTGGCACGACGACGCCTCCGCTCGCAAGGATCGCGAAGTATTCGGCAACAAAGTTCAACCCATTGGGGGCTACGAGCGCAATGTGGCCACCCGGCGTTAGTTGAAGCTCCTCTCGAAGAACCCGCGCTCGCAGCAGCGCCTCGTGCCAAAGTTGTCGATACGTGAATTGGCGACCTTGGTCAACAATCGCAATTCGCTCCGGATACCGCGAGGCTGACTCCCCGAGCACCGAAGCAAGGCTCAACGTCAGAGCCGAGCAGCTCGGGGGGCTAGTCATCCCGAGCGTCAGTCCGATTTAGGGCTGGGCGACGATGCTCGGTCATGCCAGGTGGCCGCCAACGGTAGCTTTGCCAGTGAGCAGATTGCGGGCAATCGCGCGACGCTGAATCTCGTCCGTGCCCTCATAGATTCGCCAGAGCCTCGCCTCGCGATACCACCTTTCGATCGGAAGCTCGCGCGTGTAGCCCATCCCGCCGTGGATCTGCATCACTCGGTCCACCACGCGATTAGCCATGGTGGCGCCGGCAAGTTTGGCCATCGACGCCTGATGACGGGCGTCGCGGTTCTGGTCAGCGGTCCACGCTGCTAGCAGCACTAGCCATCGAGCGCTTTCGAGGTCGACTGCGCAGTCGGCCAGCATCGCCTGGATCATCTGGTGCTCGCCGATCGGCTTCCCGAAGGTGTGTCGCTGGCGTGCGTACTCGAGACCCATGTCGAGTAGCCGCTCGGCCGCGCCGACCGCTTGTGACGGGATGATGTAGCGGCCTCGGCCGATCCATTCCATAGCCAGCTTGAAGCCGTCACCGACCTCGCAAAGGACGTTGCGACTCGGTACGCGCACATCGTCGAAGGTCATCGAGATGGGCCGTGCTGGGCCCATGGTGTCGATCACGGACGATGTCCATCCCATCGCTCTGTCGACGATGAACGCTGTGAAGCCTCCCCTGTAACCGGAGTCTGGGTCTGTGACGGCAATGACGATCGTGAAGTCGGCTTCCTGACCGCGAGTGATGAAGGTCTTCTCGCCGTTCAGAATCCAATCGCCACCGTCACGCCTTGCCCGCATGCGAATCGCGGTGAGATCCGAGCCCGCGTCGGGCTCAGTCACCGCGAAACACGATGCGCGACTGCCCTCAATCGCCGGAATCAGATACTCCTGGCGTTGTGCCTCGTTGGCCTTATAAAGGATCACGTCCGTCTCGCCGCCGAAAACGAACGGCACGAACGTCCGCCCAACCTCTGTCCAGACAAGGCTTTGCGTCACCGCGAGGAGTTCTGCTCCGCCGAACTCGGACGGTGTGCCTAGTCCCCAGAAGCCGAAGTCGCGCGCCTTGAGCTGGAGCGTTCTGAGCTCGGAGGGATCGAGGCCGCGCTCGCCGCGACGCTCCCGATGTAGCACCTCGGGTTCGAGCGGCATGACCTCCTTGCGGATGAACGAGCGAGCTGTATCGCGGACGGCTCGTTGCTCATCCGTTAGTGCGAAGTCCATAGGTCCTCCCCTGCCTACGCGGGCGACTATCAGCGTTAGTGGCAGTTCATACTAACATTGTTAGCAACTCGGCGTCGAGTCGGCAATGAAGAACCGCGAGAATCAGATCATGGACACGACGTCAGTTCCGTTGAGCAGGCAGCGAATCGCCGATGTAGCGCTCAGCGTGATCGACCAGGACGGCTTGGCCGCTGTGACGATGCGCCGGGTTGCGGATGAGCTCGCAGTGCAGGCGCCGTCGCTTTACAACCACGTCCGGTCCAAGGAAGAGTTGTTGGACATCGTGGCCGACAGCGTCATGGTGCAGGTTGACGTTTCGGTCTTCGAGCGTATGGGTTGGCGTGAGGCGCTTGATGCTTGGGCGTGGTCCTACTACCAGGCGCTAGTGGCCCATCCGAACCTGGTTCCGCATCTCGCCGTCGCGTTCGGCCGCCTCGACAGCGCGCTTGCCCGAGCAGATCAGGTCTACGCAGGGCTGCTGCGTCAGGGCTGGACTCCGTCGCGCGCGACGCGTATTGCCGCAGCGGTTCGGTACGCCGTCTATGGTGCTGCGCTCGGCTCGTTCGCTGGCGGGTTCGGCGCGAAAGCCATATCTTTTCCGCACCTGCACGACGTCCAGAGGTTGCGTGACGCATCAACGCGCGTGGATCGGGCGGCCCTCAAGCTTCTGATCGATTGCTTCCTCGACGGACTTGAGAGGCATGCGCCGAACTAGGCTGTGCCCCCCTTGAGTTAGGTGTTAGTGCATAGGTTCTGAGATGGTCTTCCCGCCCGAGGTCCACTCGCGCGGTGTGGGAGTAATCCGGCTTCACCAACCTGACGATCTAGAGAGCAAAGATTGCCGGCCGATCATGCGTGTTCCTTCCACACCGCACTCATGTAGCGGTGGGCAGAGCGATAACTACTCGCCTCGCCATACCGGCCTGCGCCTTTCGAAGAACGCGGCGGCGCCCTCGTGCGAGTCGTTTGACTCAAAGATCGGCCCGGCGATCCTATCCTGGCGATCGAAGAACTCTGCGTCGAGCCAATCTAGCGACTCGCGGAGGATGCGCTTAGTGCCGGCCACAGCCAGTGGCCCGTTTTCGGAGATCAGGGCAGCGAGCTCGAGCGCGGTTTCCAGAGCGTGGCCTGGTCGAGTGACCCGGTTGATCATCCCAAGTTCGTAGGCGCGGTCCGCAAAGATGGGATCGCCCGTCAGCAGAAGTTCGTTCGCGACGTGTCGGGGGAGTGCGCGTGGCAGGCGGAGAAGGCCGCCTCCCGAAGCGACCAACGACCGCTTGACCTCAGGAAGCCCGAGCTTTGCGTCGCTACCCGCCACCAGCAGGTCGCACGCGAGGGCAATCTCGAGGCCGCCGGCCACCGCAAATCCCTCTATAGCTGCGATCAGCGGCTTGTCGGCTGATCTTCGGGTGATTCCAGCAAAGCCGCGGTCCCCCGCCCAGGGCCGCTCTCCGTCCACGAACGCCTTCAAGTCCATGCCCGCTGAGAAGTAACCGCCGGCACCGGTGATTATTCCGACGGACAGCTGCGTGTCTCCGTCGAGTTCCTCGAGTGCGTCGGCTATCCCGATCGCGACCGCCCTATTTACCGCGTTTCTTGCTTGAGGGCGGTTGATCGTTATGACCAGAGCGCGGTCTATGCGTTCGGTCAGGATGGCTGCTTCGTCGTCGGGCACTTTGCGTTCCTCGGTAGCTTTCGCCGGTTCACGGGACGACAAGCTCACGGCTCGTACTGGTCCGACCGGCCGAGCGACCTTCCGCGCCATCTTGCCTGACCACTAGGTTTGTAGAGCTTTATACGTTAGGAATTCTTCAAGCCCAAAGCTGCCAAACTCTCGCCCGTAACCGGAGTCTTTGACACCCCCGAACGGGGCCCGAGGGTTGAACGCCCCATCGTTGATGGTGACCTGTCCCGTACGGAGCCGGCGCGCCACAGCAATGGCGTGATCCGTGTCGGCTGACCACACCGCACCAGATAGGCCATATGGACTTTCGTTAGCGATGCGCACGGCATCGCTCTCATCTTGATAGGTCAATATGGTGAGGACAGGGCCGAAGATCTCCTCTTGGGCAACGCGCATATCCGGGGTCACCGAGGAGAACACCGTCGGCGCTATGAAGTGACCAGCGTCTAGTCCCGCGGGCCGTTCGCCGCCACAAATGAGTTTCGCGCCCTCTTCAATCCCGAGCCGGATGTAGGACTGCACCCGAGCTAGCTGCTCCGCAGTCGCGATAGGCCCGAGGCGCACGTCTTCGTCGAACGGATTCCCCGGTTGATAACCAAGCGCGATCTCGGCCGCGATGCGTTCTGCCTCGCTCAGCACCTCGCAAGGGACGAGCATCCGGGTAAGCGCAGTACACGTTTGACCCGTGTTCTGGTAGCACTTCGCGATCGTACCTGTGATCGCCGCTGGGAGATCCGCATCGGAGAGAATGATCGCGGCCGACTTCCCACCGAGCTCAAGAGCCACCGGCTTCAGCCCATCTGCGGCGAGCCGCGATATGCGACGCCCGGCGCGTGCCGAACCCGTGAAGGACACCATGTCGACTCCGGCGTGTCTGACGAGCGCTTCACCTACTGTCGGGCCAAAGCCGCTTACGAGGTTGAAGACACCGGGCGGCAGACCGAGGTCGCTCAAGATATCAGCGAGCAGAAAGGCGCTCAGCGGCGCTACTTCTGATGGCTTCACGACGACTGTACAGCCGGCGGCCAGTGCCCCAGCTGCCTTGGCCGAGATCTGATGTAGGGGGTAGTTCCATGGAGTAATTGCTGCCACCACCCCAACCGGTTCGCGCAGCACCAGGCTGTTCCCGACCGTCTGTTCCCATTCCACGCTGGCGACAGCCTCTGCCATGATGTTCCAATCGGCGATTGCGAGAGCGGTCTGAATCCTTCGGGCTGCGGCGAGAGGAGTGCCGACCTCGGCTGCAATCAGCCGCGAGATCTCCTCCGCGCGCTCCGACAGTCCTGTCGCTATTCGCGTCATCCAATCCGCGCGGTCCGTCGGTGACGTAATCGACCACTGGTCTAGTGCGAGGCGGGCGGCGTCGACCGCTTTGGCGACATCGTGCTCGGTGCCCTCTGGGACCGACCCGAGGATCGCCTCGGTCGCTGGATTGCCGACGTCGATCCGTTGGGTAGAGCTTGGCGCGACCCAGCGCCCACCGATGTAGAACTCGTCGCGTTGTGTCGGTCCAGGGCTCACGGCCACCGTCATGGAGCCAGTGGATAGCTATCGGCGGTGGATGTTGGTCCGGTCACTTGCTCGCACAGCGTCGTTCGACGGTCCGCCGCGCGGCTCACCTGGCACGGGGGAACGGTGAGGCACGCGCTAGTCATGCGAGGCGGCGATGGTCACATCGTTGGGGCTGAGGGTGGCCATAGCAACTGGCTCGCTGGAACCTGAGCCTGACTCGTCGTGCAGGCCTGAAATGCCGCTGCGGAAGTCTTTGATCGCGGTGCCCAGCGACCTACCGGCCTCAGGCAAGCGCTTCGGACCTAGGATCAGAAGCGCGACTACGAGGATCAACACTAGATGGGTCGGTTGGATGATATCGGCGATCATGTTGCCACTCCCCTTGCTGGTTTCCGACGTGAACTAATGCAATGTCGACGCAGGCTTGCGGGCTAGCTCAGCCGCTCGCCAGTCGAATACGAGAAAAAGCTTGCGTGGTCAGCCGTGATCGCGATCCCAATCTGCTCACCATGCCGAGGCGGACGCCGCCCATCCGTGCGAACAATCACCTGGGCCGGCGCGTCGGACGCTTGGAGTCGCGAATAGATATAGGCGTCAGCGCCGAGCTCCTCGACCAGATCGACCTGAACGGGCAGCCCCTGCTCCGCGGTCGTGATCTGAGCGTCTTCGGGCCGGAAACCGACGATGACTCGTGAGTCACCAAGCTCTGCCGCTGCGGCCAGTTGGTGGCGGCTGATCGGTACGTGCAAACCTGCGACTTCACCCCCGCCGTCCACGAGCCTCGCCTCAATTAGGTTCATCGCAGGTGAGCCAATGAAGCCGGCAACAAACACGTTCGTCGGCGCGTCGTAGAGATCTCTTGGTGGCCCTATCTGCTGCAGCACACCGTCCTTGAGCACGGCGACACGGTCCCCCATCGTCATCGCTTCGACCTGATCATGAGTTACGTACACAGTGGTTGCATTCAGTCGGCGTTGGAGTGCAGCAATCTGACTTCTGGTCTGGACCCTGAGCTTCGCGTCGAGGTTAGACAGCGGCTCATCCATAAGAAATACCTGCGGGTTTCGTACGATCGCCCGACCCATTGCCACACGCTGGCGCTGGCCGCCTGAAAGCGCTCGTGGTTTGCGGTCTAGGTATTCCTCGAGCTCAAGCAGGCGAGCCGCCTCCTTGACGCGCTGTTGGATTTCCGACTTCGCCTTCCCCGCGACCTTGAGCGCGAAGCCCATGTTGTCGAACACGGTCATGTGTGGATAGAGCGCGTAGTTTTGAAAGACCATCGCAATGTCGCGCGACTTTGGCGGCAGATTTGTGACTTCATGAGCGCCGATTACGACAGATCCCCCATCAACCTGCTCAAGCCCGGCGAGCATTCGCAGAGATGTGGACTTGCCACAACCGGATGGTCCGACGAGGACCAGGAACTCGCCGTCGTCTACTTCAAGGTTGAGCCTGTCAACTGCCGGGCGTGCACTGCCCGGATATTCACGGGTTGCATCGACGAACCGCACCTGCGCCATCTCTACTACCTCCCTTGTGATTCCTTGGTCGACTCTCGGCGGCTGCCCCGAAGTTCGGCCGGGATCTGAGGGCTGGGACCTTTTGTGGTTGTTGTGGCCGTGCCGGCGAGCACGCCGGCACGGATCGCGTCTTCCACCGTGTCACCGCTCGCGAGCCGTGCGGCGACCACACCGACGAAGGCGTCACCCGCACCTGTGGTATCAACCGCGTGAACTGTCGGCGCAATGACATGCTCGCTGCCGCAAGAGCTGCCGAACACCGCGCCCTGCTCGCCGAGCGTTAGGACGACATGAGTAGGCCCGCGCTCTGCGATCTCGCATACCGCCCCTGCGGCGTCGCTCAGGGTGACGATCGATGAGCCGATCATCTCGCCTGCCTCATGTTCGTTGGCGACGAGCACGTCGATCCGCGAAAGCAGTCGTGGCGAGAGCGGGCGGTATGGTGCGCAGTTGACAATCAGCAGTGTCGATGGGTCGGCCAGCTCTGCGGCCCGCTCGATGGTTTCCTGATTGAGCTCGAGTTGCATGACGAGCACTGTGGCCCCAGAGATAACGTCAGCTACCCGTTGTAGGTCGTCGGGCTGCAGCAACTGGTTTGCCCCGGCCGCGACTGCAATAGAGTTTTGCCCGTCCGGCGTGACTAGGATGGCTGCGTATCCGGTGGCGGCCTCTTCGGTGAACAAGACGGTCTCGGTTTCAACACCGTTCTGTCTCAGACCTCTTAGCTGCTGCTCCCCGATGGCGTCGCGCCCAATCTTCCCGATCATCGAGACGCACGCACCCGCTCGAGCCGCGGCGACCGCCTGGTTGGCGCCCTTTCCACCTGGATACGTTCTCAGGACACCGTTGGTCACCGTCTCGCCAGCCCTTGGTCGGCGCTCTACGTCCAGTACGTGGTCGGCGTTAAGAGACCCGACGACCACGACGCTGGCTGATCGCGCACTCATGATGCTCCAAGCCGTCGTGCGAGTTGGATAGTCCGGCCAGCAAACTCCCGAACCGTTTGCCCGGACTCCTGTACGACGGCGGTGCGAACGCCTGACTCGAGTGGTGCGATCCATCGCTCAGGCAGTGCGCTCATGCCGTGCAGCGCCCCGAATACCGACCCGGCGGTCGCACCGATCGAGTCTGTGTCAAGTCCGGCTTCTACCGCAAGTCCTATTGTGCGCCCGAAGTCACCCTCCCCCCACAGCAGCGCCGCAGTGAGGGCCGCAGCATTGTTGATCGTATGAACCCAGTGGTAGGAGCCGTACTTAGTTTCGATCTCGTCGGCCACTTCTGACCACTCACAGTCGGAGCGAAATGCTGCCACCGTACCGGACAGCGCCTCGGCCAAGCGTGAGCGCTGCGGAACCATCGCGAGCGAAGCCGATACTGCATCGAGAGCGCTTGAGGCGACGAACGCGTTCGAGACCAAGGCGGCCACCCAGAGCTCGCCGTAGATCCCGTTACCGCGGTGACTCAGGAAGGCGTCCTGATAAGCAAGGCGGATCGCGTCGCCGGGCCGTCCCGGCAGAACATAGCCGAAGACATCTCCGCGGATCAGCGCGCCGATGAATTCACGGTAGGGATTCCCGATCGTGGCGGCCGCATTTGCCGGGACGCCCCGGATCAAGTTGCGGTACGCGGCGCGTTCAGCCGTGAAGACCTCGCCGTACGGGAGGTGATGCAGCCACTCCTCGGCGATCGCTTCGGTGCTGAGGTTCCAGCCAAACGCCTCGAGAGCATGAAGAGTGAGAATCGAATAATCGATGTCGTCATCGCGCGGCATCCCGTCGATGCCTCCGAGTGTGCTCTCGCCCCAACAAGCGGCGCGGCGGGTACCAGCCGGCAAGTCCCCGTCGCCGGGTATGTAGTTCTGGAGCGGATAGCTATTCGTGGCTTCCAAATACGCCCGCGTACTTGCTCGGTCCCACGGCGGATCCTCGACCGGCTTGCCGAGACAGCATCCGGCGCATCGCCCGTACCATGCTGCCAGAACCCGCTCCTCGTACTGGACATCGAGGGGTGCAGCATTCCGAGTGGCGACGGAAGGTAGCTCTCTTAAGATGAGCTCAAAGTCTGAGGGTTCGACATAGCCCCACCCAGGCCTGCGTTTATCGTCTTGAACGACCGTGGCGCGCGCGGTTAGCTCGAATAGCTCTACTCCTGGCGTCGGCCCATCTGCCGCCCAGGCTTTCAGATCGCTGACATCGTAGCCCTCCTCATCGAGAGCGACGAGCTCGTAAGCTACGAGCGGTTCGGGCTCTACCTTCTCGTGCATCTGGCTGCTTCCCTGCGTGTCGTGCTGTTGTCGCCGGCGATAGTCCAAGACGGCGCCGGTTCTGCTGTGATGGTCATCGAGGGGTCACCCGCGGAGCCCGGACGCCGCAAGTCCTTCAACAAACCTTCGTTGCAAGACGAAGAAGATGATCAGCATCGGGGCGGTGACAATCAGCCCTCCGGCTGCCAATAGCGAGTAGTTCAAGCCATGCGATTGTATGAAGCCGTAGAAACTGAGGCTTGCCGGAGAGCGACTCGGGGACTGTATGAACGTGACAGCGAAGATGAAGTCGTTATATACGCCGACGCCTGTCACGATGGCAGCAGAGACGAGGCCTGGCCAGATCATTGGCAGCACGATCGAGCGAGCGATTCGAACCTCGCTCGCCCCGTCGACGCGTGCAGCCTCTACAAAGTCGGCGGGCACCTGTACCAGGTAGCTGCGAATCAGCAAGGTAGCGAATGGCAACGACGTCGCGACATAGATAATCGTCAGTCCGAGGTATGTGTCGTAGAGATGCAGGTGCGTCCACAGCTCGAACAGCGGAACTAGGAAGCTTTGGATCGGCAGTCCGGTAGTTACGATCAGATAGGCCATCACGCCGCCGAGAAAGCGAACACGCATCCGAACGAGGGCATATGCAGCAACTCCACCAATGGCGCACGTAATGACGCTGGTGAGTACAACGTAGATGGCGCTATTGACTAGGGCGCGCCCCATTGCGCCCTGCGTCCACGCCGCGATGAAGTTGCCCCACTGTGGCGCGGTCGGGAAGGCGAACGTATTGGTCGCGACGGCCGTGTCGGTCCGCAGGGCGTCTGAGATCAGAACTGCGACAGGAGCTAGGGCAAAGACGGCCAGCAGCACGCAAATTGCGTAGTAGATCGCGAGTTGTCTCTGTGTCAGGCGTGCCATGTCAGAATCTCGTCAAACGGTCTCGTAGCTGCCGCGACGGCTCAGGAACACATAACCCACACCCACCAAGCTGGATGCCAGCACCAGCATTACGCCCATCGCTGCCGCAAGCCCCACTTCCTGACTCTGGAACGCGTCTTGGTAGAGCAGCGTTGCCACGACCTGGCTGGCGCCCGCGGGGCCGCCGCCCGTCATGACGTAGATGTAGGTAAATACGAGCATCGACCAGATCACGGACATCATGAGCATGAAATTCAGCGTGCTGCGGATCCCAGGCAATGTGATGCTCCATGCCTGCCTGATCGGGCCCGCTCCATCCAATGACGCGGCTTCATAGAGCTCGCGTGGCACCGCTTGCATCGCCGAGAGAAACACAACGGCGAGGAAGCCCCACCAGCACCAAATGTTTGCGAGCGCGACGGACCACAACGCCAACGACGGGTTCCCAAGGGGTGAAAGGTTGCTGAGCGCCCCGATCCCGAAATGGCCCGCATAGATCTCGGTCCACAGCGACGCGACCACAACGGGTTGAACGATGTACGGAAGGAAGAAGATCGTCCGAAAGAATTTCTGGCCGCGGGGGACCTGACTTACGGCAAATGCGCCAAGTAACCCAAGAAACACGGGAATCGTAAGAAAAGCCGCCGTCCACTCAAGATTGTGGATCACGGCCTGCTGGAAGTCGCTGCTCGACACGATGCTCGAGTAGTTGGCAAGTCCAATGAAGTGCAACGGCCCGTATCCCGGCCAGTTCGTCAACGAGTAGACGAACGTGGCGATACACGGCCCGATGACGACCAGGACATTGACCACTAGCATCGGGACCAGGAACCACCACCCGCTGCGACCCAGACGGCGCTGGGTCGCAGCGGGCCGCGGGCGTGCCCGGCGGCGGGACGGTGCGGGCGAGAGTACTGCGCTCACGGGCGAGCTCTTCTTGACACGTGGCTGCGGAGCAGTCGCCGAGACAACGAGGTTACCCGCTTATGCGAAGAACGCGGTCGGCTTGGGCACAGGCCTGAGAAGGCCGGCCGCCTTGTCCTTCTCGAAGTGCGCCTGGATGTTTTGGCAGTAGCTCTTGGGCGAAAGGCTGCCTGTGAGCACGTTCTCTAGAGCTGTGTTGAGATATGTGTCGGTCGCTGCGGGCAAGAACGTCCATGTTGTGAATCCAAAGTCACCATGGCTGCTCTTCGTCGCCAAGGTCTGGTAGAAGGCCGCCATCTGCTTTGGAATGTTGCGCGGGAAGTCTGCCGCCGACGCCCTGACTGATCCGAACTCGCGGCCAGCGTTTGCAAGCCCGTTTCCGCTCACGACAGCGTTAGCTTCGTAGAGATCCATGAAGGCCGCAGCTGCGTTCTGCTCGGCTTTACTGGCGTGCTTGTTGATCCCTATGAAGTCCCCTACGGAAAGCGGGTAGACGGGATGTTTCACAGCGCTGCTGAGCGTTGGCACGGGCGCAACTTCCCATCGGAACGACGGCTTGAAGTAAGTGCTGGCGGTGAGGAAGCTCCAGCTGCCGATGGGGCCCAACGCGGCCTGTCCGCTGGCGATCTGGCTTTGACCGACCTCGGCCAAGTTCCCGAAGAACTTCGACGAACCGCCAGCGATCCAGCCCTTGTCGAAGAAATACTTTAGGGAGGCGACGCCCTCAACGAACGCATCATCACTGAACTTCGCCTCGCCAGTGAGTGCCTGGTAGAAGAGTTTTGGGCCGGTGAAGTTATTCCACCAGCTGGTCAGCCACCACTCGGTTGCTGGATGCCAGTCGGAATTCCCGCCAGCCATCGGAATGATCCCCGCCTTGCTGGCTTCTTTGCAAAGTTCGACGAGATCGTTGTAATTTGATGGCACTGTCCAACCATGCTTTTCGAAGAGCGTTGGGGAGTAATACATGAGCATCGACTCGAGCGAGTCCGGTACCGTGTAGAGATGACCGTTCGTCGTACAAAGCGCGAGTGCCCATGGCAAGAACTTCTTATGCCAGTTGTACTGATGCGCGTATTCGTCAAGCGGAGCTAGATCGCCTGCCTTCGCGAACCCAAACATATAGGTCGCATCTTCATAAACGATGGTTGGCCCCGAGCCGGCGGCCAAAGCGGTCTGAAGTGCTTGAGGGTTGTTTGGACCCTTGTTGATGAACTCAACGCTGACATGCGGATGAGACTTCTTGAACATCGGGAACACGTAGTCGTTGTTCCACTTCTCCAGCAAGGCTGGGTACTGGTCTACCCACTCAGTAATCGTCGCTGAGACGCTCGACGACGCAGCATGTGCGGACGATGCGTCCGCACGCGCGGAATTCAGGCCTGCCAAGCCGAAGGCACCAACCGTGCCGACAGCAGCAGTCTTGATGAACCCGCGGCGATCCAGTTCCTGCATGAAGTCCTCCTCCTCCCGAATGAGCCCGGCACTTGCGGCGCAAACACTTACGCCCGGAACAGAATGTAGGACGACCCATAGCGTTTGTCAAACATCCGATATAAAACGCCGCCCTGTGTAGACAAGATCGACGTGTCGCCGACGCATGGACGGCAATTACGAATGCCGGCGAGAACCTCGCCAGCTACCGCCGAGCCTGGGCCGCTCGGGCTCGGCAAGAAGCCAAGCTCCACACCCCGCCGCGGCCTGCACGAGTTTCAGCGAGAGCAGACGGGATGGTAGTGGCCTAGATCTCTGATCGTCCGGGCAGGTTGGCCGGCGAGTTCGGGTGGACCTCCTTGCTCGGGAGCCGGCGAAGCGCGACCTCCTGCCCGACGCCAATACTTGTAGCGCCTGCCTCATCACAGGCCCGCAATCGCGGACCGCGTTGTCCGCACTCGACGCAACCGAGTCAGTTTGCCCGATGACGCGACTGCTTCGGGGTTCGTCGGTATTGCTGCCCGACCTGTGCGGTACCGCGCTCAAGCCATGCAACCGCGAGCCGAGACCGTCGCGCTTGTGTCCGGCGTAGTCTTGCAGGACAACGGGCGCCACGGCGGCATTCAGTCCGTTAAAGATGAGCGACAACTCCAAACGGCGCGACCGTTCGCTCGCTTCTCCGAAACGCACCAGTTCGTCGCGTCTTGTCGTCGAGATACTCGCGCGCAACGACTGGTCCGGGGGCATCGACATCCTGTTGATATAAAAATGTCCCATGAACGAAGGTCGAGCGAGCTGAATGCCAAAAGAGGTTGACCACGACGCCCGCCGAGCAGAGCTCTTGGAGGCGGTCTGGAGGGTGGTTGTGCGTGACGGCCTCGAGGGGGCGACGGTCCGCGGTATGGCCGAGGAGACTGGGTGGTCCTCTGGGGTCCTCGCCCACTACTTCAAGGACAAGGACGACATTCTCGACTCTGCGGTCCGACTTGCCTATCAGCGTATCGATGCTCGCAGGGCGGTCCAGCTGAAGGGAGTGCGCGGACTCACGGCCCTGCGTTTGCTCGTCCTAGACAACTTGCCGTTGGATGCCGAGCGCGAACTTGAGACGAAGTTCGTGATCAACTACTGGGGCCGGGCGATCCGCGATCCGGCAGGTGTACCGTCGCCACCGCCAGGCCGCCCCACACTGATCGGACTGCTTACGGAAGCCGTGAAAGAGGCTCAAACGGACGGTGAGATCACCGACGAGCGACGCGCAGAAGACATTGCTGAGTTGCTGCATAGTCTGATCGACGGCTACAGCCTGCACGCACTATTGGATCCTAGGCGCCTTAGTCCGAAGCGGCAGGTGGCGCTGATTGATCAGGAGTTGGAGCGCCTAAAGGTGAGCACAGAACCGCCACGCGCAGACGGCGAGCCCGCCAGATCAACGACGAGCCGGCGCTAGCGCGACGACCTCGCCGGGTCGGTGCTCGTTATCCGGGATTGGCTGAACCTGTAAGCCTTATTCTGATCCGTGTTCGGCGGTCAGCAACGGCCGCACCTAAGTCTCAGATGGCGCTGCCCAGCTGAGCCCAGGGCGCTTTCGAGAATCGGCGCCAGACGCGTCCCCGTATTTACCTCGCTCTGGCAACGACGTTCAATCTGCACTCGGTTGCGTTTTATTTCAAGCGTCCGTATACTCACAGCGGTTACCGATCTTCGAATGCCGGGGGGCCCTAGTGGCAGACCTAACAGCGCAGTCGCCGATGTCAACATCGCTCTCGGCGGATGCAGGATTGAGGCAACGCGCGCAAAGAGTTATCCCTGGTGGCATGTACGGACATCTGGACGTCCGCCAATCGTCCCCTGTATTTCCTCAGTTCTTCGCGCGTGGTCGCGGAGCCAGGATCTGGGATGTGGATGGCAAGGAATATCTTCGACTTCATGTGTTCGTGGGGTCCCGTGGTCCTTGGCCACCGTAACCCCCGTGTCGACGCCGCCGCGATCGCCCAGCTCTCACTGGGTGACTGCCTCAACGGCCCCACGCCACACATGGTCGAACTCGCGGAGCGCGTCGTCGACAACATCACCCACGCAGATTGGGCGATGTTCTGCAAAAACGGCACTGACGCGACCAGCATGGCCGTCGGGATAGCCCGTGCAGCGACCGGTCGCAGCCACATCCTGATGGCGAACGGCTCGTATCACGGCATTGCGCCGTGGTCAATGCCGATCGGTGCCAAAGGTGTCACCAAGGAGGAACTATCGACTACCGGAAGGTTCACCTATAACGATCTGGCATCTGTCGAAGCGGCGGCCGACGCAGCTGACGGCAAGGTCGCCGCAATTGTGCTGACGCCAATCCGTCACGACATTCGCCGGGACCTCGAGCTACCTACCCCCGCTTTTGCGCGTGGCGTACGCGCGCTTTGCGACCGGCTGGGAAGCGTGTTGATCCTCGATGAGGTCCGCACCGGCTATCGCCTGCATCAACATGGGTCCTGGGAACCCCTTGGCGTGGCTCCAGACCTCAGCGCGTGGAGCAAAGCGATCGCCAACGGATACGCACTCGCCTGCTTGGTTGGCAACGCGAGTCTCAGTGACGCAGCGCAGAGTGTGTTCGTGACTGGTTCTTTTTGGATGGGGGCTGCTGCGTTCGCCGCGGCGATCGCAACGCTAGACGAACTTGAGGAATCGAAAGCTATCGACGAGATGGACGGGAACGGCCGACTGTTCTGCACCGGACTGCGCGAGCAGGCGCTGGCGCACGGCTTGACAGTGAGCGTTTCCGGTCCCCCCCAACTTCCCTTCATGACCTTTGAGGACGACCCTGCGTTCGCCAAGGCGCGGCTTTGGACGGAAGCCTGCGTCCGTGACGGCCTCTATATCCATCCGACGCATAACTGGTTCTTGAGCGCGGCGCATGACGAAGACGTCATCCGACAGGCACTGGAGATCACCGATCGCGCGTTCGCGGGTTTGCGCGAGCAATTGCCGCATGACTCGTCGCTGTGACCGAACTCACCGATGGGCAGGCGTACCATCCGTCGGCTCACTGAGAGTAGCTTGTGGCGCCAGGAAGCGAACTCGAACTGACAGCTGAGCGTACGAACGGCAGCCTCTGCATGCGAAATCGACGAGCGTGTCCTAGTAGTTAACGGGCGCTCGCCCGATGATCGATCATGCTTTGGGCTCACTGAGCACCGTCACCGCCGCGCTCGCTCTCGTGTACACACTCGGCGAAACTTGGCGAGCAACCCGGCCGCCTAAAGCCTTATCTGTTTGAAGCGCGCTACCTGTTCAGCTATCGCGAGTTCGGTGGGCAGGCGTTCGATGCTCGACGCGCCGAAGAAGCCTTGAACACCGAGCGTTCGGTCTAGTACGAAGGCTGCATCCTCCGGTTCTGCGATTGGGCCACCGTGGCACAGCACGATTATGTCGGCTCGAACCGCCCTGGCCGCATCGGTGATCTCTTGCACCGAGATCGCGCACTCGTCAAGAGTCTTGGCTGTCTTCGCGCCGATCGCGCCACCAGCTGTTAGTCCCATGTGTGCGACGAGAATGTCTGCGCCGGCCCGGGCCATCATTTCGGCCTGCGCTGCGTCAAACACATACGGGGTTGTCACGAGACCGAGTTCATGCGCGACACCGATCATCGCTACCTCAAGGCCGTAGCCCATCCCGGTTTCCTCCAGGTTGGCTCGGTACCGACCATCGATCAGCCCGACGGTGGGAAAGTTCTGCACACCTGCGAAGCCGGTGCTCATCACTTGCCTAAGGAATCGAGACATACTTCGGAACGGATCGGTGCCACAGACCCCAGCTAGCACAGGAGTCTGTTCCACGACGGGCAAGACCTCCCTCGCCATATCCATCACGATTGCGTTGGCATCCCCATACGGCATCAGGCCGGCTAGTGAGCCGCGGCCAGCCATGCGGTAACGGCCCGAGTTGTAGATGATGATTAGGTCAGCTCCGCCGGCCTCGGCCGCTTTCGCGCTGAGGCCTGTCCCGGCGCCTGCGCCGAGGAGGGCCCGGCCGGTCGAGGCGGCCTGACGCAGATTAGTGAGGATCGCTTCTCGAGTCATTTCATCTCCTTGAGCATCTCGGTCAGCCGCCTGACCATGGCGTTAGCGAACGCCGGGTCGTTGATCGCGGTGCTCAACTCATGTACCTCGACTTGAGTCGCCAGGTGATCACGGATACTTTGAAACAGCGCCGCGTCAGCGTCGGGGTCCCAGAAGGGCTGACCTTCGGTAGCGATTGCTGAAACGCCTCTAGTCGGGATAAATATGGCGGTGGGACCTTTTGCCCTATTCAGTTTGAGCGCTAAGCGTCGCCCAAGTTCTGCGCACTCGTCGGGTGTTGTTCGCATCAGCGTTACGCTCGGGTTGTGGACGTAAAGCTTCCGTGCTTTGAACCGCTCGGGAACAGTGTCGATCGGACCGAAATTGACCATGTCCAGAGCACCCACCGAAACGACCTGAGGAATGCCGACGGCACCTGCGGCTTCGAGCCGGGTGGGGTAGGCGGGAAAGACGCCGCCCACTAGCTCATCGCCGAGCTCGGTGGTCGTCGCATCTAATACGCCGTCGACGTACCCGGCTCTAACCAAACCCTCTAACGCACCGCCGCCCGTACCGGTCTGGTGGAAGACCATCACCTCGAATCCACATTTTTCGAGTTCAGCGCGGGCGGTATTGACACAGGCTGTCGTGACGCCGAACATCGATGCGGCGATCGTTGGCTTCGCCGTAATTGCGGGAATGGCGCCCTGCGTCATGCCCGCGATGGCGTTGGCAGCGTTGGCAAGGATCCGCGCGGATATTCGATTGATCCCCGCGATGTCGACAACGGAGTGCATCAACGTGAGATCGACCGGGCCGACGTACGGGCGAGTGTCACCTGAGGCGACGGTTGACACCAGGAGTTTTGGGACGCCCACAGGCAGGCCTCGCATCGCCTGCGAGATCAAGGACGATCCGCCTGTCCCTCCGAGCCCTATGATTCCGTCGAGTTCACCCCGCGCGTGGAGCTGCCTCACTATCTCCGCGGCTCCGCGACTCATTGTTTCGATAGCAGCCCCTCTGTCTGCCGCCCTCGCGAGTTCCGTTATCTCAGCACCAGCGGCTCTCGCCACCTGCTCGCGGTCGATGTCCGGTGTCGCCGCCGGCTCGCCGAGGACCCCGGCATCCACAACGATGACGTGTACGCCATGCTCGAGGATCCGTTCTCGCAGATACGCGTACTCCGCGCCCTTCGTGTCGAGGGTGCCTAGCGCAACGACCGTGACGAACTTCATGCGCCGCCTCCTATCGGACCGCTGATGCTTTCTGAGTGCCAGACATCCAATGGGTCACGCTCCTCGTTGCACTTCGATTGATGGGACCCGCGGCTGCCTCTGGTATACAATGTGCCAGATGCGCGCGGAACTTACAATCCTGAATGCCATGGCGGCAGCCGACCTCGACGAAGCCCTTGTGATCAGCTGCGGATGGGGTCTTAAGTGGGTAGACCTCCGCAGCCAGATATATGGCAAGCCCGTAGGAGCGCTAACGCGAGATGACGCGCATCGAGCACGAGCCGCCATTGACGCGGCGGGTGTCCGGGTCTTCTGCCTCTCGACCGCCGTGTTCGGGGGTGATGTCAGCGCCGGCGAGCGGGCGTTTCGCGACCAACTGAAGGGCTTGCGGCAGGTGCTCGCCGCCGCCACGGTTCTCGAACCTCAGGTTGTTCGGGTGCTAGCGGCACAACTTCCGCACCGACGACCCGAGCAGGAAGCCGTCGATGTTCTCAAGTCTCGGCACCCCTGGCTGATCGACCTCTACCGCGAAGCTATCAGCCTGATAAGTGCGGCCGGCTTCACGCCGGCGATCGAGAACGAGGCCGGCAGCTCATTTCTGTCCGAGACCGCGGACTTCATCGATTTCTTCGACTGGCTGAACCGATCTGACGCCGTCCTGACCTGGGACATCGGCAACCAGTGGGAGACATCGGGTCGCATCCCAACACTCGCTGACTACGAGACACTTCGCCCGCTCATTGGCTATTACCATCTAAAGGGTGGCCTCGCGGAAGAAGGCGGTGAGCGCCTCGAGTGGCAAAGCTCGCTGGAAGACTCCAGCTACCAAGTTGCAGAAATCACCCAGCGAGTCGTCGACGATGGCGTGGCTTCGGTGATCTGCCTGAACCCGCCGCACGGCAAGCGCAAGCCGGGTTACGATTACTCGTCCTTGACCGAGCGCGACATCAAGTTCTTACGCACTACTGTTAAGGGTATTCACGGATGAGCTACGCACGTGACTTCGATCGTCGGGTACGGCTCGGCGTTGTCGGCGTTGGATTGCACTCCTATCGCACTCTCCTTCCTGTGCTCACGTATCTGCCGGCACAGCTAGTCGCGATCTCGGATCCGGATTCCGAGAAGGCGTATCGAACAGCCCGCCAGTACGGGTTGCAGCGACATTACGACCATGCCACGGATATGTATGAGAAGGAAGAGCTCGACGCGGTTCTGCTGTGCGTGGGCCCAAAGGCGCATCCACGCCTGGCGATCGAGGCGCTGAATGCCGGCCTGAATGTCTGGTGCGAGAAGCCCGTCGGGATGAGCGTCGCGGACGTTGACGCGATGCTCACGGCGCGCGGAGATCGAGTGGCGGTGGTTGGGTACAAAAAGGTTTTCATGTCAGCCGCCGTTAAGGCGCGGGAGTTGCTGTCATTACCGGAGTTCGGCAGGTTGCATTCCCTCTCCGGCGTCTACCCGATGAGCATTCCGCGCGGCGGGCCTGAGGTTCTTCTGGACCGGGAAGTGACCAATTGGCTGGCAAATGGCTGCCACCCCACTTCGCTGTTGCTGTCATTAGCCGGCCCGGCCGCAGGAGTCGCGGTTCATCGCGCTGAGAACGATTCGGGCGTGCTCGTGATCAATCATCACTCAGGAGCGGTTACAGCGCTTCATCTCGCATCCGGCGCCCCAAGCGTGCAACCTATCGAGCGATACCTGCTCGTCGGTGACGGGCGTACTATCGAGATCCGAAACTCGCGCCGAATCGTCTATCAGCGCGGGATTGAGCATGACTATGCGGCGACGAAAACGTTCGCGCCAGAGGGGACGGATTCTGGTGCCGTCGTCTGGGAGGCGCAGGACACCCTGAGCACGTTCGACACGATGGCTGCGTTTACCCAAGGCGTATATGGAGAGCTGCGCTACTTCTTCGACCGCGTCCTCGACGGTCAGACAGCGAGGCTTGGAAGTCTTGAGTTCGCGCGCGAGGTGATGCAGGTCTACGAGGCGGCCTTGCAGAGCCGCGGTGAGATGGTCGAGATCAGGAGAGCTGGTGAATAGTCAGAGCCCCGAGATAAGGCTGCGCGCGGCGGACGACTGCGTCGTCGAGCAGCAACCGTGGGGCCGGCTGGAGTGGTGTGTCTCGGCCGATATTGGCAACTCGGACACCATGACCGCGGGTAGGTGCGTAATCGAACCAGGGCGCGCAAACGGGCGACACTTGCACCCCAACTGTGACGAGCTCCTACTCGTTCTGAGCGGCGAAATCGTACACTCCTGGGGCGATAGGGAGGTCCCCATGAGGGTAGGTGACGTGATTTCGATCCCCAGCGGTTTAGCTCACAACGCGCGCAACGTGGGATCAGTGCCTGCCGAACTCTGGATCACCTTCTCGAGCCCTCACCGAGCAACCCAAGACGCGAGCTGACCGGCGGAGCCTGGGCGCTGGCTCTAGGCCTCCGCGTCTACTCTGCCGCCGAGGCCGACGACCACCTCATCTTGGACCGACTGAATGTGTGCCCGGAGAGATGCCTCTGCGGCTCGTGGGTCACGAGCGGAGATGGCATCGAGCACGTCATGGCGATCCTGGCTGGTGCGCATCGCGAGGCTCGCATCTAGATTCGCCACGTGCCTGACGATCTGCACTCCGACCGACAGGTTCTTCAGCTGTCGGACCAAAGGTTCGTTCCCTGACATCTTCGCAATCATCTCGTGAAACGAGCGGTCAGCAGCCTCGAACTCGAGGATGTCGCCGCGTTCGAATGCTGCGTCGCCTCGCTCGATGACTTCGCGCAGCGCAGCGATTTCCGAGCTTGATGCCACTTTCGCTGCAGTTCGAGCTGCTAGTCCCTCAAGCGCCTTTCGAACTTCGTACAGGTCGTGTGCTTCCTTCGAGCTAAAGTCGCGCAGGAAGTGACCCTTGTAGACCCGGTATTCGACGACGCCGAGGCTTGCGAGTTGACTGATCGCCTGCCTCAACGGAGTTCGGCTGACCCCCATCAGCTCCGCGAGCTGGCGCTCGTCCATACGATCACCAGGCGTGATGATTCCAGAAAAGATCAGCTGCTGCAGGCGCTCGAACGCGACCTCATTGACGGTCCGGGGCCTATCGGCCCAGCGCTCTGCGGCAACATCCACGGGGTTCAAGTTTACCGTTCGTGTCGGGCTTAGCCATCTGCAACAAGCCAATCAACGGTCGGCTTGACGGCCAAGGTTCAGGGCTACGAGTAGTCACCACGGGCATTCAGCTGGACGACCGCCACTCGGTGGTGATCGGTGCCACATGCGTACGAGCATCCCACATTTTCGCGGGGGACATCACCGGCAAACTGCAGCTTGCCCACGTCGGAGTCGGTACCCGCCGCAGCGCTTTGCCTGATGTCAAGACCGGTCGAAAAGTGGACGAGTCACGCCGGGGTGCAGGTGGGACAGTTTTCAGTCGGCGCCCACAGCTGCTTGGCTCCACATCATCGGCCCCCGGGTCCGGGAGCTCGTTCCGGAACCAACACTAACCCAGGGATGGAACGCGGTGTCGCCGAACTCGCCCGAAACATCACCGCGCCGTGACGAAGCTGTGATTTGGTGGGAATCACCGGGACCTCGAACTTAGCTGCGCTGATATCCGATGGCGCTGGCCGCCTGGCTGATCTCGGCGACGTAACGCTCGATTTCGCCGGGACGTACATCCTCAATCTGGCCCGCGATCTGGAGCATCGCTGTGAGATGGCCTTCGGAGTCCAACACTGGGGCACCGATCGACGCGGCTCCTGGCGTCCGCTCGCCGGAGCTGAACACGTAGCCTTGATCCCGGACTTGCGCCAGGCCGGAGCGGAACTCCATCTCACTCACGGCCTCGCCGGACGGAAGCCTAAACGGAATGACCTCGGCAATCAGGCGTGACAGATCGCGTTCCGGAAGCAGGGCGGCAACAACGCGGCCGGCACCAACGTGAATCGGAAGACGCTGACCAATCGGAAGCTGGTAGCGAAGCGGACGGGGGCCGTCTATACGTCCGATCAGCACGCGGCCGAGGTCCACTGGGACCGATATCGATGCCGTCAGGCTGGTCGCAGCGGCGAGGTCGCGAAGGATCGGCGTCGAAATCTGCGGAAGTGCGCTGGAAACCAAGTAGCCGTGGGCGTTGGCGAGCGCCGTTACACCGATCGTGTACCCGCCAGGCTCTTGCGCCACATACCCATGCTGCTGCAGGACGCTGAGGATGCGCTGGGTGGTGGCGATGTGCAGCCTTGATTCACGGGCGATGTCGGTGAGACGCAACGGTTTGCGTGTCCGTTCGAGTACCCCGAGGACGTCAAGGGCTCGCTCGAGAGACCGCATCGTGAGGCTGGGACTGGGAGTGTCGGTCATGCGTAGGCAGGCTGCAGACCCTGAGCCTACCGTTCTTCGTCGATGACAGCTGGGACGTGCAACGGAAGATCACGGCGCGCACAGCCTCTGTAGGCCGCGCTAGTCCCTGCGGGGAGTGGGCCTTTGATCCGTAAGCCGGAGCGTGACTCCTCGTCGGCGTGGGCCAGGAGGCCGACCGACCGCGACAGCGCGAACAGGCCCTTCCCAAGGGGAGGCGCGAAACCAAGCTCGCTGTAGATCACGGCCGTCGCTCCGTCGATGTTCATTGGCACTTGGTGCCCGGAGGCCGCGAGTTCCCTTTCGATGATTTCGGCGATCCGCAGAAACTCGCCGGACACAGCCCCGTGATCTCTCGCGCGCACGACGAGTGCCATGAGCGGATCGCGACGTGGATCGTGGGTGTGCATTCGGTGGCCGAAACCAGGCACAAACCGAACCGACGAGCGGTAGCGCGCGACGCTCGCAGCTATTTCGGAGGCCCCGCTGGTTCCTGGATGCTCTTCGTGCAGCTGCGCTAAGAGCCGCATGCACGCCTCGCCGGCGCCCCCGTGGACATCGCCGAGCATGTTGACGCCTGTAGCCATCGCCTGGCTCAGGCCGACGCCACAGGTGGCGGCCATACGTGCGGCGGCAATCGATGGGGCCCCTGGCCCGTGATCGACACCTGCTACGAGAGCAGCTTCAAGCAGTCGCTCTTGCCACGGATTCGCGAGCTCGCCGGTGAGCATCAGCCATACCGTTCCTGCATAGCTGAGGCGTCCGATGATCTGCTCGATCGGGTATCCGCGCAGCCGGATTATGTCCGGTGCGGTCTCAACGATTGCTGTCTGCCAATGCTCTGCGGGATCGCCGCTCATACCACACCTTCGACGCGCAGCCTGTCGACTTGCGCACGGGTGTATCCGAGCGCGGTAAGCACTGCATCGGTGTGTTCGCCGAGTCGCGGTGGAGGGGTCCGGGGGCGGACCGAGTCGCCGTCGATATGGATGCCGCTACCCAGCACGCGAACCGACCGGCGCGGTGCCCCTGCACCGTCGTTGATCGCGACCTCGTGCACTAGGTCGCGCGCATGTAGCTGCGGTTGGTCGAGCGCCTCGGGCACGCTTAGCACACGGCCCGCCGGCACGCCCACTGCGGCGAACTCGTCCTCCCACCATTGCGCCGGAGCCTGCGCGAGCGTCCGCTCGAGTTCCTCGCGGAGCTCGACGCGGTGACGCTTGCGGTCCTCGCGAGTTTTGAATCGGGGATCCGCTAGAAGATCCTCACGACCGAGGCAATCGCAGATGGCCTTGTACTGGGCCTCGGTATTGGCCGCGATTACGAGTGTTCCGTCGCCGGTCGTAAACGCACCAGAAGGGGCAGAGGTCGCGTTCTCGTTACCGATGCGATCGGGAGCCCGACCGCCGATCAGATAGTCCGATACGACCCATCCCATGCTTGTGAGACCAGTCTCGAGCATGGAGATGTCGAGCATTGCGCCGACCTGTGTGCGCTCACGACGGAGCAGACCGGCGCAGATCGCAAACGCAGCTGCCATGCCGCCGGTCGTGTCACACACTGGGAAGCCTACGCGCAGTGGATTCCCGTCGGGATGGCCGGTAACAGCACACATTCCTGCCATCCCTTGCACGATCTGATCGTACGCAGGCCGGGAGGCGAGTGGCCCGCTCTGGCCGAAGCCACTCAGCGCGCAATAGACAAGCCTCGGATTGATGTCTCGCATCCGTGCCCATGAAAAGCCGAGCCTCTCAAGCACCCCTGGGCGCATGTTCTCGACCAGCACGTCCGCGGCTTCGATGAGCCGCGCCAGGATCTCCCTGCCCTCGTCGCTTTTCAGGTTCACCGTGACCGACCGTTTTCCGGAGTTCTGAGCCAAAAACGACGCCCCCATCCCGGCCGCCCGCAGCTCTGGAGCAGAGCCCAGGTCGCGGGCTACGTCCCCGCGGCCTGGCGGCTCGATCTTGACTACGTCAGCGCCCAGGAGGCTGAGCTGATAGGAGGCATATGGCCCCGCGAGCACTGTGGTCAGGTCCAGTACCCTTACGCCTGCGAGAAGACCGGGTCCCCCGGCGCACTGCTCCGGGGGACCCATATCCGGCCATCCATCTCCCTCGCGGGGCCGACCGACGGTCGCGCTCGAGAGAGGCACCATCGACTACCCGGTGACCTTTGCGATCGCCGATGCGGAGACATAGGCGATCTGCTTCCCGGCAGGCGCGCCGCTAAAGCCGACGATCGAGAACCCGCTGAACACGTTGTGGTGGACATTGAAATCGTCGGACCCGCCAGCGCCCTCGTAGTTGATCTTCTTGCCTCCCTCGAGGAGCTTCGCGCACCCAGCGAACGATGAACACATCGTGCCGGGAGGATTCGAGACGTCAAGTACGTCGTGAATCCACACCTTCGGATTGGTGCTCTTGGCCTTGATCATGGCCAACGCCGGAATCACTACCGAGTCGTAGATGTTGTACGTGGACGGAAGCGGTGTGGCGTGGGGATATGCGGCGTGATAGGCGGTGAGGAAGTCCTTGTAGCCAGCGCCCGAAGGAGCTGCTGGCAGCGCCGCGAACAGATCGGATCCTGCGCTGGACCCGAATGCTTTGGCGTACTCCTCACCGGCCATAAGGTCATCGCCCAGCCACGGCGTCGCGAGATCGCCCAGCTGTGACGCGTCCGACCACATGGTCGCTGCTGTCTGGGTGTCGAAGGAGGCGAAGACAATCTTCGGGTGATTGGCGAAGGCCGTCTCCAATTCAGAGCGGTAGGAGCTCTGGTCGGGAACGATCGACTGATTGGAAAGCACTCGGCCGCCGAGCTTGACGAAGGCCTTTTCGAGCGGCGGGACGAACCCCTGTGAGTTCGCGGAGTTGTCGAAAATGAGCGATGCCGTCTTGTCCCCCATCGCGATTGCATGGATCGCCATTGCCGTGGCTTCGGTCGAGTCCGATGCAAACGTCCGGAACACGTATGGGTTTCTCATATTGTCCAACTGAGCAGTTCCACCGAGAGCGAAATCGGCCACATCGTTAGGTGCGAAATCGTTGATGACAGCCTCAATCGTCGGCGAGAACGGCCCGATAACGACGCTTGGGCTCGAAAGCAACAGCTTGCGCAGCGCGGGCAGGGCGTCGACCGAGTCCGCGGCGTCATCGGTCGCTACGACCTTGAGCTTCTTACCCAACACTCCACCGTTGCGATTGATGTCGTCAACCGCGGCTTGCACGCCGTGGACGCCCCAACTTGACAGCTCGGCTTTTGCTCCTGTGAAAGGGAAGATCTCACCGACGACAATCGAGCCGCCGCTCGCGCTTACCTTTGCGCTCGCACTTCCATTTGCACCTACGGCCAGCCCGACGGCTGCGGCAAGGGCAGTCAGCCCCGCTGGCACCCATCGGGCGCGGATCCTGTGATGCTTCATTGTTCTCTCTCTCCCTGGTTGTTTTTGGCCGCGCCGGAGCGCGACTTGTCGCCGTGGCCGGCGAACGTTTCGGATGGCGGACCGTCGGCGACTGCGATGTGGCCGAGGAAGATCTCGCCGAGGTCCAATGCGGCAATGTCTGCCGTCGGCCCGTGGACATGGTTTGCGCCCGCGATGAGCACGTAGACGCTGTCAGCGTGGTTGAGGGCTTGTTCGACGTTCTGCTCGACGACGATCGCGGCAGTGCCGTCGGCGGCGATCCGTTCGATTTGCTCCCAGACCACGGCTGTGTATGCGGGGGAGAGACCAGCGGTCGGTTCGTCGAGGATGATCGCGACCGGATCGACCATGAGCGCCCTCGCCATCGCCAGCATGTTCTGCTGGCCGCCCGAGAGCTGCCCGGCAAGCTTGTGATGGGCTTTGGAAAGGTCCGGAAAGACCGCCAGCGTCTGTTCCACCTTGCCGTCGTCCCGCGTGCGGCGGGCAAATCCCGCAACCTCGAGGTTCTCCCGCACGCTCATCCGCGGAAAGACGTTGTCGTTCTGTGGCACGTACGCCAGACCATGACGTGGAATCCGATGGCCCGGAAGGTTGGTGATCTCGGTCTCCCCCACCCACACGCGGCCAGACATCGGTCGCAAGACTCCGCACATGGCCTTGGCGAAGGTGGATTTGCCGGCACCGTTGGGACCGAGAATCGTCGTAATGGTTCCGGCGTCGGCAACAAGACTGACGTCCCGGATGATCGGCACCCGGGAGTACCCAGCGGTCACGGCGTCAGCTGTCAAGACGGGCATCGAGCACTCCTCCCAGATAAGCGCTGACGACAGCAGGGTTCTCCCGGAGCTCGGACATCAGGCCCGTGGCGAGTGTTCGACCCTGCGCCATGACGATGACGTGGCCGCAGATGCGCTCAACCACCCCGAGGTTGTGCTCGATCATCAGGATCGTCACACCCTCGGCGTTGAGCGCAATGATGTGCTCGGCCAGTTGATCGACGAGGGCGGGGTTGACGCCCGCCATCGGCTCATCGAGCAGCAAAACGCGCGGACTGGCCATGACCGCCCGTGCCAGCTCCAGCAGGCGCTTCTGACCGCCTGAGAGCTGGCGCGCCCAGTTGTGACGGACGGCGTAGAGCCCGTAGTCGTCCAGGATGGCAGTTGCGCGTTCCACGTTCTCGCGCTCCACGCGGCGGACTGTCCGTGGCCGCACGAAGATATTGATCAACGACTCGCCGGCCTGTCCTGAGGGTGTCACTAGGAGATTCTCGAGGACGGTCAGGCCGCCGAACTCGCGGGAGAGCTGGAATGTACGTATGAGGCCGCGTTGAGCTATTCGATGGCTCGGCCACCCGCCCACGTCATCGCCGGTTAGGTGAATAGATCCCGCGTCGGGCGCAAGACTTCCCGAGAACAGATTTACCATGGTGCTCTTGCCCGCGCCGTTGGGCCCGATCAGCGCGGTGATCGAACCAGCGGGAATCTCGACAGTCGCACCATCAACGGCGCGGTTGCCTCCGAAGGCTTTGTGCAGGTCTCGGGCCGCCAGCGCCACCACAGGCGGGGCTGGCGCAGTCATTACTTTGGTGTTCATCGTGCCGCCGAGATGTCAGGCTGACTTGGCTGGTCCGGCGGCTCTGCGCGGTGCAGTCGATCGGCCCCGTCCGAGGCCGCCCGAGGCCCGCGACTCTCCAAGAATTTGTCGGGCCGGCGACGACGCTCCGGTAAGACACCCTGCGGGCGGAACCACATCGTCACGATCAGCAACGTGCCAATGAACGCCCCTTCTAGGTTGAGTATCAGGCCCGGGTGACCGGGAATGTCAGGAAGGAACTTCGGCAGCTGGGTGAACAACACCGGGACGATGAGCGCCCCTACGACCACCCCGGCGTTGTTGCCAAGTCCGCCGATGATGAGCGCCGCAAAAATGATGAATGTCTCCGACGGCAGCCACGCGCTCGTATTGAATGCGGAGGAGAACTCGATGATCAACCCGCCGCCGATCCCCGCGTAAAACGCACCGACGAGCATTGCCGTCAGCTGGAAGCGGAACACGTTCTTCCCGAGCGAGCTGACAACGTCGGGATCGTCGCGGATTGCGCGCATCGTCCGCCCGAGCGGGGAGCGTGTAATCCGGCTCATGACCAACCACATCACCAATCCGATCGTGATAGTCAGGATCGAGAAGAAGATCAGGAACGAGTTCGCGTTCAGGTGCAGCATGCCGCTGAACGGCATTGGCACAGCGTTCAGCCCGTCGGGGCCGTCAAATAGCTTCGTGTCGTTGTTAATGAGGTCATACATGACCAGCGAGACCGAGATGAGCACCATTGCCAGGTAGTCACTTCGTAGCCGCCGAAACGCAATGAACGCCACGACTACAGCGAGCAGGCACGAAGCGACTCCCCCCAACAGGAGCCCGAGAGGGAACGGGAGACTCGCGCCAAGCACATAGCTCTCACCTGACCCCGGGGGGGGTGTGCCGCTTGACGTCACACCCGTGATGTAAGCCCCGATGGCAACGAAGGCGATGTACGCGAAATTGAGGATGCCCGCTTCACCGAACTGGAGGTTCAGGCCCCAACCCAAGATGCTGTACGCACCGAAGAAGAAGAGCAGCGTGAAGGCGTAATAGACAACAGGCGACATTCCTAAGCCTTTCCTGCTCGGGCAAACAAGCCGCTGGGTCGGAACAGCAACACCAGAATCAAGACGATGAACGCGGTGTCGAGCTTGTATGCGGGATCGATGAAGACTGCTGACACCTCGGTGATCAGACCGATGAGTACCGCGCCAGCGATCGCGCCGTATACCGATCCCACTCCGCCAACGATCACTGCAGCGAAGATCACGAACAAGAACGTCTCGCCAAAGCTGGGGGTGATGCTCGCCGCGCTGATGCCGAGCACGGTGCCGGCGAGCCCCGCCAACACTCCGGTGAGAAACCACGTGATTGTGGTGATGCGGTCGGTGTCGATTCCACTCGTTCTCGCCAAGGTCGTGTTGTCGGACATTGCGCGCATCGACTTGCCCAACCGCGTGCGCGTGAGCAGCAAATGCACAATCACCATGAGGACGCCGCCAAGCCCGATCACTACGAGTTGATCGACTGTCAGAAGAAACGGTCCGATGTGCAGGGGGACCTGATTGGGAATAGCGAACTGCCGCACATCCGCTCCCCAGATCGAGTTGATGAGACTCAGGATCACGAGTGACAGCGCGAAGGTCACGATCAGCACGTAGAACGATCGCTCAAAGCGTCGGGCGAACGGACCGAGGATCGCGTAGTTGACCGCAACCGCGAAGGCGCCGACCCCTATCGCCCCGACGACCATCGCGATCCAAATGTTCCAGTGCGCGATCCCTGCGTTGAGCTCCCAAGTGAGGTAGGCGCCAAGCGCCATGAAATCGCCGTAGGCGAAGTTGATGTAGTTCGTGATCCCGAACTGAAGACTCAGCCCGACCGCCGCGACGGCGATGACCGAAGCCGTGACCAGCCCGAACCCGACCGAAAGCCATAGTTGCTGCATCCCTCTCCTCACTCTCTCATAGAATGAGAGACTCTCTCATAGGCCGAACTAAATCACACGGACGCATTAATGTCAAGATTGCTGGCAAGCGCGAACCGCCGTCTGCACTGGAAGCGATCGGGCAGGTCGGGTTCCGGCAGGCGGAAATTGACGAGCCTCGGTCGCTCGCTGTGGTCCGCGGCCAGAGGTCGATCGAGCATGGCCTCGCCGCGCGCCTCGGCATCGAGCGTTGTTGAGATCAAGCGCAGTCCGACGACATCCAGTTCCTGGGCGGCTTCGTAGCCAGGCCCGTGGTGCAGGCAGCCGCGCCCGCGATGGGTCCGGCCCGGCCGAACGGCCGACGGCCAAGGGCCGGGCTCTTTGGGCGCCAGCGGAGATGGTCGAGGCGGGTGGGGCCCGCGCCTCAGGCCCAGGGCACGCGAGGATGCGCGATTGCGGCCTGCGCGGCCGCGATCCGGGCGATCGGGATGCGGTACGGGGAGCAGGAGACGTAGTCGAGCCAGGCCCGGTGGAAGAACTCGATCGAGGTCGGGGTCGCCGCCGTGCTCGCCGCAGATGCCGAGCTTCAGTCCGGGGTGGGCTTCGCGCCCGACCCATGCGGCGAGCCTGACGAGCCAGCCGACGCCGGGGGTGTCGATCGTCTCGAACGGGCTGCGGTCGATGATCTTGCGCTCGATGTAGGTCGGGACGAACGCCGATTCGACGTCGTCGCGTGAGAACCCGAGCGCCGTCTGCGTGAGGTCGTTGGTGCCGAAGCTGAAGAAGTCGGCGTGCTTGGCGATGCGGTTGGCGACGAAGCAGGCGCGCGGCAGCTCGATCATCGTCCCGACGGTGTAGTCGCTCCCGATCTCGCAGGCCCTCCTGCTCGCCGATGCGGGTCACGAGCTCGCGCATCAGCTCGAGCTCGGTCTCGTAGTCGACCAGCGGGATCATGATCTCGGGGTGCGGCGGCTCGGCGACGGCCTTGGCGGCGCGCAGGATCGCCTGGACCTGCATCTCGTAGATCTCGGGGTAGAGGATCCCGAGGCGGCATCCGCGGGTGCCGAGCATCGGGTTCTCCTCGGAGATGTCCTCCACCCGCGCAAGCGTGCGCTCGAGGTCAGCAAGGTCTGGGGCTCTGCTCGATCTTCGCGCGTTCGACCTGCGCGGAGAGCTCGGCGAGGTTCGGCAGGAACTCATGCAACGGCGGGTCGAGCAGCCGGATCGTGACCGGCAGCCCGGCCATCGCCGTCGAACAGCCCCTCGAAGTCGTCCTGCTGCAGCGGCAGCAGCTCGGCCAGTGCGGCACGCCTCGAGGGCTCGTCGTTGGCCATGATCATCGCGCGCATCTTCGGCTGACGATCCTCGGCCATGAACATGTGCTCGGTGCGGCACAGCCCGATGCCCTCGGCACCGAGCTCGCGCGCCTTGCGGGCATCCTCGGGCGTGTCGGCGTTCGCGCGGACGCCGAGATCGCGGATCTCGATCGGCCCACTCGAGCACCTGCTCGGAAGTCCTCGTTGACCGCCGGCGGGACGAGCGGCACATCGTCGGCCGTGACCATCCCGGTGCTGCCGTCGATCGCGATCACGTCACCCTCGTGAGGACCGTCCCGTCGGCGGTCACCGTGCGCTGCTTGAGGTCGATCGCCAGCCCTTGGGCGCCGACAACCGCCGGGCGGCCCATCCCGCGCGCGACCAGCGCGGCATGCGAGGCCTTGCCGCCCTCGCTGGTCAGGATCCCGCGTGGCGGCATGGAAGCCGGCCACGTCCTCGGCATCGGTGAACGGCCTGACCAGGATCACGTCGCGACCCTCGCGTGCCGCCGCGACCGCGTCGTGCGGCGGTGAAGACGATCTCGCCCTTGCGCCGCGCCCGGCGAGGCGCTCACACCACTGGCGAGGACCTCGAACTCGCGCAGAGCGGTCGAACGTTGGGTGCAGCAGCGCATCAAGCGTCGCCGGTGTCGATCGTGGCGATCGCCTCGCGCTTCGTCAGCAGCCCTTCACGAACCGCATCGACCGCGAACCGCACAGCCGCCTGCGCTGGGCGCTTCGCGTTGCGGGTCTGCAGCATGAACAGGCGGCCCTCCTCGACCGTGAACTCCGTGTCCTGCATGTCCTTGTAGTGCTGCTCGAGCGTCCGCAGGATCTGCCAGCAGCTGCGCGTACGCGTCCGGCAGCCACTCGCGCATCTCGCTGATGTCGCGCGGGGTCCGGACACCCGACACGACGTCCTCGCCCTGCGCGTTGGGGAGGAAGTCGCCGCTCGGCTCCGGCGCGCCGGTGATCTCATCGCGTGAGAACGCGACCCCGGAACCCGAGGTCGGGCCCTTGTTGCCGAACACCATCTGCTGCACGTTGACCGCCGTGCCCCACTCATCGGGGATCCGGTTCAGTCGCCGGTAGGTAACAGCGCGGTCCCCGAGCCAGGAATCGAACACCGCATGGATCGCCTGGCTCAGCTGCTCACGCGGGTCCTGCGGGAACTCCTCGCCGGTGTGCTCGGCGAAGATCCGCTTGAACGTCGCCGTCAGCTCGCGCAGCGCGTCGCTGTCGAGCTCCGTGTCCTCGCTGACACCGCGCTGCAGATTTCGCCTCGGCGATCGCCGTCCTCGAACACGCTCGCCCGGGATCCCGCGCGACGACGTTGCCGAGCATCTGCACGAACCGCCGGTACGAATCCCACGCGAACCGCTCATTCCCGGTGTCACGCGCCAGACCGAGCACCGACTCGTCGTTCAAGCCCGAGGTTCAGGACCGTGTCGAGCATCCCCGGCATCGACTCCCGCGCGCCCGAGCGCACCGACACCAGCAGCGGGTCATCGGCGTCGCCGAGCGCTCGGCCAGCGCTCTGCTCGAGCCGCTCGAGCGCCGCCGCGACCTCGCTCGACCATCCCCTCCGGATCGGCTCTGGCCACCACGCATGTACTCGACACACGCCTCGGTCGTGATCGTGAAACCTGCCGGCACCCGGTCCGCGCCCAGCACCCGCGTCATCTCCGCGACGTTCGCGCCCTTGCCGCCAAGCAGCTCCCGCATCTCGCGGAGCCCTCCGCGAAGTCATAAACCCACTTGGTCACGAGCAGCCCTCCTCTAAGCGCTCCGCCTGAGTTCTGCGACTACACGTATACGTGCGGGTTAGCTATATCCGGTGGTCGCTGCCCATCGAGAACGGCTGCCATACCCTCGGCCATATCGGTGAACACGAGTTCCCGGCCGCGCTGGGAAAGCGCCATGACATGTGGAGTGAGCACGACGTCTGGGTGCTCGAACAGGGGGTGGTGGACCGCGGGTTCGGGATCGAAGACGTCCAGTCCGACGCCCCCGAGGCGCCCGTCGCAGAGAGCTTGATAGACCGCATCGAGGTCGAGTAATCCTCCCCGGCCGCAGTTCACCAGCAGGGCACCGTGCTTTACCCGAGCAAGCTCCAAGCGTCCGATCAGTCCCTGCGTCGCGGGCGTCAGGGGGGCGTGGAGGCTGATCGCGTCTGCCGACGCGAGTAGCTCCGGGAGCTCTGTCAGCGTCACATGCGAGTCGGTCTTTGCCGGGTCAACGAATGGATCGTGTGCCAGGATCTCCATGCCGAGCACGGCGGCGAGCTCGGCGAGTCGTCGCCCAATGCGCCCAAAGCCGACGATTCCGAGGGTGCCCGAGTCGAGGTCGCCCAGCGCAACATGGTCGCGCTCGGCCCAGTTTCCGTCACGAACGAGTGGTGTCAGTCTGCCGAGGCGCTTCGTGAGATGCAGCAACAAGGCGAGCGCTCCTTCAGCCACGGGGCGCGTTCCCGCGTTAGGCGTGATCACAACCGGTATGCCGCGAGCGGTCGCGGCGTCGAGGTCGACGAGATCGACGCCCACGCCGCTGCGCCCGATGACCTTCAGGTTCGGCGCGGCGTCGATCGTCGCTGCGTCGACCACAGCCGTTGCGCGTGCCGCAATTGCGATCGCCTCCGGGAGATACCGGGCTATCGCGTCACGATCGTCGACCGCCACCTCGACGTAGCTGCCAAAGCGAGATAGGCGATCGCGTACGAGCTCATCTGCGGGTCCGATAGCGAGGATCACGCCAGCGCGCCTCCAAGTCGAGTTCGGAGGTATGCCAGGCCGCGGGCCATATCGCCTCGAGGCTCGCGGCTAGACCGCGGCTCGTGCGCGCACATCACGTTCTTGAGACTCGGATGCGGGATCCGTTCAGCGACACGTCGCGAACCATTTGCTGCTTCCAGCTGCTCGCCGTACATGTTGATCGTCCTTTCAGTCCGAGCCGTGCAACACGATGGTCTTCAGCTCAGTCATGTCTTCGACTGCGTAGCGTGGGCCTTCCTTGCCGATGCCGCTCGCCTTCAGGCCGCCATAGGGCATTAGGTCGGCACGCCATAGCGGAGTCCAATTGATGTGGATATTCCCTGCATCGACGTCGCGGGCGAATCTCACTGCGTTGCTCACGTCTCCGGTGAAGAGCCCCGCTCCGAGCCCGAACTCTGTTGCGTTGGCTACTTCGACCGCAGCGTCGATGTCGGCTACGGGCGTGATCGCGACTGCGGGTCCGAACAGTTCGTCCTGGCTCAGGGGGCTGTATGGGTCGACATCGGTCACGATCGCGGGAGTCAGCATCGAGCCGTCCCGATCACCGCCGGTGACCAACCGTGCCCCGTTGGACGCTCCCTCGCGCAGCGCGGCCTCAACGCGAATCGCCTCCCCCTCGGAGATAAGCGATCCGAGCGTGGTCGCAGGGTCGCGTGGGTCGCCGACCTTGATCGCTTCGACCTTTGGTGTCAGCGCATCGAGTAGATCCCCGACGATCCGACGATCTGCAACCACGCGCTGAACTGAAATGCAGACCTGTCCCGCGTTGGCGTAACCACCGACAGCGATTGCCGCCGCCGCGCGCTCGATGTCAGCGTCTGGAAGAACAATCGTGGGACAGCTGGCGCCAAGCTCCAGGGATAGTCGTTTGACGCCCGCCACGGTGGTGATGCGATGCCCGACCTTGGTGCTGCCGGTGAAGCTGATCTTCCGCACCCGCGGGTCGCCGCAGAGCGCGTCTCCCAGCTCGCCGCCCGGTCCGGTGACACATGAGAGCCCTTCTGGATCAAGGCCGGCTTCGAGCAGGAACTCGGTGAGCTTGAGCGCGGTCAGGGGCGTCTGGCGGGCGGGCTTGAGCACAACCGCATTTCCGGCGGCAAGCGCGGGCCCGATTTTGTGCGCGACCAAGAGCGCCGGGAAATTGAAAGGGGCGATCGCGACGATGACTCCGCAGGGTTGGCGGATCGTGAATCCCAGGCGATTGCGACCTCCGTTGGGAGCCGCATCGAGCGGCAGGCTGTCACCGTATAGCTGCGTGCCTTCAAACCCAGATATCCGGAAGATGTGCCCAATCCGAGCGGCCTCACCGGTCGCCTCCGTGATCGGCTTGCCCGACTCGCGCGAGATGATGTTGGCGAGCTCGTCGACGTGCTGGTCAGCGATTTCGCCCGCCCGCCGCATGATCACCTCGCGGTCATATGCGGTGATCATCCGCTGGCGCGCGGCGCCGCGCACAGCGGAGCCGATCGCGCGATCAACGTCTGCGGCCGTGCCGACGGGCACGGTGTCGATGACCTTGCCGTCGTAGGGGGCCTTCACCTCCTCATCGCGAGTGCCTGAGATCCATTCGCCTGCTACGAACATGCGCATCTCGGATCCCTCTCAGCGGCTGACGAGTTGCGCGTCGGCATCGGCCGACGACGAGGTCAACGAAGCGGCCGCTGCGCGGGCCGCGTTGGCCAGCAGAGTCGAATCCGAACCTACGGCGACGAACTTCACGCCCTGCGCGTAGAAGCGCTCCGCAAGCTCCCGAGTTCCACCCAGAATCCCGGCAACCTTCCTGGCGCCATTGGCGGCAGCAACCACACGATCCAGCGCGACCACAAACTCCGGACTCGAGAGCTGACCGGGAACACCAAGCGCGTAGGAAAGGTCAGCCGGCCCCACGAAGATCACGTCAACACCTGGAAGTCCCGCGATCCGCTCGACGTGCTCCAGTGCAGAGACAGTCTCAATCTGTACGACGCCGAGGACCGAATCGTTCGCGGTCTTTAGTACCTCGGGATGCAGACCGAACCCGCACGCACGGTTGTAGGTCGCAACGCCACGGTCTCCGTCCGGTGGATAGCGGAGGTAGCGCATCGCCTGGGCAACCTGCTCGACGGTGTCCAGCCGCGGGAACATCACCCCCGCGGCACCGGCGTCGAGGACCCGGCCTGTTCGGATCCTCTCGTTGCTCTCGACGCGGACCAGCGTCGGCACCCCGTGAGCAGCGCCTGCAGTGATTTGGCTCGCCAAGGCAGCCTCGCTTCCGCCACCGTGCTCGAGGTCGACTAGCAGCCAGTCGAACCCTGCGAGCGCGCAGGCCTCTGCCGCGAGCGGCGAACCAAGGTTCACGAATGTGCCCACCGTGGGCTCGCCCGCCCGGATCTTCTCTGCAAGCGAAACGCTCATGCGAACCTCCGTTGATCGCTGGGGGATTTGTCTACGTCCGGCGTGCCGCGATCTGAGGTGAGTCGATCTGAGGTGAGCGGTAGAAAACCCGCGGATCCGGTTGGCCTTCCGATCCTTGGGCGGTGCTTCAGCCTCTCACCTCTGCTCGGGAACAAGGTCATCTCCATCACCGCTCGACGAAGTAACCGTCAGACCCCTGCCCGCTCGAGTAATAGCGCGAGGTAATTGTCTTCTTGCGCGTATAGAACTCGACGGCGTCGGCCCCGTGGGCGTGTAGATCGCCGAGAAAAGAGTCCTTCCAACCCGAGAAAGGAAAGAACGCAACCGGTGCAGCGACGCCGATGTTGACGCCGATCATCCCAGCTTCTACCTCATGCTTGTAGCGGCGCACACTTGCGCCGGACTCGGTGAAGATCGAGGTGCCGTTGCCGAAACGACTCGAGTTGATAATCCCGATCGCCTGATCCAGCGTCGCGACGCGGATTATGCAGAGCACAGGTCCGAAGATCTCCTCCTTCGCGATCTCCATGTCGGGTGTGACTGCGTCCAAGATCGTTGGACCCAAGAACGCGCCGTCGATGTTTAGGTCCGCGCCCCCGGGGTCGCGGCCGTCGACGACGAGCTTTGCGCCGGCGTCTACACCAGTCTGCACCCATCGGGCGATTCGATCACGTGCCTCACAGGAGATGACCGGGCCGAGATCGACTGACTCGTCGCCTCCCGGACCGATCGCCAGAGCACGCGTCGCAGCGATCAACGCCGGCATCAGCTGCTCGTGGGCGTCGCCAACGGTGATCACCATCGAGCCGGCCATGCAGCGCTGCCCGGCGGCGCCAAACGCGGAGCCGATGATGCCGCCGACGGTCTTATCGATGACAGCGTCTGGCATCACGACCATGTGGTTCTTTGCGCCACCAAGCGCCTGGACCCGCTTGCCGCTCCGGGCGGCACCCTCGTACACGAGTTTCGCGACGGGCGCAGAGCCGACGAAGGAGACGGCATCGATACCCGGATGGTCGAGGATCGCCGCGACGATCTCGCGACCGCCGTTGACGAGGTTCACCACCCCCGGCGGTAACCCGAGCGCGTGCAACTCCTCAAAAGCGATCTGCTGGGTCATCGGCACCTGCTCTGAGGGCTTCAGCACGAATGTGTTGCCGCAAGCAATTGCGAACGGAAGAAACCAGAACGGCACCATTGCCGGGAAGTTGAACGGCACTATGGCTGCGCAGACGCCAACCGGTTGGCGGATCGTTTCGGCGTCGACATTGCGTGCAACGTCCTCGAGCACCCTGCCCTGCATCGTGGTCGGGACTGCGCACGCCGCCTCGACCATCTCGATCATGCGGCCGACCTCCGCACGGGCGTCGCTGATCGTCTTGCCCATCTCCAGTGTCACGCACTGGGCCAGTTCTTCGGCTCGCTGAACGAGGCGCTCGCGGAGTTCGAAGAGCTTGCGCGCTCGCGCGATTGTTGACACGGCTCGCCAAGCCGGCAGGGCCTCGCGCGCGGCCCGGACGGCAGCATCGAGGTCGACTGACCCACTCATGGGGACGCGACTGATTGTCCTTCCAGTCGCAGGGTCGATGACGTCGAGCTCGCCGGTTGGTGCGCTCGCAGGCTCCCACGCACCAGCTATGTAGTTGTCCAGCAGGCGAACATCAGTTGCAGTCATTGGCTTCAAAGTCCATTCGGAGTCAGGTTCGGGCATGGCTGCCGGTGACCGCAGCGGCACTGCGCCTGAAGCTCAGAGGCCACCAGCAGCGATCGTCGGCCGAGCGAGGCGCTCAACCGAACCACCTTTGCTTCGCTCGGCCCTGTGAATAGTCAAAGCGTTTCTCCGCCAGCCATGACTGTTCGGAGACCGCCGCCGGCGCAACGTCCCACCACACGCCTGACGACGGCAGCGATGCGTGCGGTGCCGTCGGAACAACGATCACCACCGGACCCTCGGCTTCCCGAGCGGCGGCGAGCGCATCACGCAACTCTTCTGCGGTAGACGCCGCGAACGTCTTCGCCCCGAGGCCGGCAGCGACTCCCGCGAGATCGAGCCGGACGTAGTCACCTTCGAGCGGCCCTTCGCCGATGCCACCGAGGCGTTGGCGCATCTCGTTCCCGAAATGCTTGCCGGTCACGTGCATCTGCAGACGTCGGATGACTTGGAAACCGTGGTTGTCCGAGATGACGACCGTGACTTTCAGGCCTTCCTGGACAGCGGTTGCAAGCTCGGTGGGTTGCATCAGGAAGGTGCCGTCACCGATGAGCGCGATCACCTCACCATCGTTCCCGGCGAGCCGGGCCCCGAGGGTGGCCGGCAGCTCGTACCCCATGCACGAGAAGCCGAACTCCAGGTGGCATCGGCGCTCGCCCGTGCAATCCCAGATCTTCATGAGGTCGCCAGGCGGACTGCCAGCGGCCGCGATGATGGTGTCACCGGGACGCGCGGATTCGTTGAGCACGCCAATTAGTGCGCCCTGGGTCATCGGCACGTCCTGCGATGCAGAGATGGCAGCGGCCCTAACGGGAGCCCACTGGTCCTTCGCGGCTCGTGCTGTAGCGATCCAACCACCCTGCTGCTCGACACCGGCGGTGAGCGCTGCTTCAAGCAACGCGGCGAGCGCCAGTTTGGCGTCCGCTACGAGCGGGACGGCACCCTGCTTGCGGGCATCACGGTCGACGACGTTCACGGCTGCGAAACGCACACGTGGGTTCGTGAAGATCGATTGTGATCCGGTCGCAAAGTCGGTCAGTCTGGTGCCGACGTGAAGCACGAGGTCAGCCTCTGCCGCGAGTGCGTTGGCGGCGGGGTTGCCTTCGAGCCCGACCCCGCCGAGCCCCCACCAGCGGTCGTCCTGCACCGCGCCCTTGCCCGCAAACGTCTCGGTCACCGGGATGCCCAGCTCTTCGGCCAGAGCGGCCAGCTCCGGCTGCGCCTCCGAATAGTGCACCCCGCCGCCGGCAATGATCAGTGGCTTCTCCGAGGCGCGGAGTAACTCGACGACGGTTTCGACATCCTGCGGATGCGGCGCCGGCCGCGAGATATGCCAGTCCCGCTCCCGTAAGAAGGCGACGGGGAAGTCGTAGGCCTCCGTCTGAATGTCCTGCGGCAGCGAAATCACCACGGCGCCAGCCTCTACCGGGCTGGTCAGTACGCGTATCGCTTCAGGCAACGCGGTGAGAAGCTGTTCGGGTCGGGTGATCCGATCGAAGAAGCGCGCGACCGGACGGAAGCAGTCGTTGACGCTGATGTCACCGGCGCCCGGATGCTCGAGCTGCTGCAGCACGGGACCTTGGTGCCGGGTGGCGTAGGTGTCACCGGGGAACAGCAGCACAGGCAAACGGTTAACCGTCGCCAGCGCGGCACCGGTGATCATGTTCGTCGCACCGGGACCGATCGAGGCGGTTACCGCCAAGGTCGCATTGCGATTCTTGGTCTTGGCGTACGCGGTGGCGATGTGGACCAGCGACTGCTCGTTGCGGCCTTGCATAAACGGCAGCGCATCTTGGTATTCGTCGAGTGCCTGGCCGAGGCCGGCGACATTTCCGTGTCCGAATATCCCGAGCATCGCCGGAACCAGCCGCTGTCTATGTCCGTCCCTGACGCTGTACTGCTTTGACAGGAAGTAAACAATCGCCTGTGCGGTCGTCAATCGGACCGTCGACTGTTCGGCAGCGAGGCTCGGGGCTGCCGGTTGTTGGTTTGTCTCTGTGGTGCCCACAGCCGTTCCTATCGTTCGACCAGCGCTTCAGGGACAGCAATTTCGTTGACGTCAGCCCAGCTCTCGTGCTCGATCGACCTCACCATCGCGTCGATCACCTGCGCGCTTGCCAGCGCCTCGGTCGCACTTGGCGGCTGGGAGACACCATCTCGGATCGATTCCAGGAAGAGCTTCGCCTCGATTATCTTCAGATCTTGGAAGCCCATCGTGTTACCGGCGCCGGGCATGAAGTTGGCGAAATCTGGGTGGTGGAGGGCAGCCATGACCGTTGCGTAGCCGACATCGTCGGTTGGCCCACCCGCACGGAACAGCTGCAGTTCGTTCAAGCGCTCGAAGTCCCATCCGAGCGCACCGGTGGTGCCATGTACCTCAAATCCCATTCGGGCGTGCGGCCCGACGATCACGCGGCTTGCTTCGAGCGTCCCGTGCAAGCCCGACTCGAATCGGATGAGGCTGCTGGCCGCGTCCTCGTTCTCGACGGGAGCCATCTCGCCGTTCTCGACGATGCTGAAATGGGTTCCGGCGCCGGTGGGCATCTTCGGCCGCATCGGGATCAGCGTTGCCTGCTGTGCCGAGACCCGAGCGATCGGGCCCAGGAGGTATTGGGCCATGTCGACCACGTGCGACATCAGGTCGCCCAGGACGCCAAGGCCAGCCTGGTCACGCAGGAACCGCCAGGAGAGCGCACCGAGTGGGTGACTGGCGTAGTCACACAAAAAGAATCCGCGATAGTGAGTTATCTCCCCGAGCTGTCCCTCGCTGATTAAGTTTCGGGCATGCTGAACGACTGGGGCGTGGCGATAGTTGAAACCGACAGTCGTGCAGATTCCTGCGGCGCTCGCAGCCGCAACGATCTCTGCAGTCTCTGCGGGATTTCGCCCGAGCGGCTTTTCACCCCAGAAATGCTTGCCGGCCGCCGCGGCCGCCAGTGCCATCTCGCGATGCATGAAGTTCGGTGACGTGATGCTCACCGCGTCTACTTCCGGGTGGGCGATAACCTCGCGCCAGTCGGTCGTTGCCTGCTCGTAGCCAAGCCGCGCGCTGGCCGCCTCCGCGCGATCAGGTGACTGGTCGGCAGCGATGACGAGCCGTGGCTCAACCCCGAGGTCGGGGTAGTGATAGGGCGCCTGCTGGTAGCCGACGGTGTGGAGGTCCCCCATCCATCCAGCGCCCAGAAGTCCGATTCCGATTTGCTTCATCACTGCTCCGTTCTGCAACTGGCGGATTGGGTGGTTGCCACCGAGATTTCGCTCGTGGGCTCCAGGGTTTTTGAGCTGAACGCCGCGTCGAACTGACGCTGCGATGGTCCGCCGGCAAGCCGGCGCACGTATGCCAGCGCTTCGGGGGCGGCGATCTCACGATCGAGACCTACGTCCTCCCACTCGACCGACAACGGGCCGGCGTAGCCGATGCGGTCAAGGGCACGAACGAGCCCCTCCCACTCCACGCCTCCACGCCCGACCGTGCGGAAGTCCCAGCCACGGTGGCCGTCTCCGAACGGCAGGTGGGACGACAGAATTCCGTTGCGACCGTCGAGCTGCCGGGCGGCATCCTTCATGTGCACATGGACGATCCGCTCCGCGTGGCGCTCGATGAATAACTCGGGGCTCACTTGCTGCCAATGCAGGTGACTGGGATCGAAATTAATTCCGAAAGCCGGATGGGGCATTGCCTGAAGAGCGCGCTCCGCAGTCCAGTAGTCATATGCGATCTCACCCGGATGGATTTCGAGACCGAACGTGATGCCTTCGTGCTGGAACGCATCGAGGATCGGCGTCCAGCGCTCGACGAAGTCCACGTAGCCGCGCTCGATGGCTTCTGGTGAGATCGGCGGGAAGCCGGCGAGCATGTACCAGATGCTCGAGCCAGTGAAGCCGTTGACGTGAGTCGCGCCGATCGCCACCGCGGCGCGTGCAGTGTCGATCATCTCCTGCGCAGCGCGTCGACGCACCCCCTCGACCTCACCGTCTCCCCAGACGTGCGTCGGCAAGATCGCGCGGTGCCGAGCGTCGATCGGGACGTCACAGACCGCCTGACCCACCAGGTGGTTGCTGAGCGCCCAGCAGCCCAGGCCGTGTCGCTTGAGCAGATCGCGTTGCCGGCGCGCGTAGTCCGGCTCCGTCACAGCGCGTCGCACATCAAGGTGATCGCCCCAGCAGGCGAGCTCCAGTCCGTCGAACCCCCAACTGCCGGCCTTCTCGGCCAGGGTCGCGATCGGCATGTCGGCGTACTGGCCGGTGAACAGGGTGACCGGGCGATTCATTTCTTCTCCTTTGTCTGTCCTTCGCCCGTCGCTGCCTTCCGGCTCGCTCTCGCGATCTGAGCTCTGTCCAAATAGCGCTCGTACGAGCCGCCGCGCCGCCTCATCCGTCGATCTCCTCCAGCAAGACAGCGCGGCCTTCCCGCCGCGACCGGTCACACGCCTCGGCGACCCGCAGTGCCCGCACCGCGTTACTCGGCGGGCAGGGATTGGGGATCTCGCCGCTGACGACATCGACAAACGCCGAGGTTTCAATGCTGAACGCATCCTCGAAGCGATCGAGAAACCCTGTCGGCACTGGCTGCTCGGGTCCGCCCTCCTCGACCGAACGCAGCGGGCTGTGGCGGGTGAGCCCGACGGTCAGCGTGAGATTTGAACCGAAAAGCTCTGCGCGGCTGTCGTAGCCGAGCGGGTCATGGCGAGCCCCCGTGACAACGACTGGTATCCCTGACTCGGTCGTCAAAACGATCGCCGTGGTGTCGACGTCGTCATGGCGCGCGAATCGCTCCCAGTGGCGAACCGCCCCGGCAGCGTAGGCGTGGGTGATCTCCTCGCCAGTCAGCCAGCGCGCGATGTCGAAGTCGTGAACGTGCATGTCGCGGAAAATGCCGCCGCTGGTCGGGATGTAGTCCTCGGGCGCAGGCTCGTGATCGTGTGCCGCCAACCGCAGCGAGTACAAGGTGCCGAGCTCTCCGGAGCTGATCGCGTCCCGCGCGCTGCGGTAACTGGGATCGTGTCGGCGCTGGAATCCCATCTGGACCGGAACGCCAGCCCGCGTGATGAGCTCGTCCAGACGCTGGCTTTCGGCGATCGACAGAGCCAGAGGCTTCTCGCAGAGAACAGGGATCTCGCGGCTGACGAGCCGCTCGAGCTGCTCTGCGTGAGATGCCGTCGAGGTCGCTACGACTGCCGCGTCGACCGCAGCGCCTAGAGCCGCATCGATCGGCATCCATTCCACTCCCAGAGCTTCAGCCTGTTCGCGTCCGCGTGCCTCGACGCGGCTCGAGACCATGACCTCGTCGACCTTGCCGTTGGCGAGCAGCAGCTCCACCCTACGAAGACCCATGCGCCCGAGTCCGAGCACCACAACGCGCATCAGCTGAACTCCGAAATCTGGACGGGGCGTCCCTCGATCAGGGAGCGCTGCGCCGCGGCGGCTACCAGTGCGGAGCGCCATCCGTCATCGCCGCTGGCGACCGGAGCTCTGCCGCTGCGGATACAGTCGATGAAGCTCGCAATTTCGTTGCGGTAAGCCTCCCCATATCGCTCGGCGAGGAAGCCGGCGATCTGGGAATGATGCACTCCGGACGAGTCGGCCTGCACGACGGTGTTGGCCCGCTGATTCTCGGCCAGCAACGTCCCGAGCGGCCCGTGAACCTCCGCCCGCTGGTCGTAGCCGACTGTCGCCTGCCTGCAGTTCTCGATCACGCCAAGCGCCCCGCTGGCAAACCGAAGGGTCGTGATCGCGCAGTCGATGTCGGGAATCTCAGCCAGCTCCGGGCTGACGAGCGCCGCACCCATCGCGCTGACCTCGACGATCTCGACTCCCAGCAGAAAACGAGCGAGGTCGAAGTCGTGGATCGTCATGTCGGCGAAGAGGCCACCAGAGGTCCGGATGTAGTCAGCTGGTTGGGGCGCGGGGTCACGAGCCGTGATCCGGAGCATCCATGGAGTGCCGATGGCGCCGGCGGCGATCCGCTCATGCAGCTCCGAGAAGTTTCGGTCCGAACGCCGGTTGAAACCCAGCGCCAGCATCACGCCAGCCTCCTCGACGACCGAGAGCGCTTCACTGATTCGCTCAAGTGAGAGATCGATCGGCTTCTCGCAAAAGATGTGCTTACCGGAGAGAGCCGCAGCGATGATCTGGTCACAGTGCGCGGCCGATGGCGAGCTGATCAACACCGCATCGATGTCATGTCGATCGATCAGTTCCCGCCAGTCGGCGTGGGGATCGGCGGGGCTGCGCCGCATAGCGGGCCCAGAGGGGTCACTGACCGCTACGACGCGCACACCCGGCATCCGGCTTGCGTTCTCGGCATGCATCGAACCCATGCGGCCAAGGCCGATGACGCCGAGCCGGACCTCTACTCCCTCAGGCCCGCTCGCGTAGCTCTGGCCCACGGTGTTCTCGACACCGGTCATCTCGAGCCTTCGCGGGGCGACGACTGCTCGCGCTTCGGACACGACCGCACGCGAGCCATTGCGTTCACGTCACCGTGTACTTGAGTCATATCCGTCAGCCTCCGGTCCGGGCGAAGATCCAGCGGCCGGTGACGATCGAGTCCACGATCGTCGCAGCGCCGAGAACCAGGCCCTCGGCGATGTACTGGGTCGATGCCGAGGCACCGAGTAGATCGAGACCATTGGCGAGCCCCTCGATCACCAACGCACCGATCAATGCGCCCCAAACGTTTCCCTTACCCCCAAAGAGGCTGGTCCCTCCAATCACCGCCGCCGCGATCGCGACAAGCAGTAGATCCGGAGAGTTGGTATCGACCCCGACACCCAGAAGCCGGGAGGCGCCGATGATTCCGGCCACTCCAGCGAACAAACCGTTGATCGCGAACGCCGACATCAGCATCTTGCGGGGCGCAACGCCGGCACGGTTGGCCGCCTGCCGACTGCCACCAACCGCATACAGATGCACTCCGAAGCGGGTTTGCGTTGTCACGTACGCGCAGATCGCAATCATCGCGACGACGACGGCCAACAGCAACGGGACCCCAAGGTACGAGTTGAGAAGGATCACGGCCGCCGCCACCAGCGCTGCCGTTACCGCGCTAGGCAGGACGACCACGCGTGCGAAAGACCGCTGCGGACCTGACGCCTGGTCTGCGCCGCGCTGCAGGTCGCGATATGCCATCCATCGAAGCCCCGCGAACGCAGCCACTCCAGCAGCGCACAACAGCCAGGCGACGTCGCTTGCGATGAAGTCTGATGAGTACGAGCCCAGCGCAGTCGCGCCGAGCGGGATCTGCTCCGAGCTGGGAAGCAGCACCAGTAACAGACCCGAGAGCACCAAGGACCCGCCCAGAGTCACGATCAGAGAAGGCGCTCCGAAGAAGGTGATGATGGCTCCCTGGATGAGCTCGAACACAACCCCGCTGGCGAGCCCGAGGCCAATGCCAACACCGGTGCTCAGGTGATGCACGACGATCGCCGAAGCTGTGATCGTCGCGCAGACCGCGCTCAATGCGGCCACTGATAGGTCGATTTCACCCAACAGCAGGACGAAGATCAGGCCGAGCGCCAAAGCGGTCACCTGAATGCTTTCCATCAGCAGCTCGGTGATGTTGCGTGATGACAAGAACAAGCTTGTCTGCGACTCAAAGATAACCGCTACGAAAACCAGTGCGGCAATGCTCGCCGCCATCTGCAGGCGGGTGGCCGGAGCTTCGCGCACGATCGCGAACATCCGACCGAACGGACTGGTCGCCTGCCCCCCGGCCGGAGCCGATTGTGTGGTAGCAGCGATGCTGTTACTGCCGGTCTGGGGCTCCGGTTGCTCGGCTCCGTGTCCGTTGGCTTGACTCATTTTGCCCGTGCTGCTTTTGCTGATCGCCATTTCGGTCCTCTTTCGAATTCCTAAGACCACGCCGGGTGTCATGCGCCGCCCGCAGGGGCGGTCCGAACCGGCGGAACACCGAGCATCGCTGTCACGAGATCGTGCTGCGTAACGTCGCTGGCGTCGTCGAACACTGCCGCGACCGACCCGAGGCGCAACGCAACGATGCGGTCTGACACGGACAGGACGTCGTCCAGTTCGTGAGAGACAACGACGACCGCATGGTTTCGAGCGCGCAGTCGACGGATCAACTCGACAACCTGACCGCGCTGGTTGACCGCAAGTGCTGCGGTCGGCTCGTCGAAGATAACGACCTTTGGATCCCGCATGACCGCACGCGCTACCGCGATCGCTTGCCTTTGGCCACCCGAGAGTTGACCCACCGGCAGCTCGAGCGAGCGCAGCCTGATCCCGAGGCCAGCAAGAACCCGTTCGGTCTCGTGACGCATCTGGCCGCGGCGGCGCCGCGCGCCAGGGAAGTTCCAGCGAACGATCTCGTTGCCAAGGAACATGTTCGCGACGGCATCTAGGTTGTCGCACAGTGCGAGGTCCTGATAGACCATCGCGATTCCCACTCGCGCCGCGCTCGCCGGGCTGCGGAAATGGACCACGTTTCCGTCCACGCTGATCGTCCCGTCGTCTGGCGGCATCACGCCAGCGATGATTTTCATCAGCGTGGATTTCCCGGCGCCGTTCTCTCCGACGACGCCGAGAACTTCCCCGTAGGACACAGACAGATCCACGCGGTTGAGTGCGTGTACGCCGCCGAAGTGTTTTGAAACACTCCTTAGAGAGAGGCCATCGGTCTGCATCTTGGAACACCCTTCCTTTACTTACTTGTGGGACTTGCAGACGGCAGTGCCGGCAGCCGGCCCCGTGCAGATCTGCTTCCAGGTGTATACGCCGCCCGTGACTAGCTTGCTCAGGCTGTTCGCGTTGACGTAGGTGGGCACAAGCAGTGCGGTCGGGATCTTGGCGTATCCGTTCTGGTAGGTGCTGTTGATGTCCGGAAGGTGCTTCTGCTCGATCGCTGCAACGGTGAGTTGCGCGCCGATCTTTGCTTCGACCTTGAACGACTTGTAGATCGTTCCGGCCTGATAGCCGAGCGCTGTGTATTGCACGTTCTGGATGTCAGCGTCCTGTCCGCCGTAGACCTTGATCTTGCCTGCGAGCTTCTGCTGCTGAAGGGCAGCGATCACACCGGCACTTGTTCCGTCGTTCATGTCAAGGAACGCGTTGATCTTGTCGTTCGTCTTGGTCAGGCAGGCTTCGGCTTCTTGCTGCGCGTTGGTCGGGTCCCAGTTGGGGGTGTAGGTCTGGCAAACGACCTTCACCTTGCCGGACTTGATCAGTGGGTTAAGGCACTTGTCCTGGCCCTGCTTGTAACGGATCGTGCCGTACTCGCCCGGGTTGCCCATGATCCGCGCAACGGTGTACGGGCCGCCCTTCGAGAACGCCGCACAGAGCGGCGCTGCCTGATCTTCGCCGACCGTCACGGAGTTGTAGACGTCGAATGCGGTCAGCGGCCCGTTCTGCGTGTTGTGGTCATAGGCAATAACCGGGATGCCGGCCTGCTTGGCGCTCACGAGCGCGCCCGTAGCTTCCGAGGGGTCGTCAGACACAAGCAGGATCGCCTTAGCACCCTTGGTGATCGCATTTTGGACTTCCGAGTCCTGTGTAGTGACGGAGTCGTTTGAATTCTCGACGACCAGTTTCAGTCCAGGGGCCATCTGGTGCAGATACTGCTTGAGATCTGGTGCGTCCTCGGTCAGCCAGCGCGGAGTTGCCGCGTCGGGGACCAGGAAATAGACATCACCAGAAACCGATGACGCTGCTGTCGCCTTGTGCGCTGCTGCACTGCTCGCAGCGAGAGCGGCAAATGCCGCCACGCAGGCTGCAATCACGACCCCAACTACAGGGCGCGAAAAACTCTTAGGCATCCGGGCTTTAGCCGACACCTATGGCTCCTCTCCTCGTATTTAAGCGCGACCGATGACCCGCATCGATCACTCTCCCGTGCAAAGCTTTGCACGGCGTCACTTTCCTTGTCAAGCCTGAGAATCTAAACTTAGAAACACCAACTCATGGGAACGTTTGCGCAGATCAATCCAGACGCTGCTGGTGTGAGCTCAGGGCGCGGCATCGTCCGGCGACGATGGGCTGGATCGACTGCAGACGGTTATCGTCCGTCTATGCGCGAAGACTTCACCGCAGCCGATCTAGCGTCCCTCACTAGCGGGACTGCGCCGACCGTCGCACACCACGAGAACCATCGATGAGCGTCCCGCGTCGCCCCGCCGAAAGTGATCAACAGACGCTTGCGTCCCGGCGAGCAACGCTATCGGACGTCGCCGCTGCCGCCGGTGTGTCGTCGTCGACGGTCAGCCGCGCTCTGACAAACCATCCCCGGATCACCGCTGCGACGCGGCAGCGGGTCCTCGATGTTGCGAGCGAGCTGGGTTTCGCGCCAAACGTTCAGGCACGTGCTCTACGAACCAACTCCTCGATGCTTATTGGAGTCGTCGTCCCCGATGTGGCGATCCCGTTCTATGCTAACGCCTTAAAGGGAGCCCAGAACGTGCTCGAAAGCGCCGGGTATCAAGTTCTCGTGATGAACTCAGCGCGAGAATCCGGACACGAGCGAGCTGCTCTCCAGACCTTGCACGCGCGCCAAGTCGACGGTGTATTGATCGCGACCTCAGGCGGTTACTGTGCGACCGGAGTACCGGTCGTTTTCTTCGATCATGTCCTCGACGATGCCGGCATCGGCTATGTGGCACCGGACAACGCCGGTGGCGTGGCAACGCTCGTCGAGCACCTCGCTCACGTGCACGGCCATCAGCTGATCGCATTTCTCGGCGCTCCGTTGGAGCCAAGTCCTGGTAGTCCCCGCATGGAGAATGGTCCGGCGACGGAGCGACTCGAGGCGTTTCGCGTGGCGATGGGTAATGCCCGGCTGCCGGTGATCCCCGAGTACCTGATCTACGGTGACTACCAGTGGTCCTCGCACAGCGCCGAACAAGCAGTCGCAGCACTCATGCGGCTCGACCAACCGCCAGAAGCGATCATCGCAGCAGGAGACACACTCGCACTCGGTGCAATGCGAGGCATCCGGCAGGCGGGCAAGACGATTCCGGCAGACGTCGCGCTGGTCTCGTTCGACGACCCCGTGAGCAGCGACCTGTTGACCCCCCCGGTGTCGGCACTGGCCCGCCACGACCGCGAGCTCGGCGAAATCGGCGCGCGTATGCTGCTTGACGCGTTGGGGGTGGCTGCACGGCATGAAGTCAGCCTGACAAACGAACATGTGCGTGTACCGGTCGAGCTAATCGTCAGGCAGTCATGCGGATGCAACGTGAGTCCAGTCCTCCAACGAGAATCGGCCACTCCCGAAGCCAACGACAAGTAATACCACGGGCATCACGGCTAACCCCCCGCCCTCAGTCAAACCCCGCGAGCCAGCACGATCAAGCCTGTCGCCCAGCGGTGGTGTTGGGTGCGGCCGGCCCTCGCTCCAGCGGGAAGGCGATCTATCCGAGAACGGGCTCGGCGAGCTGCTCAAGCGGACCAATTCTGTTGCCCCCGAGCGCCACTTGCGGCACAAGAGTGGGTAGTCAGTCACCCTCCGTTGCTCCCGAGCCAACTCTCACGCCACCAGGACGTGCTCGATCACCCGTCCGACCGCGCTTCAACGAATCGGGGGAGCCGTGCCGCCGAATCAACATGCTGACCACAGAGCCCAGTCTGACAACGCCAAGCACCAGAGGGCTCGTTCGTCCTGAATGGCGAACCTGCGGGATCGCGCTGCCCCGGCGACCGGCGAGCCGTACGAATCATGCGTGTTCCGAACCGAGGAGCTGACCGGTCGGCCCTAGGGTTCACAGCGTATGTCGGTACCGTAGTCTCGTTCGATGCCAAACGTCACTCCGGAAACGGATCCTGGTCTCGTTGCAGTTGCGACCGAGCTGTTGGCCAGGGTGGATGAGCTCGCCGAACAGCTCAACGATCGTATCCGTAGCGAACTGCCGTTCTACCGCGACGAGGCATCGACCCCGGCGGCCGAACTGCGAGCTAGTTGCCGCGCCAACCTGGAGCTGGGGCTTCTGCCGCTTGCCGGCGGAAACGCGTTCGATACCTCCCAAGCGTGGGCCACCGGTGCCCGTGGGGCAGCTGAGGGCGCACCGCTGCCCGCGCTCATGGACGCCTACCGGGTCGGCACTCGCTTTATCTGGGAGCTCCTTGTTGCCGAGGCGAAGCCGGGCAATGCCGTCACCAATGATGCGCTCGTACGGGCCGCCTCCGACATCTGGACCGTCCAGGACCGCGCGACCCAAGCTATGGCGACCGCGTACCGGGAGGTTGTCACGGCGCGCGTCGTTGCGCAGGAGCACGAGCGCTCCGCCCTGGTGGAAGCAGTGCTCGAAGGCCGGATTGCCGATACGACAACACTATGGGAGGTCGCCGACATCCTGCGCATCCCTGCATCCGGCCTCCATGTGGTCATCGCAGCAGAGCCGCCACTGCTCGGCCGAGAGGCGCTCCCTGGCGTCGAAGCGGCACTTCGGCTCGAGGGAATTACGTCGGCGTGGCGACTCCTTCCAAGCCTGCAGGTAGGGATAGCCTGCCTGACGTCCTCTACGAAGCTGGGCACGCTCGTCGAGGCACTTGGGGGATGCGGGTCCAGCCGCGTTGGCGTCAGCCCGCCCTACGAGAATTTGGGGTTGACGGTCGAGGCGTTGCGCCTTGCCCGCATCGCCGTGAACGGTTCCGCCGCGGACCGGCCGAAGATCGTCGTATTTGACGAATCGCCACTCGCGGTGACCGCCGTCGCCAGTCCCGACGTGATGCGCCGAGTAGCCGACACGGTTCTCGGCGGCCTCACCGCCTTGGATCTCGTCGACCGAGCCACGCTTCTTGACACGCTCGCGGCCTGGCTGGACTCCGGAGGATCAGCCGAGGCGGCGGCACGACGCCTCTACTGCCACCCCAACACTGTGCGCAACAGATTGCGGCGGCTGGAGGAGCTCACCTCTCGTTCCCTCGACGAACCCCGCCAGCTCACCGAGCTCTGTATCGCCCTCGAAGCCGAACAGCGACTCCCACTACGCCCCTGACTTCACCTATTTGGAGCCTGTCTCAGGCATCGAGGTCGCGGAGACGGAAGGCTCCGGCGATCTCGACGATGCCGTGCAGGAGCGCCGCCGCACCCACCCAGGAGACAAGGACGATCGTGCTCAACCCCCATGACCCGGCGGCCCAGAATCCGAGCAGCAGCTCCGCCATGCCAGCGACCAACTGCAGCCACCAACCGGAAGCCCGCGAGCTGTCTGACATCGCGGTGACGATGTCGAACGTGCCGCGAAAGATCAGATAGAAGCTGACAACCGCGGCAAGGCTTACAAACGTGTCGCCAGGATGGACGAAGGCGACAATCCCGGTCACGGTGAACAACACTGCGAGCAACAGGTGCAGGACGCTCCGACCACCCGAGGACAGGGCGGCGACGAACACCTCATTGGCCGCGGTGGCGAGGACCAACACTCCGAAGAGCACCGAGATCGCGTGCACCGACGAGTAGTTGAAGCGGAAGATGATGATGGACAGCAGGATCCAGGCAACACCGGTGATGAGCAGTAGCCACCAGTTCCTCGAGGCTGTTGACGCGATAGACCGCACGTGCCTACCTCGCGAGTGCCAGGTCGTCGGCGACGGCCCGGGCGATCACCGCATCGATGACCGCGTGCTCAGCCTCGTCTAGAAGGTACAAGGCGGAGGCGACTGCGTCTGCGGCATCAGCTTCCGCATCATCCGCCTGCTGCTCGGCCCGCTTCAGGTCGTGCTCGAACTGACGCTGTTGGGCCTTTGCCCGCCGGGCCGCAAAATGCTCGTCGACCGACGCGCGCGTCTCAGTCCACCAATTCGAGGCCTTGTTTCCATTGGCAGCCGCGGCCGTTCCGGCCGCGGCGATCGAGGCTTCAAGCTCGGCGCGGTGCTGGGCAAGGCTCTCGCGGTCCTTGGACCGCACCGCGCCGACAACGCTCTCGGTCTTCTTGGCACGATCCGACAGATCTTGTAGCTCTTTGGAGAGCGCTTGCATATTTCACCTTCCGATGAGTGTCTCCCAGCGCAAGGCATTGCGGCTGGTTTGTTGCTCGGAAAACGTAACGTGGGACGTTTCTGATGTCGATGGGTGTCCACACAACATTCCAGCACGCCAGATGTTGCCGGCCACAACACCGCAGGGCGAGCGCCGGGCCGTCGCTACCGCGCAGGGTGCATTCGTCTTCATCGCTGACACTCCCTCAGGGAAGGACACTCGCTACCCGGACAGTCCCGATACTCACCAAAGTTGGTAATCGCCGCGTTCGAAGCGGTGGCAGACCATCGGCTTTGCGCCGGACCTCGCCGAAAACATTGCGGTTGGTGATGCCAACTTCCTGCCGCTCCTGCGAGAGGCCGATGCGTTTGTGGAACGCACCGGCATAGATCTGCCCGAAGAGCTGGCCGCGCACGACCTGGGCGACCTCCCGCAGAACGCGATCACACCGCCGCGCGAAATCAACCTCACCTGCGCGGGCATCACAGCAATCATCTGGGCCACAGGGTTTACAAGCGATTACAGCTGGCTTCAGGTGGACGCCTTCGACTCAACCGGCAACCCCAAACACCTACGCGGGGTTTCAAGCGCCATCAACGGCTTCCCCGCAGTCGGCACTGATTTCGACGCGCGGACGCTGCGGCAACAGGTACCGACAAGCCGCCAGAATTGCCGTGCTTCCTCTCGATCCGACGCAGTGGAGTGCCCTATAAAGCGGGAGCTCGGACGCCACTCAAGGAGCCCGCTGGTCGCGGCGAGCCCGAGTTGCTCGTATCCAACAAGGCGCGTTAGTGCCTCGTAGTCGCCCTCGGTGACCGGGTGGGCATCGACCTCGACAGCAATCAATTCATACTTCTCGGGATCCGGTTTGACGCTGAGGTGCTCGACGAGTGAACGTTCCGGGCAGCCGGCCCAGAATCCCAGGCCTGATTGGTCGCACCAGGACGCGAGCGCCGACCACTTTTTGAGGTTGGTGAACTCGCCAAGGCGGTCGAATGGCTTGGCTTCGATGATGAACACAAGTCCGTCGACGAGCTGGACGGCGATGTCCGGCGTGTAGCCGTGGCTGTCGCCATCGAGCGTGTAGGTGAGCTCGACCGGCTGCTCCTGGTAGCTGGCGACACGGTCGTCTAGCTCGAGTTGCTGAAGGAGGCGCAGTTCGAGAGTGGAGTCGAACTGCACGAGCCGCTGTAGCTTCTCGCTGCGGAACACACCCGTCTTGCTACACGCGAAGCACGGAAGCGGTCGCTGGTTCGAGAACCTGCCCAGGTCTTCGTGGTGGGCCGGGTTCGATGGCCAGATTACCTGCTGGAGGATCCGGTCAAGCGCGATACGTGCGTCGGCGATCCTTTCCTGAGCGTTTAGCGGCTTGCCCCACCTGTTGGTTCGCGCGACCCCGACCTCGATCATGTGTTGGCGCGCCGCGGCGTGCGCGTCTCGGACCGGAATGCCCCCGACAGCAAGGAGGAGGACGGCCTCTGAGAAGGCTGCGTATTGGTTTCCCCACCGCTGGTCGGCCTGACTCCAGGCTCTCTCGGCCCAACGGGTCTGATCGTCGCCAAGCAGCTCGCGGAGCGCAGGGAGCTCCCGGTAGTGGGCGTAGCGAGCGATGTTCCACAGGGATTGGTTGAGCATTCGCTGTACCGTGTTTTTCGGGATGTCGAACTTGGTCGCGGTCTGCTCCGTCATGTGAGGGAAGTGGCTACTGAGGCCCCACCGGTGACGGAACAGGTCGCCGTGTCGCGCGGGCAGCAACTCAGACAGCTCAAGTAACTCCTCATAGACGCGGTCGGCGCCTCTCCTGATCGGGAAAGGCAACGCCATCGGATCGCTGCAAACGAGCAGCTCGTAACTGACAGGGGGATTCGTGGTTTTCGAATCGGACACTGGTGGCTCCTTAGGAGTCGAGGGTTTGCAGCCCCGACAAGGACGGCGCTTGCGCCGTACCATCGGGGCCGAGCAAACCGAGACTCCGCACGAGCCGGGCAGCACCCGGCTTTGCTCGCAGGTCCTACGCGCTCGTTCTGCTTTACGCCCGTCCGCTGGCGAACAGCCCTACGGGTTCAGCCGAAGATGTCGCGGCCCGGGGTGTCGGTGCCGAGCTGCTGTTCGAGCCCTGCCTGCGCTCGGTATTTGCCGATCGCCTGTCGCAGCGGGATGAGCGCGTGCGCGTAGCCGCTGTCGAGCTCGTCTGTGATCTCTGCCCGTTCCCGTACGCGGGCAAGCTCGCGTCCGAGCTTCTCCCACCGCGCCGCCAGTCCCACGTCGGTGGGCCGCTCGCCGAGCGTGCGTACCAGCCATGGGGGGTTTGCGTCAACGACAGCCTGCTCGAACGCGGCATCGGCCTGCACCTTTGCGTCCCATGCGGCCGGGTCCGTCAGGTCGCGCACAGCGGCCTCGGTTGCACGGTCCATGTTCGCGCGCGCAACTGCGACAGGTTCTTCCTCCGGCGAGGCCCCGTGCTCGATCGAGCGTGAGGTGAACGCCAACCGGAGTTGCTCTGCCTGGGCCTCAGCCCACGCATCGACGTAGCGTCCCGCCAAGTTCTCAACGACCTCGGTCCACGCTTCGCGGAGCTTCGGGCTTGCTGGTGGCGTACCGATCACCGTGAGCCACTCCGGTTCGCCCGCGATGTGCTCGGCGATCGCTGCCGCGCGACCGGCAGCGAACTCACGCTGAAGCTTCGTGATGTCGTAATGCGCAGCCGGTGAAGCCAGGATCGCTTCCGGGTCCGGGTACTGGGCAGTGATGTTCTCGCGTTCGGCCGCGAGGATCGCGATGGTCTGCTGTTGCGCGTCGCTGAGAACGGTCGTGCCGGCGTCCGCACGAATGGCTTCGATCTTCTCACCAAATCTGCGCCAGTCGCTCGCCGCCTGGATCGCATCGTCGTGGGCAACGATCGTGGCGTAAGCCTGGAGCTTCTCCCCACCAGCGGTTGCGTCGCGGTATCGGCGTTGGAACGCCTCGCCCGCCAGCTGATACTTGCTGTCCCGGTAGCGCTCGATGTCAGCCTGGAACTCCACCTCTGCTGCCGTGTCGAGCGCATCTTCGGTGCCGATCTTGAGCTGCCCATCTCGCGCGCGTTGCAGCAGCGCGACCTGATCGAGATCACGCTTCTCCATCCGCGCCGCAAGCCTCGCCAGAACCTTCTCATGGTCAGTCTCCGCGTCAAGCACGGTCGCGTAGTCCTTACGCGCCTGCTCGCCCGCGGTGTGCCCGGAGATCACATAGATCTTGGTCGGATTCTGCGCCCGTGACAGGGCGGTGTACGCCCACTCGCGCGAGAACTCACCCGGCATTCCAACCACACCGGCCCAACGCAACGTCGCGCCCTGAGTGCCGTGCGCGGTGAGCGCGTACGCGTGCTCGAGATGCTCGCTCACGTAACGCAGATCCTCGATGCTGCTCGCATCGAACCGGCGCTCGTTGCCGTTGTCATCGGCGAGCGTCATGCCAGTCTCGTCGAGCGCGGTAATCGTTCCGAGCGTGCCGTTGTCGAGGTCATAGCCCTTGTGGTTGCGCCGCGCGATCACACGGTCACCGACAGCCCACTCGAGCTTCTCGCCTCGGAACGAGCCGATCGTCATGTGGCCTCTGAGAACGCGCCGCTCGGTCAGCTCGTCGCGGATCATTCGGTTCAGCAACGCGCGACGGTCATTGTCCTTGGTGATCAGCGCAATGTCATCCATCCCCCGCGCGTGCGCGAACGGGGTTGGCTCGCCAGCCAGCGCGCGTTGCTGTTGAGCCTCTACGCCACGGTCACGCATCTCCAGGTAGTCCGCGACCGCCTGAGCCATTCCGTCATCAAGCGACTCCTCGCCCGTGAAGATCTCGAGGTCGCCACGCCCGGCGAAGTCCTCGTCACCGCGCGTGAACCACATCCCGTCACGCTCAACACCGCGCTTGTATCGGATGTAGGCAGTCGCGTTGCCGGCCCGAAGCTTCTCGAGCGCGTCGATCTCAGCAACATGGTTCTGTCGTCGCACTTCAGACAGTTGGTATGCCCCGAGTTGTTGCGCCAGCGCAGCGTGCATACCGCCGGCACGAACGGAGGTGAGCTGATAGCTGTCGCCGATGAGGACGACCTTCACGCCGGCATCTACCATCTGAGTCGCCACCGTGGACAGCAGCCGCGTGTCCGCCATACCGGTCTCGTCGATCAACAACACGGCCTTGGACGGGTCACCGAACGCCTGCCGGATCGCCTCGCGCGCGCCCATGATCTCGAATTTCACTTCCCACGCAGACAGCGTGCGTGGGCGCTCGAAGCCGACGCGCGCGAGCTCACGAACAGCACGTCCGGTCGGCCCAGCCGCGAACGCACGGTAGCCGCCCGCCTCGAACACTTCACGCATCGCACCAGCGGTCGTGGTCTTGCCAGATCCCGCGAGCGCCTCGATGCTCGAGATCGCGTTTCCGTCGGTCGCGACCGCTCGCAGCACGTTCTCCTGCTGCACGAACTTCTCACGGTCCATCTGCGGATGGGTTGCGAAGAACCCATCGAGACCCTGTTCGATCGCGTCGCCATCAACGATCGCCCGCCCAGAGCCGAGACCGTCAACCGCGGTCTCGATCAGATACTCCTCATGCCCCAGAAGCTCGACGGTCGTGAGCTTCTCGCGGAGCCGGTCGGTACGCACGTGCACGACCTGGTCGCTGCTCATCACCTCCCCGACAACCGCGTCGATGTCTGACAGCCATGCGCCGACGCCCTGTGGCGCGTTGTTCGCGACCTCGATCACGACATCTTTGCGCTCAAACGTGTTCTGGTTCGCGGTCACACCGCTTGGGCCGAACGCGCGCGCCTGCACGCCGGCAACGTCAAACGGGGTCGCGTACTCGAACGCCGGGCCCTCGCGGTAGCCGCGCAGCGTGTCGATCGTGAAGTCCCATTCGGCTGCCCGCGCCGCAATCTCGCCACGCCACTTCTGATCATTGATCTGCCCCTCAACCTTCGACTGACGGGTCCGCAAGGTCGCGTACTGACGGCGTGCCCGCGGAGGCATCCCGGCCATCGCGAGCTCAGCCTCCCTGGCGCGCACCGGGTCGCGAATGAACTTGGACGGGTTGACCATGAACTCCTCGAGATCCTGAGTGCGCATCGAGAACGCCCGGAGCATTCCGGGGTCCATCAGCCGCTCCGCCAACTCCGCCATCCCGTTCTCGACCTGACCCCACTCCACCCACGGCTCGAGCTCACGGAACTTCGACCGCAACGCCAGCTGGTAGACAGCGCCACCGGCCTTCGCGTTCTCGTACATGTGCTCGGCGGCAAACGCGGTGTAACGGCCGTCCGGGCCTTGCGCCCAGTTACCGATCACGAAGTGCGTATGCAACTGCGGGTCCTGCAGACGGTTCACGCGATGCCGGAACCGGATGCCCACAAACCCGGTCGCGCGATGCGTCGTCAATGTGTCGGCGACACCCTGCAGCGCGCTCCGCCTTGGTGGCCTTGTGGCCGCGCACGACGCGCGCGCTCTCACGCTCCATGTAGGCGATCGCTTGACCCACAGCCCACTCGTGCGCGGCGACCGCGTTTGACTGCATGTCCTCGTCGCCGAGCGCATGGATCATGCTCAGCGACTTCGGCGCTGAGAACGTCAGGTCAAACCCGTGCACCTGCACGTTGCCTCTCATCGACCGCAACTGCTCTCCGGTCGCCGGGTCCTGGCCTGCGAACAGCCGCTGCAACTGCTCCATGTTGGATTGGCCGCTCAGCCCGAGCGCTCGAGCGCCGGCACCGAAGAACTCACCGGGAGCCTCGCCGCGGCCAGCGTAGTAGTCCTCACGGCTCTTCGCGACGGACTCCTCGTAGTACTTCTGCTGCTGCTCGGACTTTCCGATCTTGCCGATGCTCAGCACGCGAGGCACCTGAGGGAACCGACCGGCTATCCGCACCGAGCCACGCGGCTGGATCGCGCACCGCCAGACCACCAAAAACGCGACCTTGGTCGCGGCCGGATTCGCTGTAACCACGGGGCTTTTCGCGCATCGACGGGTCGCTCGGATGCTCTGCACGTCGCACATATTACACACGGATCACCGGTGATCCAAATGTGTAATAGCGAGACGGCGGGTCCGGAGGGCACGGCGGCGAGCGGTGGGGTGCGTGGCCCGGAAGGGCCACGGCGCGGGCAGTGGGAGGCGGTCGGTGCGGGTCGGACGGGGTCGGCGGTGCGCGGCAACGGGACAGGGCGGTGCGGGCCGGCGGTGCAGGCGAGGCGGTGGCGGCGCGCCAGGGCGGTGCGGGCCGGCGGTGCAGGCGAGGCGGTGGCGGCGCGCCAGGGCGGTGCGGGCCGGCGGTGCAGGCGAGGCGGTGGCGGCGCGCCAGGGCGGTGCGGGCCGGCGGTGCAGGCGAGGCGGTGGCGGCGCGCCAGGGCGGTGCGGGCCGGCGGTGCAGGCGAGGCGGTGGCGGCGCGCCAGGGCGGTGCGGGTCGGACGGTGGCGGCGGCCGGACGCGAACGGCGGCCGCGGCGGCCCGGTCTAGGGGCGCTGGGGACGTGTTCAGGCGAGTACGGCGACGGCCTCCAGAAATTCTTTTCCGCATTTCTCTCCCAAACCCCCATGTGACCTCGTCCTATGGGTGCAACCCGCAACTCCGAAAGGACTCGAGACGATGAGAATTCTCCGCGGCATAGACATAACCTCAATACCACCCCGCCGGAACCGCGCCGACGATCCCGTCACGGTCGCGTTGCGCGAAGGAGGCCCGGTCCAGCTGACCGAAGCTGCGGACCTCGACGCAGCGCAGATGCGGAGGCTCGCCAGGCGGCTGGCCGATAGGGCTCGCAGGCGTGGCCTCAAGCAAACCAGACGCACAAACGGCGTCGCCGGCGAGCGAGTGATGACGGTCCAGTGGTTTCGCGAGACGCCCGGGGATCTGACCGGCCCACCGGTGCTGCGGCTGGTCGGCCAAGGGATGGCGTGATGTACGCGCCGATCATCCAACCACCCGGCGCGCCGTTCGCGAAGCTGCGGGTCGAGCTGGTGCCAAGCACCTGCTGGGCCAGCAACGTCCGCGCATACATGAGCGAGCACTACTGGCGCAAGCTTTCGCGCGAAACCATCGAGATGGGTGAGAGCCGTTGCGAGGTATGCCGGGCACGGCCTGGCCGCGGCCAGAGCGTCCACTGCCACGAGGTCTGGCTCTACGACGAAGCGCAGCACGTGCAAGAGCTGCTGCGACTCCGGGCCTTGTGCCCGATGTGCCATTACGTGACCCATCTGGGCCGCTCGATCGAGCTCGGGTACGAACGGCAGGCAACTGGATGGCTTGCGCGCGTGAACAACTGGAACGCGAAAGCAGTTGCGTGGTATGTGGACGCGGTCTTCACGCAGTGGCGTGAGCGCTCCCGCTTCGAATGGGCGCTGGACCTCAGGGTCCTGGACGAGGTGTACGAGATACCGCTCGAGCGACTCGGGCTGCAGGACTGGCTGGTGCCGGCAGCGCAGCGGCAGCGGTTGCGATACCACCACACAACGAGGGCCGACCAGCCTGGAAGGCGCGGCCCGGGCCGACCCCGGGGGGACGCCGCCCGCGTACAGAGAACGCCGGAGCCAAGGTTCTCGGCGTCACCGGCCCAGCGGCTTGACTGGGTGAGGATCGCGGAGTCCGGACACGTCTGGGAGTTCGTCGAAGGCAAGGACTTTCGCGGCAGCGCGAAGAACTTCTGCGCGCGCAAGAGGACCGAGGCACGCGCAGCAGGCGTGGACTTCAAGAGCGCCGAGGTGCAGCGCAACGGCAGGACGGTGCTGAAGATCCTTGCGTACAAGCTCGACCAGTCAAGCGAGAACGACGCACCCGGCGCAGGGTGAGCCGCCGACGCACCCGAACGCGACGGGGTGGGCCCGCGCTTGAGTGAGCGGGTCCGCTGCACGGACGGCATCAAACCGGCGAGCAGCCGGCTTGCCGGATGCGAGCCGAACCAAAAAAGGACCCGCCGGCCGGCGGGTCCTTTCGCGAGGCGCGATGCGACACGGTTGCAGAAGCGGCGAGTAGAGCGGCTGGTCGCCGGACTTCATTTGCGGCTGTGAGCCGTACGCAAGCAGGCCGAGCGAATCGGTCGAGCTGTTCCCGCGGAGCGACAAAAAAGGGGCGCCGGTGGAGGGGGTCAACTTGGACTTGCGTTCAGTTCGCCGGTCGCCGACGGGAGCGTTCCGCTACGAGCGCGAAGCGCGTGCCCGTAGGGCCGGTGGAACGCTCACGGCGGTGACGGAGCGAGCATGCGAGCGCAGAGGCGACTGGATGCGAGTGCTGGTTGACCACCGGAGGAGGGGCGCGAGGATGCAGCGAGACATGAACAGCCGGCTGGCCTCTGGTGAGCTCAGGGCAGATCCGCTGAACATGCCCCCGAGACGCCTCCTGCGGCCAGCCTCCAGCGGCTCGGGTGCAAGCCGATCGTTCGTTGACGCGACGCGCGTCGGCGCTGTGACCGGTTAGTCGGGTGTATGCAGGCGTGCGAATCTCGAGCAACTCCTCGACGTGCTCGGGGGTGAGCCCTTTGCGCGTCGAAGGGCTGATGAGGAGATGCGGTAGCCGTGGGGATCGCAGCTGGACCGGCAGCGATCGGCGGTCCAGATAGTCGTCGCACCAGGCGAACGGTCGTGGGTCGTTTGCGAGGTGGCCGGCGATCGCCTTGGTCTTGTGACTGAGCGGGCCGGAACCGAACGAAGCGTCTGCGGTGAGCGGGATGGGCAGGACCGGCCAGTGGTCGAGGCCTAGCGGTGCCGCGACGACCGGCAGCAACGTGCTGTCCCAGGACGAGGCCCAGACGACGTCGTAGACGCGGTCGAGTTGTTCGGCCCAGTCGAGCAGACGCTCGTCGACATACATGTCGTAGAGCGCGCCGGGCCAGGTGCGGTATCCGGTCGGCGGTCCGTTGCGAGCGATCCGCGCCTTCGCGCTCTGCGGCGGGACGGGACTCACGACCCCATCGAGGTCCATGAACAGCCACGGCCTGCGGTTCTGTTGGGTCATCCTCTCGGCCCACTCGCCCGATTCGAGATCGAGTGGCCGGTCGTCCGATGCGCAGCGCGTGTCTGTCTGGGACGCCTCTGAACCATGGTTGTTACACCGTAAGAAATTCTGCGGACGGCCTCGTCTGACCGGCGCCCGGTTCAGCACTCGAGCAAGCGCAGCGTCCCGGGATCTGCTTAGCCGAGTTGCCGCTTCTGCGCGCCACTGAACGCAATCAATCAAACGCGCGTGACTTATCACGGAAACATATAACCCATTTCTCCTCCTAAACCCGACCTTTCCTCGTCCTATGGGTGGACATGATCAGGACCGCCCCCCACGTCGCAGCGCTCTCCCCCACGGAACTCCGTGCCCGGGACGCTGCGATCGTCGTGGGATCCGACTCCTGCGCCGGTGTCCGCGGGTCACCCGGCCCGTCCCGCTCTCGCGCCTCGGGCTTGGGCGCGACGCGCGCCCACCCCGCGCGCCTTGATCGCTTCACCTCACGCCAACCGCGCACCCAAGACCAACGTCCTGCGCAGCGGCGCCGACAAGCGGTCGCCCGGACCGATGACACCCACGTACTCAGGTAACCAGCTGCGCCGCACGGTCTGGGTTGACACGGGGAGCGAGCGATGAGCGAGTTCGGCCGCGCGTTTCTGGCACAGATGGATTCCGAGGACCTCGCCTGGTTGAAGGCGGCTCTTGGAATCCAGACCCCGGATCCGATGGAGTCCGATCAGCTGCTCTCGACCAGGGACGCGGCGGTGATGGCCTGCGTGAACGTGGAGACGATCCGCCGCAACGTGAGAGCGGGAACGCTTGAGGCGGAGCGCACAGGCTCGCATTACAAGATCCGTGAGAGCAGTCTCAGGGAGTGGATGCGCGGCGAGGCAAAGCCGCGACCGGCGGCGTCGCTTGCGGCCCGCAGGTCCAGTAGCTCTGGGTCGAGCTCACCGATGAGCGACGCGTTCAGGAGAGCCGCATGACCGAGCGGCCCGCGAGCGGAGGCCAGGCCCGCGGAACGGGTTTCTGGCCGACCCCGATGCTTGGATCCTCAACCCCAACACGGAAGGTGGAACAGCAGTGAGCGTTCAGAAGGAGATCGCGAAACGCAAGGACGGCAGCAAGCGGACGAGCTGGCGGGTGCGCTGGCAGGAGGACAGCGGCCGCTGGCGCAACAAGTCGTTTGAGCGCAAGCGTGACGCTGATGACTTCGACGCCGACCTTCGCCGCCGCAGGCGGCTCGGCACGCTCTCAGAGCTTGACGCCGGCAAGGAGTCGCTGGACACGTATGTGGTGGAGACTTGGATCCCGATCCATGCGCACACGCTGGCGGAGAAGACGCGTGTCACCTACGGCCACATCTATGACCGGCACGTGTCCCCGTATCTCGGCGATGTGCCTCTTCGATCACTGAACGTCGAGCTGATCGGCCGCTGGTACTCGGACCGCATGAAGTCTGGCGCCGGCAAGATCGCCGTCCGACAAGCACTCGGCCTTCTCAGCAACATTCTTCAGCGGGCCTTTGAGGCCGGGCGCATCACCTCGAACCCGGCCCGGCTGGTTCGTAAAGGCAAGCCGCCGGCATCCGCCGAAGTCACGCCCCTGGCACCGGCGACGGTGGAGGCGATCAGAGCGCGCCTGGAGCCGCGCGACGCGATGCTTGTGTCCCTGCTTGCCTATGCGGGCCTTCGGCCCGGCGAGGCGCTTGGCCTGCGTTGGTCAGACATCGGGGAGCGCACGATCCTGGTCGAGCGAGCGGTCTCGTTCGGCAAGACGAAAGGCACCAAGACCCAGAAGAGCCGAAACGTCCGTCTGCTCAAGCCGCTTGCCCAGGATCTAGCTGAATGGCGGCTGCGCTCAGCTCGACCGGCTTGCTCAGCCCTGGTGATCCCCGCCAAGGACGGAGGCCTCTGGACCAACGAGGCCTACAAATCCTGGGGACGAAAGACGTTCGGGCACGCCCTGTCAGAGGTCCGGGGCGGAACGGTCAATGACCCGGGCTCTCAGCCCTGCCCGACGTGCGGCGCAGCGCCAGGCAAGCCGTGCCGGTCCCCTCGCCGGAAGCTCAAGGCAAGCCCTCACATCGCGCGCACCCGCGTCAAGGTGCAAGGCCGGCCGTATGACCTGCGCCATTCGTTTGCCTCGCTTCTGCTCCATGAAGGCAGGTCGGTCATCTACGTGGCCAAGCAGCTCGGGCACGGCGCACAACTGACTCTCAACACCTACGGCCACGTGATCGAAGAGTTCGAGGACGCACCCAATCTCGAAGCCGAGGAGGCGATCAGAGCGGCACGGGAAGCCACCGGAGCCCAACCGCAGGTCGGTAGAGACCGGAATCAACTAACTCAGGTGAGAGGTAGGTCGCGATGAGCACAGCAATCGTCGGGGTCGGCAACATCGGTGCAGCCATCGCCTACCACCTCGTGCGCGGTGGAGAGGCCGTCGTTCTGGCCTCAGAAACCGAGTCGAGCGCGCAGGCGCTCGCCGAAGACCTCGGGCCCCTGGCGCGCGCAGCGTCGGTGCAAGACGCAATCGACGAGGCCGACGTCATCGTCCTCGCCGTTTGGCTCGACACGATCGAGGAACTCGTCGCCCAGCATGCGCCAGCACTTGACGGCAAAGTTGTCATCGATCCGTCTAACCCGATCGGAGTCGACGATAACGGGCACCCGATCCGGACCGTTCCCGACAGAAAATCCGCCGGCTCTGTGGTAGACGCTCTACTTCCGGCAAGCGCTCATTACGCCAAGGCCTTCGGCACACTCAGCGTGACTGCGCTCCATAGCAGCTCCAAGCGCGAGCCACTGGCCGTGCTGTTCTACGCAACCAACGACGACACCGCGGCCGCCGCGGTCGAACGCCTGATCCGGACGGCCGGATTCGAACCACTTAAAGTGGGCGGTGTAGCGAACGCCTTCCGGATCGAGTTTCCCGGCGGGGACCTGCACCAAGACGGAGGCCTGCACGGCCGCGTTCTCGCTTATGCCGATGCCCAGAATGCGATCGCAGCGCGAACCCAGACGTCGCCAGTCCGATAGCGCATCGGACATCGGCCAAGACACAGAAGCCGTCAAGGCGATAGCTGGCACGCATACCCGTCGCTGCGCGGCACGCGACATAGTTGCGGATGTCGGGGAACGTCTACGCCGCTAGCTCGTCGGCGATTGAGGCATCAACCTCGTCGATCGCCGCGCGCGTGTTGTAGACGAGGGTCAGCGCCTCGCCTTCGATCGCTTCGAGCGCTCGCTGCGGCTCGACGATCTTCACGGTTCCGTTGACCAGCACCATTGCCCCGTCGGTCAGCGCAGCCGGGTTATCACCGAGACCCATTGAGGCACGCTCCAGCAGCTCGAACGAGAGTCCCGCGTGTCGGAGTTCGGCGATGACCTTCGCCTTCACAGCATCTGAGCGGCTGAACAGATTTGGGCTTCCAGTGCCGCGCGACTTCTGAAGACTCGGCTCCAGCAGACCGCGGGCTATCCAGCTATGGAGTGTTCGGTACTCAACGCCGACCACTCGAGCGATCTGCGGAAGGGTCAACAGGCCTGGCTCTTCCAACAAGCGCGTCCTTTCGAAGCTCGACTGCCGTCAAACCTAGCGCGGTGAGAGGACGCTCTCGGCCCTCGGGCAGGGGCTAGATCGCAATAAACCCGGAAGGTCGAAGAAAAGCCTGGGTTGCGCGAGCGGTGATCCTGAACTGCCGCAGACCGCAGTCGACTTCATTGCAATTCAGTTCTGTCCGGTACCGGGCTTAGGCTGCTCAGCGTCAATCAACCCTCGAGCCGGGACACTTGATGCCACCAATCGACGACAAAGATCTGCAGGACATCCAAGGGGTAGCGCTGGGTCGGTTCCGTAAGGACCACCAAGACCTCCTGTTCGTGCAACTCAACACTCCTGCAGCCGCAACCCACCTGTTGGGTTGGCTTGCGCCGCGGATCGCGAGCGCCTGGGAGGTTCGGCAGTTCAACCAGCTGTTTTCCGAGGTCAGGCACCGCATCGGTCGTGAAGAAGACACCGTGCAGTCGACTTGGATATCGGTAGGGATCTCCGCCACCGGCTACAGCCTGCTTGGGATTGATCTGAGCGAACTCGGGACGAGCGAAGGTGCCAACGCTTTCCGTGCCGGCATGGCCGCCCGATCCAGTTCAGCGATCGGAGATAGCGCCGTCGACCAGCCGCCAAACTGGCTAGAGCCCTTCCAGTCAGGGACTGGGATCGACATGGTCGTCATCGTGGCCAGCGACGACCGAGACGACCTCGACAATCGCACCGACCAGGTCACGACCGAGGTTGAAAATGCCGGCGCCGTCGTGATCTACCGGGAGCGAGGAGGAACACTGCCCGCGCCTCTCACGGGCCACGAGCACTTCGGGTTCAAGGACGGAATCTCAGAACCTGCCATCGACGGCTTTGATCCACCACCGTCGCAAGGCGAACCACCGGCGTTGGCACCGGACACCTTTGTTCTCGGCCAGCCAACCAGCACAGGCACCCCGCTTCCGGTTGGGGCGCTCTGGCTGAACGGCACATTTGGCGTATTTCGCCGCCTGCACCAGGACGTCGCGAACTTCAGACAACAGGCGGCCGCGATGGTCGCGAGCACGAACCCCACACTCTCGGCCGAACAGATCGAAGCCGACCTCGTCGGTCGCTGGCCAAGCGGAACCCCGCTAGCGACCAGCCCCAGCTCGGATCCCGGACCCGCGGGCATCACGAACGCCTTCGACTACGGCAACGACCCAAGCGGCGAAAACACACCACGCTTCGCCCACATCCGCAAGGTCTACCCACGCAACGAACAACGCCCAGACCAAGCGACCGACCCATCCGACAACCACCGCATGATCCGCGCAGGGATCCCATTCGGCGATCCACTACCCCCAGGCGCACCCGACGACGGCGCGCAACGTGGGCTGCACTTCCTCGCCTTCATGGCAGACCTCGACCAACAGTTCGAGTTCGTGCAAAGGCAATGGGCCAACAACCCAAACTTCCCGAACGGCGGCGCACCAGCAACGCCCGGCAGCCCATACACGCCCCCGCAGCCCGGAACACCCCCCGATGGCTGCGACACGATCATCGGAAGCCACAACCAAGGCGACCAGGTATCCCTCAACCAGGGCGGGAACATCCACGAGCTCTCGCTCTTCGCCGAAACCGTCCGGGTCACCGCCGGCCAATACTTCTTCCACCCCTCAATCAGCGCCGCACACGCTCTCGCACAAGGCACAGCCAGCAGCACACCAGCGACCACCCCACAGCCGACGAGCTGATCATGGCCACCGCAAGCGACCAGAAGACCGGCGCGCGAGCGACGACCGATCCGGTGCACAACGAGTCGAGACGTGACCGCTCGGCGGTCGATGCGGCTTCTCCGGTTCGTCAAGCCGACCCGCAACGATCGGACTGCGGCAATGACCGTCTTTGACCTCATCCCGTTGGCCGGCCGAAAGGCCAGCACCGCGATCGCGATCGGCTTCCTGTTGACCTACTCGATCTCCCCTGCGGCCACAACGCGGTTCGTCCAGAGCCAGTTCAAACACTTCACGATCGAGATCACCCACGACCTACTTCAAGAGATCCCAGCATCACTGAAACCGCCGCCAAACCATCCACCGTCGGCAACTGCGCCCCTGTTCGTACCGGACCATCTCACCGCGACGCTGCCCCACATTGGGCTATAGGCTGGCCGCGCAGTCGAAAACGCTCACGTTTTCTTCCCAAGATGCGGCATTAGGCGACTGAAGCAACTTGACTTCAGCGGCGTCGCGGTAGTGTGAAGTTGGACCCACGGAACGCCCCCCAAGTTCTCGAGATGGTATCCAGGGGGCGCCCGCAGTCCAGGCGGAATCGACAGGTCGGGGTGTGACGGCACCTCGGCCTTTCGTCTTGTGTCTCCACACACTACGAGGAACGCCAGTCCGACGGAAGGAAATTTGCAGCGTTTCTAAATCACGCTGCAAATGCGGCCCTAAGTAGCCTCAACCTCAACCTAAGGACGAGCAATAGTCGGCCGCAGTTTGCGGAAATCTTCACCATCTACCTCGACGTAACGTTGAGGTAGATAGGGTCGAAATAGTTCGCAGTTTCCGGAAACCGATCATTCGTCCTCGCCATTGTCCGCGTCGCAGTGCGTAATCGTGGCCTTGTCGCATTAGGCATAGCCGAGCCGAAACCCCACGGGAGTGCTGCTTTCCGTGAGTGGGATCGTCGAGCGCGCATCGGCACCCGTTCAGCCGCAAGGGGCTAGAACCCGGCACGCAGAAGAATCTCAGCGATTTGTCTCTGGCCTGTCCGAACTAGATATTCGAGCACCTGATCACGCGGCGGCCAGTTGCTGCGGTACGGGTCCGAGGTCGACCCCGTATATAGACCGCCTCCTGGGCCAGAGTACAGACCGCCCCCGGGACCGGAGTACAGACCGCCCCCAGGGCCTGCGTAAAGACCGCCTCCTGGACCGGAGTACATTCCGCCGCCCGGCCCTGTGTACAGCCCGCCACCTGGTCCTGTGTACATGCCTCCGCCTGGCCCGGTGTAAAGACCGCCGCCGGGTCCTGCGTATGCGCCGCCGCCTGGCCCGGTGTACATGCCTCCGCCTGGCCCGGTGTAGAGGCCGCCCCCGGGGCCCATGTATCGATCACGTGGCCACATTGCTGCGAGCCTCCCCTCGCCGAAGGTTCCGGTACGAAGTGCTTGGGTCCCATCTCCCGCTGTCCAGCCTGCATAGGATTCTTCGCCCTTGCTTAGAACGTCCGCTTATGCTGATCCTATTCTGATACAACAACGCTCCAATACGGCCGTCAAGCGATAGGAAAGCATGCTTCGCGACCTCCCTGACCCAAATCACGAACTATTGCCGCACGCGCCGGTTGAACTAGTCGTATGGCAGCTCCAGTTCGCGGAACCTGCTGACGTGGGCTCGCCTGAAGTCGGGACCAAGTTCGCTGACGCCCTGGCGGATGAGCATGGGCCCTTCCAACTTCAGCGCCTAGCGGTCCCGACGCTCGTTCTGCCCTTTCCGAATTCGGTGCAGCCACTGCCGACGCAAATCGATCCAGCTGCCGGCTGGACGCTTAGTCGCAGCGGGACCGTGCTGACGCTAAACGCCCAGGCGCTGTCGCTTGAGACAAACCGCTACGAGACGTTCGTCAGCTTCCGAGCCGCGCTTGAGCGGGCGATCACGTCACTCCATGAGACCGTCACAAATCTCAGCGAGAGTCGACTTGGATTGCGCTATGTAGATCGGCTGCTTCATCCGGGCGTCAGGAGGCCGGCTGATTGGTCGGCCCTACTCATGCCTTGGCTCACAGGACCGCTTGGTCATCCGGCGCTCGGGGAAGCGGTCGCCGCTTATGCCCAGCAAATCGACTTCCAGCCAGACTCTGAAAGCATTAGGGCCACGGTGAGGCAACGGGTATTCGCCGATGCGGAACAGCGCGGACGCGAGACCGTCATCTTGGACTACGACGTGTTTCGCGAGGGATATCGTGCGTTCGACCCTGAGCACACGCTTGAGGCGACAGACAGGATGCACGACGTCGCTCAGCGTTTGTTTGGGGCATCAATGACCGACAGCCTGCGTGCGGTGTTCGCGGCGCCATCGGAGGAACAATGAGCCGAACAATTGAGGTTGCACGCGCGCCGCGTTTCGGCGACGCGACTGCATCGACTGCATATTGGGATGTGCTCACGCAGCTCTACGAGCGCGCCGCCGGGACATTCGCACCAGGCACAGCTTTGCTCCAGATGCCCGAAGGTGCTCTGTCCGGGCCAGAGCGCACGCTCACGACGGCCGCCATCGACCCCGAGGTGCTCGCTGAGTACTCAGAAAACTCGGAACTCCGAGCGATCGAGGAGCTGCGAGCCTGGCTCCGTATTCCCTACCGCGACGTAGCCACAGTGGCCGGGCTGGGGAGCCCATCGCTGATCTACTACTGGCGCGATAAGCATCGGAAAGGTCTTCCGGTCCGCGTTCGTGCGTCTACCGTCGAGCAGCTCTGGCGGATCCACTCGCTGGTTCATGCCGTAGCCGAGGCGCTGGAGGGCGCCGACCGCGGCCATGCGGTCCAGCTTTGGGCACGGCAGTCAACCGATGGGGCGACCCCTCTCGATCACCTGATGACCGGCGAGGTGGATCAGTTCGAGCGTCGTGCAGACGAACTCCTGTTCCCGAAGTCAGTAGTCCGCCCGTCTGTTGCGCGTCTAGCTGCAGTCGATGACGACGAAGAAGACCCGAACGGGACGCGACGTGGCCGTGCCCGCAAGCTCAAGGACCGCGATTTCGGTTGACGGACGATGAGGAGAGCGACGCACCGTGGTCGTTGCAGGACGGCATCAATCCTGACGACTGGCCGATTTCAGCTCGTGAAGTTACGGCTGGTCTTCGGCAAGGCTCGCTCGTAGAGAGTCCGCCACTTGTCTACAGCGCTAGTTCTGCGCATCCAATCCACGAGGTGACCAAGGATTGGGCTCAGTCCTCAAAAGCGGATACAGGCGTGGTCAACGTCCTCCCAGCGGAGGAGAGGCCGCCGTACGGCCTGATCACAACGCAAACCTGCGATCTCGTCGAAGAAGGGCGGCCGAAACGGCCGTGGGTCTTGATCGCGCCCGTGTACCTGTGGTCGGCTCCCACCGGCAACCTGAGGCGCATCGCCCAAGGGCGCGGATTCGACTATCTAGTGGCCGTCACGGGTTTGGTAGCTCCTGAGGGCACGATATGGGTTGCCGATCTTCGTCTCATGGTGGCGGTCGAAAAGGGATGGCTTGTGGGCCGAACTGTGCTCGATGGATTCGCGAGTGAGGAGGAGTACCAAGTGTTGGCCGAACGGCTGGCGAAGCGCTTCTCACGCCCCGCCTATGCGCAATCGATCGTCGATCACGTCCTCAAACCGTCTTACGAGCTTTGGGGTCAGATCATTGATGCTTACGGAGGCAACGATCCGATCATCGACGTGGGAATGAAGCTCGGGCGTTCCCGGCTCGATCCGGTCAATGTCCAGCTGGTGTTTCTCCTCGGAGGTGACGTTACCCCGGAGCTGCGTGCGCACATCATGGACTGGTGGCAGCCTCTGAGCGAGTCGGCGCGCACCTCCGGGCTTGAGTTCTTAGCCCCCAGATTCGTTCGGATCGATGAACTCACAGCCGAGGAATACCGTGCACTCGACATCCTCGATGCCGCAGCGCTCTCACCTCCCGACGAAGACTCAGGCTCCTTAGCCTAGGTGCGCAACTAATCGAAGGACGCACGACATGGCATCACTCCGCGTGCCGGTCGCTGCGCACAGGACGTGCCAGCTGTGGCGATGGCATTCCCAGAAGTAGTACTCCTGTCGATCTGCGGCTCGGCTACGCCTATGGCGACGAGGCGTCATGGACTCGGCGGCCGCGTTCGGCCGTTCAGACGCTCGAGCGTCGGATCAGTCAGCGGCCTCCGCTGGCAAGAGCGGCTCGCTCGTCGCTCGCACTAGTCGGTACTCCTCGTCGAGCACGCTGACATTGGCGTACAGGGTCGTGTCGGTGTCGTCCTCCGGCCACCGTCAGCGTGCACGTGGCCGTAGACCACCAGGCCGGGAGTGGTCCGGTGGATCGCGTTCTGCAACCCCCGGGACCCAATGTGCACGTAGTCGGTTACCCGACCCGCGAGCGGGTCGGGCGCGCTGGGCGCCCGATCGCCCTTCCCGTACGGCGGCGTGTGAGGGAGGAGAACGTCGACGCCGACCGGGATGGCCTCAAATGCTTCGGCGAGCCTGTCTTCATCTGAGCTGAACGCCCAGTCCGCGCTGCCGGGCGACCACGGTGTGCCCCAGACCGTGAGACCGCAGTCGAGCGTGACACCGGCGTCTCGGAGATAGGTCCATCGCGCGTGGAACAACCACGGATGCGCACCGCGTCCCACGAGGCGCTCCAGCGCGAAGTCGTGGTTGCCGGCGATACCGACGACCTCCGCTGCGGGCACCTCATCAAGCCACTTCGCGAAGACATCGGATAGCCATCGTTTCGACCGCTGGTCGTCCTCCTGTACCTCGAGCGGGACAAGGTCGCCGGCCAGGAGCAGCACGTCGCATGGCTCGACCAGCGGCAAATGGCCGTGGAGGTCGCTGGCTCCGCGGACGACGGGCAGGTTGGCGTGGTGGCGCGTCGGGGTCATCGCCTCCGATGATTGAGTCGGCCTCAGACAGATCGTCCCCCAACTGGGAAACGCACCGCCCCACGGCGACCGATGCGACGAGTTCGGAGTTGCCGTCTTGATCTGAGCTGCCGTTTTTCTGCCGTTTTTCCTCCTGGAGGCCGCAACGAAACGAAGCGCAGATGGCCTCAAGCGAGAAAAGTCGCTGGTAATCAGCGACTTTGCACCAGAGCCGACGCGGGGACTCGAACCCCGGACCCCTTCATTACGAGTGAAGTGCTCTACCAGCTGAGCTACGTCGGCGCGAGAGCCCGATTTTAGTGCCGTGAGTCGCAAATTCGCGTGCATCTCGCGTCGTCTGGACGCGTGCGTGGACCCACCCGTCCCGCGGCAGGTACCACCAGTACCTGCCTTGCGAGACGTGCGTGCCCACGCACGCCCAGCCACTCGCGAGGCTGCTACCGAATTTGCGACTCACGCCACTACGACGTTGAGCCTGACTGTGATTGGGTGGCCCAGTCCTCTGCCAGCAGCACCCAGTGCTCGTGGTCGCGCCAGGCGCCACCGAGGTTGAGGTAGCGCTTGGAGGTTCCTTCGCAGACGAAGCCGGCACGCCGGACGAGGGCGATCGAGCGGGCGTTGCCGGGTTGGATGTTGGCCTCGAGCCGATGGAGTTCGAGGTCGATGAAGGCCCGCTCCAACAGAAGCTGTAGGCCCTCACTCATCAGACCCTGACCGTCGTAGCCGGCGACCGCCGCATAGGAGAGGAACGCGCTCTGGAAGGCGCCGCGGACGATCTCGGTGATGTTGAAGCACCCGAGGATCGCGCCACCGTCCTTCAGGCAAACCAGGTTCGGGTCGTAGCGGTCGTTGCCGACCCGTGCGAGCAGACGGTCGAAGTAGTCGCTGGTCGCGATGGCGGAGATCCAGGGCTCGTGCAGTTCCTCGCTCGCCGCCATCGCGCGAACAAACTCGCCGCGATCGAATTCGACGGGGGGGCGCAGGAGAACACGCACGGCGGTCCAGTCTCGCAGAGTCGAGATCGGTGGCCGAACGAACGCGTAGAAGCCTTGAACATCCAAGGTCGCATGTGCATCATGCCGCCATGGTGATCGCACGGAGGCGATTCCAGCTTGCTGGGGTGTTGCTGAGTTTTTGCTGCTATGCCGGGCTGGCGACGGCTAGCGCGACGACAGCGGCCGTCACCCAGCCGGCGCAGGGCGCCCAGACGTCCTCCATCCATGTGACCTCGTCCGTCAATCCGGCAAAGATCAACACGACCGTGGTGTTCACGACGGCTGTGTCTGCCAAGTTGGCCGGCGGCAAGCTCACCTTCTATGAGAACGACCAGGTGATCCTCGGCTGCGCGGCCGTTTCGGTCACCGCACGGTCCTCGCGCATCAACTGCACGACGAGCCTCGACCGCACCGGCACATGGAAGGTCACCGTTGTCTACAGCTACGCGTATGACGGCAGCGCCCCGGTAACACTGACCGGCAGCATGACCGAAACCGTGAAAAGGGGAGTCAGGGTCGTGCGCGCGCCTCCCACCAAGCACATTGGCGCCGCTGGGCCCAGGGATCTGCCGAACTTCAGACTCTCGGTCCTGGCTGTTAGGAGCACCAGAATCCCTCATCGGTTCTGGTTCGCGCTGGAACGCGTCAGGTGCGTCAACCATGCCAGTGCGGTGCTCGTCAAGATCGACAAGAGGACCGTGCGGGATCGCTGCGGCGCGAGGGTCGAGCTTGCCTCCAGATCGCTCGCCGTGCACCGCTACTACCGCCTGACTCTGCAGGCCGTGCGGTACGCGGGCCAGCGCATCGTTCTGCGTGGACCGGCCTACCGCGAGAGGCTTTTCATGCCAGGCGACGAGGTGGACTGGCCGGCCATCGCGGGCGTGAAACGTCCAATCTCAGCGGCGACCTAGTCGGAGCGGCCCGCCTAACCGAAGCGAGCGCGGCCGGCTCCGCCGGTCGCGCTCGCTGCCCCTCTCCCCTCAAGGCTCAAAGAGCGGCTACGCCCGAGGCGTGCAAAAGCTATCGCGCGCAGCTGCTCTAGGAAAGGCCCCGCTCAACACGCCAATCGTCTGCTAACAGAGCCCAGCGCTCGTGATCACGCCAGCGTCCGCTGATCTTCAGATACCGCGGTGAGAAGCCCTCACGGCGGAAGCCGGCCCCGCGCGCAAGCGCGAGTGAGGCCTGATTACCCGGCTGGATGTTGGCCTCGAGCCGGTGCAGACGAAGCTCGACGAACGCCTCCCGCAGCACAAGCTCGATCGCCTCGCGCATGTAGCCCTGGTGTGCGTAGCGCTCGGCGGCGGCGTACCCCAGGTAGGCGCTCTGTAATGACCCGCGCGCGATCTGTGAAATGTTGAAGAACCCGAGGATCTGATCGTCCTCCGCGCGGCACACGAGGAATGCCTCGAAGTCCGGTCGTCCCGAATCTTCGAGGTAGGCGGCAAAGCGCGCCGGGTCGGTGGGCGCGCTCGCCCACGGCTTATGGAAGGCGCGGCTCTCGCGCATCAGCGAGATGAACTCCCACTCGTCGCCGGCCCGCGGCGGCCGCAGGTAGACCCGGGCGACCGACCGGTCCGACGGTGCCTGGACCTCCGTGCGAGGCGCGCGATGCCAGAGACCAGCCACTACGCGGCGAGCACCTGCTCGAGTCGATAGGTCAACGCCTCCAGCGCGAGGTCCTCACTGACGTTCAGCTGGAAGCGCTGGCGGGTGTCCTCGACCAGCTCCAGCGCCCGTCGCAGCGCCACCACGTCGCCGCCGCGCCCCACCCGAGAGTCGGCCTGCAGGTCGTCGAGCCGATCGGAGTTCCGTACAAGGTCGGACGCCCCGAATGTCAGCACCACGAGGTCGAGCAACCACGTCTCGGCGAGGTCGAGCGCGAGCTCGAGCGCACCGGTCTCCACCCGGCGTCGCGCGCGCCGGACCCGTTCGTCCCACTCGGTCTGTGCGCGCTTGCGATCGCGGCCTGGCAGCAGCTCGAGCTCGGCCGCGGCGCGCTCGTCCAGTTCACCGCGGAGGCGCTCACCCCGCGCCCGCACCGACGCGAGCAGATCATCCCAGGGCGCCGCCGAGGCCGCCTCGCCAGCGAGCGCCTGGCGCACGAGCTGCTGGGCGTGCGCCCGGAGCTCGCCACCCTCGGCTGCTGCCAGTTCCCGCGCGCGTCCGGCGTCGCCGAGGCTGAGGCGTGCGTATGCCTCCGCCACCTCGGCGCGCACCCCCGCCGAGGACAGCTCGGCCGCAAGCTCCTGCACCGTCGGCGCGTCGAAGCGCACCAGCTGGCAGCGCGAGCGAATCGTCGGCAGCATGTCGGGGAGCCGGTCGGTGATCAGAATCAGATGCACAAACGAGGCGGGTTCCTCGAGCGTCTTCAGCAGCCGGTTGGCGGACTCGTCACCGAGCTGGTCGGCGCCCTCGATCACAAAGACGCGACGCGCCGATTCAAACGGTGTCCTGGTGGCGGCCGCGACGACCGGCTCGTCGATGTCAGAGACGAGGATCTCGTGCGCGCCGCCGGGGACAACCCAGGTCAGGTCCGGGTGTGCCCCGGCCAGCGCGCGCGCTTGCGCGCTGGCCGGATCGGGCGCGCCCTGCGCCAGCAGCCGCGCCGCGAACTCGCGCGCCAGCGTGCGTTTGCCGGCGCCGCCAGGACCGTGGAAGAGGTAGGCGTGGGACGGCTGGCGGGCAGAATCGGCTGCCAGCGCCGGCCCGAGCACGGCGCGGGCGTTGGGATGTCGCTCCAGGGCCTCCAGCATCCGGTACAGGCTAGTGCGGGATCGCCTCGCGTTACAGTCCCCGCCGATGGTTGAGCGCGGTCGACTTATAACGATTGAGGGCGTCGATGGCGCCGGCAAGACGACGCTCGCGACCGGGCTACAGGCGGCGCTCGCCCGGTTCGGTGTCCACGTCGTGCTGATGCGCGAGCCGGGCGGCGTCGAGACCTCCGAGGCGGTGCGCGCGCTGGTCAAGGACCCTGGACTGACGGTCGGCCCGCGAGCAGAGGCACTGCTCTACGCGGCGGCCCGGGCGCAGCTGGTCGAGGAGGCGCTCGAGCCGACCCTGACCCGCGGCGAGTGGGTGCTGCTCGACCGCTTCGTCGACTCCTCGCTCGCCTACCAGGGCGGCGGACGGGAACTCGGGGTCGAGGCGGTGCGCGATCTGAACCTGTTCGCGACCGGCGGTCTGACTCCGGATCGCACCCTGCTGCTGACGCTCGATCCGGCATCCGCGCAAGCGCGCGCGGATGCACGGGGGCAAGCGCCCGATCGGCTCGAACAGGGGGGCGCTGAGTTCTTCAGGCGGATCGCCGACGCCTACGGGGCGCTCGCGGCTGCGGAGCCTCAGCGGATCCGCGTGCTCGATGCCACGCTGCCTCCGGAGCAGGTTGTGGCCGAGGCGCTTAGGGCGCTCGACGATCTGCTGCCGCGCTGAGTCGCCGGTCAGTGGCCGCTGTAACCGTGCGGGTGCGCCTGGGCGAATGCCCACGCATCGGCGATCATCGCCTCGAGCTCGGGCTTTCTAGGCGCCCAACCGAGCTCGTCGCGGATCCGCTGGCCGGCAGCCACCAGCCGGGGCGGATCGCCGGGGCGGCGCGCCGATTCCTCAGCGGCGATCGACTGGCCGGTCACCTTCTCGGCGGCGGCGATCACCTCTCGCACCGAGAAGCCACTGCCGTTGCCAAGGTTGAAGATCTGATGCTCCCCCGCGCGCGCGTGCGCGAGCGCGAGCAGATGCGCCTCGGCGAGGTCGTCGATGTGGATGTAGTCGCGGACCGCAGTGCCGTCGTCGGTGGGGTAGTCGGTGCCGAAGATCTGCACGGCGTCGCGCTGGCCGAGGGGCACCTTCAGCACGTTCGGGATCAGATGGGTCTCGGGCTCGTGGTCCTCGCCCGCGTCGCCGTGCGCGCCGGCGACGTTGAAGTAACGGAGGCTGACGGCACCGACCGGATAGGCGGCGCAGAAATCGCCGATCAGGTGGTCAGCCGCGAGCTTGGAGGCGCCGTACGCATTCTGCGGCCGCGGCGGAGCGGTCTCGGCGATCGGCACCTCGTCCGGTTGCCCGTAGACCGCGCAGGTCGAGCTGAACACCAGGCGCGGGACCTCGTGAGCGACCATCGCCTCGAGCAGATTGAGTGTGCCGGTGACGTTGGTGCGGTAGTAGAGCTCAGGGTGCTCTACCGACTCGCCAACCAGGGCCAGCGCGGCAAAGTGCAGGACACCGTCGAACCCACCGGCGCGCAGCGCGCCGCGCGGATCCTCGGGGTTGCGCAGATCTCCGACGATCAGCTCGGCGTCGGCCGGGACGGCTTCCCGGTGGCCACGCTCGAGGTTGTCGAGGACCACGATCTGGTGGCCGTTTTCGATCAGCAGCCGGGCGACGATCGAGCCGATGTAGCCGGCGCCGCCGGTGACGAGGAGCTTCATATAGCGCGAGAGGTTCGCAGATCCATAGAATGGCTCGCGCCGTGACCGAGGCACAGGTTCCATTCGAGCTGGTGGAGTTCGAGCAAGTCGAGGCTGCCCCCGGCACCGCGCTGCTTCGCGTATCAGGCCGCCCGGCTCCCGACATGGTCTCGGGCGGGCTGACGCTCGTGATCAACAACGCCGGTATCGAGCACCGACACGAGCAGCTCCCCGCGCTGCCTGGCCCCCCCGGCTTGATCCGCGCGGCGTTCTCCGCCCCGCACGAGCACGTCGGGCCCGGCGCGACCTACTCGCTGGCGCTGCCCGACGGTGAAGTACTACGCCTGCCCGCGCCCGCGCGCAGGCGCGCAGCGCTGTCCAGCTCGCAGAGCGCCTCTGGCACCGCATCGGGCGCCCGGCCTGAGGAATCTGCGGCGGAATCCTCACGGCTGGTGGAGGCCGAGCGCCGCGCAGAGTCCCGGCGCTTGGCGATCGCCGAGCTGGAGCGGCGTCTGCAGAGCGAGCGCGAGCGACGCTCGGCGGCTGAGTCCGATCTTGCGCACCTGCGGACCGAGCGCGATGAAGCCCGCACCGAGCGCGACTCCGCGGTTGCCGACCGGGAAGAAGCCGTCGCGGACCGCGACCAGGCCGAGGCCAGGGCCCGCGCGGCAGCCGCCAACGCGGGCGCGCTGGAAGCGCAGATCAGAGCCGACGCCGACGTCGCCACCCGCGCGCAGGCGTCACTCGAGGCGCAGCTTGCCGATCGCATCTCCGAGCTCGAGCGGGTCCGCAACATGGCAGAGGTCGCGCAGGCGCGTGCGCACGCAAGCCGCCGTGAGGTGACCGCGGTGGATGAGCAGCTGGCCCACGCCCAGGCCCAAGTGACCGTGTTGCAGCAGGCGCTCGATGAGCGCGAGGCCGAGCACACGACGGCAAGGTCGGCGATGGATGACGAGGTTGCCGCGGCTCGGGCCGAATCGGCAAGCGCCCGCGAGCGCCTGGCGGCACTCGAGGAGGAGCTCGGTTCGTTGCGCACTCAGGCGTCCCGCTCCGAAGCCCAGAACGCCTACGACCTCGAGACCGCGCAGACGCGCATCGATGCGGCTCAGGCAGAGACTGACGCGGTGCATGCCGAGGTTGAGGCCGTCCGCCACCACAACGCCGAGCTGGAGGCGACACTGGCGGAGCTCGATACCGCGCTCGCCACCCGCGCGGCCGAGATCGACCTGCTGCGCGGCGCAGCGACCCGGGGCGCAGGCGTGTCGGCCGGGGGTGAGAGTCCCGAACCTCAGATCAGCGCCGGCGAGCTGGAAGCGCGGCTGGCGGACGCGCGGGCCGAGGCCTCTTCGGTGCTCGTCGCCGAGGTCGAGCTCCTGCGCGCGCAGGTGCAGGAGCATCGAGCGCGGTTCGAGCAGGCGCAAGAATCGTTGCAATCAGCCGTGAGGCGTGCCGAGACTGCGGAGGCCGCGGCGGCGCAACGCGCGGGCGAGCTCGAGGAGTTCGGCGCCAAGGTGCGCGAGCAGATCATCGAGGTGCAGCGCAGCCGCCAGGAGCTCGTCTCAGCAGCCGAGGCGGCACAGCACGCACTAGAGGTCGAGAAGGCCCGCGCCGACGCGGCAGAGGCCAAGCATCAGGAGCTGACAGATGCGGTGCGGGTCGAGGCCGAGAAGCGCGTGCGCGCCGAGGAGGCACTGGTCGCGGCAACTGCGCAGCAGACGCTGACGCAGGAATCGTTGGCGTTCGAAGCCGACAACGAGCACCCCTGACGGCTGTTTGAGCGGTCGGCGCGCCCGTCCTGAGGCCGGTCACGCGAACGGCCCAACCATCCGGTAAACCGGCTTTGCCCCGCTAAAATTTCTTTTACTGAACTTGCGCGGTTTTTCGGTGCCGGGAGCCGTCCAGAGGTTTCTTCCGTCCGACCAAAGCGGGATGCTTCTCGACCCCTCAGCCACCCGCCAGCGAGCCGAGGAAACAGTTCAAGGCAGCAGCAACGCGAAGGAGATCGCACGTAATGGCGAAGACACCGCAGGCCCCTATCTCGGATAGCAGTACAGGTCAAGGCCTCTCGATCGAGCGGTACTTCACCAGGGCCGGTGTCGACCCCTTCTCCACCGTCGAGTGGGAGCTGCGCGACGCGCGTATTGGGCACGGCGGCAAGGTCTCCTTCGAGCAGACTGACGTCGAGTTCCCCAGGTCGTGGTCGCAGAACTCGACCAACATCGTCGCCCAGAAGTACTTCCGCGGCCGGCTCGGCTCGGAGGAGCGCGAGCGCTCGGTCAAGCAGATGCTCACGCGCGTGGCAGGCACGATCGCCGGCTGGGGCGCCGCACGCGGGTACTTCGCAACCGACGAGGACGCGCAGGCCTTTGAAGACGAGCTGACCTACATCCTGCTTCACCAGATGGCGGCGTTCAACTCGCCGGTCTGGTTCAACGTCGGCTGGCACCCCGAGGGCAGCCCGAAGATGCAGGCGAGCGCCTGCTTCATCCTCTCGGTCGATGACACCATGGAGTCGATCCTCGAGTGGAACACCAAGGAGGGCATGATCTTCCGCGGAGGCTCCGGCTCGGGCATCAACCTCTCCAGGATCCGTGGCTCGATGGAGCACCTGAGCCGCGGCGGTACCGCTTCCGGGCCCGTCTCGTTCATGCGTGGCGCCGATGCGTGGGCCGGCTCGATCAAGTCGGGCGGCGGCACCCGTCGCGCGGCGAAGATGGTCGTGCTGGACATCGACCACCCGGACATCCGCGAGTTCATCTGGTGCAAGGCCAAGGAGGAGGACAAGGCAGCCGCGCTACGCGATGCCGGCTTTGACATGTCGATCGACGGCGACGGATTCCACTCGATCCAGTACCAGAACGCGAACAACTCGGTGCGCGTCACCGACGAGTTCATGCGCGCTGTCGAGAACGACGAGGATTGGGACCTGATCGGACGCGTCAGCGGCGAGCCGGTCGGCGAGCCGGTGCGCGCGCGGGAACTGCTGAGTGACATCGCACAGGCGGCCTGGCGCTGCGCCGATCCCGGCGTGCAGTACGACACGGTCATCAACCAGTGGCACACCAGCCCGAACTCGGGGCGCATCAACGCGTCCAACCCGTGCTCGGAATACATGCACGTCGACAACTCCGCCTGCAACCTGGCCTCGCTGAACCTGATGAAGTTCCGTCGCGAGGACGGCAGCTTTGACGTCGAGTCGTTCGAGAAGGCGGTCGACGTGATCTTCCTCGCACAGGAGATCGTGGTCTCGCCGTCGAGCTACCCGACCGAGGAGATCGCCACCAACGCGCGCGCGTTCCGTCAGCTCGGCATGGGTTACGCAAACCTCGGCGCCTACCTGATGGCAAACGGCCTGCCCTACGACTCCGATGAGGGTCGCGGTATCGCCGCCGCTGTCACCGCGCTGATGACCGGTCGCGGCTACCTGCGCTCCGCCGAGGTCGCCGGCGCGATCGGCCCTTACGAGCGCTACGAGGAGAACCGCGAGCCGCACAACGCTGTGATGCGGATGCACCGCGACGCGGCCTACGCGCTCGAGGACTCCAACTGCGCGGATACGGCGCTACTCGACGCGGCGCGCACGACCTGGGACCAGGCTGTGGCGCTCGGCGAGGCAAACGGTTACCGCAACGCGCAGGCCACGGTGCTGGCTCCGACGGGCACGATCAGCTTCCTGATGGATTGCGACACGACTGGCGTCGAGCCTGATTTCTCGCTGGTCAAGTTCAAGGAGCTGGTCGGCGGCGGCCAGATGACGATCGTCAATAAGACGGTGCCGCTGGCGCTCGAGACGCTCGGTTACAACGACCAGCAGATCGAGCAGATCGTTGCCTACGTGAATGAGCACGGCACGATCGTCGGTGCGCCCGACCTGGCGGAGGAGCACATGCAGGTGTTCGACGTCGCCGTGGGCGAGCGCGCGATCTCACACATGGGTCACATCAAGATGATGGGCGCGATCCAGCCGTTTATCTCCGGCGCGATCTCCAAGACCGTGAACATGCCCAACGAAGTCACCGCTGACGACATCGCTGACGCCTACACCCAGGCTTGGAGGCTCGGCGTCAAGGCACTGGCGATCTATCGTGACGGCTCCAAGACCGCACAGGCGCTGCGCACCGACGCGCAACAGGATGCGCCCGTCCCGGTCGACGTCGAGGCGGAGATCCAGAAGGCCGTGGCCGAAGCGGTGGCTTCCGCTGCCCCGCGGCGTAACCGCATGCCTCGCGAGCGCGAGTCGATCACGCACAAGTTCTCGGTCGGCGGCCATGAGGGTTACATCACGGCCGGCAAGTACGACGACGGTTCCGTCGGCGAGATCTTCCTGACCGACATCGGCAAGGAAGGCTCGACGATGCGCGGGATGATGAACGCGTTCGCGACCTCCATCTCGATCGCACTGCAGTACGGCGTCCCGCTCGAGACCCTGGTGCGGAAGTTCAGCTACATGCGGTTCGAGCCGGAGGGCATGACGACCAACCCGGAGATCCCGTTCGCCAAGTCGATGCCCGACTACATCATGCGCTGGCTGGCGTCGCGCTTCCTCGACGCCGACATGCAGGAGGAGCTCGGGATCCTCACGCCGGCCGTGCGCGCGCGCAAGGCCGCCGAGGACGCGCTGACCTCGCAGTCGAGCGACACCTCCGTGCCGGCGCGCGACATCCACCAGCACGAGCACGACCACGAGTCGGAAGGGAACGGCAAGCCGTCAGGATCAGCCTCTGCGTCTGCCGCGAAGCCTGCGCCGGCCGCGAAGCCCGCGACGGCCGCGTTCACCGACAGCCCGCCGGTCGTCCCGGCAGCCTCGGCCCGCAGCCCCTACGGCCTGGACCTCGGCCCCGCCTGCCAGCAGTGTGGCGGCATGATGCAGCGCACCGGCGCCTGCTACACGTGTTCGAGCTGCGGGTTCAACACCGGCTGCGGTTGATCCCAGCTCGCGCGGCGGTTGATTCCGGAGCGCTTCCAAAGGTTTGAGTGAGGGCCCCAGAAATGGGGCCCTCACTCTTTTGTGAATCGCGCAAATCTCACGCGCGCCGGCCAGCGAAAACCTCGCGCGCCTTGAAGCTGAGGGCTCGATCGCGGCCGCGATACGTACGGGTACGGAACTCAGCGGGTGACTGGTCGCGGTGGATCACCGTTCAGAGCTGATCACTGGCGCGAGGTGATTTGGTCAGCGCCGCTCGCGCGGAGCCACTGTTCGTGTCATGACCCGAGTCGGGCGGTACAGGTGTGCTGTAGTGCCGCTCCCAGAATTGCGACCAGCTCCTCGCTGGGGGTGGCCGCCAGAGCTTCGAAGGCGAGCACGTAGCGAGATAGTCCGAAGCCGATCAGCTGCGATGAGAGCAAAGCGGCGCGAAGCTCGGGGCGGTCGCCGCCCGCCCGGTTGACGACCGGGAGCGCGAAGTTGACGGTGATGAAGTCCCGCAGCGTTGCGGCTACAGCGGGGTCGGCCAGGGCGGCGTAGATCAGGGAGATGATCGGGTTGCGCTCCTCGTCGCGATCCCAGTGCCCCAGGAATCGGCGGGCCATATAGAAGCCGACCTCCTCCCTGGGTACCACGCGTACCTCGGCGGCTACCTGGGTTGCGTCGAAGGGCCACTCGACCACGGCCGCGAACAGGCCTGACTTGGAGCCGAAGTACTGAACGATCAAGGATGGGTCTACGCCAGCGTCGCGAGCAATTCCGCGCAGCGACGTTCCGGCATAGCCGTTGGCGGGGAAGGCGAGCCGGGCGACCTCGAGGATCCTCTCGCGAGTTCCCGTGCTGCCCGCACGCCGGCCGCCGCGACGGCGTGCTCCCGGTCCCTCAGGCGTGGCTTCGGCTCCTGCCGGCATGCCTGCCGCTCCTGCGGCGGGCATGACTTCCGCTCCTGCCGGCGCGGGCTCCGAGTCGGTCATGCGCCAAGTTTGACACATGTTGTCTCAACGTGTAGAGTAAACACGCAGAGATTCCCATCGAAAGAGCTTCTTCCCGTCCTACCGAGGTGTCGCATGGTCACCGCTCCAGACCGACCAACGCAAACCGCAGACTCCCGTGACAGTCATGGCCCGCAGCCGGATCGAGCACCAAACGCGACCGGCGGCTCACGCCGCCTCTTCGCAGTCGCCGTTCTGGCCGCGGTCCTGGCCTTTGGGATCACCCTCTCCTTCGGCTACGCAGACCACAGTCCCAGCCCGCACGGCGTGCGGGTCGCCGTCGCGGCACCGACCAAGATCAGAGCCGAACTGGCCGCTGGTCTCCAACGGGCGGAACCAGGCGGCTTCAGGGTCGTGGGCGTCGGTAGTCCCAGCGCAGCGCGACACAGTGTGCGCTCACAGCAGGCGGCCGGCGCTCTCATCGTGCCTGCGTCAGGGGCAAACACCATCGTGACCGCGGGAGCCGAGGGCGTTCAGCAGCAGCAGGTGCTGACAGCCGCGCTGACAGCCGCTTCGACGTCAATGCACAGGACTGCCAAGTCCCTCGATGTCGCGCCGCTCTCGGAGAGCGACCGCAGCGGCCTGTCCAGCTTCGTGTTCGGTCTCGGGCTTCTGATCCCGAGCATCCTGGGCAGCGTCGGGCTATTCCTGTTTGGTATGCGACGGCGACTGTGGTGGCGGGTCGCCGCGGCGAGTGTCTTTGCGCTGCTCGCATCGGCGGGCGGAGTACTTGCCCTGGACACAATCCTTGGCGCATTCCCGAGCGGCACGGCTGAGCTGCTCGCGATCGGCTTCCTCGGCGCGCTCTCCTTTGTGCTGTTCGTCGCCGCCCTGCAGGCGGTCGTAGGCTTGCCAGGCACCGGCCTGGCCGCGATCGCCTTCATCTTTGTCGGCAACGCCGTGTCTGGCGGATCGGTCCCGACCGCATTCCTTCCGAACGTGTTCCGCCAAATCGGGCCTTGGCTGCCGAACAGCGCGATCGTGTCGGGCGCGCGCGATGCCGTCTACTTCAACGGTCACGACCTGGGCCACGCTCTCCTCGTACTGGGCATCTGGCCAGCCGTTGCACTGACCGTACTCGCACTCGTCGATCTCCTGCATCTGTCCGAGCGTCGTCGGTTGCCTCATCCAGCGCACGAGATCTATCGCACACCGGCCGTCGTGCACATCAAGCGGCGGCTGCGCGACCAGGCTGCGTGAGCCGCCCAATCAGTTGAGACGCACCGCCCGGATGTCCGGTTCGCAGGCCTGCCATCGTTCTAGTTGGTGAGATGAATTTCGAGGCGCTCATAGCAGCCGAACAACCGGGACTCACACGCCGGCTGGCTCGCTCACTCGGCGGCGACGTCAGCGCCGCCGAGGACCTCTGCCAGGAGGTGCTCGTGCGTGCCTGGCGCAAGCTGCCGCGCGACGCGGAGCCCGCTGCGCAGCGCGCATGGCTCCGCCGCACCGCGTCCAACGTGATGATCGACGAGTTGCGACGCCGAGGGCGCCGCGCGACCGTGGCACTCGAGAGCGTGGGCGAAGTGGCGGCGCAGGACACAAACGAACCCGACGCGGCGAGAGCAGCGTTGGCGGAACTCAGCCCACATGACCGTCTCCTGATCCTGTTGCGCTTCGACGCCGGGCTTCAGCACGGTGAGATCGCACAGCTGCTCGCGATCAGCGAGGAGGCCGCCCGCAAGCGGGTTACGCGTGCCCGCAAGGTCTTCGTCCGCGCATACCGCAGAGTTCGCTCAGACGGCCCGCCGCTGGTCCTGCTCGGCTCGCACGACCGGGACAAGGAGCCGTATGTCCGCTGGCTGGAACGTGCAGGCGCCAAGGTGCGGCACGTCACCGAGCAGCCCTCGGAACGTGAGCTCGCGCTCGCGGACGGATTGGTATTCGCCGGCTCGTATGACGACATTCACTCGGGCCTGTACGGCGAAGCTCCGCGCAGCCTTCGTGGCGAGGTCAACCTCGGCCGCGATCGCGCGGACCTGGCAATGGTCGCGGCGGTGCTGGCGCTTGACATCCCCTACGTCGGTGTCTGCCGCGGCCATCAGCTGTTGAACATCGCCTGCGGCGGCAGCCTCTACCAGGACGTTGTGCTCGACGGCGCCGCTGCTGGGAGCCACGACACCGGGCGGCACGTCGTCGAGACGCTGCCCGACAGCAGCTCCAGATCGTTGTACGGGCGCGACGTCGACGTGATGTCGGAACACCACCAGGCCGTCCGTGAGCTTGGCCGGGATCTGCGCGTCGCCGCGGTATCCCGTGACGGCGTGATCGAATCGGTCGAGCACCGCAGGGGACGCTTCGCGCTAGGTGTCCAGTGGCACCCGGAGGCAGCGGTGGGTGGCGAGGGCGCCCGGCTCGCGGAGGCGTTCGTCCAGGCGGCCGATGGCGAGGCCGCGTGACTCATCCGCCCGTGACGATCCGCTTTGCCCACGCCTACGACGCACAGGCATTGGCGACGCTGGCGCAACTGGACAGCGCGGAGCAGGTGATTCTCCCGGCGCTCGTGGCCGAGGTCGATTGCGAGCTGCGTGCGGCGCTTTCGCTCGTGGACAGCGCCGTTATCGCCGATCCCTTCCACCCCACATGTGAGCTTGTGGACCTACTGCAGATCCGAGCCCGGCAGTTCGCCGAGCGGCCTCGGCGCAGTCTGCTTAGACGGCTGAGAACGCCGTTGCGGCTGGCACGGGTTTCCTGACGCCGCCAACGGGCAGTCGGGCCCGCGGCGTACGGTTAGAAACATGTCGACCGGCGTCGAAGCCCCTTCCCCGGAGTCGGTCAACGCGCCGTACACCCGCGCCCAGCGCCTGACGCTGCTCGCATGCATCCTCGGGTCGTCGGCAGCGTTCCTCGACGGGACGATCGTGAACGTCGCCCTGCCGGCCATCCGGGCAAGTGTTCATGGCGGCCTGCAGACCCAGGAGTGGGTGGTCGACGCCTACCTGTTGACGCTGGGGGCGCTGCTGCTCGTCGGCGGTGCGCTCGGTGACACTTTCGGTCGCCGCCGGATATTCGCGCTGGGCGTGAGCGGTTTCGGCCTGGCGTCGCTCGCCTGCGCGCTCGCTCCGGATGCCGCGCTGTTGATCGGAGCACGGGCGGTGCAGGGCATTGCAGCGGCCCTGCTGGTGCCGAGCAACCTCGCGCTGATCATCGACAACTTCTCCGTACGGCAGCGCGCAGCGGCGATCGGCACGTGGACCGCATGGACCGGAATCGCAACCGTCGCAGGACCACTGCTGGGCGGGTTGCTCGTGCAGGTGGCCTCCTGGCGCTGGGTGTTTGTGATCAACATTCCGCTCGTCGCCGTCACCCTCTATCTCGCGCGAGGGATCCCGTCCCGCGAGCCAACTGGAGCCCACGTCGACTGGCTCGGGGGTGCACTCGGAGCGCTGGGCCTGGCGGGCCCGATCTTCGCCCTGATCGAGCAACCGAACTACGGCTGGAGCGACCCGCGAGTCTGGGGTTCGATGGCGCTCGGGTGTCTTTTGCTCGTGGCCTTCTGCGTCTGGGACACCCGCTGTACGAGCCCGATGCTGCCGTTCGGGATCTTCCGCGCGCGCAACTTCGCGGTCGGCAACCTGACAACGTTCTTCCTCTACGGCGGCCTCAACATCGTCACGTTCTTCCTGATCGTGTTCCTGCAGCAGGTCGCCGGCTACCGCCCACTGGTGGCGGGCCTTACGACGCTGCCCATCTCGATCCTCATGTTCCTGCTTGCCAGGCGCTTCGGCGCGCTCGCGGATCGTTTCGGGCCGCGCCTGTTCATGGGGATCGGACCGATCCTCGCCGCTGCAGGATTGCTGCTGCTGCTCAGGGTGGGCGTCCACCCTAACTACGTTCGAGACGTGCTGCCCGCCGTGTTTCTGCTCGGTGTCGGGCTCAGCGCCACGGTCGCGCCGCTGACCGCCACAGTCCTTTCGGCGGCGCCGTCAGCACACTCCGGACTCGCCTCGGGCGTGAACAATGCGGTATCGCGAGTCGCAGGCTTGATCACGATCGCACTGGCCGGTGCCGTGGTCTCTGCACACTTCTCGTCCCAGGTCCACAGTGCCCTCGCGCGATCCCCTGGCCACTACGCCACCGCCGCGGTCACGCGAGCGGCCGCGGCGACACTGGAGACCCACACGCTTGGCGGCTTCGCCGTCGCCCAGCGATTGCAGGTTCACGCCGTCCTTGAGAACGCGTCGGTAAGCGCTTTTCACGTTGCCATGCTGCTTGGGGCAGCGCTGGCAGCACTCGGCGGAATCATCAGCCTGATCTGGATCCGCAATCCGGTCCAGCTCAATTCTGAGACCCAAGTGCTCAAGCCCGACGGCCCAACGGCCGACCACAGGATCAGGACCAACTTCCACATGCCTCGTGAACGCCAAAGCTGACCAGCACGAGCCGGTAGCCCCAATCGCCGACACCCAGACGCAACGGCTGGAGGTGATTGCTGAACTCGGGCTGCTCGACCGCCTCGGCGACCCCGTTCTCGCGGCGCTGACGCGCCTTGCGCAATCGGTCACCGGTGCCGAGTCCGCGGCCGTTCACGTCTTCGATGCCGACTACCAGCGGCGCATCGCCGCCGCCGGCGCGCCGCTTGTGGACCATCCTGCATCCGACAGCATGTGCCGGCTGGCGGTACAGGACGGAACCCGCATCGTCAGCACGGACGCCACGGCGGACCCTCGCTTCGCCTATTCCTCATTCGTCACCGATCCGGTCGCCCCGGTCAGGTTCTACGCGGCGGTTCCGCTGCGCAGCGGCGGCGGGGTTACGGTCGGGACGTTGTGCGCGTTTGATACGAAGCCGCGCGCGGTCACCGACGAGCAAATCGAGCGGCTCGAGGACATCGCCGAGGTCGCCCGAGCGCACCTGGAGCTGATGCGGATCGCAACCGGGCTCGGCAAGGCCGCGTCACTCGACCCGCTCACAGGCGCGGTCAACCGCGTTATCTTCGACGACCGCCTGGCACAGGCGCTTGCCCGCAGGCGACGTCGGGGCACGCCGGTCGTCGTTGCGATGGTCGACCTGGACGACTTCAAGGCAATGAACGACCGACACGGGCACGCCTGTGGCGACGCCGCGCTGCAGCGGGTCGCGCGGCGGCTGCTCGACTGCGTGCGCAGCGAGGACACGGTCGGACGGCTGGGCGGCGATGAGTTCGCAGTGGTCGCCGAGGTGGCGGACCGCGACTTCGACCGTCTGCTGCGGAAATTACGTCGGGTTGCTGATGACTTCGAGCCGACGCTCAGCGTGAGCATCGGCGCGGTCGTCGCCAACGACCATGACGATGTCGAGGCTTTGCTCCAGCGTGCCGATCAGGCGATGTATGCCGACAAGCTTCGTGGCAAGCCTTCGCTCGATCCAACCCAGTCCTGATCCGTCTCAGAGCGCGTCGGTGAAGCCGGCGACCTGCTCAGCAAAGCGTCCGCTCTGGGTCAGCGGGTAGATGTGACCACTGTCGACGAGTGTCAGGCGCGCGCCAGGTATGCAGGCAGCCATGTCCTCGGCCAACCGGTACGGAACGATGTGATCACGGCGTCCGTGGACGATCAGGGTCGGCACCCGGAGCTCGGCGAGGTCGCGGCTGCGGTCGTAACGGTCGCTAGCCTGCCGTTGGCGTTTGAAGGCGTAGCGCGGCTGCGGGTGGTCGCCGCGAAACACCAACGAGACCAGGCCCAGGAGGCCAATCGTCCAGCGCCGCTCGACGCGCGCCGATGTCGAGACCAGAGCCAGGCTGCGGACGACTTCGGGATGTTCGAGAGCAAGCTCGATCGCGATCCGGCCACCGAGCGACATCCCGACCACGTGGGCGCGCTCGATACCCAGCACCCGCATCAGGCCAGCCGTGTCGTCGGCCATCTGCCGCACGCTGTAGGGCTCATCGGGTTTATCGGTCCGACCCGCGCCGCGGTTGTCGAAGGCCAGCACCCGGTAACGCCCAGAAAGAGCATCCACCAGCGGTCCGCACTCTGAGACATCAAGGCCGAGCCCGGCAATCAGTACGAGCGCGGGCCCGCTCCCCGTCAGCTCGTAATACATCTTCAGGCCATCGACGCTTACCGTGGGCATGCGCACACGATGTCAGGCTCGGTCGCTGCGGACACTTGTAGGGCTGGACGTTTGGTGTCATCCAGATGACGCATACTGAAGGCTCGTTCGATCATTGCCGAGAAAGGAATCAGTGGCAGTCAGCGCGCTCGGAACGTCACCAACCGCCATCTACCGCGGGCCGTTCGGCGAAGAACAGGCCACGCGGCTGCTTTGGCGTGCCGGTTTCGGGCCCAAACCGGGCGACGTCGACCGCTACGCCAAGCTCGGCATGGAGGCGGCTGTCGCGGCACTGACGCGGCCACAGGGCGCGGCGCGACTGGTCGGCAAGCCACCGCACGACGACAAGGGGCACCCGCTGGATCCGATCAACGTGTGGGGCGATGACCACTGCTGGTGGCTTGACCGGATGGTCCGCTCAGATCAGCCGCTGATCGAGCGCATGACGCTCGTCTGGCACAGCTGGTTCGCCACCTCCGAGCAGGCTTCGAACGCCCGACTGATGATCAACCAGAACTGGACCTTCCGCCGCAACGCCCTCGGCAACTTCCACAAGCTGTTCTCCGACGTGACCGTCGACCCGGCGATGCTGCTCTGGCTGAACGGCAATACCAACAACAAGTACTCGCCGAACGAGAACTACGGCCGCGAGATGCTCGAGCTTTTCAGCCTGGGACAGGGTCGCGGCTACAACCAGGACGACGTCCACCAGAATGCCCGCGCGCTGACCGGCTGGACCAACGACTGGAGTAACACACGCGGGCCGGTCAACTTCCGCTTCGACGCGACCCTGCATGACTACGGCGTAAAGAAGATCTTCGGCCACGTCGGCCGCTGGAACTGGAAGGACAGCGTGCGCTTCGCGGTTGCTCACCCGACCCACCCGTCGTTCTTCGTGAGCAAGCTGTGGGGGTACTTCGTGGGCGCCGAGCTGCCGGAACACGCCGCGCGTGAGCTCGAGAACGCCTACGTCCGTGGTGGCTACGAGGTGCGGCCGATCGTCGAAGCGATTCTTCGCCACCCGCTGTTCTACGAGGGCCCGCGCCTGGTGACACCGCCGATCGTGTGGACTGCCGGGCTGCTGCGGGCGAGCAGTCAGACGATCACCACCACCGACTGGGCTTGGATCGCGAGCCTCACCGGGCAGATGTTGTTCCAGCCGCCGAACGTCTCCGGCTGGGACTACGCGCAGTGGCTCGACACATCGCGCTGGGCCGGTCGCTTGCAGGCGGTCAACACGGCGCTCGGCAGCAACTACGTGATGCAGGGCAAGAAGTACCCCTACGGAATCCACGAGACCAACGAACAGGCCTATGACCACGCGATCGCTTTCTGGGGCGGACTGCCACTATCCGACCTCGCGCGCAACCACCTGCTCGCATTGGGCCGCCGCATCGCGCACGGCCAGACCCAGACGTGGGAGCAGGTCGGTTTCCGGCAGCAGCGACAGAACGCCCTCCGCAATCTCATCCCCATGTCCCCCGATTGGATGACCGCATGAGTGACGAACGCGCCAACCACTGTGACGGCTTTGCCCGGTCTCAGGCGATCAGGCGCGTGCTGGCCAGCGGGCGAAAGCCGGTCGCGCGAGAGTGGGATTCGCGCATGCCAATGCCGGCAGGCGTGGGGGTCGACCGCCGCCGCTTCCTGACCGGAGCCATCGGCGGCATGGCGATCGTCTACGGCGCCGGGCGCGTCGGCCTGACGGACGGGATGCTCGGCGACGGCATCGCCCGCGCCGCGACTCTGCAGCGGTCGAACAGCCCGATCCTGGTCTCGCTGTTCCTGCAGGGTGGAATCGACTCGCTCTCGCTCCTGGCTCCCGCAGGCGATCCGCTGTACGAGAAGCTGCGCCCGACCCTCGCGGTAGCGCCCGGGTCGGGTGTGCAGTTGCGCGAGGATCCGAGCCTCACCTGGCACCCGTCCGCCGCCTCGATCGCGAACCTGCACAACGCCGGCAAGGTCCTGGTGTTCCCGGGCATCGGCTACGCCGACGAGGACATGTCGCACTTCACCTCGCGCCATTACTGGGAGGTCGGGGCCACCAGCGCCGACCTCAACACCGGCTGGCTCGGCCGCTACATCGACATCGCCGGTGATTCGGCCAACCCGTTCCAGGGACTGTCGCTGGACGGCCAGATGAACCCGACGATCGCGACCGCAAAGAACCCGGTCGCGGCGATCGATCAGCCGGACAACTTCGCCGTGTGGGTCAACGGCGTCTGGGGCAATGCAGCCGATTGGACGCTGGAGACCGCGTCCGCGATCGGCGACAAGCAGCGTGGCTGGCATGACGCCGCGATCAAGCAGGTCGCCGGCGCTGCCTCCGAGGTCGGGATCGTCCGCAGGACTTTGAAGCCCTGGTCAAACCTGCCCAACAATTCGAGCGACAACGCCAATCCCGGCGCGGTCTATGGCTCGAGCGTCAAGTACCCCGCCAGCTCCGATGATGACCTCCCGGCCAGGCTGGCGGGTCTGGCATCGATGATCGCCCACGGCGTGCCGCTGAAATGTGTGGCCCTCACGACCGGCGTCCAGTTCGACACGCATTCAAGTCAGACCACAACGTTCGACACCGGCGTGCAGCTCGTCTCGGACTCACTTGCGGCCTTCCAGGCGGACCTCGAAGCCCGCGGGGTCGACAACCGCGTCCTGGTTCACGTCTGGTCAGAGTTCGGCCGGCGGGCGCAGGAGAACGGGTCGGATGGAACCGACCACGGCGCTTCCGGCACCTCGCTGCTGATCGGCAGCCGCGTCAACGGCGGCATGATCGGTGAGTTTCCCGCCCTGAGCAAGCTCGACGTGAACGGAAACCAGGTGGTCAATGTCGACTTCCGCGGTGTCTACGCATCGCTGCTCGAGCAGTGGTTCGACCATGAGGCGGGCGCGGTGATCCCTCACGCCCACAGATTCCCCCGCTACCAACTGCTCGCATGAGGCGACTGATCGCAGCTCTCACCTGTGCGCTGCTGAGCGTCTGCCTCTGTGCCGGTGCATCCGCGGCGGCAAAGAAGCGGGCGCCAGCGCATCTGCTGATCAACGCGCAGGAATATTCGCTCTGGCCCTCGCGCGGCTCGGTACCCGCAGGCACGGTGCTGGTGGAGCTGTGGAACCGCGGGCAGGACATGCACGACACCTGGATCCGGCGAGTGAACGCGGCCGGGCAGATGGTCGGCCCCGTACTGGGCCGCGTGCGCATCACGATGCCGGGGCGCATCAGCCAGGCGACGTGGCACCTGAAGGCAGGGCACTACGAGCTGTACTGCTCGATGCCCGGGCACCTGGCGCTTGGGATGCATGCCAAGCTGACCGTCACACGCGCCTAGCGCACCCGCCCCTCGCATACCCAACACTCGTAGGCGACGGCGGGCGCGAACTTTTTGGCGTCGTCCGGCGGATCAGAGGCAATGGATCACACCTACTCACCCCCAGGAGTCGCGGCACGGCTGCGCCTGAGTCGCGAGTCCTCGCGCTTCAACAGCCCCACCGATGCCGAGCTCGTCACGTCCTCGATCGGCGATCCCGAGGCCTTCACGAAGCTGTTCGAGCGGCATTGGCAGGCCGTCTTCAGGTTCTGCCAGAGTCGCGCCGGATCTGCTGGAGAGGACATCGCGGCGGAGGCTTTCCGGGTGGCGTTCGATCGCCGCCCGCGCTACGACACACGCTATAGCGACGCCCGTCCATGGCTGTTCGGGATCGCCACAAACCTGCTGCGCGATCACTTCCGCACCGCCCGGCGCGAGGAGCACAAGCTCACACGCTCGGCCGCGCTGGAGGGACCGTCGCATGCCGACGATGAGCTGAACGAGCTCGAGCGACAGCTGCTTGGCCCGCAGCTGGCCGACGCCCTTCAGGGCCTGCCTGCCGTGGATCGCGACGCGCTGCTGCTACTCGCCTGGGCGGATCTCGACTACGAGCAGATCGCGCAGGCACTCGAGGTGCCGCTCGGCACCGTGCGCTCGCGTATCCATCGCGCCCGCCAACGGGTGCGCGCCCACCTGGAAACCACCGAATTTGACTACGCACGAAACGAGGCACGGGCATGAACAACCACGATCTGGATTGGGTGGCCGCACAGAGGCCGGGCCGGTCGGGCGCCGACACCGAGGCCCATGACCGAGCACTGCTCGAGTTGCTCCGCCACGCGACATCGAACCCCAGCAGCAGCCAGCGCAGGCGACTCACCCTGGGTGGCGCATTCCTTACCCGGACGTTCGGGATCACAGCCACCGTGGGGATGGCCGCGATCGCAGCTGCCGTCGTGCTGTCGGCGGGCGGGAGCACAGGCCTGGCAGTACGCGGGGCCGGCAACAACTCGGTGCATACAGCGGTGACGCCGCATCACAGCACCAGATCACCGCTCGTGCGCCTTGCCGATGATGTGAGCACGTCGGCCGTACCCCCCGGCAATGCGACGCTCGTGCAGCGCACCACACACACAGGCGGCCAGAACGTGACGGTGTACGACCTCTACGGCGACAACGGCACGTATTACTTCTCTCAAAATGAGAGCGGGCTAGCCGGGCAGGTCAGCGGCGACCACAACCAGGGTGCGGGTCTCTTCGGGCGCGAGGTCGCCGCGGCAAAGGAGGCCGCGGCCGGCAACGTGCAACAGGGCGCGCTGGACATGGCCAACGCTCCTGACCCGACCAGCAGCCATCGAATCACGTCGACCACCGAGACCAGCCTGACGCCGGCGGAAAAGGCAGCCGCCAAGCTCAAGGCGAAGCTCACCGGAGTCCCTGCGGGCTCAGGAAGCCTGTTCGACAACTGGGCGTGGGAAGACTCGCAGGACGCGATAATCGCCGGTGCGGGGGACCCACAGGTTCGTGCTGGAGTGCTGAAGATCCTCGCGATGCTTCCGGGCGTGACCGTCACGCGCGGCAGCTCCGGCGGCCAGCCGACGCTGGTGCTGACCGGCGGTGCTGACGAGGTTGGCGCCGGCTACCAGGAGCAACTCACGATCAACGCCGACACAGGCATGCCGATCGGGTTCGTCGGAGGCTCGCCAAACGGCGCGCCGGCGACGCAGGTCGATTACCAGGTCGCGCGCGTGACGCTCTCCAGCGTCGCCGCCGGCCAGCTTCCGGCTCTGTAGCGACCGCTCGGACCCGAGCGAGATTCTGGCGGGCGGCGGTCAGCGGACCGACCGCCCGCCGCACGTAGGTCACGAGCCTCGGTTCAGATCGTCGGCTCCGGGGAATCACCTTGGCGTGGCAGTGCCTGACACCAAGGTCGAGCGGGTAGAGGCCTCGGCGTACACAATCCCAACCGACGCGCTCGAGGCCGACGGCACCAAGGAGTGGGACTCGACGACGCTTATCGTCGTCCGCGTTCACGCGGGTGGCGAGATTGGCCTTGGCTACACCTACGGTCCGAGCTCGGTGGCGCACCTGGTCACGTCGATGCTCTCGGACTCGGTGGGCGGTGAGCCCGCGATGGAGCCCCGCCGGATCCATGTCAAGCTTCGAGCATCGCTACGCGATGCCGGTCAATCCGGCCTCGGCGCACTGGCGCTCAGTGCCATTGACATAGCGCTTCATGACCTGCGCGCGCGATTGCTCGAGCTTCCGCTGACTGTCGCACTGGACGCGGTACATGATTGGGTCCCTGTATACGGGTCGGGGGGCTTCACCACCTACGACGGCGCGCGCGTAGCCGCGCAGCTGAGCCGCTGGGTCGAGCAGGGCGTTTCACGGGTGAAGATGAAGGTCGGTCGTAACCCCGAGCAGGACACAAAACGTGTAGCGGCGGCCCGTGCGGCGATCGGCCCAAACGTCGCATTGATGGTCGACGCCAATGGTGCGTTCAGCCCCGAGGAGGCGGTGGCATGGATCGCGCGGCATGAGAAGTTCAGGATCAGCTACTTCGAGGAGCCGGTGTCGAGTGACGACCTTCCCGGGCTGCGGCGCGTCCGCGAACAGGCGCCGCGTGAGATGGCGGTTGCAGCCGGGGAGTACACATGGAGTCCACGTGACACCGAGCGGTTGCTCGACGCGAGGGCCGTGGACATCGTGGAGGCTGACGTTACGCGCTGCGGCGGGATCAGCGCGATGCTGCAGATCGGCGGACTGTGCGAAGCGCATCAGCGTCGGTTCTCCGCGCACGGCGCGCCGGCGCTGATGGCACACTTGGGCTGCGCACTGGTGCCGCTGATTCACACCGAGTACTTCCACGACCACGCCCGGATCGAGCAGATGCTGCTCGATGGAGTCACGCCCATTCGGGACGGGGCTTTGTGGCCCGACCGCACGGTCGCTGGGCACGGACTGCGACTGCGCGAGGACGAGGCACGCCCCTACCAAGTCTGGCCGTAGGGCCGCCGCGCCCGCTGGCTCGGCGGCTTTGGCGGAGGCGCGCCTCTGACGGTTCGCGCTCAGGCGGCCACTGGCTCTCGCAGGACCGCGTCGATCTGACCGATCGCTAGGCCCATGCCCTCCTGCATGCCCATTTCGAGCATGCGTTCCATCTGCTCGACATCGACGAACTTGGTGCGGACAAGCATGCGCGTTCCGCTACCGGTCGACTCGAGCTCGACGATCCCTCCGGCGGGTGCCAGGCCCGGAACCGGCTCGCCGTCATCACCAGCGAAGCCGTTGGCGAACTCGATGTGCCGCTGACCCTCGAGCACGTCGATTCGCCACCAGCCGAAGTGCCTGTCGCCCTGAGGTCCGGTCATGTAGTAGCGCGATTGGCCACCGACCTCGAACTCATGCCGGGTGAAGGTGGCCGGGTAGGTGGGAGGACCCCACCAGCGTTCAAGCTTGCGCGGGTCCTCCCAAACATCCCAGACGCGATCCGGCGGAGCGTCGAACTCGGCGACGATCTCCATGGTGAGCAGATCGGCGTTGGTGGTGCTGCTGATCACCGTCATCGTGATTCTCCTTCCTCGGTGAGGATGTCCGCGATCCTGTTGGCGCGGTCGATCCACAGCTGCTCAAAGGCCTCCAGCAGCGTGTTCGCCCGTCGTAGCGTTTCCGGGTTGGCAGCCACGAGTTGCTCCCTCCCGCTCCTTTGCTTGCTGATCAGTGCGGCACGCTCGAGCACCGTCACATGCTTCTGGACGGCTGTGAGGCTGATCTCGTAATGCCGCGCCAGGGCCGAGACCGATTGCTCGCGCTCGATCGCGCGGGCGAGGATGTCACGGCGCGTCGAGTCCGATAGCGCGTGGAAGACGCGATCGGCCTCCGCCTCCGAGAACGTGTCGCCTGTCAGCAAATCTACAACCATTTGGTTGTAGGTTAGCACCAGGTCAAGCGGTGACGCAAGCTCAAGCGGTGACGCAAGCGTTTAGTTGCGAGCCGCGGCAACCAGCTTCGCGTCGTCGCTCGCGAGCCACTGGTCGAAGGTCTGGGTCCCGCGGGGGCCATCCTCGGTGGGAAGCAGCGCGCCCTCGGCCATCGCCTTGCCGGAACGCCCGGGCACGCGGATGGGCACGATCACGCCGTGCCGACCGCGCACTCGCAGCAGCTGTCTCACGAGATCCTCCATGCGCTCGACCCGCGGCCCCGCCATATCAGGCAAGCGCCCCGCCGGCCGGGCGAGCGCCGCGGCCACCAGCGCGACTGCCACCTCGCGCGCGGCCACCGTCTGCGACCACATACGCGGCACCGGTACCACGGGGCTATTCCTGATCCGACCGAGCAACTGCGCAGGGAACTCATGGAATTGCGTGGTGCGCAGGATCGTTGCCGGCACTCGGCCTGCGAGGCAGAGCTCCTCCTGGTGGAGCTTCGCCCGGTAGTAGCCAAGCGGCACGCGATCGATCCCGACGATCGAGAGCGTTACGTGGTGGCCAACGCCGGCCCGCTCCTCCGCAGACAACAACGTGCCGGTCTCGGCGGTGAAGAAGGCGACCGCCGCTCGCTGCGTGAGCGCGTTCGTGTTGATGACGTCGATCACAGCGCCCACGCCGGTGAGGTCCACGCCGTTGCCGGTGGTCAGGTCGACGCCGCGCGAGCGCGACAGCACGACCGGTTCATGGCCCTGGGCTTCCAGTTCGAGCACCACGTGGCGACCGACGACGCCCGTCCCCCCTGCGACCGCGATCTTCATGTCGGGATTCTCATGGGTTGCGGTGGCGGGTGTGTCATTTTGATTGGCGAGTGCTGCGCGGCCCTGGTCTCGAGTAGCTCGGCCAACCTGTGGATGGTGGTATCGACCACGTCCTCGGAGGGCAGGCGGACGGTCGGTATGCCGGTCTTGAGCAGGATCTCGAAGTCGCGCCGACGGTCGTTCACGAACGCGTGTCTGGTGCGGTGCGCGCCCCACCCGTCGAGCTCGACGACCAGAGCATGGTCGGGGAAGAAGGCGTCGACGCGGTGACCGGCGACGTGAAAGTTGATTTGCGGGGTCGGCAGACCGTGCTTGCGCAGGAGTGGCAGGAAGCGACCCTCGATCACCGAGCGGGTTGGTTCGGGTTGCGCGTGCTCGAGGTGGGGCTTCAGCAGCGTGACCGCCGGATGGGTGGGGTTGCGGTCGAGGATGTCGTGCAGCTGTTCCAGCGTGAGGAGGTTGCGCAACCGCAGGTCGTTGATCGCGCGGGTGAGCTGGGTTGGGTTGAGGCGGGTGACCGTATCCAGCACGGTGCGAGCGGGACTGGTCACGCGGAGGTCCTGGACCCTGCTGACGTCCTGTGGGAGCAGCGTGTCGGATTGGTGCACGACCAGCCCGGACGGTCGCCGATCGCCGGTCACCACGACCTCGGGGCGCTTGGGCCACCGCCGCCAGATGGCCCACAGCACGAGCGCACATTCACCGGAGAGCGCCGAGTCTGGTCCGCCGGCGAGGAGTGCTGCGTGAGCGGCATTGACGGGATTGCGTTGAAGGTGGCCCACGGCGTAGACGCCTCGGTAGACACGGATCAGCTTGCCGCTCGCCAGCCACCGTTTGATCGTCTTCGGATCAACTCCCGCGGCGAGCAGCTGCTCACGGGTGACGTGACCACCCTGTCGTGCGGCGAAGCTGTGGACGTTTGGGGTCATTTCTGCCCCCAAACGCCCGGAACTTCCTCTCATTCGATCGCTGCCCATGCTTAATAGAGGCGCTGGCGGCCACTGATTAACCCCCCGCCGCAGCCGTTTCAATCGCAAATACCTCAGAATTCAACTCGTGTTCGTGCTCGCCGCCGACTGGGCAACGCTGTCATCCCTTGCAACCGCGCTCGGGACGCTGGTGCTGGCGATCGCGACGTTCGCGGCCGTGCGGTCATCGAATCGCTCCGCACAGGTGGCGGAGCTCGCGCTCCAGGAGCAGCGTCGGCCGATCCTGATGCCGTCGAGGATGGATGATCCGGTCCAGAAGCTGAACTTCGTCGACGGGCGCTGGATCCAAGCCGACGGCGGGTTCGCCGTGGCCGACCACGTCGACGGCAACGTGCATCTGGGGATCAACCTGCGGAACGTCGGCAGCGGCGTCGGCGTCTGCCAGGGCTGGGCGGTCAGAGCGGGTCTGGCGCTGAACAGGCAACTGCCGAACCATATGCCCGATGATGAGTTCCGTCTGCAGTCGCGCGACCTGTACATCCCCGGAAATGGCGTCGGAATGTGGCAGGGCGCGATCCGCAACCGAGCGGATCCGGCGTACGCCGCGCTGATCGAAGCGATCGATGAAGGCGGACCGATCACGATCGAGCTGCTCTACTCCGATCTCACAGGCAACCAGCGAGCGATCACGCGCTTTGGACTGCTGCCCGTGGAGGGCCGGGATCCTGAGGTGCGCCTCACATCGATGAGCCGAATCTGGTACCTGGACTTCGCCGGCCCGCGGCCGAACACCGAAGAGCTGGATGCGCGGGTCGGCGCGATCCAGGCGGAGGCGAGCGCCGAGCCAAGCGAGCCGACCGGCGTGTAGCCGAGCGACTCCTGGATATCGCAGCAACAAGCGGAGCCCGGGGCTTGCTTTGCCCCGGGCTTCCGGCAGCGCGCGCCGTTCGGCACGCCCTGCTCGAAGGTTCGCGAAACCCGAATCAGCCGACGCCCGGGGCCGATGCGTACTGCCCCAGGAAGCCCTGGCCGATGATCCCCTGCCGCACCGCCGCCTCGCCGATGTAGCACTCCCACTCGGTGCCGCTGGCGTTCTGCGCGCGGCAGCCGCCGTTGACGTGCTTGGTCGCGTCGACCGTCGACTCGACGGTGCCGGTCCAGTCGGTGGCGGTCGCAGCGGGCGGGCTCTGCGTGTGCACAGCCGTGTTTCCGCTGCTGTTGTCGCCCGACGCAATGCGCAGGAGCTTGTGCTTGAGCGCCGCCTCAGCCGGCGCACTGACGACGGCCTCTTGCCCGTTGCGATCCTTCACCACAGCGCTCGGCCAGCCCGAGCCGCCGGCGGCCGTGATCGTCCCGGTGCCCATCTGCGGCGGCGGACCCGGATCGGGCGCGCTGGCGAGCACGCAGTGGTACTCGACGTTCGCGGTCACCACAGTGCAGGTCGGATCGGTTCCGATCAGCGCCTTGGTCCCCTGGGGCAGACTCGCGGCAACCTGGTTGGTGGTGATCAGCTGGGTGGCTGCGAACGCGGCTGCGGGTACCACCACAACAGCCAGCGCCGCACCGGCAGCGAGGCGCCGTGGATGGCGCATCAGTCGGCGCGAGCTGCGCCGGTGCGAGGAGAGATCCGCCTGCACGGCACGGTTGAGGGCCTCGCCGAGCCGCTCGAGGCGGTCATGGCTTTCAGTGTCAGTCGTCATCTTGGTCACATTCCTTGTCCGGTCGGGTGGTTGAGCCGCGCCCGCAGCGTGCTCAGGGCACGGTGCACGCGCACGCGAGCCGCCTGGGGAGAGGTCTCGAGCGCCTGGGCCATCTGCTCGTATGCGAGGTCGTCGGAGAAACGCAGCTGCACTGCCGCGCGCTGGGTCGGCGGGAGCTCGTCGAGTGCCTGCTCGAGCTCGGCGAGCCACGAGTCGTCGGGCTGGTGCTCGACACCGGTCACAGCGGCCGGGTCGCGCAGCATGCCCAACCGTTCGCAGCCCGGCGCTCTCGGTCCGGCGTCGCCGCACGGACATCAGCACCACATTGCGCGCGATCCCATACAGCCACGGCGCAGCCGACCCGTCGGCCAGATCCCGGAAACGGGTCCGGGCCAGCCATGCCTGTGCGAACGTCTCGGCCGTCAGATCGTGTGCGGCGTCGGTGTCGCGGGTGCAACGGCAGTGGTAGCGGAAGATCGCCGCCGCGTACCGCTCGTACAACTCCCCAAACGCAGATGCTTCATGACGCGACCGGAAGACCAGGTCAGCGTCGGAGGTTGATGCGTGGTTTGCAGTCATCACCCTTTACATTGCGTCGTCGGCGTTGGACGTTACGCCCCGAAAAGGGGTAGAAGTACGACATGAACGCGCAGACATTCGTGATCGTCGGTGCCAGCCTCGCGGGCGCCAAGGCTGCAGAGGAGCTGCGCGAGCGCGGCTTCGATGGACGGGTGGTGTTGATCGGGACGGAGGACGAGCTGCCGTATGAGCGGCCACCCCTGAGCAAGGACTACCTGCGCGGGGAGTCCGAGCGCGAGTCGATGCGCGTGCACGATGCCGGCTTCTACCGCGACCAGGAGATCGATCTGCGGCTCGGCACCACCGTGACAGCGATCGAGCCGGCCGCGGGCCGGGTCGAGCTCGCCGGTAGCTCCAGCGAGGTGAGTTTCGACGTGCTGCTGCTCACGACCGGCTCGAGCCCAAGGCGGCTTGACCTGCCGGGCGCGGAACTCGAGGGCATCCAGTACCTGCGCACGATCTCCGACTGTGACGCGATCCGTGGGCGCTTCGAGCAGGGCGGCCACGTGGCCGTGATCGGCAGCGGCTGGATCGGCTCGGAGGTGGCCGCCAGCGCGCGACAGCGCGGACTCGCTGTGACCGTCATCGACAGTGCGCCGCTACCGATGTCCGCTGTCGGCCCCGAGCTCGGCCAGTTCTACCGCGACGTGCACGTCGGCCAGGGTGTCGAGTTCGTGCTCGAGGACGGCGCGGCCGCATTCGAGGGCGACGGCTCCGTCAGCGGCGTCCGCACCAGCTCTGGCCGCGTGGTCGACTGCGATTTCGTCGTCGTGGGCGCCGGAGTCACGCCGAACGTCGAGCTCGGCCAGCGGGCCGGGCTCGACACCGACAACGGCATCCTCGCCGACCCGAGACTTGCGACATCGGCTGCGAACGTGTTCGTGGCCGGTGACATCGCCAACCACTGGCACCCGTTCTACGACCACCGCGTGCGCGTCGAACACTGGGCCAACGCGCTGAATCAGGGGCCTGCGGCGGCGCGGTCGATGCTGGGTGATCGCAAGCCCTACGACGAGCTCCCGTACTTCTTCTCAGACCAGTACGACGTGGGCATGGAGTACTCGGGGCTCCCCGATCCGTCAGATCAGGTCGTCTTCCGCGGCGATCGTGAGGGTGGCGAGTTCATCGCCTTCTGGCTGCGCGACGGGGTCGTCACGGCCGGTATGAACGTCAACGTCTGGGACGTGAACGAGCAGGTGCAGGCGCTGATCCGCTCGCGCAAGCAGATCGACGTCGCGGCGCTGACCGACACCAACACGCCGCTCGACTCGCTGACCTAACGGCGCCTCGGGGACCAGGACCAGGCACCTACGGGATCAGGACGATCTTGCCGCGCGTGTGTCGCTGCTCGAGTTCGGCGTAGGCGTCCTGAACGCGCTCGAGCGGGAATGTGGCGGCGATCGGCACTTCGAGCCGGCCGTCGGCCGCCAATTCGGCGAGCGCGCTCATGACCTCGGGTGTCGAACCCGCGGCACTGCCTTCGGTGTGGGCTCCGACCTGGGCTGCTCGCTCGAACGAGATGATCGTGTCGATCCGGTCGGGCGGGACGCCGAGCGCAAGCGCAAGGTCGATGTACTCGGGGCCGAAGGTGTCGATGAACGCCTGCACGCCTCGCGGCGCCGCGGAGCGGACGCGCTCCTCGAGCCCATCGCCGTACTCGACCGGGATCACGTCGTGAGCCAGCAGCCAGGCATGGTTGTTCTCCGAGGCGATGCCGATCACGATCGCCTCACGCATGCGCACCAGCTGAACGGCGATCGACCCGACGCCACCAGCGGCCGCCGACACGACGACGGTCTCACCGGGCTGCGGGTCGACCGCGGCAACCGCCGCCCAGGCGGTCGCGCCGGCAACGTTCAGGGATCCGGCGACCTCCCAGCTGAGGCCGATCGGCTTGGGGACGAGTTGAGTTACCGGAACGGTCACGTACTCCGCCTGACTCGAGCGCGCCCAGGACCAGCCGAGTACTTCATCTCCGGGAGCGAACCCGCTGACGCCCTCGCCGACGGCGGTGATCACACCGGCCAGGTCCGTTCCCTGGCCTGACGGGAACGTCGCCGGGAAGCGCTCAGCCAGAAAGCCCCTGCGTATGCTGGTCTCACCCGGATTGATACCGGCGGCCCGAACCTCCACGAGCGCCTCGCCTGGGCCAGGCTGTGGTGTCGGGACATCCGCGACGTAGAGCACGTCGCGGTCCCCATAGCGGTCGAACCTGACAGCGCGCATGGTTCAAACCTTAGAGAACGAGCGAGCTGAGTGGCGAAGTCTCAGGGCTCGACCTGTGGCGGCGGAAACTCGGCGCTGATCCGCTCGAGGTCGGCTACACCGCTCTCGATCGCCGCTTGCTTTACCGCCTCGGCCACGACCTCATGCACCCTGCGGTCGAGCATCTCGGGGATCAGCTCGGAGGACACGGTCAGACCGGCCAGAGCCCAGGCGGCTGCACGTTTCATCTCGAGGTTGATCTCGCTGGCCCCGGCGAGCAGCGCTCCCTTGAAGATCCCCGGGTAGCCGAGCACGTTGTTGATGCTGGTGCCGTCGGCGGCGAACGCCGCGCCGGCTGCCAGCGCCTCATCGGGATCGATCTCGGCGGCGGGGTTGGTGAGCGCGAAGATCACCTGACCCTCACGGACCATCTCCGGCTTGATCAGCCCTGGTTTGCCACTGGTCGCAACCACAACGTCCGACTCGCGCATGAGCGTCTGCAGGTCGACGATCTCTATGCCGCGGGCCCGCGCGTGTTCCTGCGCCGCCGGATTCGGGTCGGAGGCAAGCACGCGCCTGACACCTGCGTCGTGGATCAACGTCGCGATCCCGAAGCCGGCCGCGCCGAGGCCGATCTGACCAACAACGGCTTCATCGAGTCGGATCCCGGCTTGACTGCACGCGCTGATGAGCGCCGCGAGCGTGACCACCGCCGTCCCGTGCACGTCGTCGTGCATCACCGGTTGGGGCAGTGCCTCGATCAGCCGGCGTTCGATCTCGAAGCAGTCGGGCGTGGAGATGTCCTCCAGGTGGATACCGCCGAAGCCCGGTGCGATCCGAACGACCGTGTCCACAAACTCGTCGACGTCCCGGGTGTTGATCAGGATCGGGACCGCGGTGATGTCCACAAATTGCGCGTAGAACATCGCCTTACCCTCCATTACCGGCATCGCCGCTACGGGGCCGATGTCACCGAGCCCGAGCACGCGGCTGCCGTTGGTGCAGATCGCAACGCTGCGCCCGATCATCGTGAAACGCGGCGCCAGCTGCGGGTACTCGTGGATCGCCTCGGACACGCGCGCTACGCCAGGCGTGTAGACGTCGCGCACCTCCTGGTTGGTGGTCACCGGCTGACGCGGGCGCATCTCGAGCTTGCCGCCGATGTGCGCGATGAACGCGCGGTCGTGATACCAGACCACGTGCACACCGGGAAGCTCGCCGAGCGCCAGGGCGAGCCGGTCGGCATGCTCCTTGTCGCGCAACTCGACCGTGATCTCGCGGATCGCCTCGAGGCGAGCGACGGTGATCGTATGCACGTCGCCGATCAGCCCGCCCTCCTCGCTGATCCTCAGCGCGACCTGAGCCAGCTGTCCCGCCTGGTGCGGAATCCGCAGGCGGTAGGTGCAATCCATTGACATCGAGGGCCAATCGTAGGGGCGACCTGCACCGAGCGCGTTGCCGCAGCTCCGCGCGTCAGCCGGTGAACGCGCGTGACAGTCGCTCGGGTACCGGCGCCGCCAGCACCTGTTCCACGAGCTCGGGCGGTCCCGGGCGGCAGAGGTGGTAGTCCTGCGCGAAGTCACAGCCGAGCGCGATGACGTCCACGAGCGTGCGCGCTCGTCCTCGATCCCCTCGGCGACGAGCAGCAGTCCGTGTGCGCGAACGATCTGTGCGATCGCCTCGAAGTTCGCGCGCGCGAACAACGGCTTTCTGAAGAAGTGCGTGCGGAGGCACCCTGTTGCATGCAGGGTTCGATAAGTTGCGGGCATGACCACCCATCCGACTCCCAGCGAACGCGCACGCCAGCTGGTCAGCGGCGGCTACGACATGCACGTGCACATCGATCCCGACTTCGTCAAGCGAATCATCGATGACGTGAGCCTTGCGCGCCGCTGCCTGGAGCTGGGCATCGCCGGCTTCCAGATGAAGTCGCACTACACGTCGACCGCGGAGCGCGCCCGCACCGTCAATGCGGCCGTGCCCGGGGTGCGCGCGATCGGCGCGATCGTGCTCAACCAGGCGGTCGGAGGCATGAACCCGCTCGCCGTGGAAGTTGCGGCCCGCGAGGGAGCACGCACCGTCTGGATGCCGACCGTCAACTCCACGGGCGAGATGGAAGAGGTCCATAGCTTCGCCCCCGGGGCGCCGATGCCGGTGTGGATGAAGTTCGAGGTGTCATTGCGCGAGGCCGGTGTACAGCCCGAGCCGGTGGCGGTGCTCGACTCAGCCGGCGTGCTGCTCCCGGCCGTCCACAAGGTCTTCGAGGTCGCCGCGCGCCACCAGCTCGTGCTGGCCACCGGCCACCTCTCCCGAGACGAGATCTTTGCGGTGGTTGACGGCGCCCTGGCAGCCGGCATTCGCGACGTCGTGGTCACCCACCCCGAGTTCCCCTCGCAGAACCTGAGCCTCGATGAGCAGGTCGAGCTTGCCGAGAAGGGCGCGTTGCTCGAGCGTTGCTTCACCACGCCGTACACAGGCAAGGTGAGCTGGGAGCATGTCTTCGAGGGTGTGCGCGCCACCGGAGTCGCGAACAACGTGCTCTCCACGGATCTTGGGCAGGTCTTCAACCCGCCGGTAGAGGACGGTATGGCGCTGTTCGCCGATAGGTTCCTCGAGGCCGGCTTCAGCGAGGAGGAGGTTCACACGATGACCGTCACCAACACCCGCAGGCTCGCAGGGGACGAGGCATGAGCCGGCGGATTCAGGTCATCGGCGCGCACTCGGCCGATTTCGTCTGGCGCGCCGGTGGCGCGATCGCCAAGGCTGTCGAACTCGGCGGCGAGGCCGAGGTCGTGGCGCTCTCCTACGGCGAGCGCGGCGAGTCCGGCGAGCTCTGGAAGCATGAGGACCAGACAATCGACAACGTCAAGAAGATCCGCCACGCCGAGGCCGAGGCCGCTGCCGCGGAGCTTGGTGCGAGCTTCAAGGGGCTCGACCTGGGCGACTATCCGCTGGAGATCGGCGCCGACGAGCTCGGACTGATCGCCGAGACGATCCGCGAGTTCGCGCCTGACGTGCTCGTCACCCACACCGACACCGATCCGTTCAATCCGGATCACCCGATTGCCCATTACGCCGTCGATCGCGCGCGTTCATTGGCCGCCGGCGCGGGCGTCGAGAGCGCCTTCAAGACGGTTCGGCCGCCGCAGCTCTTCCTGTTCGAGCCGCACCAGCCTGAGCTGTGCAACTTCATGCCGACTACCTTCGTCGACATCACCCCCGTGTTCGAGAAGAAGAAGGCGGCGATGGCGCACATGAAGGCGCAGGCGTACCTGCAGACCTACTACACCGAGCGCGCTGCTCACCGCGCCAACCACGCGCGCCGCGCCAGCGGCGACCAGGACGTCCGCTACGCCGAGGCCTTCCAACGCGTGATTCCGCAGGTGGTGAGCGAACTGTGAGAAATCACGGTGATGATGCTGCAGGCGCCGGCCCGCTGGCCGGCACCTACTCGGAGCTTGCACGTCTCGGGTCCGCCACGGTGTATGAGGCCGGGGGCCGTGGCGGCTACGTCGACGCCGACCTGCATCAGGCCGTGCCCGGCTCGCGCGCGGCCGGTCCCGCGCGGACCGTCGTCTGCGGGCAGGACGACAACCTGATGGTGCACGCGGTGATGGCGGAGGTACAACCCAGCGAGGTGATCGTGCTGACGATGCCCGAGCCACGGCCGGTCGCGCTCGTCGGTGACCTGCTGGCAACTCAGGCGCAGGCGGCCGGCGCTGCAGCGATCCTCGTCGATGCCTCGATCCGCGACCTCGAGGAGCTTGCGGAGATGGGCCTGCCGATCTGGGCACGCTGGGTGCGCGTCAAGGGCGCGCTGAAGGAGAGCGCTGGCATGATCAACGTGCCGGTGACCGTCGGGGGCGCAGCGATCAACCCCGGGGATGTGCTGGTGCTGGACGCCGACGGTGTCGCCGTTGTACCGCAGGACCGTGTGACGGAGGTCCTCGAGGCATCGCTCGCCCGGGAGGAGAAGGAGCGCATCAAGCGCGCAAGGCTCCAGAGCGGCGAGAAGTCATACGACCTGGACGGCCTGCGCGCCGTTGTGGAGGAGCAGCAGAGATGAGCGAGCTGAAGCCGCCAGATGTCGCCCATCTGGGCCCGATCGAGCTGCTGACACCCAAGCCCCAGGAGAGCCTCGATTTCTTCATCGAGATGATGGGCATGGAGGTGCAGCATCGGGAGGGTCAATCGGTGTTTTTGCGAGGCTGGGACGACTACCAGATCTGGTCGCTGAAGCTGACCGAGTCGGCGCAGTCGGGCATGGGCTATTGCGGCTTTCGTACCTGGAGCACGGAGGCGCTCGAGCGCCGCGTGGCACTGATCGAGGCAGCGGGTCTAGGTCTTGGCTGGGATGAGCGGGGGGACTTCGGTATCGGGCGTGCGTACGCGTTTGAGGACCCGGAAGGACACAGGTTCAAGATCTACAACGAGGTGCAGCGGTATCTGAAGCCGGTCGAAACCGACTACAAGAACGTGCACGGTAAGCAGCCGAACAAGGCGATCGCGGTCAAGCGTTTTGACCACCTGAACATCCTGGCGGGAGATATTCGCGCCCAGCGTGACTTCTGCGTCGACACGCTCGGGTACCGGGAGTACGAGCGCATCGAACTCGACGACGGGACGCTCGGCGGGTCGTGGATGTCCGTGACGATCGCCGCACACGAGCTGATCTACACCAGGGACGCCTATGCGTCGCAGGGTGCCCGCGGGCGCCTGCACCACGCGGCTTTCTGGGTCGACACACGCGAGGAATGCCTGCGCGCCGCCGACATCTGGATCGAGAACGAGGTCTTTGTGGAGTTCGCCCCGTCCAAGCACAACGTCGCACAGGGCTTCTTTCTCTACGGGTACGAACCGGGCGGCAACCGCGTTGAGGTGACCTCGGGCGGGCGGCTCGTGTACGCGCCGGACGAGCCGTGCGTGATCTGGACTCAAAGCGACCGCGCCAAGGGCCAGGCCTGGCACAACCCGACGGTCCCGACCTTCCACACCTACGGCACGCCGCCGTTCGAGACGACTGAGCCGGTCACGGAGACCGACTGAGCGGGGCGCTCCGTGGAGCACTCGCTTCGCGGTCCTCCGGGCCATGTAAAGATGGTCAGGTGGCCGACGACGCTGCCAAGCGCTCGCGCTCGCCCCAGGTGGTGTTGATGTGCGGCATCGCGGGTGCGGGCAAGACGACCTACGCGAAGCGGCTCGAGGAGCAGGGGTACGTCCGCCTGTCCATAGACGAGGAGATTTGGCGGCGCTTTGGACGTTACGGTGTCGACTACGACCAATCGCAGTACGAGCGGCTCTCGGATGAGGCAGAGGCCACACTGCGCCAGCGGCTGGTTGAGCTGATCGGAGCGGGAAGCGACGTCGTGGTCGATTACAGCTTCTGGAGCCGCGCGACGCGAGATGAGTACAAGGCAGTCGTGGAGTCCGCCGGCGGCTTCTGGCAACTTGTCTACCTCAAGGCGACTCCGGAGCTGTTACGTGAGCGCCTGGTGGCCAGGCGCTCACGTTTTGATGCCGACGCAGCCTTCCCCATCTCCGATGGCTTGCTTGAGCATTTCCTGACGGCCTTTCAGGAGCCAAACGGAGAAGGCGAGACGGTCCTCGAGCTGGCTGACTAGTCCGCTCCTGCCCCGAACCATTTGGTCAACGCGTCGGTGAGGCCGGTGTCGCTGACGTTGCTGACGTCGCTGACGTCCTGGCGTACCCATGCGACGTAGCCGTCCGGGCGAACGAGCGCGGCGCTCGGGGCTGTGACCTCGCCGATGATTGGAAGCTGCCAGGCGCCGTTGTAGGTCGCGTCGATCATCTGAACCCGGTCAGCCCAGGGCACTATGTCCAGGTCGCCGGGCTGTTTGAAGTTGAGGAGCATCGGTCGTGCTTCGTGCAGTAGCTCGAAGACGCGGCGCGGGCCGTCGCTGGTTTCGATGTCCAGGTCCGGCATCCGGCGTCCGAGCAGCGGGTGGCCCTCACCGAGGTCGTAGCGAATGTCGAGTCCGGAGACGATGCCGGCGAGGTGGATACGTGTCTCGTCGAACTTCGCGACCTCGGAGAGCACCTCGACCAGCGCGTGGGTGCGCTCGTCGCCGCGCTGGAGCGCCGTCAGCGCCATCGTGTGGCGGAGCGTGCGCGCTGTGATCGGATGGCGCTCGGCGTAGTAGCTGTCGAGCAGCTCATCGGGGGACGTGTTCTTGATCACCTGCGCCAGCTTCCAGCCCAGGTTGAAAGCGTCCTGCGCGCCGAGGCCGATCCCCTGACCCCCTGCCGGATAGTGGATGTGGGCAGCGTCTCCCGCTATGAACACGCGGTTGTTGCGGTACTGCGCCGCTTGACGGGTCGTGTCGGTAAAACGCGAGATCCAGGTCGGGTTGTGCACACCGAAGTCCGTGCCGAAGGCGGCTGTCAGGGCCGCTTTGAGATCGCTCAGGGTGGGCTCGGTGTCGGGCCCGATCTCCTTCTCGGCGGTGACAACTCTGACCGTGTGCTCGTCCTCCATCAAATGCAGGCCGTGTACTCCGATCGAGTCGTGGCGAATGCCCTTTGGCGTCTCCTCTGTGACTTCGACCTCGGCGATCAGGCTGCTCTTCGACGGATCCCATCCAGGGAAGTCGATCCCGGCGAGCTTGCGGATCAGGCTGCGACCGCCGTCGCAGCCGACGAGATAGTGGGCGCGAAGGTTGTCGCCGTTGGCGAGCTCCACTGCGACGCCCGCGTCGTTCTGGATGAATCCAGTGACCTCGGCGCTGTAGTAGATCTTGATCGGCAGCTCAGCGATCCAGTCGGCCATGACGCGCTCGATCTTGTTCTGAAAGAGGCCCAGCGCGTACGGGTGACGAGTCGGGAAGTCGCTCATGTCGCACACGGTCGTGGCGAACATCGCGGCCTGGGCGGTCTGGCCCTCAGCGAGAAAGCGCTCGGCGACCCCGCGCTGGTCGAACATCTCGATCGTGCGCGAATGGAATCCGCCCGCCCTCGAGCCAACAAGGTTGTGGTCGGGACGTTTCTCGACGATTGCGACGTCGACGTTTGCCAACGCCAACTCTGCGGCCAGCACCATGCCCGCTGGACCGGCTCCGGCGATCACGACTGCGTGCTCCATCTTGCTCATCTTGGGCTCCTTTCGGCTTGCTCAGGCTCGCGGCGGGCGATTATGCGGCAATCGTCAAGGCCTCATGAGCGGCTTCGATCCGGTATAAATTGAAAGTGGAGGGCGGTGTTTTGTCGCGTGAATCCGCACCGTTCGCGCCTCGTACGTGCGGTTGATCCTGCTTCCGACCGTAGTCGGATGCCGCGCCAGTCAGTTCATCCTTCGGCCTAATAGGCCGCAAGGCCCGCGCGACGGAGAATCGGCGGTGCAGAGTCACATGGACCCTGAGATCCGCCAACCAAGATCGTCTGGCGCGCGCAGCCCGTGGCTGCGCGCCGATGGTCAGCTGCCGATCGCCGGTCGCATCTTCCCCGCGCCCGTCGCCATCAAGGTCCCGGAGATCATCTTCCTCTTCTGGGTGGTGAAGATCCTCACGACCGCCGGCGGTGAGGTGACCTCCGACTACCTCAAGACGTACGGCAACTTCGGCGGCGGTGGGACCGAGGTCGCGCTGTTCGTGATCGCGCTGGTGCTCCAGTTTTCGACGCGCCGCTACCGAGCGTTCGCCTACTGGGCGCTGGCGTACGCGATCGCGATCGCCGGCACCGGTCTGTCGGACTTCCTGCACCTTGACGTCCACATCCCCTACGCGGGCACGTCATTGATGTGGGCCGTGGTGCTCGCGCTCGTGTTCTGGGGCTGGTACCGGACAGAGGGGACACTCTCGATCCACAGCATCACGACTCAGCGACGCGAGGCGTTCTACTGGGCCGTGGTGTTCGCGACCTTTGCGTTCGGTACCGCGCTCGGGGACTTCACCGCCACCACGCTGAACATGGGTTACCTCGTGTCCGGGCTTTTCTTCTTCGGCGTAATTTTGATACCGGCGCTGGCATGGTGGCGACTGCGCCTGAACAGCGTCGTTGCCTTCTGGGCGGCCTACATAGTGACGCGACCGCTCGGTGCCTCCTTCGCAGACTGGATCAGCAAGCCGGCCTACCTGACAGGCCTCAACTTCGGGAATGGGCGAACCGCGATCGTGTTTGCGGTGCTGGTGTTCGGATTCGTCACGTACCTCGCGATCGCGAAGCCTGATGTGCAGCCGGCCGGGGAGTCCGGGATCGAGCTTCGTCCGGGGCAGTCGGAGCTGGACGTCGACTACTCGTCGGGCGCGCTCGGGGCCGACACCGACTGAGCCCCTGCCGTGCACCTGGGCTCTGCCCGGCGCTGAGGGGAGCCTGTCTGGCGACGAGCCCGGTTGCCTCGGGTCAGGCCCGAGTCTCGACGCTGGGGGAGAAAGCGGTCACCAGGACGGGTTTCTCCCCCAGCATCTTGAGCATCTCTCGATCGGCCGGCCTGAAGGCCTCTTGGCTAGAGGCCCGGGTAGACGCCGCGTTGACCGCCACCACCGCGCCAGCCCGTGCCACCGGTCGACGTGGCCGAGGTGGTGGTCGTCGGAGTGGTTGTGGTGGGAGTCGTCGTGGTCGGCGTGGTCGGCGTGGTGGTCGTTGGGGTGGTGGTCGTTGTCGTGGTCGTTGTCGTGGTCGTTGTCGTGGTCGTCGGCACCGCCGTGACCGCGACGCTGATCACCGTCAGCGACGGCTTGGTGATGTAGGACACCGACACCGTGTCACCCTCCGCAACCTTGCCGTCAGCCAATGCCTGTGCGAGCACGCTGTGGGCCAGAGCTGGGAAGGCCACGCTGCGACCGTGTGTGGTGGTGATCGTGAAGCGCAAGCCGTTCGCCGCGATCGACTGGACGATGCCGGTCGCCGTCTTCTCGCCGTCGAGGGTGATGGACTGGGCCACCATGGTGCCCTGGTTGGTGGTCTTGTAGCTGACCGTGATTCTGGCCCCGACCGGGAGCGTTGAGACGCTTATGCCGGGGCCGAACTGAAAATAACTGGTGTACCCCGCGCTGGTCGTGGTCTTCAGCACCGAGGCGAGCACGTGATAGCGACGGAAGCGCGGGTTGTGCGCGTCCCAGGCACCATCGTTGAGCCAGCCAGGACCGCCCCTCCTGTCACCGCCGCCACCACCATCAGACGTGCCGAAGAAGTGGCCGTCGATGTTCATGAAGATGTGGACGTTCGGATCGTCGTAGAGGGTGACCTCCTGCGGTCCGGTACCCGCTCCCGGAGCGATCTCACCGCGCTGGCGCAGATAGCGGATGACGCCAGCATCGTTCGGAACCCCGGATCCAGCAGGCCAGAGACCGGCTCCGGCGAGCACAGCGGCCACTGATCCTGAGCAGTCGTAGCCGCGACGCTTACCGTTATGGCCGGGGCCAGGGATCCCGATGCTCGCGGTTCCGACTTCGCCGTGTCCACCACCCCACACGTAGGGGTAGTCCTCAGCCGCGATCTTGTCGGCCGCGTTGGTCAAGGCGTTGAGAACCCCCGTGGGCCTACCAGCCTTCTCTACGGAAAACGAGTACGGGCCCTCCGAGGCGAGGGTTCCGGTCACCTGGTGGGATCGCGGCGGCAGCAGCGTTGCGAACGCTGCGGTCGGCAGCGCAAGAACCGCGCAGACCAGCACAAAATGGAACAACAAACGACGCACTAACACCTCCTATCGGCGCGCCCCGCGCCGAACTTCAACGAATGTCAATCGGCCATGCCTGCGTCTAAACAGGCCGATTCGTCCGGAGTTGTGATTTCGGCGCAGAGCCCACGTGCCGCCAGCGAAGAGCCCATCTGGCCCTAACACGGCCGTTCGTTCTACGTATGCACAGAGCGCGGCGCGCCGCGGCAAGCGCGGCGGCCCGCGTCGCGGCAAGCGCGGCGGCCCGCGTCGCAGCACCCGGGTGCGGGCCACAGCTGGGCCCTGCGATGGCCGCCGATCAGGATGGCGTGATTGCCGCGGAGCCCGCCCAGAGGTTCAGGTGCGCCTCGTCAGCGTACTTGTCGATCTCAGCCAGCTCGTCGGCACTGAACTCGAGGTTGTCCAGCGCCTTGAGGTTGTCGTCGAGCTGTTCGATGCGCGAGACGCCAACGAGCGTCGATGTCACGCGGGGATCGCGCAGCGTCCACGCGAGCGCCATCTGGGCCAGCGTCTGGCCACGGCCGGAGGCGATCTCGTTGAGTGCGCGCACGCGGTTGAGGTTCTCCTCGGTCAGCCACGACTCGTCGAACTCGAGGCCGACGCGAGCGCGCGAGTCTGCCGGCACCCCGTCCAGATACTTCGTGGTCAGCAGTCCCTGCGCGAGCGGTCCGAAGGTGATGCAGCCAACGCCCTCCTCACCGAGGACGTCGAGCAATCCGTGCTCGATCCAACGGTTGAGCAGCGAGTAGGACGGCTGGTGAATCAGGAGTGGTGTGCCCAGGTTGCGGAGGATCCTGATCGCCTCGCCGGTCAACTCCGGCCCGTAGGAGCTGACTCCGACGTACAAGGCCTTGCCCTGACGCACCGCTGTGTCGAGCGCGCCCATCGTCTCCTCGAGCGGCGTGTCCGGGTCGGCGCGATGCGAGTAGAAGATGTCGACGTAGTCGAGCCCCATGCGCTCGAGGCTCTGGTCAAGGCTCGCAAGCAGGTACTTGCGAGAGCCGAACTCTCCGTAGGGTCCTGGCCACATGTCCCAGCCGGCCTTGGTCGAGATCACGAGCTCGTCGCGCACACCCGCAAAGTCCTCTCGGAAGATCCGGCCGAAGTTTGACTCGGCCGAGCCATATGGCACGCCGTAGTTGTTCGCCAGATCGAAGTGCGTCACGCCCGCGTCGAACGCGCGCCGGAGGATCGCGCGGCTGTGCTCGATCGGGTGTGAGTCACCGAAGTTCTGCCACAGGCCGAGCGAGATCGGCGGCAGCAGCAGACCGCTGCGACCGCTGCGACGGTAAGGCATCGAGTCGTAGCGGTCCGCGTTTGGTACGTAGCGCTCGAGAGGCGGCATGCCTTTGACTGAGGTGGGTTCAGGCTTCGGAGGACGGCGCCTCGCTGCCGGCTTCCTCGGGAGCGGCATCGTCGGCTTCGGCCTCGTCTGCCGCCACATCCGCCGGCGCGGGGGCGACCGCGACCGGATCGCTGCCGTTGGCCGACGCCGACGCGGCGGTCGACGAATCCGCAGCGGTGACCTCGGGAGTGGCACGCGCCTCGGCGAGGACGTGCGCGCCGGCTGCACCCGCAGCACCGAGTAGCAGGGAGAACCAACCCCACTTGGCGCCGGACTTCTCCTTGCCCCGCAACGCGTCGAGCGAGAGTTTGCCCGGACCGTCCTCGGCCAGAGCGACGGCGGCCGCGGCCAGAACCACGTTGTACTCGTAGCCGCCCTTGTGCGCCCATGGTCCGTTCTTAAGGTGGACGCGGTTGATCGCCGTCAGCATCACAGAGACGATGCCGGCGGAGGCGAGCGGCGTGCGGTACCCGAGCAGCAGGCCGGCCCCACCGAGCGTCTCAGCGGCGCCCGCGGCGCTGGCATGGACGATGCCAGGCTTGAGGCCCATGCCCTCGAAGTGCGACGCCTGGGTCTTGAGGCCCTGACCGCCGAACCAGCCAAACAGCTTCTGAGTGCCATGGCCGATGAAGAAGCCGCCGACCGCGGCACGTAGCAACAGACGCCCGACCTTCATTTCCCACCTCCGGTTTCAACCTTTGTCAGTCAGATACCACGGTAACTGGTTCGGGACGCGCAGGTGGTTCCCGACGCGCGATCTCGTCGCGCACCAACGGCGCGACCTCGGATCCGAAGAGTTCGATCGCCCGCATGACATCGGCGTGAGGAACGGCGCCAACGCTGATCTGGCCGACGTAGCGCTGGTTCGAGAACAGGTCGTGCTCCATCAGGATCTTCTCAGCAACCTGCTCCGGGGAGCCCAAGGCCACCGCCCCGTCGGGTGCGGTCAGCGCCTCATACTGCTCGCGTCCGGAGGGGGGCCAGCCGCGCTCGCGGCCGATGCGATTCATCATCGTCAGGTAGGGCTGAGCAAAGGCAGAGTCCGCCTCGGCGCGCGTGCGCCCAACAAAGGCGTGGGTGTTGATCGCGAGGCGACGATCCTCGGGCGCGTGCCCGCTCTCCTCCCAGACGCGGTCGTAGAGCTCGACGAGCGGCTTGAAGCGCGCCGGCTGGCCGCCGATGATCGCGATCGTCAACGGCAGACCGAGGACGGCAGCACGCACTACCGATTGGGGCGATCCGCCGACGGCAACCCAAACGGGCAGCGGATCCTGGATCGGGCGCGGATATATTTCGGCCGCCTCGAGCGGCGGGCGATGGCGCCCGGTCCACGTGACTGGGTTGCCGGCGCGGAGCGCCAGCAACAGGTCGAGCTTCTCCGCATAGAGCTCGTCGTAGTCGTCAAGGTCGTAGCCGAACAGCGGGAACGACTCGATGAACGACCCGCGGCCGGCCATGATCTCGGCGCGGCCGCCGGAGATCAGGTCGAGCTCGGCGAACTCTTGGAAGACGCGGACTGGGTCATCGGAACTCAGCACGGTGACTGCGCTGGAAAGACGGATGCGCTCGGTACGTGCTGCGATCGCGGCAAGCGCGACGGCCGGCGCGGAGATCAGAAAGTCGGCCCGGTGGTGCTCGCCGATCGCGAACACATCGAGGCCCAGTTCGTCGGCCAGCTGCGCCTCCTCGAGCAGCTCGCGCATGCGCTGCTCGGGGGTGATACCAGGGCCGAGGTCGGCAAATGTGGCAAGGCCAAGTTCAAGGTTCATGCCTTCATTCTAGCAGATAGTTGTGTACGCAACTATCAATGGCGCGCGACTACGCACCGTGCGGTGACCCCTCGACGGTGCAGGCTGCCGGAGCACGCTGGGCGAAGCTACTTGCCGTAAAGCGCGCGGTCGAGCCAGGCGATCGAGCGCTCCAGCTGCTCGATCGTCGCCTTCCCGACCGAGTCGATCCCGATCGCCCGGTTGACCTCAGCGTTGACGTCGCTGTGGCGGATGCGGCGATCACGGGCGAGCTCCGAGACCAGCTTGTGGCGCTTGGCCCGCAGTTGCGCGCGCCGCTCGAACAACGGCACAGCCTCCTCGGTGCTCGCCGCGGCGGGGATCGGTCCAGGCTCGGGCACAGGAACCGCAATGGTCCGCACAGGCGTGGCGGGCGCCGCCGGCGCAGGTCCGAACAGGGTCATCTGCGGGGCGACATCGGCGCTCAGCGGCTCGAAATCGAGCACCTCGCCCTTCTCGGTCTCGCGCCGCTCGACCTCGTCCAGCTCGCCAAGGTCCTCCTCTCCCGCGCGCTCCCGAACCATGTACCGCAGCTCCGTTTCGACGCTCGAAGCGTGGTCACGGAGGATCGTGTCGGCGGGGATGTAGAGCCAGCTCGGTTCGGGTTCGCGACCCGGGATCGTGCGCACGAACCGGCCCACGATCTGACGAAAGATGAGCGCCGTCTTGGCGGCCGTGGCGTAGACGCCGACCCGCAGCCGCGGGATGTCGACACCCTCGGAGACCATGTTGACGGCGACGATCCAGGGGTCGGTCGAGTTGGTGAAGGCCGCCAGCTTGGCCGCCGCCTTGGGGTCCTGGTGGAGCACGACCAGCGGCGAGACCCCGCTCACCTCGCGCAGCCGCGCGGCGATCTTGCGGGCGTGATCGGAGTCCGCCGCGACCACGAGGCCGCCGGCATCGGAATGGCTGCGGGCACGCAGCGCCCGCAGCCGCACATCCGCCTCTCCGAGGATCCGCGGTAGGCCGTCGGGAAGGTCGGTGGAGATCGCGGTGCGGTAGCGGCGGCTCGCCTCCCGCGAGGTGAGCACGGTGTCGAAGTTCGACTCGATCACGTCGTCGCCACTGCGCCACGACAGCGTGCCGTCGTAAGTCACGAAGACGACCGGCCGGCACACGCGGTCGCGCACAGCGTCGGCATAGGCGTACGCGATATCGGGCTCGGCAAGGCCGTCGCTGTCGTACTCGACGCCTGGGATCGGCGTCGCATCCGAGCGAAACGGAGTTCCCGAAAGGAGCAGCCAGCGCGCGGCGCCGGCGAATGATTGCGAGAAGCCGGCGCCCCAGGCAAGGTCCTCACCGAGGTGATGAGCCTCGTCGGCGATCACGAGCGTGCGTTCGCGCGTCCCTCCGGCCCAGGTTCGCGGCGAGCTCGCAATCCGCGCGTAGGTCACGACCACGCCGTGGAAGCCCTGCGGAGGGCGCGGCGAGTCCGCGTCCGGCGCGAGCTCGAGACCAAGCGCGTGCGCCGCGCGTGCCCACTGACGCGTGAGCGGTGCTGTCGGGCATGCGATCACGACGCCATCGACGGCCCGGCGTGTCAGTTCGCGGCGCGCGAATTCCAGAGCCGGCCGCGTCTTGCCCGCGCCCGGCGCGGCGGAGATCAGGAACGCGCCCTCACTCCAATCGTCCATCGCATCAAGTGCGCGCTGCTGCCATCCGCGCAGACTCCTGCCGCCGCCCGTCCCTGGTCGCTCTGTGGTCGTCACTGACACGAGTCCGGCATGGTGGCGAGCGGCTCGGACGGTTCCCCATCGGTGCCGCAAATACATCCACGACCTGTATTTGCGACACCGATCCTGACCCGCAACTCCGACCACAACCCGTACGATCGAGGTCAGTGATCGCGCCCTTTGTAGACAGCGACTGGCTACGCGAGCACCGCGACGAGGTGGTGCTCGCCGACGTGCGCTGGTACCTGGACGGCCGCTCCGGACGGAAGGCTTACGAGGCCGGCCACATCCCCGGCGCGGTGTTCGTCGACCTGGACACGGTCCTGTCGGAGCCGCACGAGGACGACAGCCACGGGCGCCATCCGCTACCGACGCCTGAACGCTTCGCCGATGGCCTCGGGCAGCTCGGGATCGGGGATCGCGACACGGTCATCGCCTATGACGACGCCGGCGGCGTGATCGCCGCAAGGCTCGTCTGGCTGCTGCGCGCGAGCGGCCATGATGCGGCGTTGCTTGATGGCGGACTCGCTGCCTGGCCGACCGGGGACCTTCACCCGGACTACCCACAACCGCGTACGCCGGCCATCTTCACAACCACTCCCTGGCCTCCCGACCGACTGATCGAGATCGACGAGGTCGCGGCCACCACGGACGTGCTGATCGACGCGCGTGACCGCGCGCGCTTCGGCGGCGGGCCTGACCCTGTGGACCCCCGATCCGGACACATTCCCGGCGCCAGGAGCGTGCCGACGCGCGAGCACCTCGACGCTGAGAAGCGGATCCAGAGCCCCGAGCAGCTGCGGGGCACGTTCGCAGAGGCCGGCATCGAAGCCGGGACGGCCGTCGTCTCCTACTGCGGCTCGGGGGTGACCGCCTGTCACAACCTGCTCGCGCTCGAGCACGCGGGGCTCGGCCCAGGCCGGCTCTACCCAGGGTCGTGGTCGGAGTGGAGCCGGGATCCAGCGCGTGAGATCGCCACGGACGGTGAGCTACCGTGAACGGTATGGATACCGAACGCAATACTCAGACCGAAGACGTATCCGAGCTGACCGACGAGCAGTGGCGTGAGCGCCTGGACCCCGCGGCTTACGAGGTCCTGCGCCACGCCGCCACCGAGCGGCCGTTCACGGGCGCCTTCACCGACAACAAGGACACCGGCATGTACCACTGTGCCGGATGCGGCGCACCGCTGTTCAGCTCCGACACGAAGTTCGACTCCGGCTGCGGCTGGCCGAGCTTCTACGAGCCCGTCCCGGGTGAGAACGTGATCAACCGGCTCGACACGAGCCACGGAATGATCCGCACCGAGGTGCTCTGCAAGAACTGCGGCGGCCACCTCGGCCACGTGTTCGAGGATGGCCCCGAGCCGACCGGCCTGCGCTACTGCATCAATTCAGCGGCGCTGGGATTCGACCAGAAGGACTAGCGTGTTTCCTCTGTTGGTGGTCCCGCTGGACCACCGACAGAGCTGGGGCGAGCAGGGCCTGAGCGAGCAGAGCCTGAGCGAGCAGAGCCTGAGCGAGCGGAGCCTGAGCGAGCGGAGCCGGAGCGCTCGTTGCGCCGCCCCCGCACCCTGGAGGCCACGAAGCCACCAGCGATCACGAGCGCCAGTACGACCAGGGCGACGATGCCGACGCGCTCCACGATGTTGATCACCGCCTGGCCGCCGAAGTAGCCGAGCAGACCGTAGGTGATCGCCCAGCTGATCCCGCCGGCGGCGTTCCACGGAAAGAACACGCGAAACGGCATGTGGTTGATGCCGGCGAGCCAGGCCGTGGCGAAGCGGATCCAGGCGATCCAGCGGCCGATGAACACGGTCTTTGCGCCGTGGCGCTTGAAGTAGCGATCGCCCACCTCGATCACGCGCCCGCGCTGCTGGTGGAACGGCCCGCGGCTGACGAGCACCTCCCTGCCGAGCTTGCGGCCCAGCAGATAGCCGATGTTGTCCCCGAGGATCGCCGAGCAGGCGCCGATCAGGATCACCAGCCAGATCTTGAGGTGGCCCTGACTGGCGAGCACCGCGGCCGCCACAAGCGCGGTCTCGCCGGGAGAGGGCACGCCCATCGACTCGAGTCCGATGATCGCGGGGAGTGCATATCCAAGCCCGCTCGACACGCTGAATATCGCGGCCAGTGCGAGCATCAGCGGCGGCTTTCCAACATGTCGTAATCCTAAAGAAGCCGGCACACCGGCCGTGCGGGCGAGCTGGTCAGACGCCGGCTGCGCTGGCCATCTGCTCCGAGGACGGTGCCTCGGTCGGCTGCAGGTTCAGCGTGAAGGTCGCCCCCGGCCCGTCCTTGTCAGTGAGCACGAGCGAGCCGCCCATCCGCTGCGCCAGCTCGCGACCGATCGCCAGACCGAGTCCGAAGCCTGCCTCACCGCCTGTCTCACGCCCGCGCTTGAAGCGCTCGAAGATCAGCGCCCGCTCCTCCTGGGCAACCCCGGGGCCCTGGTCTGAGACAACCAGCGCGGGCTCTGGGCGGGAGCGCACCGTCACCGTGATCTCACTCCCTCGAGGCGCGACGCGCAGGGCGTTGTCGACCAGGATGCGCAGAATGCGCGCGACGCTGCCGGGGTCTGCCAGCGCCCAGGTGGGCGAGCCGCTGTCTTCGAGCCGAACGTTCACGCCGCGGCTCGCGCTGGGAAGGTCGAACTCGGCCAGCACCGCGCGCCCGAGCTCGCCAAGCTCGATCGGCTCGGAGCGCAGGCTCACCTCAGCGTCGATGCGACTGAGATCGAGCAGGTCGGCAGCCAGCCGCGCGAGCCGCCGAGACTGCACCCGCGAGCGATCCAGCAGCGCCGCCGCGTCCTCCAGGTCCGGCTGCTCGGCCTGGAGGTCGTCGGACAGCAGCTCGAGCATGCCCTCGAGCGAGGCGAGCGGCGTGCGCAGCTCGTGCGACGCCGTCGCCACGAATGCGCGGCGAGCCTCCTCCTGTTGGCGCAGGCGCCGCTGCATGATCGAGAACGATCGCGCCAGGTCGCCGACCTCGTCGCGCGCGCGGTCGGCGGGGAAGTCGGCGACGTTGCCGCCGATCGCGAGCTGTAGTGCCGCCTGACGCAACCGTTGCAGACGGCTGACGAGCGTGCCCGCCAGCGGGATCGCGATGAGGATTGTCAGGAGGATCGCAACACCCGCCGCGATCTCAAAGGATTCGCGGACCGCCGCAACGGCGTCCTGGATCTCCTTGGTTGAGGTCTGGACCAGGAGTACGGCGTCAGCCTCTGGAAGCCAGAGCGCGGCCTGCACGGTGTTCCCGTTGGGGCCGAGGGTGATATAGGGCTTGCCGTGCTTGTTGTTGTAGGCGCGCGCGACGGTCTCGGCGTAGGGCGTCAGCGCCGCGACGTCCTCACGGGTGCTCGGATCGATGGTCACGGGGCGGCAGTTGCCCTGCTGATCGACGGGACCGCACAGCATCTCGTACTGCGCCCCCAGGTCGGCCACGAGCGTGGCCTCCCACTTGAGCATGTTGGATATCGCCGCCTTCGCCTGCTTGTACGCCGGGCTCCCTGGCGGCGCGGCCGAGGCATCCGGGATCAGCTCGTACGGAATCTTGCCGATCTTGTGGATCGAGCCCCTGGAGCTCTTGATCGCGGTGAACAGCGTCTTCTTCGACGCCGACTTCAGCGAACTCTCGAGCCGCGGCAGCAGCACCAGCGCCGCCACCCCAAGGCTGATGGCGGTCGTGGCGAGCACAGCGCCGACAATCCGGCCACGGAGCCCGAAGGCGCTCCAACGCAGCCGCGCCAGCAGCATGGCCGATTACGGAGTCATGACGGGATGAGGCTGAAGAGCCATCTCGTCAGGGCCGACTAAGGATTGCCGAGACGGTAGCCGGCGCCACGTACCGTCACGATGTACTTGGGTTTGTCCGGCTCGGGCTCGAGCTTCTCCCGCAGGTGGCGGATGTGGACATCGATCGCGCGCGGGTCGCGGTAGGCGCTGTCCCCCCAGATGGCGCGCAGCAATTCCTGGCGGTTGAGCAGCCGGCCCGGGTCGGTCATCAGCGCGTCGAGCAGCTCGAACTCGCTGAAGGTCAGGCGCACGGCCTGGCCGTCGAAGGTCACCTCGCGACGCGAACGGTCGAGCGTGATCGGGCCGATCGTGAGCACCTCCGAACCGATCGCGCCGCCACGCGTACCCGTACGGCGGAGGACCGCGCGGATCCGGCTGCGCAGCTCGGCCAGGCCAAAGGGCTTGGTGACGTAATCGTCGCCGCCGGCCTCGAGGCCGAGCACGGCGTCGGCCTCGGAGTCCAGCGCCGTCAGCATGATGATCGGTACCACGTTGCGGCGCGCGCGCAGCGTGCGGCAGACCTCGTACCCGTCAGGCCCTGGACCGAGCGCGATGTCGAGCAGCACAATGTCAAAGTGGTCCGCGCTGGCGCGGTCGATCGCCTCACGACCGCTGCCGACAGCCGTGACGTTATGCCCCTCCCGTGAGAACGAGCGGGTCAGCATCTCGCGCAGATCCGACTCGTCGTCAACGACGAGGATGCTCAGCGACCCTTCGCCCTCGGCTGCGCCGTTACCGGTCAGCTGGCTGGAACGCTCTGTGACCATTCGGCCACGATCGTAGCGATTGCTTGTTCATTTGCCACCTCTTGAGGCTCGCCGATGCGGCCCTCGGTGGCAACTGCCCACAACATCACGAGCCAGGTCAAGGTCGCGAGCACGACATGGACCCACACCATTTCGGCCGGCAGCTTGAGCTCGTACTGGACCGAACCCACGAGGCCCTGTGCGGCGACGAGGATCCCGAGCACGGTCAGCGGCTCGAGCGGATCGAGCGCGCCGGAGGTGCGACTGCGTTTGAGCAGCCATACAAGAATCACGAATACACCAAAAATTGCAGCGATTGTCGCGTGCTGGTGCACAGCCCATTCCAGCGTGTCCGGCCCCTCGATCGTCAGGCGCTTGATGTGCTGCCCGACGTTGCCGCCGGAATGGGGGCCCGCCGCGGTTGCCGCGGTACCGGCGACCAGCGTGAGCGCGCAGAGCACCGACAGGAAACGCACCGACCAGACGAGCAGCCGATCGTTGGTGCGCGGGCGCGCGCCCTGCGGATAGGTCGCACGCCAGGCGAGCCAGAAGGCGAAGATCAGGATCACCATCGAGAGCAGGAAGTGAGACATGACAAAACCGGGGGCGAGCTTCTCGCGCACCGTGAAGCCGCCGAGCACCGCCTGGCAGATCACACCGAACGGCAGCGCGGCTGACAGCCACGCCAGGTCCCTGCGGAACGGCTTGCGCGTCAACGAGAGCACGAACACCACCGCCGTGATCACGCCGACGAGGCCCGAGACGGCGCGGTTGCCGAACTCGATCAGGGGGTGCAGCGAAACCGGCGGGTAGATATGCCCGTAACAGCGCGGCCACGTCGGGCAGCCGAGCCCAGAGTCGGTCAGCCGCACGAGCGCGCCGGTGAACACGATCAGCGTCAGCGAAGCGAGCGCCACGTAGGTCACCGCGCGGAACTGCTTCTCATTTACTGCCAGGCGCGCGCGCATGTGGTCCCGAGAATGCTATGCGATGTGGCGAGAGTCCGACAGGCCCGTTGAGAGAGCGATAAGCCCGCTAGGAGAGCGAGGACCTGATCTCCGCCAGCGTCGGCGCCGCCGTGTCCCTGGCCGACGCGATCAGCTGATCCGGCGCGATCGGCCACTCAATCCCAACAGCCGGATCGTCGAAGCGGAAGCCGCCCTCAGCGGAGGCGTCGTAGTAGCTGGACACCTTGTAGGTCACGTCGGCGAGCTCGCTGAGCACGACGAAGCCGTGCGCAAACCCGTCCGGGACGAGCAGCTGCGCGTGCTTCTCGTCATCCAGCGTGTGCCCCTCCCACGCTCCGAACGTCGGCGAGTCGGGGCGGATGTCGACGACGACGTCGAAGATGGCGCCCCGCACGCAACGTACGAGCTTCGCCTGCCCCGGCTGAAAGTGCATCCCGCGGACGATCCCGTACCGCGAACGCGAGTGGTTGTCCTGCACGAATGCCCGCTCGACCCCCGCCTGAGCGAGTGCGTCTGACCGAAAGCTCTCGAGAAAGAAGCCGCGTTCGTCACCGTGGACACGGGGCTTGATCACCTTGACGCCCGCCAGGCGCCCGTCAACTATCTCCACGGCCCGCAATCTAGCGTCTTGGGTCGGACTCAGGGCACTAGAGCAGGCCGTCAACGATGCGGTCGAGCCCGTCGTGAAGCACGACGGTCGGACTCCAGCCGAGCTCCTCGCGGGCGCGAGAGATGTCGAGCCAGCTGCGGCTGACCTCACCCGCCCGCGCCGGCAGAAACTCCGGCGCAGCCAATGAGAGCCCGTGCTCGGCACCGACGTCGCCGAGCCCCTGTACGAGGTCGAGAACTGATGTCTCCTCGCCACCCGCGATGTTGATCGGGCCAATTAGCTGAGAGTCAGCCGCAAGCAGATTGGCGCTGACGACGTCCGCCACATCGACCCAGTCGCGCGTTTGGCGGCCATCGTCGAACACATGCGGAGTGGTGCCCTCGACCAGGCAGCCACAGAAGATCGCGACAACGCCCGCCTCGCCGTGCACGTCCTGCCGCGGGCCGTAGACGTTGCCGTAGCGCAGCGAGACCGTCGAGAGCCCGTGGAGCCGCGCGTACAGCTCGAAGTAGCCCTCGGCCGCGTACTTGCTCTGCCCGTACGGGGCCAGCGGATGAACCGGGTGATCCTCAGGCGTGGGCAACAGATCGGCGTCTCCGTAGAGGCCACCCCCGGTCGAGGTGTTGACGATGCGGGTGGCACCGAACTCTCGCGCCGCGGAGAGCAGATTGATCGCGCCGCCGACGTTGATGTCTGCGTCAAGGACCGGGTCTTCCACCGAGCGTCGCACGTCAATCTGCGCGGCCAGATGGAACACGAGCTGTGGCCGCGCCCGGGCAAAGACATCGGTGACAGCGGGGGCGTCACGAACGTCGAGCCGGTGCAACTGAGCGCCGGCCTCGAGGGCGCCGCTGAGGTTCTCGAGCTTGCCGCTCGAGAGATCGTCGATGACCGTCACACGGTCGCCGCGTGCGAGCAGTGCGTCAACCAGATTCGACCCGATGAATCCGGCGCCGCCGGTTACCAGACAGTCCATGTGCCGCCGTCGCCCCGGTTTCGTTCAGTTGTTCGCGAACGCGTAGAAGTCAGGCTTGCGCTTGCCGTTGCGCTGGATCAGCCCACACGAGTTGACGGGCAGCTGGTCGTGCACATTGACCCACCCGAGCGCATAGACGTAGCCGGAGTGGCGAGCGGTGACGAGCGCATCCTTGACCCACTTGGCGGCGACCGACGGTGGCGAGATGTAGAAGTTGAAGGTCTGGTCCGGTGCCGTCGGCACGCAGAACTCCGACAGGAACAGCGGCACGTGGTGTCCCAGGTAGGTCTTGGTCCATCCCTCGAGCCGCGGCAGATCCGAGTACTGCACCTCTCCGTAGCTCGAGGGCGGCGCGCCGAACAGCGGCACGGTGTAGCTGAACGGGTTATGTCCGTACATGTCCATCCGCGGGCGTCGGCCGTTCGGCAGCACGAGGTTCGCGAGCCACTGCTGCGGGTCGATCAAACCTGCCGTGTAGGTGTCACCGCCGATCACGATGTTGCGGCGGTCCCGGGCTTTCAGCACGCCGTAGGCCTCATTCAGCATCTGCGCGTAGAGATGTGGCGCGCGCTTCTGCGCGGCTGTGAGGCTGGTCTGCGTGTACTTGGCCGGCACCTCGGGCCTGAAGTCGCCCTTGCGGTTCGGCTCACCCCAGATCATCCACATGTGGACGGTCGGGTACTTGCGCGCGACCGCCTCGACGAACTGGGCGTAGGTGACCGGGCTCTTGGGCGCCCAGCCCGCGCCGCCGTGTCCGCCGTTGGCCCAGCCGGGCGCGTTGCCGACCTGGATCAGCACGCGCATTCCGTAACGCCGCGCCTCGGTGATCTCCTTGGTCAGCATCGCCGGCCAGACGTACGCCGGATCGTTGGGCGAGGTCGGGTCCTTGGGCTTGTGCGGAGCGACCGTGTTCCAGTCGAGCTCGGTCTCGTAGATCCTTGCCCCGAGCGAGTGATACAGCGGGAACTGATTGACGCCGTCGAATGTCGGCGGCCCCCAGACCGCCTTCATAAAGGCGCTAGCGCCAGCGGGCGCGAGCGCCGCCAAGACAGCAATGAGCAGGGTCGCCATCCACGCAACGCGCCGGGGCCGGATTCGCATCGCCAGCGATGTTAGAGAGCCGGACGCATGCAAGGACCGCGCAGGGTATACAGTGCGGCCAGCCAGTCCATGAACGTCGCATTCGACAGCCGGGCCGGTAAGGACAGCCACGGAGTGGGGCGCTACGCGCGCTCGCTGCTTGCTGCTCTCAGGAATAGCGGGCGCGGCGACGTTGTCGAGACGCACTCGCCCCGTCGGACGCAGGTCTCGCTGTATCACTCGCCTTGGCTCGACGGCGCACTGCTGCACTCGCCGGTGCCGATGGTCGTCACGGTCCATGACCTGATCGCGCTCAAGAAGCCGAGCGAGGTACTGCGCCATGGCGTGCGCATGCGGATGCGGTATCTGGCCACTCAGCGGGCCGTTCGCGTGATCGTTCCCACCAGGGTGGTCGCTGACGACGTGATGCGCGCCCTGCACATTCCGGGCGACCGCATCGACGTGATCCCCGAAGCCGCAGCGCCGGTGTTCCGCCCGCGTCCGCAGCACGAGCTCGATGATGTGCGTTCACGCTACGAGCTGCCCGACGAGTATCTGTTGTGGGTCGGCGGGCTGAAGACGCCGGATCCGCACAAGCGAGTCGCGCAACTGACGCGGGCCCAGCGATCGCTGCCGCTGGTTTTGGTCGGTCCCAGCGGTCCCTGGGCGCTTCAGCTGCCCGATGTGACGCTGACCGGCGAGGTGCCCGACGACGATCTGGCGGCCATCTACACGGGTGCGCGAGCGCTGATCCTTGCGAGCACCGACGAGGGCTTTGGGCTCACACCGGTGGAGGCGCTCGCCTGCGGGACCCCGGTCGCCGCGTGTGATGTGCCCGCCGTGCGCGAGGTCCTCGGCGAGCGGGCTGAGCTGCTGCCACCCCACGATCTGAACGCGCTCGTGCGCGCCGCCGAGGCGGCGACGCGGCCCGCGCCGGCGCCGCGGGGCTGGACCTGGGATGACGTGGCCGACGCGACCTGGGTCGTATACGAGACAGCCGCGCGCGCGCCCTCGGGGCGCATCTGTCAGCCGGCGACCATTCCCTGAGCCCGGAGGGGCAATCCCGCGCGGTTGAGCGACGCGTTACTGCGGGTACTCGAGCAGCAAGGTAACGGGCCCGTCGTTCACGAGCTCGACCTTCATGTCCGCGCCGAAGACGCCCCGCTTGGCGGCCGTCAGGCGGCAGAAGTGCTCATACAGTGGCTCCGCCTGTTCCCCCGGCGCGGCCGCGACATAGCTCGGGCGGTTTCCTCGCCGCGTGTCGCCGTACAGGGTGAACTGGCTGACGCACAGAATCTCGCGCTCGCCCAGCGGTTCGTTCATGCGCCCCTCGGCATCGGGAAACACGCGCAGCGCCAGAACCTTGTCGGCGAGCCGGGCGCCGTCGGACTCTGTGTCGCTGCCCGTGATCCCCAGGAGCACCAGCAAGCCCGGACCGATCTCACTCACCATCTCACCGTCAACCGCGACGGACGCGCGCAGCACGCGCTGGACTAGGGCCCGCACGACGCTCTCAGAGCAGCTTCTCCATCGCGATGTGCTCGATGTCCGCCTCCACAAACTCGCGCCCGCGGGGGACATACCCGGCCTGGTCGTAGAGCGGTCGTGCATAGGTCTGTGCGTGGAGGACGATGCGGTTCGCGCCGCGCCCACGGCTCTCCTCGTCGGTGGCGCGCAGTAACGCTGCGGCGATGCCCTGGCGGCGGGCGCTCCGTCTCACGGCCAGACGGCTGAACTGAACCGTCGTGCCGACGAACACCAGTCGGCAGGTCGCGACAAGCTGGCCATCCTGGATCGCGATCAGGTGCAGCGCCCCCCGATCGCGCCCATCGCGCTCCTCGTTGGCGGGGACGCCCTGCTCGATGCAGAAGACCTCATAACGAAGCGCGAGCGCAGCTTCGAACTCGCCTTCGGTTCGGAGTCGCCGAATCTCGAAGCCGAGCGTGGTGTCGGCGGGACGGGTGTCCACAGCGAAAGCTTGTCATACGGCGCACATTCCCTCCCATTTTGGGTAGTCCATATGGGGGGAGATAGGAGCCGATTTACGGTCCGTCTGCCGGTCTGCTTAAATATCCGTTATCCTCTTTGTCAGTCGCGCAGGGCGGAGAGGATTGCCATTGCTCTGCGGAGACACCTCAAGCTCTCAACAACTGTGAGAGCGCCATCTGAGCCGCTGCAGCCTCGTCCTGCGGCTCCCTTTTCCAGATTACTTTTTCCAATTCCTCGTTGATGGGTGATTCCACCCCCTTCCCGAGTTCTGCCGCGATCAAGCGTGCGGAACAACTAACACGCGAGCGCTTCGTCTTCGAAGGCGAAACGCCCCAGGAAGCGCTGGCGCCCGGCACGGCACGCCGGCGTGCGCTCGATGCTGCCCTGGTCGATGTCGAGGCGGGACTCAAGGTGCCGTCGCTTGAGTGGCGGCAGTCGTACTCGCTGCTGTTGGGGCTCGAACGGCTGCTGTCGGAGGACGAGCCCAAGCTCGTCGACGGCACCGTGCTCTCCGCGCATCAGGTCGATGCGCTCTCGGGAACGCTGACAGCGCTGCTGGCCGGCGTGCAGACCGGTGATGAGGACTCGATCGAGACCGCCGTCGAAGAGGACGTTGAGATCGAGGACGAGATGGAGGACGAGCTCGCGGCCGACGCCGATGAGACTGACGACGAGCTTGTGGCAGATGCCGAAGAAGACGACGAGGACGAGGAGCCCGAGGCCGAGGCGGAGGCGGAGGAGGAGCCAGAGGACTGGCAGCACGACGATGCGGCGCTCGACGCGGACATCTCCGAGGAGCAGTTGCTCGCCGATGACCCGGGCGCGGCCAGGCGTTTCTGGTTCGAGCACGCGACCGGCGCCGGCAAGACCGTCGCGGCGGTCGGCTTCGTCGAGGCCTCCCGCACAGGCGGGGTGCTGATCCTCACCCACCGCCGCAACCTTGTGGACCAGTTCATCGGTGAGCTGAAGGACCGTGGCTACCGCGAGCGGCTGTGCAAGCCGCTGCTGAAGGGCGAGGACGCCGCCAACGGCCCGGTCACCGTCGAGACCTATCAGTGGTTCGTGCGCAACGCCGGCAAGATCTCTGGCGCGTACGCGATCGTGATCTGCGACGAGGCCCACACGGCGCTGGGCGAGAAGACCTCAGCAGCGATCCGCAAGTGGCACGAGCCGATCTGGATCGGCATGACCGCAACCGGCGCCCTGATCGCCCGGCACGTCACCGACCTCTTCCCGACGCAGACCTCGCGATTCGATCTGGCGCAGGCGGCCCGCCGCGGTGTGATCGCGCCGCTGCGCTGCATCCGCATCCCGCCCGGCCCGGGCGTGCGCACGATCGCCAAGGTGCCGCTGCGGCGTGGCGAGGTCGATACCGAATTCGACCAGGAGATGCTTGCCGAGCTGCTCGACCAGACGCCGTTCAACCTGGCGATCGCCGACCTGTACAAGACGCGCTTCAACGGCGTGCCGGGCGTGGTCTACGCAGCCGGCGTCAGGCACGCGTACAACGTCGCCGAGTCGTTCCGCGCATTGGGAATGAAGGCGATGGGGGTTTCCGGCGAGACGCCCAAGCGCGAGCTGGCCAAGATCCTGGCCGACTACGAGGCCGGCAAGGTCGACGTGCTGATCAACGCGCAGCTGCTGGCAGAGGGTTGGAACAGCCCGCGGGCGACGGTCTGCATGCACCTGGCGCCGACGGCCTCCAAGCGCATCTATCAGCAGCGTGTCGGCCGCGTGACTCGACGGCATCCCGGCAAAGAGGCGGGCATCGTTGTCGACTTCGTGCACCCGGCGACCAAGCACGACGACCCGGTAGTCACGCTGCACTCGCTGCTCGATCGCGACGTATATCGCGGCGGAGCGATCGTGGTCGGACCGGTGCGTCGCGGCCGCGGACGGCGGATCCGCGTCGAGCGGCGCGTGCTGCCGGTGACGCCCGATCCCGACCGGCGCGCCGAGGTCTTCGAGCGTGAGCTCTGGCGGATCGCGGTCGAGCACCTGGATTACGGCGAGCAGCGCGTGTGGGCGCAGCTGGCGGGAGCGCGTGTGGCGCCCAACGCCTGGCGCCGCGCCAAGGCGATGCTGCACTTCGACCGCCAGGGCGAGCTCCGCCGCCTATTCCTTGTGACCGCGCTTCAGCGCAACCGCAGCTCCCAGCTGCGGCTCCGGGCGCTGCAGGAGATCTCGGCATCGCGGGATGCGGAGGCCTTTGACACCGCGATCGACATCATGGCCGGCTGGCCGCGTGACGAGCGCCGCGAGGGCGTCAAGATCATGCTGCAGGCGCTCGCCGAGCGCCGCATCGGCCGTCGTGACCAGGCCAACAACTGGATCTGGCGAATGGCCGAATACACGCGTGAGGTGCACGAGGAGTACGCGGTGCAGCGCTGGCCTGAGACCAAGCGACTGCTCGGGCTGCTCGTGAACTCGAGCGGAGCCGCGCACGCTCGCAACGCGCGCCGGCTGGTGCATGCCACGCGCAAGGAGGATCGCCGGCTTTCGGCGGCGCTGCTCGCGGCCGCGCTGGCGCACACGCCAGAGGCCGCCGACGCGATCAACAGCGCACGCACGCGTATGGCCCGCAAGCCGGCCGCGTTGGCTCGGGAGCTGCTCCGCAACTTCCCCAAGGGTCGCCGCAGCAAGAGCCGCAGGCGCTCGCGCAAGTCGAGCGACGGCGCAGCCGCCGCCACGGCAGTGGTCGCGACGATCGACGTCAACGAGATGGACGACGACGCGCTCGAGCTCGACAACGAGCTGGAGCTGGCCGTCGCGCCCGGCGACTCCGACGGCCGGGACGCGCCGGATGCGGTCGACGACGACGAGCCGGATGCCGACGATGAGGACGACGAGCCGGATGCCGACGATGAGGACGACGAGCCGGACGACATCGACGATGATGATGACGACGACGACGACGATGACGACGACGACGACGACGACGACGAGCCGCAGGATGACGAGCTCGACCGCGACGCCGCCTGAAGTACTGCTTTTCAGGGCAAACCCTAAACGGCTGTACTAGCCAGACAGTCAGACCCCGGGTTCGTATCCAGTTTCCGGCGGCAAACGCCGATACCCGGTAGGTGAGGCATCTGCTTGGAACTCGTGCGCTCGCCGCACTGACGGTGAGCTTCGCTCTGTCAGGGCTCATGGTGGGGGTTGCGGGGGCAAGTGGCGACCCGCTCGCATATGTCACCAACGAGCAGGCCGGCACGATCAGCCAGGTGGATCTGACGACTGGCACGGTGGGCGCGCCGATCCCCGTCGGCTCAGAGCCGTACGCGATCGCGATCACTCCCGATGGCTCGACCGCCTATGTCGCCGATTACGGCTCGTCAGAGATCGTCCCGGTGGCGCTCGCCACGGGAACCGTCGAGACGCCGATCGTGCTCAACGACCGTCCCAACGCAATCGGGATCACGCCCAACGGCAAGACTGCCTACGTGATCGCCGATACCGGCCGCGAGTGGCCGATCAGACTCTCCAACCGCCAGGTCGGCAACCCCACCGAGATTCCCGCGAACGCCGACTCGGTCGCGATCACGCCGAACGGCAACACGGCCTACATCACAGATGTGGCGACGGGCACGATGGAGCCCTTCTCGCTGCTGAATGGCGCTCTCGGGAACACGATCGATCTCCCGGTTTCGACCCCGGACGGGATCGCGATCACGTCTGACGGATCGACAGCGTACGTGGCCAGCAACAGCGGCGGCACGATCACACCGGTGACGCTTGCCACCGGCGCGTCGGGCACCGCGATCCCGGCCGGCGCGGAGCCAAGCGCCATCGCGATCTCCGCCGACGGCACCACCGCCTACGTGACGAACTTCAGTACGGGTCAGATCACGCCGATCACGCTCGCCACCGCGACGGACGGACCCCCGATCAACGTGGGTCCCGACCCAAGCGCGATCGCGCTGGTGCCGGCGAGCGGCATAACCACCGCGCCGAATACGGGCGGGTCGGGAGCAGGTGGCGGATCCGGAACGGGCGGAGGAGCCAACTCGGGTTCGGTGGGAAACCAACAGCTGACGCTCACCGTGTCGGGCTCAGTGGGTTCGAGCGCCACGGCCCAGTCGTGTCGCGCTCCCGGGTCGACCGTGAGCGTGCGGATGACCCGCAAGACGCTGCCCCACGGCGCCCAGCTCAAGCTGCGCTACGTGACCTTCGCGCTCGGCAGGCAGCACAAGCGCGTGACGCGCCTGCCCACCACGGTCAAACTCTCGCTGCGCGGGCTGCGTGCCGGAGCGAACACGCTCACGGTGCGCGCCTACTACAGCGAGAAGCTGGCCGCCAGCGCCCGCGGGCACAAGCATCGCAAGCTCACCGTGACGATCAGCAAGACGCTGAAGACCCGTATCACCGTGTGCTGAGCTCGCGCTGACACGCAACAACACGCTAACGCGCAAACAGCACCGCACCGCTGTACATTCAGCGGTCTGATGTCAAAGAAACCGCTCCTTGCCATGGCCGCACCGGCGCTCGCCGCGATCGTCGCGCTCGCCGCCGGCAGCCCTGCCGCCACCGCCGCCTCATCAGCCACCGCTGCAAGCTCGTCCTGCTCGACCTCAAAGCTCGCGCTGCACACGCCGGGCGTGTTGACGGTCGCGACCGATGCCCCGGCCTACCCGCCCTACTTCGAGAACAACAAGCCGAGCAACGGCAAGGGGTTCGAGAGCGCCGTAGCCTACGCGGTCGCCAAGCAACTCGGCTTCGGCCCCAGCAAGGTCAAGTGGGTCGTCGAGCCGTTCGACTCCTCCTATGCCCCCGGCCCCAAGAGCTTCGACTTCGACATCAACGAGATCTCGATCACGCCCGCGCGCGCCAAGGAGGTCTCCTTCTCGACGCCGTACTACACGAACCCTCAGGCGATCATCGTCTACAAGAATTCGCCTCTGGCCCATGCCAAGTCGCTCGCAGCGTTCAAGAACGCGAACCTGGGCGTGCAGATCGGTACCACCAGCCTGAGCGCGGCCGAGCAGGTGATCAAGCCGTCCAAGACGCCGCAGATCTACGACACCTCGAACGAGGTCGTCGAGGCGTTCAAGATCCACCGCGTCGACGCGATCGTGGTCGACTACGCGACGGCGCTCTACCTGACCTCGGCCGAACTGAGCAAGACGGCGATCGCCGGTCAGTTCGTGGCGCCGGGCGGAGACAACTGGGGCCTGCTGCTCAAGAAGGGGTCGAAGCTGACCTCGTGTGTGAATAAGGCGCTCACGAGACTCAAGACCAACGGTACCCTGGTGAATCTCACCAAGCGCTGGATGTCGTCCAAGGTCTCGGTCCCGGTCCTCAAGTAGGATCGGGCACCGGCCACGGTGTTGTGAGCAAGCACTACACGCTAACCACGCGTGAGGATCGGGCGCTCGCCCGCCGGCAGCGCACGCGCCGTCACAGCGTCATCTCGAGCGTCTCGACGATCGTCGTCCTGGGCGGGCTCGCCGCCTGGATCCTGACGTCCTCTGGGTGGCCCAGCGTCAAGCGATCGTTCTTCTCAAGCACCGTCTTCACCAAGTCGTTCGGCGGCGTCGCGTCGGCGTTCTGGCTCGACGTGCGCATGTTCCTGATCGTCGAGGCCTGCGTGCTCCCGATCGCGATGCTGATCGCGCTCGTTCGCACCTTCGACGTGCCAGCCTTGTTCCCGCTGAAACTGGTCTGCATCGTGTTCGTCGACGTGATGCGCGGCATTCCGACCATCCTGCTGATCTTCCTCGTTGGCTTCGCGATTCCGGCGCTGAATCTCCGCGGGGTGCCGGGGAGCGCGATAGTGCTCGGCTGCATCGCGCTGACGATGTGTTACTCGGCATACGTGTCCGAGGTGTTCCGCGCCGGTGTCCAGTCGATCCACCCGAGCCAGGCCGGCGCGGCCCTGGCACTCGGTCTGACCCCGATCCAGGCCCTCCGTCACGTGATCGTGCCGCAGGCTGTGCGCCGGGTGATCCCGCCACTGCTCAACGACTTCATCTCGCTGCAGAAGGACGTCGCGCTGGTCTCGATCCTGGGCGTGGTGGAGGCGTTCCAGTTCGCACAGGTGTACGCGGACCAGTACTTCAACTTCACCCCGTTGGTAGCGGCGGCCGTGCTCTATCTGTGCGTCACAATCCCGCTGACGCGGATCTTCGACCATATGCAGGCGCGCTCACGACGTGACCAGGGATCCGTGATGGCTCTGGGGCCGAGGTGACGGAGGTGGCCGGTTCTCCTGGTGCCACCGGCGCTCCCGCTGGAGCGCCGGTCCTCGAGATCCGGGGCGTCACCAAGTCCTACGGCGAGCAGCAGGTGCTCAAGGGCATCGATCTGATCGTCGGCGAGCATCAGGCGATTGCGCTGATCGGCGCCTCGGGCTCAGGCAAGTCGACGCTGCTGCGCTGCATCGACCTGCTCGAGGAGATCGCCGACGGTGACATCTTCCTGGACGGCGAGCCGATCACCGTTCCCGGTCTCAACCCGGTGCCGATCCGCCGCAGGCTGGGACTGGTGTTCCAGGCCTACAACCTGTTCCCGCACATGCGGGTGATCGACAACGTCACGCTCGGCGCAGTTCGTGGTCAGAAGATGGCCGCCGCCGAGGCGCGCCAGGCCGGCATGGAGCTCCTGGGGCGGTTCGGGCTGGAGGATCGCGCCCGCGAGTACCCGGACAAGCTCTCCGGCGGCCAGCAGCAGCGCGTCGCGATCGCACGTGCGATGCTGACGCGCCCGCGCGTCCTGCTGCTCGACGAGGTCACCTCGGCGCTCGACCCCGAACTCGTCGGTGACGTCCTCGACCTGATTCGCGAACTCAAAGGCGAGGGCATGACGATGATCCTGGCGACGCACGAGATGTCATTCGCGCGCGACGTCGCCGACCAGATCTGCTTCCTCGACGACGGCAGGATCGTCGAACAGGGACCGCCCGAGCAGATCCTCAGCGCCCCGCGCGAGGCGGCTACGCAGCGCTTCCTCGCGCGCCTGATCCACTCCAACCGACTCTAGGGTCCTGAGCCGACCCTAGCGGGCCCCCGAGGTCGAGGTGGACCTCGCCGGCGTCGAGTGCGCTACGCGACCCGTCCGCGAGTGTCACCAGCAGCCGGCCGGAGTCGTCGATCCCGGCACCGATGCCGCTCCCCTGCTCCCAGCGCACGGGCTTACCGAGCAGCGCGTCGCGGCTGCGGACGGTGTCAAGCACCTGCTCGTCGGATGCGGACAGCCAGCGCTCGAGGAGCATCTGAAGACGGTCGAGCGTCGGCTCGATGTCGGTCGCCTTTAGGCCGAGCGTCGCCGCGCGCTGCCGCAGGTCCTCCGGCAGCTGGTCGATCCCGAGCGCCACGTTGATGCCTATCCCAACCACGGCCCATTGCTCCTGCGGGCGGCTCTCGACGAGGATGCCCGCGAGCTTGCGGCCGTCGATCAGCACATCGTTCGGCCATTTCAGCAAAGCCGCGTCACCGGCCAGCTCGGCGACCGCGACGCCGGCCGCCAGCGACAACAGTGGGCTCGGATCGCGGATCACCCACGAGCCCAGCAGGGCCGTGCCTGGCGGCGCACTCCAGCCCCGGCCCTGGCGTCCGCGACCGGCCGTCTGCTCGCTCGCCGTCACCAACGTCCCGTGCACCGCACCGCGAGCGGCCAGCTCACGCGCGACCGTGTTGGTCGACTCCGTGCGGCGCAGATGCACTCGGGGGTTGCCGAACCCCGTCACTGCTCAGGCGCGCCGGTGATGCGCAGCTGGTCGCCGGAGCGTAGGCCGAGCACGTCGGCGGCGCGGCCGCGGTTCACTGCCAGAGCGAGTTGGAGCGAGGAGTCCTCGAACAGCAGCAGCTCGCCGTCCGAGACATCGCCGAACGTGAGCGCGTAGGTGCCGACGCGCCGCTCGCCTGACTCGAGCTCGACCCCAACCCGGTCTCCCAGCCCCAAACCGATCGTCGTGAGGTCGTCATGGACCGCCCCGAGCTGCACGTTGCCGAAGCCGTCGGCGCTGATGACAGGCACCAGCACGACACCGCTCTCGGCGCTGGCCCGCGGGGTCTCGAGCTGCACCAACTGGGTCGGATCGAGTACCTCGCCGGCCAGCTCCAGCGGCTCCCCGGCGGCGAGATGGGCAGCGACTGCCGCGAAGATGTCGCGCCCGTGGAACGTGGCCGAGACCGGCTCGAGCCGCCACGGCGAAGCCGAGATCTCGAACGCCTGCGCGACGCCCCCGGCGGCGAGCGCTGCCGGCCAGAGCAGACCGTTGTCGGGACCGACGAGGATGCGTCCGTCGGCGAGCCGCAGCGCGACCGCGCGACGGTCACCGCCGACCGTCGGGTCGACCACGGCCACGTGAACGGCAGTCGGCGTGTACGGCAGTGCATGCATCAGCACGGCTGCGCCCGTGACGATGTCCTGCGGCGGCACGCCATGACTGAGGTCGATCACATGGGCATCGGGGCAGATGCGCGCGATGACGCCGTGCAGCACGCCGACGAACTCGTCCGCCAGCCCGTAGTCCGTCAGCAACGTTATGAGAGGTCGACCCACCGTGCTCACGCGCCGATGATGGCAGCGACGAGACCGTCGATGTCGTGGTCCTCGGCCTCGATGTCCGGCGGCACGCCATGGCTGCGCAGCTCGTCGCTGGTGACCGGGCCGATGCTCACGGCCCGTGGGCGGGACGGCCCGCGCGCGAGCCACGCCTCCGGGCCGCCGACCGAGGCGAAGAAGTTGCGCACGGTGGAGGCGGAGGTGAAGGTGATGTAGTCCGCTGCGGCCACGGCCGCGATCTGCTCCTCATTGAGGAGCTCGACGACCGTCTCATAAACCGGAACGACGTCCACCTCCGCGCCGCGCTCCTTCAGCGCGTCCGGAACGACGTCGCGCGCGTCCCGTGCTCGCGTCACCAATGCGCGGGTTACCGGGACGTTGCCGAGCGCATCCGCTAGCGCCTCGCCCACCGCCTTGCTCGGCATGACATCCGTCTCGATGCCACGGTGCCGTAGCGCACGGGCCGTCGCCGGGCCGATTGCGGCGATCCGCGTCTGGGTGCGGCTGGGGAAAGCGCGCGTGTCGAGCCCGGCGGCGCGCAGACGCTCGAACAACGCGTCGACGCCGGTCGGACTGGTGAAGCAGATCAGGTCGTAGGCGTCGAGCTCGGGCACAGGTCCTGGAAGCGTCTCCGTCCTGATCACAGGGGCGACAACGACCTCCGCGCCAAGCCCGCGCAGGCGCTCCGCGAGCCGCGAGGCCTGCTCTCGAGCACGTGTGACGGCGATGGTGACACCGGACAGCGGCCGGTGTTCAAGCCAGCCGAGCCGCTCGTGCAGCGCCGCGACCGGGCCGAAAACAGCGATCGTCGGTGCCTTGATCTGCTGATCGACAGCGAGCTGCGCGATCGTCGCGAGCGTTCCCTGGACCGTACGCTGCGCCGGCAACGTGCCTTGCTGGATGAGCGCGGCCGGCTCGTCCGCCGAGCGTCCTCCCTCGATCAGCCGCGCCGTGATCCCGGGGAGCTGGCGCACGCCCATGTAGACGATCAGCGTGCCCGGGAAGGCAGCGAGCGCCTGCCAGTCGAGCGCAGATTCGGACTTGTCAGGGTCCTCGTGGCCCGTGAGGAATGCGACCGAACTGGCAGCGTCACGATGGGTCACCGGAATGCCCGCGTACGCGGGGGCGGCGATACCCGCCGTGACTCCGGGCACCACCTCGTACGCGATACCCGCGTCGCGCAGAGCCTCGGCCTCTTCCCCGCCGCGCCCGAAGACGAACGGGTCACCGCCCTTCAGCCGCACGACCACCTCGGCGGTCCGGCCGTGCTCGATCAGCAGCTGCGTGATCTCGGCCTGCGGCACCTGCTCGCCGCCGCCCTCCTTGCCGGCGTAGATCAGCTGGGCGTCCAGGCGGGCAGCATCCAGAGCCGAGTCCGGGATCAGCCTGTCATGGACGATCACGTCGGCGCGCGCGATCAGCTCCAGCGAGCGGGCGGTCATCAAACCGGGGTCTCCTGGTCCGGCGCCCACAAGGTAAACGGTCATGTGTTGGCCATCTCCTCGGCGTCCGTCAGTAGCTCACGGGCTCCGGCGGCGATCATCCTCTCTGCCATGGCCATGGCCACCGTTGCCGGGTGACCAGTCAATTCATCTTCGATCCAATGGGAGCCGTCGGGGAGGCCGACCCAGGCGCGGAGGCTGACATCATTGCCCGATGCGGGCACTGCGCTCGCTCCCAACGGGGTGTTGCATGTAGCGCCGAGGGTGCTCGCGAGTGCCCGTTCGGACATGACGCAACGCTCTGCTTCTTCATCGTTGATGATCGTCAGAGTGGCGAGCGTTTGTTCGTCATCGGCCCGTGCTTGCACTATCAGGGCGCCCTGGCCCGGAGCCGGCACAAGCGCGTCGAGCGCGCAATCAGCCTCCGACGTGCGACCTAACCGGATCAGACCGGCGAAGGCGAGGACCAGCGCATCGACCTCGCCCTCGGCGAGCCTGCGCAGGCGGGTATCGACGTTGCCTCGCAGCTCCACGATTTCGATGTCCTCGCGCAGTGCGCGGAGCTGAGCAGCCCGGCGGATGCTGCTGGTACCAACGCGGCCCCCGCTCGGGACCGCCTCGAGTGAGCCGAACCCGCACAGCACGTCGCGCGGGTCCTGGCGCTCGGGTATGGCTGCGATGGTCGTGCCCTCAGCGATCTCGCCCGGGACATCCTTGGCCGAGTGCACGGCAATGTCGATCTCACCGGCGAGTAGCGCGCTCTCCAGGGCCGAGGTCCAGCGCGACTTGTCACCCAGCGCCTCACCGCGGTCGCCCGAGGTGGTAATCGTGACGAGCTCGGCATCGTCGAGCCGTGCTGCGACCCAGCTTGCCTGCGCGACCGCGAGCGCGCTCCCGCGCGTCCCGATGCGGATCACCGCGTTGTGTCCGAGGACGAACCGCGGCTGGTCGAACCCTGAGGGTCAGCAGAACCCTTCCGCTCCGGAAGCTTGCGGATCTCCGCCAGGTCCTCAGCCTGAACCGGCGCATCCCGCATCGCCTGCCCATCGTCCACGCTCAGCCCGAACAGGTCCTGAACGAGCGCCATCCTCGCGTGCACACGATCGTCGCGCAGCTCCTTGATTCGAAGCGTCGGGTGATGCAGCAGACGGTTCACGATCGCGCGCGAGATCGCCGTGACGCGCTCCAGATCCTGCTCTGACGCAGACTCCCACTTGCCATCGTTCTCCGCGAGAACGTGCGCGACGATCTCCGTCGCGTGAGTGCGCAGCGCCGCGAGCGTCGGCATGACCTCGAGCGATCCGAGCCAGGTCGCGAAGCTCTGGATCTCCTCCTCGACAATCCCGTCGGCCTTGCGCGCCTCGCTCTGGCGGACTCGGCGGTTGCGTGCGACCACAGCCTCGAGGTCATCGACGTCATAGAGCGATACTCCGGGCACGGCGGCGCAGGCAGCATCCACGTCGCGCGGAACCGCAAGGTCGATGATCAGCAACGGCCGCTCGTCGCGCTCAGCCTGCACCTGAGCAAGCTCCTCCGCCTCGATCAGCAGATGCGGCGAGGAGGTCGCCGACACGACCATGTCAGCGACGACCAGTTCCTCCGGCAGCTCATCGAAGGCGACGCTGTGCGCGGCGAAGCGGTGCGCCAGGCTCACAGCACGGTCGCGACGGCGCGTGGCGACGAACACCAGCTCGCCTCCGGCGTCGGCGAGCGCACGAGCGGCGAGCTCGCTGGACTCCCCCGTCCCGATGATCACCACGCGGCGGCCGTCGAGATCGCCCAGCACCTCCTTGGCGAGCATCGCCGAGACCGACGGCAGGCTCATGTGCCCGGCGCCGATCGCCGTCTCCGTGCGCACCCGCTTGCCGGTCGCGAGCGCGGCCTTGAACAGGTGGTTGGTGAACGGCCCGGCGGTCTCACGGTCGAGCGCGGCGTCGTAGGCCCGGCGCACCTGCCCCTGAATCTGGTCCTCGCCGATGATCATCGACTCGAGCCCAGCGCTCACGCGATAGAGATGCCGGGCAGCCTCGCAGTTGCGGTGCGAGTAGATCGCCGGCGCCAGCGCCGTCGGTTGGATGCTGGCCTGCTTGGCGAGCATCCCCAGCACCGTGCTCTCGGCCTCGACCGGGTCGTCGACCACCAGGTACAGCTCGGTGCGGTTGCAGGTGGAGAGCGCCACAACCTCCTGGATGTCGCGCACGCCGTGAAGGTCGCGGAGCAGCTCCACCGCGCGCGTCTCCGTGAGCGCCAGACGTTCGCGCACCTCGACCGGGGCCGTCTTGTGCGACACGCCGATTGCGAGGAGCTCACTCATGCGACAGGCTCCGACTCCTTGGCGCTGTCGTCCGCCTCGTCGCTTGGCTCATCCTGCTCGCGCTGGCGCTCCTCGAGCTGGGCGCGAAGGTTCCGAAGCTCTCGGCTGTTGGTCATCAGCCGCTTGGCCATGATCAAAACGTAAACGAGGATGACGAGCACGAACACGATGTAGGCCGCGGCAACGTACGGGCCGGCGGTGTGCAGCGGCAGCGCCGGCGCCTCCGCGAATAGCGCGATCATGAAGGTGACGCCGTCCTTCCAAGCGGGCGGACCGCGTCGTCGCCGAGCAGTCTGCGGCGCAGCCGGCGGGTTTCGATTCGCATCTCCTTCGCCGCCATCTCGTACTTCATCAGCGTCGCGAACAGCAGCGAGATGCCGAGCAGCGAAACGTAGAAGGTGAGCTTCATCGGCCCCGGCAACGCGCCGCCCTCGAGATTGAGGACGCGCGGGTGCACGTACTCCGCCGAGAGCCTGACGACGATGAAGTTGATCGGCACGAACGCTCCGCAGACAACAGCGAAGACAGCTGCGTAGCGCGCCTGGCGCTCGGGATCCTCGATCGAGAAACGCAGCGGCTGGTAGGTGCAGAACAGCAGGATCACGATCAGGTACGAGACCAGCGTCGGCTCCTGCCAGACCCACCAATGGCCCCAGGACGCCTTGGCCCAGATCGAGCCGGCCACGAGTCCAGCGATCGAGAAGATCAGCGACATGTGGATCGCGCAGTAGGAGCGCATGTCCCACACGCGCTTGCCGGTGCGCAGATACATGAGTCCGAACACGCCGCCGAGGCAGTATCCGACCAGCGACACGATCGCCAGCGGCACGTGGATGTAGAAGATCTTCTGCACAAAACCCTGCTCAGCGTCGAGCGGGGCGTAGAAGAAGACAAGGATCAGCGCCGCCGTCACCGTCGCTGCGGTGGCGATCGTGAGGCCGCGCAGGTGCCGAAGGTGGGTACTCATACGATCCGTCTCACTCCTCGAGCAGGAAGTCGAACAGGCCAATAGCGAGGAGCGCCGTCACCAGATCATAGAGCGCCAGCACCGCCAGCCACCTTGCGGGTGGCGAGCCACTGGCGTGCGGGGTGAGCAGCGGTCCGATCCCACGGGCGGTGGCGATCAGCGCCGGCAGCAGCAACGGCAGCCCGATGATCGGGCCGATCAGGTCGCGAGCGCGCGTATGAACCGCGATCGCCGAGACGAAGGTGCCGATCACGGCGAAGGCCATGTCGGCGAGCAGCAGGATCAGCAAGAGCCCGGGCAGCGAGCGTCCGATGCTCGGCGGTGCGAGCAGCAGGGCGAAGGCTGGCACCGCGATCACCTCCAGCACCACCATGAAGATGAAGAGCGCGCAGGCCTTGGCCGTGAGCATCGCGGTGCGGTCGACCGGGGCGAGCAGAAACGCATCGAAGCCACCCTGCTCGCGCTCGGCGACGAACAGGCGGTTGATGGCGAGCATCGCGGCAAAGAGCAGCGTTACCGTGAGCACCCCGGCCGCCAACTGCCCGCGCAGCGTGTCGCGGTTGAGACCGAAGTGGAAGATCACGAACGTGATCACCGACAGGAGCGCCATCGCGGGAACGGTCTCGAGCGTGCGCAGCTCGAGCAGCAGGTCCTTGCGCAGGATCGCGCCCGCCGTCCTCATGCGTACAGGCTCCTGAGCATGTCCCGACCCAGACCGGCGGGCGGACCAAGGTAGGCTGCCCGGCCCCCGGACAGCGCGAGCACCAGGTCCGCCTCGGCAAGCGCCGCCTGGGGGTCGTGGCTGGTCAGCACCCGCGTGATCCCGGAGCTACGGCCGATCAGCGGCTCGACCAGCTCCCCGGCGGCGGGGTCGAGATTCGAGCGCGGCTCATCTAGCAGCAACAACTGCGGGCGGTGTAGCACGGCGCGCGCGACCGTCAGTCGCTGCACCATCCCGCGACTGAGCGAACGCACAGGATCGTCGGCGCGCTCGCGCATGCCGACCGCGTCCAGCACCTCCTCGACACGTTCGAGCCCGACCCGATGCAACCGGGCGTGATACACGAGGTTCTCGCGGCCCGTCAGGTCCCGATACAGCAGCGGTTCATGGCCGAGCAGGCCCAGGCGCCCGCGCACGGCCCAGCCCTGACGCGGCAGCGGCTCACCGAACAGCTTGACGCTGCCGCCGTGCGGGCGCAGCAGCGTCGCCAGGATCCTCAGGAGCGTCGATTTGCCGGCGCCGTTGCGGCCCAGCACCGCGAGCGTCTGTCCGGGCGCGAGTGTCAGCGAAACGTCGCGCAGCACCGTGCGCTCGCCGAAGTGGCGCGTCAGACCGTCAAGTTCGATGACGTTGCTGTCGTCCATTTTCCCGGTGCAGTGTCGCAACTGCGTGCTTCAGCACCGGCTCAACCACCGGAAAGAGCTGGGTGATCGCCTTCGGACTGCCCGGGAAGTTGATGATCAGCGACCCTCCGGCGACGCCCGTGACGGCGCGTGAGAGCATCGACATCGGGGTGTATTTGAGCGACTCGGCGCGCATCGCCTCCGCCAGTCCCGGCACCTCACGCTCGATCACAGCGAGCGTCGCCTCGGGCGTGACGTCGTCCGGTGTGAGGCCGGTGCCGCCGGTCGTGAGGATCAACTCGACACCGTCCGCGACGCGCCCGCGCAGCCAGTCCTCGATCGCCACCCGCTCGTCGGACACCACATCCCGCGCGGCGACGTCGAACCCGGCACCCGCTGCCGCTTCTGCGAGCGCAGGGCCCGAGATGTCCTGACCATCGCCCTTGGCGGTCGAGGTCGAAACGGTCAGGATCGCGCAGCGCATCGCCCGGCGAGCTTATCGGGAGGGATCAGCCAGCCTGAACCGTCATTCCACCGGTGTGGCGCCGAAGATTGTCGGAATCGGCGCGAGTTTCGTGCACATTTCGAAGCAGTCGGAAAGCGAAGGGGCGGAATGACGGTTCAGGCTCGCTTGCAGGCTGCGTCCGCGGAAGCGCGGCTAGACGCCCTCTGAGCGCAGCCAGTCCAGGGTGGCCTGGAGGCCGGCGGCGTAGTCGACGCGCGGCTCCCAGGCGAGCAGTTCGCGCGCCTTGCGGTTGCTGAAGCTCTGGTCGGTGCCCATGACGTGCACCGCCTGGCGCGATAGCAGCGGTCGGGTTTCGAGCCGGGTGGTCCGTCGCAGCGCCCGGTAGCCGTGCTCGAGGGAGAAGCCGATGCCCTCGGCCAGTCGGTAGGGCATGCTCCAGCGAACCTTGGAGCAGCCAAGGCCGTCGGCGAGCCCGTCGGCCAGCTGCCTCCAGGTCACATCGAGGCCGTCGGTTGCGTTGAAAGCGTGGCCGGGTGCGTGATCGTGATCCATGGCGATGGTCGCGGCATCGATCAGGTTCTCGACGTAGCAGAGGCCGGCGATTGCCTGGCCCTTGTCGATCAGCACCATGTTGCCGTCCCGGATGGCGCGGGCGATCTCGAGGACGACCTCTCGGGACCCAGGTCCATAGACGGTCGACGGCCGCAGGATCACTGTGTCGAGGTCACGGCTCATGCCCGCGCGGCGCACCGCGATCTCCGCCGCGAGCTTGGTCTGGGCATACCAGTTGCTGAAGCCGGTGCCCGAGTAGCTCTCGTCGATCTCGGTGCCGCCCGGGTACCCGTAGACGTCGGTGGTGCTGAAGTGCACGAGGCGCTGCACCGAGGAATCGGCGCAGGCGCTCAGCAGGTTTCGGGTGCCGACCACGTTAACCGCCGACACCTCCTTGGAGGTGGCCCAGTCAGACACCATCGCCCCGCAGTGAAAGACGTAGCGGCAGCCGTCGGCGGCGCGCGCCAGCGTGTCAGCTGCCGTGAGGTCGCCCGGGGCCAGCTCCACGTCCAACTTCTCCAGCGGTCCGGTGTCGCTCGTCGGGCGCACCAGGCAGCGCACCTGATAGCCGTCGCGCACGAGCCGCTCGGTCAGGCGCCCGCCGATGAAGCCGGTGGCGCCCGTGACCAGGCAGACGTTGTCCTTGGACATGTCCAAACGACTACCGCTGAATGCTGTCGCGCTGACAGGGGTTCGTTGCTGCTCGCGCCGGCGCAGCGTCGAGACCGCGATGTCGCGGATCACCGACCAGTTCTTGCCGCTGTCGCCTTCGCAGTCGGAGAGGACCGCATCGAACGCCTCCAGGAACTGCTGTGCCTCGGTGTCCGACAGGGTCAACGGCGGCAGCAGCTTGATCACATCGTTCTTGCCGGCCGCCATCGTGATGACCCCGTGGTCACGGTGCAGCGGGATCACGACGAGCTGAGGGAAGAGGCCCTCGCTGGCCATGCGGATCAGGCGCACACCGAGCTGTGCCTTGCGCGAGCTCGGCGCCTGCAGCTCGATGCCGATCATCAGTCCGGAGCCGCGGACCTCACCGATCAGCTCGTGGCGCGCCTGCAACTCCCGCAGGCCGGCCATCAGCAACTCGCCGGTCGAAGCTGAGCGCGCGACCAGCGCGTCGCGCTCGATCACCCGCATCGCCGCCAAGCCCGCGGCCATCGACAGCCGGTTGCGGCCGTAGGTGGACTGGTGGACGTAGCTGCGTTCCAGGGTCCCGACCGCGCGCTGGAAGATCTCGCGGCGCGTGATCATCGCCGCCACCGGCATGAAGCCCCCGCTCAGAGCCTTGCCGACGGTCACGATGTCAGGCTCGAGGCGCCAGTGATCGAGCGCGAACCACTTCCCGGTCCGCCCCAGGCCGGTCTGGATCTCATCGACCACGAACAGCGTCCCGTAGCGACGGCAGAGCTCCTGCGCGGCCTCGAGATAGCCGGCCGGCGGCAGCGTCACCAGCCGTCCTTGGATCGGCTCGACGATGAATGCGGCGACATCCTTCGAGCGCAGCTCGGTCTCGAGTGCCTCCAGGTCGCCGAAGGGCACGCGGGCGCACCCGGGGAGCAGCGGGCCAAAGCCCTCCTTGAAGAAGTCGTCACCGACAATCGAGAGCGGGCCGAGCGTCACGCCATGAAAGCTCGAGTCGCACGAGATGAACCGCGGTCGGCCCGTGGCGGCGCGCGCGAACTTCATCGCGCTGTCCACGGCCTCGGCGCCGGTACTGGCAAAGAAGGCTGCGTCGAGTCCCACCGGCAGGCGTGCCGTCAACGCCTCGGCGAGCATGCCGGAGAGCACCGAGTAGTGGAGCTGCACGCCGTCGATCAGGTCCGAGTCGAGCGTCGCGCGCAGCACCGCCTTTATGTCGGGGTGGCCGTGGCCGACGCTGGCGAAACCCTCGCCGCTGTGCATGTCCAGGTAGGCGCGACCGGCCTCGTCGTAGAGGTATGAGCCGCTCGCCGAGCGATATGACTTGTCGAAGCCGAGGATGCGAAGCACCTCGACCAGCGACGGGTCCAGATACCGGGTCGCCAGCTCGAGGGCTTCCCCGGCTCGCGCCCGGGCGTCGTCGATTACGCCGAGCGGGTCCAATTCCCCGACCTGCCGCCCGACTTCTCGATCAATTCGACGCGCTCGATCGTCGCGCCGCGCTCAACACCCTTGACCATGTCGTAAATCGTCAACGCGGCTACGGACGCAGCTGTCAGCGCCTCCATCTCGACGCCCGTCTGCGCGGTCGTCCGCGCCTCTGCCGTCAGCTCGATCAACCCCGCATCCACGTCGATCGCAGCCTCGACACCGATGAAGGACAACGGCAACTGATGGCACAGCGGAATCAGCTCGTGGGTGCGCTTGGCGGCCTGGATCCCTGCGATCCGCGCCACGCCGACGACGTCACCCTTGGGCGCGTCACCGGCCATCACCAGCTGCGCGGTCTGTCGCGATACGCGGACCAGCGCCCGCGCGACGGCGCGGCGCGACGTGACGGCCTTGTCGGAGACATCGACCATCTGCGCGCGCCCGTCGGCGTCCAGGTGGGTCAGATCACTCAAGCGGGCTGAAAGCTGCTCTGAGCCGCGGCGATCAGGTCCTTGACCGCGGCGACATCACCGTCGCGCAGCAACGCGATCGGGTCGGGATCGCCATTGACGATGCTCTCGAAGAACTCTTTGCGGTCCTGATAGGTGGGCAGCGTGCCCTTGGCCCAGCCGCGCACATCGTTGAGCAGGATCGCAAGCGTTGCGTAGGGCTCACCGAACAGCTCACCGATCTCGCGCTTCATGCGCTTGGCCAGCGCCGGCGAGGCGCCAGCCGTGGAGATCGCGACCGCCAGCGGCCCGGTGCGCACGATCGCCGGGAGGATGAAGTTGCACAGCGGCGGCACGTCGACCACGTTGACCAGCATCGCGCGCGCCTCGGCGTCGTTGAAGACCTGGATGTTGACGTCGGTGTCGTCGGTGGCGGCGATCGCGATCAGGCAGCCCTCGAGGTCGCCGCTCGCGTAGTCCCGGCGGTGCCAGGTGATCGACCCCTCGGCAGCCAGCTCCTGCAGCGCCGGAATCGCATCGGGCGCGATCAACACGACGTCGGCGTCACAGGCGAGCAGACCCTCCACCTTCTCGAGGCCGATGTCGCCGCCGCCGACAACCACCGCACGGCGGCCACTGAGTCGCAGGCAGGCGATGTAGAACGGCGTCGCGAGCATGTCCCGGACGCACGACTGGTCGCAGGTCCCCCTGCGGAACTGGCAGACGCATTCCTTGCCGCTGTAGGCCTGAGCCGGCATGCGCAAAAGAGTAGCCACCGCACCTTTAGGCGGGATCAGCCACCTACTCGCGTCCGCGGGCCTTGCGAATCGCTTCGAGGCGGTCCCGCTGGACCGCCTCGGCGTCGTCGGGCTGGTAGAAGGATGCGCCCGCGACAGACGGCGGAAGCAGCTCCTGCGGCGAGACGTGACCGGCGCGGGCGTGCGGGTAGTCGTAGTTGCCCTCCGTGCGATTGGCCGAACGCAGGTAGCCGGGAGGCGCCTGCGCGCCGTGGTTCTTGATGTAGGCCCGCGCGTCCTTGATCGCCCGCTTGGCGCCGTCGGACTTGGGTGCGAGCGACAGATAGATCGCGCACTGCGCGAGCGCGTACTCGGCCTCGGGCAGGCCGACATGCTCGACCGCCGCCGCGGCGGCGGTAGCGACCACGAGCGCCTGCGGGTCGGCGTTGCCGATGTCCTCGGAGGCGAGGATCACCATGCGCCGCACGATGAAGCGCGGGTCCTCGCCGCCCTCGAGCATCACCGCCAGGTAGTACAGGGAGGCGTCCGGGTCCGAGCCGCGCGTCGCCTTGATCCAGGCGGAGATCGTGTCGTAGTGGTTGTCGGCCTGCCGGTCGTAGCTGAGCAGGCGCCCCTGGAGGGCGTCGGCGATCGCCTCGACCGTCACGCGCCCGTCCACACCGGCGGCATCAGCCGCCAGCTCGAGGCCGTTCAGAGCCGCCCGTGCGTCGCCCTGCGTCCACTCGGCGGCGTAGGCCAGCGCCTCCGCATCGATGCGGGCGGCGTCGCCGACCTCGCCGCGCTCAACCGCGCGGTCCAGCAGCACCCGCACGTCATCCGGTGAGAGCGCCTCGAGCTCGTAGACCCGCGTGCGTGAGAGCAGAGCCGAGTTGACCTCGAAGTAGGGGTTCTCGGTGGTGGCGCCGATCAGCGTCACCAGCCCCTCCTCGACGGCCGGCAGCAGCGCGTCCTGCTGGGCCTTGTTGAAGCGGTGGATCTCGTCGAGGAAGAAGACAGTCGCAACGCCCATCTTGCGGCGCTCACGGGCGCGCTCGATCACCGCCCGCACCTCGGCTCGTCCGGCCTGCACAGCGCTCTCCTCCTCGAAGGCCGCCCCCGAGGCGGTCGCGACGATCCGCGCCAGCGTGGTCTTGCCGGTCCCGGGCGGCCCGTGCAGGATCATCGAGTGCGGGTGGCCGGTCTCGATCGCGCGCCGCAGCGCCGAGTGCTCGCCCAGCAGATTCTGCTGCCCGACGAACTCGTCGAGCGTCTGCGGGCGCATCCGCGTCGAGAGCGGCACGCGAGGCTCGGCACGACCGGCAGCCGCGCCGGTCAGGCCTTGCTCCTTGCGGGCCAGCTGGCCCGCAACCGCCGCAGCCGGAGTTTCGTCGAAGAGGCTGTCCATCACCAGCCATTAAACGACTGTGGCCCGCCGTTACCAGCGGGCCACAGCACAACTCTTGCTTTTGAGGCGCTTACGCGGCCAGGCGCAGAGCGGCCAGATCGGGGTTGCGCGCCAGTGTTGTCAGCGCGCGACGCTCGAGCTCACCGGCCTGCGAGGTGGTGATTCCGAGCTCTGCTCCGGTCTGCCGGACCGTGCGGGGCTCATCCCCACCCAGTCCGAAGCGCAGCGAGATCACATTGCGCTCGAGCTCCGGCAGCTTCGCCAGGACCTCGGCCACCTGAGCATCACGCCAGTTGTCGGCCGCATGCTCTTCAGGGCCTCGCTCATCGCTGCGCAGCAGATCGCCCAGCGCCGTCTCGCCGTCGTCGCCGACCGGCTGATCAAGGCTGGTGATGGCCGCCGACAGCTCGCGCACCTCGGTCACCTGATCGATCGGAAGATCCGCAACCGCGGCGATCTCTTCGTCGGTGGGCTCGCGGCCGAGCTTGAGAGCAAGCTCGGTCTCGACCTTGCGGACCTTGACCTGACGCTGCGCGACGTGCACCGGAACGCGGATCGTGCGACCCGAGTTCTGCAGTCCACGCTGGATCGCCTGACGGATCCACAGCGTGCCGTAGGTTGAGAACTTGAAGCCCTTGCGCCAGTCGAACTTCTCGACTGCGCGGATCAGACCGAGCATGCCCTCCTGAACCAGGTCCTCCAGCGGAAGACCATGGCCCTGGTAACGGCGTGCCTGAGCAACGACCAGACGCAGGTTCGCGTTGATCATGCGGGTCTTGGCCTCGAGGTCACCGCGCTCAATGCGCTTTGCCAGCTCGATTTCCTCGGCGGCCGTAAGTAGTTCGTGGGTGCGAGCCTCGCGGAAGAAGATCTCCAGCGACTCCATCGAGCCGTCAAGCACGGGTGTGGCGGCGCGGCGACGAGGTGTCCGTGCGCTCAGCGCAGGACCCCGGCGCTCGCGCTGCGTGCTCGCGGCGCTTGAGCGGCGCGCAGTGCGCCCGGTCTTCTCCTTCTCGGTGTGCTCGCCTCGTGTGCGGGTCTTAGGTGTCATAGCTCTGTTTCGTTCGCTAATTTGAAGATGATCGAATTATACGTCCACGTAAAGTTTTGTCAAGGTGCTGCGGCCCCCTGTCGGCCTCGTGTGAGCAACCGCACACAGGCCCCGCGGACGCATCATCAAGGTGGCGTGTGGATCTATGAATTCCCCATACGCCATTCCAGAACACTCGACGCGTCGCAGTGATGCGTAAGTGCTTCCGAAGAAGTGGCGAAGAGGGCTCGGTCTAGCCCAAACGCAAGGATCGGCGCGCGACTCGGAAACCTGAAGTTCCCGCACGTGCCCGGGTTCCAATTGGTACCCGCGAAGAGATACCCAGAAACCGCGCGTAGGTTACGCGTTGCGCGACGCCGGTGTCGCGCGGCTGCCGAAGCTCACGCGCTGGCAGCGAGCGGGACCTGCGCGACGGCCTGGGTGAGCACGCACTCGAGCAGCCCCGGGAAGCGCGCCTCGACCTCGTGGCGGCGCAGCGACACCAGCCGCTGGACGCCCTCGGTGCGGGTGTAGGTGAGCCCGGCGTTACGCAGCACCCTCAGGTGGTGCGTCAGCGTCGACTTGGCGACGGAGACCTCGAGCCGACCGCACGAGAGCTCCTCGTGAATGCCGAGCAGCCGGACGATCTCGAGCCTGACCGGATCGCTGAGCGCATGCAGGACATCGGTGAGATGCAGCTGCTCGAGGTCGGGATGCGGGATTACACGCATGACGATTTACGCGCGCAGGGCGTCCGAGCCGGTCACGCCGAACAAGGGTAGCTGTGCGCTGTGAAAGTTCTTATGCAGCAGCGGTGGCGGTTCCGAGCGCGGCGAGCGCCTCGGGGTGCAACAGCCCGTTGGTCGCAAGGCCGCTGCCGGCATCCGGCCCGTCGGCGCCGCCAAGGCTGGTGAAGCGCCCCCCGGCCTCCTCGACGACTATCGAGACGGCCGCCAGGTCCCAGAGCGTCGCCTCAGGATCGGTCGCGATCTCAGCGGCGCCCTCGGCGACGAGCATGTACTGCCAGGCGTCGCCGACACCGCGTGTGCGCCAGCAGCGCCGCCCGAGTTCGACCACCTTCTCGAAGCCGCCGATCGCGTCCCACTCCTCGATGCCGCTCCAGACGAACTGGGCGTTGCTGATCCGGTCGATCTTCGACACGTGGATCCGGCGACCGTCGGCGAAGGCGCCCTGATCTCGTACCGCCCACCAGCGCTTCTTCAGCGCCGGCATCGAGACCATCCCGAGCTTGACCTCCCGACCCTCGAGCAGCGCGATCAGCGTCGTCCACGTGTCCATCCCGCGGACGTAGCTCTTGGTGCCGTCGATCGGGTCGATCACCCAGGCACGACCGCCCTCGTTCGCGAGCTCGGCGCCACCGAACTCCTCGCCGATGATCGTGTCCTGCGGCCGCGCTGTGCCGAGGAGCTCACGCAACGCGAGCTCGACGGCCTTGTCGGATTCGGACACGGGCGTCAGATCGGGCTTGGTCTCGACCGCCAGATCCTCGGCGCGGTAGCGCGCCATCGTGATCGTGTCGGCGATGTCGGCGAGCTCGAATGCGAGCTTCAGGTCATCGTCGTACTGGGAGGCCACGGGCGGGCATCCTAGTACGCTGCGCCGGGTGAGTGACGTGAGCGTTGTTGCGGAGGATCTGCAGGCCGAAACCACCGAGGTGCTGCAGCGGCTGATCCGCTTCAACACCGTCAACCCGCCCGGCAACGAGCGCGCGGCAATCGAGTACCTCGAGGCCTACGTGCGCGCGGCCGGCTTTGAGACCGAGCTGCTGGCCGCCGAGCCGGAGCGCCCGAACCTGGTCGCGACGCTCCGCGGCCTCGCCGATGGCCCGACGATGGTCTACCTCGGACACGTGGACACGGTGCTCGCGCACGCCGACGACTGGGAGCACGACCCGTGGGCGGCCGACGTTGCCGATGGCTTCGTCTGGGGGCGCGGCGCGGTCGACATGAAGAACCAGGTCGCCGCCGAGGCCGTCGCCGCGGTCACGCTCGCGCGTGGCGGCTGGCGCCCGGCGCGCGGCACGCTGAAGCTCGTGTTCGTCGCCGACGAGGAGACCGGCGGCGAGGTAGGCGCCCGCTGGCTCACCCTCGAACACCCCGACAAGGTGCGCTGCGACCTGTTGATCAACGAGGGCGCCGGCAGTCCCTTCGAGTTCGAGGGCACGCGCTACTACGGCGTCTGCACCGGCGAAAAGGGGATCTTCCGCTTCAAGCTGACCGCCAATGGGGTCGCCGGGCACGCGTCGATGCCACGGCTGGGCGACAACGCGCTGCTGAAGCTGGCGCCGGTGATCGAAGCGCTGCGGCCGGGCTTCTCGGGCTACGACCCGACCGAGGCGCCGCTGCTGATGCTCGAGGAGCTGGGTCTCAACCCAGCCGACATCCAGGCCTCGATCGGACAGCTCGGCGTGGCGGACCCACTGCTCCCGGTGCTTGTTGAGCCGATGCTGTGCGTGACGCTCACCCCGACGATGGTCGGCGCGTCGGAGAAGATCAACGTGATCCCGGCACGCGCCTATGTGAAGGTCGATTGCCGCGTGCCCCCCGGACTGGGCGATGAGCTGGCACTGAAGCGGCTGCGCGAGCTGCTGGGCGAGACCGCCGCGACGGTGGACATCGAGTTCACGGAGAAGGTCTATGGCTACCAGTCGCCGGCGCGCAGCGAGTTGATGGTCGCGATCGAAAGGTGGCTCGACCGGGTTGACCCGGGCGCTCGCGCGGTCCCGGTGCTGCTGCCCGGCTACTCGGACTCGAGCCACTTCCGAGCCGCCTTCCCCGAGCTGATCGCCTACGGCTTTTTCCCGCACCGCCATCAGATGGTCGCCGAGACGGAGCCACTGATGCACAACGCCAACGAGCGCATCGACGTGCGCGACCTGGGCTACGCGGCCGGGTTCTACGCGGACCTGGCGCGCGAGCTGCTCGGCTGAGTCACTCGACGTAGCGGGGTACCGGAGTTGCCCTTTGGCTTTCGGGCAACTCCGCTGCAGCGGTGTTCGACAGATGCCTGGTTGAGTGAGGCACCAGCGTGAGTAGCACGGCAACGACGCCGAGCGCGCCGCCCACGCCGAGCACGGTGCGCGCCCCGAACAGGCTCGCCAGCGGGCCCGCGAGCGCGAAGCCGATCGGCAGTAGCGCCAGCGATCCCATCCAGTCGTAGGAGCTGACGCGCGAGAGCGCGCCCGGCGGGATGTGGCGCGCCAGCGACGTCTCCCAGATCACCATGAACAGCCCGCTCTGAACGCCGGCCAGGCACATCCAGGCGCCCACGAGGGCACGCGGCAGAGCGAGCGCGAGCACAACCGACATGGCCGGCCACATCGCCGCCAGCATGAGGCCGTCGCGCAGCGGCCGCTGCGAGCGCCAGACCGAGCCGATCGCCGAGCCGGCCACCGAGCCGACGCCGTAGAGCGCGACGAACACTCCGAAGAGCCCAACGTGGCCGTAGGCGTCGCGCACGACGATCGGGCCCAGCGCCTCCCAGGTTGCGTATGAGCACATCAGCACGACGCTGAAGGCGCTGATCGTCACCCATACCCACGGGCGCGAGGACACCTCGCGGAAGCCCGCACGCAGAGCTTGAAGGATGCTCTCGTTGGGCTTCTCCCCGGTCTCGTGACCGCGGGCACGTGGCCGAACGGGCAGCAGCGTCAGCGCGCTGATCAGGAAGGTGGCGGCATCGAGCGCAAAGGCCTCCCCGGCGCCGAGCGTCAGCACCAGCAGCGTCGCCAGCGACGGACCGAGCACGAGCGATAGGTTCCAGGCGCCCTCGGTGAGTGCCCGCGCCGCCTGCACCTCATCCTCGGGAACGGTCTGCGGCAACAACCCGGTGTAGGCGGGCTGGAAGAACGCCCACGCCGCCCCGAAGATCACCTCGATCAGCGCGATCTGCCATACGCGCGCACTGCCCGCAAGGATCAGCACGGCGAGGATCGCGTGCACGGCGGCGCGGACCAGATCGCTGGCGATCATCACGCGATGGCGCGGCAGACGGTCGGCCCAGACACCGCCGAACAGCACCAGCAGGACGAGCGGCACGGTCTGCGCCGCGAGGATCAGACCAAGGTCGGTGGCGGACCCCGTCGTGCGGGTGATGTAGATCGCCATCGCCACGCCAACCGCGTTGGAGCCGAAGCTGCTTGCAGCCTGGCCCCAGAACAGCAGGCGGAAGTCGCGGTGGCGCAGCACCGCCGGTGCTCTCCTCAGAGATGCCATGGCGCAGCGACGTTAGCGAGCGGGGCAGCGACGTCAGCGAGCGCGGCAGCGACGTCAGCGAGCGCGGCAGCGACGTCAGCGAGCGCTGAGAACTGGCCTCAGGGCGCCGTATCGGCGAAGAGGTCAACACCGCGCCCGGCGGCATGTGCGACCAGTATCTCGCTGAGGTGCGCGCTGAGTACGAGGCGGTCGCCTACCGACAGCGGCTCGAGCAGGGTCTCGATGTCCTCGGCGAAGCTGGCGCCCACCTGCTGGACCAGCGTCCTGCCTTGATCGGTGAGCCTGACACGAACAGAGCGACGATCGAGCTGCGATGGAACCCGGCGGACCAGCCCGCGTCGCTGGGCACGGTCCACCAACCCAGAGGTGCTGGACTTGTCCAGTCCGAGCAGCCGCGCGAGCTCGTTCATCGTCGGGGTGCGGTCGCGCAGGATACCCAGCAGCCGCGTCTGGATCAGCGAGACCCCCTGCTCGCCGGCGCGTCGCTCCAACGTGCCCTGCACGAGGAACGACATCTGCGCGAGCGCGTCGACGGCATCGAGTTCCGGAGCCATTGGTGAGAGTCTACTTGACATTCGTACGTATAACAAACTATCTTAGTTCGTGATACGGACTAAATAGGAGAAGCTGATGCCCAGGATCAATGCGGCGGTCGTCACGGACTTCGCTGAACCACCCCACTTTGAGCCGTTCGACCTGCCGGAGCCGAGCGGACCGGATCAGATCCTGGTGGACGTCGTCGCCGTCGGCTTACACCCAAGAGTTCGGACCGGAGCACGTGGTGCGCACTACACGAGCAGCGGGCAACTGCCGATGATCCCGGGCATCGACGGCGTCGGTCGCCGCGCGGATGGCCGGCTGATCTACTTCGCCGCCGACGATGCCGTGCTCGGCACGATGGCGGAGCGCGCACTGGTCGATCCGCGCCGCGCCATCGTGTTGCCTGACGACGTGGACGCCGGCAAAGTGGCTGCCGCGATGAACCCGGCCATGTCCTCATGGGTCGCGCTCCGGCGGCGCGTGCCGATCCGGCCGGGCCAATCGGTGCTGGTCCTCGGCGCCACCGGCAACGCCGGCACCGCGGCCGTTCAGATCGCAAGGCAGCTCGGTGCCGGGCGTGTAGTTGGCGCCGGACGCAATGCCGAACGGCTCGCAGGGTTGGTCGCGGCCGGAGCAGATGCGATCGTGCAGCTGACCGACGACGCCGAGTCAACGGCGGCCGCGCTTGCGGAGGCCGCCGCCGAGGTCGACATCGTGATCGACTACCTCTGGGGCGAGCCGGCGCAGCGGGCGATGATGGCACTTCTGAGAAAGCGTTCCGATCGCAGCAGCCTGCTCGACTGGATTCAGATCGGGGCAGTCGCCGGGGCGACACTCGAGCTTCCCTCCGCTGCCCTGCGCTCCACCAACCTGCGGCTGCAGGGCAGCGGCCAGGGGTCGGTCTCCCCGAGCGACTATCTAGCGGAACTACCGTCGCTCGTGTCGGAGATCCAGGCCGGCGCCACCTTCGTCATGCCACGTCCGCGGCCACTGGCGGACGTCGAGCGGGTGTGGCTGGAGCCGGAGCCGCCGGGCGAGCGCACGGTGCTCATCCCATAGCGTCGTGAGTCAGCGGCTATAGAGGTCGTCGGCCAAGCGGGCCGACGACCGAACCGACCCGTTCCATAGACTCGCGGCCTATGACAGCGCCCTCGCGAGTGCGCCTCGACCCCGAGGTCTTCCGCCTGCCGGTGCAACGCTTGCGCGAGGGGTACTACTCGGACGCTTACTTCGTCTACACCAAGCAGCTCTTGGAGGACGTCGGCCACCACCCGCGCGTGCTCATGCAGGTCTTCCAGAAGCAGGAGTCGTTGCTCGGCGGCATCGACGAGGCGATCGCCGTCCTCAAGCTGGCGTCGGGGCATGTCGGCGAGGAGGGCGAGTGGGTGTCCGGGTGGAACCAGCTAGAGGTTCGTGCGCTCTATGAGGGCGAGGCGATCTCACCGTCGGAGACAGTGATGACGATCGAAGGCGACTACGCCCTGTTTGCGCACCTCGAGACGGTCTATCTCGGCTCGCTGGCGCGGCGCTCGCTGATCATGCGCAACGTCGACGCGGTGGTGCGAGCCGCGCGTGACAAGCCGATCCTGTACTTCCCGGCACGCCACGACCACTGGCTCGTACAGACAGGCGACGGTTGGGCGGCGCACGTCGCCGGCGCGATCGGCGTTTCGACCGACGCCCAGGCGTCGTGGTGGGGCGGACGTGGCGTCGGCACCGTTCCGCACGGGCTGATCGCCGCCTTCCACGGCGACACGGTCAAGGCCGCGCAGGTCTTCGCCGACCGCTTCCACGACGAGATGAACATCACCGTGCTCGTCGACTTCGAGAACGACTCGGTGCGCACGGCCGTCGAGGTCGCAGAGGCGCTCGGGCCCAAGCTGTGGGGTGTGCGACTCGACACCTCGGAGCGGATGGTCGACCGATCGCTGTTTCACTCGATGGGTGACTTCGATCCTCGCGGCGTCAACCCACAGCTCGTCCACAACGTGCGTCAGGCGCTCGACGACGCGGGCTACGCGGAGGTGAAGATCGTCGCCAGCGGCGGGTTCACGGTCGAGAAGATCGAGCAGTTCGAGAGCCTCGGAGTGCCGGTTGATGCCTACGGCGTGGGCTCCTCGCTGATCCGCGGCGAGAACGACTACACGGCCGACGTGGTGCTGGTCGATGGCGTCCCGTGCGCCAAGGCCGGACGCGCGTACCGGCCGAACCCGCGACTGGAGCGCGTGGTCTGAATGCTCGAGGCGCTCGACCACACCGGCATCGCCGTTGTCGACCTGGACGCGTCGATTACGTTCTACCGCGACGTGCTGGGGATGCCGCTTCGTACACCGCGAGACGATCGTCGAGCAGGGGGTCGAGGCGGCGCTGTTGGACGTCGGCGACTCACACGTCGAGCTGATCGCGCCGCTCGGCGCCGACACCGGCGTGGCGCGCTTTCTCGAACAGCGCGGCCCGGGGCTTCATCATGTGGCCTATCGAGTGGACGACATCGAGGCCGCGCTGGCTAGTCTGTCGGCGGCAGGCGTAAGGCTGATCGACGAGCGGCCACGCGCCGGGATCCGCGGCTCACGGGTGGCATTCCTGCATCCGACGGCCGCAGGCGGGGTGCTGACCGAGATCGTCGAGCCCGCAATCACGTGACATTCGAGGAGCTTCGATATGAGCAGTGACGACAAGCCTCAGAAGATCAGCATCGGCTTCCACGGCGGTCAGACGTTGGCCGCGCGCGTGCGCGGGCCGGAGCTCGCGCGGCTGCGCGAGGCACTGGGAAAGACCGGCGGCTGGCATGAACTGACGGCGGAGGACGGCGTCGTGGTGTTCGATCTCACGCGTGTCGACTACCTGCTGGTGGACGTCGACGAGCACCGGGTCGGGTTCTGAACTCGGTAGCCCAATCTTTCGGTCCGGCGCTCGAGCTGGACCGCGGTCTGCTGCGGCTGCTGCGCGCAGCGCGGCCACGATGACCTGCGCGACGGTCAGGGTGATCGCGGGTTTCTCCCGCACGGGCGAGCACGCCGCATCTGGTTCGCGCTCGGCGCCGTCGGCGCGGCACTCAGTGCGGAGGGCTCGCAGCGTCGTGCCTGCTTCACGCGCGGGATCGCGATCACCGCGATCGCCTACGGGTTGAACTACGCCGTCAAGCTGAGGGTGAAGCGCCGCCGTCCCGAGTTCGAGGACCTTCCGCCGTTGACGCCGGTGGTCTCGGACCTGTCGTTCCCGAGCGCCCACGCCACGACCTCCTTCGCGGCGGCGGCGGCCTACAGCCGCGCGCTGCCGCTTGCCTCGCCGCTGTTCTACGGTGGCGCGACGATGTTCGCGCTGAGCCGGCCCTACCTCGGCGTCCACTACCCGAGCGATGTGCTCGCCGGTGCCGCGCTCGGCACGGTGACCGGGAGGCTGCTGCGATGCCAATGAAGGTCGGCATCGTCGGCATGCCCAACGCCGGCAAGTCCTCGCTGTTCAGCGCGCTGACGGGCGTCGCCGCCGAGGCCGCCAACTACCCGTTCACGACGATCGAGCCCAACGTCGCGGTCGTGCCCGTCGAGGACGAGCGCATGAACGCAGGTGGCCGACACCGTCAAGGCGTCGAAGATCGTGTGGGACACGATCGCCTTCCATGACATCGCCGGTCTCGTGGCGGGCGCGCACAAGGGTGAGGGCCTCGGCAACCAGTTCCTGGCCAACATCCGCGAGACCGACGCGCTTCTGCACGTCGTGCGCGCGCACACCGATAGCGGCATCGTGCACTCCGAGGGCAGCGTCGATGCGATGCGCGACATCTCCACGATCGAGACCGAGTTGATCTACGCCGATTTGGAGCAGGCGGAGCGCCGGCTCGAGCGTGTGGTGCGGCAGGCACGCGGCGGCGACAAGCACGCAATCGCCGAACAGAAGTGGCTCGAGCAGGTGATCGTCGCGCTGCAGGCCGGCGAACCGGTGCGCACCGTGCCGGTGCCCGGCCGATGCCCCCGACGCCGACATGCTGCTCGGATCGCTGACGTCGAAGCCGGTCCTGTTCGTCGCCAACATCAACGAGGGCGAGATCGAGGTTCCGCCGGAGATCGCCGCCTACGCCGAGTCGCATGGTGCGCGGGCGGTCGCGGTGTCGGCACGGCTCGAGTCCGAGCTGGGCGCGCTGAGCGCCGACGAGGCGGCGGAGATGCGCGCCGATTTGGGCCTCGCCGAGTCAGGTCTGCAAACGGTGGTACGTGGCGCCTTTGAACTGCTCGACCTGATCGCGTTCTTCACCGCCGGCGAGGACAAGCCGGCCCAGACCTGGCATCTGCGCCGCGGGCTCACCGCCTGGCACGCCGCCGGGCAGATCCACTCGGACATCCAGAAGGGCTTCGTCCGCGCCGAGGTCGTCTCCTGGGATGCGCTCGTGCAATACGGCGGTTACGCCGGTGCCCGTGAGCACGCGGCACTGCGCCTCGAGGGACGCGACTACGTGATGAACGACGGTGACGTGATCACCGTCAAGTTCACGCCCTGAGGCGTGTTCATGCCGCGAGGCTCGCCGGTTCCGGGTGTGGCGGTTGGTTGAATGCGGCTCCATGCCCTCAGCTCCACGCCGCGCCTCCAAGTCACTGCCGGGCCTGCTGCCCGACGCCGGGCCCGGTGAGGTCCTCGTCTGGACCGACGGCGCCTGTCAGCGCAATCCTGGTCCGGGCGGCTGGGCCGCGCTGGTCTGTTGGGAGGACGGGATCGTCGAGGAGCGCAGCGGCGGGCTCGCCTTGACGACCAACAACATCATGGAGATGACCGCCGCGCTCGAGGGTCTGCGCGCCGTCCCGCCGGGCTCGCGCGTCTGCGTCGTCACCGACTCACGCTACCTGCACGACGGCATGACCTCGTGGATGGCGGGCTGGAAGCGCAAGGGCTGGAAGACGGCCGCCGGCGACCCGGTCAAGAACAAGCAGATCTGGATCGAGCTAGAGGCCGCCTCCGGCCACCATGAGCACGTGCGCTGGCATTGGATCAAGGGCCACGTGGGGCATCCGCTGAACGAGCGGGCTGACGTGCTGGCCGTAGCGGCGATTCAGAGCGCCGTCGGGTAGGTGTTGATGGCTTCGTTGATCGCTTGCTATATGTCGAGTCTCGACGTATAGTGGCGGCGTGGAACTACGCCCGCCGAGCTACTTCGCGCTGGCAGCGCTGATCGACGGGCCCCTGCACGGGTACGCGATCGCGCAGCGCGCTCGAGAGCTGTCGGACGGACGGGTGCGACTTTCCACCGGGACGCTGTATGCGCTGCTCGAGCGCGCCACCGAAGAATCGCTGGTTCTCCCCGGCGAGGCCTACGTCGTCGACGGGCGGCACCGACGCGACTATTCGCTCACGCCAGCAGGTAGGTCGGTGCTCGCCGAGGAGGCCGGGCGCTTGGCCTCGGCAGCAAGAACCGTGTCCACCCGGTTGCAGGCAACCTCCGGCGTCGTGACCGCGTGATCCGCACATGGCTGGGGCGGCTCGCGCTGCATGCCTATCCCCGCGACGTGGCTCGGTCTCATGGTCCGGAGATGCTCAGCACGATGCTCGATGTCGGCGCGGAGTCCCGCCTGGTCTTTGCGCTCGACTTGATCTCCCTGGTGGTCGGCGGGCTGCGTGAGCGGACGCGAGGGGTAGCGAGCAGCGGTACACGTCAGCTCATCACCGATGCGTGCAGCATTGGACTACTCGTCTTTCTCGTCGTACCCATGGGGGATCTGCTGGGACGACTCCCGGACTTTTATCGCTTTTATTCGGCCCAACAGTTGTTAGTCACCCTGATCATCTGCGGTTCAGTCCCACTGCTGTTGGTCGGCTATAACCGTGCCGTCGGCATCATCGGGTCGTTCGCCATAGCGGTCGGTGTTTGGATCACGATCCAACAAGGGCATCCGGCGCTGGTCGATGTGCTCAACCCGTTTGCGACGATGGCGATCCCCGCCGTGTGCTGCCTGGTCCTGATCGGCGATCGCGGGCGACGGCCACTACGTCCCCGGCGGCTTCTGTGGTTGCTGGTGCCCGTTTTGCTCGCGATCATCTTGCTTACCAGCGGTCCGTTCGTCAGCCAGGTCCTAGGGCTGGATTACCAGGAAGCGTTCCTCGTGCTCGTCACCGGCATCGGCGTGTTGCGGCTGCCGTGGGACCCGCGCCTTGCGCTCGGCTGCGGGCTGGTATGGGCCGATAGCGCGCTCCGCATCATCTACGGGGACATCGGCTTCGGTGCTGGTTTCAACGATCCGACCATTCTCTGGATCGCGGCAGTCACCCTCAGCGTCGCCTTCCTGCGGCTCTCGCTGATGCGGCGAGCTCGCCCCGCCTGACTCGATTCCGCGGCCCCTGGCTGCACAATGCTCTGCTGATGCAAGAGCGTCTCCGCGCATGGACTGCCGCCCTGCTCGTGCTGGCACTCACACTCGTGGCGGTGGGCCTCGACATGCTCGACCGGTCGGTCCGTATCTACTGGTACCGGCACCCGTTCACCTCGTCGATCGTGTCGGGGGTGCTGGTGCTGCTCCTGACGGTCCTGTTCGTGGATCAGGTGAACCGGCTGCGCAGGATCAAGAACCAGTCGCGCGCCATCGCCGCCCAGTCCGCGGTGATCCTTGCACAGGCGGAACGAGCGGCGGACGCGGTCAAGCGCTCCGCGAACTCCGATGACGATCGGGACGAGGCGTCGCAGGAACTGCGCACCTACATGCAGATGCTGCTCACGAGCACGCCGGTTCTGATCGACGCGAGCACGTCCCGAGCATTCCTGGAAGTGGCCCAGCACACAGCCGCGGAGTTGTACCGCGAGACGCGCATCACTGCCGACCACGGACATTCAGCGGACCACAAGAAGGTGGACGCCGCCGTCCAGGATCTAAGGCAGGCAGCAGCGCCGCTGCTGAAGCCGCTGAACACGCAACAGCGCTCAGCCGTGGCATCCGACGACGTCCCGGACAGCCAATGAACCCGGCTCGCGTGGAAGTCGTCCATAGCCCGAAGCTGAACCGTCGCCCGCGCAGCAGGGGCGTGGCCGCACCGGCACGCAAGCCCCGTCACGGTCTGGTGGCACGGCTCCGGCTGATCTGGCTGACGATGTACCCGCTGCCACGGATCATGATCGGCGCCGCGCTGCTCACCGCGCTGGCGTACGGAATCGTGGCCGTGTTCTGGCTGCTCCCCACCAGTGATGGGGAGTTGATCTACTTCGTGGTGCTGCCGGTGGCGGCGGTCGTGTGCGTGATGCTCCTCGGCCGAGGCGAGCCCAACGATCAAACCTCCGTGCACCATCCTGCGCACGTTCGCCAGACGATGACCGACGCCGAGTTCGATGCGCTCGAGGATCGCGTGGACCGCCTGAGCAAGGAACCGGCTCAGGGTGCAGCCGCCGACACCGGCAAAGCTTCAACTGCGACCGGGCCATATACGGCGAGCTATGCAGACCCTTTCATGGCACTTGTGCGGAAGGCGATCGACGGTCTGCCGCCCGAGTTCGCGAACGCGCTCGATCACGTCGCCGTTGTCGTCTCCGACCAGGGTTCGGTGCAGCGCCGGAATGGACGCCTGCAGCCGCTGTACGGACTCTATGTCGGCTACGCAGGCCGTGGATCGCTTCTTGGGAGCCCTCGGATCGGCGGGTCGGCGCCAGATCGCATCGTGATCTTCCGTGACACGCTCACGCACGACTTTGGTGGCGACCCTCAACGGCTTCAGGAGGAGGTCACTCGCACCCTCCGGCACGAGCTCGGACACCACCTCGGATACGACGAGCCCGGCGTCCGCTCACTCGGTCTCTAGCGAGCGGCCACGCTGAATCATTGGCCGCGGACGTAGCCCGCCGCCATCCGCCCGAGCTCGAAGGCTGCGGTGCCAGTCGTCACGACCGGATCGTTGGAAGCGAAGTCGCGCAGCGCCTGTTCGTCCTCGGCCTCAACGACAGCGAGGCCGTAGGAGTCGACGTCGGTGAGGATCGGTCCGAACACGACCATCTCACCGCGGTCGATATATGGCTTCCAATGGGCGGCGTGACGACCCATGATCTCGCGTTCCGCGTCGGTGATTGTCTGCGCAAAGTTCGGGCGAGGAGCGATCAGCCGCAGGACGAAGGTTGCCATCGCCCGGACTCTATCTCCGCATGGTCCTCGGCTGCGGGTCTGCGTCTGAGATACCTATTCTCGGTGGCATGGTGGCTGCTCCCGATATCGCTGAACTTGGCGAGCTGACGCTGCGTGACGAGCTGCGTCTTCGACGCCAGGCGCGTCGGCTTCGCCGTGGCAGTCATGAGGACCGGGCACGCTTCGAGCAACAGCTTGCCGAGGCGCAGGCCCGTATCGAGCGACGGCGCGCGTCGGTCCCCGAGGTCTCGTACCCGCCGCAACTGCCGGTGTCGGCACGGCACGACGACCTGCTGTCCGCGATCCGGGACAACCAGGTCGTCGTGGTGGCCGGCGAGACCGGATCGGGGAAGACGACCCAGCTGCCAAAGATCTGCCTTGAACTCGGGCGCGGCGTGCGCGGAGCCATCGCCCACACCCAACCACGACGGATTGCGGCGCGCACGGTGGCGCAGCGGATCGCTGACGAACTTGACGTGCCACTGGGCGGTGCCGTCGGCTATGCGGTGCGGTTCGACGATCGAGCCTCGGAGGACACGCTGCTCCGCCTGGTCACGGACGGTCTGCTGCTCGCCGAGATTCGCCGCGACCCGCTGCTGCGTCGCTATGACACCGTGATCGTCGACGAGGCGCACGAGCGCTCGCTGAACATCGACTTCCTGCTCGGATGCCTGCATCGCATCCTGCCGCGCCGCCCCGATCTCAAGCTGATCATCACGAGCGCGACGATCGATCCCGAGCGCTTCAGCGAGCATTTCGGCGACGCACCGATCGTTGAGGTCTCAGGCCGGACCTATCCCGTCGAGGTTCGCTACCGGCCGCCGAGCGAGGATGAAGAGTTGCTCGACGCACTCGCGGACACGGTCGAGGAACTGTTCGCCGAGCGCGACGGCGACGTGCTCGCGTTCTTCTCGGGGGAGCGGGAGATCAGGGACGCAGCCGAGCTGCTGACCGGACGGCTCGGACCGAACGTGGAGGTCCTGCCGCTCTACTCGCGGCTCGCGGTTGCCGACCAGCAGAAGGTCTTCGCCAGCGGGCGAAGACAAAAAGCACGCCGTGTAGTACTCGCGACCAATGTCGCGGAGACGTCGGTGACGGTGCCTGGCATCCGCTTCGTCGTCGATACCGGCCTCGCGCGGATCTCCCGATACAGCACGCGGCTCAAGGTTCAGCGGCTGCCGGTCGAGCCGATCTCGCGCGCGTCGGCCGACCAGCGCAAGGGCCGGTGCGGCCGCGTCGCCGACGGGATCTGCGTCCGGTTGTACTCCGAGGAGGACTTCAACGCGCGGCCCGAGTTCACGGACCCGGAGATATTGCGCACGAATCTTGCGAGCGTGATCCTGCAGATGGCTGCGCTCGGGCTGGGGGATGTCGAGGACTTCCCGTTTCTCGAGCCTCCCGACCGCCGCCAGGTGCGCGACGGCGTCGCGTTGCTGCACGAGCTGCGGGCGCTGGACCCGGCCGCCGCCGAGCCGCTGACGCCGCTCGGACGCAGACTCGCACGGCTCCCGATCGACCCACGCCTGGGTCGCATGGTGCTCGAGGCCGACCGGCTCGGTTGCAGCCGGGAGGTCATCGTCATCGCTGCCGCTCTGTCGATCCAGGATCCGCGCGAGCGTCCCACCGATCAACGCGCCCAGGCCGACCAGCTCCACGCCCGCTTCACAGACAAGGCGTCGGATTTCCTCACCTACCTCAACCTCTGGCGTTACCTGCGCTCCCTCGAGGACGAGCTCTCGCGGTCGCAGGTACGCAAGCGCTGCAAGGCTGAGTTCCTGCATTACCTGCGCATCCGCGAGTGGCAGGACCTCGTCGCCCAGGTCGAGGATGCGGCGCGCGAGGTCGGGCTGGTGCTCAACGACACACCCGGCGAGGGGCCGGAAATCCACATCGCGCTGCTGGCGGGGCTGCTCTCGCACATGGGGATGAAGGATGGGGCGACGCGCGAATACACGGGCGCGCGGGGAGCGAAGTTCGCGATCTTCCCGGGCTCGGTGCTCGCGCGCCGCGGGCCGACGTGGGTGATGGTCGCCGAACTGGTGGAGACGACACGACTCTGGGGGCGGACCGCGGCCCCAGTCGACCTCAAGCAGGTCGAACCGCTGGCCGAGCACCTGAGCAAGCGCTCCTACGGTGAGCCGCGCTGGGATCGTCGCCGCGCAGCCGTCGTCGCTCCGGAGCGCGTGACTTTGTACGGCATGCCGATCGTCGCGTCGCGGATTGTTCAATATGGGCAGATCGACCCAGCCGCCGCGCGGGAGCTGTTCATACGGCGCGCGCTGGTGGAGGGCGACTGGGACCAGCATCACTCGTTCATGCGTGAGAACGAGCAGCGGGTTGCCGAGGTTGAGGCGCTGGAGGCGCGCGCAAGGCGCCGTGATCTGCTCGCGACCGAGGCGGTGCGCGCGGCGTTCTTCGAGGAGCGCTTGCCCGAGGACATTGTGAGCGGCCGGCACTTCGACCGCTGGTGGAAGCGGGCCCGGCAGGCGCAACCCGCGTTGCTGGACTACCCAGATGGACCTTCTCATCCAGGGCGACGTCGCACCACACGGTCGCGACCGCCCGTCGATTTGGAGGCAGGGCTCGTTGGAGCTGGACCTGTCGTATCGGTTCGACCCGAGCTCGGCAGCGGACGGTGTCACGGTGCACATTCCACTGTCGTCACTCGGGCTGGTCCGAGACACGAACTTCGAGTGGCTCGTGCCAGCCTTTCGCGAAGAGCTGGTAACTGCACTGTTGCGCTCGCTACCGAAGTCACTGCGCACGCCGCTCGTGCCAATTCCCGACAGTGCCGCTGCGTTGTTGGCCGAGGTGACACCGCGCTCAGGACCACTGCTCGAGGTGCTTGCCGCAGGCATCGAACGGCTGCGCGGGGTGCGCATAGGCGCCGTCGAGTGGTCATTGGACGACCTGCCTGCGCACCTGAGGATGACCTTCTCGATCGAGGACGACGACGGGACCGTGCTGGCGTCCGGGCAGTCGCTGGATGCGCTGCGCGATGAGCTGCGGCCAGTGCTGAAGTCGCGCCTGCAGCAGACCGTGCCAGCACTCGCACTCCATGGAATGCACGGCTTCGAGATAGCGTCGCTGCCGCGCACGGTCGATCTTGCTGGAGGGCTGAGGGGGTTCCCGGCGCTCGTCGATGAGGGCGACGCAGTCGGGATCCGGATCTGCGAGAGCGCCACCGAGCAAGCCGTGACGACGGCGCGCGGAACCAGGCGGCTGCTGCAGCTCACCGTGCCCTCCCCGCGCAACTGGGTGATCGGCCAGCTCGGTCCGCAGCTGACGCTCGCACTCGCCGCGGCGCCGCACGGAGGCCTGGAGGCAACGCTCGACGATGCCGTCAACGCGGCTCTGGACGCGCTGATCGAGAGCGGCGGCGGTCCGCCATGGGACGCCGAGGCTTTCTCAGCACTCAGCGAGCACGTCCGCGGAGAGATCCGGCCCACGACGCTCGCGGCGCTGCGAGCGCTCGGTCAGATCCTCGAGGCTGCGCGGATTGTCCGTGACCAGCTCGACGCCCTTCCGGCGACGTCGGTCTTCGGTGCCGCACGAGAGGACGTGGCCCGACAGCTCGGTCGCCTGGTCTACCCGGGGATGCTCGCAGCCACGGGTCTCAGGCGGCTGGGTGATGTCGAGCGCTACCTCCGGGCAGCTGCAACCCGCCTCGAGCGGCTGCCGAGCCACATCATCGCCGACAGCAGGGAGATGGCTTTGATTCACGAGCTCGAAGGGCAGGCCGCCGGACGCCGTGACGTGCTGTGGCTGATCGAGGAGCTGCGTGTCGCCCAGTTCGCGCCGGGCCCGAACGTTCGTCCCGGCGCGACGGTCAAACGCGTGCGCGAGGCACTTGCTGCGGCGGCGTCGCGGTAGGAGGGTCGGCGGGCGAGGTCGATTCTGTGAGCGACCTAGGATTCGGATATGGACTTTGATCTCAATCGCATCGATGGGCAGCCGCTCCCCGAGAGTGAGCTCAGCGGCAAAGCAGTGTTGATCGTCAACGTCGCGTCGCGCTGCGGGCTAACGCCGCAGTACGAGGGTCTGGAGCGTCTCCAGCAGCGTTACGCTGACGCCGGCTTCACGGTCCTTGGCGTGCCCTGCAATCAGTTCGCCGGGCAGGAGCCGGGCACCCCGGAGGAGATCCAGCAGTTCTGCTCGGCGACGTACGGTACGACGTTCCCGATGACCGACAAGCTCGACGTTAACGGTCGAGCACAGCCATCCGCTCTATGAATGGTTGACAACGGCGACTGATGCAGACGGCGAGGCTGGAGAGGTGCAATGGAACTTTGAGAAGTTCCTGGTCTCACCCGCCGGTGAGATCGTGGCGCGCTTCAGACCAACCGTCCCGCCTGAGGACGAGCAGGTCATCGGCGCAATCGAGAGCGTGCTGCCGTGACGACCGTGAGTGCGAGAGATGTCAGGATTGGTGACCGGCTGCGCGCTCGCGACGGTACCGAAATGACCGTGACTCGTATTGACGAGGGCTTCCTCGGCCGGCCCGAGATGCTCGCGTTCGTGGAGGACTCACCGCGGCAGTGGTTCAAGATGCCCGCGCCAGGTGATGGCGACGTCGAGCTGGTCGAGCGCGAGGGCGGCTAACCGCGGAGTTCTGGCAGGACCCTCTCGCCCAGCATCGCCGCAGTTCTGACGGGGTCGGCGTTGGTGGACATCCCGCCGCCGCTCAACATGATGATGACCTCGGTGAAGCCAGCGCCGGCGTAACCGCGCACACGGTCGACGATCTCGGCAGGGTCGTCTCCTGCTGGAACCTGGACCGAGCGGCGGATCTCGCTGGGGTCACGTCCGATCGCCGCACAGGCCTCGTCGAGCTGCTGTGACGCCACGATGGCGTTCTCGACACTGCGACCGGCATCGCCGGAGGCGTTCCAGACGTCGGCGTGGCGGGCTGTCAACTTGAGCATCGTCGGACCGCCGGAACCGACCCAGATCGGTGGGTAGGGATCTTGAACCGGCTTCGGATTTGCGACCGCGTTACGCATCGTGAAATAGCGGCCTTCGAAGTCCGTGCGTTCCTGCGTCCACAGCGACCTGATCACCTGAAGGCCCTCAGAGAACAGCCCGACTCGATGATCGAGGCCGGAGATCCCATACATCTCGTGCTCGTTGGCCGCCCAGGCCGCACCGATCCCGAATTCCAGGCGGCCATCGGACAAGTGGTCGACCGTCGTCGCGATCTTCGCCAGCAGCGCCGGGTTGCGATAGGTGATGCCGGTGACCAGCAGACCAATACGGACGTGACTGGTCGCGATCGCCATCGCGGCAAGCAACTCCCAGCCGTCGAAGATCGGCCGGTCGTCACCGATCGGCCCGATGGACGCAAGGTGATCCATCGCCCAGCAATGGTCAAACCGGGCCTCGTCGGCAATCTTCCAGATGCCCTTGTAGCTCTCGATCGGAGCATCCTGGGAGAGCTTGATCCCAACTCGCAATGGCTGTGTCATCACGTTCCTCGGTGTGTTCGTCAGTCGTAGGTGGCGCGCCCAAGCCTACGGTGCCGGCCGTATCTTCGAGCCAGTGTCAGAGCTAGAACAAGATGGCTTGACTCGCGCCGCGGCGGCGCGCTTCGTCGGCTGAGACGATCTCACGACCAAAGGGGCGCATCGAAACGTTGATCAGTTTGAAGTTCGCGATTCCGAGCGGGATGCCGATGATGGTGAGGCACAGTGCGATGCCCGTGATCACGTGCAGCACGGCAAGCCACCAGCCGCACAGAACGAACCACAGAACGTTTCCCAGCGTCGAGCCGATGCCCTTCCTTGGCTGGCGCACAACGGCGCGGCCGAATGGCCAGACACCGAAGAACGCGATTCGCAGCGCGGCGACCCCGAATGGAATCGTGATGATGAGGACGAAGCACACCAGTGCCGCGAACGCATAACCGATGAACAACCAGAATCCGGCCAGGACGAACCACATGATGTTCGCCAGAAGGCGCATGGCGCGAGTCTAAGCGCGGAGATACGCTGTCTGCATGAGCTTGGCGTTTCTGCTGACGTCGCTGGTGATCGTTGCGATGCCGGGTACCGGTGCGCTGATCACCTTGTCAGCAGGAATCTCACGCGGCGCACGCGCGGGCGTGGTGGCCGCATTCGGATGCACGCTGGGCATCGTCCCGCATCTCATTGCAGCAGTGACCGGGACGGCCGCGCTGCTTCGCGCGAGCGGTGTTGCATTCGATGCGCTGAGGCTCATCGGGGTCGCCTACCTGTTGTTCATGGCGGTGGCGACCTGGCGTGATCGCAGCGAGCTCGTTGTGCGCGACGATCAGCCACCGCGCCGTGCGGGTCGAGTGATCGGCTCGGCGATTCTGTCCAACGTGCTCAACCCGAAGTTGACAGTTTTCTTCTTCGCGTTCCTGCCGCAGTTCGTTCCTCCCAACGCGCCGCATGCGGTCGAGCGATTGTTGATGCTCAGCGCGGTGTTCATGGCGATGACGTTCGTGGTGTTCGTCATCTACGGGGTGGCCGCTTCGGCGCTGCGCCGCCATGTGATCGACCGGCCCCGCGTGATCCAGCGAATCCGTCGACTGTTCGCCGCCTCATTCGTCGGGCTCAGCGTGAAGCTCGCGACCACCGCGCGCTGAACGCTCCCTTACGAACGTTGTGTCTCTGATGCCGGGCGTGGAGCACCGGGACCTGTGCGAGCGGGTACACAAGCGTGAACTTCGGGACTCGCGTACCGGCGCACCACGCCTGGGTCGTTCGTCAAGATCCGTAAGGTGATCGACGGCGAGCGGATCGACGAGGAGATGAGGACATGACCGGATACTCGGTTGCCCGGCTCGATGAGATCGAAGAGGTGGATGACGGCCGTACCCCATTTCGGCCGGTGCGTCACCACTTTGGGATCCGAACCTTCGGTGTCAACGCGATGACGGCGCGGGCTGCCGGTGACCAGCTCATCAACGAGCACGAGGAGACCGAGCCTGACTCGAGCGAGGAGTTGTACGTCGTCATCACGGGACACGCCACGTTCGAGCTGGATGGCGAGACTCGGGACGCGCCAGCGGGCACGTTTGTCCACGTTGCGCCCGGGGTCAAGCGATCCGCGTCCGCCCGCGACGCCGGGACGACCGTGGTCGCGATCGGCGGCGGACCGGAGGGCAAGCCGTATACGCCCAGCGGCTGGGAACTCTTCGCGCCACTGTTCCCGCTGTTCCAGTCCGGCGAGTTCGAACAGGGTGCTGACCGTGCCGAGGCGATCCTCGCCGAGAACCCATCTCTCGGCGCCGGCTTCTACTACAACACGGCGTGCTTCGAGAGTCGCGCCGGCCGGATCGACGCAGCGATCGCCCACCTTCGCACCTCGGTCGAGCTCGCGCCGTCGTATACCGAGCTCGCGCGCGACGATGAGGACTTTGCGAGCCTGCGCGAGAACCCGGCTTTTCTGAGGATCATCGACAGCTGACGATCAGTGCCTCTGACCAGCGAGTGTCGTGAGTCGGACATTCGCGGGCAGAACGTGTGGCTCACGGCACTAGCGCCCGGCATCAAAGCGACGACGGTCCCGCTTGGTCGGGCGGCCGCCGAGATTGATCGGACCACCGAGTCGGCGTAGCTCCGCCTGGCGCTCGCGCTCGGCGACGCTGGCATCTGTCTCCTCGTAGAGCTTCATCGCCTCGGCGGCCGACACGCGCCGTTCCGCCGAGCCGCGCACTATCACCGTGCGTCGCACGGGACCAAGCGTCAGTTCAAGCTCGTCACCGGCCGCGACCTCGCGGGCCGGCTTCACTGCAACGCCGTTGACGTGAACGCGCCCGCCCTTGGCGGCCTCGGTCGCCAACGAACGCGTCTTGACGAGTCGCGCAGTCCACAACCACTTGTCGACCCGCATCAGTCTCCGGCTCCGGGGAGAACGGTGGCTGGTCGGTGGGCGCGAGTGCCCGAGCTCATCCTCCGACGGTATCGCCTGGCGGTCCGCGCAGTGGCGACAGAAGCTTCTCAACGGATCCAGAAAAATCACGCCGATCAGTGATCCAACTCGTGCGGCTCAGCGAATCACGCTTGTCATGGTCGAGTGCCAGCACCGCCGTCGACGTCGCCTTTCTGAGGAGAGAGGCCGCCTGCCCGCAGTTTGGTGGTTCGACCGCAACCACGAAGGAGGATTCCCGTGCGCGACATAACGCGTCTTGGATTCATGAAGTCCTCAGCTGCCACGGTGGCCGGATTCACCGTCATCGGCAGCCTCACGGCGGACCGCGCCGACGCGGCGGCGAGAGACACCGGTATCGAGCCAGTCGTGGCGTACTTGAGGCACCCCAGCACCGGTGAGATAACCGTGATGTCCGGACACCGCGAGGTGACCTTCCGAGACAAGAAGCTCGCCGCTCGTATCGCACACGCGATTCGTTGAAGCCGGTCGGCCGCAGTACGTCTCTTCACCATTCAATTCATCCGGGAGGTTCACGCATGTCGTCTCATCGCGAGGCACCGGCGATCAGCAAGGATCCGGTCGCGGACAACACCGATACCTATGCGTTCGTGTCGCCCGACACGCCGGGCACGGTCACGATCATCACGAATTACCTGCCGTTGGAGCCGCCGTTCGGCGGACCGAACTTCTACGAGTTCGGCGATGACGTCCTCTACGACATCAACGTCGACAACAACGGCGATGGTTATCCGGACGTCGTTTACACTTTCTCGTTCGAGACGGAGGTGCGCAATCCGAACACCTTCCTCTACAACACAGGGCCGATCGACTCGATCGGCAGCGACAACTGGAACCGCCGCCAGTTCTACACCGTCACGCGGTCGCGTCCGCAGACCCCGGGACGCCGGTGGTGCGGCGGTGGCGAGGGCTGGCACTCCGAGGTGATAGCCAGCAAACTGACGTGCCCGCCGTGCAACATCGGTCCGGCCTCGACGCCGAACTACGCAACGCTCGCTTCGGAGGCCATTCACAAGATCGGCGGCGGCCGCAAGGTGTTCGCCGGCCAGCGGCTCGAGGGTTTCTACGTCGACCTGGGGGCGATCTTCGACCTCGGCGATCTCCGGCCGTTCGAGAAGCTGCACATCGCCGGCATGGCCAACTCGGTCGGCGTGAACGCAACGAACGCATTCGGCGTGCACTCGATCGCGCTCCAGGTGCCAATGAGCGATCTCACGCGCAGCGGAGGCATGCCGACCGATCCGACGTCAACTGAGTCGGTGATTGGTGTCTGGGGTTCGGCAAGCCGCCAGCGAACCACCATTCGCGAGGACGGTGGCGCAACAGCCGAGTTCGGGGATTGGGTACAGATCTCGCGGTTGGGGAACCCACTGTTCAACGAGGTCATCGTCCCGATGGGCAAGAAGGATTTCTGGAACTCACTTACGCCTGCAGATGACAGTGCATTCCTGGCAGACGTGCAACACCCGGAGCTGGCGGGTCTGCTGCCGGTTCTGTATCCGGGAGTGTTTCCGAATCTCGCAGCGCTCACCGCGCCGCGGGCAGACCTCGTTGCGGTCCTGCTGACAGGCATTCCCTCGGGGATAGTGCCTGGTTTCCAGAACTACACGGGGTCGACCTACGCCGACGAGCTGCGTCTGAACATGGCGATTCCGGCGACCGTCAAGAATCCGAATCCGATCGGACTGCTGGCCGGAGACGCAGCCGGATTCCCGAACGGGCGCCGCGTGTTCGACGACGTAGTGTCGATCGAACTGCGGGCGATCGCTGGGCTCACGTACCCACTCGTGATGCCGTCGTACACGCCGGACGCCGCGGCATCGGCCATCACCGATGGACTCACCGACGCCGACACCACCTACCTGCCGATCTTCCCCTACCTCGGCACGCCGCAGAGTGGTTACCAGACCTCCCCACTCGGGCTCGTGGCGTAACGGAGGAGGCACACCATGTCGCACACACACATCGCGGAAGTCGGGATCGGAGCGCCGGCGACAACTGCTTCAGTCGCCCTCGACATCGGTGGCGGGCTCGGTGCTCTGGTCATCACTCCAAGCGAGCGATTCCGCGACCGCGAGATCGAGATCAGCCGTGGCGACCACAACGGAGTGCGGGTCCACACCGGTGTCCACGAGCGCACCTCGGAGGCAGGCTCGGGGCTGACCGCGATCTTCGGCAGCCTGCCTGCGGGCCAGTACGTGATCTGGGAGGACGCTGACACCTCCGGACCGGTCGTGCAGGTCCCAGACGGAGGGGTCGCCCAGATCCAACTCGATTGAAATCCGGTGGGAGTCCTCCGTCGGTGGAGGGCTCCCACTTCGAGAGGGCGCCGGCAGCGCGAGCGCCACCGCTCTAGACGACAATCGACCTAGACCATGGAGAGAGACTCATGGAAGCGCTGACACATGCGGCCGGGCCCCGCCGTTCTCGGTTGGCGGCGTTCTGGTCGTCGTTGGATCGCTCGCAGCGAAAGACGTTGCTGATGATGGCCGTGGTCGTCGTCGGCCTTCACGTCGCAGGCTTCCTGACGCTGATCGCCTTGGTTGCGCCGCACCGTTTCGGCCTGGGCAGCGCTGGAACGTTCACGATCGGGATCGGCGTGACGGCCTACACGCTGGGCATGCGCCACGCATTCGACGCCGATCACATATCCGCGATCGACAACACCACGCGCAAGCTGATGAGCGAGGGCAAACGCCCGCTCAGCGTCGGCTTCTGGTTCTCGCTCGGCCATTCGACGATCGTGTTTGCGCTCGCCCTGCTGCTGTCGGTCGGTATCAAAGCGATCGAGGGGCCAGTCAGTGACGATCGGTCGAGCCTTCACCGCGTGACGAGCTGGATCGGCACGCTTGTTTCGGGCAGCTTCCTCTACCTGATCGCAGCGCTCAACATCGTCGTGCTGCTCGGGATCATCAAGGTGTTCCGCGAGATGAAGTCAGATCGTTACGACGAGGCCGCGCTTGAGCAGCAGTTGCAGAAGCGCGGACTAATGAATCGCGTCCTTGGCAAGCTGACGCGCTCGGTCACCAAACCAGGCCAGATGTACCCGATCGGGGTGCTCTTCGGCCTGGGTTTCGACACCGCAACAGAGGTTGCGCTGTTAGTCCTCGCCGGTGGCGCAGCAGGCGCGGGTTTGCCGTGGTACGCGATCCTCTGCCTGCCGATCCTGTTCGCAGCCGGCATGTCGTTGATGGACTCGATCGATGGCTCGTTCATGAACTTCGCTTATGGCTGGGCGTTCTCTCAGCCCGTGCGGAAGGTCTTTTACAACCTCACCATCACCGGCCTGTCTGTCGCGATCGCACTCGTGATCGGCACCATCGAGCTCGGTGGGCTGACCGCCTCACAACTCAACCTGTCAGGCCCGTTCTGGAACTGGTTCAAGAGCATCGACATCAACATGCTCGGCTTCGTGATTGTCGCTCTGTTCATCCTGACCTGGGCCATCGCGCTTGCCGTCTGGCACCTGGGCCATGTCGAGGAGCGCTGGACCGCTCACCTCACACCGAAGCCCTAGCCAAGCTGGTCTCATGGCCGCCTTGCTGATGGTTAGTGGATACGCTCAGCTCACCACGCTGAGAGGAGCGAGATGGCCGAGCGACCGACGCTGTACGTGTGCCATGGCGACGAGGGCGGCCCTCCGGGGCATCCGTGCAGCCGCGTTCAGAAGGCAATGCACGCGAAGGGGATCGAGTACGACAAGGTGATCGCCGCGCATGGCAGCCCATTCCCGTTCCTGCGCAGGGGCTCGCGCGACGAGCTCGCAGCGGCGACCGGCGACCGAAAGCTTCCGACCCTGATGCTCCCGGACGGGACCGTCCACAAGAATTCCGGGGCGATCCTTCGCTGGGTTGCCCAGCAACCCTGATCAGGTGAACGCGCTCGAGCCGCCCTTCCTGGCCAACGAGCAGGTCACGCTGCGTGGCTGGAAGACGGACGACGCGGAGGCGCTGCGTCCAGCCTGCGGCGATCCCGATGTCTGCCGGTTTACGACCGTCCCACACGCATACACGATCGAAGCTGCACGGTCCTGGATTGCGCGCCAGCATGACCACGCGCACGACGGGACCGCGGTCGTGTGGCGCCAAGGCCAGCTCGATCAGGCGTTGTTCAGGAACCTGAGGTAGAACGCCACAAATACGCGGGCTGTGCTTCTTCCCATTCTCACGTTCTAATGCTTTCGACGGGCACGATCAAGAGCGGCTCGAGGTATGCGTCGGGCGGGAGGTCCTGGTAGGGGATGGCTGTCGGACCAGTTGGGAGCATCCCGATACGCAGGTGCAAGAATGGACCTCGTGGCTGAGCACTATCAGGCACCCGGTTGGTTCACAACCAACGTGTTCAACCGCATTGTTGCTGCGCTCACGCGCATGGGCGTGAGCGTCTATGGATCTCGCGTGCTCGAGGTCAGGGGTCGGAAGACCGGTGAATGGCGGCAGACCCCCGTCAACCTCCTGCACTACGAAGGCACCGAATATCTGGTGGCGCCTCGCGGCCAGACGCAGTGGGTCAAGAACCTCCGTGCGAGCGGTGAAGGGAGGCTGCGTGTCGGGAACCGGACGCAGTCGTTCCGCGCCGTCGAGCTGCCCGAGGAGGAAGCGCCTCCGGTACTCCGGGCCTACCTGAAGAAGTGGAAGATCGAGGTCGGGGTGTTCTTCGACGGTGTGGGTCCGGAATCCTCAGATGAGGAACTGCGTCGCGTCGCCCCCGACCATCCAGTCTTCCGACTGACCGACTCCTGAGCCCCGGCTTCTCAGTGAGGGCGGGCGCCGCTCGGATCGCGACATCGGCTAGCCGATGTCGCGGTACCTGACGGTGGCGAGCGGCCAATCCGATGCGAGCCAGTTCGCCACAGTCTCGTGCAGCAGACCGTCCAGTTCCGCCCGGTTTGCGGTGACCCAGGACTGCACCTCCGTGACTTCAGGGTCTGCGCGCGACGGGTAGATGTAGACGCAGCCGATCACCTGTTCTTCATCGTCGAGGACGGAGTACGTGAAGCCCCTACGTCGCCTGAAGTCGTCGGCGTGTCTTTGCAGGTCGCGGAGGTTCTCTTCAAGTGAGAGTCCATCAACGGGTGGCCATCGCCCGTCGGGGAAGCCTGGCGTCGCACGAATGTGCTCGATGCTCGACATCCATGCACGGTGGTCAGCCTCGTTGTGCTGGGGTCCGAGTGGCTCCAAGCGAAAGCCCGGACCGGCCAAGCCCAGCGGAACGACATAGTCATCCGGGACGAACTGATCGGTCATGCGGCGAGCTTACGCCGGACGCCGGGACCCCGCGAAGGCCGCTCAGACCTGCACGCGCTGGGCGTGCAGCGCCGCGTAGATCGGACGGCAGGCCTCGGCAACGATGCTGTCGTGCTTCGAAAGCGTCGTGTCTCGGTCGCGCCAGGGTTCAAATCCAGTCGAGGACCAGACAGCGTCGTACCAATGCGGAGCCCACACCCCGTCGGACGGGCGCGGCCCTGGTGGCCACGAGAGCATGCTGACGCTGAACGGGATCTCCAGCCAGTCGCACAGCCAGCGCAGGTGCGCCTCCGGCGAGCGCAGGAAATCGCTCGCGTCGATGATCGGCACCTCAATGCCTCGTCCTTCCCAAAGTTCGAGCAGCCACTGTTGTTGGCGCAGCCCGATGTCGTCGGGCTCGCAGGTCGCTCGAGCGCGCACGTACGAGGCGACCACCTCGACCGGGTCGCGAATCAGCACCACGTTGCTGAAACGCAGTGTCCAGTCGAGGTCCATGTCTCGCGATACGTGGTGGGCCATGTGCTTGGCGTAATGCACCTGCCGACCAACCGGCAGCGGCGCCGAGAGCTCGGCCACGACTTCAGCGAGGTCGGTGGGCTGCGATGCAATGACCGCCTCACGCGACGGGTGGTCGATGCCGGTGCGTGCGAGGTAACCCGCGTACAACGGCTCATCGACGACCACCGTATCGGCGCGATTCTCGAACGCCCGCATCATCGCCGTGGAGATGTTCCGCGGTCCGGACCACATCGCCACCCGCACGACGTCCGTCACGGCGCGACGCGGGTGTCGACATCCGCGTCCACGAGCTCGCGATAGAGCGCCTGAAGGCGCTCCACCATCGGCCCGCGGCGACCGTCGCCGATGGTGCGGCCGTCCACCGAGCCGACCGGAACGACGCCCGCGAACGTACCGGTGACGAATGCCTCGCGCGCTGCATAGACGTCGGTGAGACTGAACGTCGTCTCGCGCGCCGTGATCCCGTGCGCGCGACAGATTGCCAGCACGTTGGCACGCGTGATCCCTGCCAGGCAATAACGCCCGTCAGAAGTCATCACCTCCGGCGCCTCCTCGGGTCCGCCGACGATGAAGAAGTGTGTGGAATTGCAAGTGGCAACGAACCCGTGCGGGTCGAGCATCAGTGCCTCGTCGGCACCAGCGGTGTATGCCTGGATGCAAGCAACGATGTCGTTCAGCTTCGAGTGCGCGTTCAGCTTGGGGTCGAGCGTGTCGGGACCGGCGCGACGAACGTGCGTCGTGAACAGGGTGATACCGTCGCGCGCCGTCGCGGGTAGCGGCTCCTTGAACTCGGCGATGATCACAACGGTGGCCGGCCCAACGGTCACGCGCGGATCCTGGTAGGGAGTGCGCTTGAGTCCGCGCGTGACCATCAGCCGCACGTGCACACCGTCGGTCATGTCGTTTGCGCGGAGTGTCGAGTAGATGGCTTCGGTGAGCTCGCGGCGGCTTCGCCCCACGTCGAGCATGATCGCCCTGGCACCCTCGAACAGGCGGTCGAGATGTCGCTCGAGGAACGCTGGATGACCCGCCCGCACCCGCAGCCCCTCCCACACGCCGTCACCCAACACAAACCCGGAGTCGAACACCGACACCACCGCCCGTTGGCGTGGCACCAACTCACCGTTGACCCACACGAGGATGTCGTCGTTGCGGGCGTCCTGCTCGAAGTCATGCGTTCCGTGAGCCACGGCGTGAAAGCTTACGGCCAGCGCTCGTCGCGCTGAGTCATCGGTTGTGGTTGACGACCTCAATGTTGTGGCCGTCCGGGTCGAGCACGAACGCGCCGTAGTAACCCGGGTGGTAGACAGCGCGCTCACCGGGAGCACCATGGTCCTCGTAACCCGCAGCGAGCGCGGCCGCGTGGAAGGCACGCACCGTGTCGTCCGTGTCAGCCGGGAAGGCGAGGTGCACGTGCTCTGTGAGCGGGCGCCCATCGCGTACCAGCGAGAAGGAGAAGTCGGGGCCGGAGAGCTGCACGTAATCCGGACCGTCGTGCGCCAGGCGGAGGCCGGCGTGGGGCGCGATCGTCGCGTAGAAGCGGCGCGACACCTGCGGATCGCGGACGCGGAGCCACAGATGGTCGATGCAGCCATCTGGGACCGAGCGTTCGCGCTCGCGGTGGACCGCCTCGACGCTGTTGCCGTCAGGGTCAAGCAGGAAACCACCGTAGTAATCCTCGGTGTAGACAGCGCGCGGCCCAGGTGCGCCTTCGTCCCGGTAGCCGGCGGCGATGCCCGCCTGCCAGAAGGCATCAACGGCTGCCCGGTCCGGCGCGCGGAAACCGACGTGCAGGCCTCGAGCCACAGGGTGCTCACGGTCCGTCTGGCCGATGTCCCAATCCTGCCACTCGACGAGCTCGGCGTCGGCGTGGCTCGGCGCGACACCGAGCTGCGCAAGCACGGTGCGGTAGAAGCGCTCGGACGCAGCTAGGTCAGTAACTCCGATTCCGACATGGTCGAACATCGCCTCGAGGCTACCGTCGCGAGGCGCTCATCGGCTCGGCAGCCGCGACTGGCAATGCCGCAGCTGGCAATGCCGCAGCGGCGATCAGTTGCGGCGTCCAGGTAGCTGACACGCTGGAAGTCTTCGCCTGATCCTGAGCAGGCTTACTCCCACCTGACCCGTATCGACGGTTGCCAGCGGGCGTGGGAGTATGTCTCTCACACGGAAGAGCAGAGCAATCAACGAAGGGATCCTGATGGAAGCACATCTCGACGGCCGTCATCGCGACACTCTCGGGAAGATCTTTGAGCCAGCCAACCACAACATCGAGTGGCGCGAGGTAGTTTCGCTACTGGAGACAGTTGGCACCGTAACTCAGGAGCACAACGGCAAACTGAAGGTTTCAGTAGGCCCTGAAACCGAGGTGTTCTCTCCACCTCATGGCAAGGACATCGACGTTCAGACCGTGGTCGACCTACGCCGCATGTTGAGGCAAGCTGGGTTGTCTCCGGACGGGTCTGGAACCGTTGCTGACGAGAGCTCGCGCGACCACGGCGACGGCCGTTGGGGCGAGCCGACCTAGCAACGGGGCTACCCTGGTCGTTCCAGGCCGAGCGTGCCGGTAGCGCCGAAGGTCTCGAGGAAGCGACGGTCGTGCGTGACGAGGACGACGGTGCCGGCGAACTGCTCGAGCGCCGCTTCGAGTTGCTCGATCGCTTCGAGGTCGAGGTTGTTGGTCGGCTCATCGAGGATGAGGGCGTTGACGCCGCGCGCAGCGAGGAGCGCGAGCGAGGCACGGCTCCGCTCGCCTGGGGAGAGCGAGCGAGCGGGTCGGTCGACATCATCGCGACCGAGCGCAAACTTGGCGAGCAGCCCTCGGGCCTCGCCTGCCGGAAGGCTGCTGTGCTCGAGGAAGCTCGCGAGTAGTGGAGTGGTGCCGGAGAATGGTCCCTCCCCTTGCGGCAGCTCGCCCACGACGACGCTCGGCCCGATCCAGCGCCGCCCGGCGGCGAGCGGTAGCTCCCCGAGAAGGGCGCGCACGAGCGTCGTCTTACCGGCCCCGTTGGGACCGACGATCGCCAGCCGGTCACCGCTTCGCAATTCGAGGTCGAGCGGTCCGAGGCGGAACCGATCGCGCTCAACGACGGCTTGCTCGAGCCGCGCCACGACATCGCCGCCGCGACGAACGGGGGCCAATTCGAGCTGCAGTCGCCACGACCGCCACGGCTTTTCTACGGCCTCGAGGCGCGCGAGCTTCTTCTCAAACCCCTTTGCGACGTCCTTGCCCTTCTTCTTCTTGCGGCCTTGTCCGTAGCCGCGTTCCTCCCACCGTTGCATCCGCTGAGCCTGCTCGCGGATGCGCGCTCGCTCGCCCGTGTACTGACCGTAATCGCGCAAGGCGCGTTCGCGGGCCAGCTCGCGCTGCGCCGCAAACTCAGTCCATCCCCCGGTGTAATCACGAACCCGCCTGGTCTCGGGCTCAAACTCGACGATCCGCGTCATCCGCTCCAGGAACGCCCGGTCGTGGGAGACCGTGACGAGACCCCCGCTGTGCGTTTCGACGAACCGCTCGAGAAGCTGCAGCCCGTCAAAATCCAGGTCATTGGTCGGTTCGTCGAGCAGCAGTATGTCCGCGCCGGCCGTCGCGATCGCTTCCAGCTTGCGCCGGGCGGCCTCGCCGCCCGAGCATCCTGAGCTGGTCGAACCCTGCTCGAAATATGCGACTGTCAGACTGGGAGGCTCTCGGCTGACTGTCCCGGCGTCCGGAGATTCGATCCCCGCGAGGATGCGCAGCAGCGTCGACTTGCCGATCCCGTTCGGGCCGACGATTCCGGTCCGCGAACCCGGAGACACCATTAGCGATACCTGGTCGAGAACGACGGTGGCACCGTATGACTTACTGAGATTGCGTGCGGCAAGCACGCCACGAACGCGATGCATGAGCTGACGACCTCCATGGCCGGAGAATGGACGGACCGGGATTTGAGTCAGCTGACGCGCATATGACGGAGCTCACGCTCCGACGTCGACTCTACCGAACGATCCGAAACACCAGACGACACACCGGTCGCCCGGTGAATGTCGATGATCAAGCTCGCGAGGGTCGTGGATCTGCTCGTGCACCTAAACCGGACCGTTGCTGACCTAAATCGCGGTTACGGTCTGCGGCATCGTCAACGACTAGGAGAGGGCAAGATGTCGGAACGCGACGACTACATCCCCGGCGTGCCGTGTTGGGTCGATGCCAGCTACAAGGATCCGGAGAGCGTGCTGCAGTTCTATCGTGGCTTGTTCGGCTGGGAGTTCATGCCGGCGATTGAGACCCCAGGTGAGCGGTTCTTCATCGCCGCGATCGGTGGCCGCAGCACCGCCGGGATCGGTGAGCTTCCGGCTGGTCACGCGCCGGTGCCGGCCTGGAACACATACATCGCCGTCACCAGCGCAGATGAAGCGGTCGCCAAAGTGCAGGCGGCTGGCGGCGAGATGCTTGCACCTGCGTTCGATGTCGTTGACGCGGGCCGGATGGCGATCTTCAAGGACCCGCAGGGCGCGGTCTTCTGCGTGTGGCAAGCCGGTCGCACCAAGGGCGCAAAGCTCGTCAACGAGCACGGCGCTGTCAACTTCAACACACTTCACACCACCGATTTGGAAGCCGCCAAGAAGTTCTATGGCGAGGTGTTCGGCTGGACCACACTGTCACTCGCGGGCGCTGAGTTCTGGACGCTGCCGGGCTACGGCGATTATCTCGAGACGCTCGTTCCAGGGACGCGCAAAGGAGCGGCTGAGCTGGGTGCGGCCGGGTTCGAGGATGTCGTCGCCGTGCTCGAGCCGGTGAAGGGCGACGAGCAGCCGCACTGGCATGTCACATTCGCGGTCAACGATGCCGACGCGGCTGCCGCCTCGGCAACCAAGCTCGGCGGCAAAGTGCTTGTTCCACCGATGGATGCCCCTTACGTCCGCCTGACCGTGCTGACGGATCCCGAGGGTACGCCGTTCACCGCTAGCCAGTTCGCAGCTGAGAACCGGTAGATCCGCACCGGACGGGATCAGGCTTGCTATACGATGCGGCGCATGGTCGCGGGTCACCGAGGCTGAGACGGTCGCGCATGATTGCCGGCAACCGAGAGCGGGAGTACCTCGATTACTCCGGGCGAGACGACGCGCTCAGCGGAGGGGTCCGGATGGTGGCTGTCAACACGCCGACGGGTGCGTTCAAGGTGTGGACCAAGCGGGTCGGCAATAACCCTGAGCTGAAGGTTCTGCTCCTTCATGGCGGCCCTGGCGCAACCCACGAGTACCTTGAAGCTTGCGACAGTTACCTGCCCGCCGCAGGCGTTGAGTACTACTACTACGACCAGCTCGGCTCTGCGTTCAGCGACCAGCCGAACGAGAGCTCGTTGTGGGAGCTCGATCGCTTCGTCGATGAAGTCGAACAGGTCCGGCAGGCACTCGGCCTTGAACCCGAGAACTTCGTGCTCTACGGCCAATCGTGGGGCGGGATCCTCGCGATCGAGTACGCGCTCGCCTATCCCGGGCGACTGAAGGGCGTCGTGATCTCCAACATGATGTCTGACGTTCCCGCGTACAACGCGTATGCCGAGGATGTGCTGAAGCCGATGATGGACCAGGATGCGCTGCGGGAGATCGAGTCGCTTGAGGCGGCGGGCGACATTGAGAATCCGCGCTACATGGAACTTCTCTACGAGCAGCACTACCTGCAGCATGTGCTGCGGTTGCCGCTCGAGAAGTGGCCGAACCCGGTTCAGCGCGCCTTCGCCGCGATCAACCCGGCGGTGTACGTCTCGATGCAGGGACCCAGCGAACTCGGGATAAGCCAGGACGCAAAACTGGCGCTGTGGAGTCGCTTCGATGACCTCGCCTCGATCCAGCTGCCGGCCTTGGTTATCGGGGCCCGCTACGACACGATGGACCCGGCGCACATGGAACAGATGGCCAAACGCCTTCCTCAGGGCCAATATCTCTACTGCCCCGAAGGAAGCCACCTCGCGATGTACGACGACCAGCGCACGTACTTCTCAGGCCTCGTCGACTTCCTGCGCAGCCTCTGAGCGCCGTACCGCCCTGACCTGCTGCGGGGCATGTACCAGGTAGCAGTTGGCTCTGCGTGCGAGTAGGGTGGGTGTGCACATAGCGACAGGGGAGTCAGATGCCAGCGGACGAGGGTGCCGAACTGCGTGACGCGCTCAAGACGCTGCAGGACGCGCAGAGCGCAGGCGGCGATCGCCGCGGCGAGGCTGCGCTTGAACGTGCTCTGCTGACTGCCGCTGCCACCACCATCGACTCGGACATCGGAGTCGTGGCTGCCGCTGTCAGGCTGCTCCGAGCACCCGACGACAACGGCGCAACCCGCCTCGAGGTCCGTGATCAGAGTATGAGTCATCGCCGATGGTTCGAGATCAGCGATGACGGAGAACTGCAGTGGGGTGACCGGTGACCGGTGACCGAACGAAGCACCGGTCCCTGTTGCTGACGGGGGTCGCCCGCACCGAGCTCAGGGGTGATTACTGGCTGTCGGGCCAGCTCGGCGTAGCGCGAACGCCGTCACCCTCCTCCGGCTTGGGGCCGCCAACGGCGATGATGTCGAGCCCATCGGGACCTGCCTCGAATGCACGCACGACCTCGGGCGCGACCCGGACGACATCCCAGGTTCGGAGCTCCTGAGTCTCGTCGTCAAGCAGAATCCGGCCGGAGCCGGCAACGACGACATAGGCCTCCTCCTGCTCCCTGTGGCTGTGAGCCATGGGGCTACGCAGATTCGGGGCGTATCGAAAGAGACTGACCCCCAGGTCGCGGGACTCCAGGTGCTTGCGACCAAAGCGGCCCTCGAGCCCCTCAACCCGCTCACCGACGGAGTCCTCGACCTCGAGCAGGTTGACCTTCGCAAAACGGGACATGCGATCTCCTTGGCTGGACAGCGAGTCGGCGCGACATGCGAACCCTAGCTACCGGCCCTCATGAGAATGCGTAAGGTCGCCCTCTGATCCCGATCCTCACCGCGGCCTGCATCGAACCGAACAAGCCGATGGTCGGGCGGGCGCACAGCGAGATCCGAGCCTGATCGACGAGTGTGGAAGCCTCGATCCGGTCGAGGCTTCCACGGTATACGGCGGTGCTATGTCGGCATCGGTTCCTGCGGGCGGGCTTCGAACGTGTAGTTCTCAGCGGGCTCGAGGAAGTCGTGAATTGCCGCCCGGGTCTCTGCGGTGTCCGGGTGCCCATGCACTGACGCCGCGTGCTCAGTTGCGGCACGCACGACCTCTTCCTCCTCACCGATGATCACAAGCGAGCAGTTGCGCTCGCTCGGGAATCGACGGCAGTCGGCCATCATGCGGGTCATTGGTCCCTCCCAGTTGTTTGGGTTGCCCGCCATAGATCGTCGCGCTCAGAAACGCCTTCGTCAACTCCACTCCGGCACTCCGCCGATCCCGTTGCCTGGCGAGCTCCAGATGGGCAAGCGGCACGTCCTGCCACCATGGTTGGATGGCAGCGACGATCCCGATCGGGTTTGAACAGGCTGCGATCGAGCGTCTGCGGGCTCTGACTGACGACGACGTCGCCAGCTTCCGCGATGGGCAACTTGCGGCGATCGCCGACCTCGTCGTCGACCGCGCGCGGGTCCTCTGTGTCCAGCGCACGGGCTGGGGCAAGTCAGCGGTTTATTTCGTGGCGACGTCGCTGTTGCGATCCGATCCAGGGCGCCCAGCAGGGCCGACGCTGATCGTGAGCCCGCTGCTGGCGCTGATGCGCAATCAGATTGCTGCGGCACAGCGGCTCGGCTTGCGGGCGCGCACCATCAACAGCACCAACCGCGATGACTGGGACGCGGTACGCGAGCAGCTCGAGGCGGACACGATCGATCTGTTGTTGATCAGCCCGGAGCGCCTGAACAATCCGCAGTTCCGCGAGCTGATGCTGCCGTTGTTCGCCGAATCGGTCGGCCTTCTGGTGATCGATGAGGCGCACTGTATATCCGACTGGGGGCATGACTTCCGGCCCGACTACCGACGGGTGAAGGACATGCTCGACGCGCTGCCGCGGGACGTCGCGGTACTCGGCACGACCGCAACCGCCAACGATCGGGTCGTCAATGATGTCGTTGGGCAGTTGGCATCGGGCACCGACCAGCCGTTGCGCCGATATCGCGGCTCGCTTGCCCGCACCAGTCTGCGGTGCGAGGTTCTGGAGCTACCGCGCCCGGCCCTGCGGCTAGCGTGGCTGGTCGAGCACCTTCCGAAGCTGCCGGGTAGCGGGATCGTCTACACGCTCACCAAGCGCGACGCCGAGCAGGTCGCTGGGTTCCTCACAGCCAACGGTATCGCCGCCGAGCCCTACAGCGGCGAGCAGGAGAGCGAGGAGCGCGTCGTCACCGAGGAGCGACTGTTACGCAACGAGCTCAAGGCAGTGGTCGCGACCAGCGCGCTCGGGATGGGCTACGACAAGGCAGACCTGGCGTTCGTCGTGCACTACCAGGCGCCGGGCTCGGTCGTCTCCTACTACCAGCAGGTCGGGCGCGCGGGGCGCGGTGTGCCACACGCGGACGTGGTGTTGCTCCGCGGCGCGGAGGACGGTCGCATCCAGGACTTCTTCATCGCTCAGGCGTTTCCCTCACGCGAGCGGGTGGAGACGGTCCTCGCCGAGCTCGTACACGCCGGCGAGCATGGTCGCACGACTCGCGAGCTGATGGCGGTCGTCAACCTCGGGATGACCCGGATCGAGGCGATGCTGAAGATCCTCGACGTCGAGGGAGCCGTTCGCCGCAACGGCAGCCGTTGGCAGATCGTTGCGGGCGGGGACTGGTCCTACGACGGCGAGCGCTACGCGCAAGTCACAGCACTACGCCGCTCCGAGCAGCGCGCGATGGCCTCCTTTGGCAGCGACGGCCGCTGCCTGATGCGTACGCTGCAACAGCAGCTCGACGATCCGAGCGCCGAGGATTGCGGGCGCTGCTCGAACTGCGCCGGGCCGCGCTTCGCCGGAGAACTCGATCCGCTGCTGGTCGAGCAGGCGCAGCGCTACCTGCGCTCGCGACCGGTGGAGTTCGACGCCAAGAAAATGGCCCCGGACGCGAGCGGCACGATGCGCAAGATCCCCGAGGACGCACGCGTGGACAGCGGCCGCGCGCTCGCGCGTATCGGCGATGGTGGCTGGTGGCCGGTGATCGAGCGCGGACTCGAGACTGGCGCCTTCGGCCCCGACGTCGCATCCGCGCTAGTCGACCTTTTGCGTGACTCCGAGCTGCGGCCAGACTGGATCACGACCGTGCCGTCCGTCCATCTCGATGGTGCGCTCGAAACACTGGCCGCGCGGCTCGCCGCCAGTCTTGGCATCCGCCACCTCGAGCTCGTCATCCGACGTGAACCACGCCGACCGCAGCAGGAGATGGCCAACGCGGTCCAGCAGGTCGCAAACGTGCGTGGCGCGTTCACCGTCGTCGACACTCCCCCGCCTGGCATCGGCCTGCTTCTCGATGACCGGCGCAGCTCAGGCTGGACGCTCGCGATGGTCGGCGGCCAGCTGCGCCGCGCCGGCGCACAGCGGATCGTCCCGCTCACACTCGGAACGCTCGCCTAAGACGCGTGGCGGCGTCCATGACGGCACTAAGGATTACGCCGATCACTCGCGCCCTGCCGCGGTCGCGGCCGGGGGGCGCGAGTGATCGTTCAGTCTCGGTGTTCAGTTGCGCGGGTGAGGCCGCGCTGATGCCGTATGCCCATCAGGTATCCGCCGAGCCGGTTCGCATCGTCATCCGAGATCGATTCGAACCTGATGCCAACGGCATCTTGGGCACGCCTCACGATTTCAGAGTGGGCGGCGATCGGCTGAGGGTCGTTGCCAAACATGAGCTCGACCGCAAACCGCTCGTGGTCGTCGAACGTTGGGTGGTTGCGAAGTAGCGCTCCAGTTTCGCTGAGGTCGATCGTATGAGTCCACTCCTCAGGCCGTTCACGTTCATGCTCGTGTTGGCAGATGATGCGCGCTCGTGTGACGAGCTTGACGCGCCCGTTTCCGCGTCGCTCGGGCACCTCCACCCCGTCCATGACGGCAACATCCAGATACGGCGGGCTAGCCCGGGCGGCAACGCGAAGCCCGACCGCGGCACCGAACTCGTCGAAGACGACGTATCCCGCGGAGCCTTGAACCAGTAGTCCGACGGCCCTGGGCGGTAACGCATCGTTATAGGCGAGCCGCGTGACAGAGCCCTGCACATCGAGCACACGGCACTCGATCGGCTCTTGCACCTCATCGAGGATCAGGGTTACCGGCTGGTCGATCTGGAGGCGCTGCATACACCTGCTATCGGCAACCCAGGCCCACACCCGTCAATCCCGCAAGACAGACACCGCTAGGGTTGTGCACGAAATGCGATCAGGCTGGGCGTTGCCGAACGCTCAAGAAGCCGCGCTCGAAGTCAAACGAAGAAGCCGCAGGCCAACACACCTTGTCGGTGCCGGCCAGCCAACGTTCGAAGGCGTGAATCTCACGCTGATGGTTGAGGCAAAACTCGGCGCTCGTGTCCGGCCGCGACTCCGGACAACCGCACGCTCCACACAACAGGTCTTGCTCGCTCACGCACTGAAACATATGCCGCCGATGTTGACGTCGCGTGTGCATCAGATCACCTAGCGTTACGCCTCTGACGGAGGGCTGCGCTGGCGGCGCCGCGGCCGCGCGCGTGACACCGCAGCCGGTTGCGCGTGACACCGTAGCTGGCTGTAGGCTCTTCTTCTCGACATGCCCTATCGACGTGTCGTGATCAAGCTCAGCGGCGCCGCATTGTCGGGCGCTGAGCCGATCGGTTTGGATCCCGTCGCCCTTGAGCACGTCGCCGATGAGGTTCTTGCCGTCGCCGCGCGTGGCGTGCAGGTGGCTCTGGTGGTCGGTGGTGGGAACTTCTTCAGGGGCGCGCTCGCTGATCAGTGGGGAATCGATCGCGCGGAGGCCGATTCGGTGGGGATTCTTGGCACGGTCATGAACGGGCTGATCCTGCGGGGCGTCCTGAAGGCACGTGGTGAATACGAGGTTCGCGTGATGACTGCGATCCCGATTCCATCCGTCGCCGAGCCGTTCATCCGGCTGCGCGCACAGGCCCACCTCGAGAAGGGATACATCGTGATCCTCGCCGGTGGAATCGGCCAGCCGTACGTCACCACCGACTACCCGTCGGTTCAGCGCGCGTTGGAGTTGGACGCCGACGCATTACTGGTCGCCAAGCACGGGGTCGATGGTGTCTACAGCGCTGACCCGAAACTCGATCCGGCAGCTCACCGATATGAACGACTGAGCTTCGGTGAGGCGATCGCCAAAGACCTGCGTGTGATGGACCCGTCGGCATTCATCCTCGCTCGCGACCATGGGCTGCCTCTGCACGTGTTCGACATCGGACAGGTTGGCGCGATGGTCGGCATCCTTGACGGTGAGGCGATCGGCACGGAGATCTCGGCGGAGCCTCAAGCGCCGTGACAATCGGCCGATGCGACCCCGTTGGCCGGCACGCGAAAATGGCTGCCATGGAAATCATCGGCGAGGCAGGTAGCTGGGCGCAGCCGGACGAAACTGGCGCCACTTACATCGAACATCTGGCGACCCGCGACCTCAGCGTCGGGACCTACTCGCTCCGCGCGGGCGCGACTGATGGGCAAAGCCCTCACTCCGAGGACGAGGTGTACGTCGTCACGGGCGGCAGAGCCCAGTTCACCAGCGGAACTCAAACGGTCGATGTCACCCCGGGCATCGTGCTCTTCGTTCCAGCAGACGAGCCGCACCGGTTTCACGACATCGTCGAGGACCTCTCACTGTTGGTGTTCTTCGGACCCGCCGAGGGTTCGCGCAGCACCTGAGTCGTTTGGTCGCGATCAGAGATCGGCGAGCGAACCGGCAGCTTCCAATCGGCCTGCAAGGTTGCCCATGCCGAGCTTCGAGGCGACTGCCGCGCCACCTGCCAGGTCGGTGGCCGCATCGGCAGGACGCGAGACCGCAACCGGACGCAGCAGCGCGATCTCACGGTAGGCACGAATCGCATCGGCGTGCTCGCGCAGGGTGAAGACGATCCGCGGGCGCTCACCGGCTCCGTCCTCGGCTACTGCGGCGAGCAGTTGCTCCAAGGTACCGTGCCGCCGCAGCAACGCAGCCGCCGTCTTCTCGCCGATGCCGGGCGCGCCAGGCAGGCCGTCTGAGGGATCGCCGCGCAGGGCGATGAAGTCGGGAACCAACGCCGGCGGGATGCCATAACGGCGCTCGACCTCGGCCGGGTCGATCCGCTCGAAGCCGCTGGTGCCCTGCTTGAGGTACAGCACGTTGGTCCTGTCCGTGACGCACTGGTACATGTCGCGGTCACCCGTGAGCAGCAGCGTCTCGCCGCTGGATGCGGCCTCGAGCTCGGCGTGTGCGCCGAGGAGATCGTCCGCCTCCAACTCGGCCGCATCCTCCACGTACCAGCCGAACGCGCGAAACAGCTCGGGCGCCTGCGTCCATTGATGGGCGAGCGCCTCTGGCATCGGTGGACGCTGCGCGTGGTATCCGGCGTAGAGCTCGACGCGATACGGCGCCTGCTCGGCGCCAAAGCAGACGACAACGGCTCGTGGCGCGACATCGGCGGCGATCCTCAACAGATTGTTGCTCGCCCCGAGGAGCGCGTTCACGGGCTGGCCGTCAGCCCCACGGATCGAATCTGGCAGCGCAAAGAACGACCTGTACAGCAGGAAGGGCGCATCGACGACGAGCAGCGGTCCGGGCATCCCCGGAACCCTAACCGACGGTGATCTCGGGTCCGACGGTGCCGTCGTAGAGAACCCGGTAACTGCCCGGATCCGCCACCCGAACCGAGTAGCCCCCGTCTGCTTTCACCGACCCGGTGGCGACAGGAGACCAGCCGGCGCCCGGGTTGTACTGCACGGTTACCGCAGCGCCGGGAACGAACGGGAAGACCGTGCCGTTCACCGCGTAATGAGTGGTATGGATTCCGGCGAGCCCCAGCAGGCCGAGGGCGCGGGCGATGTGACCGAGAACCGAGGCGACCCGCTCCAACCGCACAAGCGACCCGCCGCCGGTGGTACTCGTGGTGGTCGTTCCGGTGCCCGTACTCGAAGGCAGCGTGGTAGTTGCGGCCGGCGTCGTGCTGGTCTCCACGCCGTGAGCGCTGACAGTCGTGAACTTGACCCAGGTGCTCGGCGTCCCGAGCGCTTTGCGGAGCTGCGTGCCGCTGACGGTTACCGACCCCTTGGTACCAACGACCTGCGCCTTCACGATCCGCGGGGAAACGCCCCGCTGGAGCACCTTGATACCTCTCAGCGAGCCCTCGACGAGGTGGCCGAGCTTGGCCATCGCCGCCTTCAGACTGAAGCTCATCTTCCAGCGGTGGTAGGGGTTGTTGAGGGCGTCGTCATACGGGTCCGGGCGGCTCACCAACCACGCCTCGGGCGCGATCTGGAAGACGTTCTGGACGCTCTCCGTCTGACCACCCGAACTGGCGAAGAAGAAGGTCTCGACCGGGCGACCGTCGTACTCGACCACCTGCCCGCTGGTGGCGGCGACGGCGGCGTTGCTGGCAGGCGTCTCGGCCTTCACGCCCTCATACATCTGCGAGCGCTGGTTGTCGTAGACGTCGAAGTTGGCTCCACTCGCCGGCGATGTGATCGCATAGGTGCGCGCGGCCACCGCCTGCGCGTCGAGCGCCTGTTGCGGCCAGGTCGAGGGCATCTCGGCAGAGACCACGCCGCGCACGTAGTCGTCGAGGCCGACAGCGTTCACCGTCATCACCCCGCCACCGTTGGCAGCTTGTCTGAACACGAACGAACCGCGATAGGCTCCGAGCCCATCCAGGGTCAGCGGTCCGGGACCGGTGACCTGCAGCGGAGCGGCGAAGTTGCCGATCAGATGGCGACCCAGGACCACGCGCAGTTTCGCCCCCGCCCGCTCGACACTGTAATTGAACACGGGGTTGAGCTTGTGCACTGACCAGCCCTTGATCGCGCTCGCCCCACTGAAGACCGCGGCGCCGTTGGGCCGGAGCAGGACCGTCACGAGTCGACTCGGGCTGACGTGCCCGAGCGTGGTCTGTGCGTAGTAGTCGCGAAGGATCTCCTGGTAGCTCGCGCCGTGCAGGGCGTAGCCTGCGGCGCCGTACTGGCTCATGCCAATACCGTGGCCGTTCCCGGCACCAGCCAGGTAGAGCCCGGAGCCACTGGTCGCAGCGCCAGCGGGCGCGGCGACCAGCAGGGCGCCCACCAAACCGCCGGCGAGAGCCCGGACCGAGAATCTTCGTGTCACCGCGATGAATCGCACCTGATCGTCTGCCTTAACGCATCCGGCGGCGGAGAGTTCCGCCTGCGACTGACACGGACTTCGACGGTCAGTCGAGATTCCCCTGCGCCATCTTGCGCAGGTCCATCGCGCGATTGTAGGTGTCCTCGTCGACGCCCTTCTCGTAGGCAACCTCACGCAGCATGCGCCCGGACGCCGAGGCTTCCTTGACGATCTCACTCGCCTTGTCGTAGCCGATGTAGGGGTTCAGCGCGGTCGCGGCCGCCAGGGTCGCTTCGGCCGAGCGCTCGCAGCCGGCGACGTTGGCCTCGATTCCGCTGACGCACTTGTCATTGAGGACGCGCGCCGTGGCTGCCAGAAGGCGGATCGACTCGAGCAGGTTGCGCGCGATCAGCGGCACCCGCACGTTGAGCTCGAAGTTGCCCTGACTACCGGCCAGCGTGATCGCTGCGTCGTTGCCGATCACCTGCGCGGCCACCTGCAGCGTGACCTCGGGGATCACCGGGTTGACCTTGCCGGGCATGATCGAGGAGCCCTTCTGCAACTCCGGGAGGAAGATCTCACCGATGCCCGCGCGTGGCCCGGAGCCGAGCAGCGCCAGGTCGTTTGCGATCTTGGTGAACGACACCGCGATGACCTTGAGGGCGCCGGAGAGCTCAACCAGAGCGTCGCGGTTTCCCTGCGCCTCGAACGGGTCCTCAGGAGCGGCGACCTCGAGACCGGTCGCCTCCGACAGCTTCGCCCGCACGCGCGCGGCAAACTCCGGGTGTGTGTTCAGGCCGGTGCCGGTAGCGGTGCCGCCCAGCGGAACCTGCGCAACCTGCGGCAGCGCATTGCGCACCCGCCGCGCGCCAAGGCGCACCTGCGCGGCGTAGCCCGAGAACTCCTGACCGAGCGTCACGGGCACCGCGTCCATCAGGTGCGTGCGTCCGGCCTTGACGACGTCGTGGAACTCCGCGGCCTTGGCGGCAAAGCCGGCCTCGAGCGCGTCGAGCGCCGGCAGCAGGTCGTGGGTTGCCTCGTCAAGCGCGGCGAGGTGCACAGCCGACGGGAATACGTCGTTGGAGGACTGGCCCATGTTGACGTGGTCGTTGGCGTGGGCGCCGTCGCCAGCCAGGTTGGCGATCACCTCGTTGGCGTTCATGTTCGAGGACGTGCCCGAGCCTGTCTGGAACACGTCGATCGGGAACTGATCGTCGAACTCGCCGCTCGCTACGCGGTCCGCGGCGGCGGCGATGCGCTGCGCGTGACCGCCATCGAGCAGCCCAAGTTCGGCGTTGACGCGTGCGGCGGCGCCCTTGATCCGTCCGAGCCAGTGGATCACCGGGACCGGGATGTGCTCGCCGGAGATCGGGAAGTTGGCCACCGCCTTGGTTGTCTCGCCGCCCCAGAGTTGCTCATGCTCAGTCGTACTCACGCTCGTCCTTTCGCTCTTCGCCTGCGACGAACGCTACCGCGCGAGCCGTGCTGGGGGCCAAGCGGGGCCCCCAGCACGAGATCCGCCTTCAGAGGATCAGGCCCCGCTGCCGCTCTCGGGCGTGGTACTCGCGAGCGGCTTGGTCGTGAACAGATAGTTGCCGTACCAGTTGGTGTACTGGTCGGCCTCCGGCGATCGGACCGGATGGAAGCTGCTCGCCGAATTCGGGTCGCCGCTGCCGTTGTACCTCGGGATGTCCGGGTATGGATAGACAGGTCGCGTCAGCGCCGTGCCGTTCACCGTGTCATTCGCGGTGATCGATGCCGGCGCCGTGTGACCCTCGACCCACTGCACCATCGGATACACGAGGTCGAACGAGCTGTTGGTGTAGCCGGGGCCGCAGTGGAACTCGCCCGGGAACAGAAACATCCTGGCGAACTCCTGAGTCGACTTAGAGCCTCCCATGAACTTCTCCAGGTCCTCGTAGTAGTCGACGGTGCCGGTCGTCGGGATTCCGTTGTCGGCCCATCCCTGCCAGATGATCAGCTTGCCGCCATGTGCCCGGAACGCCTTCAGGTTCACGCTCATCGCGTCAAACGTGTTCGCTGCGGGGAACATGCTCTTGAAGTACTGATCGGTGAACTTCCACTCGCTCGGATCGGGGCCGAGCTTTCCAGCTGCAAGCAGCTGGTAGCGCAGATACGGGAGTGACAGGCCCGAATAGTCGAGCGAATCGGTCCCCGGCACCGGCACTCCGTTCGCGGTCTGCGGTGGGATCTGGAACGTGTCCCAGGTCAACTCGGAGCCGTACGGCAGCCCACCTGGATAGAGCCTGCGTCCCTGCGGATCGGTCGGCCCCGAGTAGTACTCGTCGACGACCTTGACCTGGTCCGGGCGTCAGACAGCTGGCGGTGTTCGTGCCGGCCGGGCACTCGATGCTCGCCGGGTTGAAGTGACAGCCGCGCGGGTCGGTGATGATGCCGTCGTTCACGCCGTCGTCACCTGCACACGCGGCCATCACCGCGGCGTGCAGTGCCGGCAGCTTGTCGGCGGTCAGGATCGTGTTGCCGTCCGCGCCGACGTTGACCTTGTAGTCCCAGGTCTGGTGCTCGGCGTTGAGCGGCCCGGCGATGATCTCGGGCGCGCCGGCGATGATCCCGTTGAAGTCCGTCGGGTAGCGCTCCGCCACCTCCATCGCTTCACGGCCGCCATCGGAGCAGCCGTCGTAATACGAGTAGTTCGGCCCCTGGCCGTAGAACGCTGTGATGATCGTCTTGGCCACCACATCGAGCGCGTGCTCGGACAGGTATCCGTACTGAACACGGAGATCCTGGCTGAGACCGAACAGCCCGCCACCCCCGAGCCCGGCTTCGGAGCTGTGACCCTCATCGTCGGTGGCCATCGCGAAGTCACCGCCGAGTTGCGCGTCACAGGACGGGAAGGTCTGCGAGGTCACGGTGCCGCAGTACCCGCCGCAGCCGTTCTGAAGGTATCTGCCCTGCCATGTGCTGACCGGCAGCTTCAGATCGAAGTGCGTCTGCGGGGCGATCATTCCCTGGACGTCGCAGTACTCCGGGTTGGTCGAGGTGGCCGCGACATCGGTCACTGACGCGATCGACGTCGGGAAGTGCGGGATACCGGCGAATGCTGTGTCGGCCTGCAACTCGGCGCACGTCATCCTTGCCGGGATCGTCGGACTCGTGGCCGCCAGCTGCTTGGAAACCTTGTCGAGCGTCGGTCGGGCAGCCTTGGCGGCCGCGACGCCGCCCGCGGATCCCAGCACGACCACTGCGACCGCCACCGCGACGGCGACCGCTCCGAGACTCGCGAGCACGCGGGCGCGAACAAACGTGAACGGGTGGAACATGGTTCTCCCTTCTCGTTGGTGGGTGCTTCCCGCAACGCCCACTAGCCCCCTACCCCGCAGCGCCTCGCCCCGATCCTGGGCAGGGCTTGACAGGGCAAACTAATGTGATTAGGATATTTCCTATCTTCAGTAGTCATTGACCGAAAGGACCCCCATGAACCACACGAATCTCACGGAGAACCTGACCCAGTTGACCAAGCTCGGCTGGATGAACGCCTACCTCGTGCGCGAGGACGACGGCCTGACATTGGTCGACACCACGATGAGCGCGGCGGACCAGCTGATCGCTGCCGCCCAGCAGCTCGGTATGCCGATCCGCCGGATCGCGCTGACCCACGGCCACGGCGACCACGTCGGATCCGTCGACGCCCTGCGCGAGAAGCTCGGGCCCGACGTACCGGTGCTGCTTACCGAGCTCGACGCGAAGATCCTCGCCGGCGAGCAGGTCGAGTTCTCCGACAAGAAGCGCGGCAGCTGGCCGAAGCTCAAGACCGCCCCTGACGTGCTGCTGAAGCCGGGAGACCGGGTCGGCAGCCTCGAGGTCGTCGCGAGCCCCGGTCACACGCCGGGACACGTGGCCTTCCTCGATACGCGCGACCGCAGCCTGATCGCCGGCGACGCGTTCCTCTCACTCGGCGGCCTGCAGGTCCCCAACCGTCCGACGTGGCCGTTCCCGCTGGTGTGGATGGGAACCTGTGATCGTGAACTGGCGCTCAACTCAGCGATCGCGCTGCGTGCGCTCGACCCCAGCCTGCTCGTGCTCGGGCACGGCAAGGCCGTGACATCACCCCAGGCCCCGATGGACGCGGCAATCGCACGCGCGCAGCGAACCTCCTGATGGCACGCGCGGGACTGAACACGACCGCCGTCGTCGACGCGGCGGCTGAGATCGCCGACGCCGACGGCCTCGACGCGGTGACCCTCAGCACCGTGGCACAGAAGCTCGGCGTCAAGCCCCCGTCGCTCTACTCGCACGTCGATGGCCTTCCGGACCTCCGAGCTCGGCTCGCGGCAAAGGCTGCGACGGAACTGGCCGACGCGCTCACACCAGCCGTCGCCGGGCGGGCCGCCGGGGACGCGCTGCGTGAAGCCGGCCGCGCCTACCGCCGCTGGGCGCTGGCGCATCCCGGTCGGCACGCGGCGCTGCAGTTCGTGCCGATCCGCGACGAGCCGGCCGCCGCCCGGGCCGTGGATCTGCTGGTGTCCGTCATGCGCGGCTACGCGCTCGAGGGCGACGATGCGATTCACGCGGTCCGCGGGCTGCGTGCCACGATCTTCGGGTTCGTGACGCTCGAGACCGGTGGCGGCTTCGGGATCCCGCTCGACACCGACGCGTCGTTCGAGTGGCTGCTCGACCTCTTCGACCGGGGGCTAACCGATGCGGTGTAGTGTCGTGAGTCGGAAATTCGGGAGCAGACACTCGCGAGACTGCTCCCGAATTTCCGACTCAGGGCGCTAACCGTCAGCTCACGTGCGCCGGCCAGGGAAGCGGGAACACCTCGCGGTAGGGGCGGGCCTCGTCGATCACACGGGCCACGGACGTACGTGCCAGCAGCCTGTCGTAGTAAGCGGCGAGCGCGGGGTGGTCATTGCGATCGATTTCTTGGATCACATCCGCGTAGTGCAGGGCCGGTGCCGCCGCGCAGTCCGCCAGCGTGAAGCTGTCACCCGCCAGCCAGTCGCCCGACTGAGTTCGCCCGAGTTGCGCATCGAGCGTGGTGTAGGCAAGGTCGAGTGCGGCGCGAGCCTGGTCGACACCGTACGGATCCTGGACCTCGGCCGGTCGCAATGAGTCACCCACGATCGCCTGAACGGGCGTGGCGACGTAGCCGTCCATCACCCGATCCCAGATCCGTGCCTGCAGGGCGGCCTCCGGATCAGCTGGGATCAGCGGCGGCGCGTCACCGTAGCGGTCGAGGTACTCCACGATCGTGGTTGACTCCGGGATCACGCGGCCATCGTCCACCAGAAGGGGAATGGATGCCGGCGGCCATAGAGCGGCGATCTCCGAGCGGTCGCCCTCCATCACGGCAGTGAACGGAATATGGCGATCGTAAAGAGCGATCAACACCTTCCAGCAGTACATCGCGAACGGGTGCTCGTGGAGGGTGAGGCTCATGCCGCCAGCTCGTTCGCGAGGAATACCTCGAGCGCGTCCAGCAGTAGGCCAGTGCCGTGCTCACGGCCGGCCGGATCCTCGAGTTCGTCGAAAAAGGCACCGTGCTCGGTGAAGACCAGGTGCGTGCCACCGTCGTCCAGCTCGTGGAACTCGATCGTCGTCAGCGAGACCGAGAAGAGCTGGCTGTCGATCACCATGTCATAGGCGTAGACGATCCGCTCGCCGTCGACGATGTCGTGGATGCGGCTGCGGAAGAGATGGTGAACTCCACGACCGTCCCGCCCTGCCGCGAGCTCGCTGCCGCCTGCACGGAAGTCGCTGGCTCGTTCGTTCTCCGTCCAGCTGCCGGGTAGCGCAAACCAGCGTTGCTTGAGCTCCGGATCGGCAAATGCTGTGAATGTCTGCGCCGGGGATTGGCGGAAGCGTCGCTCGATGGTGAAGTCGTGCTGGCGGATGCTCATCTCGGGCTGTCTCCTTGATCATCGGGGAACACTTCGTCCAAAACTTGACCGAGCAGGTCGAGCCTGGTCTCCCAGGTTGCACGGCGCTCGGCGATCCAGTGCTCGACCGTGCGCATCGGCCCGGGCTCGAGCCGGCAGGTCCTGACTCGCCCGACCTTCTCCGAGCGCACCAGCCCGCTGCGCTGCAGCACATCGAGGTGCTGCAGCACCGACGGCATCGACATCTTCAGTGGGGCCGCGAGTTCGGTAACGCTCGCCGGACCGCGAGCAAGCCGCGCCACCATCGCTCGCCGGGTCCCGTCGCCCAGAGCGTGGAATGCCAGGTCGACTTGTTGCTCGGCAGTGGTCACAGGTGCGATCGTAACAGACACTTAGGTAATTACCTAAGTGTCTGGATCGGACAGGGGAAGCGTTTTACGCCCCCACGGCGGAAAACGCTTCCCGTGTCGCCGCCGGCCTCAGCCGCAGAAGCTGATCAGCTCGCGTGCCAGCACGAGCACCTCAGCCGCAGAAGCTGATCAGCTCGCGCGCCAGCACGACCACCTCAGCCGCAGAAGCTGATCAGCTCGCGTGCCACCACGACCAGCTCAGCCGCAGAAGCTGATCAGCTCGCGCGCCAGCACGACCGGATCGTCGTAGGCGGCCAGGAACCCGGCCCCTGGGATCGTGCGCAGCTGCGAGCCCGGGATCAGGTCGAGCGCCTCCTGGGCCCACTCAAGCGGCGCCGCTGGATCGTCCTCCGCCCAGAGCAACAGCACCGGCAGATCCAGGGATGGATACGCGTCGAGCAGGTCGCGCTGCGCCTCGAACGGCCAGCGGCGCGAGAACTTGGCCCAGGCGCGGGCACGGTTGGTGTTGCCGCCGACGTCACCAAAGGCGTGGCGGACGACGTCGCGGCTCTCCGGGTTGCGCTGCGCGCTGAGACGCTCACCGAAGCGCGGACGGAAGACGAGTGGCGCCGCATGCGAGAGCGCGACGTCCAGACCGGGAACGGTCCCCATCCCGGTGACGAATCGCCAGAGCGTCCGGCGCCCGCCGAATGGCGCCGGCCGGTGCAGCCGGTTGTTCATTAACACCAGTCGTGCGGGCGTGTAGTTGCCGCTGGTGATCGTGCGCAAGGCCAGCTCGGCACCGAAGTCGTGTCCCACAACCGCGGCACGGGGTCCGCCGACGTCGGCACAGAATCCGGCGATCACGTCTGTGAACCACTCTGGCGTGTATGGGTGACGTGGCCGGTCCTCGGAGTCACCGTGCAGTGGCAGGTCGGGAAGCACAACTCGGAAGCGCGCGGACAGTGCACTGACGATCGGCGCCCATTCGCGATGTGAGAGACCGAGTGAGTGCAGCAGCACGATTGGCGGCCCCGTCCCGGTCTCCCAATACGCCACTCGCGCTCCATCGCGGTGGTGGTAGAGACGGAGACGCATATCGGGAGTATCGTCGCTCTATCTCAACGTGGGATGATGTTCGCCGCGTGGCCCTGTCGCTGCCGGAGACCAGCGAGCAGCTCATGCACGGGCAGATGAGCTGGCGTGTGAAGGACAAGCTGTTCGTGTGGGAGCGACCGCTGCGCCAGAGTGATCTGAAAGCGCTCGGGCCCGATGCGCCGACCGGCGAGATCCTCGGCGCACGCGTGGAGCACGAGGGCGCCAAGCTCGCGCTGATCGAATCCGATCCCGAGATCTACTTCACCATCCCCCACTTCGACGGATACTCGGCGGTGCTCGTGCTGCTCGAGCGGATCGGGGTCGAAGAGCTCGAGGAACTGGTCATCGACGCGTGGCTGACACGGGCGCCGAAGCGCGTAGCGGACCTGTATCTGAAGAGGTTCGCCGATTAGCGGTGCGGGTGCCGGCGGACGGTGCGAGGGTGGGCAGGCGGGCACCGTTCAGCGCCGCCTAAACTCCTGCGTCCGCATGGCGACGCCCCACCAACCAGTAGACCCCCGCGCCTCCTTCCCGCAGATCGAGGAGGGTGTGCTCGCGCGCTGGCGTGAGCGCGACGTCTTCAAGCAGTCGATCGAGCGTCGCCGGGGCAGCCCACGCTGGGGCTTCTTCGAGGGGCCGCCGACGGCCAACGGCGCCCCTGGCGCGCATCACGTGCTGGCGCGCGTGTTCAAGGACATCTTCCCCCGCTACCGCACGATGCGCGGTTACCAGGTGGACCGCAAGGCCGGCTGGGACTGCCATGGCCTGCCGGTCGAGCTCGCGGTCGAGAAGGAGCTCGGCATGACTCAGAAGGCCGACATCGAGCGCTACGGGATCGACCGCTTCAACGCCCGCTGCCGGGAGGTCGTGCTCAGCCACATCGACGATTGGACGCGGCTGACCGAGCGGATCGGCTACTGGGTGGACACCGAGCACGCGTACAAGACGCTCGACACCAGCTACATCGAGTCCGTCTGGTGGGCGCTCAAGACGATCTATGAGAAGGATCTGCTGTTCGAGCGGCTGAAGGTCGTGCCGTACTGCCCGCGCTGCGGCACCGCGCTCTCGAGCCACGAGCTGGGACAGCCCGGCGTCTACCAGGACGTCACCGACCCGTCGGCGTTCGTGATCCTGCCGAGCGCGCGCGGCAAGCTCGTCGTCTGGACGACGACGCCGTGGACGCTCGTCTCCAACGCGGCCGTCGCGGTCGACCCCGAGCTCACCTACGTGCGCACCAGCGACGACTTCATCGTCGCCGAGGCGCTGGCCGAGAAGATCTTCGGCGAGGACGTGCAGATCGCTCGAGCGTTCCCCGGCGCCGACCTCGTCGGCCTGAGCTACGAGCCGCCGTTCGACTTCATCCCCGCTTCCGAGTACGGCGAGAAGGGCCACACGGTGCTCGCGGCCGACTTCGTCACCGCAGAGGACGGCACCGGCCTGGTGCACACGGCGATCGCCTTCGGCGAGGATGACTTCCGCCTCGGTGAGGCCAACGACCTGGCGCCGATCAACCCGGTGCTGCCCGACGGCACCTACGACCAGCGCATCACCAAGTGGGCGGGCATGAACGTGAAGGCCGCCGACGAGCCGATCCTCGAGGACCTGCGCGAGCGCGGCAAGCTGCTCAAGTCCGAGCCCTACGAGCACTCCTATCCGCACTGCTGGCGCTGCAACACCCCGCTGCTCTATTACGCCAAGCCCTCCTGGTACATCGCCACGAGTCAGATCAAGGACCATCTGCTGGCCTCCAACGAGGCGGTCAACTGGCAGCCACCGCACGTCAAGCACGGGCGCTTCGGCAACTGGCTCGAGGGCAACGTCGACTGGGCGCTCTCGCGCGAGCGCTACTGGGGCACGCCGTTGCCTGTATGGAGGTGTCCCGCTGGACACCTCCATGTGGTCGGCTCACTGACCGAGCTGGAGTCGCTCTCCGGGGTCCTGCTGGAGGATCCGCATCGCCCGTTCGTCGACGACGTCACCTTCGAGTGTGTCGAGTCGGGCTGCGACGAGCTGATGACGCGCGTGCGTGACGTGATCGACGTGTGGTTCGACTCGGGATCGATGCCGTTTGCCTCCTACGGCTCGCGCCCGACCGATGGCAGCACCGAGCTGGCAGAGGCCAACGCGGAGTTCGAGGCGCACTTCCCCGCCGACTACATCTGCGAGGCGCTCGATCAGACCCGCGGCTGGTTCTACTCGATGCTGGCGGTGGCCACGCTGCTGTTCGACCAGAGCTCGTACCGCAACGTCGTCTGCCTCGGCCTGATCCTCGATGAGCACGGCCGGAAGATGAGCAAGTCCGAGGGCAACATCGTCGAGCCCTGGGACGTGCTCAACACCTACGGCGCGGACGCGTTCCGCTGGTACTTCTTCACCTCCAAGTACCCGTGGGACGGATACCGCTTCTCGATGGAGGCACTGGGCGAGGCCGTGCGCCAGTTCATGCTGCAGCTGTGGAACACCTACGGGTTCTACGTGCTGTACGCGAACGCCAACGACGTCGCGCCCGCGTCGTTGTCACTCGCCGAGGTCGAGCTGACCGACCTCGACCGTTGGGTGCTCTCGCGTCTGAACGCGACCGTCGAGACGGTGACTGACGGGCTCGAGAACTTCGACGCGACCGGTTCGGGCCGTGCCATCGCCGAGTACGTCGACGAGCTCTCCAACTGGTACGTGCGGCGTTCCCGCCGGCGCTTCTGGGACGGCGAGCCGGCCGCGATGGCGACGCTGCACCACGCGCTCGTGACGCTGTCCAAGCTGCTCGCGCCGTTCACCCCGTTCATCGCCGACGAGATGTACGAGAACCTCGACGGTTCTGAGCCCAGCGTGCATCTGACCGACTTCCCGATCGCCGGCGAGCGCGACGTGGCGCTCGAGGACGCGATGGCCGTCGCGCGCGAGACCGTGCGCCTCGGCCTGGCGGCGCGCAGCCAGGCGAAGGTGAAGCTGCGCCAACCGCTTCGCGCGGCAATCGTCGTGGCCGCCGGCGCCGAGCGCGAGGCGATCGAGCGGCTGGCCGACATCGTCCGCGACGAGCTCAACGTGCGCGAGCTGCGCTTCGTCTCGGAGGCCGATGAGCTCGGCGAGGTCGAGGTCAAGCCCAACTACCGGACGCTCGGGCCGCGCTTCGGCAAGCAGATGCCGATGGTCGCTGCTGCCGTAGCCGGGCTGGACGCCGGACGCGCGGCGGCCGCTCTGCGAGACGGCGAAAACTGTCAGGATCGACGTCGGCGGTACCGAGCACGCGCTCAACGCCGACGACCTGCTGGTGTCGATGAAGCCGCTCGAGGGCTACCAGGTCGAGCGCGAGGGCTCCCACGCGGTCGCACTCGAGCTCGAGATCGACGAGTCGCTGCGGCTGGAGGGCTGGGCGCGTGAGATCGTCCACGCCATCCAGCAGGCGCGCCGTGACGCCGACTTCGACATCTCCGACCGGATCGCGCTGACGCTCGACGGCGCCGAGCCGCTGCTGGGCGCGGCGCGCGAGTATCAGGAGTACATCGCCGGTGAGACCCTCGCGCTCGAGGTTGAGTACGTGCCGCTCCCCGGTGCCGTGCCCGTACTGATCGACGGGCTCGAGCTGCGGATCGAAGTCCGGCGGATCTGACCGCCGCCCAGCGGTCTGACGTGCGATGCTCGCGTCGTGTCCTCACCCGTGATCGATCTGAACGCCGACGTCGGTGAGCGTCCAGGGGCGGATGGAATCGCGGCCGATGCCGCGATCATCGCGGGTGTCTCGAGCGTCAATGTGGCGTGTGGCTTCCATGCCGGCGACGCCGCCACGATGCGCGCCGTCTGCGCCGAGGCTGTCCTGCGACACAAGCGCATCGGCGCGCACGTGTCCTACATGGATCGGGAGGGTTTCGGCCGGCGCGACCTCGAGGTCGACCCGCAGACGCTCCGCCAGCAGATCGTTCAGCAGATCTCGGCGCTCCGGATCCAGGCGGGGCTCGAGCATGGGGGTGTCGGCTACGTCAAGCCGCATGGCGCGCTCTATAACCGCGCCGCTGTCGACCGCGCGTACGCCGACGTCGTCGTTGCGGCGATCGAGGCCGTCGACCGGCATCTCAAGCTGCTGGCCCCGCCCGACTCGGAGATGCTTCGCGCCGCCGAGGCGCACGGGATCGAGGGCGTCACCGAAGGATTCGCCGACCGCGCCTACCGGCCCGACGGCACGCTCGTCCCGCGAACCGAGCCGGGCGCCGTGCTGACCGACGCGGACGCGGTCGTCGCTCACGCCGAGCAGCTCGCGGCCACCGGCCGCTTCCACTCGCTCTGCCTGCACTCGCGATACGCCCGGCGCCGCCGAGCTCGCCGTCGCCGTGCGGAATCGCCTGATCGGCGCCGGCTTCGAGATCCGCCCCTTCTCGTGAGACCCGTCGGCGACCACGCGGTGCTCCTCGAGCTACCGGACAACGCGTCCGTCCACGCTGCCGCTCGTGTGGTCCGCGCCCGCTTCGGCGATCAGCTCGCCGAGGTGGTTCCTGGAGATCAGACGCTGCTGCTGGTTTGGGATGAGGGTGTGGAAGATGCCGCAGCCCTTGTGTCCAATTTGAAAGCACTCGCGGGTGACGCGAGTGCTTTCAAATTGGACATAAGGGTTTTCGGCAATGAGCCACCGCCGGCTGTGACGATTCCCGTCACCTACGACGGAGCTGATCTGGAGGCGGTCGCCGCGACGCTCGGGCTGAGCACGGCAGCGCTGGTGGAGCTGCATCGCAATGCGACCTACACCGTGGCGTTCATGGGGTTCGCACCCGGGTTCCCCTATCTGGTTGCCGACGAGGCGGCTCGGGGGGTGCTTCCTTTGCTCGAGCTCCCGCGGTTGGCAACGCCGCGGACGGAGGTGCCTGCGGGATCGGTGGCGGTCGCGGCGGGGTACTGCGGGCTGTATCCGCACAGCTCGCCGGGTGGGTGGAATCTGCTGGGGCGGACGGACGCGGTGCTGTTCGACGCGACGCGGGAGCCGCCGGCGCTGCTCGAGCCGGGCATGCGTGTGCGGTTCGAGCAGGTCTGATGACGAGCGCCGCGGTGCTGGCGCCCGGGGCGCTGACGACAATTCAGGACCTCGGCCGACCGGGATGGGCGCACATCGGCGTCCCACGCTCGGGCGCAGCCGACCGTGAGTCGCTGAGGCTGGCCAACTGGCTGGTGGGGAATGCCGACTGGGCCGCGGTGCTGGAGACGACGCTGGTCGGGCCGCGCCTGCGCTTCGACGGGCGTGTGACGATCGCGCTCACCGGGGCGCCGGTCGACGCACGCGCAGGAGATCGGCGGCTGGCGATGAACGAGCCGTTCACGCTCGACGCCGGTGACGAGCTGAGAGTCGGGACCGCGAGGCGCGGACTGCGCAGCTACGTGGCCTTTGCCGGCGGCATCGACGTGGCGCTGGTGCTCGGAAGCGCGGCGACGGACGTGCTCACCGGACTTGGGCCGCCCGCGCTCGAGCGAGGCGCTGTACTGCGGATTGGGCCCCCGGGGGGCGGACGGGCGGGTCGCCCGCCCGCCCTGGAGACGCCCCCCACCCCTGGGACGCCCCCAGTGCTCGAACTACCCGATTTAGCGCAATTACAAGTCATCCTCGGTCCACGTAGTGACTGGTTCACCAGTGAGTCGATCAAACGGCTAGTGACCGGTGAATTCACGGTCAACCAGACGTCCAATCGAATCGGCATACGTCTAGACGGACCGCCGCTCGAGCGTGCGCGCTCGGACGAGCTGCCGTCAGAGGGTCTGGTTGCAGGCGCGATCCAGGTGCCGGCGGACGGGCAGCCGATCCTGCTGCTGGCCGACCACCCGACGACCGGTGGCTACCCGGTGATCGCCGTCATCGACAGTCACAGCCTGCCGCGCGCCGCACAGCTGCGCCCCGGTCAGCGTCTGCGGTTCTCAGCTGGGGGCGGGAGCAATGCGCGAGCCGCCACCACAGCCTAAAACTCTCTGAGGGCGGTGACGGCGAACGGCCTGTCCGGCGGCACGCAGACCATCCCCTCTGAGAAGCCGGCCGCGCCGATCCCGAAGGCCGCGTTGAAGCGGTCGAGATTGACGAGCGTGATGAGCGCCGTCAGCTCCACCATCTGCTTCTCCGTGAAGTGGTGTCGCATCCGCTCGAAGAGCTCGTCGGTCACATCCACGGGCGTCCGCATCACGGCGACGGCGTAATCGAGCGCGGTCTTCTCCCGCTCCGTGAAAAGGTCGCTGCTCTGGTAGCGGGGGAGCGCGAGCAACTCATCATCGGAGAAGCCCGAATTGCGGCAGATCTGCGAGCCGAGGTCGACGCAGTATTCGCAGCCGATCATTTGAGCGCCCTTGAGCTCCACCATGTGCTGGATGCGCTGATCGACGGCCCTGCCCTTCCGGATCGCCTGGTTGAAACGGCCCATCGCCAGCAGCATCTTCGGCTGATGCGCCCAGATCTCCATCGGCTCTATGCCGCCGCCGGTGCGCGGCTCGCGGCCGGTGAGCTTGCGCATCATGCGCGGACCGAATCTGTACACGAGCCTGACGACCGGCCCTGTCTGACTCTTCGGTACTCCCTGGATCCGTGCCACCGCACGCCCCCTGTCTCGCCTGCGTTATCTGATCTACCCACATGACGCGGCAGCGGCGGCGGTTGTGACAGTGCACGCCGCTGTCCAGCAAAAGCGAGCCGGCGTGCCTTAACGCAATACGGGCGTTCCCTTCTCCCCGAACTCGATGTTCGAGGAGAAGGGAACGCCCGTTGTTGCCAACTGAGAGTGCGCTACGCGAGCGCGGGCTCGATCTCGGCCTCGAGCCGCTTCTTCGGGTAGGCGCCGGTCACTCGCTTGACCTCCTGCCCGTTCTTGAAAACGATCAGCGTCGGGATCGACAGCACGTTGTACTGGATCGCCGTCTGCTGGTTCTCGTCGGTGTTGAGCTTCGAGACCTTCAACTGGCCGGCCTTCTCAGCGGCGATCTCCTCGACCACCGGGGCCACCATCCGGCACGGACCGCACCAGGGAGCCCAGAAGTCGACCAGCACCGGTACGTCGGACTCCAGTACCTCTGCCTGAAAGTTGTTGTCTGTTACCTCGGAAACGTTGCCCGCCATCACGGCTCCTCTAAGATGAATTTGGTCGCTTCAAAAAGTATAGCGACGCATGTCGGGTGGTTTCGCCGCATCGGCGACGCACAACCGTCATCCTGTCACCGTGAGCGGCTCGACAACACCTGCGACCGGAATCGTCGCCTTCCGGGGGCGTCGGATTGAGACCCACGGGGCTCGGTCGCTCTGGCTCCAGGAGGCGCTCGACGGACGCGAGCCATACGAGTATCCGACCTTCGAGGGCCATGCCGCGACAGACGTCTGCATCATCGGCGGCGGCTTCACCGGTCTTTGGACGGCACTCGAGCTGAAGCGCCGCGCACCTGACACCGACGTCACGCTCGTCGAAGCCGACATCTGCGGCGGCGGTGCCAGCGGCCGCAACGGCGGCTTCGCGTTGACCTGGTGGGCGCACTTCGAGCACCTCGTGTCGCTCTGCGGGCCGGAACAGGCGGTCGAGCTGGCGCGGCGAGCGGAGCAGGCCGTCAGGAACATCGGCGAGTTCTGCCGGGAGCGCGGGATCGAGGACGCATTCCGCATGCATGGATGGGTGTGGGCAGCGACCAACCCCTCGCAGGTTGGCGGCTGGGACCAGACGGTGCGGCTGCTCGACCAGTTCGGGGCACGCCCCTACCAGCCACTGACGCGCGTGGAGCTCACCGAGATGACGGGATCAGACCAGCACCTGGACGGCCTCTTCGAGCCCGTGTCGGCCTCGGTGCAACCGGCCACGATCGCCCGGGAGCTCGCGCGCGCCGTGCGTGATGCCGGCGTCCAGGTCTACGAGCGCTCGCAGGTGCGGGGTATCGAGTACGGACCGGCTACGAGCGTCGTACTCGAGCGAGGCTCGATCTCAGCCGATCAGGTGGTGCTCGCCGTCAACGCCTGGGCAGCGCAGATCAAGGAGATCGGCGCAGGCCTGGTCGTGGTCGCCAGCGACATGATCGCCACCGAGGCCCAGCCCGAGCGGCTGGCCGAGGCCGGGATCCGGACGGGCGTGTGCATCTCCGACGGCCGCCGGCTCGTCAACTACTACCACGCGACGCCCGACGGCCGCATCGCCTTCGGCAAGGGCGGAGGAACGCTCGCCTACAACAATCGCATCACCGCAGCCTTTGATCACCCAGGGCGTCGCGAGCCGGCGATCCGCAGCCAGTTGCTGCGCACCTATCCGGCGCTCTGGGACGTGCCGATTGCCGAGAGCTGGAGCGGAGCCATCGATTACTCGCTGAGCGGTCTGCCGTTCTTCGTGCGCCTGCGCGAGGCGCCCAGCGTGCTGGTGTGCGCCGGCTTCTCGGGGGATGGCGTCGGACCCTCACGCCTGGCCGGCGAGATCCTCGCCGAACTCGCCGCGGCCGGAGGCAGCGCCGGCCTCCCCGGGGCCCTGAGATCGGTGCCCACCGTCGCGCTGCCGCCCGAGCCGGTCCGCTACGTGGGCGGGCGCATGGTGCGCGCCGCGATCGCACGCAAGGAACGCAGCGAGGATATGGGGCTCGACCCGCGGCCCGTTGACCGTCTCCTGGCGGCGCTCGACCCGACCGGCTACGACTACAAGGGGCGCAAGCGCGCCGCCTGACGCGGCGCGAAGATCCAGCTGTGGCCGAGACGAGCAACATAGAGCTGACCAACAGCGAGGTTGCGGCGGCGTTCGACGAGCTCGGCGACCTCTACGAGCTCGACGGCGCGTCGATCCACCGGATCGTCGCCTACCGCAATGCCGCGCGCTCGGTGCGAGAGGCGTCGAAGCAGGTGGCCCAGCTCGCAGTCGACGGCCGTGCCACCCAGATTCCGGGCATCGGAGCCACGCTCCAGGAGAAGATCGTCGCGCTCGCCACCACCGGTGAGATTCCCGCCCTGGTCAAGCTGCGCGGGAAGTTCCCGCCGGGCCTGGTCGAGATGACCAAGCTTCCAGGGCTCGGGCCAAAGCGCGCGCGCCGCCTGTACGAGGAACTCGGTATCGACTCGCTCGACAGTCTCCGCGAAGCTGCCGAGGCAGGTCGCATCAGCGAGCTGAAAGGCTTCGGCGCGAAGGCCGAGCAGGCGCTGATCGAGGCCGTCGAGGCCTACGCGCAAGCCGGACCTGCTCAACGGATCGTGTTGAGCAGAGCGCTCGCGGTCGGCGAGGAGCTGCTCGCGGAGATACGAGCGCTGGCGGTCACGCAGCAGGCCGAGCTTGCCGGATCGGCGCGGCGCATGGACCGAGAGCGTCAAGGATCTTGACATCGTCGCCACGGCGACCGATCCCGGAGCCCTGGCCGCAGCCGTGGCGGCGCTCCCGCAGGTGGAGGCGGCCTCGACTCCGGGGTCGAACGCGGTACGGATCCGCACCCACAGCGCGATCAACGTCGACGTGCGCATCGTCGAGCCGGATCAGTTCGGCAACGTGTTGCAGCACCTCACGGGCTCCAAGCAACATAACGTCGCGCTGCGCGACTTCGCCGTGCGGCGTGGGCTTCACATCTCCGAATACGGCGTCCTGGATGACAGCGACGGGGTAACGCATCGATGCGCGACCGAAGCCGAGGTCTACGCGCTTCTGGGAATGGAGTACATCCCTCCGGAGCTGCGTGAGGATCGCGGTGAGCTCGAGGCTGCGCTCGCCGGCAAACTGCCAGATCTCGTCACCGCCGCCGACCTGAAGGGCGACCTGCACTGTCACACGACGGCCTCCGACGGCACCGCCTCGATCGAGGAGATGGCGCAGGCAGCAGTGGCAGCCGGTTACGAGTACCTCGCGATCACCGACCATTCGGCGTCGATGGGCTTCGGCGCCGACGTCTCCGATGACCAGCTCAAACGCCAGATCGAGCGGATCCGCGAGGTCGACGCGATGCTCCCGGAGCTCACGCTGCTGGCGGGATCAGAGGTCAACATCCTGCCGGACGGCTCGCTCGACTACCCGGACGAGCTGCTGGCCGAGCTCGACTGGGTGCTGGCGAGCGTGCACACATCCTTCCGGATGCCCAAGGCCGAGATGACAGCTCGCATCGTGCGCGCGATCGAGCACCCCTACGTCGACTGCATCGGCCATCTGAGCGGGCGCAAGATCCTGCAGCGTCAGCCCTACGAGTTCGACTTCAACGCCGTGCTCGAGGCGTCGGCGCGCACCGGCACGATGCTCGAGATCAACGCCAACCCCGACCGTCGCGATCTCAACGAGCTGCACGCGCGCGACGCGGCGGCGGCAGGGATACCGATAGTGATCAACTGCGACGCCCACCGCACGAGCGGGTTCGAGGTTGTGCGCTACGGCATCGCCACCGCGCGACGCGGGTGGCTCAGTGCGAGCCAGATCGCGAATACTCGGCCGTGGAGCGAGGTTGCGCCACTTCTGGGTCGCGCAACGGCTGCTTAGAGAAGAACTGGATTCGCGCGAACCAGATCAGGCCGCCGATCGTGCCGATCAGCGCCACCCAGAAGTTCAGACGCATGCCGAAGATGTACTGCGAGTAGTCGATGCGCAGGGTCTCCTCGTAGATACGGAAGGCTGAATAGCCCGCGACGTAGAGCGGGAACAGGCCCGGCGGCCGGACCTTGCGACGGTTGTCCAGCCAGACGAGCGTCGCGGCCAACAGCAGGTTCCAGATGATCTCGTAGAGGAAGGTGGGCTGGTAGGTCGCGAACTGCGCGTAGCCCGGAGGACGGTGGGCTGGGGAGATCTTCAGCGCCCACGGGAGCGTCGAGGGCTTGCCGAACAACTCCTGGTTGAAGTAGTTGCCGATCCGGCCGATCGATTGCGCGACCAGCAGGCCGGGGGTGGCGGCGTTGATGAACCTGTAGACATCAGGCCAGGCGAGGTGTCTGCGCAGGTACCAAACGCCGACTGCGACTCCGGCCGCGATGCCACCCCAGATCCCGAGCCCACCATCCCAGATCGCGAACGGGCCCCACCAGTGGTCCGGCATCTGGCTCGGCGTCGTGATGTCGAAGTAGATCCGGCCGCCGATCAGCCCGGCCGGGAAGCCCCACCAGGCGACCGCGTAGGCCAGATCCGGATCGCCGCCGCGCTTGGCCCAGCGCCGGCGGGTGATCATGATTGCGGCTGCGACGGCAAAGACGTAACAGATGCCGTAGGCGTGGAAGAAGAAGGGCCCGATCGAGAAGCCGCTGCTCGACGGGCTCGGGATGAACGCGAACAGAGGGATGTGGAGAGTCGCAGACACGTCCGGAAAGCAGGGTGTCAGGCGTGACGCCCGGCCACCGGGTTCGTACGCGCCTGGCTCATCTCCGTAAGGTTGGAACGGAAGCCGGGAGTGCGCACGAGTTTGATCTGGTGCAGTGGCGAGGTGTGCTCAACGTAGAAGCGGGCTCCGTCGCGCTCCTCGATCGCGGTCACCGCCGCCGACTGGCGACGCCACGCAAGCGCCGCGATGATCGCGAAACCAGCGGCGATCGCCGGCACCTGCGGATACGCGAATGCCAGCGCTCCGGCCCCGACCGTGCAGACGATGATCGGCCAGAGTCGATTGAGCACAACGCGGCCGGGGTTGATCTCCGGAAGCATCGTCTGGGTACGCGCGCTGGCGAGCAGCACCGCGATCTGCCGCTGGGTGCTGGGCCGGCGTCCGATGGTCGTGCCGAGAACCGCCGCGGCCACCCACCACCCGGCCGCGACGGGGACGAGCAACGCGTCGCCGTTCGAATTGGCGCCTGCCACCGTGACCACCGCGAGGACCGTGGCGGCGGCGGCGCAGAGCATGACCGTTGTTCGCAGGAGGTCGGGGAATCGCATGCCGCAGTCGGCGCAGGTTACTCGGCGATCAGCGCAGCCAAGAGTCCCCGCACTCCCTCCGTCCCGGCAACCACCAGGTCGGCCTCTTCCTCGATGGCTGGTGGCCCGTCCTCCGAACTCACGCCGACGCAGACAGCCCGTTCGACCATGCCCTCGTTCACCAGCTCGCGTAACGCGTGGAAGGCATCCAGGTCGGTCGTGTCATCGCCGACGTAGAGCGCCGCAGAGTATGTGCGATCGCCGAGGAGCGTCCGCACCCCGAGCCCCTTGTCGATCCGAACCGGCGGTCGGACCTCCATGACCTTGCGACCCCAGTGCACGTCGAAGCCCGACTCCTGCGCGTGGGCGGCGATCGTGTCGACCGCGTCGCGTGCGTCCTGTTCGTCGGTCGGCGCCCCGCCAGTGGTAGGCGATGATCGGGCCCTTGTCCTCGATCCGTACGCGGCGGCGGCGCAGCTCGCCCGTGTCGGACTCGCGGCGGAAGTCGTCGATCCGCGGCGCCCACTGCTCGAGCGCCGGGTCGATCTGAGCCTCTGTCCAGCCCGAGCGCAGCAGCTCCGCGCCGTGCGAACCGAGGTAGGCGATCGTGCCGATCGAGACCATCGCGCGAGCCTCTGATGCCCGGCGACCGCTGATGCACGCGACCTGTCCGTAGCGGCGAGAGATCGAGATGATCAGCTGCCGGGTGGTCTCCGGCACACTGGCATCGGCCGCATGCTCGACGATCGGCGCGAGGGTGCCGTCGATATCCAGCAGCACGGCGCTGCCGGATGGATTCGCGCGTAGCGGGGCGAGCGACTCGTTGAAGAGCGCTGACGTCACGCCTTCAAGTATGGCGCGTCCGACTCGGCCAGGCTGCAGGCCAACCAGGCACCTAAGCGCTTCCTAAGCCCGCGCATTCTCATCTAAGTCGATTAACTTTGTGTAGTATCTCGCAGCGGCACTCCATCACCGTTGCCACACCCCCACAAAGACCCTCTAAAGCGAAGGGAAGAACATGCACCGACGCTCAGCTGCAGCGCTATTCGCTGCCCTGGCCACCACCGCCGGCATCGCCGCGCCGACGGCATCCGCAACCACGCCTACCAATCCGCCGCCGTTGACCGTGCTCACCCAGACGGGATCGCTGGGCGACCGCGACATCTTCATCACGCCGTCAGCTGTCGGCTCGACGACATACGCCGGTGGGCCCGAGATTCTCAGCCCCAGCGGCAAGGTGATCTGGTTCGACCCGGCACCCGCGGGTCTCACGGCCGGTGACTTCCGCACGCAGACCTACGACGGCAAGCCCGTGCTGACGTTCTGGGAGGGGACCGGCTTCGGCGGTCTCTCCACGGGCAGCGACTACATCTACAACTCTCATTACGAGAAGATCGCCACCGTCAACGCCGGCAACGGCCTCAGCGCCGACGGCCACGAGTTCCTGATCACCCCCTGGAACACCGCGCTGATCCTCTCCTACCAGGAGTCCACAGCGAACCTGACCTCGATCGGCGGTCCGTCCAACCAGACCGTCATCAACGGCGTGGTGCAGGAGATCAACATCCACACCGGCAAGGTGTTGTTCCAGTGGAACAGCGCCGAGCACGTGCCCTACAGCCAGAGCGAGCAGGCGCTGCCGTCTTCGGCGAGCAGCCCGTGGGACTGGTTCCACATCAACGCGGTGAAGGTCGACCGCAACGGCGACCTCCTGATCGATGCGCGAAACACGTGGACGACATACGAGGTCAACCCGCACAGCGGCAAGATCCTCTGGCAGCTCGGCGGCAAGGCGTCGAGCTTCACGCTGCAGGCCGCTGCCGGGCAGACGCTGAACGACGCCGGCGACATCTTCGCCTGGCAGCACGATCCGCAGCCGCTCGGTGACCAGGAGTACTCGTTCTTCGACAACGAGGCGGGTGGCATCGCCAACACCGGGACCAACGTCAGCTCGGAGTTTCCGATCAGCCGTGTCGTGAAGGTCAAGCTCAACTTCCTCCACCACACGGCCACGCTGGTCCAGTCATACGACCAGCCAGAGAGCCTCGAGGCGTCCTCGCAAGGCAACGGTCAGCCGTTGCCCGGCGGCGGTGAATTCGTCGGTTGGGGCAGCCTGCCCTACATCTCGGAGTTCGACGCGAGCGGCAACCTGCTGTTCAACGCCCAGTTCCCCACAGGTTGGAACACCTACCGGGCCTACCTCCAGCGGTGGGTGCCCGGAGCCAGGTAGTGCCGAGCGCGCGGCCGGCGTGATCGGCCGCAGCGGGGTGGGCGGGCAAAGCACCGCCCGCCCACCCCGGGCAAACCTGGACCGACCGAGCAAACCCGGCCCGACCGGGTAGGCCTGAGCCGGTCCAGGTATAGGATCGGCCGATGGCTGATCGCGAACAGAATTCGCGCGGCGTGCTCGTCGTCTTCATCGGGCTGATGCTCGTCATGCTGATGGCGGCGCTCGATCAGACGATCGTCTCCACGGCGCTGCCCACGATCGTCGGCGACCTCGGCGGGCTCAATCACATCTCCTGGGTGGTCACCGCCTACCTGCTCGCGCAGACCGCGGTGATGCCCGTCTACGGGAAGCTCGGCGACATGTTCGGCCGCAAGGTCGTGCTCCAGTTCGCTCTGGTCCTGTTCCTGATCGGGTCGGCGCTGTGCGGGCTATCGCAGAGCCTGGCGGAGTTGGTGGCGTTCCGGGCGGTCCAGGGCCTCGGCGGCGGCGGCCTGATGGTGGGTGCGATGGCGGCGGTCGGCGATGTCGTCTCGCCGCGCGAGCGCGGCCGCTACCAAGGGCTGTTCGGAGCCGTGTTCGGGCTTGCGAGCGTGATCGGACCGCTACTCGGCGGCTTCTTCACGACCTCGCTCTCGTGGCGCTGGATCTTCTACGTCAACTTACCCGTCGGAGTTGCAGCATTCCTCGTGCTGGCGGCGACACTCCCCGCAGTCAGCGAGCACGTCCATCGCAGCATCGACTACCTGGGGGCGGCATTGCTGGCAGCCGCGCTCGTCGGGATCGTGCTCGCCTGCACGTTAGGGGGCGTCAACTACGCGTGGCTGTCGCCGCTCATCATCTCGCTCGGGGTCTTCTCGATCCTGCTGATCGTCGGCTTCGTGTACGTCGAGGGGCACGCGGCCGAGCCGATACTCCCGCTCCACCTGTTCCGCAACCGCATCTTCGACGTGACGAGCGCAATCGGCTTCGTCGTCGGCTTCGCACTGTTCGGCTCGATCACGTACCTGGCGCTGTTCCTGCAGATCGTCAACGGCGCGAGCCCGACGGGCTCCGGGTTGGAGATCCTGCCGCTGATGGCCGGCCTCCTGATCACCTCAATCGGCTCCGGCCAGATCATCACGCGCACCGGGAAGTACAAGGTGTTCCCGATCATCGGGACGGTTCTGATGACCATCGGCCTCTTCCTGCTTTCGCGCATGGATTCCTCGACCAGCCGGCTGACGGCCTCGGCCTTCATGTTCGTGCTCGGGCTCGGGCTCGGATCGGTCATGCAGGTGTTGGTGCTGGCAGTGCAGAACGCCGTCGATTACAAGGACCTCGGTGTGGCCACGTCCGGCGCGACACTGTTCCGATCGATCGGCGGCTCGGTCGGAACCGCGATCCTCGGCTCGATCTTCGCGAACGGGCTCAAGTCGAATCTGACCGCAGGCCTGCATGCGCACCCGCAGGCGGTCGCGGGGCTGCCGCACTCGCAGATCGCGAAGCTCACCGGTGCGATCGGCAACCCGCAGTCGCTGAAGGCCATGCCCACGCCGCTGCACGACATCTACATCAGCTCGTTCACCAGCTCACTGAACACCGTGTTCGAGGTGGCAGCCGGGATTGCCGCCGCCGCGTTCTTCCTGAGCCTGCTGCTCCAGGAGCTGCCGCTGCGCGACACCGCGGAAGCGAGTGCCGGCATCGGCGAGTCGTTCGCGGTACCAAAGCCAGACGACTCGCTCGCCGAACTCTCACGAGCACTGTCCGTGCTTGTGGGGCACGAGCGCCGCCGCCAGCTGGTCGCGCAGATCACGGCACAAGCAGGTGTGGACCTCTCGCCGGCCGCGGCATGGGTGCTTGTCCGCAAGCATCGCGACCCGGAGGCAACCCTCGGGGAGCTGTCAGCGGAGTGGGATGTGCCGTTGGAGCGGGCGGAGGCGGGACGGTCAGAGCTCGCCGAGCGCGGCATGATGTCCCCAGATGGGGAACTTGCCACAGAACCCGATCACGATTCCGTGACCGTGCTCGGGCATGAGACGGCGGAGCGGCTGATCGCAGCGCGGCGTGACAGGTTGGCGCGGCTGCTCGACGGCTGGGAGCCGGAGCAGCACACCGAGGTGGCAACGCTGCTCACCAGGCTCGCGGAGGAGCTCCAGCTCGTGCCGGCGGAGGCGGGCCCGAAGTCCTAGCGGGGACGGGCTCGAATCACTAGCGGGGACGGGCCTCGTCGTAGCGCGGCAGGCCGTCGTCGGGGATCGTGTCCCAGCTGGCTGCGTAGGCGACGTACTGGCGGCTGCTGGGGCGCACGCCCGGATCGGTGTCGAAGGCGGCCATTCTGATGCCGACGCGAGATCCGTCGCGGCTGCGCGAGTACAGATGCGCCCCGCAGTCGCTGCAGAAGCATTTCTCGGCGCCGTCCTCGGCCGGGAGCCAACCCTTGATCAACTCCTCACCCTGCAACCAGCGCAGCGAGGCAGGGTCGATGAATGCCGACGCCGAGAAGCCCGTGCCGGTGCGTCTCTGGCAACGGGTGCAGTGGCAGTAGCCGGCGGACGCCGGCGGTGCTGTCAGCTCGAAGCGCACAGCTCCGCACAGGCACCCGCCCTGGATTGCATAGTCGGCTTGCTCGCTCATCGCCTGTACCTTTCTGATTCCATCGGACGTGTCAGTTCAGTCCCGACGCGAAAGGTACGACAGTGGCGCTTGACACAGCCAGCATCCACGTGGTCGCCGACGAGGCCGAGCTGCGAGCGATCATCGGAACCCCCACCGAGACCGTTCTGCTGAAGCTCGCCGATCGGCTCAACGAGCTCACGCGGCAGTTCATCGAGCGTTCGCCATTCCTGTGTGTCGCGACCGTGGCTCCCGACGGCGGCCTGGACGTGACGCCCCGAGGCGACGGCGCCGGCTTCGTCCGCATCCTCGACGACCGCACGCTGCTGATCCCTGAGCGGCCCGGCAACCGGATCGCGGACACGCTCACCAACCTGCTCGCCGATCCACGCCTCGCGTTGCTGTTCCTGATCCCGGGCGTGGGCGACACGTTCCGCGTCAACGGCCGGGCCGTGATCACAGACGACGCAGAGCTCCTCGCCCCGAGCGCTGTCGAGGGCAAGCCGCCGAAGCTCGGCCTGCTGGTCTCGATCGAGGAGGCGTACACGCACTGCCCCAAGGCGATGATCCGCTCGGACCTCTGGAACCCGGCGCGCCACATCGACCGCAGCGCGCTGCCGAGCTCCGGCGCGATCCTGCGCTCGCTCAGCACGCCTGACTTCGACGCCGAGGTCTACGACCGTGAACGGGCTGAGCGGTACGCGCGGCGGGACGGGCTGTACTAGCCTAGTGGTGGGGGGAGAGATAAATGGAAATGGGGTATTGGTAGGGGTGTGCTGGTGAGCGTTGGTGGAGAGAGACGCGGTGGCTGTGGGTGGTGAGAGCTTGTTGATGGTTTTCGGAACGGGGGTGCATCGTGTGCGGGGTTGGTGTAAGAGCTTAGGGACGAACGGTGGCGTGGTTAACGAGAATAGATTAGACACGATGGAGTGGTGTAGAAGGAGTCGCGGTGGCATGTAATGGAGACATCTAAGAGGTGGGAGTCGCTCGGATTTGGCAGCGGTGGTTCTGGCTCAGCGAGGTATACCTCGCGCGAGATCTGTGGAGCGGTGTGCTAGACACATCTTTCGGTAACGGTGGCGTGTGTATGAGAAAGTTGGTGCTGGTAGCAGATGTCAACAGGAATAGCTGGTAGTATGTTTCAGCGGACGCTTTCGTGGCGCTGACTCTGAGCGGTAACGCGGTCATCGCCGCCGTGGCGACCGCGGCAAAGTCAGGAGATAAGCAGATGGTGGTGCTGGAGTTCAGATAATAGGGCGCTCTGAACACAGCGTTCAACTCAACTGGAGTATACAAGGTCAGCCTCGGCACGAGCAGCGGGCCGGGGGCCTAGCCATAGAGAGCAAAGGAGACGTCGTGCTCACGGGCGGCGTAGAGAAGAAGAGCACTCGGAGTTCTTAGCGGAGCGCCTGAAGAGCGGTGGAGCTCTCGATACCACATTTGGCTAGAGACGGTGTGGAGGAGCTGGAGCTAGGCTCGAGTAACTCAGAGGGCTTTGGGGCACTGGTGCAGAGCAATGGGGACCTGGTCTTCGGCGGCGAGGGCCAGGACGTGTCGGGAAGGAGCATTTGCGATCACCGGGCTCACCGCCGAGGGCCCGCCCGACGGCAGCGGCACCGACGGTACGGCCTAGGAGCGTGAATGCTTCCTCGCTGGGCGCCGAAGAGATCAGCGTCGCCGCCACGCCCGATGGCGGGTACGCGGTCGCCGGCCTCGCCGACGCTGCGCGGATCTCTCCGTCGACTCGTAGACGATCGCAGCGGCGGTGGCTCACTTCACCGCCAGCGGGAAGGTGGACACTGCCTTCGGCAACGACGGCACGGTGCTGCTCTCCAGCGCGGAGTTGACAGAGAGCCTGGCCACTGGGATCGCCAGAATGACGGCAAGCTGCTGCTGACGGGTACCGGTATCACCGGCGTCACCGGCAGGACCGATGGTGGCGCGACTGAACACCAACGGCACGCTCGACTGCAAGCTTCGGATCGGGCGGGATCGACATCACGGGGCTCTCACAGCCGTATGAGGGAATCGCGAGGCGGCCGCTCCGACATCAGGTGGCAACCTGGTGCTCTCCGGACTACGGGGAGCCCCCGAGCGGAACGGCGGAACGAGCTCTTCGTATCAGAGGTCAACATCGACACAGCCCCGGCTGTGTCGTTCATATACGCGCCGACGACGGTCAAGGTCGGTGTGCGGTTGAGTTCGCGGCATCCGCCATCCCGGACGCCGGGAGAGCCGATCACGCAGGTGAGCTGGGATCTCGGCAGCGGGAAGTTCGGGGACGCAACTGGAACGACGGCGACGAAGACGTTCGCGCAGCGCGGCACCTACACGGTGCGCGTGCAGGCGACAGACGCATACGGGCTGAGCACGATCTCGCCGCGGGCGATCACGGTGATCGGGCGCAGCATGAAGGTGGGGAAGATCAAGATCGCGCACGGCAAGGTCAGCGTGAAGCTGTCGTGCGAGACCGCGATCTGTACGGTCGGCGCCACGCTGGCGACGGTCGAGCACCTCAAGGGTAAGAGGGTCAAGAGTCTCTCTGCGAGCGGTCGCGGCAAGCAGACCAAGATCGGCTCGGCGAAGCTCAAGATCGCGGCAGGCAGCAGCAAGACCGTCGCGCTGAAGCTGAACGGCGCGGGCAAGGAGCTGCTGAAGAAGTTCGCCAGCGTTCCGGCCAAGAGCATCGTTAGTGATCACCGACAGTCACAACAAGAGCTGCAGCGGACGGTCAGGATCCGCTGAGGTCGGGGCCCGGCTCTGGTCGACCGGGCCCTGTACTCAATCGGTGATGACCTCGCTTAGCAGGTGCGTGTCCACGTCGTAGACGAAGCCGCGCACGAGGTCGCGGTGCGGGATGAAGTCGGAGCGGCGAACGCGCAGGATCGATTGACGCACATCCGCCGCGGGATCGGTGAAGGACTCGATCGCGAAGGCCGGCGCCGTGCCTGTGGCCTCCTGCAGCTCGGCGCGGAAGCCGTCGTCGGTCAACTTCTGCATGCCGCAGTCGGTGTGGTGGATCAGCATCACCTCGCGCGTGCCCAGCCTGCGCTGAGAGATCGCCAGCGAACGGATGACGTCGTCGGTGATGACGCCGCCGGCGTTGCGCAGGATGTGCGCCTCGCCACCGGCCAGTCCGAGCGCTGCGAACACATCGATGCGCGAGTCCATGCAGGTCACGATCGCCAGCTGCCGGCTCGGGTGCACATCGAGGTGCGTGGTCGCAGAGCCCTCGGCGTAGGCCCGGTTGTGCCCCAGCAGTTCGTCGATCGTGGTCATGCCCTGGAGGTGTAACAGCTCATAGCTCGGAGGCATCCAGGAGCCGGTCGAGATTGATCGGAACCTCGTGCAGCACGAGCCGGCTGCGGATCTCGCGCACCCCGTGGTCGCGTTTGAGACGGTCGATCACCTGCTCGAACTCCTCGGGCCCGACACACGCGAGCTGCAGGAGGTAGTCGTAGTCGCCGGTCAGGCGCACCGCCCCGATCACCTGCTCGACCGCGATCAGACCGCGCTCGAACTCGCTGCGGTCCTTGCCCTCGCTCAGCCGCACATCGCTCATCAGCTGAAGATTTCGACCGAGCATCGCCAGGTTCAGCTGGGCGTGGTAACCGCTGAGGACCCCTGAGCTCCGCAGCCGGCGCACGCGATCGGCCACCGTGTTGGCGGACAGCCGTGCGGCGCGTCCCAGCTCCTGATAGGTGACGCGAGCGTCGCGCAGGAGCTCCTTGATCAAGACCCGGTCGATCGCGTCCATGGTTCGCCACAGTCTCTCAGAAATCTCGGCAGATGCTCCGACTCATCGCTGAAATCCCGAAGCAATAGCACTAACCGGCCTGAACTTCGCGACAAAATCGGCTGATTATCGACAACCATTGGATGCGTGGCGATCCTCCTGCGTATCGGACTCACCCCAATCGCGTTCGCGCTCGTATCGAAGGCACAATCGCGCTTCGGCGACTGGATCGGCGGTCGCTTGATCGGGCTGCCGCTGACTACTGGTCCGTTCCTGCTGACCGTCTGCATGACAACCAGCCGCACGACCGCCGCCCATGCAGCCGCCGGCGTGACCAACGGCCAGATGGCCGTCGTCGTGTTCTGCAGTGGCTACGCGTGGACGGCGCGGCGCATGCGTCCGCTGCGCGCGACGGTGACGTCGCTCGGCATCGCTCTGGCGGCGGTCGTGGGGCTCAGTTCGTTCGCTGGGACCTGGTCGGCGGCAGGCGCCGTATGGATCACGATCGCCGCGAGCCTGGCGCTTTGGCCGTGGACTCGACACGAGCCTCGGGCTGCTGCCGAGACGCTCGATAGCGCCAGACCCGCACCGATGCTCCAGCGGGCGCTGATCTCGACGTGCGTCGTGGCGACGATGTCGACACTCGTGCCGATCCTCGGCGCGCACGCAGCAGGCGTGATCTCCTCGGCTCCGATCCTGCTCTCGATCATGCTGCCCGGCACCCATCGTCAGACGGGCGCCGCCGGTGCGGCTGCGATGGCGCGCGGCACGATCGTCTCGATGGCCGCAACCGTAGCTTTCTCGGCGGTGCTTGCGAGCAGCCTTCCGCAGATGCGCGTCGTGCCGTCGCTGCTGCTGGCGACGGCGGTGCTATGCACCCTGATCGCCGCCACACCGCTGTTGGATCGAGTGCTGGGGCAGGTCAGTCCGGCGCTGACCCCAGCCCGTGCTCCAGCGCACCCTTGACGCTCGCGTCCAGCGCGTTGACGCGGTAGAGCGCCAGCGCCTCAGGTGAGGCGAAGCGGCCGCCGGGCACGCCGGCGGCGCCGTGGTGGGCCTGAACACAGTGCAGGAGCGCCAACCGGCGCGTCTGGTCGAGTGGTTCGCCAAGCGCGGCGAACCGCTCGATGAGAAGCTGCTCTCCGAGTGTCAGATGCCCGAGCAGGCGCCCCTCCTCGGTCAGGCCGATCTCCGCGGCGTAGGTGAACTCGCGCGTGTGGCCGATGTCGTGCACGATCGCGGCGGTCAGGAGCAGGTCGCTGTTCAGGCGGCGGTGCAGGTCGCAGAGCTCGCGCGCGAGGGTCGCCACCGCGACCGTGTGCTCGAGCAGACCGCCGAGGTACGCGTGGTGGCCGTTGCGCGTGCATGGCGTGCGGCGAAAGGCCGCCCGCAGCTCGGCGTCGGCAAGCAGCGAGTCGACCAGCGCGCGGTAGCCGGGGTCGTAAACCTCAGAGGCGAGGTGCTCGAGGAAGCCATCGAGCTCGTTCATGTCTCGGTACGCGACCGGCAGGAACGACTCCACGGACACCTGCTCGCCGCCATCGGCATCGGGCTCGGCTCGGCGGACGTCGGTGACCTCGACCACCAGGTCCTCGCGGAAGCGTTCGACTCGCCCGACCACGGAGACAAGGTCTCCGCGCTCGAAGCGCCCGGACAGAGCGTCCGCGTCGCGGAAGGCACGGGCCTGCACGGTACCGGTGCGGTCGCGTAGCTCGAGCGCCAGGTATGCGCTGCCCGTACGCGTCTTCAGCCGGTCCTTGCGCACGCACGCGTAGACGCCGCGGACCTCATCGCCCGCGCGCAGGGAGCTGATCGTCCGCGCAGTTGCCATACCGCCATGATGTACGGTGAATCGGATGCAGCCACTGCGATGGAACTACCGACCGGATCGTCTGCGGGCTCCCGCAATGATCTGCGGGTTCAAGGGCTGGAACGACGCGGGCGACGCGGCTTCATCGGCTGCGAGCTTCGTCGGCGACTCACTCGGAGCACGCGAGTTCGCCACCATCGATCCCGAGGACTTCTACGACTTCCAGGCCACACGGCCGCGGATCACGCTGACCGACAGCCAGGCGCGCGCGATCGAATGGCCTGAGGTGCACCTGTACGAGGTGCGCATCCCGCGCGCCCCGCGCGACCTGATCGTGCTGAGCGGGCACGAGCCCTCGTTCCGCTGGCGCACCTTCACGGGCCTGATCGTCGAGCTGGCCGAGGCGATCGGCGTGCAGCTCGTCGTCACGCTCGGAGCGCTGCTGGCCGATGTCCCGCACACGCGACCGGTGTCGGTCACTGGCTTTGCCACCGACCCGACGCTGGTGGCGCGCCTTGGGCTGGCACAGTCCTCGTACGAGGGGCCGACCGGGATCGTCGGCGTCCTGCATGACGCCTGCCGCACCGCGGGCCTCCCGTCCGCGAGCCTATGGGCGGCGGTCCCGCACTACATCGCGGCCTCACCCAACCCGAAGGCCTCACTCGCGTTGATCCGCAAGCTCGAGGGTCTCGTGGGCGTTGTGATCGATGCCAGCGAACTGGAGACCGCGGCAGCCGAGTACGACCGCCAGGTCAACCTCGCCGTTCAGCACGACCCCGACATCCAGGCCTTTGTCGAGAAGCTCGAGGCGGCGGCCGAGGATGAGACGCCCGACAGCTTTGAGCTGCCCTCGGGCGATTCGATCGAGCGCGACCTGCAGCGCTTCCTGCGACAGCGTGGCGAGGAACCGCCGAGCTGAACCTGAGGGAACGCCAGGAACGCGCAGATCACCTTCGAGCCGCTCGCCCGCGAGCATCTTCCGCAGATGCAGAGGTGGCTGTCCGAGCCACACGTGGCGCGGTGGTGGGGTGCGCCGCCGAGCTCGCAGCAGGTGGAGGCCGAGTACGAGCCGCAGCTCGAGCGGCGAGGATCCGACGCGGATCTACATCGTCAGCCTCGACGGCCGTCAGATCGGCATGACGCAGACCTACCGTTGGGCGCACAACGAGCCGGAGGCGACTGAGATCGGTGCGCTGCCCGGTGAGGCAGGGATCGACTACTTCATCGGCGAGCCCGAGCTGCTCGGACAGGGTATCGGCGCACTCATGCTCGGCTGCTTCCTTGAGGAGATCGTCTTCGCCGACCCCGAGGTCACGGGGGTATGCGTGCCGATCGACGTCAAGAACGAGCGATCGTGGCGCTGCTTGGAGAAGCTCGGCTTCGAACGGGGCGAGCCGCTCCCGCGGCACGGCGGAGAGGTCCAGTACGTCCCGCGCCTGGCGCGCGGCCGGAATTAGAAAGACCTCAGTTACCGCTTTCTTCGCACCCGCCGATCGCAGAGCGATTAGCTTGTGTCATCGCGGTGTCAACCACCAATCAGGAGGCTTCAGGATGAGCACAACTGCAACGGGGATCCGAGGGATCAGCCTGGTGATCGTCCCGACGACAGACCAGGACCGCGCCATCGAGTTCTACGAGTCGATCGGCTTCGAGAAGCGCACCGACGTTCCCATGGGGGACAAGTACCGCTGGGTCGAGGTCTATCCGCCGGAGGGCCAGACCGGCGTTGCGCTCGCGCCGCCGCCGCCGGATCAGGGCGACGTCAAGCCCGGCCATACGGGCATCACGCTGACCACCGACGACATCGACGCCACGCACGCGGCCTTCAAGGCTGCGGGCGCCGACGTCGACGCCGAGGTCGCGCGGATGGGCGATCCGGTACCGCCGATGTTCTGGTTTCGCGACTCGACCGGCCACACCCTGATGGTGGTCGAGCAGCAGGCCTGATCATTCGAGCTCGCAGGGGCCGCGCTCTTCTCGGTAGAGCGCGCTCCTTGAGCAGGCTCAGCGCTCGGAAGCCGGGCACACGAGCCTGTAGTCACAGAGCTTGCAGGCGCGGGGGGACGGAGTCGGCTCGAACTCCTGCGCCTTGATCCCTTCGGCGACCTGCACCGCGACACCCCGGATCCATTCGGCCCGCTCGCTGTCGCCGGAGATTGCGACCTTCTCGTCGTCGAGCAGGTAGTAGTAAGCGCCGCGCGTCGCCTCGAGCCCCCAGGCCTCGCGGGCGGCGATCGCGTAGAGCGACAGCTGTACGTCGGACGCCAGCTGCTCGACGGACTTCGGACGGCCGGTCTTGTAGTCGATCAGCTCATACTCGCCCGACGGCAAGCGGTCCACGCGGTCGACGCGTCCCCGAACGAGATGCGGTCCGAGCTTGAAGCTGAACTGGCGCTCGAACCAGACCGGCACGGCCTCGTCCGTTCGTGCCCGCTCGTGGTAGCGCGTCAGTGCCGAGACCGCCTTCAGATGCAGCTGTCGCTCCTCGTCGGTGTCACCGAAGCCGCCGCGGCGCCAGCTCGTCTCGAGCAGCGTCAGCAGCTCGGTGAGCGAGCCTTGCTCCGTCGGCGAGCCGCCCGGCTCCGTGGGCGAGCCACCCGGCTCCGTGGGCGAGCCGCCCGGCTCCGTGGGCGAGCCCGGGGCTGTCGCGTCCCGAGCGTCCCCAGCGTGATAGCGCTCGAGCACCTGATGGACCGCGATCCCGAAGCGCTGGTGCAGTGTCGGTTCCTGCGGGATCCGGAAGACTCGGGCGAACTTGTAGCGCAGGGGGCAGGCGCGATAGGTGTCGATATCGGTCGCCGACAGCATCACACCGCCGCCGCGCATCGGCAGGAAGCGCTCCAGAGACGGCTCGTCCCGGGCGGCGATCACCCGCGCGCGGCGACGCACGTCGCGCTCGGCATCGAGCAGGTACTCGTCGAGCGGCGAGCTCGTGAAGATCTCACGCTGATCGGCGGTCACGGCCTGCTCGATCCGCACGTTGATGTCGCGGAGAGCATCGCCGAATCCCTGCCCCTGCTCGCCCTCGGTGCGCGTGATCAGCGCGGCCAGCTTGAGCATCTCGAGGTAACGGACGACCGCGTGGGAGACGTCGAGGTCGGTGTCGAGCCGCAGCTCCGCGAGTCGCCCGGCGGCGCGCTTGGTGCCCTCCATCAGCTCGTCGCGCAGCAGCCGGTAGGTCGAGTGGAGCGTCTCCGCCGGGCCGAACAGATCCTCCGTGAGCTCGAGCCAATCCGCGCCGAGTGCGGTGCGCGCTGCCTCGACCGTCGGCAGCGGCGATCCGTCCCGCCCGCTGCGCTCACCCCCCGCCGAGTAGACCAGCACGGCACGCTCGCGCGCCCGTGAAATCGCGACGTACAACCGCTGACCGAGGCGCGAGCGCCGGGTGACCTCGTCATCGGGCGGCAGCGACTCGTGCAGCAGGACATCGGGCACGGTCTCGCACCCAAGCGACGCCGACCCCTGAAGCGCCGATCGCAGTCCGAGCACGAACACATGGTCGACCTCGAGCCCGCCCGCCATCTCCAGGGCGAGCACCTGCACGGCATCGACACCGATGAGCTCCGGTTCCTCGGGAGCGCTCAGCCCCCACTCCGCGACCGCCGCAACCGAGCGCGCGAACTCGCGCGCCGTCGCCTGCGGCATCCGTGCGACGTGTGCCGACGCCAGCTCGCCGAAGCGCGCGAGCGCCCGCAGTCGCTCCACCACGTCGGCCTGCGCGGCGAACAGCTGCTGGCGGCGCAGACCCAGGCGCTCGATCAGACGATGGACGTAGAGGTCCGGCCGCATCGTGTCGATGTGCGCCACGCAGGCGCGATACAGCTTCAGAAACACGCGGATCCGCTCGCGTGCCTCGGGCGGTACCTGAGGCGACTCGGTGGCCGCGGCCAACGCGGCGACCATGTCGAGCTTCCGCCTTCGAGCGATCTGCGTGCAGCGCGCGATGTCGATCGACCGCAGCTCGATCGGTGCCCGTGCCAGCGCCCGCACAACCGCGGGTGCATCGCCAGGGTCGGCCAGCAGGCGCAGCCACGCGAGCAGGTCGCGGACCTCGGCGCGCTGGAAGAAGGCTGCGTCGCCGACGACGCGGTTCGGCACCGCGCGCTCCTCGAGCGCAACCGAGACGGCCTGACCCTCACGCGCGATGCCGGCGACGATCACCGCGATCCTGGCGGGATCGACCTGATCGCGCACGACCAGCCGCTCGATCTCAGCGGCCACGGCCTGTGCCTGCGAGCGGTCGTTCTCGCAGCACCAGAATTCGACCGACGCCTCGGTCGGGGCTATCGGCCCGCTGGCCGGTAGCCCCGCTGCAGCGAACGCGGCCTCGCGCACTGCCGGCGGGCAACGATAGGACGTCAGCAGGCGCGCCACCCGCGTGTCTGGCGTCTCGAACCAGTCGAGCCGTGCCGCGCCGGCGCCGCGGAACCGGGAGATCGCCGCGAGCGGATCGCCCGCGGCGGTGAGCGCGCCACCGGCCAACGTTCGCGCCAGGGTCGCAGGAGCGAGGTCGAGTTCCTGCGCATCGTCGATCAGGACGTGCTGAAACGGCTGCCGGGCCGCTGGATTGTCCTCGATCAGCCTGATCGCCAGCCGCAACAGGTCGCCCTCGTCGCAGGCGCCGAGGTCGCGCACCATACGGTTGTGAGCCTCAAAGATCGCCGCGAACTCGCGCTCGCGCGGACTCGGTTGCTGCTCGGCCCACGTGGCGAACTCCGCCGCATCAACCAGCTCCGCCTTGAGCCGGTCGATGCGGCGCACGAAGCTGCCGAGCAGCGCACCGGCATTGCCGCCGAAGTCATGATGCTGAAGCGGGAGCTCATCGATCCGTTCCGCCAGCATCGCCAGGCGGTCACCGGCGCTGAGCGCGGCGTCGAGCAGGTCGTGCCAGCCGCCCGAGCGGCGCAACACGGCGGCGGCGAGCTGCACGGGAGTCACAACGAGCAGCTCGCTGTAACCATCATGCAGTTGCTCCTCGAGCACGGCGCGGGCGGCATCGGCGCGTGCTGCCGAGGGCAGGAGCAGAACGATACGTTCCGGGAGCGTGCCCTGCTCAACCAGCCACACGAAGCGATCGTGGAGAAGCTGCGTCTTGCCGCTGCCCGCGGAGCCAAGCACGAGCAGCGGACTGCCGCTGTGGCTGATCAGCGTGGCCGGATCTAAGACAGTCGGAGCAAGCTCGGGCACGTGGTCTGACAGCATAGGCTGGTGATGAGCGACTCTGAATCGGTGACATACGCTGACTGGCTGAGCCTCTGCCGTCGCGCCTCGGAGTTGATCGCCGTGATGCTCGCGGAGCGCTCGACCACGGCGCAACGGGCAGTCGAGACCGGTACGCGCGGCAGCGGCGGCGATCACACGCTCGAGATCGACGAGGCGGCCGAAGCGATCGTGTTTGACGAGCTTCAGCTGCTGTACGAGAAGGGCCATCGCTTCCGCGCGATCTCAGAGGAGCGCGGCGAGGTCGACTTCGGCGATCCGCGGGTGCTGGTGGTGATCGATCCGATCGACGGGTCGCTGAACGCCAAGCGCGGGATCGCACACCACGCGCTCTCGTTGGCAGTCGCCGACGGGGAGACGATGGCCGACGTGGAGTTCGGATACGTCAATGACCTCGGGACCGCCGAGGAATGGTGGGCCGCCACTGACGAGGGCGCGTTCCTCAATGACAAGCGGCTCGATCGGGAGGTCGCAGAGCGGCGCGGACCCGACGGCCGAATCGAGGTGGTCGGCATTGAGTCCGCGGACCCTCGCTGGTTGAAGGGCTCTATCGATGTCCTGGTCGAGCGGGCCTACCGCCTGCGCGCGCTTGGCGCGATCGCGCCATCGCTCTGCCAGGTCGCGTCAGGAAGGTTCGACGCGCTGGTTTCGTTGCGCGGCTGCCGGGCGGTTGATGCCGCGGCGGCGCAGTTGATCGTGCGCGAGGCGGGCGGCCTGATCAGCTTCCCCAAGTTCGAAGATCGGCTCGCGGCGCCGCTCGATCTGATCCCGCATTCACCCGTGGTCGCCGCGCGCACGCCGGTGACGCTCGCCGAATTGGAGGCCGTGTGTCTGCCCCGGTGATCGACTGGATCGTCGCGGACTGGATCGCCGCGCGGATCGCGGGAGAGGGCCGCGCTCCCATCCCGCAGATAGACCTGGTGCCGATCGTGACGGACGCGCAGGAGCGCGTCGTCGCATACACCGGCCTGGTGCCAACGGAACCGCTCCCTCCCCCGGAGGGCGTCAGCCGTCGCGAGTGGGTGGCGGCGAACATCGCTTCGACGCGGGCGTTGATCGAGCCGATGATGGAGCGCCTCACCGAGCGCCTCGGACCGGTGAAGCCTGCGGCCGAGCTGTGGCTTGGTGTGACCGGCTCGAGCGAGGTCGGACTGCTCGTCGGATATCTCGCTCAACGGGTGCTTGGGCAGTATGAGCTGGTGTTGCTCAAGGAGCGCGCGGAGGGCCGCCCACCTCGGCTGTTGTTCGTGATGCCGAACCTGGGTGAGGCGATCCGGCGCTTCGAGGCCGATGAGCGCGAGTTCATCACCTGGGTCGCGCTGCACGAGGTCACCCACGCCGTCCAGTTCGGCGGCGTCCCCTGGCTGCAGGACCACCTTGCGGGGCTGATTCGCGAACTGCTCGAGAGCGCAGAGGCGCGCATGGGTCGACGCCGGGAGCTGCATCTTCCCAGCCGTGAGACCGTCGAGCGGGTCGGCCGGGCGGCACTCAAGGCTGACCTGCTGGGCATGATCGCCTCCGAGCCGGAGCGCGCGGTGATGGATCGCACCCAGGCGGTGATGGCTGTGATCGAGGGGCACGCCGAGCACGTCATGGATGCTGTCGCCCCGGAGCTGCTCCCGTCGCTGCCGGATCTGCGCAGGGCGCTCGACGAGCGCCGCCGCGTGGCGTCGCCGTTTGGACGTCTGCTGAGCCGACTGCTCGGGCTCGAGATGAAGCTCAAGCAATACGAGCGCGGCAAGCTCTTCTGCGATGAGATCGTTCGCAGCGGTGGCGCGGCCGCCCTGCACCATCTCTTCTCAGCCCCAGAGGCCCTTCCCACGCTTGCGGAGATCGACGACCCTGCAACCTGGCTCCGTCGCGCTCAACTTCCGCTCCAAAATTGACGAAACAGTAATGTCGGGTTTCGACGTTCGATCCTGAGGAATCATTTACTCACGAACAAAAGTCGATCGGCTATATTTGCTTACGCAACAACTTCCCCCGTGGCGCGTCCAGGAGAGCGACGCTAGCGGGAAGGGTTCGCCGGCCTCATATCCTCGCCGGTGAGCGAAGCACCCTCTCCTCCCTCAACCGCCGGGGTGCCACGAAAGTGGCGCCCCGTCGGTCCTTAAGGAGCGTTACTCCGCGGGATGGAGGATCAAGAGCGTGAGTCCGAGCTTGCGATTCGATTTCTGCACCGCACGCCCACGCCGCGCTAGGTTGTTCCGGTGGACCGACCGGGGGCGGTTGATCCAGCCGAATGGACCAACAAAAGGGGGCAACCCATGCGGGCAAAGTCTGCTCGGCGCCATTCCCTGCGGGTGCTTGCGATGTTCGTAGCCTGCTCGAGCCTTGGCGCGCTCATTCCGTCGACGGCGTCGGCTCTCCTGTTCACGAATGTCACGTCACCGGCGAACGACTCGATGTTCTTCGTGGACCAGTCAGACAGCACCTCGACCTCCACGGCGTTCACGGTCACCGGCACCGTAAACGCGGCGGACAACGTCGACGTCGACTGCACGAGCTGGAACGGCGGCGAGGTGGACAAGCTCGTGACGAATACGCCAATTCCAGCGAGCTCGTTCTCAATTCCCGTCACCTACGCCGACCTCTTCAACGCAGCGAACGGCCATCTCGACGGTCCATGCGCGCTCAGTGTTCTGCCAACCGGAACGACTCCGCAGAATCCGGGCGCGACGACGCAGTACGCGGGACCGGTGATTTCGATCAGCAGCGAGGGCGTCGACAGCTACCTCAACGTGCCCCTCAACTTCGATGCCCAATACACCGGGGTGGCCACGGGTTCGGCCGGTTCCTTCGAGTTCACCAACCCCGAGGGCTGCGGGTTGGAGGGCAGCTGGATCACCACCGGCACCACAACTCTCACCAACTCGAACGACGTATTCAACTGCGTGGGAGCCTTCTACGGATCGTTCACCGACAACGAGTCTGGGACGATCCAGGTGCCGCAGGAGCTGACGGTCGACGGCCATGATGCGGTTGTTGCCAACGCCTACAACGGCCAGACGACCGCAAGCGGATACGAGCCACCGACGTTCACTGACAGCTTCTCCGGCGGCGATCTCACGGTTCACGACGATGAGCCAATCATGCTGTGCGCGAGCGCGTGCAATGCCAACTCCGCCCCGACGGGCGGATTCGACTCGTCTGGCGTCGAACTCGATCGCACCTGGCAGACAGAGGACAACGGCCTGGTGGCCTTGCAAACGGACTCCTTCAGGTCGACCGATGGCAAGCCGCACACGCTGACGGCGCTCGAGGACGACGACTTCGAGAGCGACCCAACGTCGAATGCGACGGCCGACTTCCCGGGCACGGCCGGCTTCAACCAGTACGCACCGGGAGACATCATCTCCCCTGTCAGCGGACCGGGCGCGATCTACCTCAAGCCCGACGCGGCAACGCCGGCCACGGGCGACCCTACGCTTCAGTGGCCGCAGGGTGCGATCGCCTACGCGAAGGCGCCAACCGGCACGATCGTGATCGAGTACTGGACGAACTCAATGGGCGACTTTGTGCCCGAGTTCTACCTGCCGTACACGCTGCAGGTCCCGGCCGGCGGCAAAGCCGTGTTGCGGTTCGCGTACGTGCAGGACTTCGCGCTGTCCAACGTGCAGACACTGGCGCAGCAGGCGCTCGCTGGCTTCCACCCGAACCTGACCATCAGCACTCCTGCAGGCAACGCGCCGCTGGCCTCGCCGCGGTTGACACTGACCGGCACAGCGAGCGATGCCGCCGGGATCGCGACGCTCACGGTGGATGGCACCGACATCGCGCTGAACTCAGCCGGGAACTTCAGCGAGCAGCTCCTCTTACCGGTCGGCGCCAGCACACTCACGGTTGTCGCCACCGACGCCGACGGTCTCGCGACCACCCAGACGGCGTCCGTCAGTGTCGCCAAGCAGCGGACGACCAGCCTCGGTGTGGTCATCAAGCCGCGAACCGACAGGAGATTCCCGTACCGGTACGCAGTCGGCGGCAAGCTCAAGCTGCCAACCGGTGTCGGAGCCAGTCAGGGCTGCGCAGGAAAGGTGCAGCTGACCGTCACGCGCGGCAAGAAGAAGCTCATGGGCAAGCCCGCCGCCATCGGTCACGCGTGCGGCTGGAGCGCGAGGCTGACACTGGCGAAGCGAAGGCTCGTACCGGGGCACGGCAAGCTGACGATCACGGCCGCCTTCCCCGGCAACGTGGCGATCCTGCCGTACACGGCGAAACGGGTGACCGTGAGCTACGGCCGGCGCTGAGTCAGCTCGTGGGGGCGCCGGGCTCTGACGGCTCGTAGCGCTGCACGTCGGCCGGCGGTGCGGCCGGTTCGGCGCCCTCCTCGAGCAGACGCTCGTAGATGCGCATGCGCTTGGAGACGCGGCCGCCCATCGCCTCGAGGCCGCGGTTCATGCTGTGGTTGGTCTCGAGAATCCAGCCGGGCTCGCCCCACTTGATCCGGGACTCCGCAGCCATGTCGAAGTTCTCCATGTAGAGCTGGGCCGCGACGCCCGTGTGTTGGTACTCCGGTAACACACCCAGGAAGCCGACACGGCAGCGGTCGATGGTGCGCTTGCGGTTCAGATAGTGCCACCAGCCGAGCGGCAACAGCCGGCCCTTCATCTTCTTGAGCACCTGGTTGATGTCGGGGATCGAGATCGCAGCCGCCACGACCTCCTGGTCGTTCTCAGCCAGCATGAACCAACGTTTGTCGAAGATCAGGCGGTAGTTGATCGCCAGGTCGGCCAGGTCGTGGTCGTCGTAGGGCGAGAAGCCCCAGTTCTTGGACCAGGCCGCGTTGTAGATCTTCTGAAACTCCTTCAGGTCCCTGCCGAGCCGCCAGAACGACATCTTGCGGATGCTGATGCCGTGCTTGTCATGCGAGCGCTGGGCGATACGAGGCAGGCTCTCGAGCATCCTCGTGTCGCGATCATCGAGGCGCAGGTCCCAGTGGAATACGTCCATCGCCTTCTGCAGACCGGCCGCCTCGACCCGGGCCTGATAGCGGCGCGGGTGCCAGGGTTGGCGGATCATCGGCTCGAGCTCGAAGCCCTCGATCAGAACGCCGCACTCCTCATTGATGATCAGATCGAACGGACCGATCATGCGATCGCGGCCCTGCGCCTTCAACCACTCTGCAGCGGCGTCCAGCAGCGCGTCGACGATCTCCTGGTCGTCCTCGAAGTCAAGGAAGCCGAAGAAGCCCCAGCGGTTGCCGTGAAACTCGTTGAAGTTCCTGTCGTACTGAGCGCTGATGCGTCCGACCACGCGACCGTCACGGCGCGCGAGGAAGAACTCTGCGTCGCCATGCTTGAAGAACGGGTTCAGCCTGCGGTTCAAATATGCGTAGCGCTCGAGCTTGAGCGGCGGGATCCACGGGGTTCCCGCGTGCAGCCGGTACGGCAGGGCGACGAAAGCTTTCAGGTCCGCCCTGCTCCGGACCGGCGTGATATCGAGCGGCATGAGGCGGGAAAGTACCATGGGCCGTATGCCTACGAGAGACCAGGTGACTGAAGCGCTGCGCGCAGTCATCGACCCAGAGCTGCACAAGGACATCGTCACCCTCGAGATGGTGCGCTCGATCGAGGTGCATCCCAACGGCGTCGTCGACGTAATGATTTCCCTGACGACCCCGGGCTGTCCGATCCGAGACCACTTTGAGACCGGCGTCGATAAGGCGATCCGCACAGCTTGACGGCGTGGTCGGCGTCAACATCAGCTTCGACGTGCTCTCGGACGACGAGAAGCAGGGGCTGAGGCAGAAGCTTGGACGTGGCTCGCTGCCGGAGGGCGCACTCGCCCAGGTCAAGAACGTGATCTGCGTCGGTTCCGGCAAGGGCGGCGTCGGCAAGTCCAGTGTCACCGCGAACCTGGCGGTCGCACTCGCCGGGCGCGGCATGCAGGTCGGCGTGATGGATGCCGACGTCTGGGGCTACTCGCAGCCGCGGATGTTCGGCCTCAACGGTGAGCGGGCAAAGGTCAACGCCAATCGCAAGATCGTGCCACTGGACGGCGCCGACGGCGTCAAGGTCGTATCGATCGGCTTCTTCATCGAGCAGGACGCGGCCGTCGTCTGGCGTGGACCGATGCTGCACAAGGCACTTCAGCAGTTCCTCGAGGACGTCGACTGGGGCGCGCTGGACTACCTGCTGATCGACCTGCCCCCGGGTACCGGCGACGTCTCGATGACGCTCTCCCAGCTGCTTCCGGACGCCAAGTTCCTGATCGTGACCACGCCCCAGGCGGTGGCCCAGAAGGTCGCCAAGCGCTCGGCCGACATGGCCGACAAGCTCAACCTGGAGATTGCCGGCGTGATCGAGAACATGGCGGGCTTCACAACGCCCGAGGGGGAGTCGTACGCGATCTTCGGCGAGGGTGGCGGGCGCCTGCTGGCGGAGGAGCTCGACGTGCCCCTGCTCGGTCAGGTCCCGTTGACGATGTCTCTGCGCGAGCAATCAGACGGCGGCCTGCCGGTGGTGCTCGCCAACCCGCAGGACGCTGCCGCCCAGGCGATCATGCAGATCGCCGAGCGCGTGATCGCAACGACGCCGGTGGCACTGCCGATGATGGCCGCCGAGCCGGCCGCCCCGGCGGCTGCGGCGCCGAAGCCGGTTGGCATGTCGCTGCCGATGGCTTGAGCGCCGCGGCACCGCGCGGCGCCGCGCGGCGCCGAGCGAGGAGAGGTTTCGCTACTCCGCGCGGTACCGCGCCGCGGTCCTGCCAGCCAGGACCAGGTGCACGACGATGAAGACGGCAACCCCTGCTCCCAGCCACCAGTAGCCGCGGCTCCAGAGCACGCCGGCGACGATGCACAGCCACACCGCCACAGCCAGTCGCACTCTGATCACGACCAAGGGATGGCGCACCGCCAGGCGGTCGTGCTCGGCCGCCGATCGCATCTCCCACCAGTAGCGAGTGTGCACCAGGATCGCGCCGCGCAGCAGGTCGAGCGATGCGGCGAGTCGCGAGTGCTTCGCGCCCTGATCCTCGTCGGTCATCAGCACCCCGAGCAATCTCGTCGCCATGCTTCTCCCGATAGCTCCGTGGATAGAGACGCAGAAGCCGGCGGTAGCGCCGCTCCAATGCCTGACTCGATTCGGTCATGTCGCCATTCCTTCAGTCAGTTGCAGTCGCGTGAGCGCAGTGCGCACGTGCGTGCGCAGGCGGTCGGCCTCGGAGGCAAGCGTGGCCGCGCCGCCAGGCGTCAACCGGTAGTAACGGCGCAGACGGCTGTCGACGATCTCCTCGTGGTCGACCTCGATCAGTCCGTCGTCACGCAGGCGATCGAGCGCCGCGTAGAGCGTTCCCGCGCGTAGACGGACCCGCCCCTCAGAGATCTCCTCGACGTCGGCGATGATGCCGTAGCCGTGCTGCGCCCGTCCGGCGAGCGCCGTGAGGATCAGGAACGTCGCCTCCTGCATGCCTCGCTTAGCCATGCAGACAACATATACCGATGAACTGACTATGTCAAGCGCGCCGTGCGCCTCTCGCCGCCGATTTGGCCCGGCCGGGCGGCAAACCGCCGCCCCCTCTTGCTGCGAGTACTAGCGGTTCTGGTAGTACTGCGCGTTGATAACCGTGAACCTCTGCCACTCTTCCGGCAGCTGGTCCTCCGCGAAGCAGGCGTCAACCGGGCAGGCCTCGACGCAGGCATCACAGTCGATGCACTCCTCGGCGTCGATGTAGAGCATCTCTACGGAGTCGTAATCGGGCTCGTCGGGCGTCGGGTGAATGCAGTCGACCGGACACACCTCAACACATGAGTTGTCCTTGGTCCCGATGCACGGCTCGGCGATCACGTAGGCCATCTGGTTCTTAGTCCTCTCTGCGGGTTCCTGGCGAAGGAGCGCGGAGTTTAGTGAACTATGAGTTCATGCCCGTCTACGACGAAGTTCAGTCAGGTCTTGAAGGAATCGTCGCGTTCGCGACTGAGATTGCAGAACCCGACCGCGATGGCGACGCGCTGCGCTACCGCGGCGTCGATATCGAGGAGTTGGTCGGCAGGGTGCCGTTCGAACAGGTGTGGGGCCTGCTCGTGGACGACAGCCTGCTTCCCGGCCTTCAGCCGGCAGCGCCCTACCCGCTCGGCTTCCGCTCCGGCGACCCGCGGGCCGACATGCAGGCCGCGCTCGCGGCGCTCGGCCCGCAGTGGGGTTTCAAGCCGGTGCTCGACATATCCGACGCAGAGGCGCGTGACAACCTGGCGCTCGCCTCGGTGATGGCGCTCTCGTTCGTCGCCCAGTCGGCGCGCGGCTTCGGTCAGCCGCCGGTGCCGCAGAGCGAGATCGACTCCGCGCAGTCGATCGCGGAGCGCTTCCTGATGCGCTGGCGGGGTCAGGCGGATCCGCGGCACGTCCGCGCAATCGACGCATACTGGACGGCCGCGGCCGAGCACGGTGTGAGTTCGTCGACCTTCACAGCCCGTGTGATCACCTCGACCGGAGCTGACGTCGCGGCGGCGCTATCGGCAGCCGTCGGTGCGCTGTCCGGCCCGCTGCACGGCGGCGCGCCCGCGCGCGTGCTGCAGATGATCCAGGAGGTCGAAGCCGCCGGCGATGCGACCAGCTGGGTGAAGCAGAAGCTCGACCGCGGCGAGCGGATCATGGGCTTCGGCCACCGTGTCTACCGCGCCGAGGATCCGCGCGCGCGGGTGCTGCGGCGCATCATGCATGAGCTCGACGCGCCGCGGATCGAGGTGGCGGAGGCCTTGGAGCGCGCCGCATTGGAGGAACTCCAGGCCCGACGCCCGGAGCGCATCCTCGCCACCAACATCGAATTCTGGGCGGCTGTGGTGCTCGACTTCGCCGAGGTCCCGCCGGCGCTCTACACACCGATGTTCGGCTGCGCGCGCGTGGCCGGTTGGTCGGCGCACATCCTCGAACAGAAGCGCGAGGGCCGCATGATCCGCCCAAGCGCCAAGTACGTCGGCTCGCCGCCGCGCCCCCTATCCAGCCTCTAGCACCCTGAGTCAGAGATTCGCAAGCAGTCTCGCGTAGGGTTAGCGCCGATGCGTGTGCTGGTGTTGTCGTGGGAGTACCCGCCCGTGATCGAAGGCGGGCTCGGCCGCCACGTGCGCAAACTGTCCGAACGACTCGTGGCAGCGGGCGTGGAGGTCCACGTGCTGACTCGTGGCGGCGGCCAGCTGCCGGGAGAGGAGTCGCGCCACGGGGTCTGCGTGCACCGCGTCACGCAACCGCCGTTTCCGCGCGACGTCGAGCGGTTCCTGCAATGGGTCAAGCAGATGAACCGCGACATGGCCGCCGCGGCGGCGGAGCTCGCTGAGCGGTTCGCCTTTGACCTCGTGCATTCGCACGATTGGTTGGTGTCCGATGCAGCCGAGGAAGTCGCGCGTGGCGCCGGCGTGCCGTGGTTGGTCACGATCCACGCGACCGAGTACGGACGCCACCAGGGCTGGGTCAAGAGGCATCCACAGTCCCGCATCCACGCGGCCGAGCGCCGCATGGCCCGCCGGGCCGACCACGTGATCACCTGCTCCGACTACATGGCCGGGCATGTGGCGCAGGTCTTCGGAGTCGCGTCGCGACGGATCACGGCGATCCCCAACGGCATCGACCCCGCCGATCTGGTCGCCGCGTCAGAGCGCCGAGCTGGTCTCGCTGCGGGCCGCCTACGCCGACCCCGAGGAGCGCCTTGTGCTGATGGTCGGCAGGCTCGTCTACGAGAAGGGCTTTCACCTCGCACTGGATGCGCTGGCACCGATCGCGCGCCGGCGCGGGACACGTGTGCGGTTCGTCGTGGCCGGCACCGGCACGGCGGAGGCCGAACTCAAGGCGCAGGCGAAGAAACTCGGACTGGCGCGCCACGGCTCGTTCATCGGTTGGGCCGGGGACGACCTTCTGCACTCGCTCTACCGGGTTGCAGACCTCTGCATCGTGCCCTCGATCTACGAGCCGTTCGGTCTGGTTGCGCTCGAGGCGATGGCCTCAGGGTGTCTGTGCGTGGTGGCCGACACCGGTGGCCTGCGTGAGGTCGTTCCCGCCGACGGAACTGCCGCGCTGCGCTTCGCCTCAAACGACGCGGACGCACTGCGCCAGACGATCGAACGCGTGCTGATCGACGACGCTGCGCGCGCGCAACTGATCGCCGAGGCGCGCGAACACGTGCTGCGCTTCGATTGGACCGAGGTGGCGCGACGCACGCTTGACGTCTACGAGATGCTCGCCACGCGCACCCGCGCGCTGTCATAGAGGTGGTGGCAGCAGCGAGCAAGGCGGTGGCGGTCAGGTCAGCGCTGCCGCTTCCCTGACCGCCACCCGCGTTCCCCAGCCCCTACTTCGACATGTGTGGGTCGAGGTAGACGTTCGCGATCTGGAGGCTGCCGAGCGACACGTTGACGTCGGCAGTGACGTCGATCGCGTTCCACACAACCTGCGGCACGAGGCTGCTGCTGACCGGAAGGGTGACGTTGTAGCCCTGGGTGCCGACAATCGGCACGTCGTGGCCAAGAACGCTCGTTCCCTGCAGCGTCGTGAAGATCGTGGTTGAGTTGGTGGCAGCCGCCGCCGACGAAGCCGGCACAGCCGCAACCGCCCCTGCCACGATGAGGGCGAGGATCGTCTTCGAGCTGAAAAGGCACTTCGTCATGTGACGCACCATCCTTGGTGTGCACTGGCAACCGGGCTGCCTCGCTTCTGCGAGACCCCTAGCTTTGCGTCCCCGGCTCACGCACGGGTTTGCCCTTTTCAGTTGTTTACAGGGGTGCGATCGGCAGGTTCAGGGCCCGACTTGACGCCATAGGTCCAGAAGTTGGACGAGTGTTCTACTGGAACGTCGCTCAGCGTCGCCTAATCCAGTCGGATGAAGCTGCCGATTATCGGCATAGATGTCTTTCAACCCGGACCTCGAACAGCAGGAGCAGATCGCGGCGTCGGTCCAACGCCCGCGGCTCGCCATGAGCCGCCGCGAGCTGCGTTGCGGAACTGCTTGTCGACGGCGGCTTCGCGGTCGCGGCCGCCGCGCTGATCGTGCTGCATCCACCCCACGACTTGAAGCTGCTGCCGGGGTTGCTGTGCGTGGCCCTGCTTGCGCTCGCGTCACGCGTCGAGTTCAACACCCCGTTCGGCTTCACGGTGGCGACCCAGATCGCGTTCGTGCCGCTGCTGTTCGCGCTTCCGGTGTCCGTGGTACCGGTTGCCGTGGCGCTTGGCCTGATGCTGGCCGGGGCATCGGAGCTGCGCCACGGCTCGGTCCGCCCATCCAGATTGGTCAAGCGCGTCGGCAACGCGTGGTTCGCGATCGGGCCGGTCACCGTGTTCGTGATCGCCGGCGTCGCGCCTCCCGATGCAGACGGCTGGCTGCTGCTTGCCGCGCTGGGAGCCCAGTTCTTGGTCGACTTCCTGGTCTCCGGAGCGCGCTACCGGATCTCACACGCCACGCCGCTCCGGGAGCACCTGCGCAGCAGCTGGGTCTTTCTCATCGATCTGGCGCTTACCGGCGTTGGCCTGTCGATCGCCGAGGAGGTCCAGCGGGCCTGGTACGCGCCACTGGCGATACTGCCACTGCTCGGCCTGCTCGCGGTCTTTGCCCGCGAGCGCGAGGTGCGGCTCGACCAGCTGATCGAGCTGAACCACGCGTATCACGGCACGGCGCTCGTGCTTGGCGACGTTGTCGAGGCCGACGACGGCTACACGGGCGAGCACAGCAAGGGCGTGGTGCGGCTGTGCCTTGAGGTGGCCGAGCAAGCTCGGGCTGAGCTCCGAGCAGAAGCGCAACCTCGAGTTCGGCGCGCTCCTGCACGACGTCGGCAAGATCGCGATCCCCAAGGAGATCATCAACAAGCCCGGCCAGCTCGACGAGCATGAGTGGGAGATCATCAGGACACACACCGTCGAGGGCCAGAAGCTGCTCGACACCGTCGGTGGGTTCATGCGCGAGGTCGGTCTGATCGTGCGCTCCCACCACGAACGCTGGGACGGCGGCGGCTATCCCGACGGACTGGCCGGCGAGGCGATCCCGCTCGAATCGCGGATCGTGTCGTGCTGTGACACCTGGAACGCGATGCGCACCGATCGCTCCTACCGCAAACGCCTGCCGTTCAACCTGGCCGCCGAGGAGATGCGCTCGGTCGCGGGCACGCAACTGGACCCGCGCGTGGTCGCGGCACTGCTCGAGGTCGTCGCCTACGAGGCCCAGGAAGAACGAGAGCCCGGCCAGGGCCGGGCTCTCGAAAATGAGGGCCTGGGCGGGATCGCACCCACCCAGGCTCTCACGTAACAGGGCTGCTTCCTACATCATCCCCGACATGTCGGGCATGCCGCCGCCTGCGCCACCGCCGGAGTCCTTGTCCGGAACCTCGGCGATGATCGCCTCGGTGGTCAGGATGTTCTTGGCGATCGACGCTGCGTTCTGCAGCGCAGAGCGCGTGACCATGGCCGGATCGATGATGCCCTCGGTGATGAGGTTCACGATCTCACCGGTGGCGGCGTTGAGGCCGTGGTCCTTCTTGGACTTGCGGACCTCATTGACGATGACCGAACCTTCGAGGCCGGCGTTCTCGGAGATCTGACGGAGCGGCTCCTCGAGCGCACGGTGCACGATCCTCGCGCCCGTCTGCTCGTCCTCGTCGCCGACGGCCTCAATGTTGAGGGCCTTCTGCGCGACCAGCAGCGCCGAACCGCCGCCCGGCACGATGCCCTCCTCGAGGGCGGCGCGGGTGGCCTGCAGCGCGTCCTCGACGCGGTGCTTCTTCTCCTTCATCTCGGTCTCGGTGGCAGCGCCGACCTTGACCACAGCGACGCCGCCGGACAGCTTGGCGAGGCGCTCCTGGAGCTTCTCACGATCGAAGTCCGAATCGGTGTTCTCGATCTCGGTCTTGATCTGGTTGATGCGGCCCTTGATCGCGGATGTGTCACCGTTGCCGTCGACGATCGTCGTGGTGTCCTTGGCAACAACCACGCGGCGCGCGCGACCGAGCTGGGTCAGCTGGGTGTTCTCGAGCTTGAGGCCCATCTCCTCGGTGATGACCTCGCCGCCGGTGAGGATTGCGATGTCCTCGAGCATGCGCTTGCGGCGGTCTCCGAAGCCCGGCGCCTTGACGGCAACGCCGGTGAAGGTGCCGCGCAGCTTGTTGACCACGAGGGTCGCAAGCGACTCACCCTCGACGTCCTCGGCGATGATCAGCAGCGGCTTGCCGCTCTGGATCGTCTGCTCGAGGATCGGCAGGATGTCACGGACGGAGCCGATCTTCTGGTTGGCGATCAGGATGTAGGGGTCCTCGAGGACGGCCTCCATGCGGTCCTGGTCGGTGACCATGTAGGGCGAGATGTAGCCCTTGTCGAACTGCATGCCCTCGGTGAACTCGAGGTCCATGCCGAAGGTCTGACCCTCTTCGACGTTGACGACGCCGTCCTTGCCGACCTTGTCGATCGCGTCGGCGATGACGTCGCCGATCTCCTCGTCGCCGGCCGAGATCGTCGCGACGCGCGCGATCTGATCCTTGCCCGAGACGGGCGTGGACTGCTTGGCGATGTTTTCAACTACCTGGTCGACGGCCTTCTCGATGCCGCGCTTGAGCGCGAGCGGGTTGGCGCCGGCCGCGACGTTCTTCAGACCCTGGCGAACGATCGCCTGGGCAAGGACCGTCGCCGTCGTCGTGCCGTCACCGGCAACGTCGTTGGTCGCCGTGGCGACCTCACGGACGAGCTGTGCGCCCTGGTTCTGGAAGACGTCCTCGACCTCGATCTCACGGGCGATGGTGACGCCGTCGTTGGTGATCGTCGGAGCGCCGAACTTCTTGTCGATCACGACGTAGCGGCCCTTGGGGCCGAGCGTGACCTTTACCGCGTTGGCAACCGCGTCGACGCCGGACTGCAGCGCGTTGCGGGCGTCAACGTCGTACTTCAGTTCCTTGTGAGCCATAAGTCTTGTGTTCTCCTAGGAAGGTGGTCTTACTGGACCTTGGCCAGCACGTCGGACTCACGAAGGACGAGCAGTTCCTCGCCGTCCACCTTGATCTCCGTGCCGCCGTACTTGCTGTAAAGGACCTCGTCGCCGATTTCGACATCAAGCGGGGTGCGCTTGCCGGTGTCCTCGTTGATCTTGCCGTCGCCGACGGCAAGAACCGTGCCCTTCTGGGGCTTCTCCTTGGCGGTTTCGGGGAGGACGATGCCGCTTGCGGTCGTCTCCTCCTCCTCGATCGCACGTACGATCAGGCGGTCGCCAAGGGGCTTGAGCTTAAGAGCCATCTATGCAGCCTCCGGGTTCTGAATCCCTTGAGATTGATGGGTATTTGGCACTCTCAATGGCAGAGTGCCAACTGCCGAGCACTATAGCTCGTCGTCGCGCCATTTTGGCACTCTCGTGTGAAGAGTGCCAAACGGGCGGAAAACCTACGGAAATACCGTCTGCCCACCCAATGACCGCAGCCAGGAGGCTGTCCTGGCGGCCGGGCCGCCGCGAAATCAGTTGTTGGCGCCGCCGAGTCCGTGAATGCGGTCCCGCAGCTCGGGCGGGTTCTCGATGATCTGCGAGAAGCGGACCACGGTCACCGTGTCGTCCATCGAGACCTTGCGGCTGTAGATCTGCTCCAGGAAGTGGACCATCTCGTCGACGCGACGGAACTCGGGGTTGTCGTGCTCGATGTCTCGCGGCGACAGATCCTGGACCCGCTTGACCTCGACCTGGTCGATCACCGCGTTGAAGATCTTCTCGCGCGGCGAGTGCTGGTAGCCGATCGTGACAACCACACAGTCGTTCTTGCGGTACTTGTGGGACTTGTCGCCGAGGCGGATCGTGGCCGTCTTGCGACCCCGCCGCAGCTGGTCGGCGAACACTGACGAATAGAAGTTGAGTACACGCACCTCGCGCAGCCTACCGTTCAGAGGCACGGCGCGACAGAACGCGCGAGACGATCTCCCGTTCCCCGGGGTAGGTGAGCGCTGTGGCGGCCTGCGCAAGCGGCATCCAGTAGGCCCGCTCCACCTCGTGGTCGTGGTCGGCGGGATCGCCTTCGCCGTACTCGATCAGGAAGAACTCGACCCGTTTGGCGACGGCGCCTGCCGCGTCGCTCGTAGGTGTACTCGACGGTCCCCAGCGACTCGAGCAGCTCGCCGGAGACGCCGGCCTCCTCGCGCACCTCGCGCAGGGCCGCCTGCGACGGGGATTCTCCGCGCTCCGGGTGCCCCTTCGGCAGGCCGAGCACCTTGATGCCGCTGGGACCGCGACGTGTGGGAACGATCACGACAATCTCCTGATCGCGCACCACCACGCCCCCCGCCGAGAACTCCGGCTCGTGTCTCTTGGCGTGTGGCATCGGCTCAGTAGACGTACCCCTGCAAGTGCACCTGGATCATGCACCGTCAGCCGTCCGCGTCCCTGCGTGATCACTCCCGAGCGTTCGAGCGTAGCCAGGAACCGGCTTGCCGACTCCCTCGATGAGCCGGCCAGCTTCGCCAGGTCAGCCTGGGTGAGCGAGATGACCACGTCACTCTCACGCTCGTTGCTCTCGCGCGCTGCGGCCACCATCTGCGCGAGTACGGCGGCGACACGACTCTGAACGGTCTGGAACGACTGCCGGGCGAGCCGCTCGTTGGTGGCCCGTAGCCGCTGGGCGAGCGCCGCCGTCAGCTTCACGGCGATCTCCGGGTACTCGCGCATCAGCCGCTGCATGTCGCGCCCGGGAATCGCGACGATCTCCGCCTCCTCGATCACATCGACTGTGGCTGAGCGCGGCTCCTCGTCGAACATCGCCAGCTCGCCGAAGATGTCGCCGGCGCCGAAGTGCGAGAGCGTTATCGAGCGGCCATCGGAGTGATGGCGTACCGCCCGCGCGAGGCCCGAACGCACGATGTAACAGGAGTCGCCGCCGTCGCCCTCGCGGAACACGACCTCACCGGCTCGGTAATGGCGCGCGACCGACACCGCCGCCACAGCCGTCAGGTCCTCCTCTGATAGCCCCGCGAAGACGGGCACGTTGGCGATCAGGGCTACGCGTTCAGATGTATCTGCGGGCTCAATGGTCATAACACTTCTGCAAGCCTCGCAGTAGGTGACGTCGAGCTCGGCGTCCTCGAGCACCGAGCGATCAGGAGGCCGTCTGGCTCACCCCTCGCGGGCCGTTCGGCGTAGGTCAGCTCCCCCATGGCGGGAGCGTATAGCGGACGGACCGCCGTGGGGACGCATCCCGTGGTGAAGCTACTGTCCGCGATCGAAACTACGAGGTCGCGTCGAGGGCGTGCTCGCGGCGCCGCTGACGTAGCCACACCCATAGCCACATCAGCAGCGCCACGACCAGGCCGATCGGGATCGCCACCGCCAGCGCGATCAGCGCCACTCCGGCGGAGACGACGAGCACGCGCAGGGCATCGTGGCCGGCGCGGCCGATCGTGAAGGAGTTCGAGTGCTTGACGACCGGTGGGATCGGCAGCCCGCCGGCGTTGATCTGCACCGTGACGTTGCTGTAGCTGATCCGGTGCTGGAGCGAGCCCAGCGTCGACTGCCAGCTGTTGATCTCGCGCTCGGCGATTTGAAGCTGGGCCTTGATGCTGTCGATCGCCGACTGCGTGTACGCGGTCTCGAGCTGCTTGAGCAGCGAGGTCCGCAGCGCCTTGGCGTCGGCGAGCTGGCGCTGGTCGGAGTTGTACTGGTTGCTGACGTTCTGGCTCACGTCGCTACTCGACCTGAGCGCCGCGTAGCGCAGAGTCGAAAGCTGCGTCATCGCGTCCTGAAGGTTGCTGGTCGGGATGCTCAGCGAAAAGGTTGCGTAGCCGCCACCGGAGTTTGTCGTCGCCGAGGTGACGTGCGAACTCAGCACGCTGCCGTGCTCCGCCCCGACCACGGTGTAGACCTCACCGGCCACCTGATTGACGTGCTGGTTGGGGGTCGTCAGGCTGATCTGGGCCGAGCGGATCTGCTTGCCGCCGGGGGCCACGGGCTGGGAGAGCGCACTCGCGGAGCTCTGGCTCTGAGTTGCCGCGAGCTTCTCGGGCTGCCCGGTTCCGGCAGCTCGCCGCACCAGTTGTTGACGCACGTCGGGAGCGCCGAAGGTCGCGGTCGTGTTGGTCCGCGGCGCCGTAGTGTGCGGCCGGCGGTGTTGACTGTCGGTGCCGTTGCCGTGGGCGATGCCTGCTTCGGCGGACGGCATGCGTGCCTCGGAGCCGAGCGCTGGACGCGTTGGAAGACGCGATGGTCGTGCCGAGATTCACGGTGCGCGCCACCGCTCGAGAGCACCACGACGGCCGCGACCGCTGCCGGCCACGAGCGCGAATCCGGCGCCACCCAGACCGGCTGCGATCCGGCCCCGCCCGCTCCGCCGCCGGCCACCACGACCAGCGGCCGAGGCCTCGGCCGGCTCCGGCGCAAACCGGCGGGCAACGCGCGCGTCGAGCTCACGGGCGAAGTCCTCGTTCGGCCACTCGCGCACGCCCGCGACCAGCAGCGCCACGTCCGAGTAGTCGCTCTCTTCGAACGGAATCTCATCAAACGGGCGCATTGACAGCCCTCCTCAGCTTCTGAACGGCGCGGTGCAGCAGCGTGCCGGCGTTGGACTCGCTGACACCGAGCACCGAGGCAAGCTCGGCGTTGCTCAGCCCGGCGTGGAACTTGAGCGCGATCAGCTCGCGCTCGCGTGGGGTGAGCGCCTCGAGCGCCTCGCGCACAGCCGTGCGGCGTACCGCCATGTCCTCGCCATCCTCGGAGACGAGCGCGTCCTCGGAGACGTCCTCCGGGTCGACGACCAGCGTCGCCGTGCGGCGATTGCGGCGAAGCTCATCGAGCGCGGCGTTGCGTGCGATCCCGAACAGCCAACCGCGCTCGTCACCGCGGCGACGGTCGAACGTGCGGCGGCGGCGGTAGGCGCGCTCGAAGGCGACCGCGGTCACGTCCTCGGCCGCCGCGCGGTCACGCAGCAGCGTCAGCACGTAGGCGTAGACGTCGTCACGGCTCGAGCGGTAGAGCACCTCGAAGCGCTCCCAACTGTCGCTCGCGTCCTCAGTCTGCCTTGTAGCGGCACCCAGCCTCACACCCGTACTACGTCACATGCGCGGGTTTGTCACAAGTCGAATCTCCGAGTCGGATCTAGATCTGGCAGCCCGGGCACCAGTAGCGTGGTGCGGTTCTGGTCGCCCTGGCCGCGGGAGACGATCGGCTTGCCACAGCGCGGGCAGGGTTCGCCGACGTGCCGGTAGATCCGGGCCCGCGCGGCCTGATATCCCTGAGTCCCGGACCGCAGCATGCGCGGGCGGATGCCCTCGACGAGCCCCACCACCTGTTCGTCGCTCAAAGAGCTCACCGGCCGCCACGGGTCGACCTGAGCCTCCCAGCAGCTCTCCGCCTTCCAGATGTTCCCAACCCCGGCGAGGATCCGCTGGTCGAGCAGCGCGTCGCCGATCGGACGCTGCTGGTCGGTGGCACGCAGACGCCTCACGAAACTCGCAGCGTCGAACTCGTCGGCCAGGATGTCGGGGCCGAGCGCGGCCAGCCGCTGATCGAAGCGTCGGCGACCCGCTGTCATCAGCTCGAGCACCGGGCCGTCGTACTCGACAACCTCCTGATCGCCCGCGCGCAGCACCAGCCAGGCTCTGCTGGGCGGGCGTCGCCAGCGACCGCCGACCGGGCGCACGTCCCAGACGCCCGTCATTCGCAGGTGCGAGTGCAACACCAGCTCGTTGTCGAAGACGATGAACAGGTTCTTGCCGTGCGTCTCAACCGCCTCGACGACGACGGCCGCCCAAACGCTGCGCCCAGCGGTCCCTGCCGAAGCGCCGATGCGTATGCACGACGTCCACCTGCCGCCCCTCGAGCACCGGCCGCATCCGCGTCGCGGCCCAGAGGATCGTGTCTCCCTCAGGCACTCAGCGTGAGCCGGCGCGGGCCCTCTTGGAAGCCGTGGGCGCGCAACGCCGGCCCGAGCGGTGAGGAGATCGCCGGCTCCCCGTCGACCCGCTCGAGCGCGAGTTTGCGAACGCCACCGCGCCCGCCACGGACGTGCTCCGCCAGTGCGCTCAGCGCGAGCTCGAGCTGCTCGGCGCCCGCCGGATCGTCGGCGTCGACGAGCGTCACCAGCCCCTTGCCGCCGCGTTCGAGATAGACCACAGGCTCGCCGCCGACCAGCACCACCTGGGCGCCGGCCACACGAGCCGGGCTCTTCGCGCCCTCGCGCTTGGGCCACTGCAGCGCCGCGCCGTAGGGCTGCGCCGGGTCGACCGCGCTCAGCACGACCGCCTGTGGCGTGCTTCCGCCGCGCTCGCGCAGCCGCTCGACCGCACCGGGCACCGCGAACTGCGCGCCGCCGAGGCCCTCGACGAAGTAGCCGCGCCGCGCGATGCCGAGCACCTCGAGCTGGGTGAGCTCCGAGTAGATGCCGGAGAAGCCGCCGGGCACGCCCTCGGCGAGCACCTGCTCGCGGGTCAGCACGCCGTAGCGCTCGAGCAGCAACTCGGCGCGCGCACGCCGAGCCGCCGACGGATCGATCCGCTGACCGAGCAGCGGCGAGGTCAGCGACCAGCGGCCCTGAACCTGAGCCGATGTCGAACTCCCACGCCTGGCATACCGACTCCTACGGGTGGTGGCCCGCTGGCCACCACCCTGCCCGCGGCGCGACCGTCAGTCGCGGGGCCCGCAGCGGCGCAAACGCGTCGTTGGTCACCTCGCCCGCCCAGACCAGGTCCCACAGCGCCTCCTGCAGCTCGGTCGCGGCGACCTCGGAGCCCGCGTCGACGAGCAGGTCGATGAAGAAGGCGGCCCCGCGCGTCAGCCGCTCGCGCAGCGCTTCGTGGAGCCCGCCCGTCGGTGGCTCGCCGGCAGGCGGGGCGCCGAGCAGCGGCACCTCGTCGCGGAAGTAGAGCGCCACGCGGCCCGTAGCGCCCGAGCGCTCCGGCACCGAGCCACACGAGCTCACCGGACGCGCACAGCTGGTCCATCCAGGCTGGCGAGTAGGCGCCAGTGCGCCGCGGGAGCACCTCCCGCTCCCATATCTCGACTGGCAGCGCCAGGCCCTGCAGCGGCACCAGCACGTCGCGCAGGCGATCGACCCCGGCACCGGCGGGCGGGTGACGATCGACGCCCTGCCAACTCGGCATGAAGCGGGCAAGCGCGCTGGCTTCGACGGGCTCGACCTCCTTGCGCAGCGCCGCGAGCGAGGCGCGTCGCAGCCGCCGCAGCACCTCCCGGTGGCACCACTCACGGCTGCTGCCTCCCGGCCGGATGTCACCCTGCACAAGGTCACCCTCGCGCTCCAACCCCGAGAGCACCGCGCCGCAATCGACGCCGTAGCGCTCACGCAGTTCGCTTGACACGAATGGGCCGTGCGTCATCGCGTAACGCGCCACCACCCGCGTGAGCGCCTCCGGAACGTCGGCCAGGAACGCGTCGGGCAAACCGCCGGGCGGCACCGCGCCGAGCGCGTCGCGGTACATCCCCGCATCGCCGGCGTCGATCCAGCGCTCCTCGCCGCCGAGCCTGACCTTCACCGCGCGGCGCTCGCCATGCAGCGCGTCGAGCATCGGCTCGAGCGCAACCCCTGGAACGAGCCGCGCTGCGAGCTCAAGCTCGCTCAGGTCGCCGAGCGCGCGCAGCATGTCGTGCAGCTGGTCGCGGGTCGCGACGCGACGATCCTCGGAGAGCCACTGCAGATCGGCCTCGACCGCGGCCAGCGCGCCGGCGTCGATCAGGTCGCGCAGCTCCTCCTGACCGAGCAGCTCGCGCAGCAGGTCGCGATCCAGTGACAGCGCCGCCGCACGCCGCTCGGCGTTGGGCGTGTCGCCCTCGTACATGTAGGTCGCGACGTAGTCGAACAGCAGCGACGAGGCCATCGGCGAGGCGACGGCAGTCTCCACCTCCACCAGTGAGATCTCGCGGCGCTGCAGGTGCGAGAGCAGCTTCACCAGCGCCGGCAGGTCGAAGACGTCGCGCAGGCACTCCCGGAAGGTCTCGAGCACGATCGGGAATTCGCCGTACTTGGCTGCCACCTCGAGCAACGACTGTGACTTCAGGCGCTGCTGCCAGAGCGGCGTGCGCCGACCGGGATAGGCGCGCGGGATCAGCAGCGCGCGCCCGGCGTTCTCGCGGAAGCGCGCGCCGAACAGGGCGCTGCCGGAGAGCTCAGCCACGACCAGGTCCTCGACCTCCTCAGGGTCGATCAGCACCAGGTCGGTGAGCCGCGCGATGTCGAGGTCCTCGGCGTCTGGCAGGTGCACGATGATCCCGTCGTCGGACCAGATCGCGTCGGCCTCGAGCCCGAGCTCATCACGGATGCGGGCGCTCAACGCCAGCCCCCAGGCTGCGTGCACGCGCCCGCCGAAGGGTGAGAGCACGCACAGCCGCCAGTCTCCGATCTCGTCACGGAAGCGCTCGACCACGATCGCGGTGTCACTCGGCACCACGCGGGTCGCGTCACGCTGCTCGCGCAGGAACTCGACCAGGTTGCGCGCGGCGCGCTCGTCCAGGTCGTAGTCGGCCTCGAGCACCGCCGGGTCCTGATCCACCGCCCAGCGGCTGAAGGCGCCGATCGCGGCGCCGAGCTCGCTCGGCCGCCCGACGCTGTCGCCCTTCCAGAACGGCACCGCTCCCGGCATGCCCGGCGCGGGCGTGACGATCACGCGATCGCGACCGATCTCCTCGATCCGCCAGGTCGAGGCGCCGAGCAGGAACGTCTGGCCCGGGCGCGCCTCGTAGACCATCTCCTCGTCGAACTCACCGACGCGGCGGCCGTCGGGAGCGTCACCAGGTAGTTGCCGCGATCGGGGATCGTGCCGGCGTTGGTGACCGCGAGCTGGCGGGCTCCCTTACGTGCGCGCAGCGTTCCGGCGATCCGGTCCCAGATGATCCGCGGCCGCAGCTCAGCAAACTCCGACGACGGGTAGCGGCCGTCGAGCATGTCGAGCACGTTCTCAAACGAGGTGCGCGTGAGCTCGGCGTAGGTATGCGTCCGGGTGACGAGCGCGTACAGCTCGTCGACACCGACTATGCCTTCGCTTTCCGAATCAAACTGATAATGATTCTGATTCTCATTATCGTTTTCTTTTCGGGAGGAAGTGCCCGCCGGGCTCGACGGCGAGGAGGCGCTCTCGGCGGCGGCAGCGATCGAGACGATCTGCTGAGCGAGAACGTCGAGCGGGTTGCGGGGTACGACCGTGGTCTCGATCTCGCCGTTGCGCATGCGGCGGGCGACGACCGCGCACTCGAGCAGGTCGGCGCGGAACTTCGGGAAGATGCGTCCGCGGCTGACATCGCCGACGTTGTGCCCGGCGCGGCCGATCCGCTGCAGTCCGCGCGCCACCGACTTCGGCGACTCGACCTGGATCACGAGGTCGACCGCACCCATGTCGATGCCGAGCTCGAGCGAGGAGGTCGCCACCAGGCACGGCAGCTCGCCTGCCTTCAGCAGCTCCTCCACGACCGTGCGCTCTTCGCGCGCGAGTGACCCGTGGTGAGCGCGAGCGATTTCTCTGATCGGCCTGCCGGCGCCCTCATCTTCGGCCGCCGCGAGCTCGTTCAGCCGCAGCGCCAGGCGCTCGGCGCTGCGCCGTGCGTTGACGAAGATGATCGTCGAGTTGTGCTCGCGCACCAGCCCCAGCAGTTCCGGATACATCGCCGGCCAGATCGAGTTGATCGTCGGCTCGCTGCCGCCCGCCAGCGGATCGAGCTCCGCTCCAGGAGTCTCCCCCGGTGCTGCCATCGACTCGACCGGCACCTGGATCTTGAGGTCGAGCTGCTTGCGAACGCCGGCGTCGACGATCCGGCACTGGCGGCTCGGCCCGACCATGAAGCGGGCCACCTCCTCGAGCGGGTTCTGGGTCGCGCTCAGCCCGATCCGCTGGGGCTCAGGGCCGCCGCCGCGCTTCGCGACCTCCGCCAGCCGCTCGAGCGTGAGCGCGAGGTGCGCGCCGCGCTTGGTGGAGGCGACAGCGTGGATCTCGTCGACGATGCACCAGCGCGTCCCCTCGAACAGCTTCTGGGCCTGGCCGGTGAGCATCAGGTAGAGCGATTCTGGGGTCGTGATCAGAATGTCCGGCGGGTTGCGCAGCATCTCCTGGCGCTCGCGCTGGGGCGTGTCGCCTGAGCGAACCGCGACGTTGAGCTCGGCGCCGATGCCGCGCAGCGGAACGCGCAGGTTGCGGTCGATGTCATAGGAGAGAGCCTTCAGTGGGGATACGTAGACGAGACTGATGCCCCGAGTGCCCTCTCGAGCGGGCGAAGCTGCGGCGAGCCCGCCGCGGTCAAACGCCAATTGGTCTATGCCCCAGAGGAACGCGGCGAGCGTCTTGCCGGAGCCGGTGGGCGCGGAGATCAGGACGTGCTCACCCGAGGCGATCGCCGGCCAGGCCTGCTCCTGCGCGGCCGTCGGCGCGGCAAACGCGCGCGTGAACCAATCCCGCGTGGCGGGACTGAAACCGTCGAGCGCTGAGATGCCAGCTGCGGTAGCCACCTATGGCGAGGTTACCCTCCCCAGAGGCCCCTAACATGCGGCGCCATGCTCGCTGGACGGCGCACATACTCGAAGTGGCTGGTCCGCGGGCTGGTGCTGTTTGCGGCGGCGATGACGGTGCTTGCGGCCGTGGCGTCGCGCGAGCACAACAGCACGATCGACGCACGTGACTCGGTGCTCTCGCAGTATGTCGCGCTCGAGGCACGCAACCTCCAGAGCAGTGATCCCGCGCTCGCAATGCAGCTGGCGCTGATCGCGCATCGCATGTTCCCGACGCCGGATGCCCGGTCGGCGCTTCTGGATATCACCGCGGGCGAGATGCCGACGCGGCTGCTCGGACCGACTGGAGAGACAGGCCTCGCGCTCGGCGACGACGGTCACCGCCTGGCGATCGCCTACCAGTCGGCGGGGCAAGTGAAGATCTATTCACTGAAGGAAGCGCAGCTGACGTGGCTCTCCACTGTGCCCGCTGGATCTCGGACGGCTCGGGTCGACGCGGTGGCGATCAGCCCCAGCGGCAAACTGCTGGCCGTGGGCGTCAGCGCCGGTCGGGTTGGCCTGTGGAGCCTGGCCTCGCCGAGCCATCCCACGAAGCTCGCGACACTGCAGGCGGGAACCACTGCGGTTCGCGGGCTCAGCTTCAGTCCCGGTGGCACGGCCCTGGCAGCCGCGGACGCCGACGGCAGCGTTCAGCGCTGGTCGATCAGCGATCCACACCAGCCCGTCCCGGCGCCGCAGCTCGTGGCGCCTGGAGCCATCCCATTGCAGGCCGTCAGCTACAACCACACCGGAAATACGCTCAGCGCCGTCGGCGCACACGGGACCCTGGTGAGCTGGGACGCACACGGCGGCAGCGCGCCGCTGGCGGTCGTACGGGACGGTGGCGCCACGCTCACCGCCCTCACCTACAGCCCAGACGGCCGGTGGCTGGCCGTGGGATCCAGAGACGGACGCACGCTGATCTGGAGACTCAACGCCCGCGGCCGCCCAGGCGGCTCTCCGACCTCACTGTCAGGACATGGCAAGACCGCGGCGCTGGCGTTCAGCCGCAACGGCCGCTACCTCGCCGTGGCCTCGGGTGACCGGACCGCTCGCATCTGGTCGACCAGTGGCTGGACCGAGGTGGCCAGCCTGCCGCACCCGGCAGCGGTCACGGGCATCGCGTTCTCAGACGGCGATCGGCGCCTACTCTCGAGCAACGTCGCCGGCACGACGATGATCTGGCAGGTCCCAGCGCCGAGCACCGGCATGCTCACGTCCGCGGTAACCGGGTTGGCCTTCTCGCCCACCAAGCCACAGCTCCTGGTGAGCACGCGGTACGGTGCGACGCAGCGCTGGGACGTGGTCGACGAGTGGCGTCCGACCCCGGTCGGAGCGTGGGATGCGACGCCGGCCTCCTCGGCGCCCGTCAACGCCTACTGGCTCAACACCGCGACCGCCACGACGACCACCGCGACCGGCACGGCCACGTCAGACACGACGACCACGACGACCACGACGACCACGACCGTCAACCCCGACGCCGGCGCGAACGCGCTCGAGCAGACGCGCGCCACGACCCCGGTGGTGACCTCGCTTCTCAGTCCGAACGGACAGCTGTTCGTGGCCGCCGGTGCCAACGGCCTCGTATATCTCTGGAAGGTCGCTGACCCGAGCGATCCTCAGCTCGCCACGACGCTCTCGGGCCCGCATACGCCGATCACGCGACTCGCGTTGAGCCCGGACGGCCATACGCTCGCGGTAGCGACGGCAGGGGGCCATGTCTGGCTGTACGGCGTCGCGACCGTCGCCAAGGCATACACGACCGCCACGCTGACGGCAGCGCCCGGGAAGATCACAGCGCTCGCGTTCAGCCCGAGCGACGAGACGCTCGTCGCCGGCGGCAGCGACGGCCGGCTGACGTTCTGGCACTTCCGGCCATATCTGGCTGTCAATCGCATCTGCGCGCTCAGCGGGACACCGATCACACGCAGCGAGTGGCGGCAATACGTACCCCAGCACAGCTACAACCCGCCGTGCGCTAAGTGGAAACCACCGGTGGTCGCGACGGTAACCACGGCATCCACCGTGACCAAGGCGTCCCCCTGACGCCAATCACGGCGGCTCGGGGCTCATGAACGCGAGCGGTGCCGAGATCCCGGCCGCTGATCGCAGGCTCGCGATCCGCCTGCCCGGCTGAACGGCATCGGTGATCGGGCCGAGCAGGTCGCCGAGCCGCTCGGCCACGTCGTCGATGCTGATCACGACCACGGCCAGCCCCCAGAACGCGGCCTCATCGGACTCGAGCTCATCGCGCTCGACGATCTCGAGTACCGCCGGCCCGAGCCGCCGGAACCCCATGCGGCCGCGCTCGGACTCATGGATGCTTTTGAGTTCCACGCCGGCGCGCAGAAACGCGGCGGCCGTGCGCTCGAGGCTCGAGGTGAGGATCACGACGTGGTCGATCCCGGTGGCCCCGTTCGGATGCGTCTGGAACGGCGGCGGCCGCAGCACGCGCGGCACCGGAGTGAGCAGGCCGTCGATCGAGCCCATCGCGTTCACGCGCATCAGCGACCACGCGGTGATCCCGGAGCCCTCGCCACCGAGCCGCACGCGCACGCCGCCGAGGTCCATGTGCCCCTGGTCATCGACATCGAAACCGAGTTCACGCCAGCGCTCGGGCGGGTCGGCAATCACGAGTTCAGCCAGTTCGGGCTCGCGTGGGACGTACATGCAATGGCGCAGCTTACGGTGATGTCCGTGGATAATCAGTGCCGGTCGATTCGGCCGTCAGATTGCCTGAGGACCCGGAAGTGCGTGATGGGCCGGAGCACGTTGGAGCCAGGAGTCGAGCACGTCACCCACGCGGACCGGGCGCGGCATGCGCTTGCGGACGCGCGGCGCCATCTGAAGCGGCGGGCCCTCGAACTGGTGGGCTTCCTGCTCGTGGTCTACGTCGTGCTCAAGCTGATCCCGGCGCTCGAGCAGGCGCTGAAAACGCTCGAGCACGCCTCGTGGCAATGGTTGCTCGCGCTGGTCGGACTGGAGGTTCTGTCTGAAACGGGCTTCGTGTTCTCGTGGAGCGCGATCGTGGACTCGGACCATCGGCTTACCAGCGAGAGTCGCGGGAGACGAACAGCCGATGACGTCGCCTGGTCGCAGCTGGGCAGCGGCCTGCTTCTCCCAGGCGGCGCCTGGGGAGGGATGGGGTGGGGAGCGCTGATTCTGCGCCGGTTCGGGATGCCCGGCGAGCTCATCGCAAAGCGCCAGCTCACTCTCAGCTTTCTCAACACCGCGATCGACGCCCTGGCGCTGATCCTCTTCGGCATCCTGCTGGGAGCCGGCATCCTGAGCGGCGAGAGCAACGCCCTGCTGACCCTGCTGCCGGCTGCGATTGTCATCGTTGCGATTGCGTTGGCACTGTTCATGGCTTCGCGTATCGGCGCCGGTGGGAAGCGGACGGGACACAAACACGGCAAGCTCGCGAACTCTGTCACGGACCTCGCCGTGGCGGTCGAGGAGGTGAAGCGCCTTCTGGTTCATCGCGGCGCCTGGGTCCCCGTGCTCGGGGCGATCGCCTACTTCGGCTTCGATGTCCTCGTCCTCTACCTGGCATTTCTCGCCGTCCACGCCAATCCGGTTCCCGCATTCGGGATCGTGATCATGGCCTACATCATCGGCGGATTCGGGGGATCGATTCCGCTCCCTGCCGGGGTCGGTTCGGTCGGCGGCATGGCCGGCATGCTGATCGTCTATGGCGTGCCGCACTACATGGCACTCGCCGCCGTCCTGCTGCATCAGGCGATCGCGCTGCTGGTGCCGTTGGCCGGCGGTTCGATCGCCCAGGCAAGCCTGCGCCGTCGCCTCGGGCCCCTTCACCTGCTCCACGGACAGGGCGACGCTTCCGGATCGGACTAGCCGCGGGTTAGGCGAGCAGCGCCTCGGTCGGCCGGTTCCAACCCCACAAAGGTCTTGACCAATCTCGGCGTTCACTTGACATGTGCGGCAAGGTGGGGGAAACTGCGCACGCTTAAGTGGTTTAGACCACTAATGGTGTAGACCACTACACCGCGTGATCGGTCAAGAGCCTGCCAACAGCAGGCGAGGGCCGGCTACGACGTGTCGAATGATCTAGGGAGGTTTTATGAGGTATCGCGCAATGGCGGCGCTATCAGCCGCTGCGCTCACGCTTGGGTTCGGCGTCGCTACGGCGAGCACCGCGTTCGCCAGCTCATCACACACGCTCACCGTCTGGCTGCAGGTTGACCCGCAGCAGAACCCGGCTTGGATGGCGGACATCGCCAACACCGATTCGCAGTTTGAGTCGCAGAACCCGGGCTGGACGGTCTCGCACCAGTATCTGCCGTGGGGAACCCACCTCCAGACCCTGGACACAGCGCTCGCCGCTGGCGGCAGCAGCTTGCCAGACGTCGTCGAAATGGGCAACACCGAGATGACGAAGTACATGGCTGAGGGCGCGTTCGCGAACCTCAGCGGAGACAAGTCACAGTTCGCGAACTCCAGCCACTGGCTCAGCGGCTTGACTGCGTCTTCTACGTACAACGGCAAGCTCTTCGGAGTTCCGTATTACGCGGGTTCACGCGTAATCACGTACCGCAGTGATCTCTTCGCGAAGGCCGGAGTCAAGGGCCTGCCGAAGAGCCTCTCGCAGTTCCAGTCTGACCTCACCAAGGTCGGCGCCAAGGAGAAGAAGGTCAAGGGCTTCGCGCCGCTGTATGTCGGCGGCGAGGATTGGTATACGGCTCTCGGCTTCGTCTTCGACTACAACGGATCGATCGCCAAGTACGTGCATGGCAAGTGGATCGGAACGCTCAACACGCCGAATTCGATGAAGGGCCTCACGGCGTTCAAGGCGTTCTTTGACGCTACCCAGCCGAAGTCCAGCATCACGGCCAACGGCACCAACCCGACTCCCTACACGGTGTTCGGACAAGGCAAGACGGCCGCGAACTACGGCCCCGCCTGGTACAGCTGCTGCACCAAGCCCTACACGAAGGTCACCAAGCAGTTCGTGATGCCGAGCCACACCAAGGGTAAGGCGATGCCGGGCTTCCTCGGTGGCTCCGACCTCGTCGTTCCGGCGGGGACGGCCAACGAGTCCCAGGCAGTCCAGTGGATCGCCGACTACACCGGCACCGCCAGCGAGAAGGCACTGGACGCACTCGGGAACATCCCGAACGCGACCAACCTGCTCACGAACAGCGTCAACGACCGGGCAGCTGCACGCAGCTGGTTCGTTCCGCAGGCGGTGAACTGGGTCGACGTCGAGAACGCGAACGTGCTCCCGACGATGCTCCGCTCGATCCTCAGCGGTCAGCTCACGGTCAAGCAGGCCGCGACCTCCGCTAGCGAGCAGATCTCAGCAACCCTCAACCAGCCGGCGTCCTGAGCGCCAGCGAGCAAACGACGGCAGTGCCCGCCGCCGCGACCGTAAGGTCGCGGCGGCGCCGCCTGATGCGTCAACGCCTGACCAGCGGCGCGACGCCGTACCTGCTGCTGCTCCCGATGGTGGTCGCGATCGTCGCCGTCCTCGGCTATCCGATCGTCAACCTGGTCGAGCTGTCACTGCAGCAGTACGGGCTGTTCCAGCTGATCAACCACCACGGCATCTACATCGGGCTTCAGAACTTCCAAACGATCTTCAGCGACTCCGTCTTCTGGCACACGCTGATCCGCACCACCCTGTTCACGGCCGTCAACGTAGGGCTGACGATGGGTATCGGGATGCTGATCGCGCTGCTGCTGGCCCGCGTCTCAACCTGGGTGCGGCTGCTGGTCAGCGTTGCCCTTGTGCTCGTGTGGGCGACACCGCCGGTCGTCGGGGTCGAGATCTGGCAGTGGATGACCAACATCCAGAACGGCATCCTCAACTATGCGCTCACCCAGCTGCACATAGGCAACTTCTTCCAACACGACTGGTACACGTCGACCGTCTCCCAGTACGCGATGGTGACCAGTCTGCTCGTCTGGGGCGCGCTTCCGTTCGTCGCGATCACCTTGTATGCCGCCCTCTCGCAGGTGCCACATGAACTAGTCGAGGCCGCACAGCTGGACGGCGCAAATGCGCCCCGCGTCTTCACGGCGGTGACGTTGCCGGTCATCCGGCCTGTGCTCCTGATCCTCACCAGCCTGTCGATCATCTGGGACTTCGGCGTCTTCACTCAGCCGTTCCTGCTGATCGGGCCCAGCCAGCAGAACCCGAGCAACTACCTGATGAGCATCTACCTCTACGTCGAGGGCTACGGGCAGACCAACTTCGGGCTCGGCGCCGCGATCTCCATCGTCATGCTCGCGATCGTCGCCGTGCTCAGCATCTTCTACGTGCGGTCCATGGTCCGGGTGGGTGACGAATGAGACGCAAACTCCCTGCCCGCACTGGCTGGAACACGCTCGGGCTGCTGGTGTTCGTCGTGATGGCCTTCCCGGTCTACTGGATGATCTCGACGGCGTTCAAGAGCGACAACCAGATCAACAGCTTCAACCCGTCCTGGATACCGACACAACTGACGCTCGCGCACTTCCGCAGCGCGCTCAACACGCCCGGTTTCTGGCCGGACGTGACCAACAGCCTGATCGTGGTGCTCGCCACTGTCGTGATCGCACTGGCGCTCTCGTTCTTCGCGGCAGTCGCGCTGGCGAGGTATCGCTTCAGCGGTCGCGCGCTGGTGGTCGTGCTGGTGATCGGAATTCAGATGCTGCCCCAGACGGGCCTGCTGATCCCGCTGTTCGTGCTGCTGGCCCGCTACCACCAGGTGGGCAAGCTGAGCGGCCTGGTGCTCGTCTACCTGACCTTCGCCCTGCCGTTCTGTGTCTGGACCTTGCGCGGGTTCATGATCGGAATCCCGAAGGAGCTCGAGGAGGCGGCGATGGTCGACGGCGCAAGCCGCCTCGGCGCATTCGTTCGGATCCTGCTGCCGCTGATCGCTCCGGGGCTCGTCGCAACGGCGGTGTTCACATTCATCACCAGCTGGAACGAGTACCTCTTCGCCAACACGCTCCTGCGTACCGGGCACCACTACACGATCACGCTCTGGCTGTCCGACCTGACAGGCGGTCAGCGTGCGATCGACTGGGGCGCCGTGATGGCCGCCTCAACAATGATCTCGATCCCGGTAGTGATCTTCTTCCTCCTTGTCCAACGTCGAATCGCGTACGGCCTCACAGCCGGCGCAGTAAAGGGCTGAGCTGTGCAAGCAACCAGAGCGGGATGCTCTTACTTCGGAGTGCGGATCCCACGGCATGTGCGGCGGGACATGGTGGACCTGGCCGAGCGTGGCTACAGCGGCGTGCTCCACACCTTCTCGGAGAACGACTTCGCCTACTACCGCGGGACGATGGCGGAGATCGTCGCGGCGTCGCACGACGAGGGCCTCTTCGTCCAGGCGAGCCCGTGGGGGCTCGGCCGCACGTTCGGTGGTGAGGCTGAGAGCCGCTGGGTCGCCTTCCACCCGGAGGAGCGCCAGGTCCTGGACGATGGCCGCCCCGTGGCCGCCGCCTGCCTGAACAGCTCCGCCTACCGCGCGTTCTGCAAGGAGTGGGCCGATTGGGTCCTCGAATGCGGGGTCGACATGGTGTTCTGGGACGAGCCGGCCTGGGTCGTGGCGGCACACGTTGGCGTCGACGATCCAACGCGTTGGACGTGCCGCTGCGAACGTTGTGCCGAGCGCTTCGGCGGGCCGGTCCCGGCCGAGCTGACTCCGGAGGTTCAGGCATTTCGTCAGGCGTCCGTGGTCGACTTCCTGCGTGAGGTGGTGGCGCACGTCACCGCACAGGGCGGATCGAATGCGATCTGCCTGCTGCCGGCAACCGAGGGCGTGGTCGGCATGGCCGATTGGGATGTCGTCGCAGCCCTGCCGGGGCTCTCGCTGCTCGTCACCGATCCGTACTGGAAGCACTGGGATGAGGCGGCCGGACCGTTCGTACGGCGCTTTGCGCGGCTGCTGCGGGAGACCGCCGATCGTCACGGCGTCGGAGCGCAGCTCTGGCTGCCCAGCTTCGGGCTGACACGCGAGGATGTGCCCGAGCTCGAGGCGGCGATCGTGGCGGCCCGCGAGGAGGGTGTCGAGGATCTGTGGACGTGGGGCTATGAGGCCTGCCGGCACATGACGCACCTCGCCACCCCGGACGGAGCGCTCGTATGGGAGGCTGTCAGCGCAGCGCTGACAGGTCAGCCACAACCGGTGACGCAGGCGGCCTCGAGATGAGGCTCGGGGTCGAGGCTGCAATCGTCCAGGGCGAGGTCGTCCGGGGCGACGTAGAGGTCGAAGACGGGCGCGTCATCGCCGTCGGCCTGTCGCCCGGAGCGCGCGGGCTGATCGCAATCCCGGGGCTGATCGACATCCAGGTCAACGGTTACGGTGGTGTCGACTTTCTCGCTGCGTCAACCGACGACTACCGGACCGCCGGGGAGGCGCTGCTGCTCGCAGGAGTCACCGCCTGCCAGCCGACCTTCATCACCTCAGCGGAGGCAACGACGGTCGAGGCCCTGCGGGCGATGCCCACGGGGGGCGTTGGCCCGCGCGTGCTCGGCGCACACCTCGAGGGACCGTTTCTCTCGGCCGAGCGACCCGGTATGCACCCCGTTGAGCACCTCCGGGCGCCTGACGTTGCGCTGCTCGACCGGCTGTTGGACGCGGGCCGCGTTACCGAGATGACCCTCGCTCCCGAGCTGCCGGGTGCGGACGCGCTCATCAGGCGCCTGCGCGACCGTGGTGTCTACGTCTCTGCCGGGCACACCAACGCAACCGCGCCAGAGGCCAATCGCGGTTTCGATCAGGGCATCACGGGACTGACCCATGTCTTCAACGCCATGCGGCCCCTGCGCTCACGCGACCCCGGCGTGGCCGGCGCAGCTCTGACGAGACCGGACATCGTCGTCAAGGTGATCGTGGACGGCCACCATCTTGCAAGCGAGATCGTGAAGCTGGTGTGGGCGTGCGCCGCCGGCCGCGTCGCGCTGATCACCGACGCGATGGGTGCAGCCGGTGCCCCGACCGAGAGCGGAGCGAGCGGGGGAACGTTTCGCTTTGGCGAGGTCGAGGTCGAGGTCGAGGCCGGAGCGGCTCCGAAGCGTGAGGATGGGACGATCGCGGGCAGCGTGCTCACGATGATCGACGCATTGCGTAACCTGCACGCGCTCGGCGTCCCCTTCGAACAGGCCGTCGGCGCGGCCACCGCCGTTCCGGCGCGCTTCCTCGGACGTGAGGACGTCGGCGTGCTCGAGCCGGGCGGCCCTGCGGATATCGTCGTGCTGGACGACCGGCTCGACATCCAGACCGTCCTCTGTGCCGGAACGCCCGAGGTCGTGGCCTAGCTGAGAGCCGCTGCGAGCAGTGTTTCGACGGCCGCCCGTTGCACTGCCGCAACCTCCGGGTCACGCTCGAGCTTCGCGGCCTCCGACCCGCCGCTGTACAGCAGCTGAAGCTGCCATGCGAGTTGGTCGGGGTCCGGGGCACCCGCCTCGGCGCAGAGCTCGCGGAACATTGCACGGATGTCGGCGCGATAGGCGCGCGTGGCCTGATCCACGACGCCTCCGGCCGGTTCCTCGGCCCGCGCCCCCGCGAAGGCGCAGCCGTTGTAGTCCGGGCGTTCGAAGTCCCGGGCCAAGGAGTCGAAGATGGCCAGGATCGCCGAGACCGGGTCCGGCGCTGCCGCGGCCGCCTTCTGACGGCGCGACAGCATGCGCTCGTGCATCTCCTCCAGGTACGCGCTGACCAGTCCCTCCTTGGAGCCAAAGGTCGAGTACAGAGACGCCTTGGCGACCCCGGCGCGCTCGATCACGCGATCGATTCCGACCGTGTGCACACCCTCGGCGTAGAAGAGCTCCCGCGCCGCCTCCAGCAACCGCTCTCGCGGTGAACGCCTGAGCTCTTCCTCGACCGGCATGGTGATTGCAGTGTGACTCATCACGCGGCCGTGCAGACGGGGGAACGGCGCGTGTCGGCGTCCTGTCGCAGCGACCGCATGAGGCCCACGGCCGTGAGCGCCGCCAGGACGATCACTCCCACGCCCAACTCCTCGGCTGTCTGCTGCAGGCTCGAGCTCACAACGAGCGCGCCGGCCAGGATCGCCGGCAGCCCCATGGAGAGGTAGGAGATCACGTACACGACGGAGATGACGCCCGCACGCTGATGCGGCTCGGCTCCGGCGACGATCGCCCGCAGCCCTCCTTGGAAGCCCGCGCCGAAGCCGGCGCCGGCGGGGAAGATCCCGAGCGCGAAGATCAGTAGAGAGTGAGCGGCCACGCCCCAGAGAAGCAGCGCCGAACCCAAGGCCACCGCGAGCGCTCCTGCGAGTGCAAACCGGCGCGCCTCGACGCGATGAAACGCGAGCACAGTCACCGAGCCGCTGCCGGCCAGCAGGAACAGTGCGGCGCCCCCGAGGATCATCGAATGGCTACCCGCGACGGCCTGGGCAAGCGATGGCCCGAGCGACGCGTAGAAGCCGCCGAGCGCCCAGACCGCGACGAGGATCGGTGCCGCAATCGCCAGTGAGCCACGCACCTGCGGCGGCAGCGCTAGCGTCGGCGACAGCGAACGGCGTGCGCCGGGCACGCGGGCCGACGTCTCGGCGATCAGCACGACGCCCAGGGCCTGCAACAGGAACGCGACCGAAAAGAACAGGTAGACAAGCTCGGTAGGGGCAGGCAGCCACTGCACGAACAGCGCCGAGATCAGCGACCCGGACGCCGTGCCCGCCATCAGCGCCGAGGCGTTTGCGACGGGCCCGTGGGCGGGGTGAAGGTCGACCAGCCCGGCGCCGATCGCGCCGAGCGCGGCGCCCGTTGCCAGGCCCTGCAGGACCCTTGCCGCGAGCAGTACCTCGAGGTTCCCGGCAAACGCAAACACCAGCATCACCAGCGCCTGTGATCCGAGCGCAGCCATCAGGAGAGGACGGCGGCCCACGTGATCAGAAAGCGAGCCGAAGACGAGTAGCGACGCGAGCACAGCGACGGCGTAGACGCCGAAGATGACCGTCACCGTGAGATCGGAGAAACCCCACTTGGCCTGGTACGTGGCGTAAAGCGGGGTCGGCGCTGACGACGACGCCAGCAACGTCAGCGCAGCTGACGCAAGCAATGCGAAGGCCGCTTTACGCCCCATGCGCGGGCGCACGGCGACCGGGAGAGCGTGAGGAAGAAGAGCGGTGGGGTAGTTCATGCGGCGAGCTCCTAAACAGAACGTTCTGTCTGGTGTTTCGGAGAGCTTAGCACCGCACAGACAGGTCTGTCTAGTCAGATGGACGAGCCTAGTCCCACCGACGAGCCTCCAATCGACGAGACGGCTGCCCGTCAAGCGCGGATCCGGACGCGGGAAGCGTTTTGCGCCCCTACGACGGAAAAGGCCTCCTTCGTCCGTGCGTGGGCGTCACGAGCCGCTGATCAGGCAGCGGCCAACTCGACGCGTGGGCGTCACGAGCCGCTGATCAGGCGGCGGCCAACTCGAGCGCGCGAGCGAAGACGGCGTCAAGCATCGGCTCGGTGAGCCTGCCGGTGAAGGTGTTCTGCTGGGAAACGTGGTAGCTGCCGAGCAGCGTCACGTCGGCGAGGGACGCCTCGACGCCGTGGCCGAAGCTGCGGCGAGGCCGCGGCGCGGAAAGCTGGGCCATTGCCGCATCCCAGGCGAACTTTCCGAGGCAGACGATCACGCGCACGTTCGCGAGCAGCGCGAGTTCCGCGCGCAGCCACACCGCGCAGTTGTCGCGCTCCTGCGGCGTCGGCTTGTTGGCCGGCGGAGCGCAGCGCACGGCCGCCGTCACCCAGCAGTCGGTGAGCGTCAGGCCGTCGTCGCGCGAGACCGACGTCGGCTGGTTGGCGAGACCGGCCCGCCAGAGCGCGGCGAACAGCCAGTCTCCGGAGCGGTCACCGGTGAAGATGCGGCCAGTTCTGTTCCCACCGTGCGCCGCGGGCGCGAGTCCGAGCACGACGATTCTCGCCGCGGGGTCGCCGAAACCGGGGATCGGGCGACCCCAGTACTGCTGGTCGATGAAGGCGCGGCGCTTGACCCTTGCGACCTCCTCGCGCCACGCGACCAGGCGCGGGCAGCGGCGGCAGTCGACGACGTCTGCCTCGAGTTGGGCGAGCGCGTCTATCGGCCCAGCACCTGGTACTTGGCCTCGGTCGCGTGCTTCTGCGGCCGCCACCAGTCCGGGTTGTCCCGGTACCAGGCGATGGTGGCCTCGAGACCGCGCTCGAAGTCCTGGTACAGAGGCCGCCAGCCGAGCTCGTCGCGCAACTTGCTCGCGTCGATCGCGTAACGCATATCGTGGCCCGGACGGTCGTTCACATGCTCGAAGTCAGCGGGACCACGACCCATCAGACTGAGGATCAGCTCCACGACGCGGCGGTTCGAGAGCTCGCCGTCGGCGCCGATCAGGTAGGTCTCGCCGATACGTCCGCGCTCGAGGATCGCGAGCACCCCGGAGGAGTGATCCTCGGTGTGAATCCAGTCGCGCACGTTCGCTCCGACGCCGTAGAGCTTCGGCCGCCGGTCCTCGAGGATCTCCGTGATCTGCCGCGGGATGAACTTCTCAACGTGCTGGTAGGGCCCGTAGTTGTTAGAGCAGTTGCTGATCGTCGCGCGCACGCCGAAGCTGCGTACCCAGGCGCGCACGAGCAGGTCGGAGCCGGCCTTGGTGCTCGAGTAGGGGCTCGACGGGTTGTACGGAGTCTGGGGCGTGAACTTCGCGGGATCATCGAGCTCGAGGTCGCCGTAGACCTCGTCGGTGGAGATGTGGTGCAGCCGCCTGTCGTGACGGCGTACGGCCTCGAGCACCTGGTAGGTGCCGATCACGTTTGTGTGCACGAACGGGAACGGCGAGTGCAGAGAGTTGTCGTTGTGGGACTCGGCGGCGAAGTGCACGACGGCATCGCAGCCGGCGACGGCCGCGTCGATTGCCTGCTCGTCGCAGATGTCAGCCTGCACCAGCGTCACGCGCTCGAGCCCCTCGACGTTGCGACGGTCGCCGGCGTAGGTCAGGAGGTCGTAGACCACGATCTCCCAGTCGGGACGCTCGCGATGGACGTAGCGCACGAAGTTCGAGCCGATGAAGCCGGCGCCGCCGGTGACCAGCAGCCTCATGACGCCACCGGCGCGTTCAGCGGTCCGGGGAAGGCCGCAAGATACGCGCTCAGGCCATCGCGCCAGTCGGGCAGGCTCGGGGCGCCGGGACGCTCTGAACGCAAGACGCTGTACGGCGGGCGGGGCGCCGGGCGGGGAAACTGATCGGTCGTGATCGGCCGGACCTCAACGTTGGTGTTCGTCGCGTGCATGATCTCGACCGCGAACTCATACCACGTGCACTCTCCGGAGGCGGCAAGGTGCAGGACGCCGTGCCGGTCTTGCTCGGTCGCCAGCCGCACCAGCGCGGGCGCCAGGTGGCCGGTGAACGTCGGACAGCCGCGCTGGTCGTCGACCACGGTGAGCGTGTCGTGCTCTGCCGCGAGGCGCAGCATCGTCGCCGGAAAGCACGGACCTCCGGTGCCGAACAGCCAGGAGCTTCGCACCACGGTGTGGCGATCGGGCGCGGCGATCGCCACCGCCCGCTCGCCCAGCAGCTTGGTCGAGCCGTAGACGGAACGTGGGCCGGTCGGGTCCGACTCGACGTACGGTGAGGTCTTGGTCCCGTCGAAGACGTAGTCGGTGGAGACGTGGACGATCCACGCGCCGGCTTTGGTTGCGGCCTCGGCCAGGAAGCCCGGCCCGGTTGCGTTTGCGGCGGCAGCCGCGTCGGGATCTGACTCGGCGCCGTCGACATTGGTGTAGGCGGCGCAGTTGATGACAGCGTCCGGTTGCGCTGCGGCGACGACGGCGTGGACCGCATCGCGATCGCTGATGTCGAGCTCCGCGCGTGAGAGCGCGACGACCTCGTGGTCGCCGACGCTCGCCGCCTGCACGTCGGTCCCGAGCATGCCGGCCGCGCCGGTGATCAGAAGCTTCATCGTGGGCAAGGGTAATTGACGCCGTTGCCACGAGCGACAGCGGAAGTCCGCGGCCTAACGGGCGCCGAGCCTCCTATCCAGTTGTCCAAGCAGGACGGGCACCGCATTAGCCCTAGGAAACTGGCGAACGCCCGTTTCGCGGCCATATGCTGGCGCAATGTCGGCTGATGCGCTGATCGATGACTACCTGATCCCTGCCGGCTGCTGCGATGAGCTGTTCGACGAGGACGGGTGCCCGAAGGCTCACGTGCAGTCGCTCGTCGCGACGCTGCAGCGGCTGGGACCGGAAGCGCTAGCGGACGCCGGTCGGCGGCGGGACGCGATCTTCATGCAGCAGGGGATCACGTTCGAGGTCTCGGGGTCGAACGGTCAGCGTCGCGACCGGCCGTTTCCGCTCGATCTCGTCCCGCGCGTGCTGACGGCGGCAGAGTGGACGGTGATCAAGCGCGGTCTTGCGCAGCGCATCCGTGCCCTGAACGCATTCGTGGACGACGTCTATCACGGGCGGGAGATCGTGCGCGCCGGGATCGTGCCCTGGTCGCTGATCATCAGCCGGCCGAGCTTCGCCCGTCCGGTGCACGGCGTGCGGGCACCGGGTGGCGTCTACACGCACGTCTCCGGCTGTGACCTCGTGCGTGGCGGCGATGGCAGCTGGCGCGTGCTCGAGGACAACGTACGCACGCCGTCGGGGATCTCCTATGTGCTGGAGAACCGCCTGGCGATGACACGACTCGTGCCAGAGCTGTTCGCCGGTCAGCGTGTGCGGCCAGTCGAGCACTACCCGTCGCTGCTGCTTGAGGCGCTGCAGGCCGTTGCGCCTTCGCCCGAGAGCGAGCCCACCGTCGTCGTGTGGACGCCAGGTCCGCTCAACGGCGCGTACTTCGAGCATGCCTTCCTCGCCCGCGCGATGGGCATCGAGCTGGTGGAGGCGTCGGACCTGGTCGTGCGCGACTCGATCTGTTACATGCGCACCACCGCTGGTCTGCGACGCGTACACACGATCTACCGGCGCCTCGACGACGATTTCATCGATCCGCTCGAGTTTCGCTCGGATTCGGTGCTGGGCGTGCCCGGCCTTGTGCGCGCCTACCGGGCCGGCACCGTCGCGATCGCCAACGCGATCGGGACCGGCGTGGCAGATGACAAGGCGATTTACCACTACGTGCCGGAGATGGTGCGCTTCTACCTGGCCGAGGAGCCGATCCTGGAGAACGTCGCCACCTACCTGCTGAGCGACGAGAAGGTGCGCCGCTGGATCCTGGGCCGCCTGCACGAGGTAGTCGTGAAGCCGACGTCCGAGTCGGGCGGCAAGGGCGTCTTCATCGGGCCCCAGGCAAGCGCCGAGGAGATCGCCGAGGAAGCCCTGCTGATCGCGGCACAACCGGATCTGTTCATCGCGCAGGAGCTCGTGCACCTGTCAACCGCTCCGACCGAGACCGGCGACGGCAGACTCACACCGCGGCACGTCGACCTCCGTCCCTTCGCGGTGTTCGGCGACGAGATCCGGATCGTGCCCGGTGGGCTCACGAGGGTCGCGCTGCGGGAGGGCTCGATGATCGTCAACTCATCGCAGGGCGGCGGCTCCAAGGACACGTGGGTGCTCGACGACGGCGACCTCGCCGAAACGCTTGCGGTTGGTGTCGCGGCTCGGGAGCCGCCGAGGTTGCCGGATGTCCGCTACGGCGGCTGGCATGGCCAGGCCCAGCAGCAGCAGCAGCAGCAGCAGTGATGCTGGCCAGGATCGCCCAGGAGCTGTTCTGGCTCGGCCGCGATTTGACCCGCGCCGAGCACACAGCTCGCATGCTCGACGGCGCCTTCCACGCCGACGTGGCCGGTGGGGCGGCGGGCCCAGGCGCGGGGGCGCGGTCCGGGATCGCGCTGAGCTGGAACGGTGTGCTGGCGGTGATCGGGGCAAAGCCACCCGCTCCCGGGGAGGAGGCTGCAGAGGGCGCCGTAGCCGAGGCCGCCGGCCATGCGCCACCCGGGGTGCTGGGTCGCCATGAGATCGCGCCGCTATTGACGCTCGACACGGACAGCCCGGCGTCAGTCGTGTCATGCGTCTACCGGGCGCGGGAACGGGCGCGGACGTTACGGGACGTGATCTCCGCTGAGATGTGGGAGGCGCTCAACTCGTTCTACCTGTCGCTCGGGCGCTACGACCTGGAGGCGGCGCTGGCGACGGGTCCGTACTCGGTCTACCAGGAGGTCAAGGAGCGGTGCGCGCTGTTCTGGGGGCTGCTCGACAAGACGATGCTGCGCGATGAGGCGCGCTCATTCCTCGATGCCGGCGGCCGGATAGAAGAGGCTGACATGGTGCTGCGGATGCTTCGCGTCGCCAGCCCGGTTGTTGATGAAGCAGTCGAGCTGGGCGAGCCCGCACAGGATCACGAGGCGGAGGCGCTTGCGCTGCTGCAGGCGGTCGGCGGCTTCCAGGCGTTCCGGCGCCACCTGCGCCGAGCGCCGACGCTGGCGGGCGTGGGACGCTTCCTGCTGTATGAGAGCCAGTACCCGGGATCGGTGCTCGCCTCGCTCGAGGAGTTGCGCGACGCACTCGAGACAGCCGACCCGATGCCGCGCTCGGCGCCGCCGGTCCTCCGGCTCGGCCGCCTGATCGCGGACCTGGAGCTGCAGCAGCGGATGGCGCACGAGTCGGAGCGGCTCGTCGAGCAGCTGGCCAGGGTTCAGGACGAGCTCGAGGTGATCGACCGCGAGATCGACGAGCGCTACTTCGCGGTCGCCGCATTGGCTGCCGTCCACTCCGGCGTGTGAACTGATGAGCACTGCCGCCCGCAGCACCCACCAAATGCACTTCGCAATCCGCTACCTGAGCCGCTACCGCTACGACGGCGATGTGGTCGACAACATCAACGCACTGCGTATCCGCCCTGCGACCGGCAGCCGCCAGCGAGTCGACGACTTCACCCTGCGGTTGTCCCCAGAGGTACGCCAGCACCGGCACGAGGACTATTTCGGCACCGACGTCATCGAGTTCGAGGTCACGCGCCCCCACCGTGAGCTGGTGATCGACGCCCAGGCCCACGTCACAACCGAGCCTCAGCCCGAGCCGCCCACCGCGGACTGGTCTGAGCTCGACACCGCGGCCTACCGGGAAGCCGGCGCAGAGTTCCTGATGCAGACCGACGACGCATCCGGCCATACGCTGCTGGCTGAGCTGCAGGCCGAGATCGCCGGCGCCGTGACGCCTTTGGAAGCGGTGCTGCTCGTCTCCGAGGTGATTCCGGATCGCCTCGAGTACCGCAAGGGCGCCACGTATGTCGACTCAACGCTCGCGCACGTGCTCGACGTCCGTGCCGGTGTCTGTCAGGACTTCGTGCACCTGGGCCTCAATCTGCTGCGCGCCCAGGGGATCGCCACTCGCTACGTCTCCGGTTACCTGTTCACCCGTGGGGCGAACGACACTGGCGAGCGCGCCGAGGATGGGGCGGCCTCAGTCGAAGTGGACACCCACGCCTGGATCGAGGCCCTGCTCCCGAGCAGCGGCGCCGAGCCGCGCTGGGTGAGTGTGGACCCAACCAACCGTGGGCTCACGGGCGAGTGCCACGTGAAGATTGGCCACGGGCGCCACTACGCCGACGTGCCGCCGATCAAGGGCGTCTACCGCGGCGGCGCCAACTCGACGCTCGATGCGAGCGTGACGATGACGCGGACCGAGCCGGTCGGGTAGGAGACGCTGCTGGGAGAAATCCGCTCCAACGGCGGAATTCTCCCCCAGGATCCGGATCAGCGCGGCCGAGATGAATCAGAGCGGGAAGCGCGTGTCGGTCAGCTCTTCGCTGACTTCCCACAGCCGACGGGCCACCGCGTCGTCTTCAGCGCGCTTGCTGCGCTTGACGAGCCGCGGGGCGCCGCGCATCCCCTGCATACCGCCGGGGCCGGCGAAGCTGTCGCCCGGGATGTCGGCAAAGGCGGCGTAGAGCGTCGGTAGCGCGCCTGCGCTCTCGCTCTGGGCGAACATCGAGTTGCCGAGCCGGCCGAAGGAGTCCCAGAGTCCACTGCCGGAGTGCGATTGCAGGTTGGTGGCGGCGTAGCCAGGATGGGCGGCCGTGGACAGCACGGGCGAGCCTACGGCTGTCAGGCGATGCTGGAGCTCCCTGGTGAAGAGCAGATTCGCGAGCTTCGACTGTCCGTAGGCCGGCCAGCGGCGGTAGCGCCGATGCTCCCAGTTGAGATCGTCAAAGTCGATCCTGCCAACCCTGTGCATGCTCGAGGACACGGTGACCACACGGCCGCTGACGTACGGCAGCAGCAGATTGGTGAGCGCGAAGTGACCGAGGTGGTTGGTTCCGAACTGAAGCTCGAAGCCGTCGGCCGTGCGGCTGAGCGGTGGGATCATCACCCCGGCGTTGTTGATGAGCAGGTGAATCTCGCCTTCCCAGTCGGCCGCGAACCTCCGGATCGACGCGAGACTCGCGAGGTCCAGCTCACGCACGTCAGTCTTGCCCGCGATCGTCGCCGCTGCGGTCTGACCGCGCTCGAGGTTGCGTACGGCCAGGGTCACCTGCGCTCCGGCGGCGGCCAGAGCGTTCGCTGCAGCCCGGCCGATGCCGCTGTTGGCACCGGTGACAATCACGCGCTTGCCCGGAATATCGGGAACGTCTGCTGTCGAAAAGCTCGTCATGGCTACATCCTCTCGTAAGAATGCAGCCATGACCACATTCCCCGATTCGCACCAGGAGTTCCTCGACTTCCCGATCGCGTCGCTTGCGACGATCGGCGACGACGGCCTCCCCCAGTCGACACTGATCTGGTTCCTGCACGACGACGGCGAGCTCAAGGTCTCGCTCAACAAGACAAGGCTCAAGGTCAAGAACCTGCGCAAGCGCCCGCAGGTGAGTCTCCTGATCCTCGATCTGAACGACCCGATGAAGTACCTCGAGGTGCGCGGCAACGCGAAGCTGGAAGAAGATCCTGACGGGTCATTCGCTCAGAAGGTCGGCGCCAAGTACGGAGCGGATCTGGCTGCCTACGACGCGCCCGGCGACGAGCGCGTGGTGGTAACGATCGAGCCGGAGAATATTCGCGCCGTGGACATGCACGGGTGATGATTCGTTGAGCTGTCGCAGGCGGCCCGCTGGCCGCCTGCGCGCTGCGAGCGATAACGTGCGCGCCGCATGAGTTTCCGGTTGTCCAGCCTGCGGCGGTTCAGCGCCGACCCTCTGCTCCAGTCGGTCCCGACGATCCACGAGGATCAGCGCGACCACCCCGTGGTCGCGCTGATCCGCAGTCGCCGTGAGCAGGGCTCACTACCGGGGGAGCGCACCGACGGGCGGCGTGTGGCCCTGGTGATCGAGGGCGGGGGCATGCGCGGCGTGGTGTCGGCCGGCATGACCGCTGCGATCGAGCAGCTCGGCTTCACGAACACGTTCGACGAGGTGCACGGCGCGTCCGCGGGGGCGTTCAACGCCGCCTTCCTGATCGCAGGGCAGGCCTCCTACCTGACGGGCCTCTATCAACACGGGTTCGGCAACCCGAGATTCGTGAGTGCGCGGAGGGTTCTGCGCGGCAGGTCGCTGTTCAACATGGACTACGTCGTCAACGACGTCTGGCGCACGCAACGACCGCTGCACACCGAGCGCATCCTGGCGAGCCCGATCGATCTCCATTGCACGGCCACCGACGTGGAAACGGCCGAGATCGTCGACCTTACGGACCTACGCGACGACGCTGAGATCCGCACCGCGATGCTGGCATCGGCACGACTGCCATGGCTCTCTGGAGAGCCGGTGCGGTTCCGCGGCCGGCTGCTGTTCGACGCAACCCTCGCGGAGTCGGTGCCCGTGCATGTGCCTCGACAGACCTGCACGGACATGCTCGTGCTCCAGACCCGACCGCAGGGGACCGCGCACGCCGGACTGTCGAGCACCGTCGGCAATCTCACCGACCGCTACCTCGTGAAGTTCAACCCTGAGCTCGTGGAGCTGCGGCGCACGCGCTCGGCGAGGTACGACGCACTCGTCGGTGAGCTCTCACGCCAGTCCCAGGATCCCGATGCGAAGCCACGTGTGGCCGTCATCCGCCCGCCCACGGGATCGCCGGTGATCAGCCAGATGGAGAACCGCGCCGCAGCCATGTCGAGCGCCGGCGGATACGGCTTCCGCTCGGCCTGGATGGCGCTCGACGGTGTCGACCCGGAAGTGGTCAGCGTCCCCAGAGCCTTTCACTAACGCCGCACGCCGGGTGGGCGCAGCGGCGCGTCAACGCCGGGCTCCCATTGACGGTCGCAGTGGCAGCGTATGTAACAGGTATCACTTGAGGGGGTACAACTGACGTGCCGTCGTTCCGCCGCCAGACGACAACAACCGAATCGCCGCTCAAGGACAGGGTTCGCGACGCTGCCGTAGAGGCCGCGCGTGAGAGCCAGCAGCGGGTGATCGATGCAGCCCGCGAGGTCGCCGAACAGGCTCCGGAACGGGCACAGCAGCTCCGTGCTGCGGTGGCGCAGCTCGACGTGGGCTGGGCGCGCTCAGCTCCGGCCCGCTGGCTCCGCGAGCGCTTCATGCAGTTCGTGATGAACCCACTGCTCGATCACTACGCGGCACGCCGAGCCAGCGGGTTCGAGAAGCTGCTGCATCTCAAGGGCCCCGTGATCCTGGTCGCCAACCACGCGAGCCATATGGACACCCCGATCATTCTCTCAGCGCTGCCGCGCAAGCTGCGCAAGCGCACGGCTGTCGCCGCGGCAGCGGATTACTTCTACCGGAACCGGATCACGGCCTACCTGGCCTCGCTGCTGTTCAACACGGTGCCGGTGGACCGCAACGGCGGAGGCGGGGGAACCAAGCACCTCGACAAGCTGCTCGACGACGGCTGGAATCTGCTGCTCTACCCGGAGGGCACCCGCAAGCACGGCAACGGAACCGGTCGGGTGCGCCGTGGCGCCGCCGTGCTGGCCTCCCACCACAACCTTTCGATCGTGCCGATCCGTGTGACCGGAACGGCGGCCGCCATGCCTCCGGGGTCGTTCTGGCCGAAGCGCCTGCGCGGACGCCTGTTCTCGCGCCGCCATCGTGTCGAGGTCGCGTTCGGCGACCCGATCCCGCCGCTCGCTGATACCGCAGCCTTGATCGAGCGAGTACAGAACTTCTTCGAGTCCGGCGAAGCCGGGCCGCCGTCGATCTCACCCTATCGGCGCCGCAGCGCCGGCGGCAACGACGAGAGCAACGACTGATTTCCAGCCCCGGCACGGGGACTCCGGCTCGGCCACAGGCCCTCACGATCCGCTCGGGGCACCTGGCGAGTCATGCTCGCTCGCTGCTGCAGCCGCTAGCGGCGTGAAGCGCAGAGCATCGGGGTAATGTCGGCTGCAGCGACCGGAGAGACTTCGCGCTCGCGTATAGATCCTCCGGACGCACTCTTGCTTGGTTCCACGTCCCAAAGGAGGCCGTGTGGCAACTGTAAGCGGAGCGAGCAGCCAGACGAGGCCCGGGTGGCGCAAGGGCGTACTCGGCGAACTCTGGGCAGAGTTCTTCGGCTGTTTCATCCTGATCTCATTCGGCGACGGTGTGGTCGCGATGCTCTGGGCCCTGTTCGGCTCAGGGCGCACCACGCCCGCAGGCGGGCTCCAGTCAGGTGGCGACTGGCTGTTGATCGGCTGGGGCTGGGCGATGGCTGTGACGTTCGCCGTCTACACGGTGGGCGGCATCACCGGCGCGCACATCAACCCCGCAGTCACGCTCGGAGCGGCGATTCGCAAGCAGCTTCCCTGGAGCAAGGTGCCGCGCTACTGGGCGGCACAGGTGCTCGGCTGCTTCGTCGGCGCCGCGCTGGTTTACCTGGTCTACAACGCCGCGATCAACAACTACGACACGACCCATCACATCGTCAAGGGAACCCTCGCCTCAGTATCCACCTACAGCACGTTCGCGACGTTCCCGGCGAACTACTTCCACACCGTGTGGGGGCCGCTCATCGATCAGATCGTCGGCACGTTCTTCCTGGTTCTGTTCGTGTGGGCGGTGAGCGACGAATTCAATCTCCCGGTCGGAGACAACCTGGCGCCGTTCATCGTCGGCATGATCGTCTTTGCCGTCGGCATCTCATTCGGCGCCAACGCCGGCTACGCGATCAACCCGGCACGTGACTTCGGGCCACGGATCTTCGCGTGGATTGCCGGTTGGGGGAAGATCGCCTTCCCGGGTGACTACAAGTACATCCAGAATTACTTCTGGATTCCGATAGTCGGGCCGCTGATCGGCGGCGCCCTCGCATCGGTCGTCTACGACCGCGGGGTTCAGGACATCCTGAAGGCACGCTTCGCGCCAAAGCCCGGCGTCAAGGGCGAAGGTGAGACAGTCTGGGAGGACCGTCCTCCAGCCGCGTGACGAAATCGACCCGCGTGACGAAATCGATACACGTGACGACATCGACACGTGTCACCAACGGAGGTGGCGGGACAAGCGGTCCCGCCACCCGTTCGGCAGTGTGATCATCAGATCGAGGAGAGAGCGATGAAGAAACTGATCAACGCGCCGGATCAGGTCGTGGCCGACGCGCTGCGGGGGTTACAGGCCGCGCATGGGGATCGCCTGCGGGTCAGCTTCGACCCCTACATGGTGGTGCGCGCCGAGGCGCCCATACGTGGGAAGGTTGGGCTGATCTCCGGAGGCGGCTCGGGCCACGAGCCGATGCACGGCGGCTATGTCGGGCGCGGCATGCTCGACGCCGCCTGCCCCGGTGAAGTCTTCACATCACCAACCCCCGATCAGATGTTGGCCGCCACCAACGCCGTCGACGGCGGCGCCGGCGTTGTGCACATCGTCAAGAACTACACCGGTGACGTGCTCAACTTCGAGATGGCGGCCGAGCTCGCCCAGGGCGAGGGCATCGAGGTCGAGACCGTGCTGACCAACGACGACGTCGCCGTCGAGGACTCGCTGTATACAGCGGGCCGTCGCGGTGTCGGCGTCACGGTGCTGGTCGAGAAGATCGCCGGCGCGGCGGCCGAGGCTGGGCGGACGCTCGCCGAGGTCGCGGAGATCGGCCGGCGAGTGAACGCGCAGGGCCGTTCGATGGGGATGGCGCTGACCCCCTGCATCACCCCGGCCTCGGGACAGCCGAGCTTCGAGCTCGCCGAGGATGAGGTCGAGATCGGGATCGGGATCCACGGTGAGCCCGGGCGCTTCCGCGAGAAGGTGGGTCCGGCCTCGCAGGTTGCCGAGCGACTGCTGACCCCAATCGTCGAAGATCTGCCGTTCAGCTCCAGCGATCGCGTGCTGGCGTTCGTCAACGGCATGGGCGGGACGCCGCTGCTCGAGCTCTACATCATCTATGCGGAGGTGGCCAGGCTCGCCGCGGCCCGCGAGCTGAAGATCGAGCGCAACCTGATCGGCAACTACATCACCTCGCTGGAGATGCAGGGTTGCTCGATCACGCTGCTCAAGCTCGACGACGAGCTGGTGCAGTACTGGGATGCGCCCGTCGATACTCCGGCCCTGCGCTGGGGAGCTTGACGTGGCCGTCGAGCGCGACAGCGTGCAGCGCTGGATGGAGCTGTTCGCGCAGTCGATGGCCGAGCACCGGCAGGAGCTCGTGCAGCTCGACACGGCAATCGGCGACGGCGACCACGGCACCAACATGGACCGCGGCATGCAGAAGGCGATCGAGAAGCTGCACGCCGAGCCGCAGCCGGATCCGGGCGCGGTGCTGAAGACCGTCGCGATGACGTTGATCTCGACCGTCGGTGGCGCCGCCGGCCCTCTGTACGGCACCCTGTTCCTGCAGCTCGGCGGTGGCCTGAGCGATCACCCGGGGAACGATCTCAGGACCTACACCGCCGCCTGGCACCGGGCGCTCGACGGCGTTCAGGCACGTGGCAAGGCGCAGGCCGGCGACAAGACGATGCTCGACGCGCTGATCCCCGCCGTCGAAGCGCTCGAGCAGGCGACCGACCTCGATGCGGGCCTGCGGGCATCAGCTGACGCGGCCCGCGAGGGGATGCTCGCGACGACACCGCTGGTCGCCCGCAAGGGTCGCGCCAGCTACCTGGCTGAACGCAGCGCCGGACATCAGGATCCCGGCGCGACCTCGACCTACTACCTGTTCGAGAGCGCCGTCGAGGCGCTCGCAGGCTGATCCCGCTCAGCAGAACCCGAAAGGAAACTGAAATGCCCAAGTACGCGATCGCAATCGATTCAGGCACGACCAGCTCGCGGGCGATGATCTTCGACCATTCGGGGCGTGTGGTCTCGGTCTCGCAGAAGGAGCACGAGCAGATCTATCCAAAGCCGGGATGGGTCGAGCACGATCCCAAGGAGATCTGGGACCGCACTGAAGAGGTGGTAGCGGAGGCGATCTCCAAGGCCGATGCCTCCAAGGACGACATCGCCGCGCTCGGCATCACCAACCAGCGCGAGACCGCAGTGGTCTGGGACCGCAATACCGGCGAAGCCATCTACAACGCGATCGTCTGGCAGGACACGCGCACGGACAAGATCGTGGACGAGCTGGGCAGGTCGGGAGGCCAGGACCGCTTCCGCGACAAGTCGGGGCTACCGCTCGCCACCTACTTCTCCGGCCCCAAGGTCCGCTGGGTCCTGGAGAACGTCGACGGGGCGCGCGAGAAGGCGGACGCCGGCGATTTGATCTTCGGCAACATCGACTCCTGGCTGATCTGGAATCTCACCGGCGGCACCGATGGTGGCCTGCACATCACCGACGTGACCAACGCGAGCCGCACGCTGATGATGGACCTGCGCACGCTTTCCTGGGATAGCGCAACCGCGGAGACGATCGGGGTGCCGGAGTCGATGCTGCCCGAGATCCACGCCTCCAGCGAGGTCTACGGCGAGGTCAAGGATGGACCGCTGGCCGGTATACCGATCGCGGGAGACCTGGGAGATCAGCAGGCGGCGACCTTCGGCCAGACCTGCTTCGCCGTCGGCGAGGCGAAGAACACCTACGGCACCGGCAACTTCATGCTGATCAATACCGGCAACGAGCTCGTGCACTCGAAGTCAGGCCTGCTGACGACCGTCTGTTACAAGATCGGTGATGACAAGCCCGTCTACGCGCTGGAGGGGTCGATCGCGATCACAGGCGCGCTCGTGCAGTGGCTGCGCGACAACCTCAAGCTGATCAAGGCGGCGCCCGAGGTCGAGGAGCTGGCCGCGACCGTCGAGGACAACGGTGGCCTCTACATCGTGCCGGCGTTCTCGGGCCTCTACGCGCCGTACTGGAAGTCGGACGCGCGCGGCGTCTTTGCCGGGCTGACCCGCTACGTCAACGCCGGGCACATCGCGCGCGCGACGCTCGAGGCCACGGCCTACCAATCGGCCGAGATCGTCGAGGCGATGCGCACCGACTCCGGGGTCGAGCTCGACTCGCTGAAGGTCGATGGCGGGATGGTCGGCAACGACATGCTGATGCAGTTCCAGGCAGACATCCTCGGGGTTCCCGTGATCCGGCCCCAGGTCGCCGAGACAACGGCGCTGGGCGCTGCCTACGCGGCCGGCCTGGCGACCGGACTCTGGGACAACCAGGAGGACCTGCGCGAGAACTGGGCGGAGGACAAGCGCTGGCAGCCGCAGATGGACGATGAGACGCGCAAGCGCAACATGCACTTCTGGAAGAAGGCCGTAACGCGAACCTTCGACTGGGTTGAGTAAGGGCATCGCTGGAGTGATGGGATTGGGAGTGGGCCCGCTGGCCCCTCCCAATGTCCTCGGTGGGGGCGGCTCGCTGGCTCGCCCCCACCGGGTGGGAGTGGGCCCGCTGGCCCCTCCCAATGTCCTCGGTCGGGGCGGCTCGCTGGCTCGCCCACCGCGTGGGAGGGGGCTCGCTGGCTCGCCCCCACCGGGTGGGAGTGGGCCCGCTGGCCCCGCCCAGCGTGCTGCGGCTGTAGCCTGCGGTTATGGTCAGCCTGACCACCGAGGTCCTGGTGATCGGTGGTGGCGCCACAGGCGCGGGAGTCGCCTGGGACGCATCACTGCGCGGACTCGACGTGATCCTCGTCGACCGCCTCGACTTGGCCGAGGGCACGAGCGGCCGCTTCCACGGGTTGCTGCACTCGGGCGGCAGGTACGCCGTCAAGGACGCTCCGGCGGCGCGCGAGTGCATCGCCGAGAACCGCATTCTGCGGCGGGTCGCCGCCGACTGCATCGAGGACACGGGCGGGCTGTTCGTCACAACACCATGGGACGACCCCGCCTACGCCGATCGCTTTGCCCAGGCCTGCCGCGACACCGACATCGACTGCGAGGAGATCTCGGTGGCACAGGCACTGCACGACGAGCCTCGGCTGAACCCGCGGATCTCGCGCGCGTTCCGGGTGCCGGACGCGAACATCGACATCTGGAAGACGGTGTGGGCGATGGCCCACGGCGCCGAACGCCGCGGCGCCCGCATCCTCCCCTACCACGAAGTGACTGCGATCCGCCGCGACGGTGATCGGGTCACGGGCGCACAGCTGCGTGACGTCAGGGCGGGAGAGGACATCACGATCGATGCCGGTGTCACGGTCAACGCCTCCGGCGCCTGGGCGGGCCGCATCGCGGCGCTGGCCGGAATCGAGGGCGTCCGCGTGTTTCCCGGTCGCGGGATCATGATCGCGATGAACCATCGGCTGGTGAACACCGTGATCAATCGCTGTCAGATGCCGACCGACGGAGACATCCTCGTTCCGATCCGCACCGTCTCGGTGATCGGCACGACCGACGAGCACACCGAGGATCCCGACGACCACACGGTCGAGCAATCCGAGGTCGACAAGATGCTCGACGACGGAGAAAAACTGGTTCCCGACTTCCGTCAGGCACGAGCGCTGCGCGTCTGGACCGGCGTGCGTCCGCTGTTCGAGGACGCCAAGGCGACCGATACGGCGACACGCGACGTGACGCGCGCGCACGCGCTGCTCGACCACCGCTCGCGGGACGGCGTCGACGGATTTGTGACGATCACCGGCGGCAAGATCACGACCTACCGGCTGATGGCCGAGGACACCGTCGACGCCGTCTGCGACATCCTCGGCAGACCGAGCCCCTGCACGACCGCGACCCAGCCGCTGCCCGGCTCGGAGACCGGCGTCAACTACCGGCTCGGGGAACGACTCGCGCGCAAGGAGGCGCAGCTACGCGACGAGCAGGTGATCTGCGAGTGCGAGCTGGTCTCCCGCGACAGGCTCGAGCAGGCGCTCACCAGCAGTGGCTCGACAAATCTCGACGACATCCGCCGGCGGCTGCGTCTGGGCATGGGTCCATGCCAGGGCGGCTTCTGCATATACCGAGCGATCGGGATCCTGCATGGGCACAGCGGCGTGAGCGCGGAGCAGGCGAACGAGTCGCTCCTCAGTTTCCTACAGGAGCGCTGGAAGGGCGTGTGGCCGATCCTCTACGGCGATCAGCTGCGTCAAATGCGGTTCGACGAGTGGATCTTTCACGGTGTACTGGATGTGGATCACCTACCGACGGGAGTTGCGGACAGGTGAACCGGCGCCAGCGCTATGACGTGGTCGTGATCGGTGCCGGCACCGCCGGCCTGGTCGCAGGCGCCAGGCTGGCGCAAGCGGGCGCTCGCGTGTGCGTGATCGCGAAGGGCGTCGGCTCCACGCACCTGGCACCCGGCACGATCGACGTGCTCGGCTACGGGCCTGAACGCATCATCGCGCCACTCGAGGGGGTCGCGGGGCTCGCAGCCGAGCGCCCCGATCACCCCTACGCGATCCTCGGGCTGGAGGCCATTGGGGCTGCCGTCGACTGGTTCATGACATCGGCGGCCGCAGATGTCATGCCCGGTTACAGCTATGTGGGCGGGCTCGAGCGCAACATGCTGCTGCCGACGGCGGTGGGCGCGTTGAAGCCGTCCGCGGTTGTCCCGGAGACGTTCGCGGCGGGGGATTCCGAAGCTCTCGGGCGCGTCGCCGTGGTCGGGCTGCCGCCGCTGCGCGACTTCCACGCTGAACTGTGCGCCGGAAACCTGCGTGCAGCAGGTGTTGAAGCGACCGCCGTCGACATCGACGTCGACGTCGACCGCGCCGATGCCAACACGCTCGGGCTCGCCCGCCGCTTCGATGACCCAAGTTGGCGTGCTGGGTTCAGCGCCCGGCTGGCACCGCTGATCAAGGCGGCAGACCAGGTGGCCCTCCCAGCGGTGCTCGGGATGCGCGATCCGCATGCCGCACTGGGCGAGCTCGAGGCGCGACTCGGCCGCCGCGTGTTCGAGATCCCAGGACTACCGCCGTCGGTCCCGGGTATGCGCCTGTTCGAGCTCCTGCATCACGCACTGCGGAGCGCGGGCGGGAGGCTGGCGCTCGGCGCGGGCGTCGTCGCGCATCGGCGTGACGGCGACCGCGTGACCTCGGTGGACACGGCGACGGCGGGCTCGAACACAACCTATGAGGCCGACGGATTCGTGCTCGCCACCGGCGGAATTCACTCGGGCGCCGTCGCGCTGGACTCGCACTGGCAAGTGCACGACCAGGTGCTCGACCTGCCGCTTGTCGGCGTGCCCGCCGCCGGTGAGCCGCGCTTCGTGCCGGCGTACTTCGAGGAGCAGCCGCTGGCGCGGGCCGGTATCGCAGTCGACGGCGAGCTGCGCGCCAGTGGGTGCGCGAACGTGGTGGTCGCCGGCGCCTCACTGCCGGGATCGGTGTCCTGGCGTGAGGGTTCGGGTGAGGGCATCGCGCTGACAAGCGGTTACCGTGCGGCGCAGGTGCTCGCCGCTGAACTCGGCGCGGAGGTGGTGGTGTGACAGATCTGGCTGAGCTCGAAGCGCTGCGCGGATCGCTCGATCACTGCGTGAAATGCACGATCTGTGAGACCGCCTGCCCGGTCTCGAACGCCTCCCCGCTGTTTCCCGGGCCCAAGTACGCAGGTCCTCAATCCGAGCGTTACCGCGTGCGCGATGAGCCGAGCGTCGACGCATCCGTCGACTACTGCTCCGGCTGCGGGATCTGCTCTCAGGTCTGCCCGCAGGGGGTGAAGATCGCGGAGATCAACGCGCAGGCGCGCGACAAGCTCAAGCGTCAGCACGGCATTCCGCTGCGCGACCGGATCATCACCCGGCCGACCTGGCTGGGGCGTGCCGGCACGCCTGTCGCGCCGATCGCGAACTGGACCCTATCCTCCCGGCCGCTGCGGATCCTCGCCGAGAAGACGCTCGGAGTACACCGCGACGCGCCGGTGCCCCGCTTTGCCGGCCACCGCTTCTCTCGCTGGGCCCGCGCCAGACAGAGTCCTGGATCGCACCGCCGCGTCGCCTACTTCCACGGATGCGGCACCGAGTACTACGAACCGTGGGAGGGCGAGCGCGTGGTGGCCGTGCTCGAGCACAACGGCTTCGAGGTGGTCGTGCCCAAGCAGGACTGCTGCGGGCTGCCGCTGCAGTCGAGCGGCCTCTTCGATGACGCGCGCCGAGTGGCCCATAGGCTCGCCCACAGGCTCGCGGCGGAGCTGGCTGATGAGCAGACGATCATCGTCGGCAACGCGACCAGTTGCACGCTGATGCTCAAGCGCGAGGCGCGTGAGATCCTCGGGCTCGAGGACGACCCGGAGCTGCGCCGCGTGGCCGAGCGCACCTACGACATCTGCGAGCTGCTGCTCGAACTGCACCAACGCGGCGAGCTGCGCACGGACTTCAAGGCGATCCCCGAGCGGGTCGCCTACCACGCTCCGTGCCAACAGCAGGGTCACTGGATCGGCAAGCCCGCACTCGAGCTGCTGGCCCTGATCCCGGAGCTGGACGTGCGCGAGATGAACGCGCGCTGCTGCGGGATCGCCGGGACCTACGGGCTCAAGGTCGAGAAGTATGAGATCGCGATGAACGTGGGACGAAGCCTGTTCGAGCAGGCGCTCGCCTCGGGCGCCCCAGCCGTCGCCTGCGACAGCGAAACCTGTCGTTGGCAGATCAGCCACGGCACGGACCTGCCGTCGGTGCATCCGATCGACTACCTGTACCGGGCCTACGGGCTCGACGGCTCCTAGGAGCAGGTCCGCACATGGTCGGGATCGTCGTCGTCTCCCACAGCGACACGCTCGCCCGGGGGGTGGTTGCGCTCGCACGTGAGATGTCCCCTCCCGAGCTGAAGCTCGAGGCCGCCGGCGGGATCGGCGAGCCGGACGTTCTGGGCACCAACGCCGAACTCGTGCGCGAGGCAATCCAGCGGGTGATGTCCAGCGACGGTGTACTGGTGCTGATGGACCTCGGCAGTGCGCTGATGAGCGCCGAGCTGGCCGTCGAACTGCTCGAGGAAGCATCCGGGCCGGTGCACCTGAGCGACGCTCCCCTGGTCGAGGGGACGGTGGCCGCGGCAGTCGCCGCCGCCACCGGCGCCCCACTCGAGCAGGTCGCCGCCGAAGCGCGCGCCGCGCTCGCGATGAAGGCAGCGCAGATCGGAGCGGATGACTCGGAGCCGGCTCCCGCGGCGGCGCCCGCAACTGCGCGGTCGCCGGGAATCGCGGGGCCGGCGGCGGGCATCGAGGTGGAGCTGCTCGTCGGGAACGAGGTCGGACTGCATGCCCGACCCGCCGCCCGATTCGTCGAGACGGTGGCCGCGTACGACGCTGAGGTACTGGTCGCCAAGGTTGGCTCCGGGCGGCAGCCGGTCAGTGCCCGCAGCCTCACCAACGTCGTGGCGCTCGGCGCGCGGCACGGCGACACGGTGGTCGTTTCCAGCTCGGGCCGGCAGGCGCAAGAGGTGACGGCGGCCCTGCGCGTGTTGGCTTCCCAGGGCTTCGGTGACGGTTTGCCCGCGCCCGAACCGGGCGCGGTGCTCAGCGGGGTCGCCGCCTCCGGTGGCATCGCGGTCGGCCCCGCGCGCCGACTCGAGCGCGTACGCGCTGTGCCATCGCAACGCGAAGCTGTCGGAGACGGAGCGGAACTGTCGCTGTTCGAGCACGCTCGGGCGAGTGTGCGCATCGCGTTGATCCGCGATCGCGACCAGCTGCTCGCGAGCGGTCGAGCCGATGTCGCCGGAATCTTCGACGCGCACGCGATGCTGCTCGACGACGAGGCTCTGCTCAAACCGGTGCGAGACGCGATCGCCGGCGGCGCCACCGCCGAGCTGGCCATCTCTGAAGCAGCTGAACAGGTGGCCGCTGTTTACAAGGGCCTCGACGACTCCCTGCTCGCCGAGCGCGCAACCGATGTGCTCGACGTGGCGCATCGCCTGATTGCGGCGCTGGGGCCTACCGGCGCTGCAGAAGTCGCCGCCGGGGACGCCGGCGCCGCCGAGGTCGCCACCGGTCCCGCTGGGGAAACCGATGAGGGGTCTCCGCCTCAGATCCTCGTCGCCGATGAGCTCGTTCCATCACAGACGATCCGCCTGAGCAACGAGACAATCGCCGGGATCGCGACTGCGCGCGGCTCGACGACGGCGCACGCCGCGATCATCGCCCGAGCTCTGGGGATCCCGGCCGTCGTCGGTCTTGGCGAGTCGATCCTCGCGGTTCTGGACGGGACACAGTTGCTCGTCGACGGGGGTGCCGGGCAGGTGACGGTCGCGCCGCCGTCAGATCAGGTCACCGCAGCCGGGGACCGAGGCGCGCACGAGCGTCACCGGGTGGCGTTCGCGCAACGGCGGGCCCAGGAGCCGCTCGAGCTTGCCGACGGCGAGCGGATCGAGGTCTTCGCCAACATCGGCGGCGTCGACGATGCACGGCTTGCGGTCGAGTTCGGAGCAGAGGGCGTGGGACTGCTGCGCACGGAGTTTCTGTATCTCGAGCGGCCGGCCCTGCCGAGCGAGGAGGAACAGGCCGACACTCTGCGAGAGATCGCTGAGATCCTCGAGGGTCGGCCGCTGGTGGTGCGCACCCTCGATGCCGGTGCCGACAAGCCGTTGCCGGCGCTCACGATGGCGAACGAGGCGAACCCCTTCCTCGGCGTGCGAGGTATCCGCCTCGGCCTGCGCAACACGGAGCTGCTCGCCACGCAACTGCGGGCGATCGTGCGCGTCTCCGCCGAATTCCCGCTGAAGGTGATGCTGCCGATGATCGCAACACTCGGCGAGTTCGAAGCGGCACGGAAGCTGTTCGATCAGGCGTGCGCCGATACCGGCATCGGCAAGCGGCCCGACCTTGGGATCATGGCCGAGGTCCCTGCGGCGGCGCTCACCGCTTCGGAGCTCGCGACGCGGGTCGACTTCTTCTCGCTCGGGACCAACGACCTGACCCAGTACACGATGGCCGCCGAGCGTGGCAACGCCGCACTCGAGCCGCTCTTGGGAGAGCCGCAGCCGGCCGTGCTGCGGCTGGTGCAGGAGACCGTACGGGCCGCCGCCACGCACGGTCAGTGGGTCGGGGTCTGCGGCGAGATGGCCGGTGACCCGGCCGCCGCCGCGCTGCTCGTGGGCCTGGGCGTCTCCGAGCTGAGCATGTCTCCACGGCTGATTCCCGAGGCCAAGCAGGCGCTGCGCGGCCTCGATCTCGGACAGGCGCGCGCCGCCGCAGAGCGCGCGCTGCGGGCGGCGAGCGCCGGGGCAGCCCGTGAGCACGGGCTAGAACTGCTCGGCCGCGGTAACTCGCGCGCGAGTGAGTAGTCTGCGCAGCGTGGAGGCCGGTACCTTTGCCGCGTTGCGAACTTCTCGTGCGCTTGCGATCGGCACCAGTGTGCGGATCCTCGCCTCTCCCGTCATCCTCGGCTTGCTGCTGGGTCACGATTGGACTGCTGCTGCCGTGGTGTTCCTCGTCGCTGCCGCGACCGACTTCATCGATGGCCGGCTCGCCCGTCGCTGGCAGGTGACGACCAAGCTCGGCTCCTTTCTCGACACGACCGCCGACAAGCTGCTCGTCTCGACGACGCTGATCGGACTGGTAGCGGTGAACCGCGCGTCCGCCTGGGTCGCGTTCGTGATCATCGCGCGGGAGTTCACGATCCTCGGGCTGCGCGCGGCGGTCGCTGCCGGTGGCGCAAACCTCGAGACATCGAGGTTCGGCAAGTGGAAGGCGAGCTTCCAGTTCGTGGCGATCGCGATCGCCATCCTGCGCCCTGACGTGATCATCGCCGGTGCCTACCTCGATCAATGGCTGATGATCGCCGTCGCCGCGATCACCGCCTGGTCCGGCATCGAATACCTGCGCGCCTACGCCGGCGCGCTCAAGTCCTGAGATGGCGCGCGTCTTTGTCACCGGAGGCTCGGGCCTGCTGGGCACGGCCCTGATCGCCGCGCTGACCGAGCGCGGCGATCAGGTTGTGGCGCTGGCGCGATCGGAGGCGTCCGCCGCGAAGCTCGCGGCCTGCGGCGTCGAGGTCCAGCGCGGCGGGATCACCGATGAGCAGCAGTTGGCCACGGCCATGGTCGGCTGCGAGCTGGCCTTCAACGTGGCCGGGATCAACAAGTTCTGCGTGAGCGACCCTGCCGAGATGATGCGCGCGAACATCGACGGTGCGGTCGCCGCGGTACGGGCGGCCCACCGGGCGGGGGTGCGACGCATCGTGCACACCTCCTCGGCGGCGACGCTGGGCGAAGCGCCGGGGGTGGTGGCCAACGAATGGACCCCCTCCCGCGGCTGGTACCTGTCGAAGTACGAGGAGAGCAAGACCCTGGGCGAGCGCGCCGCGGTCGAGGCAGCGACTGCGCTCGGGCAGGACCTCGTCTGCGTCAACCCCTCCTCCGTGCAGGGCCCAGGGCGAGCGGGCGGCACCGGTCGCTTCGTGATCGCGTTCCTCGACGGGCGCCTCAAGGTGTTCATCGACACCTGGGTGAGCCTCGTCGACATCCAGGACTGCGTCGCCGGCCACCTGCTCGCCGCCGAGCGCGGCGCGAGCGGTGAGCGGTATCTGCTCAACGGCATCCGCATGCGAGTCACAGATCTGCTCGAGCTCGCAGCCGACGTCGCCGGCGTGACGGCGGCGCCGCACCTGCTTCCGCGGCCGGTGGCGACGCTTGGCGGCGCCGCCACCGAACTCGTCTTTCGCGCCCGCGGTAAGCATCCTCCCGTCTGCCGCGAGATGGTGCGGACGCTGCTTCACGGTCACCGCTATGACGGAACGCGCGCAGAGCGCGAGCTTGGGCTGACCTACACCGCCCCGCATGAGACCCTCCGCCGCACGGTCGACTGGGCACGCGCGGAGGGACTACTGCGTCCGGCGTAGCCGATCAGGGCTGGTCGGCGTGCTCGCGGCGCTCGTGCCGATCGCGCCTGGCCCGCAGCACGCGCCATGTGATGTAGGCGATCAGCGCCAGACCCACCGCGATTCCGAAGTACACGCTGTAGCGCGTGGCTGCGGCGTAGATCGAGTCGATGTGGCTGCCGGAGAAGTAACCGACGGACGACCACACCCCCACCCACAGCGCCGCGCCGATCGAGTTGAACAGCAGGAAGCGAGCCCAGTGCATGCCGGTGGTGCCGGCGACGATCCCATTGGCCTGACGCAGACCCTCGACGAACCGGGCGATGATGATGATGCTCGCGCCGCGCCGCTCGAAGAAGTCAGTTGCCTTGTCGAGTCGTTCAGGCGTGAGCAGTATGTAACGGCCCCAGCGCTCGATCAGCGGCCGTCCGCCGAAGTGCCCGATACCGAAGCCGATGTTGTCGCCGGCGACCGCACCCAGGAAGCCGATCAGAGCCACCAGCCAGATGTTCAGGCGCCCGGCGCCGGCGTAGACCGAGGCCAGGATCAGCACGGTCTCACCCGGGACCGGCACCCCGAAGTCCTCGAGCAGGACGAGGCCGCCCACGGCCAGATAGCCATAGTGGTTCAGCGTCGGCTGCAGGTCGTGCAGAACCCCCGGCAGCTGCGGAGCGGCACCGCTCATCGTGTTGCGATCCTACGTGTTGCGATCGCGCGCGGCCCTGGAATCCACCATCCAGGGGGCGCAAGTGAGCTCATCCTTGACGTTGACGGGCGGCGGCGTGGCGTCCGCGGGTGCAACTAACTTTGCCCGCAGATGTCAAGCGCTTCCGCCCGCACCGTGGAGCAGATGGAGCAGGACCTGCGCGAGCTGATCGGAACCGTGCAGAGCCCAAATCTCAGCGCGCTGCTCGAGCGAACCCTGGGTCCTGGTACCCGCACCTGGGATCGATTCAAGGACGCGCCGGCGGCGAAGCACTATCACCACGCCTACCGGCACGGACTGCTCGACCACAGCCTCACGGTCGCTCAGGCTGTGAGCGCGCTGTCTGGGATCTTCCACGGCGTGAACCGCGACCTTGCCCTCACCGGAGCGCTCCTCCACGACCTCGGCAAGCTCGACGCGTACCGGCGCATCGGCGAGGAGATCGAGATGACCGACGCGGGGCGCCTGCACGGTGAGATCGCGCTCGGGTACTCGCGGATCCGCGACGAGATCAGCCAGATCGACGGCTTCCCGCCCGAGCTGAGCCAGGCGCTGCTGCACATCATCCTCAGCCACCACGGCTCGCTGCAGCACGGCTCCCCGGTCGTGCCGTGTACGCGTGAGGCGACGCTCGTCCACATGGCCGACAACCTCGGCTCCAAGCTCGGAAGCTTCGACCGCGTCGAGCGTGCGCTCGACGAAGGCGCGCAGTGGGCCAGCTACGACAACGGCATCGGTGCCGTTGCCTACTTCGGCGTCGATGGCGCCGTGCCCGAGAGCTCCCGGCTCGCGGCTTAGTTGCTCGAAGCCCAGGTCGCAAGCGCGACAAGTCCCCGGTAGTTGACGATCAGGGCGTCGGCGAGCGGCAGGGACGATCCTGAGAAAGGCGCAAATTGCGGCCACGCTACGTGTCCGCCGCGCGCGGCTTGCTGGCCCCCTTTAAAGTGGGTGGCGAATGGCGAAGGACACCGAGAAGCTGATCCGCCAACTGTCGCTGATCTCATACCTGATGGCCGAGAGGCGCCCGGTGACAGCTCCGGAGATCCGGCGAGACGTCGAGGGCTACAGCGTGATGAACGAGGATGCGTTCGCGCGCCGCTTCTACGCGGACCGCTCCGAGTTGGAAGCGCTCGGCATCGTGCTCTCGGTCGAGAAGCCGCAGGACGGTCAGGTGGAGCAGGAGCAGTACTCGCTGCCGCCGGAGAACTTCCACCTGCCGCCGATCGAGTTCGACGACAACGAGCTGGCGGCGCTGTGGACGGCGTTGTATCTGCTCGACGGCAAGTTCGCCTACGCGGAGCCGCTGCGGCTGGCGCTGCAGCAGATCTCATGGGGTCGGCCGAGCCCACTCGACTCGCCGGTGCAGCGCACGATCGCACTCGGTATCACCGGCGCCGCCGACGGTCACGAGATATCGCAGCGCCTGGCAAAGATCGAAACGGCGATCTTCCGCCGCAAGACGGTTGTGTTCGAGTACTACACGATGGAGCGCGACTCACTCGAACAGCGCAGGATCGACCCGTACCAGCTGCTGTTCCAGGGCGGCCAGTTCTACATGGTCGGGCGCTCGCACGAGCGTGACGCGATCCGCGTTTTCCGGCTCTCGCGCATCCGTGGCAAGGTCGGCTACGCGACCAAGGCGGAGCACGACTTCCAGCGGCCTGCCGACTTCGATCCGAGGGGCTACGCGGATCGGATCCAGTGGCAGTTCGGAACGCCGATCGGCAACGCCGAGATCTGGATCTCGAGCAAGATCGCCTGGCAGGTGCAGCGCCACTTCGGCCGCTACGGCGAGCTGCGCCCCGCCGACGACGGCAGCGGCAGCATCTTCACCACCTCGTACGCCAACGCCCGCCAGCTGATCGCCTGGGTCCTCGGGCTCGCGGACAACGCGCGCATTGTCGCTCCGGCGGAGCTCGCCGCGGAGCTGCGCGAGCGCGTGCACATGCTCGCGGCGCGTCACAGCGGCGACACAGACGAGCTGCTGGCGACGCAGGAGCACGAGCCAGCTGAGCGCGCCGGGAGAGTCCTCTGCGCCAGCGGGCGCTGAGGACGACACAGCCGCAAACGAGCCCGAGACGCTCGGTGCCGACGCTGTGATCCGCCCCGAGCGCTTCGCTCGGCTGGTGACCCTGGCCAGCATCCTGATCGACTCCGGACGCTCCGGGCGGTCGCTGTCGGCGGCCGAGCTGCGCGAGCGGCTGAAGCTGTCCGAGCAGGAGCTGCAGGAGGACATCGCGGTGCTGAACGTCGTCAACTTCGGCGCCGGAACCTATGTGCTGTACGCGGAGATCCTGCCCGACGGCCGCGTCGAGGTCGATCCCGAGCCGTACGGCGACGCGTTCGCACGGCCGGCGCGGCTCCTGCCGGTCGAGGCCAAGGCGCTGATCGCGGCGATCGACCTGATCGGCGAGCACATCCCGGAGGGGTCGCTGGCGTCGGTGCGGCGCAAGGTCGTGGCGGCACTCGGCGAGGATCCAGCCCACGAGGGGCTCCAGATCGCGGCGCTTGGAGGCGACGACGCCGAGATCGCCGAGAAGGCACGCGAGGCCATCTCAACGCGACGACTGCTGTCGTTCGAGTACTTCAAGGAGAACGAGGGTGTGTTCACCACACGCGTTGTCGAGCCCTATCAGCTGGTCAACGGCCTCGAAGGCTGGTACGTCGCGAGCTACGACCCCGAGCGTGAGGCGGTGCGGCACTTCCGCCTGGATCGGATCAAGTCGGCGCAGGTGACCGAGACGACCTTTGAGCCGCGGGCGGAGCTCGACTTCTCGACTGGTGTCGACGGGTGGTTGAGGACCGGCGAGGTGCCCGCGTCGAACCGCGCGCGGGTGTGGATCTCACCCGACCGCGCGCGCTGGGTGCGCGAGGAGCGCACGGTGATCAGCCAGGGCAGCGATGGTTCGGCGGTCGTTGACTTTGGCTACGCCGGGCTTGACTGGCTCGTGCGCGAGGTGCTCAAGGAGGCCGGCGACGCGGTCGTGGTCGAGCCGGCAGAGGCGCGCGAGGCGGTACGCGCCGCCGCGCTCGAGATCGAAGCCGTCGTGCCGGTCTGAAGAGCGAGGGGGAGAGCGGTGAAGGGAATCGTGCTGGCCGGAGGCAAGGCGACGCGCCTGCGGCCGCTGACAAGTGTGACCAACAAGCACCTGCTGCCGATCTACGACCGGCCGCTCATCTACTACCCGCTTCAGGCGATGGCGCGGGCCGGCGTTCACGACGTGCTGATCATCACCAACCCAGAGCACGCGGGTCACTTCATGCAACTGCTGGGCTCCGGACGGGAGTTCGGGCTGCATCTCTCCTACGACCTTCAGGAGGAGGCAGGCGGCCTTGCGCAGGCGGTTGGCCTGGCCGAGTCCTTCGTCGGCCGTGACAAGGTGCTCGTGCTGCTGGGCGACAACATCTTCACGCAGGACCTGCGCCCGGCGGTCGAGCGTTTCTCGACCGAGGAGCACGGTGCTGTCGTCTTCGGCGTGGAGATGGAGCATCCCGAGCAGTACGGGGTGATCGAGATGGACGGCGAACGGGTCGTCGGCATCGAGGAGAAGCCCGCGCAGCCCAGGTCACACCTGATCCAGACGGGGATCTACATGTACGACGAGCAGGTGTGGGGGCATCTGAGGACGCTGACGCCCTCGGCCCGCGGCGAGCTCGAGATCACCGACCTCAACAACATCTACGTCCACGCCGGCATGATGCGCTGCGAGACGCTCGACGGCTACTGGATCGACGCCGGCACGTCCCACGACGAGCTGCTCGCCGCCAACACCGCGGTCGCAGAGCTGCGGCGCCTGGGGCAGATCTGAGATTCCCCCTTCGGGGGGCCGTTTCTGATTTGCTGCGTAACGGGCGGTCAGATGACCCGACCAGCAGGTGGGGACGACCGCGAATCCGTGGGTGCCTGAGAGGAGAACTCGGATGGAACCAAGGAAGCTGGTCGCGGAGGCACTGGGTACCGCGCTGCTCGTGTTTGTCGGAGTCGGGGTGGCGACGCTGTCGTTCGGGTTCAAATTCGCTGGGCTCTCGACGTCGGCAGGCGTCGTAGCCACCGCGTTGGCCTTTGGTCTGGTGTTGGTAGCGCTCGCCTACACCCTGGGGCCGATCACAGGTGCGCATGTGAATCCGGCGGTGACGATGGGCTTCGTCGCCTCGGGCCGCATGTCGATCAACGAGGCGATCGGCTATTGGATCGCGCAGTTCGTAGGCGGCATCGTCGGCGCCACTGTGCTCTGGGCGATCTTCTCCGGCTCACCCGTCTACAGCACCTCGACCGTGGGCCTTGGCACCGACGGGTGGGGCAAGGCCTCGATGATCGGGATCCACGTCGGCGGCGCATTTGCGACTGAGGTCGTACTCACCTTCATCTTCGTGCTCGTGGTCCTGACCGCCACCAGCCGTATCGGCTCTGCGGGCTTCGCGGGGCTGACGATCGGCGTCGCCCTGGTGGTCGTGCACCTGGTCGGGATCCCGTTGACGGGGACCTCGGTCAACCCGGCTCGCAGCCTGGGCCCGGCGATCATCGTCGGCGGCGAGGCTATAAAGCAGGTCTGGCTGTTCATTGTCGCCCCGCTCGTGGGAGGTGTGCTGGCCGCACTCGTGTACCGGTACCTGGTTCCCGACGAACCGATCAAGCACGAGACAGCCGTGGCCGAGGGTGAGGTCGAGCGGACTTCAGCGACGCCGTGATGTGCTGAGTCGGAATCGAGCGCTGGGCAAGGTGCGCGTCAGAGCGACCGCTCGCCGAAGTATGTGGCGACCGGGTTGCCGTTGAAGTTGGGGATCGAGACGTAGCCAGCGGACTCGTAGAGATGCTGGGCGCTCGGCTGCTTTGGTCCGGTGTCCAGGCGGGCGATGGTGTAGCCCAGTTCGCGTGCTCTGGCCTCGAGTGCCGCGAGCAGGACCCGCGCGACGCCGCGGCCCCGGGCCGCCGGGATCACGTACATGCGCTTGAGCTCGCAGGTGTCTGCGTCGAGGCGCTTGATGCCTCCGCAGCAGATCGCGACCTCATCCTCATATCCGACGAGGAAGGAACCGTTGGGCGGGTTCAGCTCATCGGGTCCCGCCTTCGGCATGTCCGGCGACTGAAGGTCGAGACCCGCGTAGAGCTCTCCTATCTCCTCGCGCATCGCGGCCTCGAGCCGCCCGCCGTCACCCGTGTCAACCCGACCGTCGCGAAACTGGATCACACCTCCGCATGCTAAGAGATCATTGGAAGAACGATGTTGGCTGACGACTTTGAAACAGACGTGAAGCGCTGGGGGCACCGCCTCGCCGAGCACCTGCCCGATGGCGGGCGCAACCCGGCCGCGGTTGTCGAGCGGCGGATGATGCAGGCGGTCATCGGCGACGCGCGGCTGCGGGCCGCGCTGTTTCGCTTCGTCGATGTGCGCCCGGCCTGCAGGGACCGTGCCGAGCTTGTTCGCCACCTGAATGAGTACCTGGAAGAGGCGGCCGTCGAGTCGGAGACTGCGCGGCGGCTGTCGACGCTGGTCGGGCGGCGCGCCCTGGAACTGCCCACGGCCTCGGCGGCAGCGTTCGGAGTCGCCGCCATGTCGCACAGGTTCATCGCCGGCGAGGACGCCGCCGCGGCAGGCGGCGAGCTGGCAGCGCTGTGGCAACGCGGTCGCTGTGTCACGCTCGACCTTCTCGGCGAGGCGACGCTGACCGAGGGCGAGGGCGACGCCTACGCGGTGCGCTGCGCTGCGACGTTGCGATCGCTCAGCGCGATGAGCGCGCCCTGGCGCCCTCAGCCGCTGCTCGAGCACGATGGTCTAGGGCTGCTGCCAAGAGCAAACCTGAGCGTCAAGGTTTCGGCGCTCACGCCGCACCTGCGGGCGAACGCGCCGGCTCGCGCCCTGGAGGCGGCACGCGAACGCCTGCTGACGCTGCTGCGGCTCGCGCGCGATGTGGGCGCCCACCTGCACGTGGACATGGAGTCGCTCGACACGCGCGAGAGCATCACCGAGCTCGTGCTCGAGTTGCTTTCGGATCCGGAGTTCCACGAGGGCCCGTCGGCCGGCATCGTGCTTCAGGGCTATCTCACCGACTCGGAGGACCAGCTCGACCGGCTGCTGGTCTGGTTGCGCGAGCACCCGCGCGCGGTCCCGTTCACGATCCGCCTGGTCAAGGGCGCCTACTGGGACCACGAGGTGGTGCTGGCTGCGCAGCACGGTTGGGAGTCCCCTGTCTTCACCGACCGCCGTTCCTGCGACCGCCACTACGAGCACCTGACCCGGCGCCTGCTTGATGCCCGCGCCGAGGGCGTTGCGCTCCGGCCCGCGATCGCCTCACACAACCTGCGCTCGCTCGCGCACGCGCTGGCATACAGCGAGCGCCTCGAGCTACCGCCCGAGGCGCTCGAGCTCCAGGTCCTGCGAGGACTGGGCGACGACGCGGCCGCGGCGATCGCCGCCGTCGGGCGTCGCGTGCGCGTTTACTGCCCGGTCGGGGACCTCGTCGCCGGGATGGCGTACCTGGTCAGGCGGCTGCTCGAGAACACCTCAAACGATTCATTCCTGGCCGCCCAGTCGACCGGCGCCGCACTCGACCTGCTGCTGGAGAAGCCGTGACCACGGAGACCACATTCCGCAATGAGCCTGTGCTCGAGTTCCGGCGCGAATCGGTGCGCGCACAGGCGCTTCGCGCGCTCGCGGAGCTTCGCGCAAAGCTGCCGCTGCGGCTCGAAGCACCGGGCTCGGGCGAACTTGTCTCCGCCAACCCCGCGGCCCCGGACGAGGTGATCGCGATCGCACCCGAGGCCACAGGCGCGGAAGCGGACGCAGCCGTCGACCGAGCCACAATCGCCTTTCGCGACTGGTCCGCCCTCGAGGTCGGCGAACGTGCCGCTGTGCTGCAGCGAGCCGCCGGCCTGATGCGCGAGCGGCGACTCGAACTGGCGGCGCTCGCGGTGCTCGAGGCGGGCAAGCCGTGGGCGGAGGCGGACGCGGACGTCTGCGAGGCGATCGACTTCCTCGAGTACTACGCCGTCGGAGCTGTCGCGCTCGAGCAGGGGCGGCCGCTGATCCAGCTTCCTGGCGAACGCAACACGCTGCGCTACTTCCCGCGCGGTGTCTGTGCGGTGATCGCGCCGTGGAACTTCCCGCTGGCGATCCCGACTGGGATGATGTCGGCGGCGCTGGTCACCGGTAACGCCGTCGTCTTCAAGCCCGCCGAGCAGACGCCCGCCTGCGGGCACGCGGTCGTTGAGGCGCTGCACGCCGCCGGCGTTCCAGCCGACGCGCTCCAGCTGCTGTGCGGACGCGATGAGCCGGCCAAGGCCCTGGTCGCGCATCCGAAGGTGCACATCATCGCCTTCACCGGATCGCTCGCGGCCGGGTTGAGCATCATCAGCGTCGCCGCCGAACAGGCGCCCGGGCAGCACCACATCAAGCGCGTGATCGCCGAGATGGGCGGCAAGAACTGCGTGATCGTCGATGCCGACGCCGACCTCGACGATGCGGTTCCCGCGATCGTGAAGAGCGCCTTCAGCTTCGCCGGGCAGAAGTGCTCGGCCGCAGCGCGCGTGCTCGTCCACCGTGACATCGCCGATGCTCTGAACGAGCGCCTGGCCGGTGCGATCGAGACGCTGCGGGTCGGGCCCGCTGAGGACTTCGCCTCAGATCTGTCGGCCGTGATCGATGAGGAGGCGCAGTCGCGGATCACCCGTTACCTGCACGACGCACCACTGCGGCCGCGTGTTGCCGGCGAGGTCCCGGGCGGCGGCGGCCACTACGTCGCTCCGACGCTGTTCGTCGACCTCCCCCCCGACGCGCGGATCGTCAACGACGAGGTGTTTGGGCCCGTGCTCTCCTCGGAGCGCGTCGACAGCGTCGACCGGGCTGTCGAGCTGGTCGAGACCGGCGCGTATGGCCTGACCGGCGGGCTGTTCAGCCGCAGCCCGAGCACGATCGACATGGTCAGCAGGCGCGGAATCGTCGGCAACCTCTACGTCAATCGCGAGATCACTGGCGCCATGGTCGGCCGCCAACCGTTCGGCGGCGGCCGACTCTCGGGTACCGGCCCGAAGGCCGGTGGACCCGACTACCTGCTGCAGTTCGTCGAGGCGCGCTCGGTCAGCGAGAACACCGTGCGCCACGGGCTCGTGATCTGAAGCTTGAGCCCTGGCTAGCGTCGTGATGCGAGGAACGTCTCGATGTCGGCCTCGGTGAAGCCCGAGCCGGGGAAGCGGGAGAGGCGGTTCACCGGCACGGTCTCGAGCATCTTGCCGAGGTGGGTGCCGATCACGCGCTCGCCGAGCGGGGCACTCAGCAACTGCTGGTGAAGCCACTCGCGCGCCTCCGGCACCGCGAGGAACTCCGCGTAGGTTGAGTTCACGGCCAGCGGCGCGCAGACGTCGCCGCCGCGCACGGTGAGAGTCTGCCCAAGCCGGATGTCACGACTCGATGCCCCCACCGCGACCAGGAACTCGCCACCCTCAACGACCCACTCACCACGGGCCGTGTGCCAGTAGGCGAAGGCACGATGATCGAGTTCGATCGTGACACGGGCGCTGGCTCCCGGCTCGAGCATAACCTTGCTGAAGCCACGAAGCTCCTGCTCCGGGCGATATACGCTGGCGACCGGGTCGCCGACGTACACCTGGACCACTTCGGCGCCGGCACGCCCGCCGCTGTTGGTGACGGTGACGGCCAGCTCGACTCGCGGCTGCGGCCCGTCGTCAAGCACCGTCACCTCAAGATCCGAATAGTCGAAGCTGGTGTAGGACAGTCCGTGCCCGAATGGGTATGAGACCTCCAACCCGTGGGCGTCGTACCAGCGGTACCCGATGAGCAGACCCTCGCCGTAGCGAACGATGTGATCCTCGCCGGGGAAGTTCCCGATCGTCGGGTTGTCGGTGAACTTCAGCGGGATCGTCTCGGCGAGCCGGCCCGACGGCGAGACAAGCCCGAGCAGCAGATCGGAGATCGCCCGGCCGCCCGCCTGCCCGAGCAGCCAGCCCTCGAGCAGCGCGCGGACGTGCTGATCCCAACCGGAGGTAACCACCGCGGAGCCGTTGGAGAGCACGACCACCACGTTCGGGTTGACGGCGGCGATCCGCGCCAACAGGTCGGTCTGGAGCGCGGGCAGATCCATGTGCTCGCGATCCCAACCCTCCGACTCATACGACGCCGGCAGACCGAGGAACACGAGCGCGACCTCCGCATCGGCAGCGGCCTGGACAGCCTCGGCGAAGAGCTGCTCATCGGGCTGTTCGGCCTCGATCTCGAAGCCGGGCGCAAACAGCACCTCGCGCTTACCTGCGAGCGCCGTGCGCAGGGAGTCGAGCGCGTTGTCGAGCCGGGTCGGATTGACCTGCGAGGAGCCGGCGCCCTGGTAGCGCGGAGTGCGGGCGAACTCACCAATCACCGCTATCGGCCCGCCGTTCTCGGGATCGAGCGGGAGCAGGTTCTGATCGTTCTTGAGCAGCACGGCACTGCCGGCGGCGGCCTCGCGTGCAAGCTCATGGTGGGCGTCGAGATCGAAGCTCTCCAGGGGCTCCCGCCGGCCACTGCGCGCGACCAGTTCGAGCACATGCACAACCGCCGCATCGACCTGCGCCTCAGCGAGCTCTCCGTGCAGGACCGCATCGACGATCGCCCGCGTGCCAACGCCACCCGATGAGGGCATCTCCAGATCGCAGCCGGCTGCCACCGCCGCCACGCGGTCGTCGACGGCGGCCCAATCGGAGACCACGAGCCCGTCGAAGCCCCACTCACCCCGCAGCACCTGCGTCAGCAACCAGTGGTTCTCACACGCATAAGTGCCGTTGATCTTGTTGTAGGCGCTCATCACGGTCCAGGGCTGTGTCTCCGTGACGACGCGCTCAAACGCCGCCATGTAGATCTCGCGCAGCGTGCGCTCGTCGACCTCGGCCGAGACACGCAGCCGGTCGGCCTCCTGATTGTTGGCGGCGAAGTGCTTGAGGCAGGCTCCAACCCCGTGACTCTGTACGCCGCTGACCCAGGCCGCGGCGAGCTTACCCGCCAGCAGCGGATCCTCCGAGTAATACTCGAAGTTACGACCGCAGAGCGGCGAGCGCTTCATGTTCACGCCCGGGCCGAGCAGCACCGAGACACCGGCCACGCGGCACTCGATACCCAGCGCCTGGCCGACACGCTGCGCAAGCTCCGGGTCCCAGGAGGAGCCGAAGCCGGCGGCAGGGGGGAAGCAGGTCGCCTCATCGGAGTGCTCGATCGACGCATCGTCGGACGCCGCCACCTTGCGCAGCCCGTGCGGTCCATCGGTCACGAGGATCCGCGGGACGCCGAGTCGCTCCACCGGTTCGGTGTGCCAGAAGTCCGAACCATCGAGCAGGCCGGCCTTCTCCTCAAGGCTCAGCTGCGCGAGGATGGCCTGCGCGTCGATTCCCACCTGCGTCTGCATTGCACTCCGTTTCTCCGCTCTAACTGACCCCCGGTCGGCCGGGAGCGGGCCACCTTACTCCAGTAACAAGTTTCAGCAAATGACGTGGGGTTGCAGAGCTTCGTGGCTCCGGAAACCGAACTTTGGACGTATGGGGCGCAGGATGAACACCGTTCGTCCAAAGTTGGTGGTCGGGACCTAAGCCGAGCTGCCGTAGCCCGCGGGCTGGTTGTCCAGCAGGTCGGCGGCCAGCTCGGAGACGCCACTCTCGATCTCAAAGCGCGGCAGCAGATACGGATCGGCGCTGGTCGCGTAGGAGTCGGCCTCGGTCACGGCGTTGGTATACCCGGCCTTCTTCACCGCCGCGATCACGGCGGCGTTGTACTTGCTCGACGGGTAGCAGAAGCTGTTGACCGGGATGTGAAAGGTCTTCTGCAGGTACACGCGTGAGTTGTGCACCTGGGCCCACAGCCCGGCCGCGGTCTCCGTCGTCAGGTCGGGGTGAGTCAATGAGTGCGAGTCGACCTCCCAGCCGCGATGGATCACGGGCCAGATGTAGCTCGGCGGCAGGTGGTTCTCGGTGATCTCGTTGAGCACGCCGGGCCAGCCGTACTTGGACATAACGTGGGGCGCGAATCGAACCTGCTCGGGATAGCCGTTGTCAAAGGTGATCACGATCGGCTTGTCCGGCAAAGTGCCGCCGTGGTACCAGGCCTTCATCACCTCATCGAGCGTCACCGCCTGGTAGCCGTGGGAGTTCAGCCAGGCCATCTCCGCCTTGAAGTCCCCGTAGGAGACATACAGCGACGGGAACGCCGCGCCGGCGGGGACCGGACCGAGTGCGTGGTAGACGAGGATCGGGACCGGCCCCGTGTACCTCTTCCAGCTCGGCTGCGGCGTGGCGTTGCGAACCAGCAGCGACTTCGCCGCCTTCCTGTGCGGCTTCGGCTGCGGCCTGTTGTGATGGGAAGTGCTCGCGAGTTGCGGCTTGGAAGCGCCCGAGCCCCCGCTGCCGGCCGCGACCACGGCGACCACCACCGCGATGACCACCAAGACCAGGGCGCCGGCCCAAATCGGGCCGTTCGCACGGTCGCTCCTCCGCCTACGCATGCGCCTAGGCTACCCGGGAGGATCTGCCCCGACGACGGCCACATCCCCGGGGGTGGCTGCGCTTTGCCACCCCCGGGTCCAGAACGCGGTCAGACGGTCGCCACCAGCTCGTCCGCGTAGGGCTCGCCACGTTCGGCGCGCTCCACCAGCGAGGCCGGCGGCTCGAAGCGTTCGCCGTAGCGCGCGGCCAGCTCGCGCGCACGGGCGACGAATCCCGCCACGCCCGTGGTCGCCGGAGCGGTGGGTGAGACATATCCGTTGATGTACTGGAGCACGCCGCCGGTCCAGGGCGGGTAACCGATGCCCATGATCGAGCCGATGTTGGCGTCGGCGACGGACTCGATCACGCCCTCGTCGAAGCACCTGACCGACTCGATCGCCTCGATGAACAGCATGCGCTCCTCGAGGTCGCGCAACGAGAGCGATGCGGGATCGTCAACGGGCGGGAACGCCTCGCGTAACCCAGGCCATAGACCGGTGCGCTTGCCGTCCTCGTACACGTAGAAGCCGCGTCCCTCGAGCCGTCCGGGCCGGTCGTACTCGTCCAGCATGCGGTCGATCACGGTCTCCGAAGGGTGCGCATCCCAGCCGCTGCCGGTGCCCTCGGAGGCCTCCTTGGCGGCGTTGCGGATCTTGCGCATCAGCTTCATGTTGAGCTCGTCGGAGAGCTGCAGAACCGGAGCCGGATAACCGGCCTGCGACGAGGCCTGCTCGATCGTCGCCGGAGGCACGCCCTCGGCCAGCATTGAGATGCCCTCGTTGATGAAGGTGCCGATCACGCGGCTGGTGAAGAAGCCGCGGCTGTCGTCGACGACGATCGGCGTCTTCTTGATCTGCTTGACGAAATCGAGCGCCTTGAAGGTGGCCTCGTCGCTGGTCTGCTCGCCCTTGATCAGCTCGACCAGCGGCATCTTGTCCACCGGCGAGAAGAAGTGGATGCCGACGAAGTCCTCGGGACGCGTGACGTAGGAGGCGAGGCCCGTGATCGGCAGAGTGGAGGTGTTTGAGCCGAGCACCGCGTCGGGCGCGACGTGGGGCTCGATCTCCTTCCAGACCTGTTCCTTGATCGTCGGGTCCTCGAAGACCGCCTCGATCACGAGGTCGGCGCCGGACGCGTCCTGCGCCTTGTCGCTGGGGCGGATGCGGGCCAGCAGCTCCTCGCCCTGCTCCGTGGTCGAGCGACCGCGGTCGATCGCCTTGTTCACGAGGTTGACGGAGTACTGCTTGCCGCGCTCGGCCGCGTCGAGGGAGACGTCCTTGAAAACGACCTCGATTCCGGCCTTGGCGGAGACGTAGGCGATCGCCGCACCCATCATGCCCGGCACCGAGGATCACGACCTTCTTCGCCCGGTATGGCTCGACATCGGCGCTGCGGCCACGGTCGCCATTCACCCGGTTCAGGTCGAACCAGAACGCCTGGATCATGTTCTTCGACACCTGGCCGGTGGCGAGCTCGATGAAGTAACGGCTCTCGATCTCGAGCGCGTGGTCGAAGTCGACCTGGGCGCCCTCGACGGCGGCCGCCATGATGTTCAGCGGCGCGGGCATGTTCGCGCCCTTGAGCTGCTTGCGCAGGTTCGCCGGGAAGGCCGGGAGGTTGGCAGCAAACGACGGGGTCGACGGCGTGCCACCGGGGATCTTGTACTTCTTGTCCGTGTCCCACGGCTGTCCGATCGGCTCGCCCGAGGCGGCCTTCTCGGCGATCCAACGCTTGGCGGCGGGGATCAGGTCATCGCCGATGAGAACGATCTCATCGACCAGCCCCACCTCCTTGGCCTCGGCCGGCTTGAAGCGCTTCATGCCCTGGAGCAGGACCTGCATCAACGCGCCCGCGATTCCGATCATCCGCACCGTGCGGGTGACGCCACCAGCGCCGGGTAGCAGCCCGAGGTTGACCTCGGGGAAGCCGACGACGGCCCTCGGATCGTCGACGATGACGCGGTGGTGAGCCGCCAGCGCGATCTCCAGACCACCGCCCAGCGCCGCGCCGTTGATCGCGGCCACCACCGGGACGCCGAGCGTCTCGATCGTGCGCAGCTGCGCCTTCACCTCGCGCAGGAACTCGCCGAACTCAGGGGCGTTCTCCCTGCTGACGAGCTTGAGCGCGTTGAGATCGCCACCGGCGAAGAAGGTCTTCTTGGCGGAGGTGATGATCACGCCCTTGATCTCATCCTTCTCCTGCTCGAGCCGTGCCACCGCCGCGCGCATCGACTCGGCGTAGGCGCTGTTCATCGTGTTTGCCGACTGGTTGGGGTCGTCGAGCGTGAGGATGACGATGCCGTCCTCGCCGCGCTCCCAGCGGATCGTGTTCTCGCTCGTTGTCATCTAGAGAGCCTCCACCACGGTCGCGATTCCCATGCCGCCACCGACACAGAGCGTGGCCAGCCCGTACCTGCCGCCGGTCCGGTGCAGCTCGTCGATCAGCGTCCCGAGGATCATGCCACCGGTCGCGCCGAGCGGGTGCCCCATTGCAATCGCGCCGCCGTTGACGTTGATCTTCTCGAGCAACGCCTGCTCGTCGTCCTTGCCGGCCATGTCCCGCGCGAAGCGCAGCACCACGGCTGCAAACGCCTCATTCATCTCGATCAGGTCGATGTCGTCGAGGGTCAGGCCGGCCTTGGACAGCGCCTTGCGACTGGCGGGAGCGGGCCCGGTGAGCATGATCGTCGGCTCGGTCCCGGTGACCGCGGTCGAGACGATCCGCGCGCGGGGCTTGAGCCCGAGCTCGTCGCCGATCTTCTCGTTGCCGACGGCGACGAGGCTGGCGCCGTCGACGATGCCGGAGGAGTTGCCGGGCGTGTGGACGTGGTCGATCTTCTCGACCCAGTGGTACTTCTGCAGCGCCACCGCGTCGAAACCGCCGAAGTCGCCCATCGTCGCGAACGAGGGCTTCAGCTGGCCGAGCGTGTCAACGGTCGTGTCCGGGCGGATGAACTCGTCGAGTTCGAGCACGACGTTGTCGTTGATGTCGAGCACCGGCACCACCGACTTCGCGAACCGGCCCTCAGCCTGTGCGGTGGCGGCGCGCTGCTGAGAGCGCGTGGCGTAGACGTCGACGTCCTCGCGGCTGAATCCCTCGATCGTCGCGATCAGATCGGCGCTGATGCCCTGTGGGACAAACGAGGTCTCATACGCGGTCTCCGGATCCATCGCCCAAGCCCCGCCGTCGGAGCCCATCGGCACACGTGACATCGACTCGACACCGCCGGCGAAGACGAGGTCCTCCCAGCCGGAGGCGACCTTCTGGGCGGCCACGTTCACCGCCTCGAGGCCGGAGGCGCAGAAGCGATTGAGCTGCACCCCGGCGACGGTGTTAGGAAGCCCCGCCTTGGCCGCGGCGGCCTTGGCGATGTCACCGCCCTGGTCACCGACGGGCGTAACGCAGCCGAGCACAACGTCCTCGATCTTGGCCGGGTCGAGGCCCGGGTTGCGGCTGAGGATCTCATGCATCAGTCCGACGACGAGGTCGATGGGCTTGGTCGTGTAGAGCGACCCGTTCGACTTCCCGCGACCGCGCGGGGTGCGAATCGCGTCGAATACAAGCGCTTCGGTGGCAGGCATGCAGTGGCTCTCCTTGAGACCGTGGGCAGATCGGCTGGTCCTATAACTAACCGACACCTGTGTCGGATATTACTCCGTCGGTGAAATTCATCTCTAACCTGGGCAGCCAGGAGAACCACATGGCCACCGACTCACCCAAGACGAGGTTGAAGGGCTCGCAGCGCCGCGAACTGATCGTCGAGGCAGCGCTACCCGAATTCGCGCAGCGTGGCTACGAAGCGGCGTCGGTAGGTCGCATCGCCCGTGCCGCCGGCGTCGCACGCACGGTGCTCTACGACCACTTCCCGTCCAAACATGCGCTGTTTGTGGAGGTGTTGGACGCCGAGGAGCAGGCCCTGCTCAGCTATCTGCGGGCGGCACTCCGCTCCGAGGGCACGACCGAGGAGCGTTGGCGCGCTACCTTCGACGCGTTCTTCAGCTTCGTGGAGGAGCACCCACTCGGCTGGCGGTTGCTGTTCCCCAGTCATCCTCCGGTGAACCCCGAGGGCGCCCAGGAATACCGACGCATCCGGGCCGAGTCCAACATGGTGCTCGCGGACCTGCTCGCAGCCGACGCGCACCGCGCCGGCCTGGAGCCCGCAACGGTCCGCGCACGGGCGCTGTTCGCAATTCACCGCGACGGGCTCACCGCCGCGGCCCGTTGGTGGGGCGGCCACCCGAACGTCCCCCGGGCCGAGATCGTCGACGCGGCGATGGCGGCGCTGTGGACCGGCTTCGGCGGCCTTCAGCCGCGGGCGTAGCCGAGATCAGAGTCACGACGCGTGCCGCCCGAGGCCGTCGGCGGCGAATGTGTCATATGACGTGGTACGGGCTCTGGCCCACCCATACCTTTACCTCATCGAGCAGCGCACATGCGCCGAACGAGAGCAGAGCAGAAGGACTCTCGCTCTGAAGCTTCGATCTTGGCAGGCGACCGGGGATGGGGTCGTCCGCCCGCTGGGGGCGCCGGCACGGAGGCCGGCGCATCGGGGAAGAGGCTGTCAGCCGGCCAGCGGGCCGGCTGACAGCGCCATGACGGCCGGGGCCTCTCCCAGCGCCCGGGCGCGGTTGAGGGCCGGCATCGCCCGCAGCGGCTCGAGCACCGAGACGGCATGGTCAAGCAGCGGAACAGCCTCGTCGGGACGGTCTTGATCGATCAGCCAGGCGGCAAGGTCGACCTCGGTGGCGGCGTGCCAGTAGACCCACTTGATCTGACGGAAGCGCTCGATCGCATCGCGCAGTGACGCCTCGACGGTGTCGTGGTCGCCGGCGGCGGCGGCGACCAGCGCCCGACCGCGTGCCAGGTTTGCGCGCAGGCCCGGCGTCAGATGGCCAGGTGGACGGGTGGCGAGGAGATCGACGACCCGGCGAGCCGCCTCCACATCACCGAGCGTGAGCGCCGCGTCGAGGAGTTCTGGCCAGGCCTGCAGATTGGGTGTCTCGGTGCCCTCCCCAATCCTTTCAGCAGCTGTGGCGGCCAGCTCGAAGCCACGCCGCAGCAGCTCGGCCGCGTCGCCCTGAGCTGCGCGCCCGAACAGCACCCCGGTTTCTCGCATGACCGCGTTCCATGGATCATCTGATATCCCGAAGCCGGCCAATAGAGCCAGGCCGGCTTCGGCTCGATCACTGTCGCCGCGCAGCGCGTGCAGCCGCACCAGCTGATAGCCGACGAGCGCGTCCGTATAGCCGTCCGGCACGCGCTCCCGCGCCTCGTCAGCGAGCCGCTCGACGTCATCCCACCACCCCTCCAGCAGAAACTGGTCCATCGCGTTGTGTGTGGCGACCGCCTCATTGAACGCGTGTCCGAGACGCCGAACGTTGGCCAGGTCGCGTTCACACTGCTCGCGCGCGCCCGGCAGACACCAGAGGCACAGCGTCATCGCGAGGTTGCCCGTGACCCGGGCGGCTGTCTGTCGAAGCTCGTGGCGCTCTGCCACCTCCAACGCGAGGCGGTAAAGCGCCACGCCCTCCTGAGGCCTGCCGCTCAAGGCACAGAGCGTTGCTCGGCTCTCGAGCGCGGTTCCAAGCTCCTCGTGCAATTCGAGCGCCTCGGCGCCCGCGCATGCCTCCAGCAGCATCGGTTCCGCGCGTGCGTAGTCGCGCAGAATCATGAGCGTGTAGCCGAGATGCGTCAGCACCTGTATGCGACCTGGATCGAGGGTCGGCGTCTCACCAAGCGCCGTGAGGGCGTCCTCCAACAACTGCCTGGCCTCCTCCGAACGCCCAAGCGAGCTGAGTGGGCCTGCGGCATACCAGGCCGCCAAGGCGTGCTCTCGCTCGCGACCCTGAAGCCACAGCAGCTCCCTTGCGGCCTCGACCAGTTCGAGCGCCTGCTGGGGGCGGCCCGCGACGCGCACCATCCGGCTTGCGCTCAGCAACAGGTTCGGGCGCGCTTGCTCGTCGGCCAGCTCGGCCGCCTGGCGCAAGGCATTGCAGCCGACCATGTGAGCACCGACGCTCTCGGCGCGTTCGGCCGAACTTTCAAGCGCCTTGACCGCCTGGGCGCGAAGCTCCTCGTGATCGGGCTCGTCAGCGTTGGTCGATTTGAAGGCCTCGAGCACGTGAGTCGCGATCACCTCCGCGACCTCCTCGCCATCATTCGCGAATGCCCGGCGCAGATGTTCGGCGGCCCGCAGGTGCAACTGCTTGCGTGTCCTGCGCGCGAGCGTTTCATAGGCGACCGCCCGCAGCAGGCCCTGAGCGAACGCGTACTGGCCGTGATCCGGGGAGAACGGGTCCGACTGGATCACGAAGACCTGTTTGCGAACGAGAGCCTCGAGCAGCGGCGCAAGCTGGTCGTCCGCCGAGCCCGCCAGCACCGCTACCGCTTCAAGCGGGAACGAGCCACCGAACACCGACATCGCCTTGACCAGCTCGCGCTCGTCGGGCTCGAGCGCGTCCAGGCGGGACGCCAGCAGCGCGTTCAGCGACGCCGGCGTGTCGATCTCGCCGATCTCGCCCACAGCCAGCAGGCGATCTCCGACCCGCTCCACCGCGCCGCGATCCGCAAGCGCCCGGATCGTCTCGACCGCGTACAACGGGTTGCCCTGGGCGCGATCGACGATCTGGTCGCGAGCGTCCGCGGGCAGCCCGTCGACGGCGCCACCAAGCAGGGCCACCATCCCGGCGTCTGTGAGTGGCTCGAGGTCGATCGTCGTGACCCCGCGCCGGCCGGCGGGCCAGCCGTCGTGCCGGGAGGCGAGCTCCGGCCGCGCGAACGTAAGGATCAGGATCGGGACCGAGCGCGACCATTCGACCAGCTGATCGATGAATGCCAGCAGGCCCTCATCGGCCCACTGCATGTCCTCGAAGACGAGCACAACCGGGTCGTTCGTGGCCAGCCGCTCGAAGAACAGGCGCCAGCCGCCGAACAGCTCGCTGCGCTCCCAGCCGGGCGAACCGAGGCCGAGCAGCGCCGCCAAGCGCGGCCGGATGTAGTCGCGCTCCTCGGGCTCGGTGATCCACTCGCGAGAGCCCCGCCTCGAGCTTCGATCTCGGCCTCCGCGATCGGCGCGTCCTCGGCTGATCCGCAGCCGCTGGCGCACCATCTCCGCCAGCGCCCAGAAGGCGACTCCGTCACCGTGCGCGAGACAGCGGCCGTCATGCCAGAGGAACGAACGCGACAAGCCCGTCGGTGTAATTCGAGAACTCGCGCCGCAGCCGCGACTTGCCGATCCCAGGATCGCCCGAGACCGCCACCAGCCTCGCGCTCGAGCGCTCCACGGTCTGATCGAGCAGCTCCTTGAGCAGCCGCAACTCGCCGTCGCGCCCGACGAACGGCGCCTCGAACAAGCCGCTCGCGGTCGCGCCCGCCGACACCCGCAACCACGCGCACGGCCCGCCACAGCTGCAACGGCTCGGCCTTGCCCTTGACCGTGTGCTCGCCCGCGTCCTCGAACACGATCGAGGCCTGCGTCAGCTGCCGTGTCAGCTCGTCGACCAGCACAGAGCCCGGCTGCGCGGCCGACTGCACCCGCGAAGCCGTATTGACCTTGTCACCGGTGACGATCCCCTCTCCGGGATTGTCGACCGCCGCCGCCTGCCCGGTCACGACCCCGGCGCGCGCCCGCAGGTCAGGCGCCCCGACCGAGGCGCCGAACTCGGAGACGCCGTCGACGATCTCGAGCGCGGCGCGAACCGCGCGTTCGGCGTCGTCCTCGTGCGCGGCCGGCACGCCCCAGACGGCCATCACCGCGTCGCCGATGAACTTCTCGATCTGGCCGCCGTAGCGCTCGACGATCGTGCGCGCGACCTCGAAGTAACGACCGAGGAGGTCGCGCACGTCCTCTGCCGCTCGGCCCTCAGACAGCGTGGTGAAGCCAACCAGATCGACGAACAGGACCGAGACCGGGCGCAGCTCCGGCTCGGTGGTACTCGCCGGACCGCCGCCACCGTTCTCGCCGGCTGTGCCCAAGCGGGGCACTGCCGGCGCTGTCAGCTCGGTGCCGCACTCGTCACAGAACCGCGCTCCAGGTGCCACCGAGGCACCGCAGCCGGGGCAGGCCGCCGACAGCGGCGCGCCACACGCGTTGCAGAATCTCGCCCCCTCGCGATTTTCAGCCCTGCAAACTCCACAGACCACCGGGCAACACACCCTTATTCCGAGAAGTTCCGGAGCTTACCTCTACAGTGGCTGAGCGGAAATGGCAAGCCGCACCAATATCAGGAATCTCGCGATCGTCGCGCACGTCGATCACGGCAAGACGACGTTGGTCGACGCCCTGCTGTGGCAGTCGGGCGCCTTCCGCGCCAACCAGGAGGTCGCCGACCGGGTCATGGACTCGATGGACCTCGAGCGCGAGAAGGGGATCACGATCCTCGCCAAGAACACCGCCGTGCGACACGGCGAGATCAAGCTCAACATCATCGATACGCCCGGGCACGCGGACTTCGGCGGCGAGGTCGAGCGCGGCCTGACGATGGTCGACGGCGTGCTGCTGCTGGTCGACGCCTCCGAGGGGCCGCTGCCGCAGACGCGCTTCGTGCTGCGCAAGGCACTCGAGGCGCGGCTGCCGGTGATTCTCGTGATCAACAAGATCGACCGACCGGACGCCCGCATCAGCGAGGTCATCGACGAGGTCTACGAGCTGTTCCTCGACCTCGAGGCCGACGAGGAACAGATCGACTTCCCGATCGTCTACACGAACGCCAAGGCCGGAACGGCGACGCTCGACCTCGAGCAGCCCGGAACCGACCTGACACCGCTGCTCGATCTGCTGGTGGCAGCACATTCCCGCGCCGCAGTACGAGGAGGGCGCGCCGCTGCAGGCGCACGTCACCAACCTCGACGCGTCGCCTTACGTCGGGCGGATCGCGATCTGCCGCGTCCATCAGGGCACGATCCGCAAGGGCGAGACCGTCGCCTGGTGCCGCGACGGCGGAAACGAGATCGAGCGCGTCAAGGTCACCGAGCTGTATGTGACGGAAGCTCTGGAACGCGTGAGCGCCGATGAGGCGAGCGCCGGCGACATCATCGCCGTCGCCGGCATCCCCGAGATCACGATCGGCGACACGCTGTCTGACCCTGACGATCCGCGGCCGCTGCCGCCGATCACGGTCGACGAGCCCTCGCTCTCGGTCACGGTCGGCATCAACGACTCGCCGCTGGCCGGCCAGGACGGCGACAAGCTCACCGCCTCGCAGCTGAAGGCGCGGCTCGAGCGCGAGCTGATCGGCAACGTCTCGTTGCGGGTCAACCAGACCGACCGCCCCGACGTCTGGGAGGTGCAGGGCCGCGGCGAACTGGCGCTTGCGGTGCTGGTCGAGGTCATGCGCCGTGAGGGCTTCGAGATGACCGTCGGCAAGCCCCAGGTCGTCACCCGTGAGAAGAACGGCAAGGTGCACGAGCCGATGGAGCGGATGAGCGTCGACACCCCCGAGGAATACGTCGGCGTGATCACGCAGATGCTCGCCCTGCGCAAGGGCCGCATGGAACAGATGATCAACCACGGCACCGGCTGGGTGCGGATGGAGTACATCATCCCCGCGCGTGGCCTGATCGGCTTCCGTACCGAGTTCCTGACCGAGACCCGCGGCACCGGACTCGTGCACCACGTCTTCGATCGCTGGGAGCCGTGGCAGGGGGAGATCCGCACGCGCGGCACCGGCTCGCTGGTGGCCGACCGCCGCGGCAAGGTGGCGTCGTTTGCCCTGTTCAACCTCCAGGAACGCGGCTCGCTGTTCGTCGGCCCGGGCGAGGAGGTCTACGAGGGCATGGTCGTCGGCGAGAACTCGCGCGCCGAGGACCTCGATGTCAACGCCGTCAAGGAGAAGCACCTGACCAACATGCGCCAGTCCACGGCTGACGAGCTCGTCCGTCTCGTACCCAAGCGCGAGCTGTCGCTGGATCAGGCGCTCGAGTTTCTGCGTGAGGACGAGTCGGTGGAGGTCACGCCGCTTAACGTCCGGTTGCGCAAGACGCACCTCGATCAGACGACCCGTGTCAAGGCTGCCCGCGCACGCAAGCGCAGCGACGCCTGAAACCTGCTGCTAATCGGTGCTAAAGAACGGCCACCAGTTACGCCGACCGAGTAATTCCTGCAATGTGCAGGATCCCTTGCACACAGCGCGCTCAGGTTGGCATCAAACGCGAGGCCGCTAAGGTAGGCGCCGCCGACGCCCGGTACGGCGTTTTTGGGAGTGACGGCAACACAACGTGACACGTCGCCCCCGCGAGACATTCTTTGCCTGGATGCAGATTTCCCGCCACATCAAGCGCCTGACGCTTGTATCGACTTCTGTTGCCGCCCTCCTCGGCGGCAGTCGTGATCGCCTCCAGCTCGGCCGATCTGCAGACCCAGATCAACGCGAGCAAGTCGTCGGCCGCCGCGCTGCAGTCACAGATCAACTCTGAGGCCGCGCAGATCGAGAAGACCAAGGGCGGCGTGGCCGCCGCTGAGGAGAAGCTGTCCTCGGTGCAGGCGGCGCTCGATGCGCACATCGCCCAGCTGCGCTCGGTTCAGACCAACCTGATGACGGCCCGCGATGAGCTGCTGGCGCTGGAGGACAAGCTGCACATCGCCGCCAAGTACCTGGCGGCGAACCTGCGCTCCGAGTATGAGAACGGCTCGCCCAACCTGGTCGACGTGATCCTCAACGCGCACGGCTTCTCGAGCCTGCTGGACCAGGTCAACTACATCAAGGACGCGCAGCATCGGGACGACGAGATCGTTCAGGTTGACCAGGATCGCCCAGGCGCGGGTGCGGCAGGAGGCGCTGCACCTCTATTCGCTGGAGATCAAGGATCGCAACCTGACCAACGACATCCTCGTGCAGCGCAACCAGGAGTACGGGATCCAGGCTGCGCTGGCCAAGCAGCAGCTCGACGAGGAGTCGGCGCAGTCGCACAACAGGAACCGGCTCGCGAACGTCAACGCTCAGACGGCCAAGCTCCAGAAGCAATACGCCGCGCAGGTTGCTGCCGCGGAGGCCGCTGCAGCGGCAGCCGCGGCCGCTCGCGCGGCCGCCGCACAGCAGGCCGACCAGGCCACACAGCAGGTCTCTGACCAGGCCTCTGAGCAGGTCAACCAGCAGGCCGGCGGCATCGCGATCAACTCCGGAGGGACCGTCCAGGCGCCGGCGGGCGCACCGTCCGCCGTCGTGGCGATGATCGCCGCAGGCAACGCGATCGCCACGCTCCCCTACATCTGGGGCGGCGGCCACGCCTCGTTCCAGGCGATCGGCTATGACTGCTCCGGTTCGGTGAGCTTCGTGCTCAATGCGGGTGGGTTGTTGAGCTCGCCCGAGGTCTCGGGCTGGTTCGAGTCCTACGGCGAACCTGGGCCCGGTCAGTGGGTCACGATCTACGCCAACGCCGGCCACGTCTGGATGACCATCGCCGGCTGGCGCTTCGACACCGTCGCGCTGGCCGAGGACGGCTCTCGCTGGTCGCAGGGCGGCGGCGAGTACGCGGGCTTCGTGGTCCGCCACCCGGTCGGGCTCTAGCGCCGCTGCCCGCTTGGGTGCGCGTCGGTGGCCGTCCGTGGGTTGGCGGCTGCGGGTCGCGGCCCGCTGGCCGCACCCGGCAGACAAGCGTTGGTGGCGGGCTCCTACTGGACGTTCAGGATGTTCCGGTCCTGGCTCAACCTGATGCGTGACGAACACCAGCGCCACGGTGAGCACGACCGCCGCCCAGAAGCCAAAGCCGAACAGGCTGAAGTGGATGTTGAAGATGAACTTGAGCGCGACGAACAGCGCGGCGATCAGCGCCAGCCTGAAACGTGTCGCGGTGCGGCTGCCGCCGAAATTGGGCAGCGTCGTCTGCGGTGAGAGCCGCTCCACCAGCAGGTCCGCCACTATTGCGAGAGACACCAACATGGCGAGGATCCCGGCCCAGCCATCGGGCGCGTCGGTGCGCGGTCGACGCTGTAGATGTCACGGTACGAGAACCACGGCAGGAACAGCAGATCGATCGCCAGCAAGAGCGCGAGTCCGCCAACGAGCCAGTCCTCCCTCGAAAGTGCGTCGGTACGCATGTCTACCCCCAGTCCCTGATTGGTGTGTGCCGCGCAACCTATCCGATGCGGCGGCTGACCTCTTTTTCTTTATTGATCCGTTTCGGCACGGCGTGATACATCCACAGAGAACGTCTCAGGCGGCGACCTGCGATCCGCTCCGCCCGAGTCTGACCGCTGCACGGTTAGCGAGATCGCGATCGACACCACGGTCACCGCGATCAGCTCGGTCAAACGCGTGCCGAACGCGGTCGCCGTGCCGGCGGCCGCGAGCGCCAGCGACCCGAGCAGCATGCGCTCCACCCCGCCGTGGCCCAGCCATCGCTTCGAGAACGCGATGCCGATCAGGTACAGGCACGGACCACCGATGCAGATCGCCGCGAAACCTGTGCTGACAGGCTCGCGCGGGCTCTCGATCGTCAGGTGGATCACGTCCGAGATCACGACCACGGCCCCGATCATGGCCGCGTGGGCGTACATGTAGGCGGACCGGGCAAGCCGGGCCGCATCCTCGCGGGCCTGCTCGAGCGCGCGCAGGGCCGGCCCGGCGTGGTGCAGGAAGTAGATCGTCCACAGCGAGAACACGAGCACGAAGCCGACGAGGAAGGCGGCGTCGGCGGCGACCGTGCCGTGCTCGAGCGCGAAGCTCTCCCCGATCCGCAGGAACGACTCGCCAAAGGCGATCATCAAGCAGCAGCTGGGAGCGCTCGGCGAGGTGTCCGCCGGCGATCTTCCAGTCCGACATCTGCGTCGCGCCGGCCAGCGGCAGCCGGAAGCCGATCATCGGCGCCCCAGATCGACGGCCGCGGCCACCGCCCAGACCAGCAGGCGCGTGTGCGGATCCGCGACGGTGCCGCCGTAGATCCAGATCGCGCCGCTGAGCATCGGACCAGATGAACAGCTGCGCGTAGTTGCGGCCCATCGGCTCGCGCAGCCCGAACACCCAGACCATGAAGCCGCTGCGCAGCAGCTGCATGACCACGTAGGCGATCGCGAACGCCTCACCGCGGCCATCGAAGGCGTCGAGGATCGCCGTCGCCATCACCAGGCTCGCGATCATCAGCACCGACAGCAGCAGGACCACGGGAGCCCGATCCGGATCGACCCAGCCGGTGGCCCAGGCCGTGTAGTTCCACGACCACCACAGCGCCACCAAGATCACCGCGGTCTCGCCGGCCGCCTGCCAGGTCAGCTGCTCGTAGAGCAGTTCCGACAGCTGCGTGAACGCGAACACGTACACGAGGTCGAAGAACAGCTCCATGTTCGTGACATGGGCAGCCTCGGTGGGGTCGCGCAGCAGTCGTGTTCGAGGCGGAGACACGCTCACAAGACACTAACTAGAGTCTGGAGTCTGAGATGTCCCATGAACCTGAAGTGCCCGTGGACTTAGAAACCTGAGGAGTTTGAAATGTCAGCCAACAGCTTCGGAGCAAAGGCGGAACTACAGGTAGGCGGGCGCGCCTATGAGATCTTCCGCATCGACGCACTGCAGGCCTCGCACGACGTTGCGCGACTGCCGTTCTCGCTGAAGATCCTGCTCGAGAACCTGCTGCGCAACGAGGACGGCGAGGCGATCCGTGCCGCCGACATCGAGGCGCTCGCAAAGTGGAACGCCAAGGCCGAGCCCAGCGAGGAGATCGCCTTCACGCCCGCGCGCGTCGTGATGCAGGACTTCACCGGCGTCCCAGCGATCGTCGACCTCGCTGCGATGCGCGACGCGATGCGCGCGATGGGCGGGGATCCCAACAAGATCAACCCGCTGGTGCCGGCCGAGCTGGTGATCGACCACTCCGTCCAGGTGGACGTCTTCGGCACGTCGCAGGCATTCGAGCGCAACGCCGAGCTCGAGTTCGAGCGCAACAAGGAGCGCTACTCGTTCCTGCGCTGGGGCCAGACCGCGTTTCACAACTTCAAGGTGGTGCCGCCGGATACGGGCATCGTGCACCAGGTCAACCTCGAGTACCTCTCGCGCGTGGTGTTCGTGAATGATTCGGATCCCGCCCACCCCGTCGCGTACCCGGACACGCTGGTCGGTACCGACTCGCACACGACGATGGTCAACGGCCTCGGCGTGCTCGGCTGGGGCGTCGGCGGGATCGAGGCCGAGGCGGCGATGCTCGGCCAGCCGATGTCGATGCTGATCCCGCAGGTGATCGGCTTCAAGCTCGATGGCGAGCTGCCCGAGGGCTCGACCGCCACCGACCTGGTGCTGACCGTGACCGAGATGCTGCGCCAGCGTGGCGTCGTCGGCAAGTTCGTCGAGTTCTTCGGGGCCGGTCTGGCGCGCCTGCCGCTGGCCGACCGCGCCACGATCGGGAACATGTCGCCCGAGTTCGGCTCGACCTGCGCAATCTTCCCGATCGACGCCGAGACGCTCCGCTACCTCGAGTTCAGCGGCCGTCCGGCGGAGCAGATCGAGCTGGTCGAGGCCTACGCGAAGGCCAACGGCATGTGGCACGACGAGAACTCGGAGGAGCCGACCTACACCGACGTCCTGCACCTCGACCTGTCGACTGTCGTGCCGAGCATCGCCGGCCCCAAGCGCCCGCAGGACCGCGTCGCGCTGACCGAGTCGAAGTCCGCGTTCGAGCACTCGGTCCAGGACTACATCCGCGCAAACGGCGAGGAGGACGAGGCGCTCGCCGACTCGTTCCCGGCCAGTGACCCGATCGCGACCCATGTCAACGGCGGCGTCTCGACCAAGGCCAAGCTGACACTCGCCGACGGCACCGAGACCGAGCTCGACAACGGCCATGTCGTGATCGCCGCGATCACCAGCTGCACCAACACCTCGAACCCCTCGGTGATGCTGGGCGCCGGTCTGCTGGCGCGCAATGCGGTGCACAAGGGACTGAAGGTCAAGCCGTGGGTGAAGACATCGCTCGCGCCCGGTTCCAAGGTCGTGACCGAGTACCTCGATCGCGCCGGCCTCACCGAGTATCTCGACGAGCTCGGCTTCAACCTCGTCGGCTACGGCTGCACCACCTGCATCGGCAACAGCGGGCCGCTGCCGCCGGAGGTGTCGAAGGTCGTCAACGACTCAGACCTCGCGGTGGTCTCGGTGCTGTCGGGCAACCGCAACTTCGAGGGCCGGATCAACCCCGACGTGAAGATGAACTACCTCGCGTCGCCGCCACTCTGTGTGGCCTACGCGATCGCCGGATCGATGGATGTCGACCTCTACAACGAGCCGCTCGGAACCGACGATCACGGCAACGACGTCTATCTCAAGGACATCTGGCCCAGCTCGGCTGAGGTCGCCGAGGTGATCGAGGACGCCGTCCAGTCGGACATGTTCCACAAGAGCTACGCCGAGGTGTTCGACGGCGACGAGCGCTGGAACGGCCTGGACGTCCCCACCGGCGACCTGTTCGAGTGGGACGATCGCTCGACCTACGTGCGTCGCCCGCCGTTCTTCGAGGACCTGCCGCGCGAGCCGGAGCCGCTCGAGGACATCAAGGACGCGCGCGTGCTGGCGGTGCTCGGTGACAGCGTCACCACCGACCACATCTCACCCGCCGGCTCGATAAAGCAGGGCGGCCCGGCAGCGCAGTACCTCAACGCCAATCACGTCGAGACCGCCGACTTCAACTCCTACGGCTCGCGGCGCGGCAACCACGAGGTGATGATGCGCGGCACGTTCGCCAACATCCGACTGCGCAACAAGCTTGCGCGTAGCCCGGGTGGCGCGGGGGATCCCTTCCCGAAGGCGGTGTGACGCTGTACCTCGCCGACGGCTCGAACGAGGAGACCTCGATCTACGACGCGGCGATGCGCTACATCGAGCAGGGCATCCCGCTGATCGTGCTGGCCGGCAAGGAGTACGGCTCCGGATCCTCACGCGACTGGGCGGCCAAGGGCACGCGCCTGCTCGGCGTGCGCGCGGTGATCGCCGAGAGCTTCGAGCGCATCCACCGCTCCAACCTGGTCGGCATGGGCGTGCTTCCGCTGCAGTTCAAGGACGGTCGAGAACGCCGAATCGCTCGGTCTCACGGGCTAGGAGAAGTTCAGTATCGCCGGAATCTCGGGTGATGGCGACATCCCGCGCGAGCTCGACTGTGACGGCCGATGACAAGGAGTTCTCGGTCACGGTGCGAATCGACACTCCCAAGGAGCAGAAGTACTACAGGCACGGAGGCATCCTGCAGTTCGTGCTGCGCCAGCTTCTGGCGTCCTGAGAGGAGACCCATCGATGCCAATCCCTGACCTGTTGAACACGCTGCTGCGAGTGCCTGGCCCTTCGGGCCAGGAGGCGCGGGCCGCGGCCGCGTGGCGCGAGCTGCTGTCGACCGTTCGCTTCCGAGGTCGACGTCGACGTCAACGGGTCGTCGTGGGCCCTTGTGCGGGGGACGGGAACCGATCCCGCCCACCCGTCCCTGGCCGTGGTGGGCCACATCGACGAGATCGGCGTCCACATCACTCACATCGACGACGAGGGCTTCCTGCGCTTCGGCCAGGTCGGCGGCTGGGACCCGGTCCAGCTGGTCGGGCAGCGGATCGTGCTGGCCACACGTGACGGCGAGGTGCGCGGCGTGATCGGCCGCAAGGCGATCCACCAACTCGAGGACGATGAACGCAAGCGGGCGCCCGAGCTCAAGGGTCTGCACATCGACATCGGCGCGGCATCGGGCGATGACGCCCGCGACCGCGTGCGGATCGGTGACACGGGCGTGATCGACGTGCAGCCGCTGGAACTCCCGAACGACCTGCGTGGTCTCGCGCTCGCTGGACAACCGCGTCGGCTGTTACGTGGCCGCGCGCGCGGCGCAGCTGGTGGCCGAGAGCGGCGGCGCCTCCGGGGACGTGCTCGCGCTCGCGGTCGTCCAGGAGGAGATCGGCCTCAACGGCGCGCGCACGGCCGCGTACCGGCACGAGCCGGATGTCGCGATCGTCGATCGACGTGACTCACTCCAACGACACTCCCGGAGTTGAGCTCGGCCAGGACACTCGCCACAAACTGGGCTCGGGTCCCGTGATCGAGCGCGGCGCGACGATCCACCCGCGCGTCTCGGATCTGCTCTACGAGGCCGCCGAAGCGGAGTCGATCCCATACACGATGAGCTCAAGCGGTCGGTACACGGGCACCGATGCGGACGAGTTCCACGTGAGCCGCGCGGGCATTCCGACCGGGCTGGTCTCGGTGCCGTTGCGCTACATGCACTCGGCAGTCGAGATGGTGCAGCTCGACGACCTGGAGAACGCCTCCAGGTTGGTGGCCGCGTTCGCCAAGCGGCTCGAGCCGGGGGTGTCGTTCGCGCGCTGAGGCGCCCACGGCGGAGGCCGTGACCGACACGGCTGCCAGGGCAAGCTCGGGGGCGGCCGCGCTCGCCGCCCGCTACCTGTTCGTCGGCCTGCTGAACCTGGGCGCGACGACGCTGCTGGTCCGCCACCTCGGCCCCGCCAAATGGGCGAGCTACGGGGTCGCCCTGTTCCTGGCCAACTTCATGGACCAGTACCTGGGCTCGAAGCTGCTCGGGGCCGTGATCGCGTCTCCACATCCTTCCCTGGGCCTGCTGCGCGCCGGTGCCTACGTGATGCAGCTGATCGGGCGCCTCGGCCTGCTGATCGCGATCGTGCTGATGCTGCCGGTCGCCAGGCTCACCTCACTGCACTCCGCGGTGCTGATGTGTGCCGCCTCCGGCATATGTGGATATGTGTATGTGTCCCGGGCGCTGCCGATGGCGCGGATGGAGCGGCGGCTCGAGTACCGGCTGATCGGTGCCGGCGAGGTGCTCGACCAGGTGACCTTCACGGTGCTCGCCGTGGCACTCGTGCTCGGCGGGCTCGGACTCCCCGGCGTATTGCTGGCGCTTGCGGTGCAGGGGCTGCCGACGCTGGTCCTCTGGCGCCGCCACACGCACCCGACCCCGTTCCTGGGCAGGCGCGGTCCCGAGCTCACGGCGATCCGTCAGCTTCGCGCTTCCGGGCTCAGGGCGTGGCGCTGTGCGTACTGATCGAGGGCGTCGTCCCGATGATCGCGTTCAGCTTCGCGCACGCCCGCCTGCTCGGCCTGGCGATCACGAGCTCGAGCATCCTCTCCTATCCCGGCGTGGCCGTGCTCGTGCTGCAGCGCATCTCCTTCCCAGCCTTCGCGCGGACCGGTGAGACACAGCGGATGAGCCGGGCCGTTGCCGACGTCAGCGCCGCCGCTGCGGCGATCCTGATCGCCGCCGAGGGATTCGTCGGGAATCACCTGCCCCTGGTGGCTTCCCTGGCTGTTCGGCCCGCGCTGGCACGGCGCCTGGCCACTGACCGCCTGCTACGCCGCCTGTTACGTGCTACTCGGGCAGATCAACGTGATCACGGGAGCGCTCTATGCAGCAGGGCGCCCGCTTGGCGCCCTGCTCACCTGGGCGTGGATGGCGGTCCCGTGGGCCGTCGGCGCCGCCCTGTGGATGGCGTTCGGCAAGCCAGTGTGGCTCGTCAGCGTGCTGATCGCAGCGCGCGTGCTCGGACTGCTCGCCGGGCGCCTGGAGTTGGGTCGCGCGGGGCTGCGAGTGCAGCTCGGCCTCACGTTCGTCAGGTGCGGGCTGGCGGCAGCGGCGATCGTAGGGGGCGCGGCGGCCGCGGCGGACGGGCGCACGGAGTTGATCCTGCTCGCGCTCGCAGTGTTGGTGGCCGTCGAGCTGAGCGCGCTGTGGGTCGCTCGCGCGCCACTAAGGGTGCTCGCGGCGGGCTTGCGCAAGCGCGATGTCGTACAGCTCCCGGGTTAGCCGGTAGGGCTCGTCCGCGCTCGCGCGCAATGGCGCGAGCGCTTCGTCGTCGATCGGTGCGCGCCGGTGAGCCGAGTCGAGGATCGTCGTCAGCGCGTCGACGAAGGCGCGCACGTTCCCGGGCTCGACTTCAACGCCGAACCGTATGTCGCCGGAAACGACGTCGGTGCCGGCGACGCGTGCTGTCACGACAGGCACGCGCTCGGCGAGCGCCTCGCGAACCACGCGAGGATGGCCCTCCCAGCGGCTCGTGTGCAGCAGAACATCGAACGCCGCGTAAAGCTCACGCACGTCGTCACGTTCGCCGGTCATGCGCACGCGTCGCTCCGTTATCTCGGCCCGCAACAGGCTTTCGACGAGCGCGCGGTCGGGACCGTCGCCCACGAGCACGGCGTAGGCGTTGTGGCGCTCGAGCAGCAGTCGCGAGAGAACGTCCGCGAGCGTTCGCGGGTCCTTCTGTGCAGCGAGGCGTCCGACCCAGCCGATCACATCGGCATCCGGTGGCAGCTTCAGCGCAGCGCGAGCAGCGGCGCGAGCAGCATCGAAGTCGTGCCCACGTGCGCTCATGTCGACCGGCTCACCGATCACCGCGTATTGGCGCGGTCGGCCGATACGCAGCGCGAGCCCCTCGTCCCGGACCTCCGGGGACACCGCGATCAGCTTGGTGGTGCGCAGCGCCGCGAGGCGCTCGGCGTTGACCAGCAGGTGCCGAGTCAGCGGCGGATCGATCGGCGTGTGCCCCCAGCCATGGATCGTGTGGAAGCGCACGGTTCGGCGCGGCGCTCCGAGTCGCCCGATCAGGCCGGCCTTTGAGCTGTGAGTGTGGATCACATCCGGTCGGAGGTGGCGACAGAGCGCCGCGAACCCGCGAGTGGCCGCAAGGTCGTTGCGGATGTCGATGGGCCGTGCGAGTCGCGGCAGCTCGTAGGTGGGGAAGCGCGCATGCGCGCGCCGCGCCGCGGCGTTGTCCGGATCTTCGAGAACGCCGTGGGCGATGATCAGCTCATGCTCGCCTGCGAGATCCTCGGCAAGGTCGAGCATCGATAGCGAGGCGCCGCCGACGACGAGCTCCGTCACGAGCTGGAGGACGCGCGCCACCTAGAACTCCCGCGGCCGCCGGCGCGTGCGTCCGACCGATAGGAGCGCCGCGGCAGCCAGCCCCCCGGCGATGAATCCGAGCAGCGCATCGCGGGCGATCCGTGGTGAGTGCTGCACCGTCGCGACACTGAACCGCTGCGGCGCGTACGGCTGGAGCGCGCCGTAGACAGCGACGGGATGGCCATGCCGGGCCGGTATGTAGACGCCACGCACCGCGCGGCTCGGCATTGTCAACGTGAAGCCGAGGGCAACCACCAGGCCAATGACGGCTCCCGCCGCGACCCAGCGCTTCATGTCGCCACCAGCTTCTGACTGGGCTCGGAACGAGCCGTCCACCAGCGATCGAGCATCACGCCCAGCGGGACCGCGAGCAGCAGGATGAGGTTGACGCGGTGACGGAAGCCCTCACCGGCATCGACGAGCGTCAGCGCAAAGCCGATCGTCTCGCAGACGATCAGGATCAGGACCGGCACCAGGCGCTGATCGAGCCCCTGGCGGATGGTGAGCCAGAGCGTCAGCAGCACGAACAAGTACCAAATCAGCGTTCCCGCGACGGCGGCTTTCTGCGCAGCGCTCGCCGTCTGCCAGGGGAACGGCCTACTGACCAGGTCGATGCTGCGCAGGATCACCGTCTTCAGCAGCCCAGTGGAGTTGGTCACGGTGGTGTGCGGCAACGGTAGGTTCGCGCCCTGGTAAGGGAAGTTGAGCTGACGCTGGAGGTTCGCGAGGCCGCCGGGGACGACATGCGGCGCGGCGAGAATCCCGGCGAGCCCGACAATCACCGCGCCGAGCGTCAGCAACGCAAGCCCCCGAGCGGTCCCGATCCTGCGGCAGAGCACCGAACCGACGAGTACGAGCACCACGGCCACTCCCGCGAAGAACGCGAGGTAGGAGCGCGTGCCGAAGATCAGAGCCAGGCCGGCGGTGCCCGCGACCAGTGGTCGCCGCCAACCGTTGTCACGCAGCCAGGCGTCCACAAGAGCCGCCAGCAGCAGCGCTTCGCCGACCATGCACAGCGACTCCTGGTGCAGGAGCCCGCTGAAGTACGCGCTCGAGGGCTCGAGCGCGGCGATCCACGCGGCGATCAAGCCCGCTCGGCGGCCGCCGAGCTTGCCGGCCGTCGCGCTGATCCCGATCACCGCAGCGAGGCTGAAGCCGATCTGCTCGAACCGCAGCGGCAGCGTGCCGACGTTGCCGAACAGCTTGTAGGTGAACGCCCACGGCGTCACCTCGGTGAAGTGAGCGCTGATGCTGAGCCACTTGGCGCTGGTCAGTGGAAGCGCCGCGAGCACCTTGGTGGTCGCGATGAACTCAGCCTCATCGGTGCTCGCGAGCTTGTGCCCGATCGCCGGGACAGCCGCGGCGATCACCACCGCCAGCAGCCGCAGCGCCAGACCGGCAGCGATCGGAGCGCGGTAGGAGGCCGTGAAGCCGCGACCATCGAGCGCCAGCATCAGCCACCACAGTAGAAGTACCGTCAGCGCGCCGACGATCAGCGACACCTCGGCCTGAAATAACCAGGAATCAGTCATCTGTTTCGGGGTCGGGCCACGAGCGCGGGTCTACCATAGTCGTGCGATGCGCCACCGCGTCCGTGCACGTCCATTGCTGACGTCAGTCTGCACCGTTTGCGCGCTGGCGCTCCCGTCGTCGGCACTCGCGTCCGGCGGCTCGCCCGTGCACGTGGACCCCTCGAGCCCCGTGGCGAAGGAGTACGCGCTGCCACTCGCGACCGCGCGCGGTGCCCCGCCAGAGAGCGGGAAGGCGGGCAAGCTGTTCGGTTCGGGCATCAAGCACGCGAGCGCCCCGGCCGTGCACACGATCACGGCGGCAACTCCCACGCCGCCGCCTCCGTCGACGGAGCCGCAGGCCGCTCCCACTCCGACCGTCACCGCAACCACCACGATACCGCCGCCGACGGCCACGCCGCGCGCCCACCATCCCCCTCCGCACGTGACGACCGTCACGCTCCCGGCGCTCACCAGAACGGTGACAGCCAAGCCGCTCGCGGCGAAGGCGATGCCCGCCGCCTACCGGGTGCTGAAGCCGGGTTCGGGCTCCGGGCTCCTTTGGATGGTGCTGGCGGCGGTGCTGGTGCTGGCGCTCGGTAGCGCCGGTGGCCTGGCGCTCAGCCGCAGGCGATGAGCACGACCGAGCAGCTCGCGCCCGTCACCCAGCTGGAGCCGCGTCCAGGCCTCACCGGCCGGCCGACCGGGCAGGCCCCCAACCTGATCGTGCTGCTGGTCGCCGCGGCGCTCGCCTGCTCGCCGCTCGCCTTCGGCTACTACAGCTTCACCACCTGGGCCCCGCTCGGCCTTGGCGCAGTCGTGCTGCTGGTGATGCTCGCCTTCGGTCCCCCGGCGCGGCTCACGGGCTACGGCCGCACAGCAGCAGCCGGGCTTGGGCTGCTGCTGGCGCTGAGCTTCGGGTCGATCCTCTGGGCGCAGTCGCGCGACTCGGCCTGGACCAGTGCCAATCAGCTGGCCGTGTACGGCGTCATCTTCGTGATCGGGGTTTGGGCGATTCGCGGGCGGAGCACAGCCCGTGCGGTCATGTTGATCCTCGGTTTGCCGGCGCTGATCGCAGCGGTGGTGCTGACGATCGAGTTCATTGCCGGCGGCGACGCGGGTGCCTTCCTCCAAGGCAGGCTGAACACGCCGATGGGGTACATCAACGGCACCGCCGGCCTGTTCGTGATGGGCATCTGGCCGTGGCTCGGCTTTGCCGAAACGCTCGCCACGCGCCGGCTGCGGGCGGCGGCGATCAGCGCCGCTGCGCTGATCGCCGGCACAGCCGTTCTCACCCAGTCACGGGCGATCGTGCTCGCGACCGTGGCGACAATCGTGCTCGTGCTGCTGGCAGCTCCGGGCCGTGCTCGCCGGGGAGTGAACCTGTTGATCGTGCTCGCCGCAGTCGCGGCGACGGCCCACTGGACGCTGCGGGTGTACAGCTCCACCGGGCCGTCGCAGTCGCTGACACCGAGCGGCAGCGCGATTCAAGGCGCGGGGCTTGCGTTACTGGGAGCGGCGGCCCTCGGCTTCGCGCTCAAGTGGCTTATCAGCGCCGCGGGCGACCGTCTGCCTGACGGGCGGCGTCAGCGGCTGACGCTTCAGCTGGGTCGCGCACTGCTTGCGGTGACCGCGATAGTGGTGATCGCCGGGGCCGTAGCCGAACGTGGGCGGATTCAAACGCAGTGGCACGACTTCACCGCGCTCAAGTCCGAGAAGTCGGCCGGCAACCGCTTCCTCGCACTTGGCGGGGGGTATCGCGACGACCTCTGGCGGATCGCTGTGGACGAGTTCGCGGGCGATCCACTGGGCGGCGTTGGTGCCGGGAACTACGCTGACCAGTACTACCAGCGCCGCCACCAGCTCGAGGACGTCACGGTTCCGCACAGCCTGGAGCTGCAGATGCTTGCCGAGCTTGGCGTCGGCGGCGCGATCGGACTTGTTCTGTTCGTGGTGCCGGTGCTCGGTGCCGGGCTGACGCGCCGCCGAACCACGCTCGCGGCAACGGATCCGGCGCTCAAGATCGCCGCGCTCGGCATGTTCACGGCATGGCTTGCCGCCACCAGCGTCGACTGGCTCTACGACATCCCGGCGCTCGCCGGTATGGCGATGCTCGCCGCGGCGGTGCTCGTGGTGCCCGCGGCGAGCGCTACCGGCGCGGATATCGGTGCTCACGAATCGACTCCGCTACGTCGAAGCCGGCCCGCGCAGATCACGCTGGTCGCGACGCTCGGCCTGCTGGCACTCGTGGCCGCGAGCCTCGGACGGCAGTATGTTGCGATGCTCTACAGCGACTCCGGTCACGCACTCGTGTCCAAGCACCCCGTGCGAGCGCTGCAGCGGCTGCGAACCGCCGAGCAGCTCGATCCGTGGTCGCTTGCGACGCAGTACGCCGTGGCTTCCGCCTACGCGAGCCTCGATGACTATCCGGCAGCTCGGGCCGCGCTGAGACGCGCCGAGCAGCTGGAGCCCGGCAACTACGTTCCGCCGGCACTGCTCGGCGACATCGCGACCCGCGCCGGAGATGAGCGGGCAGCAGTGAGCGACTACCGGCGGGCACTGCTACTCGATCCGCTCGAACCCGCTCTGCAACAGGCAGTGAGCACGGCCGAGGCTGCGGTCAGAAGATGAGCGTCGAGCCGACCAAGCTCGAGCCGGTCCCGGCGCCCTCTGAGTCAGAGCCGTCCGGCAAGCACGACGAGCAGCTCTACCGCCACCGCTCGAGCTGGCCGGTGACTCGAGGGGCGGCGCTCGGGATGACGCTGGTGCTCGGGCTCGCGGTGGCAGGACCGGCGCTGGTGCATGGGCTTGACTCACAGCTGTGGCCGGTGCTGCTGCTGCCGGCGGTGCTGGCGACACTGGCCGCGCGACTGGTGTTCGAATCGATTGATGGCGCACTGGCCGACCGTCGCATTCGCCTTCACCTGCTGGCCGCAGCGTCGGGCGCGACCGTGGGCTCGCTGGTGATGGCCGCGTCGGTGCTGATCCTCGATACGCGCCCGACAACCGCTGTCGAGTTGATCCCATGGGCGCTTGCGTTGCTCGCGCTGGTCAGTGCCGGCGTTGTGCGGGACCTGGAGATCCGCGTGCGCCTGGCGCTGCGCCGTGTCTATTTCGCCGGCTCGGCAGACAGCCTGCGCGAGCTCCAGCGCGAGCTCGTGCGCAGCCCGGAGGCGCGATTGGTTGGTGCGGTCGGTGTGCGGGCGCCCGTCTCGTCGGAGGCGCTGACGGAGGCGATCAGCGGCTCACGGGCGACGGTACTGGTGCTGGACCGCGAGGCCGCGCACGCCCCCACGATCGTGGCCGCCGCGTCCGCGTTCAGCGGACGCAGGCTGACTGTGCGCGACCTGCTGAGCTACTACGAATCCGAGTTCAAGAAGGTGCCGCTCACCGAGCTCACGCCGGCGTGGTTCCTGTTCGAGCAACCAGACCAGCACCGCCGCGCACTCTCAACGGCAGTCCGGCGGGCGACGGTGATGGCCGCCGCCGGCGTCCTGCTACTCGTCTCGCTGCCGCTGGTGGCCGTGCTGATGCTGGCGATCCGGCTGACGAGCCCGGGGCCGGCCGTCTTCCGCCAGGCGCGGGTCGGCAAGTCCGGCGAGCTCTTCACGCTCGTCAAGCTGCGCACGATGACCGTCTCCGACGACAGTGGCACGTGGGCGACCCACCACGAGCATCGCATCACGCCGCTCGGCCGGGTGCTGCGCCGCTACCGGCTGGACGAGCTTCCCCAGCTCTGGAACGTGCTGCGCGGTGAGCTCGCCCTGGTTGGACCGCGGCCCGAGCAGGTCCCGATCGTCGAGCGCCTCGAGCAGCAGATCCCGTTCTACGCGGCGCGCCACACGGTGCGGCCGGGAATCACAGGCTGGGCGCAGGTCAACCTGGGCTACTCCGGCTCGCTGGAGGGCGCGCGGGCCAAGCTCCAGCGCGACCTCTACTACGTCAAGCACCGCAACCTGCGGCTCGATCTCCTGATCCTCTGGCTCACGCTCAAGGCAGTCTTCACCGACCCGCGCTAGAGCGCTGGAGCGCTGAGGAGCGCTAGAGCGCTAGAGCGCTAGAGCGTTCTACCGAACAGGTCGAACAGCGCGGTGAAGTGGCGCTCGGCGGCGGCCTCGTTGTACGCGCCCTGGTCGGCCATCGTGTAGCCGTGCACCGCACCGGGATACACCTCGGTGGTGTAGGAGATGCCGGCGTCATCCATGGCCTCGTTGAGCGCTGCGATGTTCTCCGGGGTCATGCCATGGTCGTTGTCGGCGTGGCCCCAATAGACGGTCGCCTTCACATCAGGGGCGCGAAGGTGCGGGCTGTCCTCGGAATCGGTCACGATCCCACCGGTGTGGAAGCCGCCAAGCGCCGCCACACGATCGGGGTAGGACGCGGCGATCTGCCAGCCGTGACGCCCTCCCATGCAGTAACCGGTGATTCCGACCTCACCATCGGCGAGCTCGGACAGCATCGCGAGGTAGGCGCCAGCGTCGGAAGCCATCGCAGCGGGCGTGAGCAGACGGGCCACCGGTCCGATCGCCGTCATGAACTCGGCCCGCGCATCAGGATCCTCGAGGTTCACGTCGGGCCACAGCGGGGCGCGCCCGGAGCGGTAGAAGATGTTGGGGGCCAGCACCACGTAGCCCTGTGCTGCGATGCGGTCGGCCATCTTCTTGGTCTGGTCACGCAGACCGATGGCGTCGATGACGAACAGCACGCCCGGGTGGGCCGCGTCATCGTCAGGTCGTGTCAGGTAGCAGTCGGCGACTCCGTCAGGAGTCTCGACATCGATCATTGAGCTTTTCACGTCAAGCAGGTTCGCAGACGCGCGGCCGGCGAGGCGAGCCGGCCGAGGGCTCAGATGGTCAGGCCCGACTCCTTGCCGAGCATCGGCGCGATGTCGTACGGATATACGTAGATCAGGAGGTTGCCGATTCGCGTTTCGGCGATTGGCGCTCCGAAAGCCGCCTCACGCCTGCGCACCTGGCGCGCGGTGGGGTTCACCACCAGCATGCTTCGCACCTTGCCGTGAGACCTGTCCCAGCCGGACATCGAGATCTCGCGGAACGTGCAGAGCCGGTGTTTGTCGTACGAGCAGCGCTGGATCGGGTAGACCTTGACCTTGAAGTCGGACTCCCACATCAGGTCGATCGAGTTCCAGTAGTAGCCGTAGCCGACGGCAACGTCTTCCTTCGCTGCGTATGTGGCGATCGCCCTGGACACTCCGGCGGTCTCGAAGCCAGTGGCCATCTCCTTGACGCCGCTGTTGAATTGGTACAGCGCGCTGAAGACGAACAACGAGACCCCAGCGGTGACGATCAGCCTCCAACCCAAACCGCGCTCGAGCATCAGCGGCAGCAGCGCCGCGACCGCGACGTAGGGCCCGAGCAGGTAGCGGCCGTCCGTGGTCCATGGATTCGGGGAAGCGAGCAGGAACACAGCCAGGCCCGCAGCCATCACCGTGACCCAGAAGGTGGTGTGCACGAAACGCTCGCCGACGACATCGCCGCCTCCAGCGGCGCGCGGCAACGCATTGGCGATACGCCTACGGACCGACCAGACGACAACCACAAGCGCTGCGAAGAGCAGCCCGGCGCTCATGATCTCCAGATCTGAACGCGCCGTCACGGTCGCGCCGTAGAAGTTGCCGGCAGTGAGCGTCGGCAGGGCGCGCAACAACGTGCCGAAGTTGGTGATCAGTCCGCTTGGCGTCGTGAAGGTCAGAAACTCCTTGTACGACGGGCTGAAGCCGCGGATGCCCTCAGAGCGCATGATCGCCGCAAAGACGAATGAGGTGAGCAGCGTGGATCCAAGCGTCGCAATGCCGAACGCCACCACGCGGCCGGCGACATCCTGTGGGCCGCGCCACGCCGCCAGCGCAACAACGACCACGAGCGGCGCGATACCCCAGGCCAGGTAGAGGTTGTCCCCGGCCAGCGGCAGTCCGCCGATGACGCCGAGGCTCACGACCGCGATCGCGAGCTGCCGAGTCGTGAGCTCGGCGATCCGCGGCACGATCCAGACCAACGCCGCTCCCGCCACCGCTGCCGTGATCAGGGAGTTGGCGTGAGCGTCTGGGGCAAGGACGGTGGCCAGGCCCCCCGCCCAGAGTGCCGCCACACCGCCACCGCCGAAGCAGACCAGCGCCGAACCAACGACGGCAGCAGGCCAGCGCCCGAACGAGCGCAGCGTCGACCACAGCACTGCAGCCAAGCCGACGAGCGCGAAGAACACCGGCGCGAGCACCCAGATCACGCGATACAGCGGGAAGGAGCGCGTCAGCAGCGCGAACGCCATCGTCTCGTAATGCGGGTAATCACCGGTGGTCATCAGGGTCCCCGCGGGGGCGTGAATGCTCAGGTGAGCGAGTACCGCGTCGATGTCGCTGTCGCTGCTCAGCCAGACGCTGTCCAGGATCTGGCGCAGGTGGGTGAGCATCATCAGCCCATACAGGCCGCCGAGCAGCACAGGCAGCCACCACAGCCACCGCAGCGAGGGCTTCGGTGGGTCTATGGCAACGGATGCCGGTTCGTCAAGGCTTGCCCGTTGCTTGAAGGGAGTTGTGCTCATAGGTTCGTACTCGCGGCCCTCGGCGACCGGTAGTCTCGGCCGTGTCCTGCTTTGCCCGGGCTGGTTTGGGCGGATTCGCCCCAACAGATTTGGGCGCTGAAACTGTACTGAGTCGCTCTAATTCCAGATAAGGCTGATGCTGCTTCTCTTCGACATCGATGGCACCCTGATGAAGGGAGCATCCGGCGCGCACGCCGCCGCCCTCCGCCAAGCACTGCAGAACGTACATGGCGTGGGTGTCGAAGACATGAGATTGGCCGGATCGGCGGCCGGGCGAACAGACGGCGAGATCGCCCGTATGTACCTGTTGGAAGCGGGCGTCTCGGCAGAGAGAATCGACGAACGAGCGTCAGATGTCCAGGAGGAATGCTGCCGCCTTTACGCCGGCCTCTGCCCCGCCGATCTGTCGTCGATGGTAGTACCAGGCATGCCCGAGTTGCTCGAGTCGTTGAGCGCACGTGACGACCTGCAACTCTCGCTGGTCACCGGCAACTTTGAGATGGTCGCGCGTCTGAAGCTCAAGGCAGGGCGACTGGGGCATTGGTTCGCCCGGGATCAGGGCGGGTTCGGCTCTGACTCCGAAGATCGGACGATGTTGCCCCCGATCGCGCGCCGGCGAGCCGGTGAAGCGGCAGGTATGTCGACCTCGTGGCCGCGCGACCGCACGGTGGTGATCGGCGACACTCCGCGCGACATCGCCTGCGCGCGCGCCGACGATCTCCGCTGCGTGGCGGTCACAACGGGCCCACACCTCCCTGCCGAGCTCGCCGGTGCGGACCTGGTGGTCGACAACACCGCCGAACTGCGCGAGGCGATCGAGACGCTGAGCGCCGCGACCAGCGGCTGACGCGCTCAGGCCCCGGAATCGCACCCGCCGCACTAGGCCGAAGCGGCCGGTGACGCTGCGCCGTCCGAGCTGACCGGTGCCCCGTCAGGCTCCGGCGTTTGCAGCGGGAAGTGACAGGCCGCCTGATGGCTCGGACCGAAGCGCCGCATCGGCGGCTCGACCTGAGAGCAGATCTCCTGTGCCAGCGGGCAGCGCGTGCGGAAACGGCAACCGGAGGGCGGATCGATCGGGCTCGGCAGCTCGCCACGAATGCCGACGTCGGTCTTGGCCTTCTCGACAGCGGGATCCGGCACCGGGATCGTCTTGATCAGTGCCTGCGTGTAGGGATGCGCCGGGCGGCGGTAAATGTCGTCGCCGGTACCGAGCTCAACGAGCTTGCCGAGGTACATGACACCGATCCGGTCGGCGAGGTACTTGACGACGGCCAGGTCGTGCGAGATCACGACGGATGCCATGTCGTGCTCAGCCTGTAGACGCTTCATCAGATTCAGCACCTGCGAACGAATCGAGACGTCGAGTGCGCTCACAGGCTCGTCGGCGACCATGATCCTGGGCTCGAGCATCAGCGCGCGGGCGAGCGCGATGCGCTGACGCTGGCCGCCAGAGAACTCGTGTGGGTAGCGCTCCAGTGCGTTCAGCGGCAGGCCGACCTCATCGAGAAGGCTGCGCACTCGCGCGTCCTGCTCACGGGCGCGGCCCACACCCTGGATCTGAAGCGGCTCGCGTAGGATCGCGCGCACGCGCATCCGCGGGTCCAGCGAGCCATACGGGTCCTGGAACATCATCTGAACGACGCGCCGGGACTTGCGCAGGTCGTTCCCGCTTTTCTTGAAGATCTCCTCACCGGCGACCCTGACCTCACCTGAGTCGGGCTTCTCGATGCCGACAATCAGCTTGCCGAGCGAGGTCTTTCCGCAGCCTGACTCGCCGACGAGGCCGAGCGCCTCGCCCGGATTGACGTGCAGACTGATGGTCGATACCGCCTTGACGCTGTTGACCTTGCGCTTCAGCAGCGCACCGGCTGTGACGGGGTATTCGCGGACCACGTCGCGGACCTCGAGCAGCGGCTGATTGGGCGCTGTCTCCGGAAGCACTGCCGTCAGCTCCTCGACAAGCACGTGTGCATCGGGCTCCGGCTCGGCGACCACTGCCACCGCCGACGCTGCTGCCGGCGCAGCGGGCGCAGCAACCGCGGGTTGTGCAATGACCTCCGCCAGAGTGGCCGGCCCGTCGACGGGATGCCAGCACGCGAACAGATGATCCGCTTCGCCGGTCAGCGGCGGCTCCTCGGCTCGGCACTGATCGGTCGCGAAGCGGCACCGCGCGGCGAAGCGGCAGCCCTCCGGCGGATTGGTGAGGTCAGGCGGCAGACCGGGGATCGAGAGCAGTGGCTTGCTCGCGTCCGCCTCGAGGCGCGGGATCGATCCGAGCAGCGCCTGCGTGTAGGGATGGCGCATCGAGGTGAACAGCTCCTCGCTCGAGGCCTGCTCGACAATGCGACCGGCATACATGACGTTGATGCGCTTGGAGCGACCGGCGACGACCCCCATATCGTGCGTGACCAGCAGCGTCGCCATGCCGAGGCGCTGCTCGAGGTCATCGAGCACCCTCAGTATCTGCGCCTGGATCGTCACGTCGAGCGCGGTGGTGGGCTCGTCGGCGAGCAGCACCTTGGGCTCGCACGCAAGCGCGATCGCGATCATGACGCGCTGTCGCAGGCCGCCCGACAGCTGGTGCGGGTAGTCCTTCATGCGCTCCTTGGGGCGCGGCAGGCCGACGAGCTCGAGCACCTCGAGCGCCCGATCGAACGCCTCTTTGCGGTTGGCTCCGCGGTGCAGCCGCACCGGCTCGGCCACCTGCTCGCCGATTGCCTTCGTCGGGTTCAGCGAGGAGAGTGAATCCTGGAAGATCATCGCGATCTCATTGCCGCGGATCTTGCGCAGGTCACGCTGGGTCGCCCCGACCAGCTCCTGGTCGTAGAGCTTGATGGAACCGCCGGTGATGTGGCCTCCATTCGGCAGGAGCCCGAGCACCGAGAGACCGAGCATCGACTTGCCCGAGCCCGACTCACCGACCAGGCCGAGCGTCTCGCCCTGGGCGATCTCCAAGCTGACATTGCCGACCGCGTGAACGGTGGCGCGCGAGAGCCTGATCTCAGTTGTGAGGTCGTCGACCTTGAGCGCTGGGGAAGCCATGGTTTTCTGTGGGTCTCCTTGATCAGCGCTGCCGCAGACGCACATCAACAGCGTCGCGCAGCGCGTCACCTATCACGTTGCAGCAGAGCACGACCGCGACCAGCATGGCGCCAACCGGGTAGACGAGCCACCACTGTCCGGCCAGCACGTACTGCAGCGCGTTGCCGAGCATGTCGCCCCATGACGTATCCGGGAACTGCAGGCCAAGACCGAGGAAACCGAGTACCGCGAGGTAGATGATCGAGTCCGCAATCAGGAAGGTCACGTTGACGATGGTCACCGACATCGCGTTCGGGATCAGATGGCGGTAGATCAGCCGCCAACGGCTAGAGCCCATCGTCTGTGCCGCGACGACGAAGTCGCGGGTTCGCAGCGTCAGCACCTCACCGCGCACGAGACGAGCAGGCACGAGCCACGCGAATATCCCGAGCACGAGGCTGAGTGAGACGATCGTACCGTTGTACTTGGTCGCAAGCACCAGCACGATCAGCAGATACGGGATTGAAAGCAGAACGTCGACGAATCGCATCAGGATGCCGTCGACAAAACCACCGACGAGGCCGGAGACGGCGCCGTAGAGCGTGCCGATCACGATCGCGATGAATGAGGCAAAGGCCGCGATCTCGAGTGCGGACTGGCCCCCGACCATCAACCGTCCGAGTTCGTCGAGCCCGTTCTCATCAGTGCCAAGCGCGTGACCCGCGCCCGGCGGCAGCGTGGCCTGCAGAGGATTGGCCTGCGTCTGGTCTGAGTGGTAGAAGAGCGGACCCAGGTAACAGAAAAGCACTATCGCGATCAACAGCACGAGGGCAAACAGGGCCAGCTTGTTGCTGGCGAACTCACGCCAGGCAAGGCGCCAGCCACTGGAGATGACCTGTACGTCGCCACCGTCGGCCGTGAGCTCTTGCAGACCGCCGAGCGGTGCCGGAACTCCGAGCGCAGCCTGGCCCAGCTCTTGGACGCGCTGCTCTGGCGTGAGGTTCTGCTGCTCAGTCAAGGCGCACCCTTGGGTCGGCGGCTGCGATCGCCACGTCGGCGAACAGGTTGCCGAGCACGGTCAGGAGCGCGCCGAGCAGCGTGTAGGCAAGCATCACGTTGTAATCCTCGTTGCTGATCGCGTTGTAGAACAGCAGCCCCAGGCCCTCGATGTTGTAGAGCACTTCGATCAGGAGGTTGCCGGCGACCAGATACGGGATCGACAGACCGACGAGCGTGATCATCGGGAGCGATGCGTTGCGGAACAGGTGACGAGCAAGCACCACCCGCTCCGAAAGGCCCTTAGCGCGGGCAAGGCGAATGTAGTCCTGGGCCAGCTCATCCAACGTCGAGGAGCGCATGTAGCGGCTGTAGCTGGCTACGTTTAGCAGAGTCAGCGTGACGATCGGCAGGAGCATCTGGGTCGGGTGGGTCACCGCCGCCCAGAAGGTGGTGACGTTGTCGCTCACGCCCGGCGGGAAGAGGTTCAGATCCAGCGCGAAGATCTGGATCAGAATCAGCCCCAGGAAGAACGACGGCATCGAATAGAGCGTGAAGTTGATCGCCGTCGCGGCGTAGTCGCCGGGGCTGTTGCGCTTGACGGCCTGGGCGATGCCAAGCGGGACAGCGATGATCAGCGACAGAACCAGAGCCGCGCCCGACAGGTACAGACTGATCGGACCGTCCTCCTTGAACAGCGCGGTGACCGACTGGTTGTTCTTGTAGCTGTAGCCGAAGTTGAGATGCGCGATGTTGCCCAGGTAACTGATGAACTGGGCCAGCTCTGAGCGGTCGTACCCGTGCTGCTTGTCCCAGATCGTGACGGCCTTGGCCGATGCCTTGGTGCCGAGCACGATGTATGCCGGCGTCGGCGAGAGGTAGTGCAGGAGAGCGAACGTGATCGCGGCGACGCCGATGATCACGATGACGGCCACAAAGAGCCGGCGGATTATGTAGCCAAGCATTCGGGACGGATCTCAGGTACGGGCGGAGCCTCGAGGTGACGGTCAGTGGGTGGGGACGAAACCGCTTCCGTCCCCACCCACGTTCACGACCGTTGGAACTGACTTCAGCTCCCTACTTGTTGACCCAGAGTAGCGTGGCGTTGAGCTGCTGCTGCGTCATCTGCAGGAAGCCGTCGGTGGTGCCACCGACCTTGTTGCTCACTGCCGTGATCCAGTCCTGGACCGGCATGTAGAGCACTGGCTGCTGCTTGGCGAAGTAGGCAACCTCGGCCTGGATCGCCTTCGTGCTCGGGCTCGAGATCGACTGAGCCATGAGCTTGTTCGCCTTGGGGTCCGCATACGCACCCATGTTGAGAGCGCCGGTCGTGTTCATCACGCCGTCCTCAGTCGGGTAGTAGTCGGTGTTGATACCGCCGTAGTTGTTCACGCCCCAGTCGTTGACGTACTTCTTCGACGCTGGGTTCTGGTTGTTGTAGTTCGACGTCAGGAAGTCGAACGACTTGGTCTGGAACGTCACGTCGATGCCCGCTGCCTTCTTGGCCTCGGACGCGAACGCGTAGGACTCCAGCACGCCCGTGGCGGCTGCCGACTCCGGCTGGTTGGCCCAGACGAACTTGATCGGCGTGCCCTTCGGGATGCCGGCACCGCACTCGCTGGCGCCACTGCCCGGCTTGGCGCAGGTCGTCTGGCCGCCCGGCTTCACGGCCCAGCCGTGTGCCTTCAGGGTCGCAACAGCCGTCTTCGGGCTGTACTTCCAGGTCGGCTTGGTCACGTTGCTGGGGATGAACGGTGACTTCGGATCGCTCGCGACGGGCCCGTAGGCGGGCACTGCCCAGCCGTGGTAGACGTCGTTGGTGATCTCGGTCTCGTTCGTCAACTCGGCGAAGACGCCGCGGATGTACGGCTGCGCGATCACCTTGTTGAAGTGGTTGGTGGCGTCCTTGAAGTTGAAGAACCCACCGAACCAGCCCCACTCAGGCGCGCCGAACACGCTGAAGCCCTTAGCCGTCAGGGCCGGAATGATCGGGAGCTGGGTGCCGGGGTCGATCTGACCGATCTCAACCGAACCGGACTCCATCGCGTCAACGAGTGCCGTGGAGCTCGTGTAGGTGTTCTCCTCGAACGTGAAGTTCGGCTTCGGCGAGAGGCCGTAGCTCTTGTTCGGGACCATCACGTACGAGTCGTTGGTGGTGTTGAAGCTCTGCAGCTTGAAGCCACCGTCGACAACCTTCCACAGCGGGCTGGTCGCGAACTGCGAGGGCGAGTCAGCGCCGTTGGTGTTGTTCAGGTTCTCATAGATCGCCAGAGCGTCCTTGGGGTTCGTCGCCCAGTCGGTCAGCTTCTGGCCGCTGGAGTTGACGTCCCAATCGGTCGCGGGCAGCGGGTAGACGCCGCCGTTGGTGTCCTGGAGCTGGTTGTACGTGAACCAAGTCGGGTTGACCGTGTTCTTGAGGTGCATCGTGACGGTGTTGCCGCTGTAGCTGATGCTCTTGACGTTGTACGGGAACTGCGTGGGTGACGCGTACTGGCACCAGTTGGCCGGCGACTGGTCTGTCGCCGCCTTGAGGATGTAGTAGTAGAAGGCCACATCCTGGCCGTCGACCGGCGATCCGTCAGACCACTTCAGGCCTGGCTTGATCGTGATCGTCACGGTCTTGTCGCCGTTCGAGTACTTCGGCGGATTGGCCGCGCTCATCTTCTGGTCGATCGCCGGTGTACCGCCCGTGGGGCCGTAATACAGCGGGATGTACATGTCCGACACGAACTGGAACGTGTCTGTGCTGCAGGTCGCGCCGTTGATGATCGGGTCGATGTTGGTAGGCGTCTGGCCCTGGAGCTGGCCGGCGACGACCGTGCCGCCGCTGGCGGGTGTGCCGTTCTTCGGCAGCGTGCCGGCGAGCAACGTGCCGTCGACCGCGCGCGATTTGACCGTCGCAACTGCCGCGTGCCCGACGACGGTCTTGCCATCGTTCTTTGCGCTAGCACCGGTCGCACTGACGATGACCGCGGCGATCGCCGCAAGGACCACCATCAGGCCCGTCAGCCGCCACAGGCGGCCGGAGCGCGATGCGGGATTGAACCTCATTTACAGCTTCCCCTCTTTGGTGTTGTTAGGGATGAAATGGACGCCATCGGCCACGGCGTTCTAGCCCTAGCGTGGCGCACGATGGTGCACTTTTTACAGAATTTCTCGGCGTCTAACACGGACTTAATGCCACGACTAACTTTGCGCGTATGGCGCGGACGTTTGGCGTATTCGCTGTGTTGACGGCGTTTGCCTGCCCGCAGAGCGGACCAGGACATGCAACCTTGAAGCCATCTGCCCGTATTTGTACACCGTGAAAGCGATTTTCACCAGGCAAAATGCCAGGATGCGCTACTAGCGGTGCTTGACCCGATAGAGCAGCTGGAAGGCGTATTGCTGCTGGGTCATCGCGCGGAACGCATCAGCGGGCCCGCCGACGTTGCGACTGACCGCGACTATCCAATCCTGGTCCGGCATGTAGAGCACTGGGTACGCCCTGCCGAGATAGGACAGCTCGCTGTCGATCGCCCTTGCGCTCGGGCTTGCGACTGATGCGCGCATCATCTTCTGCGCCGTGGGATCGGAATAGGCGCCGAGGTTCAGCGCGCCGCCCGTGCCGAGCAACCCCTCCTGCGTCGGGTAGAAGTCGGTCAGCGCGCCACCGTAGTTGTTGACGCCCCAGTCGTCGACGTACTGGCTGGCGGCCGGATTCTGGTCGTTGTACTCGGCGGTCAGAAAGGAGAACGAGCCGGTCACGAAGCTGACGTCGATGCCGGCGGCACGCCTTGCGTCGTTGGCGAAGATGCGCGATTCGGCCGCCCCCACAGGCGAGATCGAGCTCGACACGTTGGCCCATACAAACTTGATCGGCGTGCCGGCTGGGATCCCGGCGCCACATTCGCTTGCTGCTGTCCCAGCTCGTTGACAGGTCGTCTGTCCACCCGGCGTCACGTGCCAGCCGTGCGCCCGGAGCGTCGAGACAGCCTTGGCAGGGTCATAGGGCCAAGAGGCGCGTGTCGCTGTGGCGGCAACATAGGGGGAATGCGGGGTGGTCGGTGCCGGGCCGTACGCCGGAACGGCCCAACCGCGGTAAACGCTCTTGATGATCGTGGCCTGATCCACAAGTTCGGCGATCACGCCGCGGATGTACGGCTGGGCGATCACCTTGTCGAAGTCGTTGGTGCGGTCCTTGAAATTGATCACGCCACCGAACCAGCCCCACCCAGGCCCACCGAACACGCTGACGCCGTCGCGTTTGAGTTTCTTGATGGCTCCCAGCTGGGTGCTCGGATCGAGCGAGCCGATCTGCAGGCGATGGCTCTCCAGCGCCTGAAGCATCGAAGCGGGGGCCTTGAAGGTGAGCACCGTGACCTCGCTCGCGCGTGCCTCGGGCCGGAGGCTGTAGGCAGCGTTGGGAACCAGCTCGTATGCACCACTTGAGGCGCTGAAGTACTTGAGCCTGAAGGGCCCATCGACAACCTTCCAAAGCGGATTCGAGACGAACGCCGCCTTATCGCTTCCCTGGGCCTGTAGGTACTGGTAGATCTTGAGCGCGTCGGCGGGATTGGTCGCCCAGTCGGTGACGTGCTCGCCCTGCGGCGAGTCGACGTTCCAATCCGCGCTCGGAAGCGGGTAGATCCCGGCCCCGACATCCTGCAGCTGATCGGTCGTGAACCAACTTGGATTGACCGCGTGACGGAGATGCAGCACCACGACCCGGGAGCCGTGGGTCGTCCAGCTGGCGATGTTGTCGGGCAACTCGCCCGCCGAGTACTGGCACCAATTGACTGGTGAGGCAGCGACAGCCGCCTTGAGCAGGTCAAGGTAGAAGGTCACGTCCTGAGCAACCACCAGCTTGCCGTCCGACCACCTCAGCCCGGGCTTCAGCCTGATCGTGACGGTCTTGTCGCCGTTCGAGTACACGGGCGACTCGGCCGCGCTCAAGCTCTGGTCGACCGCCGGTTCAGCACCGTCTGGGCCCGCGTACAACGGGACGTACTGCTGCTGGATGAAGTTCAGCGTCGGCGTCGTGCAGCTGGCATCGTCGACGAGCGGGAAGATGTCAGATGGCGTCTGCCCGGTGAGCTGACCGACGGTGATCGTGCCGCCGCGCAGCGGTTTGCCGACTGCCGGCAGCGTTCCGGCGATCCCGTCGCTGTGCGCGGCAGAGCTGTGCGTGGACGTGCCGCTCGCGCCGTCACCACAGCCCGCGAGCGCCAGGGCGGCCGCCGCGGCGACCATCACCGCCACGTACCCGCGCCGGTTGCTGAAGCGCCCGCGCCGCCTAGCGGCTCCGAGCCAGACCAGCAATTGCTTAGCCTCGCACGAGTTTCTTGTACGTCAGCCGGTGCGGGCGATCAGCCTCGGCGCCCAGCTGCTCGTGCCGGAAGCTCTCGTACGCCTCGAAGTTGCCCTCGAACCAGCGCACCTGCGAGTCGCCCTCGAAAGCCAGGACATGAGTGGCGATGCGGTCAAGGAACCAGCGATCATGGGAGACCACCACGGCGCAGCCGGCAAACGACAGCAGCGCCTCCTCGAGCGCACGCAAGGTATCGGTGTCGAGATCGTTGGTCGGCTCGTCGAGGATCAGCAGGTTGCCGCCACTGGCCAACAGCTTGGCCATGTGCAAGCGGTTGCGCTCTCCGCCGGAGAGGCTGCCGACCTTCTTCTGCTGGTCAGAACCCTTGAAGTTGAAGCCGGCGACATAGGCACGGCTGGCGATCGTGCGCTCTCCGAGGACCATCTGATCGAGGCCACCAGAGATCTCCTCCCAGACGTTCTTGTCGGGATCGAGCGCCTCACGCGATTGGTCGACGTAGGCGAGTTGCACGGTCTCCCCGACCTTGAAAGAGCCCTCGTCGGGCTGCTCCTGGCCGGTGATCATCCGCATCAGCGTCGTCTTGCCGGCGCCGTTGGGCCCGATCACGCCGACAATCGCGGCGGGAGGCAGGCTAAAGCTGAGATCGTCGATCAGCAGCGTGTCGCCGAACGACTTGCGGACGTCCTTGGCCTCGACGACCAAATCGCCCAGTCGCGGACCAGCTGGGATGTGGATCTGGACCTGGTCGAGCTTGACGTTGCGGTCCTCGGCGAGCAACGCCTCGTACGCGTTCAGTCGCGCCTTGGGCTTGGCCCGGCGGGCACTGGCGTTCATCCGCACCCACTCGAGCTCCTGCTTGATCGTGCGCTGCCGCGCCACGTCCTTGCTGGCCTCCTGCTCCAGGCGCTTCTCCTTCTGCTCGAGCCAGCCCGAGTAGTTGCCCTGGTAGGGGATGCCGCGTCCGCGATCGAGCTCGAGGATCCAGCCGGCGACGTTGTCAAGGAAGTAGCGATCGTGGGTAACCGCGACGATCGTGCCCTTGTAATCCTGAAGATGGCGCTCGAGCCACGCCACCGACTCGGCGTCGAGGTGGTTGGTCGGCTCGTCCAGCAGCAGCAGGTCGGGCTCTGACAACAACAGCCGGCAGAGCGCCACGCGGCGGCGCTCACCACCGGAGAGCTTTGTGACGTCGGCATCGGCCGGCGGACAGCGCAGCGCATCCATCGCGTAGTCGAGCTTGGTGTCGAGGTTCCAGGCGTCGGCGGCGTCGATCTGCTCCTGAAGGCGCGCGAACTCCGCGGCGGTGTCGTCCGAGTAGTTCATCGCCAGCTCGTTGAAGCGATCGAGCAGCGCCTTCGTCTCTGCCACACCATCCTCGACGTTGCCACGCACGTCCTTGTTCGGATCGAGCTCCGGCTCCTGCTCGAGCAGCCCGACGGTTGCGTTTGGCGCCAGCTGGGCCTGACCATCGAAGTCCTGATCGCGGCCGGCCATGATCCGCAGCAGCGTCGACTTGCCGGCGCCGTTGTACCCGAGGACGCCAATCTTCGCGCCAGGCATGAAGGAGAGCGAGATGTCGCTCAGGACCTGCTTGTCCGGCGGATGCCGTCGCGACAGCTTGTAGGTGGTGTAGATGTACTGAGAGGACACGGTTCTTGAGAGTAGATGGTCAGAGTCCCGGAGGGTGGCGCACGACGAAGCCGGCGCTTGAGCGCACCAGCGGGTGCCAGCCGATCCCGGTGCTCCCGTCTTCTGGACCGGCTGCGTTGTGCGTATCCCAGCGCAGGCCGGCCACGTACATGAAGACGTGGGTTGGGCTCGCGTAGATCGTCACCCAGCGTCCGGGGCCGGGAAGGCCCCACGACTCGAAGCCTCCCGAGGTAAGGTCGGCATCGTCCGCCAGCAGGCCGCCACCGTAGAGCAGGTGCGCGACGCTGCTCGAGCAGTCGTAGTAGGGCGCGACGATGCTCAGCGGCAGGCCGTGTGCCCCGCCGTAGACGTAGGGCTTCCCGATGATCTGGTTGCCGGCGGCAATCATGCCCTTGACGGAGGCCGGCGCCGAGGCGGGCGCTGCCGCGGCGCCGTCAGGCAGCAGCGTCGCGCGCGGACCTGAGGTGGTGGCCACCGTCCCGGCCGCGGACGCCCCCGTCCCTGCGCAATCCTCGGCGAGCGGCTCGAGCTTCACGGTTCCCGACCAGCGTCCGTCCTCGTAGGGGATGCCGAGCCTGCGCGCCAGCTGCCACCACAGGTCGATCACCCGCGGCCGGCCGTCGATCGGACCACCACCGAGGCCGATGTCCTCTTTGTATGCGACCACCGTCCGATCCCCGGTGCTGATGTCGAGGGCGGCGCCGTAGGGCAAGCCGCCGAGCGCCGTCGCCGTCGCGAAGCTCGTGCCGCCCAGCTCGGCAAAGCTGTCGGGCTGCGCCAGCAGGCTGATCCCGGACGCCCCGACGGTGCCGCTGGAGGGATCGCCAGGTCCGCCGTACTCGGTCGCGCCAACCGTCTGCTCCGGTCCGCACGCGGCTCCCTGGGAGGCGCTGCCGGTGATACCACCCACCAGCGCCAGCAGCATCAGACAGAGTCCGCAGACAAGCCACACGCCCGCCACCACCGACGTCCCGATCGCGCCTGCTCCTCGCTTCCGGTTGGTGACCATGGCGCCACGGTAAGCCCGCGAACACAGGGTCCTCGGGAATTGACACAGCTTTGTCACAGAGTGTTCGGTGCGCGCGCCAGGGACCCGAATAGACCCACCGAGCCTCCAGGCCGATCGCTAACTTAATGTCGATGGCACGCATCCTGGATCTCGAACAATCACTCCTGCTCCTCGAGCTCGAGGCGCCATTTGACAAGCGCCAGGTACAGCTCGCACGGCGGAGGATGGCGAAGGTCTGGCACCCCGACATCGCTCCCCCAGGACGCCAGCACGAGCACCAGCGCCACCTGCAGGCGATCAACGAGGCAGCCGACCAACTCGAGCGCCTGGCGGAGACATCGCGCAGCGGGACGGTCAGCCGCAACGCCGTCAAGGTCTCGGCCGCCGCGGCTCGCAAGGCACGCGCGGAGGAGGGCCGCCGCGCGTACGAAGCCGAGCAGCGCGCGCGCGCAGCGGCGGCGGACCGTGCCACGAACGATCCCTTCGGCGCGCGCGTTCCCGACCACTCCGTGGTGCACCGCTACGCCCGCTGCATCTCATATCCAGAGTGGGGCGTCGGCACCGTCAGCGGCATCTACTTCTCGGGCGACGGCGATGACGTCCAGCAATGGGCACGAATGTCCTTCCAGGTCGGCGTCCGCACGGTGCCGGCGGGATCGCTGCAGTTCGTCGACTTCTCAACTCCCGACCCGGGCGCCGAGCGCGTCGAGCGCTTCATGACCGCGGCGCAGCACGCGCTCGCGGAGGGCAATCCGGCACTCGCGGCCCAACGTTTGATCTACGCGCGTGACGCCGATCCGACCAACCCGGCGGTCCTGCGGCTGCTGACGGTCGCGTTCTGGCAGTCGGGGAACCTGGCGGCAGCCGGCCGCGCGGTGCGCGACTGGGGCCGGGCCGAGACGGACCGCCCGACAGCCGAGCGCTACGCCTCGCGCATCTACGAGGACATGGGCGCGATCGACCTCGCCACCGAGGCGGCGGAGCGCGTCACCCAGCGTGTCCCCGACGACGCGTCCGCGTGGGCGCGACTCGGTCGGCTGCGGCTGCGCGTGTTGCAGCGCGACGCTGCGATCGAAGCGCTCGAGCGCGCCCGTGCGATCGAGCCCTCGGTCGAGATCCTGCTGGACCTGGCACTGGCACAGCATCTGGCCGGCGATGTCGGCGCCGAGGTGTCGGCCGCCGAAGCGGCAACGATCATCGCTCCCGACTCGAGCTCCGCCTGGTCGGCCTTCGCGCACGCGCTGGCGCGCACCGACCGGCTGCAGGAGTGCATCGCCGCCTGTGAGCGGGCCCTCAGTCTGGGCGAAGATCCCGAGGTGCGCGAGCTACTCGAGCGCACCAAGGCCGCGCTGCCGCACGAACTCTCGTCACGCACCGCGGCCTGACCAGGATGCTGCTCCGCGTGCCCGAGTCGGACTCACGACACTAGACCCGGGCGTTGGGCAGCTCGGCCAGGACCCCCAGCAGCTCGCCCACGCGACAGACCAGCAGGCGCTCCTCGTCGATCTCGACCCAGGCTCCGGCTGACGCCGGGAAGACCACATGATCGCCGCGAGCAACAGGCATCTTCACGCCAACGTGGTCCCACCAATCGAGGCCGGGGCCGACCGCCAGGACGATCCCGTGCTGTGGCGGCGGCTCGTCGTTGCCGGGAGGGACCAGCAGACCGGAGCGGCGTACGCGATCCGGATCGAGCTCCTTGATCACGACGCGGTCGAACAGTGGGCGCAGTTCATGGCGCATCGAGAGGCGATGCTAGCTGTGCCAACGCAGATCTGATGTGATGCTGACCATGAGCGACCCGCCCTTCCAGCCCGATATCGCCAGCTTCCTAGAACCCCTGACCACCGCGGGGCCGATCACCGTCGCGCTGATGGTCACATCCGTCGACGGCCGCGCGACCGTCAGCGGGCGCGTTGGCGGGCTCACCGGCTCCGCCGATCAACAGGTGCTGCTGGGCGCCCGGGAGGCGGCGGCAGCGATCGTCGTGGGTGGCAACACGGTCAGCGCGGAGGGCTATGACAGGCTGCTCGGCGACGAGGCAAGGACCAGGCGCCAGGCGAAGGGACTGCCGCCTGAACCGGAGCTCGTGGTCTTCACGCGTGCGAGCCCACCGTTACCCGCACTCTGGGGCCAGCTGCGCGAGCGCTACCCAGACGGCCTGATCGTCTGCGAGGGCGGGCCGACGGTGCTCGGGCTGATCGTCGAGAACCGGCTGCTCGACCAGTTCATGCTCGGCATCTCACCCCACATCGTCGGCGACGACTCACAGAAGCGCGTGCTCGAGCACGCCGGCCCGCTCGACGTGAACCTGAACCTGCTCGGCGCCACCGCGAGCGAGGGCTTTCTCTTCCTCCGCTACGGTCTCGCGTACTAGATGAGGCTGCAACTACCGCGAACGACGCTCGATCTGCACGCGGGCGCGCCCGTCGTCATGGGCATCCTCAACATCGGCCGGGACTCGGTCGCCGACTCGCGAACCTTCGAGAGCCTCGAACAGCAGGTGCTGCGCGGCCTTGATCTGGCCGCCGCCGGCGCGGGCATCGTCGACGTCGGCGTGCTGTCCGGGCGCACCGACACCGCCCCGGTGAGCATCGACCGGGAGATCGACCAGCTGTGCCCGGTGGTCAAGGCGCTGAGCGAGGCGGGCGTGCTTGTCTCGATCGACACCTGGCGCGCGGAGACGATAGCCGCCGCCGTCGAGGCGGGGGCGGCACTGATCAACGACACGAGCGGGCTGCTCGACCCGGCTGTTGCCGAGATCGCGGCGAGCTCCGGTGCGGGACTGGTCGTGATGCACACCCGCGCCAAGCCCAAGCAGGTGAAGTTCCCGAGCTACGAGGACCCGGTGCTCGACGTGCTCGAGTTCCTGCGCGAGCGCGTCAAGTTGGCAACCGACCGCGGCGTCGCCCACGAGCAGATCCTGCTCGACCCGGGACTCGACTACGCCAAGGCGCCACTCGAGAGCATCGAGGTGCTGCGCCACCTCGGCGAGCTCGCCGTCCTGCAGCGCCCGATCCTGCTCGCGGTCTCCCGCAAGTACTTCATCGGCATGCTCGCCGACGCGCTGCCCGAGGACCGCCTCGCGGGCACGATCGCGGCACTCGAGTTCGGTGTCAGCGCCGGCGCCCAGATCGTGCGCGTGCACGACGTTGCCGAGGTCTCCCAGTACCTGCGGCTGCGCGCCGCGCTGCACGGGCATGGTCAGGTCGACATGCTGGGAGAGCGCGATGACGACCGTCTGAAGTGGATCGCGCCGAAGTAGCGACCACCGACCCGCGGCGATCAGGCGCGTGAAGCTGCGGCGAACGCGCCGTGATCAGCGATCCCAGCGGAAGAAGCGAACCGCGATGCGCAGCAGGATCACGGTGTAGGCCGCCAGCACCAGCAGGTGTGTGGTGCCCGGCCAGTGGCCGAAGTCCGAGTTGATGATCGACGGGACCGCGGCGCCGAGCGGCGTGTACTGGCTGATCGAACGCAGCGTCGCGCCCATCTGCTGCTGCGGCACCCACAGTCCTGCGAAGAACATCAACGGGAAGAACAGGATGCCCCCGATGGCGCCTGCGACACGCTGGCTGGTCGCAAGCGATGCGATCAGCAGACCCAGGGAAGCCATCGCCGTCATCGTCAGCACGATCGAGAGGATGAAGCCGATGACCTGGTGGGGCAGCGGCACGTTGTAGGCGAAGTGCGCGACCAGCATGATCAGCACGACAACGCCCATCGAGAGCCCGGCAACGATGGCCAACTGGGCGGTGAGCAGCCGCGGCGCGCCGACTGGCGTGGTCGAGAGCCGCTTGAGATAGCCCTTGTCGCGATAGGACGCGAGCGTCGCCGGCATCGCGCTCAGCGCCAGCAGCGTCAGCGTAAAGGTCATCAGCACCGGCGTATAGGTGACGATGAACGGCAGACCGCCAAGGTCCGCTTTCGGCTTGTTGGAGGTGGCCGAGCCGAGCACGATCAGTAGACCAACGGGGAAGATCAGAGCCCAGAAGAGGATCATTGGCTCGCGCCGGAGCAGCTTGAACTCGATGATCACCAGGCTCAGGAAGCCGCCGCGCCGCTGCTGCGGCGGCTTGCCAGCGGCGGTTGCTGCCGCCGTCGTCATCGCCCCTCCGTCTGTGACGCGGCCGCGAGCTCGGCGTCAGCCTCACTCGTCAGCGCGACAAAGGCGTCATCGAGCGTCGACTGCTCGACCCGCGTCTGCTCGGGCACGACCCGCTCCCGCACGAGCAGCGCGATCACGGCCGCGACGACGTCGCCATCGCCCTCGATCACGATACGTCCTCCCTGCTCGTGGACCTCGCGCACCTCGGGCAGCGCGCGCATCTGGTCGAGATTCAGCGCGGGGGTTGCCCGGAAGCTGATCCGCTGGCCGAGTCCGGCGCCGAGGTTGGCGGGCGTGTCGATCGCGCGGATGCGACCGTGATGCAACAACGCGACGCGGTCACAGAGATACTCGGCCTCCTCCATGAAGTGCGTAACCAGGATCACGGTCAGGCCCTGGTCGCGGATGCCCTCGATCAGCTTCCAGGTCTCGCGGCGCGACTGCGGATCCAGTCCGGTCGTCAGCTCGTCGAGGATTGCGAGCTCTGGACGGCCGACCAGCGCCAGCGCGATCGAGAGCCGCTGCCGCTGCCCGCCGGAGAGGTTGACGTAGCGGGTCTCGGCCTTCTCTTCGAGACCCAGCTGCTGCAGCAGCTCCGCAGGCTCGACCGGGTTCGGATAGAACGAGGCAAACAGCTCGAGTGCCTCGCGCACGTAGATCTTGTCGGGAAGCTCGGAGGTCTGAAGCTGAATCCCGACGCGCTCGTGCAGCTCGTTGCCGTGCGTGCGGGGATCGAGCCCGAGCACGTTGATCTGACCGGCGGTGGGCTTGCGCAACCCGCCGATGCACTCGACCGTGGTGGTCTTGCCGGCGCCGTTGGGACCGAGAATCCCGAAGATCTCGCCGCGGTTGATCGTCAGCGAGACGCCGTCGACGGCGAGCATGTCGCCGTAGCGGACCTTCAGGTTGTCGACCGAGACCACCTCGGTCGCCGTGGATAGGGGCGTCATGGTCGTCATCGTTCGCCTTCAGATCACCTACCCGCCACAGCCTAACGGGGGCGCCCGGTGAGCGGGTCAGCGAGACGTTTCCATCCGGGTAGGCTCTGTTGGACGGCAACGTGATTCCGACCGAAGGCGAGGCTCGATGACCACCCTGGCAGGCCGCACGAATACCGCGCTCGTGGTGATCGATGTACAGAACGGTGTCGTCGATGGCGCGCACGATCGCGACGGCGTGGTCGCAAGGATCGGATCGATCGTGGAACGGGCACGCGACGCGGGCGCGGTCGTGAACGCCGACGGGCTCGAGTTTCGGCCCAACCTCGCTGAGTCGTGATGTCTTTCACGACGGTTGTGCCAAACGAGCTCGAGTGGGTCACTCGTCCCCACGAGGAGGGTGAGCCCGCTCGCCATGTCGCTGCGGTCAGCCAGGCGCTCGGCTCGAGTCACGTGCCCGCAAACGTGTGGCGCTACGAACCCGGCGCCAAGGGCAAGCGACACGTTCATGCCAAGCAGGAGGAGACGTTCGTCGTGCTGAGCGGCACGCTGACCATGTATGTCGGCGATCCTCCTGAGCGCGTGCTGGTGGCGCCCGGCTCGGTGATCAACGTACCGGCGGGCATGCCTCTGCAGGCAGCCAACGACGGTGACGAGGACCTGGTCGTGTATGCATACGGGTACCCGCCCGACCACGGCGCCGCGGTGCTCGAGCCCGCCGTCTGAATCGACAGGTTGCCTGACTAACTGAGCTAGCGCTCAGTAATTTGTTACAGTCCTGGATGTGCCTGCCCCGGTGACGGCTGTTGACCGGGACGGGATAACAACGCCCCCCTTCCACTCTCTCCTCGAGGAGGCGCCAGAACATGATCGGGTTCAGCCGTTGGTGCATGAGGCACCGCCGCCGGGTGATTATCGCGTGGCTGGCGATCGCCGTGGGTACGAGCGTCGTCGCCTACGCCGTCGGCCGCAACTACTCAACGAACTTCACACTGCCGGGCACGCAGTCCCAGCACGTGGCGGATCTCTTGACCAACGAGTTCAAGGCGCAGAGCGGCGATGTCGACACGATCGTCTTCCACTATTCGAAGGGTCGTTATGACGCTCCGGCGGTGAGGCCGGCCATCGAAGCGCTGCTCGCGAAGGTCGCGCACGATCCTGCCGTCGTCAGCGTCGTCAGCCCATACTCGCCGCACGGCGCGGTGCAGGTGTCAAAGGACGGTCACACGGCGTTCGCGACGATCAACTACGCGAAGCGCGCCAACCTGCTGCCGGACAAGACCGGCAAGCCCGTGCTCAACCAGATCTCGGCGATACACGTTCCAGGGTTGCAGCTCGCAGCCGGCGGCCAGGTGATCGAACAGGCTGAGGGCTTCAACATCGGTCCCGCCACGATCGTCGGCGTACTGGCCGCGATGGTGATCCTGCTCATCACCTTCGGGTCGCTGGCGGCTGCCGGGCTGCCGCTGATCACGGCGGGCTTCGGCCTGCTCACCGGCACGGCGCTGATTGGACTCGCCACGCACTTCACGAGCATGTCCAACGTCGCCCCTGAACTCGCGCTGATGATCGGCCTCGGCGTGGGTGTCGACTATGCCCTGTTCATCGTCACCAGGTTCCGGGAGGCCTATCACCGCGTCGGAGATGTTGAGGCGGCGGTCGTCGAGGCCATGGATACGTCCGGCCGGGCGATCCTGTTGGCCGGCTGTACCGTGATCATCGCCCTGCTCGGCATGTTCGCCACCGGCGTGTCGTTCATGTACGGGCTCTCGATCGCCTCCGTCATGACAGTGCTGTGCGTGCTGCTCGCGTCGTTGACGGTGGTGCCCGCCCTGCTCTCGCGCTTCGGACACAGGGTCGTGAGGCCGTCGCGCTCCGAGCGGAGGCGCGCGGCGTCTGGCCGCCCGCACGAGTCGGCCTGGCGCCGGTGGAGCGTGATGGTCCAGGCGCGGCCTTGGCCGCTGGCGCTGTTCTCGCTGGCGATCATGCTGGCCTGTCTGATCCCGTTCCTGTCGCTGAGGCTGGAGAGCTCAGACGCGGGTAACGATCCCTCGGGCACGAGCAGTCAGCAGGCCTTCAACATGCTGTCGCGCGGCTTCGGGCCGGGCTTCAACGGCCCGCTGCTGGTGGCGGTCGAGATGCCCCACGGAGCGAATCAGGCTTCGCTTCATCAGGTGCAGTCGGCAGTCGCGACCACAGCGAATGTGGTTGCCGTGACGCCGGCGCGGATCTCGCCTTCGGGCAAGGTCGCCGTATTTGAGGCATACCCGCACTCGGCGCCGCAGGCTCCGGCCACCACTGACCTGGTCAACAAGCTCAGACAGCAGGTGTTCCCACCGCTCAATCACAAGCTGGGAGTGGTGGCCTCGATCGGCGGCTTCACGGCCGGATCGATCGACTTCTCGCACGTGCTGTCGGCCAAGCTGCCGCTGTTCATCGGGATCGTCGTGGTGCTCTCGGCGCTGCTGCTGCTGGTGATCTTCCGCTCGATCGTGATCCCGATCCAGGCCGCCGTGATGAACCTACTAAGCATCGGCGGAGCCCTGGGAGCAACCGTGGCCGTCTTCCAGTGGGGTTGGTTCTCAAGCGTCCTCGGCACCGCCCCCGGCCCGATCGAGCCGTGGATCCCGGTGCTGATGTTCGCTGTCGTCTTCGGCCTGTCGATGGACTACGAGGTGTTCCTGATATCCCGCGTGCGGGAGGAGTGGGTCCACCGGGGCGACGCCTCAGGGGCCGTGGCGGACGGCATCGCCTACACCGGCCGCGTGATCACCGCCGCCGCGGCGATCATGGTGTGCGTGTTCCTGTCGTTCATGCTCGGCGACGAGCGGCCCGTTAAGGAGTTTGGCTTCGGTCTGGCGATCGCTGTGGCCCTCGACGCGCTCGTGGTGCGCTGCGTGATGCTGCCAGCGGTCCTGCAAATCCTGGGCAAGCGGACCTGGATGCTGCCGTCGTGGCTGGACGCACGTCTGCCGGAGCTGAACATCGAGGGCACCTCGCCGGCGCTGGTTGCCGAGGCGCACGACGAGCCCGAGCACCGCGAGCCTCGCGAGCCGGAGCCGGTCGCCGGCGGATAAGCTGAGTTGAACCGGGTATCGGTGTCGCAAATCCCCTTATGAGGGGCATTTCTGGCATCGGTACCCCAACTCCGCCCCACGCACCTGAACCCCACGGCGACTGCATCCCGCCTCCGACTCCGGCCCGGATGGATTCTGTGCGTGCTGGGCGTGGCCGGGCTCATGATCGCGGTTGCGCTCAGCCCGAGCGACACGCGCGCGGCGGCCGGTCAGGATTGGCCGCCGTTCGTGCTCGTCTCGGGCCTGCTGCTTGTGGGCCTGGTGAGCGAGCGGGACGGGCTGTTCCTCGCCGCGGGGCAGTTGCTCGCACGCCATGCGAGCAACGGGGTCTTGCTCTACGGCGGTGCGGTCGCGCTGGTCGCGGTCGTGACGGCGCTGCTGAACCTCGACACGTCGGTGGCCTTCCTCACGCCGGTTTTCATCTACACCGCCCGAAGCCGTCGCGAGGGAGAGGCACCACTGCTGCTCGCGTGCATCCTGCTCGCGAACGCCGGCTCGCTGATGCTGCCCGGCTCAAACCTCACCAATCTGACCGTGCTCGGTCACGCACACATGAGTGGCGGCGAGTTCTTCCGCAGGATGGCTCCTGCGGGTGTGGTGTCCGTGCTTGTGACGGCGCTCGTGATCGGGCTGTGGCATCACCGTGACTTGCGGGCCGAGGCAGCCTTTGACGGCGAGGTCGAGCGGCCTCGGCTGGGAGTGGGCTTGGTCGCTGTGTTCGCTGCAACTGTGCTCGTGGTGGTTCTGAGGAACGCCGCGCTGCCCATCCTGGGCGTGGGGATCGTCGCCGTGCTGTTGCGGATGCGGCCCTGGCGGGCGGCTGTGGAGGGTTCTCTCGGCGTGCTCGGGTTGCCCGTGCTGGTCGGGCTGTTCGGGGTCGCGGTGGCGCTTGGCGCGCTCGGCCGAGCTTGGTCAGGTCCGTCTTTGCTGCTTGGGCACCTCGGGCCGTGGGCCACCGCCGGCGTGGCGGCCGTTACGAGCGTGCTCGTCAACAACCTCCCGGCTGCGTCGCTGCTGTCCGCGCGAACACCCTCGCATCCCTTCTCGCTGCTCGTCGGGCTGAACATCGGTCCCAATCTGTTCGTCACGGGCTCGCTGGCCTGGGTTCTCTGGTGGCGCTCGGCCCGCACCGTGAACGCCAAGCCCTCTGTGGTCGGGGCGGTCCGGTTGGGGTTGTTGTCGGCGCCGCTTGCGATCGCGGCGGCGATGTTGGTGTTGACGGCGTCCGGAACGCACTGAGCGCCGCGAAGGCACTGGGCTGTGCGAAGGCACTGAGCTGCGCGAAGGAGCTGAGCTCCGCGAAGAAACCGAGCTCCGCGAAGAAACCGAGCACCGGCGACGAGGTCCACGCCAAGCGCTCAGGAAGCGTTTTCCGTCGCGGGCACGGAAAACGCTTCCCCCGCTCTGTGTGGGCCAGAAGCTAAGCAGCGAGTGCCGGCAGCGGGTGCCGGTCCGGGCTGGTAACCGCGGTCCGCGCAGCGTCGCTGAACAGCAGGTTCGGTGAATAGAAGTGCTCCAACAGCTTCGCGTCGAGCAGGTCGGGGTTGCGTGCGATGAACTCGTCGAAGCTGCCGGCTGGCCAGCGTTCGCGGTGCACCGCGACGCACCGCACCCACGCGCTCGTGAGGGTGGCGTGGTACTTGTCGGGGGCCCCGTGCGCGGCGGCCACGTGCCGGATCGCGTCGGCGACGATAGCCAGCGCCTCGTCTGGAGTCTGATCTTCCAGGCACCGCCAGGTGAGCTCCAGATGCTGGCGATGGCCGAAGCCCTCCCCGCGGGCCAGGATCTCTTGCAACACAGTGCCGCTCACGGTCAGGCGAACGCTACAGCAGGCCTAGCGCGTGGACCGTAGCCTTGGCGAGCCATGCTTGATGACCAGATCCGAGAAGTAACGCCCGACGACCTCGAGTTGATCTGCCGCCACCGCGAGGAGATGTTCCGTGACGCCGGGACACCGGAGTCGGTGCTGATCGAGATGACCGAGCATTTCCGGCCGTGGCTCGCTCCCCGCCTCGAGGACGGCACGTACTTCGGCTACGTGATCAGCTCGGAAGGCCGTCCGGTCGCCGGCGTCGGCCTGATGCTGATCGACTGGCCTCCGCACCCATCGCACCCCACTCAGGATCAGCGTGGTTACGTCCTCAATGTGTACGTCGAACCTGAGCACCGCAGGCGGGGACTCGCCAAGAGGCTGATGGGGCTTGCGGAGGAGGAGTTCGACAGGCGTGGCGTGCAGTTCTCGATCCTCCATGCCACCGAGAAGGGCCAGCCGCTCTACCGTCAGTTGGGCTGGGACACGACCTCTGAGATGGCGAAGCTGCTGCTGAACCCGGCCGACGCGTCCGGCGGTTCGACCAGGTGGTCCTGCTGAGCGCGCCGGTGGAGGTCCTGATCGACCGGGTCTCCAACCGCACAAACAATCCACTACGGGCGATCCCGAGAGCAACAGGATGAGATCCGTCGCTACTTCATCGAGGTGGAGCCTCTCCTGAGGCGCGGAGCGACGCTTGAACTGGACGGCCGCTTGCCAGTCGCGGACCCGGCAGACGCGATCGAAGCGCTGCTCTGAAGTGCGGCTCAGCGCTGCTCGAAGTGCGGCTGAGCGCTGGGCGGCGCGCTCCAGCGGTAACAGATCGCCGGAACGCCTTCCTCGTTGTCGCTGTTCGGCGCGTCGTCCTGCGTGAAGCCGTGGGTCTCGTAGAAGCGTCTGGCGACGAGATTGGCCTCGAAGGTCCAGAGCGCGAGCGAGTCGCGGCCGGCCTGTGCCAGCTGCAGCAACCGCGTTCCATGTCCGCGCCGCTGGTGAGTCGGCGAGACATAGAGCTGTTCGATCCATTCGCCCTGCACGGCCATCATGCCGACCAGCTGCTCGCCCTCCGTCGCGATCCACACATCGCAAGAGGGCACCAGCAGTTCCCGGACCCAGACGCGAACCTCTTCATCGCTGTGGACCGACGCCGGGATTCCATGCGCCGCCCGCCTGGATAGCAGCAACAGGTCGGCGACCGCGACGGCCTCACCGCTCTCAGCCAGGCGCACCGCGCAATTTGCGGACTCCATCCACCAAGCCTAAGGAGGATCACTTATCTTGGCCGCATGGGCTACACCGTGTTGCCTGCCGAGGACGCCTTCTGGCGCCCGTCGAACCAGATGTCGGTACTCAACACCGACCTGGGGAAGCAGCTGGGCTCGACGGAGCTCGGCGCGCGGTTCTGGCGGCTGATGCCCGGACAGGCATCCACCAGGCACCGGCACGTGTCCCAACACGAGCTGTACGTCGTGATCGAGGGAACCGGTCGGATGCGCGTCGCCGACGAGCTACTGACCCTGCCGCGTCTGTCGGCGGTGCTGGTCGAGCCAGACACGGTCCGGCAGGTGTTCAACGACACGACGGAGGAAGCGCTCTGGTTGATCGTCGGCAGCCCGGTTGAGGGCGGGAACACACTCGAGATGACCGCCGAACTTCTGGCACAGCTGTATCCGGATGGCCCCAAGGCGCTACCCCCGGAGTTGGGGGGCCGCAGTTGACGATGGCCTCGACACGGTCCTGCAGGAGGCGTTATGGCTGATACAGCGGGCGATCCCGAGCTCGCAGCCCTGGCCGTGGCCGCGGCGTAGGATGTGGGCGGCAGGCCGTGGGTGATGCGGATCGGCGTGAACCTCGATGTCCTTCTGTGAGCAATGCGGTGCTGAGAGCAGCTCTTCCGCGGCCCGCTTCTGTGGGACATGCGGCGCGCCGCTGAAGCACGTAGCGACTGTTGCGCGCCCGACTCGGAAGGTCGTGACCGCCCTGTTCTGCGACGTGACGGGGTCGACGGCGCTTGGCGAGGAACTCGACCCCGAGGTTCTTCACGGCGTGATCAACCGTTACTTCGCTGAGATCCGTACGACGATCGAGCGTCACGGCGGGACGGTCGAGAAGTTCATCGGTGACGCTGTCATGGCGGTGTTCGGGATCCCGCGGGTATACGAGGACGATGCTCTGCGGGCGGTGCGGGCGGCGGCCGAGATCCGTGATCGGCTCCCGGCGGTGGCGCAGGAGGTTGGGGTCACGCTCCGATTCCGGACGGGCGTGAATACTGGGCCGGTTGTGATGGGAGAGGGCGAGAACCTGGCGGTCGGCGATGCCGTCAACGTTGCCGCTCGATTGGAGCAGGCGGCGTCGCCGGGTGAAATCTTGATCGGGCTGGAGACGTTGCGTCTTGTGCGCGACGCGGTCGAGGTGGAGCCGCTGGAGCCGCTGTCGCTGAAGGGCAAGTCAGAGCTGTTGCAGGCCTTTCGGCTGGTGCGCGTCGATCCAGTGGCGGCCGGGGTCGCACGTCATCTCGACGCGCCGCTCGTCGGCCGCGAACGGGAGTTGCGGGTTTTGCGCGAAGCGTGGGAGGGAGCGGCGCGCGAGTCGCGCTGCCAGCTGTTGACGCTTCTGGGGGTCGCCGGCGTCGGTAAGTCGCGGCTCGTCACAGAGCTGCTCGCCGGGATCTCGGAGGACGCGATGGTCCTGTCGGGTCGTTGTCTGCATTACGGGGAGGGGATCACCTTCTGGCCGCTGGTCGACGCGCTGACGGTGCTGGGGGACCGCGCCCAGGGGATTCTCGAGCGCCTGGGTGGCGGTGGCGCGGCGATGCCCCAGGAGCTGTTTTGGGAGGTGCGCAAGTTTCTCGAGGGGCTGGCGGCGGAGCGACCGGTGGTGCTGTACCTCGATGATCTGCAGTGGGCCGAGGCAATGCTGCTGGATCTGGTCGATCATGTTGCTGAGTTGTCCCGTGGCGCGCCGATCGTGCTGTTGTGCACCGCGCGTCCGGAGCTGCTGGACGACCGTCCCGGGTGGGGCGGGGGGAAGCTGAACGCGACCACGCTGCTGCTCGAGCCGCTCGCAGCGGGCGAGGCGACGGTGCTGCTCGACCGGCTCGGAGGTGCGCTGGACGGCGACGCCCGCGCGCGTATCGTCGCCGCGAGCCAGGGCAATCCGCTGTTTTTGGAAGAGATGACGGCGCTGGCGGCCGAGCAGGGTACGGTCACGGTGCCGGTCACGATCCAGGCGCTGCTGGCAGCTCGATTGGAGCGCCTCGGGCTCGAGGAACGCGAGCTGCTCGAGCGTGGCGCGGTGGAGGGGGAGGTGTTTCACCGGCTCGCGGTGCGAGCACTCGCCGACGGAGCGGCGGCCGCTCAGATCGACCTCTGGCTGGCGGGGCTCGTGCGGCGTGAGCTGATCCGTCCGCACCGCGGCACGGTGCAGGGTGACGAGGCGTTTCGCTTCCGCCATCTGCTGATCCGCGATGCCGCGTATGACGCGCTGCCCAAGGCGCTGCGGGCTGAGCTGCACGCGCGCTTTGCCGGCTGGCTCGAGGAGCACGGCGAGGGACTCGCGGAGCTCGACGAGATCGCGGGCTGGCATCTGGAGCAGGCGGCGGGCTATGAGCAGGAGCTCGGTCGCGCGGCCGCGCCGGAGCTGGTCCGCCGTGCCGCCGAGCATCTGCAGGCAGCCGGCCGGCGGGCGGCCGAGCGCGGCGACGGCGCAGCGGCCAGGAACCTGCTCGAGCGCGCGCTGGAGCTGACCAGCGACGGGGACAGGCTGCGGACCGCGGTCGGGCTCGATCTCGCCGAGCAGCTGATCGACATGGGGGAGCTCGCCCGGATCGATCAGCTCGTATCGGCAGGCGAGCACGACCCCGACCTGGCGGCGGTCGCGACGCTCACCCGGTTGGAATGGCTGGTGCGATCCGAGCCCGAAGGCGTGACCGGCAGGATCGCCGCGGAGCTCCCGCGCATCCTCGCGGAGTTCGAGCGCCGTGGCGACGAGCGCGGGATCGCTCGGGCACACATGGTCAGCTTCCAGGGGAACTGGTCGAGGAGCCTTGCGACGCCGGCCGCCGCGGAGGCCCTGCTGGCTGCCGAGCACGCCCACCGCGCCGGTGACGAGGGGACCCGCGCGCGTGCGCTCACCTGGCGGTTGGCGGCGCTCGCCATTGGCGAGCGACACACGGACGAGGTCGCCCGAGAGGCCGAAGCCATCGCTGCCGAGGTATCCGGTCCCTCAGCCCTGGCCTGGATCGACCTGGTGCGTGGCGAGAACCAGGAGCTCCACGGGCGTTTCGATGCGGCGCGAAAGCTGATCGAGCGGGCGATCGATGCGCTCGACTCTATGGGCCAGGTGGTTCTCGCGGCAGGGGCGGCCCAGATCCTGGCGCGAATCGAGATCATCGCCGGCGATCCGGCCCGCGCGCGCGCCCTTCTGGAGCAAGCGGACCGGACCCTCGCGGAGGTCGGCGACCGCGGCTACCGCTCCACCACGCTGGCGCTCCTGGCCGACGCGGCCGAGCAGCTGGGAGATGCCGACGCGGCCCGCAGCGCGATCGAACTCTCGGAGGAGCTGAGTGCGAGCGAGGACGTGGTCAACTACGCGATCACCAACACCGTCCGCGCCCGGCTGGCGCTGGCCGAGCGGGACCACGAGACGGCCGAGCGGATGGCCAGGCGCGCCGTCGAGTTCGCCTACCAGACCGACTTCTACCGGCAGCGGGGGCAGGCGCATGTCATTCTCGGCCACGTGCTGAGCGCCCGCGGACGCAGCAACGAGGCCGCCACTGCGGCGCAAGCGGCGTTCACGATCTTCACCGCCAAAGGCGATCAACCCCGGGCGGCAATCGCCCGATCACTGCTCGAGACGATCTGAGGCGCCATCAGATCGCGGCCGCGCGCTCGGGGCTGCTGCGGAATCACCGCCGTACGACGTGAGCCCGACGGCTAAGCACTGCCGTCAGCGCTCGGAGAATTCTCTCCAAATTCCGGGCTCATCTTCGATGGGCCCAGAACCCCGTCCGCCTGCCTGCATAGCCTCGGAGTGGATGCGCCTGATCGTCGCCCGCTGCTCCGCCACCTACTCCGGTCGCCTCGACACGGTCCTGCCGGAGGCGCTGCGGCTGATCATGGTCAAGGCCGACGGCTCAGTCCTGCTTCACGCTGACAGCGGTGGCTACAAGCCGCTGAACTGGATGACGCCGCCGACCGTGATCGAGGAGCAGGGCGAGCCGCTGGAGCGGATCGTGGTTCGCAAGCACGCCGGTAAGACCGAGGATCGGCTGGAGATCGCGCTGCTGGAGGTGCTCTCCGACGTGACCCACGACATGGGCCTGCCGGACGATGATGCGGGTCTGGCCAAGGATGGGGTCGAGGCGCATCTGCAGGAGCTGCTGGCCGAGCAGCCGCAGTGGTGCGGCGAGGGGCTGCGGCTCGTGCGGCGCGAGTGGCCGACGGACATCGGGCCGGTCGATCTGATGTGCCGCGACGGCGATGATGAGTGGGTCGCCGTGGAGATCAAGCGTGTGGCGACGATCGAGTCCGTAGAGCAGATCACGCGCTACCTGGAGCGACTGCGCACCGACACGCAGTTCCTGAGCTGCCGCGGGATCCTTGCGGCGCAGACGATCAAGCCACAGGCGCGTGTGCTCGCGGAGTCGCGTGGGATCGCGTGCGTCGAGGTCGACCTTGCGGTTCTGCGTGGCGAGCGCGAGCCAGAACTGCGACTGTTCGCAGCATGAGCGATCAAGCAGCCGTCCTCACCGAGCGCCGCGAGCGCATCCTCGTAATCACCCTCAACCGGCCGGAACAGCGCAACGCGATCAACGCGGATGTGTCGAGCGGTGTCGCGGAAGCGCTCGAGCAACTCGACGCGGATGCCTCGCTGTCGGTAGGGATCGTCACGGGTGCGGGCGGATACTTCAGCGCCGGAATGGACCTCAAGGCTTTTGCCGCCGGAGAGAGGCCATGGGTGGAGGGCCGCGGCTTTGGCGGCATCGTCGAGCGGTCGTCCGACAAGCCGCTGATCGCCGCCATCGAGGGCTTCGCGGTGGCCGGTGGGCTCGAGGTTGCGCTCGCCTGCGATCTGATCGTCGCCGCGGAGGGCGCCAAGCTCGGTATCCCTGAAGTCAAGCGCTCACTCGTCGCTGCCGGTGGTGGGCTGCTGCGCCTGCCGCGCATGCTTCCGCGCAACATCGCAAACGAGCTGGCGCTGACCGGCGACCCGATCACTGCCGAGCGCGGCTACGAGCTGGGCCTCGTCAACCGCGTGAGCGCGCAGGGCGAAGCGCTCGATGCCGCGCTCGAGTTAGCTGCCAGGATCGCCGCGAACGGTCCGCTCGCGCTGGCTGGAAGCAAGCGGATCCTGCGCGAGTCGGTCGACTGGTCGCAGAGCGAAGCGTTTGAGCGTCAGGCGCCCATCTGGCAGCCGATCTTCGCCTCAGCGGACGCCCGAGAGGGCGCGACTGCGTTTGCCGAGAAGCGTCCCCCGGTCTGGCAGGGCCAGTAGGCGTACCGGCTCGAAACGCGGGAGGGAAATACACCGCTACGGTGCATTTCGCCTCCCGCGTCTAAGCCTCACCGAACGCCGTGGCGACGATCGCGCGTGGCCCGCCGCGCTCGCGGTGCTCGCATAGGTAGATGCCCTGCCAGGTGCCGAGCGCCAGGCGGCCCTCAGCGACGGGCAAGGTGAGCGCCGGACCGAGCAGCGAGGCCTTGATGTGGGCGGGCATGTCATCCGGACCCTCGAGCGTGTGCGTCCAGAACGGAGCGCGCTCGGGGACGGCGTGGTCAAACCAGGACTCGAAGTCCCTGCGGACATCGGGCGAGGCGTTCTCATTGAGTGTCAGCGACGCCGAGGTGTGCTGGATCAGCAGGTGCAGGAGGCCAACGCGGATCTGATCCAATCCCTCGACGCCATCGAGGATGTCACGCGTGATCAGGTGAAAGCCACGTGGTCGCGGCGCCAGCGTGATCCGCCCCTGGACCCAGATCATGACCCCAGCATATGGACCGATCGCGATACAGGGCGGGATGTGTCTGAAATGGGTCCAAAGCACCGTCGCGCTAACCTCGCACGGTCGGTTTCGCGCCTGACCGGGATGCGGGGACCGACCCTATGACTGCTCCGATACGACGACACCGATGGCGGATCGTTGCCTCCGCACTCGCAGCCTCTGCCGGGGTGGCGCTCGCGCTGAGCGGGAGCGCCACGGGAAGCAACATCAGCCAGCTCGAGTACAAGCTCGGGAACACGAAGTCGCAGCTGAACAGCACGACGCAGCATGTGCTGAGCATTGCGGCGCGGATCGGGCAGCTGAACAATGAGGTGACGGGGCTGGCGGGCCAGATCCAGCTGGTACAAGCGCGTGAGGCCAACATGCGCGCGCGGCTCGCCGCCTACAAGGCGAAGCTTGCGGCCGCGAAGGTGGCGATCGGACATGAACGGCACCTCCTGGGACATCTGCGACAGGTGTTGGAACGCGCCCGAAGGGCACTCGCGAATGAGCTCGTGAGCCAGTATGAGCGACCCCAGCAATCGCTCGTGTCGGTGATCATCACTTCCAAAGGCTTCCAGCAGCTGCTCGACCAGCTTGAATACCTGTCAGCGGTAAAGCGGCAGGAGCAGAAGGTCATAACCACAACTCGCGTGGCACGCAGCCACGCCCGGACGGCGACCGCACGGCTGACCACGCTGCAGCACAGCGACGCCATGGCCGCGGGCGATGCGCAGGCACAGACCAGCGCGCTGGCCGGCATGGACGCGCTGCTCAACTCGCGTGAGTCGGCTCTGGCCGATGCGCGCGCCGCCCAGAGTGCGGCACTGTCTGCGAGCAAGGCCCGTGGCGCGCAACTGCAGGCGGCTATCGCGATCATCCAGAAGCAGGTGCAGGCAGCAGAACAGGCCGAGCGCACAATCACCTACACCGGGGGGGACGGCCTTGGGTCCTCAGCCGGTTGGGCAATTCCCTACGCGATCGTCCTGTGCGAGTCCGGCGGCCAGAACCTTCCGCCCAACAGCGCCGGCGCGTCCGGGTACTACCAGATCATCCCCAGCACCTGGCGAGAGTTCGGCGGGAACGGCCCGGCCGCCTACCTCGCGCCGAAGTCCGAGCAGGACGCCATCGCGACCCGCATCTGGAACAACGGAGCGGGCGCCTCCAACTGGGCCTGCGCGGCGATCGTCGGCATTACCTGATCCTAATTAACGCGCGGGTCGATCCAACTATTGTTGGAGCAATGCCGTTTTCGGGGAGAACTGGCGCGCGCAGCGTCGTCGGCTTGAGGAGGTCCGCACTCTGTGTGGCCTTGCTGGCCTGTGCCCTGCTCCTGGCGGGCATCGACGCCGCCAACGCCCGAGCCGCGCTGACCTGGAACGCGACACCGTTGCCCGTCGAGCCAGGTCACTCGCTGACGGACGTCGTGTGCCCATCAGCGTCGCTGTGCGTCGCCTCCTCGGACACACAGGAGCTGGCGTTCGCCCCGAACGGGTTCAAGAAGCCGCGGCCGCACACGCTGTTCACCGGTCGGGGGTTGGTGTTCGACGGCCTCTGGTGCCCGACCAGCACCCGTTGCGTCGGCGTCGACTTCCAGAGCCCCGCCAGTTTCAACCCCGTCAAGTTCAGCGTCGCCCGCGGGAAGAGCATCGAACCGGAGTCAGGCGAGGGTCTTGTGAGCCTACGCTGCCCGTCGCGCACGGAGTGCGTCGCGGTTGACAGCTTCGGCGATGGCATGACCTTCAACCCGCAGAACTGGAAGACCTTCAAGCGACAGATCAAGGTCGACTCCAACGAGGCCCAGACCGCGCTCGCATGCCCATCGGTGAAGCAGTGCACTTCGCTCGACAACGACGGCTACGAGCACACGTTCGACCCGCAGACAGGTCGGCGGCTGGGCAGCTCTCAGATCGACTCCGCCGTCGGTCTGGATGCCCCGTCTGGCGCATCCGACAACGAGCTCGATGGGATCTCGTGCCCGACCACGAAGCTGTGCGCGGCGGTTGACACGCTCGGCAACATCGTCACGTTCGATCCGCAGCAGGCAGCCCCATTCGGCGCCATCGAGACAACCAGCGTCGAGGCCGATCCGGGCAACTCGCTCTCAGCCATCAGTTGCAAGCCCAGCGGCCTGTGCGCTGCAGTCGATCGCAGCGGTAACGCCGTTGCCGGCTCGGCGAGCGCTGACTCGTGGCAGCTGCAGGCCGTGGATCCGGGGCACGCATTCAGCTCGGTGGCGTGCCCGAGCAACAGCGAGTGCGTCGCGGTGGACAACAGCGGCAACGCCTTCCGGCTCTACCCGACGCTGGCCTAGCAGCGGCTGCAGGCCGACAGGAGAGCTCAGCGGTCGCCGGGCGTGGCGAGCGGGAACTGCGAGACCGGGCGCAGCAGATCGAGCGCCGTCGTGACGATCCGGTTCTGCTCGCGCGAGTGCGCGGCCGGGTAACCCTCTCCGGAGGCGGCACGCTCGGGGCGGCCAACGTAGCCGAGCCGCAAATGCTCCGGGAGGATCTGCTGTAGGCGCGGTTGCATGTGCATACGCGCCCCCATGTTGCGCGGCTCCTCCTGCACCCACGCGACCTCTTCTAGGTTCGGGTAGCTGCCGACCAGCGCGAGGATCTCCTCCTCAGGGAACGGATAGAGCATTTCCACCCGGCCGATCGCGACGCCCGGCGTCTCCGCACGCGCCGGGTTGCCTGTGATGTCGTAGAAGATCTTGCCGCTGCAAAGGATCAGGCGCTTGACCTCCTGCGGATCGACTCCGGGCTCGGCGAGCACCGGCTGGAAGCGGCCGCTCGTCAGGTCCTCCACGTGGGAGGCGGCGGCAGGCAGCCGCAGCAGGCTCTTGGGGGTCATGATCACCAGCGGCCGCTGCTGGGCGATACGAGCCTGGCGCCGCAGCAGATGGAAGTACTGGCCGGGCGTGGTCAGGTTCGCCACGCGGATGTTGCCCTCGGCCGCCAGCTGCAGGAAGCGTTCGAGCCGGGCCGACGAGTGCTCGGGGCCGGCACCCTCGTAGCCGTGTGGGAGCAGCAGCGTCAAGCGCGAGGTCACGCCCCACTTGGCCAGGCCCGCAACGATGAACTGGTCGATCATCACCTGCGCGCCGTTTGCGAAGTCACCGAACTGCGCCTCCCACATCACCAGGGTCTCCGGCGCCTCCTGCGAGTAGCCGTACTCGAAGCCGATGCAGGCCATCTCAGACAACGGGCTGTTGTGCAGCTCCATCGTCGCCAGCGCGCCCGGTAGATGCTGGATCGGGCTGTGCTCGCGGCCGGTCTTTGCGTCGTGCAGGACGAGGTGGCGCTGGCTGAACGTGCCGCGCTCGGTGTCCTGGCCGGTCAGGCGCAGCGGAATCCCCTCTCCGAGCAGTGTCGCGAAGGCCAGCGACTCGGCGTGGGCCCAGTTGATGCCCCCGTGCTCCGGACCAAAGGCCTTGCGACGCTCGGCTAGCTGGCCGGCGAGCTTGCGGTTGATCTCGAAGTCCTCGGGGGTGGCGAGCAGCTCCTCGTTGAGGATCCGCAGCTTCTCGGCGTCGACTGCCGTGTTGACCTCAGGTGCGACTCCGCTGTCGAGCTTGTACTCACCGGTGGCGTGCTCGCCGACGCGATCCTTGGCGGCAGCGAGGCGCTCCTTGATGCGGTTGTGGTGCTCGGTCAGCACCGCGGCCGCCGCATCCGCCATCGCCTTGGCTTCCTGCTCGGTGATCACGCCCTCGGCGATCATCTGGTTCGCAAACAGCTCGCGCACCGGCTCGTGCTGCTTGACCTGGACGTACATCTCAGGCTGCGTGTAGAGCGGCTCGTCGCCCTCGTTATGACCGTGGCGGCGGTAGCCGATCAGGTCGATCATCACGTCGTGCCCGAACTCCTTGCGGAAGGCGAACGCCAGCCGCACCGCGGCGACGCACGCCTCGACGTTGTCAGCGTTGACGTGGATGATCGGCACGTCGAAGCCCTTAGCCAAATCCGAGGCGTAGGTCGTGGACCGCGAATCCTCCGGATCGGTGGTGAAGCCAACCTGGTTGTTCTGGATGATGTGGATCGTCCCGCCGACGGTGTAGCCGTCGAGTGCCTGCAGGTTCAATGTCTCAGCCACCACTCCCTGACCAGGGAACGATGCGTCACCGTGCAGCACGATCGGGACGGCTGCATCGGTGTCCTGATTGGCGTGGGCGCCCTGGCGGTTGGTCTGTGCCGCGCGGGTCGCGCCGGAGACGACCGGCGCCACGAACTCGAGATGGCTCGGGTTGGACTCGAGCCTGATGATCAGCGACTCGCCGCTCGGCAGCTGGAAGGTGCCCGAATAGCCGTGGTGGTATTTGACGTCGCCGGTGCCGCCGTCAGGGATCGTGGTGATGGCATCGAGCGTGTTGGCGCCTTCGAACTCGGCGAACAGCGACTCGTACGGGCGACCGAGGTTGTGCGCGAGCACATTCACGCGACCGCGGTGCGCCATGCCGACCACGACCTCGCGCGCGCCGTGCTGACCGGAGAGCCGCACGATCTCGTCGATCATCGGCACCGTCATATCCAGACCCTCGACCGAAAAGCGCTTGGCGCCGAGGTACGCACGGCCCATGAAGCGCTCGAACGAGTCAACCGCGGTCAGGCGCTCGAGCAGTTGCTTCTGCTCCTCAACGCCCAACTGCTTGCGGTAGGTGCCGGACTCGATCGCCTCGCGCAGCCACAGGCGCTGCCGGTGCGAAGCGATGTGCTCGATCTCGTAGGCGATCGGTCCGCAGTAGGTCTCGCGCAGGTAAGGGATCGCCTCCTCGAGCGTCGCGCCCGGCACGTACATCCGCAGGATGCGCGCCGGGATCTGCGCCATCAGCTCCGGCGTGAGCCCCACGTTGGCCGGATCGAGCGCCGGATCGCCTCCGGGCTGCGTGCCGAGCGGATCGAGCTGTGCGGCCAGGTGACCGTGCATCCGGTAGGCCTTCAGCACGGAGGTCGCGGCCTGGACGGCCTGCAGGAGTTCCTCGTTGGGAGGTGCGGCTGCTGCTTCCGCGCCCGCTGGCGCGGCAGCAGCCGGCGTTGCGGCGACCGCAGCGGCCGGGGCCGGGCGGACCGGCAACGGCGGCAGGCTCGCGCCCAACGCGCTGAAGACGGACTCGTAGAAGCCCTGCTCGCCCTGGAGGTACTCCTCGATCACCTTCAGGAAGCGGCCGGACTCGGCGCCCTGGATGATCCGGTGATCGTAGGTCGAGGTCATCGTCATGACCTTCTCGGCGCCGATCTGCGCGCCGATCGCCTCGAGGCCGACCGGGTAGGAGATCGACCCGGTGGCGACAATCGTGCCCTGGCCGACCATCAGCCGCGGCACCGATGCCACCGTGCCGATCCCGCCGGGGTTCGTGAGCGAGATGTTTGCGCCCGAGAGGTCGTCGGCGCTGAGCGTGTTGGTGCGCGCCTTCTCGACGAGCGCGTTGTAGGCGTCGAGGAACTGCCTGAAGTCGAGCCGCCCGGCGTCGCGGATCACGGGCACCATCAGCGTGCGGCTGCCGTCCTTCTTCTCGACATCGACGGCGAGCCCGAGGTTCACACCGCCGTCGTCAACCCGGTACGGGACCCCGTCCGACTGCACGAAGTGGTGCGCCATCACCGGCATCGCGTCGGTTGCCGCCTTGGCGATCGCGTATGCGATCAGATGCGTGAAAGACACCTTCTGGCCGGCGTCCTTGAGCTGCTTGCGCCGCGCGTCGAGCGTCCCGACGGCGAGCGTGCGGAACGAGGTCGCGGTCGGAATCGAGCGGCTCTCATCCATGTAGCGCGCCAGCACGGCGGCGCCGCCCTTGATCTTGGCGGCGCCCTCAGGCAGTTCGACCACGTTGGCCGCGGCGGTAAGCACATCGTCCTTGGTGACGCGGCCGCCGCGGGCGGTGCCGGCGACACCGGAGAGGTTCACGCCGAGCGCTGCAGCGGCACGCTGGGCGATCGGCGTGGCGGCCTTGGCGGACTGAGCGGCGGGAGCCGCAGACGCCGACTGCGCCGGTTGGGGCGGGGGCGCGGATTGGCTCCCACCCACCGCCCCTGCAACAGCAGGCCCCGCAGAGACCGCCCCCGCAGACGCAGCCGCCGGAGCAGCGCCTGAGCCAACCGCGATCCGCGCGATGACCTGGCCGACGCCGACGGTGTCACCTTCGGCGTAAAGGATCTCGGTGATCGTGCCGTCGGCGGGTGCCGGGAGCTCCATGTCGACCTTGTCGGTGGAGATTTCGACGATCGTGTCGCCGTCCTTGACGGCGTCGCCGACCTTCACCGCCCACTCGAGGATCGTGCCCTCGGTCACGCTCTCGCTACCCGCCGGGGTGACGATGTCGACGACCTCGGCGGATTCACTGCTGGGCGCCTCGGCCGCCGGCGCGCCGCCGTTGCCGTTACCACCGCTGCCGCCGATCGAAATCTCGGCGAGCGGGCTGCCGACGCCGACGGTGTCGCCCTCGGCTGCGTACACCTTGACGATCGTGCCGGAGACGGGCGATGGCACCTCGGCATCGACCTTGTCGGTCGAGATCTCGACGAGCGTCTCGTCAGTCTCGATCGAATCGCCCTCCTGCTTGTGCCACTCGAGGATGGTGCCTTCGACGACGGAGTCACCCATCGCCGGCATCACAACTTGGTAAGTGCCTGTCTCAACGGCCATCGAAGCTTCTGTCCTCGTAGGTTAGAGGGTCGGCGGCGTACGAGCTGTACGAGCCCGCCGGCGCGTCTCATAGATGAAGCCGGCCGTGCCCATGAACGGTCCGAGGCCACCGAGCACCGTGACCGTCACGGCCAGCCAAAAAGGGATAACACGCCAGCGCACGGCCGCGATGCACACGAGCGACATCGCGATCCAGAGGAGCCCGTGCGTAAGGCCGAGGATGAACGTCTCGGGCTCGGGGTTGCCCAGCGCGAAAGCACAGACGAGCAGGGCCAAGTAGATGCACGAGTGAAAGCACGACACGGCCTCCAGCCTGCGGAAGGTGACGATGCGCGTGAACAATGGTTGCCGGCGGCGGGGCATTTTTCGGAGTATTCAGGTGCTCGCAAGCAGCGCGCCCAAACTGCGCAGCGGCCCGTCGGCCTCGGCGGGCCAGCGCTCGACGTCGCGCGGCCACCAGGCGAACTCGTCGTGCTCGTCGTCCGGGGTGACCGTCGCGCCGGCCGGCAACCACGCCTGGCCGACGAACATCACCGTGCTGTTGCCGAGGCGGATCAGCGCCTCGATCTGGAGCCGCTCAGGACAGACGCTCCACTCCTCCTCGAGCTCGCGGGTGAGCGTGTTGATCGGGTCCTCGTCGACCTCGACCGAGCCGCCGGCGCCGAGCGCCCAGCGCCCAGCCCAGGAGGCGACCCACGACGCCCGGCGGCCTGCCAACCAGCTGCCGTCGGCGTCGCGCACGATGCAGAGGGCGGAGATGCTGTCGCCTGCGTCCGCAGACAACAACCGCAGTGCCCAGCGGATCGGTTGCAGCTCGAGCCGCAGCCCGCCGTCGGACTGCTGGAAGCTGACCATGCGCGCCGCGAGCCCGTCGTGGGCGGGCGAACCGCGCCGGCGCAGCGCGTCGAGCGCGCGATCGGCTTCCGCGCTGGCGTCGGCATCCGGCTCGAATGCGTCTGGGCGCCAGGTGATCCGGACGTCACCTGGCTGCCACGGCCCGCGGGCCAGGATCTCGGCAGTGGGGGCCACGGCGCTAACGGTACCGGCGCCCGTCCCGAGCGCCGGTACCGCGACCCAGCGGGCCTTATGCCTTGTGCTTCTTCGCCGTGCACCACGCGTTGGCCGGGACGCCCTTGCATGGGTTGGGCATCGTCGGCTCGTGCGGCAGCTTGCGCATCACGACCTTCTTCACGCGCGGGTACCCGGGCTGACCGACCGGACAGAAGCCGGGACCGAGCGCCTCGGTGTCGCAGGCGGCCTGCAGCAGGAACTGCTCGTTGGGATCGGCAGCCGAGCTGATGGGCGCGGCTCCATTCCCGCAGGCGTTGGTGGTCTCGAGGTTGGCCGGGGAGCTCGTCAACGTGCCGCTCGTGTCGACGTTGCCGGAATAGCAGTTGATCGGGTTCCCGCCCAACAGGGTCAGCTCGGCGAAGTCACCGTTGGTGGTGTTGCCGTAATACCCGTCGTGGGTGAACGTGTTGCCGATCAGAGCGTTGCCCCAGTCGTCGTAGAGACAGTTGATCGTCTGGATGCCGAACAGGTTGTAGTTCGTCGTCCCGCCGTGGCAGTTCATGCCTGCCGCGATCACGTTCGCCGGAGCCGTACCGCTGTCCGGGTAGGGCTGGAAGACCACACCCCACGCGCCGTTGTTGATGAACTTGTTGTCCATCACGGTGTCGTCGCGGCCCTCGAACGAGGCGCCGGTGCCGACCGGCCCAGCGGCCGCCGATCCCTGCGCCGGCACGTTCGGGTTGTCGTTGTTGGCGAACGTGTTGTCGTACAGGATCCAGCAGGTCGGCGCGCCCGGGATCTGCGGCTTGGCGTCCCCGGGGCAAGCTCCGTCCTGCGGCGACGGCCAGTCGCTGTTGTTCTGAGCGTTGGTGTCGAACCCGTCCTGGTTGTCGTCGAACATGTTGTGCTCGATCAGCATCGAACCGCCCGAGTTGGTGCCGGAGTAGCCGATCGCATTGTTCTCCGCGTGGCTGTTCTCCAGGATCTGGTCGCACTGGTCGTTGCAGCCACCGATGTAGAAACCGGAGTCGTTGAAGTTCGAGGCGTAGTCGTTGTCGAGCACGCCGCCGCTCCAGTCACTGGTGAACACGCCGTAGGTGGCGTCTCTGCGTTCGGTCTTGTCGAAGTAGGTGGAGGTTGCCGAAAGATATGACCCGACGTAGCTATGGCCGTCGACGTGGCCACCGCCTGCGCCGCCGTTCCACCAGATCTCGTTGCCGGTATCGCCGGTGCCACCGAGGAAGTTGCAGGTAGTCAGGTTCTGAATCCAGACGTTGTCAGCTTTCCACGCCTCGATTCCCTCGAGCCCGACCGTTCCACCCTTGGTCTTGGGTCCGAAGTTCTGCGCCGACTTCTTGCTGCTGCACACCGAGGTGCCGGGCTTGGTGCCGTCCACGATCACGGTGTTGCGGTTCATGCCGCGCACGAAGACGTTCGGCTTTGTGATCAGCACGCCAGCGGGAACGTCGGAGTTGCGCTTCGGCGCCTTGTAGGAACTCGTCTTGTAGTCCCCCGGCCCGATCAGGACCCAGTCTCCGGGCCTTGCGGCATCAACCGCGGCCTGGATTGATGTGTACTTGCCGTGCATCCCCTTGTAGGTGCCGACCAGCAGCACCTTGGCGGACGCGCCGCTCGCGAGCAGCGCCATGCTCAGCGCGAGCACCACGCCGGCCACTCCGATTCTTGAGAACCTCATACCTCTCCTCCTGAAGACCCTGCTTCTACCGACGAAGCTCGTGGGTCACGTGATCAGCTGGCCAGCGGGACCGAGTGCGTCCCACTGACCGCCGAACTGCTTGATTCCGATGTTGATGACCGAGGTCTGCGCGCTGTACGCGAACTTGTATGTGTGAAGCGGCCAGCCGGCGTAGGTGACGGCCTTCAGCTTCCCCTTGTAGGGGGTCGTGCCGAGCAGGTTGACGTCCACGCCTGGCCCGACCACCGGGCGCCCAGTAGTGGTCACCGGCGGCCAGTCGGTCATGCACGACTTGATCCTGATGCAGAGCTTGAGTGAGTTCTCCTCACGCGGAAACATCATCAACACATATCCCCGGCCGTTGGTCAGCACCTGTCCGGCCAGCGTGCTGCTGATCTTGATGTGAGCGATCCCCGCCTGAGCGGCCCCGGTCATAACAAGCGACCAAAGTGTCGCCGCTACGATCGCAGCCCAAGTCCTCTTGCCCCAGTTCCTGGTCATAAGTTGGGCAAGCTTAGGGCCTCTCGCGGAAGTTCCCGCCCGCCTCAATGCGCCATAAAGAACCCGTAACAACAGAGACTCTGAGCAGGCGCCGGTTCCTCGCTGGAGCCGGTGCCGTTGCCGCCGCAGGGCTGCTGACCGCTGTCACGGCGCGGCGCGCCGCGGCCGATGCGAGCCTCCCGCCGGTCGCCCCTGGCAGCCAGCCAACCGGCCTGCCGGTTCGCCAACACGCTTGGGTGCACTCGCTGCACCGGGACGAGTTCGGCAACCCCGTGGCACCGCGGTTCGACAAGCTGCTGTTCTTCAACGTCCGCGGCCGGCCGACCCCGGCCCACGCCGCGTTGCTCGAGTCACGCCTGCGGACGCTCGAGCGCACGTTTCACTGGGGCCCCGACGGGCTGCTCTTCACGGTGAGTTACGGGCCCGAGTACTTCACGCGAGTGCTGGGGGTCGCCTCGCCCATCCCGCGCGCTACGAGCCTCGCGAACTTCGAGTCGCCCGCGATCGACAGCTATCACGTGTGTTTGCATCTTGCCTGCGACGATGAGCAGCGTCTTGTGGAGATCGAGGCCGCCCTTGTCAGGGGACACCGGCTCGCTGGGGCGGCGGGTTCTGACCTAACGCTTGAGCCGATCCTGATCTGGCGGGAGACGCGTTCCGGGTTCACCGGTGTCGGGATCCCCGCGGCCCGCCAGGACGTGGCCGGGATCCCGGCCGGTAATCCGGTGCCACAGCAGTCACCACTGTTCATGGGCTTCAAGTCAGGGCTGCGCAAGAACCAGGCGAGTGAGGACGACGTCACGATCGCAGATGGCCCGTTCGCCGAGGGAACGACGATGCAGGTGAGCTACATGCGGCTGCGGCTCGACGACTGGTACGGAGAGCTTTCGCCGGCCGACCGGGTGGCGCGCATGTACTCCCCGCAGACGACGGTGCACGCGGCCGAGCGGTTCACCACAGACGCCTCCGGCAACCCGAACAAGATCACGCAGGCGATCACCCACTACGGGGTCATAGGTCACGCCCAGGCCTCGGCACAAGCGCGGCGTCACAACCGCCCGGTGATCATCCGCCGCGACTTCGACACCGTAGACGGGGGCCATGCGGGCCTGCACTTCGTCTCCGTGCAGCGCTCGATCCAGGACTTCGTCGCCACGCGCAACGCGATGAACGCGACCGGCGCGCACAACATCAACAGGCAGATCACTGGCACCGCCAACAACGGCATCAACGCGTTCATCGACGTGCGTCGTCGCGCCAACTACGTGATGCCATCGCGCACGGACCGGGCGTTTCCGCTGCTAGAACGCTAGGCGTCGGCGGCCTTCACCTGCCACGCGCCGGGCGCATCGTCGGTCGCGCGACCACGGTCTCGAAGCCGCCTCTTGTTTGAACCTCCTCATTCAGTGGAATTTGTTCTACCCGAGGGATTCGTCGGACGTCATAACGGGAGGAAAGCTGTGAACGTCGAGACCTTGCCGCGCTTGCATGCCCTCGGAGTCGCAGGCGGAGGCGCGCGCCGCGTCCTCGCCTTGGCCGCCACAGTACTGATCGCGTGTGCTGCCCTCGCCGCAACCGCCGCGACCACGCAGGCGAGCGCGAGCACCGGCAGCTCGTGCAGCGTGGCCCCGCCGCCGACGACGGGACCAGCCGCGACTGAATCCTTCTATCAGTACACGGGCTCGACCTCGCTGTGCTCCATCGCGCCCGGCACGGTGCTCAAGACCCGCACGATCGCCTGGAATGTCGCCTCGATCCCGCTTCCGGTCACCGTCGTGCAGCTGCTCTACCGCACGACCAACGCGCAGGGCCAGGCCGATACCGATGTGACATCCGTGCTGCTGCCCCCAGGCGGCGTCACTGCGTCGAGGAGGCTCATCGGCTACGGCTCCTACTACGACTCGCTCAACCCGGGGGACGAGCCGTCGGTCACCTTTGCCGGAGCCGCGTATTCCAGTGGCACCGAGCTGACGACGATCGAGACGACCGACCTCGTCCCGCTGCTGCTCGCCGGGGACACGGTCTCGGTCGCCGACACCGAGGGTCAGGCCGCCGACTTCGCGGCCGGTCCCGAGTACGGGTACACGACGCTGGATGGCGTCCGCGCCGCGCTGAACTCGACGGCGACCAACCTCAGCCCAAGCGCCAAGGTCGCGCTGATCGGCTACAGCGGTGGTGCTATTGCCACCAGCTGGGCTGCGCAGGAGGCGCCGAGCTATGCGCCGGACGTTGAGAGCCGCCTCGTCGGAGCTTCGATGGGCGGGCTGCTCGTCGACCCGGACCACAACCTCCATTACATCGAGGGCTCGAGCACCTGGGCCGGCGTGATGCCGATGGCGATTGTCGGGATCGGCCGCGCGTACGGGATCAGCTTCTCCCAGTACCTCTCGGCCAACGGCGACGCCGTGGTCGCCGCTATGCAGAACGACAACATCAACGAGGCCGAAGACGACTACTCGGGGATCACGTGGTCCGACCTCGCCGCCGCGGGGTACCCGGAGCCCGAGGACGTGCCGCCATTCGTCACGATCGCCAACCGGCTGATCCTCGGACGCGCCGGCATGCCCAAGGTCCCGGAGTTCATCGCTCAGGGCACGGGCGGACAGCAGGATGGCACCGACCCAAGCGCGACCTACGGCGCCGGGGACGGAGTGATGGTCGCTGGTGACGTGCGCTCCTACGCCCGCGAGGTCTGTGCCTCGGGCGACCCAGTCGACTTCCAGCAGTTCACGGATCTCAGCCACGAGGAGACCGAGGTCCCGTGGCTGGCCGAAACGCTGCCGTGGCTGACCGCGCGGTTCGCCGGCACCGCGGCCCCACAGGATTGCTCGACGATCGCACCGGGCAACTCGCTGGCCCCCGCGACGCTCGGCAGCGCCGGCCAGTGAAAGGAAGTGACGGACCTCGCACGCTCTGGCGTGATCACTCCGGATCAGCGGTAGGGCGTGATCGCTCCGGATCAGCGGAGGGCGCCTGAACGCTTGTAGGCGGTAGCGAACAAGTGGTGCGCTTCGGCGCGAGCGCTCGTATCGCAAAGGTGTGGCCGCGCTTCTCTAGGCTGCGGTGGATGCCCCGCGCCCTTGACGCATGAAGTCCACCAGCCGAACGTTTCTGGCCGCCCTGGCAACCGTCGTTGGCAGCGTCGCGATCTTCGTGACGCTGATTGCGCAGTACGCGAGCGTCCTCAGCGAGTCCTCGAGCTTTTCCAACCAGGCGGTGACCGTGGTACACAGCGGGGCCGTCGAGTCGCTGGTCGTCGACACCGTCACCGGTCGCGTGCTGGATGAGGTCGGCAACAACTCGAGCGTGCAGCCGCTGGTCCAGACCGCGGTGCGTGACGCTCTGTCCAACGGACGGATCACAGGGGAGGTTCGCGCGGCCGCTGCGACGCTGCAGCGGGAACTGGCCTCCGGCCAGGCGAACGCGTTGACGTTGACGCTGCCCGACATCGGCTCGGCCATAGCCCCAAGTGTCGAGTCCACCAGCCCACAGCTCGCCGAGGCCGTCAGCCAGATCGGCACAGTCACCGTCCTGGACGTCGCGATCCCGTCGACTGTCTCCAGCGTTATTCATGACCTCGCGGTCGCGGGTCGGGATTCCACGCTGCTGATCGTGTTCTCAGCCGCGATGGTTGCACTGGCATTGCTGCTCTCCCAAGATCGGCGGCGCACGCTTCTCGGACTCGGTGTGGGCGCCGTGGTAAGCGGTTTGCTCGCCGCGGCGATCTACCTGATCGGTCGTGGACTTGTGGTCAACCAGTTCTCGGATCCAGCCGCGCAAACAGCCGCACGAGCGGCCTGGAACGTGTACCTCGGAGGCCTCGAGACTTCAGGGCTTGTGCTCGCCGGAATCGGCGCCGCCGTGGCCATCACGGCCGTATTGCTGCGCCCAAGGCGCAGCCATCGAAACACGCCGTTCGCCGGTCTCTGACAGCCCGGACTTGCGGAGCGTCAATCGACTGCTGATGTAGGCTCAGAGCATGGAGATCGTCGAGACCGACAGCAGTCCGAAACAGCACATCTGGTTGAAGTGGATGGGCCTGCAGAAGCCTCCCGTGGAGGCTGACAGCTGGGTTCCCGTCGTCAGAGGCCTCACGGACCTCGATGTGGACCCGGCAAATCCTGGTACGTCGACGGTGGGCACGCGCCTTGTGAAGTTGCTGAGCGACGCCGGTATCGAGGCAAGTCAGCGGTCATACCAATTCGACGAGAGCTACGTGACGAATATCTACAGCGACGCGAAAGGCGAGATGGAAACGCGCATTGCCGTGCTCGTGCATGAGCACGATCACGCTCGCGCCGTCGCGATCGCCGTCGAGCTGAACAAGACGCTGGAGCGTGAAGAGACAGAGCTCATCAACGACGAGGAGACGCTAGAGGACCGCCAGTAGCGAGTCCAGCATTTGCTCGGCAGCGCCCACGGCGATCGAGAGGTGGCCCTCGCCTGTGAGCAGGTTCGCGTCGACACGAGGGAGTGCCGCGGCGAGCCACTGGCCGTGGGCGAAGGGCACCATCAGGTCGGCGTCGCCCTGCCAGAGCGCGACCGGCGTTTCGACGCTGTCCAGCGAGAAGCCCCAGGGGCTCGTCAGCGCGAGGTCATCGTCGACCCATCCGTCCACACCGTGCCGCAGCCCCTCGTTGATCTGAGCAACGAGGTCGGCGCCGACCTCGTCATTCATCGCCGCACGGTCAACCTCGGGCAGCACGCTCGCGAATGCGGCCACCATCTGTTGCACGTCGGCAGCCACCAATTCCGCGCGCTGCTCTTCGAGGTAGGGACGCAACAGCTCCTCGCCGGCGGCCGCCTTGCCGAGCTCGACGATGTTCTCCTCGCCCATCCCGTCGGTGAAGTCCAGTTCCGGGACATCAGAGGGTCCCACCCCGGCGATCACCAGCGTCGCGAGCACGCCGTCCATTCCGGCGGCGCAGGCCAGCGCATGGGGTCCGCCACCCGAGTGCCCGGCGACCACGCACTCCGGTGCGCCAACCGCGCTGAGCACAGCCGCCGTATCGCCGACGACGTCGATCACGCGGCGACCGCGCCGGCGGGTCGAGTTTTCGTATCCCGGACGCGACGCGCACACATAACGCAGCCCGCGTGCATGAGCTGCCCGCTCGATAGCCCGCTCGGGCAGGCGCGCGCCGGGCGTGCCGTGGTGAAAGAGCAGCGGTAAACCGCTCTCCGGCCCACTCACGTAGATGTCGAGCAACCGCCCATCGGGCAGCGTGATCGTCTCGAACATGGACCGCGAGTCTGGCAGGCGCGGTGCGCCGTGAGGGAGAACTCAGAACGGCGGGCGCAACGGCGGCGGCAGCTCATCGTCACGACCGCCACCGGGGCGAACAACCTCGAGCTCTCGTGCTTCTTCGGCGACGGCGTCGACGACCTCTTCCTCGGCCGCTTCCTGCTCGAGGTTGTGGTCACCGTCGCAGAGCACGCGGAACGCTCCGGTGACGCCACCGTCGGCCTGCAGGACGATGCCCGGGAGGATCTGCTCGCCCTCCTCGAGCCCGAGACGCTCGATGTCGAAGTGCGACATGCCGATGCCCCAGCTGTGATGGCCAGGGTTCTCGCGATCGTGGGCGGCAACCCCCTGGGCGAGCCGCTCCAGCAGATACGCGATCTTGTTCGGTCCGGTCGTGGCCATCTCCAACTAAGGCTACCCCACCCGCGGGGAATCGCCGGCAAGATCTGTGGCTGACGGGGCCGTGCCCGCGCCCGCGGCACTAGCTCGCGGCACTAGCTCGCGGCACTAGCCCGCGTCACCAGCCCGCGGCACTAATTTGACGGGCTCAGGTTCGCGCGCCACATAATGCTGCGGTCGCGCCCTTCGTGTTTGGCGCGATACAGCGATTCGTCGGCCTGCTCGCAGAGCAGCGAGCCACTCTCCAGATCGCCCCGCATGGCGAAACCGATCGAGATCGTCAGGCGGCCGATCTCATCGAACGGCCGATCCCCGATCGCGCGACGAGCACGCTCGACAGCCGCCCAGGCGCCGTGCGAATGGACCTCCGGCAGGATCCAGGCGAACTCCTCACCGCCGATGCGCGCCAGCAGGTCGCCCCGGCGCCGAACCCCCTGAAGCCGGTGGGCGACCTCACACAGCGCCCGATCACCCACGGGATGCCCATGACGGTCATTGACATCCTTGAATCCATCAAGGTCGAGGATCGCCACCGCCAGCGAGCGGTCGTGGCGAATCGCGTCGGCCATCTCCTCATCCAGCCGCTCGTCGAACAGACGGCGGTTCGCAAGCCCGGTGAGCGGATCGTGGCGCGCCAGGCGCTCGAGCTCCACCTCGTAGTCGTGCCGCTTGGACACGTCGCGGATCGTGCTGACCCAAGCCGTGATCTCCCCTGACGGGTCGCGCACCGGTGAGATGATCACCTCGCCCATGAAGCGACTACCGTCCTTGCGCATCAGCGGCAGTTCCAGCGGGTCGCTGTAGCCGCGCGCAAGCGCCTCAGCGGTCATCCGCGGCGCCATCGCGTAGCTGATGTCGAGCCCCTCGGGCGGCGTGAATGGCCACGGCATCTCCAGATCGACCAGCTCCTCGCGCTCGAATCCGAGCGTGCGGCAGAGGATCTCGTTCACGTCGACGATCCGCTCGTCGCGCGTCATCAGGTAGCCGACTGCCACCGCTGCCAGGATCGCCCGCGAACGATCGTCGTCGCCGCGCCCCCGCGCGCCGTCTACGTCCCCCGTCATCAGGACTTGATATCGCCCCGTGGCGTCAACTGCAAGTCCCAGCGCTGCTGAGTGGTTACGCTCTTGTCAGTGATCGTCGAGCGCTCAATGAGCGAGGGCTGGTTGTCAAACACCTATTTGGTGGTGGACGAGCAGGGCTCGACAGCGGTGCTGATCGACGCCGGTGGTCCGGTCGAGCCGCTGCTCGAGCTGATCGAGCAGAACAACTACGAGCTCTCGCACGTACTGCTCACGCACCACCATCACGACCACGTGGCGGAACTCGAGCGCGTCATCGAGCGGCACCCGAGCGCGCAGATCCTGATCCACCCGCTCGAGCGCAACCTGGTTCCTGCTGCCACCGGAGATCTGATCCCTGGGCAGGAGCTGAAAATCGGAGGCCTACAGATCGAGCTTCTGCCGACGCCGGGCCACACCGCCGGCATGGTCTCGCTGCTCGTGGACGGCAGCGATCTGTTCACCGGCGACACGCTGTTCCAGGGCTCGGTCGGGGGCGTGCGGGCGCCCGGTCACACCACCTACGCCGACCTGAAGTCCTCGATCATGGACACGCTGCTGAGCCTGCCCCCCGAGACCCGCATCCACCCGGGCCATACCGAGCCGACCACGGTCGCCGCGGAGCTCGAATCCAATCCATTCGTACGCATCTGGCGCGGGCTCGACCCCGAAGGGGACGGCGAATGTCTCGCGCTGGGAGAGCCCGCGACGCTGATCCTGCTCGCCGGCGACTACGACGGCGGCCACAAGGCGTGGGTCCGCTGGGCCGACGGGAGCGACGACATCGTTCCGGGATCGCGGGTCGAGCTGCAAGTGGAGCCAGCACGCCCCGCCGGTCCGCCGGACGGGCCGGGCTCCATTCCGGGTTAGCGCCCCGAGCCGACTGCACGGGCGATCGATGGCGGATAGCGACAAGATCCCGCAGTCGAGGGTCCGGCGGACTGCGAAGATCGGCGGCCTGGCCGCTGGCCAGGCGATCCGACAGGCGGGCACGGTCGCGACCAACGTCGTTCGCTCCAAGGAGGGTCGCGAGGCCGCGCTGGAGCGCCGCAACCTCGAGGCTGCCGAGCAGATCGTCACCGCTCTGGGGACGATGAAGGGCGCCGCAATGAAGGTCGGCCAGGTGCTCTCGTTCCTCGACACCGGCCTGATCCCGCCCGAGCACCGCGACGAGTTCCAGCTCAAGCTCGCGCGCCTGCGCGATGCCGCCCCCACCGTGACCTTCAAGGAGATGCGCAAGGTCATCGAGCAGGAGCTCGACGATCCCGTCTCCGAGGCATTTGCGGAGTTCAACGAGGAACCGATCGCGGCCGCCTCGATCGGCCAGGTCTACCGCGCGCGGCTCCACGATGGACGCGAGGTCGCGGTCAAGGTCCAGTATCCGGGCGTCGCGGCAGCGGTCCGCGCCGACCTGCAGAACCTCGGCATGATCCTGCGGCTCGCCAAGCGGATCGCACCCGGCCTCGACCCCAAGACCGTTGGCGAGGAGATCAGGCACCGGATCGAGGAGGAGCTCGACTATGAGCTCGAGGCACAGAATCAGCGCTCGCTCGCCCGGCTTTACCGCGGACATCCGTTCATCCTGGTGCCCGATGTGGTGACGTCGCTGTCCCGCGAACGCGTGCTTGTCACCGAATTCGTAGAGGGCATCGGCTTCGAGGAGATCAAGGGCTATTCACAAGCGGAGCGCAACCGCGTCGGGGAGATCCTGTTCCGCTTCTACTTCGGCAGCATGTACCGCCACCACCAGTTCTCAGGTGACCCGCACCCGGGTAACTCGATGCTGCTCGCAGACGGCCGCGTCGCGTTCTTCGATTTCGGGCTGTTCAAGCGGATGCCGGCCGGTGCGGTCGAGCTGGAGATAGAGATCGCGCGCGCTGTGATCGAGGGTGACAAGGACACGATCATGCGCCTCGGCACCGAGGTGGGCTTCTTCCCGGAGGCGGAGAAGTTCGACCCCGATCGTGTGCTCGAGCACTTCCGAGCCGCGACCGCGTGGTACACGGTCGATCAGGAGATCGAGCTTACGCCTGAGTACGCCACCCAGGTGTTGATCGATATGAGCGACCCTCGCTCCGAGTACTTCGGGCAGCTGCGCCACGAGTCGGCCCCGCCCGACCACATCTTCGGGCGTCGGATGGAGGTCCTGACGCTCGCGGTGATCGCGCAGCTGCACGCCCGCGGCAACTTCAATCGCATCGCCCGCGAGTGGTATTACGACGACCCGCCGGCGACCGCGCTCGGTGCGCAGGAGGCGGCGTTCTACGGGGAACACCGCACGCGGACCTGAGCCACTGCCGTGGCGTAGTGCCCTGAGTCGTCAATCGGCGGTCAACGCCAGCGCAGTGTCGGGATTCAGCAGCGTGTACAGGCTGCCGAAGGCGGCGGGAATGATGCTGCCGTTGGCGGTGGCGCTCAACTGATCGACGAGCGAAGAGGCGGCCGCCAGGTTCGGCGGAATACTCGCCTCGACCTGCTCCACGGTGATGCTGGAGGCGCCGCTCAGATGCACCAGCGCCGCGGCCGCGTCCTCCTCGGAGGCGAACCTGGACGCGCCCGACGGCGGAGCCTGCATCGCCGAAGCGGCGACAACGGGCGCACTGACTGCGGGCTGACTTGAGAGATCGAATGTCGACATGGCCACTTAAAAGGTGAATCGTGGTGGCGCCGCGGCTGAGATGCCAAACGCGACGGACGGATGTTCGACCCACGCCCTGGAAGTGCCTGAGCGGCACCGCCGGCGTCAGACGCGCTGGATCTGCAGCAAGCTGGTCGTGCCCGGACGGCCGCTCGGGAGGCCCGCGGTGATCGCGACGCGCTGCCCGGGCTTCACCCAGCCGAGCTCGACGACGCGGCGGGCCGCGTCCGCGATGAGCGCCTCGGTGACCTCGTGGCGGCGCATCGACGCTGCGCGCACGCCCCACATCAGGCCGCAGCGGCGCACCGTCTCGCGCCCCGGCGAGAGGGCGTAGATCGGCACGTTCGGACGGTGGGATGCAACCAACCGCGCCGAGCGCCCGGAGAGCGTCGGAGTCACGATCGCCGCCAGATGCAGCTCACGGGCGGCGGCGCAGGCGCTGTAGGCGACGGTATAGGCGGGATCCCGTGCGTCGCGGCGCACGCGCCCCTCGTTCCACTCGCGATACGGGAGGCCCTGCTCGGTCTTCTCGGCGATCGAGGCCATCATCGCCACGGTCTCCACCGGATACTGGCCGACGGCAGTCTCCTGCGAGAGCATCACAGCGTCGGTGCCGTCGAAGATCGCGTTGGCGACGTCCGTGGCCTCCGCCCGCGTCGGTCGCGGCGACGAGACCATCGAGTCGAGCATCTGGGTTGCGGTGATCGAGGGTCGCGCAAGCTGGCCGGCGAGCTTCAGCAGCCGTTTCTGCGCCATCGGAACCTCCTCGATCGGCAGCTCGATGCCGAGGTCGCCGCGGGCGACCATCACACAGTCGGCGGCACGGATGATGTCCTCAGCGGCCTCCATCGCCTCCGGCTTCTCGATCTTGGCGATCAGCGGCTGGCGGGTGTGCCGGCGCACGCTGGTGATGTCCTCCGCCGTGCGCACGAACGACAGCGCGACGAGGTCGACGCCGAGCTCCTCACCGAAGCGCAGCATCTCCAGGTCCTCGGCGGGCACGGCCTCGAGTCCTCTGGTGGAGCCCGGAATATTCAGACCCTGACGCGAGGCAACGGCCCCGCCAACCTCGACGCTGGTCTCGACCTCGCCCGCCCCAGAGCGCACCGCACCGACGCGCAGCCGGATCTTCCCGTCGGCGAGGTAGATCACGTCGCCGGCGTCAACCGCATCCGCCAGCCCAGCCCAGCTGACCGATAACTGACTCTCGTTTCCGAGCGCGGTGGAGCCGCACATCAGCACGAGGGTCTCGCCCGGCTTCAGGTCGGCGACCTCGTTCTCGATCGCGCCGACTCGCAACTTCGGGCCGGGCAGGTCCTGGAGGATCGCCACCTGGCGGCCGGCCGCACTCGCAGCCGCGCGGACGCGCTCGGCGTTCTCGGCGTGCAGCTCGAGGTCGCCGTGCGAGAAGTTCAGGCGGGCGACGTCCATCCCGGCTTCCACCATGCGCACCAGCACCTCGGGATCACGCGACGCCGGGCCTATGGTGGCGACGATCTTGGTGCGACGCATCTAACTACTGCGCTCCAGGCTTTTGATCGTCAGCACGCAAAACACCCTACTGAAAAGTCGACGCGCAGCACCTGACCGAAGCGGCGCCCTATCCGACGAACCTTCCGTCCTGAATCAGCAGCTCGCCGTCGACGCTGACGCGCCCGCCCTTGCGCAGATCGCAGATCAAATCCCAGTGCACGGCCGACTTGTTGGTGCCTCCGGTTTCGGGGTACGAGCGCCCGAGCGCGAGATGCACAGTGCCCGCCATCTTCTCATCGAGCAGTGTCGAGCCGGTGGCGCGATCGATCCCGGTGTTGGTGCCGATCCCGAGCTCTCCGAGGAAGCGGCTTCCGCGATCGGTGGCGAGCGCCGCCTGGAGGTGCTGATCGCCGACGTGCGCGTGCGCGCCCACAACCTCACCGTCCCTGAAGGTCAACTCGACACCGGCCACGTCCACTCCCCGTCCGGAGGACGGCACGTCGAAGTGGATCGTGCCGGTGGCCGAGTGCTCGTGCGGGCCCGTGAAGACCTCGCCGCTCGGCATGTTGCGCCGCCCGTCGGAGTTGATCCAGGTCCGCCCCTCGACGTTCAACCGCAGGTCCGTCCGGGCCGTCTCGATGTGGACCTCGCGCGCCGGCGCGAGACGCTCGATCACGCGGGCCTGGTTGTCGTGCAGACGCGCCCAGGCAGCGACCGGGTCGGGCTGGTCCAGAAACAGGGCACGCTCGACGAAGTCGGCGTAATCAGGCTCGGACATCCTGGCCTGTTGCGCGAGCGCGGGCGTCGGCCAGATCGTAAGCGACCAGCGCTGCCGCGAGCGCGCCTCACGCAGCGGCTCCTGGGCGAGTGCACGACGCGAGACAAGCGCCGGGTCGACGTCGGCCAGGGGATTGGTGCTGGCTGGAGCCATGATCCGGACGGTTGCATCGGCCGACTCCGCCTCGGCAAGCTGGATCGGGGCTACCCCATCGAGGTGCTGATCGTGCGCGTGCTTGAAGAAGTCGGCCTCGAGCCCGGGAGGCGATAGCCGCAGCAGCGGCCAGCCGCCGCGCTCCAGCACGGCCCTGTGCAGCGCGACCGCCGGCTCCTCAGCGAGCGTGCTCGTCTCGATCAGGATCTGCTGCCCCGGCCGGACCTCCAGGCACCAGTCGGCGATCAGCACCGCAAACGCATCAGGATCGATCACGGCGCCTGCACCTCCGGGAAGTTCGCGGCAAGGTGTTCGCGCAGACTGTCGCGCACGAACTGGCGCTCGGCCGCAGTGGCCACGCGGTAGCGCCCGAGCAGCTCCTTCTGCCTGTCGGTGCGCACGCCTGAGATCGTCCACGAAACCGCGAGCCGCTCGAACAGCAGCTCGGCCGCTCGCTGGTAGGCGTCCTCCTGGTGCAGGCCGGCGCTCAGCGTCGCTGCGTACTCGGCGCGCGCCTTGGCCGTCAGCGACCCGCGCAGCTCGAGCTCGCTGCGCTCGGCGTCGGTGTAGACCGTCGTCGGAGCGCCTGGCTCGGGGCTGCTGGCCCGCTGGCCCGCAGCCCCGGTGGAGCGCTTGCGTGCACGTTTGCCCATCTTGGAGCTGAGACTAGACCGCAGCTGATGCGGCGCGCTGCAGTTGCAGCTCAACGTCAGCACCGGCGACCGGCTTGGCGTGTCCGGCCCAGACCACCTTGGGGTTGAGGCCCGCCAGACGCCGAATCGCGTCGCGAGCCTGGCCGGTGTCGAGGTTGAAGGCGGGATGCGGCACGTGCGCGGCATTGCCGATTCCGGTCTCGGGGTTGAGCGTGTAGACGAGGTCCGAGACCAGCGCCAGGCCGTCCTCCTCGCGGTAGAGCGCGATCAGCCCCGGCGCGTGTCCCGGCAGATGCAGCACGCTGAACCCGGCAACCTCATCGCCCTCCTCGAGCGTGCCGGCGATCTCCAGGGCGCCACCGTCCCAGGAGGCGAGCATCCGGGGGTAGACGGGCCGCGCCCAGGAGCTCAGCCGGCTCAGGTTCCAGTAGTCGCGGTACGGCGACGGGGACTGGGCCGCCGAGCGCTCCAGCGGATGGCAGTAGACCGGCGCCTCAAGCCCCGCGGCCCCGCCGCGATGGTCGCAATCGGCGTGGCCGAGGATGAACCGGCGGATGCCGCCGAAACGGACCGCCGCGGCGCGGATCGCACCGCGCATGTGCCTGGTGCCCGCGTCGTAGACGGTCACGCCTCCCTCATCCTCGATCAGGAAGACGTTGGATCGAGCCGGGATGCCGCCGCGCAGCAGCCAGACGCCAGCTGCGATCGCCTTGGGTTCGGCGCCGTACAGCGCTCGAGCGACGGCGGTGCGCGTGTTCGCCAGCTTTGTCAGCCGCCGCTCGGCCTGGGAGCCCGCGGGCGGCAGGAAACCGAGTTGCCGCGCGACGTCGCCGCTGTCCACGTAGGCGGTGTTGGCGACGATCTGATCGTCCACGACCTCGAGCACGTCGCATCCCTCGAGCGCGATCTGCTCGCCGTTGGGCACGAAGCCCTGAAAGCGTCCGGGTCCGACGAACGTTGCGGTCGCGCGCCAACGCACCGAGCAACGCTCACGCTGCGTGGTGGTGTCGATCAGCTCGAAGTTGAAGTCTGGGAACGCGTCGAACAGCTCGGCGAAGTAGTCGCGCACGCCGTCGGGCGCTATCAGCTCGCCCTGTCCGATCAGTCGCTCGACGCTCCCCGGCTTCCAGCATGCGACGGCCGCGTCAAGATCGCGCGTGTTCAGCGCATCGAAGTACCGCTTTGCGATCACCGAGCTGGTGGCCATGGTGAGCGCGCAGTCTATGTGGTTCGAGTGGCATGAGTCGGAATTCGGGAGCATTCTCGCGAGTGGCTGGACGCCGCGAGGGTGCCTGCGAATTCCGACTCAGGGCACTAGGAACGCAAGCTGATGCTCAGCTCACTCAGACCGACGGTGGAGCGCAGCCACTCTCCGGCCAGCTCGGCGGCACGCTGCTCGTAGCCCCGACCGCGCAACTGCGGCGCGACCCAGATGCGGACATTCGCGCTTCCCCGCTGCCAGTCAAAGCCATCGACCTCGACCCGGCCACGGCAATCGTTGCCGCCGGGCTCGACGATCGTGAGCTTCAGCAGCTCGCCTGCCAACCGGTGCGCTTCCGCGTGCTCGACCTCGCTGCCGAGCTGAGCTCCGGTCGGCGGCCTGGACAGCCCGAGCCAGTGGTGCAGCTCACGATCGTCCTGGTGGGCGATCAGCACCTCCGGGATGTCCCATTCGGCGATCGGGCGGAGCTCGATGAACTCATCACCCATGCGCTCCGGCGGCTGCGGGATGGAAGGCATGTCGCGACCGGACCGTACCCTTTCCGGTCGTGTCCACGCCAGCAGACCAAGGATCGTTGCTCTCCTACAACGTCCGCCGCTCCGATCGGGCTCGCCGGGTACGTGTCACCGTCGACCGTGGCGGAGCGGTGGAGGTGGTGCTCCCGCGGCGAGCACCCGAGCGCGCCGCCGAGGAGGCAGTGCTCGAGCTGCGACCGTGGATCGACAGACGGCTGGCCGAGGTCGGTCGCCAGCGGGCGGCTGTGTTGGCGCGCGGCGAAACGCTGCCCTATCTGGGCCAGACCCTGACCCTGCACTCCGAGCCCGGACGCACCCGGGTGACGCGCCGCGCAGACAGGCTGTTCGTCCCGCTCGGGGCCCAGCGGCCAGCCGCGATCGAGCGCTGGTACCGGCAGCGCGCGAGGGCGGAGATCCAGCCCCGCCTCGACCGCGCCTGCGCACTCGCGGGGCTTACGTACGCGCGTCTCTCGATCCGGGATCAGCGCACCCGCTGGGGCAGCTGCTCGCGCAATGGAGGACTCAGCTTCAACTGGCGTCTGCTGCTGGCTCCCGAGTCGGTGCTCGACTACGTCATCTGGCATGAGGTCTGCCATCTGGCGGTGATGGATCACTCTCCGCGCTTCTGGGCGCTCGTGGCGCGCTACTGCCCGGACCACCGCGAACACGCCGCCTGGCTGCGGCGCAACGCGGGAACGTTGGTCCTGTGAGGCCCGCGGCCGAGCATCTCGTCGAGGCGATTCGCGCCTGGCAGTCGGAGCACCGGGGCCCGCTGGTCATCGCGATCGATGGCTACGGGGCTTCCGGAAAGACGACGATCGCGTCCGAGGTCGAGCTGGCATTGGACGCCGCCGTCGTGCACACGGACCATTACTACGAAGATCACGGTCGGATCGACGATGACACGCACCCCATGGCTCGGTACTACCACTGGGAGCCGCTGCGGCGAGAGTGCCTCCAGCCGACCATCGAAGACGGCACGCCCCTGATCCTGGTGGAGGGCGTTTCGTCGGCCGCGCCAGCACTTGCAGATCTGATCGACCGCAGGGTATTCGTGGCCACGCCTGAGCCGGTTCGACTCGCGCGGCTGCACCAGCGTGTCACCGACGAGGAGTGGGACGAAGACTGGCTGCAGGCCGAGCGCGTCTACTTCGCGAGCCGGCCACCGGAATCCTTTGACCTGGTGGTGCCGGGCGCCTGAGCCGGCGGGCGTACACTTTCGCTTAACAACACGGGAGCCCCGAGAGGGCTGAGAGGGCGCCGGACGGCGCCGACCGTAGAACCTGATCCGGGTCATGCCGGCGGAGGGAGAAAGCAGTGATTCGCAATTGGCGGGTTGTCGGGGCGGGGGTGACCGCCTCACTGGTGCTCGCGGCCTGTGGCTCGTCCGGTTCGGCCGCGACCGCGCCGCGATCGTCCGAATCACGCGGCGGACATGTGATCGCCACGACCGGGACGCCGGTACAAGGCGGTACCGCGTATTGGGCCGAGCAGCCGCTCTCCCCACCGAACTACATCTTCCCGCTCGTCTCGGGGGCCTACTACTCGAATGAGAATGTCTACGACTTCCAGACGCTGATGTACCGGCCCCTTTACTGGTATGGCGATAGGGGCGCGCCAGGTGTCGACTATGCGCTGTCCCTCGCCGACCGGCCGGTGTACAGCGACCGCGACCGCGTCGTCACGATCCGGCTCAAGCCGGCACGGTGGTCGGACGGTGAGGCCGTAAGCGCCCGCGACGTGATCTTCTGGATCAACCTGCTGAAGGCCAACAAGGGCGACTGGGCCTCGTATGTGCCAGGCGGGTTCCCGGACAACGTCACGTCTTGGAAGGCGATCGGTCCGCGCACGGTGCAACTGCACCTGGGCCGTTCCTACAACCCGATCTGGTTCACCGACAACGAGCTCTCGCAGATCACGCCGTTGCCGATGGCCTGGGACGTCACCGCGATCAGCGGACCGTTTCCGGGCGGCAGAGCTCCGTCACTGCCCGACAGCACCGAGGCCGGAGCGCGCTCGGTGTACCGGTTCCTCAATTCCGAGGCCAAGCAGCTATCGACGTACGCGACGAACCCGATCTGGTCGATCGTCGACGGACCTTGGAAGCTCGCGCAGCTGACCAGCTCCGGACAGGCGACGTTCGTGCCGAACTCGAAGTACGACGGCCCCAACAGGCCGAAGCTCGCCAAGTTCGTCGAGCTGCCGTTCACCAGCGAGACGGCTGAGTTCGCGGTGTTGCGCGCGGGCAGCTCGCGGGGCGATCAGGGCGGTTCGGATCCGCAGCTGTCCGTCGGCTATGTGCCCGACACGGATGCGCCGCAGGCGCCGTCGCTGAAATCCCAGGGCTACCAGCTGAGCGACTTCTATCCCTACGGCTTCGACTACTTTGAGCCGAACTTCAACAACCCGGTGATGGGACCGGTCCTCAGGCAGCTGTACTTCCGCCAGGCCTTCCAGCACCTGGTCAACCAGTCCGGCTGGATCCACGCCTACTACGAGGGCCTTGGCGTGCCGACCTACAGCCCCGTTCCGGCAGAGCCGGCGAATCCGTACTCGAACGCGTCGGCGCGGGCCAATCCGTATCCCTTCAGCGTCTCGGCGGCGACAGCGATCCTCAGGGCGCACGGATGGAAGGTCGTCCCCAATGGCACCAGCAGCTGCGTGCGTCCGGGAAGCGCTCCCGGCCAGTGCGGGGGCGGCATCTCCGCCGGCAAGCAGCTGCGCTTCTCGCTCATGTACCCCGACGGCATGTCCGCGACCGATGGCGCGATGCTCGACCTCCAGTCGGTCGCCCGGCAGGTGGGGATCCAGATCACGCTCAAGGAGGTGACAAGCGCGACGATCGACGCCGAGATCGAGCCGTGCGCGCCTCACAGCTCCGCCTGCAGCTGGCAGCTCGGTCAATACGGTGCCGCCTGGGTGTTCGCGCCCGATCACTACCCGACAGGCGAGGAGATCTTCCAGAGCGGTGCGCTTGGCAACGTCGGCAGCTATTCCAATCCGGCGATCGACAGGCTGATTAAGGCGACCACCACCTCGGCGCGCGGCGCGCGAGCCGCGCTCGACGCCTACGCAAACGCGGTGCGCGTGCAGCTGCCGGATTTCTGGCAGCCGTCACCCGGGACGCTGATGACGTTCCAATCCAACCTCGCGGGAGCCACGCCCAACGCCTACGGCTACCTGAGCCCGGAGGAGTGGTACTTCACGAGGTGATCCGGTCGAGCGCCTCGCCAGGCGGCAGGAGCATTACGTGAACGGCTTCATCCTCAGGCGGCTCGCGCAGGCGCTCGTCGTGCTGCTCGGGGTGACGCTCGTCGTCTTCGTCCTCGAGCGGCTCACTCCAGGCAGCCTCGCCCACGCGATCCTCGGCCCACGCGCGAGCCCGCAGGCGGTCGCTGCCTTCAATGCCGCGAACGGCCTGAACCATCCGGTCGTCGCTCAGTACCTGGACTTCGTCTGGCGCCTGCTGCACGGCAACCTCGGCTACAGCTACAGGCTCAATCAGAGCGTCGGCTCGCTTATCGCACACGAGGCGCCCAACGATCTGATCCTGGTCGGCCTCGGCCTGGTGTTCGCCCTGGTGGTCGCGCTGCCGCTGGGGATCATGCAGGCGGTTCGCCGGGACAGCGCACTTGACCATGTCGCCACTGGCGCCACGCTGGCGCTCTACTCGATGCCGTCCTACTGGCTTGCGCTGCTGCTGATCGCTGCGCTCAGCATCGGTGCGCACGTGCTCCCGCCTGAGGCGGGACAGTCTCCGGCCGCCGCCGGCATCCTCGCCGACCCGCGCGGGCTGGTGCTCCCTGTGCTCACGCTGACGCTCGTCAACATCGCCTGGTTCAGCCGCTACATGCGCTCCTCCGCGATCGAGACGCTCGCCCAGGATTACGTCCTTCTGGCACGTGCCAAGGGGCTGCCCGAGCGTCTGGTGCTGGCCCGGCACGTGCTGCGCAACTCGCTGCTGGCGATCGTGACGCTGCTGGGTTTGTCGGTGCCGATGCTGCTGACCGCCGGGCTCGTGGTCGAGTACGTCTTCAACGTTCCTGGGGTGGGCTTGAGCTACTACACCGCGGCCGCCAACGCCGACTACCCCGTCGAGCTCGGAGTTACCTTCATCGTCGGCCTCGCCACCGTGCTCGGGAGTCTCGCCGCTGACATCTCCTACGCGCTGCTCGACCCGCGCGTGCTCAAGGTGGGACGGCGATGATGGTCCGAGAGTTCCTCCGGCACCGGCTGGGCGTCGCCGGACTGACGCTGATCGTCCTGCTGGTCGTGTTCTGCTTCCTGGGGCCGATTGTGTACTCGACTGATCAGGTGCACGCCAACGTCGCCATGACCAATGTCGCGCCGAGCGGCGCGCACCCGCTGGGAACCGACGCGAACGGCTACGACGTGCTCGGGCGGCTGATGGTCGGTGGCCGGTTGACGCTGGAGATCGCGTTCGCAGTTGCCGTCCTGGCAACGCTGCTGGGCGCGGTCTGGGGCGCGGTGGCGGGCATCACGGGTGGCGCGCTCGACGCGCTGATGATGCGCGTCGTCGACACCCTGCTGGCGCTGCCGGCGATCTTCGTGTTGATCTATCTGGCCACCGTGGTCCAGCCCACGGTGCCGCTGCTGATCGGCGTGATCGCGCTGCTGTCCTGGTTGGCGCCGGCACGGTTGGTCCGCGGTGAGACGCTGACACTGCGGGCGCGGGAGTTCGTCGACGCCGCGCGCGGGATGGGTGCCGGCCGCCCGCGACTGATCAGGCGCCACCTGATTCCAAACACGCTCGGAACGCTGATCGTCAATGCGACCTTCCAGGTCGCAGACGCGATCATCCTGCTCGCGACGCTGAGCTTTCTCGGCTTCGGCCTCGCGGCACCGGCCGCGACCTGGGGCGGGATGCTCTACCAGGGGACGTCGTATCTGCTGGATGGCTATTGGTGGGAGGTGTATCCGGCGGGGCTCCTGATCATGGTGACCGTGATCGCCGTCAACCTCGTGGGCGATGCTCTGCGTGAGACGGTCGACGCCCGCCTCACGCGGCGTTAGAGCCGGTCAGCTCAGGTCAGGGCAGCGGATACGCCGAGACCGGCACAACGACGTCGTTCGCGAGCTTGTCGTGCCAGCACTGGCTCTCCTTGTCCCAGAGCATCCAGACGTAGCCGAGCAGGATCACGATGAAGGAGAGGTACGCAGCGAATATGCGGATGAAAGCTCGCCCGTAACCGATTGATCCGCCGGTATCGAACGAGATCACGCGGATACCAAGCGCCTGCTGACCGAGCGTCTGGCCCCTCGGTCCTCCGATCAGCACGGTGAGATATGTGAACCAGAGCAGCAGTCCGATCACGTCGCCAGCGGTCTTGAGCAGGGCGACGAGGATTGCGTTGACCAGGCCGAGAATGATCCCGTCGAGGATGGCGCCCGCGAAGCGCCTCCAGAATCCGGCGCGCGGCCCGGACCCCTTGCCCGTGTAGCTCTGAACTCCCTGCGGCGATCCGACATAGGACATTTGCTCTCCACCCTCTTGGTGTTTGCTGACTGGCGTGCGCCGAGGACTCTGCACTCGAGGCGTAGCTTCCCGCGGCGGCAGCAACATACCCGGTCTGTCGGCGTCGGCAAGTGACGCACAGCCCGGCCCTCCGAGCGGAAGCGGTCAATCTCCCTGTCGGCCCCGGGATTTTGCCTCGACAAGGGTCTCCAGGAAGCGCTCGGCACTGCCGTCGTGCGGCGCCCCGGCGACCTTGTCCGAGAGCCCCTCGGCGAGGCGTCTGGCGAGCTCGGCACGGGCGGAGTTCTCGAGTGTGTCGCGGCGTCCCAGGAAACGCCGGACTGTTGCGATATCCGCCTCGGTCACGGCGGTCATATCCCAGCTCTGCCATGAGGCGATCAGATCGGGGACGGCGGGCAGCGCCGGCGGCCTGACCGCAGGCGCGGGTTCCTCGCGTACCACCAGCGTGCCGGCGGCCAGATCCCCCGGTCGCTGGTTTCGCTTGGTCGCGAGTATCGAGACGATGGTCGGCACGTACAGAAGCGTGAGACCGTCGATCAGGCGCATGAAGTTGCGGATCGCAGCGGCCGGCAGATCGACGGCGCTACCGTCGTCGCGCACCACCCGCAGATGCGTGAAGCGCTTCCCGGGCGTTCTCCCGCGGGCCAGCACCTCGAACGCGATCGGGTATATGAACCAGACCAGGAACACGGCGATCACAAAGGCCGCCGTGTCGGCCGACCCACCGCCGGAGATGGCGCCGGTCACCAACACGAGCACGACGACCAGCAGCACCTGGATAATCAGATCCGCGATGCCGGCGATGAACCGCGAAGCCAGGCCAGCGAGCTGTACGTCGAGCTCGAGCCCCTCGGGCGTGGAGATCGCTATGCGGTCGTCGAGCGCCACGCCGTGAACCTAAGCGATTTCATCACCAGTCGCAGCGCCACCTGGGAGGCGCTGAACCAGGATCTGCGGCGTGCGCGCGGGCGACCGGAGCGCCTCGGCACGGACGGCGCGCTGCAGTTCGGCCGTCGTTACCGAGCCACGACTGCAGACCTCGCCTACGCGCGCCGGCGTTTTGCTGGGGATCCGGTGGTGGCTCGAGCTCGAACGGCTCGTGCTCGACAGCGCGCAGGCGATCTACGGCAGGCGCGCCCGCAGCGGCTCGCCCCTGCGCTTTGTGACGAGCGGCTACTGGCGCCTGATCGCGGAGCGGCCCGGACCCCTGGCCGTCGCGACCTTGACGACCCTTGCCTCGATCGTCCTCGCCGCGCTGTGGGCGATACATGACCCAGCAGCCGCGATCGGGCTGGTGCCGACGCGCTTCCGGACGGCGGCCCACGCCCACCTTCACGCGCTGCCGGGTGGCGCGACGACACTGGCGGTGTTGTCGGGCTCGATCTTCACCAACAACATCCAGGTCTCGTTCCTGGTGTTCGCGGGCGGATTGCTGCTCGGCATCGGGTCGATCGCGGTGCTCGCATACAACGGCCTGATGGTCGGCGCGCTCGCGGGGATCACGATCCAGGGCGGGAACTTCGATGTCCTGCTCCGTTACGTGCTGCCACACGGGATCCTCGAGCTCTCCTGCTTCACGGTCGCGGCCGCGGCTGGCATCAGGATGGGATGGGCGATGATCGACCCGGGCCGGCTGACGCGGGGAGAGTCGCTGCGGCGGGAGGCGCGCCCAGCGGTGGCGATCATCATCGGCACTGCACCCTGGCTTGTGGTGGCGGGCCTGACCGAGGGGTTTGTGACACCGCACGCGCTGCAGCTGCCGGTAGCGCTCGCCGTCGGGCTGGGACTCGGGGGAACCTTCTGGGTCTTGGTGCTCGTACGCGGTTTCATACCCGAAGGTGCAGCTTGGCTGAGAGGTAGGCGTCAAGGCAGCGCTGCGCGAGGCGATCGGGCTCGGCCTCGAGGACCTGCACGCCAAGACGTCGCAGGGTGAGCGCGGCCCGGCGCCGGCTGGACAGCACGTCGAGCGCCACCAGCGCCACTGCGGGACGGAGCTCGTCGGCAGCGAGCACGCCCAACGCCGGATCCGCCGGGGTGGCCACGAACGTCGCGTGGCGAGTGGACATGACCAGACTCCCGTCGACGAGCGACCGCGCTGCGGTCTCATCGAGCAGGTCGGTGAACACGAAGACGACGGCTCTATGCGAGCGCGAGACCCGCACGAAGGCAGCCTCGAAGTCCGAGTCGACCGGGCGGGCGGCGAGGTCGAAAAGCGCACTCACGGCCGCTGCACCGCCACGGTGACGGGGCGCCAGGACGTGACGGATGCCGTCGTCGAACACGATCGCGCCGAAGCGGTCGCCCAATTCGTCAGCGGCCAATGCCAGCACAGTGACGGCGTCCAGCGCGACGTCGAGGACCGTCCGGTCACCCAGCGACGCCGCCATCAGGCGTCCGCAGTCCACCAGGCAGATGAGCTCCCGGTCCTGCTCGATCCGGTACTGATTGCTCATCGGTCGACCCAACCGAGCGCTCGCGCGCCAGTTGAGCTGGCGGAAGTCATCGTTGGTCGTGTAGTCACGCACCGACTCGAACTCGGTGCCCAGCCCCAGCGGGCCGAGTCGGCGGCCGCTGGCAGCTCCGGCGCGCGTCCGTCTCAGCCGCAGAATCAGCCGCCGCGCACTCGCGATGTCAGGCATCACCTGCACCTCGAAGCTCGCGCCGTCGCGGTGGTGGACACGCGCGAGCCCGAGCGGACCGAGACTGGCGCTCGCGACGCCGGGAAGCCTGTGGCGCCCCCGCGCGGTGCCGACGATGGCGCCGTCAAGCGCGTCTTCGCCCTCGCCCTGATCGATCTCCAGCGCCGCACCCGGAGGCTGCCGCAACCGCACGCTGCGACCGTCGGCTGCGGCGCGCACGAGGAGTGGTGCCCGCGCTCCGCGCGACAGCGTCGACGGGACGCGGCGCTCGATCTGCGGCGCCCGCCGAACCGACCACGCATCAGCGGCCACCGCGGTGACCAGCGCAAGCGCCAGCGCGACCGAGAGCCAGGGTGTGAGCACCAGCGCCGCCACGCCGACCGCAGCGAGCAGCGCCGCGGCGCGCGGAGTTGGTGTCACCTCGGCACCGGAACTTCACCGAGTGCCACGCGGATCGCATCGCCTGCGGTGAAGCGCTCGAGCTCGGCGTCGGGCGTGAGCACAAGCCGGTGTGCGAGCACCGACGGTGCCGCATCGGCCACGTCGTCAGGTGTGACGAAGCTGCGATCATCGACCGCCGCTGCGGCCTGTGCGGCGACCAGCAGATGGGTCGCCGCTCGCGGCGAGGCTCCGAGCAGCACACCCGGCAGCTCGCGAGTGCGCCTCACCAGGTCGACGACGTAGGCCGCCACCGCCGGTTCGACGGTCACCGCATCTACGGAGCGGCGCGCATCGGCGAGGTCGCCTGCTGAGGCCACCTGCGGGATCGAGTCGATCCCGAGCGGATGAACGCCGTCCCGCGGAAGGCTCAGCATCGCGCGTTCGTCAGCTACGGTCGGATACCCGACCTCGAGTTGCATCAGGAAGCGATCCAGCTGCGCCTCCGGTAGCGGATACGTTCCCTCGTACTCGATCGGGTTCTGGGTCGCGACCACCAGGAACGGCGACGGCAGCTGCCGCGCTTCGCCATCGATCGAGACCTGCCCCTCCTGCATCGCCTCGAGCAGCGCCGCCTGCGTCTTGGGCGGCGTGCGGTTGATCTCGTCGGCCAGCAGGATGTTGGTGAAGACGGGCCCAGGCCGGAAGCCGAGCTCAGCGCCACGGAGGATCATCGTCCCCGTGAGATCCGAGGGCAGCATGTCCGGGGTGAACTGCGAGCGCTTGAAGGCCAGCCCAAGCGTCCGCGCGAACGCGCGCGCCAGCAGCGTCTTGGCGACCCCGGGTGGTCCCTGAAGCAGCACATGTCCCCCGCATGCCGCCGCACAGACCATGCGCGTGACGACCTCGTCCTGCCCGACGACAACCTCGGACACCGCGCTGCGCACGGCGTTGGCAAGTTCCCTCATCCCACCTCCATGTTCAATGTTCACCGGATCTCTTGGAAGTTCTCCTCGACCGTCGCGACGGCGCGCGCGCGCAGCGCGAGCTCACTTGAGCCGTTGGTCCGCACCAGCGTCTGCGCCATCGCGTCGACGTAGGCCGTCCTCGGCCGCGCCACCGTGGCCGCGACCGGGTCGCTTCCACCGAGGCGCACGGCTCGTGAGAGCCCCCAGGCACACAACGCGAGCGCGAGCAGCACGATCGCGAACCACCAGCGGCTTGGGAGCGCCGCGAGCCCGATCGCCGGGCCGTAGCCATGCACCACCTCATCGAACAGCACGGGACGGCTGGGCGGACCCGCGATCCGAAGCGCTCGAAAGGCGTTGTTCCCGTGGTCGAGCTTGCCGTTCTGCAGGAAGGCTGGATCGCCGACGCCGATCACCCTTCCTTTGGCGCTCGGGACGCGCTGAATCCGCGGACCGGAGATGACAAGCCAGCCACCGCCCGCAACGAACCGGGCAACAGCGCCACTACCGGCTGCGCTCAACACTGGCGTGCCGCCGCCGAGGATCACGAGCGTTCCCTCAGCCGGAAGTCGCGCGGAAGCGAGCGGCGTGCGGATCTGACTCACCGTGTGGCCATCACGCTCGAGCAGTTCCGCCCAAGCGGCTAAGCCCTTTGGCGTGGTCGCATAAGAGGAGAGTGGCGGTCCAGAGGGAGTCGGAGCGATGGCGGACACGATGTCCCCGATCAGTGCGAACGCGAGCACCACGCACAGGGCCAGGCCCGACCAGGCCACGGCCGGGGGCACGCGAGCGCGCCACGGCATCAGCGCCTGCCCGCCTCGCCGAGCAGTTCAGGCCAGTCGCGTCGTTGACGCTCGGCATCAGCGGCTGTCGCCAGCTGGCCGCCGTAGGCAACCTCGTCGAACCGCGCCGCCAGTGAATCGAAACGAGCAGAGCGGACGATCTCCCCGATCGCTTGGTTGGGAGTCGTGTCGGTGGGGCCCAGCTCCAGCCGCTCGCCAAGACGCAGGATTCCCGCTCTGAACCGCAGCCGGACCGCGGCGTCCCACTCGGCGGCACCCTCGGCAACGACAGCCTCACGTTCCAGCTGAGCGGGAGTGACCCTCGCGCTGTGGCGCGCCTGCTGCGGTGTGCGACCGAGCCGCGTGCGCGCGCGCCGCACGGAGAGGGATCCGATCGCGAGGATCAGCAGGAAGGCGCCCGCCGCCCAGGCTCCAGCAACGCCGCCGGGAAACCAGGCTCCGATGCTGTCCACCCCGCGCCCAAGCGCGCGGAAGGGATCGGAGAGTGCACGTCCGACCCAGACCAGCACGCCATGCAGCGGGTGGGGAACAGGCGCCGCGTGAAAGCGGCCTTCGGCGAGGATCGACGTCGCCGCTCGACGCGCCGCCTCGGGCGAGGCCAGCGGCATCAGGACCCTTGCTGCCAACCCGGAGGCGGTGGCCAGTAGGGAGGCTGGCCGGGCTGCGGCACGTTTTCGGGCCTTGCCCAGCCGTCGAAGCCACCACTCGCCTGCGCCGGAAGGTCGCCGGCCAGCAGACCGAGCTGGTCGGCCAGAAGCTCGACGTCGTAGCCCTCACGCCTGATGCGAAGGTCGTAGTAGAGCACCGTGATCACGGCGGCCGAGAAGGGCTGCAGCAGCACTCCAGAGATGATCGCCACCACGACCGACATGACCACGGCGAGCAGCACCGACGGGCTACCGCCCGAGAACGTGATTGCACCCAGAGCGGCCGCGATCACGTCACCGATCACGGCGACCATGATCGTCGATACGAGCAGCACGCCCGCCGTGGGCCACCAACGCCCCTTCACCAGTCGGCGCGAGCGCCCGAGCGCGCGAAACGGTCCGGCACGTTCGATCACCAGCGCCGGGACCCGGACCGACCACGCGGCGTAGAGCCAGATGCCGGGGATGATGAGCAGGACGAAGCCGAAGATCTGGCCGATCACATAGATGATCTCGAGACAGATCAGTGGGAGCAGCCGCCTGAGCCCGAATCGGAGCGAAACCTGCACCGTCGGCTGCTGGCCGACGTAGGCATCACTCAGCGCCTTCACGCAGGCCGCGAGCACGAAGGCGCCGCCAACGAAACCGATGAGTTCATTGATGCCACTGGCGCCGAGACGCGCATTGGCCTCGGCGGGTGTCAGGGTCGTGCCGAAACTCGCGAACCCGACCGAGATATCGCGGCCGTCGTTGTAGATCGAAAGCAGGACCAGACCCGAGATGATCTGCAGCGGCACAACGACTGCGGCCGCCGAACCCATCACGACGCGCGCGTTGCTCACATAGAGCTTGATGGCGGCATCGAGGATCTCCCCCACTCGGCGTGGGCGCATTTCAGGGACCGCCATGTCGCGGCGGAGAATAAGCGATCGGTCGGCACCAGCGGACGCGTCGACCGTGCGGCCGCGCAAGAAAAACGACCCTGTCACAACGCGGCCGGCCCGCTGGCCGGCCGGGGCTCAGGCCAGTTCGCCAGGCGGCAGGTCGTCCGGCAGCGGCACGGTCTGAGGCGTCCCTGGCTCGGTCTCGTCCCAGGCGTTGAAGGCCTCCGCATCACGCGGCTCGTGGTCGTGATCGACGTAACCGCCGATGGCCAGCAGCCGCATCACCGCCGGGCCGCGGTTGACGAGCTGGCGGCGCACCTCGGGCGCGACGCGCACGACATCACCGACGACGTATTCGTTGGGCTCGTCCTCGACCATCAGCGTCAGGGTGCCGTCAAGAACGACGTAGACCTCTTCCTGCCGTTTGTGGCGGTGGATGCGGTTGCGTTGCCCAGATTCGAAGGTGAGCACGTTGATCCCGAACGAATTCACGCCAAGCGGGGCGCGCAGCCGCGCAAACCGCTGCTCCGGCGGCTGGTCGAGCCGCGCGGTGCTGACGCCGTCCGGGGCGGCCGGACCCGACCCACCCACCCGGCCGCCCGAGGAGGAACTCACCTTTGGTCCATCGGGACGTAGTCGATCCCGCGGGCGCCCGTGTAGATCTGGCGCGGACGGGAGATCTTCTGCTCCGGGTCGTCGATCATCTCGAGCCACTGGGCGATCCAGCCGCTGGTGCGCCCGATGGCGAACAGCACCGGGAACATCTCCACCGGCATGCCGAGCGCCTCGTAGATCAGGCCCGAATAGAAGTCGACGTTCGGGTAGAGCTTGCGCGAGACGAAGTAGTCGTCCTCGAGCGCGATCTTCTCCAGCTCCGTGGCGATATTCAACAGCGGGTTCTTGCCCGTTACCTCGAACACGTCATCGACAGCCTGCTTGATGATCTTGGCGCGCGGGTCGAAGTTCTTGTAGACGCGGTGGCCGAAGCCCATCAGGCGCTCGTCCCCTGCCTTCACTCCGTCGATGAAGTCGGGGATGTTCTCCTGCGTGCCGATCCGGCGCAGCATCCGCAGCACCGCCTCGTTGGCGCCACCGTGCAGGGGGCCGTAGAGCGCGCCGATGCCGGCCGCGACGGCCGAGTAGGGGTCGACCTGTGAGGAGCCGACGCCGCGCACCGCGCTGGTCGAGCAGTTCTGCTCGTGATCGGCGTGGAGGATGAAGAGCACGTCGAGCGCGCGCTCGAGCCGCGGATCCGGCTGGTACTTCAGCTCCGCGATCTTGTAGAGCATCGAGAGGAAGTTGCCCGCGTAGCTCAGGTCGTTGTCCGGATACACGTAGGGCATGCCGCGGTTGTGCCGGTACGCAAACGCGCTGAGTGTCGGCATCTTCGCGACCAAGCGGACGACCTGCATCATGCGGATCTCGTGATCCTTGATCTGGTTGGCCTCCGGGTAGAAGGTCGAGAGCGCGCCCACGGCTGCGAGCAGCATGCCCATCGGGTGCGCGTCGTAGCGGAAGCCCTGCATGAAGTCCTTGATGTTCTCGTGGACGAAGGTGTGCGTCGTGATCAGGTGGGTCCAGTCGTCGAGCTCCTTCTGACTGGGGAGATTCCCGTGGATCAGCAGGTAGGCGACCTCGAGGTAGCTCGACTGGGCGGCGAGCTGCTCGATTGGATAGCCGCGGTACTCGAGGATGCCCTTGTCACCGTCGATGTAGGTGATCGAGGAGCGACACGACGCCGTGTTCATGAACGCGGGGTCGTAGGTCATGATCCCGAAGTCCTCGTCGTCGACCTTGATCTTGCGCAACTCGGTCGCGCGGATGGTGCCGTCCTCGATCGGCACCTCGTAGGTCCTTCCGGTGCGGTTGTCGACGATTGACAGCGTGTCCGAAGCGGATACGCCCGTGTCGCCGGCTGTCTGCGAGGTCTCAGTGGTCATGACAATCCTCTCAAGCTCATTCTCTAGTCGATGCCCAGCACGCCCTCTTGCTGCAGGGTAGTACCCGTTACGCCCCGGTGGTGCTACCCAGATCGGTGGTGCTTGCCGGGCCACCCTCGTAGCGGCTCTCGGTCGCCGCTCGCTGTCCCTGATAGTGGCTGCCAAGTCCAGGACTTCCGTAAGGACGCAGCGCCGGCCGGTCGAGCGTCATGAACGACAACTGGGCGATCGGCAGCCCTGGATAGAGCCGGATGGGTACGCGTGTCAGGTTGTTGAGCTCGAGCGTCAACGTCCCCTCGAAACCCGGATCACAGAAACCCGCCGTCGCGTGGACGATCAGGCCCAGTCGCCCGAGACTCGACTTACCCTCGATCCGCGCGACGATGTCATCGGGGATCTGAACCCACTCGAGCGTGCGCCCGAGACAGAACTCGCCGGGGTGGATGACGAACGGATCGCCCGCGGAGACGACGACCTCCTCGGTCAGGTTCGACGGCGGGTCGCGCAGGTCGATCGCCGTGGCCCGGTGGTTGTGAAAGACGCGGAAAGAGTCTCCGAGCCGCAGATCGACGCTGGCAGGCTGGACCATCGCGGGATCCCAAGGCTCGATCTTGATCCGCCCCTCCTCCAGATAGCCGAGGATGGTGCCGTCGGAGAGGACAGAGGTCGCCGTCACGCTCATCGGCGTGCAGTTTGTCAGCACACGCGAGAGGGCGGCGTTGCGGCGCAGCATGCGGCGACGGCCGGTAAGGAGCGAGCGAGGGGACACCTAGCGCTAAAGGCGCGGCTCATATACCTTCCAGCCTGCGCGCGCATGCGAGTGGTCGCTGGTCTTACCGAGGGGAGTGGCAGGTGGAGCTCGAGGCACTGAGAGCTGGGGTCGATGCTGGCGAGATCGAGACGGTCGTGCTCGCGCTCACGGATATGCAGGGCAGGCTTCAGGGCAAGCGTCTGACGGCGAGGTACTTCCTCGATGAGGTGCTGCACCACGGCGCCGAGGGTTGCAACTACCTGCTGGCCGTCGACGTGGAGATGAACACGGTCGACGGATACGAGATGTCCTCGTGGGCGAAGGGCTACGGCGACTTCGTGATGCGCCCGGACCTCACGACGCTGCGGCCGATGCCATGGGAGACCGGAACGGTGATGTGCCTGTCGGATCTCGCCTGGATCGATGGCGACGACGTACTGGCCTCGCCCCGGCAGGTGCTGCGCGCGCAGCTCGCACGGCTGGCCGAGCGCGGGTGGACGGCGAACGCCTCGACCGAGCTCGAGTTCCTGGTGTTCCGCGACAGCTACGAGGAGGCTTGGCGCAAGGGGTATCGCGACCTCGAGCCGGGCAACCTCTACAACGTCGACTACTCCCTGCTCGGCACCTCGCGGGTGGAGCCGCTGATGCGACGGATCCGCAATTCGATGACGGCGGCCGAGCTGGAGGTCGAGAACTCAAAGGGTGAGTGCAACTACGGCCAGCACGAGATCAACTTCCGCTACGCGGATGCGCTGCGTTGCGCCGACCATCACGTGATCTACAAGAACGGCGCCAAGGAGATCGCCGCCCAGGAGGGCATGTCGATCAGCTTCATGGCGAAGTTCAACGAGCGCGAGGGCAACTCGTGCCACATCCACTTCTCATTGGCCGACGACGAGGGCCCACTGTTTCAGCGAGATGAGGGCATGTTCCACTCGTTCCTCGCCGGTCAGCTCGCGTACGCGCGCGAGCTGACGCTGCTGCTGGCGCCGAACATCAACTCGTACAAGCGCTTCGCGGTTGGATCGTTCGCACCGACGACGGTCGCCTGGGGGCACGACAACCGCACCTGCGCCTTCCGGGTCGTCGGTCACGGCGCGTCGCTGCGCTTCGAGAATCGCTCGGGCGGCGCTGACCTGAATCCGTACCTGGCGCTCGCCGCGCTGATCGCGGCCGGGCTCGAGGGCGTCGAACAGGGCCTGGAGCTGGAACCCCCGTTCGAAGGCAACGCGTACGCCGCCGGCGACAAGCCACGACTGCCCTCGACGCTGCGTGACGCGCGCGACCTATTTGGCGCGAGCGCCGTGGCGCGTAGAGCGTTCGGCGAGCAGGCGGTCGCGCATTACCTCAACGCGGCCGCGGTGGAGCTGAGCGCCTTTGACGCCGCTGTGACCGACTGGGAACGCGTCCGCGGCTTCGAGCGCCTCTGAGCTGACGCTGCCTGATGAGCACGACAAGCGACCCTCCACGAGCACTCGACACGGCTGCGTCGCTCGAATCGATCTTCGCGCCGGTTCGCTCGCAGACCGCATTTGAGGAGGCGGTCGATCGCATCGGCACCGCGATCCGCCTGGGCCTGCTGCCACCCGGTACTCGACTTCCCGCCGAGCGCGAACTCTGCGCAAAGCTCGGGATCGCACGTTCGACGTTGCGCCAGGCATTGGTGGCACTCGGCCAGAGCGGGCATCTGCACGCCGTCCGCGGCCGCGGAGGCGGGACCTTCGTGGTCGAGGAGTTGCCCCCGGCGCCGCCTCCTCCGGTGGAGCTGATCGACCGCTGGCACGAGATGTGGGACCACCGGGTGGCTGTGGAAGTGGGCGTGGCGGTGCTGGCCTGCCGGCGGGCATCGCCGTCAGCCGTGAGCTCGCTGAGCCAGCTGGTCACCGCGATGGAGGGCGTTGCCGACGACTTCGGCACCTATCGCCAGCTCGACGTGCGCTTCCATATCGGCTTGGCCGAAGCCACCGACAATCCACGTCTGGTGACGATGGCCACCGAGGTTCAGGGCGCCGTCACGCGCCTGATCGCGCTGATCGCGCACCCGGCCGAGGTGCTGATCTCTTCAAACACGCAGCACCGCCGAATCCTGGCCGCGGTCGCCAGCGGTGACGAGGGGGCAACCGCGCGCGAAGTGGCCGAGCACCTGCGTGGTACCGAGCACGTGCTTGCCGGGCTGCTGCCGCGGACCTGAGGGGCCTGCAGCGGCCCTCGGGGTCGCTGCGGCGGTGCCGCCGGCCAGCGGGCCGAGCGGCACAAGGACAGTACGCGCCAGATGCATAAGTTCGCTTCGTGGACTTGACTTGTCCTTAGCACTTCTTCAGGATCGCGGCCTAAGGGCCGACCGCCGAACCTTTAGGCGGTTGTTTCGGGCCGAAAATGGGATCTGGAGGGGAGCAGCATGGCGACGGGAGCGTTATCCGCGGACGAACAGAAGCTCGCGGAACTGGGGTACAAGCAGGAGCTGAATCGCGGCTGGAGCGGGTTCTCCAACTTCGCAATTTCGCTCACGATCATCTGCATCCTGAGCGGCTGCCTGACCACCTACGGGCAGGCCTGGAACGACGGTGGGCCGGTGGCGATCTCGATCGGCTGGCCGGTGATCAGCATGCTCGTCCTCCTCGTCGGCCTGTCCATGGCAGAGCTTGCCTCGAAGTATCCGACCGCGGGTGGCATCTATTACTGGGCCTACAGCCTCGGTGGCGTCCGCTGGGCGTGGTTCACCGGTTGGTTCAATTTGCTCGGTCTGGTCGCGGTGACCGCAGCCGTCGACTACGGAGCTGCGTCGTTCCTCAATTCAGTGCTCGGCCTGTATCAGCTGAACTTCATTCTCAACTTCACGACGACGAGCGCCTCCGGGTCGCTGCACCACGTCTTTATCCTGTTCGTGCTCATCCTGGCCGCGCATGCGCTGATCAACGTCTTTTCATCGCACCTTGTCTCGCTGCTGAACCGCATCTCGGCCTGGTGGATGCTGATCGGCGTGGTCACGATCGTGGCAGTGCTGATCTTCGGCCCGTCCTCACACCAGAGCTTCTCCTGGGTGTTCGGAACCCGAAGCAACAACACCGGGTTCGCCGGCGGCACCACCTCGGGCGGGATGTACTGGTTCTTCGTCCTGCCGCTCGGCTTCCTGTTGACGATGTACACGTTCACCGGCTACGACGCCTCGGCCCACCTCTCCGAGGAGACGCACAACGCCGAGCGGGCCGCGCCTAAAGGGCTGTGGACGTCGATCGCGTACTCGGCTATCGGTGGCTGGGCACTGCTGCTGGCGGTCACGTTCGCCGCGACGCACGTCGCCAAGATCGACGCGGCCGGCGGTAGTTCCATCTCGGTGATCGAAACGGCGCTCAGCACAGGGCTGGCGAAGCTCGTGCTCAGCATCTCGACGATCGCGCAGCTGTTCTGTGGAATGGGTTGCGTCGCAGCGTCGTCACGGATGGTGTTCGCCTTCTCGCGGGATGGTGCCGTTCCCGGACACAATCTCTGGCGCCGCCTGAACGCGAAACGGACACCGACCTGGTCGGTGCTGTTCGTTATCGGCTTCGCGCTGATCATCACGATCCCGGCACTGTTCGGGAACAGCGCCGGCATCCCGGTCGCGTTCTTCGCGGTGACCTCGATCGCGACCATTGGCCTCTACATCGCCTACGTGCTGCCGGTGTTCCTGCGGTGGCGGCAAAAGGACAAATTCCAGGCTGGTCCGTGGAACCTCGGTAAGCACTATCGCTGGATCAACCCGATCGCGTTCATCTGGGTCGCGCTCTGCGTGGTGATCTTCTGCCTGCCCGGATCGCCCGAGGCGGTGCCGTGGAACAAGGGCTTCACCTGGAGCGACTTCAACTACGCACCGGTCGTTACGATCGTGCTCATGGTCGCCGTATGGATCGCCTGGGAAGCCGGTGCCAAGCACACCTTCAAGGGCCCGGTCAAGACAGTTGACGAGCCGGACACGGGAACGCCGGAGGATCCGGCGTTGATGCCCGCTTAGCTGTGAGTGAGCTGCTAACGGTGCTCGAGCCCGCCACGGAGGCGGTGCTCGAGCAGGTCCCGAGCGCTGGGACCGATGAAGTCGATGAGGCAGTCGCACGAGCCCTCGCCGCGCTACCGGCGTGGCGCGGGCTCGCGCCCGCTGTGCGCGCCGCGCAGCTGCGGGCGCTGGCCGACAAGGTCGAGGAGCACCTCGAGGAGCTGGCGTTGCTCGAGGCTCGCAATGCGGGCAAGCCGATTGGCTCGGCGCGCGGGGAGATGGGCATGGTCGTGGATACGTTCCGCTACTACGCCGGAGCGCCCGAGCGGCTGATGGGCGACACGATCCCGGTGGCCGGCGGCCAGGCGTTCACGGTCCGCGAGCCGCTCGGCGTCGTGGGTCTGATCGTGCCCTGGAACTTCCCTCTGACGATCGCGGCCTGGAAGCTCGGGCCGGCGCTGGCGGCGGGCAACACGGTCGTGCTCAAGCCGGCCGAGCTGACACCGCTCACCGCTCTCCGTTTCGAGCAGCTGGTGCTGGAAGCGGGGATCGCGCCAGGCGTGGTGAATGTCGTCGCCGGTCACGGGACCGTTGCGGGAGTCCGGCTTGTCGAGCATCCCGACGTGGCCAAGATCGCCTTCACCGGGTCGACCGCGGTGGGGCGCGAGATCGCCTCCAGGGCGGCGCAGACGATCAAGCGGGTGACGCTCGAGCTCGGCGGCAAGTCGGCCAACATCATCTTTGCCGACGCCGATCTGGAAAAGGCTGCGGCAGCAGCCCCATGGGCGGTCTTTGACAACGCCGGACAGGATTGCTGCGCGCGCTCTCGGCTGTTGGTCGAGGCCTCGGTAGCCGACGAGTTCCTGAGCCTGCTGCAACCACACGTGGAGGGCTTCAAGGTCGGTGACCCGCTCGATCCCGACTCGATGATGGGACCGCTGATCTCCGCCAAGCAACGCGACCGGGTCGCGTCGTTCGTGGGGCCTGAGGCGCCGGTGGCCTTCCGCGGCAATGCACCGGAAGGTCCTGGATTCTGGTTCCCGCCGACCGTGCTCGCTCCGGCCGACCCCCGGTCACCCGCTGTCCGCGAGGAGATCTTCGGGCCAGTCGTGGCGGTTGTCCCGTTCCGGGACGAGGAGGAGGCGGTGCGGATGGCCAACGACACGATCTACGGCCTGTCTGGTTCCATCTGGACCCGCGACGGCGCACGTGCGCTGCGCGTGGCACGCGCGGTCGAGACCGGCGTGCTTTCGATCAACTCGAACTCGTCGGTCCGCGTGAGCACGCCGTTCGGGGGCTTCAAGCAGTCCGGCTACGGACGCGAGCTCGGGCCTCACGCCACCGACGCCTATACGGAGACCAAGACCATCTATTACGCAACCACATGAACCGTCTACAAGACAAAGTCGCAGTGATCACTGGCGCAGCCGGAGGGATCGGGCTCGCCAGCGCCGAGCTGTTCGCCGACGAGGGAGCCCACGTCGTCGGTGTAGACCTGCGTGAACACGCCGTCGGCGAGCTCTCGCTTCAGGTCGATCTGACCGATGAAGCGGCCGTGATCGACCTCTACCGCAGCGTGCGCGAGCAGTTCGGCAAGATCGACGTGCTCTTCAACAACGCCGGCATCTCTCCGACCGACGATGACTCGGTACTGGTCACCGAGCTCGATGCCTGGGATCGGGTCCAGAACGCCAACCTGAAGAGCGTCTTCCTGTGCTGCAAGTACGGGATCCCGCACCTGCTCGAGACCGGCGGCGGTTCGGTCATCAACACGGCATCGTTCGTGGCGGTGATGGGGGCGGCAACGTCACAGATCTCGTACACGGCCTCCAAAGGCGGGGTTCTCGCGATGTCGCGTGAGATGGGTGTGGAGTTCGCGAAGAGCGGCGTGCGTGTCAACGCGCTGTGCCCCGGCCCGGTCGCCACGCCGTTGCTGATCGAGCTGTTCGCCAAGGACCCGGAGCGTGCGGCGCGGCGCCTGGTCCACGTTCCCATGGGACGCTTCGGTGAGGCCGAGGAGATCGCCAAGGCCGCACTGTTCCTGGCCAGCGACGACTCGTCGTTCATGACGGCATCGTCGCTTCTGGTCGACGGCGGCATCAACGGGGCCTACACCACGCCGCTCTAAACGGGCGCTTGGAGTGTTGTGGGTCGTTGAAAACGGCTCGAAAATCCGCCACTGTCGCTTCCGCCGCAGCCTCGCCTCCCGTGAGGTTTGCGGCGGAACCGTCTAAAACTCCTTTACGCATGACTGCCGTCACTCATCCGCGGAGCCGATCGCTCGACCTCGCAGCGCTGCGCGGGGGCCGCATCTACGTCTGGATGACGCTGCTATCGCTGGCCGCCGCGGCGGTGTCGCTGCACTGGCCGTCGACTCCGAGCTACGACCCCTGGTCATGGCTGATCTGGGGCCGCGAGATCCTGCACGGACAGCTGCACATTGCCGGAGGCTCGAGCTGGAAGCCGCTACCCGTGATCTTCACCACGGTGTTCGCGCTGTTCGGCTCGGCGCAGCCGAACCTATGGCTGGTCGTCGCCCGCGCCGGTGCGCTGTTGAGCGTGCTGATGGCGGGCAAGCTCGCCTGGCGGATCACCGTGGGGCTGGTCGCCCAGAGCCGAGCAACCCCGGCGTGGGGAGAGGGAACCTGGAGCGAGCGCCTTGTCAATGCTCTCCCGGCCGCGTTCGCTACCGCGATCGCGATCGTGTGCGCGACCTTCACGCCGCATTACCCGGTCAACATGATGCTCGGCTACTCAGAGGGCGTGATGACGGCTGCGTTCCTGGTCGCGGCGGAGCGCGCGTGGGATGGCCATCACAGGCAGGCGTTCGCGCTGGGCATCGTGCCCTGCCTCGACAGGCCGGAGGTCTGGCCGATCTGGGGCCTCTACGGACTGTGGCTGATGTGGAAGGACCCGGGCGCGCGCCTACTGGTGGTCGGGCTGGGCATCCTGATGCTGGCGCTGTGGGTCGCGCCACAGAAGCTTGGTGGCGGCAGCGGAGGGATCTTTGGCCTCGCGACCCATGCGCAGAACAATCACTCCGCTAAGAGCGCCGTCAACAGCTCGTTCCCGTTCTGGAACGAGCTCGCGTACACACTCTGGCCGCTGGTGCTCGAGCGCCTCGAGTTCGCCTCGTTGGCGCTGACCGCATACACGGGCTTGCTCGTGGTCCGCGCGCACCGACAGCTGGGGAATTGGCGTAATGCCCTGGTGCGGTATCCCGCCGCGGTTGCGGCTTCGATAGCGGGCATCTTCGGCTTTCTCTGGTGGGTTGGGATCTCACTCGAGACTCAGGCCGGTTTCGCCGGGAACCCGCGCTACGCGGTTATCGGCGTCATGTTCGTCTGCATCAGTGGCGCATCTGCCTACGGCTGGGCGTGCCTGGGCCTTGCGCGACTCGGGGGCGCGCTGTTGTGGCGTTTCCGCCGCCGGCAGGCGGCATGGAGCGCGCGACTCACGATCTCCACCGCGCTGATGGTGGCGGTTTTCCTCTTCATTCCGGGCTGGTTCGCTCACCGCATGCCGAGCGTGGCCTCGATTCGCTACACGCTGCGGTATCAGGCAAAGCTGCGCGAGGCGGTCACCTCGCTGATCCAGCGTTCTGGCGGCGCCAAGAACGTGACCGTGTGCGGGAGCATGATGGCCAACAACCTCCAGGTGACGATGGTCGCCTGGGACCTGGACGTCCCGATCTACTACGTGCGAGCATTGCCGCGCAAGCCTCAGCTCGGCGTGGCCGGCCCCAACGTGGTGTTTCAGGATGGCGCCAACAGCACCAAGCTCACGAACCAGGGGCCGACGCCGCAGCAGATGCTCGCGTGGGAGCAGGGCTGGAAGCGGAAGAACGGCTCGAGCTACAAGATCGTCAAGACCGATCCCGTGACGCTCTACATGGACTGCTCGGTCTACTACAACAACACCAAGACCTAGCGCCACGCGGACCCCGAGCGGCCGTCGTTCGCCCTTCTAGGCGAGTCGCAGACGCCATGTACCTCCCCAAGCACTTTCAAGCCGACGAACCCGAGACCCATGAGCTGCTGGACGGCTTACGCGCTGCCGATCTCGTGACCCCGACGGCCGACGGCATGTTTGCGACGTTCCTGCCGCTGATCTACGACGACGCAGGTGACGGTGGCGCTTCGCTGCTCGGGCATGTCGCGCGCAAGAACGACCACTGGCGACTCGAGCCGAACGGCGAATCGCTGGTGATCGCACACGGGCCGGACGGCTACGTCAGCCCGGGCTGGTACGCGTCAAAGCGCGAGCATGGACGGGTCGTGCCGACCTGGAACTACCTCACTGCCCACATCTACGGCGAGCTCGTGGTGCACGACGACCCCGTGTGGCTCGAGCGCCTGGTCCGCCGGCTCACGGATCGCCAAGAGGCCGAGCGCCCCGAGCCGTGGAGCGTCGACGACGCCCCACGTGCCTACACCGACTCACAACTGAAAGCGATCGTCGGCGTCGAGCTCCGGATCACGCGGGTGCAAGCCAAGGCCAAACTCGGTCAGAACCGGTCCAGCGCCGACATCGATGGCGTGATCGAAGGGTTGCAGGCCCGCGGCGACCAACAGCTGGCCGACGCGACCGACGCCGCACGCCGCGACCGGCCCATCTCGGCGTGATCGACTACCCTGCCACGCATATGTCCCTCGCGAAGGTCGCGGTGGCCTGCGGGCTCATGGTGCTGCTCATAAGCGCCTGTGGCATCCCGCCCAAGCCGGACGCAGGCACCGCTCATCTCAGACACTATGCAGGCTTCTACGGCGTCACGGACGATCCCCGCAAGCCGCAAGTTGCATGCCTGAAGAGTGACAAATTGCCGTATCGCGAGTACTACGCTGACGGCGTCCAGCACCTGCCGGCGATCCAGGTCGGCTCGCTCCCGCAGGGACCGACCGTCATCTTCTATCCGACGGACGGCATCGCCCAGGGGCTGCAGATCATGGGACAGGAGACGGGCGCCGAAGTGATCGGCGCTCTCCTCGTCTACCCAAATCAGTCCGGTGGCAAGGTGCTGAAGCAGGTCGAAGCCTGCGCGTCGATCGGCGTCAAGGGCTGAGGTCCGCGAATATGGCCACGACCACCACCAGCGAGACGACCCACGTCCCAGAGGCGAGGGCTTCGGGTTACAGCATCCCCGAGTTCACCTTCCCGCTACCTCGGGTCATCAGGGAGCTACCTGACTGGGCGCGCACCTCGCTGATCATCTTCATCCTGGTCGTCGCGTCGCTGTTCATCCGCACGCGCTCAGTCGGCCAGCAGTTCTGGATGGACGAGGCGATCACCGTCGGGATCTCCTCTCACCACCTTGCCGCGATCCCGGGCATCATGCGCCAGGACGGCTCGCCACCGCTCTTCTACCTGCTGTTGCACTTCTGGATGTTGATGGTCGGTAACGGCGAGGCCGCGACGCACTGGCTATCCGAGATCTTCGCTGTCCTGACTATCCCGGTCGGTTATTGGGGCGGACTCAAGATCGCCGGCAAACGCGCGGCGCTGATGACCGCGACGCTGATGGCGTCCAGCGCGTTCCTCGACTACTACAGCCAGGAGACGCGCATGTACGCGTTGATGGCGCTGCTCGGCCTGTTCGGCACGATCGGCTTCATCCGCGGCTTCGTGTTCCGCGAGCGGCGCTACGTGATCCTGTTCGCCGTCGCGCAGGCGCTGATGTTCTACACCCACAACTGGTCGCTGTTCTTCGCGGCCGGGTCGGCCCTGTCGCTGGTGGTCCTCTACTACATCGGCGACGACAAGATCCGCGAGAACCTGATCCGAGACGCGATCTACGCCTTTGTCGGTGCCTTGATCCTGTTCGCACCATGGATTCCCAACTTCATCTTCCAATCGCTGCACACCGCCGCGCCCTGGAACACGTCGCCGCGCTTCGGCGCGCCGGTTCAGATCGCCCAGAGCGTGTACGGGGGTGCGACGGTCGCCGCGATCCTGGTCATCGGCGCAGCGGTGGGCTATGCCGGCCTGTTCACCAAGGCGCAGCGTGTCAGCCCCGAGGCGAAGATCGCTCTGATGCTCTTCACGCTCGTGTTCTTCACGCTCATGTTCGGCTGGATCGCGTCGCAGATCACGCCGGCCTGGAACCCGCGGTACTTCGCGCCGATCGTCCCGGCGATCATGATGTTCACCGCCATCGGGATGTCACGGGCTGGCATTGTCGGCCCGCTGACGCTGGCCGTCGCGCTCATCTTCCTGGCGCGCCCGGACACCTATGCGCCCCAGCACAAGAGCGACATGCAGGACATCGGCGGCGAGATGGGCCCGCTGATGCACCGCGGAGACCTCGTGATCGTCGGCCAGCCCGAGCAGACGCCGCTGGCCTACTACTACTTACCGGCGGGCCTCAACTTCTCCAGCACGATCGGGCCGGTGAAGGATCCGTCCTACGTGAATTGGATCAACGCGCTGCATCGCTACCAGGCCGCACAGCCGGCGAAGGTCCTGACCCCGATGCTGAACAAGCTCAAGAACGGCCAGCAGGTGCTGTACATCCGGCCACTCACGGAGGGCGTGATCGGTTGGGAGGCACCCTGGACGCGTGAGATCCGGTTCCGCTCGGCACAATGGGGAAAGATCCTCCACCAGGACAAGCAGCTCAAGATGGAGGCATGGGCGCCGCACAACTACCGAGGCGCCTGCTGCGTCGCGGACTCCGCCATTCTCTACGTCAAAAAGTAGGTTTCGATACACGTGTCTGACTCACTGGCTACAGAGCCCGCGCCCGCGCACGGCGCCGACATCACAACAGAGACACCCGTCGTCGTGCTCGGCGGCGGGCCTGCGGGCCTGACCGCCGCCTACCAGCTGGCGAAACAGGGCAAGCCGGTTGTGGTCCTCGAATCAACCGACATGCTCGGCGGCATCGCGCGCACTGAGGTTCGAGACGGCTACCGCTTCGATCTGGGCGGCCACCGCTTCTTCACCAAGGTCAAGGAGGTCGACGACCTCTGGCACGAGATCATGGAGGAGGAGTTCCTCAAGCGCCCCCGCCAGAGCCGGATCTACTGGAACGACAAGTTCCTGGAGTACCCGCTTGAGGGCATGGACGTGATCAAGAAGCTCGGCCTGTTCGAGCTCAGTCGCTGCATGGCCTCTTACCTGTGGGCGCAGGCCAAGCCCAAGGGCCGCGAGGACACGTTCGAGGAATGGGTCTCCAACCGCTTCGGCAAGCGGCTCTATAACCACTTCTTCAAGACGTACACGGAGAAGCTGTGGGGCGTTCCCACCAACGAGATCCGCGCCGAGTGGGCCGCCCAGCGGATCAAGGGCCTGTCCTTCTTCAGCGCCGCCAAGGCTGCCTTCTTCGGCAACAAGGGCAACAAGATCAAGTCGCTGATCTCCGAGTTCAACTACCCCCGCTTCGGCCCCGGCCAGATGTGGGAGCAGATGGCCAAGGACATCCGCGAGCGCGGTGGCGAGATCCGCATGAACGCCGCGGTCACCAAGCTGGTGACCAACTCAGAGGGCAAGGTCACCGAGGTTCACGCCGGCGGCCAGGTGTTGACGCCCTCATACGTGATCTCCTCACTGCCGCTACGCACGACCGTCGGCATCGCCGAGCCGGAGGCGCCGGTCGACGTCCGCGACGCCGCCCGCGGCCTGCGCTACCGCGAATTCCTCACCGTGCTGCTGGTGATCGAGGGCCAGGACCTGTTCCCCGACAACTGGATCTACATCCACCAGCCCGGCGTGCAGGTCCTGCGCATCCAAAACTTCAAGTCCTGGAGCCCGTGGATGGTGCCCAACGAACAGGACGCCTCGATCGGCATGGAGTATTTCTGCTTCGAGGGCGACGAGCTGTGGAACATGGATGACGACAAGCTCGTGCAGATGGCCGGTCAGGAGATCGAGAAGCTCAACCTCGCGAAGGCCGCGAATGTCAAGTTCGGCTTCGTCGCGCGAGTCCACAAGGCTTATCCGATCTACGACGAGAAGTACGCCGAGCGCGTCGCGACTATTCGCAAGTGGCTCGAGTCGGACATGACCAACCTCGCGCAGGTCGGTCGCAACGGTCTGCACCGCTACAACAACTCCGATCACTCGATGCTGACGGCTATGCGCGCGGTGGACAACATCCTCCTCGGCACCCACCACGACATCTGGTCGGTGAACGTCGAGAGCGTCTACCACGAGGAGATTCACGACAATGAGAATCCCTACGCGAAGGACCCCGAGCCTCCGGCGATGGACGGACCGCTCGCGTCCGAGCACTAGCCGTCCGGGCGGCTCTCGATTAGGGTCGTGAGTGATCCCATGCGTCGCGCATTTGCTCTCTGGTTTGTGACCTCGCTGCTGGCCTGCGGATGCGCCGCCGGGCTTGCTGCTCCGGCGGCGCTGGCGACCGGGCCGGCGACGACCACCCAGCCCACCTTCAACCTCAACAACGCGGGGGCATCGGCGGCGCTGCAGACCACGACGGCGCCGGCCTCCTCGAGCACCACCACCACGTCCTCCAGCGGTGGCCTCTCAACAGCTGACGCGGTGATCATCGCCGTCGTCGCCGCCTTGCTGCTCGGCGGCATCGCCGTCGGGGTCCGATACGACGCTCACAAGCACCTCGCGCATATCCGGCACGGCGACCGCGAGGACGCGATGTTCGCGACCGCGCACTCGGGGTCCAAGGCGCCGAAGAAGTCCCGCAAGCTGACGCCGGCTGAGCGCAAGCGGCGCAAGCGCGGACGCGCTCGCTGAGCGGCACCGTTCGGACGAGCGGCACCGTTCAGCCGAGCGGCACCGTTCGGCCGAGCGCTACCTGAGTATTAGACCCCTAGTCGGGCCGTGCCTAGGCCCCGAGTCGGGTCTTGCGACTCCCTTATGTTCAGGTGAGATATCGCGCTTTAGACTCTCCCGCCGCATGAGCACGCCTACTTCCAGTTTGCACGCGGCGCCCCGTGGCGTCGACTGGCGCCGCGCCGAATTCGTCCTGACAGGACTTGCTGTCCTCGGCTTCATCACGATCGGGATCCAGATCAAAACCATCTACTCGGGGCTGCCGGCGCACCCACTGTTCATTCACGTTCCCGTGGTGCTTATTCCGCTGAGCGTTCTGGGGGCGTTCGCCTGCATCGCTCGTCCGCAGTGGTTCGAGCGCTACGGGGTTCTGCTGTGCCTCTGTGCGATCGTGGCGATGTCCTCGATCTTCCTGGCAATGCGGGCCGGAGCGGCACTGGAGGGTGCGCTTGCGCTGAACCCCACGCAGGCACAGCTGATCCACGAGCACTCACACGCGGCTCACATCCTGGCGATCGATTTTGTGCTGTTCACGGCCTGCCTGATCCTCACGTTCTCCGCGCATCGGATCTCCGGTGGCATGCCGACCGGACTCGGCATCGCCGACAGCGTCCTCGGCTCGCGCGCCGTCTACCTCGCGCTGCGGGTCGGGCTCGTGGTGCTGGCCCTGGTCGCCGCCTACTACGTATACCGGGTCGGAGACCTCGGCGCCAAGGCCGTGTGGGCCGGGCGGATTCACTGAGAACAGGCGCGTGCGCCTGTTGTCCTCACTCCTGCTCCGCCAGCACGGCCAGCCGCTGGCGGGCACGCGTCAACTGCCGCATGACGGTGCGCCGCGAGTCGCCCGTGGCCGCCGCGATCTCCTCGTACTCGTAGCCGAAGCCCTGCAGCATCACCACGCGCTGCTGGCGCACCGGTAGGCGCCTGATCTCGGCGAGTCGCTCGCGCAACTCGAGCGCGCGATGCGGATCGGCCTCGGCGCGGTGATCGTCGAGTCTGACCGGCGCCGGAGGCTCCTCGTGCGGTTCCATCAACCGCTCGCGGCGCAGCAGCCGCAGCGCAACCCGCGTCGCCGTGGTCGACAGCCACGCCAACTCTCCGCCAGTTATCGGCTGCGCGGCCTGGCACAGCAACGAACCCCATGCCGCCTGGCAGGCCTCGTCGAGCAGCCATTCCGGAGCCTGGAGGTTACTTACGAGGATCCGCATGAGCTGCGGCTGCAGATCGGCGTAGAGGGCTTCCAGCGTTCGCGTCCGAGTGCTGTATTGGGTCATCCGTTCTCCAATTGAGTCTAAGTTGACACAAAGTAAGCTACCAACTGGCGAAACTGAACGCTAGTTTTTTAGTCTGTTTTTGATTCAACTGCATAGGAGCGACCCCGTGAGCATCCCCTTCGCTGACGTAACCGCGAATCCCAACCCTGCCGGCCTTCCTGGCAGCAACATCCTCCAGCAGCTCGTCAACGGAGCCGACGCCTGGGCACTGGCGATCACTCTGCTCGGCACCTTCGTCGGCGCAGCTATATGGGCGATTGCCTCTCACACCAACAGCCACCACTACGCGGCCCGTGGTCGGATGGCCGCACTGGTTTCCGCCGGATCCGCGTTGGTGATCGGGGCGGGACCGGGCCTCGTGAACTTCTTTGCGCACCTTGGGGCTACGGCCAAATGAGCATCCTCGGCACATTCGCCGGAACGCTCGCCGGCGGTATCGGCGCCAGCAATCCCGTCGCGGGCGTGGCGTCGAGTGTGGTTTCCGGAGTGGCGGGCTCTGCCGCGGATCTCGCACTGCAAAGTATCTCGTCGTGGGTGCTCGACGGCACCAAGAGCGCGCTGCAGCAGGTCGCGGCTGCAATCAGCACCACCACGGCCCCGAACCTCGAGAGCACGTGGTTCTCGACCACATATTGGCGCGTCGCTGCACTGGCGGCGATGCTCACGATCCCCTTCCTGTGCGCGGCCGCCGTCCAAGCCGTAGCTCGCGGTGACCTTGGCCTGTTGGCCCGCGCGGCCTTTGGCTATCTGCCGCTCTCGGTTCTCGGGGTCAGCCTGGCGGCGCCGCTGACGATGCTCCTGCTGGCCGCCACCGACCAGATGTCGTCGGTCGTTTCAGCGAGCGCCGCCACCGGCGGCGCTCACTTCCTCGACCATGCGGCGCAGATCGCCGGGGCGCTCGCCGTATCGGCCGGCTCCCCTTTCTTCGCTGTCGTCGTCGGCCTGATCGCTGTCATGGCGGCACTGGCGCTGGCGATCGAACTGCTGATCCGCGCCGCTGCCGTCTATGTGGTGGTGTTGATGCTGCCGCTCGCCTTTGCCGCGCTCGTGTGGCCCGCGCGGCGCGTGTGGGCTGCCCGCCTGGTCGAGCTGCTCGTCTCGTTGGTGCTCTCGAAGTTCGTGATCGTCGCCGTCCTGTCGCTTGCCGCGGCGGCGTTCGCCGGCGGTACTCCGGGCGTCGGCGAACTGCTCGTGGCGATGTCACTGATCCTGCTCTCCACCTTCGCGCCGTGGGCACTGATGCGAATCCTGCCGTTCACAGAGCTGGCCGCCGGCGCCGCGGGGATCTTGCGTAGCGAGATGTCCCATGCGGGTGGTCGCGCCACAGGAGCCGCAGGCATGTCAGAAACACCGAGCGAGCTGGCCACGCAGATTCCCGCTCGCCTGCGTGATCAGGCGCGCCGCGTGTACGCCGGGAACGGTGACAGCGCCGACCCGGTCGCGCCCACGGCATCCTCTACCCAGAACGCTGGCGCGCGCGTTCCGAGCCAGGGCACAGGCGGCATGCCGTCGGCACAGCCGTACACAGCCGGCGAGACCGTGACCACCACTGCCCCCGATCCCGCAGAGGATGAGCGGCCGCGGTTCGTGCTTCCGGACGCCTGGCAGCGCAGTGAGCCTCTGAGGCTCGACGGGCAGCTGCTTCGTCCACCCGCGCACGAGGATCGCTCCTCAGAGGACGAGCAGTGAACGGCGAGCGACTCAGTTACCGCTTCGGACCGCTCGAGCGGCGCGGCTTGCTCGGACCGCTGCGCTTGGGGCAGGTCGTCACGATCGGAAGCTCGCTCGCAATCGCGGTCGAACTGCTCGACCGTATCGGCGGTGGCGCAGGCGTGATGGCGGCGATCGCGCTGCTCGCATGCGCCGTTGGCGTGGCCACGGCTCCGGTCGCTGGTCGCACGGTCGAAGAATGGGCACCTGTCTGGTGCGCCTTCGCCGTGAGTTCGGCCCGCGGCCGCCGGCGGTTTCGTTCCCGGATCCCGATCGAAGGCGCCACGCGCGGCGGCTGCAAGCCGCCGCTCGAACTGCCGCCGAGCCTTCGCGGCGTCCAGCTCGTCACAGTCGAGCACAACGGTCGCGCGCTCGCCGCCCTGTCCGAGCGTCGCGGCCGGCTGCTGACACCGGTACTCGCCTGCCAGGCACTCTCCTTCGCGCTGCTCGACCCGGAGGTGCAGGAGCGCCGGCTCGCGGCATGGGGAACTGTTCTGGCAACGGCTGCGAACGCTCCCGTCCGGCGGCTGCAATGGATCGAGCGGACCACTCCCGCGCAGGGTGATGAGCTCGCTCGTTGGCTGCACACCGCGCGCGATCCGGCGCTGCCGGTACGCGGCGCGCCGGTGGTCGAGTCCTACCTCGAGCTGATCGGCCAGAGCACGCAGGTCACCCATGACCACGAGATCCTGCTCGCTGTCCAACTCGACACGGCACGCCTCCGTGGGCGAAGCGCTTTGACGTCCGAGCAGGTGATCGAACAGGTCGGCCAGATCGCGCGCGGCCTCGAGAGTGCCGAGATCAGGGTGCTCGGCGCGCTCACCTCAGGTCAGCTCTCGCGAGTGCTGCGCACGGGCTTCGATCCCTATGCCCGCAGTGACCTCGCCGCGATCGATGCCGCGAGTGGCGGCATTCGCGTTCTGGAGGAGCACGCCGGCGGGCCGATGGCCACTGCGGAAGCCTGGGACCACTACCGATGCGACGGCGCCCTGCACGCCACTCATTGGATCAGCTCCTGGCCGAGGATGGATGTGTCGCCGATGTTCATGGATGCACTCCTCGCAGACTCGGGGGCCGTGCGCACCGTGGCCGTCACCTTCGAACCCGTACCGCCGGAGCGCTCGGCCCGCGAGGTCGAGGCGGCGATCACGCGCGACCGGGCCGATAGCGAACTGCGACGCCGGTTCGGCCAATCCGAGACCGCACGCCAGCGCCAGGCGCAGGAGGCTGCGGCTCGGCGCGAAGCCGAGCTCGCGGCCGGTCACGGCGAGGTGCGCTTCAGCGGCTTCGTAACGGTCAGCGGCCGCGATGAGGGCGAGTTGCGGCGTGCTTGCACGGAGATCCATCGTCACGCCGCGAGAGCGCGGTTGGAGCTGCGCCGCATGTACGGGCAACAGGCTGAGGCGTTCAGCTTCACGCTGCCGCTGGCAAGAGGCCTGCGATGAACGCATCACGTCCGGGCCACCGAGTCACGACACGTCACGCGCAGGCGATCTACCCGTTCACGACCAGTGGCGGGCTTGGCGGGCGTGGCGCGTTCATCGGCCGCGACACAGACGGCGGGGCCTTCTGCTTCGACCCCTGGGTGCTCTACGACGAGGGAGCCCTCGATGACCCGAACGCGATCGTGATCGGCAAGCTCGGCCAGGGCAAGAGCGCGCTCGTGAAGACGCTGCTGTGGCGGATGCTGCTGTTCGGGAGGCGAGCGTTCGTGCTCGACGTCAAGCGCGAGTACGGCCCGCTGTGCGAAAGCGTGGGCGTGAAGCCGATCTCGCTCGCACCAGGCGGCGGGGTGAGATTGAACCCGCTATCGGCCCGCTCCGAGGAGCACGCCCAGATCGAGCTGCTGCGGGCCATCGCCACCACCGCAATCGGCCAGGCGCTTGACCAGGTGGAGGCTGCCGCGCTGCGTGAGTCGCTGCGCACCGTCCGCGGTCGCACGCCGGAGCCGACGCTTCCTCAGATCACCACGATCATGTTCGACCCCCCTGCCGAGATGGCGGCCCGGCTGCAGACGACGCCCACGCAACTTGCGGCCGATTGCCGCCGTGCAGCGCTCGCGCTCCAGGACCTCTGCGAGGGTCCGCTGAAGGGGATCTTCGACGGCCCCACGAGTCCCGGCATCGACCTCGATGCCCGGCTGCTGGTGCTCGACCTGCACGCCGTCCGCGACTCGCCCGCCGTCGGCATCCTGATGGCCTGCGCTACCGCCTGGATGAGTGCGCAGCTCGCGCGCACCGCGGAGCAGCCCGACCGCAGCCGTCTGATCAACGTGGCCGATGAGTCCTGGAAGATCATTCAGCACGGTGGACTGGGCGAGTGGTTTCAGTCCAATTTCAAGCTCGCTCGGCAGTTCGGCGTACTGAACCTGGTCGTGCTCCACAAGCTCGGCGATCTGCAGGCGGCCGGCGATGCCGGTTCGCGTGCCGCGCGCATCGCTGAAGGTCTGATCGCCGACGCGTCGACACGCATCATCTACCACCAGGATGAGAGCCAGATCGGGCTCACTCGCGATCTGCTCGGGCTGTCTGCGACCGAGGCGCAGCTGCTCACGCAGCTGACGCCGGGGCAGGCGCTGTGGCGCGTCGGCTCACGCTCGTTCATCGTGCAGCACTACCGCTCACGGATCGAGCAGCGGCTCACCGACACCGACACGGGGATGCGGCTCGATGCCCGCTGAGCTGCTGCCACTGGGAGGCCTGGCGGCCGCGCTGGTTCTGTTCGCGCTCGCCGGGGAGCGTTGCGGATCCGGGCGTGCCGACACGGGTGCGCGTTGGGCTAGACGGACCGACCTCGCGGCGCTCGGGCGCCGGCGGTCGGCCGACGGACCGGGAGCCAGCACCGGTCGGCCAGCGGGCCGACTGGCGCTCGGATACCACGGACGCAGGCTGCTGCGCGCGGAGCACCGCCACGCGCTGGTTGCATTCGGGCCGCCACAGTCGGGCAAGTCAGCCGGGCTGGCAATCCCTGCGCTGCTGGAGTGGCAGGGGCCGGCCGTGGCCTCCTCGATCAAGACCGACCTGCTGGCTTGCACCCTGACGCGCCGGCAGCAACTGGGGCAGACGTTCGTCTTCGATCCGTTCGAGCTGTCCGGCGTCCTGAGCCACACGTGGTCGCCGTTGCGCAAGGCGTCGAGCTGGGACGGTGCGCTCGAGGTGGCGTGGCGCCTGGCGGCGGCGGGTGAGCTGGATCAACGTGGCGTGGAGGGCGGAGATTTCTGGGCGATCGCGGCGGAACAGCGCCTTGCGCCACTGCTACACGTCGCAGCTCGGACTGGCGGGCGCATCGAGCAGGTCATGGCGTGGGCGTACGGGCAGGATCGACGTACGCTCGATGCCGCACTTGATCGGCTGCTAGCCGGCGTCAGCACCGAGCAGGAGCATCTCGACGCGCGGGCCGCATATGACGCGGTGCGCGCCTTCGATGCCCAGGCCGATCGCACGCGCAGTTCGATCGAGGCGACGGCCCAGGCGCTCCTGCGGGCCTACCGCTTCACGCGCGTCGCCCGATCTGCGCATGGCTGTGAAATCACTCCCGAGCGGTTGCTGAGCTCGAACGCGACGCTCTACCTGATCGGCGACGCGAAGGCCTCGAAGCTGCTGCGGCCGATCTTTTTGGCGCTGCTCTCAGAGGTCGTCGACGCTGCGTACGAGCTTGCGAATCATGCCGGTGGGCGGCTCGAGCGACCGCTGCTGATCTGCCTCGATGAGGCCGGCAACGTGGCACCGCTCCCCAACCTCGCTGAGATCGCCTCAACGGCGCCGAGCCACAACATTCAGCTGATCTCGATATTCCATGATCTCGCACAGGCGCGCAGCCGCTATCGCCAGCAGGCGGAAACAGTCGTGAACAGCCACCGTGCCCGCATGCTGCTTCCGGGTGTCGCCGACCTCGATACGCTGCGCTACTTCTCGGGACTGGTCGGTGAGGAGGAGCGACGGGAGCTGACCCGCACCAGCGGACGCGGCGGCAGCACGCGCTCATACAGCACGCGACGCACGCCGCTGATCTCTGCCGAGGCGCTGCGGCAGCTGCCAGAGGGCCATGCGCTGCTCCTTTATGGCCGTCTGGCCCCGGTGCGAGTACGGCTGCGCACCTGGTTCGGCAACCGCACGCTGCGGCGGCTGGCGACCGGCAGGAGGGCGGCGGCGAGACGATGAGGCCCCCCGTCGAGGATGCCGAGCTGTGTCGGCAGTGGTTCGAGGATCTCTGGCTCGACGTCTGCCGGCTGCGCGAGCGCTACATGCTCCCGGTCCGGACCTGCTGGTGGGAGAACCCGCTGCAGGTCGAGACGCTGGCCGCGCTGGCCGCGTGGGTGGAGCGCTACGACAGCGAAGAGTGGGACGATCCGCCCGGCAAGCTCGCCTTGCTTTATGACCTAGAAAGGGTGGCGGTCATGCTGCGAGACGGTAATGATCCGTTCTACCCGGACCGTGACCGGCCGGTGTTCAAACGCTTCCTCGCCGCCCTCGGCGGTCAGGACCTTCCCGACAATCGCAGGCTGGAGGAAGACTGATGGCGCTTTCCACGCACCAAACTCATGCGCAGCGACACATGCTCGCGGCGCCGGTCCAGCAAGGTGGTCCTCAGCAACGGGAGGTGCCCAAGAATTGCCTGCTGGACGACGGACTGGGTGAGCAGACGACCTACGAGCTGCTCACCAACGAGCTACTGCTCGACGGCCAGGCGCGGCTGAACCTCGCGACCTTCGTGACGACCTGGATGCCGTCGATCGCCGCGAAGCTGATGGACGACACGGCCGACAAGAACATCATCGACAAGGACGAGTACCCGCAGACGGCGGAGATCGAGTCGCGCTGCGTGAACATAATCGCCGACCTGTGGCACGCGGAGCTGGAGGAGGAGGCTACGGGTTGCTCGACGACTGGCTCCAGCGAGGCGGCGATGCTGGCAGGCTTGGCGATGAAGTGGCGCTGGCGGGAACGGATGCGGGCTGCCGGCAAGCCGACCGACAAGCCGAACCTGGTGACCGGGATCAACGTCCAGGTCTGCTGGGACAAGTTCATGCGCTACTGGGACGTCGAGCCCCGATTGGTGCCGATGGAGGGTGACCGCTTCCACCTCGACCCCGAGGAGGCGGTGGCGCTCTGCGACGAGAACACGATCGGCGTCGTCGCAGTGCTTGGCTCCACGTTCGACGGCAGCTACGAGCCGATCAAGGAGATCGCCGCGGCGCTCGACGACCTGCAGGAGCGCACCGGACTGGATGTGCCGCTGCACGTGGATGCCGCCTCAGGCGGATTCGTGGCGCCGTTCCTACAGCCTGACCTCGAGTGGGACTTCAAGATCAAGCGCGTCTGCTCGATCAATGCCTCGGGTCACAAGTACGGCCTGGTCTACCCCGGGGTCGGCTGGGCGATCTGGCGCAACAAGAAAGCGCTACCGCAGGACCTGATCTTCGACGTCAACTACCTCGGCGGCCACATGCCGACTTTTGCGCTCAACTTCTCGCGACCCGGGAGCGAGGTGCTTGCGCAGTACTTCATGTTCGTGAGCCTCGGCTGTGACGGCTACCGGCGCGTGATGAATAACGCACAGGCCGTGGCGCTGAAGCTCTCTTCCGGGATCGAGGAAATGGGCCCGTACAGGCTGCTGACAAAGGGCGATGATCTGCCCGTGTTTGCATTCACGCTCAAGGATGAGGTCAAGAACTACTCGGTGTTCGACGTGTCACAGCACATGCGCGGGCGCGGCTGGCTGATCCCCGCCTACACATTCCCGGCGAACCGCCAGGACCTGAGCGTGCTCAGGATCGTCGTTCGTGCCGGGATGAGCCTCGACATGGCCGACGAGCTGCTCGAGCAGATGCGCGAGGAGACCGACGCGCTCCAGGCGCTCGAGAGTCCGCTGCCGAAGCGCAAGGGAGGGCCGCTGCAGGCGTTCGCGCACTGACCAGACGCGAGAATCATCGAGAGCAGCCGGGCGCCACCTGAGGTGGCGCCGGGCGACGGCGTTAGGCGCCGCGAGCAGACTCGGCCCGGATCGCGGCCCCGAGTTCGGCTCCGGCTGCCTCCAGTTCGCTGAGCGTCGATGCCTCCAGCACGAGCTGGAGGTCGAGGATGCGCAGGTCGAACAGCTCCAGCACGTTTGAGCCGACGACGGCGTGGCACGGCACCCCCGCCTGGCGCGCCCGGGTTGCCACCTCGGAGACGACCTTGCCGACGAGGCTTTGGCGGTCGAGGCGCCCCTCCCCGGTGATCACCGCGCGCGCGGCCCGCATGCGCGCGTCATAGTCGACGGCCGAGAGCACGAATGACGCTCCACCGACGAGCTCGGCGCCGAACTGTGCCCACAGACCACCGGCCAGGCCGCCGGCCGCACCGGTCATCGGCAGGCCGCGCGGGTCGTGCGGAAGCCTCTCGGCCAGGTGTTCGAGTCGCCGTTCGAGCTGCATCACCTCCGCGGCGGAGGCGCCCTTCTGCGGTGCGAACGTAGCCGGCGCCAGCTCGAACGGGGTGCGCACGTCGCAGAGCACGACAAGGCGCGCGCTCCCCAACCCGCCGAGGTCGTCAATCGCGGACATGGCGCCTTCACCGCCATCGGTGGTGGCGCTGCCCCCGGCCGCCACGTAGACCGTGCGGGCTTCCGCAGCGACAGCCGCCGCGATCAGCTCGCCGGTCCCGTAACTGGACGCGGCAACCGCGTCACGGTCGGACTCGGCAACCAGTCCCAAGCCGCTGGCAGCCGCCATCTCGACGACGGCCACACCGCCGGGGCCCAGGCCGAAGGCAGCTTCGACCGGGCGGTCCAGCGGGTCACTGACGCGCACGGTGACCTGCTCCAACCCAAGCGCAGGAGCAAGCGCGGAGAGTGTGCCCTCACCGCCGTCCGCCACCGGACACAGGTCGACCGGCTGCCCACTGGCGACCAGGCCGCGACCGAGCGCCTCGGCAACGGCAACTGCCGAGAACGTGCCCTTGAAGCTGTCAGGGGCAACCAACACCTCGGTTGGGACACCGCTTGCGGGATGAGTTGTCATTCGCGGCATGCTGTCAGGCAGGATGCCCGACAGCGCAGTAGAGCTCCAGGTCGCAGGGCGGCCGGTGCGGATCACGAGCCCCGATCGAGTCATCTATGAGGCAACGGAGCAGACTCCGGCCTTTACGAAGCTGGATGTCTGCCAGTACTTCGCGACGCTCGGCGAGCCGCTGATGCTGGCGATCGGCGAGCGGCCGACGACAATGGAGCGCTGGCCGAAGGGCTACCGCGAGGGCATGCGGCTGTCCACCGGCTACGGGGATGATGGCGACGGCTTCTACCAGAAGCGCCTGCCGAAGGGAGCACCCGATTGGATCCAGACCGCGACGATCACGTTCCCGAGCGGCCGCACCGCCGCTGAGCTGTGCCCGAGCGAACCGGCGTCAGTGGTGTGGGCGGCGCAGGTGGGCGCGTTGACGCTGCACCCATGGCCGGTCAGAAGGCCCGACCTTGACCACCCGGACGAGCTGCGGCTCGACCTGGATCCTCAACCGGGGACCGACTTCAAGGATGCCCAACGCGTAGCCGGGGTCGCACGCAAACTGCTCGAGGAACTCGGCTTGCGCGGCTTTCCCAAGACCAGCGGGAATCGAGGCATCCACATCTACCTCCGGATCCAGTCCAAGTGGACCTTCGAGCAAGTGCGCCACGCCGCCATCGGGTTCGGCCGCGAACTGGAGCGCCGCGATTCGGGCGTGACCACCAACTGGTGGAAGGAGGAGCGCGGGGCCCGCATCTTCCTGGACTACAACCAGAACAACCGGGATCGAACCATCGCCAGCGCATGGAGCCTGAGGCCACGTCCCGGCGCGCCCGTGAGCACGCCGATGACCTGGGATCGTCTGGCGACGGTCGAGAACCCCGGCGAGTTCAACCTGAAGACCGTTCCCGAATACCTCGCCGACGGCAACCCGTGGGCCGACATGGACGACGTCGCGTACCCGCTCGACCCGCTGCTCGACCTGTGGGAGTCGCTGCCCGGCGGTGAGCTGAACTTCCCGCCCGACTATCCCAAGATGCCGGGCGAGCCGCCCCGCGTGCAGCCCTCGCGCAAGGTCGCTGAGAATTGGCAGTGAGCGCATGTCAGATGTAATAAATTTGCTCAGTCAGATCAACCGCAGCGCTAACGGCACCATTGAGCGGCGAGACCGACATCCGTGTCCTCCTCGTGAGCACAGCACCGGCGGTGACCAAAGAGCTGCGCGACGCGTTGTCGGGGGACAACGGCAGCGCGATCAACCTCGAGGTCATCGACTCGGCGCGTGACGCGATCGTCGCGCTGCGCCGACTGCCGTCGGAGGTGACGCTTGTCGACATCGGAGCGGGCGATGCCGCCGGTCTTGACGAATTGCGGCTGGTCAGCTCCACGACCATCGATACTGCGCTGCTGGCCGTCACGTCCAACCCGGACGAGGCGATCGCGATCGCAGCGATCGAGCTGGGCGCACACGACTGCGTGGTGCGCGGCACCGACGACTTCAGATCCACGATGCTCGGCCGCACGATCCGCAACGCCTTGGCGCGCAGCGCCCACGATCGCAGCCGCCCGCTGGCGACGATGGTCGAACTCTCGTCCGACGCGATCCTGACCATCAACCGCGACAGGGTGATCACCAGGTTCAACGCGGCAGCCGAGCAGCTGCACGGCTGGCGAGCGAGTGAGGTACTCGGCAAGCCGGTGGGATTGCTCATTCCCGAGGGTGACCAGTCCAACCAATCGGCGTTTGTGGACCGCGTGTTCAAAGGCGAGAGCGTTGATGCCTTCGAGACCCGGCGCACGATGCGCGACGGCCGCAACGTGATCATGTCGATGTCGGGCTCGCCGATCGTCGACGCCATGGGCGATGTGTTCGAGGCGTGCCTGATCATCCGCAACGTCACCGGGGAGGTCAACGCGCGCCTGCGCCTGGCCGAGCAGCAACACCTGTTCGAGAGCTCGCAGACAGCGGGTCGCATCGGCAGCTGGGCAGTGGACAGGATGACTGGACGCATGGACTGGTCCGCAGAGCATTACCGGCTGCTGAAGCGCGATCCGGCATTGGGCCCGGCCGAGCTCGATGAACTGATCGAGTTGGTGCACCCCGACGATCGCGACCGCGTACGGAACTCCTTCTACCGGGACGCCGGCTTCACCTTCGAGGCTCGTTACATGGCCGACCCGCAGGACGTCAGGATCCTCCAGGTCCGCGGCGAGTACCTGCCGCGCATGGATGGAAGTCCGGGAAGGCTGCTCGGAGTCACGCAAGACGTGACCGAGGAGCGCGCCGAGCACACCGCACGACAGCGTGCCGAGGAGCAGCTGCGACGAGGGTTCGATGAGGCGCTGATCGGAATGGTGATCCTGGGGATGGACGGCCGGCCGCTGCAGGTCAACACCGCGCTCTGTGAGATCTTCGGCCTGACTCGCACTGAACTGCTCAGCCACCATTTCCAGGAGCTGACGCATCCCGACGATCTCGGCGACGACGTGCCGGTGATGGAGGTGCTGCTCTCGGGCACGCAGAAGAACCACGTGCGGGAGAAGCGCTACATCCACGCCGACGGACACACCATCTGGGCCGAGGTAGCCCTCTCTCTGATCACGAACCCCGATGGCAGTCCTTCGCACATGGTCGGGCAGATCCAGGACATCACCGAACGGCGCGCGCATGTCGAACAGCTGCGCCACCTCGCCGACCACGATCCGCTCACCGGCCTGCTCAATCGGCGCGCCTTTGCCCGTGAGCTGAGTGCACACATCGCGCGCGGTGAGCGCTACGGAACCACCGGTGCGGTGCTGATGTTCGACGTCGATAACTTCAAGCAGCACAACGACACTCACGGCCACAGCGCCGGTGATCAGTTGCTGGTGGCACTCGCAGAAGGTCTGCGCGGGCGGCTGCGGGCGACCGACGTGACGGCGCGCCTCGGTGGGGATGAGTTCGCAGCACTGCTACCGAACGCCGACCGCGGTCACGCGATGATCGTCACCGATTCGCTGCTCGAGCACATTCGCAGCGTGACCTCCAACCTCGAGGCCTCGCCAGATGAAGGGGTCAGCGCCAGCATCGGCGTCGTCTGCCTGGACCGCCTCGAGCCGCTCACTCCCGAAACGGTCATCCGTGCCGCGGATCAGGCGATGTACGCCGCCAAACGCAGCGGTCGCAACTGCGTTGCCGAGTGGACGCCCAGCTCGGAACCCTTCATTCCTGCATCTGATTGAGCGCGCAGTCACGTGGCGGCTTGTCCTCCCGCCACCGCAACAGCTTGGTGCCATGACGAATGCGGCCGCCACTGGTCTGATCAAAGCTGACCTCGACCACCAGCTCGGGTCGCAGTTCGATCCACTCGAGTTCCTTCTCGTTCTTCCAGCGACTGGGGTCTCCACGGCCGCGGGTGCCGGTCTCGTACGCCGCCAGTCGCTCGCGGAGGGCACGCTTCTCCGCCGGCTTGATGCCCGAGCAATGGCCGACGATCCGCAGTTGCCCAGAGTCGTCGTACAGCCCGAGGATCAGTGAGCCGACGGTGTCGGCCTCCTTGCCCGGACGGTAACCGGCGACGACCGCGTCGATCGTGCGGACGCGCTTGACCTTCACCATCGCCGTCCGCTTGCCTGGCGCATACGGAGCACTCGCGGTCTTGGCCAGGACGCCCTCGGTCCGGCGGAGCCAAGGCTCGGCCTCCACTGCGGTGTCGACAGTCGGTGCCAGCGCGATCTCCTTCAGTGCGAGCGACTCGAGCCGGCGCCGCCGCTCGGCGAACGGCTCCGACATCAGCACCTCATCGTCCACCGCGAGCAGGTCGAAGGCGATGTAGCGCGCTGGTGTCTGCTGCGAGAGCAACTGGATCCGTGACGCGGCAGGATGAATCCGCTGTGAGAGCGCATCGAAGTCCTCGGGCTCGTCCGAGTCCGGATCGGCGTCGATCACGATCTCTCCATCCAGCACGTAGCGGCCGGCCGGGAAGCGAAGCTCGGGGAAATAGCGCTGCAAGGGCTTGCCGGCGCGCGACTGCAGCAGCAGCTCTTCACCGTCGACAAAGGCGAGTGCCCGGAAGCCGTCGTACTTCGGCTCGTACACCCAGCCATCACCGTCGGGCAACTCCGGCTTGCCACGGGCGAGCTGCGGTTCGATCGGCGGTTGGAGTGGCAGAGGCATAGGCGCTGATCGTAATAGCTACGATCAGCCGCGATGACAACGGACGCGCGACAGGCAACGGACGCCGAGCAGGAGTACCTGGAGAGCCTCTTCTGGCTGTTCGAGGCAGGGCTGCCGATGACGGCCGCCAACCTCGCTCGAGCGATGCGTCTCTCTCCTCCGACCGTATCCGAGATGATCGGGCGGCTGGAGCGCGACGGCTACATCAGTCGCGACGCCGGCCGCACGATTCGCTTCACCGACTCCGGACGCGCGGATGCCGAGCGCATCGTCAGTCGCCATCGGATGATCGAGCGGTTCCTCACCGACGTCGTCGGGGTTCCTTGGGACGAGGTGCACGAGGAGGCCGAACGGCTCGAGCATGCGATGACACCACGCTTCGAGGCCTACGTGCGCTCGAGCGTCGGCGATGCCCGGACCTGCCCGCACGGGCATCCGATCCATGTCGGGCAGCGCATCGACGGGGTGCCGCTGGCCGACTGTGCGCTCGGCTCCACGGTGACGATCCTTCGCCTCGAGAACGAGGCCGAGGACCTGCTGCACTACCTGCGCGGCAGCGGGATCTTCCCGGGCCTCAGCGGGCAGATCTCCGCCAAGGACGACGAGACCATCACGGTGGCCGGACCGTCAGGTCCTGCAACGGTGACGATCAGCGTGGCGGAAACCGTCTCCGTGACCGCCGACCCCTCGCCACCGCCGCGGACGGCCCTGCCAGAGCAGTTGGTCCTGGGTCAAGGCCGCTACGGCCGTTAGTCGGCGGCGGCTCGGCGCGGGGCGGCCGACTACGTGACTCGGCGCGAGGCGGCCGACTACATGGATCGGCGATCAGACGGTGGTGACCTCGCCGGTGACCGCCTCGTAGGCCTGAGCCAGGCGCGAGATGCCCTCGTCGATCTCGGCCGTGGTCACGCCCGAGTAGGCGAGGCGCAGCGATGACTCGTAGCCCTCAAGTACGAAGTCCTTGCCCTTGACGAACTGGACGCCGCGCTCGGTGGCTGCATCGAAGAGCGCATCGACGTCGGTGCCGCGCGGCAGCTCCACCCACATGAAGTAGCCCCCCTCGGGCTTGATGAAGCGGGCATCGGGCAGCTCGCGCTGGAGCGCCGCCGCGAGCGCGTCGACGCGCTCGCGAAGGGCGTTCTTGACGGTCTCGATCGAGCGGTCGATCGAGCCAGAGCGCGCGAACTGGTTGACGATGCCCTGCGCGACCATGTTCGGTGAGATGTAGGTGTTGGTCGCGAGCCGCTCGATCTGCGCGATCACCGGACGCGAACCGACGAGATAGCCGACCCGGATACCGGGCGCGACCGTCTTCGAGAAGGACGACGCATAGACCACCTTCTCCGAGTCCATCGAATACATGGTCGGCAGCCGCTCGCCGGTGAAGCGGAGCTCGACGTATGGATCGTCCTCAAAGACGATGAAGTCGTACTCACGGGCCAGCTCGAGCAGCCGCTCGCGCTTGGCTGCGGAGAGCGTGTGGCCGGCCGGGTTCTGGAAGTTGGGAATGATGTGGGCGAGCTTCGGCCGCGCACCCGCGATGAGGATGCGCTCGAGCGCGGCCACATCAATTCCATCGGGCTCGAGCTCGACCATGCGCACGTCCGCTCCACGGTTGCGCAGCGACAGGAGCGTGCGGTCGTACGTCGGGAGCTCGACGATGACCGTGTCACCGCCGACGACGAGCGCATCGAACAGGAACGCGTCGGCCTGCATCGAACCGTTGGTGACAATCACGTTCTCCGCCGCCACACCGTGCTTCTCGGCGATCCACGCGCGCAGTGGCAGGTAGCCGACGGATGTGCCATAGGCGGTCATTCCGCCGGGATCGGCGGTGAACGCGGCCTGCGCGGCCTCCTTCAGGCCCTCGACGTCGACGATGTCGAGCGACGGTGCGCCGCGCGCAAACGAGATCGGTTTGCGATCAGTCATCGAGTGCCCTCCTTGCTCATGGCTTACGGACCCTAACCCAACATGGACATTGCAATCTCGGCTACCTGCGTTGGGGTGCGGCCGACCCGCACGCCCTTGGCCTCGAGCGCCGCGGCCTTGGCGGCGGCGGTTCCCTGGGAGCCCGACACGATCGCGCCGGCGTGGCCCATCTGCTTGCCGGGAGGGGCGGTGAACCCGGCGATGTAGCCGACCACGGGCTTGGTCACGTATTCGCCGATGAAGTCGGCCGCGCGTTCCTCGGCGTCCCCGCCGATCTCACCGCACATCACGATCAGCTCGGTCTCGGGGTCGTCCTGGAAGAGCCTGAGCACGTCGATGAAGTCAGTGCCGGGTACCGGGTCGCCACCGATGCCGACGATCGTCGAGTTGCCGAACCCCTGAAGCGCGAGCTCGTTACCGACCTGGTAGGTCAGGGTGCCCGAGCGGGAGACGACACCGACATTCCCTTCCTTGAAGAACGCTGCCGGAATGATCCCGACGTTTGCCTTTCCCGGTGAGAGGATCCCGGGGCAGTTCGGACCGACCAACCGTGAGTGTCCGTTCTTCTTGATGATCTGGTAGGCCCTGAGCTCGTCGTGGGCGGGGATGCCCTCGGTGATCGCGATGATCAGCTCGATCCCGGCCTCCTCGGCCTCGAGGATCGAGTCAGCGGCGAACCTCGGCGGCACGAAGATCATCGCCGTGTTCGCGCCCTGCTTGTCAACCGCATCGCGGATCGTGTTGAACACCGGGATCCCGTCGACGTTCTGACCACCCTTGCCGGGCGTGACACCGGCGACGACCTGGGTGCCGTAGTCACGGTTGCGCAGCGTGTGGAACGTTCCCTCGCTTCCGGTGATGCCGGTGGTCACCAGGCGAGTGTTCTTGTCGACCAGGATGCTCATGCGGCCACCTTCGCGAGCTCCACAACCTTCGCGGCGGCCCCATCCATGGTCGCCTCCGCGTAGACACCGGGAAGGTTCGCTTCAGCCAGGATCGCCCTGCCCTCCTTGTCGTTGGTCCCGTCCAAGCGCACGACGAACGGCACCGTCGGCTTGACGATCGCAAACGCCTCGACCAGCCCGCGCGCGACCTCGTCACAGCGGGTGATCCCGCCGAAGATGTTGAATAGCACCGCCTTGACCTTCTGGTCCGAGAGGATCACCTCGACCGCGCTCACGATCGCATCGGCCTTGGACCCGCCACCGGCGTCAAGGAAGTTCGCCGGCTCGCCGCCCGCGCCTTTCACCACATCCAGCGTCGACATCACGAGCCCCGCACCGTTGCCGAGGATGCCGATGTTGCCGTCGAGCTTGACGTAGGTGAGGCCACGCTCGTGCGCCATCCGCTCCTGCGGATCCTCGCCCGACAGGTCGCGCAGCTCCGCGTTCTCGGGGTGACGGAACAGCGAGTTGTTATCGAGCGTGACCTTCGCGTCAAGCGCCTTGACCTTGCGGTCCGGAGTGACGATCAGCGGGTTGACCTCAACCAGCGTCGCCTCCTCGGCGATGAACGCGTCATACAACTTGGCCAGCATCTCGCCGACCGGTCGCACGACATCGGCGTCGACACCCGCCTCATAGGCAAGCCGCCGCCCGTGGAAGGCCTGAAACCCAAGCAACGGATCGACGTGCAGCCTCGCGATCGCGTCAGGGTCCTCCTCGGCCACCGCCTCGATGTCCATGCCGCCCTTCGTCGAGAGCATCACCAATGGAGCCTTCGCACTGCGGTCGAACACGACCGACGCGTAGTACTCCGACGCGATCTCAGACGCGCCTTCGATCCACAGCTCATAAACCGTCAAGCCCTTGATGTCCATCCCAAGGATCGCGGACGCATATTCCCGCGCCTCATCCTTGTTGTGGGCGATCTTGATACCACCCAGCTTGCCACGACCCCCGACTTGCACCTGCGCCTTCACCGCGCACGGAAAACCGATCTCCTCCGCTGCAGCAACCGCCTCCTCCACCGTCCGCGCCGGCCGACCCGAAGGCACAGGGACACCGTGTCGCGCGAACAGCTGCTTGCCTTGATATTCGAGCAGGTCCATACCTGCAATCTAATGAAAAGCCGTTTCCGTAGGCCTGCGGCCACCGCGGGCACGTGCCGGTGTGACTCGGCTCCCCCCGCCGGGGCGGCGCGAACAGACCCGGATCTCTGTGTGAGCGGGTCAAAAATCACGGAAAAATGGCATCATGGCCGCTCCATGGCCATTCCCAAGCAGATCACTTTTGTCACGTTCGATGTTTACGGCACGCTGATCGACTGGGAGACCGGCGCAGCCGACGCATTCGTGAAGGAAGCCGCACGTGACGGCTTCACGCTCGACCCGGCTGAGATCATCCCGCTGTTCCACTCGGTGCAGCAGCAGATCGAGGCTGGCTCCTACGAGCTCTACGCGGAGGTGCTACGCCGCACCGCGGTGCAGATCGCCAAGGACCTCGGTTGGCCGCTCGAGCCCTCACGTGCCGGGTTCCTCCCCGACTCGGTGCAGCGCTGGCCTGCGTTCAAGGAGACCAACCCGGTTCTTCAGAAGGTCGCGAAGAAGTACAGCATCGGCCTGATCTCGAACATCGACGACAAGCTGCTTGGCCAGACGCGCCGGCACATCCCGCTTGACTTTGACCTGGTGGTCACGGCGCAACAGGTTCGCTCATACAAGCCTGATCCCGCCCACTTCACCGAGTGCGAGCGCCGCATCGGCGGCAAGAAGGGCTGGATTCACGTCGCCTCCAGCTATTACAACGACATCGAGCCGTGCATCAAGAAGAAGATTCCGGTGATCTGGGTGAACCGTCACGGCGAGGTGCTCGAGGCCAACCAGAAGAAGCCCGACGCCGAGGTCAAGACGCTCAAAGAAGCGGCCAAGCTGATCGACGTCGGCTGAGCGGCCGGACTCACGGCCGGCCGCACCCTCACCGCAATCGTTCAGCCGCCGCGCGTACGGCGGCTTGTCCAGCTGTATTCGGGACTTCTGCTTTTCGGCGTGAGCAGCTCGATGCTGCTGCTCGGCGCGCTGGGGGTTGATCCCTGGGATGTGTTCCATCAGGGCCTGTCCGGGCGGTTCGGGCTCGGCGTCGGCACGTGGGCGTTGATCGTCAGCGCCGGCGTACTGGTGCTATGGGTGCCGTTGCGGCAGCGTCCTGGGCTGGGCACGATCAGCAACGCGATTCTCGTGGGACTGACGATCGACGTGATGCTCGCGGTGTTTCACACGCCGCACTCGCTGATCTTGCGATGGATGCTGATGCTCGGTGGCGTGGTCTTGAACGGAGTCGCTACCGGGGCCTACATCGGCGCCGGGCTCGGCCCCGGTCCGCGTGACGGCCTGATGATGGGCTGGGCGGCGCGCGGCCACCAGATCCGCGTCGTTCGCACCTGCATCGAGCTGACGGTGTTTGCGATCGGGTGGGCGCTCGGCGGCAACGTCGGGGTCGGCACGGTCATCTACGCGCTCTCGATCGGGCCGCTCGCGCACGTCTTCGTCCCGCGCTTTGTGATCAGCGGGCCTGTCGCGGAGACCGAAGCGCTAGAGGCCCACTGATGCGACGTTGCGCTCGTGAATCTGCTTCTGCGTGGACGACCGACGGCCGTCCGGAAGCGTGACATCCTCGCGCGCCGCCAAAGCTTCGAGGTAGGCCAGGTCCTCGGCGAGGATCTCCAGCGCCAGCTCAGCCGTCAGCGGAGCGCCATGCCCGGGGATCACCGTGGCCGCCCTGTTCGCCAACGGCGAGAGTCGGAAGAGCGTCTCACGGTAGGCCTCCAGCGACCCGCCGTGTTCGGCTGAGATCATCGGGATTTCTACCGGCGAGAGGTAGTCCCCACAGATCAACACCTCGGCCCATGGCACCCAGAAGGCGATGCCGTCGTGGGTGTGGCCATCGGCCGGATAGACCTCGAGCTCGTTAATGGTCTCTGAGCCGATCGAGATCCGTCCTGGAACCGGCAGTGCCTGGAACTCGGACAGGCCCAACGGCTTGCGGCCATCGACATACCACTCGGAGTCGAACTCGCGCAGCCGCCGTTGCGGCTCGCCGAGCGCGTTGTTCAGACGTGCAGCTGTCGTCTCCCCGACCCCGAGCGTGCCCTCGGGAAATGCCAGCTTGCCGAGCAGGTGATCCCAATCCCCATGGGTGGCGAGCAGCCCCGAAAATGGGAAGCCGGCCTGCTCGAGCACGGCCGGCAAGGCTTCGAGCTCCTCCGGAAGCAGGGGCGAGTCGATCACGAAGCCTTCATCGCCCGAGCGCACCGCCGTGCAGGTCGTCTGCCAGACGCCGGACACAACGGCGATCACATCCTCGTGTACCGCGAGGGCGCGCATCGCGAGCAGCCTACTCCGAGGAGATAACGGCGAGGGTGTCGCCGATCGACACCGCCGCCCCGACCGCCGCCGTGAGCTCGGTCACGACACCGGCCTTGTGGGCGATGATCTCGTTCTCCATCTTCATCGCCTCGATTACGCAGATCAGCGCGCCCTCCTGCACCGTCGCGCCCTTCTCCACCGCGACTTTGAAGATCGTGCCCTGTAGCGGCGAGGTGAGCTTGTCACCGCCATGGTTGTTGCTGCTGGCGCCGGGGTTGGCACGGGCGGCTCGGCGGGGCGCGGGGCGCGGGGCGGAGTTCGCTGAGGGCGCCGCAGGGCGGGTGCTGGATCCGCTCCCACCCACCTCAGCACCCTCGGGTCCACCGATGACTCGCACGTCAAAGCGTTTGCCTGCGACCTCGACCGTGTACTGCTGCTCGGTCTTTCGCGCCTCGCCGTCGGCCGGCTTTTCGACCTTCGGGAAGGCCAAAGCTTTCAGCCAGGCGCGGTCCTCGATCAGGTCACGGCAGGTCTCCGCGTTCGCCCACTGGGTCGTTTGCAGGATCGCCTCGTGAAACGGCAGCAGGGTCTTCAGCTCGCCGATCTCGTATTCGCGCAGCGCACGGACCATGCGGGCGGTGGCCTGCTCGCGATCGGAGTCCCAGACGATCAGCTTGCCGATCATCGGGTCATACATCGGGCTGACCTCGCTGCCCGGGCCGACACCCGAATCGACCCGCACACCCGGGCCGGCAGGCTCGATGTAGGAGGTGATCCTGCCGGGCGCGGGCGCGAAGTTCTTCGACGCGTCCTCCGCGTTTATCCGGCACTCGATCGCGTGACCGCGCAGCACCACGTCGTCCTGGGTGATCGACAATCGCTCGCCGGCGGCCACTTTGATGCCCTCCTTGACGATGTCGATCCCGGTCACCATCTCGGTCACGCAGTGCTCGACCTGCACGCGCGTGTTCATCTCCAGGAAGAAGTACTCGCCGTCCTGCAGCAGGCCCTCGATCGTGCCAGCGCCCGAATACGCGACAGCGGCCGCGGCATCGGTCCCGATCTTCCCGATCTTCTCCCGCAGGCCCGGGATCGCCTGGACCGCGGGGGCGGGCGCCTCCTCGATCAGCTTCTGATGGCGGCGCTGCAGCGAGCAGTCACGCTCACCCAGATGAACCACGTTGCCGTGCTTGTCAGCCAGGATCTGGACCTCGACATGGCGCGGATCCGGCAGGTAGCGCTCCAGGTACACGGTCGGGTCGGAGAAGAACTTCTCACCCTCACGCGCCGCGCCCTCAAACGCCTCCTCGAGCTTGTCCTCGGAGAGCGCGACCCGGAAGCCCTTGCCGCCACCGCCACCCGCGGCTTTCACCGCCACCGGGTAGCCGATCTCAGCATCGATGATCCCGCGCGCGTCCTGCACCGTCGCCACCGGCTCGGTGGTGCCCGGCACGATCGGGACCCCCGCCGCCGCCATCAACTCGCGCGCCCGCGTCTTCGAGCCCATCGCATCAATCGCGGCAGCCGACGGGCCGATGAACGTGATCCCGGCCTCCTCGAGCCGCGCCGCAAACCCCGCGTTCTCGGCAAGGAACCCATAGCCCGGGTGCACCGCCTCCGCACCCGAGGCCTCGATCACCTCAAGCAGCTTCTCGACATTCAGATAACTCTCACTCGCAGGACCAGGGCCCAACAAATAGGCTTCATCGGCGCGCCTGACGTGCGGCGCATCACGATCAAGCTCCGAATACACCGCAACAGTCGCGATACCAAGCTCCTCGCACGCCCGAATGATGCGGACCGCGATCTCACCACGATTCGCAATCAAAATCTTTGTGAACATGCGGTGGCCGACTTTACCGTCAGGTCGGCAGTGGCGAAGTTTCCCTCGGGCCTCCTAGAATTCCGCGCGTGACGACGCTTCAGGAGGCGCATCCCGCCCAGGCGCGCCGCTGGAATCTGGAGGCCGTCAGAGCCGGACTGGCCGGCACCTCGCGGACCCGGTACGCGCTCTACATGTACCTCGCCTCGCGGGTGCTGTATCTCGCGCTGGCGGCCGGCGCGATGCTGCTGATCGACACCGTCGGGTCCCACACGGCTCTGGCGCACGCGCACAACTGGCAGGGCCATCCGCTCGACACCTCATCGCTTGGCACGTTGTTCTCCAACTGGGACGGCAAGTGGTACCTGACGACGGCCGCGACCTGGTACTACCACCACGTCGACCCGAATGCCGGTGCGTACACGACGCTCGGCTTCATGCCCCTGTATCCGATGGCGATCTGGCTCGTCGCACACATCCTGCCGATCGGCAACCTCGGCGCCGGGCTGGCGATCTCGATTATCGGCGGGGGAATCGCCACTGTGCTGATCGCGCAACTGGCGGCGGAATGGTGGGGCGAGCAGGTCTCGCGCCGGGCGATCAGGTTCTGGTGCTTCTTCCCTGGAACGATCGTCTTCTCGATGGTCTACAGCGAGGGCCTGACGCTCGCTCTGATCGCCGGGGCGATGCTTCTGCTGGCGCGCAAACGCTGGCTGTGGGCGGGTGTGCTCGCGGGATTCTCGACGGCGATCGCGCCAACCTGCCTGGCGGCCGTACCGATGTGCGCAGTGGCGGCGCTGCTCGAGCTGCGCGGCCGTGGCTGGCGTGATCGTGAGGCGCGCAAGTCGCTGATCGCGGCGATCCTCTCGCCGCTTGGCGCGATCGGCTTCGGCATCTACCTGTGGATCTGGACCGGCTCGCCGTTGTCCGACTACACCGCACAGCACCTCGAATGGTCGGAGTCGACGACGCCGCTGGCGGTGCCACGCGTGCTGCTGGCCGTGATCCACCAGATGTTCGTCTCCGGCGTCGGATCTCACGGACCAGGCGGGATCGACCTCAACTCGATCCTGGCGTTGCTCGGGACCGCATTCATGGTGTTCGGTTTCAAGCTGCTCTGGGACCACCGCTCGCGCGTGCCGGCGACCGCATGGGTGTGGACGGTGTGCGTCTCCGTGCTGGCGCTGACCTCCGCAAAGACACCTCCCAATCCGCGGCTGCTGATACTCGCCTTCCCGCTCGTGATCGTGGTCGGCAAGGCGCTCAGCGATCACAACTTCCGGCGGGCGATGAGGTACAACCTGCTCGTCACGGTCGTGGCGTCACCGATCACCTACGTGGGGATGTGGCTGCGGCCCTAGTGCTCGTAGAGGCGCACGTGTATTGCTGACGCCCAACCGAACGTGCGCAGCGCGCTTTGCGGGTAGAGCGAGCGCAGATCGTCGCGGAGCCGCCGGTAACGCAAGATGTTGACCAGGGACTGGTGTGTCCCCGCGGTCTGGCCCTCGTGGCTTGCGACCAGCCAGAGGCGCGGGCATTGCCTTGCGATGCGGGCCAGCTGGCCCGCATCGAGCGTGCCGTAGCGCTCGACGTATGGCCTGACCGACCCCCAGGGGAGCGCCGGCAGGACGGGGGTAAGCGCGGGAGCGGGGTTGCCCACGCTGCCTGCGGCTGTGCGGAGCAGGTAGTAGTCAACCGCCTCGCGCCCATCCTGCGGATAGAAGGCGATGCAGGCGGGCCGGTCGGCCGGCGTCGACTTGACCACGTAGGCGGTGACAGCGTTCCAGGGCTCGGGCGAGACTCCATAGCTTGGGACCACCTGCAACAGCCGCAGCGCGAGCAGCACAGCCACGCCGGCGAGACCGAGCGCCGCCGGCACTGCCGGACGCAGCAGTGCCCACGCCACCAGGATCGCCAGTGGGGGCATCACCAGGATCGTCGCGCGTGTGAGCTCGATCGGCTCCCCGGCGAGGTAGACGAGCAGCGTGAGCACCGTTGAGAGGAGCAGCCAGCTGAGGAGGAACAGGATCGGCCAGGTCTCCTCCCGTGGTCGCCGGTGGCGCGCGGCTCGCAGTCCGGTGCGCGCGGCCAGCACGAGCCCCGCAGCAGCCGCGAGCCCGATCACGACGGCTGCCACGGCGGTGGTTGCGGTGCGATGGAAGTTGGGCGGGAGCGCCGCCGAGAGCAACGTCAGCGTGGCCTGGCCGGCGATCCGCCAGCTGAGCGGCGTCACCCAGAAGAGCTGCCCCGATCCGCGCTCGGCGGCGAGCACGAGCAGCGGCACGCACAGCACGGCGACCAGCGCCAGGCACGCGATCACCGTCCGGGCCCGCTCGCGGAACAGCAGCAGCAGCGCGAGCTGAGCTGGGATCAGCAGAGCCACGTCGTAGCCGACGTAGAGGGCCGCCAGCGTGGTCAGGACGTAAGCCACGATGGCGGCTCGCGAGGGCGACCGGCCGCCAGGCGTCTGCAGGATCGCGATCAGTGCCAGGAAGGAGCCGGCGCTCAACGCAACCAGCCACGCGTAACCCCGTGCGTTCTGGCCCCAGAAGACGAGCGGCAGGCTGACCACCGCGATCAGCCCTGCGGCCGTCGCAAGGCGTCTGTTGGCCGGGAACAGCCGCAGCGCGATGGCGGCTACGAGACCGCCTGTGGCCGCGTTGGCGATCACCGACGGCAACCTCATCAGCCAGCTCGCATCGCCGAACCAGCCGACGATGACGTGCATCACCAGGTAGTAGAGGAGCATGTTTCCGCCGTCATGCGCGACCGCGTGCCAGAGCGCCGCGCCGTGCTGCGAGACGATCGCGAACGTCGACGCCTCGTCGAGCCAGAGGCTGCGTGTGCCCAGCTCGATTGCGGCAAGCAGCGCGCCGACACCGGCGGCGATTGCGATCGGGATCAGGTCGATCCGGATGCTGGGGGACTTTCCGGTCCCCAGAACCGGTTTCTCCCCCAGCGTCGGGGCCGGTGTCTGGCCGGACGTGACGGCGCCTGTTCCCAGCGGTGGGTTCACCGGCGGGAAGCTAGCGTCCGGAACGGATCAGCGCCTAGACGCGGATCAGCGGCTCGAGCGGATCATGCCGGCGCCGACGGTGTCGTTGGTCGACTCGTCGATCAGGATGAAGCTGCCGGTGGTGCGGTTGCGCGCATACGGGTCGACGACCAACGGGCTCGAGCTGCGCAGATGCACGCGGCCGATCTCATTGAGCCCCAGCTGGTCTGCGTCGGGATCGCGATCAAGCGAGTTCACGTCGACGCGGTACTCGAGCTTGTCGATGATCGCCTTTGCCGAGCGCGTGGTGTGGTGGATCACGTAACGCCCACCGGGCCGCATCGGCTGCTCGCTCATCCAGCAGATCATCGCCTCGAACTCGCGTGCCACGGTCGGCGCCTCGTCGGCGTCGACGATCATGTCGCCGCGGGAGATGTCGATGTCGTCGTCCAGGCGCACCGTCACCGACATGGTCGGGAACGCGACGTCCAGTTCCCCGTCGAAGGAGTCGATCGCCTTGATCTTGGTCTTGCGGCCGCTGGGAAGGACCACAACCTCATTGCCTGGACGGATCACCCCGGCAGCCACCTGGCCGGCATAGCCGCGGTAGTCATGGTGCTCGTCGCTCATCGGGCGGACCACCCACTGGACCGGAAAGCGCACGTCATCCATGTCGCGGTCGGTGGCGATCACCACGTGCTCGAGGTGGTAGAGCAGTGACGGGCCCTGGTACCAGGGCATATCCTGCGACCGGTCGACGACGTTGTCGCCCTTCAGCGCGGAGATCGGGATGAAGACGACGTCATTGATCTGCAGGCGCGTCGCCCAATCGGTGAAGTCGGCGACGATCTCGTCGAAGACTTCCTCGGAGTACTCGACGAGGTCCATCTTGTTGACCGCCACGACCAGATGCGGGATGCGCAGCAGCGAGGTGATGAACGCGTGCCTGCGGGTCTGCTCGCTGACGCCATGACGGGCGTCCACGAGCACGATCGAGAGATCGGCTGTCGAGGCGCCGGTCACCATGTTGCGGGTGTACTGCTCGTGGCCCGGGGTGTCGGCGATGATGAACTTGCGCCCGCCGCGGAAGCCGCCCTCGGGCGACTCCACCAGCGTCGCGGCGGCATTTCCGTTCGCTATCGCCGCTGCGGCCGCCCCGGCCGCTGCGCCTGTCTGGAAGTAGCGATAGGCGACATCGATGGTGATCCCCTGCTCGCGCTCGGCGCGCAGGCCGTCGGTCAACAGCGCGAGGTTGAGATAGCCGTCGCCGCGGCGCTCGGAGGTCTGCGCCACGTGCTCGAGCTGGTCCTCGAGGATCGACTTGGTGTCGTGCAGCAGCCGCCCGATCAGGGTCGACTTGCCGTCATCTACGGATCCCGCCGTGGCGATCCGCAGCAGCTCACTGACAGGCACTAGAAGTAGCCCTCGCGCTTGCGATCTTCCATCGCAGCCTCAGTGACGCGATCGTCGGCCCGGGTCTCGCCGCGCTCGGTGATGCGCGTGGCGGCGATCTCGGTGACGACATCCTCGAGCGTGATCGCATCCGAGCGCACGGCGCCCGTGCAGGTCATGTCACCGACCGTGCGGTACCGCACGGAGGCCTCGAACGGCACTTCGCCATCGATCAGCTCGATGTGTTCGTTGAGGGCGTAAAGCATGTTGTCGCGCTCGAACACCTGGCGAGTGTGGGCGTAATAGATCGTGGGAACCTCGAGCCGCTCCTGCGCGATGTACTGCCACACGTCCATCTCGGTCCAGTTGGAGATCGGGAAGACGCGGACGTGCTCGCCCTTGCGGATGCGGCCGTTGTAGAGCGACCAAAGCTCGGGACGCTGAGTCTTCGGATCCCACTGGCCGAAGTCGTCGCGGAATGAGAACACCCGCTCCTTGGCGCGTGCTCGCTCCTCGTCGCGGCGGGCACCGCCGAAGGCGGCGTCGAAGCCATTCTCGGCGATGGCGTCGAGCAGCGTCACGGTCTGCAGTCGGTTGCGCGAGGCGCGCGGCCCGGTCTCCTCGCGCACGCGTCCCTTGTCGATCGACTCCTGGACGCTCGCGACGATCAGACGCTCGCCGAGGTGCTCGACGAGCTGGTCGCGAAACGCGATCACCTCAGGGAAGTTGTGGCCCGTATCGACGTGCATCACGGGGAACGGAAAGCGGCCTGGGCGGAATGCCTTCTCGGCCAGGCGCATCAGCACGATCGAGTCCTTGCCGCCGCTGAACAGCAGCACCGGACGCTCGAACTGCGCTGCCACCTCGCGCATGATGTAGATGGACTCTGCCTCGAGCGTCTGGAGGTGTGAGAGCTCGTATTTGGCGCGTGTTGTCACTTCGGATTCAGCCTGCGTAGTCATGGTCGCGTTTACTGATCGCGCCTAGAGATGGATACCGCACTCGGTCTTGTCCTCACCGGCCCAGCGGCCCTCGCGACCGCTTCCGGGCAGCGTGCAGGGCGCGCAACCGATCGAATCGTACCCGTGATCGTGCAGGGGGTTGTACGGCAGGTCGTACTTGAAGATGTAGTTCCAGACGTCCTTGTTGGACCAGTCTGCGAGCGGGTTGAGCTTCCAGATGCCCCGCTTCTCGTCGCGCTCGAGCTTCGGCGCGTCCGCGCGCGTCGGCGACTGCTCGCGGCGGATCCCGGTAACCCAGGCCTGGACACCCTCCAGAGCGCGTTCGAGACCGTCGATCTTGGCCTGGCCGCAGCAGTTATCACGACTCCAGGGCGCCCCCGGGCTCGTGACGTCGATCACCTCGATCTCGAGGCCGAAGCGCTCCTCGAAGCGCTTCCAGGTGGCGAGCGTCTCGGGGAACAGCACACCGGTGTCGATAGTGAAGAGCTTCGCGTCGGGCGCGATCTCGCTGAGCATGTGCGCCAACACCGTCTCCTCCTTCTGGAAGGAGCAGGCGGTCTTCAGCCCCGGATGGAAGTGCTCAATGCCGTAGGCGAGCACTTCCTGGGCGCTCGCTTGCTCGAGATCAGGCGTGGTGGCAGACATAGCGTTGTTCAGCGTAGCGATCGAGATACACAGAAGCTCTGTGCTATGGGCGCTTCGCGTTGCGCGGTTGTGACGATCAAACCGCGCACTCACCCTCGCCACGCTCGACATGGAACGGCTGGTTCTTCGACCAGTCGATGAAGTAGTTCATGTTCTCCAGGGAGAACTCCAGCGGCATCGCCAGATCCTTCACGCGCTCCTCGAAGGCCTGCGTGCCGACGCGGGCGGCAAAAGCGTTGAACTCCTCACCCGGCTCACGCTCAGACTCGTACAAGCGAACCCAACGCTCGACCGCTTCGGGCACGCGCTTGGCGGGCAGGCGGCTCTTCAGCCGGTCGCCGAAGCGCACGTTGCCGTTCTCGTAGGAGCCTCCGATGTGCGCGATATAGGCCGGGATCGTGTGCTCGCCGACCTTGATCGAGGCACCGTAGAAGCCGATGTTGGCAAGGTGATGCTGACTGCAGCCGTTGGGGCAGCCGCTCATCTTGATGTGGATCTTGCGGGTGAGGGGATCCTCGATCCGCATCTCGGACAGCCGCTCGCTAACAGCGCGGTTGAGCCCCATCGAGCTCGTGATCCCGAGCTTGCAGGAGTCGGTTCCGGGGCAGCTGACCACGTCGGTGATCTCGTCCGCTCCCGGTTCCGCCAAATCGAGCTCGGCGAGCCGCTTCCAGACGTCATAAACGGCCCCGTCACGGACCCAGCGAAGCACCAGGTTCTGGTGCGCGGTTGTCCGGGCAAAGCCGCCGGAGTACTCGCGCATGATCTGACCGAGCCCGCGCAGCTGCTCAGGTGTGAGGTCACCGGTCGGCACCCTGACCTCGACGGTCGAGAAGCCCTGCTGCCGCTGGCCCTGGACATTGCTCTCCAGGAAGCGATCGAACGCGCGCTGGTCGCCGTTGGGTGAGCCTGCCGCGAGCGGCGCTGCCGGAGCGTTGGCCTGCTCGTCGTTGTCGAGCAATAGGTCGTCAAGCGAGAAGTCGCGCTCGTCAACCCAGTCGCCCCGAAGCTCTTCCTCGACCATCTCACGGAAGGCGTCGATCCCGATCTTGTCGATCAGCACCTTGATGCGCGCCCGGGCACGGTTGACCCTCAGGAAGTCCTGGCGGTCGAAGATTCGCAGGACCGCCTCGGTGACCTTCAGGTAGTCGCCGTTGTCGAGCTCGACGAAGTCATAGAGCACGGGCGCCAGGCGCGGCATGATCGCGGTGCCGCCGCCGACCCGCACCTCAACGCCGCGCACGCCGTCGCGTAGGCGCGGGGTGAAGGCCACATCGTGGATCTGCGTGATCGCGTTGTCCGCGTCGGTGGCGGTGAAGGCCGTCTTGACCTTGCGCGGCATCATCTGCGTCGTCGGATGCCGGACGAAGTAGCGCACGTACGCGGCCGCGTACGGGGTGATGTCGAACAGCTCGTCGGCCAGGGTGCCGGCGCGCGGGTCGCCGGTGACGTTGCGCACGGTGTTGCCGCAGCCCTCACGGCTCGAGAGGCCGGCCTCGCCGAGCTCGCGCAGGATCAGCTCCATGGTCGGAAGCGGCACATGGTGCATCTGGATGTTCTGGCGCGTGGTGATGTGCCCCTTGCGCAGAGGTACGTACTTCTCGATCACGTCGGCAAAGGCGTCGAGCTGATCGGGCGTGACGCCGCCCATAGGCAGCTTGACACGGACCATCTGCACGTCGGGCTGGCGCTGCCCGTACACCCCCTGGCGCAGGCGGAACTTGATGAAGTCGTCCTCCTGCAGCTCACCGCGCAGGAACTTGCCGGCCTCGGTCGAGAAGTCGTCGAATTCAGCCGCCAGGATCGGGATCACCTGCCCGGGCACGTTCTGAAGCAGCTCCGGGTTCTCGAGCGAGCCCTCCTTGGGGAGGCCGTGCCCGTGCTTCTCAGCTTCCAGCGAGGGGTGCGGTGCCATCTGTCTTCCTCTGGATGGGGGACGTCAAGATCGAGTGCTTGGCCCGGTGACCGGACAGACATCACAAAATACCAAAACCGGACAGGCTTATAGGTATTTCGGCAGCGCGGCGCAACACTTGACCCCGCGAGGTCCGGCGTCGTGTCTGTGATCGGTGCTAGGGCGATCAGCGCTGGGTGCGATCAGCGCCGGAGGGCGATCAGCGCTCGGCGCCGAGCCCAGGCTGGCGGGAGACGCCCTCGGCCAGCGCTGCCCGCAGCCACGGGCTCAGCTTCGGCTCGGGAGGCGTCTCGACCACAGGCGCGGTGTCGCGCATGAACTGCTCGAGTGCCGCGACGATCGCCGCCGCCTCCTCAGGCGAGGCGCCGGGCGCGACGATCTCGAGCTCGGGGCGGCGGTTCACGCTCACGAGAGTACCGCCGCCGCTTGGCGCCGCCCGGCGTTAGAACTGAAGGTGCTTGGTCTCCGTTACTCGGCTGCCACCGCGTGGCGTGTATACGAGCTTGACTGCGACCGTGAACTTGCGCCTGTGCTTCAGATCGCCGCGCTGCTTCGCCGTGAGCGTCAGCTTGATCTTGGCGGTCCCGGCGCGCGCTAGCTTGGTCGTCTTGCGTGCATAGGTGATCGTGCCCGGCCCGGTAACGGTGACGAGCGCGTAGGCGGAGGTCCCGTGGTGAGTCGCCGTCACGCTGCGGATCTTGCCCGCGACAACATCGAGCACCTTCAACGTGGACGCCGAGAATCCCAAGGAGTCGCTGACCTTCAGCTTGACCGTGTAGATGCCCACCTTGGTGTATGTATGGCTGACGGTCGCCCCGCTGCCTGCGCCGCCGTCACCGAAGCTCCAGGTGAAGGTCGTAAGCGGGGCGCCGTTCGGGTCGGTCGACGAGCGGCCGCTGAAAGACACCGCGGATCCGGCTGTGGCAGAGGCCGGCAGCGAGCCGATCAAAGCGATCGGATTACCGCCCACGGCGACCTGCTGGGTGTCCTTGGCGAGATTGCCGTCGGTGTCGACGACCGTCAGCGTGACCGAGTAGAGGCCGGCCGCGGCAAACGTGTGGTTGACCGCGGACAGACCACCGGCGACGAAGCTGCTGGTGCCGTCGCCAAAGTTCCAGGTCTCGCTGGCGATACCGGCCGCGGAGACGGTGGCGGCCGGGTTGAGCGTCGCGGCTTGTCCGGTGACGGCGCCGCTTACGGCGAAGCTCGGCGTGAGCGTCGCCGGGTTCGGCTGCATCTCGCAGTTGACCTGCCCGTTGCTCCACAACGACTGCGCGTAGTACTCGTCGCCGTTGATCAGCTGGTCGTACAGCGATCCGTACCCATTCGCACCCGCGGCTGCGTTTCCACCCAGAGGTACGTAGGCATTTGGACTCGCTCCGCTCGCGGGGTCTGCGGTGGCGCCGTAGGTCTCGCACTGGTCGGCGAGCTCATTGCCATCGCCGCTCGCGTTCACCCAGGCGGTGATCAGCGGGTCCGTGATCGTCTCGTTGAGCTCGTGGCTGAGGTCGTCGACGATGTTGTCGGCCGGGTCACCGTTGGGAGCCTGAAGGACGGTGGGGCTCGTGTTGTCGGCCTGGCAGCCCTTCACTGGATTCGCGGTGAAGACCGAGAACGGAACGTTCGCGTAGAGCATCACCTGGCTCGCGTTCAGGTAGTAATCGTGATACGCGCAATAGTCGAAATTCGTTCCGCCCGAACACTCGGCGCCGCTCGTATCGGTGCAGGTGTCGACAGCCTGCGGCAGGATCAGAATGTAGACCGGCGCACCAGCCGGAAACTCTGTCTCGGTATCGGGGCCGTCGGTCGGCAGTCCGCGGGCGGCGACGAAGCTCGTCAGCTCGGACTGAAGCTGCGCGTCGGTGATGCAGTTCGTGTACCCGCCGTCAGCGGGGCAGTTGTCGGTTGTCGGATAGGCGTCGCTGTCGACGAACGACTGGCTGGATGCAGAGAAGGTCTGCCCCGCGTCCGCGATCCCGGCGCTGTCGTAGTACTGGCGCCCGACCCCATACGTGTCCTCGGTCTCGTCGGTGTCCGCCGCGACATCGGTCAGGTACTGGTCGATGACCTGCTCTGACCGCGCCGTGATGCCGCTGCCCGAGGGATCCCAATAGATCACATAGGGCCTGGCGGTATGGAGCACCGGCCCGCCCTGGTAGCTCACGTTCCAGCCCGGCGGCGCTGCGGTGGCGTACGACGCCTTCCGCGGCACCGCGGTGCTCTTGCCGGCGATGGCCGAGAGCGCGCCAGCGCTCGGCATGACCCCGTATACCCGGCCACCGACCCGTACACGCATCGCTTGAGCGCCGGGCGCCATCACAAGAGCGGCCGCCGCAACAGCCGCCGCGCACCAGAGACAACCCTTGAAACCCGCCCACCCCAAAGCAGGGCGCAGTTTATCCGCCTATTAAGATAACGGGGCTCTTAGAGCGGGATATTTCCGTGCTTGCGCCGGGGTCCCAGCTGGCGCTTGGTTTCGAGCATGCGCAGCGCCTCGATCAGTCTGGGACGGGTCTCGTGCGGGATGATGACGTCGTCGATGTACCCGCGCTCGGCGGCGATGTAGGGATTGGCGAAGTGCGCCTTGTACTCATCGATCCGCTGGCCGCGCACCGCCGCCGGGTCGTCGGCTGTGGCGAGTTCGCGCCCGTAGATGAACGGGACCGCGCCCTCGGCGCCCATCACCGCGACCTCGGCCGTCGGCCACGCGAAGTTCATGTCGGCCCCGAGCTGCTTGGAGCCCATCACCAGATGCGCTCCGCCGTAGGACTTACGGGTGATCACCGTGAGCTTCGGGACCGTCGCCTCCGCATAGGCGTAGAGCAGCTTCGCGCCGTGACGGATGATCCCGTTCCACTCCTGATTGGTTCCCGGCAGGAAACCGGGCACGTCGCAGAGCGTGACGATAGGGACGTTGAAGGCGTCGCAGGTGCGCACGAATCGCGACCCCTTCTCGGATGACTCGATGTCGAGCACCCCGGACAGCTGCGCAGGCTGGTTGCCGACGATGCCGACGACCTGTCCGTCCAGACGCGCGAAGCCGATGATGATGTTGCGCGCGAACAGCTCCTGCACCTCCATGAACTCGCCGTCGTCGACGATGTGATGCACCACCTCGCGCATGTCGTAAGGCTTGTTCGGATTGTCGGGGACGATCGTGTCCAGCTCCGCGTCCTGGCGCTGCGGGTCATCCGAGGCGATCACGCGTGGCGGCGTCTCGAGGTTGTTCTGTGGCAGGAACGACAACAGGTACCTGGCGTCCTCGAGGCACTGATCCTCATTCTCGGAGGCAAAATGCGCAACCCCGGAGCGGGTGTTGTGCGCGATCGCGCCGCCGAGCTCCTCCATCGCGACCTCTTCGCGGGTGACGGTCTTGATCACATCAGGTCCGGTGATGAACATGTGCGATGTCTCCTTCACCATGAAGACGAAGTCGGTGATCGCCGGGCTGTACACGGCACCGCCGGCGCACGGCCCCATGATCAGGCTGATCTGCGGGATCACACCTGATGCGCGCACGTTGCGGAAGAACACATCGCCGTAGCCGGCGAGCGCGACCACGCCCTCCTGGATCCTGGCGCCACCGGAGTCGTTGATCCCGATGATCGGACAGCCGATCTTCTCGGCCAGCTCCATCACCTTCACCATCTTCTCCGCCACCACCTCCCCCAGAGACCCGCCGAACACGGTGAAGTCCTGGCTGAACACGCAGACTCTCCGCCCGTCGATCGTTCCGTGACCGGTCACCACCGCGTCCGCGTACGGCCGCTTTCGCTGCATCTCGAAGTCCGTCGTGCGATGCCGCACGAACACATCGAGCTCCTGGAACGACCCAGGGTCGAGCAGCTTCTCGATCCGCTCGCGCGCCGTGTACTTCCCCTTGGCATGCTGCTTCTCGACCGCGGCAGCCGAACCAGCGTGGATCGCCTCGTGCTTCAGCAGTTCGAGCTGCCGCAGCTTCTCGGCATACGTTTCAGGCGCGTGCTCCTGGGTCTCGGGATGGACGTCAGCCATTCGCTCCCGGGACTGTACCTGCGGGGGCCCCGCTGGGCCCCCGCGATCCGTATCCGCACGGACCGCGGGCGCTCAGCGGGAGAAGGGTCGGTGATGGGCCTGCCCGAGGCTGTCAAGCACCGCATCGAGCGCTGCGCTCGAGTCGGCCGTGACAGTCACCTTGGTGCCCCATCCCGAGGGCTCAATCCGCACCGTGCCGCTTGCGCGCTCGCCCTCCCAGGCGACGGTCGTCTCCGGTTCGAGCCGAGTGATGCGGATCTCACCAAACGCCCCGAGGTGCTGCGCGAGCGAGTCTGCATCACTGCAGACGGCCCACAACTCCGGGGCTGATTTGACGAGGGTCCGGACGGCTGTCAGTTCAGTCATCTGCTCTGGTTTTCGCCCTGCGGCGTCGGGTCTCCTGCGCCTGGGCAACGATATGCACCGCCTCCAGCGTGCCGGACGCGAAGTTTCCGACGAGGAGCACGGTGCCGGCGGGCTCGAGCGCCATCTCACGGGGGAACAGTCCCGATTTGACGGTCCCGACGATCGCAGAACGATGCGCCAGCGCCGCCGCCGTACTGACAATCATGAGACCGGAGCTCCTGCCCGCTGCGCCGAAGCGGTTGGAGTCGGCGACAACGATTCTGCTGCCTCCATCCACCAGCGCGAGGCCGACCGGCGCCTCGCCGACGCGCACGTTCGCAAGCTCGGCATCTTTGCTGTGAGCCTCGAGCTTGGCTGCGGAAAACGCGAGCAGCTCGTCGCTCTCGCGGGCGGTCACCCAGACATCCTGCCCGTTTGCCGAGACCACGACCCGGACTGGATTGCAGCCGGCACTGGTCGTCGCAACCACAGCCTTTGCCGGGTCGCGCTCGGCGGTCTGCACACTGATCACGCTGAGCGAGCCGACCTGCCCGGAAGTGCGGGCCCCGGGGCCGCCGATCTCACTTGTCGAGTAGAGCCAGCGTCCGTCAGGTGAAACGGCGAGCCCAACAGGGGCGAGGCCGGTGGGGATGGCACCGACGTAGGTCGACCTCGCGAAGTGGCCGGCGATCGCCGCGGCGAGCTTGTACACGGCGATCTGGTCGCTGTCCTCGAGCGACACAAAGGCGTAGCGACCGTCGCGCGATGCCGTGACCTCGATCGCACCGCCGAACCGCCTCGACGTCGACGAGGTCAGCCTGCCGAGCAGCGCGCCCTTGGCACCTGCCTCGGCGCGCGCGACGTCCACCACGTAGGCGCCATTGCCGCCATCCGCCATCAGCAGGTAGCGGCCATCGGCGGTCAGGCTCGCGCCTACAGGCTCACCGCCGCGCAGTCCGATCTTGTGGATCAGGTGCGGCGCGCTGTCGTGATCGGCGAGCACGTCCAGGCCACCCGCCAAGTTCGCAACGAACACGTATCCCCGCGTGGCCGCCACTCCGAAGGGTTCGCCTCCCACATTCGTGAACGTGGGGTCGGCCGAGGGCAGTGACGGTCCGCGGGCAACCGCTGTGCTGCAGGTCGGGACGCGAATCGCCGGCGGGGGCACACCCTCCGCGCTGGGCACCGCCACCAGCAGTGCGACGAGCAGGGCGAGTGCACCGAGGTAGGGACGTCGCATCGTGGCGCCACTCTAAGCGCCTGAGTGATTAAGCCCAGATGAAGCCGACCATGCCCAGAGGCTGCTACTGCACGACCATCAGGAAGGTCGTGACAACGACGATCACGGCGAGCAGCGCGTTGACCTGGTCGGCACGGCCGCGAGCTGTGACGTAGTCGCTGCTCCAGCTGCCGTGCTCGGACCCGAAGAGGCTGACGTCGCGCTCGGCGAGCGTGGCGAGCGCCGCCGACTGACGGCGGACAAGCGCGCCCTCGAGTCCGCCGATGGCCAACGCCGCGGCGATTCCCCACCAGACGTAGAAGTCGCCCCACTGGTGTTGCTGGGAGGCGAGGTAGACGCCGCTGATGACGACGAGTAGCAGCCCCGGGTTGACGAGGCTGCGACTGAGCAGCATGCGCACGCGGAGGATTGCCGGAAGCGACCGGCGGTCGATGCGCTCGGCCGCCATCGTGATCAGCGGATAGGAGAGCAGCAGGCCGAAGGCGGCAACGACAAAGACGATGTGCACCGCGAGGATGATCTGCCAGAAGAAGACGGCGGGTATAAGCAACGGGCTCTCGGTATCAGTTGGTTGGTTGGTATCGGCCGAAGACGTCTTGCATTGCTGCGCAGACCTCGCCGAGGGTGCAGCGGTCCTTGAGCGCCTGGCGTAGCGAGGGGAGCATGTTGTCGGAGCCGCGTGCTGTCTCACGGACCTGTTCGAGGCGGTCCTTGACGAGTTGCTGGTCACGGCCGTGTTTGAACGATTCAAGCCTCGCTACCTGGTCGCGTTCGGCGGCAGGGTTCACGCGCATGATGTCGGGGACCTCGACGTCGTCCTCCACGAAGCGGTTGACGCCGACCACGACGTCCTGCCCGGTGCGGTAGCGCTCGTGGTAACCAAAGGCGGACTCTTCGATCTCCGACTTGATGAAGTCGATCGCCCGGACGGCGCCGCCGAGCTCATCGACCCGCGCGATCAGCTCGGCGGCTCGCAACTCGACCTCGTCGGTCAGGGCCTCTACGAAATAGGAGCCGGCAAAGGGGTCGACCGTGTCGGCGATCCCTGACTCGTAGGCGAGGATCTGCTGGGTACGGACGGCGACCTTTGCCGCCTGCTCCGTGGGGAGCGCGAGCGCCTCGTCATAGCCGTTGGTGTGCAACGACTGGGTCCCGCCGCAGACCGCCGCAAAGCCCTGCAGAGCGACCCGCACGATGTTGTTCTCCGGCTGCTGGGCGGTGAGTGTCACGCCACCGGTCTGGGTGTGGAAGCGAAGCTTCAGCGAGCGCTCGTCCCGCGCGCCGAAGCGCTCGCGCATTATCTGCGCCCACATCCGCCTGGCGGCACGGAACTTCGCGACCTCCTGAAAGACGTTGTTGTGAGCGTTGAAGAAGAACGCCAACCGCGGCGCGAACTCATCGACGGTCAGGCCGGCGTCGAGCGCGGCCTGCACGTACGCGATGCCATTGGAGAGCGTGAACGCGACCTCCTGTACCGCTGAGCAGCCCTTCTCGCGGAAGTGGTAGCCGGAGATCGAGATCGTGTTCCAGCGCGGGATGTGCTGGCGGCAGTAGGAGAACAGATCGGTTGTCAGCCGGATCGCTCCACGGGGCGGGTAGATGAAGTTTCCGCGCGCCATGTACTCCTTCAAGATGTCGTTCTGAACCGTCCCACGCAGCTCCGATGCCGCGACGCCCTGCTCCTCGCCAACGAGCTCGTACAGCAACAACAACACGGAAGCGGGGGCGTTGATCGTCATCGACGTCGACACCTGACCAAGCGGGATCTGATCAAACGCGGTGCGCATGTCGTCGATCGTGTCGATCGCCACCCCTGTGCGCCCAACCTCACCCAAGCAGCGCGGATCATCGGAATCGAGTCCCAGCTGGGTCGGCAGGTCAAACGCCATCGACAATCCGGTAGAGCCTTGCTCCAGCAGGTACCGGTAGCGCTGATTGGACTCACGCGCGGACGCGTACCCCGCGTACTGACGGATCGTCCACAACTGCCTGCGGTACATCTCGGCGTGCACACCACGCGTGAACGGAAACTCCCCGGGCTCGCCGAGCTGCTCGACGAGGTCCGCCGGCAGATCGCCCGTGTCGTAGACGGGTTTGACCTCAATCCCAGAGTCCGTAAAACGGCGCGGATCATCCGGGCCGACAACCGGCGCGACCGACCGATGTTCCCTTTCCGGCATACACGGCAGCTTACGGGGCAGGCGTGCGAGCGGCGGCGAGTCGCGGCGGGGGGAGCGACTCGCGGGGAGGGGCTAGAGGACCTTGGCGAGGAACGCCCTGGTGCGCTCGTGCTTGGGCGCGCCGAGCACCTCGGCCGGTGGCCCGGATTCGACGACGACGCCTCCGTCCATGAACACGACGGTGTCGGCGACCTCGCGTGCGAAGCCGATCTCGTGCGTGACGACCACCATCGTCATTCCACTCTTGGCCAAATCCCGCATCACGTCGAGCACGTCGCCCACCAGCTCGGGGTCGAGCGCCGAGGTCGGCTCGTCGAACAGCATCAGCTTGGGGTCCATCGCCAACGCTCGCGCGATCGCCACGCGCTGCTGCTGGCCGCCGGACAGCGCCACCGGATGGGCATCACACTTGTCGCTAAGCCCAACCTGGTCGAGGAGTTCACGCGCACGGCGGTCCGCCTCACCGCGGTTGCGCTTGAGCACCTGCGTCTGCGCCAGGGTGACGTTCTCGAGCGCGGTCATGTGCAGGAACAGGTTGAACTGCTGGAAGACCATGCCGATCTCCGCGCGCTTGCGGGCCACTTCGCGCTCATGCAACTCGTAGAGCTTGTTGTTGGCCTCGCGGTAGCCGACCAGCTCACCATCGACGGACAGACGACCGGAGTTGATCTTCTCCAGATGGTTGATGCAGCGCAGGAACGTGGACTTGCCCGAGCCGGACGGCCCGAGCAGGCACATGACCTCACCACTGTTGACCGTGAGCGAGATGCCCTTCAGCACCTCGTTTGAGCCGAAGCGCTTGTGGACACCCTCGGCGCGCACCATCACGTCAGTCAACGTCCACCTCCCTTGCCCCCGGTCCCGAGCGAGAGCCACCGCTCCTTCATCGTTGCCCGCTCGGACCTGGAGAAGCCCTGACCCACCCTGCGCTCGAGGAAGTACTGACCGACGTAGGCAACGCTCGTCAGCGCCAGGTACCAGATGCTGCCCACGATCAGCAGCTGCGGGACGTAGAAGTTGACAGCCGCGATGTCCTGGGTCACGAAATAGATCTCCGCATAGCTGATTACCGAAGCGAGCGAGGTGTTCTTCAGCATCGAGATGAACTCGTTGCCGGTCGGAGGCAGGATCACGCGCATCGCCTGCGGCAGCACGATCCGGCGCATGATCTGCATCCGGCCCATGCCGAGCGACGCGGCAGCCTCGCCTTGGCCCTCCGGCACGGAGATGATTCCGGCTCGGACGATCTCAGCCATATAGGCACCCTCGTTGAAACTGAGACCAAAAAACGCGGCGACGAAGACGGTGATCAGCGCGTTGGCATTGGGGTGGACCAGTGCGGGTCCAAACGGGATGCCGATGTCGATCAGATGCGCCGGCGCCGGGAACAGCGCGGCGATGTTGTACCAGAACACGATCTGCACCAGCAGTGGTGTTCCACGGAACACGTAGATGTAGATCCAGCTCGCCGACTTCAGGATTGGATTCGGCGAGAGTCGCATCACCGCGAGGATGACGCCGAGGATGACGCCGAACAGCATCGAGAGCGCCGTCAGGTACATGACCCTGACGACAGCGTCGAGGACCCTCGGGTCGAACAGGTACTGCCCGATCACGTTCCACTTCATCGCCGAGTCGGTGATGAGGAAGCGGACGAAGGAGGCAGCGAAGAGCAGGACTAGGAATGCTGCGATCCAGCGGCCGGGACGACGAACCGGAACGGCCTTGATGTCCTCAGGCCGTTCCGATCCGTTCTGAGTCAGCTCCGGCTCATCCACGGCGCCAACTCTTACTGATCCCGGTGCTGCGTGCTACTCGAACTGCGACGGACCTAGCTGGTGGCCCCGTTGATCTTCACTCCGGAGGCGCCGATCGCAATGCTCTGGACGCCCCACTTCTTGAAGATCTTGCCGTAGGTGCCGTTCTTGACCAGGTACAGAACCGCCGCCTTCACCGCGTTGGTGAGACCGGTGCTCTTGGCCACAGCCAGGCCGTAGGGTGCCGGGGCATAGGCTGCGCCCACGAGCTTGAACGTGCCGTGAGACTGCTTGACCTGATAGGACGCCACCGGCGTATCGGCGAACCCGAGCTGCGCCCGGCCCGACGAGACGGCGAGGTTCGCCTCGCTCTGAGTCGGGAAGTTCTTGACCGCAACCGCTTTCTTGCCGGCCTTGGTGCACTTTCCGCTCTGGGTCTTGGCGTCGCTCTCCTCGGTGGTGCCGGTCTCGACGGAGACGGTCAGGCCGCAAATCCCGCTGATACCGCTGATCTTTGTGCCGCCCGAAGCGAGCGTGTAGAACGACTCGCCAACGTTGGCGTAGTCGACGAAGTTGACCTGCTTCTCACGGGCCTTGGTGTCGGTGAACGATGAGGCGCCGATCATGTAACGGCCGCCAACCATGCCCGGGATGATGTCGTCGAAGGTCACGTTGGCGATGCTGACCTTCAGACCCATCGTCTTTGCGATCGCCGACATCAGGTCCGCGTCCATGCCGACGACTTTCGTGCCCTGCATGAACTCATCAGGCGCATAGGTCGCGTCCGACGCGACGGTCAGTGTGCCCTTTGCCTTGATGGCGGCTGGGACCAGCTTCTCGACCTTGGACACACCCCCCGACGACGCCAGGGCCGGCGCGCTCGCAAAGCAAGCGAGCGCGGTGGTTGCACCCGCCATGGCGAGCGCCCTTCCAAACAGTTTGCGACTTCCCATCAGTTGCTCCTCCAAGTAGACGGGCTCGGCAGTGCGGCTCGAGCCAAGGCGGAGGATACGAGACCCGGAAGCCCGATGACCTCTATCCAAATGTCCACTTAACGCCGTGTGCGCCTACCGCAAAGGCGCGCGCGCTCAGGCAACCCCCTCCGCCGCAGGATCCACGTCCTCGATGTACTCGTCCACCTTGGAAACCGGCAGGCGCCTGGAGATCGCCCAGAAGTAGATGACGAGGCTCCACCCGGCCGACGCCACCAGGCCACCGTAGAGGCCGAGGTCGTTGTTACCGCCCTGGCTGAGGACATGCTTGAAAACCCCCTGGCCGCCGATGATCCCGCCCGGTCCGAAGGTGCCGAAGTACGCGATCAGGCCCATGCCGATCAGGTAGGCCGCAAGCCAAGGTGCCGCCTGCCAGTCGATTCTCGGTGTGTGGTCGTTCAGCTTGAAGGTCGCCGACAGCCAGAACAGGAAGAAGCCGATCAGCAAGGCCACCATCAGTGTCGAATACGTAGTCCAGCCCGCCCAGTAGACGATCAGGTTCGCGCAGACGAACGCGACCGGCGCCCATACGCGCTCGCCGCGCAGACGGAAGGGCCGGGGCAGATTCGGCTTCTGAAGTCGCAGAGCGCCGAGCGCGAGCGGAGCGCCGGCGTACATCAGCACCGAGGCCTCGGTGACGAGGTTCACGAGTTTGGACCAGCTCGGGAACGGCAGCAGGAACAAACAACCGAGCACGAAGGTCAGGCCGAGGCCGAACAGCGGCACGCCGCGCGGACTCGTGCGCTGGAAGACCTGCGGCACGTAGCCATTTCGGGCCAGCCCGTAACTGATACGCGAATCCACCGTCATGTAGATCAGGCCGGTGCCACTCGGGGAGACAACGGCGTCGATGCGCAGCAGCACGGCCAGCCAGGCCAGGCCGGCGACCTTCGCAACGGAGTAGAACGGCGCCTTGTTGAGCGCCTGCAGGGCGGCACTGTGCCCGGGCTTGGCGAGGCTGGCCCACGTGTGACCGTGTTCCAGAAGCGCTGGGTTGAGCGCCCCGATGAAGGCGATCTGGACGAGGATGTAGATCGCACAGCCGATCAGGATCGAAAGGATCACCGCGCGCGGCACGTCGCGCTCTGGGTGGGCTGCCTCGCCGGCGAGCTGGACCGCCTGCTCGAAGCCGAGCAGAGAGAAGACGATGCCCCCGCTCGGGATGCCGATCAGGATCGACTTCACGGCGGCGCCATGGATGAAGAAGCCACCGCCGCGGGAAAAGTTGCCGCCGTGGAAGTTCGTGGCCAGGAAGACGACGACCGTCAGCAGCGGGATCAGGATCTTCCAGGTGGTGACCGGGTTGTTGATGCGAGCGAACCAGCGAACCCCGAACGCGTTCACGAGCACGAAGAGGAAGAGCAAACCGATCGCGACCGCCCAGCCCACCCCATGCAGCGTGCCCGTGCTGGCGTTGTAGAAGCTCGACGCCCAATGCGCCGACGAGAGGTACTGGACGGCGGCCAGAACCTCGATCGGCGCGACCGCCGCCGCCTGGATGTACGCCATCCAGCCGAATGTGCCCCCCGCGAGGCTGCCGAAGGCATAGTGGGGAAAGCGACTCGTGCCCCCGGCCACGGGAAACATCCCGCCGAGCTCGGCATGGATCAGCGCCAGCAGCAGCACGATGGCCGACGCCACAACCCAGCCAATCAGGGCGGAAGGGCCGGCGATGGTCGCTGCGGTCAAGGCACCGAACAACCAGCCCGAGCCGATGATCGAGCCCTCGGAGCTCCACAGCAGACCGAAGAAGCCTACGTTTCGACGCAGCCCCTGGTTCTCTCCGTACGATCGCGGCTCTGTAGCTGTTCCTTGCAAGGATCCCTCCCGGCGTTCGAGTTCGTTACCTGCCCTTTACGCTTGCCAGATGCGCGTGCAAATACGCCTCTTCGCCTCTCTGAGGGAGCGAGCGGGAACCGATTCCCTGACGCTCGAGCTGGCTGACGGGGCGTGTGTCGGCGATGCGTTGCGCGAGCTCGACTGGGTCACGGGCGACGTGCGCGTCGCGCTCGCCGTCAACCGCGAGTACGCGTCGGAGTCGACATCGCTGCACCCCGACGACGAGCTCGCGCTGATCCCCCCGGTGTCAGGCGGGACCATCGCCGCCAGGATCCACGTCGCGATCAGCGCCGAGCCACTCTCGGTCGACGCGATCACGGCGCTTGTGTCCGATGCAAGGGCCGGCGCGATCGTGACCTTCCAGGGGGTGACGCGCGAGGTCCCGGCGCTCGAGTACGAGGCATACGCGGAGATGGCCCAGCCGAAGATCGAGGAGATCGCGGTCGCCGCGGCTGAACATCACGGGCTCTGTGCGGTGGCGGTCGAGCACCGTGTCGGCACGGTGGCGTTGAGCGAACCGTCCGTCGTGATCTCGGTGTCAGCGCCGCATCGGGCCGAGGCGTTCGCGGGTGCGCGCGAGATCATCGACACGCTGAAGGCCACGGTCCCGATTTGGAAGCGCGAGGAAGGCGAATGGGCGGAGGGTCACCCGGTCCGATCATCGTGAGGCGTCTGGGGTAGATTGCGCGCACATGCCTACCTCACTGGTCACCGGCGGCGCCGGCTTCCTGGGCTCCCACCTCTGTGACGCGCTCCTGGCCAAGGGCCACCGGGTCATCTGCGTGGACAACCTGGAGACCGGGACGCTCAACAACATCGCCCACCTGCGCGGCGACAACTTCGTTCACCTGAACCTCGACATCATCGAGCCCTACTTCGTCGAGGAGCAGATCGACTTCGTCTACCACTTCGCCTCGCCGGCGTCGCCGATCGACTACCTGCGGATCCCGCTGCACACGCTCAAGGTCGGCTCATACGGGACGCACCACACGTTGGGTCTGGCGAAGCTGCACCGCGCCCGTTTCCTGACGGCGTCCACCAGCGAGGTGTATGGCGACCCGCAGGTGCACCCGCAGCCCGAGAGCTACTGGGGCCACGTCAATCCGATCGGCCCGCGCGGCGTCTACGACGAGGCCAAGCGGTTCTCGGAGGCGCTGACGATGGCCTACCACCGCCAGCAGGGCGTCGACACGGCGATCGTGCGGATCTTCAACACCTACGGGCCGCGGATGCGCCCGCACGACGGCCGCGCGATTCCGACGTTTTTGCGCCAGGCGCTCCAGGACCAGCCGATCACCGTGTTCGGAGACGGCTCGCAGACCCGCTCGTTCTGCTTTGTCGACGATCTGGTTCGGGGAATCGTCCTGCTCGCGGAGTCGGGGTATCACGAGCCCGTGAACATCGGCAATCCGAATGAGTTCACGCTGCTCGAGCTTGCCGAGAACGTGATCGACGTGACAGGCTCCGAGTCGCCGATCGTGTTCGCCGAGCTGCCGACAGACGACCCTCACATTCGCCAGCCCGACATCACGCGGGCGCGCGAGCTGCTGGACTGGGAGCCCACCGTGCAACTGCGCGACGGGCTCGAGCGCACACTCGAGAACGCCGGCCGCGAGACCCTGATTGGACACCGTTACTGATGCCGCCCACAGACCGCTTCGTCATCAGCTTCGCGGCAGAGCCGCCTCAGCAATCGCTGCCCTACGGACGTTGGGCGGATGTCCTGCGCGAACAGTTCCTGGCCGCGTGTGCGGACATCGACTCCGCTGGCGAGGAGATCGGAACGGCGGGCGATATCCGCTGGTTCCCGGACCGCAACTTCAGCGGCATCACCTACGTGCCGGCCGTGGCGCGCACCGACCTGGGCTACGAGCTGTTCGGCTACGTGTCCTTCACCGACGACGGAGAGTCCGCGCCGGAGAACTTCGAGGCCCGCGCGGATTTCACGGGTGACGTCGCCGAGGCCAACCCGGACTGGCAGCTCGACCTCAACGAGATGGTCCTCGGAAGCTGGCGCGGTGAGGCCGGGAACATCGCCGAGATCACACTCGTCTGGGGGGTCCCGCTGATCCCCGGAGGTGCTGTGGTGACCGCCGAGCTGGCCGACCACGCGGTCGACCAATGCGAGCTGGCCGAGCAGCGCTTCACCCTCGTGGCCCCCGACAACTACCGCGGCGACTATCTCGACATCAAGCTCTGGAGCAAGCGCGGCGATGAGCTCGCCGCCGAGTCGCTCTACGCCGAGGGTGACGAGGGGGATGGAGACTCAGACGATGATGTGGAGGGACCCGAGGCTTAGCGAGCCTGCCTGCGGACCTCGAGCTTCCAGTCGCCAGAGCCGGCGATTGGTCGAAACTCGGTTCGGAGGAACTTCATCAACGGAACTTTTGGAATAGGGACCTGCTGCGTGTAGAACCCGACCTCCGCGTCGTCGGTTATGAGACACATACGCGGAGTACGGCGCGCTGCCGTGAGTACATCCGACTGCTCGCTGCGTGTAAGGGTGAACCAATATGACTGTTCGGCAGTTGTGGGAAGCGGTGTCTTGACACCGGTCCACAGGTTGAATGAATACTGACCTGGAAGTTCCATCAGCGCCGTGCAATGGGCACCCTTCACGGCACTCACCATGAAATTCAGCGATTTGGCAAGCGACGGGTCCACTCGAATCCCCGCTGTGCCCTCGCCCGTGAGGGCGGCCTCACTCTGGTAGATGCGATGGTCCACCGGGAGCGCCTCCGAATACTGCCGGTGGCCCGCCACTACTGTCATGACTGCGATCAGCCCGGTCGTGAAAACGGGCGCCACCCAGGAGTATTTGTGCGGCCTTGCCCACCTCGCAAGCTCCCGAGCCCCGTCTGCGAAACACAGCGCCCCGCATAGCGGGAACAGCACCGCTCCAAGTGCGACCTGGGCGCCGGCAACCGGGTAGGCCATCAGGCTCTGTGATATCGCGAGCGCGACGACCACGGTACGGGCCAACCGGCTGCTACCCCACTTCTCGCCCACGAGCGGGACTGCCGCAACCCATGCCAACGCCCAAGAAAAGCCGTACGGGTAAGGCACCCTCGTGTTCAACGCAGGGATCAGGTGCAGTGCGGGAACGAGAATCGCGAGCCCGGTGACGAGTCGTGCAGCGCCGGAAACGAGAACCGTGCGGTCTGCGGTCAGTCGCGACGTCACCCATCCACGCCGAACGGCGAGAGCACAGAGAACGCCTGCAACCCCACACGCAAGCCCGATTCCGTTTACGTTCAGCGAGAGCTGCAGCAAGGTCGCCTGGTGCGTCGGCGCAACAATTGTCTGCTGGAACCAGGCGGTGAGACCGCCGCCAGTGACTGCAAGTAGAAAAAGCACCAGAACGGCACACGCGACAAACCCTCCAACCATCCACAGCCAGAGCGTGTCGGACCATTGATTGCCCTCGTCGGTCGACTTCCGGGGCCACGCGGCGATGGCCAAGGACAGCGCTGAGCACGCGACGACGAGCGCGTACATCCTCTCCTGCTGAATATGGAGCTCGCTGGCCATCACGACCAGAGGCAGGCACACGAACACAGCGGTCGCCAGCGCCAGCAGCCATCGACGCCGAAAGCGGGCCGGCCCAGCGAAGACGACAGCGACTGCGATTGCGATGGTCGCGTAGCCACCGAGGTTGACCTTGGTCAAAGCCAGAGCGGCCAGGAGAGCGCCCAGCGCCGCGGGCGCCGCCCTCTCCGACCTGTCAAGCCCGAGCAGAGCCACTGCGGCAGCCGCCGAGGTCAGAAGTAGTACCACGATCTGCGCGTGCATCGGGCTGGTTATGAGAGTCGCCAACACGATCAGCGTCGAGAGCATCACCGCAAGCCCAAGCCAGAGGCTTCTGGTCGCGCGATGCGCGGTGAGGCCCAGCCCCAGACTGGAGATAAGCCAGGTCGCGAGCGTGATCATGCGGCCGGCCGCTGTCGTCACCGTCAGCCCGGTGAGCTTGAAGAAGAGCCAGAAGAAGATGTAGTAGAAGGGCCCGTAGGCGCTGTTGACCGTGGAGTACAGCGGGTGGCCGGCCAGAACCATCTTGAGCGAATAGTTGAAGAACCCCTCGTCGTCGAAGGGCTGCCAGGTGGAGAACATCGACCAGTAGGCAGTAAGCGCTCCCGCCGCCAGCAGAAGCCCGTAGAGCAGCAGCCCGAGAAGCGGCCGCCGCCCGCTAGCCAGGCGGCGCGGTTCGAGCCGCAGCCGGCTCACCACCTGTGATGTCTCTACGATCACGCCGCGCAACCTTACAGTTGAGTGTGCGGCGGGTGCGCCCAGTGCTTACGCTAGCCTCGAAGCAGCCGATGGGTCAGCAGACGATCCCGTTCAACCGCCCGTATGCCGCCGGTCGTGAAGCCGAATTCCTCCGCGAAGCGGTCGGCTCCGGCTGCCTTTCCGGAAACGGCCGATTCGGGCGGAAATGTTCCGCGTGGCTGGCTGAGCATGTGGGCGCCCGGGCCGCGTTCATGACACCGAGCTGTACCGCAGCGCTCGAGATGGCGATGATCCTCGCTGAGGTCGGGCCAGGCGATGAAGTCGTGATGCCCTCGTTCACCTTCGTGTCGTGTGCCAACGCCGTCGCCCTTCGCGGCGCGGTACCGGTGTTCGTCGATGTCGACGAGGACACGCTCAATCTCGATCCCGACGCGGTTGAGGCCGCTATCACGGAACGCACCAAGGTGGTCATCGTCGTCCACTACGCGGGCGTAGGAGCCGAGGTCGAGCGGCTCGCCGCAATCTGCGAAGAGCACGGCGTTCTGCTCGTCGAGGACGCCGCACACTGCATCCACGCGTCACGAAACGGCAGGCCGCTCGGCTCGTTCGGAGCGATGGCCACATTCTCGTTTCACGAAACGAAGAATGTGCAGTGTGGCGAGGGCGGTGCCCTGGTTGTCAACGACGAGCGTCTGCTGGCGCGAGCCGAGATCGTTCAGGAGAAGGGCACCAACCGCAGTGTCTTCCTTCGAGGCCAGGTCGACAAGTACACCTGGGTTGACGTCGGCTCGTCATTCCTGATGAGTGACATCGCAGCCGCGTTTCTGTGGGCCCAGATGCTTGATGCCGAGCTCATCACGCAGCGGCGTCGGGCTCTCTGGGACCAATACCAGGAGGCCTTCAGCCCGTTGGCAGACGACGGCATCGTGCGCCTTCCTAGCGTGCCGCCAGATTGCCGCCACAACGCTCATATCTATGCGCTGCGACTGGCCGACGCCGAAACCCGTGATGCCTTCATCGCGCGGCTTTCCGAACAGAACATTCATTGCGTATTCCACTACGTCCCCCTTCATCTGTCGCCGGCGGGCCAGACGCTCGGCAGGACTGCCGGGTCCCTCGGGGTGACGGAGACAGAGTCGGCGAGGCTCGTGAGGCTTCCGCTCTACGCTGACCTTGGGTCTGACATCGGACGCGTCATCGCTTCAGCAAGCACAGCTGCACGCGGACTCGACCGACAGTTCGCTGCCTAGATCCTCCGAGCTGCAACTAAGAGGGAGCCCCCGGCAGGAAGCGACACGCCAGCTCGGATCAGCATCCGCTCGATGCCGGCAAGCTTCTCAAGAGCCACGTTCAGCAAGGACGGAATCGCGAACTCGGACATGGGATCGTACGCGTCAGACCGTCGCTCGAGCATGCGAGCCAGGAACATTGCGGGCAGCGGTAGCGTGACGAACGAGGTGACAACCGCGGGCTCGAGGCCGGCGCGCTTGAGTTTTGTCACAAGCTCACCGCGCGTGTAGCGCCGCTCGTGGTGCGCGAAGTCATCGGCCTTGCTCCACAGCCACCGGTGCTGCGGCACGGTGACCATGACGCCGCCACCAGGACCGGCCGCAGCCGCCATCTCCCTCAGAACCGACTCGTCGTCGGCAATATGCTCGATGACATCGAAGGCGGTCACGACGTCAAACGCGTCGCGATACGGAAGCGATCGTGCGTCCAACTGCACGAACGTCGCTCCGGGTGTGCGGCTCCGGGCGTGCTCGATCCCACGCGGGAACAGCTCGCTGCCAGTCACCTCGAAGCCGGCGCGGTCGAGGTCGCGCAAGACAAATCCTGTCCCGCAGCCGATCTCGAGTACCGATCCGGCCCCCGGGAACACTCGGCGCAGCGTCTCGAGAATTAGGCTGTTGCGTGACCTGAACCACCAGTTTTGGTCCTCCACCTCGATCAGAGCGTCGAACCAATGCGAGTCGTACCCTGCGCCCTCGATCGCAAGCTCAGGGGCAAATAGGGGGATTCCGTCCACGAGCTCCGGCCTGGCCCCGCAGACCGGGCAGGTCCAGCCCGGATCGTCGAACTCGGCGTTGCAGCGCAGGCATCGCTTCATGTACGTCAACCTCTGCCCGCAGCGCCCGGGGCCCAACGGTGAAGCCAATAACCGAAGCTGCACATCCGATAACCCGCCTGCTCGTACAGACGCAACGCGGCGATGTTTTCGGACTGCGTGACGACCGATGCTGTCTGCAGATCCTGATCATGGAACCAACGGTGGGCTGCCGCAATCAAGAGCTGACCACCACCGCGTCGCTCAGCGGCCGTGGCGATTAGCTCTATGACACCCTCGCGGCTTGGCCGATCCACACCACAGATAACGAAGCCGGCAGCGTCGTCCAGCACAATGACGTGGCGCTCAGGATCGGCAAGGCCTCGGTCGACCCAGGCCTCGAAGAGCCGACCCGCCTGGTCGGGGCCGAAACCCGGATCGGTGTAGAAACGGGACGTTCCGAATCGGATCCGTGCGAGCTCCCGAACCCACTCGCGATCAGCTCCGCGTTCGGCTGGCCGTGTCAATCCGCTCTGAGAACCCAGGTCCGAGACCGCCGCGAGTTGCTGGAGCCGCAACTCAGCACGGGTCGCGACCATGACGAAACCCGCCCGTTGAGCGTCGATGAGCCGGTTGCTGCCAACGCCTTCAACCAGTAGGTAAGTGCATCTGTACCCGGCTCCGTCTGCTTCGGCTGCCGCAGCCGCAAAGTCACCCGCATGCGGGCTTATGCGCCCGATCGGGAACCCGAAGAACTCGGTGTCCCATGGAAGCTCGGCAGTGAGCTTGGTCACCGGCCACTCGCGTCCGAAGCCTCGCGACCACGGACGACCACATCTCCTGAGGCATCCACGTCGAAGTGATCGCGGACCAGGAAATACGGGCGGCCCTTGGCCTCCGTATAGACGCGCCCCACGTACTCCCCGATGCCGGCGAGCAGCAGAAGTTGGACCGTGATCAGGAAGAAGACCAGCGCGAACGCGCTGGTGGTTCCAGACACCGCTTCCCCGACGACGATGCGGTACACGGTGAAGCCGACGGTCGAGGCGAGACCGATCAAGGCCGCGAACATGCCAATCACCGTGACCACGCGCAGCGGGAAGACGCTGTAGCCGGTGATCAGATCGAGCGTCATATCGACAAGGGCAGGCAGCCGATACCGTGACCCGGCCTCGCCGCGCTCGTGATGTGAGACCGGGATCTCCCTGATTGGGATACCGAGCCAGGCAACAACCGCGGGTACGTATCTGTGTCGCTCTGTCAGCGTGAGCATCAACTCGACTGTCGAGCGGTCATACGCCCTGAACATCGACCCGAAGTCGCGCAACGAGGCGCCGGTACGACGATTCAGATATCGGGTCAATGCGCGCGTGATCAGCCGCCGCATAATCGGATCCTTGCGATCGGCACGGTAGCCCGACACGACCGGATGATCCTCATCCATCGCCGCGAGCAGGGCCGGGATCTCCTCAGGCGGATACTGAAGATCGCTATCGAGCGTGACGATCACACTGCCTCTCGCTGCCGACAACCCGGCAAAGACCGCGGGGTGCTGGCCGAAATTCCGTGCAAGCCTGATGAGCTGCACTGGATGCCGGAATCCACGAGCGCGCGCAAGCGCCCGCGGCGTGGTCGCATCCAAGCCGCCGTCGTCAACGAGCACCAACTCGGCGCCGCCGGGCAACGCGTCCATTACCGCTCCGCAGCGATCGAAGATGGCGTCGAGCGAATCCTCGTCGCGATACAGCGGGATCACGATGCTGAGTTGTGGTCGATTCATCAGTTGCTAGCTCATCGCCCGATGGGTGCTCACACGAGACTAGTCGCCAACGCGGATCGTGCCCGTGCGGGTGCGCGACGCGCGGATTAGTGGTGTGAGCCACATCGCTACTCTGGCCGCACGCCCTCGTAGCTCAATGGATAGAGCACGCGCCTCCTAAGCGCGGGATGCAGGTTCGATTCCTGCCGGGGGCATGTGGGTGTGATGGCCGTCCGCTACGCGGCGGCGTCCAGCGCCCAACGTTCGGCATTGCGATCGTGGATCTCCTGGAGCGTCGCAGCGAGGTCGTACGCGGGCTCCCAATCCGGGTAATCGCGGCGGAAGGCATCGAGGTCGGAAATCCACCAGCGGTGATCGCCGATCCTGGCGACATCGGAGATCGTGTACTCGAGCCGGCGCCCGGCGATCTGCTCACACATGTCGATGGCCTCGAGCATCGAGCAGTTGCTGAAGCGCCCGCCGCCGAGGTTGTACACAGCCGCCTCCCGCGGTGCCGCATGGAATGCAGCCATTGCGGTCACCACGTCGTGAGCGTGGATATTGTCGCGAACCTGCTTGCCGCCGTACCCGAAGACGGTGTACGGAATCCGCGAGACGGTTGCGCGCATCAGGTAAGCCAAGAATCCGTGCAACTGGGCACCCGCATGGTTCGGGCCGGTCAGGCATCCGCCCCGGAGGCAGACCGTCGGCATGTGGAAATAGCGGCCGTACTCTTGAACCATCAGGTCAGCCGAGGCCTTCGAGACGCCGAATAGCGAGTGAGTGCAGCGGTCGATCGACATGGTCGTATCGATTCCGCCAAACCACCGGTGGTCCTCGGGGAGCTCCAGCCGCGTCTCGGTCTCGATCAGCGGCAGGAAGTTTGGCGTGTCGCCGTACACCTTGTTGGTCGACGTGAAGATGAAGGTCGCATCGGGCGAGTGTTTGCGCGTGGCCTCGAGCAGGTTCATAGTCCCGACCGCGTTTATGCCGAAGTCGGTGTGCGGCTCCTTCGCGGCCCAATCATGCGATGGCTGCGCGGCGGTGTGGACGATCAGGTCGATCGACTTCGCATTCTCCGCGAAGGCGCGGTCCACTGCAGATTCGTCTCGGATATCGACATCGAGTCCGATGAAGTTGTCGAACTCACGACGCAACTGGTCGCTCGTTTTGCGTGTGGAAGCGTCCGCCCCGAAGAAACGGGACCGCATGTCGTTGTCCAGCCCGATGACGTCGAAGCCCGCCGATGCGAAGTACCTAACTGCCTCAGATCCGATGAGCCCGCCAGAGCCCGTGATCAACGCAATAGCCATGCGCCGCAATATAGACAGACCCGGCACGCCCCGGCCCGACGCGAGTCACCTGGCGGGCAGCGGCTGCCGCGGCCCACTCTACGAGACCCGCGCGTCGACCGGTTCGTCATCGTGCTCCGGAGGACGCCCTGCCGGACGCCTGTCACGGCGCCGGTAATCACCACGACTCAGGTGATGCTCGAGCCAGACGGAGAGGACGATGAACGCGTAGCGGCTCCCCATCTCGTTGAGGTTGAGCTTGGAGACGCCGTGCTTGCGATTCGTCCAAGTGATTGGGACAACGGCGTAGCTATAACCTCGCACAATCGCCTTCAAGGGGAGCTCTACCGTCAGATTGAAGTGAGCCGACAGCAGCGGCTGAACCTGATCGATCACTTCTCGGCGGTACGCCTTGAAGGCGTTCGTCGTGTCGTTGAATCCGTGCTGGAACAGCAGACGTATCCCCAGGTTGACAATGCGGTTCAGGACGAGCTTGAGCGTCGGATAGTCATGAACGCGCCCGCCCCCCTGCCCGAAGCGCGAGCCGAACGCGCAGTCATACCCCTGCTCGAGTAGGCGGTAGTAAAGGACCAGGTCTCTGGGAGAGTCCGACAGGTCCGCCATCATGATCGCGACTGCGTCACCGGTGTACCTGTCGAGCCCGGCACGAACCGCGTAGCCGAACCCAGGCGGCCGGTCCGAGCGCTCGCATCGCACTGTCGGGTATTCGGCACTGAGCGAGCAGACGAGGTCACCGGTGCCGTCGGTGCTGGCATCGTCGATCACAAGGATCTCATGATCGATCTGATACTTCTCAAGTTCGGTGACAGCGGCGATGACAGTTTCGCCGATTGACTCGACCTCGTTGTGGGCCGGAATGACGACTGACAGTTTCATCAGAGGGCGCTCGCGATCGCCTCGTCGTTGGCGACCATCCAGTCGTGGATATCGTTCAGCACGGCAAAAGCATCGCGCCGCGGTCGCCAGCCACTGAGTGAGAATAGCCGCGAACAGTCCGAGAGATAAACGGGCACATCCCCGGGCCGCGATTCGCCAGTGGACGTGACATCGACCCGGTTGCCTGTGATCTCCTCGCAAATGGCGGTGGTTTCAAGCAGAGACAGGCTGCACTCCCGCCCGCCGCCTACGTTCACCGTGCGTCCATCCCAGTGATCGGGGTTACCCAGCTGCTCGTCGACGAGATCCACGAGGTCATCGATGTGAAGTAAGTCCCGCACCTGCTTGCCGCTACCACGAAACCCGATGTAGCTCAGTGGCCGGCGAAAGTGGTGAGCGAGCATCCAATACGTGAAGACGCCCTGGTCCACTTTGCCCATCTGCCACGGTCCCGCGACGACACCACAGCGGTTGACGACTGCGCGCAGGCCGTACGTGGCGCGGTACTCCTCGATCAGCATTTCGGCCGCAAGCTTGGTCGTTCCATACAACGTGCGGGCACCCGAGAGGGGCATTTCCTCGCTGACGCCGGCGGGCGAGACGCCGGGCAACTCCTGTTCCTCGGCCAACTCAAAGCGAGTGGCCGTCTCCTCGAGCCGCACGCTCTCAAGCGCCGCCAGCGGATAGACGCGGCTTGTCGAGAGAAACAGCATGAAGGCGTTGTGCCTGCGAGCCAGCTCGAGGCAGTTGTACGCACCAGTCAGGTTGGATCCGATCAGGTAATTGGGGCTGCCGTCGGTGCCGGCGAGGACCGACGGCTCCGCCGAGCACTCGACCACCGCCTCGATCTGCGCTACGGCAGCCAGATCATCAACTGCACGAACGTCACCGTGAAGAAACGTGACGCCGGCATCGCGCAACCTTGGGAGGTTCAACTCGCTGCCGCGGCGTCTGAGGTTATCGAGCGCGATGATCTCGTCATCTCGATGCCGACTGGCGAGACCGATTGCAACGTTCGCGCCTATGAAGCCGGCCCCACCGGTGACAAGAATTCGTCTCCGCATGGTCAAATTGACAGTAGCGGACCCCGCGCCGGTCCGCGCTAGCGACGCCGCACGGTCACGGTGTAGAAGCTATACGTGAGCAGGCCGGACGGCTGGTTCGCACCGTTGCCGGATACCGCAATCGTTCTGGCCATTGGCGTGACCGTGTAAGGCCATGGGTAGTCGACATCCGGGGGGGCGGTCAGCGGCAGCGCGTCACTTGCGGTCGCTGCGACCAAGCGCACAGCCGCCATCCCGTTGATGCTTATGGTGGGCGTGGCGGGTTTGAATAGGGCGCCTGCCAGGGATCCGAACCCGCCCGGCTGCGCGCCCGTGATCCTGGCGAGCACGAGCGACCGCGCGGTTGGCGGCGATGGCACCGGCACCGTCTCTCCCCACGCAGCGTGCACAGTCTTAAGCCTCTGGGGCTTCGAGCAGCGGTCTGTCGTCCGAGCGAAGATCCCGAGCTTCGTACCACGTAGCAGCGGCCGATACCGGCAGAAGATCGCCAGCGTCGTGTAGGGCTCATCAAAGCCGAGGAAGCGACCGTCGATGTCAGCTGTGCCTGCCTGCACGATCATCCGTTCAGGCGCTTTACCTGACGCCAAGCTGTCCGCGTCCAGTCGGTCGAGCCAGGGCGTATATGCGGAATAGCTCTGCAGGACCGGCAGCGGCCGCCAATCAAGCCTGTAGGCCCACGCGACCGCGAGCTCGTTTGGATAGACACCCACAGTGTGCCCGCGCAGCAGCTTCAGTGACCCGCTCGGCAGCGCCGCGGCTCTGATCACACGCGCGCGAGTCTCGGATAACAGCTTCGCGCGGTCATCTGAATCGGCGATCTGACGGATGTTCGAGACGAGCGTTGAGATGCTCCTCGGCGGGTCCAGCCTCTTGTCGAACGTGATTCCGAGCACCGCCACCCATGCGTACACGCAGACCCCCAGGCATGCCAGCGAGGCCAGTCGACGCCACCCGCGGAGCTGAAATGCGAGCACGCCGGCCACCATCGCCGCAAAGAAGATGGCCGCATGGGAGCCGTCCTGCCGGACAAATCCTTCCTTGAACGCCGAGAACCAGTACGTGCACCAGATCAGCAGCACGCCGACGCGCCGACGCGTGGGCATCTGAGAAGACGATCTCCAGGCGGCCCACAGACCCGCGAGCCCCAGGAGCAGAGCCGCAACCAGAGCCCAGGGAAACCCGCGCTGCGTGGTCGACATGGCGGCGGAATACCCTGCGGAGATCTCATACGATCCGTGGACGTAGACCGGCAACGCGCCCATCGGCTGGCCGAGTGCCAGCCAGAGCGCCAACAGTGTCACGACGTAGGTCAGGGCAGCAACCGCGATCTGAGTCAGCCGCGCTCGGCCGGTTTGGGCGGCGAGCACATAGACGGCGACCATCAGGGCCGCGGTTGCGCCGATCGAGACCTTCTGGAGCGATTCGAACGCCGCGAACCCGGCCGCGCAGGCGACAAGCCCCAGTTCGCGTCTGGGCTCGATGTCGAGCTCGAGGATCCAGACCAGGAAGATCAGGAGCACGGCCAGATCCGCGAAGTACGGGGCCACAACGACCACGGCGACCAGCGCGAGCAGGAACCCGGCGACCGATCCATAGGTCCTGCGCGCAGCGTTGTAGAGCGCCGCGGACAGGACGAAGCGGATCGCCAGCGTGTAGGTCAGTGAGATGATCGCGAGCGAGCCGTACCAGACAGACGCCATGTCCTGGGAGCCCACAGCCAGGAATCCAAGCGGGCCGTAGGTGAAGATCACCTGCGGGCCGAAGGCAAGGTGAAGGTGCAGAGCCATCTCGAGCGCGGCCTGCCAACTGTCGTCCAGGCGTGCGCTGGCGACCAGGGTCATACCCTGCCACGTAAGGATCTCGATGGCCAGTGGCGCGAGCAGCCACGAGATGAGCAGTCGCCGCTTTCGTACGGCCGCTGTCGCACCGGACAGCGTCAGGTCAGGTGAGCTTGACGCTGATAAACCGGTCATCGCGATCGATCAGCTGGCCGGCAAGCGGGACTGGCCGCCAACTCGGTCGGACAAGCAGCTAGCAGATTTGGCCAGCGACGCTCACGCGTCGCTCTCGCGATAGAGCGGAGACGGCTCGCACATGCAGATGAACTGGTAGCCGAACAGCGTCGGACGCAGGGTGACCAACATCCGGTCGACGACTCGCAGCACGCGTCGGGCGATCCCGCTACCGCTTGCAAGAACGTCCAGCGGCAGCCCGGTCGCCTCCAGACGGACCACGTTGAAGCCGGCGTTACGAAGCCGCCGCAGGAGGCTCCGGCGTGTAAAGAAGCGAACGTGACCGTTGTCGAGCACGCCGCGCTGGTCGTAGTCGAACAGCCCCAGGACGGTGCGCGTGCGGGCGTACCAGTGTCCGAAGTTCGGGACGGAGGCGATCAGGATCCCGCCCGGTGCGAGTAGGCCGCGGACGGACTCGAGCAGCTTCTCAGGCTGACGAACGTGCTCAAGGATGTCCCCACAGACGACCACGTCGTAGGGACCGGCTTCAGCGACCTCGGACGGCAGTCCGTGATCGAGGTCGGCCTGGATGAACTTGTCGACCCGATCGCGTACGCCCTCGATCTCGAGCACATCGACGCCCGTCACCCGATGCCCGAGCGCGCGGATCCGCTCCGACAGCAGGCCGCCGGAGCACCCGAGGTCGAGCAGGTTCGCTGGAGGATGGTGCTCGAGCCAGTGCAGGATCTTGGCGTGAGAGCTGTCGTTCTGCTTGAGCGCATACTCCTCGCCGACTCCGCCGAAGTCGCCCGAGTCGAATCCGAGCTTCCCGAGGCGATAACGGACGACGTCGGCCGAAACGTCCTTGGCGTACTTGACGCCGTCGACATAACAGATCTCATCGCCGTAGTAGGTGGGGATCGGCACCTCGACGATCCGTTTACCGGCGTCGACCAACTGGATGATGATCTGCGTGTCGAAGTTGAAGCCGTCTGAATTGCGTTCGAACGGGAGCGCGTTCAGCGCGTGCACGTTGTAGGCGCGATAGCCGGAGTGGAACTCGGTTAGCTCAGTACCGAGCACCTGGTTCTCAAAGCTCGTGAGCACGCGATTGCCGACGTACTTGTAGAGCGGCATGCCACCTCTACGTGCCCCACCAGGATCCATCATCCGCGAGCCCATCACACAGTCAGCCTCGCCGCGCTCCAACGGGGCCACGATGTCTGGAAGGCACTCCGGCGCGTATTGACCGTCGCCGTGGAGCATCACGATGATGTCGAGCCCCTCGTCGATGGCCATCCGGTAGCCCGCCTTCTGGTTGCCACCGTAGCCGAGATTCTTTGGATGGCGCACGATCTCCAGCGGGAGGTCGTGCGCCAGCTGCTGGTAACCAAGCGCGACAAGGTGCGTCGAGTCACCGCTGGCATCGTCACAGACGAAGACCTTGGAAATCCTCGGGCGAAAGTCCTTGGGAACGCGGTCAAGCACGCTTGCGAGCGTGGACTCTGCGTTGTAGGCGACGACGAGAATGCCAATGCGCGGGAGATCGTCGTGCGGGGGATGTGGTTGGACCTCTGGTCGCTGCTCCTCACCCACGGCGCCGGACAGCTGGGTCTCGCTAATCGTCTGTTCCATCGCGACCGATGATACGCATGTTTGCCGAGAGCTAAACGTGCCCAGTCCGTTAGCTAGCATAGGCCTGCGCTTGGGCGCGTGGTCCGGCGTTCTTCAAGCGGCGCCCACGCCGGAGGCCCGCCCAAAGCGGCACCCTCCAATGGCTTACCCAGGGATCAAGGTCAACCAGCAGCGATGAGTGTCGTTTCAGATTCCCCTGGACGCGCCGAGCCCGAACGCGGAGCTCCCGGGCTTAAAGTCGAGGGCCAGCCCAGCCTCCGCCGCTCGGCACGCGCGCTCCGCGACCGCTGGAACAACGCGGGGCCCTTCGTTGCGCCGCCGCGGTCGGATTGGCCCACGGCGCTTCGTCGCGCACGCACGGTCGGGCTGGTCCTCCTAAGCCTGCAGCTGGTCGGTTTCCTCGTGTGGAGCTGGATACTCGTGCACCGCTCCGCGGTGACCTGGGACTTCAGCATCTACCAGCAGGCGGCTTGGCTGATCGGGCACGGCCACCTGGATCCGTACTCGTCGCTGCTGCGCAAGCCGTTCTGGAAGAACGACGGCGAGTTCATCATCTGGCCGCTCGCGTTGCTCGTTCGCCTCGGGCCGCGACTCGTCATGCTCCCTTGGTTGCAGGACATCGCGCTGGTTGGCGGCGAAATGATCGCGTTCCTGTGGATGTGTGACATCGCAGCACGTAATTGGCAGCGCACCGGCTCGAGCCGGACGTCGGTCGCGCTTGTCGGACTGGGCATCGTGCTGCTGATAGGTAACCCATGGCTGATCTGGACGGTTTCGTTCGACGTTCACATGGAGCCGTTCATCACGCTGTTCACGCTCGCGGCGGCCCGCGACCTCTACCGCGGCCGCCGGCGCGCGTTCGTGTGGGTGGCGTGCGGCTTGCTGTGCGGCTCGGTCGGTGCCGGATATCTCGGAGCGATGGGTGTGTCGGCTGCGCTAACTGGTCGGTGGCTGTGGCGCAAAGGCTTGGCCATCGCCGGCGCCGGCTTCCTGCTGGCGCTGGCGCTGGTGGCGGTGCACGCAACCCCGTCGCACATCCTCGATCTCTACGCGCCGATCGCGATCGGCAACCAACCGCTGCCCGTAAACGGCGTCACCGCAAGTATGGTCGTGAAGGGAGCGCTGGAGCATCCCGCGCGTGCCATTAGCGTGCTCTGGTCACACAAGGCGAACATCTGGGGCAGCCTCTCGCCCGGAGGCGTCATCGGACTCTTCTGGCTACCGGTCACCCTTCCGGCGCTGCTCGTGCTCGCCGAAGGTGGAGTGGGTAACGGCGCACTTCTCGGATTCGAGACACCGGGCTTCCAGAACGTCGCGCTCGCATTGCTGATCGCGCTCGGCACCGTCGCCGTCTGCGCAGCCTTGGCATCCCGCACCGCACGAACTGGCCGTCATCGTTGGCTGCTTCCAACCGTCATGACGGTCCTGATCGTCAACTCTCTGGTCTGGTCGGCCCTGTGGCTGCCCAAGGTGAGCACCAACTGGCTGCTCGTCTCGCCCGGGGCCGCCAGCACGCTTCGAAAGGTCCGGGCGGAGATCGGAACGAACGATCAGGTGCTCGTCTCCCAGGGGGTCGCCGGCACGTTCTCCGAGCATCGCTGGGTCAACGTGATCCTCGGGCCACTGGCAGTCGTGCCGCTGCACGAGCGGACCGTGTGGATCATCTTCACTCCCAAGCAAGGCGTTGAGAATGCGGATACCTCCGGCATTTACGCCGACATCGCCTCGCTAGACAAGGATCCGTCGATGCATCTGATGGCGGCCGCCAACGGCGTCTGGGCCTTCAAGTGGAATGCTCCGCCCGGCGCCACCAAGGTTTCGATCAGCCCCAAGGCGCAGGCCTACGCTCCAGGCTGGACGATGACCGGAGCCTCGGGCACCGCGGTTCGCAAGGGCCCACCCTCACAGTGGTACGCGTCGAGTAAGAGCTTCCCGGGCTACGTCGTCGACCAGGCCTACTGGCGTGGGCTACCGGGCACGTATCGCGCTTCCTTCACGCTCTCCGTCGCCGCGGGTACGTATGCCAACGCCGAGCTCTGGGATTCGACGAGAGGCACCCTCCTCGGCAGGCTCGTCGTCAAGCATACGAGCGGTCCTCGGACGTTCACGCTGACCGCGAGGTTGCGGCGCACGATCGGGCAGCCGGCGATCGGCGGTCATGCGCTGTGGGCAATCAAGCCTCAGACCCTGCCGGGCGACGACCTCGAGATCCGTATCTGGTCGCCTGGACGTGCGGGGGGTGTTCGGGTCTATCGCGTCGCTCTCGAGCAGCTCACGGGTAGGCATTACAACGGCGCCTCATCGACGGCCCAACAGCAACTGGATCTCGGCGGGGGCTAAGCCGTCCCGCCGCGCGCGATCCGCTCGGCGCAAACTCGATTACTTGAAGCGGATGTTGACGAAGCCGCTGCCCGCATACACAAACTTCGCCACCGTGTTCTTGAGATGAGCGGAGAACGTGGTGGGAAGCGTCTTGGACGGGCGAGTGCCGACTATGTAGAAGGTGGCAATTCCGGAGCTGTTGGTCACGGCCGTACCCGCCCTGTGGAGCTTGCCGCCGTTGATCCGGGCGTACGCTCCCTTCACGCCCTGAGATGTGTACAGCGACTGACTCAGGTAGACCTTGATGCCGGCACGCTTCACCGTACTGTTGAAATGGTCGAGCACCTCAACCCTGAGCCGAATCCGTTGATGAATTGGCTGGGCCGCATCAAATGACTGGGGTAGCGTCGCTGTTCTCAGCAAGCTGAGGAGGAACCGATGGCTGACGCTCACGGCCTCGGGTGTGTGCGTGAATGCGAGGACGGACCAACCGTCGCTGAGGCCGGGCTCGGCCTGATAGTTGGGCGCTATCAGCTGGACCATGCGCGTGGTATGAGCGGGGATCTTGGCGGGTCCCGCCAGGATGTTCCAGAACGTGGTGTCGCCGTGACTGGTCTGCACGGTGTAAGAAGGACGTAGAGCCTGGCCGGTGTTGTTCTTGACCTTCACGATGATCGTCTTGACACCGCCCAGGTATCCGGTGGTTCCCTTGCCGGTGATGGTGACGGTGAGCGGTGATGTCGACGCGAGCGTGTAGATGACGGCAGCGACAGCCAGCGCGGCGAGGCCGCCTATGGCGAGCCCCCAGTTACGGCCACGCAGGACCGCGGCAGTGCGCGCCCGTAGCCGCGAGGCGTGCACTGCCGCCGGCGGCCCGGCGGTGACCGCGGCCACCAGGGCCACCGGTATGAAGAAGATCAGATAGTTCGTCTGCGATCGCGCCGCAAAGAAGTACACGAGCGACGCCAGCATGAACGTGCCCGGGCGCAGCAGCGGATACGTCCCCAGGTAGACCGCGAACAACAGCAACGCGATCAGAATCATGATCACCGTGTACGCCGCCAGCGAGCCGCCGCCGAGGTGCGCGAACAAGGTGAGTGAGATCAGCCCCTGCCCAGACGGCACTGTGTGCTGAGTGAACGGCTGGAAGACACCGCTTAGCCACGCAGACGGAGACGCGATCAGATACGGCAGGTTGGGGATCAGGAATGCCCCGACTACGACCGCGAGGTAACGGCCGGCACGCCGCAGCCCGGCCGTCAGGTTCCCAGAGCGGTCGTACTCGTCCATCGCCAGCGCACAGAGCACAAAGGCGAGCAATGGCCAGGGCGTCTGTTTGATCGCCATCGCGAGTCCCATCGCCACCGGCGCCAGATAGGAGGCACGGGTCGATCCGAACCGATCCCACTTGTAGGCCGCCGCGATCAGCAGTGGGATGTAGAGCATGTCGGTGACGCCGCCCGTCGCGAATGCGAGGTAGACGTCGATGCTCGAGAGCACGAGCACGGCAGGATGGAGCTGGCGCGGCAGCAACCAGAACATCAGCAGGACAGAGACGACCCAGCCCGCCACGTTCAGACCCGCGCCGACCTCATTGGTCCAGCCGAGCAGGATGAACGGCACGTAGATCAGGAACGACAGCGACGGATACGACAACGCAAGGACGGGAGTCCCGTTTGTCGTGTACGTGTATCCGTCGGGGGAGAGGCGGAACAGCGGGCCGGCATTCGCCATCGAGTGCACGTACGGGTTGTGCAGGCCATGGGCGACTAGCTGAGCCGCGTACTGGTCGAACGACAGCTCGTCTGTCGTGTAGCCGGGGTTGTTGTGGAACTGGACGTAGGTCCATGCGCCGAGAAGCACCACTAGGATCAGCGCGTTGAGCCACTCGAAGCGCCGTTCCCAACGTATGAGGACCGGGAACTTCTCGAGGTCGAGCCAGCTGATGATCGCCACCGACATGCCCCAGAACCCTGCGAACACCACCAGGAATGCGAGCGGCGGGAAGATCGACGCAGGTCCGTACAGAGTCACGGACCAGTTGAGGATGACCACGCCGACGAGCGTCCACAGGATCCGCTCTGACCATGACCGCGAGGGTCGGTTCGCGAGCGGGTCTGCTTCTAGCGAGAGCGCCGGCGGCGACGTATCAGGAACGATGCTGGACAGAGGAAATACCGGTTGTCGCCGACGCGAGCAAATATAGGCGACAGTTGGGCAACCGCGGGATTCGTACGCGGTCGCGTCAGACGCGGTCCGGGCGCTCCGGATAGATCTCGTCGATCGTCGTGAGGGCTACGTAGGGCGCCTGTGCAGCATCCCGAATCGCCTCGGCGCCACCTGCCAGCCGATCGCAGATCGTCAAGACACCAACTACGTCGAGGCCCTGCGCCCGCACCACGTCGAGCGCGCGGATCGTCGAGCCACCGGTGGTCACCACGTCTTCCACGAGCATGCAGCGATCGGCGCCGGCCTCGAGCGGCGGCCCCTCGATTCGTCGCGCCAGGCCGTGGGCCTTGGCCTCCTTGCGCACGAAGAAGGCCTTGACGTCCGCTCCGCCGGCCAGTGCCGAGCAGGCGATCGGATCGGCTCCCATGGTCATGCCGCCGACGGCGGTCGCGCCCCATTCGGCAGCCTGTGCGGCAACCAGCTCGCCCAGTGCGATGAAGCCCTCGCGCAGCAGGATCGCGCGCTTGGCGTCGACCAGATACTGCGCCATGGCGCCGCTGGTGAGTTCGACCTGGCCGATCACGAGCGCGTGCTCGCGCAGAACGCGCAGCAGGCGGTCGCGTGCGTCGGCGTGTGCGTCGAGCGCGGGCACTACGTGTAATACGTGTCGACCCAGTTCCCCATCTGGATCCAGTCGTAAGCGGGGATCGCGTCGACTATCGGCAGGCGCATGCAGCCGTGGCTGGCGGGATAGTCGGGGGCGGGGTCGTACCCGTGGATCGCGTAACCGCCGGTGAAGAAGTCGGAGTAGTACATGCCGTCCGGCAGGTAGCCCGGCTGCTTGCGGTAAACCTGATAATTGCCGAGGACCGTCGGCGTCGACGGCTTGCCCGAACTGATCGGGAACAGCCAATGGACCTGCGAACCGTTGGTCAGGGCGAGCACCTGGTCCGAGAGATCACCCTCGGCGTGCGGCCCCTGGTTGGGGTAGCGCACGTGGAAACTCCCGACTCCGTTGAGCAGGTCGGTGAGCGTCGCCGGATCCAGCCACGTTTGCCCCTCACCCTTGCCCAGCAGGCGGTGGTAGGTGTCGAGTGCCAGTTCGGTGCCCTGGTCATATACGCCGGTCTGGGGGATGAAGATGTGAAGCGCTGCCAGTTGCTGCTGCACGAGCTGCACGAACCGGCCGCTCGCACCCGGCTGCATCTTGTTGTCGAGCGCCGTGTAGGAGGCGAAACGCACGAAGCTCAGCATCTTCGTGTTGCGCGCGTGGTAGAGCCGAACTCTGACGTTGCCAGGCTGCGGCGCCGACAGCCTCGCCTGGAAGTGGCCGCGGTGGCCGCGATCTGCGATCCACAGCAGCTCGCGCTTGAAAACGTGGCTGCCCACGCTGGCCACCAGCAGAATCCTCTGCCTCGGCACGAAGCGAGCGACCGTGCCGCTCAGGATCACGGCGCGCTTGGGCACTGTGACCCTCTGTCCGTGCACGGAGAACAGCCCTTGCAGTTTCACCCCGACCGGAGTGGCGGCCACAGGCGGGACGGCTTCGGAGCTCGATCCCGCTGCCAGAGCGCCCGCTGGCGCACTGGCAGCGCCGAGCGTCAGCACAGCCAGCGCCAGGACAAGCCTGGTGGTCACGCGATGCCTCATCGGGCTGACAGTAAACCAGCAGCCGGTTAAACAGTGGTAACAGGCTCTGCGCGAGGTCTCGAGAGCGGCCCCGTCACGAGCGCGATCAGTGCCAGCGCACCGATGGCCAGCGCCACGATGTCCCCCGCGCTCCAGTGAAGCTGCTCGTTCACTCCGTAGGCGATGCTGTTGTTGATCGAGTGCAGCGCCATGCACGGGTACAGCGAGCCGGTGCGCCAGCGCAGGATGCAGAGGACGAAGCCGAGAAATCCGAGCGGGATGAGGAACTCCGGCTGCGCCGAGTCAAAGTGCGCCAACCCGAACAGCAGGCCCACGATCACGGCTGCCACCCATGGTCCGAGCTCGCGTCCGGCGATGCGCACGTGCATGCGTCGAAGCACACCGAAGAGGAAGCCGCGGAAGAAGAACTCCTCTGCCATCGGCGCCACGGCGCACACGAACAGGGCGGTGAAGATGGCAGCCCACGTACTGGTCTTGACGCCGAGGCCGCTGGGCAGCTGGTCGCTGCCGTGCAGCTGGAACACCGCGGCATAGACCACGGTCACGACGTAGTAGGCGGCGCCCGCAGCCAGCACCCCACGCACACCGAGGCTCCAGGAGATTCGGTTGTAGCCGAAGTCCCGGCGCCCCATCCAGCCGCCGATCGTCGCGAAGTACAGCGCCGAGGCGACGAAGGCGGCGTCGAACAGGAAGTCGCTGACGATGTTCACCGCAGGCGTGGGATGCGCCGTGGGCGAACCGAACGCGCTGCCGATCAGCGCCACGATCAGCGTCAGGAAGGTTCCGCCGGCGAAACCGACGAGCACCGCCGCCACGGCGATCGTGTAGGGAGTGCGCGGGCGGCCCTCGCCGTTCTCACTAGTCATCGGCGCCGAGCCGTTCTCGGTGGTCATCGGCGCCGAGGTTACTTCGCGGGGGACGGCCGCCGCCTTACGCGCCCAGCAGCGGAGGCAGGTCGGCAAGTGACCTGATCGCAAACAGCTCGGGGATCAGGGGCTCGCCGGTCCCGTATTCGACCTCGCCGGCGCGCCCAGCGCGTGAGAGCAGCACCGGCCGCACTCCGGCGCCGAGGGCGGCTCCGACGTCCTCACGGAAGCCGTCGCCGACGTGCACGGCCGCGTCGGCCGAGGTCCCCGCCAGCAGCAGGGCGTTCCGGAGCAGCCGCGGATCGGGCTTGGCGTAACCGGCCGAGGCGGAGTTCACGACGCCGTCCACCAGCTCGAGCAGCCCGACACGGTCGAGCACCGAGTCAAGCGATGCGTCCCAGTTGCTCGCCACGACCAGCCGTAGCCCCGAGCTACGCAGCCGCTTCAAGACGTCCGGCACTTCTGGGAAGACCTTGAAGCTGAGCGTGTCGAGCAGGATCCCGGTCATCAGACCCGGACCGGCCGTGGCAATCGGCGGCTCGGCCGGCAGCGCTCGGCGTAGCACCTCCGCAGAACGGGCGTGCAGCTCGGCCACGCGGTCCATGTCGACGCCCTCATGCATGTGGCCGCGGTAGTAGTTGACCTCCGCTGCGAGTGCGTCGGCGGCCTGCGCCTCGGTCACCTGTGCGCCCAGCCGCTCCGCGAGCAGCGCCCGCAGCAGCGGCGCGGGCGCGTCCAGGGTGACGAGCGTGCCAAACGCGTCGAGCAGCACCGCGTGCACGCTCCCGGCCCGGCGGGCGCGGGCCGTGGCTGCGTGTCCGCCAGATCAGGCGACCCACCGCCAGGTCGCGAACTCGACCGTGAAGAGACCCAGCAGCACGGCCGAGGCAGGGATCGCGTAGGGCGTCATCCGCCAGCGCGTGAGCAGCTTCGCGCCGCAGATGAACAGCGGGAAGATGATCAGCTCGTAGCGGGGCAGCGACGCCAGGGGCTGCAGGCTCACCGGATCTGCGAGCGCCAGCACGAGCAGCGCGAGCGTGTAGAGCCCGTAGGCCATGCCGAGCCACCAGAACACGAGGACCAGCCCGATGACGCCAAGGATCAGGAACAGGAACAGGTAGACGTCCTGCAGCGCGGCGCTGATCACGCCCTGGGCGTAGGACGGAACGCGGTATGGCGGCACCGGGCCCTGGAGCAGTTGGCGCATTCCGTCCCAGGCTTGCCTGGCACCATCCCAGACGGTCGTCAGCGGAAAGGTGGTGTGGCGGAACCAGATCGACTCCACGCGAAACGGGGCCAGCGCGTCGCCGTATTTGAGCCCGAGGTAGGCGAGGTAGGCCACGAGCCCCGCGGGGATCAGCACGAGCCACAGGGCGTCCAACTGGGGCCGGTAGCGCGGCAGCAGCCTGCTCCAGCCGTGACGTGTGCCGGCCCAGCGGGTGATGGCCGCGTCCGCCGCAGCACGCGGGCCGTACAGGTAGATGATCGCCGTCGGCAGGATCAGCGCGATGCCGCCGTTGCGGGAGGTCGCGGCGAAGAAGCCGAGCACCCCGCACAGCAGCCAGCGCTCGCGCCGGGCGGCGTAGATCGAGCCAATCGACAGAGCCAGGAAGAGCGACTCGGTGTAGACGGCCGAGAGGAAGAACGAGACCGGACAGAAGGCCAGGAGCAGGACGGTGGTAGTGGCGATCTCCTCGCCGAAGTCCATGCTCACCAGCCGGTGCAGCAGCACCAGTGCGACCGCCAGCGCTGCCAGCGAGATGAGCACGCCCGCAACCAGATCAGAGCGCGTGACCCACCCAAGCACGTGGATCAGCGCCGGATACAGCGGATAGAACGCCATCCGCTGGCGGATGTGCGCATAGCCGAACCGAGCGACGGTCAGGTACCAGTAGGAGTCCCAACGGGCGAGCGGCGCCACGATCGCGTTGGCGAAGTAACCGAACGGCGCGGTCAGACCGTTCGGGTCGTACGCCGCCGCGGCACCCGGCGCGACCCCGACCTGAAGCACGCCTGCGACCCCGCAGAAGAGGATCGCCAGCCTCGAGGTCCAGAGCGCGCGCCAGATGGTCTGATTGGTTGAAAGCGGCCGCGGCCTCATCGCGCCAGTGTTCCATGCAGGCAGGACCGGGAGTAAATGGAACGAAAACCGCTCGGAGCCAGGCCTTAACGTCCTACACTGACCCGAGCGCGGGATCAGCAGCATCCGCCCGCGCTCGTCGCCGGTCTACAGGCAACACTTCATGACGCGACGCGAACGACAGCGGAGACGCCGCAAACACGCACACCCAGCACTCCGGGTCTTTCTGATCATCGGCGGCCTGCTGGTGTCTGGCGTCTTCGCGGCGGTCGGCGTGTTCGCGCTATGGGTCGTGTCGACTGCGAACAGCGCCCCGAAACTCGACCTGCTGGCGCCACGCGTGCCCGGCCAGACCTCCCAGATCTTCGCGTCCGGCGACCAGCCGCTCGGCGACATGGCCTCACAGGTGCTTCGCACGCAGCTGCAGCAGTCCCAGCAACCCCAGCTGCTGCGCCAGGCGACCGTGGCGATCGAGGACCGCCGCTTCTACCAGCATGGCGGCGTCGACTACGAGGGACTGCTGCGTGCTGCGATCAGAGACGTGCTCCACGGCGGCGGCATCCAGGGCGGCTCGACCCTGACGATGCAGCTCGTGACCAACGTGTACCTCCCTGACAACATCAGGGACACGCACAACCTCAGGTACAAGATCGTCCAGGCAAAGCTCGCGACCGAGCTCGAGAACAGGCGGAGCAAGACCCTGGATCCTGACTCAGTACCTGAACGACGTTCCCTACGGGACCACGAACCACGAGACAGCGATCGGGGTTGCGGCGGCCGCACAGATGTTCTTCGACAAGCCACTGCAGAAGCTGGACCTTGCGCAGATCGCACTGCTGGCCGGACTGCCGCAGGCGCCGACCGAATACAACCCGTTCGCGAACCCCAATGCGGCGAGATGGCGGCGTGGCGAGGTCCTGAAAGCGATGGTCCAGTCCGGGTACATCACCCACGCTCAGGCCCAGACCGCCCAGGCTCAGGGCCTCCAGGTCCAGCAGAACGACGAGTATCAGCAGGTCAGGCAGCCGTACGTCGTCGACTACGTGGAGCAGCAGCTGGCCAAGATCATTCCGCAGTGGCGGCTCGACCAGGGCGGGCTGAACGTCTACACGACGATCAACCTCGCGGACCAGCAATACGCGGCCCAGGCGATCCAGCAGAACGAGGGTCAACCCGGCGATCCGGCGGCTTCGCTGGTCTCGATCGACCCCACCAACGGCGACATCCTGGCGCTGCAGAACTCCACCAAGTACGGCACCGGCAAGGGCGAGACCACGTTCGACTACGCGACCCAGGCACAACGGCAGACGGGCTCGTCGTTCAAGCCGTTCGTGCTGATGACGATGATCCACGACTACGACGGTGACCCCAACCAGACCTACTACGTCTCCAAGTATCTGGCCCCGGGCTGGCTCCCCGGCTATCCCACCTACGCGGTCCACACCGCCGAGGACGCCTATCAGGGGACGATCAACGTCACCAAAGCCACGGCGCTGTCGGACAACACCGTCTACGCGCAGCTCGGTGTCGACGTTGGCATCCAGAACGTCAACAAGATCGCTCACGCAATGGGGGTCACCTCCAGGCTGACCGACAACCCGTCAGAGGCGATCGGCGGTCTCAAGTACGGCGTCTCGTCGCTGCAGATGTCAGACGCCTACTCGACGCTGGCCAACGGGGGCGATCACGTCGACCCGACGATCATCTCGAAGGTCGTCGACTCCACCACCGGCAAGACGATCTACACCGCCAACCCGCACAAGACCCAGGTATTCACGCAGGGCGAGGCCTACGCCGGCACGCAGACGCTTGAGACCGTGCTGCAGTACGGCACCGGCACAAGCGCCAGTTACGGCTGCCCGGCGGCCGGCAAGACCGGAACCACCAGCAACTACACCGACGCCTGGTTCGTCGGCTACACCCCGGAGCTCTCGACCGCCGTCTGGGTCGGCTATCCGAACTCAGACGTCTACATGAACGACGTCAACGGCCTCGGCCCGGGCTACGGCGGCACACTTGCCGCACCGATCTGGCGTCAGTTCATGCAGTCCGCCTCGCACGGATACTGCGGCGACTTCACGCCGCCGGCCCAGTATTGGCATGGGGTCGAGTACTTCGGCAAGCACGCGGTTTCCGCGTACGTGCCGCCGGTGACCACTACGACCTCGACCAGCACGAGCCCCACCGCGACATCGACCACCGGGGCCCCGGGCCTGCCGGCGAATCCGAACGACAACGGGACGGGGAACCAGACCGGCGGGACGAACCAAACCGGAGGCACGGACCAGAACGGGCAGCCCGGCGGGCAGAACGGACAAGCGGGTGGCCAGAACGGCCAAAAAACACCCTTACCGCCGTCCGCCAGCGGCGGCACCGGCTTCTGAATAGAATCGACCGCGATGCCAAAGGAAGAAAAGGTCGAGTTCGAGGGCGAGGTCGTCGAGGCGCTGCCCAACGCGATGTTCCGTGTGAAGCTCGACAACATGGACCGTGTGGTCCTCGGTCACGTCGCCGGCAAGATGCGCCGCTTCCGCATCCGGATCCTTCCGGGTGATCGGGTGCGGGTCGAGCTCTCACCGTACGACCTCGATCGCGCGCGGATCGTCTACCGCCACCGGTAGTCACCAAGCGCCGAGAAACGGGGCGACCGCGTGAAGGAGCTCGAGCTGATTGCCGAGCTGCGGGCGTTGCTTGCCACAGATGATCCGCGACTCGTGCGCGGCCTCGGCGACGATGCCGCGGTCGTTCGCGGGCGCGGCTACGCGGTCACCTCGGTGGACACGATGGTGGACGGCGTTCACTTCCGCAGCGCACAGCTGCGACCGGAGGAGGTCGGCAGGCGCGCGCTCGCCGCGGCGCTGTCCGACCTGGCCGCGATGGGCGTCGCCGGCAGCACGCAGGCGTACATGGCGCTGGGCCTGCCCAGCGGATCGGATCTGGAACGGTCACGGGCGCTGATCGCCGGCGCCGGGGGGCTAGCGCGTGAGCTCGGCGTGACGATCGCCGGCGGCGACGTCACGGCGGCGCCGACACTGATCGTCTCGTTCACGGTGGTCGGCTGGGTCGACGACCCCGGCGAGCTGGTCGGACGCGACGGGGCGCGGCCCGGCGACCTTGTCGGGATAACGGGCTCGCTCGGTGGTTCGGCTGCCGGTTTGGCGGTGGTCGAAGGGCGCGCGGGCACACTGCCGCCGCAACTGGCCGAGGCGCTGCGAAGCCGCTACGCGACACCCTGTCCGCGTCTCGCCGAGGGCCGCGCGCTGGCCGGCGCCGGGGTGAGCGCGATGCTCGACATCTCCGACGGGCTCGCGACCGACGCGGATCACCTGGCGCGCGCCAGCGGCGTGGCGATCGAGCTCGAGCTGGCGGCGGTGCCGCTTGAGCCGGGGGTCGCCGACGTGGCCTCCGCGCTCGGTGAGGATCCGGCTGCGTTTGCCGCCCAAGGAGGCGAGGATTTCGAGCTCTGTTTCTGCACGAGCCCCGCGAGCCGCGAGGCCGTGGAAATCGCCATCGCCCAGCTCGGCACTGTCTCCGTCAGCTGGGTCGGCGAGGTTCGCGGCTCAGGTCCGGAGGGGGCCTGTTTCCGCGACCTCACCGGCCCGCGCGCCGGCATGGCCGGCTACGAGCACAGCTTTTAGAAGCATCGTTCGTATCAGTGTCAGCGCGGTGGCGCTGTGCAACTGAGAGTGGTTCGTGGACAGACTCAGCCCATCGCAGGGCGTGAGTCTGAAGAGCAGGGAACACCGCCCGCGAAGAGCATCATCCACAGGGGATTGCGCAGGATCGCTTCCGCCACTTTGGTGGCGTCTACGTTGTACTGCCCTTGTTCTAGCCGTTCCTTCAGCGTCATAAGCCTGGACTCCGCATCCGTGGTCATCCTGGCGTTTTGATCGGCATAAGACACGTGCCTGCTTTATACCTTGGCCCCCAGATCAACCAACGGTCCAGGCTTTGGTGAATTGGAATCCTGGGACCATTTTCGGCTGCACGCGCAATAGCCTTGCGAACACCGCGATCCGCTGGCTTGCGCTGTACAGCGGGTTGCAGGCGGACAGCACCAGGCGCTCATACCCGACGTTGCGCGTGATCCACCAGGCGTTTGGCGTAACTATCCGTTGACCCTGCACCACATAGGTGAAGCGGCCGTACGGCATCTGCAGCACGATCCGATCGCCGCGGTGCAGCTCGTTCAGGTTCCGGAAGGGCGCGAGGTAGGTGGTTCGGTGGCCCGCGATGGCTACCGTTCGGCCCTCACCGGGCAGCGACGTGCTCGCGTAGTGGCCAGGACCGCGCTCCAGATCGCCGGTGTTCGTTCCCTGCACGACGTCGTACACCACGCCCAGCTTGGCGATCACCAGCCGCCCGATCGCGGCACCGTTGGGAGCGCTGCGCTGTTCCTGCCGCGCGAGATACGCCACCCGCGTCTCCGCGTCGCCGAGCCGCTGGAGGCCTGCCCGCTGAGCGGCCGTCAGCGGCATCGTGCGATAGCTCAGATAGCGCGTGTCGGTGTCAGCGCGCTTGATCAGGCCAATCGCCGCCGTCACCGGTTCCTGCCAGAGCAGCGTGGCGGCGACGTCGGCGAGCAGCAGCAGGCCGACGAGGATAAGCAGCGTCGAGAAGAGACGTTTGAGCCGGCGCCCGGTGCTCGCGGTCCCGCTTGACCGCGAGCCCCGCTGCAGCGCTGAGGTGGCCACGCCGCCGCTCACCGCCGTAGCGCCGACTTGGTTCCGCCCAGCGAACCCGGTCCCGCATAGCTTGCGGGGCCACGCACCGTCACAGGCGCATCGGCAGCGATGGCGGAGGCGCGGGCCGCGCGCACGCCGATCACCACGGCGCTGGACAGGCAGCCGAGCGCCACCGACCAGCACAGGGCGACCACCACCGACATCGCGCCACCGGGCATCAACGCAAGGCTCCAGGCGAGCGACAGCGGCGAGAGGTTGTAGGCGTTCGCGTAGTAGAAGAGCACGAGCACGCCGGGCGCGATCCCCAACACCAGCAGCAGCGCGATCGACCAACGGCGGCTGCGCGCACCCGGCTGCGCCAGCCACAGCCACAGGTGCAACGCCGGCACCAGCAGCAACGCGGCAAACGGGTTCAAGACCCAGAGGACGAGCGCCAGCACGCACAGCACCACGCTGAGCGCGACCGCCGCCGCATCAGCCGCGGGGCTCTCCGGCCGGCGTCCACCCTCGGGAAGCTGCTGAGCGAGCAGCCGCAGGCACAACGGGCGCACGAAGACGAAGCTGCCGACAACCAGGGCCAGCACAGCGAGCATCACGACCAGATCGCCGCTGGTTCGCGGGACGCCCGCCCCGGCCACCGCACCGGGCGGAGCAAACGACAGCAACCCGGAGGCACGTGCCACGAGCAACGCCGCCAGCCCGATCACGAACGGCACCGCGCCGGTCAGCACCCACGCGAGCCAGCGCGTCAGCGTGTGTCCACGGCGACGGGTACGCGCAACCGCGTCGAGCGCGGCGGCCGCCACCGGCAGGATCAGCACGAGGACCAGCAGCCTGACCGCCCAAAGTGGCACGAGCTGACCACTCAGCTCCAGGTACGAGCTCGGGCTCCCGACCACCGGTCCGTGGTCGAGCGCGTTCACGGTCTCGAGCACGGCGCTCGCGAGGTTCTCGGTGCGCGCCGTTGCGAGCTCGATGTTGGCTCCTATCGGGCGGTCCCCGGACAGCGACAGCAGCACCGCCGGGAGAGATTGCGAGGCAAACGGTGCCTGCTCGGTGATCGCAAACGGGAAGGCGAGCCGCGCGACCTGCCCCGCCAGCCCGCTGTCCTGGTTGGCGATGCCGGTCTGCGATTTCACGAACGTCGCAAGCGTGTTGTTCAAAAGCGGCGGCGACAGCTTGTAGGTGCTCGACCAGGGGACCACGACCGGGCGGCTGACCACCTTCCCGGCGAGATTCCCGAGCACGATCACCGCGTCGACCTGCTGTCCCGCGAGCGACCTCGCCAGTCGTGTGGCGCCGGCGGCTCCGATCTGACCGCTCGTTGAGACGAGCATCACCGAGCGGTTCAGCGTCTCACCGGACAGCGCCCGCGCGAGATCCAGCATCACCGCCGTGCTGTACAGCTCGGCCTTGCCCGGGGAGGCGACCGCGTCGCGATGGCTGACCACCACGATCGTGCCGCTGCCCAGGCCCGGGCGCGTGGCGATCACGTTCTCGAGCGTCTGCTGCCCGGCGGTCGTCTGGGCGGAGAAGCTGTCGTCGCGAACGCTGAAGCCGCTTATGCCCGAGTTGTTTTCGCCCGCGAGCTCCTGAGCGACGTATGTGGCGAGCGCACTGTCGCCCGGCGATCCGGGCGCACGATCGGCGGACTCCGGCTGTTGCTCGAGCGTATGAACCGTCGACGGCAGGTCCGTGAAGAACTGCCCGGGCGCGATCGTCGTCGTGAGTGGCGGTGGCTGATTCTTGAGCGAAAAGCCGAAGACGATCACCGCGAAGGCGACCACGACCAGGAATCCTCGATAGATGCGAGGGTCGACCATGCTCGCCTCAGGGTACCCACGTTCGGGGGCCGCGGGCCCGTGCGCCCGCGGCTTGGGGCACGTGGCCAGCGGGCCACGTGCCCCACTGAAAGCGCACTAATGGGTTGGCGGCAACTCGCCGTCGTAGTAGTCGAGGTGACCGTCGGCTCCGCGGAACATCCAGTGGTCGTGCTCGGCGCCGGTCCATACGCCGACCTTGTCGCCATCCGGGTAGACAGAGACGGCTGGCACGGCGCCCGAGGAAAACATCACGACGCGCGCTGTCTCGTCGCGCTCGTTCCAGATGTTGTGGGCGCCATCGGCGCCTGCCGGGAAGCACACAAGGTCTCCGGGACGGGCGGGCGCCACGCCGGCCGGGGTGCGCACCTGCACCTCGCCCACCATCACCAGCAGCCACTCCTCCACATACTCATAGTGGTAAGGACAGAGCGTCTGCCCCTGCGGCAGCTCGAATAGGCGTACGGCCAGCTCCTTGCCGCCGGCCTCCTTGCCAAATGGCCCCTCTCCGCAGCGGTAGCCATCGGGATCCTCGGCCGAGTAGCCGCCTGAACAGTCTGCGTCGAATGCGTTCGGTCGTGTCATGCGCCGATCATCGCATTGGTGACGCCGGTCGCGCGGACGTGACAAGCTCAGTGACATTGCTCGCAGCAACGAGCCAATGAGCGACGAGCCTTCGCATCAGGAGCTGGTACTGGCGCTGGCCCGCCGCCTGCGGGAGGTCGTGCTGCCCGAGCTCGGGTCGCACGCTGGACGTGCTGTCGATCCCGCTCACCCCGAGGGGGCCGGTGGCGACCTGACCTTCTCGATCGACGAGACGGCCGAGGACGCACTGGCGCAGTTCGTCGCCGACCGCGCTCCCTGGCTTGCGTTCTATTCCGAGGATCGTGGGCTGGTCGCGCCGGCCGGTGACGAGTCGCACGTATTGGTGGTCGACCCGATCGACGGCACGCGCCCGGCGATGGCCGGGCTCGAGTCCGCCTGCGTGGCAGTCGCGCTCGCGCCGCTCGACGGCGACCCGAAGATGAGCGACGTCGAGGTCGCATGCGTGTTGGAGATCAAGAGCGGTGACTGGTTCCTGGCCCGCCGCGGCGAGGGCGTGCTCTCGACGCATCCGGTCGATCTCTCGCGCAACACCGAAATCGGCTCGATGTTCTGGGGGTACGGCTTCCGCGGCCGACCCGCCCGCGAGACAACCGAACTGCTGGCAACGCTGATCGATGCCTCCTCGGTCGGCGGCGGCACCTTCGAGCTTGGCTCGCAGGCGTTCGTGATGACCCGTATCGTCACGGGTCAGCTGGATGCCGTAATCGAGGTGGGATCGAGGATGATCGATGATGTCCCCGGTATGGCAGAGGAATTCCTGCGGGTCGGGAGGGGCGCGATCCTGAACAATTCACCGTATGACCTCGCAGCACCCTGGCTGTGCCTGGTGGAGGCCGGCGGCATCGTGACCGACGGCTGGGGGCGACCGCTGGACGATCGCCTGCTGCTCGGCACGGGCCATGACTTCCAAATGTCCTCGATCTCCGCAGCGAACGCGGACCTGCATGAGCAGCTCGTGCGCGAGATCGACGAGGGGATCGAGCGCCTGAGAGCGATGGCGAGGTGATGCAGGTGTCCTCCGACGACACGTCCGACCCGCTGATCCTGGTCTCCAACCGCGGGCCGGTCACGTTCCAGCCGAACGGCGAGGCCAAGCGCGGCACTGGCGGCTTGGTGACCGCGCTGATGGGGCTGGCCACGCACCGTGACGTCACGTGGATCGCCTCAGCGATGAGCGACGCGGACGTGGCGATGGCCGGCCGCCACGGCGGTCGGGCATTTCCGGTGTCCAGCCCTGACGGGACCGACTACCGGGTCAAACTCGTGGCCTCGGACCCGGACGCCTACTTCCGGTTCTACAGCATCATCGCCAACCCGATGCTGTGGTTCATCCAGCATTACCTCTGGGATCTCTCCAACGCCCCGGACATCCGCCGAAACGAGACCGAGGCCTTCGAGTTCGGCTACAACGTCGTCAACGAGGACCTGGCACGGGCGGTGCTCGACGAGATCGAGGGGATCGAGCGGCCGGTGGTGATGGTGCACGACTACCACCTCTACACCCTGCCGGCGCTGATCCGGCGCGCGCGCCCGGACGCCTTCATGACGCACTTCGTCCACATCCCCTGGAGCCAGTCCGATTCGTGGCGAGTGCTGCCCTCGGTGATCCGTGAGGAGATCTACCACGGCATCCTCGCCAATGACATCGTCGGCTTCCACACGACCGCCTACCGCCGCAACTTCCTGCAGTGCTGTGAGGACCTGCTCAACCTGGAGGTCGATCACCAGGCAGGCGTGGTGCAGCTCGACGGCCGCGATGTCTGGGTGCGGGCCTACCCGCTCCCGATCGACCCCGACGCCGTCAGGCGCGTGGCCGAACGCCCGCGTGTGCGTGAATTCGAGCAGGAGATCCTGCGTCGCCGCCGCGACCACCTGATCCTGCGGGTCGATCGCGCCGACCTCTCCAAGAACGTGCTGCGCGGCTTCTCGGCGTTTGACCTGTTCCTGGAACAGCACCCCGAATTCCGCGAGCGGGTCACCTTCATCGCGCAGCTGATGCCGTCCCGTACCGACGTCGCCGAGTACGCCGAGTATCTGGAGCGGATCGAGGCCGTCGTCGCGCTGGTCAATCACCGCCATGGCTCGCCGGACTGGATGCCGATCCAGCTGAAGCTGCGTGATGACCTCGAGGAGGCCGTCGCCGCCTACAAGCACTACGACGTGCTGATGGTCAACGCGATGTTCGACGGAATGAACCTGGTCGCCAAGGAGGGCCCGATGGTCAACAGCCGCGCGGGGGTGTCGATCTTGAGCGAGAACACGGGCGCGCACGAGGAGCTCGGCGAGTACGCGCTGTCGGTGAACCCGTTCGATATTCAGGAGTTGGCCGACTCGATACACGCGGCGCTGACGATGTCCCCGGAGGAGCGCAGCCGGCGGCTCGCCGGGCTCCAGGAGCGGATCACCGCCCGCAACCCCGGCGATTGGATCGACGACCAGCTGCGCGACATCCACGACAAGGAGCGGACCGCCCAATCGCACTAGACGGGGCCGGCCCGCCGGCCGGCACCTTCAGTGTTCGAGCCCGCCGGCCGGCACCTTCAGTGTTCGAGCCCGCCGGCCGCACCCTCAGTGTTCGAGCCCGCCGGCCGGCACCTTCAGTGTTCGAGGAGCTTGGCCTGCTGGCGCTCGGGCGCGATGCGGATGACGTTCCACGCCAGGCCCAGTTTTTCCATCGTGCGAATGATGCCGGCGGAGATGTCGAGCTCCCACCACTTCAGACCATGAACGGCGGAGCGCGGGAAGGCGTGGTGGTTGTGGTGCCAGGACTCGCCGAGTGAGAAGGGTGCGAGCCACCAGACGTTGGTCGACTTGTCCTCGATGTCGAAGCGGCGCCGGCCGAAGATGTGGCAGATCGAGTTCACCGACCAGGTCACGTGGTGAACGAAGAAGATGCGTACCAGCCCGCCCCAGATGTACCCCTCGAGCGCGCCCTTCCAGGTGAAGCCGGAGAGCACGAATCCGGCGACCGTCGGGATCAGCAGCGAGAGCAGCACCCAGTACGGGAACAGGCGGCCGATCCTGCGCATCGCCTTGTCCTCATAGAGGTCGCCCGCGTACTTCTTCCAGTCGGCCTGACCCTGGGTCTCCATCAGCCAGCCGGCGTGCGAGTGCCAGAAGCCGCTGAGGCCATGGCCGTGACCGACGTGCGGGCTGTGCGGGTCGCCCTCGACGTCGGTGTGCGCGTGGTGCTTGCGGTGGTCGGCCACCCAGTCGAGCACCGATCCCTGCACCGACAGCGAGCCGAGGATCGCGAAGGTCCGTTCGACCCACGGGTAGGTCTGGAAGGCGCGGTGGGTGAGCATCCGGTGGAAGCCGACCGTCACGCCGACGGCCGTCAGCAGGTACATCCCGACCATGATCCCGATCTGGGTCCAGTTGACCCAGTTGTTCCAGAGGAAGACGATCGCCGCCAGCACACCCAGGAACGGGACCACCACCCCCGCCAGGTTGGCGTTGCGCTCGACGCGTGTCATTCCGGCGGTTTGCCGCTCAGGGGCGGCGGGGCTTGCGGTCGTTGTCATGCACTGAGGATTACAGCAGCTCGGGGTAAGTTCTTGTCGTTAGGGAACGTCTGTTGACGGCGAAACTTGTGCGTTTTGTACAAGTTCCTTGCATCGGGCCGTAGTGCCTTAATTGAGCGTCTTGCCGTCGGCCAGCAGCGCGACGAACTTCTCGATCCGTCGGACACGGGTCTCCGGACGCTTGGCGTCCTGGATTCGGTAGAGGAACGCGTAGCGCCGAACGCCAGTGAGCGTCGCGAAGAACTCCTCGGCCTGCGGGTTGGCGGCCAGCGCGGCCGCGAAGTCCGGTGGCACGCTTGCGGTCGATTGCGGCTCGTAGGCCGCCTCCCAGCGACCGTCGGCCTTGGCCTTCTCGATCTCCTCGAGACCGGGCGGGCGCATCAGCCCGGACTCGATCAGCCGCGTCACCTTCGCGCAGTTGATCTGCGACCAGTTGCTGCGCGGGCGGCGGTGGGTGAAGCGCTGCTTGTAGAAGTGCTCGTCGTGGCGCCCGACCTGACCGTCGATCCAGCCGAAGCACAGCGCCACCTCGAGCGCCTCGGCCTGAGTCACCGTCGCCCGCGGCGCACCCTTCTTGGCGATCGTCAGCCAGAGGCCCTCGGAGTCGTCGTGATTGACCTCGAGCCATGCCGTCCAGGCAGCGCGATCGGCGAATTCGATCAGCGGCAGTTGGGTAGTCATCGGGCGCTGTTCAATGTGCGTTGCTATATTCGCTCGTCGCCTGCACCCCGGTGAACCCACCGTCGACGCGGGCCTCTCATCATGTCTAAAGAACCCATCCTTTACGACCTCGTACTTCTGCTCTCCGCGGAGGCTGACGAGGACACACGCACCAATCTGGTCGCCGAAGTCGAAGCGATGATCGACGGTGCCGGTGGCAGCGTCTCACGCAAGCAGTCGTGGGGACAGCGCGCCGACCACCTACCGCATCGACCACCAGAGCGAGGCCGACTACACACCTTCTGCAGTTCACGGGCCCGACCTCTCTGCTGGAGTCGCTGTCTCACACGCTGCGGATCGCCGATTCCGTGCTTCGCTTCCGGATCATCAAGGTCGTCCCCGGCACGCCTGAGGCTCCGGAGAGCGCACCGCCGATCCTGGCCGGTGCCGGTGGCGTGACCACCGCCGCCGAGGGCGAAGCGGCCTAACTCGCTTTCCGCTGGGGCGTCGCGTCTGGTGGACGCGGCGCTGCTCGGTGTTGTGCGTCTGTATTCGTTTGTCACGGGCGTGTGCCGACTTCGTGACGAATGTGTGCCAGTTTGCGGGCGTAGCGGCGGTTGCCATCTGGAGCCTGCTTAGACTCGACGCAAGGCATCGAACTTGTCGAAAGGAGCCCCGAAATGGCGGGCAACATCAACCGGGTGATCATCACCGGCAACCTCACGCGCGATCCTGAGATCCGCACATTGCCCAGCGGAACAAGCGTTTGCGAGCTCCGCGTGGCCTGCAACGGCCGGCGCAAGAACTCCGAGGGCAACTGGGAAGACGACCCCAACTACTTCAACGTTTCGGTCTGGGGCCAGCAGGGTGAGAACTGCAAGCGCTATCTTTCTAAGGGTCGCGGTGTAGCGATCGACGGGCGTCTGCGCTGGCGCGAGTGGGAAACCGACGGACAAAAGCGCCAGGCTGTCGATATCATCGCGGAGACCGTGCAGTTCCTCGGTGGTGGTGGTGATGCTCCGAGCGGTAACGGGAATGGCTTCTCAAGCAGCGTGAATGCTGCGGCGAGCGACATCCCGGTCGATACCGCCGACTTCGTGCCGACCTCCGTGGGCTCCGGTGTCGCCGACGACGATATTCCGTTCTGATCCAAGGCGACGGACCAGCAAAAGAGACTTCAATTAGGTGATGCCAAGTGGCGAAGCAACGTAGACGGCCGGTTCGCCGGCGCGACAGGAAGGGCGGCCCAGCGTCGGGTCGGCGCAAGCCTTGCCCGTACTGCCGCGACAAGGTCGAGCAGGTTGACTACAAAGATGTCTCCGCCCTGCGGCGGTTCATCTCAGATCGCGGGAAGATTCGCTCCCGCCGTATCACGGGCGCGTGCCGTCGGCACCAGAGCCAGATTGCGCGTGCCGTAAAGCGCGCGCGTGAGTTGGCTCTGCTGCCATACGTGGCCGAGGGCGGAAGCGAACACAGTGAGCGCCGGGGCGGTCGCGACCGCGACCGCGATCGCTGACCCCAGGAGGAATCCAGATGCCACAGGCAATCCTGCTCGAGGACGTGGAGTCGCTCGGGGAGAAGGGCGCGATCGTCGACGTTTCCAACGGCTACCTGCGTAACTACCTGCTTCCGCGCAAGCTCGCCGAGTCCGCCACCAAGGGCTCGATCGAGCAGGCCGCCAAGCGTCGCGAGGCGGCGGAGCGCGAGGCGCGCGAGGCTGTGGACCGCGCACGTGAGAACGCCGAGCTGCTCGGCAAGACTGTGCTCACGATCCCGCAGCAGGCGGGTGACGACGGCCGCCTGTTCGGCTCGGTCACCAGCCAGGACATCGTCGACGCGATCCGCGACGCGCGCGGCATCCGCATCGACAAGCGCAAGGTGCTGCTCGACGATCCGATCAAGAGCGTCGGCACCCACATGGTCACGGTCGAGGTCGCCGAGGGCGTCACGGCCACCATCAAGACCATGGTCGTCGCCGCCTGACGGCGGCGACGATCTGCAGATCTGATCGTAAGTCTCTTGAGGCCCGCTCACGCGGGCCTCTTTTGCTTCCGGCTAACGACAGCAAGGCCACCCCGGGGCGCCTCGCATGTTCGGAGTGTTGATAGCTTGGCGCGGTGCCACCTGCCAGCCGTTTTCGGTCCAGAGCGCAATGGATCTCGGCGGTGGTGGTGGCCGTCATCGTCGTCGTCGCGCTCCTGGTCCTGCTGGGCGGTTCGTCGCCTCCGGCCGGTTACGACGTGTCCTATCCACAGTGCTCGGGGTCCTATCCGACCAACGTGCTGTTCGGCATCGTCGGTGTCAACGGCGGCGTGGCGCACACCGCAAACCCGTGCCTAGGCGGGGAGCTGCGCTGGGTGCGCGACGCGCCCGGGCAGAAGCGACCACCTCAACCATCCCTGTCGCTGTACATCGACACAGGTAACCCTGGCGTTCACGTGTCGGTGTGGCCCAAGGGGGGCGCTGCGCCGCTCTACGGTGCTTGCAACGGTTTGCTGACCAACGCCTGCTCCTATCTCTACGGCGTCCAGCGCGCCGCCTACTCCTACCATCTGGTTGCCGCCCAGGACCCGGCCGCGGCCGAGACCGCGCCGTGGTGGTTGGATGTTGAGACGGCGTTGAGCTGGGCCGGGACCTACCGGCTCAACATCGCCGCGCTGCAGGGCTACATCGCCGGTCTGCACGACGCGGGCGCGACAGGACCGATCGGCATCTACTCCACCAGCGCCCAGTGGAAGGAGATCACCGGGCTGACTGCGCGGACAACCCCGGCGGCCCTCGGCGGGCGACTCCCCGATTGGATCGCCGGGACCCAGCCAGCACTCGCGGCGGCGCAGCAGAACTGCACGACCGACGGCTTCACCGGCGCCGCGCCGACGCTCGCGCAGTACCAGATCGGCGGATTCGACGCCGACCTACGCTGCGCTCAGCCGCGATAACACTCGCAGCACCTGCCGGCTCTCTGACCATCGCGTTGCCACTCAGCGCGCGGGCCGCGCAGGCTGTCGCATAAAGGGGTCTCTGGTAGACGACGGGGTTGCGTCTCAAGACCAACGCAGGCGCGGGCAGCGTGATTCCAGATCGCAAGGCGATCGCCAAGGTCTATGTTCGCCGAGCGAGTGCTTTTCGATCAAACCGCGAGCGCGCGGGTCGTCACTGCGGCGGCTCGGTCGGCTTCGTCTCGTACATAAGCCTGAGCATCCAAGCAGAGTCCGTTGGGTCGTCCGAGGTTTCATGAGTCGGGTAGTCCAAGCTTTTGACGGCGCTTAGCCAACCGACAGCTCCTGCCGCGGCCGGCACGTCGTCGGAGTACCAACGTTCCATCGGGTTTGCTTGCAGTCTGTACTGGTGAGCTGACCGATCGATCGTCGCGAGGAAGGCTGGCGGGGACCACGGATCAAGTTCGGTGAGGTCGTCAAGCACGACGAGATCTGGCTTGTCGCCCCATATGCCGATGGGAACTTCGACCGCCAACCGGCCAGGAAGAGGCGACAAGATCGCCGCGACTTCTCTCGCCAGATCGAGCCATGCGATGTCGCGAAAGTCCGGGACCAGCCCGCGAAAAACCGGGTCGTCGAAATGAATGTGGCCGCCGACTCCGGGGTCTGCGATCAGCTCTGACGCCGCTTGCGTCAAGGCCTTCTCGAAATCGCTCGGCACAGAACCTGAGCCTAGTGCGCGCGAATCCGCGCCTCAAGCGGGTGGGCCGCACAAGGGAGGAGCATCGCTCGGGGCCATCGAGGACGCCGTCGCGATCGCATGAATCGAGAACCAGTTGTCCGAGCAGGGCGACCCGTCACTATTGCTCCGCCACACGAAAGCAGCAGGGCGAGCGTTGCTGCGGCTCGACCTCGGCTCTCGCTATCGCGTTGTGGCAAGCCACTCGCGCCGAGACCGACCGCTCGAACGAGTGCCTTCCCGAAAGCAGCAGCGTTCAAGCGTTCGGCCTAGATCAGCTGCGGAGCGTCGCCTTCGATAGTCACCGCGCCCCAGTCGCCCTCTAACCCGTAGCGCGAGCCGTCCCAGACGAACGAATCGATGTTGCCCCAGTCGGTCTCGCCGGTGGCGTCGGTTGAGGGGCGACCAGGTAGGCGTGTCCACTCGACGCTCCGCGGCTCGGAAAACACCACCGAAGCTGACGTGTAGCAGTAGACCTCGTCCGGCTTCGGAGGGGTCCATCTTGGGTGCTGCTCTGTGAGCACCATGTCTAGGCGGAGGCGGAATTCGTCCGGGCCCGCCGTCACGGCGAGCACCCATGAGTCCTCCAGGTACACGTTCTCGAACCCAGGCAGCTCGGGGTAGTGCTTCATGCCAGCTCGATCAAAGCCGACGTCTTCATTCGGCGCGTAGTTCGATGCGATGACGCCAGGACGCGTTCTCGAGGGCTCGCTGGAACTCGCGCTCGCTCTTAGGGATCTCAAATTGACTGTCTGATCGCCCGACCCAGACGGTCCAGGTGTCGCGTCGGTCCGCTGATAGTCGAGTCCGCAAGGGAGCATGAAGATGGTCGTTCTGCCGCCGCGACGATGCCAGTGTGTAGAACGCCCCCGCAATCTCCACAGAGCCATCGTCGTTGACCTTGATGCTCCGGGACGAAAGGCCGTCAATAGTCGCCGCGAGCGACTCGTGGTCGAGTGCTTCCTGACGGCGTCTTCCAGGATGCGCTCAACCTCGGCGAGAGCCGCCTGCCGCGCGTCGAAGTCATTGCCGGTCAGCTCTCGGTGGAGAGTCGCAACCGCGTTAGGAAGACCGTCTACGAATTCCACGCGGCGAAGGTATCGACCAGGAGCTGAGAATGTCGCAAAGGGCTAGAAGCAATTGCCAGCCAGAGCCCGGACCGGACTGCTGGTTGCCACGTAAAGGATCTTCCGCCTAGACCCGCTTTGTGATCCGGAGGCGCCTCTCAGCACACAGGCCAACGGTCTTGCTTTGCGCGGGACACGCGGACTTTCGCTCACTCGTACGCGGAGCCCCCTCGCGGCAGTCCGGGAGGATCTGGCACCCTCCGTTTCGTGGTGGTGCGCTATGCAACAGTCGAGGATGCGGAGCGGATGGCGCGGATCATCGCTGCGGTTGCCGAGGAGGGGCTCATCGGGACCGAGCCGCCGGTCGACGTTGAGGCCCGTGCAGAGAGGTTTCGGGAGTCGATCGACGCGGACGGCCGCGACGTTTTGTGGGTACTTGATGATGCTGGTGTGGTCGTCGGTAATGCGGGTGTACACGAGCAGGTTCCCGGTGTCCTTTATCTGGGAATGGCGATCTCGACCGAGGCACGTGGACGAGGCGGCGGGCGGGCTCTTCTGGAAGCGGTTGTTGAGCACGCCCTTGCGTCTGGCGCGCACAAGCTCGAGCTCGAGGTTTGGGTCGACAACGCTCGTGCGATCGCGCTGTACGCCTCGGCCGGTTTTGAGGTCGAGGGCCTACGTCGGGATCACTACCGACGCCGCGACGGTCGGCTCCGGAGCGCGCTCATCATGTCGCGGCGGTTAGACAGCCCGAAGCGCACCGCCTGACGGCAGCTGGATCTGTCAGCGGCTGGGCGCGGCACCACGAAGATCCGGTCGGTGCGGGTGCTCGCGCAACGTCGCACGCACAAAGCTGGTCTTTGCCGCGGTGTAGGCGTGGCGATCATGCGGATATCGCTTCGCCAGCTGACGTTTCAGCTCCGTGTATCGGTCGCGCAGGTGTTGATCTGAGCGAAGTGCGTCTCGAAAGATGAGGTAGCGCTCCCATTCCGGGTCATCGGCCGTAACCAGGTGAATGTGTGCTGCGCGCACATCGGGCCTGAGCTCGCGAACGAACAGCCAGCCTCCGCCGTCGGCGGCTACCCCGCGGTCGATGTAGCCGCCGGCGATCATTCGCCCGCGAACAGATGTTGTCCGCGCGTCGTTGGGCAAGGCAACCGCGATGTCAATGATGGGTTTGGCCCACATCCCGGGCACGGCGGTGCTCCCAACGTGTTCAACGGCGAGCGCAATGCCGTCGAGCGCGTGAACGACCCGTTGACGCTCCTGCCCGCCCAAGCGCAACCACGTCGGATCGTACGCGCGTAGATCTACGTCGCCCTTTCTGAGACCGACTGCAGCAGAACCATGATCGTCTGGAAGGGATGTGTCCGACCCGCTCATGACCCCGTTGACATCTCGGCATGCATCCGAGCGCAACGCTACGCCAGTGTCGCACCCGAAGCCGGGGGCGTCGCCAATCCGGCACCTGCATCGCTGCCGTGGCATGCATCACCGACCGCGCGCCGCGCGCCCTCCTTTGCGTGGACTGAGTTCACGGCTACATAGCAGTCGCAACGCGATCGCTGAACCGAGCGGCTCGTTTGCCCTAGCGTGTGCCGGGAGTGAAAACGTCATCCCCCGCGGTTATACCGAGAGCAGCAGGACCCCACCGAGCGCGGCCGCGATTCCGATCTGTTGGACGTCATCGAGGCGGTCGCCCAGCAGTCGATGGGCAAGCAGGAGTGTGACCGCCGGGTACAGCGACCCGAGGACTCACGATCGCTAGTTGGCCGTGAAGGTGGCGAACGCGTACACCGCTGACCCGGGTCGGCCGCTCGTCAGTGAGCGCTATGCGCCGACAGGCTCGTTGAACGGCTCGCGTTTCGCGCTCGACTCGCGGCTGGCTTGCAGGAGGCCGTTGAGTTGGTCCATCTGCGCTTCGGCTGTGGCGTGCCATTTCGCATAGAAGCGCGAGTATTCATCCCGGGGGTACCCGATGAACGGGATTGGGATTGCACGCTGGTCGGAGGCGCGAATGAGCTGTGCGAAGTACGACGCGCGTCCGCCGGGCCGGAATTCGAACCTGTCGATGTCACTCCACGGGACCCGTACCGTTCTGATGAAGCTAAGGATCCCGATGCCGGGTGATCGAGCGAGCCTGACGCCGGAAGGCCCCGCGAATAGCCCCTCCCGAAAGGCCGTCCAGCCGGTCCAGAGCGATAGCAGCGCGATTGCGCCGACGAATCCCTTGTTCTTGTGAATCGTTACGGTCTCGACAACCCAGAAGATCGACATGGCGCCGAAGAACAGCATCGTGCTGGTTCGCGCCCGGCGACGGAAAACGAGTGCTTCGCGAGTGCTGCTTGGTTGTGGCCCTCCGAGCGGGTCACGCATGGCGTGTCGGGCTGTCCATGGGTCAGTCATCCTCGAGCCTCCGGCGCGCGATGGTAGCGTCACTTCAGCTCCGGCAGAGAAACACTCGCCTGAGCGGGACGCACCGAGACGATCACTACGCCACGATCTGGCTCGCTTGGTCGGCACCTACCCTTGACTTGTGACGAGCATCTCGCTGTGTCCGCAAGAGCCCTCCTTCGCGCGGTGAGTGTGTTACGGATCGGGGAGTGTTGAGGACTATCGCGCCAGCTTCGCTGGTTATGACGTCACCCAAGCCCGCGCGTCGCCTATGTCGTTGGACGCGAAGACCCTGACTTCGCCGGGCATCGCCCAACTGAGGGCGTGGATCGCGCGGCGAAGCCAGTCGGCGTCGCCGACGACAGCGATGCGTTCCCAGTGCCGAAGCCGGCCGAGACCGAGTTTGGTGTCTTCCCACGCAGCACCGGTTGTGAACTCGGGGAACTCGGGGCCGAGCACATAGAGCAACCTGACCTTCCCATTGCTGGAAGCCGACTCAGCCGCTTCGACTGCAGGTATCAGGACCTTCTCGTAGTCGTCTGCCGTGACCTTTCCACGGGCCTCGACGCCGACGACCGTTGCTGGAAGCGCGGGAATGAGGGTAAGCACGACATCGCCTCCCGGGATAGCTGGACGATCCGATGCCGCAGCACTTGCGCTGCGCGACCGCCCAGACTAGTGAACCTTCGGGCCGTTTTGGACGCTCTGCGATGCACGTCATTGCTCTGCGTGGGAACACGCGAGATCTCGTTTGGTTATCCGCCGACCATCTCAGCGCCGAAGGTGAGCATCGGCCACGGCTGCGCTAGTAGTCGCGCCTAGGAGACTCCGCGGAAGGATGCTTGCGTGGTCAACCACCCTTCCGCGGAATCGTTCGCGACTCCAGCGCCACCCACGAGTGCGACCCGGCGTGATCGCAGGCGTGGAGAACTACTTGTGCCATCGGGATCCGGTGATGGATGCAGGTGCACTACGTAGTCTTTGCGTATGAGGCGCACCTTGCTCGTCATCGCCGCGATCGTCCTCGCTCTCGGCGTTGCTGGCTGCGCGAGCACCAGTCTGTCGTTCCTGGGTGGTGGGACATCCCAGACGACTGCCTCGAACCGCGTGCAAGCAGAGACCGATGCGCAACGGCTGTTGGCGATGGTTCGGGTTCCAGTTGGCGCGGTTTTGGCTTCGACTCCGCATGACACTGGCTTTGAGCAGGTTCGGCGCTTCATAGGCGTGTCGGCCAGTGCCACCGCCTCCCGGACATGGATAGTGCACGGCAGCGTGAATCGACTCCTCAGGTACGTCGTAGCCCACTTGCGGCCGGGGTCGAAGCTGGAAAGCACCGGCAGCGGCGGAAGCCCAGGTAGCGTCGATGTGTCCCAGATCCGGTCCTGGCCGCCGGTGAGAGGTGTGCTGGACGGTCGCTGGCTCGAAGTCGAGGCCTACACCGACGGAGCCCATACGTACCTGACGGCCCGCACGGAGTCCCAATGGGTAGTCGCCCGGCAAGCCAATGAACGGATCCCCTCGAGCGTCACCCAGATCAGGGTCTCGGTCGCCAACGCTCGCGGCCAGCGCGTGCACCAGATGACGGTCACGAAGCCGCCGCTCGTGCACCAGATCGTTGGGCTGTACAACTCCCTCGGCGTCGTCCAGCCAGCGATCATCATGGGCTGCCCTCCAGAACCTGCAGGGGTACTGACGCTCAGGTTCTACAACTCCCCAACGAACGTGATCGCCACCGCGAGTTCCTCTACTGCCGCGAACCCGCACTGGCCAGCATCAGCCCCCGCGTGGGCCTGCTTCCCCATCAGCATCAGGCTCGCGCAACGCAGCTACCCAAGCCTCAGCGGGAACGTCATCACACCGCTCGAACGGCTACTTCACACCAACATGAATCCATAGGCGCGCAAAAGCAGAGGCACACCAATCCTAGGCAGGCCGTCACTCACTCACCCTAGATGCTGGTTGCCACAGGCAGTGCTGTGACCAGCGGTGGACGAGAGTGTTGGATCGGTGCGACAGTCTCGCCGGTTGCTGTCGACAGCTAGCAATCGTTGCCATCGATGCGAACAACTGCAGCGAGCGAGACTGCCGCTTTGAGCTCACTGGACATCGTGTTGTAGGCGGATGTCGGGAACGAAAGCACGTCTGATCGTTGGCTCCGCGAGACCGCGTTTCGCCAGGATCGGCAGCAAGCACTCCGGGGGAGAAAGCCGGCGTAGGGACGAGTTTCTCCCCCAGAGTCGCGAGGAGCTTGCGGACCCGCGGCAACGCCTCCCGTCACCTCCCGTCAACCGGTCGGTGCACCACCCATGACGTGTCGCATCGTTTCATCCGGCCCGGGCGCTGTCGAGCGGAGGCCGTAGGCCCAAGCGAGATCAGTCGCGGTAGGAGATGAACTCCATCAGGCTTCCGTCGGGATCTCGGAAGTAGACGCTCACTCCACGGCCGCGAGCTCCGTTGCGCTCGACTGGTCCGAGCTCGACTTCAACGTTGCAGCGCGTCAGGTGCTCGATGGCGGCCTCGATGCGGCCGTCCCACTCGAAGCACAGGTCACTGTTTCCGGGCGCGACAGGGACACGAGCGACAGGCTCCGCGACCACGCCGGGACCGTGGACGTTGAGTTGCTCGGTGCCGAAGCGGTACGCCCACGTGCCATGACCACTATCGACGAGCTCAGCACCGAGCACAGCCCGGTAGAACGGATTGGAGACCGACCAGTCCGTCACATGGATGACGCAGTGATCAAGTTTGGCGATCAGGCCGGGCACGGTTGCAACATTACGCAGTGAGTGCAGGACTTGGGCCAAACCCGGATCGTCGGCGTTGCGATAGCGGCGTCGGACGAGGCTGCACAGCGAAAGATGTCATGTCCCGGTTGGCATGATCTGGTGGCGAGGGCGAACGGTCCTCGACGTCTAACTCCGTTGTAGGCGAGAGCTGGCAATCGTTTTGCCCCTCACCGGCGGCTCGTCCCAGGCCTACCGCCAACCCTCCCAGGTCGTCTGGCTGTAGTAGTCACCCTTGCGGAATCCGAGCGCTCTTGCATGACGGACCCTGAACACAAGCACTAGGCTGCCACCGTCGCGGGAGGTGAAACCGCCTTCCTGTGCGATGAAGTGCCACGGGCCATTGGGGTACTTGGCGTTTAGCAGGCTGGCGACAGGTTCGAGCTGAGCCTTGTCGGTCACGCCCTCGACCTGGCCTTCGAGCATGACGTCAAGGGCGCCTTCAGCGAGGTCGCTGCGTCCGGCGGTTATCACGCATGACGGGTTCGCCGCCAGATTCTTTGCCTTGCGCTCAGCCGGCCCGGTGGCGAACCAAAGCGCTTCCTGGTGCCAGACAGCAACCACCGGCGTGACATGCGGGCGGCCGTCGGGACGAACGGTGGAAATCCAGTAGGTGTCAGCGGCACGGAGCCGCTCGAGCCCGTCCGCCCATGGCGTCGGGATGGCGTCCGGTTGGCTGAACCCATGGATCTCCGCTGTCACGTCCTGAGCTGCCATTGCTGTCACTCCTCTCCGGATCCGCGGAGCCGGTTTCGATCTACAAGTCGGGCCCGTGACCCTACCGCGACCACCTGCGTCGGCGTCGGCGCCGCACTGAGGTGACGAATCGCCGGTCTCTTGCGGCTGCCCCTTCCATAGCGAGGGCTTATATCTCTTTGTGATTTCTAGTCTTGGACTTCTGACCGGTGTTGAGCGACCATTTGCGGCGCAGCACCCTCTCCTCCCTCAGAGCGCGCTCCGTACCGGCCTCATATCCCGCCTGTACGGAGCGCTCTCTACTTAAGCTGCGGCGCCTCACCTACCTCGGCGAAGGTTTTGATGCCCGGTCGGTGACCGGGCATCTGAGCGTCTTCGGGTGCTGATGAGCTGGCCGGTTTTGCTCGCTGGACCTATCGGACCAGCTCGTATGTGAGGAAGACGAGTCCGCTGCCGATCGTCTTTGCGTCCACCAGGCGGAGTGGCTTCTGGCTGCTGGTTTCGCGGAACAGGCGTGTGCCCGCGCCGATCACTACCGGGAAGACGAAGAGCCGTAACTCGTCTACGAGGTCGTGCTCGATCAGGACCTGCCCGAGTTGGTAGCTGGCGTAGACCAGGATGTCGCCATCGATGTCCTCTTTGAGGGCGGCGACCGCGGCCGTTGTCTCGCCCCTGAGGACCGTGGTGTTCTGCCACACGGGATCCTCGAGAGTCGTGGACGCTACGTACTTGGGCAGGCCGTTCAGCCTGTCCGCCCAGGCTCCGTTTCGGGTCGACCAGCGCGAGCCGAACCAGTCGTCGCTTCGGCGGCCGAGCAGAAGGGCATCGGCGCGTGTCGCTTCCTCGGTCTCGATCTCTGCCCACTGCTCGAGGTCCCGGCCGCCCGACTGTCCGAACCAGCCGCCGCGGTCGTATCCCTCCTTGCCGTCGGGATCCTGCACGACACCGTCGAGTGAGACATTCGTGCTGATCACGATCTTTCCCATCGCAGCTCTCTCTTTCGTTGGACCGTTGACTGCTGCGTTGGTTGAGGCGCCCGGCGTCACGAAAGTTCGTCGACTAATTTCCGGCGGTGCTGACGTCATAGCTGTGATGCGGGTGAACGGAAAGAGACTGTGGGAGGATCCGCGCGTGACTGACCAGGTCTTGGCCCGTGCGCGCGCTGGTGACGAGGACGCGTTCCGGGAGCTGACCGAACCTTTCCGGCGCGAGCTTGATCTGCACATCTACCGGATCGTGGGTTCAAGACACGACGCTGAGGATCTCCTCCAGGAGACCCTGCTCGCCGCATGGCGCGGCCTTGAACGGTTCGAAGAACGCGCGTCACTGCGAGCTTGGCTGTACCGGATCGCGACCAACCGCTCACTCGACGCGTTACGCGCGAGCCGACGTCGCCCGGATGAGCAGCGAATCCCTCAGATGCCCGTGCCGACACGGTGGAACGAGCCGCTCTGGCTTGAGCCCTACCCAGACCTTCTGCTCGAGAGCATTCCGGACGAACGTCTCGGACCCGAAGCCCGCTATGAGACCAAAGAGGCAATCGCGTTGGCGTTTATCGTCGGTCTGCAGCATCTCCCGGTGCAGCAACGCGCAGTCCTGGTTATGCGCGACGTGCTCGGGTTCCGCGCCGCAGAGGTCGCAGAGATGCTCGAGACCAGCGAAGCATCCGTCAACAGCCTGCTTCGTCGCGCCCGCGACGCCTTTGAGTCAAGACTGCCCGCCATCGCACGCGATCGCGCGCCGCTCCCGGAGTCCAGGCTCGAGCGCGAGATGGTCAGCAGCTTCGCCGAGGCTGTCGAGGCCGGCGATATCGACGCAATGGTCGCGCTGTTGACCGACGACGCCTGGCTTACGATGCCGCCCCTCCCACACGCCTACCAGGGTCCCGCCGCGATCGGCGCGTTCATGCGCACCGCCGAGGAGCGCCGCGGCGTACCGCTGCGACTGCTCCCGACCCGCGCCAACGGACAGCCGGCCTTCGGCTGCTACGCCCCGGCGCCCGACACCGACGCCCGGCGTGCCTTCGCCCTGTTTGTGCTGACGGTCGAAGGCAACCAGATCTCCGCAATCACGTGGTTCGCTGACAGCAGCCTCGTACCGCAGTTCGGCCTGCCACCGTCACTGAAGTAAAGATCGAGCGGAGTCGGCACCAACGACACAGGCGTGCCATCGAAACCCGCCGGTGATTCTCGGACAGACCCGCCGCCCGTCAACACTCGAGCCCACCGCAAAATCATTCGTCCGGTGAATGCGGCATGAAGCGAGAAGTACGCCTGGGCGGGTCCTATTCTCGAACGTCCCCATGGCCACCACGACCGCAAACCCGACCCCACACAACCTGGTTGCCGAGAAGTCGGTGCTTGGCGCGGTGCTGCTCGACGAGCAGCACCTGCACGCGCTGCTGGTGGACGAGCAGCTGCGCCCCGAGCACTTCTACGTGCGCGAGCACAGTGCGGTGTTCGAGGCGATGCTCGAGCTGTATGAGGCGGACAAGAAGATCGACCACCTCACCGTCGCTGAGCAGCTGCGCCAGAACAGCCGCCTCGAGGAGATCGGCGGCGCCGACGTCGTCGAGGAGCTGGTCGCCTGGGTGCCGTCGACCGGGCATGCGCGCGACTACGGCCGGATCGTGCGCGAGCAGGCACAGATGCGCGCCCTGCTGGAGGCAACTCGGGGAATCCAGGCCGACGTCCTCGCCCGCAACGCATCGCCACGCGAGCTCGTCGAACAGGCCGAGCGGGCGATGCTGGAGGTCGCCAATGACGAGCGCCAGAAGGCGATCCGCCCGATCGCGGAGGTCCTGCATGAGGAGACCGATCGTCTCCACCACCGCTCGAATCAGAAGAGCCCGCTCACCGGCACCCCCTCCGGCTTCCGCGACCTCGACGACATGTCGGGGGGATTTCAGGCGGGGAACCTGATCGTCTTGGCCGCACGCCCGTCGATGGGCAAGTCGGCGCTGGTCTGCAATATGGCCGAGAACGCCGCCCTCGCGGGCTTTCCCGTTGCGCTGTTCTCGCTCGAGATGTCGGAGTCCGAGCTCGCGCAGCGCTTCGTCGCCTCGCAGGCGAAGGTTCCTGGCGACGACCTCCGTCGCGGCAGGGTCGCCGAGTCGCGGTGGCCGAAGATCCTCGAGGCCTCCGGCAGGCTGTCGGACGCCCCCCTATACATCGACGATTCAAGCGATACCGGGATCCTGGAGATCCGCGCCAAGTCCAGGCGCCTGCACCACCAGCTGGAGGATCGCGGTGGCCTCGGCATGATCATCATCGACTACCTCCAGCTGATGCGTCACGAGGGCCGGATCGAGAGCCGCGTCGAGCAGGTCGGCCAGGTCAGTCGTGGCCTCAAGAGCCTGGCGCGCGAGCTCAAGGTCCCGGTGATCGCGCTCTCTCAGCTGAGCCGCAACGTCGAGCAGCGCGCCGGCGACAAGAAACCGATCCTGTCCGATCTACGTGAAAGTGGTGCCATCGAGCAGGACGCAGATTTGGTGATGTTCATCTACCGCGAGGAGTATTACAACCGCGAGTCCACGCGACCCGGGGAGGCGGACATCATCATCGCCAAGCACCGTAACGGTCCAGTTGGCGAAATCACGCTGACGTTCCAGAGCCAGTTCCCGAAGTTCATGAACTACGCGCCGCCGCAGTTCGCCGGATGAGCGCCGAGGGCAAGGGCTGATGGCAACCTGCATCCTCGGAATCTGCGACGGCACCGGCTTCCTCTACGACGAGGAGACGAACACCGCCCGCGACTGCGCCTGCCGTCCGCAGATCATCGCCCGCAACAAGGCCCGCAGTCTGTCGGCGGTGATCCCTGAGCGCTACCGGGACGTGGCCTTCGAGCGCTTCCCGGTGACCGAGATCGACCCCAAGATCGTCGCCGCGACGCGCCGCTTCGTCGACCGCATCGAGGCGAATCTGGACGCCGGCCGCGGGCTGTGGTTCATGGGGCCGGTCGGCACGGGCAAGACAACGCTCGCGATGCTGGTGACCAAGGCGACGCTCGAGGCGGGTCGCTCGGCGGCGCGCTACTCGCTGCCGGGCCTGCTCAGCCAGATCCGCAAGACCTTCGATACCGGCTCGCACAACGACCTGCTCGAGCGGCTCACCGCGGTCGACCTGCTGCACATCGACGATATCGGCGCGGAGCAGACGACCCCCTGGGTACTCGAGGAGCTCTACTCGATCATCAACGCCCGCTATGAGGAGCAGCGGGCGATCGTGATCACGACCAACATCCTCGATCGGGAGACCCTCTGCCAGCAGATCACCGAGCGCACGGTCTCGCGCCTCACGGAGATGTGCGACGAGCTGCCGCTCCTGGGCCGCGACCACCGCATGGACCTCAGGACCGCTTGAGGAGAGGGCGCCGGCGCCCCCCTGCACCGGTCCCCGGCGCCCCCCTGCGCCGGTCCCGCTACGCTGAAGAAGAAATGCCTGGAATTGTGATCGTTGGAGCCCAGTGGGGCGACGAAGGGAAGGGCAAGATCACCGACCTGCTCGCGGAGCGCGCAGACGCGGTTGTGCGCTTCCAGGGTGGTAACAACGCCGGCCACACCATCGTGCGTGGTGGCGAGACCTACAAGCTGCACCTGATGCCGTCGGGGATCCTGCACCCGGGCAAGCTGTGCGTGATCGGCAACGGGGTCGTGATCGATCCGAAGATCCTGACCGACGAGCTGGATGACCTGCGGCGACGCAACATCGACACGAGCTCGCTGCGGATCTCCGCCAACGCTCACCTGATCATGCCGTACCACATGCTGCTCGACCACGCCGGTGAGATCAAGCTGGGCAAGCTCCAGATCGGCACGACGCGCCGCGGCATCGGTCCCTGCTACTCAGACAAGGCGGCCCGCCTCGGCATCCGTGTCCAGGACCTGCTCGACGAGAAGATCCTCAAGAAGAAGATCGTCGCCGCGATGGAGCCCAAGCGCTTGTCGCTGCGCGAGTTCGCGCGCGACCCGCGGCTCGACCTGCAGACGATGACCGAGGAGTACCTCACCTACGGCCACCGCATCAAGCAGTACATCGCCGACACCAGCAGGCTGGTGCTCGAGCGCCTGGACGAGGGCGACATGGTCGTGTTCGAGGGCGCTCAGGGAACGCTGCTGGACATCGACCACGGCACCTATCCGTTCGTCACCTCGTCGAACCCGATCGCCGGCTCGGCCACGATCGGCGCCGGCGTCGGTCCGCGCGACATCGACGAGGTCTGGGGGATCACCAAGGCCTACAGCACACGCGTCGGGTCGGGCCCGTTCCCGACCGAGCTCGAGGGTCCGCTCGGCGACGAGTTGCGTGAACGCGGCGCCGAGTTCGGCACGACCACCGGACGCCCCCGTCGCGTCGGCTGGCTCGACCTGGTCGCGCTGCGCTACGCCGCTCGCCTGAACTCGTTGTCAGCGCTCGCGATCACCAAGTTGGACGTGCTTTCGGGACAGAAGACGCTCTCAGTCTGCACCCGCTACCGGGCAAACGACGGCCTCGAGGTCGATCACTTCCCGTACCACCAGACGGTTCTGCATCACTCGACCGGCGAATATGAGGAGCTGCCGGGATGGGATGAGGACATCACCGAGTGCCGCAGTGAGGACGAGCTCCCCGACGCGGCCCGCAGCTATCTCCAGTACATATCGGAGTTCGTCAAGGTCCCAGTCGCGTTGATCAGCGTCGGCCCCGGCCGCGAGCAGGTCATCTGGACCGAGGCGGGCAAGGACATGTACGGCTCCGCCGCCAGCGCGGCCGCAGAGCGCTCCTAGCGGCGCGACTCCGCAGACTCGCGCTCGGCCTCACTGCCGCTGCCGTTCCGGCTGCCGGGAACGTCGGCACTGAACGGCAGCGCCTCGAACAGCATCAGCGTCAGGCCGACATCCAGCGCCGATTCGGGATCCTGCCCGACCCGCTGTGCCGCGTCCCGCTCGATCTCCTGAGCGCGCGCCAGCCACTTCTTCGACTCCTCCGCCAGCTCCTCCCAGCCCTCGCGATCGAGCTTCAGCGCGTCGGTGGAGATGTGGGCCTCCTTGGCGTCGAAGCCGCCGGCAGCTGCCGACCTGGTCGCGTAGTCGGTCGCCTTGGCGATCAGCGCCGTGAGCAGGCGCTGTTTGGAGATCGCGTCAAGCCCCTCCCACGCCTCCTCAGAGCCCAGTCGGGTGCCCGATGGTCTTGTAGTAATGCTCGGTCGCGCCGCGCCGCTGGCGCGTGCTTACGAGCTTCAGCAGCCCCAGGTCGTAGAGCGTGCGTACGTGATACGCGATCGTGCCCAATGGCTGGTCGAGCTTCGAGGCGAGGATCACCGGGCTGGCAGGCTCCTCGTCCAACATCGCCAGCAGACGGATGCGAATCGGGTGCGAGATCGCGCGCAACCAGCGTGGATCAGTGATGTTCGTGACTGGTTCTTGGTTGGGCATTTCTGTGATGGTAGGAAACCTCAGAGACCCTTATTCCGGGGCGTTTTTGATTGGGCAGCGCCGTTAGAACACTTCCCTCTTCACATATATCAACGCCATCTTTCGATCAGCTCAGTTGCGTCAACCTGGCGTACCAGGCGAGCGGGCAGACCGACCACGACCTCACGCGGGGCGACGTCACGAGTGACCACCGCACCCGCACCGACGAACGCCTCCTCCCCGACCTCGACCCCCGGCACGAGGACCGCCGCGCCGCCCACGCGCGCCGCTCGGCGCACGATCGGAGCTTCGAGCGGCTCGCCCTTGGGGTGGCGACCCATCGCGTTGTCATTGGTCATGAGCACGCCGGGGCCGAGGAACACGTCGTCCTCCACAACCGCCCAGCTGGTCACGTAGACCCCGGTCTGGATCGACACCCTGTCGCCCACGACGGCATTGAAGTCGACGCAGGAGCCGCGCCCGACCACGGAGCGCTGCCCGATCCGTGAGCCCTCACGCACCTGTGCCTGGTCGCCGATGATCGTCCCCGCGCCGACAACCGCGCCGGCATAGACGACAGCGCCACAACAGACGGTCACATCAGAATCCAGCTCGAGCGGACCGAGCTCGACCGCGGCCGCACTCGAGCCACGCCGCAGCCGCGGACGCTTGCCCAGCACGACGAGGTCCTCGATCAGGCACCCCGCCCCAATGTTGACTCCCCTGTTGACAACGGTGTTAGCCCCGACCGTGACGCGGTCGCCGAGGACCACGTCCGCGGCTATCACCGCGCCAGGCGCGATCGACACGTCGGCACCGATCATGACGCTCGGATCGATGTGCGCTGCGGGCGAGATCTCAGCCATCACCGCGCCCTCCGGGGGCAGTGCGCTCCGACGCCTTGAGCGACTGCTGCAGGCGCTCGAGCACTCTCACCACGCGAAGGCCGCTCACACCGTCAGATCGCGGCGGACGGCCTTCACGGATGCTGTCGAGGAACTCCTGGCACTCGAGTCGCAGCGGCTCGACGCTCGGCAGCTGAGGCGAATAGATGTCCCCGCTGCGAGTGACCCACTCCCCATAACCGCGCGGTGCCTCGTCGAAGCCCTTGTCGTAGATCGTGATCTTCCCCTCAATCGCCATATCGTCGAAGGTCGCCATCTTCTGTGCGCCAACGACGGTGAAGCGCCGCTCCTTATGCGGGTCGAGCCAGCTGAGCTGCAGGTGCGCGGCAAGGCCCGACGGGAAGCGCAGATAGCAGAAGACCACGTCCTCGACGCCGGGGCGCACGTAGGACTCGCCGTGTGCCACCGCCTCGGTCGGCTCCTCACCGGCCAACGCCAGCACAACTGAGACGTCATGCGCGCCGAGCGACCACAGCGCGTTCTCATCCGCGCGCAGCTTGCCGAGGTTCAGGCGGTTGCCGTAGATGTAGTAGATGTCGCCGAGCTCGCCGCTATCGGCCAGGTCCTTGAGCTTGCGCACACCGGGGTGGTACTCGAGCAGGTGTCCGACCATCAGCACCTTGCCCGCCTCGACAGCGGCTTCCACCGCGCGCTCGGCGTCCGCCACCGACTGCGCCAGCGGCTTCTCGACGAAGCAATGCTTGCCGGCTCTGAGCACACGCACGGCCTGATCGGCGTGGCTCGGAACCGGCGTGGCCAGCACCACTGCATCGAGCTCAGGGTCGTCGAGCAGTTCCTGCAGGTCCTCCGCGAGCCGTGCCCCCGGGAATTGCAGGGCCGCGCGCTCGCGCGCGGCCTCGGATGGCGTCGCAGACCCAGCGAAGCTCACAGTCGGGAAGGCCGGCGAAGTTGCGGGCGAGGTTCGGCCCCCAGTAACCGAGTCCTGCAACGCCGACTCGAATCAGGTCGTCAGTCATGTGAGGCGCGAGTCTAGTCAGCTACTCGCCGAACGCGCGTACCAGCGCAGCGACCACTCGCTCCCCCGCCCTGCCATCGCCGTACAGCTGCGGCCGCTCTGCCGGAGGTGGCGCTGCCAAGGCTGCGCGTGCCGCCTCGAGGTCCAGGTCGACGAGCCTGTTCCAGCCGGTCTCCACCGTCTCAACCCACTCGGTGCGATCGCGGAGGGTGACGCACGGCACCGCGGCGAGGTAGGCCTCCTTCTGCAGGCCGCCGGAGTCCGTCAGTGCGGCCCTGGCGTTGCACAGCAGCGCCGTCAGCTCCAGATACCCCAGCGGCTGCGTCACGCGCACGGTGCCACAGCCCTCGAGCCGCTCGAGCAGTCCCGCTGCCTCCAGCCGCGCGCGGGTGCGCGGGTGCAGCGGCAGCACCACCTGCTCACCGACACCGCAGAGCAACTCGACGAGACTAAGCAGCCTCACCGGATCGTCGACGTTGCCGGCGCGGTGCGCTGTGGCCAGCACATATGCCCTCGGCTCGACCATGTGGGCGCGCACGAGATCGACCCGCTCGCGGGCCCGCGGCTGGGCCTCGAGCGCGACATCGACCATCACGTCGCCCACCACCTCCGCGCCCTCGATCCCCTCCAAAGCGAGGTTCGCGACGCCAACCTCCGAGGAGCACAGCAGCAGCGCGCTCAGGTGGTCGGTCAGCACGCGGTTGACCTCCTCCGGCATCGCGCGGTCGTAGGAGCGCATGCCCGCCTCGACGTGCGCCACCGGCACGCCCTGCTGGACCGCTGCCAGCGCTCCAGCCAGCGTCGAGTTGGTGTCGCCGTAGACGAGCACGCAGTCCGGCGCGACGTCCGCGACGATCGGCTCGAGCGCGCTCAGCATGCGCGCGGTCTGCGAGGTGTTCGACCCGCCCGAGATTCCGAGCTGGACGTCCGGTGCGGGCAGCCCCAGCTCGGCGAAGAACACCGCCGAGAGCGCATCGTCAAAGTGCTGGCCGGTGTGCACGAGCCGCTCCTCGCCGACCGCACGCAGGCGCGGCGTGACCGCAGCTGCCTTGATGAACTGCGGGCGGTTACCAACGACCGTGAGGATCCTCAGCGGCGTGTCCAGGCCTCCGCGAGCCGGACGATGACCGCCGCCGAGGCGGCCATGTCCTGCAGCGACGCGAACTCGCGGACCGAGTGATACTCGTAGCCGCCGTCAAAGATGTTCGGCGTCGGCAGCCCCATCTCGGACAGCCGCGAGCCATCGGTGCCGCCGCGGATCGGCTTGCGAATCGGCTCGATGCCCTCGACCGCGAACGCGTCCTCGCGCGGCGGCGATGACGTCGGGATCGCCCTCGATGTACTCGCGCATGTTGCGGTACTGACGGATCGTCTCGAACTCGACCTCCGCCCCGGGGTTGTCTTGCGCGATGCGCTCGGTCGTCTCGCGCAGCAGCGCCACATGCGACTCGAGCAGCGATTCATCAAAGTCGCGCACGATCCAGCGTGCCTCGGCCGTATCCGTTGCGCCCTGGAGGAACGTCGGGTGGATGAAGCCCTCGCGTCCAGACGTGGTCTCCGGCGTCAGCCGGTCGGTGGGCAGAGCCGCGACGATCTGCGCCGCGATCCGCAGCGCGCTGACAAGCTTCCCGGTGGCGAAGCCCGGGTGAACACCGACGCCGGTGACCCTGACGCGGACCTCGATTGCGCTGAACGACTCGTCCTGGAGCTCGCCGCGTCTGGATCCGTCGATCGTGTACGCGCACCGAGCCCCGAACCCCGGAATGTCGAACAGCGTCGCCCCATGTCCGATCTCCTCATCTGGGGTGAAGGCGATCCGCAAGGTTGGGCGGGGCAGCTCAGGGTGTGCCACCAGATAGGCCGTCGCCGCCATGATCGCCGCCACGCCGGCCTTGTCGTCGGCGCCGAGCAGCGTGTCTCCACTCGAGGTCACGAGGTCGTGGCCAACCATCCCTGCGAGTGCAGGCATGGTGGCGGGATCGAGCCGTGTCCCGCCCTTGGGGAGCTCGATCACGCCGCCGCCGTAGTCGCGGTGCACGAGCGGCTTGACGCCCGCCCCGGGTGCGTCGGGGCTCGTGTCGACGTGCGCGACCAGGCCGATCACCGGCGTGTCGGGAACAGTTGCCGGCAGCGTCGCATAGACGTAGCCGTGCTCGTCCAGTGCCGCGTCAGCAAGCCCGATCGCCTGCAGCTCGTCGACCAGTATCCGCGAGAGGTCGAGCTGACCTGGCGTGCTGGGTGAGCGCTCGCGGTCGACCCGGGACTGCGTGTCGATCTGGACGTAGGTGGTGAATCGCTCGAGCAGATCGGGCGCGACGGCTTGCGCGATCTCTGAGGTGAAGGGTGCCGGCACGCAGCCGATGAAAGCAAATGGCTGGTCGGCCCGGCGTCAGACGAGCGGTGTCCGTGTGAGCGTGAGGTGGCCGCCGACGCGATCCACCGTCCTGACCTGCACGCTCACCCGCCCGTGCAGCGTGCCGCGCACGTGCAGCGAGCCCGAAGGGAAGAGCACCCTCACCGGGGAGTGGGCGAGGTCCAGCTTGATCGTCAGCACCCGACCGGCGAGGTGTGCGCTGTGGGCCAGCGGCCGCCCCCCGAGCGTCAGCACCTGTACGTCATGTGCTCCCCCGAGCCTGATGCTGCCCGGCAGCGCGATGACCACCTCGCTCAGCCCGGGCTCGTAGGCGCCGGACGTGGCTCTGACGACGAGCTGCAGGAGCCTTGCCTGAGCCGTGCACGCCGGCAGATACCTTTGGGTGCCGCTCCACGGCCCAGGTGAACTGGATCGCGCCGTGGGTACCGGACGAACTGGATGCGGTGATCGTGACGCTGCGGTCGCCGGCGGTGCTCGCGCGTCCGCTGATCACGCCGGTGGTCGGGTTGATGTGCAGACCGTCCGGAAGCCGCTCGGCATGGTACGTGAGCGTGCCGGTCTGGCCGGCGGGGAGCGAAGCATGCATGGTGACGCGGACGTGCTGGTCGAGGAACGTGTACTCCTCACCCGGGTAGGTGACCCTCACCGCCTGCTGGCAGAGCGCCGGCACCAGCGCCGCGGCCTTGGGCGTGCCGAGGCCGCTGGCCATGTCGTATCCGGTCGTGGCGGCGTACAGACCGGCGATGTTGCCGCTCGGCGTGAAGTCGTTGTTGCCGGTGGTGATGTCGTTGAAGTAGGTCGACTGCGACTGGCTCGCAAGCGAATACAGCGTCGGATCGGCAAAGCCCACGAGGGTCCCATGGCACTCACGGCTGGCGTCGGCCAGTGCGAACAGTGCGGCCCAGACCGGGGCGGCGCCGCTGGTGCCACCGGTGCCCTGCCAGCCGGACTCAGCGTGGGTGGAGTTGTCGTTGCCGTTCCAGTAGTCGAGATATGAGGTCAGCGGGTCCGCATCGGCGGAGACGTCTGGCACCTCTCGGCAGTAGCTCCCCGCGGGTGCGCCGCACGTGGTCCCGGACGACTCGCTGTTGATCACTCCGAGTGTCGAGACGGCACCCGACTGGAAGCTCGGCATCGCCCACAGCGACGAGATCCCGCCACCGCCGGCTCCCTGCTGGACACCGAAGCGCGAGTAGTTGATGTTGGGGTTGTCGTCATCCCAAACCATCTCCGTTGGCGGAGGACCGAGCTCCGTCAACGAGGTGCCGCCGACCGCGATCGCAAACGGCTGGCTGGCGGGGTCATCGACCGTCAAAGCGTTGTCCGTGTCTCCCCCAGGTGGTGGGCTCCAGCAGTCCTCAGAGCCCGAGTCCCCAGCTGCCGAAACGAAGGTCTGGCCCTGCGTGGCAGCCTCCTCGAGCAGCGTGGCCTCGGCATGAGCGTCGGTTGGCCCCTCGAGCGTCTCGCACTCGCCCCAGGAGTTCGAGATGACCTGCACCTTGTCGTCGGTGACCATCTTCTGGAGCGTGTCGTAAGGCCCGGTGCCGGGGTTGTCCGAGTTGTTGTTCGGGCCCTGGTAGACGATCAGCTTGGCCTTCGGAGCCAGCCCGATCAGCTGCTCGATGTCGAGTGCCGCCTCACCCTGCCCAATGCCGGTGCCGACACCGCCATCGACCTTCTCGTAGGTCACGCTCGTGTGGGTGCCGTAACACTTCTGATATGAGGCGATGTCGCTGAGCGAGTTCGGCTCGAGCTCGTAGGCGCCGATCGTCACGCCTTGGCCGAGGTCGCCGGTTCCGTAGACGCCGGAAAAGCCGTAGGAGCTGGCGATCTGATCCGCCGTGTAGGCGCCCTGTCCCGGGGCCACCTCGGATGCCTTCAGACACGGCTTCGGCCCTCCGGTGGCGACATGCGCCGAGCTCGTGCGGGTTGCGCGTGCCCGGTTGACGGCAGCGGCGCCGCTCGCGTGACCGATGTCTAGTCGCTGCATCACCGCGAGGTTGCTGAGACCGATGACGGCCTGCACGTCAGGCGCCACGCTCGCATCCACCGCCGGAGCGCGTGAGTTATAGATGGCGTCGCGGCCATCCCTCAGGCGGACGCGCACGAGCGTCGTCGCAAAGGCGTGCTGGATCGCGGCAGCACTGCCGCTGACGTGGATGGCGAGCCCGTTCGGCGTCACCATCCCGAGGCGCAGCCCGTGGCTGCGCAGCTCAGCCTCGACGCGGACGACCGCGCTCCGGCTCGGCGCGAAGCGCGCGCGAAACTCACTGGTCGTCAGGTACCGGCGATAGTCGGGCGAGCTCGGGTTGCCGACGGCCGCGGCGTAGTTGCTCAGCGTGGCGGGATCCCGGGGATCGAGCGCCACGGTGATCTGCATCGTCTTGATCGATGCGGTCCCGGCGACGAGCGTCGCGCCGCCAGGCACCTGCGGCGCCGAGCCAATGCGCATTTCCCGCTCCGCCGCACGGGCCTGACCGACGGCGGCGGCCAGCACGGCCGCGCCGACCGCGGCCGAGCACCCGACTCTTGTCAAGACGGCACGAACCAAGGAAATTGGACGGTAGCGGGCCTCTGTAAGAACCCTGTTATTCCGGCCGCATCCGGTGCGCGTGGGACACAGGCTCAGATCGCTTCTGACGCTCGGCCTGGCAGCGCCGGCAGCAACGTCTCCACGGAGGCCGGGCAGCCGAGGTGATAGCCCTGACCGTAGTCGACTCCGAGCTGCCGCAGCAGCTCCACCGTGGCATCGTCGCCGACGAACTCGGCCACCGTCTGGGTACCCAGACCGCGAGCGATGTCGACCACCGCCTGCACCAGCAGCTGGTCGGTCGCCGAACCAACGAGGTTCACGATGAACTCCCCGTCGATCTTGAGGTAGTCGAACTCGAGGTGCTTCAGGTAATAGAACGACGAGAAGCCCGAGCCGAAATCATCGAGCGCGAACAGGCAGCCCATCTGGCGGAGCTGCCGGGCGAGCTCGCGTGCACGCTCGATGTTCACGATCGCCGCGGTCTCCGTGACCTCCACGACCAACCTTCCCGGGGGAATCGGCGTGGCCTTCAGCATCTCGCCCAGGTCGCCCGCCAACTCGAGGTCGTTCATCGTCTTGCCGGAGAGGTTCACCGACAGGCTGAGGTCGTTGCCTGCACGCGCGTGCTCGTGCAGGATCTGGATCGCGCGCCGCAACATCCAGCGGTCGATCTCGCCGATCAGGTCAAAACGCTCTGCGTTCAGCAGGAACGCGCCCGGCGGCACGATCTCGCCGCTGTCGTCGACCATGCGAACAAGCAGTTCGTAGCGTGGCAGTCCGGCGCTGCAGATCGGCACGATCGGCTGGGCATAGATCACGAAGCGGTCCTCGTCGATCGCCCGCCGCAGCCGTGAGAACCAAGAGTCGCGCTCAGCGCCCTCGGCTCGCCGCTGACCGTCCGGCGAGTACACGGCGTAGCAATTGCGTCCATCGGCCTTCGCGTCGTACATGGCCGTGTCTGCCCCCACGGCCCATTCATCGGCGGTGTCGTTGCAGCCAGGCGCGTAGAAGGCGATGCCGATCGACGTGGTGACACGAGCGGTGCCCTTGGGCGTGACGACGAGCCCGCGGCTGCGGATCGCCTCGAGCACCTTCTCGGCGACCGCAGTGGCCTCGGCCGGCTTGCAGTCGCGCAGGATGATTGCGAACTCGTCACCGCCGAGCCGCGCGATGAAGTCGCTCCTGCGAACGCTCTGACGCAGCAGGCCCCCGACGTGCGTCACCAGGTCGTCGCCCACGGAGTGCCCGAAGCGGTCGTTGGCGACTTTGAAACCGTCGAGGTCCAGCACGAGCAGCGCGGCCCTGGCATCGCTCGCCCGAGCCTCGGTGACCGTCCGCTCGAGCTCTGCCTCGAACCGCCTGCGGTTGTACAGGCCGGTCAGCGGATCGTGGTCGGCGAGGTAGTGCAGCTGCTGCTCGAACTGTCGCCGCTCGCTGATGTCCAGGACCTGTGTCACCGAGTACGAAGCAGGGCCGCCGTGCAGGCTCGGCACCGGCGTGGAACTCACGTATGCCCACACGTAGGTGCCGTCCTTGCGGGCAAAGCGCTTCTCCACGACGATCGGCTGCTGATGGCGCAGATCGCTGAGGAAGCCGTCCGTGAGACGGCGATCCTCCGGGTGCGTGACGTCGTCGATCCGGCGGCCATCCAACTCGCCCGGTTGCCAGCCGAGCATCCGTGCGAGCGCCGGATTGGTCTGGGTCCATTGCCCCGCCGTCTGGCCCTCGAGCGAGGTGATCGCAAGTCCGATCGGCGCGTGCTCGAAGGCGATCCGGAAACGCTCCTCAGCGTGTATGCGGGCGAGCTCGACGTTCCGCAGTTCCGAGACATCGCGGCCGAACGAGATGAAGCCATCGATCTCATCGAACTGGTTGAAGATCGCCCTGATCGTGAGCAGCACGTCGACCTTGGACCCGTCCCTGCGGATGTAGGTCCAGATCCCCTCCTCACGGTCGCCTGACCGTGCCCGCGCAAACGCGCTGGTGCCTCCGTACGCCTCGGCGCGGCGCTCGATCTCCTCCGCGTCCAGAAGGACCATCCCGTTGAGCACGCCGACGACCTCGTCGGCGGTGTAGCCGAGCAGCTCCTCGGCACCGCGATTGAACATCGTGACCAGGCCATCGCGGTCGGTTCCGATCACGGCCACCGTGTCGGTCTCGCCGACCAGTCGCGACATGAACTCGTGCTGGCGCTCGCGCAGCACCTGCGCAGACACGTCGCGTGTCACGCTGATCGAGCCGACGATCGCACCGGCCGCGTCGCGCAGCGGGCTCAGCGTCACGGCGGCCCCGGATACCGCGCCAGAGCGCGTCAGGATGTGACCGGTCACGCGCCGCGTCTCGCCGGCGAGCACCCGGCAGCGCTCGGTCGTTAGCAGCTCGGAGGTCGCGTCCGGAGCGAGCATGCAGAGATCCCGACCAAGGATCTCGTCAGCGGTGTAGCCGTACAGCTCCTCCGCCGCAGCGTTGAAGTATGTGATCTTGCCGCAGAGGTCCGCGGCCACGACGGCGTCGCCCAACTGCTCGATGAGTTCTATTGCATCGAGCGCGGGTCCCGACACCTGAGTAGCCATAAACGGGTGATCGGCCATCGGCGGCCTCTTATTTAGGGTTCACAACAAGGTTTCGCGCCCGCCTAACAAGGGGAACGCTCGCTCGACGCGCGACGGCAGAATGTAGTTGGCCCGTCGCATCACGAAAATGAATTCGTTGATCCCGTTGTTGACGGTGTCGGTGATCGCTGGATTCTTCAACTGCGCGCCGGCCTGATTCATCGCCTGGCGCGTCGTCACGAAGTCAGCGATCGTCCGCTGCAGCGAGACGAAGTGCAGGCCCGCCTGCCCGCCGTCGATCGTGTCGAAGTCGCGGCGCAGGATCAGCGGCTTGCCGCCCCGCCGCGCTCGTGCCGACGCCTGCGAATGGCCGATCACGCCGTACTTGGTGATCGCCTGGTTGATCAGCCCAGGGTTCGACTCGGCGTCGGTCGTGAAGCGCTTGACCTGTTCGGGGCTCGTCTGGGGCGAGTACATGCGGGCCACACGGTCGGCATAGCTCAGGTTTCCGTACCAGCTGTCGAGGCTCAGCGTCATATAACTGACAGCCATCGTCGTGCCCTCCGCAAACTGCCCGTCGGGGATCGTCACCGCGTCCTCGCTGGCCTGGTTCTTCTTGAGCGCCGACTTGAAGCCCATGAACAACGGCGTCGACTCGCTGACGTGGTTGCCCTCAGGGATGCCGCCCACCCGCTGGTGGGCGGCTGCCAACCCTGCGCCGGCGAACCCTGTGCGGACGTGGCGAAGCCGCAGGATCGGCGCAAGTCCGGCCTTCAGCTGGCGCTGGCAGGTGGCAAGCAGCGTCGGATCGTCGGACGCCAGGTGCAGGCAGAGGTGGTAGTCGTCGATCGTCGGCTGTTCGAACTCGGACATCACCGCTGCGCGCGGGACCGGACTCGCCACCCCCAACACCCGCGTGAAGTAGGTCGGCGACCAGCCGGCCGTGAAGAGCAATCCCTCCGGACCCCATTTGTGGGCATGCTCGAGCCTGCGCAGCTGCGCTTCGAGCAGTCGTGCGTAACGCGGGTTCGGTGTCCCGCGCACATCGAACAGCAGCAGCCGGTCATGGCGGGGCGGCGTGGCGTTGCCGAACTGGTCGGGAATGAGCACCGCGTCCCAGGCGTGCTGGCGTGCGGGTAGGCCGGGCACGGGGGCGGGCAGGACCGCCAGTGGCACAGCGGTGCCACTGGCGGATTGATCGATCACGATCCCCGCCGCAACGGCTGCTGCCACCAATCCGCCTGCACCCGTCAGGAAGCGGCGGCGCGTGAACACGCCGCGGCCACTCATGTCGCCAGTTTCCAGGTGAAGTGCTCGATGACCGCGTGCTGCTTCTGCCAGACGTGCGCGTACTCGAGGTGGCGGGCCGAGACCGGAGGGCTGATCAGCAGCTTCAGGGTGTAGCGACCGGGCGCGAGGTGCGGGACGTTGTTGCCGTAGTGGGTGCCCATGTACTCGGAGATCATCGGCCACTGCTGGTCGTTGTAGACGACCTTCCCGGCGCTATTGGTGATCGTCGCCCAGACACCCGCATACGGGATCTGGAAGTGCGTGTGGCGGTCGGTGAGCATCACCATCAGGTGAAAGGCAGCGTTCTTGGGCGGCTTGACCGTGCGCTCCTTACCGCCGCCAGTGAAGACGACGAATGCGACCGGCGTCATCGTCTGGGCCTGGATCTTCATGTCCTGCCAGTAGGCGGTAGCCAGCGTGTGAATCGCAACCGGCTTGACACCGCCTGCCGTGACTGAGACGCCGGAGGCGGACATGTTCATGCCCGCCGTGGCATTGCCCGTCTTGGTGCTGTTGGTCTGGTTCTTGTCCGCGCCGGCGCAACCTGCGAGGGCGGTGGCGAGGAGTCCTGCGGCGAGCGCTTGCTTGACGCGAGTCATGTCCGGGCGGGTTGGGCGGGTTGGGCCGAAATGGGAGTCGAGAGCCGGAAGGGCCTCAGCTGCTCAACGGTATAGGCAAGCAGGATGAACAGTGGGGCAGCGTTCGGGTCGGTCGCGCCACCTTGGAAGATGCCGCCGAAGCCCTGGCCCACCAACCAGTACAGCAGCTGGAGCGCGACTGATAGGACCAGCAGCTGCTTGGCGCCGCGGTTGAATCCGACGCCGAGCCCGATCGCTGCTGAAACGGCGCACAGGATCAGCGCGAGGATCAGGCCGTTGCCCTGGGCCGCATTGGCAAAGCCGTCCTGCATGCTGGAGAGCCAGCTCATGCCCGACGGGGCGGCGTTGATCATGTCGCGGATCGCATTGGCGCTCGAGGATGCTTGCAGCAGCCATAGATAGGCGCACAGCAGCCACAGCGCGGCCCAGGCGATGCGCGTGCCACGGATTCCGAGCAGGCCGCCGGGCCGACCGTTGGGCCAGACCGTGAGCCCCACGACCGCGTACAGAATCACCCCGCCGGGCGCCCCGGTGAGAGGCTGCGCCATGTTCATGAACAACATGCCGAAGGCCTCGCCGAACCACCAGACGAACAGCGACCAGACGAAGCTGGTGAGCAGCGCCAGCTTGACGGTCGGCCGGTAGAGCAGACCGACGCCGATCGCGATCTGGACCAGCGCGAACAGCGTGTTGTACACCCCGAGGTTGTTCGCCGCTGTGTGAGCGCCCCAGTTGATACTCGAGGCGAGCCAGTGCGGCTGCCCCGGAGCCATCGCCGTGAGCGTCTGGATGAAGCCCTTCGAATACATGAAGGACTGGAACTGGAGGCCGCCGTCGAGCAGCCAGATGAGCCCGAGGACGGTCTGCGCCGTCCGCGTCGCGTCCGAGAAGAGGTTCTCGCCTACGATCGAGCGAACTCGCCGCCCCTGCGGGGCCTCGGTCGTCAGGTCGCCCGGCACGCGTGCGCTGCTCGTGCTCATCGCGAGCGACGATAGCTCGTCGGCTGGCGAGGGTAGGCGCGCGGCGCCGTGTTAGAGGCCGGCCGGGTGAAGGATCTGGTTGAAGGTCGCCAGGTAGGAGGCCGAGGGCGTGGAGATCTTCTCGACGCCACCGCCACCACCCCAGCTGCTCTGCTCGCCGCCCGACTCGTAGAACTGGCCGTCGATCTCAATGATGACGTGGCCCTCCTGGCCGGGGGTGTCACGGTCGTAGATCGTCACGTACTGCCCCGGACCCTGCGCGATGCCCGGTTGATTGGGCAGCGTGGAGGTGTCCTGCGGACTCGAGAGGTACCCGCCGGCGTGCAGAACCGCCGAGACGAAGCCCGAGCAGTCATAGCCGCTCTGCGGACCCCAACCGCCGTGCCCGCCACCCCAGACATAGGGCTTGCCGAGCAGGCTGTTCGCCTCCTGGACCATCGACGAGATGCGTGGATCGCTGGCGCTGGTCGCGCTGGCGTAGGTGGTGCCCGACACACCGGTGAGCGGGGAGGCGCTCGCGGTGGTGCCGTTTTGAAGCGCGGATTCGAGGGCGCTCAGCACGCTGCTCGAATTGCCCGTGCCGGTTGTGCCGATGGAGCTCGGGCTGTCTGAGCTACCTGAGTTGCTGGCCGAGGACAGTGCCGCCAGCAGCTGGCTGTCGCCGCCGCTCAGGAGATCGCTCGTGCCGCCGGTGCTGTCGGTGCTGTCCGTGCTGGTGCCGTCGCTGGTTGGATCGAGCAGCGAGGCGGTGTCGGTGCCCTCCTGAGCCTGTGCCTGTGCGAGCGCGTCGGAGAACGACGAGCTGCCGGCGCCATCGCTCGCGCTCGTGCTGCTGGGGTCAGATGTGGCAGCGGTGCCACCACTGCTTGCGCTCTGGGTCACCGCAGCCGGATTTGCCAGCTGCTGCTCCCACTGCACGATCTGGTCGACCTGACCGATCGCGTCGGAAAAGCTCATACCTACCTAGTGATCGACGGCTTCGAGCTCATTCTTGAGCGTGTACGGGCCGCAAGACGCTCGCCGGTGAGCGTCGGGTCACTCGCCGGGGCGCTGCAAACCGCTTCCGCAGGCCGGGCAGCGTCCTGTGTTCCGCACGGCCTGGTACGGCCAGGCTGAAGCGCAGACCGAGCAGACATAGGAGACCTCGATCGTTACCCGCGGCGCGGATGCGTGAACATCCTCATGAGCCGCGTAAATCCCGTCGAGTGGGGCTCGGGGGTGGATCTTTTCCACTAACCCCTAATTGGCCGGGGGAACCGATTTGTGACATCGAAGTGGTGGCAAACCCCCCGATCGGGGGCGCCTGGTGGAGCTGCCTACGGCTCGATTCCGTCGCCGTGGCCCTCGCGCCTGAGCTCATCGCCCGCCTCGAGCGCCTCGCGTGTGAGCTCCTGGTCGCTCATGGGCGGCAAGTCGGCAGGGTTGGCGGCCACGGTTGTCACCACGCGCTTGGCCTGTTCCTCGTTGCGCTCATGGACGACCACTGCCACACGCACTCTGTCGGCAGGCGCCGTACCGGCGAACAGGAACGCTGTGTCCGGGGGCACGTATGCCCGCTGGTGTGCATCGATCCCGGCACGGGCGAGCGCGGCGACGATCTGTGCGGCGAGCGCGGAGCGACCTGTCTCTGGGTCGTCGACGCTCAGGTTGCTGGCAACAGGGACCCACGAGTCCGGATCCGGCGGCGGATCCTTCTCGTCGAGCCCCACCCAGTGGAGCCAGCGGTGCTGGTGATGCGGTTGCTCGTCGTCGGTCACCCGCCGGATCCTATACCCGGCCGGACCGTCAGTTCGTCAGCTGACGGGACCGTACGGTGCTGAGCGCGCGACCGTCGGGCCGACCTTCAGCGTCGGGGCGTCCTGCGGCGACCTGTATGCCGGCGTCGCGAACGCAGCGTCACCTGAGAAGTGCTGGTCGAACGCGAACAGGTACCAGCCCTTGAAGCGTCTGCCGACCCTGACCGGGGCCGCGTTGGTGCTTCCGGCCCAGGTCACCTGGCTCAGGTTGAGGCAGTGCGTTCCTGTACGAGCGCGGCACGCCTCGACGCTCAGCTGGTCGATCGCGGGCGCCCGACCTCCTGACTGGGCACCATCCTGCGGGCGCTGATAATTCTGTTGGGTCTGCCAGCCGCCCTGCCACGTGGCTACGGTCGGGCTCACCCGCGCCCCTACGCGTGGCTCGCCCTTCAGAGTGGGCGCCTGCGTTGCATGAAGCTGCCCTTTCCAAGCGGCACTGATTCCGGTGTATGTGGTGCCCTTGTAGACGGCGCTTGCCTCGAACACCGTCCCCGACTTGGTGGGCCCTGGGGTCAGTTGCTGCGAAGCGCTGCCCACCGGTGTGCAGACGCTCGTATCGGGCGGGGCGCAGATGCTCCAGCGCGGCGTCGCAAGCCCGCCCTTGGGTGAGAAGTTGGCGACCAACGACGGATTGCCGTTCTGGTCATAGACAGCCTGGATATCCACGCTGTAATGCGGCCGGACCTGTACGCCAAGCGCCGGTACGGCGGTCGTCGCCGTCAGGACCAGTCCAACGATAAGGAACCTCAGCGCTCGCACAACGAACTCTCCCTCAAACTACGTCTGCCCGGCCGATGCGTCACACAAACCGGGCGGGAGACGTGGCGGAGCGCACCATCTGGCGTTCGTGCGGGTTAGTACCGAGCGGTGGAGCTTTCTTGGATTGGCAGGATGTTGGATCTATCGCCCGGTCGGCGGCGACTAGTGGCGATGCTGGCCACGTGCACGACCGCCCTGGCGTTGGCGGCTCCGGCAGCGCATGCTGGTACCGCCAACGGCGGCCTGCGGGGAGCTGGGAGCGATCCGATCGCGGGGATGGAGTGGGGGACGCCGCCTGACGACAACCTGGGGGGCGCCTACCTGTCCGCGTCAGGATCGAGAAAGGCGCTGCTCGCCCGGCTTGCACTGCGGCCGCACGCGTTGTGGCTCGGATGGTGGTGGCCGGTCGGCAAGGTGCGCGCCGAAACGGAGTTGACCATCGCGGACACGCAGAACGGGAACCCGAACGCGCTCACCGAGTTCGCGACCTTTGAACTGAACCCGTGGGAGAAACAGACAGCCAACGGGGTCGATAAGCCGGCGGTCCATGGATCCTGGAACGTCAGCGCCGATGAGGCTTGGTATCGCAACATGGCGGCGGGAATCGGCAGCGCGCGGGCACTGGTGATCGTGCAGGTCGACCTGCCCGTCGCGCTGGCGATCGCCTCGACAGCGCCCGAGCGGATCGACACCTACGCCGCCCGGGTGCTGAACGCGCGACCGCACACCACGGTCTACATCGATGGCGGCACGACCGGTTGGACGAGCGCTGCGCAGGACGCGTCGCTGCTGATCCGCAACGGCATCCGCTACGCCCGCGGGTTCGCGCTCGACGACACCGACTACGACCCGACTGCGATCGAAGACGAGTTCGGGGCGAAGGTCGTCGCAGCGCTGGCCAAACGAGGTGTGAAGGGCAAGCACTTCATCGTCAACACGGACGAGAACGGACAGCCATACAGACCCGACCAGGTCCCGGGAAGAGGGATCAACGACGCGCCGATGTGCCACGGCCGCGTCCAGACCGCCTGCCAGCGGACTGGGATCCCGCCGACCGCCAACGTCGCGTCGCCACTGTGGAATCTCGGCGCCGCGGCCTCGACGGATGCCAAGCGGTACTGCGACGCCTACGTCTGGTCGGGGCTGCCCTGGGACATCGATGGTGGGCCGTTTAACCGGCAGAACGCGCTGTCGCTAGCTGAGAACGGCGAGTACTGACCCGGGCCGCTGCGGATCGCGATTCGTGGTCTGCTCTCACGGTGCCAGGGAAACCTGAGGCTGAAGTCCCTGCGCTCGTTCAAGGTAGGGGGTTGCTCGTAGCCGGGCGAAAACCTCGGTCGCCTCGGTGAGCAGCGGTGCCGCGTCGTGGGCGCTTCCGTCGGCGTACATCAGTTCGGCGCGTTCGAGTAGGACTTGTGCGAGGACGTACGGCGCGTCGATCTCGCGTAGCTCGCGGATGGCGTCCGCGAGGTGTTCGTCTGCTTGCTTGGCGTCGCCGTGTCGTGCGGCGAGCAGCCCGGCAAAACGTGCGGCGCCGGCACGTAACAGCGGTGTTCGGGTGGCGGATGGCATGTCGGCGACGAACTCGATCAGCTGCTGCACGGCTTGCTCGTCGCCGATGGCGAGAGCGGCGAGCCCCGCCTCCACCAGCGCTTCGCGGCGAACCTCGTTGGCGACTTCGGGTGGCCCGGTGGCGATCGGCAGTGCGGTCTCGAGCGCTTCGGCGTTGTGGCCGAGAGCGCGCAGCGCGATCGCCCGGGCGGCGGTCGGTGCGGCCGCAATCTCACTGTTGCTGGTTTCCTCAACGTTCCCTGCGAGCGTGAGGATGTGCTGCAAGGTGTCGCCTTCACCGCGGGCGGCGTGAAAGCGCGCAAGCGCCGGGAGATACGCGAGCTGGTCCAAGCCCGTGAAGGGAAGCTCTCCGGTGTCGGTGAGCTGGGGTAGTTCGCCCCATCGTCCCATCGCGACCTGGGCGGTCGCGATCATCACGGTCAGCATCTGCTGCGAGTTGCGATTGCCGCGTTCGGTCGCCAGTACCAAGCCCGGTTCGGCGATCGTGATCGTTTCGGCGAACCGCTCCGCCTGCAACGAGATGTTCGCGAGGTTGTTGTAGCTGACCAGCGCCTGGGGCGTGAGGTCGTGCTCGAGCGCGAGCGCGAGCGACCGTTCCCTCAGGGCGAGTTCCTCCTGGAGGCGTCCCTGCGTGTCGCGGATGAGGCTGATCGCGCCGAACGCCGAGAGTACGGCCTCCCATTCCTGGAGCGGTTCGGCGATCATCAGCGCGGCGGTCGCGGTCTCCTCTGCCTCCGCCCAGTCACCGTGGAACGCGAGATCAAGCGCCAGGGTGCCGAGCGCGCGCGCTTTCTGCGCGGTGCCGTCCGTGAGCCCAGCGACTGCCCTCCGGCTGACCTCGACGGCCTCATCCTGACTGCCAGTCTTATTGAGAGACGAGGCGAGCCCGATGAGCGCGCGCGACGCGCCGTCAACCTCGTCGAGCGACTCAAAAAGCTCAACCGCACGCTCGAACAGCTCACGCGCACGCGCATAGTCGGCGTTCATGCTGGCCGCCCGCCCGGCCTTCTCAAGCAACGTCGCGCGAGCGCGGTCCTCAGGGGCAAGGTCTGCCGCGTGCTCAAACGCTCGTTGCGCCTCCAAACCCGACGCGAGGGACAGGGCCCGCTCACCCGCATCCGCCAACGTGCCAGACGCCATCGCTCGGATCTGTGGTGCGTCCACCGCGTCTGGCTCCGCCGCGGCAGCATCCAGGAAATGGGCGGCCAGAACCTCCGCCAACTCCGGCACATCGTCGCCCCATAGCTCCTGCAGATGTCGTGCGGCGGCGAGATGACGGCTCTTACGGTCCCGGCGAGACAACGTTCCGTAGGCGGTATTGCGAAGTAACCCCTGCAGGAAGAAGAACTGTCCGCGCTCGGCCGAGAGCTTGTCGTCATTGAAACCGAGAATCTGCTTCACAACGAGGTCCTGAAGGATCCGCCGGACCTCGTCTTCTTCACGGTGACTGAGCGCCCGGACCCCCGCCGCAGTGAACGAGCTGCCGTATACCGCGGCGTCCTGCAACACCGACCGCTCCACCTTGGTGAGGCCGTCAAGGCGAGCGGCAGCGAGCGCGTGCAACGTCTCCGGCACCTCCAGCTCGTCGACGTCGCCGCTCACGACATACCAGTTGCCCTCCTGCGTGAGCAGACCACGATCAAGCAGCATCCGCACCGTCTCCACCCCATACAAGGGCATCCCTTCCGCACGGGAGACGATCCGGTGCTGCAACTCATCCGGCAACCCAGGTACCAGACCAGCCAGGAGCTCGCCCATCGCCGCGTCCGGGAGCGGATCAAGCACGATCGACGCGTTCCATTCAGGGCGGGCACTGAGGAGCTCCGGCCGTCCGAGCGCAAGGATGAAGATCGGCAGGTCGGCCGACCACTCCAACAGATAGTCGATGAAGTCCAGAAGCCCGCCGTCAGCCCACTGCAAGTCCTCGAACGCCATCACGACCGGATGTTCTGCCGCGACCCGCTCAAAGAACAATCGCCATCCGCTGAACAGATCCGCGCGATCGGTCGCGGTCCGTTGCTCGAGCCCCAGCAGATGTGCCAGGCGCGGCTCGACCAGCCGCCGCTCGCGCTCATCGCTCACATACTCCTCGACAGCCGCGATCAGCTTCGCTCGCGCTGTAGCGCTGTCTTCCTCCTCCACGATCCCGGCCCGCGCCCGGACCATCTCTGCAAGCGCCCAGTACGCCACTCCGTCGCCATAGGAAAGACACCGGCCCTGGTGCCACAGCGTGATCCGCTCGATCCCGTCGATGTACTTGAAGAACTCCCACAGCAACCGCGACTTCCCGCTTCCGGCATCACCCACCACTGTCACTGCCCGGGCGCGTCCCTCACGCTCAGTGGCCTCGAACGACTCGACGATCGTTCGCAGCTGCCGCTCGCGCCCGACCAACGGCGCCTCCAACCCGACGCTCCGCCGCACCCCTCCCGCACCCGCGACAACGCGCAGAGCGGTCCAGGCGTGCACCGGCGCCTCACGCCCCTTGACCTGATGAGAGCCAGCATCCTCATACGTGATCGCCGCCTCCGACGCGCGACGCGTCACGTCATCGACCAACACGGTTCCAGGATCCGCAATTGACTGCAGCCGCGACGCGGTATTGACGGTGTCGCCGATCACCATTCCCTCTGCCGCGGCCCCGATCTCCACCGCCGCGCTGCCCGTCAGCACCCCCGCACGGACGCGAAGGCCCGGCATCCCTGCCTCTTCGCCAAGAGACGTCACCATAACCGTCAACGCGAGCGCTGCCCGAACCGCCCGCTCAGGATCATCCTCGCGAGCCACCGGTGTGCCCCACACCGCCATCACCGCATCCCCGATGAACTTCTCCACCGTCCCGCCATACCGACCGATCACAGTCCTGCAGCGGTCGAAATAGACGCCTAACAGCTCACGGATCTCCTCCGGATCACGGTTCTCCGACAACGACGTAAACCCGACCAAATCCGCGAACAGCACCGACACCAAGCGCCGCTCAGAAATCGACGGGAGGGGAGACGGCACCTCCGAGGTAAACGTCTGTGCTGCCCCGGAACCAGCCAACGACGCTCCGCACTCGTTGCAGAACTTTTGCCCAGCCACGTGCCCTGCGCCACAAGACCGACAACGCAACGCCAGCGCCGACCCACACTCGCCGCAGAACTTCGATCCTTCGCTGTTCTCAGCCTGGCATGCGTGACAGACCAACGCGACTCCTCACCCTCAAAGGAAGCGAAGCCTACCCACCCGGCCGATCGGAAGCGCCGAGAACTCGACCGAATCGCCACAGCTCCTACTCGCCCAAAGCGCTACTTACCTGACGGATCTGCGGCGGCCGATAAAACCGCGTGATCATCGACGAGCCCATGGTCGCAAAGGATCGGAAGCACTCCCTCACCGAAGGAGTACGCCTCCTCGACGTGGGGATAGCCGGAGAGGATGAACTCGTCGATGCCGAGACGGTGGTATTCAGCGATGCGATCCGCGACCTCCTCATGGCTCCCGACGAGCGCCGTACCAGCGCCTCCGCGCAGCAGCCCGGGCCCTGCCCAAAGATTCGGATAGACCTCCAGATCCTCGCGCCCGCCGCCGTGCAACGCCTGCATCCGCTGTTGCCCAGTTGCGCTGGCGTGCGTCATCTTGCCTTGCGCCTCGGCAATCGCCTGGTCGTCCGCGTCGGCGATCAGCGCTTCTGCTGCCGCCCACGCCTGCTGCGAGGTGTCGCGCGAGACCACATGAAGGCGAACTCCGTGGCGCAACTCGCGTTCGCGGGGCGTATCAGCAGCCAGGTCCCGGACCCGCTCCAGATGCGGGTTGAGCTGCGGAGGCGGCTCGCCCCAGGTGAGGTAGACGTCCGCATGCTTGGCCGCAACGCGCAACGCTGCATCCGACGAGCCACCGAAGTAGATCTCGGGTTGCTCCTCGACGCCCAGTGCCGTTGCGCCGTCCGCCCACAGATGGTCGCCGCGGAAGCTGAAGGGCTCACCGCTCCAGGCGCCTCGCAGAATCGTCAGGAACTCATCCGTCCGTGCATAACGCGCATCCTTGTCGAGGTCGTCGCCGAAACGCCGTTGCTCGACGTCATTGCCGCCGGTGACGATATTGAGCAGCAGCCGCCCCTTGGTGTGGCGTTGGAAGGTGGCGGCCTGCTGCGCGGCGAGCGTCGGCGTCACGCTGCCCGGCCGAAATGCAACCAGGAAGCGCAGTCGCTCAGTCATCTGGCTGAGCGCCGCGCACGTGATCCAGGCGTCGTCACACCAGGTGCCTGTCGGCGTGAGCGCCGCGTCAAAGCCTGACTGCTCAGCTGCCCTGGCCACCTGGCCGAGGTAGTCCAGCGTGGGCGGCCGGTGACCTGGACGAGCCGACCGGCTGTGAGTCAACAGATCCGTCTGGGACGAATCGCCGGCAAGCATCAGCGTCCGCCCGTCGCCATGGGTCGGTAGATACCAGTGCAGCTTGATGCCCAATTCGCCCTCCATGTCGCGCAGGCAGCCAGACTGTTACCCATTCGGGTAAGGCACCTGCATTGTATTTAAACTCTATCGAAACAGTTGACTATGGTAGAGGCCATGTCCCCTTCCCGCTTGCTCCACCTGAACGCCTTCCTCCATGACATCGGTCACCACGAGGCCGCTTGGCGGCTGCCGGAGTCAAACCCGTTCGACACGGTCAATGTCGAGCACTATCTCAACCTCGCGCGCATCGCCGAGGCGGGCGCCTTCGACTCGGTCTTCTTCGCTGATTCCCCGTCACTCCAGAACGACCCGCGCTATCGGCCAATCGGAATTCTCGAGCCGACAACGCTCCTGGCGGCGATGGCGGTGGCCACCGATCGCATCGGCCTGATCGCGACCGCGTCCACGAGCTACGGCGAGCCATACGACCTCGCGCGCCGGTTCGCGTCGGTCGACCACATCAGCGGAGGGCGCGCAGGCTGGAACATCGTCACCACCGCCAACCGCGATGCAGCTCTGAACTTCGGACTGGACGACCGCGCACTGCACACCGATCGCTACGAGCGAGCCGAGGAGTTCGTCGAGGTCACCAAGAAGCTCTGGGACAGCTGGGAGGACGACGCCCAGGTCGGTGACACGCGGTCAGGCATCTTCGCCGACGGCACGAAGATCCACACCATCGACCACCAGGGCAAGTACTACCGGGTGGCCGGCCCGCTGAACGCACCGCGCTCGCCACAGGGGCACCCGCTGCTGGTTCAGGCCGGGCAATCCGAGTCGGGACGCAGCTTCGCCGCCCGCCAGGCCGAGGCGGTGTTCACGACGCAGCGGTCACTCGATGACGCCAAGGCGTTCTACGCGGATATGAAGCAACGCGCAGTCGCGGCCGGCCGCCGTCCCGAGCATATGGTGATCCTTCCCGGACTGGTCCCGATCCTCGGCTCCACCGAGGCCGAGGCGCGCGAGCGCGAGCAGGCCTTCGACGAGCAGATCATCCCGCAATACGGTCTGTTCCAGATCTCCAAGTACTTCGACGTCGACCTCACCGCTGCGGATCTGGACGCGCCGCTGCCAGAGGTCCCCTCTGAGGACCGGATCGAAGGATTCAAGAGTCGCTCGAGCCTGGTGGCGAACCTCGCGCACGGCGAGAACCTGACCGTGCGGCAGTTGCTCGCCAAACTCGGCTGGGGCCGCGGTCATCGGTCGTTCGTCGGAACACCCGAGCAGATCGCGGACACGATGGAGCAGTGGTTCGATGCCGGCGCCGCGGATGGCTTCAATATCATGCCGCCGGCGCTGCCGGGCGACCTCGCCACCTTTGTGGAGCATGTGATCCCCGAGCTGCGGCGCCGTCGCCTCTTCCGCACCGAGTACGCAGGCACGACGCTGAGAGATCACTACGGGTTGGAGCGTCCACCGAGCCAGTACGCGCGGCGTGAGCTTGCCGGAGTTGCCTGATCTCGCGGCCGGCTTGGCGGGTCACTCAGCCCAGGCGGTGGTCGTCGAACGCCACGCGGCCGCTCGCATCGGTTTTGGCCTGCTGCTGCGGAGCCAGCTCTGGATCGAGCGCTGTCTGCTCAGCAGCGATCGTGAGGAGGCCGTAGCGATCATCCGCAGGGCAAAGCCGGACGTGGCGATCGTGGACATAACGGACGCGGGCCCCTTTGCGAGCCCGTACATCGCACCGCTGCGTCAGGCACACCCGGCGATGTCAATCCTGCTCAGCACCCGGGACCGGGTATCAACCGCCCTGCAGGCAGCGCTGCCCGCCGGCGTCGTGTCGGTGATCACTCCCGATCACAGCGTCGAGGAGGTGGTCAGAGCCGTCAGGCTCGCGCTGGTTGAGGCGCCCCCGGCACCAGAGCACGACCTCCGCGCCGGTCCTGATCTGAGCCTGCGCGAGCGCGAGGTGCTACTGCTGCTGAGCACCGGCGCGACCAACCGTGAGATCGCCGAGACGATGCACGTCAGCTCAGAGACAGTCAAGAAGCATGCGGCGACGCTGTACCGCAAGCTCGGCGTCCGCAATCGCACCGAGGCGGCACAGCTCGCGCCCGAGCTGCCGGCTATACCGCGAGCGTGAGCGCCGGCGGCGCGACGATCTCCGAGTATTGGGTGGCGTCACCCGCGAGCGCAACGCCCGGGAGCCCGTCGACACCGACGGGGATGTCGCCGGCCAGCGTGATTCGGTGCATCAGGCGCGGATGGTCGTCATAGTCAGCGACCGCGTAGTGCTGGGTCGCTCGGTTATCCCAGATCGCGATGTCACCCGCCTGCCAGCTCCACCGCACCGTGTTCTCGAGGCGCGTGATATGGCGCTGGAACAGCTCGAAGAGCGAATTTGAGTCGGGGGCCTGGAGCCCGGTGAAACCGCGGACGAAGTGGCCGAGCACGAACGAGGCCTCATGCGTCTCCGGATGCACGCGCACAACGGGGTGCTCCGCCACGAACTCGAGCTGCTCGAACTCCTGGCGGTAGGCCTGCTCCCTGGTGTCGACCCCGCCGATGCGGTCCTCACCGCGATGTCCCGCGTAGTCGTAGCGGTTGGAGTGCACGGCCCGGAGACGCTCGGCGAGAGCCTTCAGGGGCGCCGGCAGGGTCTCGTAGGCCCGCACCGTGTTGGCCCAAACAGTCGTGCCACCGTAGGGCGGCAACCTCACCGCACGCAGGACGCTGATCGCCGGGATCCGGTCCACGAAGGTCACATCCGTATGCCAGCTGTTGGCCTTGCCCTGTTCAGAGTCGATCGGCAGAACGGCACGGCCATCGCCGGCCACGGTCGGATGCGGCTTGGTTGGCGTGCCAAGCAGGCTCGCGAACCCCAGCTGTGCGTCGGAATCCAGGTCCTGTCCGCGCAGGAAGACCACGCGATGCGCCAGCAGCGCCTGGCGGAGCTCGCGGACGATCTCGTCCGCGAGCCCTGCACTGGCCACGACTCCGCCGATCTCGGCGCCGATGTTGCCGCCGACCCTACGCACCTCGAGGTGCTCGTAGCCGGCGACCCGCGAGTAGTTGCTCATCAGTTACCTCGATCGATCTGTGGCACTGCGTCCGTGTTCAGGAGACTCTGTTACTTCTTCTTCGTCTTCTTCTTGGTGGTGGTGGCTGCCGGCCACTTGCCTGTGACGGAGCCGGAGAAGGCACTCGTCACATATGGTGCGATGTTGTATTTCGCCGGAATCTCCCCCGCAGAGGAGAAGGCGTTGACCAGATTCTGCTCCTGCACCACGGTGCTGCTGGTGACGGCGACCGGCGTGGACGGATCGTCGAGCGTCGCCTGTGACATCACGTCAAGCGGCAGGCCGGTCACGCTTGCCCAGGCGTCGGCCCAATAACGCGGGTGAAGCTTGACCCACACGTAAGCCTTATCCAGTTCCGTCAGGTAGTCCCGGATCGCCAGGACCTTCCTCGGATTCTTCAGCGCGGCCGCCGACGCGACCTGGTAGGAGTAAGGACTGCCGTAAGGGGCACCGGTCGCGAGCACGCGGTCACCGTCCTCCTCGGCGTCCTCGACCCAGGGAGACCAGGTGTCGAAGGCCGCTACGTCGCCGGCGTTCAACGCCTCCAGACCTGCGGCGCCCGACAGACTGTCGATCGTGACGGAGTGGGGGCTCAAGCCTGCCTTCGTCAGCACTGTGTAGAAGTGGTAGTCGGCGGAGGTTCCGGCCCCAACCGCGACGGTCTTGCCGACCAACTGGCTCACCGACGTGATCGGCGAGTTCTTGGGTACCAGCAACGCCGCGTTGCTGTACGCGGTGTGCAGAACGCCGACGATGATTTCCCTGGAAGCCGGGTCGGCGAAGACGGGCGGAGCGTCGCCGACACCGCCGATGTCCAGCGAGCCACCGGCGATCGCCTGCAGGATCGGCGGACCGGACGTGAAGTCGGCCCACGACACATGCAAGCCGTCCTTGAGCACGCCGGTGCTACCGCTCACCTTGATCAAGCCGGCCGCCTCAAGCACTGCCTCGGCTCCGGTGCCGGCCTGGTCACCCACGTTCAGGACGACTCCGCCAAGCTTCTTGGCCGGGGTAACGGTCTTGGCCGACGGGGTCGTCGAGGCCTGGTGGGCGGCCTTCGCTTCGGCATCGGACACTGCAAGCCCAGCCGTCGCCAGCGCCACTGTCGAAATTCCAGCCGCGAACCCCAGTGTTGCGCGGCCTACGCGAGATCCTCTCAATGCACTGCACCTTTCCTATCGACGCCGAGCTCAGCGAGCAGGCGATTGCGTTTCCCGATCAGTTCGGGGTGATCGTGATCGCGCGGGCGAGGGAGCGAGATGCGCTCCTCGTACGCGATGCGTCCATCCGCGAGCAGCACGACGCGGTCGGCTAGAGCCAACGCCTCGTCCACATCGTGGGTGACGAGCAGGATCGCCGGGCGATAGCGCTCCCAAAGATCGAGGACAAGCTCGTGCATCTCCAGACGCGTGAGCGCGTCAAGCGCCCCGAACGGCTCATCCAGCAGCAGCAGCTCGGGCTCCCGCACGAGCGCGCGCGCGAGTGATACTCGCTGTCCTTCACCTCCAGAGAGCGTCAGCGGCCAGGCGCGCAGATGGTCCTCCAGTCCGACCTCACCGAGCGCTGCCTCCGCGACCGCGAGACGGTTCTCTCCGCGCAGCCCGAGCGCGACGTTCTCACGCACCCGCTTCCACAGGAGCAGACGTGCATCCTGGAACGCGACGCTCACGCGCCGGGGCACCGTGACGTCGCCTGTGGCGCCGGAGTCGAGACCCGCGAGGATCCGGAGCAGTGTCGACTTGCCAGAGCCGCTGCGGCCGATCAGCGCAACGATCTCACCCCCACGAACCGTGAGATTCACGCCGCCAAGCACGCTGCGCCCGGCGAAGACGCGCGACAGATTCTCAACCTTGACCAGGACTCGGTCGCTCCCGGCTTGCGCGGCTCTGGTGGTGGTGTCGGTGACGGTGACGCTCATCGCGGTACCAGATCGGTTCGCCAGGCAAGCGCCCGGCGCTCGAGGACGCGGACTATCCAGTCGGTCAGCAGACCGAGCAGCGTGTAGACAAACAGCGCAACGAAGATCACGTCGTTGCGGAAGAACGCGGCGGCCTGATTGATCATGAACCCGAGTCCCGCGTTGGCGTTGATCTGCTCAGCCACAACCAGCGCCAGCCATGCCGCGCCCAGGCTCTGCCGGAGGCCGACAAGAGCCTGCGGCAGCGCTCCGGGAAGCACGATGCTCAGCAGATACTCCCTGCGGTTCAGACCGACGACATGCGCAAGTTCATCAAGGCGCCCGTCGATCGAGCGGATACCAGCGTAGGTGTTGAGGTAAAGCGGGACGGCGGCGGCGAGCGCCACCAGCAGCACCTTGGGCAGCTGGCCGATCCCGAACCACACGATGAAGGCCGGAATCAGCCCGAACAGCGGCAGCATCCTGATCATCTGCACCAGCGGGTCGATCGCGTTCTCGCCGAGCCGACTGAGACCGGCGCTCAGCGCGAGCACGATCGCCACCCCACCACCGACGGAGAAGCCGATCGCAAAGCGCTCGAGCGATACCGCCAACGCACCCTGCAGGCTCCCGAAGGCGGGAGTCGGATGCACTACCAGGTTGTATCCGGTTGTGACCACCAGCGAAGGCGGCGGCAGCTTCGTGTCGGAAATCAGCTTGAAGACGTGCGTCAGCTGCCAGATCGCGAGCACGACCAGCGGGCTCACCCACCTATGCCAGCCGCGCAGGCGCAGGCGGGCACGCGGCCTGAGCGGCCCGACCGCCGCGCGGTAGGCGGCTGGCGCCTCTACCGCCGAATCAGCGGGGCGCAGCGTGCCCAGCGCCGGCACGTTGCTATCGACGGTACTCATGGCGAGCTCCTTGTCACCGGTCATCCTTTTCCTGTCGTCGCTGCCGCTCCGGGATGGCGGCGATGCTGACGGCAACGGGTCTACCAGTTCACCAAGCAACTCAATAGATTTAGTTGTGATTCTTACCCATTCGGGTAGAGGGCACGGGGAGCGTCGAGCACGGTCAAGCGGTTTTGGCTGCGACGCGCATAGGCGGCCGCGGAACGGGGAGCTGCAGCGCGCGAGGACGTGCCAGCTGGCTTGCGTCCGGGTTCGGCATAGTCTCAGGTGTGGGTTCCGACGTCGCGAATGCCGCCCCCGGCGGCTCCAGTGAGATGCTGAGTGACGAAGCTGCGATAAGTGCGCGCGGCATCTCCAAGTCGTTCGGGGAGGTGCAGGCACTGATCGAAGTCGACCTCGACGTGGCTCGCGGGACCGTCCTCGGGCTGCTCGGCCCCAACGGCGCTGGCAAAACCACGCTGGTGCGAATCCTCACGACCCTGCTGCGGCCGGACTCAGGGTCCGCTCAGGTCGCCGGGCTTGACGTTCTGGGTCAGGAGGCAGAGCTGCGTGAGCGGATCGGGCTCGCGGGCCAGTACGCCGCGGTCGATGAGAATCTCACGGGACTCGAGAACCTGACGATGGTGGGTCGGCTGTACGGCTCGCGCCGTGCCGCTGCCAAGGCACGCAGCCGGGAGCTGCTCGAGCAGTTCGATCTGATGGACGCCGCCGACCGGTCGGTCAAGACCTATTCCGGCGGCATGCGCCGGCGCCTGGACCTCGCCGCCGCCCTGGTTGCGAAGCCCCCCGTCTTGTTCCTGGATGAGCCGACCACAGGGCTCGATCCGCGTAGCCGCTTGGACCTGTGGGACGTGATCGAGACGCTTGTGGGCGAGGGGGCTACCGTGCTGCTCACTACCCAATACCTGGAAGAGGCCGACCGGCTTGCGAACCGGATAGCGGTGATAGACCACGGTCGCGTGATCGCCGAGGGGACATCTGACGAGCTCAAGGATCGGGTCGGCGGCGAACGGCTCGAGGTGCACCTCGAGGCGCCCTCGCAGGCGGAAGCGGCGGTCCAGGCGTTGGCGCCGATGTGCGGCGATGAGCCAACCGTGTACGACGGACTGGTCCGGATCGGCGTCACGCGGAGCAGCGGAGTGATTGTTGAGGCAGTCCGTCGGCTCGACGAAGCGGGTGTCGGCGTCGATGACATCGCGCTGCGGCGTCCGACACTCGACGACGTTTTTCTGGCATTGACGGGCCATGCCGCTGAAGAGGAGACCGCGGCGTGAGACGCCTGCTGTCCGACACGCTGGTGATCACGGAGCGCAATCTGATCCGCCTCCCGCGCGCGCCTGAGCTGCTGCTCGCCTTCACGGTCCAGCCGATCATGTTCGTGCTGCTGTTCCGGTACGTGTTCGGCGGCGCGATCCAGGTGCCGGGCGGCTCCTACGCTGAGTTCCTGATCCCGGGGATCATCGTCCAGAACATCGCGTTTGGCGGATTCGTCACCGCGCTCGGGCTGAACGAGGACATGCACAAAGGGCTGATCGATCGCTTCCGATCGCTGCCGATGGCCCGCGCGGCAGTCCTGGCGGGTCGCACATCTGCGGACATCGTCACCAACGGTCTGTCGATGACGATCCTGATCGTGACCGGGCTGATCATCGGCTTCTCGTTCCAGGCCAGCACACTCCACGTGATAGTGGGGATCGTCCTCGCGCTGACGTTCGGCTATGCCTTCTCGTGGGTCTTCGCGTTCCTGGGCCTGCTCGTCAAATCGCCAGAGGCGGCCAACTCAGTCGGCTTCATCGCCGTGTTCCCGCTGACCTTCATCTCCACAGCTTTCGTTCCCGCGGAGTCGCTGCCGACCCCGCTGCGGCAATTCGCCGAGGTCAATCCGTTCTCGATCGTCGTCAACGAACTCCGCTGGCTGTGGACCGGCCTGCCATCGCCGAACCACCTATGGCAGGCGTTCGCCTGGGTCGTGTTCATCCTCGTGCTCTTTGCGCCGCTCGCAGTGCAGCGCTACCGGCGGACCGCCAGCCAATAGACGTCGCCGTCGTCGTCGAGCTCTCTGCTCACTTCGACGCGTCAGGATCAGCGTCGTGATTGGCGAGGATCTCAAGCGCCTCTGAGTGATCACTCACGAGGTGTATGTGTTAGGCGCCCGCCCCCACTAAGGGCCGTGAGCGATCACGCACAGTTGAGCGACCTTGACCAACCACGAGGGTTGGTTGCCCTGGGCTATGGCATGTTCGGCAGCCGCCACAGTCGAGTAAGGCACTGTCTCCTCAAGCTGCTGCAAAGCGCACGAGCGTTGTACGTATCCGCCTACACTCGCCTGCATCTCGCCCCATATGGGGTAAAACGACTTTCCAAAAGACTCCGGGTAGGTGCGGCTTGTCTTTGTGGGCCGGATCCCAGGACTCAAGCCGCATCCGGCCAACACCAGCGCCGTGACGGCGGCTACCCCAATAATCGACGGTCGGTAGGCCTTTCGGTCGCTTGTCATCACCAGCAGTATTGGCCGGCGACCGGCATCAGTTGACCAGACAGCGCAGCCTACGGTTATGCCGCCGCGCACAGCGGGTCTGAATCGGATCTACGCGATCCGGTGCCACGGGTTGATCGGATCGAAACGATGAAAGCCCCGCGGTCTCCGGGGCTTTCTCAGTGGGCCGTGCAGGGATCGAACCTGCAACCTTGGGTTAAGAGTCGCTCATTTGCAGGGCATTTGCAGTGAATACTGGCGATGAGCGCAGGTTACAGCGGGTTCCGTGAGGTCAGAACTGCCGAGTTGGGGACATATTTCGGGACACGGTTTTCGCCGCGTCAGTCGACTGGCTTCATGCGCGGCCGGACTTGCTTGGCGACTTCCTCGGGAGTGCTGCCCGAGCTGAAGCTGATCATCCAGGTCGCGAGCTCTGGATCGGTGGCCGACAGCTGGTAGCCGTTGAGCTCGAGGAATGTCAGCATCGCGATCAGCGCGCTCCGCTTGTTGCCGTCCACGAATGGCTGAGTCTCCGCGATCCCGTGTGCGAGCACCGCCACTTGGAGGGGCCAGGTCGGCGTACTCGTAGTGTGCGTAACTCTCCGGCCGCCCGAGTGCTCCCTCGAGTGCCTCCTGGCTACGGACGTGATCGGCGGCCCGCTCGGCGGTCAGTCTGAAGATCGCCGCGTAGATCTCCAGGGCATCGGCGAGGTTGAGATAGGCGGAGCCGTCGTCGGGCTCGCGGCTCACTTCGACGAGTCAGCGTCGGCGTCGTGGTCGGCAAGGATCTGCAGCGCCTCGGCATGCTCGCCGACCGTACGGGCTGCGATCTGACGCACGCGCTCGCGCACCTTCTCCGTCGGGAGGATGCGCAGCTCTCCATCCGGGAGCTCCTCCACCAGAACCGAGGTGCCGGGGACGTAGCCACTGGCCTCGAGCTCGCGAGGCAGGGAAACGACGTTGCTGTTTCCGACACGCCGTACCTTGACGATCTTCATGGGATCAGTATATACGGGAATATCCGACGCGAGCGGGACGCTGCCGGCCCCGCAGTCAGGCCCCGCTCCCGCCTACCCCTACCACCAGCGATTGAGTTCCACATTCCTCCGACCTTCTGATCCTCCTCACCCCCTTCCTAGCGAAGAGGTCCCCCAACCACCCTGGGATTGGACTGGATCAGATCACTACCACCCCGACCGCCACGCCACCGTTGCAACAAGGTTTGTTGTTGACCGCGATCACACGAAGTGGGGGCGGGGTCAACAACAAACCCGCCCAAATGCAGCGGCAACGGTGGGAGCGGTCGGCAGGCCAGTCGACACCATGTGTGAGTGTGTGAGCGACGTGGGCGACTCTCGACGATCCGAGTCGGGCTGCCGGCGCGCGGCTGGCCGACAACTGTGGCTCACGCGCAGACTGTCGGCTCTAGCCCTTTCCGACACTCTGCCGCCGGGCGGTCGTAGCCTGTTCTGCGTGGTGGGAGCTGATTTGGTCATCTTTGACCTTGACGACACGCTGTTCAATCATGTTGGTGCGGCGAGAGATGCTGTTGCAGCTTGGCTTCTGAATCGTGATGTCGAGCCAACTGAAGAGCTGATCGGCGTCTGGTTTGACGCGGAGGCTCGGAACATTGCACTTTGGCATCGGGGTGAGTTGGACTGGCAGGGGCAGCGTCGCGCACGTATTGCAGAGATGCTGGATGCGATTGGCGCTCGGTCAAGCGACTCAGACTCGCTTGACCGATTGTTCGGTGACTACCTCGCGCACTACGAGGCTGGGTGGAGCGCATTTCCTGACGTCGAGCCGATGTTGGAGGAGCTTGAGCGCGAGCAGATACGGATCGCTGTGCTCACCAACGGCGCTGACTATCAACAGCGCCAGAAGCTGGCCGCTATCGGGCTTGAGCATCGTGTCGGCCCGGTGTATTGCTCGGACGTAATCGGCTTCGCGAAACCTGACGTTCGCGCGTTCCGGCACGTTTGCGAGCAGCTCGGTACGGACCCATCGGTCGCCGTCAGCGTCGGTGATCGCTATGACCTTGACGTCGTCGCTGCCCGTGATGCGGGTCTGTCAGCAGTTCACTTGGACCGCAACGAGACAGCGACGGGCGACGAGCGGCACCGCATTCACACTCTCTCCGACCTGCTTCCTTTGCTGACAAACAGCTACCGGAGTTCCGGGGGAGCGGCGAGCCGCCCGCCAGTGGATAACCCTGATGCGTCTTGTGCATTGATCGAAAGGGACCAGCAGAACGAGCGTTGAAGCTCGCCCAACGCGTGGGGCTGAAGCATCTGCGATGTCCGCATCGCGACGTACGGTTGTTCCGTGCCGACGCTGGAGGAGATCACCTACGAGGCTGGCCGCGCCGCGCTTGCTGATCAGGAGTCGATCGTGTCTGGAGTCCGGCAGCGCACCGGTACACAACTCGCGGCACATGCACTGGTGGCCTCGTTCTTGGGCGCTACAGCGGTCCATGCCCGGGGGCTTCAGACGTGGGGGTGGGTCGCGCTCGGGATGCTGGTCAGTGGCTTGGTCGTATCGGCGGTCCTGCTCGCGCCGTGGCGTTTGAAGTTCGCGGTCGATGCCGTTGACCTCTACAAAGAGCTCTATCCCCAGGCCGCGGCTGAAGCGACCACAGACACGCTCGGCTGGTTGGCCTCGGCCGGTTTTGGCTACCAGAATCTTCGTGCCGTCAACCACAAGAAAGTCCAGATAATGTCGCTGCTGTCGGGCCTCCTCGGTGTCTTGATGGTGTTCCAAACGCTCGCGTGGATAGCCTCGCTGGCGATACACTGAAGCCATGGCACCGAAGCCCCTCCCGCCTGAACAGATTCAGACGCCGCCCCCTTCGATCGGTATCAGCGAGGGTCGTGGCGGGTCTTCTCCGAATCCGGCCCCACGGCCTGGTTCGGGAAGCTAGCCCCGGGCCCTCGCCCGCAGCGAGCACCCTGATCGAGGCACCTGACAGTGTCGGTTCGGTCGACGATTGGCTGTGGTCGGCTGCGCGGCCAGAGCGCGATGGTCTCCGCGAGTCCTAGGCGCTAGCTGAAGGATCCAAGCTCGACCTCGCCAGTCGGTCCTGTTAACCGCAGCAACTGGAGCGGCGCGTTGAGAATCGCACCGTAGACGTTGTCATTCACGAGAACGTTTATGGACGCGTCCTCGTGGTCGACCAGCGTGACCTCCGAGACGCCGTCGGGAACGAGACCGAAAACGATGCCCTTTCCCTCCCGAGATGTCCACATGACCGTTCCCTGACGGGCGACGACCTCTGCCGGGGTCGCCACCGCACCGTGCCCGCCCAGGGCGATCCACCCGTTACCTGGAATAACCCAGATGTCACCGATCTGCGTCGTCGCTCGGCGGGCTAGCGAGGTGTTGAGGCCAAGCTGTCCCAGCCTGCCACCCGTAAAGCCGTCGCGTCGATCCTGCGGGAGTTGATCATCCTCGAGCTGCTCACGACGCAGGATCGAGAACATCTCGCCTTGCTTCGCCGGGACGACATCGATCATCGGAAGTAGCTCGAACCTCCGCGGTTCTCGGTCGGCCATCAGGACACAGAGTTTCCATCAACGGTCAAGGCTCAAATGGAGTGTCGCTCTGATCGAGCTGCATCAGTTGGTGTCCGGCGGGCCCGTGCCGATGACCGCAAACTTGAACTCAACGGCGAAGTCATCAAAGCACGGGCGGCAGACCCAGTCGAAGCCGGAGCCTCTTGGCTCAACCGTCGCGTAACCGTCGAAGTAGATGGTGTGTGTCCTGCTCTATCCATTCCTTGCCCTGCTCTGACCGGGGGACGAACTTCGCCCAGCAGAAGACGCAATGGTCATGGTCCCAGCCGGGTTTTGGGGCGGCGTAGTCGCGCCACCGGAAGGGGCAAGTATCCCTTGACAGGGGGTACTTTCTGAGGTAGGCTTTCACCGTGCCTCCACTTGATCGCAACCGTCCAGTAAGGGCGAAGTCGTCGGACTCGGACTACTCGCTGATGGAGTTCTTCCGCGAGTTTCCGAACGATGCCGCGTGCCTTGAATGGCTGTGGCGTAACCGTTACTCGGAGGACGGCTCGCACGCTGAGTGCCCGTCGTGTGATCGTGTGCGGAAGTTCCACAAGGTCAACGATCGTCCGGCGTGGGATTGCGACACGTGCGGGCATCACATTCACCCGACCGCTGGCACGATCTTCCATAAGTCGTCCACTTCGCTGCATCTGTGGTTCTACGCGATGCACCTGATGACTAGCACTCGCTGCGGAATTTCCGCCAAGCAGCTTGAGCGTGAGCTTGGTGTGACTTACAAGACCGCATGGCGTATGGCCAATCTGATTCGTAACGAGCTGATGGTGCAGGACGATGAGCCGCTGTCGGGTGACGTCGAGGCCGATGAGACGTTTATCGGAGGCAAGCCGCGTGCCTCGCATCGCCGCGCGTACGCCGAGCTTTCCGGCTGGCAGCGTCGCCAGCGTGCCGCCAAGGACGCAATGGGTCGCAAGATCACCGTGTTCGGCGCGGTCGAGCGTGCGGGCCAGGTCCGCGCGATTGTTGTGCCGGATAGTTCTGCTGATTCGCTGCAACCTGCGCTGCGGAACTTCGTGTTGCCATCCTCGTCGATCTTTACTGACGAGTGGCGGGCTTACATCGAGGTTGGCCGCGAGTTCAAGACACACCATCGCATCGCGCAGAACCAAGGCATCTATGTTGAGGGCTCGGTTCACACGAACACCATCAAGGGGTTCTGGTCGCTCGTCAAGAACGGCATCCGTGGCGTGTACCACTCGGTTTCGGCCAAGTGGCTTCAGGGCTACCTGAACGAGTACGCGTGGCGCTACAACCACCGCAACCAGCGCCGGTCGCAGTTTGAGCAGCTACTTCTTGTCGCTGCCAGCGGGCGCTGACGGCTTGCTGACCTTCGCCACCTTTTTGAGGTTGGCGAAGAACTCCCCACGCTTGGGAACGGGCACCGTCGCTCCGCGCGGAGTGTGTTCGACCTTCGGCTTTTTGGGCATGTCGCTCCAAGGGTAAACGATGGCCGGGAGTGGATACCCCTGCATCTACTGCGAGCTGCCCGCAGATAGCGAAGAGCATATTTTCGGCACGTGGCTGATGGCGGATCTTGAGAACTTCACAGGGCGTCACGCCCTGCACGGTCAGCTGAAGTACCCGGATGGACGTATGGTCCCGCTGTCCGTCACGACTAACCGCAAAGGAAAGCGCGAGTTCAACTTCACCTCCGACACCATTTGTGCCCACTGCAACGGCGGGTGGATGAACACGGTCGATCAGCGCGCGCGCTCGTACGTTCAGCAGCTGCTCGGTGGACATCAGGTGACTGCGAACGGGAAAATGCGCAAGGCAGTCGCCTCGTGGGCCGTGAAAACGGCCATCACCGCTCGATTCGCACACCTCAACCCGACCCCGGTCGAGGGGGAATGGGCTAAGCAGCTCAAAACCGACCACAGCCATCTACCATCCCCGCTCTGGCTCGTCTGGCTCGCGCGCTACATCGGCGGCCAAGATCTCTGGTTTCACCAAAGCGGCCTCGACATCGCTGGGGCGATCCCCATCACCGGTCGTCCCACAGACAATTCGCCAGCTTTCAGTGACGGTGTAGTGACGACCCTTGCTATCGGTCAGCTCTGCGTGCAAGTCCTTCGGATCAACGGGCCAGCTGTCCCTCTCACCATGGACACGCCAGCCGCGCTTGCAGTTTGGCCGAAGGGTCCGGTGACCTCGTGGCCGCCACCTGAGCACATCGACGACTCGTCGCTTCAGGCGTTCGCTGACCGCTTCCTTAGCGCGCCCATGATCGGAGCGGTTCTCACGCCAGCACCCGAGGAGGCCGCAGAAAAGAGAGCGGTTGCCCTTTTCCAGGGTCCGAAGTTGACGCCGGACATGCTCACGAGTAACGAGACATACGCGCTCACCGTGGGATTTGACTGCCAATGTGGCGTTCACACGGATGCGACGCACGACACGGGCGGCCCCTTGCGCGATCTGAAGGTGCCATACACGTTCGAACTGTCCTGCGCGTGTGGAGGTTGCGGCGCGGTCAACCAAGGCACCTTCACAATTGCCACAGTCCCGGGCTTCTAAGCGCCCGTGTTGACCATCCGTGCCGGGTTGCGTGTCAGTCCTGCGCCACACCCAGCCGACGTTGTCGGTAATGCTCGCGGCCGTCCAAGCCACCCGCTTGCCATGCTCGTCCGAGCCTAACACAAGTACCCCCAACGAAGGGATACTTGCCCCGGAAGGCTGTTCCTTCCGGGAGTCCCGGACTCGTTCGTCGCCAGTCATCAGGTGTTGCAGGCATCGCTCGATGCTATTCGTTGCACTGTCGCAATGATCGACAGGTGATAGCGACGCCGCTGCCGCACCGAGCCCACAGCGATCGCCCTAGCGAATCGCCAAAGCGGCGGCCTCCTCAGGTCAGGCTCGGGCTAGCGCTTACTTCTGCTTGCGGCGTAGCCGGGCCCGAATCCGCGCCCAGACAGACCCGTTCTCGTGGCCCTGATCCGCTTCAAGCTCGTGCTGACGGTCGGCAACCTGCCGCAGATGTTCGGCATTCTCGCGCGAGGTGATCCTGACTGATTCTTCTCTAGCCGAGGAAGGCGGAAGGAATGACATAAACCGAACTATCCCGCTACTCGCTGCGAAACACAACCAATGACTTTCGGTCTCGCGCCGTCACGAATACTTTGCACCGAGGACAAACAGCTAATCGTCATGGCTATCGCAATGATCGAGGACTAACAGCCGGGTCGATCTCGACGCGTGGCTGGTTATCGCTCGTAGATATCGCGACGGTGCCCGAGCATGACTACAACCATGGTTGTCATACCAAGGATTGTACAAACTAGGGTCTATCTTGTACAGCTTCGATGGCGAGATGGGCCGAGAGCAGAGTGCCGGATCGATCTAGCTGCATCAGCCGGTGTCGGGCGGACCCTCGCCGATGACCACAAAGTTGAACTCGTCGGCGAAGTCATCGAAGCACGTGCGGCAGACCCAGTCGAAGCCTGAGCCGCTTGACTCAACCGTCGCGTAACCGTCGAAGTGGACGGTGTCCGTGTCTTGCTCTATCCATTCCCTGCCGTGCTCTGACCGCAGGACGAACTTCGCCCAGCAGAAGACGCAATGGTCGTGGTCCCACCCGGGTTTTGGGGCGGCGTAATCGCGCCACCGGAAGGTCGTTCCTTTCCTTGGAGGTTCGATCAGATGTCGCAGGCAGATATTCCGCATGGCGCAGTAGTTCGCGTGTCGAGAGGCAGCTTCGATCCTGCGCGCTTCGCTGAGGTCGAGCGCATGCGGGACGAGGTCGGTGTCTACCTGGTTCCGGCGATCGCTCGGTTGGATGGCCTTCTGGGGTACTACGCCGGCACGTCGCCCGATGGGTCGATCGTCGACGTCAGTCTTTGGGACAGCGATGAGCACGCGAACCAGATGGGCCAGCTCAAGGAGATGGTGGTGGACGCCCGCCAGGCGGCCGACGCGCTCGGCATCACCTTCATCCCGATCGTGAATTATCCGCTCGCATGGCACGTCTGATGTGGAACCGTAGTTCAGGGTCGCCGCGGACGACCGCGCGCGGCGGAGCGTGAATTAAGCGCCTGATCACGTCGTCGCGGCAACCCAGCGCTGGTGGTACCGAACCTGCAGCGAAGCAGTCGTCACGTCGCCGTGACCGGAATAGGCGTCGGGCGGTAGCCCGCTTCACGGCGCCCTCGCGATTCGCATCGGTGGCGACGCGATCGCACTGTTTCAGCCGCCCGCATGAGCCGCTTTGCAGGCACTGGGGCCTATGAACCCGGGGGGCCGCTTCCGCCAAGCAGCAGCGACGTCTAGGGCAACCCTGAAAACTATCTGTCAGGGCACGCGCACCCTGCGGTCAGAGACGGGCAATGCCGGCCACGGGCTGCACGGTCACGTTAGGTTTTCGTCGCTATGACCAGTTCTGTGTCGCCTGGCCAGTGCCAGAAGAGACCGTCTGGCGAATGCTGCCGTAGCAGCTGACGCAGATCGGCCTCGAAGTCCGCTCGGTGGGTTCCGAACCATCGAGGCGCGGCATACGACAGCGAGAAGTAGTTGGCGACGACAGTGTCGATGTCTCTGATCAGGTCGGGTCGCCCAGGCGCGTAAACGGTGCGCGAACCACCGAACCGGGTCTGCGACAGGGTGTCCTCAAAGCGCGCCGGCTGACCCTCGCTCCAGGTCGCCAGGTAGCGGCGCGTGCTCTCACCGAGGTAGTCGAGGATGAGCTTTCTCACCTCGGCGTCGGGAACCTCCGGGTACCCCGGATTGGCCGGGCGGGTCCGGCCGTCAATGAGGTGCGAGATCAGCACAAGCGTGCCACCCGGGACGAGTAGGTCATAAACGGTCTCAGCAACCTCCAGCCGTCGAACCCGATGGAACGACTGTCCGAAGGTGACCACCCGCCAGGAGCCAGGACCCAGGGCCGAGATGTCTTCGGCGACGCCCTGCACCCAGCTCACGTTGGCGATGCCCGCCTGATGACAACGCTGTTTGCCGGCCTGCAGCATGCCGGGCTCAGGATCAATCGCCGTCACTTGATCGAACAGCGCAGCCAGGGCCAGCACCAGGACGCCAGGCCCGCAGCCGACATCGAGTAGCCGGCCGGTGCCATCCAGCGACAGCTCCCAGGCAACCGTGTCCGCCAGTTGCGCGGAATACGGCGGACGCCCGATCGCGTAGTACTCGGCCGTCCCCTCAAACGCCTGGGGATCGAAAGCGGATGGTGAAGGCATCGTCATCGTTCTCGCCACAAACACGCACCTCGGCACCGCGCCCACGGGTTCGCGTCGGACGTCGACGCTACCGAACCTGCAGGGGAAGCAGTCACCAGACCGACGTGACTGGTTCAGGCGTCAAGCAGCCACGCTTCGCCCGGCACATCACGAGCAGCCGCAGACCCGCCTTCACGTTCCGACGCGCATCTCGTCACCGAACTCGCCCGTCCGGCTTCGCGCGGACAGCGCGACTGCGGCGTGCACGAGCTTCCCGGGTTTGGTGCGCTTGGCGACTGGTAAATCAATCCGTAGCAGTGTCGGCCGTTAGCTCGGCGCGTTCTGCACGTTCAAGACCCGGCGGCCAGGGTCAGGTTGTACTTCTGGCAGCTGTTCTCCGCAGCCCGGAACGCCGGGGAGTTGAGGTCGATCCCGCTCGAGGGGCTGATCCTCAGGCCCTGCGAGGTTGGATCTGGGAAGTTCGGAACGCCGTGCGCACGGATGCACTTGGCATAACGCAGCATCAGCGCCAAGTTCTCCGCGTTCTGGGCTGCCGACGGGGCTTGGTACCAGGCCGTCGGCACCAGCGCCTTGCAGTCGCGCTCGGCGGCGAGCGCCTGCGGCGACCGGGGCCCGGGCACGCCCGGGGCCGCCTCCCAGACCAGCCCGCCCGTTCTCGCGACCTGGACCTCGATCCCATGCTTGTTCAGGCAGGCGCCGTACACGACATACATCGAGACCTTCTGGTGTTGACTAAGCCCCGACGAGCCTCCCCCGCTGGACGGCTAACCCGAGCCCCCGTCACAGCCGGCGACGAGCAGGCCAACGCAGCCAAGCAGCGCGACAAACGCCGGTACGGCCCGAAGCCCTCGAGCGAGTCGGAGCATCGTGCCAGTGATAGCCGATCCGCGGTTACGTCACGGGAACAGCAACTTCCCGCGGACCCCCCGATCAGATCATGGGCCGGCCCCGCATTGAGCGTGCGACGCGTATCTCAAGACAGACCGAACACGCACCTGCAATGCGCGGAAAACCCGAGCATCTCGCTGGTGAGTGCTTTTGCGATTCTGCCCGGGGCGTGCTCGCCATCCGTATGGCGACGTTCCGGCATCTGCTGAACTCTGCCCGTCGGCCGTCCTGCGAGTAAGAGGCCGTACTGGTTGCTTGGCAGGAGCGAGACCCGGGTGGTCCGCCGACCTGCTTGCCGAGACTATTCCTTCCGTGCCCCGGGAGGCCTCGCGGCGCGCTATTGCAACGGCGACTCCCGGCACGCGAACGCCTGTAAAGCTGCGTGCGCGACAGTCAGAGGCTCGCCGTGTAGCGAGCCAAGAAGTCGTTGAGAACGGACGCGCACTCTCGATGCGCGGAAGCCGGCAACGTGCATGTCTCGGCTAGCGCTTGATCGGGCGGTCCAGCCGAATAGATCACCACACCGTTAGCCGGGTTCTGCCCACCAGATGGTTGCCCCGTACCGTGGACACCCGGCGGATCTTCGAAGGCGATCGCGATGTCGCTGAGCTTGTGAGTACGCTCGTCGCTCGGCGGCGTTGAGGGGCACCCGAGTTCTGGCTGCAGCGCTTTGGCCTGAGAGAACAGGGGGCAGGCGATCTCGAAGTTGCACTCAGCACAGACGCTCCCCTCGCGACCCTCGATCGCACGACCGCCGGAACCGGTTACCTTCACGTAACCGGAGCCGTCCGCTCCAACGGCTCCTCTGCACTTCCAGCCCTCAGGAGCGAGCACGGCAAGCGCCTGGTTCGCATAGAAGACAAATCCTTTCGGAACCGGTGCATCCGCTCGGAAGAGTGACGGCACCGGGTGCTTGCCCACACTGCCGTACGTGCTCGGACAGACTGCGACTCGGACGGACGCCGCGTATGCAACTGAAGGACAGAACGCGATTGCAAAAGCGAGCACTGCGCTCCATCGCAACCAGCGTCTGACCAACTCTCCGATTGCGCCAAATGGCCTGATGAAGATCATGCGGGGAGTTTGACGCAGTCACGTCACTCCGTACAACAGACGCACCGCACTGGCCCTCGGATCGCGGTTGTGAGGCTCGAAACCCGGTGATTACTTTCTCCTGAAGCCCGAGACTTCTACGACGAGTGCTGGGGCGACGAGGGGCAAGGTCGCACGCGCTCCGGTCTAGCGGCGTAGCTCGCTATCGACGAACTCGAGATACTCCTGTTGCTCGGCGGTCGTCGCAACGAACATCCCGCGCGCATAAGCAGCATGAAGAAGATCCGCCCTGTGCATGAGAACGTTGAACGCTGCAAGGAAGGCAGCGTCGGTCACCCGTCGATGCCCTTCAGAGTCGACGGGCGTTTGATCTAGATCGGTGCGCTTTGGAAGTCGAATTCCGATCGGCACCTTGGTCGTTGGCGAGTCAGGTGGTGGATCGATGCTCGCGGCGATCGCGTCGTAGATCTCCCGGCCAAAGTCGTCGTGAGGAACGATCATGCCTAGCCACCAACCCCGCATCAGCAACTCGAGTGAGTTCGCGATAGGAGTGCGCTTCGCCAGCTTCTCATCGTCAGTCAGGCCAGCGCCATAGTCATGGATCTGCACGCGCGGAGCGTACCTCGCGACATCGAACCTCGCTATCGCTTCGGCCGTCCCGAGTGGGCACCTAGCCGCTAGTGCAAAGGCGACGATTCGCGCCTCTCCGAGATGCGCGGCTTTGGCGAAAGGCGGGTTCCTCAAGAGTTAGGTCGACCGCCCCGCTCTCGTGTTTGCGCGGGTACGCGACCGTGGTCTGTGTCACACGTTGTGGGGGTTGTGCGCCTACGGTGTGATGACTTGGTGGGTGGATGCCGCTCGATCCTGACGATATCGCCGCGATGTATGGCCGGCACGCCGGCGAGCTTCTGCGTTTCTTGGCGCGACGAACCTTCGATCCGGATGCGGCGGTCGACCTTTTGGCGGAGACGTTCGCGGCCGCGTTCGAAAATCGAACGCGGTTCCGCGGCGAAGCGGAGGAGACGGCCCGCGCTTGGTTGTTCGCGATCGCGCGCCGCCGCTTGCTGGACTTCTATCGCCGTGGGCGGATCGAGCGACAGGCGCTTGCGAAGCTAGGAGTCGAGCGTCGCGCGCTGACCGATAGCGAATATGACCGGATCGAGGAGCTGGCGGTCACACAATCGCTGCGTGAGGCGATCGGCGAGCAGCTTCAGCGCCTGTCGGACACCGACCGGGAGCTGTTACAGCTGCGAGTGGTCGACGAGTGGCCATATGTAGACGTCGCGCGTGCGCTGGGAATCAGCGAGGAGGCAGCACGCGCTCGCGCCAGCCGCGCGCTTCGAGCTCTGCGCGACGCGGTCGCGCCCGACCAGTTGCTGGAGGTGGCAGATGACTGATCCGCTATTTGACGAGCTGCCGATCTTGAGAGAACTCGGTGCGGACTTGCGCGCGGCGTTCCAAGCCGCTAACTCGCGAAGGCCGCTGCGTCGGCGGTTGCTGAGGAGCCGGCCGCGTTGGTCAATGACCGCTGCGACCGCGGCGCTCGCAGCAATCGTGGCAGCGTTTGTGCTTGCGCTCCAGGGCGGGAGAGTCACACCGGCGCTGGCGTCTGCGGTGCTGCGCCGGGCTGCGGACGTTGCCCAGCAGCAACCGGCCCCGTTTCCCCGAGATGACCAGTTCTACTACCTGCGTAGCCTCAGCAGCTACTGGCGACCGGTGAGTCTCAAGTGGACGTCGGGTGGCAGCACCACGGCCCCCAAAGTGCAGTTGCGTGTCGAGCAGCAGCTGTGGTTCAGCGCGGGCCGCACCGGGCTGACGCGGTCTCGGGTCCTGTCGCTGCACTTCGCCGGCCGCGCGGCACGCCAAGCGTGGGAGCACGATGGGCGACCCTCGTACAGCACCAGCCCACAGCGCATCGGCACAGTTGGCGCAAACCGCTACCTGCTCGGAGACCTCGAGCTCAGCCGGCGACAGCTACTCGCGTTCACAACCGACCCGCGAGAGGTCTACCAACGGTTGTACGCGGCCGGCGGCTCGCCGCACGAGGTTTTCGTCGAGATCGGCGACCAGTTGCGCAACCGACCAACCCCCGCACCGCTACGTGCCGCGCTCTACCGGGCCCTCGCGCTGGTACCCGGGATAAGACTGGTCGGCGCAATCACCGACTCGATTGGCCGCCACGGCGAAGCGGTCGCGTTCACAGATCACGGCGTGACAGACGAGCTCATCTTCGACCCGAAGACCGCAACGATGCTCGAAGAGCGCACGATCGCCGCAGCACGAAACCCGCTGCAGCTCACGACCGGCACCATCATCAGCAGCACCACATACCTACGTCGCGCGGTGACCGACAAAATCGACGCTCCGTAGGCTGCGTAGACAGCACAAGCGTGACGGAGCACGCGTCCAGTCGTACGATCGCGGCGCGAATGCCTTTAGCCCGGTGTGGCAGCGGAGGCTTGGGCCCGAGCCTTAGCTGAGCCCACAAGCAGCCGCAGCCTGTTTGAACGCTGACGAGCGTGTGTTGATTGTGCCGGGGATGGCGAGCACGACTCCGCCGTTGTTCTCGACGGACGAGTAGGCGGCCGCGTGACGTGGCATCGTGGTCGTCGGGTCAGGGAAGCCGGTCACACCGTGTTGGCGCATGCAGTCCGAGACCCTCACCGCCCGCCCCATCGCCTGCTTGGAGGGATGCTGCGCGCCGCTGCTGCCAATTGGCAACACCCTTTGGCAAGCCGCTTGGGCGGTCTTGTAGGCAGGAGAGAATGGGTTGATGTGTCCGAGTTTGAAGTTGAGCACACCGCTGCCGCTCGGGTCGGGGAAGTTCGGCTCCCCGTGGGAGCGCATGCACTCGGCGTACCTGATCCCGGACGAATATCCGCTCGACGTGGAGTTGCTCGGTTTCCGCGAGGAGCCGCAAGCAGCGATCGTCACCGCGCATGCGATCGCGCTGAGCAGGATCAGCACGCACGTGCTCCTCGGGTTGACCACGCCAACGTTGTAACCGACCAGAGGTAGCGCGGCGGTAACAGTCCGTTGCCGCCTTGATCGAGTTCGGGAAGCCGGGGCTAGCCCAAAGCGGGAGCTGCCCAGGCGTCAGCTCGCGCCGTCAAACCAGAGCGCGACTGGCTTCTCGAACTGATCCGGCGGCGGAAACTCGGACGCGAACTCGCTTCCGCCGAAGACGATCTCGATACTCGCAAGACGTCCTTCTTCCACGAACAGGATCAGATCCGGCCCCGTTCCGCTGTCCGCTCGCTGACGGCCTATCGCATCGACAGCGCTTTTCTGCGCGACCTCCTTGGCGACGGGCAGCGACTCGTCGACCGCAAGAACGATCGTGGCACAGCCGCACTCGCACCGGCCGCTTACCTGTGCCGTCGGGGCTTGATCACGGAGCTTCTCGACTCGCGGGAAATCGGCACTCAGGAGAAACGTGAGGATTTCGTCCTCTCGGTGGGTGAGTTGTCGCGTCTCCACGCTCGAAGGATGACGCATGGTTTGATCGATACCTAGCACTCTCGCGGGTCGTGTGCGGCGTGGTCGACTGAGCTTGTCGGCCGCGTGGTTTGGCTCCAAGCTTCTAGGACGCTGTTGACTTTGTCGCGGACGAGTTCGCGGGCTTCGCGCCGGTCGATGCCTGACATCAGCAGGTTGTCGTAGGGGGTGTCCTGATGGCGGATCGAGGCGATGACCGCGAGCTCAAGCGCGTGGTGTTTGAGCGCACGGCCGTCGGCTGATCGTCCAACGCGACCGCTGCCGCGGTTCGCGGCGTGCTGGGCTATCTCGCTTGCGCGTTCGGTTGGACATCCGGGGTACTGGCTGCTGATCGCGATTGCCATCTCTTGTTGAAGCTGGAGATCCTCGTTGGCGCGTCTGAGCGCGTCACGCTCGCGCCGGCGTGCTCGTGCGCTCTCGTCGGCGAGACACTCAGCCTCGGCCTTTGCGAGCGCTTCCTGTTCGACTAGAACCCCTTGGCGCTCGTACCGACCGCGGGCGCGGCTGAAGCGCACAACCACCGCTGACAGGCCGCTGGCGCGCCTCGCGCGCCGCGTCAGAGCGGCGTCACCTGAGGGAAGGAACACGAGGTGATCCAGCTCGGCGCACCGCAGACAGACCGGTCCGGGGTCGTCCATGATCAAGAGCTCCCCGGTCGCGCTGCACGAGCTGCACGTCCAATCCTTGATCGGCGAGATGACCACAAGCTCACTGGAGGCACCGGTCACAATGCCGAAAAACCTACAACTCGCAGCGTGCCCTATGCCCAACACCTCGCACTGTGCACTCCCGATTCCGACAATCGCCGGAGTCGTACCGGTTGGAACCCTCGAACTAGACCGCTCGTGATCGTCTTCGTGGCAAGGCGATCCTCTGGCGAGAGTGCGCCGGCGTGATGAGGGTTTGGTTGCGACGACGCGCTGCCGACATATATGTTCACGACCTCTCCTAGCCAGCCCCTGCAGCCCATGTCCGATCACGACTCTTTTCAGGAAATAGCCTGCGCCGACCGCGCCAGTGCTGAACGCGAGGCAGCCCAGCAGCAGCAATCGGAAACTGATCCCTCGGTGGAGTGGATCTATCTCCGCAACACTGCAGAGCGCTGGGTCGCTCGGCGCGTGCCCCGCGACGGGCCCGCGCAGCCTCCGTCGCGGAGCGAGGGCTTGGTCGACGGCGCGATCGGGTTGATCGGCGACATGTTCCTGAACTGGTAGGACCCTTGCGCATCCCCTTATTGCCGAGGTGGAAGTCGTGGCTCGTGGTCCATGTCATGTACAGGGATGTCAACCAGCTTGCCCGCGCGGGGGACGTCGATGGATTGCTTCGGCTGTTGTCGGACGAGCCGCCAGATCCACGAAACGAGGCGCACTTTTGTAAACGCGCAGCGGTCGCTCTCGCGCTCGGCGACGTTCGGTCACCCGCCGCGGTTCCATATCTCGTGCCAATGGTGGAGGGCCGGGAACGTACCGACGTTCGGACCGCGGCAGTCATAGCGCTGTCGCGCATCGGCGGGCCGGAGGCGGACGTCGCGCTTCGCTCGGCATTGGACGACGAGCAGTACATAGTCAGACGTTCGGCGGTCGAAGGCGCGCCGCTGGATGATCCGGACGTACTGGCAGATCTGGTTGCGCTCGCTCAGACCGATCCTCAGCCGCTGATCCGCGAAGCAGCGCTCGAGGCTCTCGGGCGCACCAAGAACGATCACTGGGCGCCGCTCCTTAGCGCAGCTGCTGCCGCAGACACGACAGAGCCGGCAATGGCGGGACTAGTTGCCCTGGCCGGCTTGCACACGTCTGTAGGGGACCAGGCGATCAGGCAGTTGCGGCGAACGTCCGACGGACGTTTCGAGCGCTTCATGGTCGCCTTCGTTCGGCTCGCTCTCGCGACCGATCGGCGGGCGCGCCGCAGAAAAAAGCGCAAGACGACATAACTCTGGGCGGCACACCGGCAACCGCGCCGCGCTATCGCTATGCCACGATCTGGAATCACGTGGGCCCGATGATTCCGCGGAAGGATCGTTGCGTGGTCAAACATCCTTCCGCGCGCGGAAGCGCCTGCGTGGCATTGCGCTCGTCTGGCCAAGCTTGGGGCGACTATTGCTTTCGCGGCCGTGTCACAGGCCGGTACGCCAAACAACACGTGCCGAGGTGGAGTTCGTTTGCTGCGGTGATGCGGGAGTGGTTGGTGCGGCTGGTTCGGGTTCTGAGCGAAGCTCTTCGCGCAACTCATCAGCCTCTTCAAGAGCTGCGGCGATCCACGGTGAGTCGTTGTCGTGGTAGGTGCGAGTCACGTCTTCCAGCGCGTCGACAGCGATTTTGGTTCGTCCGTTGGTGGCGTGTATCCGAGCCTTCAGAACAGCCGTGGCGACAAGATGTGGGAGGGCGTCGCCGTTTGTCTGTAGCGCGATGGCAGCTTCGTCCTCGTCGGTTCTGTCACAGGCAGCAAGTGCAGCTTGGTCGAGGCGGGCTAGCTGCATGAACACCTGCTCGGCGGCGCCCACCTGTCCAAGTCGAGCCAGAGCCGTGCACACGTGAAGCAGCATCGCCGCACGAAGCTCGGCAGCCTGCGTGCTCCGTCTCTGCGACAGGCTGCCGAGGAGTTCGGCGAGTTCGTTGAACGAGCGAGCAAGCCGCACCATTCGATGTCGATGCCGTTCGCTGAACACGTCTTCTGGTTCGAGCGGTTGGTCTGAATCTTCGAGCACTTCGGCGACATGCTCACGCTCGTGCTGACTGGGCGCGAACAGCAGAGGTGTTGCCTGCAACAGCCTGTCGGCGAGTTCTCGCACGAGTTCCGGGTCACCGGTGCGGGCGAGGACGTCCACCAACTCCTCGAGCGCGTCCAACCCGGCCTCATCGCGTGCGTGCCAGCGCACCTTCAGTCGCAGGCTCCTTGCTAGCTCCCCAGCGAACGCTGGCTCAGGCTGAGCTCGCAACCACGCGATCAGTTCATTCAGTTCCGGGTCGGCAAACTCGCCGATCTCCCCGGTTGAGGCAAGCGACAAGTTCGCCACAGCACGGCTGAATACAAGGCGCACATTGCTGAGGGCCCAGCGGACCCGAAGGTCCTCCGCGTCCTTGTACTGCGCGAGGAACTCGCTGCTGGCATCCAGAGCCTCGGACCAGCGCTCTTCGTCACAGAAGAACTGGCATTTGGCCTGCCACGCGACCGCCGCCAACCGAGCTGCATCCGAACTTCCGTCCCGAGCAGCGGCGTGAATCACCTGTTCGTAGATCTGCAGCGCAGGGCTGGTCCGTCCTTCCCTATGAAGCGCAAGCCCACGCTCCAACTCGGCTTCGATCTCAGAACCACTTCGACCCGCCGGTTCGCCCAATCCACCCACTACGAGCACCATCCGATTCTCGTCTACCAAGCTGGCAGCCAACGCCAAGACTAAAAGCAACCACGACAACTGATCGACCTCAACACGCGCAATGCCACGGAACCGTCACTGTCGGATCTCGATCAAAGCGGTAGCGGACGCAACGGTCTGGTTGACTGATTTGATGCCCGCGATTGAACTCGTCGCCGCTCGGTACCGGCTGGGCCTGGAGTCGGGCGAGTCACTGCGGTCGTTGGGTGAAGTCCTCCTCGCTGACGGCCATGATGAAGCGGTGAGGCTCGCAATCGTCGAGAACCCCGTGATGGCGGACGTAGGCCCATGGTTCGAGGAGGTCTGCGCTGAACTTGGCCAGCCAATCCCGCCCTTGTCGGAAGCAGTCGACCTTGTGGCCACCGAAATCCTGCGTGAAATCGTGGACGGAGCGGTCGCTCCCGAGGTTGGCCTCCGGGAGCTAGTCGACGACGTGTATTCGGCTATCCGAGATCAGGACCAACCGGGCGCATACGCCGGTGAATCCCACGGCCTTCAAGACCTGATTGGCGCGCGCTGGGGTTACGACGACCTGCGAGACCGGCCAACCGAACTGTCAATCGACGGCAAGTTCGGCGAGGCCGCGATCCTGGCACTGGATGAAAACGTCCGACGCTATGCGCACCAATGGCTGGCAGATCACTGATCCCGCGCGTACCGCCTTTCGATCAATCCGTAAGCGCTAAGGCGATGGCTCGCGCCGCTCTGGAATCCACACTCGCGCAAAATCCCCACGCGCAGATCGGCCTATGTCGATCTGCCAATCGTGGATCGGGCCGAGCCGTTCGCCATAGGTCTGCTTCCAACGATCGAGTTGCGCTACGGCCGACGGCGGAAAGAACTCGGCGGCGCAAATCATGCCATCACGCACTTCGCCGATCCGCTCGCCCAGTGCCTGGCCGAGCGAGTCTTTGAGGGCCTGAGCTTCCTCTCTAGTGAAGCCCACGAGCGTGTCGAATTCCCAGTCTGGGATCGCGTATGGACCGGAGAGGACGTGCACTAGTGCAGCTCGTGCCAGCCTCGCCTCCTGGTCGGTCAGTTGGGCGATCGCCTCTCGATCCACTGGTTCGCGCACCGGGAGGATTCTTTCAGAGACGAAACGGACAGCCCGAGCGCCGGATCGAATCACTGTCGCTTTGGGCTAAAGGCAGAAGGCAGCCCGTAACCGCGCGCGAACGCGAAAGCACGTCTGACCGTCGCCTTCGCGTGAGACCTCGGTTCGCCAGTACTGCATCTCGACAAGCCGGGCCAATCGTCGACGACTGGAGTCGGGCTCGCCGTGCCGCACCGCTCCACGACCGGCAGGGAAGGGCGCCGTGGATCAGCCGTGTCTGTTTTCGCGAGGGAGACCGCTGCGCTCCCGCTGAGGATCTTGCTGACGCTCGATCAGGTTGACGCGACGGTTGTGGTCATCGTCTTCGACAGCCGGCTGATGAGCCTGTGCTAAGCCGCCGCTTTCAGCAGTCCCAAGAGGACCACACTGTACGCACAGTGTGCTTACTCCCCAAGGGTCCCAAGACGTCTCTGCGCCCGGAGTAGCTTGAACAGCGGTGTTGGGGAATCGGAGTGCCGCTTGGCTGCTGCGACGCAACGCCGTTCAATCCCGCGCCTCCGACGCCAACTCGTCCCTAGACGTCCCAAGACGTCCCAAATCGTCCCGCACTGCAAAGGCCGTCGCGACCAGGGCGGCGTCCTCTTTCCGGGGCGCGTAGTGGAGCTAGCGCATGGTCGTCTGGACGTCGGCGTGACCCATCCATTCCTGGACGCGGCGGATGTCGGCCTCGGCGATCATGCGCGTCCCGAAGGTGTGGCGGAGGTCGTGGAAGCGAAGTGGGCGCAGCGACGCAGCCGCCAGGGCGGACTTATAGCGGCGCCGCAGCGCCGAGCCATCGAGATAGCCGCCGGTTTCGCCGACGAAGACCAGGTCGTCGTCGCCGACCCAATCCCGCCGCTGACCAAGCGCCGCGAGTGCCGAGCCAACATCCGGTGCCATCGGCACCGCCCGGACCTTGCCCGACTTAGGAGTGGTGAGGACACCGGCGGCATAGCTAGCCCGCACGCGGACCACCGAACCACCGAAGTCGACGTCCCGCCAGCACAGCGCGAGCAGCTCCCCCATCCGAAGCCCAGTGAACGCCGCAGTGAGATAGATCGCCGCGTCCTGCTCGTTCGCGGCCGCCCGCACCAGCGCCCAAACCTCCTCCGGCGAAAACACCTCGATGTCGCCACTGCGGCGCTGCGGGAACTTCTCGACCTCAGCGGCGGCGTTCTGCCGCAGGCCGTAGACCTTCCGCGGGCGCCTGAGGATCCCGTGGAGCTGGATCAGTAGCTTGTTGCGCAACCGCACGGATCCCTCGAGACCGGCGAGTCATCGCTCGATGGCCTCAGTGGTCACGTCCTCGACCGGCATCGAGCCGAACGCGGGCAGCAGGTGCGCGTTCAACGCCGACCGGTAGCCCTGAAGCGTCGAGGGCTTGCGCCCCCGGTCGCGCTCGATGTAGCGGAGCCACTCATCTGAAGCATCCGCGAACGTCGCGCCGGTGCGCACCATGCCGGGCAGAGTCCCGTGTCGCGCCTGGTCCATCACATCCCGCAGCCAGTCCTCCGCCAATCGCTTGGTGAAGTAGCCCGCCGGCGGCCGTCCGCGCTCGCTCCAAGCGGGCCCGATCTTCTTCTGAACCTGCCGCCCATCGGGCAACCGGTATTTGGCGTACCAGACCGGGCCCCGGGCCCGGTCAACGCGGAAGACATGTCCCGTTGGAAGCCTGAGCGCGATCATCAGGAGCGGCATCCTTACGCCGATCCGGGGACATATTGGGGACACATTCGACAAAGCGTCGATCCCCAGAAACGACGAAAGCCCCGATTTACGGGGCTTTCTGAGTGGGCCGTGCAGGAATCGAACCTGCAACCTTGGGATTAAGAGTCCCCTGCTCTGCCAATTGAGCTAACGGCCCGGCGGAAAGACGATGTTAGCGGCGTGACACGGAGCAGGGGGTGTCGCAGAGGTCCCGCCGCGGGGGCGCAGCCTCAGCAGTTTGCTACCAGAGCCTGCTGCGCCTGGGAGGTCGAGGTCTTGGCTTCCTGGAAGGCCGACTTCTGCGTCAGGCGGTTGGCCTTTGTGGTGAGCGCAAGGGCCTGAGCCGCTGCCAGATTTCCCTTGGCGGTCTGCTTGGCGGAGTAGGCGGCGAGGGCCAGGCAGTAGAAGGGCGTGAGCCGCTCGGCGCCGGTCGCGCTCTGCGCGGCGTAGTTCCAGGCCTGAGTGGCGTTGGCCCACTGGGCGAGGTTCTGGTACATCCGCGCTGCCAGGTGCGCGTTGCTGAGCGACGGTTTGTTGCCGGTTGCGCTGAGGTACTGCTGCCAGGCGTCGGCGCCCTTCTGAAGCTGGGCCTTGGCGGCCTTGGAGTAGACACCCGTGGTGCTGTTGTAGCCGCTGCCAGCGGCGATGTAGCGCGCGGTCATCAGACGCCGCCCAGTTCGCCGCCGACGGGTTCTTGTTGACGGCCTTGATCGCGTTGTTGACCTGCTTGGTTCCGAGCGAGTTGTTGTTGCCGCCGGATCCGTTGTTGTTGCCACCGGCGTTGAGGAGGCCACCGGTGTTGCCGGTGCCGATCCCGAGCCCGACCAGGCCGACGACCATCAGGACGGCGAGGAAGCCATAGATGACGCGCACGGTGATGCGGCGCCTGCGGCTTCGTAGGTCAAAGAGCATGGGCGGAAGGAATGCGGAGGGTTGAGTGGTGTCAGCTCGCGCTGGATGAGTCGCCGGCAATATCGGCAGCGCTGGCGGCACTGGCCGCCTCGGCGCGAGCGCGCCGCTGATTGCGAAATTCGACCCATTTCAGTAGCACGATACTCAAGACGTAGAGGGCAACGAGGGGCAGGGTCTCCATCGTCATCGTGACTGGATCCACCCCCGGAAGCGCGGCAACGATCACCGCGATCAGGACCGTAGCGTAGCGCCAGTTGAGCGTAAGAGTGCTCGAGCTGATGGCACCCACGCGCTGCAAACCCAGCGCCAACAGCGGCACCTGGAACGCCAACCCGATGCCCATCATCAGGATGATCTCGAACTTGTAGTAGGACCCGGCCTGGATCAGGACCTGGAACTCGGTGCTGTTGTAGCCCTGGAGGAAGTGCACCGCGGGTGGCAGCACAGCGAAATAGGTGAAGACGGCACCAGCCAGGAACAGCAACGGGGCCGCCCACACGGCCGGCGTGGCAACGCGGCGCTCCTGCTTGCTGAGCGCAGGAATCACGAACGCGTACACCTGATAGAGGATCAGCGGCAACGTGATCAGCAGCGCGAAGTACGCAGCGACCAACATCGTCACGACAAAGCCCTCGCCGACGCCCAACACGATCGGCTTCTCCTGTTTGTCCACGGCCGCAGGGATCTGCTTGCCGGCGTTCAACATGTCGCGGGAGATGGCGTCTGCAACCTTGGCTCCGCCACTCTTCAGGTACGGCCCGAGGTCGGCTGTCTCTACCGAGAGCCGCTTGAATACGTTGCTGATCGCGGAGTTGACCCGCTGCTGGTTGCCGATCCCGTGCGTGGATGAGTTCGGCAGCGCGCGGTTCAGGACGTTGAGCAACGCGTGGTTCTGCCAGAAACACACGCAGAACGCGACGAGCAGCGCCGCCAGGCAGATGAAGAGCCGCGAGCGGAGCTCGTCGAGGTGATCGATGACGCTCAGCCGGTCTTCATGGCCAATCGGCCGGAGCTTCATGGGCTGACCTGCCGCGCAGGCCTTCAGACGTTGGTGTGCTCAGACGTGGCGCTGCTGGTAGGCGCTTCCTCAGCAGCCGTGCCGCCAGTGAGCTCGGACTTCTCCTCCGAGCCAGAGGTGTGCGTGATCCCGCCCTTGAACTCCTTGATGCTCTCGCCGATCGAGCGGCTCAGCGCCGGTAACCGCTTGGGGCCGAAGAACAGGAGAACGATGAGCAAGACGACTACGACGTCCTTCCACGGACTTAATCCGAACATGCCGACTTTCCTCGCAATAGCTGGTGGTCGAAGGTTAGCGCCCACATCCGGTCCCTGGCTAGTGCCGTGACTCGGAAAACCGGACTGACAGCACCCGGGGCCGGCCGGCGGCCTTCCCGACGTTGACCGGTCGCGCGGCTCGCCGCCCCTCACCACTTCAGTACGCAGAGGACGGCCAGCCGGATCAATCGGTCCGCAGGGTTGACAGGACGGCCATGGCTTGAAGAACCAACTCAAGCCCGCTCCGAATGACGCCGATAGGGGTTGTGTCGCAAGAAGGATTCCTGATGAACCAACACCCCCACGGAAAGCACGCAGTTCGCCGCATCGTCCTCCCCAGCGGGCGCACGATCGAGGTGATCCGCTTCAACGACATCGACACCGATCGCCGCGAGCTACATACGTGCCTCGGTTGCGCATCGGATCTGGTTCAGCCGATTGCCTGGTCAGAGACTCAGGACGGACGCTGGGACCTGATGCTCGAGTGCCCCAACTGTGGACGCTCGGAGTCGGGGATCTTCACGCGGCTTCAGGTCGAGCAGCTCGAGGATCACCTCGATGAGGGGCTGACCGAAATGATCGCCGACCTCCAGCGCCTGACGCAGGCCAACATGGCGGCGGACGTCGGTCGTTTCGTCGCCGCACTCGACGCCGGCCTGATTCTGCCTGAGGATTTCTAAGCCGGCCCGGGCGTCGGATTTGAAGCCCGCCGACGCCCCGAGAACTGGCAGGCGTCGATCAACTCAGGGCAGACGCACGAACCGGGGCGCCGGCCGCGATTACGAATAACGCTCGACGACGCCGTCGGCGACGAGCTCGAGCGCCGAGCGCTGCGCCTCCGGGAGCCCCGCAGGCAGCGATGACTTCACGTCCGCCACCACCGAGAGGGCATGGTCGCGAGCGAAATCAAGCGCACCCGTGGCCTCGATCTGGTCGCACACCACCGCCGCCTGCTCTGCATTCTCGACGGTGCGCAGGTCGAGCCGGGCGAGCGCCGCGCTGCGCTTGCAGGCCTCGATCAGTGGCAGTGTGACGGTGCCGTCGAGCAGATCGGCGCCACGGGGCTTACCGGTGCGCTCGGCGGGGCCGGTGACATCGAGAATGTCATCGAGCAGCTGGAAGGCGATCCCGATGTTCTCGCCGAAGGCGCCCAGTGCGTCGATCGGAGCCCCACCGGCCAGGGCGCCAAGCTCGCAGGCGGCCCGGAACAGGACCCCTGTCTTCAGCCGGCAGCGCTCGAGATAGCGTTCCTGCCCGACCGCGGCATTCCACGAATCGTCGCGCTGCATGAGCTCGCCGGAGGCGAGCGCCGAAGCCGCCACGGAAAGGATCCGGATCGGCTCGATCTGACCGCCGGCCGCAAGCTCGGCAAAGGCGCGCGAGAACAGCAGATCGCCTGTCGCCAGCGCCATCAGTCGGCCACCGGACGCCACGACCGTGGGGCGGCCGCGGCGCAGGTCGGCGCCATCGATCACGTCGTCGTGCACGAGCGTGGCCGCGTGCACCAGCTCGACCGCCACCGCGGCGCGCACGAGCGCGTCGCTCTCCGCCACCGGGACGCCCGCGGCGATGCAGACCAGCAGCGGCCGCAGGCGCTTGCCGCCGGCTGTGATCGTCTCAGCGCCATGCTGCGCGAGCAGCTGCCCGTGCCCCGAGACGAGCTCGACCATGCGGCCCTCGACGTGGGACATAACCCGCGTCGCGCCGGCGCCACCCGCCTCGACAACGGCCTCGACTGTGGCGGCCCCGGAAATGGTCACGCCACCACGGTACCGACGTGGAGCGCGATGATCCCGCCGGCCGTGAGCACATAGCGAATGTCGCCGAAGCCGACGGCGGCCATACGGGCTGCGAGATCCTCGGGTCCAGGGAAGCGGCGCACCGAGTTGGGCAGATAGGTATATGCGTCCGAATCGCCGATCGCACGGCCGAGCACCGGCACCGCGCGGTCGAACCACAGCTTGAAGAAGGTCGATAGCGGAGGCTTTTGCGGCGTCGTCATCTCGAGGATCACGACGTGTCCTCCGGGCCGCACGACGCGCGCGAGCTCGCGCAGCCCCTGGTCGAGGTCAGAGAAGTTGCGTACGCCGAAGCCAACGGTGGCTGCGTCGAACTCGTCCGTGGCGTGCGGCAGCAGCAACGCGTTGGCCTGCTCGAAGCGAACCGTGGCGGTGTGCGGCCCGGTCGATCCCGCTGCCGCCTTCCGGCGCGCGATCTGCAGCATCTGCTCGGAGAAGTCGGCTCCTACCACTTCGCCCTCCGGCCCGATGGCCTCGGCCAGCGCGAACGCGAGATCACCGGTTCCGGTCGCAACGTCGAGGACGCGACTGCCCGGCCCGACGTGCGCCATCTCCACGGCGCGCTTGCGCCACTGGTGATGGAGTCCCGCCGTCATCACCGAGTTCAGACGGTCATAGACACCGGCGATGCGATCGAACATCGCCCGCACCTGTGGTTCGGCGAGCGTGCCCGATTCAGGGCCAGGGGTCGCGGGATCCGCCATTATCGAGAGAGTACCGGCCGAAGCCCAAAGGCAACCGGGCGGGTGGACATCCGTCCGCCGCCTGAGCTTCGGCTACCGCAGCCGGCGCTACTGGAGTTCCGAGAGGAACGTCACCAGCTCTGCGAACTTCTTCGGCGACGTCTTCGCCAGGTTCGCGAACGACGGCATCGGCGCCGTCGGGTTCTTCAGCGTCGACGCGATCGCCGCTGCCGAACGCTCCGACCCGACATGGGTGAGCGGCGGGCCCGGGCCATTGTTGCCGTTCGAGCCGATTTCGTGGCAGCCCTCGCAGCCGGACTCGCCGACGACGATCTCACCCGCCGTGAAGGTCGCCTGCTCGGCCTTGGTCAGGCCGGGCGGCGGCGGCAGCACCACCTGATTCGGTGAGCCGGTGTTGGCGCCGGAGTAGGTCAGGAACGCGATGCAGGCGATCGTCGCGAGCCCAGCGGCCAGTGCGACCGGTCGGCGCGTGATCAGCCGCTCCGGGCTGCGGTCGTACAGCGGCAGCAGAAACAGCGCGATCATGCACAGCGTCGGCACTCCGATCGTGCCCAGCGGCGTGAACTTCGGCACGTTGCGCATCACGCGCAGGACCTCGAAGAGGAAGAAGAAGTACCAGTCGGGCCGCGGAACGTACGTCGTCGACGTGGGGTTGACTCGCGGCCCCATCTCTGCGCCGAACAGCAGCGAGAGCAGCATGATCACGACCATGACGATCACCGCCATCAGCGAGTCCTTGGCGACCGCATACGGGAAGAACGGCTTGCCCTCGTTCTTCAGCAGCGAGTACTCGCGGAGGTACTGCTCCTTTTCAGCCTGGTTCATGGCGAGACCTAGACCTCAACCGTCTCGACGGCGACCTCGGGCTCGTGGGCCTCGAGCCACGGCGGCGCCGAGATCCCGAGCTTCGTCACGAGGTAGAGGTGGAAGCCGATCAGGGCAGCCATCAGCCCAGGGATCAACATCATGTGGATCGCGTAGAAGCGCGAGAGCGTGGTGGCACCGAACTCCGGCCCGCCGCGCAGGAAATCACCGATGTAGGGGCCAAGGAAGGGCGCCGTGTTGTTGATGTTGACGCCCACGATCGTCGCCCAGTAGGAGCGCTGGTCGAACGGCAGCAGGTAGCCGGTGAAGCCCATCGCGAGCGTGAGGATCAGCAGCACGACGCCGATGATCCAGGTCAGCTCGCGCGGGTACTTGTAGGCCCCGAAGAAGAAGACGCGACCCATGTGCAGGAAGATCAGGACGATCATCACCGACGCGCCCCACTTGTGCATGCCGTGCACGAACTGGCCGAGGAAGACGTTGTCGTTGATGTTGCGGATCGACTCGTACGCACCGCCGTTGACGTCCGGGCGGTAGTACATCGCCAGGAAGACGCCGGTCACGGCCTGGTTGAGGAACGCGAACAGCGTCGCCGAGCCGAGCGTGTAGGCCCAGTTGATGCCCTTGGGCACCTTGCGGAACATCAGCCAACGCAGGCCCTGCGACAGCTGGGTGCGCTCGTCGATCCAGTCGACGACGACGACTCCGGCCTCGGCCGCGGCCTCGACCGGGTGCGTCGGCGGAGGGTCGTTCGGGTTCGGTCCGGAGGGACGCTTGAGCAGCTTCGGCATCGGCATCAGGAACCGGTCCCAGGCACAGACGGGGGCAGAGGCAGATTGCTGATCGACGGTCGAACAGGCGTGTCGAACCGCGACGGGTACAGGTACTGGCCGATGCCGTCGAGCGGCTCGCCAGGATCGCGCGGCGAGAAGCGCTGCAGTTCGGAGTTCACCGAGTAGCGCGGGCCGAGGTAGACGTAGCCGTGGCCGCGCTGCCCGGGCGGCGGCTCATAGGTGTAGAAGCGGTCGAGCGGTCGCACCGGCGGGCCGCCGGCGACCTGACCGCGGAAGTTGTAGACGCCGCCGTGGCACGGGCAGATGAACCGCGCAGCAGCCTCGACGTAGCGGACCGGGCAACCGAGGTGCATGCACCGCGACGACAGCGCGATGTACTTGTCCCATTGGTCCTGGGGCCCGATGTCATCGATCGCCGGATCGCGCTTGCGCACATAGGCGATCGACTTCCCCGCCTCGCCGATGCCCTGGACGATCGTGATCACCTTGGTGGCGTAGCTCGTCTCGGTGAAGTCGTCCGGCGTGCCGATGATCTGCCAGTCGAACGGCTGGCGCTGGAAGATCGGGCCGAGCGCGAAACCAAGCGCCGGCAGGCCGAAGGAGGCTGCGGCGATGAATCCGGCGCCATGGGTGACGCCTTCCATGAAGCGGCGGCGCGTGACTGTCTCGCCCTCGAAGGCGCCCGGCATTCCGCGGTCAGCTGTGTACTTGGAAGATTGCTTGTGGCGATCTGCTGGCATCTACTTCTACTTGCTTACTTCGCTCTTCACTGGCGGCCCGTAAGCCTACATTCAATCGCGTTCAGGGGCGCTCCCGCCCACCAAGGCGCCGCTCGGCGGCGGCCAGAAGCTCGCCGGCGGCGGCGCTTTCGCCGTCAGCGTGCAGCTGCGCCACGCGCGAGATCAGGTCCGCCAGCCGCGCCGTCTCCTCGATGTCCCCGATCGCCGCGAGCTTCGCCAGGCCGCTTGCGTAGCTCTGGTCGCCGAGCAGCAGGTCGAGGTCCGGATCCACGGAGTCCGAATTCTCGTAATGCAGGCGGGCACCGCGGGTGATCTCGGCGATCACGTCGGCGTACGGATCGGCTCACGAGCCGAGCTCCCGCAGAACGTCGGCCGCCGCCTCTGCGGTCAGCTCGATGTCGCGCTCGGAGTGCGCCAAGGAGGGAAACCACGCCTCAAACTGTGACGCCGGAGGATAAATCCCTCGCGAAATCAGACCCCGGCAGAACGCACCATACGCACCCTGGTCGGTGGCCGCCGCGTCGGCATAGTCTTGGACAGCCTCCGCGCCCGTGAAGAACGGCGTCACGAGCCCGGTGACGCTCTGCACGACGAGTTGGCGGCCCGCGCTCGCCGCTGCTTCGCGCAGGCCTACGGCGAGCCGCTCAGTGAGCTCGGCGAGCCGCAGATAGGCGTCGGCGTCGAGCTGCTCGAGCGTCGCCAGCCCGGCGGCGACCGCCAGCGGGTTGCCTGACAGCGTTCCCGCCTGGTAGACGTCGCCGGCGGGCGCGATCCGCCGCATCAACTCGCGGCGGCCACCATAGGCGGCCGCGGGCAGGCCGCCGCCGACGATCTTGCCCATGATCGTGAGATCGGGATCGAGCCTGAGCAGCTCCTGGCCACCGCCGCGCGCGACCCGGAAGCCGGTGATCACCTCGTCGGCCACGAGCAGGGCGCCATTCCGGCGCGCGCCAGCCGCAAGCTCGGCCAGGTAGCCGAGCTTGGCGGGAACCACGCCCATGTTGGCCGGCACCGTCTCGAACAGCACGGCCGCGAACTCGTGCTGAGCGAATGCGGCGTCGAGCGCGGTCTCGTCGTTCCAGGGGATCGTGATCGTGGTGGCGGTCGCGGCCGCTGTCACGCCGGGGCTGCCGGGGATGCCCTGCGTTGCGACTCCGGATCCCGCCTGGGCGAGCAGACCGTCGACGTGGCCGTGGTAGGCGCCCGCGAACTTGAGCAGCTTCTCGCGGCCGGTGACGGCGCGCGCCAGGCGGATCGCGCTCATGCTGGCCTCGGTGCCGGAGGAGGTCATGCGCACCATCTCCACCGACGGCATCCGTAGGGAGATCTCTTCGGCGAGCAGAACCTCGCCCTCGGTGGGCGCACCGAAGCTGCTGCCCGAGGCGGCAGCGCGCGTGATCGCGTGCAGCACGTGGGAGTTGCCGTGACCGAGGATCAGCGGTCCCCACGAGCAGACCCAGTCGATGTAGCTGTTGCCGTCGACGTCCTTGATGTGTGAGCCGCTGCCGGAGGCGATGAAGATCGGATCGCGGCCGATCGAGCGCATGGCGCGCACGGGCGAGTTGACCCCGCCGGGGATCACTCGCTGCGCGCGGCCATACAGCGAGCTAGACGCCGCTGTACCGACGTTCCCAGTTGCGGTAGTCATCCGTGAAGTACAGCAGTCGGATCTTCTTGAACTCGGTAGAGGAGTAGAGCGTGGAGCGCTCGGTGATGCCGGTCTGCTCGGCGATCGAGTCGAGGATCGCGTCGCACTCCTCCTTCGAGCGGCCGTGAGCCATCGTGAACACCGAGTACGGCCAGTCGGCGTAGGTCGGGCGCTCATAGCAGTGAGAGATTCCGCGGAACTGCGCCATCTGCATGCCGAGCTCCATCACGCGGTCCTCCGGGACCTTCCAGACGCCCATGCCGTTGGCGCTGAAGCCGGCGCGGCGGTGGAACAGGATCGCCGCGACGCGGCGCAACAGCCGCCGCTGCACCATCCCCTCGAGGTGCGCGAGCAACTGCTCCTGGGGGATGTTGAGCTGTGCCGCGGCAGGCGCGAACGGCTCCGGGATCACGGGCATGTCGCCCTGCGTGGCACGGATCACCGCCTTGTCGAACTCGTCATAGGGCTGCGGTTCGGTTTCAGCCGGAGCGACCGCCTCGGCCACCTTGTTCGCAAGCGTGTCGGTGCCCTTCTCCATCTCCAGGTCCATGCGGATCTTGAACAGCTTGAGCGTCGGCAGCTCGCGGATCGACTCGGCCCCGGCAAGCTCGCCGAGGCGCGTCAGCGTTTGCTCCAGGCCGAGCGGTGAGTCCGGCTCGGTCGCGATCGTGAACCAGATGTTGAACTCGTGATTGCGCAGATAGTTGTGCGATACGCCCGGGTGCTCGTTGATCACGTTCGCCGCGCGCCACGGGTTCTCGGGGTCGACCTTGGCCGCCACCAACATCGAGCTGTAGCCGAGCGCGCGGGTGTCGAAGATCGGCGTGACCTGGCGCATAATGCGCTCGTCGAGCAGTCGCTGCACGCGCTTGATCGTCTCATCCTCGCTGATTCCCGCCGCGCCGGCAACGTGCTGATAGGGCCGCACGGCGATCGGGAAGCTGCCCTGCATCAGGTTCAGCAGGCGCTTGTCGAGGTCGTCGAGCGGGACCGCCGCGCCCTCCTTGCGCGCGCGCAGCTTCGGCCCGTAATTGGTGTCGGTCACTTCAGCCACTGAGCTGCGTCCTTTGCGTGGTAGGTGATGATGATGTCGGCACCCGCGCGCTTGATACCCGTCAGCGCCTCGAGCACCGACTGGCGCTCATCCATGTAGCCGGCCTGCGGCGGCGGCCTTCAGCATCGAGTACTCGCCGCCTGTGTTGTAGGCGACGAGCGGCAGCTGCGTCGCGTCCTTGACGCGGCGGATGATGTCCAGGTACGGGAGCGCCGGCTTGACCATCAGCATGTCTGCGCCCTCCTCGACGTCGAGCAGCGACTCACGCACCGCCTCGGTGCCGTTGGCCGGGTCCATCTGATAGCTGCGGCGGTCGCCAAATGCGGGGGCCGAATCGGCGGCAGCACGGAACGGCCCGTAGAAAGCGGAGGCGAACTTGGAGGAGTAGGCCATGATCGGCGTCTCCGTGTAGCCGGCATCGTCGAGCGCTTCGCGGATCGCCCCGATGCGGCCGTCCATCATGTCGCTCGGGGCGACTATGTCCGCTCCCGCCTGCGCCTGAGAGATGGCTGTACGGGCGAGGAGCTCGAGCGTCTGGTCGTTGTCGACTGACCCGTCCTGACGGACAACGCCGCAGTGCCCGTGGTCGGTGTACTCGCAGAGGCAGAGGTCGGTGATCACGATCAGCTCTGGGTGGGCCTGCTTGATCGCGCGCGTGGCGAGCTGGACGATCCCGTCGTCGTCGTAGGCGCCAGCGCCCTCGGCATCCTTGTGGGCCGGGATCCCGAACAGGATCACCGCGGGGATTCCGAGCGCCGCCGCGCTGCCTGCCTCGGCGACCGCCTCGCTCACCGAGAGCCTGTCGACGCCTGGCATCGTCCAGATCGGCTCACGGCCCTCGATGCCGTCGGCCACGAACAGCGGGTACACGAAATCGGACGCGGAGAGCTGGGTCTCGCGCACGAGCCCGCGCAGTTCGTGCGTGGCGCGCAGTCTGCGCATGCGGGTCTTGGGAAATGCCATCGAGCCTTCGAGGATACGCCCACCGTTTGGGGCGTCGCCGGAACAGCCTGCTTACGCCAGCTTCCAGGGCTCGACCGAGCGTTCGACCACGAGGCCGGCGGTCACGTAAGGATCGGTATCGGCCCAGGCTTCGACCTCCTCCTTGGTCAACCCCTTGATACCGATAACCGCCCCGGCCGGAGGATCGCCGACGGCCCCGGCGACGATAAGCCGGTCGGCGGCGCGCAGGGCCTCGATCCGCTGCAGGTGCGCCTCCCGGTACGGCGTGCGCCGCTCGAGGATGTCGGCGACGTAGGTGTAGAACAGCACGTGGGTGTACTCCGGTTCTGTCATGCGTAGGACGCTACCTTGCGGTGACCGCGCGACGGCTCGCCCGCACGATTCAGGCTGCGGGCCGCAATTGCCGAACCTGGTCTCATGCCAAAGACCGCCCGGCGTGCTGTGCTGCTTGCCGCCATCGCGTCACTGCTGTTCGTGACAGGCGCCGCCCCCGCCTTTGCCTCGAACGCGTACACGCCAGTTCCCGGGTCCCCGTTTGCGACCGGCAACTATCCGGTCGCGCTGGCGTTCAGCCCCTCGAGCGACCTGCTCGCGACCGCTAACTACGGCGACAGCACCCTCTCGCTGTTCGCGGTCGGTTCAAGCGACACGCTCACCCCGGTCGGCGGCTCTCCGTTCACGACCGGCAACGCGCCGAGCTCCGTGGCGTTCAGCCCCTCGGGGAGACTTCTGGCGACGGCCAACGTGGGCGACAACGACATCTCGGTCTTCGACGTCGGGGCGGCCGGCGGGCTCACTCAGGTAAGCGGCTCGCCGTTCGCAGCCGGCCAGTTTCCAGCCTCGCTTGCCTTCAGTCCCTCCGGGAACCTGCTCGCGGTCGCGAACTACCTCGACAACACGGTCAGCGTCTTCAACGTCGATTCCGGCACCGGAACGCTCACGCCGGTTACAGGATCGCCGTTCGCCACCGACGCGCAGCCGAACGCGCTCGCATTCAGCCCGTCCGGCGAGCTGCTCGCCGTGGCCAACGTCGGCGGCAACGACACCTCGGTGTTCTCCGTGAACTCGACCACCGGAGCGCTCACACAGGTCGCAGGCTCGCCTTTCGCGAGCGGCATAAACCCGACCTCTGTCGCATTCAGCCTGACCGGCAATCTGCTCGCCGAGGCGAACTACAACGACGGGATGTGGCTCTTCACGGTTGACCCGAGCACGGGGGCGATCACGCCGACCGCAGGCTCACCGTACGCCGCCAGCAACCGGCCGCTCGACGTCGCCCTGAGCCCGACCGGCTCTTTGCTGGCGTACACGCAAAGCACCGGCGACGCCTCGATATTCGGGGTCGATTCGACCACGGGCGCGCTGACTGCGCTCCCGGGATCGCCCTTCGACACGGGCGGATCGGGCGCCGACGGGCTGGCGTTCAGCCCGACTGGGGGCCTGCTGGCTGTGCTGAACGAATCAAGCAACACCGTGGCTGTGCTGTCGGTCGGCGCGCCGATGGCGACGATCGCCGCACCCGTAGGTGGCGGCACCTACACGGCCGGGCAGTCCGTGCCGACGAGTTTCAGTTGCGCCGACGCGACCGACGCCCCGGGCATCAGTTCGTGCACGGACTCCAACGGCGCAGCGAGTGGCACCGGCAGTCTCGAGACCTCGACACCAGGATCGTTCAACTACACCGTCACCGCAACATCCGCCGACGGGCAGACCGCTCGAGCATCGATCTCATACACCGTGGTGGCGGCCGCGGCCTCACAGCCGAGCGCGCCCTCGCCTCCCACGACGAGCCCGCCGCAGGGGGCAAAGATCTCCCATATCGAACTCGTTCGCGCGCCCGTTGTCTGGTGCCTGAGGGCCGGGTGCCCGTACCCGGCCACGATGGTCCGATTCTCTCTGACCGCATCCGCCCGCGTACGCCTGACGCTGCTGGCGCATGGTGCTGCGCGCTGGCATGAGGTCGCGGTGAGCACGATCGGCGCGCGTTCGGGCGTCAACCGCTACCGGCTGGCGGGCCGCTGGCACGGACAGCTCTTCCCGAGCCGGCAGCTTCGGCTCCTGGTCCAGCTGGCTGGCGACGGGAAATGGAGCACCGGCACAACGCTGCAGCTGACCGTCAGCCACGGCCTCAGCCACTGAGCTCGGGTACCGCTAGTCTCTTCGGCAATGGCTGGGATCGAAAAACGCGGTGACTATCGCCCGCGACATCAGCGCGAGCAGCAGGCCTATCGACTGGTCCTGGCAGGCGCCGGCACCGGCCTGGCCGGAATCGTCACGCTCGTGCTGGCCGTCGCCGGGGTGACGAGCGCCATCTGGCCGATCATCCTGCTGCTGATCTGCGTCTTCTGCGTGTGGCGCTTCCGCCGGGTGACGGGCCGCGGCTAGGTTCGTGACTCCGGGTTCGCTCTGAGCCTGCTGCATGTCATTTTCCTGATTGCGGCCGGCCTGCTCGCAGCGATGCTGGGCACAGCGGGTGGCATCGCCTCGCTGATCTCCTACCCGGCGCTGCTCGCGCTGGGATTGCCGGCACTCGGCGCCAACGCGACGAACCTGGTCGCGCTAAGCGTCTGTTGGCCCGGATCCGCCCACGGATCCAAGCGCGAACTGGCGGGCCGAGGGCCATGGCTGAAGCGCTGGCTACCGCTGGCGGCGGCGGGTGGCGCCGGCGGAGCGCTGCTGCTCTTGCTGACGCCGCCCGGCGCCTTTGCCCGCGTGGTGCCGTTCCTGATCGCGGGTGGCTCGCTGGCCCTGATCGCCGAGCCATGGATCCGCGGTGTGCAGCCGGCTCCCATCACGCGCGGCGCGCGCGGTGTCGGTCTGGCTGTCGCGCTCGGACTGGTGTCGATCTACGGCGGCTACTTCGGCGCTGGCTCCGGAGTGATGACGCTGGCGCTGCTGCTGGTGACACTTGAGCGCGACCTGCCGACCGCCAACGCCCTCAAGAACATGATCACCGGCGCGAACACCCTCCCGGCCGCAATTCTGCTCGCGTGCTTCGGGCCCGTTCACTGGGCGGCCGCTGCCGCGCTCGGCGCGGGCGCCCTGGTCGGCTCGCGCATCGGACCAGCCGTGACGCGCGCACTGCCGCGTTACCTGGTCCGCTGGTCGGTGGCGCTGCTCGGGCTCGGACTTGCGGCCTGGCTCTGGGTGAAGCCGAGCGCCTGAGCGTTCAGAGCGGCGGGTTCTGCGTCCACGGTTCGAGCGCGAGGTGCCTGCGCAGGTAGATCGCGGTCGCACGGATCATCGTCGCAATCGGTAGCGCCAGCAGCGCACCGGGTATCCCGTACAGCTGGTAGCCGACCAGCAGCGTCAGAATCACCAAGATCGGATTGATTCGCAATGAGATGCGGAACACCTGCGGCGCTACCAAGTGGCCCTCGATCTGCTGCAGCGCGACGAACACGACCAGCAGCCATAGTGCGGCGATCGGTTGGGTCGCCAGCGCCACGATGATCGGCGGGATCGGGCCCAGGATCGGGCCGATGTACGGAATCAGCTCCATCAGGCCGTAGAACAGACCGAAGAACACCGCGTAGTGGGAGCCGTCGCGGAAGATCCCGAGGAGCCCCATCAACTCCATCAACAGGGCGGCGCTGCCGCCCATGATCAGGCTGAACAGCAGCTGACCACGGACATAGCCGGAGACGGCGTGCTGGATCAGCAGCGGGTAGTCGTCCGTGGCCGTGCCGTCGCCGGACGGCATCCAGCGTCGCACCAGGTTGCCGATGTCGCCGGCATAGACCAGCATGTACACGGACAACACGAAGGTCAGGATCAGGTCGACGGAGATCGTCACCAGCTGGCCGAGCACGTCGCGGGAGAACGACAGGATCGAGCCCGAGCTCTTAAGGACCTGCTTCTGCAGCGACTGCAATGCGCTCTGACCCTGCTGGGCGATATGGACCTTGATTCCGTGGCTGTTGAGAAAACTCTGGATGCTCAGCAGGTCACGGTTCGCCGTCTTGACGTAGTGCGGAAGGTTGTCAGCGAAGTGGCCGAGCTGGTTGGTCACGGGGGCCGAGAGCAGCGCACCGATCCCGGCGAAGATCAACAGGATCACGAGGTAGGAGAGCGCGATCGCGATCCCACGTGGCACGGACCGTTGAAGCTGCTTTGCCAGCGGGTTGAGGATCACCGCGATAACACCGGCGCCGAGGACGACCACCATCAGAGTCCCCATCGCGCGCCCGAGCTCGAACAGCCCGACCAACGCAAGCGGTAGCACCACCAGCTGGATCCAGCGCGGCACCACCACGGGCGCGGCCGGCGCCGTGGAAATCGGCTGATCCGCCGCCTCCGGCTGCTCGTTGATGTCGGGCGCCTCGTCCTGCTCACCGGCGGCCGGAGGATCCGGTTCGGCGGTGGTCGGCTCCGGTTCCACCTCGGTGTCTTCCATTTTGGAAGAGTATGAGCCTATGCGCGACGGAGTCCGGATCCTGTTCGTTGGTGATGTGGTCGGCAGTGCCGGCCGCCGCACGCTGCAGTCGGTGCTCCCGCGGCTGCGCGAGCGCACGCCGATCGACTTCGTGATCGTCAACGGCGAGAACGCAGCCGGCGGTCACGGGATCACCTCCAAGATCGCGCGCGAGATGTTCGCGGCCGGGGTCGACGTCATCACGCTGGGCAATCACACCTACCGTCAGAGCGAGGTCTACGGCTACCTCGACCAGGAGGAGCGGATCCTGCGTCCGGTCAACTTCCTGCGCGGTCAGCCCGGTCACGGCAGCTGTGTTGTGACGAGCGCGGCGGGCGACGTGCGGCTTGGAGTCGTCTCCGTCGCGGGCAACCTGTACATGAACAGCTCGCTTCCGGCCTTCTCGGAAGCCGACGCCGCGCTCTATGCCCTGCGCGGCAAGGCCGACCACATCCTCGTCGACATGCACGCGGAGGCCACCAGCGAGAAGGTCGGGCTCGGCTGGCACCTCGACGGGCGCGTGACCGCGGTCGTCGGCACCCACACGCACATCCCCACCGCCGACGCCCGCGTGCTGCCTGGCGGGACCGCTTACATCACCGACGTGGGCATGACCGGGGCGCGCGGCGGCGTCCTGGGGGTGAAGCGCCAGCAGGCGATCGACGCGATGCTGACTCGCATGCCCGTGCGCTTCGAGGCCTCAGACGAAGACCCCTGGCTCCAGGGCGCGCTCATCGAATGCGCGGCCGAGCCGATGCGAGCGGCGTCGATCGTGGGGGTGCAGGAGCCGCTGTCCGGCTGAGTTGGGGAGGATTTTGCCCGATTTCGGGCAAAATCCTTGGCATCTGCGCTCAGATTGCCGATACTTACACCGCGATGGCGCCTGAAGAGCTGAGCCCGCTACTCGACCACCTCGAGCATTCGGGCATCTCCCGAGGCACCGCCACGCGTGTGGTGGCCGAGGTCCTGGCCTACTTCTCCGAGACGACCCGAGGAGTATCGTCCGCCGGCGTCACCGAGAGCTGCAGTGTGAAGGGGTCGCGAACGCTCGAAGCTTCGCCATGATCGCCGGCGAGCTTGCGGGACGCCGAGTCGCCGGACCGCTGTTGTCCGAGCGCCAGATCCGGCGCGTCATCTACGGCTAGGCACCAAGGGAGGACCCGATATGTGTGGAATCGTCGGCTATGTCGGCCGCCAGGACGCGGTGCCGGTGCTACTGGAGGGGCTCACACGGCTGGAATATCGCGGCTATGACTCGGCGGGGATCGCGGTCGCGCGCAACGGGTCGCTGCGCGTGCACAAGCAGGCCGGCAAGGTGCGCGAGCTTGCCGGCGGTATGCCCAAGCGCCTGACCGGACAGGTCGGCATCGCACACACCCGCTGGGCGACGCACGGGCAACCGAGCGAAGCGAACGCCCACCCGCACACTGATATGAGCGGTCGGATCGCCGTCGTACACAACGGGATGATCGAGGACGCGGGGTTGCTGAGGCAGCGCCTCGAGGCGGACGGCATCGAGTTCACGAGCGAGACCGACACCGAGGTACTCGCCCACCTGATCGCGCTCGAGGAGGCAGACGACCTCGAGGAGGCGGTACGGCGGGCGCTGCACAAGGTGCACGGCGCCTACGGGCTGGCCGTACTCGACGCGCAGCAGCCCGACAGGATCGTGCTCGCCCGCAACGGCAGCCCGGTGCTGATCGGCGTCGGTGATCGGCAGATGCTCTGCGCGTCGGACATGGCGGCGCTTGTTCGCCACGCCCAACAGGTCGTGCACCTCGAGGACGGCGAGGTCGCGACGCGTCACCGCCGATTCGTTCTCGACTGCCACGCTCGACGCTCGGCCCACGTTCAAGACGGCCACCAACCTGCAATCGGCAGCCGAAGACTACGAGCGCGGCGAGTTCGAGCACTTCATGCTCAAGGAGATCATCGAGCAGCCGGAGGCGATCGAGTCGACGCTGCGCGGACGGCTTGACACCAGGTTCGCGACCGCACGCCTGGGTGGCCTCAACCTCTCGGCGCGTGAGCTGCGCGCGTTCCGGCGGGTCCACGTGATCGCCTGCGGTTCGGCGCTCTACGCCGGCATGGTCGGAGCCGGCATGCTCGAGTCGCTCGCTCGTGTCCCGGCAGCGGCCGAGCCGGCCGCCGAGTTCCGCTACCGCAACCCGGTGATCGAACCCGACACGCTGTATGTGGCCGTGAGCCAGTCCGGAGAGACCGCCGACACGCTTGGCGGCAGTCGAGGAGATCGTGCGCAAGGGCGGACGCGTGCTCGGGATCGTCAACGTCCCAGGCTCGAGCATCGCGCGTGCCGTCGACGGCGGCATCTACCTGCACGCCGGTCCAGAGATATCGGTCACCTCTACAAAGGCGTTCACCTGCATGGCCGTCGCCTTTGCGCTGCTCGCGCTGCACCTCGGCCGTCTGCGCGACCTCGGCCCAGCCGACGGCCAGCGTCTGATCGACGGGCTCGCGGAGCTACCTGGGAAAGCAGCAGAGGTGCTCTCATTCAGTCAGGAGATCCAGCAGCACGCGAGCTGGCTGAGCTCTGCCCGGAGCGCCTTCTTCATCGGCCGGGTCCGCGGCTACCCGGTCGCGCTGGAGGGCGCGCAGAAGCTCAAGGAGGTCTCCTACATACATGCGGAAGCGTATCCAGCCGCCGAGCTCAAGCACGGCCCACTGGCGCTGATCTCACCGGAGCTTCCGACCGTCGCGATCGTTCCCGATGACGAGCTCTTCGAGAAGAACCTCGCCTCGCTCGAGCAGATCCGCTCGCGCAGCGGCCCCGTGCTGGCGGTCGCCAACCGCCCGCTCGGCGAGCTCGCCGACAAACTCGTGCAGGTCCCCAAGAGCGAGCCGGAGCTGGACCCGATCCTGCTCGGGCTGCCGCTTCAACTGCTCGCCTACCACGCCGCCGTGGCGCTCGAGCCGCGACATCGACCAGCCGCGCAACCTCGCCAAGAGCGTCACTGTGGAGTAGGCGCCCAACCTGGCCAAGAGCGTCACTGTGGAGTGGGCGCGGCCAGCAGGCCCGCTCGGATCTCCCTTGCGATTCGCACGTCCTCGGGCTCCTGCCGCGGGTCCGGGTGCGCCAGCACGAGTGCGATCACGACCAGCGGGAAGAACCAGACGATGTAGAGGTAGAACCAGTAGGTGATCCCGCACTGCAGCGCGATGATGATCGCCGCCCCCAGCGCTGCCACCTCCACGTGCGTGCGTTCGCCGCGCGGCACGAACGGCGCCGCGAGGCCAAGCGCGACGGCCGCGCCGAGCACGACGCGCTCGGGCAGATGCAGGGTCTGGTGGAAGCCGCCCCAGAGACCCCAGATCGAGAACGGCGCCGGACGCGTCGACTGGTACTCGATCGTGTGGGCCCAGAACCAATGCCAGTCGCTTGACAGCAGCACCGGCAGCATCGCCAGGGCGATCGTCAGTCCATAGGCAACGGCAAACGTCACCAGGCTCCGCTTTCTCGGCCAAGGACCCACGCCGCGCCCCAGCAGCGGGGCGAGCCCCAGCGGTGCGAACTTCGTCAGCCCTGCCATCGCGCCCAGCACCCCGCGCGCCGCCGAGAAGCGGATCGCCAACAATGAGGCCACGATCAGCAGGGCCACGAGCGCGTCGTTGGAGTTCGACATCAGCACGAAGAACGTGAAGGGGTACGAGGCCCAGAGGTAGGCGAGAACGATCCCGACCCTCAGTCCGCGCAGCGTCCAGCCGAGCACGAACAGCCCGACCATCGTCAGCAGATCGAAGGTGATGGCGGCGGCGTGGGCGGCGGGAAGACTGTCCCACACCCCGCTCCAGCCCCAGATCAGGCGGAACGGGATGTAGGCGAAGTAGTTGACCGGACCGTACGTGTCGCCGGCGGGATTGTCGGGCGGGAAGTGGCCGTACAGCGGCATGCCGTGGATCAGCTTGTCGGCGCCGATCACGCCCGCATAGCCGACATCGATCACGTTGGAGCTCGTGACGTCGAGCACGATCCGGAAGCCGATCAGGAAGATCAACGGAATCGCCAGCCAGAGTCCCGGGAACACAACCTGCAGCGGCTCACGTGGTCTCCCACGACCCATGGCCAGGAGCAGCATGCGCACCAGCAGATAGACCATGAACGGGTAGACCAACGGCACCGACAGGCCGAGGTTCGCGTTGTTGAAGAAGGCCAGCGAGATCGAGAACCCGAGCAGCATCAGCAGGTCGAGGTGCCAGAGCGACGGTCGCCGCCGCCAGGGAATGAACGGGAGCAGAAACGCGGCGCAGAGCGGCAGCCAGATGTACCAGCTGTTGACGATGCGGCCGAAGGCACCCGGATAGCCGCGCGCCATGGTCCAAGCGACCTGGTAGCCGGTCCAGACCTGGGTGACCTCGCCACTCTGATCGGACACGTACAGCTGCAGCATCTCGATCGGATGCACGGGGCCCGCAGGTGCCGGTGGCGTGAACATGCTCACCTGCCACACACCGATGCCGCGCGTGTAGACGTAGGCGACCAGGTGCGGGTGCCTCCTGAGCTCCTCGATCAGGGCGGCGTTCTTGAGCGCCACGGCCAGCACCTGATTCCCGGTCAGGCGGAAGCCGGACGGCGGCTTGGTCATCGCCGGGAGCGAATACGGGCCGGGATGGTGAAACGGCCCAGCCACCAGAGCCGGCGAGCCCGGCGGAGCCGAGATCGGCGACGGCTGACCGGGCGGATTACCGGCGGCCAGCGCGTGGCCGGGTGCCGCGACAGCGAGCACGACGCTGAGCGCGGCGCAGCGCACCACGCAAACCCCCGCCAGCCGCAGCGGCCGGCGGAGACAACGGAGGATCAGGCCTTGAAGCTCCAGAGCTTCTGGATGATGAAGGAAAGTGGCGTCGCGATGATCCAGGCAATCCCGTCGGCCGCCGTCTTCATGCTTATTCCAACCTGGTTCACGAGCAGCGAGTAGATACCGGTCGCGAACAGCGTTATGGCGGCCGAGACGAGGTAGAACCGCACTGCCTGCCAACCCGGATGGTGGTGCTTGGCGCCGAAGGTCCAGTGTCGGTTCCAGAAGAAGTTGTTGGTCGCTCCGATGAAAGCGGCGGTCCAGAACCAGACCTTGTCGGGCGAGCCGAAGCTGTGGATCAGAATGAAGAACGCGACGATGTTGACGGCGAACCCCGAAGCTCCGACGCAGAGGAAGCGGATCAGCTGCTTGTGGTTCTCCGGGTGGCGGACCTCATAGGCAAAGCGCCTGTAGGCGCTGCGAGTCCGGCTCCGAGCTCGAGCGGAAGGCGGGAGCTCGAGCATCGAGGTTATTTCGTCAGTCACGCTTCACAATCCTATCTACAAAGCTATGTTTCGACGCAAGCCATTATGGGCCTCTGGAGAAATCCAGGTTAAGTGCTAAGTGGCCCCGCCAGCGTCAAACCGTCCGGGTTTTAGAAGTTGCGCTGCTGCCCGAAATGCGACCGGATCAACGGCGTCACATCGCGCAGCGACCACTGCTCACGCGCCCCACGCGCATCGGGGCCGGTCCCGCACCAGAGTAGCGCCGCGAGCGAGTCGGTCCGATGCAGCGAGCCGTGGCTGCCGCCGCCGACATGATCGGCTCCGCCCCAGTCCACGAACTCGTAACCGGGCGCGGCCGAAAGCAGGATGTCGCCGGCATTCGCACAGCGCAGGGCCGACCACACCCTGATCAGCGCGTCGGGGTAGTCGGGGCAGATGAAGCGGCCGTCCTCGATGCGGGCCGCCAGCACACTGAGGTCGCCATCGACGCTCCAGCGCTCCCCGCGCAGATCGCTCAGCTCCCCGCCCGGCGCAAACCGCAGCTCGGCCCCGCCCGGAGCCTTGATCACGGCCTCGGACGTATCGCTACCGGGATCGGGCAACCACATGGTCAGATCGACGCCCTCGAGCTCGCTGACCGCCTCGACCGCGCGCCGCACCAGCTCCTCACGGCGCTCCAGATCGAGCGCGTAGATCATCGCTGAGCGCTGCGCTGGGCTCAGCGCCAGCTCCGCGCCGACCGATGCGCCCGGGCTGGGGGTCGCGACGTGGAAGTCGGCGAGCGCGACGTCGAGCCGGATCCGTGCCTCGACAAGCGCCTGCGAATGGTCCGAGGTCACGACGAAGGCATGGTCCTCGAGGAACTTGTCCGGGCCTCCACCGGCGTGCATCAGCCGCTCGATCTGGCGGTCCGCGGCGGCGATCGAGGTGACCTGCGCGTGCGGCCCGTTGCGGTGGGACCACGCGTCGTTATCCGGCAGCGAGAACAGCATGAAGTCGAACAGGTCGTGCTCGACCAGATACGAGCCGACACAACCGGTGTGCTGGTCACGCACTCCGGGCATCCCCAGCTGACCGCGGCAACCGGTACGACGACTCGCGTACAGGTCTGCGTAAAACAGCTCCTTCGGCCCGAAGATCGTACGTCGGAAGAGCGTCGACGTGACAAGCCGCGCCAGTGCCGACTCCTGCGCCACATCGTGCTGGTGTCGGCCGCGGTAGATCAGATACGTGGTGCCCGCGGTCCGCAGACCCATGTCGTCCAGCGATTCGAAGACGGTCGGCGTGTCGTTTGACAGGTGCTCAGCGTTCATCCGGTAGACCGTGTCCGTCAGCGACCGCACCACCCCAAACTGACGCGTCGCTGAGAAGCTGGAGCCGTACTCGACGTAGCGCTGCTCGAAGCGGTGGTACCAGTTCATGCTCGGGATCTGGTGCTGGTCGGGACCGACGCCGGTGGTGATCGTGGCCGCACACACGGGCGTGACCGACGGAAACGCGGCCACCGCGTCGTTCACGTACACGCCCTCCTGAGCGATCCGTTGCAACGCGGGGGCCCGGCCGGCCTCGATCGCGCGATCCAACATCTCGGGCTTCATGGCGTCGATGACGACCAGAACCAGCTTCTTCATCGGTTCATCACCACACGGTGGCGCCGGATCCAGCGAGGCAAGGACGCAGGGAGCGTGGCGTACGGGACAAGTACGCGAGCGACCGAGGACGCAGCATCGCGCAGATCCGCCGTCACCGTCAGCGCAGGATTCTCAGGCCGGCGTACTTTTGCTCGCCACGCTGCTGGCCCCGATAGAGCAGCCACAGAAGAGCGATCAGTGCGACCACGCCGAGCGGCGGCACGAGGATCGAGAGCACGGCCATCAGCAACGCCGAGCCGTCGGAGATCACCGGCAGCCCAACGGCGGCGGCCGCTTCGTCCAGCCGTGAGCGCAACCTCGCCAGGAACGGGCGCGCGGCGGCGATACCGACCCCCGCGCAGATCACGCCGCCGACCCAGCCTGGCCAAGCGGCGTGGTGTCCGCGCGCGAGCGAGCCGGCAAAGAACAGCGCACCGAGCGCCAGCGAGACGAGGCTCAGGGCGACGACCGGGATTCCGCGGTGCAGGTGGATTGGTCGCCCAGCCCAGATCTGCTGGTCGAGCACGACCAGCAGTACCGCACCGACAACCATCACAAGCAGGAAAGGCAGCGACTCCAGAAAACCATAGGAGGTGTGATCGAAGTTGATCTGGATGTCGCCGGCGGCGAGCGCGCCCGCCGCGAGGCTGGGCACGAACGGCCTGATGCCGATCGCCGCTGCGATACCGATGCCCTGGAATATGTCGAAGGCGAGATGCACCGTGGTGTACCGTGACCGAGCGTGACGATAGACGAGCCGGCGCCAATCTAACGCGTGGGCGTGTGAACGACCAGCCCCGCAAGCCAAGGTCGGCGGCGCACGAGATCGAGCGTTACGGCGCACTCTTCGCTCAGCGCACGCGGGTCATGAAGTCCTCGGCGATGCGCGACCTGATGGCGCTGACGGCTCGAGACGACGTGATCTCGTTCTCCGGCGGGCTACCGGACACCTCGACCTTCGCTCCCGGCTTCTTCACCGAGCTGATGAGCCGCGTCGCAACGGACTCGATCGCGAAGGCGCTGCAATACGGTCCGACGGAGGGACTCAGCGACGTGCGCGAAGCGATCGCGCTGGTGATGGAGGCCGAGGGCATGAGTGTCGACCCCGACGCGATCCTCCCGACCAGCGGGGGTCAGCAGGCGCTCGACCTCGTCTGCAAGATCCTGATCGACCCGGGCGACGTGATCATCGCCGAGGCGCCGACCTACCCCGGCGCCGTTCCGACGTTCTGTTCCTACGAGGCCGACGTAATCCAGATCCCGATGGACCGCGACGGCATGCAGATCGACAAGCTCCAGGAGGCGCTGGCGCAGCTCGACCGCGAGGGCCGGCGGCCCAAGTTCATCTACACGATCCCGAACTTCCACAATCCCGCGGGTGTGACGCTGTCGCTCGAGCGCCGTGAGCAACTGCTGCGGATTGCGGGTGAACGCGAACTGCTGGTGCTGGAGGACAACCCCTACGGCCTGCTTCGTTACGAGGGCGATCAAATCCCGACGTTGTACTCCCTGGACGCCGACTTCGTCCTTTACACGGGCACCTTTTCCAAGATCCTGTCGCCCGGCGTGCGCATCGGTTGGCTGGTGGCGCCGGCTCCGGTGCTGCGCCAGCTGGCCCTCGGCAAGGGCTCGGCCGATCTGTGCTCCTCATCGGTCTCCCAGTACTTCATCGCCGAGTACTTCCGAGCCGGCCCGTGGATCAACTACGTGCGCTCGCTGTCGGAGCTGTACCGCCGCCGTCGCGACGTGATGCTCGATTCGATGGCTGAGCATTTCCCACGCGAGGCGACCTGGACGCATCCCGAGGGCGGACTCTTCCTGTGGGCGACAATGCCTGACTACATCGACACGACCGACCTGCTCGCCCGCGCGATCGAGGAACACGTCGCCTTCGTTCCCGGCCGTGCCGCCTTTGTGGACGGTCGCGGCGGCTCGTCGATGCGCCTGAACTTCAGCGGCGTCGACGAGGACGACATCCGCGAGGGTATTCGCCGGCTCGGCGAGGTGATCCGCGAACAGGTGGCGCTGTACAGCACGCTCACCGGCCAGGACCGGCCCGCACCTGCAGCCGAGTCCGCCAACCATCCGCTGGACAACGTCCGGCACCTCACGCGCAAGCGCGCCGGATGAGCCGCGTCGCAGTCCTGAAGGGCGGCCGCTCGCTGGAGCGGCAGGTTTCCCTGAACTCCGGTGCGCGCGTCGAGGAGTCACTGCTCCGACTCGGGCACGAGGTGATCGAGGTGGACGTCGGGCACGACCTCGTCGATCGGCTCGCAGCTGACCGCCCTGACCTCGCGTTCGTCGTCCTCCACGGCCGCGACGGCGAGGACGGAACGGTTCAGGAGTTGCTCGAGGCGCTCGACATCCCCTACACGGGATCGCGCGTGTCGGCCTGCATACGCGCCTCGGACAAGGTGCTGGCCAAGCATGCGATGCGCGACGCCGGCATACCCACGCCTGATTTCTTCGCCTTCAGCGAGACTGCGTTCCGCAGCCTCGGGGCCGCGCAGGCACTGCCGGCGATCAGCTCCCGGCTGAGCTTCCCGATCGTCGTCAAGCCGGCTTCACAGGGATCGGCGCTGGGGATCAAGTTCGCTCGCTCCGAGAGCGACGTGCCGACGGCTCTGATCGCCGCCTTCTCCTACGACAAGAAGGTCCTGTTGGAGCGCTATGTCGCCGGTCGTGAGCTGGCTGTCTCGATCCTCGAAGACGACGGCGATGCCACGTGCCCTGCCGATCGTCGAGGCCGTACCCGAGGAGGAGTCCTTCTACGACTTCGAGTCGCGCTACGAGATCGGCCGCACTCGGTTCATCTGTCCCGGCCGAGCTCGACGCCGAGGTCACTCTGAAGGTGCAGGCGCTCGCACTGGAGGCGTTCAAGCTGCTCGGGTGCTCGGTTTTTGCCCGCGTCGACCTGATGCTCGAGGCCGAGACGCTCGAGCCGTTTGTGCTCGAGGTCAACCCGATCCCTGGCCTGACCGAGACCTCGCTGCTTCCGCAGGCCGCCGATGCGGCCGGGATCGGCTTCGACCAGCTGATCGCCCGCATCATCGCCGCCGCATCGTAGCCGCGTACGGGCCGGACGAGCCCAACTTTGGCGCCAACGGACTTGCCGTCGCCGCCAACGGCGCGATCTACTACGACAGCGACTTCGGTTACTGGGCCACGCCGGCGTTGGTCGAGGTCACACCCGCTGGCCGTGTGCGCGTGATCTGGCGCGCGCGAAGCTTAGGGCGCGGGCGAAGCTGACCGCTACGCGCGAAGCTGACGGTTGCTACTCCTCGCCCAGGAAGTCGTCGGGCTTGACGGTGTCGAGGAAGTCCTTGAACTTCTCGACGACCTCCTCGGTGTCCTCGACCTCGTGCTCGAACTCGATCGCCGACTCCGCGATCACCTCGTCGGCGGCGAAGATCGGTGCTCCGGAGCGGACGGCCAGGGCCAGTGCGTCGCTGGGACGGGAGTCGATCTCCAGCTCGCGGCCGTTCGCGCGCAGGCTGATGGAGGCGTAGAACGTGTTCTCGCGCAGTTCGGTGACCGAGACACGCGTGCACTCGACCTCGAGCTCACCGAGCACGTCGGAGAGCAAGTCGTGCGTCATCGGCCTGGGCGTCGATGCGCCCTGCAACTTCATCAGAATCGCCGCGGCCTCCGGGTGACCGATCCAGATCGGTAGGAACTTGTTGTTCTCAACCGTCTTGAGCAACACGATCGGCTGCTTGCCGACCATGTCGAAGCTCACGCCGTAGATGACCATCTCCTGCACGCGCCGGCTCCTGCCTCGGGGTCGCCCCAGAGTATATGTGTCGCGCCTGTGACGGCCCCGCACTCGTGGCCGGCGTGACGCCCGGCGGCGCCCGTAGGCTGTCCGCGTGTCCGAGTACGTGCAAGCCAGTAAAGGACTGGCGTATCCGCCCCCGCCGCGCGGCGAGTGGCATTGGCCACCGCAGCTCGCGATCGTCGCAGCGATCGCGCTGCAGCTTCTCCTGCCCAATCGCCTTACCCTCACCCACTCGTCGAAGTTGATCCTGCCGGCGCTCGAGGGAGTGATGTTGATTGCCCTGTTGATCATCTCACCGCAGCGGCTCGTGGGACCGCATTCGCTACGGCGCCGCCTCAGTCTGAGCCTGACCGCGATTGTCAGCATCGCCAACGGCGTCTCACTGGTGCTGCTCGCGCATCTGCTGCTCAACCGCGGGCTCTTCAGCAAACTCCAGGGGCATGAGCTGATCATCGCGGGCGCTGAGATCTGGCTGACCAACGTGATGATCTTCGGGCTCTGGTATTGGGAGCTCGATCGCGGTGGGCCTGGTATTCGCGCCGGAGGCTTCGACGGCAAGCCCGACTTCCAGTTCCCGCAGATGACCGATGAGGTAGCCGCCCTGTACCCCCGCTGGCGGCCACAATTCGTGGACTACCTATACCTGTCGCTGACCAACGCGACAGCTCTGAGCCCCACCGACACGATGCCGCTCAGTGTCCAGGCAAAGCTGCTGATGGGGCTGCAGTCGCTGCTCTCGCTGGTCACGATTGGTCTCGTGGTCTCGCGCGCGGTCAACATCCTCTAGGCGCGCCCGTCAAGATCCGCTAGCTCCTCGATACCCTCAGTTCTATGAACGCCGTACTTGGCTCCGCGGAGAATCCGCTGCGCGTCGCGATCGTTGGCTCCGGGCCTGCGGGCTTCTATGCCGCCGGCCAGCTGCTCGGATCCGACAGCGTCGTTCAGGTCGATGTCTTTGACCGGCTGATGACCCCATGGGGCCTGGTGCGCTTCGGCGTCGCCCCCGACCACCCCAAGATCAAGTCGGTGACGCGCGTCTTCGAAAAGACGGCGCGGATGCCTGGCTTCCGTTTCCACGGCAACGTCGAGGTCGGAGTCGATGTGAGTCATGAGGAGCTGGCCGCGGCCTATCACGCGGTGCTCTATGCCGTTGGCACACCGGGCGACCGGCGGCTCGGGATCGAAGGCGAAGATCTTCCGGGCAGCGAGTCGGCCACGGAGTTCGTCGCCTGGTACAACGGCCACCCCGACTACGCGGACATGGACTTCGACCTGTCCTGCAAGCGCGCGGTCGTGATCGGCAACGGCAACGTCGCCCTGGATGTTGCGCGCATGCTTGCGCTGTCAGTTGAGGAGCTCGAGGTCACAGACATCGCCGACCACTCGATCGAGCTGCTGCGCGACTCCAACATCGAGGAGATCGTCGTGCTTGGTCGCCGCGGACCGGCGCAGGCAGCGTTCACAAACCCTGAGCTTCGGGAGCTCGCCGACCTCGAGCTCGCGGACGTGATCGTCGATCCCGCCGACATGGAGCTCGACCCCGAGAGCGCGGCGACGCTCGAGGCCGCCGATGCGACCATCCAGCGCAACGTCGAGACGCTCACCACGTACTCGGTCACGACGCCGGCGGGCAAGCCGCGCCGTGTCGTGCTGCGATTCTTGAGCTCTCCGGTCGCGATCGAGGGCACCGACAAGGTCGAGGCGCTGGTGGTCGAGCGCAACGAGTTGATCGCCACCGACGACGGCACGCTCAAGGCACGTCCCACGGGCGTCACCGAGCGGATCGAGACAGGGCTGGTGCTGCGCGCGGTCGGTTATGTCGGCAAGCCGCTTCCGGGCGTGCCGTTCGACGAGCGCCGAGCGACCGTGCTCAATGACGGCGGACGCGTGCTCGACCCCGAGTCACGCACTCCGATCCGCGGGCTCTATGCCGCCGGCTGGATCAAGCGTGGACCCTCCGGCGTGATCGGCACCAACAAGAAGTGCGCGCAGGAGACAACCGCGTGCCTCAAGGAGGACTTTGCCGCGGGGCGGATGCCGGAGCCGACCGACACGCCGGAGGCACTGCTGCAGCGGCTGCGTGACAAGGGGATCAACGTCATCGACTACTCCGGCTGGGAAGCGATCGACGCGCACGAGCGCTCGCTCGGCGAGCCCACCGGCCGTCCCCGCGTGAAGCTCGTGCGCCGAGACGAGCAGCTCAAGCGCGCCGCCGCGGCGTGAGCGCTACGCAACGCAGCGGGGAGAGCGCCGGCGTGAGCCGCGAAAGCGCAGGCGTGAGCCGCGAAAGCGCCGGCATGAGCCGCCGAATGGTCACCCTGCTGGCGTTCACGACCGGTGCCGTGGTCGCGAACATGTACTACGCCCAGCCGCTGCTACACACCCTCGGGGGCGCGTTCGGCGTCGGCACTGCCACGACCGGACTGCTCGTGACGATCGGGCAGATCGGCTATGTGTTCGGGCTCGCCTTCCTTGTGCCGCTCGGCGACCTGGTCGAGCGTCGCGGGCTGATCACCGTGAGCCTCATCTGCTTGGCCGCCGGCCAGGCGGTCTCGGCATTGGCCCCCAGCCTGAGCGTGTTCGCGATCGCGGTGCTGCTTGTGGGCGTTGCCACCTTCACCGGCCAGGTGATCGTTCCGATGTCCTCACAGCTGGCAGCTCCCAACGAGCGCGGCAAGGTCGTGGGCACCGTGATGAGCGGGCTGCTGCTCGGCGTGCTGCTGTCACGCACGCTGAGCGGGCTGATCGCCGAGGTATTCGGCTGGCGGGTCGTGTTCGGCCTTGCGGCGGTGGCGATGCTGTTGCTGGCGGTCGTGCTGAATCGGGCGCTGCCGCGCGTTGAGCCCACCTCCGATCTGCCCTACCGCGCTGCGCTCAGGTCGGTAGTCGGCCTGATCCGCTCCGAGCCGGTGTTGCGCCAGCGGATGGTGCTCGGTGGCTGCGCGTTCGGCGCCTTCAGCATCCTCTGGACCTCGATCGCGTTCCTGCTGTCGGGCGTCCACGGTAGCCACTACCACTACAGCAACGCAACCATCGGCCTGTTCGGCCTCGCCGGCGTTGCCGGCGCCTGCGCAGCTCAGATCGCCGGACGACTCACCGACCGCGGCCATGGCGCGGCGACCACCAGCGCCGCGCTCGTATTGACGCTCGCGAGCTGGCTGCTGCTCGAGCTCGGAGCCAACTCGGTGCTGGTGCTGATCATCGGCATCATGGTGCTCGACCTCGGCGTCCAGGGGACCCAGATCAGCAACCAGAGTGCGATCTATCGCCTGCACCCCGACGCGCGCAGCCGCTTGACGACGGCGTACATGTCGGCCTACTTCCTCGGCGGCGTGCTGTGCTCGTCGGTTACAGGGGCTCTGTACGCCTCCGACGGCTGGGCCGCGGTGTGCGTGTTCGGCGCATGTGTCTCGATGTTCGGGCTCGCCGCCTGGCTGGCCACGGTCGCACGCGTCGGAGTCCCCGCCGCTGAGCGCTCGGCCGCCCCCGAGCGCTCGGCCGCGTAGCAACCGGCCGGCAGCACTCCCGCGGCCGCTACTCGTCGCGACCGAAGAGGTCGGAGAGTCGCCGTGAGAATTGCTTCTTGGCGTCGCTCTTTCGCACGCGCTCGGTGAACTGTCCGGCAGCGTCGTCGATGATCTTCGTGAAGCTGTCGTCGGTCGTGTAGTAGCCGAGTTCCTCGGGTGTTGGCCGCTGCTGACCCTGGTTGGAACCCGTGGCAGCGCCGCGCGAGGCAGCTTGCCTTACCTGCTCGCGGGCGACTCGCGCCTGCTCCTCCGCGCGTCGCCGTTCGGCCTCGCGAATCGCAGCCATCTCCCGCTCGAGGGTGGCGATCCGATCCTCGATGCCCGGCTCGCTCGCAGCATGTTGCGCGTCAGCGCCGGTTCTCGTGCCGCCCGTGGTCCGCGTGCCGCCCGTGCTCCGCGTGCTGTCCGTCGTCCGCGTGCTGTCCGTCGTCCGCGGGCCGCCCGTGGTCCCCGTTGCTGCATGCGCCTGCTGCGCGCCCTGCGCCGGTGGAGTCGCCCGGTGGTGAGCGATCTGGTCGTAGGCGTTCTGGATCTGCGCGAAACGGGTGGCGGATTCGGCGGAACCGCCATTGTGGTCTGGGTGGTAGCGCTTGACCAAGCCCCGGTAGACGCGACGCAGCTCGATGTCGGAGACGTCGTGCGCCACCCCAAGCACGGCGTATGGATCTACTGCGGCTTCGCTCATTTCTTGATTATCGCGTCCTGCCGGGTTGGCCTTGAGCGGCTAAGCGAATGTTGCGTGCGCAACCTACAGGCTGGCGGGCCGATTCAGGCCCGCCAGCCTGGCGCATCCGGTGCGGGGAGAGAGGAGAAACCCGCACCTTCCGCAGCGGCCGTCTCAAACGGCAGCGGAGGCTTCTGGGAGCTCGGGTTCCCCGGGCACAGCCTGGGCTACATTCGCCGTAACCTCGAGCGCACCGACCGAGGCAGCCGGCAGCTCGCCGGTCAGCGCCAGCTGCCTGTAGAAATGCGCACTGCTCTTGGGGACTCGGCGCCCGGAGCCGAACTCGACGTAGTGCAGGCCGAACCGGCGCCGGTAGCCCTCAGCCCACTCGAAGTTGTCCATCAGCGACCAGTGGAAGTAACCACCGACGTTGACGCCGGCATCCATCGCCTGCAATGCCGCCTCCAGGTGGCCGTGAATGAAGGCGATCCGCTCGTGGTCCTCGACCGTGCCCTCCGGTGTCAGATAGTCGTCGGCGGCGCAGCCGTTCTCGGTGATGTAGATCGGCAGGCCTCCGCTTTCCTGATGCAGGCGAATCAACAGGTCACGCAGCCCCTCGGGCACGATCGGCCAGCCCATTACCGTGCGCGGCAGCTCGGGCGACATGTACTGCACCGCGCCGGATTGGCCAGGGATCGCGCTCTCACCGAGGCGGAGGTCCGAAGGATCGCCGCTGCGCACGTAATGCGGACGGTAATAGTTGACTCCGAAGAAGTCGATCGGCGCCGAGATCAGCTCCAGATCACCATCCTTGACCAGCGCATCCGGCGGCCGCAAATCGGCACGCAGGTCGACGGGGTAAGCGCCGCGGAACACCGGATCGAGGTAGGCGCGGTTGTACTCGGCATCAAGCGCCAGCGCGGCCGGCAGCGCGTCCTCGTCAAGCGCGTGGAACGGCTGCGGGTCCATGGTCGGGCCGATAATCGCGTTCGGCAACTGCGCGCGGAGCGCCTGGAGCGTGTATCCGTGCCCCAACAAGATGTGGTGAATCGCAGCGGCCGCCAGCTCGGGGTTGCGGTGGCCTGGTGCATGGGTTCCGGTGAGGTAACCCTGCTGCACGGTCTGCAACGGCTCGTTGATCGTGACCCACATCGCCGCCTGATCGCCGAGCGTCTGCGCAAGGATCTGCGCGAGCTCGCCAAGATGCAGCGCGGTATCGCGATTGGCCCAGCCGCCGCGTTCCTCGAGCGCCTGGGGGAGGTCCCAGTGGTAGACGGTGACGACCGGCTTGATCCCGTTCTCGTTGAGCTGCTCGACCAGCCGCCGGTAGTAGTCCAGCCCCGGCTGATTGACCGTGCCACTGCCGCTCGGCAGCACCCGTGGCCACGACACCGAGAAGCGGTACGCGCCGACTCCCAGCTCGCGCAGCAGCCGAATGTCGTCCTCGAGCCGGTTGTAGGAGTTGCACGCGATGTCACCGGTGTCACCGCGGTTGACCCTGCCAGGCGTGTGCGCGAACACGTCCCAGATGGAGCGCCCGCGGCCGTCGGACGCGACCGCACCCTCTACCTGGTAGGAGGATGTGCCAACCCCCCAGACGAAGCCGTCGGGAAACCGTCGCGCGGCGTCCGCCGAACCAGGGGTGTCGGTCGCCGTCATGTTGTTCCTTTCGATGCGAGCTGTGAATGCACAGCGAGCGGCGTCCCGCTCTCCAGTCGGAGAGCGGGACGACCACGCTGCTTTGAGCTACGACGTCGGCCTCAGATGCAGAACGACGATCTCATTCTGCGGTGAGCCCGGCTGCCCGATCTCATACTGGTTGGACGCCGACGGCCAACCGGTGTAGTTCGATGCGTTGTACTCATCGAACGCGGCCCCGTACACGGTCGGAATGACCGGCAGGTTCGTGGCCACATACTGCTCGATCGGGGCCAGGTCCTTCTTCTGTCCCTGGACCGTCGTCTGGGCGGCCAGCTTCGCCAGGTCCGCGTTGATCGCCGGATCCTTCAGGCGCTCGAAGTCACTCGACGAGTTTCCGATCCCGCTGCTGTTCAGCCAGTAGTTGTACAGCTGGTACGCCGAGATCGTCGTCTGCGACCAGTGCATCGTCAGCGTGAAGTCACCCTTCGTGATGTTCGCCGCCCAGACGCTCGAGTTGGGCCCGTAGAACGTGGCGTTGATGTGTGCCTTCTTCAGCTCCGCCGCGATCAGCTGGCAGTCCTCCGCATAGTCGGTGTAGTTGGACGGATCTGTCACCGGGATAGTGACTTCCTTGTTGCCCTTGTAGAAGAAGCCGTGCTTGATCACGTACCCGGCGTTCTTCAGGACCTTGATCGCAGCCTGTGTCTGTGAGTGCGCGGACAGGGTGTCCTTCTTCACGGACGATGCGAGCAGGTTCTGGAAGCCCGGCAGCACGATGCCGCTGGCATTCAGGGCCACGGGCTCGAGGCCCGCCTCGCCCTGCTGATCGATCGCGGTGCGGTCGATCGCCAGGCTGATCGCCTGACGGACGGCCAGTTGGTTGGTCGGCCACTTCGTCAGGTTCGGCTCGAGCGAGTTGGTCTGAACCGGCGCGAACCACACCTTGTGAGTGGCGGGCGACGGCTTGACGTACTGCTGCGCCAGACCGGTGACGAAGTTGCCGGCCCAGGTGAGCTGGTTGCTGGTGAGCAGCGAGAGCACGGTGGTGTTCGAGGCCACGGCCGGGATCTCCAGCTCGGCAACGTGCGGCTTGCCACCCCAGTACCCCGGGTTGGCGTTCATGATGATGCCCGAGGCACCGGTGGAGGTCACCGTGTAGGGCCCGGTCCCGACGGGGTTGCCATCGACGTACTTGGCCGGGTCTCCAACGCCGCTCCAGATCGACTGCGGCACTACGTACGTGTTGCCGATCGACTGCAGGTTGGTGTACTGCGGTGTCTTGAAGCTGACGGTCACCTTGTTGCCAGAAGTCGTCACTCCGGTGATCGCAAGTGCGGCAACGTTGACGTCCGCATACTGCTTGAGCATGTTGAAGCTGAAGGCAACATCGGCCGGCGTCATCGGCGAGCCGTTGTTGAACTTGACGCCCGAGCGGATCGTGAACGTGATCGACTTGCCCTTGTTGCCCCACGAATAGCTCGTGGCGAGCATGTAGTACGGCTTGGCGGACGGTTTCGCCAGGTTGAAGTCCATCAGCGGCTCATAGATCATCGAGTCCGCTCCGGCCTGGTATTCCGGCGTCGACTGCACAAACGGGTTGAAGTTGGCCGGGCTGAAGCCGACCTCCGGGCTCGACTCGAAGGTCAGCGGCGGGCTCGACGCCGCATGCGCCGTGGTGTGCGCGACAGCGCTCGACGCGCTGGCGCCGGCGAGTGCAGCGACCACTCCGGCCATTGCGGCAATGCCACCCACCGTGGCTGAGACGGGTCGCCGCAGCGACCATAACCTCTTGGTCCTGTGTTCCATGCCATGTACCTTTCTTACTGCAGTGAGGTAGTTCGAAACGACCGGCGCGTGCGTCAGACGCGCCTCTTGTTCGACCACCGGCGCAGCCACTGCTGCGTCGGTCGGTCGACCAGCGCTAAATCATTGAGGCAGCGCCACGCTCCCCTCCTCCCGTTGCGTTTGGACAAGCTCTGGAGCCGCCAGATCGATGCGCCAGCAGGCTGCGGCGCGATGCTTGCTGATCGCCTGCATCGGGGGCGATTCGATGCGGCAGCGGTCATTGGCGAGCGGGCAGCGGTTGCTGAAACGGCATCCGGCGATCGATTGCGGCGGGCCGTCCGCGTTGCGCGTGCGCGCAAGGCGCCCATCGATCGGCGAGCCGAGCCGATCCGGATCAGGCGCGGCGGCCAGCAGCAGCTGGGTGTACGGGTGCGCCGGACTCTGGGTCAACTCCTCCGAGGGCCCGTGCTCGACAATCTCCCCGGCATACATCACCAGCGTCTCGTTGGCGAAGTAGCGCGCCGAGGCGATGTCGTGCGTGATGTAAAGCACGGCGAGCGCAAAGCGTTTGCGCAGCTGGTCGATGACGTCGAGCACCTCGAGCCGGATCGAAACATCCAACATCGAGACCGGCTCATCGGCGAGCAGCACCCGCGGCTTGACCGCCAGCGCGCGGGCGATCGAGATGCGCTGCCGTTGGCCTCCAGATAGCTGATGCGGGTAGCGCGCGAGGAAATCCTGCGCTGGCGTGAGGCGAACCTCGGCGAGCAAACGCTCGAGCTCGGCTTCGATCGCGTCCCGCTTGAGCCCGCCCTGGTGGAGCTTGACGGCGCGTTCAAGCGGGTACCGCACCCGATGAGTCGGATTCAGCGAAGCGAACGGGTCCTGGAAGACCATCTGGACTTCACTTTTGTACGCCCGGAATCCGCGCCGACCGGAGTGGTGCACCAGCTCGCCATCGAGCAGGACCTCGCCGCTGGTGGGGTGCTCCTGCCCGGCCAGCAGCTTCGCGACCGTCGACTTCCCAGATCCGCTCTCACCGACCAATGCGACGACGGCGCTGCGTCGCAGCTGTAGCGACACGTCGCGAACCGCGGAAAGAACCGCTCCGTGAGGGCCTCTGCCGATCTTGTAGTCCTTGTTGAGACCCTTGGCCTCGAGGACCACTGGCCCAGGCTCGGGGCCACCAGGCTCGTTGACCGCCGGGACGGGCTCGGTCATCTCACGGCCTCCTCGCTGGCCGCTCCAGGCGCCGGTGAGGACATGCTCTGGTCAGGCTTGACGAAGGGGCACGCGGTCAGGTGCGCGGCCTCCCCGGGCTCGGCCGCAAGCAGCTGCATGTCCACGCTGCTGCACTCCGGCTTCGCGAACCGACAACGCGGCTCGAACGGGCAGCCGGGCGGCATCTCACGTGGGTCGGGCGGAGATCCGGGGATGCCCGCCAGCTCGCGGCGCGGGCCGCGAACGCTTGGGAACGAGTTCAGCAGTCCGCGCGTGTAGGGGTGTGCCGGCCGACGGTGGATCTGCTCACCTGTACCAAGCTCGACCATCCTGCCGCCGTAGAGCATCGCGATCCGGTTAGCGATCTCGAGCAGGAGCGAGAGGTCGTGCGTGATGAACAGCACCGCGAACCCCAGCTCCTTCTGAAGCTGGGCGACCTCGGCCAGGATCTCACGCTGGACGACAACGTCGAGCGCCGTTGTCGGCTCGTCCATGATCACCACCTCGGGCTCGGTCGCCAACGCCATGGCGATCATGACGCGCTGGCGCATCCCGCCGGAGAGCTCGTGCGGGTAACTGCGAAGCCGCTCCCGAGGGATCCCGACCATGTCGAGCAATGAATTCAGGCGCTCACGTCGGGACTCCCGATTGAGCTCGAGGTGGGCGTCGATGACGTCGCCAAGTTGGTCGCCGATCCTCAACACGGGGTTGAGCGCGTTCATGGCACTTTGAAAGACGATCGCGATCTCCCGCCAGCGCAGCGCCCGCAGCTCCCTGGGCGAGAGGTCGAGCACCTCCACCCCTGCCGGCCCCACCCGGCGACCCCTGTAGATCACGCTTCCACTGGTGATGATCGCCGGCGGACGCAGCAGACGGCAGGCGCCCAGTGCCAGTGTCGATTTGCCCGATCCGCTCTCTCCAGCCAGGCCGACGATCTCCCCCGGTGCGAGGCTCAGATCGACGTGGCGCACTGCCTTGACGTCTCCGGTCGCGGTGGCAAAGGAGATCGAGAGGTCGCTGATCTCGAGCAACGGAGCAACGGAGGCGCTGCCGGGCGTCGCCGCGAGCGAGCTGCCGGGCGCCGTTGCCAGGGCGGTGCCGGGCACCGTCGGATCCGCGCCGGCGCCGTTTTGTGAAGCCCCGATCACGATGCCTCCCGGATGACCGACGTGGGATCCGACACGCGCCGGATGACCGGCGTGGGATCCGACGCGCGCCACCGAGCGCCCTTGATCCGGCGCCGGCCTGAGTCACGGAGACGCGGGTTGCTTATCTCGTCCAGGCCGAAGTTGATCAGCACCAGGCTCATCCCGAGCAGCGCCACGGAGAGGCCGGGCGGCACATACCACCACCAGGCGCCGAGCTGGATCGCCTCCTGACCCTGTGCCCAGTACAGCATCGTGCCGAGGCTCCATCCGTTGAGGTTGGTAAGGCCGATAAAGGCCAGTGCGACTGAGGTGAGGATCGCGTAGAGGACGGTGCCCACAAAAGCGGCGGCGATCAGGCTGACCTCGTTGGGGAGGATCTCAAAGACGATGATCCGCCAGGTCCGCTCGCCGGTCTCGCGCGCAGCCAGGACGTAGTCACGGTTGCGCAGCGTGAGGGTCTGCGCGCGGATCACGCGCGCCCCCCATGCCCAGCCGAGCGCGCTGAGAACGATCGCCGTGGGCAGCTGGCCTGAGCTGCGCAGGTAGCCGAGCACGACGATCAGCAGCGGCAGCGCGGGCAGCACCAGGAAGACGTTGGCGAGCAGCGAGAGGAATTCATCAGCACTGCCCCCGAGGAAGCCTGCGCTCACTCCGACCAGAACCGATAGCACTGTGGCGATGACGCCGGTCATGAGCCCGAGCACGACCGTGGCACGCATCCCCACGAGCAGCTGCGACAGCACGTCCTGTCCGGTCGTCGTGGTCCCCAGGAGGTGATGGATGTTGGGCGCGAGCGCCTGCGTCTGCGTCGAGGTCGCGGATGGATCGTAGGGCGCGATCGAGGGCCCGATGATCGCGATCAGCAGGAAGATCGCGAAGATCAGCAGGCCGACCTTGGCCTTGGCCGGCAGCGACCGGTTCGCGCGCCGCCACAGCGGAACGGCTTCGGGGGTGGTGGCAGGCAGCGCCGTGGCCATCAGTAGGCCTGCCTGCTCCGGACCCGTGGGTCGGCGATGACGTAGACGACATCGGCGATGATGCAGGCGAAGAGCACCGCAAACGAGATCACGAGGAAGATTCCCTGCGTGAGCGGATAGTCGTTCGCGCTGACGGCGTTGTAGAGCGTCAGCCCGACGCCGGGATAGGAGAAGACGATCTCCATCACCAGGGCGCCCGCCACCACGAACCCGATCGCCAGCGCAAAGCCGGCTATGTTCGGCAGGATCGCGTTGCGCGCCGCGTAGCTGAAGATCACGCGGCGCGGGGCCAGGCCCTTGGCCTGGGCGGCGAGCACATAGTCCTCGCCGATGGTCGTGATCATCACGTTGCGCATCTGCAGCATCCATCCGGCCATCGACGTCACGACGATCGTGAGCGCGGGCAGCAGCGAGTGATCGACGGCACTGCCGATGAAGGTCAAGTTCCAACCCGGTGTGACCCCGAGCGTATAGCCCCCGCTGATCGGAAAGACGTGCACGTCGATCGCGAAGAACTCGATCGCGACCAGCGCTAGGAAGAAATAGGGCGTCGCCTGTAGGAACGTGAGCGCTGGCAGCGCCTGATCCAGCATGCCGCCGCGCCGCCAGGCGGCGAAGATGCCAAGCAGGGTTCCGAGGACGAAGCTGATGACGGTCGCCGTGCCGACCAGGGCCACCGTCCAGGGGATCGTGCTCGCGAGCACGCTCGTCACCTTGTCCGGGTAGAGGCTCACGGACGTGCCGAGGTTGAGGTGAACCAGGTCCCCGAGGTACACCCAGTACTGATGGAAGATGCTGCCCTGGTGGCCGGCTCCGAACTCGGCCTCGAGCGCCTTGCGCGCCTGCGCCTGGAGGTTGGGGAACTTCGCCATCATCGAGTCCACCGCGTTGCCGGGCATGGCACGCGGGATGAAAAAGTTGACGGTCACCGCCACCCAGGCAGCGACGACATAGAACGCAAGGCGTCTCGCGATGAAAGTCATTCCCTCTCCAGCTCCTCTCTTGCGTAACGCTATCTGAAACGTTTCTGACGTGTCAAGCAGAAATATTTCTGAAACTGTTTCAGAAATGTGCTTGAATCCCGTTTGTGGCGGAGATCACAACTGCCGGAAACGGCAGCACGCACGGGCGTATGACGATCCGGGACATCGCGAGTTTGGCTGGTGTTTCACCCGCCACGGTCTCGCGCGTGATCAACGGACGCCCGGAGGTTTCCGAGCCCGTACGCGAGAAGGTGCTGCGTGTCGTGACCGAGCATGGCTACACCGTCACGCGCCCGCCGCTGACGCGGTATGCACAGCGGCCTCGTGGGTGTGACGCTTCCGCTGATCCACCATTCGTACTTCTCGGAGATCCTCGCCGGCGTCGGTGAGGCGTTCTACGAGCACGAGATCCCGATGGTGCTGTGCCCGACTCTGCACGAGCACGATCGCGAGGTGACGCTGCTGCAGCGACTGCGCCATGGCACCACCGACGGCGCGCTCCTGATCCTGCCGGAGGAGTCGCATGATGAGCTGGCGGTCCTGCAGGAGCAGGGCTACCCGTTCGTGATCGTCGACCCGCGGATGACGCCCGACGAGCGCGTTCCGACCGTTTCAGCCTCGCATCTCTCCGGATCGCGTGAGGCGACCGAGCACCTGCTGCGGCTTGGCCACCGCCGGATCGCAGCGATCACCGGACCGCATGGCTGGATCGCGACCGAGGAGCGCCTGCGCGGCTACCGCGGCGCGCTCGGCGAAGCCGGCATCACGCCCGATCCGGCGCTGCAGATCGATTCGAACTTCAGGGACAACGGCGGCCGCGCGGCGACACAGCAACTGCTTGCCCTCCCTGACCCTCCGACGGCGATCTTCGCCTTCAACGACATGATGGCGATCGGCGCCCTGCAGGCGGCTCGCCAGCACGGGCTGCGTGTGCCGGAGGACATGTCGGTGGTCGGGTTCGATGACACCTACGAGGCGTCGATCATGTACCCGGCGCTGACCACCGTGCGCCAGCCGCTTGCCGAGATGGGCCGCATGGCGGTAGCGCAGCTGGTGCGCCTGTTGCAGGGCCAGCGGATCGAGGCGCTGCACGTCGAGCTGGCGACACGCTTGGTGGTGCGCGACACCACCGGGCCAGCTCCCAGCTGAGCGCCGGCAGCAGACGCTGGGCTCAGCCCCGCGCGGGGGTTACGAGTCCCGACTCGTAAGCGAAGACGACGATCTGCACGCGGTCGCGCAGGTCTAGCTTGGCGAGGATCCGGCCGACGTGCGACTTGACCGTCGCCTCGGAGAGCACCAGCCGCTCGGCGATCTCCGCGTTGGAGAGGCTGCGCGCCACCAGTAGCATCACCTCGTGCTCGCGCGCGGTGAGCTGCTCCAGACGCTCGCGCTGTGCCGGGGGGATGCGCTGCATCGGATCGTCGCTGCCGGGCGGCGTGAGACGGTGGGCGTATGCGTCCAGCAATCGCCTGGTGATGCTCGGCGCGACGACGGCGTCGCCGCTGCCGACAGCCCTGATCGCCGACAACAGGTCGGCGGGTTGCGCGTCCTTCAGCAGGAAGCCGCTCGCGCCGGCCCGCAGCGCCGCGTACACGTATTCGTCGAGGTCGAAGGTCGTGAGGATGATCACCCGCGCGTCGCTTCCTGAGTCGACGATCCGCCGCGTCGCCTCGACCCCGTCGAGGTCCGGCATGCGCACATCCATCAGGACGACATCGGGTCGCAGTGCCTCGACCTGGGCCACGGCGTCGAGGCCGTTGGCGGCCTCACCGGCCACGATAAGGTCCGGCTGACTCTCGATCACCATGCGGAACGCCATCCGCATCAGCTCCTGGTCGTCGACCAGCAGGACGGCGACGCTCATCGCACAGCCTCCAGCGACCGGCCGCGGCGCGGCGGTGTCAGTCTGCAGGCGCAGGTGCACGCGCCAGCCACCGTCGACCGTCGGGCCGACGTCGAGCTCACCGTCATAGATGTTCGCGCGCTCGCGCATGCCGAGCAGTCCCCGGCCATCCGACGCCGGAGAGCGCCACGGGTGGTGGAATCGCCGGCGTCCAGCGGGTTGCCGGTGTTGGTCACGTCGAGGTCGACATGACCGGAACCGCAGCGAAGCTGCACGCTCGCCGTCGTCGGTCGCGCAGCGTGCTTGAGCGTGTTGGTCAACGCCTCCTGGGCCACACGGAACACAGCGAGCTGCACGCCGGGAGCGAGGTCCTGGAGGTTGCCATCCACGTCGACCGCGACTGGGATTCCGGCCGCGTCGACGCGCGCGATCAGTTCGTCGAGACGCTCGAGCGTCGGCTGCGGCGAGAACGGCTCCTGGGCGGGTTCACCCCGCAGCACGCCGAGCAGCCGCCGCATCTCCGTGAGCGCCTGGCGGCCCGTCGAGGAGACGCGCTCGATTGCTCCCGTGGCCTGCTCCGGAGAGGCGTCGAGCGCGTAACGGGCGCCGTCGGCAAGAGCGATCATGACCGTGAGGTTGTGCGAGACGATGTCATGCATCTCCCGTGCGATGCGCGCGCGCTCGGCGGCCGCTCCCAGTGCAGCCTGCTGATCGCGTTCGCGCTCGAGCCGTGCCGCCTTCTCCCGCAGCGAGATCAGCAGCTCGCGCCGTTGACGGATCATCAGGCCGAGCGCGGCCGCGGCGACGGCCAGGCCGGAGACGGCGAACCAGTACTTGAACTCCTGGGTCTCCCAGCGCAGCGCCAGCATGATCGCGCCGGCCTCAGCCACGACGACTGCGACCAGGATCGAGGTGGCGTCACTCTCGAGACACACCCAGTAGAGCGCGATCAGCACCGCAACGTCAGCCAGCTGCGGCCCCGAGATCAGCCATTGCAGCAATGCGGCCGCCGCCACGCAGGCGTAGGCGAGACGTGGTGCGCGGTGGCCGAACAGCAGTGGCAGAGCAGAGGGCCGCGCAGAAGGCGAGCATCGCCGGCGTGATCCGATGCTGGATCGCGAGTCCGATCACGCTGGCGGCGGCGGTTGCGGTAGCGATCAGCGCGCCGGTCAGCAGCGGATGGCGCGTCGTCAACCGGCTGACGCGCTCGACGCGCTGGTTCAACCACCTGAACAGCCGCTCGTCCGAGTGCTCCGCCATGGTCGAATCTTGGCGCTGCAGGCCCGTGAGCGCCAGCGGCGCGATTAATCGGCCTCGGGCGCCAGCACCGGATGCGGGTGCGGCGTCGTGTGGTGACGGATCTCAGTGGCGGATTCCATGGCCGCAGCGCCCTGCACGTCGCGCTTCGTGACGGTGATCCAGCCGACGAGCGCCGCGAACACCACGAATGCGATCAGGCTGACGGTCGGGTCGCCGAGGTTGAGTCCGCCGTTGGTCGGCTTGCTGAAGCCGTCGGCGAACGAGGCGCCGAGCGGGCGCGTGACCACGTACGCGAACCAGAAGGCGAAGATCGGGTTCCAGTTGAAGCGCCACCAGCCAACCGCGGGCATCGCAAAGATGCCCGCGAACAGCAGCGCCGACGGCCAGAAGCCCCAGTTCAGCTGGTAGGCGGTCAGGTCGCCGGCGGCCGTGCCAAGTGCGAACGTCCCGAGGACCGCTGCCCAGTAGAACTTCTCGCGCCGCCTGGTGTCGATGCTGTGGATCGAGAGCGTTCCCTCACTGCGGTACCAGAACAGGAAGATCAGACCCGTGACCAGCGCAAACAGCGGCGTGGTGACCGTGTAGGGGATCCCCGCACCATCGTGGATCCCGTCCGCGGCCATCGTGCCGAAGATCGCCACCATCATCACGGCGAACCAGTAATACGGCGCCCTGTACTCGCGCTGGCGCAACTGCAGCCACAGCGCGAGCCACAGACCGAAGATGCCGATCGCAGCTGCGATCGGCACGCTCTGCTGCCCCATCGCATCGGACATCGCTTCGCCCATCCCGGTGGTGAGCAGCTTCAGCACCCAGAAGATCCCGGCAATCTCGGGGACCTTCGTGGCCAGGTAACGCTTGTCTGCGGTGGTCGTCATAGGCTCCGGAGTAGCTCGCACGAGGCCGTCGGGCGAGGCATCGGCAGCCTGCATCCCGCACCCAAGGGTAGAGGCCCGAACTGGGTGGCTCTGCGAACGTTTGGTTGATTTTTGCAGCCTAAATTCAGTCTCAGGGCGAGCCGTGACTGCTACCTGAGGAGGAGTCGGAGTCCTCGTCGAAAACGCGCTGCGCGATCGCAAATGCGGCGTTGGCGGTCGGCACCCCGGCGTAAACGGAGGTGTGGATGAACACCTCGGCGATCTCCTCTGGCGTCAGTCCGTTGCGGAGCGCAGCGCGCACGTGCATGGCGATCTCGTTCTCTCGGCCAAGCGCGGTCAGCACCGACAGGGTGATCACGCTGCGGGTGCGGCGGTCAAGGCCGTCCCGCGTCCAGACCGCTCCCCATGCGTGGCGGGTGATGAATTCCTGCCACGGTTCGGTGAACTCGGTCATGTTGGCATTGGCGCGGTCGACGTGCTCGTCGCCCAGCACGGCTCGGCGCGCGCGCATGCCCTGCTCATAGAGCTCGTCATCGCTCATGCGCTGAGATGCTCCCGAATCAGGCGGTTGATCGTCTCCGGCTGCTCTGCGCTCGCGATGTGAGCGGCATGATCGATCAGCTGCAGCCGCGCTCCGGGTATCGAGTCGGCGATCAGCCGCTGATGGTCAGGTGGCAGCGCCAGGTCCTCGAGCGCGCCGATCACCAGCGTCGGGGCGGCGATTTGCGGCAGCGCCTCGCGCAGGTCCATCGCGGCGAGCGCTTCGCAGGAGCCGGCGTAGCCCTCGGGGTCAGTGGCGACGATCATCGCCCGGTGTGCGGCCACGACCTGTGGGTGGGCTTTGCGCCCACGCCGGCGTGAACCAGCGTTCGACCACGGCATCGGCAATCACCTCGGTGGTTCCCGCCGATCGTACGGCGACGACGCGCTCGATCCAGCGCGACGCCGGCGGGGCGTAGGCGGATGTGCACATCAGCACCAGGCGGTCGACGCGAGTCGGCGCGTTGGCCCCCAGCCAGATGCCGGCCATCCCGCCGATCGAGATACCGGCGTAGGAGGCACGCTCGATGCCCAGATGGTCCAAGAGCGCAACCACGTCCCCACCGAGCTCGGCGATCGTGTAGGGCGCGCGGAGGTACCGGGGAGCCGCCGTGGCCGCGGTGGTCGAACGCAACCACCCGGAAGTGATCGCTCAGCGCCGCGACCTGCGGCTCCCACATCGACAGGTTCGTCCCGAGTGAAGGACCGAGCAGCAGAACGGGTCCGTCCGGCGGCCCGCTGATCGTGTGGTTCAGCAGGACCGGGCTCATCGTCGGAGCTCCGACAGCGCTCGGTCGACCAGCCCGGCCGCGCTGGCCAGATGTTGCTCGGGCGCAGCCGCGGCATCGACGCCGGATGCAGCCGAGCGTCTCGAGGTTCTCGCGCATCCGTTCAGTATCCACCTCGAGATCCGTGAGCAGATCCGCGAGCCACGCGGCCGCCGATCCGGTCAGCGTCAGCAGCTCTGAGAGCGTGCCCCACTCAGCCTGCCATGCCCCTGCCGCCCGTTGGAGCTCCTGCTCCATGCCGGCAAACAGCGTGGCGACCAGGCCTGGCACGCGATGCGCGCAGGCGAGCACCGACACCGCGGCGACCGGGTTGCGCTTGTGCGCCATCGCCGATGAGCCGCCGCGCGCCTCTCTGCCCTCGCGCAGCTCGCCGACCTCCGTCTGGGCCAGCAGAGAGACGTCGCGCGCCACCTTCGCCGCGGTCCCGGCCAGGGCGCCGAGCGCGGCGGCGAGCTGCACCAGTCTCGTGCGATCGGTGTGCCACGGCAGCAACGGCTCGGTCAGGCCGAGGGTGGCCGCGACGCGCGATGCGACCTGCGGTGAGCGGGTCCCGACGGGCCCGCCCATCTGCACCGCCAGCACAGCGTCGCGCACGCGCTCAAGCTCGACGCAGGCCTGCTCGAGGCCAACGAGCCACTCCGCTGCCACGAGGCCAAACGACGTCGGCAGCGCCTGCTGCAGCAACGTTCGCCCAACCATCGGCGTGGACCGATTGGCAACCGCAAGCGCGGCAGCCGCGGAGGCGCCGGCGCCGGCGTCGGCGAGAATCGGCACGAGCGCGCGCTGCGCGACCAGCATCGCTGCGGTGTCGACGATGTCCTGGCTCGTGGCGCCGAGGTGCACGGCGTCCGCAAACTCGGGCCCGACCCGCTCGCGCAGCTGGCGCACAAGCGGGATCACCGGCGTTGCATTCTCGGCGGCCTCGGCAGCGATCGCTTCGACATCGAGCGGACCCTGCTGAAACGCCCGCAGGATGGCCTGCCCAGCCTGCGGACTGATCAGCCCTTCGACGACGCAGGCCGCCGCGAGTGCGGCCTCCACGTCGACCATCGCCCGAACCCACGCCTCGGCGGTGACGGCTTCGGCAGCGCCGCCACGGGCATACGTCCCGGCAAACAGGTCAGATGTCAAAGAAGACGGTTTCTCCGGGGCCCTGGAGATGGATGTCGAAGCGGTAGCCGTCCTGCGTCGGCTGTGCAAGCAGCGTATTGCGACGATCGGCGGGAACGGTGGCGAGCACCTGGTCCTGGGCGTTGGCCTCGGCCTCGTCGGCGAAGTAGATGCGCGTGACGACGCGGTCCAGCATCCCGCGCGCGAACAGGGTCACGTCGATGTGCGGCGCCTGCAACTGGCTCGCCGCTGGGACTGGGCACGCGGCCGGGCTTGACGGTCAGCATCTCATAGGTGCCGTCGCCGTCCTCGACTCCGTAGCGACCAAAACCACGGAAACCCCTCGAGCGTGGACTGCTCGCCATGGCCGTAGATGTCGGCGAAGCGCCCCTCGCGCGTCCGGCTGCCAGAACTCGATCAGGTGGTCGGGAACCACCTCGCCCCGGCCGTCATAGATCGTGCCGGTGACCCGGATCGCAGCCGGGTGTGCCCTTCGGGAACGATCAGATGACCGCCCTCGAACGGCACCCCGATCGCGAAGTACGGCCCGACCGTCTGGGAGGGAGTTACCTCGAAGATCATCTTCACTGCCTCCTAGAACGATTCTTCGAACGGCGTCGCCGCCGGCCCGCGCAGATAGATGTCCCAGTTGAACGCCTGCGCCCAGTTCGGCCTGGTCTCGTGAATGTTGAAGGTCGAGATCATCCGCTGCCGCGCCTGCTCGTCGCGGACCGAGTTGAAGATCGGGTCATACGGAAAGAACGGATCGTCGGGGAAGTACATCTGCGTCACCAACCGCTGCGTGAACGCACGCCCCAACAGCGAGAAGTGGATATGCGCCGGACGCCACGCGTTGTAATGGTTGCCCCACGGATACGGCCCCGGCCGGATCGTCGTGAACTCATAACGCCCGCCGGCGTCCGTCAGAGCACGGCCGGCACCATGGAAATTCGGGTCCAGCGGCGCCGCCCAGCGATCCCACTTGTGGGCGTAACGACCGGCGGCGTTGGCCTGCCAGATCTCCACCAGCGTGTCACGCACCGGCTTGCCCTCGGTGTCATACACGTGACCGGAGACGATGATCCGCTCACCGATCGGCTCCCCCGAGGACTGGATCGTCAGATCACGGTCGGAATCCTTCAGGTGCAACGTGCGATCGAGCTGCGGCCCGGTGATCTCCGTGACCGTATGCGGCAGATAGACCAGCGGCTGCTTCGGATAGCGCAACTGCGTCGACTTATACGGCGGATAGTCAAGCGGCGGATGCGCCCCGTCCGGATCGCGGCGATACCGCGTCGGCGTATCCGCCACCGGGTCATAGATCTGACGGACCTCATCCTGCCCGGCCTGCAGGGCCTCTTCACGGTCGGTGGTACTCATGTATCTCCTTAGTGCTGCCAAACGAGTGTCGCGCAGGCGGAGGTGGGCGGCGGGAACCTCACCTCGACACCAACTCTCTGAGTGCTGCGAGTTCGTCGGCGCTCGGCGCCTCGGAGACCTGCAAGCTGTCTGCCACCTTCAGCTCCCAGCCGGTGTTTTCCCGCACCTGTTCTGCGCTCACGCCGGGATGGAGCGTCGTGAGCGTCAACTCACCGCCTGAGGGCTCGAGCACGCCGAGGTCGGTGATCACAAGCGTTGTGCGATCCCCACGCGTGGTCTTGAAATCAAGCTGCTCGACGAACGTCCGGGCTGTGTGCGGGGCGATCACGACGACCTCCTCGCAACCGGTCGCGATCTCCGGCGCGCCGCCGGCACCCGGCAACCTGGTCTTGGGATGCTCGTAGTCACCGATCACGGTCGAGTTGAGGTTCGCGTGCCGGTCGACCTGCGCGGCACCGAGGAACGCGACCTGCACCTGCCCGGGGCCGATCCAATAGTTGAACATCTCCGGCACCGACACCACCAGATCCGCGGTCTCGGCAAGCTCACCGTCACCGATCGAGAGTGGCACGTGATACGGCTTAGCGCCGATCGTTCCGGACTCATAGACCAACACCAGCTCGGGGTTGTGCACCATGCGCGCCAGCAGCGCCGCGGTTGACGGCCGCCCGACACCGATGAAGCAGGAGCGCTTGCCGGCCAGGCTGCGAGCGGCGACGATCGTCTGCAGCTCACCGTTGCTGTAAGCAACAGCACTGCCATTGGCCAGCGGGCCATTGGCAGTGGGACCACCAGAGTCATGTCTCATGCGCTCACCTCCGCGAGACCGTGCGCGGCCATCCACGCCTGGAACTGCTCGCGGTCACGGCTGACCACATCCCACTGCCGGTAGAAGTCGTTGTCACGCTCGGTCACCCCGAGCGCATAGGACGGCGCCGAGCCCTCAGGCGCCTCGGCAACGAAATCGATCACCCACCCCGGGATCACCACACCACCCGGCCTGTGCTCGAGCTCGTCGACGATCCGCTCGACCGTCACCACACTGCGCCCAGCGGCGAGCACCGCCTCCTTCTGCACACCCGGTATCCCCCACAACTGCACGTTGCCGTGACGGTCGGCCTCCTGCGCGTGCACGATCGTCACATCCGGATTGAGCGCCGGCACCGCCGTCAGCTGCTTCTCCCGTGAACGGGCAGACGATCGGCCTGACGTTCGTGTGCTCCGGTAGATCGGTGCCCGTGTAGCCGCGCATCACCATGAACGGCAGCTTCGACGCCCCCGCCACGTAGCGGTTGGCCATCCCCGCGTGCGAGTGCTCCTCGACCTCGATCGGTCGCGGCCAGCCGTGCTCGATCGCGTCCCGGAAGCGATGCAGTGACCCCACGCCAGGATTACCGCCGTAGGAGAACACGAGCTTGCGAGCGGCACCTACGCCGATCATCTGGTCATAGAGAATGTCCGGCGTCATCCGGATCAGCTCCAGGTCTCGGCGTCCCTGGCGCAGCACCTCATGACCCGCTGCAAACGGAATCAGATGCGTGAAACCCTCAAGCGCGACGCTATCCCCGTCCTGCACCGACTCTGCAATTGCCTCGCTCAACGAAACGACTCGAGCCACCGACTCAGTCTCCTAGCGTTTCCAGTGGCAGCCCGACGTAGTTCTCGGCGAGCGAGGTCGCGGCTGCCCGTGAGTTGCATACATAGCGTAACTGTGAACGCGAAAGCTGGTCTCCGTATGCATCGTCCCCCGGATCCAGATGCAGCATCTGCGTCATCGACCAGGAGAATTGCTGGGCCCGCCAGATCCGGGAGAGGCAGCGCTCGGAATAGCCATCGAGCGCCGACTCGTCGCCTGAGTCATAGCGCTCGGCAAGCGCCTCGGCGAGGCGGACGACATCGGCGACCGCGAGATTGAGCCCCTTGGCTCCGGTGGGCGGGACGATATGCGCCGCGTCGCCCGCGAGAAACAGGTTTCGGTAGCGCATTGGGCCACACACGAAGCTGCGCATCGGGAGGATCGACTTTTCAGAGATCGGCCCCTCGCGCAATTCCCATCCAGGGATGGCCAGCCGCTGTTGAAGTTCGTCCCAGATGCGCCCGTCAGACCACTCGGAGATGTCCTCGTCGGGATCGACCTGGAGGTACAGACGGCTGACGTCGGGCGAGCGCATGCTGTGCAGCGCAAATCCGCGGGTGTTGCGCGCGTAGATCAACTCGTCGGTGGACGGAGGAACGTCGGCGAGGATCCCGAGCCACGCGAACGGGTACTCACGCTCCCAGTACAACTGGCTCCCGTCGGGAATCGACCGACGGCTGACGCCGTGAAAGCCGTCACAGCCGGCGATGAAGTCGGCGCTGAGCGAGTGCTCGACGCCATCGTGGCGGTAACGCACGACCGGCTGGTCCGACGTCAGCTCATCCAACTGCACGTCCTCGACCTCGAACAGCAGCGGCGCCCCGCCCACGAGGCGGGCCTCGATCAGATCCTTGACGACCTCTGTCTGGCCGTAGATCGTGACTGAGCAGCCGGTGAGCTCGGCCATCGGAATGTGCGCGCGGTGCTGGTCGAGCTGGAGGTAAATCCCGCCGTGCACCATCCCCTCCCGCTCCAGGCGGTCGCCCACACCGGCGTTCACCAGCACGTCCCGAGTCCCCTGCTCGAGCACGCCGGCGCGTACGCGTGCCTCGCAGTAGTCGCGACTGCGAGCCTCGAGGATCACGCTCTCTATTCCCAGCCGCTCGAGCAGGCGACCGAGGAGAAGTCCGGCTGGGCCGGCCCCGATGATCGCCACCTGCGTCCGGTTGTCGCTCACCACGCTGTCCAGCCTCCATCGACCTTGAGGATGTGACCGGTCACGCTGTGCGAGGCGTCGCAGGCCAGGTAGCGCACGGCGTGAGCCACGTCTTCGATCTGTCCCAGCTCCCCTGTCGGCAAACGCCGCTCCAGCACCTCTGCGCGGAAGGCGGGATCATCGAGCCACTGCCGCGTGAGGGGTGTCTCGACGAAGGTCGGCGCCACGGCGTTGACACGGATGCGGTCCCTGGCCCACTCGACTGCAAGCGCCCGGGTCATGCCGTCGACCGCGTGCTTGGTGGCGCAGTAGGCGACGCGGCCGGGGTAACCGACCGAGCCCATCTGTGAGGAGATCGTGACGATCGAGCCGGGCAGCTCACGCGCTGAGCAGCGCGTCGCCGAAGGCGCGGCAGGCCAGGAACGTCGCGCGCACGTTGAGGTCGAACAGCAGATCCCAGTCAGACACCGGGTAATCCCGGGCCGGTCCGGGGCGGTTCGTACCGGCAGCGGTGACCAGCACACGAAGCTCGCCGAGCTCCGGCCGCGGTCGCCACGACCCGCTGCCACCTCGCCCGGATCGGTGACATCGGCAACGACCGCCACCGCGTCGTGACCTGCCGCCGCCGCCGCTGCGGCGACCTCGGCTTCGGTACGTGCAACGAGCACGACTCGCGCGCCAGCGCCGGCGAGCTCGATTGCACAGCCCACGACCGAGGCCGCGGCCAGCGCCTGTCACGAGCGCGACCCGCCCGTCCAGGCGCCAGGGATCGCTCATCGACCGCTCAGACCTGCAGCTGGGCCAGGCGCTCGAGGCGCACCTCGGCCGTCATCGCATGACCCTCGAAGTGCTCCTCGTGACTGATCGCCGCCACGGCGGGTGCGACCAGCCGCGTGCCCTCGGGGGTGAGACGCTGATAGGTGCAGGTTTTGAGGAACTTGCCGACCCACAGGCCCCCTGTATACCGGGCTGCGCGCGAGGTCGGCAGCACGTGGTTGGTGCCAACCGCCTTGTCGCCGTAGGCGACCGTTGCCTGCTCCCCAGAAACAGCGACCCATAGTTGGTCAGCCGCTGCAGATACCAGTCGAGCTTCTCCTCAGCGACCTGCACCTCGAGGTGCTCGTCGGCGGCCGCGTCGGCGATCGCCGCTGCCTCCTCGTCGTCGCCCGCGATCGCGATCCAGCCGTGGTTACGCCACGCCTGGCCGGCGATCTCAGCCGTGGGGAAGGTTTCGCAACACGCTCCTCCACCTCCGCCTGCACCGCGCGCGCCACGTCCTCACCGATCGCGATGCAGCCGGCGGGGGAGTTGGGGCCGTGCTCGGCCTGGCCCAGCAGGTCGATGGCCACCAGGCGCGGGTCGCGATGAGGCGTCGGCGATCACCAGCACCTCGGTCGGACCTGCGAGCAGATCGATCCCGACGCGGCCGAAGAGCTGGCGCTTGGCCTCGGCCACGAACGCATTGCCGGCGCCCACCAGCATGTCGACCGGCTCGAGGCCGTCGATCAGCCCGAACGCCATCGCCGCCAGCGCCTGGACACCCCCGAGACACAGCACCGCGTCGGCGCCGGAGGTGCGCATCGCGTAGAGCATCGTCGGATGGATGCCCTTCTCACGCTGCGGGGGTGCGCAGGCGACGATCTGCTTGACGCCCGCCACCTTTGCGACCAGCACGGTCATGAATGACGAGGCGAGCATCGGATAGCGGCCCCCCGGGACGTACGCCCCAACGCCGTTGACCGGGATCAGCCGGTGGCCGAGCACCACGCCGTTGCCGACCTCGATCTCCAGTTCGCCGACGCGTCCCCCGCTGTGCAATGGCGAAGGTGCGGATCTGGTTCTGCGCAAACGCGATGTGCGCTTTGATGCGGGTCGTCGATCTGCGCAGCGGCGCGCTCGAACTCGGCATCGGAGACCACGAAGTCAGCCGGCGCCCAGTTGTCGAACTCCTGTCGAATACCTGCGCACCGCGTCCAGTCCACCCCGCTCGATATCCCGGAGGATCTCCGACACGCGGCTGCGGAGCTCTTCGGTGGCTTCGGTCGTCGGCGGATTCGGCGCCTTGAGGTATGTCGTTTTCATACGTATTCCCTTGTAGTTACGGCGTCACCCGGTGACGACCGGTGCCTCGTAGTGCTCCACCTCGGGTGGCAACGCGAAGTAGGAGCCGATCAGCTCGCGCCAGCGCACGAACAGGTCGGACTCGCGAAAGCCCTGCATGTGGTCCTCGACTCTGTCCCACTCGATCAGCAGCAGATACGTCGAAGGCCGTTCAATACCCCGTCGGAGCCTGAAGGAGCGGAAGCCCTGAAGCTCGCGCGATGACCTCCTTAGCCTGTTCCATTGCGGCCTCGAAGTCCTGCTCCGAGCCCGGCTCCACGGCAAAGAGCGCGCGTTCGAGAATCATTCGGTTCCCTCCGATGATGTAGCTCCAGGGAGCACAACCGACCAGCCGCCGTCGACGACCAGGTTGGCTCCGGTGATGTAGGCGGCCTCGTCGCTGCAGAGGAAGACGGCCGCGGGGATGATGTCCGCGGCGGTGCCGAGCCGTCCGAGGGGGACCGCCGCGGCGATCCCGCGCATCGGGTGGTCTGGCGCCAGCAGGTTCTCCCGCGCGCCGGGGGTCGCGATCATTCCCGGGCTGATGGCGTTGGCGCGGATCCCGTGCGGTGCTCCCTCCGCCGCGAGCTGACGCGTGACCGCGATCACGCCGCCCTTGGAGGCGGTATGGGCGACCCGCTGATTGGTCATCGACCCGGTCAGCCCGGCGGTCGAGCCGATGTTGAGTATCACGCCGCGACTGCTCTTCAGATGCGGCCACGCGTACTTGCAGGCAAGGAAGATCGAGTCGAGCTCGGCCGCCAGGGTGAAGCGCCAGTCGGCAAAGGACTGCTGCTCGATTGGGCCGAAGCGCACCGCCCCGGCGTTGTTGTAGAGGATGTCGATGCGACCATGCGCTCCGAACGGCGCTGATCGATCCACGCGGCCACCGATTCCTCGTCGGTCACGTCGAGGAATGGAGTCCGCCCGCCCCGTCATCGGTCAGAACGTCGCCGCCGACGACGGTCGGCGCCCTCGGCCTCGAATCGGGCCTTGGCCTCAGCCCCCTGCCCGCGTGCGGTCCCGCTGATCAGCGCGACCTTCCCCTGCAGCCGCCCGCTCATGTCCCGGCCCTCCGTACCGCCTCCGACATGAACTTGGAGACGCCGCCTGCCACCTGGCCGCCGTCGATCGGGATCTCGGCGCCGCTGATGAAGCGCGATTCATCCGACATCAGGAAGACCATCAGCTCCGCGACCTCCTCGGGCTGGCCACCCCGCGAGAGCGGGGTGACGTCGAGGTTGGCCTGCAGGAACGTCTCGGGAGCGTTGGCAGTCATCGGGGTGTGGATGTAGCCGGGATGTACCGCGTTGACGCGGATCCCGCGGGAGCCGAGCTCGGTCGCGGCCGTACGGGTCAGCCCGCGAAGGCCCCACTTGCTGGCCGTGTAGGCCGCCGTGTAATGGCCGGTTAGACCGGCGATCGAACCGACGTTGACGATCGAGGCGCCCTCGCGCATCAGCGGCAGCAGCGTCTTGATCCCGAGCATCGGCCCGGTCAGGTTGACCGCCAGCACCCGGTTCCACTCGTCGAGCTCGACATCGGGTAGGCGCACGCGGCTGGTCACGCCGGCGTTGTTGATCAGTCCGTCGACGTGGTCGTGGCGCTCGGCGATGAAGTCGCGCAGCGCTTCCCAGGACGCGGGGTCGGCGACATCCAGCGGATGGGCCACGACCACGCCCGATCCGGAGGCCGGTCCAGATAGATCTACGTTTGCTCCCGGGGCAGGTCCAGCGGGACCAGCCCCGGGCTGAAGCGCCCCGTCAAGGTCGCACGCGATCACGGTCGCGCCCTCGGCTGCAAGCCGCGCCGCCTCGGCCTCGCCCTGACCGCGGCCCGCCCCGGTGACGACGATCAGCTTGTCCTGCACGCGGCCGCTCACAGCGTCACCAACCCCGCGTCGACGCGGATCGCTTGGCCGGTGACAGCGGCGGCCGCTTCGGAGGCCAGGAAGGCCACCGCGCCGGCGATGTCGGCCGGGTTCAGCTCGCGGTCGAGCGCCTGGTGCGAGCGGACCTCGGCAAAGGCCCGGTCGGGGATGTCGGCGTCGGTTGCGGGCGTGCGGGTCAGGCCTGGGGCGACGGCATTGACCGTGACGTTGCGGTCGTCCCCACTCGAGCGCGAGGGCACGGGTCATGCCGAGCAGCGCTGCCTTTGACGTGATGTAGGCGGTCATCCCCGGGCCGGGTGGCGACCAGACCGTATTCGAGACGATGTTGATCACACGGCCACCGCCGCCCGCGGCCATCTCCGGCAACAGCCGCGCGCATAGCAACAGCGGCGCCTCGATGTTGACCCGCTCAAAGCGCCTGAACGTCTCGAGGTCGAGCTGCTCGAGCGTGTGGATCCCGAGCTCCGCGGCGTTGTTGACGAGCACGTCACAGCGCCCATGTTCCTCCAGCACGCGCTCGGCGAGCGCGAGCGTCTGTTCGGCGTCGGCCAGATCGGTGGCGTATCCGTGGGCACCGCCGATCTCGGATGCGGCCTGCTCGGCGCCGGCGCGGTCGGCGATCAACACGCGGTGGCCGTCGGCAGCCAGTCGCTCGGCGCATGCGCGCCCGATGCCCCGCGCGCCTCCGGTGACGAGAGCAACATTCATCGCGCTTCGCTCACGCAGACGTTCCGCTGCGCGCCGAGGCCGGTGATGCTCGCCTCGATCACGTCGCCGGAGTGGAGGAAGCGGTGATGGTGCATGCCGTTCCCTGCCGGCGAGCCGGTGAGGATCACATCTCCGGGACGGAGCGTCACGAGCGATGACGCATAGCTCACGAGCGTGGCCACGTCGAAGATCATGTCGGCCGTCGACTCGTCCTGCATCAGCTCGCCCCCGACGCTGAGCCGGATCTTCAGCTGCTGCGGGTCGGCGACGAAGCGGGCGGGCACGATCCAGGGACCGAGCGGCAGGAACGTGGGAGCGTTCTTGGAGCGCAGCCAGTCACTGCCGATGGCGGACAGGTCCGCGCGGTAGACGAGGTCGCGCGTCGTCAGGTCGTTGGCGATCGTGTAGCCGGCCACGTGCTCGAGCGCGTGCTTGGTGGGGATGTGGCGTCCTTCCACCCCGATCACGGCGGCCAGCTCGAGCTCCCAGTCGTGCTGCTCGCCCCGCGGTGGGAGCACGACGTCGTCATAAGGTCCGCTGACCGCGCTCGCGGCGCCGAGGAAGATGTAGGGCTCGCCGGTGGCGATGCGGTCGTCCATGATCCTCGCCCCGAGCGCGAGCGCCTGCTCGGGCGAGAGCGTCCCGCGCTCCGCCTCCTCGGCGACGATCAGGTCGATCACGTGGCGGCGGTAGTTGGCGCCGCTCTGAAGGATCTGCCCTGGATGGAGGGGCGCAAGCGTGGTCAGCTCGGCTAGAGAGATGTCCCCGCCGCCGTCGGCCAGGCGATCGATCACGTCCCGCGCTGCCGGCCAACGCTGCAGGATCTGGTTTGTGTCGCGCCAGCCGTAACCGGAGAGATCGACCACTCCGTCGCCTTCGATCACCAGACCGGGGAACGGCGGTTCGTCGTCGCGCGCGAAGGTGCCGAGCGCATACATCAGATCGGCTCCGCTGTGACCATCACGCTCTTCATCGTCAGACCGACGAAGTCCGCCTCAGCGGTTGCGCTCTATCTCCCACTGCCCGATCTGCTCGGAGATCTCCACGATCGCTCGCACGCGCTCGTAGCGGCGGCGGCCGAACGCTGCGAACGCCCCGTGCAGATCGTCTGCCGCGGCAAGCTCCTCTGCCAGCACGACCGAGTCCTCGAGCGCCATGGCAGCACCCTGGCCCACGTGCGGTGAAGTTGCATGGGCCGCGTCCCCGAGCAGCGTCACGCGCCCACGCTGCCAGGGCGGCTCCACCCAGATTGTCTCGATCGGGCGGTACACGACCTTGCTCGAGTCGGTGATGAGGTCGCGGAGCTCGCCGATCGAGCCGCCGAACGGCGCGAGACGGGCGCGGAGTTGCTCGGCCAGGGTGTCCGTGTCGAGCTGCGGCGGGGTCTCACCAGCCGGCGTCTCGATGAAGAGCAGATACATGAGGTCCGGAGCGAGCGGGACCAAGCCGGCCTTGCTCTCCAGGCCGGCAAACATCGTCAGCTTGTTGACGTCAGCCGGGACGCGGCAGGTTGTAGCGCCAAACCGCCTGCCCGGTGTAGCGCGGAGCCGGTGCCTCCGGGAAGATCATCGCGCGAACCTGCGAGAACACGCCGTCGGCTCCGATCACGAGGTCGTAGCGGCCGGAGCTGCCGTCGGTGAGCTCGGCGTCGATGCCATCGGCGTGTTGCTCGAGCGACTTCAGGCGGTGACCCAGCGTCACCTTGGTCCCGGAGCGTTTCACCGCGCCGGTCAGGATCTCATGCAACCGCGGCCGTGTGATGCCGTTGAGGCCCGGGTATTCGGGACCGACCACGCGTGGAAAATCGCTGTCGGAGAGCTGCGTGCCATCCGCGAGGCAAAAGCGGTCGCCGTCCATCGCGAAGCCCGCCGCCAGAGCCTCGTCGAGCAACCCGAGCTGATGCAGGGCCCGCATCGCGTTGCCGGGCTGGATGATCCCGACCCCATAGACATCCCACTTGGGGTTCTGCTCGACGATCTCCACCTCGACACCACGGGCAGTCAGCGCAATCGCGCTGGAGAGCCCGCCGATGCCGCCACCGACGATCAGGACCCTTGAAGCTGCAGGTGGCACTGCCCTCTCCTCATTCCTCGAGCATCGATGCGGTTGCTCAACCGATTTGCCGTCTTGGGGCCGAGCGGCCCGATCGGCGCCCGATCGGCGCTCGATCGGCAAGCTCGTGGCTCCAGCTGTGCATACGTATAACTAACCTACTACGAGGCGGCGCTCACGCCGTACAAGCCTCGGCGATGCGGACACGCCGCCTCGGATTCCGGGATGTGGACACGTCGGCCCGGACCGCGGGTTATCGCGACCCTGGGGGACTTTCTGGTCCTGGGAACCGGGAACTCCCCCAGCGTCGGATCGGATCGTTGGTTCCGCTCAACGCCGCGCCAGTTCACTCCGCAGAGCCCGGCCAGTCATTCCCGCTTAGCCGCACCAGCTGTTATACGTATGCCGTGTCTTCGCGACAGGTGACCAGCCATGACGTGGCCCGTGCCGCCGGCGTCTCGCAGCCGACGGTCTCGCGCGCGTTGCGTGGCGACCCGCGGCTTTCCGAGTCCACGCGCAAGCGCGTGCTGGATGCGGCCGAAGAGCTCAAGTACGTGCCCAGCCAGCGCGGACGCAGCCTCGCGACGCGCTCGACGGGGCAGATCGGGATCGTGGTCAGCGACCTCGGCAACCCCTTCTATCTGCAGGTCCTCGACGAGCTCCATCACGCGCTGAGCGAGACGCACCTGGGCATGCTGGTGCTGACCCCCGACGAGCGCGGCACCGTGCCGCTCGAACGGCTTGTCGACGGCTCGCTCGACGGAGCGATCCTCACGACCACCGTGCTCGACTCGAGCCTCCCGGCCGCGCTCAGCGAGCGCGGTTTCCCGTTCGTGCTGCTGAACCGTGAGGTCGACAACGCTCGCTGCGACGTCTGCGTCGTCGACAACCAGCAGGGCGCGAGGCTCGCTGCCGACGAGCTGATCGGCCTCGGTCACACCCGCATCGCGGCGCTGTTCGGGCCGTCGACCACCAGCACCGGACGCGACCGCGAGGCCGGTTTCCGAGCGCGCCTGGCCGAGGCGGAGATCCCGCTGCCCGATCGCCGCCGCCGCCGCGCGCCGTTTGACTGGAGCGCCGGGCACGCTGCGGCGCTGGAGCTCCTCGACTCCGAGCCAACGGCTCTGTTCTGCGCCAACGACATCCTCGCCCTCGGCGCGTTCAACGCGCTACACGGAAGGGGAGTTCGCATCCCGCAGGACATCTCGCTGATCGGCTTTGATGACGTCGTGCTCGCCAGCTGGGAGGTCTTCCAGTTGACCACCGTCAGCCAGGACATCCCGGGGATGGTCAGCGCCGCGACCGAGCTGCTGCTCACGCGCATCGCTGCCGAGCAGGACGAGCCCTTACCCCCGCGACGCGTGGTGTTGACGCCGGCACTGGTCCGCCGGGGAACGCATGCTCCACCGCCGCCGGTTGCGAGCTGATACGGCGGGACGCCAGGCTCGACTGCTGTCAGTTGCCGGCTAATACAGCTCGCGCCAGCTGAACTCGGGCGCGTAGCCGAGCAACCGCCGCGCCTTGTCGATGCTGAGCAGCGTGTCGAATCCGTCAACCTGATCAGCCACGGCCACACCCGGGAAGACCTCGGCCATCAGCTCCCGGCTGGGGCGCTTCATGACGCTGTCGGCAGCGGCGATGATGAAGCTGTCGGCACCCTGGATGTCGGCCTCGAGCGCCAGACGGACGCTCTGGTTGACGTGGCTCTCGTCGACGTAGCTCCAGAGGTTCCACTTGCGCAGCTGCGGGTCGTCCCAGAAGGTCGGGAAGCGCTCGTAGTCGTGGCGGACCATCACGTTGGACAGGCGCAGGCCCAGGATCGTAATGCCCGACCAGCGGCTGAACTGACGCGCCATCTCCTCACCGAGCACCTTGGAGAGCGCGTAGCTGGTCTCGGGATAGACGTGGGCTTCATCGACGGGCGCGTACTCCGGCGGGCGGTCGAACGGAAGCCCAAGCGTCGTTTCGCTCGAGGCCCAGACCACGCGCTTGATCCCGAGGCGCGCGGCGGCGGAGAAGACAGTGTGGGTGCTGGTGATGTTGTTGCGGAACACCTGATCGGGCGTCGCGTGAACCGGCGAGGGAATCGCCGCGAGGTGCACAATCGCGTCGGGCTGACGGCCCCAGACACCGGCACTGAACGCCTCGAGCGTCTGTCCGTAGTCGGTGAGATCGGCGGGCAGGAACGGGATAGCCGAATCAGGGCCCAACGATTCGGGCGACGGCCGCTGATCGACGTTGAGCACCTCGTAGCCCCGCTTCTGCAGATCGCGCACGACCGCGCGCCCGGCCTTGCCACTGCCACCCGTAACGATGACCCTCTTGCTCATCGGCATCTCCTCGCTCCCGCACAACGATCCACGCGGATTGTCTCGAACCGGAGCGCGCCAGGCGCGAGCGCGCGCTGCCATCGGGCGCGAGCGCCCGCTGCCGCTCGGTCGCGATCACAGCTGCCCTCGGCGCGAGCGCCCGCTGCCCTCAGTCGCGATCGCCGCTGCCCTACGGCGCGATCGCGGTGGCGCCGCCATCGATCGCGATGTCGGCGCCGTTGATGTAGGTCGCCTCGTCGGAGGCGAGGAACGAGGCGAGCGCCGCCACCTCGTGCGGTTCGCCCACGCGGCGCGATGGAGTCTTGGCGATCAGCTCATCGAGCGGCCCGCCGGGCGCGTCGATCACGGGCGAGGTCGCAGGGGTCCGGATCATTCCCGGGGAGATGCTGACCGCGCGGATGTTGTGCGGAATACCCGAAACGACCAGGTGCTTGGTGAACGCGACGACGCCGCCCTTGGCGGCACCATGCGCGTGCTGGTGCACGAAACTCGCACCGCGCACAGCCGACACCGAGCCGACGTTGATCACGCAGCCGCCACCGCGCCGCACCAGGTGCGGCCACGCGGCCTTGGTGCTCAGGTAGACGATGTCCAGCTCGTAGGTCATCGTGCGGCGCCACTCGACGTAGTCGAGCTCGTCCCAGGGTCCCACCCGAGCGACCGAGGCGTTGTTGTAGAGCACGTCGACGCCTCCGAACTCGGCAGCTGCGGCATCGGCCCAGGCAACAGCCTGCGCCTCGTCGGTCAGATCGACCGGCGCGAAGGACCTCATGACGCCCCCGACCTCGCGCACCAGCGCCTCGGTCTCGGCGTCGCCCGCCGCGTTCATGTCGCAACCGGCAACCGCAGCTCCCTGCCTGGCGAACTCCAGCGCAGCCGCCCGGCCCATGCCACCGCCGGTGCCGCTGATCAGCGCGATCTTTCCATCCAGCCTGCCCATGACCTGTACGCCTACGCGGCGACCGCCGAGCCGACGTCCGTCGACTTCTCGGCGGGCGGCGAGCTGGGGTCGCTCGGCTCGTCACCGTGGTCGCGAACCAGCCGCTGCGCCCTGGCGAGCAGCTTGTAATAGGTGCCCTGCATCTCCTTGGCGATTCCATCCGGGTTGGCGATGGCGGTCAGCATCAGCGCGAAGCCGGCTATCAGCATCTGATAGGTGTTGAAGTCAAAGAGCTTGTTGAGCAGGGTCGCCATCAGGCCGTTCCCGGCAAGCAGAACGCCTGCCGCCACCGCGCCCGCGATCCGGCCCACGCCACCCACGTAGGCGATCGCGAGGATCGTCAGCGACGTCCACGATGTGAAGGACGCGGGATTGATATTGATCTGCTGGTAGGCCAGCAACCCTCCGCCGATCCCTGCGACGAACGCGGAGATGCCGAACGCAAACAGCTTGGTCCTGGCGACGTTCACACCGACGGCGGCGGCCGCGTTCTCGTTGGAGCGGATCGCGATGAACATGCGCCCCGCCGGAGCGTTGCGCAGCCGTGCCACGAGGAAGGCCATCAGGCAGAAGATCACCAGCGAGAAGATCGCGAACACGGTCGCGTTGTTGTTGGCAGTGATCCCGAGGTTGAGTCCGAGCAGGCGCGGCTCGTGTACCGACAGTCCCGTGTAACCGCCGCTGAACCAGGTCGAGTTGAAGACGAGCGCGTCCAGCGCCGTCGCCGCCGAGAGCGTCACGATCGCGAGGTTGACCCCGCGCACGCGCACCGCCGGAAGTCCGATGACCACGCCGACCACCACAGCGCAGAGCGCTCCGAGAATCAGCGCGAACGGGAAGCCCAGGCCGAGGCCATGGCCGATATGGCTGACCTCAAAGGCGGCGATCCCCGCGAAGGCGTTCTGGGCGAGCGAGATCTGGCCGACGTAGCCGGTGATCACGACGACAGACAGAGCGACCAAGGCCACGTTGAGCGATGCGGCGAACGCGTACACGTACAGCTGCGAGAGCAGCAGGATCGCCACGAGACCGATGCCGAAAGAGATCGCGGTCGTGCGCACCGGTGCCCTCGGGCGGCCGATGGAGGCGTTGCGGACCGATACGACGCCGCCGCGGGCCGGCAGGCGCTTGGACATCGCGATGACCGTGACCATGATCAGGATGAAGGGAACGCCATCCTGCAGACCCTGCTGCGGAAGCCAGGTCCAGACGGTCTGCAGCTTCCCGATCTCCGACTGGAGCATCCCGATCGCAAGACCCGCGGCGACGGTCAGCGGGAACGACGTGAAGCGCCCGAGCAGAGCCGCACCGAGCGCCGGCACGATGAAGAGCGTGTAGTCACTGGGACTGAGAGTCGTGACCGGCAGGATCAGGATGCCCGCGGCCGCCGCAAGCACGGTCGCGATGACCCAGTTGGCGGCGCTGAGCCTGGTTGCGGAGAGGCCGATCAGCACCGCGCCCCGCTCATTGCCGGCAGCGGCGCGGGTCGCCAAACCGAACCGGGTGTAGCGGTACACCGCCCCCAGGATCAGGCCGACCACAACAGCGATGCCCGCCAGGTAGAGGTCGACGGAGGGCACGATCAGGCCGCTGGCCAGATTCACCGCCGTTTCGGGCAGGATCGACGGCGAGGAGACCGAGAAGGTGCTGAAGTTGATCGTCGCCGCGGTCTCGAGGTAGAGCAGGAGCCCGACAGATGCGCAGACACGAGCGAGCACAGGAGCGTGCCGCAGGGGGCGCACCACGACGTAGTAGAAGATCAGCCCAAGGAGCGCCGAATACACCAGCGCGATGACGATCGAGAGCCACACAGGGGCTCCGGCCTTTGAGAAGACCTGCAGGTGCCAGCCGACGGCGACCCAGGGGAAGACCAGCTGTCCGCTGTTGTGCAAATAGAGGAAGACGTAGCTGCACCACATTGCGACGGCAGCATGGGAGAAGTCCACGACGCCGGCGCTACGGTGCTTGAGCACCAGGCCCAAGGCGAGCAGCGCATACACGGCGCCCGCACCGAGCCCGATCAGCAGGAACAACAGATAGCTCATGTGTCTCTCACTTCCCCTGCCCGAGGGTGGCCCCGGCCGAGAGCGGAACTGTCGCCCGGCCGGCGCCCGGGATCAGCAGATCCCGGACCCCGACCGGAGCGTAAAGCCGCCTGACCGGAAGCTACTTGATCAGGTTGGATCCCTCATTGGTTGCCTGGTTGCCAACACGCACGGCCTTGCCGTTGACAATGTGGTACAGGTAGTAGCTGGCGTTGCAGACTGACTTGAACGCCGGAATCGCCTTGCCGTTGCAGGCGTAGGCCTGCCCAAGGAAGTTCGGGTGATTCGAGCCGCTGCGCAGCGTCTTGAGGATGTACGACTCGTTCAACTTCTTGGGCGCCGTGTTGTGGAACGCCGACCAGATGTCCATGATGGTGCTCATCTCGGTCAGTGCCGGCGAGTCGATCGGGATGTTCTTCGGGGCGTACTTGGCGAGGATCGCCGAAGCCAGCTTGGCCTGCGGGGTTCCCGTCGCCGGGACCTGGAACGGCTGGTACCAGTACATGCCGTTGGCTGCTGCACCGGCGGCCTGAACGGTGACAGGCGCCGAGCAGGTGTCGATCGAGATCGTCTTGCCGGTCCAGCCGGCCTCCTTCAGCGCCTGCAGCAGCGCCAGGCACTGACCCGGATCCTCGAGGCCGATCACCTGCGCGCCCGACGTGACCGCTTCCTCCACGGTGGAGGTCACCGTGGCAGATGTGGTCGGTACCGGGAACAGCGTGTAGGTGCCGCCGAAGTGCTGGATCCCCGGCTTCCAGTAGGTGTTGGCACTGAACTCGCCCTGCGTGTTTCCGAAGGTGATCACCGCCACCTTCTTCCCACCGAGATGCTGCGCGGCGTACTCCCCGCCGAGCACGTTGCCGAGCTGGGCGGTGTCGTTGAAGATGACCGAGTTACTGGCGGTCGCCTCAACCGGCGTGAAGTCCATCCCGCCGAGGTAGGCCAGGTGGGCCTTGGCGTAGGCCGGGATCGTATCCGCGGTCGACAGGTCGCTGGCGCCGATGATCGCCTTGGGATGATCGGCGATCAGCTGCTTGGCACAGCTGGACGAGCCGGACGGGGTACCGTCGGTGGCGCACCAGTCGATCTTGATCGGGTGGCCGTCGAGACCACCCTTGTAGGCGTTCACGTAGTCAACCGTGGCGTTCAGTGCCTCCGAAGACTCCGGGAAGGCCGGCCCGCCGCTCGGCACGTTCATGTTGTCGGCGCCGAAGACGACAGGCGAGCCCTTGGCAGCATCCCGCTTGCCCAGAGCACTCGACGAGTGTGCGAGCGCGTGCGTCGTACGCGCGCCCGCGGTTGAGATGGCGACAGCCATCGCGGCACACATGGCCGCAACGACGATCACCAGGGTTTTGATGCGCATTCCTCTCTACTCCTCCTAACTGCGGTTGTTACCACCAAATACGTCTTGCTGGAGTTGCCGTGTATGCGTATGCACAACGGCGGGACAAGTCTTGTTCACAGGCCTTCCTTTGAAGGCGGTTGCTCGGCGGCCTCCTCGGCCGCGCGTTCTCCCAGGTAGCTGGCCTCGAGCAGGTCTCGGCGGCGGCGCAGCTCCTCGGCGGTGCCCTGGAGCACGATCTCGCCGTTGACCATCACGTACGCCCGTTCGGCCAACTCGAGCGCCTGCTGGACGTGCTGCTCGACGAACAGAACCGCTGTGCCCAACTCGTCTGCGACCCGACGCAGCACCGGCATCAGTCGCTCGACGATCACCGGAGCGAGGCCGAGGCTCATCTCGTCGACCATCAGCAGCCGCGGCCTGCACATCAGGCCGCGCGCGAGCGTGAGCATCTGCTGTTCACCCCCGGACAGCACACCTGCCCTACGGTCGAGGCATTTCTCGAGCTCGGGGAGCATCTCGATGATCTCGGGCACCTCCATGCTGTCCCCGCGCTTGGCCAGCCGCAGGTTCTCACGGGCGGTCAGGTCGAAGAACAGGGCGCGATCTTCCGGGACAAGTGTCATTCCCTCCCTGGCCAGCCGTTCGGGTGCGCGACCGCCGATCGGGTTGCCGTCGAAGCGGATGTCGCCGTCGATCGGTTTCATCAGACCCGCGACCGTTGAGAGTGTGGTCGTCTTCCCGGCGCCGTTCGGTCCCAGCAATGCGACCACCTCACCCGCTCCCACCTGCAAGGAGATGTCCCGCACGGCCGGGATCCCCAGGTAGCCGGCCGTCAGAGCGTTCACTTCCAGCAGGGGACGAGACGTGGTGCTGCCGGCTTGCTGGCCGGATGGACCTGGCTTGTTGGAGCTGCTGGGGCGGGCGGAGGCAGATCCAGCAGCTTCCGGGATCGAGGCGCTCACCGTGAGACCTCCCGTTCGCCGCCATGAGCGCTCTGGCGCCCGAGGTAGGCGTCGATCACGCGCTGGTTGGTCCGAATTTCCGCGGGCGAGCCCTGGGCGATCAGCTTGCCGAAGTCGATCACCAGGATGTGGTCGCAGACCTCGAGCACCAGGCTCATGTCGTGATCGATCAGGAGCAGCGTGATGCCGCGCTTCGGGAGCTCACGCAGCCGCTCTCCGAACTGGGCGGTCTCATCGGTGTCGAGGCCCGCCGCCGGCTCGTCCAGCAGCACCAGCGACGGACGGCCGGCCAGTGCACGGGCGACGCCGACAAGCTTGCGCTGACCGTGGGAGAGCTCGCGCGGTTCGCGCTGCAGGATGTCGGTGATCTCCACAGCCTCCGCCGCCCAGGCCACAGCCTCAGCGCCGGGGCGTGCGATCGGTGCGAGCACCTGCCCCAACGCGCGCCACAGCGACGGACGCTCGGCCGCGACGAGCAGGTTCTCCTCGACGTTGAGATCATCGAACAGTTCGACCGATTGGAAGGTCCGCGTCATGCCGCGCCGCGCCAAACGGTGCGCCGACTGACCGGTGACGTCGGTCCCGTCGAAACGCACGTGTCCGCTGGAGGGGCGGTGCGCGCCCATCAGCCCATCGACCAGCGAGGTCTTGCCGGCGCCGTTGGGACCGATCAGGCCGACGATCGAGCCCCGCGGGATCGTGAAGCTGATGTCGTCGATCGCTACCACGCCGCCGTACTGGATGCGTAGCGCGTCGACCTCGAGCAGCGACGTGCCGACGCCGATGTCCCCCGGCTGCGCGCCGGGCTGGGTAGCGGTGCTCACCGCTGGACTCCTCTCTCCTGGCCCAGCTGCGCCGAGCTCGTCCTCGGGCCCAGCGTACAGGCGCCAGAGCGCCGTCCCGAGATGCATGATCGGCGCCTAACCAAACGCATATACGGCTCCTGGGGCGATCGCGGCGACGACCGTGCGCAGCCGGTCGAGCGGATACTCGGGATCGAGCGCGCTGGTAACGAGCCGCGCAGTGGCGACGTAATGAGCCGCGAGCGCGTCCGCCAACTGGTCGGCATCCCGGGCGATCGCGGCGTCGAGCATCGCCCGATGCTGGACGTGGCGCTTCTCATATTCCTCTGGCGTGATGCTCCCGTAAACACGCCGGTAGCGCTCGGCATGGTCAAAGAGCTCGGCGATCAGATGGGACGACCGCAGTCCAGCCCTGCCGACGAAGCGCTCGTGAAAGGCGCGGTGCGGGGAGCGGAAGAGCTGCAGCGACGGGGGGCCGCCGCCTGCCAGATGCGTCATCTGCGCCATGTAGCCCTCGAGCTCGGCAAAGTCTGTCTCGGTGAGCTGTGGCAGCGTCACCCGTGCGGCGGCGACCTCGACCGTGATCCGCAGCAGGTAGAGCTCCTCCGCATCCTCGATCGAGAGGCTGGCGATGACGACGCGACGGTTGGGCTCGGTGACGATCAGACCCTCGGTCTGGAGCATGCGGACGGCCTCGCGCAGCGGTGTGCGACCGACATCGAGGTCGCGCGCGAGCTCGGCCTGGGAGGTCTTCGCGCCGGGCCGCACGTCACCCGACAGGATGGCGGCACGCAACTGCTCGTGAACCTGGACGACGTTGTCCCCAGTGCGGCTCGTGACGTCGCTCACCAGCTCGCCTCGTCGATCGTCAGGTAGCTATGGAAGATGCCGTCGGGGTCGCGCTCCGCGCGCAGCTGTTCGAGCCGCGAGGCGTTGTCATCCGAGAGGAAGCGCGCCGAGCGTTCGCGGAGGTTCTCGTCGGCAAGCTGGATGCCCTCAGAGAGTGACTCCATGCGCCGCATGTGTTGCGTCGGCCAGGCGACGTACTGGTCATCCTCAACGGGGTCGTGCCAGCCGGCGAAGGCCGCGAGGTAGAGGTCGCCCTGCACCGAGATGGCGGCGTCGTCGAACCGCTGCTGGCGCCACGGGTACCAGAAGATGTGCGACTCCGGCGTGGGCACGTCGCGGAACAGCTGCTTGGCGGGCTCGAGCAGAGCTTCGCCTTTGACGTTGGTCCACATCCCGTCCGCCGACCAGCGGACGCCCTCGGGCTCGACCGCGTTGGGGCCGTCGTAGAGCTCGGTGAAGGAGACCCTCTTGGCGTCCTCCCGGTGCAGCGCACGATCGATCACCGGACACTCGTCGAGTCGCGCCAGCGCGTAACGCGCATCCTCGTCGTCGTACATCAGTGCCTGGCACATGAGCATCAGCGCCGTGCCCTCGTGGACGGTGCGACCGTCTGGCAACGTCGGGGTGGTGCCGAGAATCGCGAACTCGAATTCCGGAGGCTGAGTCGGTTCGAACTCGAGCGCCCAGCCCAGCACGGCCTCGATCTCGTCCAGCGAGTAGACGTCAGTGCGCGTGTAGGTCGCGCTGGGGCGTGGGTGGCAGCGCAGGTAGAAGCGCGTGATCACGCCGAAGTAGCCGCCGCCTGCGCCGCGCGCCGCCCACCAGTAGTCGGGGTTCTGCTCAGCGTCGGCATGGATCAATTCGCCGGAGGCGGTGACGACGTCCACGGCGACGACGCTCATGCAGGCTGGGCCGATCGCGCGCGAGTTCCAGCCCCAGCCGCCCTGCAGCAGGAAGCCGCCGATACCGACGGAGGGGCAGTGGCCGGACGGGAAGAACAGGTCGTGCTCGGCGAGCAGGCCGTTGAGGTCCCGACCCTTGACGCCCGGCTGGACTGCGGCGATCCCTGAGTCCGCGTCGAACGCGATCTCGTTGAGCTGGGAGAGGTCGATCAACATCCCGGAGCGCACCGAGGAGCCGCTCCAGGCATGACCGCCCGCACGGGCCTTCACCCGAAGCCCACGCTGCCGGGCCAACGCGACAGCATTGACGACGTCCTGATCGGACCGCGCCTGGACGATCACCGCGGGATAGCGATCGGGCTTGCGGAAGTTCCAGACCGCAGCCTGGCGTGCCTGCTCGTAGCCCTCATCGCCCTTCCAAAACACTGCACCCTCGAACTGCATACCAACCCTCTAGTTGCTGTAGGCTGCACGAAGTCTATACACATTTGTCAAATGGATGCGATGACCATAAGTGCACATCATGTTGGCCTGACGGTCGCTGATCTCGATCGTGCGCGGGCCTGGTATTCGGTCGCCTTCGGATTCGAGCCGCAGGTCGAGTTCGACCTGCCCGGAGGTGTCCGCGGGGCGATGCTGCGGACCGCCGGGGGAGCGCGCATCGAGCTGTTCGAGGTTCCCGGCGCAGGGGAGGGACTGGCCTTCGCCGATCCGCCCATGGCGATGAGGACGCGCGGGTTCGGCCATGTCGCACTCGAAGCCGCCGACCTCGACGCCGCCTACGCGCGTGCTTTGGATGCCGGGGCGATCGGCGTGTGGGAACCGCGGCAATCGCCGGAGCCGCGACGGCGCATGGCGTTCATGCACGACCCCGAGGGTCACCTGATCGAGCTGATCGGGCCGCTCGAATGAGCGCCGCGGACAACCCGCTGCGCGGCTGGAGCGTCGACCGCCGCGTGATCACCTCCACCGGCCGCGACCTGCAGCGCCCCGAGTGCGTACTGGCCGAGCCCGACGGCACGCTGTGGAGCGCCGACGCTCGCGGCGGCGTGATGCGCATCGATCGTGACGGCTCGCAGACGCTGATCGCACAGGAGGTGGTCGAGCCCGGCGGGGACGCCGACTCGGTGTCCCGCTACATCCTCGACGGCACGCTGCCCAACGGGCTCGCCTTCGACTCAAATGGCGACTTCATCATCGCCAACTTCGGGACCGACGCGGTCGAACGGATGACCCGCGACGGCGTCTCCGAGACGTTGCTCGAGACGCTCGACGGCAGGCCGCTTGGCAAGGCGAACTTCGCGTTGACCGACTCCAGGGGCCGGATCTGGATCACCGTGCACACGCGTTCCGATCCCTGGCTGATCTCGGTCAACGAGAAGCTCCCGGACGGCTACATCATCCTGATCGACGAGCACGGCGCGCGGATCGCGGCCGACGGCTTTGTCGGGACCAACGAGATCCGCTTCGACGCAGCTGAGGAGTGGCTGTACGTGGTCGAGTCCAACGCGCGCCATATCTCGCGGCTGCGGGTGGACGACGATGGGACGCTCCGTGACCGCGAGATCTACGGGCCTGCGGACCTCGGGGGGATCCCGGACGGCATTGCGTTCGATGTGGCGGGCAACCTCTGGATCACGCTCGTCAACGGCGACCGGCTGATCGCGCTGACGCCTGAGCTCGAGGTCCTCACGCTGCTCGACGACGGCAACCCCGAGGGCGTGGCCGCCTTCGACGAGGCGTACTTCGCCGGCACGATGACACCGGAGGTCCTCGGTGCCGGCCGCGGCACGCTGGCGCCGCTGATGGCCAGCGTGACCTTTGGCGGGCCCGACCTGAGGACCGTCTACCTCGGCAGTCTGATGGGCACGACATTGCCGTCGTTCCGCTCACCAGTCGCTGGACTCCCGATGGCTCACTGGCATGAGAAGTGAGCCACCTCCCGGTGGGGCGGCGCCCGCTGGCGCAGCCCCACCGCCGCGCCGAATCGTCACCGGCCACGACGCCGAGGGGCGCGGGACGGTTGTGAGCGACGGCCCGCCGCCGGCCTCGCGCACCGTGCCCGACGGTGCCAGCTTCCACGACATGTGGCTGACGACTGCCTCCCCCGCCCCGATCGCGGCGAACGAGGCCGAGCCGATCCGCGCCGGCGAGCTGCTCGGCCCGCCGGCCTCCGGCACGCGCGTACGCATCGTCGACATGCCGGCGGGTGCGCGCTCGCCGATGCACCGCACCGAGAGCGTCGACTACGGCAGTCGTGCTCGAGGGTGAGATCACGCTCGTGCTCGATGATGGTTCGGCGACGACGGTCGGCGCCGGCGAGCTCGTCGTGCAGCGCGGCACCGACCACGCCTGGGAGAACCGCTCAGGCGCCTGGACGCGAATCCTGTTCGTGCTGGTCGGCGGACGCTTCGAGGCAGAGCTGCGAGCGCAACTGCCGGACGACCCGATCACCCACCAGGTGTAGAAGGGGCGGCGGCAAAGCCCGCCGCCGCCCCGAACTGTCTAGGCCGCGACGCGACGGCGGGCCGTCCCATACTCGACAGGCTGCGAGCCGGCCACGACCGTGTTCTCGATCGTGCCGATGTGCTCGACCGTCATCCGTACGACGTCGCCGGGCCCCAGCGGCGACGGGTTGCGCGGGTCACTGCGTCCCCAGAGTTCACCGAGGCAGCCGCCACCGCAGGTGCCCGAGCCGATCACATCTCCGGGCACGAGCGCGGTCCCCCGCGAGGCGTAGACCAGCATCTGCTCGAAGGTCCAGGCCGCGCTTGCGAGCGTGTCGGTGCCCATCTCCTCACCGTTCAGCCAGACCGTCATGCGCAGGTCGAGCCGGCCCTCGTCATCGCGGTACCGCTCGAGCTCGTCGGCGGTGACGATCCAAGGGCCCAGCGTCGATGCCGTGTCCTTGCCCTTGGCCCAGCCCATGCCGAGCTTGCGGTCCTCGCCCTGGAGGTCGCGGGCCGACCAGTCGTTGAACAGCGTGTAGCCGGCGATCGCATCCCGCGCGCTATCGAGCGTCAGGTCCGACCCGCGCCTGCCGATGATCGCGGCGACCTCGAGCTCGTAGTCAAAGCGCTGAGCGCGTGGGGGCACCGGGATCTCCTCACCGGTCGCATAGAGCGAGTTGGGGTTCGAGAAGTAGAACGCAGGCGCCCCGTACCACGCCTCCGGGAAGGGGATGCCGTCACCCATGACCATGCCCTCGATGTGCTGCTCGAAGCTGACGAAGTCGCGCACGCTCGGCGGTTGCAGCGGCACCAGCAGCCGCACCGCGCTGACTGGCACAGGATCCCCGAGCGCGTGGGCGGCGCGCTCGTCCGGACTCTGTTGCAGCAGGTCGGTCGCACCGACACCGGCCGGCAGCGAGCGCACGACGATCGCGTCGCCGTCACCCTCGACAGCTCCGACCGTCGTCCTGCCGTCGTGTTCGTATCTGGCAATCCGCATCGCTCTCTCCTTTTCGACACTAAACGAACAGACCCGTCGTCTGCATCGCGTCTGATTGCTGCTCGGACGACAGCTCCAGCGGCGGGAAGTTCTCGAGCATCGACGGCGGCATACCGAGGTTGCGGTAGAAGACGTTGGATCCGGCCTCGGGCTCGAAGCGCACGGTCTCCCAGTCCGGCTCGTAGTTGCGGTAGCCGCCGGCGTTGAGCTCGACGCGCAGGCCGCTCGGCTCGCGGAAGTAGAGATAGCCCTGCTCACCCATCCCGTGTTTGCCGGGGCCGAACTCGATCGCCACATCCTGATTGAGCAGCACGTCAGCGGCGCGCAACAGGTTGTCGTTGGTCTCGACGTAGTAGGCGAAGTGGTTGATCCTGCCGCGGGCCGGAGTCGGGTCCCACGCGAGCCCCAGGTCGTGCCCGCGCTCGCACGTCGTGGTGAAGCAGAAGACGATGTTGTCCGGGTTGTTCGGAATCGTCGTGAACTCGGTATAGCGGTGGCCGAGGGTGTCGCGTAACCAGCGGGCGTCGCCATCGGGATTCGCGGTCGCGATCGTCACGTGGTCGATGCAGCGGGCACCGACCCCGCGCGGAACGAAGCGCTGCGGTCGGTTCGGGAACGGCGACTCCTGGCCTGCGGGCGCCTGATAGCGCTCGACCTCCCAGAAGATCTCATGCTGGTGTCCGCCTGGTGAGTGGTACTGGTATGCGGGGCCGTGTCCAACGGAGTCCTCGAGCCAGCCGATGCCGGCGCCCGCTTCCTCGAGCCGCTGGACCGCACGCTCGAGCTCCTCCTGACCGAACGCTCGCCAGCCGATGTGCGTCAGCCCGGCCTGCTCGCCCTCGGTGAGCTTCAGCGTGTGGTGGAAGCGATCGCCCCAGCCGCGTAGATACACCGACCCGCCCTCACGCGTTGTCTCCTCGAGTCCAATCACGTTGGTCCAGAAATCCAGCGACTCCTGCGGCTTGGGCGTGGTCAGCTCAACGTGTGCGAGCTGTGAGATCAGGGACAGGGCCATGAAACTGCTCTCCTCTTGGTGGCGAAATTAGAAGGGGGGTTCCAATTTGGTCAGGAAGCCTAGCTTGCGTCGTCGAGAAGTCAAGACAGTGCCGGGCAAAGGCGGCGCGACGACCGAGGGAGCGGAGCGGTGTCCGGCGGTGGTGGTCGCGGCGCCGGTTAGTCTTCGCGCGGTGAGCCAGCCCGAGCCCCTGATCCGTCCGCCGCTGCAGCGACGCAGCCAGGAGTCGCTCGAGCGGGTACTCCAAGCCGGCTTCGAGCTGCTGCAGGAGCGCGGTTTCGAGGGGTTCACCCTGCAGGAGGTGAGCGCGCGGGCAAACGTCTCGATCGGCTCGATCTACGCGCGCGTGCCGAGCCGTGAGGCGCTGATCAAGGCGGTCTACGAGCGCGCGATGCTGTGGACCGAGGAGCAGGCCGAGCCGCTCGAGCGGGCCGCCCACCGTCCGGGGACGACGCGCGAACAGGTCGAGGCGATTGTGGTTGAGATGGGGACTCAGGTGCTGGCCCACGGCGACGTGCTGCGGGTATTCATGCGTCAGGCGCCGCTCGAACCGTGGATCATGGAGCGTGCGGCCGAGAAGTCTCGGAGCACATGCGAGGTCTTTTCGCACGCGATCCTCGAACACCGCGACGAAATCAGACATGCGGATCCCGAGCTGGCCGTCGATGTCGCCTGGCGCATTGTCTACAACACGACAGCGCGGCGGATCACACACGGGCCGACGTTCGAGTCCGAACGGCCGCTGAGCGATGAACAGCTCGAGCGGGAGCTGGCACGGGCCGTCGCGGACTACCTGCTCTGCTGAGGACTCAGACAAGGATCGGCTGATCCTTCAGTCGAGGATCCCCACGACCCGCGCCGGCGCGGCGCTGGCCCGTGAGATCTTCAGCGGGAAGCAGGCGACGCGGAAGCCCGTCTTCGGCAGCGCGGCAAGGTTGGTGAGCCGCTCGATCTGGGAATACGGCAGGTCGACCTGGTGAGCGGCCCACATGATGCCCTGCTCGCCGCGCTCGCGCGCGACCTCGGCCTGCAGGCGCAGCGGCGCGTCCCAGCCCCAGGCGTCGATGCCCATCACGCGTACCCCGTGATCCCACAGCCAGCGTGTGGCCTCAGCGGTCACGCCCGGACCGTGATGCATGTAGTCGCGCTGCCCGTAATAGCGGTCGGTGCCGGTGTGGACCAGGACGATGTCCAGGGGCCTCAGCTGATGACCGGCGGCCTCGATACCGGCGCGCACCTGCTCGGCGGTGACCGCGTCACCGTCCTCGCGATCGAGTGCGTCGACGACCACACCGGGAGCGAAGAACCAGTCGAGTGGCAGTTCGTCGATCGTCTCCGACGGCCTGCCCTGGATCGTCGAGTTGTAGTGATACGGAGCGTCCAGGTGGGTGACGCTATGGGTGCCGATCGAGAGTCGCTCACCGGCGGGGCCCTCACCGCGCAGGAGCAGGCTGCTGTCCGTCCCGAACCCCTGCTCGAACTCTCGCGCGCCGTTGGCGTGGTCCTGGTAGCTGACCTCGCTGCGCAGGAAGTCCGGCAGATCGGGCGGGTCCGAGACGATCAGGTGAGAGAGGTCGACGATCTTGGTCATGGGGTGGCTCCGTTCAGCTCTTGGATCACTTCGGCGAGCGCCTCCATCTGTGGCATCGGAATCATCACCGAGGAGATGCCGTGGCGCGCGCCCAGCTCGCCCAGCTTCTGCGCCATCGCGGCGGGCGGACCGGTCAGCACCATCGGCGACTCGGCGAGCGCCTCCTCGCCGAACTTCGCGGCGAGCATCGAGATGAAGTGCTCGCCCGACGCAATCGCGGCGCGTACAGCGTCGACGCCGCCAGTGGGGTGGGGAATCGTCGCGGCGAGCGGCAGCTGCAGCTCGAGCGCCGAGAAGCGCTGCGGCGCCGCATTTCGCACCTGTTGCACCATCGTCTCCAGCGCCTGGTCGCTGGGGTCGGGCGACTGCAGCATGCTCACACTGACGATGTCAGCCGCATGGGCGGCGAGCGCCAGCATCCGCGGGCGCGTGGCGCCGATCATGATCGGCGGATGGGGCCGCTGCACCGGCGGCGGCTCGCCGACCATCGATTCGATCGTGAAGAACTCGCCGGCGAAGCTGAACGGTGTCTCGGCCGAGATGACGCCCTTGACCACCTGGACGTACTCGCTCAAGCGGCGCAGACGCTCGGGCGCGGGATCAAACGCTATCCCGGCCATGCGGTACTCGGGCTCGTTCCACCCCAGCCCCAGCCCCAGCTCGAGCCGGCCGTCGCTGAGGACGTCGAGCGATGCCGCCTCGCGTGCGAGCACGGCCGGGTGTCGGAAGTCCTGGTTGAGCACCGAGGTGCCTATCCTGATGCGCTCCGTCGCCATGGCGGCGGCGGTCAGCGCCGGGATCGGGGCGAAGTGCGAGAAGTGCCGACCGGCGAGCTCGAGGTGGTCCGAGCAGAGGACAACGTCGTACCCGAGCTGCTCAGCGCGACGGACCGCCTGCACATAACCGTCGCGCGTCGGCGCGCCGACCACGACCCCGAAGCGCATCAGTGACCGCCTGGGCCCGAGCGCAAGGGTTCGCGGCCGTCCCAGCCGACCGACGCGGAGCGGATCGCCTCGTAGAAGCCCTCGATCTCCGGACCACGTTGGAGCAGCTCGACGTGGTGGCCGAGCTGTGCACGGCCGTCGTGCCAGCGCGCGGACACAGGTCCGCTCGAGCCGGCGTGGAACACCGGCAGGCCGGCTTCCTCCAGCGCCGAGCTCTCTGCGTCGAGGTCGTCGACCAGCATCCCGACGTGGCCGACCCGCGGGGCGCTCCCGCCGATCAGCTCGGCGAGCTCGGGGGGATCGGCGGAGTGCACGACGGTCAACTCAACCTTGATCTCGCCCCACTGCCCGAAGGCCGAGGAGTGGTCGTAGCGGGCCGGCTCGCCGTTGTATGTGCATACGTCGAATGCGAGATGGGCGACGAGGAAGAAGGGGCCGGCACCGAGCGTCTGCACCGCCCACGCGACGCCGTCCTCGATGTCATCGACGACGTAGCCGACGTGGCCGATCGGTGGAAGGGGCAGGGTCATGCCATTGGATTCATACCGGGTTGTGCATACGCATGCAAGGACGGATCGGGGCCTGGAGGACGCGGCGGCAGGAAGTTACGGGCGAAACCCCGTGAAGCTATGGGCAAAACACGTCAAAGATGACGGTGAACGTCCGAGCTTTGGTGTCGGGGCTAACCACGGAGTGTCGAGCTCTCGTCGTCTTGCCGTCACGTGGTCTTGATCAGGCCGCCGTCGATGACGTAGTTCACACCTGTGATGTTGTCGCTGCGTGGGGAGGCGAGCAAGGTGACCAGGGTTGCGACCTCTTCGGGCTTGGTGAACCGGCCCGTGGGTATGCCTGCGACAGCCGATTCGCGAACGGTGTCCGCATCAACCCCGGTGGCCTCGCCTATGGTTGCGGCAACGCCGTGCTCGCCGAGCCATAGGTCGGTACTCACCTGGCCGGGCGAGACACAGTTGACACGCACACCGCTTGGACCGAATTCCTGTGCGAGCGACTTGCTCAAGTTGACCACCGCCGCCTTGGCGACACCGTAATCGACGGTGGCGGCATCGGGCTGGAAGAAGGAATTGATCGAGGCCACGTTGACAATCGATCCCGAGCGCTGCTCGAGCATTGGGCCAAGAGCCGCCCTTGTCGCACGCAGCGTCGTGAAGAAGTCGATGTTCAGCGCCCACTCGAACTCCTCGTCGCTGGTCCCCAGGAATCCCTCTGTTCGGATGCGTACCGCGCCGACATTGTTGACGAGCACGTCGAGGCGGCCGTGCTCTTCAATCGCACGTTGTACGAGTAGCGCCGGCCCGTCCGCGGCCGCGAGATTCACCGGCACGGCAATGGCACGGTCCAGACCATCGAGGTTGCCGGTTGTCAACGATCCGGCGACGACATACGCACCCTCGGCCAGGAGCCCCTGCGTGACGGCCAAGCCGATGCCTCGGTTCGCTCCAGTGACGACCGCGACTTTGCCGGCGAGCTCAAGATCCATGATCGGTCAGCCGTGCGACGCAGCGTGGTCGGCGGGTCTTCGTCATCGTGTTCTCCTCCAGGGGGTTGGACACACGCTGGCCCGGCTATCGGGGTGGGCGCATCTGCGCCGAGCCCGGTCCGATGCCGCTGGGTGCCTGCCTGACGGCTTTGATTCCTGTCCGGCCGTCTGCCGCCAGTCTGGCGGCGCACCCACAAGGGCCCACTCACTCTCCTCTGATCGAGGGAGAAGTCAAGTTTGACGGGCCTGCTTCCCGCCGCCGGCGAGCATCCCGCCGACGCGGACCTACGCGGAAGATCGGGTGTATGCCCCGGTCACGCGGGACGCTCCGCGACCACGTAACGAAAGACGTTGCGAATCGTTACGGCGCCGTCGCCGCCGACGAACGGCGTCATCGCGTCGGTCAGCGCCGCGCCGACGCGATCGCGCCCGGCGGCCCTGGCAGCCCGTGCGCCGCCGGCCGAACAGAGCAGCGCTCGCAGGGTCGCATCGCGGTCGGCGTAGTGCCACGCGACGGCAAGCTCGCCGGCCCCACACACCGTCAGGCCGGCGAGGCGCACCGCCTGTTCGAGGCCGCCCGGTTGCGAGAGCGCGTAGGGCGCATAGCCGTCCTCCTTGCCCTCGACCGCCTCGACCAGGTTCTTCATCGCGAGGTGCAGGACCGTACCCTCATTGCGCTCGGGCTCGGCAAAGAGCGCGACCACCAGGAGTCCATCGGGTCGCAACACCCGCGCGGCCTCGCGCAGGGCGTGCCCGGGATCGGGCGCGAACTGAATCGCGTTGGCGGCGGTGACGACCTCGAAGCTCGCATCGGCGAACGGCAGCGCCGAGATGTCACCGTCACGCAGGTCGGCCTCCGGCGTGCGCTCGCGCGCGATCTCAAGCAGCGCGGGACAGATGTCGATGCCCGCGACCACAGCCCCGCGCTGCGCCGCGAGCTGGCAGAGCAGCCCCGAGCCGCAGCCGAGGTCGAGGAGCGTCGTGCCCTGATCCACCCCGCCCACATCGAGCATGCGCTCGTAGAGAGGCAGGTTCTCAGGCTCGGCCAACTCCGCCCAGTCGCGGGGCGCCGTGCCCCAGAGCAGCCGCTGCGCTGCGAGGATCTCCAGATGATCGTTCATGGGCCGGGGTCTTTCATGCGCCTGATCGTTTCTTCCAGGCGGATCCTCCCAGGTTGCGCATACGCATGCAAAGGCCGTAGGCTCTGACCATGCCACGGATCGACATGCATGCGCACGTCCGGCCCGCGACCTACGTCGAGGCGCTGCCGCAGCAGGTCGCCGCCGCGAACGGACCGATCCCGGTGGCGGCACTCGATGAGGTCATGCGGAGATACGGGATTGACGCGGCGGTGGTCTCGGCGGCGCCGCCAGGCGTGTTCTTCGGCGATCAGGGCCAGGCGAATGAGCTCGCGGGGATCCTCAACGCCGAGCTGGCTGCGATCGTGCGTGCGGCGCCGCAGCGGTTTGCCGCGCTTGCCACTCTGCCGCTGCCAGACGTGGACGCGGCGCTGCAAGCGTTGAGCCAGGCGCTCGACGTGCTGGGGCTGGACGGCGTGATGCTGGTCTCGCAGGTCGCCGGTACCTACCTCGGAGATGCCGCGCTTGAGCCGCTGATGACCGAGCTTGACCGCCGCGGCGCCTATGTGTTCGTGCACCCGACCTTCCCGCCGAACGGGCAGCCGCTCCCGCAGCACCCGATCTGGCTCTACGAGTTTCCGTTCGAGACCACGCGCGCGATCGTCAACCTGCTCTACAGCGGAACGTTCGAGCGTCACCCGCACATCCGCTGGCAGTTCGCGCACCTCGGCGGCACCGCGCCGTTTCTCGCTAATCGCATCGCGTCGCTCGCCGAGCGCGAGCCCGACAAGACCACGAGCGCGCCCGCTGGCGCGCTCGCATATCTCGCCAGCCAGTACTACGACACAGGCCTCTCAAACCACGAGGTCGCGGTGGAAGCGACACGCCAGGTGACGCCGTTTGAGCACATCGTCTTCGGCAGCGACTGGCCGTACCTGGCGCTACCGGAGGGCTGTGACATCGCTCCTGGGCTCAGCTACCTGGGCGCGGACGGGCGGCGCATGCTGGAGGCCGAGCATGCCCGCGCTCTGGTGCCGCGCCTTTTCAGCTGAGAGCCCCTCCCGCTCGACGAGCCGGGCGCCCTGAGTTTGTCGTTGGTCAGATCGGCTCGGCGAGCTTCGCGAACGACTCCGCGGTGAGCTTCGGCGCGTCGGGATTCGGCGGCCCGCCCTCCTGCTCCCATCTGGAGAGCTGCAGCGAATTGTTGACTACTACCGCCGCGCGCTCATAGCGCCGCTGGGCCAGCTGCTGCCCAAGTTCAAGCGGGGACACCTCCGCGAGCGCCAGTTCCTTCAGGACGACGGCGTCCTCGATCGCAAGCCCCGCGCCGAAGGCGAGCTGCGGAGTGGTCGTGTGAACCGCGTCGCCGATGAGGACGACGCGGCCGGCATGCCATGGCGGTTCCAGCAGCAACCACTTCAATGCGCGAAAGTCGAGCTGCGTTGGATCGGTGGCCTGCCGGGCCACCTCGGGGGCGTAGCCGCCGTACGCGGCCATGCGCTCGTGGAACAGATCGAGCAGTTGGTCGGCCGCGGGACGCTCAGGCCCGAGCGTTGAGTCGAGCATCCACAGATAGAGGTCGTCGCCGGGTAGGGGCACGAGCCCGATGCGATGCGGGCCGGCCACCATCACCGTGTACCCGTCCAGGCCCTCGGGACAGCGGGCGGCCATCCGCCAGATCGACTGACCTGCGTCCTGGGCGCCGGGCGCGCCCGGGAGGATCATCGCTCTCAGGGTCGAATTGACGCCCTCCGCGCCGATCACGAGGTCGTAGCGTTCGACCGACCCATCGCTCAGCCGCACCTCGACACCGCCGTCCTGGTCACGGACCCCCTCGATGGTGGTGCCGAGTCTGACCGGCACGTCGTGTGCTGCGATCGCCCGGAGCAGGAACTCATGCAACGCGGCCCTGCTGAGGTTGACGAAGGGCGGGTCCTCAGGCTCGTTGACGTTGACGTTCGGGATCTCGGCGAGCTTGCGACCGTCGGCCGCACAGATGTCCAGCTTCGGGTGTACGCGGGCGATGCTGACCAATTCGTCGAACAGTCCCAACGTCTTGAGCGCACGCAGCGGCGGGCTCTGCAGGGCGATCCCGACGCCGGTCGGCCGCCAGTCGGTCATCAGCTCGACAATGCTGCAGTCCCAGCCGGCCTGGCTCAGAGCAACCGCTGTGGTCAGACCGGCGGGACCCCCTCCGGCTATCAGTGCATGACGCGTCATGTGGAAACCGAACCGGGATTCTAAACGCCCGCGCGCGGTCGTCGGGGACGCGCGACCGACCGGGTTGCGGCCAGCGGGCCGCAACCCGAGGGGCCCGGCTGGGATCAGACCAGCATCGGGCTGGGCGCCGCTTCGTCCTGGGTGTAGTCCGGTCGGCGCTTCGGCAGCGTGAGCGAGCCGAGCAGCGCAACCACCAGCAGCACGCACGCCCAAACGAACGTGTTGCCGAAGGCGATCGCCATCGGCTCAGCGACCTTCTCGCGTACCGCCGCTGGAACGGCGGTGTGGCCGATCGTGCCGTGATTGCCGTGTCCCAGCTGCGCCGCCAGAGCAGTGGTGAGAATCACCGACATGACGGCGGTGCCGATCGACGCGCCTGTCTGCTGAAGGATGTTCAGCACAGTCGAGGCGCGCGCGGCAGCGGCAGCCTTGATCGACTGCAGCGCCCCGGTGTAGATCGGCATCATCGCGAAACCCATCCCGAGCCCGAACACAAACAGGTCGATGCAGATGGCGGCCCACGAGGTGTGGGCGCCGATCTGCGTCAGCCAGGCGACCGACGCGACCACCGTGATCAAGCCGAAGGGGACGATCCGCCCCGAGCCGGTCCTGTCCGAAAGCTGGCCGGCGATCGGCATCGTGATCATCGAGCCGAGGCCCTGTGGCGCCAACAGCACGCCCGCCATCAGCGGCGACACGCCGCGAACCGACTGGAAGTAGAGCGGCAACAGCAGGAACGCCCCGAACACGGAGATGCACATCAGGATCAGCGACATGGACGAGGTCGCGAACGCGCGGTTCTTGAACAGGCGCAGGTCGATCAGCGGGTCGGAAGCGCGCAGCGCGTGCCAGACAAATACGCACAGCAGCAGGATCCCGGCGAACAGCGGGATCAGCACCTTGCTCGAGTCGAAGCCGCCCGACGAGCTCGACTCGGCCAGCCCGTAGATCATCAGCGCAAGTCCGGGGGACACCAGTAGCAAATCCACTACATCGAGCCGCTGCGAGTGCTGGGCTATGTCTCGGGGCAGAACCCTGAACGCCAGCAGCAGGGCGGCGATCCCGATTGGCAGGTTGATGAAGAAGATCCAGCGCCAGCTCACGTCGGTCACCAGCCAACCGCCCAGGATCGGGCCGAGGATCGGGCCGAGCAACATCGGCACCCCCATGATCGCCATCACGCGCCCGAGCCTCTGCGGTCCGGCGGCGCGCGTGAGAATCGTCATGCCGGCGGGCATGATCATGCCGCCGCCGAGGCCCTGAAGCACGCGGAACAGGATGATCGTCGTCGAGGACCAGGCGAGACCAGACAGGCACGAACCGAGTACGAACATGGCGATCGAGCCCATGTACAGACGCTTGGTGCCGAAACGATCGGCGGCCCAGCCACTCAGCGGGATCACCGTCGCGAGGGCGAGCGTGTAGCCCGTGGCAACCCACTGGATCGTCGGCAGGGTCGTGTGGAAGCGTGTCGCCAGCGTGTCGACAGCGACGTTGACGACGGTCGTGTCGAGGATCGACATGACGGCGCCGAGCACGACCACCGTCGCGACCATCAGCAGCGCACGGCTGATGTGAGTCGGGTCGTCAGCCTGGGGGTCAAGCCCGTCGACGATGATGGCGTCTTCGGTTGCGCTCATGCTCTGACGGCCTCCTGACGTCGCGTGCGAAGAGGAAGAGAGAGGGAGCGACTCAGGCTAACGCAGTCCGCGGGGCGGCGATCTAACCGGACCAGCCGGTCCAGGGCGTCACCGCGCGCCACACGCCCGGCAGGTGCGTCAAACTCCGGCGCCGTGAGGATCGGCCTGTTCGCAACGTGTGTCGCAGACACGATGTTTCCCGAGGCTGCGCGCGCAACCGTGACCGTGCTTGAGCGTCTCGGGCACGAGGTGGTTGTGCCGGGCGAGCAGACGTGCTGCGGCCAGATGCACATGAACTCCGGCTACCGGCGCGAGGCGATCCCGCTGGCCGAGCACTTCGTGGCCACCTATGGCGAGTTCGATGCGGTCGTCTCGCCCTCGTCCTCGTGCGTCGGGGCGGTCAGGGTGCTCTACGGGCAGCTCCTCGGGATCGATCACCCGGTGCTGGAGCGGACGATGGAGCTCTCCGAGTTGCTCGTGCATCGGCTCGGCGTCGAGGATGTGGGTGCCACCTACCCGCACCGCGTGACCTACCACCCGACCTGCCATTCGCTGCGGGTGACGCGGATCGGCGACGCACCGCTGCGGCTGCTGCGCAACGTCAAGGGACTGGAGCTGCTCGAACTGCCGGATCAGAGCGAGTGCTGTGGTTTCGGTGGAACGTTCTCGATCAAGAACGCCGAGACCTCGAGCGCAATCCTGGCCGATAAGTGCAGCGCGATCGAGTCCACGGGCGCGGATGTCTGCACGGCGGTGGACGGTTCGTGCCTGCTGCAGATCGGCGGCGGGCTCTCGCGTCGCGGCGACCGGGTCCAGGCGGTCCACCTGGCGGAGATACTGGCGAGCCGATGAGAGTCCCTGGCGAGAGCTTCCCGCAGGCGGCCGGGCGGGAACTCGGCAATCCGCAGCTGCGCACGAACCTCGGCAATGCCACGGCCACGATCCGCGACAAGCGCGCGCGGGTCGTTGCAGAACTCCCGGATTGGGAGCTGCTGCGCGACGCCGGGAGCGCGATCAAGGCGGAGGTGATGGCCAATCTCGACACCTACCTCGTGCAGTTCGAGCAGGCGCTCACGGCCAGCGGCGCAACCGTTCACTGGGCGCGGGACGGTGCTGAGGCATGTGCTGTGGTCGCAGAGGTGGCGCGGGCGCACGGCGCGAGCGAGGTCGTCAAGGTCAAGTCGCTGACGACCGACGAGATCGAGCTCAACAGTGAGCTGGACAAGCAGGGAATTCACGCGCTCGAGACCGACTTCGCGGAGCTGATCCTGCAACTCGACGGCGACTGGTCATCGCACATCCTGGTGCCGGCGATCCACCGCAACCGCACCGAGATCCGGGACCTCTTCGCCCGCACGATCGCGCCGCAGATCCAGTCCGACGAGCCTGCGGCGCTGGCCGAGGCGGCACGTCTGTACCTGCGTGAGCGGTTTCTGGACGCCAAGGTCGGCGTCAGCGGCGCCAACTTCGGAGTAGCCGAGACCGGCACGCTCTGTGTGGTCGAGTCGGAGGGCAACGGTCGCATGTGCACCACGCTGCCCCCGGTACTGGTCTCGATCATCGGGATCGAGAAGCTCGTGCCGACGTTCGCCGACCTCGAGGTCTTCCTGCAGCTGCTGCCACGCTCCTCGACGGGCGAGCGTATGAATCCGTACACGTCGCTCTGGACAGGCGTGACCGATGGCGATGGCCCGCAGGAGCTGCATGTGGTCCTGCTGGACAACGGCCGCACTCGCGTTCTGCGTGACGAGGTCGGGCGCGAGGCTCTGCACTGCATCCGCTGCAGCGCCTGTCTGAATGTCTGCCCGGTGTATTCGCGGACGGGGGGACACGCGTACGGTTCGGTCTACCCCGGACCGATCGGCGCGATCCTCACCCCGCAGCTGATCGGCATCGAGAACGCTCCGACGTTGCCGTTTGCATCGAGTCTGTGCGGCGCGTGCTACGACGCATGCCCGGTGAAGATCGACATTCCGCGCGTGCTGCTGCACCTGCGCGAGCAGGCAGTCGATGCGACCGGCAAGCCCGGCGAGCGGTTGGCAATGCGGGCCATGGCCTGGGTGTTCGGGCGCGCGAGCCGGATGCGCGCCGCGCAGCGGCTCGCACGGATCCTGCAGCGTCCGTTCGTGAGCTCGGGGGTGATCCGCCGGCTGCCACCGCCGCTGTCCGCCTGGACGCGCACGCGCGATCTGCGCCCGGTCGCCGAGGACGGCTTCGTCGAGCAGCAGTCGTCCGGGGAGGTCCGGAAATGAGCAGCGCCAGGCAGGAGATCCTCGAGCGCGTCCGCGCCGCGATCGGTACGGCCTCCGCCGCCCCGCCGCCGCTCATCCAGCGCAGCTACCGCCGAACTGACGACCGCGCGCGCGACGGGCTGGTCGACCTGTTCTGCGAGCGCGTCGGCGACTACAAGGCCGAGGTCGAATGTATCCGGGCGGGCGACCTACCCGAAGCGATCAGCGCGGCAGCCTCACGCCACGGTGCCCAGCGCCTGGTCATCCCGGCCGGGCTACCGAACAACTGGCGCTCGTCGCAGCTCGAACTGATCACCGACGAATCGCTGACGCCACGCGAGCTCGACGAGCTCGACGGCGTCATCACGGCCTGCACCGTCGCGATCGCCGAGACCGGAACGATCGTGCTCACGGCCGGACCTCACGAAGGCCGCCGCCTGCTCAGCCTCGTTCCGGACCTGCACATCTGCTTGGTTGACGGAAATCAGGTTGTGGGGACGGTCCCGGAGGCGATCGCGCGGATTGGCGACGCTGTCCGCAAAGACCATCGCCCCGTGACGCTGATCTCGGGCCCATCGGCGACCTCCGACATCGAGCTGCAACGCGTCGAGGGTGTGCATGGACCGCGGAAGCTCGTCGTCCTCGTGACCTGAGTCCGCGTGACCCGGCGCAGCGGGCCGTTGGTACGGTGTTGCCGTGAGCGTCGTCAAGATCAACGCGATCACCGTGGCGCCTGAGCGCATGGAGGAGTTCGCCGAGCGCTTCGCCAACCGTGCCGGCCGCGTCGAACAGGCGGAGGGCTTTGAGGCCTTCGAGCTGCTGCGCCCCAACGACGGTCGCGACGTCTGCCTGGTTCTCACCCGCTGGCGCTCGGAGGAGGACTTCCAGGCGTGGATGAACAGCGCCGACTTCGGCGCGGGGCACTCGCAGCATCGCTCGAGTGGGCCTGTCGGGACGGCCAGCGAGGTGTGGTCGTTCGACGTGCTCGAGCGGATCTGATCACGCACCCGAGTCGGCCCGTTTTTGCAACGGGTTAACGCGTCCGATACGGTGGCTCTATGCCCCGCCGATGGTTCGCCCTCGGTGTTCTGGCCTCGATCTTCGCGATCGGCTTCGGGATCGCAGGGGCATGGGCAGCGCCACGAATCGCACCGAGGGAAGCTGGAAGCGGGTGCGCATCACTCGGCCAGGCTGACCACGTCATGGCGTTCTCGCACGACGAGTTCAACGCATCACCTTCGGGCGGCGAGACGCTCACGGGGCGGATCGCGGCGGCCGGGAACGTGACGATTGGCGGAAGCGTCTACGTCAGGCCGGCCAGCGGAGACACCTCGCCCGCCGTGATCGCGGGAGGCGACTTCACCGCCGGACACTCCGGTACCGGCGGCCAGGTGCAGGGGAGCGTCCTCTACGGGGGGAGTATCAATGTCGCCCCCAACTTCGTGATCCAAGGCGGCAGCCAGCACGGAGACCCACCCTTCAGCTTCGATGACGAATTCGAGTCGCTCGCGCTGCTGAGCGCTTCATGGGCCGACATCGACCAGAGCCCCGGCTCAACGGTGGCGCTGAATCCCTACTCGCACGCGCTAGAGCTCACCGGCACAGGAGACGGCCTCAACGTATTCACGGTCGACGGCGCTCAGCTCGCTCAGGCGGCGGGGGTGGTACTCACGCTCACGCAGCCCGGCGCCACCGCTCTGATCAACGTCACGACCGATACCGACCTGGCGATGTCCTTCCAATACGAGAACCTCAGCGGCACGGTTGACGCCGCTCATGTGGCGTGGAACTTCCCGCTCGCGACGACGCTGTCGATCACCGGATCCGTTTCCTGGCAGGGGATGCTGCTGGCGCCGAACGCCACCGTCAACGAAGCGGCAAACGGTCAGTTCAACGGCCAGCTCATCGCGAGGTCGATTCCGACCGCCAACAGGACGATGAACCTGGTCGCGTTCACGGGGTGCCTTCCACCGCCGGAGCCGACCGAGCCGCCGTCGCCGCCAGACGACACGCTCAAGCTCAAGGCGCTGTGCGTCAACGCCGCCGGAGACCTGAACATGCGGATACGCAATTCGGGCGACGCCAGCCGAAGCGGCACATGGCTCGACAATGGCGGGACCGACTCCGGCACGTTCGACGTGCCTGCTCACAGCGACGAGTTCTTCGACGTGCAGGATCCGTCCTCGGGCGGGGTGATCGAAGCCCGCTCGGACATGACGACGGTCTCGGCTCCCACCATCAGCCGACGCTGCCGTGGGCGGATCACCGTGCAACTCGTGACGCGCGGGCCGGCTCCCGCGGACGCGAGCTGGAACGTCGTGCTGAGCGACGGTGCCGGCGTGTCGAGGACATTGGCGCTCGGCTCCGGAGACTCGGACACGGTGAGTGTTCCCGGCGGGTATGTCTCGGGCATCGCGGCGATCGATCAGGTCGTTGGCGGTGTCGCTTACGTCGTCTCGCTCGAGGACACGCACGGCGGGGACGCGTCGATCAGTCTCAATCCAGTCGAGATCCTGAATCGGCAGCATGAACTCGTGGTTGTAACGATCACGTTCGTCCCGAACGGCGGAGGTGGCGGTGGCTCGGGCGGTGGCGGCGGCTCGGGCGGTGGCGGTTCGGGCGGTGGCGGCTCGGGCGCCACGCCCGAGGGTCCGGTTCAGCCGACGCTCCCACCAGGGGCGCCAGTCCCGCCAATCGGTCCCGATCTCGAGGTCGGTCGCCACGGAACCGATCTCGCGATCACCCACGCGATCACACCGCGTCGCGTGCTGGTCGGGGGGACGATCACCACGGTTACTCATGTACGCAACCGCTCACGGGTGACCGCGCGAGCGGTCGTGGCACGGGAGTTACCGCAGTACCGGCCGACTCACCCCAACACAGTCGCGCGCGTGCTGACGCTGACGACGACGCGCGGGCATTGCACCCAGCGCAGACCGGTGCGCTGTGAGCTGGGAACGCTCGCTCCCGGCGCCGTCGTCACGATCCGGACGCGGGCGAGAGTGCTGGTGCCTGGCTTCCTGCGCAGCGTCGTGACGGTTTCGTCGCGCACCCCCGAGACAAATACGGCCAACAACATGGCGATCGCCGCAGTCACAGCAGTGGCGTCCAAAGTCGTTCTGCACGCGCACGTCAGCGCGCCGCCGGTGACCCGGGTCGGAACGCGCATCGCCTACCACGTGAGTGTCACAGCGGGTGGTGCAGATGGAGCGACATCGGTACGCCTGTGCACGCGGGTACCGACCAACCTCTTCAGGATCCGCTCGTCCGGAACGATCCGTTATCGCGGCATGCTCTGCCGCAGCGTGAGCCACCTCAGGCGCGGTCACTCGATCGGTTTCACCACATCGGGAGTCGCCTCAGCGCACGGCCATATCTTCCCGGCGGCGCACGCCACAGCGGTCGGGGCGACGTCGCACGCTGTGGCTCACGTCCTGGTCCTCGGCCCGCGCGTCGCCTGCCCGTCGCGCGCGCACGCCGCCGGAGGGCGGATTGGCGCCGGAGGGCGGGCTGCCGGAACGGACAAGCCGCCGATTGCCCGCGCTGCCTGTTAGGCCAAGATTCGCTCGTAGATGCCGACGGCCGTCCTGGAATCGACCAGCCGGGAGAGCGGCATGCTGTCGTCGAACCGGAGGTCGGTGCCGGTGAGCAGCTCGCGCCAGTCACCCGACGGCAACCCCTCCACAACCGGGTCGGCGTCCTCACCGGCGCGCGGCAGCCCGACTGCCGTCAGCAGCTGCCCGCCGCGCAGGAACACGCACGCGCCGGGGCCCGCGGCTAGCGGCTCATAGCCGCCCGCGAAGATCTCCGGGCGCCGCGTGCGCAGGCCGAGCAGCCGCGCGGTCAGCCACAGCTTGTGGTCGGAGAGGGTGTCGCCGGGACGCCCGCCGCCGAGGAGATAGTCCAGGCGCTCGCGGCGCAGCTCCCAGTCGACGGGCCGCCGGTTGTCCGGGTCCACAAGCGCGCGGAACTCGAGCTCGTCGCCCTGATAGGTGTCAGGGACCCCCGGGCAGGTCAGCTTCAGCACCAACTGTCCCAGCGCCGTCCGCAGTGCCCGCGGCGCGATCTCCTCGAGAAACCGCTCGATGTCGGCGGTGAACACTGCGTCGTTCATGAGCGCTCGCGCAAAGCACTTGACCGCGGCCTCGTACTCAGCGTTCTGGTCAACCCAGTTGCTGTGGCGCTTGGCCTCGCGCAGTGCCTTCTCGAGGTAGCCGTCGAGCCGCTCGGGCTCGATCGGCCAGACGCCGACCAGCGTCTGCAGAAGGAAGTAACGCTCCGGGAGATCGGGAGCCGTCCGCCCTTCGACCTCGCTGCAGTGACGCTCGGTCAGCTCCAGCCAGAGCCGCGCCACCTCCGCCCAGCGCTCGGGGATCTGCGAGAGCACAGCGATGCTCGCGCGCGTGTCCAGAGAGCGCTTGGCGTCGTGCGTCATGGTCGTCAGCAGCGCCTCCGGGTAGCGCAGCGCACGCTCGGCATTACCTGCGTGGAAGTCGTCGACCGCGAGACCGAAGCGCCCCGGGTCGCCGCCCACGTCGTTCAGCGCCAGCAATCTGCCGTAGCGGTAGAAGGCGGTGTCCTCGACACCCTTGGCCATGATCGCCGGGGTCGTCTGCTGAAAGCGCGTGATGAACGGGCCCGCGCTGAGCGGGTCGTAGGTGCGGTAGACCGGCAGCACCGACAGCGCCAACGACAACGCCTCGACAGAGGGACCTGCGGCCTCGGGCATATGCAGATATCTGCATATCGCGGCAGGGTTTACGGCCTCCCGCTGGAGCCGCTCTACCTCGGGCTCGAAGGTCGTACGCGCCTGCTCGAGCTTCGCCTCCAGCGCATAGGCGCCGAACGGGCGCGGGTCACCGCTGAGGTCGATCCAGAGATCGGTCAGCGCCTGCTCGCCGGCGGGGTCGACGAACAAGCCGCCGACGTCGTTCAGGAACTCGTATCCCACGGTCCCGCTGACCGGCCAGTCGGCCGGCAGGCGTTCGGTGCAGGAGAGGATCTTCTCAACCCAGACGCGACCGGCGCCGCCGTCGCGCAGGCGCCTGAGGTAGCCGACCGGGTCGGCCAGGCCATCCGGATGGTCGACGCGGAGGCCGTCGATCACGCCCTCCTCGAGCAGGCGCAGGATCAGGCCATGCGTCGCGTCAAAGACCTCCTCGCGCTCGATCCGGATGCCGGCCAGGTCGTCGATGTCGAAGAAGCGGCGGTGGCGGCCGCTCACAGGGTCGATGTCGAAGAAGCGCTCGCGCAGCTCCGGGTCGGCCCAGAACCTGTCGGCGTCGTCCACGGCCATGTGGTTGGGGACGACGTCAAGCACGATGCCCATGCCCGCACCGTGCGCCTGGGTGGCCATCGCGCGAAATGCCTCCTCACCGCCGAGCGCCTCCGATAGCCGCGTCGGATCGACGACGTCGTAGCCATGTGTGGAGCCGGCCCGCGCCTGCAGTGACGGGCTCAGATACAGGTGTGAGACGCCGAGGTCGCGCAGGTAGGGGATCAGCTCCGCGGCGAACTCGAAGCCGAACTCGGGCGTGAGCTGCAGCCGATAGGTGGCCCGCAGCTCCGCGCTCATGCGTCGCGCTTGAGGACGAGCAACGACCGCCCCAGGACCGTGACCGGCGAATGCGGCTCGTAGCTAGCGCTGCCCGGCTCGGCTGCAGGATCGGCTGTGCAGACCTCAAACAACCAGCGAGGACCCATGTACTTGCGTGGCAGCATGAACTCGCGGTCCTCGCCCGAGGCGTTGAAGAGCAGCAGGAACGAGTCGTCGTTGATCTCCTGGCCCTGCGGGCCGAGGTTCGGGATCGTCTCACCGTTGAGGAACAGGCCGAGGACCGGCTCGCCGTCGGTCCAATCCCGCTTCGTCATCTTGTGGCCGTCCGGCCGGAACCACCAGGCGTCGGGCAGTGCCTCACCGTCGACCGCCCCTTCAAGGAAGCTCTCTCGCCGGAACACGGGATGCCTCTGCCGCAGCGCAATCAGCCGCTTGGCGAAGGCGCGCAGCTCGCTGTCGGAGCGCGACCAGTCGTACCAGGAGATCTCGTTGTCCTGGCACCAGGCGTTGTTGTTGCCGTTCTGGGTGCGCCCCATCTCGTCGCCGCCCAGCAGCATCGGGGTGCCCTGCGAGAGCAGCAGCGTCGCGAGGAAGTTGCGCTTCTGGCGCGCGCGGAACGCGAGCACCGCCGGATCGTCGGTCGGTCCCTCAGCGCCGCAGTTCCAGGAGCGGTTGTCGTCGCTGCCGTCGTTGTTGTCCTCCCCGTTGGCCTCGTTGTGCTTCTCGTTGTAGGAGACCAGGTCCGAAAGCGTGAAGCCGTCGTGGGCAGTGATGAAGTTGATCGATGCGAACGGGTCACGGCCATCGCTCTTGTACAGATCCGAAGAGCCGGAGAGGCGAGACGCAAAGTCGCCGCAGCTGGCCTCGCCGCGCCAGAAGTCACGCATGGTGTCGCGGTACATGCCGTTCCACTCCGACCACAGCACCGGGAAGTTGCCGACCTGGTAGCCGCCCGGCCCGACATCCCACGGCTCCGCGATCAGCTTCACCTGCGAGAGAACCGGATCCTGGTGGATGATGTCGAAGAACGATGAGAGCCGGTCGACGTCGAAGAACTCACGCGCCAGCGCCGAGGCAAGGTCGAAGCGGAAGCCGTCCACATGGCAATCGATCGCCCAATATCGCAGCGAGTCCATGATCAGGCGCAGGACGCTCGGGTGCAGCGGGTTGAGCGAGTTGCCCGTGCCCGTGAAGTCCATGTAGTGATGCAGGTCATCGGGCACGAGCCGGTAGTAGGCCATGTTGTCGACGCCCTTGAACGAGAGCATCGGGCCGAGGTGGTTGCCCTCAGCCGTGTGGTTGTAGACGACGTCGAGGATCACCTCGATGCCGGCACGGTGTAGCGCCTTGACCATGCCCTTGAACTCGCGCGCCTGCTCGCCACGGCGGCCGGTCGCCGCGTATTCGGAGTGCGGCGCGAGGTAGCCGATCGTGCTGTATCCCCAGTAGTTGGTGAGCCCGCGGTCGACCAGGAACGACTCATCGGAGATGTGGTGGATCGGCAGCAGTTCGACGGCCGTCACACCCAGGTCCTTGAGGTATTCGAGCGCCGGCTCGGAGGCGAGGCCGGCATAGGTGCCGCGCAGGTCGTCCCGCACATCGGGATGGGTCATCGTGAAGCCGCGCACATGGGTCTCGTAGATGACGGTGTCGGCAAACGGGATCCGCAGCGGCCTGTCTCCCTCCCAATCGAAGCCCGGATCGACCACAACCGACTTGGGAATCGACGCCGCGTCGTCCTCGTCGTCGAGCTCGAAGTCGTCGTCGTCCTCACCGTCGCCCGGCACATACGGCAGCACGTTGCCGTCGGTGGTGAAGTCGACCAGCCCCTCGATCGCCTTGGCGTACGGGTCGATCAAGAGCTTGGCTGGATTGAACCGGTGGCCGGCGCCCGGATCGTAGGGGCCGTGCACGCGGTAGCCGTAGCGCTGGCCGGGTCCGATACCGGGCAGGTAGCAGTGCCAGTTCTGCGCGCGCCGCTGCGTGACCGGGATGCGCTGCTCGGCGCCATCGTCGTCGAACAGGCACAGCTCCACCGACTCGGCATGTTCGGAGAACAGCGAGAAGTTGGTGCCGTTCCCATCCCAGATGGCTCCCAACGGGAAGGGGCGTCCGGGCCAGATCTCCATCAGTCGTCCCCAAGGGGAGCAGGTGCGTCCCCGACCATGAGCAGTGCGCCGCCCAGAGGCGGGAGGGTCAGCCTGCCGCGTCGCAGCGTGACCTCGCTGTGGGTCCCCAGGATCATGCGCGTTCCCGGTGCCCGCAGAGAGAGCTCCTCGTCGGCGAAGTTGCAGACCAGCTCGTAGGCACCGCGTCGAACCTGGAGGCGGCGCTGCTGCTCATCGAAAGTGATCGCATCGACCCGCTCTGGCGGGAGCAGACGACGAGCCCGCAGCAGGTCCGCGTAGAGCACGACCAGCGCGGGATCGACGTCACGGGTGAGCTTCGACGCCTCGAACGTGGAGCGCGCCTGTGGATCTGGGATCTCCCGTCCGAACGACGCAAAGGCGGCGAACTCGGCGCGCCTACCCTTGCGCGTCGCGTCGGCGATGCGCTTGTCGATGTGGTCTGAGAAGAACTGAAAGGGCGCGTTCTCACCGTACTCCTCGCCCATGAACAGCATCGGCGTGAACGGTGAGAGCAGCACGCAGAATGCCGCCAGGGGCCGCGCCGCGGCGGGCAGCCTGTCGCCAAAGGCGCGATTGCCGACCTGATCGTGGTCCTGGCAGAAGACCACGAACTGTCGCGGCGGGACGTCGTCTGCCGGCGCGCCGAAACGGCGTTTGCGGAAGTCCGAGTAGTCGCCGTCGTGCACGTGTGGCCGGTGGAAGGCCTTCGCGAGTTGGCCGACGCGACCGAAGTCGGCGTAGTAGCCGTCGTGATCGTCGGTGATGAGAGCGCGCAATGCATGGTGAAAGTCGTCGGCCCAGGCAGCGTCGCAACCATAGCCACCACGACGATGAGGGCGCATCACGCGCGGGTCGTTGAGTCCGCTCTCTGCGATCACCAATTTGCGGCGGCCCAGCGCGTGGACCCGTCTGGCGACCGCTTCGACGATGTGCTCGGCGCTCGAGTCGAAGATCGCGTGGATCGCGTCGAGCCGCAGCCCGTCGATGCCGAAGTCGCGAACCCAGCCCTCGGCCGACTGAAGCACCCACTCGCGCACCGGGTCGCACTCGGCGTCGTCGTAGTTCATCGCCCGCCCCCAGAACGTCTCGTACTTCTCCGTGAAGTACGGGCCGAAGGCGTCCAGCGCTGTATTCCCGGATGCGCCGACGTGGTTGTAGACCACGTCGAGGATCACGGCCAGGCCGATCTCGTGCGCGGCATTCACCAGTTCCTGGAGGTCCGCCGGACCACCATAGGAGGATTGAGCCGCGCTCAGGTAGACGCCGTCGTAACCCCACCCGCGGGTGCCGGGGAACTCCGCCACGGGCATGATCTCGATCGCAGTGATGCCCAGCTGCGCGAGCTGGCGCAGGTGGGGGATCGCGGCCGCGAACGTTCCCGCGCTGCTGAAGGTGCCGACGTGCAGCTCGTAGATCACCTGCTCTGCCAGCGGCTTGGTCGTGAACGGGCGCGGCGCGGACGGCGCGTACACCCGCGATGGTCCGCGGAGGCCGGCGGGCTGCCAGCGCGACGCCGGATCCGGCAGCCGTCGGTTGCCGATCAGGTAGTAGTAGTCGGTCCCCGGTGGGGCATCGGCGAGCACCGCATAGATCCCTTTCCCGGCGTGCTCCAGCGGGAGCGCGCCGGAGCGTGAAGCGCTCGACGGGCGGCGGCTCGGGTTGAGGATCAGCCGCGGCTCGGCACGCGGCGACCAGACCCGGAACTCGGTGCGTCCATCTTCAAGCGCCCTCGCTCCGAGCGGCTCCTCCCACGGATATTCCGGAGTCAAGATTCTGGGACCAGCCACAGCGCGGCCAGTGGCGGAATCGTGAGCTCCGCCGAGTACGGCTGCCCGTGCCAGGGCACTGGCTCTGCGACGATCCCGCCGAAGTTGCCCTGGTCGCTGCCCCCGTAGAAGCGCGAGTCGGTGTTGACCGCCTCGCGCCAGCGCCCGGGGTGCGGCAGCCCGACGCGATAGCTCGAGCGCGGCACGGGCGAGAAGTTGCCGATGTACACGAGCACATCCTCGCCGCCCCGCGACTGCCGCGCGAACGCGACGACGTTGAGGTCGGCGTCATTGGGCTCGAGCCAGAAGAACCCGTCGGGCTCGGAGTCCAGCGCCCACAGCGCCGGCTGCTCGCGGTAAACGTGGTTGAGGTCGCGGACGAGCGACTGGACACCCGCGTGCTCCGGTGACTCGAGCAGCTCCCAGGGGAGCGAGGCGGTGGCGTCCCACTCGTTCTTCTGCGCCAGCTCACCGCCCATGAACAGCAGCTTCTTGCCGGGGTGGGCCCACATGTAGCCGTAGAGAGCGCGGAGGTTCGCGAGCTTCTGCCAGTGATCGCCGACCATCTTCTGGTACAGCGAGCCCTTGCCGTGAACCACCTCGTCATGGGACAGCGGCAGGATGAAGTTCTCGGTGAAGGCGTAGACGAAGCTGAAGGTGAGCTCGTTGTGGTGATAGCGGCGATACACCGGGTCCTGCTGCATGTAGCGCAGCGTGTCGTGCATCCAGCCCATGTTCCACTTGAAGCCGAAGCCCAGGCCGCCGAGGTAGGTGGGGCGGGAGACGCCGGGCCAGGCGGTGGACTCCTCCGCCGCGGAGATGACGCCCGGCTCGCGGCCATAGATCATCTCGTTGAGCTCCTTCAGGAACGAGACCGCCTCCAGATCCTCGCGGCCGCCGAACTGGTTCGGGATCCATTCGCCGGCGTTACGCGAGTAGTCGAGGTAGAGCATCGACGCGACGGCGTCCACCCGCAGGCCGTCGGCGTGGAATTCGCGTAGCCAGTAGAGCGCGTTGGCCGACAGGAAGTTGCGCACCTCGTGGCGGCCGAAGTTGAACACCAGCGTGCCCCAGTCGGGGTGTGCTCCGCGCCGCGGATCGGCGTGCTCATAGAGGGCGGTGCCGTCGAAGCGGGCCAGCGCCCAGTCGTCGCGCGGGAAGTGGGCGGGGACCCAGTCGAGGATCACCCCCACGCCGCGTTCGTGCAGCGTCTGCACGAAGGTGCGGAAATCGTCGGGCGAGCCGTACCTGGGAGTGGGCGCGTAGTAGCCAGTGACCTGGTAGCCCCACGAGCCCGAGAACGGGTGCGCCATCACCGGCAGCAGCTCGACGTGCGTGAAGCCCATGTCGAGCGCGTAGGCCGACAGCTCGTCGGCCAACTCGGCGTAGGTGGGTTCCTCGCCGTTTTCGTCGCGCCGCCAGGAACCGAGGTGCACCTCGTAGATCGAGACGGGCTCGGCGAGGGGGACCGCATGCGCGCGCCGTTCGTGCCACTCCAGGTCGCCGGAGCTCCAATCGTGGCGGGTGCGTGTGATCACGGAGGCGGTCTGCGGCGGCATCTCCGTCTCCTGCGCGTACGGGTCGGCCTTCGAGCGCAGCTCGCCGGTGTGCGTGAGGATCTCGAACTTGTAGCGGCCGCCCTCATGCACATCGGGGATGAACAGCTCCCAGACACCGCTCGAGCCGAGCGATCGCATCGGGTGGGCGTGGCTGTTCCAGAAGTTGAAGTCACCGACGATGCTGACGCTGCGCGCGGCCGGCGCCCAAACCGCGAAGGCCGTTCCGGCGACATCCTGATGGATCTTCGGATGGGCGCCGAGCAGGTCATAAACGCGCTCATGGCGGCCCTCGCCGATCAGGTAAAGGTCGAGCTCGCCGAGCGTTGGCAGGAACACGTACGGATCAACCGCGATGTGTGTGAGCTGGTCGCCGTAATCGGCCTCGATGCGGTAGTTGAGCGGCATCGTGGCGCCCTTGAGCGTCCCCTGGAAGACGCCGACGGGGTGCACGCATTTGAGCTCAACGCGGGAATCCTCGCCGGCGTCGGCGGCGTCGAGCGCTGCCGTCACGGCGGTGGCCCCGGGGCGAAGCGCGCGGATGACGACACCGCCCTTCTTCGGATGCGCTCCCAGTACCGAGTGGGGGTTCGCGAGCTCGCGGTGAGCGAGCGCCTCGAGGTCCTGGTCGCGTTTCGTGGAGGTGCGGGCCATCGCTCTCCGCCTACCCGTGCGCTTCGGTTCTCATCCCGACTCCACCAGCCGCAGGATCCCCGCAACCGGAATCGGCACCCAGTCGGGGCGGTTGTCGAGCTCGTATTGGAGCTCATACAGCGCCTTCTCGAGCTCGAAGGTCGAAAGCAGACTCGAGATCTGGGCCTGCCCGGCCGGCAGCAACGCCGGCTCGACATGGCTGAAGTAGGCGTCGAGGAACGCCGCCCGCGCCCGATCCTCGAATCCGTCGGGGGCCTCGAGTCCGCGTTGCAGCTTCACGGCCCAGGTCGCGTAGGAGAAGGAGCGCAGCATGCTGGCGACGTCGCGCAGCGGCGAGCGCTTCTGACGGCGGGCGTTCAACGGCCGCGCCGGCTCCCCCTCGAAGTCGAGCAGCGTCCAGCCGTTCTGCGTGTACAGGGTCTGACCAAGGTGGTAATCGCCGTGGATGCGGATACTCTTGCCGCCGATCGGGCCCTGCGACGGCAGCGTGATGCGCTCGCGGACCTCCTGCTCGAGTCCGGCGATCGGAGCCACGCTGGGCAGGTCCGGCAGGTGGCCAAAGACCCGCTCGAGCTGCTCATCGAGCGTTGCCTTGAGCAGATTGAGGAACTCGGTGCTGGGATCCTGCGGGGAGAACGCCGGATCGCCCGCGTCGGTTGCCAGCACAGAGTGCAGCCGCGCCGTGGCGACACCGAGGCCCGAGATCCGCTCGAGGAACAGCTCGGGAGCGCTCGGAATCTCCTGGAGCGCGAGGTCCCAGCCGTCCGTCGCGCCCGAGACGAATTGCTGGGCGATGGCCAGCGTGGCGGCGAGCGGTTCGCCCTCGTACTCGTACCAGCCGTAGAGCGGCGCGATGTTGGGATAGTCGCGGGCGGTGAGGAAGCGCAGCATCTCCAGCTCCGGATTGATTCCGGGCTCGAGCCTGCGGAACAGCTTCAGCGCGATGCGGTCGCCGAACACAATCGAGCTGTTGGATTGCTCGGCCGCCATCGGCCTCACCGGCTCGGCCGCCCCGCTGCCGTTACTCGGCATTGCCCAATCAGGCCTCGCGCCGGTCGCCGTGGTGACGTGGCGGAAGTAGAAGCGTCCATGCAGACCTGCGATCTCAAGGCCCTGATCGATAGCCGCCAGCAGCTCGTGGGCGTGCTGACTGTCGCCCAGCACATCCACGCCTGCGCTGCCTGCGTCCTGTGCGAGCACCAGTTGGTATAGCTCGTGCTGACCGGTGGCGAACTCCACCTGGACCATCGCGAGCGCGAGGTGCTCATCGATCGCCGCCTCTTCGACCAGCTCGAGTCCACACAGCGTCTGGCTCTTGGACGCAAACCAGCGCTGCTCCCGTAGCCACCCGAGCAGGAGGTCACGGTCGAGGATCTGGGAAATGTGTCCCGACACAGGCGCCGGTGGCTCAGCCATCGGATGCGTCCTTTCGCTCGTCGACCAGGGCGAACCAGTAGTAGCCCCGCGGCTGGAACGTGAGCAGGTACGGTAGCTCGCCGATCTGCGGGAAGCGCGAGTCACCGAACAGCTCGACGGGGTAATGGCCCTGATACGCGGCCAGATCCAACTCCACCGCCTGCGCTGAGCGTGCGAGGTTGTGGACGCACAGGACGATGTCCTCCTGGAACCTGCGGATCAGCGCGAAGATCCGCGGATTCGAGGTGTGGATCGGATCGTAGGTGCCGAACCCGAACACCGGGTGCTCCTTGCGGAGCGCGATGAAACGGTGCATCCAGCGCAGCAGCGAGGTGGGCGTGCGCAGGCCGGCCTCGACGTTGACAGCCTGATAGCCGTAGACCGGATCCATCAGCGGTGGCGAGTACAGCTGCGCAAAGTCCGCCCGTGAGAATCCGCCGTTGCGGTCGACGCTCCACTGCATCGGAGTGCGCACGCCGTCACGATCACCGAGGAAGACGTTGTCCCCCATGGCGATCTCGTCGCCGTAGTAGAGAACCGGCGAACCGGGCAGTGAGAACAGGATCGCCGTCATCAGCTCGATCTCGTCACGGCCGTTGTCGAGCAACGGCGCGAGCCGGCGGCGGATTCCCAGGTTGAGCTTCATACGCGGGTCCTTGGCGTATTCCGTGTACATGTAGTCGCGCTCTTCGTCGGTGACCATCTCGAGCGTCAGCTCGTCGTGGTTGCGGAGGAACAGACCCCACTGGCAGCTCTCCGGGATCGCCGGCGTGTGATCGAGGATCTCGTAGATCGGTGTCGCCTGCTCGCGACGCACGGCCATGAACATTCGCGGCATCACCGGGAAATGGAACGCCATCTGACACTCGTCGCCCTCGCCGAAGTACTCGACGACGTCCTCTGGCCATTGGTTGGCCTCGGCCAGCAGCACGCGATCGGGGTAGTTGCTCTCGACCTCGTGGCGGACACGTCTCAGGTACTCGTGAGTCTCGGGCAGGTTCTCGCAGTTGGTGCCCTCGCGCTCGAACAGATAGGGGACCGCGTCGAGGCGGAACCCGTCCAGACCGATGTCGAGCCAGAAGCGCAGTACGTCGAGCATCGCCTCCTGGACCTCTGGGTTGTCGTAGTTGAGGTCGGGCTGGTGCGAGAAGAAGCGATGCCAGTAGTACTGGCCGGCGACTGAGTCGTAGGTCCAATTCGAGGCCTCGGTATCGATGAAGATGATCCGGGCATCCTGGTAGCGCTCCGGCGTGTCCGACCACACGTACCAGTCGCGCTTGGGGCTGTCCGGGCTCGAGCGCGACTCCTGGAACCATGGATGGTCGGACGAGGTGTGGTTCATGACGAGGTCCGCGATCACGCGTATCTGTCGCGCGTGCGCCGCATCGATCAGACGCTTGGCGTCCTCGACCGTTCCGTAGTCCGGATGCACCGCGTAGAAATCGGCGATGTCGTAGCCGCCGTCGCGCAGCGGCGAGGCGTAGAACGGCAGCAACCAGATGCAGTCAATGCCCAGCCACTGCAGGTAGTCGAGCTTCTCCGTGAGCCCGCGGAAGTCGCCCGAGCCGTCGCCGTTGCCATCGAAGAAGCCGCGGATATGGATCTCATAGAAGACCGCCCGTTTGAACCACAGCGGGTTGGCCTCGAACCATTGGCTCGTCTGCGCGAAACCCGGGGCCGGGCCAGCGGGAGCTTCCGCCTCCGGGGGAGGCGGCACAGGCGGCAGCTGACCCCGGCCCTGGCTGGAGCTCTGGCTCGGACTCTTGCTCTGGCTCTCGCGCGAGGTGGCCATCAGGTCACGTCAGATTGTCTCGATGCGTGCAAGGTGGGCGCCGCCCGGTGACAGACGCACGTAGTTGCCGCCCAATCGCCACTCGAAACGAGTGTCCGTGAGCAGGTCGCGCACGGGGAAGACGGGCGCCAGTCCGAGGTGTGCGGGGACCACCACCAGGCCCTCATGGATCTGGTATGGGTCGATGTTCACCACGGTGATCACGGTGTTGCCTTCCGATTGCTTGGCATAGGCGATCAGACCCTCGTTGGCGGTTTCCAGGAACGTCACGTTCTCGAGCCGTTGAAGCGCCGCGTTCTCGCGACGCGCGAGGTTGACCCGCTGCACCAGCGGCAGCAGCGGCCCGTCGAGCGCGCGCTGCCAGATCTCGTACTTCTCGGAATGCAGGTACTCCTCGGAGCCCTGACGCACCGGCGTGTGCTCGAAGTTCTCAAAGCCGGAGTAGATGCCGTAGCTGGGGCTGAGCGTCGCGGCCAGCACCAGGCGCGCCTCGAACGCTGGCCGACCACCGCGCTGGAGGTACTCGTGCAGGATGTCCGGCGTGTTGGCGAAGAAGTTCGGCCGGAAGTACTCGTGCTCGTCGCCGTATGCCAGTTCGGAGACGTACTCGGTGAGCTCGTAGCGAGAGTTCTTCCACGTGAAGTATGTGTAGGACTGGGTGAAGCCGATCTTGGCGAGGTGCCGCATCACTGCCCGCCGGGTGAACGCCTCCGCCAGGAACAGCACGTCCTGATCACGCTTCTGCACCTCTGCGATCAGCCATTCCCAGAACGGCGCCGGCTTGGTGTGGGGGTTGTCGACGCGGAAGACCTTGACCCCGCAGTCGACCCAGTGGAGCATCACGCCAAGCAGCGCATCCCAGAGCCCGCGCCAGTCCTCGGAGTCCCAGTTGACGTTGTAGATGTCCTGATAGCGCTTTGGCGGGTTCTCGGCGTATTTGAGCGTGCCGTCGGGACGGTGGTGAAACCACTCGGGGTGCTCTTTGAGCCAGGGGTGGTCGGGCGAGCTGTTGATCGCGAAGTCCAGCGCGATGTCGATCCCGTACTCGGCGGCTGTCTTGGTCAGGCTCCTGAGATCGGCCTCGGTGCCGAGCTCGGGAGCAACCGCGTCGTGACCCCCGGTCTCGTCACCGATCGACCAGGGTGAGCCCGGGTCGCCGGGCGCCGCCTGCAGCGCGTTGTCGCGGCCCTTGCGGTTCGTGTGCCCGATCGGGTGGATCGGCGGCAGGTAGACAACGTCGAAACCGAGCTCCGCCAGGCGGGGGATCTGCTGCTCTACCCCTGCCAGGCCACCCCAGGAGCGCGGGAACAGCTCATACCACGACCCGAAGCGCCCCCGCTGCCGGTCTACCCGGACCGGCAGCGGGCCCAGCGTGGTCAGTCCGACGCGCGGCTCGTGCCGGACCACGATCGTGTACAGCTCGTCGCTGATCGCAACGGATGGGTCCTGGTCGAGCTCGCCGAGGGCAGCCTGGATGGCAGCAGCGGCCGCGGCATCGCCGGTTTCGGTCGTGCGCAGGTGGACCTGCTCGAGCAGTAATCGTCCCTCTGACAGCTCCCCGGCGAGCTCCGTCTGCCCGGCCGCGAGCTTGCGCTGTAGCTCATCACGCCAGGTGCCGAAGCGATCGACCCAGGCGTGGATCTCAAACTCCCAGTCGCCGACGGCGCCGACCTCGAACGAGCCCGCCCAGCGCACGCCGTCCATGTGCGCGTCGACACGACGGAGGGGTGCCTCACCCCAGCTGTTGGTCCGGCCCCGGCCCCGGCGCCGGTGGCGCGCGGCTGCGCGGAGCAGGTCGTGGCCGTCACGGAAGATGTCGACGGACACCTGGACCGTGTCGCCCACACAACGCTTGACGGCGTAACGGCCTCCGTCGACCGTTGGCTGCGGATATTGGATGATGATCCGGTCTGGAGCTTTGGGCGCCATGGCTCTAATAAGTAAACCCTGCTGGCGAGTGGGTAAAACACCAATTACGTGAACGTCCCCGAACGCAGCAGCGGCGTGCTGCTCCACATCACTTCATTACCCGGTGGCACGCTCGGGCGCGAGGCCTATCGTTTCATCGATTGGCTGGCGGCGTCGGGCCAATCGTGGTGGCAGGTACTGCCGATCTCACCGCCTGACCGCTACCGCTCTCCATACAAGTCAGCGTCGGCCTTTGCCGGCTGGCGCGGGTTGCTGTCGGCACCGCGGGCGCGGGTGTCGGCCGCTGAGGTGCTGGAGTTCCGCGAGCGCGAGACGTACTGGATCGAGGACTGGGCGCGTCTCGGTCCAGGCTCGCGGCCGGAGCTCGTCGCCGATCAGGTCCGCTTCGAGCGCGAATGGTCGCGGCTGCGTGAGTACGCGGCTGAGCGCGGCGTGCGCGTGATGGGGGACATTGCAATGTACGTTGCTCCCAGGGGCGTTGACCATCGGGCCCACCCCGAGCTCTTCAACGACGAGGTGCTCGCGGGAGCACCGCCCGATGCGTTCAGCGAGCTCGGCCAGTTCTGGGGGAACCCGGTGTACGACTGGGCTGCGTTACGCGAGTCCGACTATCGCTGGTGGGTGAAGCGCCTGCAGCGCAACCTGACGCTGTTCGACGCGGTCAGGCTTGATCACTTTCGCGGCTTCATCGCCTACTGGGCGGTGCCGGCCGGTGCCGCCGACGCCCGCGCCGGACGCTGGCGGCGGGGTCCGGGGATGGGTCTGTTCGAGGCATTCGAGGACCGGCTCGGCACCGCGCTGCCACTGGTGGCTGAAGATCTTGGTGTCATCACTCCGCCTGTCGAGGCGTTGCGTGAGCGGCTCGGTTTCCCGGGGATGCTCGTCTTGCAGTTCGGCTTCGGTGGCGTTCGCGCCGAGCGTTCGAGCCCACACGCGTTTGCAAACCACGCGCTGAACCGGGTGGTCTACACCGGGACCCATGACCACGACACCGCGCGGGGATGGTATGAGAGTGCCTCGCGCGCGACAAAGGCGCGCGTCGAGGAGATTTGCGGCGCCGTCGGAATCTCCGAGCCGGAGCCGTGGTGGCGGCTGGTGCGGCTGTGTCTGGACTCCCACGCCGCGATCGCGATCGTCCAGGCCCAGGATTTGCTGGGGCTCGGGTCGGAGGCGCGGATGAACGATCCCTCCAAACGCGGTGGCAACTGGCGCTGGCAGCTTGAAGCCGGGGCTTTGACGGTTGGGCTGGCTGCGCGCCTGCGCGAGGCCACGGCCGCGACCGGCCGGCTCAGCTCTGATTAGCGTGGGTTAGCGCGAGTCACCGGGTGCGCGCGGCGGCTCAGCTCTGATTAGCGCGGGCGCGGGCGGCGCGGGCGAGCAGGCCCAGGTCCTGCTTGGCGTGGCGGTAGGCGTAGGTCAGATCGCCGCGCAGCCTGCCCCAGCGTGTTGTCTCGTAGGGGCTCAGCTCTGCGGGGTGAACTCTTGTTGGGAGACCCGTTGACGCGAGCAGCGCGAGCGCGAGTTCGGCGATCTCCACCTGACCGAGGGCCGTGGGGTGCACGTGGTCGGCCATCATCAGATCACGGCCACCGAACAGCCGCAGGTCCAGCACGCTCGCGCCATGGCGAGCGGCGGAACGCTCGATCGCCTGGTTGGTCTGCTCGACCAGCTCGCGGTTACGCGGGCGGCCCATGTCGAGCGGGATCGTCAGCGTCAGCAGCCTGTCGCAGCGCTGGCTCAGGCATTCGAGCGCGTCGCCGTGGCGTTGCTCGAATCCTGCCGCGTCAAATCCCGGAAGGCGGACGTCGTTGGTGCCGACGTAGAGGTAGCCGAGGGCGTAGCGGGCGTTCTGGTCCGCGACGCGCTGAAACAGCGGTAATTGGCGGGTGATCACATCCTCGACGGTGGCCCCGTCGACCGCATAGGGGCTGTAGGGGATGCCGAGCCCGCGGGCCGTCCACAGCGCCCACGACTGCAGCGCCACACCCCACTGCAGCTCACCGCCGCCGTTGGTGATCGAGTCGCCAAAGGCGAGCACGCCAAGGCGACAGCTGGTCTGTGTTGCCGTCATTGCGGGCGATGCACTCTAGTTGCAGTTCCCAGGGAGGTGGCGACAGCGCGTACCGCGGAACTCCTGGAGCGATCGCACATCGGCACGCAATCGTGCGGTCACGGCGACGGGCGATATGCGCGGTATGGGCGATCCAGTGTCTGATCTCAGGACATATGTCTCAGGTGATGTGGCGCTGATGTCTCGGGACATATGTCTCACCCCTGGTTTGGGCTAGGTTTCCGCCGCTCGTTGCGGAGCCCAGCCCGGAGGGCTGTGGCGCAGCAGCGAGCGGCGGGCGAGGCTCGCGGGCCATGTCCCGTGCTCGCGTTGCTGTTCTCAAAGCCGTCTCTACTCAGGCATCCGTTACCGAGGTCGCAGCCGAGTTCGGGATCTCCCGCCGGCAGCTGACTCGCCTGATCGCCGCCTACCGGCAGGGAGGCTTGGACGCGCTCGAGCCACGCTCCCGCCGACCACACAACACGCCAATCAAAACACCGGAGATCATTGCCGATCGTGTGATCGAACTGCGCCGCCAGTTGACCGCTGATGGGCTCGACGCCGGGGCGGTGACGATCGCCTGGCACCTAGAAAAAGCGGGGCTCAGACCGCCAGCGCCGGCGACGATCAGCCGGATCATCAGCCAAGCCGGCCTGGTCTCACCGCAGCCACGCAAACGACCCAGAAGCTCCTACATCCGCTTCGAGGCGGCGCAACCGAACGAGACATGGCAATCGGACTTCATGCACACACGCCTGGCCGGCGGTGGCGATGTGGAGATCATCAGCTGGCTTGATGACCACTCCCGATTCCTGCTGGGCTGCAGCGCCCACCAACCCGTCACCGGCGACGTTGTCGTCGCCACATTCCTAGACACCATCGAGGATTACGGGACCCCAGCCTCGACGCTCACCGATAACGGGCGCGTCTACACCGCACGCTCAGGCGGCGGCCGCAACGCCTTCGAATACCTGCTCCCGATCCTCGGGGTGCGACAAAAGAACGGGTCACCGTGGCACCCACAAACACAAGGCAAGGTCGAACGGTTCCACCAAACCCTGCAACGCCGGCTGAACGCCCGACCACCAGCCGCAAGCATCCGCGAGCTCCAGAAACAGCTCGACCAGTTCCGCGACTACTACAACGAGAAACGCCCCCACCGAGCACTCGACCGACGCACCCCCGCCGACGCCTACCGAGCCACACCCAAAGCGCTCCCAACCGACGCCCAACCCCCCGGCCACTACCGCATCCGCTACGACCGCGTCGACAAGAAAGGCACCATGACCCTGCGCCGCGGCGGCCGGATGCACCACCTCGCGATCGGCGCCAAACACATCGGCAAACGCGTCCTCGCACTCACCGACCAACACCAAGTCACCGTCATCGAACTCGACACCGGCGAGGTCCTCTCAACCCACGACATCCAGCCCAACAAGAGCTACTGGCGCAACACACAAAAAGAGCCCGGCCGCTGGCCGAGCTCCACAAACTGAGACCCATGTCCCGAGACATGTGAGCCACATGTCCCGAGACATCACAGTATGGGCGATCCAGGATTCGAACCTGGGACCTCTTCCTTATCAGAGAAGCGCTCTAACCGACTGAGCTAATCGCCCGCTGCAGCGGGCATATTAGCGGTACTTGCTCGAGTTCCGCAGCGGGCGTAGGCTGCGCGTCACCATGTCCGAATCTTCGCTGGGCCTCCGCCGCGCCGAGGTCGTCGAGCTTGTTGCTCAGAACGCTGAGATGCGGCGTCTGCTCGACGAAAATCAGTGGAGTGGCCTGACTCCGGTCAACTCCGAGGGCGTATGTCCAGTCTGCTGCGGCTCCCCGCGCCGCGGCCACCGGCCGGATTGCGCTCTGCAGGCTGCCCTTGACGCGCCGGCACCCTGGACCGCGGCGCTCTCGTAGCCGAGCGGCGCCGAAGCGCCGACAGCCGTGACGCCGGGCGGCGCATCCGTGCACAAGCTCGTCAGCCGGTCAGCCGCTGTGCCAACTCGAGCGCCTCATCCACTGAGGAGAAGCTCAGTTGGACGGTGAAGCCGCGGGCGGCACCTCGGACCTTGACATCAGCGCCGAGAGCGACGCCCAGGGCGTCAGCGATCTGATCGATCGCCTCCTGCCGGTCTGGGTGCTCAGCTTCGGGTGGGGCAGCAGGACGCTCGCCGGCTGCCCTGGTTGGCCCCCCATCGGCCTCCCGAGCCCGTGCTTCGAGCTCGCGCACCGACCAGCCCTGCGAGGCAGCCTGACGCGCCAGATTCCGGCGCATTGTGTGATCGGCGACCAACAGCAGCGCTCGCCCATGCCCCTCGGTGAGCTCGCGGCGCGCAAGCAGCTCAAGAGCCTCGTCGGGGAGGTCGAGCAGGCGAATCAGATTGGAGACTGCCACGCGGCTACGGCCGACACGCAGCCCGACCTCCTCCCTCGTGAGCCCGAGCTCCTCAACCAGCCCTGAGCAGGCGCGGGCTTCCTCTACGGGATTGAGGTCCTCCCTGGCCATGTTCTCGATCACAGCCAACTCAAGCGATGCCGCGTCGTCGTGAGGCCGCACAACGGCGGGAATGGTCTCGAGTTCGGCGATCTGGGCCGCCCGCCAACGGCGCTCGCCGGCGACCAGCTCGTAACGGCCGCCCGCCAGAGGACGAACCAGAACCGGTTGGATCACGCCACGAGCTCGGATCGAGTCGGCAAGGGCGACGAGGGACTCCTCATCGAACTGGCGCCGCGGCTGGCGAGGATTCGGTGCGATCAGCTCGAGGGGGATCTGGCGCAGATCCTCCTGCTCCTCGCGCGGAGCCGCGGCAAGAATCGCGGCGAGCCCGCGTCCCATGCCCTTCGACTTGTCAGCCACGGGACGCGACCTCCTTCGCAAGCTCGAAATAGGCGGTGGCGCCCGCAGAGTGCGGGTCGTGGTGGATCACGGGCTTGCCGAAGCTGGGGGCCTCGCCGATCCGAACATTGCGTGGAATCACGGTGTCGAACACAAGGTCGGGGAAGTGGGTGCGGATCTCTCTTTGTACGTCCTGAGCCAGACGGGTCCGAGCGTCGTACATCGTCACGACCATGCCGGAGATCGTTAGGCGGGGATTGAGCTCGCGCTGCACCAGCGAGAGGGTGTCGAGCAGTCCGGCGAGCCCTTCAAGGGCAAAATATTCGGCCTGTACGGGCACCAGCACGCGGTCGGCCGCGACGAGCGCATTGACGGTCAGCGGGCCGAGTGACGGTGGGCAATCGAGCAGCGTGAAGGCGTACCGATCCCGGACTCCGACGAGGCTGTCCTTGAGTCGCGTCTCCGAGCCGGGGATCCGAGGCAGCTCTACGTTCGCACCGGCCAGATCGGGGCTCGCGGGTGCCACCCACAGATGCTCGATCGTGGTGGGCACGACAACCTGCTCGATTGTGGCCTCGCCACTCAGCAACTCGTAGACGTTCGGCTCTGCGTTCTTCTCCAGGCCGACACCCACGGTGGCGTTGCATTGTGGGTCGATATCCACCAGCAGCGAGTCGTAACCCGCCTCGGCGATGCAGGCCGCCAGGTTCACCGCCGTCGTGGTCTTGCCAACCCCGCCCTTCTGATTTGCGATCGCGTAGATGCTGCCCATCTCGAGCCAGGAAGCTAGCGATGATCCAGGTCGCCCTGACCTGGCGCGGCGAGATCTCCCGCTAAATGCGAGGAATCCAGGTCAGGCGCCCCCCAGTGGGCGCTTTCGCGCAACGCCATCCCTGCGCGGAAAGCGCTCCGGCGTTGGGCTTGTCTTGACCATCACATGCAGATGCCGGTTGAGGGCTCCGGGGTATGGCTCCACCCGCACCGGAGCTTCGACAGTCAATCCAAGAATCGCAGCGGCTCGCTTGCCCTCCGCCTCAGCTTCGGCGTCGCGCTGACCACGCCAGGCCACCAGAGCGCCCCCAAGCCTCAGCAGCGGGGCCGCATACTCGGCGACGACGTCGAGCGAGGCAAGCGCGCGAGCGGTTACGACGTCCACGCGGCCCAGGCCCTCGCGCCACGTCTCTGCACGGCCGTGGACGACTTCGACGTTGCTTAGGCCCAGGTCCGCCGCCGCGTTGCGCATGAACTCGCACTTGCGGCCGTTTCCCTCCACCAGGATCACCCGGGTGTGAGGCAGCGCGATCGCGAGCGGAAGTCCCGGAACCCCAGCGCCGGCCCCCAGATCAGCGATGACGGCGGCCTCGCGCACGACCGGCAGCTCCAGGGCCACGAGAGCGTCCGCCAGATGGTCGTCGCGCACGCGCACCGGATCGTGCACGGTCGTCGGCGCGTGCTCGTCCTCGGCAAGGACCACGCCAAGGCGCCGCAACTGCTCAGTCTGGGTCGCGGCCAGCCCGAAGCGGGAGCCGAGCGCTTTGAGTGAGGGGAACGGACTCCCCTGGTCACTCATCGTCGGAAGTGCCCGCCCGCGCGGCGGTCGCCCGCGCCCGCTCACGGGCGATGAAGCCGGCATAACGCTGCCGCATCTCGTCGAAGCGCTCGGCGGCGTGGGCATCGAGCCCGGAATCGAGGTGCTCCTCGAGCAGGGGAAGTAGGTCTTCCACCAGGGTCCGCCCCCTCGCCATCCACTGGTAGTACGAGCGGCCTCCGTGGGTGTAGGGCCCATACAGCTTGGCCCGCGGGAACCGCTCCACCAACCACCGGAACAACGCCTCGTGGCGCGTGTGCATCCGCAGCGTGACCTGCGGCTGCTTGCCATCACCCCCAAATGAGCCCTCCCCGACGAGGAGTCCTACGAGGAAGCCGCGATCAAAGTCGGTTAGCTGGGTCATGGGCGGAGTTTTAGCGAGGAAGTTGTTTCACCGTCAAGAAAAACGTGAAACGGTGGGCAGCAGGGCCAGCCAGATCGTCGCGCTACACCAGGCGTCTGTCCGGGCTCGTTGGGATATTCGCGCCGTGCTTCTCCTCGTCACCGGTGCGAGTGGGGTGGGGAAGTCGACGGTCCGGCGGATGGTCAAGCCGCAGGTTGCACCTCAGGTCGAGTGTGTGGAATTAGCGGAGGTTTCGCCGCGTTCATTGGTCAGGGATCTCGCCTGGAGGCAGCAGACGGTCGAGTTGTGCGTCAAGTGTGCGGTTCGACTTCAGCCTGACGATCGGCATCTGCTCCTGTGCGGCGACCCCGTAGCCGCCGTCGAGGTGATCGCAGCACCGTCGGCGGGCGAGCTCGATGGCTACGCCTTCTGCCTTCTGGACGCCGAACCCGAGGCGCAGGCCAAGCGCCTGGCAACCCGCGGAGACGACCCCGCGCCCCTGATCCACCACCAGGCCTACGCCGAGTGGATGCGCAGACAGGCCACCGACCCGCTTCACATGCTCGAGGTGGTCACAAGCAACGCTGGCCCGAAATGCGCTGGGACCGCATCCCGCCCGCAGCCGCGACTGGTCGGTGCACGTCATCGACACGACCGCCCTCACCCTCGGCCACCGCAACGGCCGTCCTCACCTGGCTCCACTCCCTCGCCACGCGCCTGCCTGGGCCACCCGATCCCACCCAGCTCCACAGCCCAGAGCAAGCCGCCAGTCCGCCGATACCTGCCTCGGGCGTGCGCTGCCTCGGGCAGGGCCACGGTGGTCGTACGACGACCACGCCGGCAGGGCCGGTGGTGCGACCTTCACTGCAGCCGCTCGGAGGGGCTTTGCCCTGGAGAAAACGGCTCTTCAACGGTTTCGCGGCGGAAGGGAAGGCCGGAAAGCGCCGGCCACCCAGAACGGCTAGCTACCCAACGGCGCGACGACGAGACGGCGAGCGGGCTCCTGCCCCTCGGAGTAGGTCTCGACGTCGAAGCGGGACTTCAGATACTCGTGGACGACCTTCCGTTCCTGCGCGCCCATCGGCTCGAGCGCCACAGGCCGCCCCTCGCGCAGCGCGGTCTCGGCGGCCTGGTCGGCCACTGCGTGCAGCGTGGAGGCGCGACGCGCGCGGTAGCCCGCAGCATCGACGGTCAACGGTCGGCGCTCCTCCATCCCGTGGAAGGCGACCCGATGTGCGAGGTGCTGGATCGCATCGATCGTCTGCCCGTGGTGCCCGATCAGCAGCGCGAGGTCGTCACCGACGAACTCGGCCTCGATCCCGTCCCCGGAGTCCTCGACCCGGATCTCCGCATCGACGCCGACAGCCTCGGCAATCGTCTCGAGGATCTCCTCGATGTACTCGATGGTTTCGGCGTCGTCTTCCGCGGACATTCGTTACCTCCTGCGCCCCGAGCGTTTCTTCTTCTTGCGCGGCGGGGCGGGGGGTTTCGTGGCAACGCGCGTGGCCGAAGCCGCAGAGCCGCTCGAATCGCCATTGTTGCCGTTGCCACCGCCGCGCGGGCTGCCCCGCCGCAACAGCGCGCCAAGGCCGCCGCCCGAGTCATCGCCGCCGCCTGGGCCGCTATCGACCACGGCGTCGGACGCCGTCGGTGGCACCGGCCCCATCAGCCGTTTGATCGTGTACTGCTGTCCCATCGTCCAGGCGTTGGTGGTGATCCAGTAGACGATCAGACCGGCCGGGAAGCGGATGATGAACAGCACGAAGACCAGCGGCAAAAACAGCATCATTCTGCGCTGGTTCTTGTCCATCGTCGGTGCCGACATCAGCAGCGTCGACATCACCTGCGTGCCGACATACAGAATCAGCAGCACGACCAGCGTGAGGCCGCTCGCCGTGTTCGTGATGTCGTTGATGAAGAGGAATCCAGCCCCTGGGTAGTGCGGGTGGTAGTACGTGCACCACGTCGTCTGGCTGAGAACCTGGCTCGACGTGACATGGAGATGGTTCACCAGGGCGTAGTGCGCCTGGAACCTGGCCTGGACGGGCGCGCAGATGTCGTGCCGCAGGTTCTTACGCAGCATGTAGAACAGCGAGATGAAGACCGGCAACTGCGCGACCATCGGGAGGCAGGAACCGAGCGGGTTGACCTCGTTCTCCCGGTAGAACTTCATCATCTCTTCCTGCTGGCGCTGCTTGTCGTCCTTGTACTTCTGCTGGATCGACTTCATCTGCGGCTGCAGGTGTTGCAGCTTCCGCATCGAGTGGAACTGCTTGATCGCCAGCGGTGTGAGCACGAGGCGCACGGAGATCGTCAGCAGGACGATCGAGAACCCCCACGACACGCCCAAGTTGGAGTGGAAGAACGTGATCACGTGCTGGAACACGCTGATCAGTGGCTGGAAGATGTTTGCGGTGACGAGCATGTTCAGGCGCCTGCCGCCGGTGTCCGCGACCCAAACAGGCGCTGATCTTCGACGGGATCAAACCCGCCGTGGCTCCATGGGTTGCATCTCAGCAACCGCCACCCGGCAAGCACAAGCCCGCGCAGTATGCCGAACTTGCTGATCGCCTGCACCGCGTACTCGGAGCAGGAGGGGTAGTACTTGCAGCGCGAGCCCGTCAGCGGGGACACAGTTTTCTGGTAAAGCTTGATTGGCAGGACGAAAATGCTCCGTACCGCGGCTCCAACCGTGTTCATGCGTCGTCCTCTTCGCCGGCTGCCCCCGCCGCGACATCGCTCTGCGCTGCCTCGGATGCCGTTGGCTCCGTGCTCAATTCGAGCGGCCCGCCCCCGGAAACGCCGTCGACCTTGTCGATCAACACTCGCAGCGCCGCGTGAACGCCTTCAAGGCCATCCTTCTCCGCGAGTTGGCGGGCACCTGGCCGTGCGATGACGACGGCGTCGGCACCAATTGGAAGCCTGCCGGCCTCCTGGGCGAACGCTTCGCGCAGGAGTCGCTTGACGCGGTTGCGCTCCACGGCGCCGCCGACCTTCCTGGATACGGAGAGGCCTAGCCGCGGTGGCTCATCGCTTCCACGCGGGAACACGTACAGCACGAGATCACGACCGGCATGAGACCGGCCGTTACGCATCACGCGATCGAAGTCAGCGCTTCTGGAGAGCCGCCCACGGCGAGGCGAACGTGCGCCCGCCACGGACCACCTACACCGTCAGGCGCTTGCGGCCCTTGTCGCGGCGCCGCTTGAGCACGTCACGCCCTGCGCGCGTCTGCATGCGTGCACGGAAACCGTGCGTACGTGCGCGCTTGCGCTTCTTTGGTTGGTAGGTCCTCTTCATGACAAGTCCTCCCGGCTTCAGCCGGAGTCGGCATCGCAGTATACGCAGGCGCTGGCGAAACACCGTGGAACGCGCTCGTGGCGTCCGACCGATGGTGTATCAGGCCGGGCGCAAGCTTTTTCTCGCGCTTTGCGTCAACGACCCGGACGAGCTGGCCCCCAGAGCCCGTGGGCGGAGCTATATTCGCCAACCCGGCCCCATCCGGTCGGGCCTCTCGAATACGTCTCAGACTCAGCAGTTAGGAGCCGCCTGGAGTTGCCTGCGCACCTCGAGCAAACCCCTGCCTGGCAGGACATAAGGACCCGGTTGCGCAGCGCCGTCGGCGAATCGATCTACGACGTCTGGCTGTCCGGAATCGAGGTCAAGGCCTGGGATGGCTCCGTGCTCGTTCTGCAAGGCGAGCAGGGCGCCGAGAGTTGGCTCGCTGCACGCTACGGACAGCTCCTCGAGCGCTGCGCCCAACAGGTACTCGGAGCGAACGTGCGAATCGCCTTCGCCGGCGAGCCTGCGGCCAAGGCGCATGAGGCCATCAGCAACGCCGGTCGCAGCGCATCGACACACCCGAGTGACGACTTCAACCCGCGCCACACGTTCAACCAGTTCGTCATCGGTGATGGCAACCGCCTCGCGCACGCCGCGGCTCTGGCGGTCGCCGAAGCACCCGGCCAGGCTTACAACCCGCTGTTTCTGCACGCCCCGCCGGGCCTCGGGAAAGACCCACCTGCTCAATGCGATTGGCAACTACATCAGGACGTTCGACCCGGGCACCGCGGTGCGCTACACGACCGTCGAGGCCTTCACCAACGGCTTCATCGCTGCTCTGAAGGGTGAGGCGCTTGATCGCTTCAAGCACCTCTACCGCGATGTCGACGTGCTCCTCATCGATGACGTCCAGTTCCTCGCAAGCAAGGCCAAGACCGAGGAGGAGTTCTTCCACACCTTCAACGCCCTCTATGACTCAGGCCGGCAGTTGGTGCTCACCTGCGACCGCCTTCCCAGTCAGCTGACGGGCATCGAGCAGCGACTCCGCGAGCGCTTCGAGTCGGGCCTCGTCGCTCACCTGACGCCGCCGGACTCGGCCACCCGCACGACGATCCTGCGCAAACGCGCCGCCGTCGACGACGTTCAGGTCGAGGACGATGCCGTCTTTGAGTTGATCGCCGAGCGCATCACGGACAACGTGCGGTCACTCGAAGGGGCGTTCATCCGTATCGTCGCGCATCACTCGCTGACCGGCCAGCCGATCGACAGCAACCTCGCCAACACGGTCCTCGATGCGATCCGGCCATCCGCACAGCGATCGTCCGGATCCGCAACAGCGGGCCCGCCGAGCATCGCTGCGATCCAGCAGATCGTGGCCGAGCACTTCAGCCTGGGCATCACCGACATAACCGGCACAAGCCGTCTCGGGCAGGTGTCATGGGCCCGCCAACTCGCCATCTACCTGGTGCGGGAGCTCACCAACACGCCGCTCCAGCGCATCGGCGACGCATTCGGCGGCCGTAACCATGCAACTGTCCTCCACGCCTGCAAGCGCGTTTCGGATCGCATCTCCGTCAACAACGACGACGCTGCCGATCTTCAGGAGCTCAGCGAGGCCATCAGTTGTCGACAGTGACGACCGCGCTTGTTGACAGACTGAGCCGTTGGCCCGCACACAACTTTCGCCGCTATCTCCGTAGAAAGCCTGACTTCTCAACAGCTTCTATTCCCCCTATGACTTCTATCTTCCTTCTAAGGAGTTCATCGTGAAGATCTCGCTCGACCGCGATGCGCTTCTCACTCAGCTGCAGGCCGTCACCCGTGTCGCCTCGACGCGCACGGCGATTCAGGCGCTCTCAGGTGTGCAGCTCGCAGCCGCCGGCACAGTCTGCGAACTCCGCGCGACTGACACCGACGTCAGCCTCCGGGTCCCACTTTCGGCCGAGATCACGCGTGAGGGCACGGTCGTCCTACCCGCACGCCTGTTGCTCGACGTTGTCCGCTCGCTGCCGCAACCATCCGTCTCAATGGAGCTGCGACCAGCTGAGCAGGACGTGGAGCTGCTCTCGGGAAACGCCACGTTCCACATCCGCACCCTCCGTGCGGAGGACTTCCCGCCGTTTCCTGAGCTCGACCCGTCGTCAGCGATCTCACTTCCGGTCAAGGCTTTTGTCGAGACCGCCACCAAGGTCTCAGGCTCGGCATCTCGCGATGAGACGCGCCCGGTGCTCACCGGCATCCTTGTCTCCGCATCGGGGAGCGAGGTGCGCATGGTCGCGACCGACTCCTATCGCCTGAGCGTCAAGGAAACCCCGCTCGAGACGCCGCTGGCAGCTGGATTCGAGGTCAACGTGCCGGCGCGCGCACTCCAGGAGCTCGCCCGCCTTGCCGCCCACGCCGAGGATGAGAAGCTCACGATCAGCGTCCGCCAGAACCAGGTGGTCTTCGCCCTCGGAGACGTCGTCCTCTCCTCTCGCCTGATCGACGGGCAGTTCCCCAACTACCGCCAGCTGCTCCCCGAGGCGTTCGAGCACGAGCTGCGGATCTCAGGCCCGGAGTTGCGCGACGTGGTGCGGCGGATCAGCCTGCTGGCGCAGAAGAACGCTCCGCTGCGGCTCGCGTTCGCTCCGGGCGAGCTGACCGTCTCCGCACAGACGCCCGACATCGGCGAGGCGCGTGAGTCGCTGCCGGTGAACTTCCAGGGCGAGCCGCTCGAGATCGGCTTCAACCCCGAGTTCCTGCGTGACGGCCTTGATGCCATCGAGGACGCGGACGTCATCCTGAAGCTGATCAGCGCCCTGCGCCCGGGTCTGCTCGAGGCCGGCGACGCGAGTGGCTTTGTCTACCTGATCATGCCGATCAGGCTGAACGTCTAAGGCCGATTCGGTCTCGTCTCGGGCGATGCGTGTCGTCTCCGTAAGCGTCCGCAACTTCCGCAGTTACGAGGCGGCCGCCGCCCCGCTGGGCGGCGGCTTATCGGTGGTCTGGGGACCCAACGGCGCCGGTAAGACGAACCTCCTCGAGGCGATCTACTTCGGCTGCACCGGTCGCTCCTGCCGCACGGCCAACGATCGCGAGCTGGTGCGTTTCGGTGCGGATACCGCGCGCGTCGTCGTGCAGGCAGAGGACGAGCTGGGTAGCCACGAGCTGACTGTCGGTTTCACGCCCGGCGAGCCCAAGCGCATGACGGCCGACGGAACCGCCGTCGAGCGGCTGCTCGACGCTCCCCAGCGTCCGCTCGTGAGCGTTTTCCTGCCCGATCGGCTGGAGCTGATCAAGGGCGTCCCGGCGCTCAGACGGGCGCACGTCGACCAGTTCGTAACCGCGCTCTGGCCCGCACGCGCGGCCACGCGGCGGGCGTACGCTCAGGCGCTCGCGCAGCGCAACGCGTTGATCGGACGCCTCCGCGCTGGGCACGGTTCGCAGGAGACGCTCGGCGCCTGGGACGCGCAACTGGCTGAGACGGGCCTTGCGTTGATGGCCGACCGGCGGCAGGCCGTCGAACTCACGGCGGAGCCATTCGCCGACGTCTGCGAACGGCTTGGCCTGGACGGAGCACCGGCCATCGCCTATCGCCCACGCTCGCGTGCGGCCACAACGGATGAGCTGGTCGCCGAGTTACACGAGCGCCTGGCCTCGGATCTGGAGCGGGGCTTCACCGACCACGGGCCGCACCGTGACGACCTCGCGATCATGCGCGATGGCAGATCGCTGCGCACGTACGGCTCACAGGGCCAGCAGCGACTCGGCCTGCTCGCGCTGCTGCTGGCCGAGCGGCGTGTGATCAGCGGGCAGCGACCAACGGTGCCGCTGATGCTGCTCGACGATGTCATGAGTGAACTGGACCGCGATCGACGCGCGGCGCTCGTGGAATTGCTGGCCGAGGGCGGCGGGCAGGCCCTGATCACAACGACCGACCTCGAGCATGTTCCAGGCGTATTCGCCCCGGGTGTGGCCCGCATCGCCGTCGAGAATGGCCAACTCGTCGAGGACGTCACCGCCCAGACGGCGATCAGATGAGCCCGCGCCGCCGGTCTCCGCGCCCGCTTGCCGGTGCCCTTGAGGCGGTCCGAGGCGATTGGCAGCCGGCCTCTCCACTCGGCCGCGCGCAGACCGCCTGGGATGAGATCGGACGCGTATGGGAGGAGGTGATCGGTGCGCACGGCTCCTACATCGTCGAACGCACGAAGGTCGTCAGCCTGAAGGCCGGGGTGCTCACCGTGCGCTGTTCTGAGGCGGTCGTCGCCGACACGCTCGAGCTCGAATCTGAACGCGTACTCGAGCGCTTGAACGGCCGTCTGGCCGGCGACCCGATCACGCGCCTGAAATGCGTTACAGGTAGCCGATGAACCAACCCCACTTTTTCCATGATTTGCAGGCAAAACATCGGGCTGTGGCGGGGCGATCAGGGGCCGCCTTGTGCTATTCTTCTGTACACCAAGCTTTGACGCCCCGGCTCGCGAGCAGTCTTCTTGCGGTCGGGGCGTCTCAACGTCAATCGGAGGATCGTTGACGAACGAAGACGGCGCTGAGCGCCCCAATACCGCGCAGAGTTACGACGCCGAGAACATCCAGGTGCTCGAAGGGCTGGAGGCCGTACGCAAGCGCCCTGGCATGTACATCGGTTCGACCGGTGAGCGCGGCCTGCATCACCTCGTCTACGAGGTTGTTGACAACTCTGTTGATGAGGCACTCGCCGGGCGTAACGACACCGTCGAGGTGACGATCCATCCTGACAACTCCATCACCGTCGTCGACCGCGGCGCTGGCATCCCCGTTGCGACGATGGAGAAAGAGGGCAAATCAGCTCTCGAGGTTGTGCTGACCGTGCTGCACGCCGGCGGGAAGTTCGGCGAGGGTGGCGGCTACAAGGTCTCCGGTGGCCTGCACGGCGTCGGCGTCTCGGTCGTCAACGCCCTGTCCGAGCGGCTCGACGCGGAGGTGCGGCGCGACGGTTACGTCTGGACGCAGAGCTACGAGCGCGGCGTTCCCACCGGCCCGATCACCAGGGGCGAGCCGACCAGCGAGCACGGCACGACGATCACGTTCCTTCCCGACGCCGACATCTTCGAGTCGCTCGATTTCAACTTCAACACACTCGAGGAGCGTCTGCGCGAGACGGCCTTCCTGACCAGGGATCTGCGCATCTCGATCGTGGACGAACGTGGTGAGGGCGCCAGGGCCGCGTTCCACTACGAGGGCGGCATCACCGACTTCGTCGCCTACCTCAATGAGAACAAGGAGCCGATCCACAGCAAGGTCATCTCCTTCGAGGGAGAGTCCGACGAGGGCTCGGTCGAGGTGGCGATGCAGTGGAACGCCTCCTACCAGGAGTCGGTGTTCTCCTTTGCCAACAACATCAACACCCACGAGGGTGGCTCGCACCTGAGCGGCTTCCGCTCGGCACTCACCGGCGTCATCAACAAGTACGCGCGCGACATCGGAGAGCTCAAGGAGAAGGACGAGAACCTGAGCGGCGAGGACGTTCGCGAAGGCCTCACCGCTGTCATCTCCGCAAAGCTCGCAGAGCCGCAGTTCGAGGGTCAGACCAAGACCAAGCTTGGCAACCCGGGCATGGCCGGCTTCGTGCAGTCGATCGTCAACGCCCGGCTGGCCGAGTGGCTCGAGGAGAACCCGCAGGACGCACGGCGTGTGATCCGCAAGGCCGTGTCCGCCGCGCAAGCACGCGCGGCGGCACGCAAGGCACGCGACCTCACACGCCGCAAGACCGTGCTCGGCAACTCGACCCTCCCGGGGAAGCTCTCGGACTGCTCGGTCAAGGATCCCTCGCTCGCGGAGATCTTCATCGTCGAGGGCGACTCGGCCGGCGGTTCCGCCGTCGACGCGCGCGACCGCAATACGCAGGCGATCCTGCCACTTCGCGGCAAGATCCTCAACGTCGAGAAGAGCCGTATCGACAAGGTGCTCGGCAACACCGAGATCCAGGCGTTGATCACCGCGATCGGCACCGGCGTACGCGACGAGTTCGACATCGAGAAGGCGCGCTACCACAAGATCGTGCTGCTGACCGACGCGGACGTCGACGGTGCACACATCCGCACGCTCGCGCTGACCCTGCTGTTCCGAGAGATGCAGCCGCTGATCGAGGCCGGCTACGTGTACATCGCCAAGCCGCCTCTGTACCGGCTCACCCGCGGGCAGAAGCACCGCTACATCGAGCGTGACTCTGAGCTCGAGGAGATCCTGCTCGGCGACAAGTTCGAGAAGATCGAAGTGACCGATCACGATGGCAAGCAGTTCAAGCTCACCGAGGCGCGCTGGCAGCGTTTCACCCGCCTGCTCAAGCAGTACCAGGGCTGGGCTGCGGCACTGCGCACCGCACACGGTCACGGCGTCGTCTCGTTCATGCAGCAGGCTCGCCTGCTCGAGGCCGGTGTCACCAGCGTCGATGCGCTGCGAACCCACCTGGCGGCGAACGCGACGCCGAACGGCCACGCATACACGACCGAACTGCTGTCCGAGGATCCGTTCGAGATCGTCGTCAAGACGATTGAGACCAAGACGGGCATGGCGACCACTCACCGCGTACGCCGCGCCGTCCTCGACGCCAACGAGTACAGCCGCCTTGCACGCGTGCACGAGGATCTCGCGGGCCTGGTCGGCAGTCCGCCGTTCCACATCAAGCTCGGCGACAACGCCTTCGATGCCGTTTCGTTCGAGGAGTTGCGCGAGGGCGTGCTGGAGGTCGCTCAGAAGGGGGTCTCGTACTACCGCTTCAAGGGCCTCGGCGAGATGGACCCGGAGGAGCTCCGCGAGACGACGATGGATCCGGCCTCGCGCACGCTCGTGCAGGTGACCATGGAAGACGCGAGTGCCGCGGACCGCGTGTTCTCGATGCTGATGGGCGATCAGGTAGAGCCCCGCCGCCAGTTCATCGAGGAGAACGCCCGCCTCGTCAGCAATCTGGACGTATAGAAGGGGATTCTTAGATGGCCACGATTGACACCCTCGGCGGCGGCAACATCGAGCCCCGCGGGCTCGAGGAGGAGATGCGCTCCGCGTACCTCGACTACGCGATGTCGGTCATCGTCGGGCGCGCGCTGCCCGACGTGCGTGACGGCCTGAAGCCCGTCCATCGTCGCGTCCTGCACGTCATGAACGAGAACGGCCTGCAGCCGTCGCGCAAGCACGTCAAGTGCGCCCAGATCGTCGGCGACGTGATGGGCAAGTACCACCCGCACGGCGACAGCGCCATCTACGACACGCTCGTGCGCCTCGCTCAGAGCTTCTCGATGCGCTACAAGCTTGTCGACGGGCACGGCAACTTCGGCAACATCGACGGCTGGCCCGCGGCCGCGATGCGCTACACCGAGGCGCGCCTCGAAAAGCTGGCGACCGAGATGCTGCGGGACATCGACCAGGACACGGTCGACTTCGTCCCCACCTACGACGGCAACACGCGCGAGCCGGTGGTGCTTCCCGCTCGCTTCCCGAACCTGCTCGTCAACGGCAGTTCGGGCATCGCCGTCGGCATGGCGACCAACATCCCGCCGCACAACCTGCGCGAGGTGATCGCCGCGACGATCGCCTACATCGACGATCCGTCGATCGACCTCGAGGGCCTCATGCAGCACATCAAGGGCCCAGATTTTCCGACGGCCGGCACGATCCTCGGACGCGACGGCATCCGTGACGCGTATGCGACCGGGCGTGGCAGAGTCCGGATGCAGGGCAAGGCGCACATCGAGCCGATCGGCCAGGGCAAGGAGGCGATCATCGTCACCGAGCTCCCATTCCAGGTGCGCAAGGGCGGCGACGGCGGCCTGATCGAGAAGCTCAGCAACTTGGTCGAGGAGAAGAAGATCCCCGAGATCAGCGACCTCCGCGACGAGTCCGACCGCCGCGGCATGCGCATCGTGATCGAGCTCAAGCGCGAAGCGATCCCCAAGGTCGTCCTCAACAAGCTCTACAAGCACACGCCGCTGCAGTCCACGTTCGGCGTGAACATGGTCGCGCTCGTTGACAATGTGCCGCGTACGCTGTCCCTGCGCGAGGTGCTCGGCCACTACGTCGATCACCAGCGCGAGGTGATCGTGCGCCGCTCAAAGTTCGAGCTGCGTCACGCCGAGCAGCGCGCCCACATCCTCGAGGGCCTGCTGATTGCGCAGGACAACCTCGATGAGGTGATCGCCCTGATCCGTGGATCGCGCGATCCCGAGCAGGCACGTATCGGCCTGGTCGAGCGGTTCGAGTTCACCGTCGTGCAGGCCGAGGCGATTCTGCAGCTGACGTTGCGTCGCCTGACTGCGCTCGAGGCCGACAAGATCAAGCAGGAGCACGCTGATCTGCTCGAGCGGATCAGGGAGTTGCGCGAGATCCTCGGCGATGAGGCCAAGGTCTACGGACTGATCAAGGACGAGCTGACCGAGATCGCCGAGACCTACGGCGACGACCGCCGTACGCTCATCACCCACGCTGAGGGCGAGATCGACATCGAGGACCTGATCGCCGATCAGCAGATGGTCATCTCGATCACGCACTCCGGCTACATCAAGTCGCTTCCGCTCTCCACCTACCGGCAGCAGCATCGCGGTGGCGTCGGCGTGACCGGGATGGACACCAAGGACGACGACTGGATCGAGCACCTGTTCGTGACGTCGACGCACGACTTCCTGTTGTTCTTCACCAACCGCGGCAAGGTCTACCGGCTCAAGGTCTACGACCTGCCCGAGCAGTCGCGCACCGCGCGCGGCCGCGCACTCGTGAATCTGCTGCCGCTGCGAGAGGGCGAGCGCGTCCAGTCGGTGCTCAACACCCGTGACTTCACCGAGGGCAAGTACCTCGTTTTCGCCACCCGCAAGGGCATGATCAAGAAGACGGCCTTCCTCGCGTACAACACGCCGATCAAGGCCGACGGCATCATCGCCATCAACATTCGCGACGACGACGAGCTGATCGCCGTGCGCAAGACCAGTGGTGACGACGACATCATCATGGTCTCCCGCTCCGGCCAGGCATCGCGCTTCCGGGAAGGGCAGGTGCGCGCGATGGGCCGCGACACCTCCGGCGTCCAGGGCATGAACGTCAAGGCCAAGGGCAACGCCGTGCTGGCGATGGACGTCGCGCGCGACGACCAGGAGCTGCTTGTCGTCACCGAGAACGGTTATGGCAAGCGCACCCTCATCTCCGAATACCCGGTCAAGGGACGCGGCACGATGGGCGTCAAGACGATCCAGCTGACCGAGAACAAGGGCGCGCTGGCGGGCGCCCTTGTGGTGCGCGAGCACCAGGAGCTCGTCTTCATCTCGCAGGGCGGAATGGTCCAGCGCACCTCGGTGCGCGGCATCAGCCGCTATGGCCGCGCCTCGCAGGGCGTGCGCGTGATGAACATCCGCGACGACGATCAGGTGAGCGCTGTGGCGCTCGTGGTGGAGAGCGACGACGCGACCGAGGCCGATGTTGCCGGGGCCACGCCCGGCGAGCCCGGAGTCGACATCCTCGATCTGCCCGATGGCGACGCGGATGCGGACGGCGTGATCGCGGTCGACGAGATCGACGCCGGTCAGCCGGACCTCGCCGACGACGACCTCACCGACGACGACCTCACCGACGGCGACGCCGCCGCCGACGACCTCGCCAGCGACGACTTCACCGACGACGAGTAGCGATCAGGCGGCGTAGCGCTGGGCCGACCGGGCCCGAGCCTTCGCTGCCTCGGTCTCCCGGTCCTTCGGAGGAGCCGTGGTTTCGAGGTCGGCCAGCAGGTGGCCCGAGATGTGGGCGATCTCGTGGACGGCGCGGTTGAACGCCTCCTCGTTGGCCTTCGAGGGCTTGGTGAAGCCGCTGATCTTGCGAACGTATTGGAGCGCTGCCGCCTCGACCTCGGCGCTGGTCGCCGGTGGTTCGAAGTTGTAGAGAGTGCGGATGTTTCTACACATGGTCGTTCAGCCTACACCGGTCTGGAGGGCTGGCTGGGCCGTGTCGTGTGTTGGGAAGCCTTCTTCGGGGACGAACCACTGAAGAGACCGTCGCGCTCGGAGACAGCGTGCAGAGTCCCCTCTTGAAGGCGCCCCAACCCACGCCCAAAGCTGGGTCCTTCGAAGCGACGCTGCAACGTCTCGCACCCCAAGCCCATGCCGCCGACGGTTCGGCGCTCGAGAAGGACCCGAAGAACGCTCGGAAGCAAGCGCGGAACTTAAAGACGAAGGGCGCCGTCGACAAACGGCGCCCTTCGCCACTACTTGGCTGGCATCGCTGATCTGGCACGTGTATGCCGAAGGGACCAATCCCGGCACCAGACCAGTGGTGTCACGGTGGGACTCCGCCAAGGGCGGTCAGCCATCCGACCTAGCGGCCGGACACCTCCAGGGTCCCGCAAGTACTGTCAGACAGGTGGACCACCTCCTTTCTCTGGTAGTCACTACCTTACAACCCTCGGCGGCAGACATCGTCACTAAGCACACGTTTGCACCCGCCAACTTGCGGAGGTTTTCTGAGCGCTCCGGCGGCCTGTGAGCGCCTCGGGCGGCCGCTCAGCGGCTCAGGCGGCGAGCGAGCCGGTCACGCTGCCCGACAGGTACTGCTTCCAGGTGGCCGGGATCGTGGGGCTGGCGACCTGGATGAAGATGTCCGGGTTCGGTGTCCGCGGCGGCCGCGCGAGGATCATGCCGGCCTGGCGCGGCAACGCGTCGCCCTTGCGGCGGTTGCAGGGCGCACAGGCGGCGACGATGTTGTCCCAGGTCGAGCCGCCCCCCTTCGAGCGGGGGACGACGTGGTCCACGGTGAGTTGCGTGCGTGAACCGCAGTACTGGCAGGTCCAGTCGTCGCGCGCGAACACGGCGCGGCGCGTGATCTTGCGCCGCTGGCTATCACGCGGCACCTTGACGTAGGTCACGAGCCGGATCACCGCGGGGCGCGTCAGCGTGGTGTTGACCGAGTGCAGTTCGCGCTCGGTCTGTTCGACGACCTCCGCCTTTTCCTTCAGGAGCAGAACCACGGCGCGGCGCACGGTGCACACGTTGATCGGTTCATACGTCGCATTGAGAACGAGCACCCGGCCACCGTCAGGTCCGCGTCGGTGGTGCTCAGCGAGCGACGCGGACCGTGGTGGGGCTGGTATTGGGGAGCCCATCGCGCCGATAAGTCTACTGGGCATACGGACAACTGCCCGTCAATGCGAGCTAAAGATGCAGCCAAAAACGGTGCATCGCGGACGCCCAGTGGGGACGGCGTCTTTCGCGTCGCTGCGGGAATTCCATTGCGTGTGTAAAGGATCGCCGGCCTTGAGCCGATGAGGCGCCCGGGACCGGACCGCACAAGGAGTGCAGGGAAGGAGAGTGCCCTCGATGGATGAGAATCACCTCGAGGAGAAGCTGAAATACGGAAGTCAGCTGCGCGGATCCGACGTGCCAGCGCCGGACGTGGTCCGCATCGGCACGCGGCTCTACGAACGTCGCGGGGATGTGGTCAGCCGCAGCGACGCGCTGAACCGCACGGGAAAGGTCCAGCTCGACTCCGCGGCGCACACCAGCGTGGCCCGTGTGATCGAGGTCTCCACCGAGGCATTCGCCCGCTGGATGGCCGGCGAGGGCACCGAGACCGCACGCGAGGTCGGACAGGAGGCCGCCACGATCTTTGGCCAGCTCGCAATCCAGCGCGAGGCGCCGCTCAACGAGATCACCAAGCGCGCGCTGCGCTGGCGTGACGCCGCACGCGAGGTGCTCGATGAGATCGCCGACGAACTGCACGCCACCGTCGAAGCCCGCCGTGAGGCGCACCGCATGCTGCAGCGCTCCGCCGACGTGACCCTGGTGCGGCTCTGCGAGGCGTTCGAGGGCGAGCGCTCGCTGATCGACGATGAGCTCGCGCGTCGCCAGCAGGAGCTCGTGTTCATGGCCACCCATGACGCGCTCACCGGACTTCCAAACCGCACGCTGATCCTCGATCGCGCCGAGCAACTGATCGCGCGCGCTCGCCGCGACCGCCAGCTGTGCGCCGCTCTGTTCGTCGACCTCGACGGGTTCAAGGCAGTCAACGACGGCCTCGGCCACCGTGCCGGCGACGAGCTGCTGCGCTCGGTCGCAGCACGGCTCGAGAGCACGATCCGTGAAGCCGACACGCTGGGGCGGCTCGGTGGCGACGAGTTTGTGATCCTCGCCGACGGCATCGCGCTCGCCGCCGGCCCGGAGCTGGTGGCTGAACGCATCCTCGACGCGCTCAAGGAACCGTTCGAGATCGACGGCTCGCACACCGGACATCTGGCGATCACCGCGAGCATCGGTGTGGCACTCGCCGACGAGCACACGGCCGCCGATCTGCTGCGCGACGCTGACGTCGCGATGTATCGCGCCAAGCTGGCAGGCAAGAACCGCTACATCGTTTACGAGACCGGCATGCAGGATGCGGCCCACGCCCGGATGGAGATGGAGATGGATCTGCGCGAGGCGGTGGCCGAGCAGCAGTTCTACCTCGTCTACCAGCCGATGTTCGACCTCGACGGGCTCGCGCCGATCAGGATGGAGGCGCTGCTGCGCTGGGACCGACCAGGCTCTCGGCCGGCCGGTCCGGACCAGTTCGTGCCGCTGCTCGAGGAGTCGGGGCTGATCGCGGAGGTTGGGCGCTGGGTGCTGAAGGAGGCCTGCACATGCTGCGCCAACTGGGCGCGCGACGGGCTTGACATCGGCGTGGCCGTCAACGTCTCAGCGGTCCAGCTCGAGCGCGACTCGTTCGTCGAGGACGTGGCCGACGCGCTGGACGAGAGCGGAGTCGACCCGACCTCGCTGACGATCGAGATAACCGAAACCGCGCTGATGCGGGACGCCGAGAAAACCGCTGAGCGGCTGCGCACGATCAAACAGCTCGGAGTGCGGGTCTCGATTGACGACTTCGGCACCGGGTATTCCTCGCTCGCGTACCTGCAGCGCTTCCCCGTGGACGAACTGAAGATCGATCGATCGTTCGTTTCGCAGATCGAGAGCTCCGCCCAGCGCGATGCGCTGATCCGCACGTTCGTACAGCTCGGGCGCTCCCTGAAGATCGAGACGATCGCGGAGGGCATCGAGGATGAGGCACAGCTGATGCGGCTCCAGGCCGAGCGCTGTGACATCGGTCAGGGCTTTCTGTTCGCCCGGCCGATGGCGGCTGAGCGGTGCCGCGAGTTCGTCGAGAGCTGGGCCGCTACGCCGCCGGGAACGAGCCGAGCGTCCGCAGGACATTGACACGGCCGCGCAGCCCGGCGAGCGCGTCGAGCACCTGAGCGTCGCTGTCCCGACCGTCGAGGTCGGCAAAGAACATGTACTGGCCGAGCCCGGCGCGCAGCGGACGCGACTCGATGCGGGTGAGGTTGACGCCGCGGAACGCGAGCTCCGAGAGGCAGCTGACCAGCCAGCCCGGCGACTCGGTGCCGGCCCCCCAGAAGACGATCGCCGTCTTCCACGCGGCGCCGGCTGCCGGCGTTGTACCCGGAACGCCTGGCTCGGCGCCGTCGCGTGCCAGCCAGGCAAAGCGCGTCTGATTGCCGGTCACGTCCTCGATCCCGGCCTCCAGTACGACGCAGTCGTAGAGCTCCGCAGCGAGCCGCGTCCCGATCGCCGCCCAGCGGTGGCGGATCCGTTCGGTGACGAGCCGCACCGCCTCTGCGGTCGAACTCGAGGTCATCACCCGCGCCTCGGGCAGCCTCGCGCGAATGAACTCGCGGCACTGGGCGGTGGCCTGCGGGTGGGAGATCACCACCTCGATCTCGTCGAACGGAAGTCGCTCCTGCGCGATCAGGCACTGCTCGACGCCGAGCACTGTCTCACCGATGATGCGGACATCCTCGGCCTCGAAGACCAGCGCATCGAGTGTCACGTTGACCGATCCCTCGAGCGAGTTCTCGATCGGAACGACACCACGCGCGATGGTGCCGTCATGCACCGCCAGCACCGTGTCATGAATTGTCTCCTGGGGCACCAGCTCGACATCCTGACCGAGCGGGGCGCTCAACGCTGCAGCCTGGGTGAAGGTCCCTTCGGGGCCCAGATAGCCGACGCGCATAGGCTGCTCAGCCCGCCGCCGCGTCCTGCTGGTCGCCCGTGATGCCGGCGTCGGGCTGGAGCGCAAGCCGCACCGCCTCGCTCTCCTCGGGGGAGAGCTCGAGCTCCGCCTGGCCATTGCGGATCTGCTTCGCGTACAGCCGCGCGGTGTCGCGATGGTGGATTGAGGAGAGCACGACTCCGGATCGGGTCGCATCGAGCAGCGCGATCGACGTCGACTGTCTGCCGGACATCTCGCCGTAGGCGTCGTAGCGGACCAGCGCTCGGTGGGCGATGGTGCCGTCCAAGCGGTTCTCGGCGTGGTCCATCCGCTGGTCAAGCCTGGTCCCGAAGTCCTCCACGTACTGCGCCAGCGACTCATACGAGGACTGCAGGTGCGCCGCGTGTGCCACGAGGTCGCGCGAGCTATCGCCGAGGACCGCGCGCTGCGCAGCCTTGAGCTTGCGCATCGCCACGGTCAGGCCGATCGACCAACCCACCGCGATCACGGCAACCGCGCCCGACACGACCGCAACGATCCCCGCAGTGGTGTTGAGGTTGTCCACCTCCCCAATATAAGCCGAGGGGCCGCTTTCGGTCAGTTGAAGATCACGGAATAGGTGATGACGTTGTTGGTGAGGTTGGTCTCACCCGGCACCTTGTCGACGCGGGCCGTGACCGAGTAGGTCCCCGGGGTCGGGGCAGAGGGCAGCGTCACGGTGCAATTTGCCGACTCCTGCTTGATCGTCTCCGGGATCGTCCCCGTCCCGGTGTCGCTGAGGCCGGCGATCGTCACCGAGCAGCCAACGTCGAGTTCGTTGAAATCGCCGCCGTTGGTCACGTTCAGGACCCACGTCCGGGCGTTGTTGGCAGGGATCGTGTTGGTGGACGTCGGGCTCAGCTGCGTACCGTCGACCGTGACGTAGTTGAGCGAGTGCCCGTGCAGGCCGGGCTGATCGTTGTTCTGGTTTGCCTGGGCGGTCGACTGCTGTGCGCCGATCGTGTCCGCGATCCAGCTCGACTGCAGCCAACCGAGGTCAGGGACGATCTGCCCGGGGTTGATCGGCTGCTCGCCGGCGGCGGAGCCGACCGTGATGCCGTCGGCGTTGAGCGCCTTGGCGATGTTGGTGGCGACAAAGCTCTTGTAGATCACATCGGAGCCGTACAGCTTGGACGTGCCGACGGAGATGTCGTAGACCGCGTCCTTGCTGGTTAGCTTGTTTGCGGCCTTAGGTGCGTTGAGCGCGATGTCCGCGATCGCCTGCGCGCGGAGTCGCATGACCGAGAGCAGCGCGCTCTGCGCGGCGGCCATCTGACTGGGCACGCTCAGGCGCTCGGCCTGGCTCAACTGACTGTCGGCGTTCTGAACCTGGGTCGTGAGCAGCGTGCTGGAGCTGAGAGGGCCGTTCGTCAGGTTCTGGAAGACCCTGCCGCCGTTGCTGTTCGAGGCGCTGATCAGGTTGTAGACGCTGGCGTTGTAGTTCTTCAGCGAGGTGGTGGTCGCGCTGCTGGAGCAGCTCTTGACCAACACGGCGAGCAGGATCACGATCACGACGATGACGCCGACTGCAACGAGTCGGCGCGTCTGCACGTCCTGCGGATGTTGGCTGCCCGGCGGCCGTCCCGATCCCCCCGGGGGTCGACCAGACCGCTGCTGTCGCGGGCGCGACACGCTACGTGGACGTCTGGTCTCCGGACGGGGAGTCGGTTCGGGTTCGTCGGTCTCGTCGAAGAACGACAAGTGGTTTTCCTGCTCCTTGCGGGATCTTTAAGTGGGCACCAGTAATAGCGGCTATCCCATCGGCTAGGCAACTTCGCAAGCGGCCATGCAAGGCACTGCGATGTCGCGTCTTTCCGCAGGGACCTGCGCCGGCGCTCCGAACATCATTAACACGTGAGAGCGAGCCAGCTACCCACTCGGCACCTCGGCGAGGAGCCGACGGTGGTCAACCCCTCCCGCGCCGGCACCAACCGGGAGTTCGGCGACGCTCCGACACGATCCCTGCAGACACGTCGCGGCGCCCCCGCGGCCGAACCGACCCTCGTGATGGACCGCTACCGCCTCACCAAGCGCCTGGGCAGCGGCGCGTTCGGCACGGTCTGGTCGGCCCGGGACGAGCGCCTCGACCGCGACGTCGCCGTGAAGGTGCTCCCCCGCGAGCGCGTGATCCACGCTCGCTTCGAGCGCGAGGCGCGCGCGGCCGCGCGGCTGCAGCACCCCGCGATCGTCACGCTCTATGAGGCAGCGGTCGATGACGAGGGTGCCTACCTCGTCTCTGAGCTCGTACGCGGCCGGACGCTGGATGCGCTGCTCGAGCAGGGGAAGCTCTCCGACCGGGAGATCCTCGAGGTGGGCGTCTCACTCTGCGACGCGCTCGCCCACGCTCACGCGCAGGGCGTCATCCATCGGGACGTCAAGCCATCGAACGTGCTGGTGCCGAGTCGTCATGGTGGCGGGGGCTGGGTGGGCGGTAACCAATTCGGGGATCGCGCCAAGCTGACCGACTTCGGCGTCGCGCACGTGATCGGCGGCGCCACGCTGACGCACACCGGCGACATCGTCGGCACGCTCGCCTACATGGCGCCCGAGCAGGCGGACGGCCGCGAGGTTGGTCCGGAGGCCGACCTGTACTCACTCGCGTTGGTGCTGTACGAGGCGCTCACGGGCGTTAACCCGCAGGAGCAGGGCCGCCGTCGGCACAGCGCGTTCGTGCCGCCGCTGCGCCGCCAGCGCCGCGACGTCGACCGCCGCCTGGCAGCCGGCATCGACCGGGCTCTGCGGCCGCGACCATTCGAGCGCGGCGCCGTCCTCGACCTGCGCCAGGCGCTGCTGGGCTCGCTCGATCAGGTCGACGACACGCCCGGCGTCGTAGCACCCGGCTGGCGAGGCGACCACGACGACACCTGGATTCAGGACGAGCCCGGCCCCGAGTGGCGCGAGCGCGAGCCTGATGACGCTCCCCGCCTGCGTTTCTCCAGGGGTGCGGGATTTGGTCCCGCTCGCCCCAGGAGCCCTGCTGTAGCGGCCCTCAGCGCCTCCTGGCTCCCGCGCGCCGCGAACGCCGCCGCCGCTGGTCTCGGCGCCGCCTGGCTGAGCATCCACCTCTGGCACCACGCACCGGTGACACCCGCAGTGGTGGGCCTCGTCGCCGCCGTGTTCGGGCTGTTGCTGCCGCTCACCGGCTCCTTGCTGACGGCGGTCGCGCTCGGAGCGGTGTCGCTCGCCGGCGCGCTGCCGGCCGTGGTGGCGCAGCTCGGGGGACGCTGGTGGCAGCGGGCCCTGTTTGCCGCCGGGGGCTTCTGTGTTTTGATCGGCGTCTCACGCGCGACGCATCACGACCTCTATTGGCTGCCCGCGCAGATCCCGCCGCAGCACGCGCGTGCGCTGGTCGCAATCGGCGTGTGGGCCGCTGCCGCTGCGGTTCAGCCGCTGCTGCGCCTACGTCGCTTCCCGATGCTGGATCTGATGCTGGCGGTCGCCTGGTCTGCGGCGCTGGTGATCGGTGTCGAGGCCGCGGGCGCGCGACCGATCGCCGGTGAACTCCCGGGAGCGCTCGTTGCGACCGCGATCGTCGCCTGGAAGCCATTGCTAACGATCCTTGAAGAAACCCGAGGTTACGCGGGTATACATAGCGGCGTTGAATAGCATCAATGATTGGACACGCAGGATCTGCGCCAATCAACCGACCAAGGCCTGCAAAACCTAATGCCCGTCCTCAGGAATCTCGAAAGCATGATCGCCGGAGTCGTCGAAGGCACGTTCAGTCGTGTCTTCCGCTCCGAGGTGCGTCCTGTGGAGATCGCGCGCAAGCTGGCGCGGGAGATGGAGGAGCATCAATACACCACGCTCTCGCGGACGTACGTCCCCAACGAGTACCGCGTGTATCTCTCGCCGCGTGACCGCGAGCGCTTCAGCACGTATGAGGATGCGCTGGCAGACGAGCTTGCGGGTTACCTGCTCGAGCACGCCCGCCGCGAGCGCTTCGCGCTGCTCTCCCGCCCACTGATCGAGTTCGAGACCGACGAGCGCCTTGGTCTGGGCGAGTTCGGCATCGAGACCGCAGTGGTTCAGCCAGAGGAGGAGCAGCCCCCGGCGAAGCCGCGCCCAGCCGCACCAGCGCCGGCTCGGGAGCCGGTGGGGCGCACGATGGTGTTCAGCGCTGCACCCCCGATCGCCGAGCCGGACGAGGAGACGGCGCCGGTGCGCCAGCAGCGCGCGCTGCTGATCTACAGCGGCCGGCGCCTGATGGTCGGCCCACGCGGCGCCACGCTCGGGCGCAGCCGTGAGTCTGAGATCGTGATCGACGACGCCAACGTCTCGCGCCGGCACGCCGAGCTGCGGCCCCGCGGAGGAGCGTGGGTGATCGGCGACCTCGGCTCGACCAACGGCACGCGTCTGAACGGGCGCCCGGTCCACGGCCAGGAGGTCGTGCAACCCGGCGATGAGATCGAGGTCGGGTCCTCCGTCATCACCTTCGAGCTCGAGTAACGAGCGAATGCTCCAGCCAGTCTCAGTCGGACTCAAGTTCGGCTTCCTGATCGTTCTCTACCTGTTCCTGTTCTGGGTTGCCGCCAGCACGCTGTTCGACCTGCGCCGCGGGTTCGGCGGCCGGCGCGAGGGTGGTGTCGCTGTCGGTGAGGCGACCAGCATTCACCAGACGGTGGACCCGCTGGCGGCGCTCGAGGCTGACTTCGAGCCGCGACTCGTGGTCGACCAGGCCGAGGGTCACGAGGCGGGCGTCGCATATGACCTGATGGAGCCGGTCACGCTCGGGCGCGGCAGCGTCGAGTTGAAGCTCGAGGACCCGTTCGCGTCCACCCGCCACGCCAAGATCACGCGTCAGGGCCGGACCGTCGTAATCGAGGATCTCGGCTCGACGAACGGCACGTACCTGAACGGCGAGGCGCTCACCGGACCGCAGCCGCTGCACGACGGCGACCGCATCCGGATCGGCGACTCTCAGTTCACCTACTTCCAGTAAAGCCCTCAGATGCTCAGAGCTGTAGAGACAACCGTGCGTACAGACGTCGGGCGCCAGCGCCGCGACAACGAGGATTCGAGCTACGCGCACGCGCCTGTATTCGTGGTCGCCGACGGCATGGGCGGCGCTCAAGCCGGCGAGGTCGCCTCGAAGATGGTGGTCGACTCCTTCGTTCAGGGGCTCCCAGATGACGGCACGCCTGAGGAGCGGCTCTCGGTGGTGGTGCAGCGCGCCAATCGAGACATCCATGACCGCTCTCACACCGAAGCCGAGAGCGCCGGCATGGGCACGACCGTAACCGCCGCCTACCTCGATGAGGACTCGGTCGCGCTGGCACACGTCGGCGACAGTCGCGCGTATCTGCTGCGCGACGGCGAGCTATCACGTCTGACCGAGGACCACTCGCTCGTCGAGGAGCTATTGCGCGGCGGCAAGCTCACGGAGGAGGAGGCGCTCGAGCATCCCCAACGCTCGGTGATCACGCGAGCGCTGGGGATCGAGCCGATCGTCGAGATCGACACGTGGACCTACCCGCTGCGCCCTGGCGACGTGGTGCTGCTGTGCAGCGACGGGCTCACCTCGATGATCAGCGAGCAGCACGTGCAGGAGGTGATGGTCGAGGCGCCCGATCTGGATACGGCCGCCGATCGGCTGATCGATGCCGCCAACGAGGCGGGTGGCCGCGACAACATCACGGTCGTCCTCTTCCGGGTTGGCCTGGCGTCCGACGCCGAGCTACCGGTGGACCAGCCGACGATCATCACGTCCGCGGTGGCGGGCGAGCAGCCCGCGCGCACCGAGATTGCGCCGCGACCGGCCAGGCGAGCCCGGGTGCAGGGGTGGAAGCCGCATATGCCTGCCGGTTTCGTGCAGCCGGCCAAGAAGGAGCGTCACTTCGGCCTGCTCGGCAAGACCGTCGCGGGGCTCACGGCGCTGCTGGTCGTGCTCGGCCTGATCGGTGCCGGAGGCTACCTCGCGAGCCGCCAGCTCTACTTCCTCGGCACCAACGGGCAGGGCACGGTGGTCGTGTACCGCGGCTTCCCCTACGTGCTGCCGTTGGGCATCCCGATGTACGAGACGTACTACGTCTCTGGCGTGCCGGCCTCGACGATCCCTGCCAAATACCGCGGGACCCTGCTGAACCATGCGATGCGGAATCAGACCAGCGCGATCCAACTGGTCAACGACATGGAGCTGGGTCAGATCAACAAATGAGGGCACGCAACTGGGAGCTGTTCGGGCTGATTCCGGCTGCGCTGCTGCTTTCGGCGGGATTTGCAGCCGTCTACATCCAGCGCTCGAACCAGCTCTCGACCGTTTCACTCATATACGGTGCGGTGTTCCTGGGGCTGTGCCTGGCCGCGCACATCTTCATCCGCGTCACCCTGCCCTACGCCGACCCCTTCATCTTCCCGCTGGTCGCGGTGCTCGCCTGCTTTGGGATCGTGATGGTCTACCGCATCAACGGAACGACGTTGGCGCGTCAGCAGGCGCAGTGGTTCGTCCTGGGTCTCGCACTGTTCGCGGGGACCGTGCTCTGGTTCCGGGACTACCGCAAGCTCGAGAACTACCGCTACCTGATCATGATCGCCTCGCTGGTGCTGCTCGCGCTGCCGCACATCCCGCACTTTGGCGAGCAGGTCAACGGCGCCTACCTGGCGGTCCACCTGCCGGGGATCACCTTCCAGCCAACTGAGTTCGGCAAGGTCGGGCTTGTGATCTTCCTGGCCTCGTACCTGCGCGACCACCGGCAGGCGCTGGCATCCGGCCGCAGCATCTTCGGCTACCGCGTGCCGCCGCTCAAGCACCTCGGCCCGCTGCTCGTTCTCTGGGGTGCGGCGATGCTCGTCCTGATCCTGCTGCACGACATCGGCTCGTCGCTGATGTTCTACGGCGCGCTGCTGGCGATCCTGTACGTGGCCACCGATCGGATCTCATTCGTGCTGTTGGGCGTGCTGGCCTTCGCAGGCGGCGCGTGGTACCTCGGGACCCACATACCTCATATCGACGCGCGCGTGCAGGACTGGCTGCACACCTACAACAAGAACGTCTACGGGGTTTACGGTGGCAGCCTGCAGGTCGCCAACGGCACGTTCTCGATGGCCGCGGGGGGCCTGTTCGGTCAGGGGTTCGGCCAGACGCTGCTGACGGTTCCTGGAACCACGAACCCGTACATCCCGGTCCCGAACACGGACATGATCTATGCGGTGATCACCGGCGACCTCGGCCTGTTCGGGGCCGCCGCGCTGCTGCTCACCTACATGCTGCTGGCGGCCCGGGGCTTCAAGACGGCGGTGCTGGCCCGCGACTCCTTCTCGAAGCTGCTGGCCGTGGGACTGTCGTCGGTTCTGGCGCTGCAGGTGTTCGTGATCGTCGGTGGGGTCACGCGTGTGATCCCGCTGACCGGTGTGCCGCTGCCGTTCGTCTCATACGGTGGCTCCTCGATCCTCGCCAACTTCGTCCTGGTCGCGCTGCTGCTGCTGATCTCCGACCGGGCGCGGCGGCCCGCGGCGCAGTCATGACCTCGGTGAGGAAGACCTCGTGAACCGCTCAATTGTCCGTCTCTTTGGCGTGGTGATCCTGCTCTTCGCCGTGCTCGTCGTATGGACGTCGCGATGGACGGTGTTCAGTGCCACCGCGCTCGACAGGAACCCGCTGAACCAGCTCTCGTACTTCGCGTCGCTGAAGGTCAAGCGCGGCACCATCTACGCGGACAACGGCGAGGTGCTGGCCAGGTCGCTGAAGGCCAGTGGCCACACCTGGAAGCGCGTCTACCCGCAGGGGTCACTGTTCTCGCAGGTGGTCGGTTTCTACTCGCAGACCTTCGGCACGACGGGGCTCGAATTAGCGCGCAATTCCGAGCTCAAGGGCGGCGCGCCGAGCGCACTCACCAACGTGTTCGGTTCGTTCAACGGCACGCCGAAGGTCGGTGACGACGTGCACACGACGCTCGATCCCAAGGCGCAAGCACTGGCGCGCCAACTGCTGCACGCGACGATCGCGTCGACCGGCGCGACCTCGGGCTCGGTTGTCGCGATCGTGCCGCAGACCGGCGCCGTGAGGGTCATGTACTCCAGCCCGACATACAACGACAACGACCCAAACCCGGTCACGTGCGAGAAGACCCCTGGCTGCAGCCAGTACTTCAACGCCGTGCAAGGCGGATATCCGCCTGGGTCGACTTTCAAGCTCGTCACCACCACGGCCGCGCTCGACAGCGGCCGCTACACCCCGTACTCGACCTTCAACGGGAATTCGCCGGTCACCGTCTCAGGACACTCGCTGGAGAACGACAGCAACTACAGCTATGGCCAGGTGTCACTGACAAAGGCGCTGACGGACTCGATCAACACGGTCTATGCCCCGCTCGGGGTCGCGCTCGGCGGCAGCCTGATGCAGAAGTACATGGAGCGCTATGGCTTCGGCTCGGTGCCACCGCTCGACTATCCCGCCGGTCAGATGCGGCCGAGCGGCGAGTACTACAACGGCAAGCTCGTGCCCGTTACGAACCCGAACATCGACCTCGGCCGGACCGCCATCGGTCAGGCAGGCCTCGAGGTGACACCCTTGCAGATGGCGATGGTCGTCTCCGCGATTGCCAACGATGGCAAGCTGATGCAACCAAGGTTGGTCAGCAAGGTGGTCAACAGTGACGGTCAGACGGTGGAGACCGTGTCTCCCCTGGAGGACGACCAGGTGATGAAGCCGAAGGTAGCTCAGCAGCTCCAGGCGATGATGCGGGATGTGGTCGAGGAGGGGACCGGGACGGCGGCCAATCTCGAGGGCCTGAACATTGCCGGAAAGACCGGCACGGCGTCGACCGGTGGTACCAGAAATGGCCAGCCACTGGACGATGCATGGTTCGTCGGGTTCCCTGAGAGCGACCCCAGGATCGCGGTCGCAGTTCAGCTGAGCAACATCGAGAACGGCTTCGGCGGGACCTACGCCGCCCCGATCGCGGCGAAAGTGATACAGACTCTTCTAGCGGAACATCAATGAGCGAATTCGATTCTGGGACCATCATCGACGGGCGCTACCGGGTGCTTCATCGCCTGGGCGCGGGAGGCATGGCGGACGTCTACCTGGCTCAGGACGAGCAGCTCGACCGCGAGGTTGCGCTGAAGCTGTTGCACCGTCGCTTCGCCGAGGATCCCGGCTTTGTCGAGCGTTTCCGTCGGGAGGCGCAGGCAGCCGCGTCGCTCCAGCATCCGAACGTCGTCAGCGTTTTTGACCGCGGCACCTTCGAGAACACCTACTACATCGCGATGGAGTATCTGGAGGGGCGCACGCTCAAGCGCCTGATTCGCGAGGAGGCGCCGCTCGAGACAGGCCGCGCGATCGACCTCACGATCCAGATGCTGAAGGCAGCGCGCTTTGCGCACCGCCGCGGTGTCATCCACCGTGACCTCAAACCCCACAACGTGATCGTCGACGACAACGACCACGTCAAGGTCACCGACTTCGGGATCGCCCGTGCCGGCGCCTCGGACATGACGGAGACGGGCTCGATCATGGGCACCGCCCAGTATCTGTCGCCCGAACAGGCCCAGGGTCACGCGGTGAGCGCGCCCAGTGATCTCTACTCGATCGGCGTCGTGCTCTACGAGATGCTGACGGGGCGGGTCCCGTTCGACGGCGAGTCGCCGGTTTCGATCGCGCTGAAGCACGTCTCGGAAGGCCCGGTTCCGCCAAGCCAGATCAACCCCGACATTCCATCGGCGCTCGAACAGGTTGTGCTCTGGTCGCTCAACAAGGATCCGGCCGATCGGCCCGAGGATGCGGATCAGTTCATCATGGCGCTCGAGCAGGTGCGCGACGCGCTGGCCGCGCCGCCCGGCGAGGTCACGGCGAGCATGCGCGCGCTCGCCGCCGGGGGTGCGCTGATCCCAGCTGGCGGCTACCCGCAGACCAATGTCGTGCCCGCGGCCGATGCCGCCGGAGCGTATGGGGGCGCTGTCGGCCCGACCTATAACGGCGACCGGCTTGATCGCTACGACGATGACGACCGCTACGACAAGCGCGGATCTCCGATCTGGCCGTGGATCGTGGGAGTGTTGGTGTTGCTGCTGATCGGTGGCGGCGTTGCCGCTTACCTGCTCACGCGACCGAAGAAGACGCTCGTTCCCTACGTGGTCTACCTGCAGCTGCCCGCGGCGCAGAACCGCGTCCAGGACGCCGGCTTCACTCCCAACGTGATCCCCGAGACCTCCACCTATCCGGTCAACGAGGTGATCAACCAGAGTCCGCTCGGCAACTCTCGAGAGAAAACGGGCTCCACCGTGACACTCACCTATTCCACGGGACCAGGCTCGACCACCGTGCCGACCGTGGAGTCGCTCTCCCAAGCGGCGGCGACGCAGCAGCTCAAGCAGAACGGGCTGAAGGTCTCGCGCGTCGTCGCGCAGACCTCCGGCAGCGTGCCGCAGGGCCAGGTCACAGGGACGTTGCCAGGCGCCGGTGCCAGCCTGTCCAAGGGCGCAGGCGTGATCCTGTACGTCAGCTCGGGGCTGGCGATGCCGAATGTGATTGGCGATGACCTCGGGACCGCCCAGGCGGCGCTCTCGCAGATCAGTACGAGCCCGCCGAAGATCATCTACCAGACCAGCACCACCGCGACCCCCAACACCGTCCTGAGCCAGTCCCCGGCGGCGACGCAACCGCTCGGTAAGAGCGGGACGATCACGCTCACGGTGGCCAAGGCTCCGGACACCGTAAAGGTCCCGCGCGTGGTCGGCGACGCACCCTCGGCGGCGGTGGCAACGCTGAACACGTCAGGCCTGAACGTCACCGAGGTTCCCACGACCGTCCACAATCCGGCGTCGGTCGATCTCGTGGTCAGGCAGTTCCCGACCTCCCTCACGGTCGTCAAGAAGGGCTCCGTCGTGACGATCTACTACGGGGTCGCTGCCGGCTCCAGCAGCGGCAACTCCGGCGGCACGAGCCTGGGTAAGCTCAACTCCATCGGTAAGGCCGGCGGCGGCACCACCACGAGCACGCCCAGAGGCACGCAGACGACGACGAGCACCCCGTCGACGACCACCACCATAACCACGACCACCGTCCCGACGACCACGACGTGAGCCGCTACCGCATCGCGGTGCTCGGCGGCGGCCGTTCGTCAGAGCATGAGGTCTCGCTTGCCTCGGCGGCGTCGGTCGCGGCCGGGCTGCGCGGGGCCGGCCACGAGGTGCTGGAGGTCGAGGTCGGCCGTGACGGGGTCTGGCGGGGGGAGGCCGGCCGCGAGCTCGCTTTCAGTCCCGGCCGCGGCTGGCCCGGGATCGACGTCGTGTTCCCCGCTCTGCACGGACCATTCGGCGAGGACGGCACCGTTCAGGGCCTGTTCGAGCTGCTGGGAGTGGCCTACGTGGGCGCCGGCGTCCTGGCGAGCGCCGCCTGCATGGACAAGGTCGTCTTCAAGGAGCTGATGGCACAGGCCGGCGTGCCTCAGGTGGACTACCGGGCGCTCACCGCCCGCGACTGGGCGCTCGACCCTGAGGGCTCGCTGCGGGGGCTGTCCGAGCTCGGGCTGCCCGTGTTCGTGAAGCCCGCGCGGCTCGGCTCGTCGGTTGGCATCGGCCGCGTGCTTGAGCAGGATCAACTGCAGCCAGCGCTGGTCGAGGCGTTCGCGCATGACCCGCTGGTGATCGTCGAGGCGGCGGCATCGGGGCTCGAGGTCGAGTGTTCCGTGCTGGGCAACGACGAGCCCGTCGCGTCGCTCCCCGGGGAGATCCTGCTGGCCTCCGGCGAGTCCGGCTGGTACGACTATGACGCCAAGTACACCCCGGGCGCGATGCGGCTGATCGTGCCCGCGCGGATCTCGGACCACGCCCGCGCCCGCGTCCAGGAGTTAGCCGTCGAGGCGTTTCTACGCAGCGGTTGCACAGGCCTCGCCCGCGCGGACTTCTTTGTTGACGGTGATTCCGTCATGGTCAACGAGCTGAACACCATGCCCGGTTTCACCGAGACGAGCGTGTACGGGGCACTGCTCGCCGCCTCCGGGATCCCGTATACAGAGCTGCTCGATCGGCTCGTAGGGCTCGCGCTCGAACGCCACGAGCGTCAGCGCTCGTATACCCACTGATCGCGCTTACCCGCAACTCTCGCGGGGTACGGAGGTTAAGGTCGGTACACCGATTGCTAATACCGACCAAACCACGCTGCGGCGTGGTCGGTTGCAAACGACACCTGGCGCTTCCAGGTGAGGAGGAAATTCGTATGTCACACGTACAATCACCGCTCTCGAGCGGTGCGGGTACCTCACGCGCTCGGGCACTTCTGAGCAAGCGAGCGGGCCTGGGTCTGCTTGCGCCGACACTTGTCGCGCTCGCGCTCGGCGTTGCTCCGGCTGGGGCCCAGGCTGCTACTACGGGCAGTATCAGCGGCACGTTCACCGTTCCGGCTGGGACAGTCCACCCCAGCGACGTGAATATCCAGCTTGCGGACCGCAATGGTGACCCCGCCAGTAACCAGGGCAATCTGACGGTGACCAACACGAGCGCCACCACGGCCAGCTACACGGTCACCGGCGTCTCACCTGGTCAGTATTACCTCTATTTCAACGACACAGCCACCGCGGACAATGTTGCACCGGATTACTACGGTGACAGCGGTGCAGACAACATCACCAAGGGCACTGTCGTGACGGTCCCGGCGACCGGGGGCACGCAGGCGCTGAATGCGGAAACGTTGACGGCCGGAGCGATCATCACCGGTACCGTGAGCGACGCCAACGCGGCGTCCGAGACCGCAACTCACGTCACCGCGGTCCCGAATGCGGCGGCGTCGGTCAACGATCCGATGCTGCCAAACATCCGCAGGGCCGTCAGCGCCGGCATCTACAAGATCACCGGACTGCCGGCAGACACATTCTCGTTGAGCTATGACGCCACGGGCACCGGCTTCAACCTCTCCAATGTGTGGGTGGACGGCAGTGGTCTCACGTATGACTTCGGCTCAGGCACGCAGTACGCGGTGACCGGCAGCAACACGACCGCGGTGAACTTCTCCGTTCCCGCCGTTGGCGGGATCAGCGGTACGGTGACCGCCGCAAGCGGCGGCGCGCTCCCCGGTGTGGGCGTCTCGGTCTACGACGCAGCCGGGAACATCATCCCGGCTGGAGCAACCACCGCGGCCGATGGCACCTACACGGTCAGCGACGTGCTGCCCGGCAGCTATGAGGTCCAGTTCGGCGGACTCGCCGGCTCCAACCTCGCGTCGTCCTTCTACGGTGGCAGCAGCACGCTCGGCGCTGCGAGCAAGGTGGCGGTCTCGAGCGGGACGACCACTCCCAGCATCAACGGCTCGCTTGGCGTCGGTGCGACGATCAGCGGTACCGTAACGGCCGCGCAGGGTGGCGCAGCGCTCGGTGGGCTCCCCGTCGAGCTGCTCGACGCGCAGGGCAACGTGATCGCGCAGTCGACCACCAACCCCAACGGCACCTACACGCTCAACGACGTGCCGGCCGGTACCTGGTACCTGGAGTTCGTCGGTGGTCGCGCGTACAACGGCAGCTACTACGCGAGCGAGTACTACTTCGGTATGACCACGCTCGGCGGGTCTCTGCCGATCAAGCTGACGGCCGGTGAGACGCTCCTGGGCGTCAACGAGGCACTGCCGCCGGAGAGCACCACGCTGCCCGGCCTGCCGAAGGTCTCGCTCGGCAAGCTCAGCGGACTGTCCAACAACAAGGTGGCGCTCAGCTTCCGGCTGACCGCCGGGACGGGTCCCGCCGGCTACCTGCTGGGCTTCACGGTCAAGCTGCCGAAGTACGTCAGCTGGAACCGTGCAGCGCTCAAGAACGACATCGTGATTCCGGGTGACAAGTACACGTACGCGATCAAGGCCGGGCGCCTGGTGATCACCTTCACCACCGGGAAGAAGCTGGTCAACTTCCGGATCAAGGCCGGGGGCGTCAGGGTCGGCAAGGGCCTCGAGGCGCTGGCCAAGAAGCGCAAGATCGCGTCCGAGGGCATCGCGCTGACCGCGACCGACACCACGGGCAAGCTCAGCGCGGCGTCGTTCACCGTCAAGAAGCCGCACTGAACGCGCGCTCGAGGCGCGCATCCAGGACGGACCTGCGCGCTACCTGAGGGCGACCAGGGGACGGGACTTCGGTTCCGTCCCCTGCGTCGTCAGAGCGTCGTGCTCGCTCGGCTCGTTGCGCTGCTCGACCAGCCGAACCAGCCGCTCCGTCGCGGCGGCAAGCGTCGCCTCGGCGTCGACGGTCGCCTGACGCTGCTGGGCGATTGTCGCGTCGATCTGTTTAGGGCCTGGTCGACACCGGCCAGCGTCGTGCTGGTCTTCTCGATCGTCTCAGCGACAGTCCTGCTCTGATCGGTGACGTTGCCGATGTGAAGCGACGCGCCGCTGATTCAGAAGTCACGCCCCTTGTCCTCGGCGGATCCGGGCGACTCTTTACCCGCTCTGGTGGAGCGTGGACATACCACCGATTGGCCACGTCGGACAAACTCGGGCGCTATCTGGCCGGCCCAGCGGGGCCGGCAAAAACGCGGAGCTACTTGTAGAGCTGGATCTCGTTGACGTAGATCTGGTTGCTGCTGCGGGGCAGCGAGGTGACCCAGAGTAGGTAATAGCGGTAGTCCGTGCCGCCGGTGTTCAGATGGAGGCGCTGCTTCGATGCCACGTCATCGAAGCCGCCGACTCGGTGCCAGCCGGTGAATTTGTTGGGGTTGGGCGTCGCGTTGGTCGCATAGATCACCGCGTTGAAGCCCGCCGTGGTCGTGTGGACGACCATCTGCCGGGCCGCGACGGCGCCGCTGCCGCTCACGTAGATTCCGACGCCTGGCTTGTCGTCGAGGTTGCCGCTGTAGTACTGGTCACTGGTCCAAGCGGTCGTCAGGTTGCCGTCGACGGCGTTCTTGGCCAGATAGTTGTTCTGGGCGATGCCGCCCTTGCCGTAGGGGTTGTAGGCGTTGGTGCAGCTCAGGCTCGCGCAGAGCGGGACACCGACCAGCGTGGCGCCGGTGCCGCCATGCGTGCCACCGCGTGGGCCGTTGTGGCTGTTCAGCACGAGCGCGACGATCGCTCCGGCGATCACCAGCACCGCGAGCAGGCTGACCGCATATGCGGCGCGAGGGCGGCGGATGCTGAACGGCACGCGCCGGCGCGTCTGCGGCGGCAGGGTCTCGATCACGGCCGTCACCTGTCCGTCCGCGCTACCCGCGCGGGTGGTCTCGAGCGCAAGTGCGCTCTCGAGGTCGGCGACCATCTCATCGTCGTCGGCATAGCGCTCCGAGAGCTCCTTGGCGGTCGCACGCTCGATCACCGCTGCCAGCGCCGCCGACACCTCCGGGCGCAACCTGCGGACGTCCGGCACGGTCTCGCGCACGTGCTGCATCGCGACCGCCACCTGCGTCTCGCCCCGATACGGGAGCTCACCGGTCAGCATCTCGTACAGCACCACGCCCAGCGAATACAGATCGGACTGGCCCGTGGCAACGTGGCCGAGCGCCTGCTCGGGGGACACGTAATCGGTCGTGCCGAGCACGCGACCGTCTGCCGTCAACCCATCCTCCTCGAGCGTGCGCGCGATCCCGAAGTCGGTCACCTTGGCGGTGCCCTCGTGGTCGATCAGCACGTTCTGGGGCTTGACGTCACGGTGCACGACGTGGTTGGCGTGTGCGGCTCCGAGCGCGCGGGCCACCTCGACGCAGTAAGCGACGGCCTCTGGGATCTCGAGCCGCCCGAGCCGGCGAATCCGGTCCTTGAGCGTCTCTCCGTCGATGTACTCGAAGACGATGTAAGGACGGCTCTCGTCCTCGCCTGCATCGATGACGTGCACGATGTTCGGGTGCGATAGCCGCGCCACGGCGCGCGCCTCACGCCGGAAGCGCTCGAGCTGATCGGAATCGGTGGCGACCTCACGGTTCATGAGCTTGATCGCGACGAACCGTTCGAGCGTCTCGTCCTGGGCGCGGTAGACCGTCGACATTCCACCCGAGCCGATCCTCGACTCAAGCCGGTAGCGACCACTGAGCGTCGTTCCGAGCAGGCTGCTCATCTGGTCGTCCTATTGTGAAACACGGAACCTAAGTTCGGGCAAACCGGCTGTCACTTCGGTGTGGCGGCAACCGTGGCGTAAGCGTTACGGCGGCTAACTACCCTCAGCGAGCCGAGTTCAGCCGCCCCCGGCCGCTCGCTCCAGGCGAAACGCTCAGTAGCGCGTGAGACGTTCACTGCCGGTGGCGGCGCGGATCCGCATGTGCGGCAGGTCGACCACGCCGGCGTCCTCGGTGATACGGCCGATCACGGCGGCGCCGGGGTGGAAGCTCGCGAGCAGCTCGACCGCCGCATCGGCGTGGTCGGCCGGGACCATCGCGACAAAGCCGCAGCCCATGTTGAAGACCTCCCACATCTCGGAGGCGGCGATCTCACCGAAGGACGCGATCAGCTCGAACACCGGCGGAGACGGGAGCGGGTTGGTGATCGTGTAGCCGACCCCTGAGCCGATCCGCCGCAGGTTCATCAGCCCGCCGCCGGTGATGTGGGCCAGCCCGCGTACGTCGACGTCGCTTGCGATCAGCGCCAGGATCGCGCGCACGTAGATCACGGTCGGCTCGAGCAGCACGTCGGCGACGGTCTGGCCGCCCAGCAGATCAGGCTTCTGCTCCATTGACAGCTGGCCATCGTCAAGCAGCGCACGGCGCGCGAGCGTCAGCCCGTTGGAGTGGACGCCGGACGCCGGCAGGCCGATCATCACGTCGCCGGGCCGCACCGCGCTCCCGTCGATCAGCTTGTCCAGCTCGACCACGCCGAAGGCCGAGCCGACCAGATCGAAGCCATAGGGCGAGGGGTGGCCACGCAGGACCTCGGGAACCTGACAGACCTCACCGCCGGGGATCTCCACGCCGGCGTCGGCGGCGCCGATCGCCAGCCCGCGCCCGATCGCCTCGAGCAGCGTGGGCTCAGCGCGTTCGACGGCGATGTAGTCCAGCAGCGCCAGCGGCTGTGCGCCGACGCAGATCAGGTCGTTGACGTTCATCGCGACGCAGTCGATGCCGATCGTGTCGAAGCGGGCCGTCTGCTCGGCGACTATCACCTTCGAGCCGACGCTGTCGGTGGCGAGCGCGATCCCGATGTTGGGAGCGAGCGAGCCCGGTAGCCGCATGACGCTCGCGTAATGGCCAGGTAGCGGCACTGCCAGCGACTCGCGCCCGGTCTCGATCGTCTTCAGGACGTTGACGATCGCCGCGACGCCCTGGTCGGCCACATGGGTGTCGACACCCGCGGATGCATATGCATCGCTCATGACTCGAGCGCGGGCGTACCTGCAGCAGGGACCACTGTGATCACTCGTCCATATTGGCACGGCGCCTGGCGCGCAGGTGACGGATCGCCAGGCTGCCCAGCCCGACCCGGTAGGCGGCGAACGGCCAGAGCGGACGGTCGCGCTCGACCAGCTCGATCAGAGGGGTTGAGGCGAGGGTCGAAGCGAATGACGCGACCACGCCGACCGCAAACGCGGGCCCCGAGCCCTCTGGCAGTCCGCGCTGCCACAGGCGCAGGCACTTCAGAAAGGTCGCGCCGCCGATGACCGGCAGCGCCACGTGTCGTGAGAGCCGCTCGGCGTCGACCCGGGTGAAGCGCCGCAGCCGGGCCGCGGTCAGTGTCGCGCCGTTGCGCGAGACGCCCGGGAACAGCGCGCAGGCCTGTGCGATGCCGAGCCAGAGGCCGTCGATTGGGGCGGCGTCATCAAAGCTGCGCTCCTGCGGCTCACGGTCGGCCCAGGCCAGGGCCGCCCCTCCGGCGATCAGGCCGACGGCGATCGTGCCGGGCTTGCCGAGGTAGCGCTCGATCGGCCGCTCGAGCGCGAAGCCGACGACCACCGGTGGCAGCAGTGACAGCGCGACCACCGCTGCCGAGTCCAGGTTCACCTCGCGAGCGGCCTCGAGCACCTCTTCGCGCAGCATCACCACCAGCGCCGCCGCGGTGCCGGCGTGCAGCGCGACCTCGAACGCCTTGCGCACCTCCGGGTCGGCGGACACGCCATCCCAGCCGAGCAGCCATGGCACCAGCTCGACATGACCGGAGGAGGAGATCGGCAGGAGCTCCGCCGGGCCGTGCATCAACCCAAGCGCAAGCGCGCGCCCCAGCCCGGGTCTCCGTGGCACCATCGGTTGGGCCGTCTACCTTGCCGCCGGGGTCCGCCGGTTGCGGATCACCCGCAGCAGGAACCAGCCGACCAGCAGAACGACGATCACGACGACGGCGTAGTCGACGTAGTCGAGGTGATGCTTCCACGACGGCCACTGGCTGCCCACGCCCTTGCCGATCAGCGCCAGCCCGGTTATCCATACGACGGAGCCCAGCGTCGCCATCGAGGCGAAGCGCCAGTACGGCATCCTGGCGATGCCCGCTGCGTACGGTGGCGCGGAGCGGAAGACGGGGATGCATCGAGACACTGCCACCACCGGTGACCCATAGCGCTCGAACCAGCGATGGGTCATTTCGATCTTGCGCGCGTCGACGTGCACCGGGCTGCCAGGGCGAGAGAGCGCCTCGTGCAAGCCGAAGTAACCGATCGCGTAACAGATGCTCGCGCCGAGCACGTCACCGATCACGCCGGCCACGATGATCCCGATGAGCGTCAGGTGGTGGGTGTCGACGTTGAAGCCGGCAAACAGCATCACCACCTCGGTGCCGGGGACGATGATCACCTGCGAGACCATGATCATCAGCGCCACACCGGCGTAGCCCAGGTGCTGGACCACGTGTGTGGCGACGTTGGCAAGCGAGTTGGTGACCGACGCGTCTAGGAGCACGCGCTGAGTGTACGGTTGTCGGCTCAGTCCGTATGTGCGTCTAAGGTCGTTCTTATGCCTGTACCTCTGTTTGACACTGAAACCCCCTTGGCCGACCTGCGGCCTACGATCCTCGAGCGAGTCGCCGAGGTGATCAAGGGTGGCCGCTTCATCCTCGGGCCTGAGGTGAAGTCATTTGAGCAGGAACTCGCCGCCTACGTCGGAGTCGCCGAAGCGATCGGAGTCGGAAACGGCACCGACGCGCTGACAATCGCCGCCCGCGCGCTGGGCATCGAGCCGGGCGACGAGGTCGTGCTGCCGTCGTTCACCTTCTACGCAACAGCCGAGGCGATCGCGGAGATGGGCGCGGTACCGGTCTTCTGCGACATCGACCGCGACACTCGCAACATCACCACGGAGACCGTGCGTCCGGCATTGACTCCGAAGACCAAGGCGATCGTCGCCGTGGACCTGTTCGGGATGCCGGCCGAGATCCCCGCGATCCGCGAGGCCTTTGGCCTGCCGGTGATCGAGGATGCGGCGCAGGCGCTCGGCGCCTCGTTGGACGGCGTCAAGGCGGGCGCGCTCGGTGACATCGCCACCTTCTCGTTCTACCCCTCCAAGAACCTCGGCGCCTTCGGCGACGGCGGCGCGATCACCACCGACGACAAGGAGCTGGCCGAGCGCGTGCGCGCCCTGCGCTTCCACGGCTCGCATGACAAGCAGACGTTCGAGTACGTCGGCTACAACTCGCGCCTGGACGAAATTCAGGCGGCGATCCTGCGCGTGCTGTTGCCGCAGATCGACGCCTGGTGCGACGGCCGCCGCGCCGGGGCGCAGGCATACATCGATGCCGGACTCGGGGACCACCTTGAACTGGGTGGCGCCCTGCTGGGAGCCACACCGGCCTGGCATCTGTACGTCGCGACTCACCCCGATGCCGACGCGAAGCTGAAGCTGCTCGGAGACGCCGGCGTGGAGGCCCGCGGCTACTACCGCGTGCCGTTGCACCGCCAGCCGGCGATGGCTCCCTACGTCGGCAGAAATGGCGCTGCGGTGGAGCTCCCGGTCACCGAAGAGCTGGCCCGCACGAACGTGGCGCTGCCGATCAGCCCAGTGTTCACACGCGCTCAGGCGGATGAGGTCGTGGCGGCGCTGGCCGCCGCATGAGCTGAGAGTCTGGCCGCGTGAAGGTCTGGGTCGACCTCACCAACTCGCCGCACGTGCTCGTGCTGGCACCGATCATCCGCCGCCTCGAGCGCGAGGGCCACGAGGTGCACGTCACCGCGCGCGACTTCGCCCAGACGCTGCAGCTGTGCGAGCGGCTCGGGATCGGGTACTACGCGATCGGCCGGCACCGTGGCGCGGCTCTGGGGGATAAGGCGCGGGGGCTGGTCGACCGCTCGTGGGAGCTGATCCGGTTTGCGGCTCGCCGCCATTTCGACCTGGCGATCGGTCACGGCTCCAACGACATCACCGTCGCCGCGCGGTTCCTGCGGATCCCGTGCTCAACGATGTTCGATTACGAGTGGGCGACCATCCAGCACAACGTCAACTGCCGCCTCGCGCAGGCGGTCGTCGTCCCGGACGTGATTCCGGCGCAGCGGCTGACGCGCTACGGGGCAGGCGACAAGCTGCGGCGCTACCCGGGTCTCAAGGAGGAGTACTACCTCTACGACTTCGAGCCCGACCCGGCCGTGCTGTCAGAGCTGGGTCTGGACGTGACGCAGCCTATCGCCGTCGTGCGCACGCCGCCGGCGGTGTCGCTCTACCACCGCTTCGAGAACGATCTCTTCGGTCAGGTGCTGCGGCGCCTCCAGGACGCCCAGACGGTGGTGCTGCCGCGCACGCAGGAGCAGCGGGAGGAGCTCGGCCGGGCGGGCGGCTTCCTGATCCCGGAGCGGGCCATCGACGCGCAGTCGCTAATCGCCTACGCCGACCTTGTCGTCTCCGCCGGCGGCACGATGAACCGTGAGGCGGTGGCGCTGGGAACCCCGGTCTTCACGGTCTTCGAGGGCCGGCTCGGTGCCGTCGACGAACGCCTGATCGCCGAGGGCCGCCTGCGCAAGCTCGAGCGCGCCGATGAGGTCGTTCTGGAGAAGCGCGCAAGCGGTCAGCGCGGGCTACAGCGGATCCGGCGCAACCCGCGGTTGCTGGTCGAGATGCTGACTTCGCCCGTGGCCTGATCGGGGCCGGAGCGGCGCGATCAGGCGCAATACGTCTCTGCATCGCCGGAACTTCCAGAAAAATGCTTAGACGCGGTTAGGCGTTCTGCTAATAGAATCGGCCGCGATGCGCCGACGGATTCGCTCCGCGGCCTGGCCCGTTCACCGACACTCGCTTTTGCAGTTCATCCTGGACGGTTGCCTGGTCGCACTTGCTTACCTGCTCGCCTTCTGGCTGCGCCTCGACGGGCTGCCGGCCACGGGCCGGGAAGCCAGGTATACGCATCTGTTCGACCACACGATCTGGTGGGTCGTGCCGCTGACGCTCGTGGTTCTCGCCGGCTTCGGCGTCTATGAGCGGCTGTGGACCTACATCGGTCAGCGCGACTTCGAGCAGGTGGCCAAGGGTGTCGTGGTCGCGACAGTGTTGGTTGTAGGCGCGATCGCGCTCTTCCACACGACCCACGCGTGGAACCGCAACAATGCGGTGTACCCCCGCTACGTCCCCGTCAGCGTTCCGCTGCCCGCCAGCGTGGCGGTGCTCTTCCTGCTGCTGATGCTGACGCTGCTCGCTGGGGCACGCTTCCTCACCCACCTCATCACCCAGGGCCGCATCCGCAACCTGCGCGTGGTCAAGGGCACACGTGAGGTCCTGATCGTGGGCGCCGGCGAGGGCGCGCGGCTGGTCGTGCGCGAGCTGATGCGCAACCCAGGGCTGCGGATGCGCCCGGTCGGCTTCATCGATGACGATCCGCGCAAGCGCAGGCTGAAGGACGAGTTCGGGCTGCGCGTGCTCGGTACCACCAAGCAGGCGGAGCTCGAGCGCGTGCTCGACGAGGTAGAGCCCGATGAGGTCGTCATCGCGATCCCGTCGGCACCGGGCACCGTCCGAGCCACCGTGGTGAGCGCCTGCCGCCGGCGTGGAATCCCCGTCCGCACCACGCCGACGGTGTTCGAGTTGCTACAGGACGGCGCCGGTCAGCTGCGGGTGACGCACCAGCTGCGCGAGGTCCAGGTCGAGGACATCCTGGGGCGCGAGCCCGTGCATATGGAGCTCGAGCGGGTTGGCGCGTATCTGAACGGCAAGGTCGTGATGGTGACCGGTGCCGGTGGCTCGATCGGCGGCGAGCTGTGTCGCCAGATCGCGCGCGTCGGGCCGCGCAAGCTGGTGCTCGTCGACCACGCTGAAGACAACCTCTTCGAGATCGCGCGCGAGCTGACTGAGGAACGGCACGTCAACGTGACGGTGTCCGTGCTGGCCGACTGCAAGGAAGACGAGCGCATGCGCGAGGTCTTTGCCGAGCACCGTCCGGCGATCATCTTCCACGCTGCCGCGTACAAGCACGTCGCGATGATGGAGATCAACCCGGTTGAGGCGGTGCGCAACAACTCGCTGGCGACGCTGCTGATGGCCCGCACCGCCGGCGAGTTCGGCGTCGAGAACTTCGTGCTGATCTCGACCGACAAGGCGGTCAAGCCGGCGACCGTGATGGGAGCCTCCAAGGCACTCGCTGAATGGGCGGTGGAGGCGATGGCGGCGCGCTACCCCAACACCCGCTACGCCACTGTGCGCTTCGGCAATGTGCTCGGCTCGTCAGGTTCCGTCGTCCCGATCTTCCGGCGACAGATCGCCGCCGGCGGTCCGATCACAGTCACCGACGAGCGCATGACCCGTTACTTCATGACCATTCCGGAGGCCGTGCAGCTCGTGATCCGTTCCGGATCGCTGTCCGAGCGCAGCGGCGAGGTGTTCGTGTTGGAGATGGGCGAGCCGATCAAGATCATCGATCTGGCCGAGACGATGATCCGCCTCTCGGGGCTCGAGCCTGGGCGTGATATCGCGATCGACGTCGTCGGCGCCCGACCGGGCGAGAAGTTCCACGAGGTGCTCTACAACCCGTATGAGCGGGCACAGCCGACCGCGGCGCAGAAGATCATTCGCGCCGAGCGCGCGCCACTCGATCCGGCCTGGGTCAAGGAGACCTTCGATCACATTAATCTGCTGGTGCTCGAGGGCGACGCTGCCGCCCTGGCAGAGCACGTGTCCAAGCTCGATGCACAGCGCGCCGCCGGCAGCGCGACCGCCGCTGCCCGAGCGGCGTTCTAGACTGCTGCGCTTCACATGACCGTTCCTTTCGCCCTCTCGGTCCACAGCTTCGTCAACTCGGTCGGCGCCTACGTTGGGCTCGGGTCGATCGTCGCCGTCGCGCTGCTGGTACTCCTGTATTTCGCCCATGCCCGCGAAACCGCGACGCTGCGCGACCGACTGGACGAGGCGCATCAGCGGATCAGCGGCCTGGAGGGCCGCCTTGCGCAGCTGATGCAGTCGCAGGCCGCGGCGCGCCGCGTTCCCGGACCGGTGACACCGGCCCCTGCGCCTGTGCGCCCTGGCGTGGCGCCGGCGCCTGCCGTCAGGCGTGTGCCCAGCCCGGCGACAGCCGCTGCCGGCGCCGTGACCGCACCGGCCGCCGCACTGGCTGCCGTGGCTTCCAGCCGCAACGCGGCATCCGCCACCTGGGCCCCGGCGGGTACCGGTGCCCCCGCTCTGGCGTCGGCGACCAAGGTAATCCCGGACCCGGCAGGCACCGGCGCTCCCGACGACACGATCTTCGTCCCTGCGACGGCCGCGGCCACCAACGGGCAGAGTGCCGGCGCCCGCCCGCAGGCGGTCTCGGCGGACACGCAGGCGATCCCTGTCGCCGCTGCCGCTGCCGCTGCCGCCCGCACAGCGAGCGCAAGCCCGCGTGGTGCGGTGGCCGCGCCACCCCGCGTGCAGCTCGGCGCCGATGCGCCCGACGCTGCGACACCTGCGGGTTCCGGAGGCGGAAACCGCGTGCGGCGGATCGGCGGAAACAAGCAGCCAACGACGCCGATCCTTCCGTCGTACGACGAGCCCGCCCGCGGTGGACGGCTCTCCGGACGGGTACTGCCACTGCTGATCGGTGGCATCGCGCTTGCCGTGATCATCGCCGGCCTGATCGTCATCACCAACACCGGTGGCAGCAGCACCACCGGTCAGGTTGTCAACACCAATACCAGCCAGACGGGTGCCGGCCTGCACAAGAAACAGGCGACGCCCGTGGTGTTCAAGCCCTCGCATGTGAAGGTGGCGGTGCTCAACGGCACGGCGCAGTCGGGGTTGGCGGGCGACGTCGGTACGAAGCTGGCGGGTGAGGGCTACAGGAAGGGCACCATCACCAACGCCGCCAGTCAGACCGAGGGTCTGACGTTCGTGTACTACAGGCCCGGCAATGCGAACAAGCTGGCGGCGCAGCACGTGGCCAAGGCGCTCACGCTCCCGCCGTCGCGCGTGCGTCCAGCGGGCCAGGGCGTGCTCGGGGCCTGCGCGATCAGCGCCTCCGGCGCGCCCCTGGGCTCCTGCACCGCCAACGTGATCGTCTCGGTTGGCCAGGATCGCGTGAACCTCGCGGCCGGCGGCTGAGGTAGCGCCGGCGACAGGCACGCGATGGACGGGCTCGCCGGCGATAGCGGTCTGCTGCTCGCACGCCACGGGCAGACGGACGACAACCTTGAGCCACTGCGCTTCCAGGGCTTCCGTGACACACCTCTGAACGACACGGGAATCGAGCAGGCGCATGCGCTTGCCGCCCGGGTGGCGGACGAATTCGACGTACGCTCGCTGTGGACCTCCGATCTGGCGCGCGCTGCCTTGACGGCGGAGATCGTCGGCCAGCGCATCGGTCTCGAGCCGCGCCTTGACCCTCGCCTGCGGGAGGGCGACCGCGGTGATTGGGAGGGGCGCCTGTTCGTCGACGTCGCCCGCGACGAACCCGAGGCGTATGCCGCGTGGCAGCGGGGCGGCAGCGACTTTCGCTTCCCCGGCGGCGAGTCGCTCCAGGAACACTCGGACCGTGTCTGGCAGGCGCTTCAGGAGATCCGCGCCGAGGAACCGCTGCCCGCGCTGATCGTCTGCCACCGTGGCTCGATTCGCACCGTTCTGTGCCGCTTCGATCCGCGCGGGCTGGACGCGTTCCACGAGTACGACGTATCCAACACCGCAGTGGTGGCGTTGTGAGCCGGCGGCTTCCGCTGATCGGCTTCGGACTGCTGGCGCTGGCTACCGTCGGGGCGTTCTTCCTGATTCAGGCGCTGAAGACGGCGCCGCCGCTTCTATGGCCCCCCCTGCGGTCGGTCCCTGCGGCGTTCAACCCGATCACGGGCCGGTCGTGCAAATCGGTGAAGCGCGTGTGGATCAACTACCGCGAGACGAAGCTGACGCTCGCCATCAGTCATGCCGATTCGGTTGGCGTGTACATCGTCGACGCCAAGGATGCTGGTGGCGCGCCTGTGGCAACGCTCACGACTGGCACGCCGATGGCAGCATCGCCGGGGTCGGGGCAGGACACCCGTGTCTTCACCTGGAATGGCCGTCTCGCCGATGGTTCCTTGGCAACCCAGGGGACGTACTACTTCCGCGTAGTCCTTTCGGGCGAGGACCGCTCGATCAACCTGTCGAGCTGGCCGATAAGGGTGATCACGCAGCCGCCGACGCCGCGTGTGCTGAGCGTCCACCTCGTCAACACCGGCGCGACCAAGGGCTCGGGCGGGAGCGGCACGAGTACCACGGCCAGCACTGCTACCACCGGGACCACGACGAGTACCGCTGGCACCACGAGCACAGCCGGTGGCGGTAGCGGGACGGCGACCGACACCGTCACGGTGCCTGGCCCGCCGGTGCTCTCGCCAACGCTGGGCACGGTCGACCACCAAGTCAGGATCACGTTCACCCGCGGCGCGTACCGCCGCGTGACGATTGACATCTACCGCACCGACGTCGCCGGCAAGCCGCAGCTTGTGACAACGCGGAAGCTGAGTGTCCGTCATCTCCACCGCAACTCGGTGCTGTGGAACGGGAAGATCGGCGGACGGCCCGCGCCCGCGGGAACCTATCTGGTCGGGATCACAGCTCAGGACCAGGCCTGCAATCAGGCCACTTGGCCGATTGTGCTCCCGCCTGCACCCGGGACCACGCCGCAAGCGGGCGTCACGATTCGCTACCTGAGCGTGACCCCGCCGCTCACGCCGACGGTCTCTGGCTCGCGCACAACCGTCGCGGTCGACTCGCCGAACGCGGCCTACGTCTGGCAGATGCACCGTTCCGGGACCCGCAAGGTGCTGGCTCACGGCTCCGGGCCGGCGGGCAGCTCGAAGATCCACCCACTCATGCCGCGGCACCACGCCGGGCTGTACACGCTGATGGTTCGTGCAGGAACACAGCGTGCGGCGGTGCCGCTGGTGGCATCGCAGGCAGGCGCTGCGGCTGCGCATGATCGTGTGCTGGTCGTGCTTCCGATGCTGACCTGGATCGGGAACACCCCGGTGGACGACACCGGCGACGGCCTGCCGGACACGCTCCAGCATGGTGACGCGGTCTCCCTGGAGCGACCGCTGGTGGACGGACCTCCGGCCAGCCTCGCCGACGACGCGACCCTAGTCAACTACCTCGACTCGATGCATGTGAAGTACCAGCTCACCACCGATGTCGCACTGGCCGAAGGTCATGGCCCGTCGCTCGTCGACCGCTGGGGCGTCCTGTTCCCCGGGGGCGAGGAATTTCTGCCCACGGCGCTCGCCTCTCCGCGGACCGGCCTGCCTGCCTTCGTCCGGGCAGGCGGGCGTGTGGCAGTGCTCGGAACCGGGAGCCTCCGCGGCGTCAGTGACATCACGGGCTTCCCCTCCAACCCCCGTGCGAGCGCCCCAGTCTTCTCCTCGGTGGATGCCTTCGGCGCGCGGCGCGGTTCGATCAGGCCCACCAACGGCGATCTGATCACCGAGCTCACCGACGCGCTCGGCCTCTTCAACGGGGCGATCGCCTTCAGCGGCTTCAGCCACTACCAGCCGATCCAGCCTCCGAGCGGCGCAACGATCTCAGCCGCCGGCGTCGCCGACGGCTCGCCCGCGATCCTCGCCTTCCGCTCTGGCTCGGGCACCGTGATCGCGGTAGGACTGCCGGGCTTCGGAGCAAGCCTTGCGCACAACCTCGACTCGCAGGAGCTGCTTACCAACACCTGGCGCGTGCTGGCGAAGGAGCGCTGATCCGGGGGCCGTGACGGCGGCGCCCCCGACGCGGATCGCGGTGCCGTCTACAGACCCCCTACGCTGCTCGCGGAGATGGCCGGTTACCTGAAACGCCTGCTGAGCGCGCTCGGCGCGTACCAGATCGCGAGCATCCTGCAGAAGCTCCTGGCCGTGCTGCTGTTGCCCGTTTTCACGGGCAAGATCCCGCCCGACGGCTACGGGATCGTCGAGACGCTCGCCACCTTCGTGATCTTCATGAGCATTGTCGTGCGCTTCGGGATCATCGAGTCGTTCCTGCGCTACTACTACATCGACAAGGATCCGGCGCGACGCGACGCGCTCGTGCGCCGCTCCGCGCTGTTCCTGCTTGCTACGACGACCATCGCCTGCGCGGTGCTTGTTGTCCCGGCCGGACCGCTCTCGAAGCTGGTTACGAGCGAGCACGTCCCTGGGGCATTCCGCGTTGCGGTGCTAGGCATCTGGTCGTTCACCAACCTCGAGCTGGCGCAGGCGGTGCTGCGGGTCGACGAGCGACTGCGCGCCTACGCAGTGGTCAACTCGATCAACGTGGCGGTGACCGTGGCGACCTCATTGGTCCTGGTCGTCGGCCTCAACAAGGGCTACGACGGGCTGCTGATCGCCAACTACGGCACGAGCACGCTCGTGCTGTTCGGACTCTGGTGGCACCTGCGTCGCCGGCTGCTGCGCGAGCCGCTATTGCCCAGCGGGGCAATAGCGGCTGCAACCAAGCTGACCGTTCTCTTCCGCTTCGGCCTGCCGACCGTGCCCGCCGAGGCATCCGTCTACGCGCTGAGCGTGCTCGACCGCCAGTTCATCGTGCACACCCACGGCACCGCCGCCGCCGGACGCTACGCGATCGCGATCAAGGTCGCCGGCGCGATCGCCTTCATCGTGACCGCCTTCCAATATGCCTGGCCTCCGCTGGCCTATTCGGTCAGCGATGACGCCCAGGCTGCCCGCCTTTACGCGCTCGTCACCACCTACTACACGTTGATCACCGGCTGGGTTGTCGCCGGCCTCACGCTCGAGAGCCGCTACATCATCCGTGTGCTCACGCCGCATCCGGGCTACTTCGGCGCCTACCGCGCGATCCCATGGGTCTCGCTCGGCTGGGCTATGTATGGCCTGTGGGTCGTACTCCTTGTGGTCGCGGGCCGTGCCCAGGTCACGCGCCGCAACTTCCCGGCGGCGTTCGTCGGGCTGGTCGTCAACGTGGTGCTACTGGCCCTGCTCGTCCCCCGCTATGGGATCGTGGGCGGTGGCATCGCCCTTTGCGGCGCCTACGTGGCGATGCTCGCGCTGATGTACCTGCTGATCCGCCGAGCCTTCCCGGTCAGCTTCGAGTGGCGTCGCCTGGCGCAGCTCGTCGTCGTGACCGGCGGCATGGCGGTCGGCGGGGAGTTGCTGCTGCCGACATCCGGGTTCGCCGGCTTTCTCGCCCGGGCGGCTGTGTTCCTGGCGATCCCGTTGGTGCTGTGGCTGACCGGCTTCATGCACCGCGCCGAGCTCGACCAGGGTGTCGCGGCGCTCCGGCGCGTGCGGGCGCGGATGGGAGCGGCATGAGCCGGCCGGCGGTGAGCGTGGTGGTGCCGTTTGCGGGGACCCGCGAGCAGGCACTCGCCGTGCTCCAGATGCTGCACGTTCTTGAGAGGCGCGAGCGGCGACGAGCTGATCGTCGCCGACAACAGCGGCACGGTGTCGTCGCCTCCCGCGATCGCCGGACACACCGACCCTGCTCACCTGATCGTCGTGCGTGCCGAAGGAGAGGCCTCAGCGTCCCACTCCCGCAACGTCGGTGCCACCGCCGCGACCAATGACTGGATCCTGTTCCTCGACTCCGACGTGGTTGCGCCCGCGGATCTGCTCGACAGCTTCTTCGCCGACCCGATCGGCGAGCGCGTGGGCGCGATGACCGGGGACATCGCCGGGATCCCCGACACGCGCACGCTCGCCGCTCGCTACGGAACCGCGCGCAACTTCCTCGGTCAACGCTCGCATGTCAACAACCCCGTCCGTCCGCGTGCCTCGAGCGCCAACCTGCTCGTGCGCCGCGCGGCTTTCGAGGAGGTCGGCGGCTACACCGAGGGAATCTGGGCCGGGGAGGACACCGACTTCACCTGGCGCCTGCAGGCCGCCGGCTGGACGCTGGCCTTCAACGAGCACGCCGTGGTCCAGCACACGTACCGCGAACGCTTGAGCGAGCTGGGACGGCAGTGGCGCGGCTACGCCGCCGGCGCGCGCTGGCTCTCCGAGCAGCTACCCCGACTTCGAGCCCGACCCGGGCCTCAACCGGGGCGTGCGGCTGATCCTGAAACGGTTCGGGATCGGGCCCGGCGTCGCGTTCCGGGCCGACGGCCGCAGCTCCGAGTCATCGGCGCAGCTTTCACGCCGCGACCGTGTCGAGTTCCTGTTCGTGCAGATCTATCTGGCGATCGAGGAGCAGATCGGCTTGCGCATGTCCAACGAGGTCAAGCCGCGGAAGCCGTGATGCGTGTCGACATCGTTGATCCGCCGGCGTACTCGCCGCCCTACGATCACGCGCTCGCCGCGGCGCTGGCACGGCTCGGCGTCTCTGTGCGGCTCGTGACCAGTGAGTTCGCCTACGGCGCTCCACCAGCGGCTGACGGCTACAGCCGCGACGAGCTCTTCTACCGCCACGCACTCGGTCCCGCCGGCTCGCGCCTGCGCGCGCTCAGCAAGCGCGCCGAGCACCCGCTCGACATGCTCCGCTACCGGCGCGCCGCGGCTAGCGATGTCGACGTCGTGCACTTCGAGTGGCTGACCGTGCCGCGACTCGACCTGCGGCTCCTGCCGCGGCGCCCGACGGTGCTCACGATCCACGATCCACTCGAGCGCGACCACGATCCTTTGCCCGCCTCCGCCTTCGCGCACGTCGATGCGTTCGTCGTCCACTCCGAGTTCGCGAGGCAGGCCGTCGTCGAGCAACACGGCCTCAACCCCGACCAGGTTCACGTCATCCGCCACGGGGTGCTCGGCACGCGGGAGGAGTTTTCCGTCCCAGGAACGGAAAACGCTTCCCGCGTCCCGTCCGAGCTGGCCGACGACGGCACGCCGGTGGTGCTCAGCTACGGGCTGATCCGGCCGTACAAGGGAATCGAGACGCTGCTTCAGGCCTGGCGCGGCATCACCGACGCCCAGCTGTGGATCGTCGGTCGCCCAATGATGGACATCAACGGTCTGCTCGCCGCTGCGGGGTGGGTGGGACCGAATCCGCGGCTCGTCCCGCGCTTCGTCACCCCCGCCGAGGAGCAGGCGCTGTTCGAGCGCGCGGACGTCGTCGTGCTCCCGTATGAGCGCAGCGAGCGCTTCGGCTTCTCCGGCGTGCTCGCGACCGCGCTCGGCCACGGCAAGGCGATCGTGCTCAGTGAAGTGGGCGGTTTCTCGGAGCTGGCGAGCGTCGTATGCCTGGTCCCGGCCGGTGACGCGCGGGCGTTGCACGAGGGGCTCGAGCAGCTGATCGCCGATGAGGAGGCGCGCGCCCGCCTCGCCGCAGCGGCGGCGGAGGCGGCAGCCAAGGAGTACTCGTGGGACGCGGCTGCACAGGCAACGCTCGCTCTGTACGAGACAATCGCGGCGGCATGACCGTTGTGGAGATCGTCTTCTGGGCGGCCGTCGGGCTGCTTGTCTACACCCAGGTCGGCTACGCGCTGCTGCTGGCGTTGCTCGCGCGCCTGGCCGCGCCGCGGCGGCCACGTGACACGACCGCGCCCGGCGAGCTGCCGCAGGTCACAGCGATCATCGCTGCCTACAACGAGCAGGACGTGATCTCACAGCGGATCGCCAACCTGCGCAGCCTCGAATACCCGCCAGCACGCCTGCAGGTGATCGTCGCCTCCGACGGCTCAACCGATCACACCGCCGGCCGAGCGCGGGCGGCCGGGGCCGAGCTGGTGCTCGAGCTGCCGCGCGGCGGCAAGATTCGCGCGCAGGACGCCGCCGTGGCGCAGGCGACCGGTGAGCTGCTGGTCTTCTCGGACGCCAACGCGCTGTGGGAGCGGGATGCGCTGAAGCGGCTGGTCGACGCGTTCGCGGATCCCGGGGTCGGCTATGTCTGCGGCGACGTCAGCTTTCTCGATCCCGAGGGAACCAACCAGGAGGGCCTCTACTGGCGCTACGAGATGTGGCTGCGGCGCATGGAGTCGGCGCTCAGCTCCGTCACCGCCGGCAACGGCGCGATCTATGCAACCCGCCGCGACTCGTATTTGAACGTCAACCCGTTGGCGGGGCACGACCTCTCGTTCCCGTTCAACATGGTCAAGCGCGGCTGGCGCGCGATCTACGTCACCGATGCGCGGGCTACCGAGAAGATGGCGCCGTCGATCGAGGGCGAGTTCACGCGCAAGCGGCGGATGGCTCGCCGCACCTGGCCGACGGTCTTCTCGAGCGGGCTGCTGTCGCCGCGCGGTTACAGCCCGCTCTACGCGCTGATGATCTTCTCGCACAGGATCCTGCGCTACCTGGTTCCGTTCCTGCACGTGATCGCACTCGCGGCCAACATCGCCCTGATCGGTCAGGGCTGGGTGTATCTCGCGACACTCGCGTTGCAGCTGGCGCTCTTTCTGGGAGCCGCGCTGGCGCCGCTTGCGCCCGCGCGTCTGCTGCTGGTGGCCCGTTACTACGTGGTCACCAACTGGGCGCTCGCAGCCGGGTTGTGGGACTGGCTGCGGGGCGAGCGTTCGCCGGTATGGGAGACGGTGGAGGGAACCCGGTGAAAAATCCCCTCGATCCTGCTGCTACCGGCCCGCTGGCCGGTAGCAGCGCTGACCGCCTCAGGCGGTCAGCGGATCTGCTGATCGCCGTGCCAGCCGCGATCGTCACCGCGCCGCTGGTGCTCTTGTTCTGCGTGCTGATTCGCCTCGAGTCGCGCGGCAGTCCGATCTTCACTCAGGAGCGGGCGGGGCTCGGGGGACAGCCTTTTCAGATCTTCAAGCTGCGCACGATGGTGACGGGCGCCGAGCACATCGGCGCCGGCCTCGCGGTGCTGCAGGGCGACTCGCGGATCACGCGCACGGGTGAGTTCCTGCGGCGCTACTCGCTCGACGAATTGCCCAACCTGTGGAATGTCGTGCGTGGAGAGATGGCGATCGTCGGGCCGCGACCGACGCTGATGGGCCAGATCGAGCTCTACACCGAGCATCAGCGCGAGCGGCTGCTGGTGCCGCCGGGGATCACCGGCTGGGCGCAGGTCAACGGGCGTGCATCGCTGCCATGGTCCGAGCGGATCGAGTTCGACGTCTGGTACGTCGAGCATCGTTCGCTGTCGCTCGACCTGAAGATCCTCGCGAGGACGGCGCGGATGGTGTTCGGTGGACACGGCCTGTACCACGAGGACGAGAGCGGCGGGGTGGATCTCGGCTCGGCGGCCCCTTCAGCTCCGCCGCGTGAGGAGGCCTCTTCAGCTCCGCCGAGCGAGGATGGGTAGGATCGCCGCCGTGCAGAAGCGCGAGCTGTTGATCTTCGGCGCCGGTGGCTTCGGCCGTGAGGTCGCCTCCTGGGCGGGACGGGCGCAGTGGCAGGAGCAGGGCTTCGAAGCCGTCGCTTTCATCGACGACAACGCAGCTGCGCGGGAGCTCAACGGCCGGCCGGTGCTGTCGCTCGAGGCAGCCGCCGCGCGGCACCCGGGCGCCAGCGTCATCGCCACCGTCGGCGACCCGAGGCTGCGCGAGCTGTTGATCGCCAAGGCGCTCGACGCCGGTCTCGTGGCGACGGCGCCGCTGGTGCACCCGAACGTCGAGTACGACCATGACTACGTCGAGTTCGGGGAGGGCGTGGTCGTGTGCGCGGGCTCGATCCTGACCGTCAACATCGTCGTCGAGCCCCACGCCCAGATCAATCTCGACTGCACCGTTGGCCACGACGCGGTGATTGGGGCCTATTCGACGCTCTCGCCAGGGGTGCACATCTCCGGGAACGTGACACTCGAGCCGTACACCTTCATCGGCACGGGTGCAGTCACGGTGAACGGCCTTCCCGGTATGCCGATCACGATCGGGGCCGGCGCCGTGGTAGGAGCCGGGGCCGTGGTGACGAAGGATGTCCCAGGTGGTGTGACCGTCACCGGCGTTCCCGCGCGCCCGCGCGAGGCTAGATAACAAGCGATCCGGAGACCAGAGCGATGGCCAAGAACCGCAGGCAACTGAACGGCAAGGTCGCGGCGATCACAGGCGGGGCGCGCGGAATCGGCCGCGCGACCGCGGCGGCTCTGCTTGCGCAGGGAGCGCGCGTGGCGATCGGCGACCTCGACGCGGAGCTCACGCGCCAGGTCGCCGCCGAGCTCGGAGCGGGCGCGGTCGGACTGCCGCTCGACGTCAGCAGCCGTGAAAGCTTCGCCGCCTTTCTCGATCGCGTCGAGCGCGAGCTCGGACCCGTGGACGTGCTTGTCAACAACGCTGGAATCGCGCCCGCAGGAGAGTTTGCGCGCGAATCCGATGCGGTCACTCGGCGCGTCGTGGAGGTGAACGTCGGCGGGACGATGCTCGGCTGCAAGCTCGCACTCGAGCGCATGCTGCCGCGGGGGAGTGGCCACATCGTCAACGTTTCCTCGGGGTTGGGTCGCACGCCGGCGCCCGGCCTTGCGACCTACTCAGCGAGCAAGCACGCGATCGTCGGCCTCACCGGAGCCCTGCGGCGCGAGCTCGACGGCACGGGTCTGGAGCTGCACCTGATCCTGCCGAACCTGATCGGAACTGAGATGGCAGCGGGCGTCAAGCCGCTGCGGGGTTCGCGCCTTGGCAAGCCGGAAGAGGTCGCCGACTCAATCGTGACCGTGCTGCAAACCGGCCAGCGCGAGGCATACGTACCGCGGCGGCTTGGTTGGATGGTGGCCGTCGAGGCGATCACACCGCAGCCGGCGGTGCGACGAATCCGACGTCTGCTCGGAGCGGATCGGATGTTCACGCAGGTGGACGCGCTCGAGCGCGCCGCATATGACGCCCGAATCGAGCCCCCTGCGGAGGCAGGTCAGGTCGACCCGGCGACCACCGTCGCGAATGCCGCGGCGAGCGTCGCGGATGCGCTGCGTGCGGGCGGCACGGCACCCGACTAACCGCCGTTTTACGCCGGCTTGACGGTGGCTTGACGCCGCCGTGACGGCGGGGGGTATTCTCCTCTCTATCGAGGGGCGCAGGACGCGCTCCGCCAGGCCGGCAATGCACCAGCTGCTGTGACGCAGTCGGTGACGCCTGCCAGCACGATTGGCTATGCTGCCGTGAGCGCGCAGGTGTTGTCTCGTACTTGTCCCTCGGCAAGCCGCTCTGTGTGGGGCGGCGAGCCCCCCAAGCGCCGGGGACCAAATCGACCTGAAGGTATCTAGGAGCACCCGAATGCGAATTCTCTGTTCGAACACCGCCCTATTGGCGGTCGCGTGAGCGTCGCGGCAGGTGCCCTAAGGGGCCAGCGCGTGCTGGTCACCGGCGGGTCGGGCTTCATCGGTCGGCATGTCGTGTCCACGCTGGGTGCTGCGGGCGCTCGCGTGCGAGTGGTCGACCTCCAGGCTCACCCCGATCCCGAGGTTGACATCGTCCAGGGTGACATCTCCGACCCCGAGGTGATCGAGGCCGCCTTCGACGGTGGCTTCGACGGCGTCGTTCACCTGGCGGCGGTCACCTCCGTTCTGCAATCGGTGCAGCGCCCAGAGCTGACGTATCAGACCAACGTCGCCGGCACCCACCGCGTGCTCGAGGGTGCTCGCGCAGCGGGGGTGCGCGCGCTTGTGTTCGCTTCGACCAACGCGGTCACCGGCCCGATGCTCGACCCGGCGATCACCGAGCGCTCCAGCCTGCGACCACTCACACCCTACGGCGCCACCAAGGCCGCCGGCGAGATGATGATGTCCGCCTACACCGCGGTCTATGGGATCCGCTGTACGGCCCTACGCCTGACCAACGTCTACGGACCGGGGATGCAGGCCAAGGACAGCATTGTCGCGCGACTGATGCGCGCGATCCGGCTCGACAACACCTTCGAGGTGTATGGCGACGGCCTGCAGGTGCGCGACTACGTGCATGTTGCGGACGTCGTCAGCGCGATGCAGATCGCGCTCACGAACGCCAACTGGTCGGGCCCGATCGTGATCGGCGCCGGCACGTCGCTGTCCGTGCTCGACGTGGTTGATGTGGTCCGTCGCGTCACCGGCGCCGAGCTGCCGGTCACCCACGGTCCCGCCAGGCCGGGCGAGATGCCGGCTGTGATCGTCGATCCGGCTCGAGCGCATGGCTCCGGCTGGTCGCCGCAGTTCGACTTCAGCACCGGCGTCACCGGTGTCTGGGAGGAGTGGCGGGACATGGAGATCGAGGGCGCGCTTGCCTTCCTCGGCGCGGACGCGCGGCATCCGCTGACCGAAGGGCGGCGCAAGAGCGCTGCTTCCGCGCCCGCGGCCCCGCGGCCGCTCAAGCGCGCCGCTTCACGTCGCCGCGTCTGACTCAGGCTCGGGCGAAACCATCGCGCCGGCCGCTCGTCGGTCTCGTAAGGCGGCCCGAACGCGACCGCCGTCCGTGAAGACCCATCGGTCGTAGGCGATGAACTTGGCGACGAACAGGAAGCCCTGCACCGCCACGTAGGCAAGCGTCACGAGCATCACCTGCAATGCGTGCTGGTGCGAAAGTTGCTGGCGAACGAGTGTGTCGACCCAGCCCGTGCCGGCCGAGGACGCCGCGAGCGCGACCACCGAGATCAGCGTGTAACCCACCACCTCCCGGGCGACGTCCATCTCGCCCGTTCGCTCCCAGGCCCAGCGCCGGTTCAGGATCCAATTGGGCACCGCTCCGGCGATGAACGCCAGAATCGAATCAGCGGTCGTGCCGACGCCGGCGTCGAGCAGCAACGCGAACACGACGACACTGGTCAACAGCGCGACCACGGAGCCGATCGCGTAGCGTGTCACCTTGACTGCGAATCTGGAACGTGCCAGCCGCCGGTAGGGATGCCGCCGCCCTGTCGCGGTCTCGGGCTTCACGCGTCCAGCGTACTTCGTATCGTCCTTCGAGCAATGCGCCTCCAGTCCGTAGACGAGCACATCGCGCTCGACGACGATCTGATCGTCGCCGGTGACAACCTGGCCGTTCTGACGGCGCTGCCCGAAGCCAGCCTGGACCTGATCTATATGGACCCGCCGTTCAACACCGGCCGCGCGCAGACACGCGCGCAGCTCGAGGTGAGCCGTACGCCCGGTGCCGGCGGGCCAGGATCACGCACGGGCTTCGGCGGGCATCGCTACGCAAGCCGCCTGCTTCAGAGCCTCAGCTACGACGACGCCTTCACCGACTATCTCGCCTTCCTCGAGCCGCGGCTGCGTCGCGCGCGCGACCTGCTCGCGCCCCACGGAACCCTCTACTTCCACATCGATTACCGCGAGGCGCATTACTGCAAGCTGCTGCTCGACGAGATCTTTGGCCGCGACGCCTTCCTGAACGAGCTGATCTGGGCCTACGACTACGGCGCCAAGCCGCGACGCCGCTGGCCGGCCAAGCACGACACGATCCTGGTCTATGTGCGCGAGCCCGGCGCGCACCACTTCGACGCCGATGCGGTCGAGCGTGAGCCGTACATGGCTCCAGGTCTGGTCAGTGCCGAGAAGGCGGCCCGCGGCAAACGGCCCACGGACGTCTGGTTCCACACGATCGTGCCCACCAACGGTCGCGAGAAGACCGGTTATCCGACGCAGAAGCCCGAGGGCGTGCTGCGGCGAATGGTGGCCGCGTCATCGCGACCCGGGGGATGGTGTCTTGACCCGTTCGCGGGGTCGGGCACGCTCGGGGCCGTCTGCCAGAAGCTCGGGAGGCGGTTCGTGCTGGTCGACTCGAATCCAACCGCGATCGAGGTCATGCGCGACCGGCTCGCGGTGGCAGCCGCGAACCCCGGGACGTCCGCGAACCCCGGGATGCCAGCGGACTCAGTGGCGGCCGTAGAGCCGGACGAGCGGCTCGACTCGGTCGCGTAGCTCGTCCGGCAGGATGCCGGGAACGTCGAAGCTCGCATCGCCGTGCGGGGTGCGCACGAGCAGACGGGCGCGCGGTTCGGACCGTCGACGCCGGGCCCGCAGGTTCGGGACTTCAAGCGCCTCGATCTCGTCCCAGACCAGACGGCCGATGATTTCGCCCTCCCCTTGCAGGATGTCCAATCCGTCGGCCGACAGGCGCACGCTCAATCCCTCGCGCTTGGTCGGCAGGTTGGCGACGCCGCCCTGGTGGATGGCCACGAAGACCAGATCCGGCTCCTCGTGGAACCCGACACCCTCGTGGAGCTCCATGCTCTCGTGGAACTCCATCGCCGGATCGGGCTCGGCCATCGCCGGATCGGGCTCCGCCATCGCCGGATCGGGCTCCGCCATCGCCGGATCGGGCTCCGCCACGGCCGGATCGGGCTCCGCCATCGCCGGATCGGGCTCCGCGTGTGACGCTCCGGGAGCAGCGATCGCCGTTGGTGGAGCAGCGATCGCGGTTGGTGGCTCCGCGAGTTCTGCCGACGTTGCAGCGGCCGCCGCGAATGGTTCCGGCTCGAGCGTCGGCGGTCCTTCCTCCTCGGTGAAGGAGGCCTCGATGTCGTAGGCCTGCGTCTCGTACTCGATCGGGTCGGGCTCCGGCAGCAGCTCGAGCACGACGTCGTCGGCCTCGACCGTCTCGAGCTCGTCCACCTCGACTGCTCCAGGTTCGGCAGCCGCCATCGACTGATGCTCGGCGGTCGCCGGGAGCTCGCTGTCGGCGGCTGACACCGACTGCGCGGCGGGCGCCGGCGGATCGGGCATCGGTGGTTCGGGCTCGGGATCCGGCTCCGGCTCGGGAGTCGGGGGCTCGGGTTCGGGCAGCACATCTGCTGGCACTGGTCGGGCAATCAGCTCGGCCAAGCTCTGCTCGTAGGAAGGGGCGCCGACCAGTGTCTGTGCGCGGGCGACAGCCGGATGCGTCAGCGCCTCGGTGATGCTGACGCCGAGCTCTTCGGCGGCCACGCCCGCCAGCGCTCGCCGCCATTGAAGGCCGTCGGCGTGTTCGGCAGCTGACTGCACCATTGACTCGATCTGCTCGTGGTCGAGCGAGATCAGGTCGGCATGGGCCGCGGCGGCATCCGCGTAGGCCGTCCGCAGACGCTCGATAAGCGCGTCATGTCCGCGATCCGCGATCCGCTGCACGAGGGTCTCGAGGTCGACGTCGGTGTCCGTCATATGCGTGCCTCCTCCAGAAACGCCTTGACCTCCCCGAGGAAGGCCGCCGCATGATGTCCGTAGACGATCCGGTGGTCCACAGCCAGCGATAACTGCATCGCGTAGCCAGGGACGACCTGGCCGTCGCGCACAACCGGTACGTCACGAATCGGCCCGAATGCCAGCGCCCCTGCCTGTGGCGGCAGGATCAGCGGCGTCAGAGCCACGATGTCGTAGTCACTGGAGCCGACCACCGTGAAGGTCGCGCCGGTCAGCTCGGACGGATGCAGCTCAGCATCGCTCGCGCGAGTGAACAGGCTCGCCAGCTCCTCGCCGATTTCGGCCGGAGATTTGGTGTCGGCATCGAAGATCGTGGGCGTGGCATACACCCCTTCGCCGATCAGTGTGACCCCGACGTTGATACGCGAGTAGAGCTCGTACCTGCCGTCCCGGTAGGAGCCGTTGACCCGTGGGACGGTGCGCAGAGCGCGCGCCACTGCCGCGACCAGGGCCGCGGTGATCCCACAGCCGACCGCCGCCTCGCGCGCAAGCAGCGCCTCGACGTTGACGATGTTGCTGAACTCGATCGTGGGAATCGTCGCGCGACTCTCAGCACTGCGGCGCGCGTGCGTGCGCTCATGACGCTCGAGCTCGAGCACAATGATCTCGCCTTTCAGTCCTGGTTCGGAGATTGGCGCGGCGGGATCGCTCATCGCGCTCAAGATAACCGGAAACCCGGTTGGGTGGGCATACGTTCGCCCGACTCGCGCCGATTCCGCCGCCGCCAGAGCTAGCCGTGTATCAGCCAGCCGTCGACCGCGCGCGCCGCTTCCATCACGGCCTCGGACAGTGTCGGGTGGCCGTGGATGGTTCGTGCGATCTCGGGGTAGCCGCCCTCGAGCTGCTTGGCGTTGACCAGCTCCTGGATGAGCTCGGTCGCCTTGGCGCCGATGATGTGGCCGCCCAAGAGCTCGCCGAACTGCTTGTCGCCGACGATCTTGACCAGACCCTGGCGGTCTCCGTATACCGTGCCGGCACCCACCGCGCCGTACTGGACCTTGCCGACGGCGACGTCATAGCCCTGCGCTCTGGCTTGTTCCTCGGTGAGGCCGAAGCTCGCCACGTTCGGGGTGCAGAACGTCGCCCTGGGGACGTCGATGTAGCTGATCGGGTGGGTGGCCAGTCCGGCGGCGTCCTCGACCGCGATCACGCCCTCATCGGAGGCCTTGTGCGCCAAAGCGGGGCCGGGCACCAGATCGCCGATCGCGTAGATGCCGGGGACACTGGTGCGCATCGCGCCGTCGACCTCGATCAGCCCGCGCTCGTCGAGCTTCACACCGACCGTGTCGAGCCCCAGCCCTTCGATATCGGGGCCACGGCCGGCCGCGATCACGACATAGTCGACCTCGCCCGAGTCCTCGCCGTGCGTGAAAGTCACCGACTTCTCGCCGGTCTTGACGTCCTTGACCAATGTCCCGGTGTGGACCTCGATCCCCTGCTTCTTGAAACCGCGCTCGGCGAGCTTGGAGATGTCAGCATCCTCAGCCGGCAGCACACGATCCAAAGCCTCGAACAGGTGCACGTTCACGCCGAGGCGCACATACGCCGAGGCGATCTCCGAACCCGACGCGCCCGAGCCGATCACCGCAAGCGTCTTGGGCAGCTCGCTGAGCGCCCACGCCTCCTCGGTACCGATCACACGCCCGCCGAACTCCGTGCCCGGGATCGCGCGGGGCACCGAACCGGTCGCGAGCACGATGAACTTCGCCTCATAGGTGTCCTCGCCGACCCTGACCTTGCCGTCACCGACGAGCGAGCCTGAGCCCTCGATCAGGTCCACCTTGTTCTTCTTGAACAGACCAGAAACCCCACCGGTCAATGTCGAGACGACCTTGTCACGCCGCTCCATCACGGCGTCGAAGTCCACCGTCGGCTCGTTCACGACGATCCCGAACTCATCGGCCTCTCGAATCTCCGCAAGAACATCGGCGACGCGCAACACCGCCTTCGCCGGGATACAGGCGTAGTTCAGACAGCGACCACCGACCTTGTCCCTCTCGATAACAGCGGTCTTGAAACCAAGCTGCGCGGCCCTGATGGCGGTGACGTAGCCGCCCGGCCCCGAGCCAATCACGATGACGTCATAAGCAGATTCAGGCACGAAAATGGAGGCTAGCGTGAAGTTGGTGCCTGGATCCGGCCCAGCACCCGCACGAGCTTCCAGAAGAGGTAGCCACCACCACCGATGAACAGCAACGGCACGATCACGCCGAGCAGGTTGCTGGCCTCGATCAGGAACAGCGAGAACAGCACGATGATGATCGCCAGCAGCGCCATGAACAGCAATACAGCTGCGGCCGATCGGCGCCACATCCCTACGGCCAGCACCAGCATCACCACCACGAACGGAATCAGTTCCGACGTTTCGAGCTTGCTGCCGTTGAGCTTTTCTCCCGCCGCGTAGGCGACCAGGTTGATGAGCGCCGCGAGCGCCGCGACGGCTGTCGCCAGCTGCAGCGGCCAGGGGCGCTCGCCGGGTGCGAGCGGCTCCAGCCGCGCGCGCGCTGCCGCGTTCTGTGCCTCCGTCCGGGCGCGGTAGCGCTCGAGGAAGTCGGACGGGGAGGTGATCTCGGACTTCAGCACAGCGGCCGCGCGCTCTGGGTTGCTCGACTCGGTGATCGCGCGGACGACCGCGATCCGCTGTGCGCCGGCTGCGGCAACGGCGCCCGTGTTGTGCGGTTCGATCCCGCCGACGGCAAAGAACGGCAGCTTCGACGAGCGCGACGCGTAGTTGATCAGCCCGTGACCGACGGGGGTCGCGTTCGGCCGGATCGGCGTGGCGTGCACCGGACCGACGCTGATGTAATCGAGCGGCATCAACTGCGCGGCGACGATCTCCTCAGCGGTGTGCGTCGAGGTGCCGAGCAGCTTCTCGGGCCCGATCGTCGCGCGGGCCTGGGCGAGCTCGATGCTCTCCCGGTCGATGTGCACGCCGTCCGCTCCGGCCTGCGCCACGAGCCCCGGACGGTTGTTGAGCATCAGCAGCGCGCCGTGGCGCTCGCAGATCGGGCGCAATCGCGCCGCGGCCTCGAGGATCTGTGCGTCGCTCCGGTCGCCTTCCAGCAGCTCGACGATGTCGACGCCGCCCTTAAGTGCAGCGTCGAGCCGCGGCTCGTCGATCGTTTCGCACAGTAGGTAGAGGCGGGCGTCCGCGAGCCGTAGGCGGGGATTCTCGATCACGCCGGGCAGTCTGTCAGGAGCCGTCGGAGAAGGCCGCCTACGAGCTACGATCGCCGCTGTGACTGCGCCTGACGTCGAACCGCGACAGGGATCGGTCGATGACCTGTTCGATGCCTGGGATGACGCCTGGTCGGACAAGGATCAGGACGCCTTCCGTCAAATCTGCAGCCCGCAGCTGCACTACGAGGATCCGTTGACAGCGGAGCCGCTCGAGGGCATCCCGGCGCTCATCACGCATGCCGAGCGATTGTGGGACGCCTTCCCCGACGCGCGCCTCGAGCAGCTCGGACCGCGTCTGTTCGACGGGCGCATGGCGGCGTCCCCCTGCAAGCTGCTCGCCACGCACCGTGAACCACTCGGTGGGCTTCCCGCCACAAACAAGTTCATCGTCGTGCCGGCCGTCTTCTACTGCCAGCTCGACCGTGGCCGGCTGCTGCGCGTGCGCGCCTTCTTCGATCTGTATGACGCCGCCGTCCAGCTGGGCGTACTGCCCGGTCGTGGCACGCTCGGCGAGAAGGCGCTGCTGATGCTGCGCGGGTTCGGTATCCGCGGGGGGCGGTAGCGGGCCATGGACATCGCGATCCCCATTTTCGACAACATCACAGCGCTTGACGCGGTAGGGCCGTACGAGGTCTTGTCGAGGGTTCCCGGTGCGCGTGTGAACTTCGTGGCTCACGAGCCGGGGCCGAAGCGGACCGAGACCCGGATGCTTGCTCTGGTTGCTGACCGTGCGCTCAGCGAGTTGCCGTCGCCGGAGGTGATCGTCGTGCCGGGTGGGTTCGGTACAAGGGCCCTGGCGGACGACGAGGCGTTGCTCGATTGGCTGCGGCACGCGCACGAGACTTCTGTGTGGACGACGTCCGTGTGCACCGGGTCGTTGCTGCTGGCGGCCGCCGGGATCCTGAATGGCCTCCGGGCCACCACGCATTGGCTCCAGTACGACCTCTTGCGTCCCTACGGGGTCACGCCGGTGGCCGAGCGGATCGTGCGTGAGGGGAAGATCATCACCGCCGCTGGGGTCTCGGCTGGGATCGACATGGCGCTCATGCTGGCGGGAGAGCTCGCCGGGCCTAAGATCGCGCACGCCATCCAGCTGGGCATCGAGTACGACCCTGAGCCGCCGTTTGTCGGCGGTACGCCGGCGACCGCGCCGCCTGAGATCGTCGAGCTGGTGCGGGCCCGGGCGGACGAGCTGGCCTGAGCGACCGCACGACGAGCTGGCCTGAGCGACCGCACGACGAGCCGGCCTGAGCGACCGCACGACGAGCTGGCCTGAGCGACCGCACGACGAGCCGGCCTGAGCGACCGCAACGACGAGCCGGCCTGAGCGTCGCCACCTAGCTCGCCTGCGCCCGCTGGAGCGTCATCAGACGCTCAAGCGCCGTGAGCACGTCCGCGCACACTTCTTTCGGCTGCTCGTGCACCAGCTCCGAGTCGTAGCGGTGCACGGTCAGGCTGTGGCTGCGGAGGATCAGATCGTTGCGGCGGTCACGCCGTCTTTGGCCAGCGCTCGAGTGGGCAAGCTCACTGTCGAGCTCGACCACGAGGCCTTGCTCTGGCCAGTAGGCGTCGGCCTTGATGTCGTACACGTACGTGTTCAAGACCGGCAGCGGCAGTCGGCGCCGCTTGCACAGCGCGTAGAAAGCCTCTTCGAGCGGGCCGTTGGCGTACTTCCGCCGAGGGTCGTACTCCTCGATCGCCTGTCTCAGCCGCTTCGCCCCTCTGCGTCCGCTGCCGCACGCCTCGAGCAGAGAGTCGACGTCCAGCAGCTTCTGGAAGTCGAGCTGGCCGAGGGCCCTGTTGACCACGCGAAGTTTGCTGGTCGCGGCGAGGTCGACCATCATCATCGGGATAGCCGTGACGGGTACGCCTTTGTGGGTCTGTCTCTCCAGCTCAGGCCGTCGCCCGTAGACGCGAATGCTTTGAAGAGAGCGCACTTGTCGCGGCGTGCTCACTTCGATCTTCCGTGGCGGGTAGTCGATCAGGCCAAGCCAGTGGGCGGCGGTGCCGTGACTGAGCATCGCGCCCGGCCCGGCGAAGAGCACGGCCGCCCACAGGCCCGCCTCACGACTGGGCGCGTTGTGGCCGACGGCGTAGACGCGTGGAAGGACAGGCTGCAGGCGGCCCTGCTCTATCCAGAGCGCGATGGTCCACCGCGCCAACCCAAGATGGTGGAGTTGGGCCACCGTCACGCGACCCTGCTGGCGCTGTGCGAGCTCTCTCACCCGTTCTTTGTGAGTTGCGTCGGCCATATACCTAAAAGAGGCACGGAGAAGCGCGCGTTAACCCCCCCGACGCCACGTAGACTGCGCAACTTGCGGCCAAACGACTGCCTCACGGGCGAAGAACTCAGCAAAGAACAGCTCCACGAGCTGCTGGAGCGAGCCGGCTGGATGAAGGCGAATCCATACGGCTCTGACGTGCTCAAGCAGCGCACGGTGGCGCTGATCTTCCAGCGCCCGTCCACCCGCACGCGTGTGACCTTTGAGACCGGGATCGTTGAGCTCGGCGGCCACCCGATGATCCTCAGGACCGACGAAACCCAGCTCTCGAGAGGCGAGTCGATCCGTGACACGGCCTACGTCTTGTCGAGGAACGTCGCCGCCATCGGCATTCGCACTGGCCCCGACGAGCTCATCGAGGAGCTGGCGGAGCACGCGACCGTGCCCGTCGTCAACATGCTCACCGCGAACCACCACCCCTGCCAGGCGTTCGCCGACCTGCTCACGCTCAAGCAGGAATTCGGCAACCTCGATGGCCTGAAGCTCGCGTATGTCGGTGACGGCAACAACGTCGCCCGCTCGCTGGCGATCATCGGCGCGCTGGCCGGCGTCAAGGTCAGCATTGCCGCGCCCGACGGCTACCAGCTCGAGCCCGTGGCCGGCGCCGAGCTCACCGACGACCCCTTCGAGGCTGTGCACGACGCAAACGCGGTCTATACCGACGTGTGGGTGAGCATGAACGACTCGCCCGAGACCGCAGCCGAACGCAAGCGGGCGCTGGCAAGCTACCAGCTCAACGACCAGTTGCTCGCGGCCGCCGCGCCAGGCGCGATCGCGCTGCACTGCCTGCCGGCCCATCCGGGTGAGGAGATCACCGAAGCGGTGCTCTACGGTGAGCGCCAGCGCATCTGGGATCAGGCCGAGAATCGGCGCCACGCCCAGAAGGCTTTGCTCGAACTCCTCTGCGCCTAGCCTTCGGCGGGTTCGCCGGTGCTTCACCCGCCTCACCGAAGCGCTCCCCGCCTTCTACAGTCAGTCAAGCCATGGACCAGACCGCCAGCACCGCCACCCACCCGCGCCGCGGTGACCAACTCACGCTCACCGTCGACACGCTCGCCTACGGCGGCGCCGGTGTCGCTCGCCACGAGGGCTACGTCGTCTTCGTCCAGGGCGGCATCCCGGGCGACACCGTGCGTGTCGAGGTCGGCAAGGCAAAGCGCGCCTATGCAGAGGCGCGCGTGCTCGAGGTGGTCACGCCGAGCCCCGATCGCATCGAACCGCTCGCCAACCACCCCGGCGCGCCCTGGCAGGTGATTCCCTACGCCAAGCAGCTCGAGATCAAGGCTGAGCAGGTCGACGACGCGCTGAGGCGCATTGGCAAGCTCGACGGCTACAGCCTCGAGCCGATCGTCCCGGCGGTGCAGGAATGGCGCTACCGCAACAAGCTCGAGTATTCGTTCGGCAAGGACGAGCAGAATCGACTGATCTGTGGCTTCCATGCTCCTGGGCGCTGGGAGGACATCGTCGAGGTGACCGACTGCCTGCTCGCCTCCGAGAAGGGCAACCAGGCGCGTGAAGAGGTCGTCGCCTGGTGTCGTGCACAGGGCCTCGAGCCATATGACCGCCGCACCAACGAAGGCTTCCTGCGCAACCTCGTGGTGCGCGAGGGGCGCCGTACTGGTGAGATCCAGGTGCGACTCGTCACGTCGGTGGCCGGAGGTGCAGGCGGGACGAAATTCGACGAAGAGTCACTGGCAGAGGCCACCACCACAGCCGATGGCCTCCTCTGGACGAAGCTCGCGAGCGTCGCAGAGACCACGGCGGGCGGCGAGACCGCGCTGCTGTCGGGCGTCGAGAACTACGAGGAGCAGATCGGAGGTCTCTCGATCAGCATCTCAGGCGAGGCCTTCTTCCAGACCAACACCGAGATGGCCGAGCGCCTCTATGCGCTGGCGATCGACTACGCCGAGCTCAAGGGCTATGAGCGTCTCTTTGACCTGTACTGCGGGATCGGCACGATTGGCCTGCTGATGGCTCCGCGCACGGCCGAGCTATGGGGCCTCGAGATCGTCGAGGATGCGATCGCCGACGCGATCGCAAACGCCCGCCGCAACGAGATCGACAACGCGCATTTCTTCGCCGGCGACGTGCGCCTGGCGCTGCGCGAGCTTGTCGAGAAGGCAGGCCGCCCCGACGTTCTGGTCGTCGACCCGCCGCGTGCCGGACTCTCGCAGAAGGTCGTGCGGCGCGTCATCGAAGCGGCGCCCAAACGGATCGTGTACGTCTCGTGCAACCCGACGACGCTGGCACCGAATGCGGCGCAGCTGGTCGAGGCCGGCTACGAGCTGACCAAGGTGCGCCCGGTCGATATGTTCCCGCAGACGCCGCACATCGAGTGCGTCGCGCAACTCGAGCGTCGCTCCGGCTAGGCACCGGATACGCACGGCCACTCCGGGTAGCTGTTTACTTCAGCTATGCGCGCGGTCGTCATCAGCGACGGTGGGATCGTCATCGAGGAGCGTCCGGACCCCGAGCCGGGCTCGCACGAGGTGCTGGTCCGCGTTCACGCCGCCGGCCTGAACGGCGCCGACATCCTCCAGCGGGCGGGCCATTACCCGCCGCCCCCTGGGGTGCCTGCCGACATGCCGGGGATGGAGTACGCGGGCGAGATTCGCGCCAACGGGCCCGGGGCTGACCGCTTCCCGATCAACGAGCGAGTGATGGGGCTGATCGCCGGCGCCGCACAGGCAGAGCTGTTGGTCGTCCACGAACGCATGCTCATGCCCGTCCCGCAGAGGCTGGACTGGCCGAGCGCAGGCGGATTACCCGAGGCTTTCACCACTGCGCACGACGCGCTGTTCACGCAGTGCGGCCTGCAGGCCGGTGAGCGACTGTTGGTTCATGGCGCAGCGGGCGGAGTGGGCACGGCTGCGGTGCAGCTCGGCCGGGCAGCCGGCGCCCTGGTGACGGCGACGGTTCGCAACGCCCAACTCCGCGACTTCGTGGCCTCACTCGGCGCCGCCGTGCTCTCGCCCGATGACTTCGTCGACGAGGGTCCGTTCGACGTGATCCTCGAGCTCGTCGGGGCTCCGAACATGGTCAACAACCTCAGGGCGCTCAAGGTCGGCGGTCGCATCAGCGTGATCGGCACGGGCGCTGGGGCCACCGTCGACGAGTTCCCGCTCGGGCTCCTGATGGCGAGGCGCGGTCGCATCCTTGGGTCCACCCTGCGTGGCCGCTCGCTGGAGGAGAAGGCGCTGGCCGCGCGCGCCGTCGAGCGCAACGTGCTGCCGCTTGTTGCAAACGGCGCGCTGCGGGTGCCCGTGTACAAGACCTTTCCCCTGGCCCAGGCCGCGGAGGCCTATGACCTCTTCGCCTCCGGCGGTAAGTGCGGAAAGATCGTTCTGACGATCTGATCTGCTATCCCCCAGGATGGGGGCGTGAAGATGTGACATTTTCGTCACATTTGGCGGTTGATAGGTCGGCCACGTAGAGCGTGGGCCGCCGGTCGGCGATGGCGTCGTTGCGCGGCCCCGTGCGCTTGTCGCGCGCCGCTGCCAGATTGCAATCCGCCAGCAGGGTCTGTGGACCCGCACCAGGTTCCGCGGCAGCCAGGGCCGAGCCGCCGCGTGGACCAGCGATCACGCTGCCGCCCTGGAAGTCGAGTCCGCGCTCGTTGCCGCCGCGGTCACAGACGGCGACGAACACGCGGTTGAGATATGCGGTGGTCCTGGCGATCAGCTGCAGCATCGGTCCCTCCGGTGGCGCCGAGGCCTCGCGGGGCCAGTTGGTGGGAAGCGCGATCAGCTCCGCCCCTGCGAGCGCCAGCCCGCGGGTCAACTCCGGGAATTCGATGTCGTAGCAGACACCCACGCCGATCCGGCCGTGGCTGGTTTCGACCACCGGTGCGGGCTCGCTGCCCGGCGCGAACCACAGTGACTCCTCATTCCAAAGGTGCAGCTTGCGGTACACGGCGATCACCCCGCTGCGGTCGACGACCGCGGCGCTGTTGAAAAGCCGCCCGTGCTCGCCGAGCTCGCAGAAACCACCGACGACCACGGCGTTGCCGCGAGCGGCCTCCTGAGCCCAGCCGTCGAGCAACTCCCCGTCGACCGGTACCGCGGCAGCTCGAGCCTCCTCGACCGAGCTGAACACGTAGCCGCTGCCGGCGAGCTCTGGCAGGACCACCACGTCGGCTCCCGCTTCGACGGCGAACCTGAGTGCCGCGCGAGCGCGCGCGGCACTGGTAACAGGGTGGCCGACCTCCGGGACCGTCTGACAACAGGCGACCGTCACGGTGTCTGGCATACGGCCAGTCAAACAGGTTGGACGATCGCGACGCTAACGATTGGACAGCAGGGCCAGCAGCCGGGGTTATAAGGTGCCACCTCGTGACAGCCATCAACGACACCCGTTTCTGGCATCCGTTCGCCGACATGTCCACCGTGCGCGCGCACGAGCTCGTGATCGAGCGTGGTGAGGACGTGTGGGTATGGGACGCCCAGGGCAATCGTTACTTCGATGCGACCGCCAGCCTTTGGTATGCGAACGTCGGCCACGGCCGGCCGGAGATCGCCGCGGCCGTCGCTGAGCAGTTCAAGCGGATCGAGGCCTACTCCGCCTTTGGCGACTTCGCCAGCCGCCCGGCGCTCGAGCTTGCGAGCACGCTCGCGGATCTTGCGCCGATGCCCGCGCGGATCTTCTTCACGACGGGTGGAGGCGAGTCGATCGATACCGCCGCGAAGCTCGCTCGTCGGTACTGGTCAGCGATCGGCCAGCCGGACCGAACGCTGCTGATCAGCCGCACCGCCGGCTATCACGGCGTGAATGGCTTCGGGACGGCGCTCGGCGGTATCCCGGCCAATCGTGAGGGGTTCGGCCCGCAGGTCGAAACCATCCAGGTACCGCATGACTCCCTGGAGGCGCTCGAGGACGCGATCGCCCAGGCGGGTCCGGAGCGCGTGGCGGCCGTGTTCGCGGAGCCTGTGATCGGCGCCGGAGGGGTCTACCCGCCGTTGCCCGGCTACCTCGAGGGCCTGGCTGCCATCTGCGAGCGCACCGGCGCGCTGTTCGTGGCCGACTCCGTGATCTGCGGCTTCGGCAGGCTGGGCACATGGTTCGGTGTCGAGCGCTTCGGCGTGAAGCCGGACATGATCACCTTCGCCAAGGGCGTGACGAGCGGTTACCTGCCGCTCGGCGGGGTCGTCATCTCCGACCGAGTGGCCGAGCCCTTCTGGGATGGTCCTGCTGCTCCCACGCTGCGACACGGGGCCACCTACGCAGGTCACGCCGTGTGCTGCGCCGCCGCGCTCGCCAACATCGCGGTGCTCGAGCATGACGGGCTGCTGACTCGTGGCCAGGAGCTCGAGGGCGCGCTCCATGATGCCCTGAAGCCGCTCACGGCCTATGACGCGGTGGCCGAGGTGCGCGCCGGCGTCGGCACGATGGCGGCGGTTGAGCTGAGTGAGGCGGCATTCGAACGCCGGCCCGACGCGGTCAACCGTGTCGTGATGGGCGCACGTCAGCAGGGTGTGCTGGTCCGCGGCCTTGGTCGAGGCGTCGCCGTATCCCCGCCTCTGAGCGCGGACGCGGAGCACTTTGCACTGATCCACGACGCCGTGGATGCAGCTCTCGCCGCGCTCTGAGAGAGAGCGCCGGTCGGGAACGTGTCGCTCTAGAACGCGTCGCCGGCGGTGCGCCCGCCTTCGCTGACCAGCTGCTCGAGCTCGCTACGACCGTTGCCGATCAGCGGCAGCCCGTGCGCCAGCAGCAGGTGCTCGAACTCATAGTCCGCGAGGACCTGGCTGAACGCCTCCAGTAGGCCGGCCTTGGTCTGCTCGGGATCGTCCATCAGCGAGTCGGCCACCCAACCGATGCGACTCGACGGGTCAGTCGGGGAGCGCACGATTGTGTCCGCGACCCAGAGCGCCGACGCCGACTCCAGGTACAGCCCGTCTTCATCGGGCGACAGCGAGCCGATCACGAGGGCGCGCAGGCCCCCGGGGAGTTCGTCTCCGGCCTGGTAGCCGATCACCGGCTCGCCGCTCGTGAAACGGTGCAGGCCGGCGTTCGGGACGTGCACGTGGCAGCCGAACCGCTCGGCGATCCTGCCGCTGTCGCGGTAGTGGTGTCGATTGGCGAGAACCACTGCCTGTGGTTGCGTCGGGCGTGCTTCGAAGAAGGCGATGCCCGCATCCTCCGGCAGCAGCGGGTCGATGAACACGCCGGCATCGTCGAGCCAGTACGACGAGACCGGTAGTCCGCCGATGTTCGGGTTGGGCGTCGTCCAGTGCCAGATGCCGGGGAGGATCTCGTTCATGGTTGCGACTCTCCTACCCGGAACTGCGCGGGTCAATAAGGCGGAAGATCAGACCACCACTGACCGAGCACCTTGAACGCCGACCAGAACGCGCGCTTGGCGGATTCCTCGTCGAGCGAATCGTCGATGTTCGGCACGTACAGCGCCTCACACGAGGGCGTGAAGCGCTGAACGACACCCGGCTCGTCGCGCAGTTCGCGGCGCAGCGGCAGGTCGAGGTCGTTGATCACGCCGAGCGCGTCGTGGCCCATCACGACCACGAGCTTGGGCGCGACGATCGTGAGCTCCTCCGCGATGCGGCCCACGCACTCGGGGTCCGCCATCACCGGATCGAGCACCGGGCACTTCACGCACACCGTGCCGTAAACCGCAAGCGGGTCGATGTTCAGGCGCTTGAGCGACTTCATCAGTGCGTTGCCGGCGCGGCCGTAGAAGGCCACGCCCTCCTCGATCTCCGAGGGCCGCGCCGTGTGCTTGACCATGAACACGTCGGCCTGCGGGTGGCCTGAGCCGAGCACCGGCATCAGCTGCCCCCGGGGGCACTGCTCACAAGCCTGTAGGTCGCGGGCGAGGTGGTTCAGCTCTCGTATCGCCCGCTCGAGGTACTTCTCGCGGATCTCGTCGTCTGTTGCGGGCACCACTCCCGAATTGGACACCCCGGCCGCTTGTCCTTGCGCATGCATCAGGACTTGCGGCTCCTGCATCAGGACTTGCGCGCCGCGCGGCGCACCCGACGCTCACGTACGGCCTCGCGCCGGGCCTGTGGCCGCGCCTTGGTCTGTAGGAATTTGAGGGCCTGAACGTAGAGCAGGCTGGCGGGATTGCGGGTGATATCGGCAGTCCGCAGCGACTCGAGGAACTGCTCGGGCCCGTCGAAATCATGCATCCGGATCCGCACTGAGCCGAGTCCCTGCGGCACGTGCGCGTCGGAACCCGCGCCGGCGATCATCCGGTACTTGGCGGCGAAGCGCACCGCCTCCTCGTTGAACTCGGAGATCGCCACGCGAGGGTTGAAGACCTCGATCAGGTCGATGTCGTCGAGCACGTCGAGCAGGTGTCTGTAATCGGGCACCGAGTGCATGCGGTCGAACGGATGCGGCACGTACACCAACCCGCCCTGGCGCTTGATCTCGGCGATCGTCTCCTGCAGGGTCATCCCGCGCGGGATCTTCTCCTTGATGAACAGGCCGATGACCTCCCCCTGCGCGGCGGTCTTTACCTCCTCGCCGACGATGACCTTGATGCCCTTGGCCTTCTCCGCCGCCTCCAGCGCGCCAGAGATCTCGTTGTGCTCGGTCACGGCGATCGCGCCAAGACCTCTGCTCCTGGCCTCCGCGAGCAGCACCTCAACCGGCGTGGCGCAGTCGTACGAGTGGTCCGTGTGCATGTGCAGGTCGACATCGATCAGCGGACGGTCGGCGACGTTGCGGGCCGCCGGTAGGTTGCGCGGCCGCCGGTCGTGCCTGCGGGCAACGAGCCGCTCATAGACGTCATCGAGGTCATCGGCGACGCGCGTGAAGTTCAGTTGCGCGCGCAGTGGCTCCCCCTGCTCCTGCAGGTCCGTGAGCAGGCGGCCGTCTCCGACCAGCTGCAGGAGGTTGGCGGCAAGCGTCTGCGCGTCCCCGGGCGGATACTGCAGTCCGCGAGCGCCGTCCGCGAGCAGTTCCGCGTACACGGGAATGCTGCTGGCCACAGGCACGATGCGGCTCGCCAGCGCGCGCACGAGCACGCCGGGGATGGGTGCCGCGCCGTCCGAGCCGAGCACCAGCACGTCCGCGTCAGCCAGCACGCCGTCCAGAGGCATCGCGTCGGCATCGACGACCTGCACCCGCTCTGTCAACCTCCCACCCAACGCCGCCGGAGTCGCAAGCGGCCGCGAGGCCCAGATCGTCGCGCGCCAATTGGTCGCGGCGGGCAGCAGCCGCAGCGCCCGCAGGAAAGTGCGCAGCGCCGCGCGTTCCTCCTCGGCCACAAAAACAAAATGAGTCAGAGCGTGTTCCCGGTCGTCGTGGGGTGGGTGGGAACCAATCCCCGACGACCGCCCTCCCGCCACCGGCTCGGCCGCCGGGAGCACCACGCGGTAGTCAGCGGGGAAGTAGCGCTCCATCAGCGTGCGTGTTGCCTCATACGACGCGATCCGCGCGTCCAGTCGGCTGAACAGCAGTTGTGAGAGCTGCCGACCGAATTGCGTCGAGAGCAACCGCTCAGTTGGATTGTGGAAGGTGCCGACGCTCAGCGCCCGTGCGGTCCGCAGCGCCACGCTCGAGGCGCTCGGGGCGAACGGCTCGTGCACGTGTACGACGTCGAGCGGCAGCGTCGTCAGCGCCTCCTCGATCGTGCGGGCCACGTCCACCGGTAGCGATGCGGCACGCCTGCGCGTGGGCGAGAACGGCAGCACCTCACCGACCCCAAGCACAAGCGGCTCGTCATCAGCGCGCTCGAGCAGCGCCTGCGCGCCTGAGCGGCCGCCGTGCAGCGCCTTGCGGCTCTCCCGCACGAGCTCGGCGGAGTTGGACGGCGCGACGATCAGCACCCGGTGACCGCGCTGATGCAGCTCTCGCGAGAGCAGGCGCACGTAGTCGCCGATCTCGGTCTTGGTCTCCCAGGCGAATGGGCTCACCTGCGCGATCGCAAGCCGCTCTTCTGGCACGCCGAGCAGTCTACGCAGCAGACGTGCTCAGCTGAGCGTGAAGCTGGCGTTCGCGTGCTGGGCGGGCTGGCGTACGCGGGGCGTGAACTGCGCCACGACCGAGACACGGACGCGCTTGGCCCCGGCGAGGGCCGAGTAACCGGCGGAGGTCAGGTGCAGCTCGAGCTTGGCGCCTCCGGGCGCCCCGACCCGCACCCTTCCCCTGGCGATCAGCACCCGCCTTCCGCCCTGCGCGGAATACCAGGAGGTTGTCGCGGTGCCCGCTTCTACCGCCTGGTACTCGTACACGTAGCTGCGTGAACGGCGGATCTGCGCGAGCCGCGCGGTCCGCTTCTGCGGGGCGAGGATGGCGGCCAGTGAAAGCCTTGCCTCGGTGGCGCTGGGGGCGGGCAGGGCGACCGCGGTCGCGCGGCCCCAGCTGCCGTTCGTCTCGCTGAGCATGTAGCCGAGCACGTCGCCGTGATGGTCGTTGTACTGGCCGATCACCGTGCAGGCGCCCACGCCCGTGCAATCCGACTGGTCTGCCGCGGCGTACTGGACGTTGCTGGCATTGCGTGGCAGCGGCGACTCGACGCCGGTCTGCCAGACGCCGTTTACCTCCGGAAGCAGCAGCCCCTGCGAGTTGTAGCCGAGGTCCGTGTAGACACCGGTGGCCACACAGTTTCCGAGCGACGCGCAGGAGATCCAGTCGAGCCCCGCTGACTGCTTCTCCAGGCCGCCCACGGCATTGCTGGGCAGCGTCACTTCGGCTCCCGGCTGCCACACGCCGCCGGACTGACTGACGAGCAGCCCCTGGCCGTTCTCGTCGTTGTCGAAATACCAGCCGACGGCCGTGCAGGTGCCGGCCTGCGGGCAGGCCACGGATGCGAGCACGACGGTCTGGTCGCCGACCGTGCTGGCCGGCGCCGCGTTGGCCGGCAGCGTGGCGCCGGTCCCGCCTGCCCAGTTTCCGCCTGATTCGTTCAGCAGCAGCCCGAGCGAGTTCTGCAGGGGGTTGACGTACGTGCCGACGGCGGCGCACTGGCCGGTGCCCGAGCAGGCGATCGACGAGGGGATGATGTTCGGGTCCGAGTTGGCGTCGCTTGGCGGCGTCGGCGACGGCGCGGCGGACCAGCTGTCGGCACTGCCGGTGACGAGCAGGCTCTGCTGATGCCCGAAGCCGTCGACGTACTCGCCGGCCGCCGAGCACGTGCCGGTGTGGTTGCAGGTGACGCTCAGCAACACGGCGTTCTGACCCTGAATCGCCGCACCGGCCGGCAGCGGGGCCTCGATCGCGCGGGTCCAGTGTCCCTGGCGCTCGACGACGATCATCGCATCCCACACCTCGGCGTTGCTCTCGTAGTTGCCGACGGCCACGCAGTTTCCGACCGAGCTGCAGGAGATCGCAGACAGGCCGAGCACGTCGACCACTCCCGACTTGGGCCGCGGCGCTGCGACGGTGTTGACGGGCAGTTGCAGCCGCACTCCGCGCAACCAGTGCCCATGTGTCTCGGTGAAGAGCACGCCATGGTCGGTTCGATTGCCGTCGGTGTAGCGGCCAACGGCGCTGCAGTCGCCGGCGGCAGGACAGGAGACGCCTACAAGGCCGCCGCCGTCGGAGACCTTGAACGGGTCCACCGCGGCGCCGGCTGGTGCCTGCGCCTGCACGGCCTGTTGCCATTTCCCGTTTGACTCTGTGACCAGCAGCGCCTGACTGTTACCGAGCCCGTCGTCGTAGCCGCCCACGGCGCTGCAGCTCCCGGCTGAAGCGCACGAGAGCGCCTGAAGCTGGACGGCTGGATTGATCTGTGCGGCGCCGGCGGACGGCGCCAGAGCGGCCAGACCGACCACCGTTGACAGCAGCCAGGCGGCCGGCGTGCGTTTCATATGGGCAGCATAGAGCCGGGTGGCGGCCAGATGGGCGCGGCCCGTGAGACCACATTGACTTCTAACGCCGCGCACGAATGGGCCCTCAGTGCAGGGTGAACGTGCGGGCCCGGGTGACCGTGGTGCTGCCGTTCGTGAACGTCACGGCCGCGCTCAGGCGAAGCTTGTGCGCCGACCTCACCGCGCGCTTGCCGAAGGCGGTCAGACGTACCTTGACCTTCGCCGCCGCGGTGCCGTTGGTCTTGGCCGAACCGGAGGCGAGCAGGTGCTTCATGCGGTGCTTGCCCTTTCCCGTGGTCTCATACCAGCGGATCGCCACCCTTCCGGATTCCAGTGGGTGGTAGGTGAAGGTGTAGCCAAACGTCCTGCGCAGCTTCGTCAGGCGGCTCGGCTGCCCCGTGGGTGACAGCAGGCCGGCCAGTGAAGCGGAGATCTGCTGCCTCGACGGCGGCAGCACAACGCTCGTGGACGTGACCGGGAGGCCGGCACCCAGCGGACTGGTCGCGGTGACTGTGAACGTATAGGTGTCGCCCGGTGTCAGCCCAGTGAACGTTGCGCTGGTGGTCGGCACGACGGTTGTGACTGTCTGGCCCCCGTGTGCGGTATCCGTGAGGTCGTTGGCCGTCACCGTGTAGCCCGTCGGCGACAGGCCGCCGTCGTCTGAGGGCGCTCCCCATGTGACGCTCGCGCCCGCGTTCGACGGACTTGCGCTCGGCGTTGTGACCCCCGCCGGCGCATCGAGCAGGAAGGGAGAGACCCCGGCGGCCCCTCCCGAGGGAGCGTCTCCAGCGACTGCACAGTAACCGTCCTGCGAGCAGGCAATGTGTGCCCCGCCGAGCGTCGCCTGCGCATCGGTCAGGACTGGTGTGGCCGCAGCCGTCCATGATCCCGAGGCCTCGGCGAGCACGAGCTCCTCATAGGCGCCACCGCCAGACACGTATCCACCGCTGGCGAGGCAGTTACCGCCGGTAGCGCAGGTCACCGAGTCGAGGCGCATGTAGGGGTTGGCCGCGCCGGCGACGGGGAGGCTCGCCTCGAGCCCGGCTGACCAGACGCCGCCGTTCTCCGTCACCTCGAGCCCCTCGACCGCGTTGGATGTCGCGTCATAGCTGCCGACGGCCGTGCAGTTGCTCGCCGATGAGCACGAGACCGCATTCAGCGCTGTGTCGCTGTCGGCGCCGGATGGGTTCGCGTTGCTCGGCAACGTCACCTTGCTCGCCGCCGACCAGGTGCCGGCGCTCTCACTGACTACGAGCGCTTGCGTCCTCGAGCTGCCGTCGGTATAGGTGCCAACGGCCGCGCAGTTGCCGGCGGATGTACAGGAGACGGCCGAGAGGTTGGCGTAGGGGTTCGACCCCACGCTCGGCAGCTTCGACAGATCCGCCTTGTGTGCGGTCCAGGCTCCGCTGGTATCGGAGAGCATCAGATCCTGGGAGTGATTTGACGTATCCCAATAGGAGCCAACTGCCACGCAGTCGCTCGCATCGGGACACGACAACGCCGTCAACAGCACATCGGGGTCGGTAGCCGACACGCCCAGTCCCGAGAGACTCACCTTGTCGGACGTCCAGCTGCCGTTTGCCTCGGTGAGGATCAGGCCCTGCTGTTCGCCTGCACCATCGCCATAGAAGCCGACCGCGACGCAGTTCCCCGCGGAGGGGCACGTGAGGCCATCGAACTCCACCTGCGGGTCAGCGGCCGCGCCCGATGGGAGGGTCACCTTCGCGGCGGTCCAGGTGCCACCGGACTGCGTGACGACCATTCCCTGCTGGACGTGCGAGCTGTCCTCATAGTCACCCACGGCGACGCAGCTTCCAGCTGAGGGGCACGAGACCTGCTGAAGCTCGGCGAAAGGGTCGCTGTTGGCGCTCACGCCACCCAGGTTGACCTTTGTCGCCGTCCACACGCCGCCGGTTTCCGTCTCGGCCAGCGCCTGCTGATCACTGGTTGTGTCGTAGTAGTAACCGCCGGCCGCGCACGCGCCGGCGCTCGGACAGGAGATCGTCTCGATGTTGCCCGGTGCGGGAACGGCTGTGGACGCACCCGCCGGCAGCGGCACCGTCTCTGCCGAGGCGACCTGCGGCGCCACACACGCCGCCACCACGACGATGGATATCGCCGTCGCGCAGTGACGGCCCCTGCGGCTTCGATTCATCATGCCCCCCACGACGTCCGAGTTATTGGCTGCCGCAGCCCGGGGCGAGTGGCCCAGACTCAGGTCAAGCCGATAATTGCTACCAAAGGTTGAAGTTACGTGACTTCTTTATCGGCTTCTGCCGCGCGGCGGTAAAGCTGAGCTCGCTCGTCACCTTCAGCCGCTTGTACGTCTTCAGCAGCTTCTTTCCCGTGGCTGTGAGTCGCATCACGATCTTGATGAGCCCGGGTGGAATCTTTTTCGCGGCGCTGGCGATCAGTGCCTTGTGCTGCTTCTTGTGCTTGCCCCGACCAGTGGTGTAGTAGCCGTACCAGTCGAGCGTGACCTGCCCCGCCTCGAGCGATTTGAAATTGAACGTGTAACCGGCGGCTTTGCGGATTGCAGCCAACTTCCCCTGCCGTCCCGATGGACCGAGAAGCGTCGCCAACGACGTGCTCAGCTGAGACGCGCTGGGGAGGATCGTCACCGTGTTGGACGCCTTGGCAAGGCCGATACCCAGCCGGTTGACGGCCATGACCGAGAACGTGTAGCTGTCCCCGACGGTGAGCGTGGGCAGCGTCACGGCTGCGTTCGACGTGCCGAGGTTCACAACCTGTCCTCCGCGTGCCGGCGCGGACAGGTCGTTGGCGACGATGCGGTAGGCACTGACGGGCATGCCCCCGTTGTCGGCGGGCGCGGCCCAGGTCACGCTGGCATGGTCGGCTCCGGCCGACGCCGTGGGTGTCCCCGTCGGTCCCGGCGACGCGAGCAGAACCGCCGCACCTGACGAACTCTGCTGATAGCCGCCTGCCAGCACGCAGTAGCCGGACGCAGTACACGCAAGCGACGCGGGATCGATGCCAGAAGGATCGGTCGCGCCGCCCGGGAACGCGATCGCCGTCGGCGTCCAGCCGGCACCCGACTGCGAGACGAGCAAGCCTTGAGTGTTGTCGGATGCGTCCTGATAGAAGCCCGCGGCGAGGCAGCCCCCGGCCGTGGGACACGCAACGGCGGGCGTGACGACGCCCGGCTGCGAATTCCAGGCAGCAGTGGGGAGGCCGAGCTCGGATGCCGCTGCCCACTGCCCGCCCGACTCGGTGACGAGCAGACCATCGATCGTCTCGCTCGAGCTCGAGTCGTAGCTGCCAACGACCTCGCAGTTGCCGGCCGAGGCGCAGGCAACGTCGTTCAGAGAGAGGTCGGGGCCCTGTGCGTAGGCGTTGCCCGGCATTTGGGCCTGCACAGCGGGGCTCCAGTTGCCGCCGGTGGAGCTCAGGAGCAGGCCCTGAACGTCACCGGAGGAGTCCTCGTAGTAGCCGACAGCCGAGCAGTCTCCCGCGGAGGAACAGGAGACCGCTTGCGGCGTCACGACCGGGTTGGCGGCGACGCTCGGCAGGGATGAGGTGTCGACGGTCGCAACGCTCAGGCTTCCCGTGCTCGCCAGCAGTCCCTGGACATCCGAGGCGGCGTCGTCGTAGGAGCCCACGAGCGCGCAGGGCCCGTGTGGTGGACACGAGATCGAAGACAACAGGATGTGGCTGCCACCGTTCGGGATCGGCACTTGTGTCGCGGTCCAGTTGCCGCCGGAGTTGACGTAGAGCAGGCTGTCGTAGGCGCTCCCGGTGAAGGTGTTGAAGATCGCGTAGCAGTCGCCACCGGGCACGCACGAGGCCTCGGGAACGAGCGTGGGTGCCGCGACCAGGGATGACGGCGACTCTCCGGTCGCGTCCGTCGCCAGTCCCCAGGTTCCGTCGGTTTCGCTGACGAGGAACCCTTCCTGTTCGCTCATTGCGTCGAAGTAGTACCCAGCAGCGACGCAGTTCCCGGCGGAAGCGCAGGCGACGGACGTCACCTGCGGATCGCTATCCGAGGTAAAGCCGGATCCTGCCGCGAAGGCCAGCTCCGAGGCGCTCCAGGACCCATTGTTCTCCGAGAGCAGCAGGCCCTGGAGCTGGGAGCTGCCATCGGTGTAGAAGCCGCCTGCGGCGCAGTTCCCCGCACTCGCGCAGGCACTGGCAACGAGGCCGTAGGCCTGTGACCTGGCGGCGCCCGTTGGTAGCGGCACCGTCTCGGCAGCCGCAATCGAGGGATGTCCCCAAGCCGGGACTCCCAATGCCGCCGTCGTCACCGCGACGGCCATCACCATCCGGCGGCTGACCCACCTGAGCTGCACAGCGCTCCTTGCTACCCGCTAAAGAATCTGGGGCAGCCGAACGGCCGCCCCAGATCCAAGATCGGCTTTTTTGCAGGAAGGCTTTAAGCCACCGACAGCTTTGAGGGGTCGGTCTTGGCCGCCTGCACGCGCGAGTACTTGGCGATGAACTCCTCGGTAGCCTCGCGTGCATCGTCGTCGGGACGCTGGTTCTTGGGCGACTTCATCAGGTACGAGCTGGGGCCATCGAGCTGGCCGGCGATGCCGTTGTTCATCGCGAGCTTGCAGCAGCGCACGGCGTCCGTGACGATGCCGGCGGAGTTGGGTGAGTCCCAGACCTCCAGCTTGGTCTCCATCTGCAACGGCACGTCGCCAAAGGCCTGGCCCTCCAGGCGGATGTGGGCCCACTTGCGGTCGGTCAGCCATGGCACGTAGTCAGACGGGCCGATGTAGACGTCGTCCTTGGGCAGCGTGTGACCCATGATCGAGGTCACGGCGTTCGTCTTGGAGATCTTCTTGGACTCAAGGCGCTCGCGCTCAAGCATGTTGTAGAAGTCCATGTTGCCGCCGACGTTCAGCTGGCTGGTGCGCAGCAGCTTGACGCCGCGGTCGTGGAAAAGGCGCGCCAGCGCGCGGTGCACGATCGTCGCGCCGACCTGCGACTTGATGTCATCACCGATGATCGGCAGACCGGCCTTGGTGAAGCGGTCGTTCCAGTAGTCCTCACTGGCGATGAACACGGGGATGCAGTTCACGAAGCCGCAGCCGGCCTCCAGGATCTGCTCGACGTACCACTTGGTCGCCTGCTCGGAGCCGACGGGCAGGTACGAGACGACCACGTCGGTCTTGGTGTCCTTGAGGATCTGGACGATGTCGGCCGTCGGGCCGGGCGCCTTGGTGATCTTCTCTTTCAGGTACTTGCCCAGGCCGTCGTGCGTCATTCCGCGCTGCACTGGGACATCGAGGAAGGGAACCTCGTCGGCGAATTTCAGCGTGTTGTTCTGGCCGGAGAAGATCGCCTCGCTGAGGTCCTTGCCGACCTTCTCGGCGTCGATGTCGAAGGCCGCTGAGAACTCGATGTCATGGACCTGGTAGCCGCCGAGGTCGACGTGCATCAGGCCCGGGACCTGCTGACCGGGGTCGGCGTTCTTGTAGTACTGCACGCCCTGGACGAACGAGCTTGCGCAGTTGCCGACGCCGACGATCGCGACGCGTACCTTCTCGTGCTGGTAGCGCGCGGCGCCGACGGTGGCGCCGTTCGTGGACGTGGGTTCAGTGCTCATATAGATGTCCCTTCCCAGGATTTCTGATCGGCGGCAAGCCGGTCCGTTCTGCGGTAACTAAACCAGATCTCGGGCCAAGTTACACCGATCGGTACCGAAACTCGCCGACCGTGAACGCCCAGGCTTCATTGGTAAACCGCTCGGTACCGCACGGCGGAGGCCGTGCTCGGGGCGGCGGGCGGCGGGCGGCGGGCGGCGGGCCGCGGGGCGGCGGCGGGCCGCGGGCTGCGGCGGGCTGCTCGGGGCTGCGGGGCGGCGGGGATTGGTGCGTCAGTCGATCGCGTCGCGCAGGATCGCGGCGGCGACGGCGTGGGCATCAGACACCACGGTTGCCGCGTCATCGAGCATCACACGCGCCGCGGCCCCGAGGTAGAGCAGGACCAGGCGCCGGCCGACCTGGTCAGGGTCGGTCGCGCCGGCGGCGCGGGCGAGGTCCGAGACGCGCGCGACGAGCCGCCGGTTGTGCTCGACGGATGCACGGTGTACGGGATGCTCGGGGTTGGGAAACTCCACGGCGGCTGCGACGAACGGGTCTGGCGGGATCGGCTTCGGGGCGTCGGCCAGCGTTGTGAACAGCTCGAGCAGCCGCGCGCGCGGCCCCAGCTCCTCGCGCGCGAGTAGAACCTGGGTCGCCCCGGTGCGTTCGCTCTCATCCAGGTAGGCGAGCACCAGATCGTCCTTGGACGCGAACTGCTGATAGAGGGTTCGCTTTGAGACCCGCGCCTCGGCGCGCAGTTCGTTGATACTCGTGGCGTTGATGCCCTGGCGCGTGAACAGCGTCCGTGCGGCCTCGAGTATCCGTGGCCGAGCGCCGCGTCCGAGTGACCGGTCGCCGGCGGCCCGCGGCGCCATCGCCTGTCGCCGATCCGTCCCGGACCCTAGCTGGCTCCGCCGGCCGGCTGGGTCAGCTCTTTGCGCACATGCCAGATGCGCTGGCAGACCGTCACCAGGCTGAGCGCGGCCAGCACGTACACGGCGGGCTTGAGCAGCTCGAAGTGGCCGAGTGACGCGCCGCGCGCGAACACCAGCCCGATCGAGAGGATCACCACACGCACCGGACGTGTCGCGAGCCCGACCTTGCACTGCACCCCCAGGGCCTCGGCGCGCGCACGGGTGTAGGAGACCATCAGCGAGAACAGCACCGCGGCCACCACCGCGGCGACGGCCAGCTGATCGTGCTGGGAGGCGAAGTACGCAGCGACGGCCGTCAGCACGATCCCCTCCTCGAGCCGATCGAGCGTCGAGTCCAGGAACGCCCCGAACTCGGTGCCCTTGCCGGACATGCGGCTGTAGCGGCCGTCGAGCGTGTCCATGATCGAGCCGACGATGAAGGCGATGCCGGCGAGGAAGAACATGCGGCCGACAACCAACCCCGCGGCCGCAAGGTTAAGCGCAAAGCCGGTCAGTGAGATCGTGTTCGGCGTGAGCCGTGACTCGATCAAGCGGTTCCTGAAGATCTGTTGAGTCGTCAGGCGGTCGGTGGCCTCGCCGCCACGGCGACGCGGCCTCGGGCGCTGCTGTTTGTGCTGGGTATCAGCCATTTAGAAGCGGTGCAGAGACTAGATGATCTCCGGGCGGACGATCAGCTGGCCCGGGCTACGTGCTCAACCGGGGCGGCGGAGAACGCCCATACGTCGGGCCGCGCTCGCGCCAGTAGCTGCTTGGCCAGCAGCGCCGAGGCGCCGGCGGTGAGTGCCCCGAGCGCGACGTCGGTGAAGTAATGATTGGCCGTCACGACCACGACGAACGCGATGAATGCCGGATACACGCGCCACAGCAGCCGAGCCGCGCGGCTGTGAACCAGACGTGACATCGGCACGCCGATCATCAGCGCGATGCAGACGTGCATCGACGGCACGGCGGCGTAGGGATTCAGCAGCAGGCCGGTTGGCCCCTGCTGGGCGTTCACGCCGGTGAACTGCTGGATCGAGTCGCTGAAGCCCCACTGCGGCATCAGCCGCGGCGGAGCCGTCGGATACACGCAGTAGCCGACGAGCGCGATCAGCATCGCGACCATGAACATGTTGCGGACGAAGTAGAAGGAGTCGTTGCGCCGCAGGTAGATGAAAGCCAGCGCTCCCGCCGAAAGCGCAAAGTGCGCGTTCAGGTACGTCCAGTCGGCAAGGTCGAGCAGCCAGTGCGCGTGGGTAGTCACCCAGCGCTGAACGTCCGGCTCGATGAAGACGTGCAGCGTGCGCTCCATCCCGATGATCCGCCTCGCGTCTGCGAACGGCCTACCACCGGTAATGCCGACCAGCCCCCGCACGAGTTCGTAACCGGCGTAGGCAAGGGCGAACAGCGACAACTGGCGCGCCAGGTCGATCGGCCCATGGGGGAGATCCCGCTCGCAACGTGCAGCCAGTGCTCGGCGCATCGCAGCAGGCTAGTTGCAGCGGGGTGCCCGTGAGTCGATTCGTGCAAGCGCGAAACTGCTCCGCAGCCGCGCCGTCCCACTCGCGCTGGCCCGCAGCTGTGTGAATTGCCGATCGGGCGCCACGCACCCGCGCACCCCGCTCAGGCGCCAATACGGCGACCAGCGGACCCGCAGGCGCACGAGTCCGGGGTGTGCGACGGCCACGGTCAATGAGTTCGGACCCATGGACTCCAGTCGACCCGCGCCGCTCACGACAGCGGTCGGGTGCTCGACTGCGTAGACGGTCCAGTGCGCGAGCCGCGCGACCACGTGGAGGTACGGCAGCCCACGCCGGATCAGTCGCAGCTCGGCCCGTGCCGCGTAGTCCGGCGGCGTGTCTGCCACCGCCACGTACCGCACGGCAAGCCGGTGCAGCCAAGCGTCATAGCTTGCGGCGGTCAGCCTGCCGTCGTAGAAGAGCGGGTCATCAGCGATGTCAGTCTGCCGCTCCCAGCCCCGTGCAAGCGGCACGTACGGCGCCAGGTAATACGCCTCCCAGTGGCCTGCGGTGAACGGGACCTCGACCCGCCAGATCCCTGGCTGGCGTTCAAGGAAGCCGATCAGCGGCCGGTAGTAGGCGGCGCTGTTGGCGCGCGAGCCGTGCTGCAGATCCGTGATCGCGTCGTGAACCTGGAGGTAGGTCAACGGCGCGGCCGCGAGCGCCAGGAGCAGCCAGGCGCGTCGGGCCATCAGCAATAGCGCCACAACCGGACCTGCGATCAGCTCGCCGAGCCGCGCCGCGTTACCACCGATTGGCGTGTGGATCGCGTAGGCGGCGACGCAGCCTGCGAGGTAAAGCATCACGGCCGTGCCGAGCACCCGCCCGGGGCGGAGCATCAGGATGAAGAGCCCGGCCACCAGCAATGGCCACAGAGTCCCGAAGGCGAACGGCTGGTACCCGCCCTGCGGGAAGGCCAGCGCGATCAACGCCAGAGGCAGCAAGGCAGCCGATATCGCGGCGATACCTCCGGCGATATCGGACCAAAAACGGCTCCTTAGGCCCCCCAACGCGAACGCCGCCCCCGCCAACGCTGCGAACAGGGCCGCGACGGGACTCGCGAGCGCGGTGGCGCATGCAAGAACGGCGGCCGAGCGCGGCCGCCGTCGCTCAAGGGAAAGTGCCGTCAGGGCCACGCCGCAGAGACCGAACGCGAACGTCAGCCGACCGCTGAGCAGCTCGGTGACGGTGGCGGCGCTGAGCCAGGTTGCGCCCAGCCAGGCATCATCGCCATAGACGTCACGGGTCAGCGCCGCGAAGGCGGCAGCCGTGCCGACGCATGCCAGCGCGGCGACAAACTGCGGGCTGAGCAGCCAGGCGAGCGGCGGGAACAGCACGCTGTAGCCGGTCACGTTCTGGCCCGCGTACCACCAGTTGTTCCAGATGCCAAAGCCCTCGGCGCCGAACAGCCTCGCGCGCAGCAGCTGGGCGGGAAGGTCGGCGCCGGTCGGTTGCACGATCAGGTAGACGGCGGCGAGCGTGCCCGCGATCAACGTGGGCGCGAATCTGCGGATATGGTGCGCCCTTGTGAACACTGAGATGCCAACCGCATCGCGCAACGTCCTGTGCCTCGGGGAGTCGCTGGTGGACCTGATCTGCGAGCGGCCGGTGAGCTCGCTGGCGGATGCCGACATGTTCGTGCCGCATTTCGGCGGGTCGGTCGCCAACGTTGCGCTGATGGCTGCCCGGACCGGCGCCCGCATGGCGCTCGCGGGTGGCGTCGGGGCGGACGAATGGGGCGGCTGGTTGCGCGGCCAGCTCGAGCGGGCGGGTGTAGATCTGCGCCACTTCAAGCTGATCGAGGATATGCCCACACCGCTGGCGCTGACCACCGTCGATCAGGCCGGCGAACCGACCTTCCGGCTCTACGCCGAGGCGCACGCGACCGTCGTCAATGCATTGTGGGGCGGTGTCGAGCAGGCTGTCGCGGAGAGCGGCGGGCTGTTCATCGGCTCGGGCACGCTTGCCGGCGAGGCTGAGCGGCAGGTCACGATGAAGGCGCGTGAGCAGGCGCTCGAACTCGATCACCCGGTGGTCTTCGACCCGAACCTGCGGCTTCGCCAGTGGAGCTCGAAGGCCGACGCGGCCGCCAGTGCCAACGCCTGCGTGCCCGGTGCGCTGCTGGTGCGGGCCAACGCCGAGGAGGCGCGGCTGATGACCGGTGAGGAAGACCTCGAGCGGGCGGCGCTCGCGATCCGCAAGGCGGGTGCACGCAACGTCGTCATCACCGACGGCCACAACGGTGCGATGCTGCGCGGCAAGATCCGGCTCGATGTCCCCTACGTGCCCTCGCGCGTGGTCTCGACGATCGGCGCCGGCGACGCGCTGACGGCGACGCTGGTCGCGCGGCTCCAGATCACCGGGTTCTACGAGCCGGCGATCGCGGCCGCGCTGAAGGAGGCGATGCTCGTAGCCGCACAGGCGCGCGAGCGCTGGGGTGCCTGCGATTAGGCCCGGCTCGCCCGAGATTGACGTCTGGGAGCCCCCGACCCGACGGCGGGTGTACGCGATCCGTGACCGCCTGCGGCTCGTCTACGGAATCCCGATCCTGCGCCCGCACGGCGACGGCCTCGCCGAGCTGATCCTGACGGTGCTGTCTCAGTCGACCAACGATCGCAACCGAGACGTCGCCTATTTCGGGCTGCGCGAGCGCTTCCCCAGCTGGCAGGAGGTGCGCGACGCGCCCGTGGACGAGGTCGAGGAGGCGATCCGCCACGGCGGAATCTCGAAGGTCAAATCGGCCCGGATCAAGGCGATCCTCGCGGCCGTGACCGACACCGGACCCGAGTCCGGCGTGCTCTACCTGGACTGGGTGTCGGCACTCCCTGTGCCGGCCGCGCAGGAATATCTCTGCTCGCTCCCGGGTGTCGGCCGCAAGACCGCGGCCTGCGTGCTGCTGTTCGCCTACGGCATGCGCGACGTGCCCGTCGATACCCACGTCTCACGCGTCGGCACGCGGCTCGGACTGTTCCGGCCGAAGGCGCCGTTCGAGGAGCTGCACAACACGATGCTGGAGCTGACCCCGCGCGGGCAGGAGTGGGAGCTGCACCTCAACCTGCTGCGCCACGGGCGTCGCACCTGCCACTCGCAGCGGCCGGAATGTGGGGTGTGCGCGCTGCGGCGCATGTGCCCGAGCGCGGGGCTGTTCGGATAGCTAGCGGAGCGCAGACCAGACGCTGGGGAAGCGATGGTTGGAAGTGGACAGAAATGTCCATGAACGTCCGGAGCTACAGCTCGAGCAGCGGCGGGATCTCATCCGGGACCGCGACGATCGCCGCTGCACCGGCGTCGCGCAGCTCCGCTTCGCTGCCGGCGCCCCAGAGCACGCCGATCGTCGGCAGGCCCTGCTCGCGCGCGCCCTCGACGTCGTAGAGGCGGTCGCCAACCATCACCGCGCGCCGCGGACCGCCGAGGGCGGCCAAGGCCGAGCCCACGGTGACAGCCTTCGGTTCGGCCAGTGCCGAGGCCGCTGGCCCGCTGATCACGTCGAACAGCTCGGCCAGCTCGAGGTGCTCGAGCAGCATGACCGCACTGGGCCCGATCTTGGAGGTGGCGACCGCGAGTGGGACGCGTCCGTGCAGTTCCTGCAGCAGCTCGCGAACTCCGGGGAAGACCAGCGTCGTCTCCGGGCTGGTCCGCGCGTAGTGCTCCCGGTAGGTGGCGAGCGCGGCGTCCTTGAGCGGCTCGTCGTTGCCGAACATGTCCGTGAGCATGATCCGCGTCGGCGGGCCGAGGTAGTGCAGCAGCTCCTCGGGAGTGCGCTGGGGCAGGTTATGCGCCGCCAGCATGTGGTTCACCGAGGTGAAGAACGGCACGCGCGAGTCGATGATCGTGCCATCGAGGTCGAACAGGATCGCGTCAGGTGGAGTGGGCAGCGCCTTGGCGTCGTCGGTCGGCATCTGAACGCTCCAGCCTAGGATGTGTGGGTGCGAGCGAGCAGCTCGGCGCGCAGCGCTTCGTCGCAGAACGCCGCCTCGAGCGCCGTGACGGTGACCTCCTGCAGGTGCTGGTCATCCCAGCCGAAATGCTCGCTGCAGACGTCGTACTCGCCGCCCAGCGTGGCGCCGAAGTAGGGCGGATCGTCCGAGCCCAGAGTCACCCGCGCGCCGGCGGACCGCAGCTGCGGGAGCGGGTGCTTGGCAAACGACTCGTAGACGCCGAGCACGACGTTGCTGGTGGGGCAGGTGTTGAGTGTGATCCTCCGCTCGACTATCTCGGTCACGAGGCTCGGGTCCTCGATCGCGCGCACGCCGTGGTCAAGGCGGGTGACCGGTAGCTCGAGTGCCTGGCGGATGCTCACGGGACCCTGCCACTCACCGGCGTGGACCGTGCAGCCGAGACCCGAGTCGGCCGCGATCCTGAAGGCTTCGGCGAACTCGGTCGGCGGTACGCGTTCGTCGCCGGCGAGGGCGAAGCCGACGATGTAGGGGTGTGGGCGCTCGGCCGCCTGGCGGGCCACTCGGACCGCTTGGTCGGCTCCGAAGTTCCTGACGGCCGAGACCAGGATCCGGGCCTCGATTCCGTGATCGCGACGGGCGTCGTCGATGCCCGCGGCGATGCCGGCATAGTGCTCCTCGTCACTGAGACCGACGAGCGCTGCATGGTCGGGGGAGGCCGTCAGCTCCACGTAGATACCGCCCTCCCGCGCCACTCCCGTGAGGTACTCGTAGGCGATGTCCCGATAGTCCTCACTGGTGCGGATCACGCTCGCCGCCAGGTCGTAGGTCTCGAGGAAGTGCAGGAAGTCCGTGTAGTGGAAGCGACCGTCCTGCGCGAGCATGCCGTGTGGCAGCGCCACGCCGTTGCGTCGCGCGATGCGCGCGATCAGCTCGGGCGGGGCGGTGCCCTCGAGGTGCACGTGGAGTTCGGCCTTGGCAAGCATCGGGAAAGATCTAGCGAATCACTTCCAGCACCGGCTCGCCCACGACCGGCGCGTCGTCGCCGACGGTGAAGGCCGATCTGAGCGCGGCCGCGCCGCCCTCGAACGACGCCTCGTCGCGCGCGTGAAGCACCGCGAGCGGCCGGGCGCCCGCACCAACCGATTCACCGAGTGCCGCCACCTCGGTCAGGCCGACGGCATGATCGACGGCGTCGGTCTCCCGCGCGCGCCCGCCGCCGAGGGCAACGATCGCCACACCCACAGCCCGCACATCAACCGCGCTGACCACGCCGGCCTGTGCCGGTGCGACCGGCCGCACGATCGAGGCCTGGGGCAGGAGCTGCTGCGGTCTCTCGAGCAGGTCGGCGGGGCCCCCGAGGCCGGTGACCATCGCCGCGAACACCTCGGCGGCGGCGCCGTTCGAGAGCGCGCGCCCGGCCGCTGTCCGGGCGGCCTGCAGGTCGTTCTCGATGCCGCCCAGCACGAGCAGCTCGGCGCTGAGCGCGAGCGTCACCTCGACCAGCCGCTGATCGGCCGCGCCTGGATCGGTCAGCGCCTGGACGGATTCGAGCACCTCCACGGCGTTGCCGGCTGTGCGCCCCAACACCTGATTCATGTCGGTCAGCAGCGCGCTGGTTGCCAGCCCGTTGCCGTGCGCGACCTCGACGATCGCGGCGGCGAGCTCGCGTGTGTCCTCGAGCGACGGCAGGAACGCTCCGGAGCCGGCCTTGACGTCCATCACCAGCGCGTCGAGCCCGGCGGCGAGCTTCTTGGAGAGGATCGAGGCGACGATCAGCGACATCGACTCGACGGTGGCTGTCGCGTCCCGGATCGCGTAGAGACGCCTGTCGGCGGGAGCGAGCGCACCGGTCTGGCCGATGATCGCGCAGCCGACGCTGTCCACCACCTCACGGAAGCGCTCCGGTGATGGCTTGACGTCGTAGCCGGGGATCGACTCGAGCTTGTCGAGCGTGCCCCCGGTGTGGCCGAGCCCGCGGCCGGAGATCATCGGCACCGCACCGCCGCAGGCTGCCACGATCGGCGCGAGCAGCAGGCTGACCTTGTCGCCGACTCCACCCGTCGAGTGCTTGTCGAGCACCGGCCGGTCGCGTACCAACGAGGGGCCGTCGGCCATCGGGCGGTGCCACTCGAGGACGTCGCCGGAGCGCATCATCGCGCCGGTCAATGCCACACGCTCGGCGCCGGTCATGCCACGCCAGACGACCGCCATCGCAAACGCTCCGACCTGCGCGTCGGTGACGCTGCCGTCGGTGATGCCCGCGACGAACTCCTCGATCTCCTCCGCAGAGAGCTCGTGGCCGTCGCGCTTCTTGCGGATCAGCTCCGGGACGAGCATCAGGCTTCAGCCAGCCGCGGGATCGAGGCGACGAGCAGTCTGGCCAGGTCCTGGGCGGCGCGGGCGGCGTCGGCGAGCGTCTGCTCGTGGCTGAGCGGCACGTCGCTCATGCCCTCGGCCAGGTTGGTGATCGCCGAGATCGCAGCAACCCGCAGGCCGCAGTGACGCGCGACGACGGTCTCGTGCACGGTCGACATGCCGACGGCGTCGCCCCCCAACACGCGGATCGCGCGGATCTCTGCCGCGGTCTCGAACGCGGGCCCCGACCAGCCGGTGTACACGCCCTCCGCAAGCGCTATTCCCAGCTGCGCAGCAGCGGCGCGCAGCTGGGCCAGCAGCTCTGAGTCATATGCATTTCCCATCGCCGGGAAGCGGGGACCGACGCTGTCGTCGTTGGGCCCGATGAGGATGTTCGTGCCGGTCAGATTGATGTGGTCGGTGATCGCCATCAGGCTGCCTGGGCCGACCTCGGGGCGTAGCGAGCCGGCGGCGTTCGTCTGTACGAGGATCTCCGCGCCGAGCGACTTCAGCCAGCGCACCGGCGTACGGATTTCATCGACGGGACCTCCCTCATAGAGGTGCGCGCGCCCCTGCAGGATCGCGACCGGTACGCCGCCGATGTGGCCCTGAACCACCTGCCCGGCGTGGCCCTGCACCGTCGGACGCGGGAAGCCTGGAAGCTCGGCGTAGCTGATGATCTGAGGGTCCTCGACGGCGTCGGCGACGGCGCCCAGCCCCGAGCCCAGGATCACACCGATCTGAGGCGCAAACGCGTCGCTCATTGCTCGAGTGCTCCCGATTCGAACGCCAGCGGCAGCAGTTCGCCCATGGTGGTGATCCGCGGTTCGGAGCCCGGGCGGCCGAGGAACACGGGGGTCTGTGCATCGGCGAACTCCGACAGGCGCTGGCGGCAGCCGCCGCAGGGCGGACACAGCTCGACCCGCTCGGCGACGATCGCGACGGCCGTGATCCGGGTCTCCCCGGCGGCGATCATCGCACCGATCGCCGAGGCTTCGGCGCACTGGGTCTGGGAGTAGGAGGCGTTCTCAACGTTCGCGCCGACGTGGATCGCGCCGTTTGCGCCACGCAGCGCAGCTCCGACCTTGAAGTCCGAATAGGGCGCGTGGGCGCGGCGCATCACGGCATCGGCGGCCGCGAGCAGCTCCTGTGGATCGTCAGGCATCCCGGCATCGTAACGGCGGTTGCAGCCCGGTAGGATCGCCCGCCATGACCTCGCAACTCACCGTGGTTCAGCACCCCGTGCTTGCCGATCGGCTCACGGTCCTGCGCGACCGCGACACCAGGTGGCCTGACTTCCGCCATGCGCTGTATGAGTGCTCGGCGATCCTGGCAGTCGAGGTGGCGCGTGAGCTTCCGGTGGTCGAGGTCGAGGTAGAGACGCCGCTCGAACCGACCCGCGGCGCGAGACTCTCCGAGGAGGTCGTGGTGGTGCCGGTGCTACGCGCCGGCCTCGGCATGGTCGACGGCTTCCTGCGGCTGCTGCCCGATGCGCGCGTCGGCCATCTCGGGATGGCCCGTGACGAGCGCGCACACACCCCGGTCGACTACTTCTCGCGGCTGCCGCCGGGCCTGGACAAGGCATGGGTGTTCGTGCTCGACCCGATGCTCGCCACCGGCGGCAGTGCCGTGAACGCGCTCCAGCACCTCAAGGAGGCGGGCGCGCAGCGGCTCGGGCTCGTGTGCCTGGTGTCCGCGCCGGAGGGCATCGGGGCGGTCACCAGCGCCCACGCCGACGTAAGGATCTGGACCGCCGCCGTCGACCGCGGGCTTGATCAGAACGCCTATATCCGCCCTGGCCTCGGCGATGCCGGCGACAGGGTGTTCGGCACGCTCTGAGCGCTCAGATGCGCCCGCCTTGCGCTCAGGTCTGCGAGCGATCGAGCCACTTGTCGCGCGACTGTGGCTCGTACTGATTCATCCGCGCGAGCAGTTCGGCGGGTGAGTTGGCGACGAGCAGCGCCTCACGCTGCTGCTGAATCACGAAGCGCTCGCTGACCATGTGGTCGACGAACGCCAGCAGCCGGTCCCAGTAGCCGGCGACGTCGAGCAGCGCCACCGGCTTCGAGTGGATGCCGAGCTGCGCCCAGGTCAGGAGCTCGAACAGCTCCTCCAGCGTTCCGAACCCGCCCGGGAGAGCGATCACACCATCCGCCAGCGATTCCATGAGCGCCTTGCGCTGGTGCATGGTCTCGACCACGCGCAGGTCGGTGAGGCCTGGATGGGCGACCTCCTTGTCGACGAGCATGCGCGGGATCACGCCGGTCACCTCACCGCCGGCGGCGAGCACCGCGTCGGCCACGGCGCCCATGATCCCGACGTGGGCACCACCGTAGACGAGCCCGAGTCCCTGCGCCGCGAGTTCATCGCCAAGCGCGCCGGCGGCTTCGACATAGGCAGGCAGCCGGCCGGGACTGGATCCACAGAAGACGAGTACGCGACGCATCCTCACGAGCGTATCCGCGCCGCCTGTCGCTGATGTCACTCACATGGAAACGGATGCTGGGGTCCACTAACCTCGACATGTCCATGAGCCGCAAGCTGGCACACGTTGATCGTGTCGGGATCGAGGAGCGCGCCGCGCAGCTCGGCGCCCGATCGATCAAGACGACCGCCAAACAGCAGGGGATCCGCCTGGCCGTGTCCGTACTCGACCTCACGACGCTCGAGGGCGCCGACACCGCCGGCAAGGTGCGACAGCTGTGTGCCAAGGCTGTATGCCCGGCGCCGACGATGCCGGAGATCCCGTCGGTCGCGGCGATCTGCGTGTATCCCGTCGATGGTGGCGGTCGCACGCGAGGCGCTGGCCGGAACGGGCGTGGCGACCGCGTCGGTCGCGACCGGCTTCCCCGCCGGCCAGGTGTCGCTCGCGGCCAAGCTGCGCGACACCGAGGACGCAGTGGCGGCCGGGGCGGAGGAAATCGACATGGTGATCTCGCGTGAGGCGTTCCTGGCCGGCGACGACATTCGCGTGATGGAGGAGATCGTGCGGGTCAAAGAGGCCTGCGGCGACGCTCACCTGAAGGTGATCCTCGAGACATCCGAGCTCGGCTCCTATGACCACGTGCGGCACGCGTCGATGCTCGCGATGGACGCCGGCGCCGACTTCATCAAGACGTCGACCGGCAAGGCCGGGGCAGGTGCCACGCCGGGCGTTTGCCTGGTGATGCTCGAGGCGATCCGCGACCACGTCGAGCGGACCGGGAGGATCGTCGGCTTCAAGGCCGCCGGCAGTGTCTCGACGAGCAAGGCGGCGCTGCATCGGCTTGTGATCGTCAAGGAGACACTCGGTGACGACTGGCTGACACCCGACCGCTTCCGGATCGGCGCCTCCTCGGTCTTGAACGACCTGCTGATGCAGTACGCGAAGACCGAGTCGGGCCGCTACGGGCGCAGTGAGGACTTCTCTCGCGAATGACCGTGCAGCGCGCATCGATCGTCTGGGACTATGCGCCTGCACCGGAGGCGACCGACCACCTGCGGCTCGCCGAGCGCTACGGGCTGTTCATCGGCGGGACCTTCTGCGAACCGGCCGAGGGCCGCTACGTGCCGACCATCAACCCGGCGACCGAGGAGCCGATCGCGGAGATCGCGTGGGCGGGCCCCGCCGATGTGCAACGGGCGATCGAGGTTGCGAGGGATGCGCAGCCCCGCTGGGCTGCGCTACCGGCCCGCGAGCGCGGCAAGTACCTGTTCCGGATCGCACGACTGATTCAGGAGCGGGCACGCGAGCTCGCGGTCGTAGAGACACTCGACGGCGGTAAGCCGCTGCGCGAGTCGCGGGACGTCGACATCCCACTCGCGGCCGCGCACTTCTTCCACTACGCCGGCTGGGCCGACAAGCTGCGCTACGGGGTGGTTGCACGCGAGGTCGCTCCGCTCGGCGTCGTCGGCCAGATCGTGCCCTGGAACTTCCCGCTGCTGATGGCGGCCTGGAAGCTCGCGCCGGCGCTCGCCTGTGGCAACACGGCGATCCTCAAGCCCGCTGAGACGACGCCGTTGACGGCGTTGCTGCTGGCGGAGATCTGTCAGGAGGCGGAGCTGCCGGACGGGGTCGTCTCGATCCTGCCCGGCGATGGCGCCGTCGGCGCGGCGCTGGTGCGCTCGCCGGGTCTCGACAAGATCGCCTTCACGGGCTCGACCGCCGTCGGTCGCGACATCCAGACGGCGCTCGCGGGGCGCGGCGTCGAGCTGACGCTCGAGCTCGGCGGCAAGTCGGCGAACATCGTGTTCGAGGATGCGGCGCTCGACCAGGCGGTCGAGGGCATCGTCAACGGCATCTTCTTCAACCAGGGCCACGTCTGCTGCGCGGGGTCGCGGCTGCTGATCCAGGAGAGCGTGCTCGACGAGGTGATCGCCAAACTGTGGGCGCGGATGGGCCGCCTGCGCATCGGCGACCCGCTCGACAAGAACACCGACGTCGGTGCGATCAACTCGGCCGAGCAGCTCGAGCGGATCGAGACGCTGGTCGCGGCCGGTGAGGAGGAGGGCGCGATCCGTCGGAGCGTTCAGTGTTCGCTGCCCGAGCATGGCTACTGGTTCGCGCCGACGCTGTTCACCGACGTCTCGCCCGCGCACCGGATCGCCGTCGAGGAGATCTTCGGGCCGGTCGTCTCCGTCTTGAGCTTCCGGACCCAAGGCGAGGCGATCGAGAAGGCGAACAACTCGAAGTACGGACTCGCTGCCGGGATCTGGACCGACAAGGGCGCCAAGGCGTTCGAGGTTGCAAGCGCGCTGCGCGCCGGCGTCGTCTGGCAGAACACCTACAACCACTTCGACCCGACCGCCGCCTTCGGTGGCTACAAGGAGTCGGGCTTCGGGCGCGAGGGTGGGCCGGCAGGATTGCGCCCGTACCTGCGGGTGGTGCGCTAGATGGTCGGGGAGCGGTGCGAATGGCGAGGCTGAGCGTCCGCAAGACCTACAAGCTTTGGATCGGCGGTGCGTTCGTGCGCTCGGAATCTGGGCGGTCAGACCTCGTCGGCGAGGTCAACATCCCGCGTGGCTCGCGCAAGGATGTGCGCGAGGCGGTCGCCGCGGCGCGGCGCGCCGCTGGGCCGTGGGCGGCGCGGACCGCGTACAACCGCGGGCAGATCCTGTACCGCGCCGCCGAGGCACTCGAGTCCCGCCGCGATCAGCTGATCGCCGTACTCGAGGACGGCGGCGCGCGTGCTGCGACGGATTTGTCGGCCGCTTACGAGCTCGATGCTGCGGTCGACGTGCTCGTGCACTATGCCGGCTGGACCGACAAGCTCCAGGCGGTGCTCGGCGGGATCAACCCGGTCGCCGCGCCGTTCCTGTCCTTCTCCCTGCCCGAGCCCACCGGTGTGGTCGGGATCGTCGCTCCGGACCAGCCGTCCCTGCTCGGGCTCGTGGCGGATGTCGCGCCGGCGCTGGCTGCGGGCAACACGGTCGTCGCTGTTTTGTCCGAGGCTTTGCCGCGACCGGGCCTCGACCTGGCCGAGGTGCTCGGCGTCTCCGACATTCCCGGTGGCGTGGTGAACCTGCTGTCGGGACGGCGTGGCGAGCTGGCCATGGCGCTCGCAGGCCACCGCGATCTGAACGCGATCCTCGACGCCTCCGGCGACGCAGCGCTCGGCACCGAACTCGACAAGCTCGCCGCTGAGACCATCAAGCGCGCACGCCACTACGACGCGGCCACGTCCTACGACCAGGCGGTCGATGACGCGCTGGAACGAATCGCCGCCGTGACCGAGCTGAAGACGGCCTGGCACCCGGTCGGGGCGTAGCGCGTCAGCCTCGGACCAGTTCGGCGTCGGGGCGAGTCCGACCAATAATTTCGCCGCACGACGGTGGCGATGGGACGAGAATGAGCAGCGTGAGCTCGGGAGGGTTCTTGCGCTGGCGGCTCGCAAAGAGTCTTCGGTCCGCCGATGCGGACGGACTCATCACGCGCGACACCTTCACGCACCGGATCGATCACCTCTACGGCGGCGGTGGGAATCTGGTCGATCCTCAGCAGCTGGTTGGCGATCTCAACTTCCGCCGCGAGACACGGTGGCTCGATCGTGGAAGACTTGCCTCAGTGTTGTGGCACCGCAAGAGTGAGGAAGACGACGAGGCACAACTGCCGATTCTCGTGCTCGATTGGAGCGGCGCGACATCGGAGATGCTGCTCGGCCGAAGCACCGAGTGTGATCTGCTGATCCCCGACCCGAGCGTTTCCCGGCGCCACGCCCAGCTGTTCTTCCGCGACGGAAAGTGGATCCTGGTCGACCTCGATTCCAAGAACGGCACCTATATCAACGGCGTGCAGGTGCAGCGAGCCGAGCTTCTGCCCGGCGATGTGGTCGCACTCGGCGTCGAGTGTCTGCGCGTCGACTGACGCTCAGGCGAGGTGGTCGCCGAGGAAGACGAGTGCTTGGTGCTGCTGGCTTGCGAAGAATGCCGTGTCGTGGCATCCGGCCGTGAAGTCGACGACGGCTGAATCCGGCAGGGCGTTTGCGAGTGCCACGACGCCCGAGTGGAACGGGTCGTCGGTACCGGAGGCGATGCGCACGGGGATTCCGGCCAACGCTGAGGCATGGGTGACGATGTCGTCGTGGGCGAAGTCCTGTGCGGTGGCGAACGCGCCGGCGTTGGCCGCAGTGGCCTGCGAATAGCTCGTCCAGACCGCTGGGCTGATCGCGGCCACAGCCGCGATCACATGCGGGTGTTTCTCGGCCAGGAGCAGCGCGCCGTAGCCGCCCATCGAAATGCCCACGGTCCCGATGCCGCCGGGTTTGAGGCCCAGGCCCAGGCGCTGGCAGCGCGGGATCATCTCATTCACCAGCATCGCCATTGGGTCATCGCCGGGGTGCGGGTTCCAGTAGAGGCCGCCGCCATCAACCGCAACGGCGGCCATCGGTGGTAGTGGCTTGCCACCCTGACGGGCCGCAAGCGCCTGGGCGAGCGTGACCGCGCCCAGCGGGCTGCGGTGGCTACCGCCAAAGGCGTGCAGGTAGATCACCAGCGGCAGCTGGCTTCCCCGGGTGTGTCCGGGCGGATAGGCGATCGTGTAACCGACCTGGCGGTTGCGGGCCTTGGAGTAGAAGGTGCCCGTCAAGGACGTCCCGACGGGCGCGAACGTCAACGCCGGGCCGGACACGGAGCAGGCTCCCGTGAGCTCGTCGAGCGTGGCCTTACCAGGCAGGACGCCGTGGTCGACGAGCTCCACGCCGGCAACTGCAACGCCCAAGAGTCCAACCACACCGCCAGCCAGCAATTGCCTGCGGCTCCACCTGGGGCGCTCGGTCAGGTCATCACGCCCCATTGGCGGCCCATCCTAATTACCCGGACGGTCGCCTGTTGCAGGTCGGGTTGCGGCCGCGGGTTGCCCAACGCCCGCATGTTTTGACCGTGTTTGCAAATCCGATTTCGGCAGCAGGAAATGTAAAGCCCGCGACGTTGGCGGTCGATGAGAGCCTTGGTCCTATCGGCCGCAACAACACCGTGTCAACGATCCCATACAACAGTGCGGATGTGAATGCTCGCCTCGTCACAGGGCTCGAGGCGATCATCGACGCTGCAACGGGCATCCTGGCCGCCCAGTCGCTGGAGGAAACGCTTCAGGGCATGGCCGACGCGCTTCTGCCGATCGTTCCGTACACGAGTCTGGCGGTCTACGAGGTCAACTGGGACGAGCGTGTTCTGATCCCGTTGCTGGCAACGGGCAGCTACGTGCCAGAGACGCTCCGCTCGCGGCCGTCCCTTGATGCGTCGATCACCGGCTCCGCGGTCCTGCTGGGCGATGTCGTCTGCCCACCTCCCGGGGATCCGCTGCTTGGCAAGTATCAGATGCCGGGCACGCCGCAGAGCGGTGACAGCGAGGCGATTCTGGTGGCGCCCCTGTCCGTCGGTGAGGCGGTGGCCGGGACGCTCAACGTTTGGCGCGAGGAGGAACACGACCCGTGGTTCTCGCCGGAGGAGGCGCTGTTGCTGCGCCGTTTCGCGTCTCTGGCCGCCATGGCCTACGCCAATTCCGCGCAGCGCGAACAGCTGCGCGCCCAGGCGCTCACGGACGATTTGACGGGTCTTTTCAACCGGCGTCACTTCGAGAATGGTCTGTGCGGAGCGTTGGACGCCGAGCACGAGCGACGCGGCCCGACCTCGCTGGTCTACTTCGACCTCGACGCGTTCAAGTCGATCAACGATACGTTCGGTCACGGTGCCGGAGATCAGGTGCTGCGCGAGTTCGCCGAGGTGCTGCGCAGCCAGATCCGCCAGGGCGACATCGCCTGCCGGACCGGCGGGGAAGAGTTCTGCGTGGTGTTGCCGCGGACCAGCCTCGCGGATGCTGAGCGGCTGGCGTGGCGCGTGGTCAGCACGGTCCGCGCTGCTCGCCTGGGACCCCGAGGGGACCTGACCGTGTCTGCCGGAGTCGCGACCTCACCTCGCTCGAGCGAGGATTACGAACATCTGGTTCGCCAGGCCGACGATCACCTTCTGCTGGCCAAGCGCGCAGGCCGTGACCGCGTGGTCGTCGGCGATCCCACGTGCGCTTGAGAACCAGCCTTCGCGTCCATTACGTTAGGGGGCGTGTGTCGACTATTCGGGATGTCGTCGGGTCCGGAGCCGGTTCGGGCGACCTTCTGGCTGCTTGACGCGCCCGACAGTCTTGCGGCGCAGAGTCATCGGAACGCGGATGGCACGGGCATCGGATTCTTCGACACCGGTGGCAGGCCGCACATGGAGAAGCAGCCGATTGCCGCCTTCGAGGACCGTAGGTTTGCGGCGGAGGCGCGGCAGATCCGCTCGCGAACGTTCGTGTCCCATGTCCGCCACGCGACGACGGGCGATCTGACGGTCGCAAACACGCACCCGTTCTGCATGCGCGACCGCCTGTTCGCCCACAACGGCGTCATCGATGACCTACCCAAGCTCGAGCAGCAACTCGGCTCCTATCGCGAGCTGGTGAAAGGCGAAACGGACTCCGAGCGGTATTTCGCGCTGATCACACGCGAGATAGACCACCACGATGGCGATGTCGGCGCCGGCATCGGCTCCGCGGTGCGGTGGGTCGCCGACAACCTGCCGATCCTCTCGATCAACTTCGTGCTGATCACGGCGAGCGAACTGTGGGCGCTGCGCTACCCCGAGAAACACTCGCTGTTCGTGCTCGAGCGCGCCCAGGGCGGCAATCGTGGAGAGGCTTCAGAGGCGCTTGATCAGACGAGCAGCCACGGGACGCGCGTGCGCAGCGAAGACGCCCGTGACCGGCCGACGGTGATCGTCGCGAGCGAGCGTATGGACCAGGACGACGGATGGCGAGAGCTCGCCGGCGGAGAGCTCATTCACCTCGATGCATCACTCAACTTGGCAACGGAGCAGCTCTTCGCCTAGATCGATCGAGCCGAGTTCCGTCGGACCAGAGGGCCAGGACGACCTGCCGGGCTCCGCTACTCCAGCCACTCGGTCTCGAACGTCGGGTTGGCGTGGATGCAGACGAGGTGGGCTCGCTCGGGTCCATTGTTGATGAACTTGTGCGGCATATCGGGCGGGACCAGCACGATGTCTCCGGGTCCGGCGTCAAGTTCTTGGTCACCGGCCTGGAACGTCAGGTTGCCCTCGATCACGACCCAGGTCTCGTCGTAGGAATGCCGGTGCAGCCTCGGTCCCTGTCCGGGCTCCGAGTGGTCGATGATCAGCGAGATCGTCGCGCCGTGTTCGATCCCTCTGAGGTTCCCAGCCGGCAACGCGTCGGCTTTGATCACTGGCATCTGTCTCTCCCTTCGCGGCGCCTCGGCTCAGAGGGGAAGGGGCTCCTCCAACGAAGCAAGAACCCAGTCGGCGCCGCCGTCGCGCAATTGCTGCTGGTTGAAGTTGTGAGTGGCCACGCCAACGCATTTCAGTCCCGCGGCGTGCGCTGCCGTGGCGTCCAGGGGGGTATCGCCGATCGCGAACGCCTGCTCGGGCGCAATGTCCTCGCCGTAGACGAGGGACGCCCGCTTGAGCGCGATTCGGGCAACCTCGGCGCGGTCATTTGAGTCTGAGCCATATCCGCCGAAGGAGAAGAATCGATTCAGCTCGGCGCGATGCAGCTTGATGTGCGCGGCGGCCTCGACGTTGCCGGTGATCAGCCCCGTCAGGTAGCCCTCCTCGAGCAGCTTGGGCAGCAGCTCGTCCACGCCCGGCAACACCCGGTAGCCCTCGGACTCGGCCACGGTCCGGTGCAGGTAGTACAGCCGACGTTCCAGCAGGCGTGTGAACTCCTTGCGCTCGGGCTCACGGCCGAGGACCGCAACGAACGTCTTGCGCCCCACTTCGGGGTCGGTCATCCCGGCGTCGGTGAACTGTCCGATGTCGGCCGGTATCCCGTACAGCTCGTTGAATGCGAGCCGCCACGAGGCGGCACCTGCGCCGCCGGTGTCGATCAGCGTCCCGTCGATGTCGAACAGGATCGCGATGTGGTGGGCGCTCGTGCTCATGGCGAAAGCGACCGCGGATCGACGCGTCAGTTCAGTCGCGGTCCGACTCGGTCTGCCGGGCGGCGTGCTCGGCCCGCGCAGTGCGGCGGCGGAGCATCGCGCCGACCCCGATGATTGCGACGACCAGGACGATGCGCGCTACCCGGATGATCGCGAGCGTGGTCCCGTGCACGTGCAGCACGAAGACTGCGACCAGCAGCAGAACCAGAGTCGCGATGTAGGCGTAGAACAACGGGCCGGAGCGATTGCGGCGGAATAGGAACATCGGGCGCGATGCTACTGGAACGGTTAGCGTCTTCCCATGCGTGAACTGATAAAGACGGCAGCCGCTCCGACTTCTCCGCTGTACAGCCAGGCGGTCAGGGCCGGACAACATGTGTACGTGTCGGGCATGGTTGGACTCGATGTGAACACGGGGCAACTGGCCGGCCCAACCATCGGCGAGCAGACGCGCCAGGCGCTGGAGAATTGCGCGGCGATCCTGCGAGCGGCGGACGCGAAGCTCGAGGATGTCGTTGAGGTTGGAGTGCTGCTGACCAATCCCACAGATTTCACGGGGATGAATGAGGCATACGAGAACTGGTGGTCGATCGATCCGCCGGCACGTTACGTCGCGAAACTCGGTGTCGAGCTCCCCAATCTGCTCGTTTCGATCCGCATGACAGCGGTGATCGGCTAGCTCCCGCCGTGCAGCCTGCCTGAGGTCCTCAACCGGACGCGGTGGCCGCGACTCGCCGCACCCGGGCCGCCGTGAGCTCCGAGAGCGAATCGAGCACGTCGGCCGCCAGCGACAGCACGTCTTTGGCGGGGGGAAACTCGCGGTTGGGCACTGCGAACACGAGCATTCCCGCGGCGGCCGCGCTGCGTAAGCCGTTTGCCGAGTCCTCCACGGCGGCACAGTGCTCGGGCGCGATGCCCAGCCTGCGCGCAGCCTCGAGGTAGACGTCTGGCGCCGGCTTGCCGTGCGGCACCTCCTCAGATGAAACCGTCGCGGTGAAGCGGGCTTGAAGGTCGGTGAGTGTCAGGACCAGGTCGATGATCGGTCGGTTGGCTGAGGACGCAAGGGCCAGTGGCCAGCTTTCACTCAAGCTGATCACGGTCTCGCGCGCATCGGGGAGCAGCGGCAGGTGTTCTTTGTAGAGAGCCTGCAAACGCTCGACGACGGCGTCCGAGATCTCCTTCCGATTCAACTCGACTGCGAGCTGGTCGTGCATGTACGCCGACCACTCGGTCGAGCTCATGCCGATCATCGTTTGCGTTGCGTCGTCGGTCCAGTGGCCTCCGTGCTGGCGCGCGACCTCCTGCCGTGCGGCGTCCCAGGCACCTTCGGAGTCGATCAGTACTCCGTCGAGATCGAAGATGATGGCCGCGATCTTCATGACCATTCACTCTGCCACGACGGAGTGTGCGCTTCTGGCTGAGCCACGCGCTCAGACGAACGACTGGCCCGGCATCCCCGGCGCGTCGCGCCCGGCCAGCCACTGCAGCACGCTGGCGCCGACATCGGCCAGCAGGCCGTCGTGGCGACCGCTGCCGCGCCCGCCGGTGAAGCGCGCGAGCAGCGGCGCGTACTCCCGGGTGTGGTCGGTGTGGCTGGCCGTCGGGTCCACGCCGTGATCGGCGGTGAGGATCAGCATGTCGTGATCGTCCAGCAGGGCCAACCACTCACCGACGGCATCGTCGATCACGCGCAGCGCGTCGGCGAAGCCGGTCACGTTGTGGCGGTGGCCGAAGACCTGGTCGGTGTCGACGAAGTTCGCGAAGACGAAGCCGGAATCGAGCGTCCGAACCAACTCGCTGACCGAGGCGATCGCCTCCACGTTGGTCGCGCCTCGATGCGCGACGTCCACGCCGACCCCGGCGAACAGATCCCTGATCTTGCCGACACCGTGGACGCTGACACCGGCGGCCTGAAGCTCTTGCAGATAGGAGCGCGCAGGTGGCTCGAGCGCGTAGTCGTGCCTACCGGTCGTGCGCACAAAGGCGCCGGGCGGGCCCATGAAAGGGCGCGCGATGACGCGTCCGACGGCGTTCTCGCCCTGCATGACATCGCGCGCCGTGGCGCACAGAGCGTGCAGCCCCGGCTCGTCAAGCACGTCGCGATGGGCGGCGATCTGCAACACCGAGTCGGCTGAGGTGTAGAGGATCAGCTCCCCGGTGCGTAGGTGATACTCGCCGTAGTCGCTCAGCACCTCGGTGCCGCTGTAGGGCCGGTTGCAGCAGAAGCGCGCTCCGGTCGCGCGCTCCAGTTCTGCCACGACCTCATCAGGGAAACCGTCGGGGTAGGTCGGAAGCGGGACCCGGGGAATGACGCCCATCAGCTCCCAATGCCCGGTCACCGACTCCTTCCCGGGCCCGAGTGGCGCCAGTCGCCCGTGGAGCACCGGATCGGGAACCGGTGAGACGCCGAGCAACGGCTCGATGCATCCGAGCCCAAGCGCGCCGAGCGAGGGCAGATCGAGCCCGCCGGCCAACTCGGCCACATGCTGGAGCGTGTTGGACGCCGGATCGTCGCCGTAGGCGTCAGCGTCGGGTAGCGCGCCCACCCCGCAGGCGTCCATCACGATCACGAAGGCACGCGACATCAGGACCTCAGGCGCCGGTGCCTATCTGAGGATCCCCTCGAGCCGGAGAATGCGGCGCAGGATCGCCAGCGACGAGGCGTAGGTCGAATCCATCCCGTAGTAGGAGAGACCGCGTGCGCCGAGCGTGCGCGCCTGTGTGTACGGGGTGTCAGAGGCGTAGTGGATGATGCCCAGATCGATCGGGAGCTTTGAGAAGTTGATCGCCTCACCGACGGGGAAGCGATCCGGATCGGCGAGCTCGTAGACGGCATTCAGGAACGGTCCGGCCTCCATCTCAACGACGGTGAACGCCTCCCGGTAGTAGAAGTCCAGGTAAGCGCGATTCTGCAGGAAGGTCGACTTGACCGTCACTGCGCGCTGGTTGTCGAGGCCGGTACCGAAGCGCAGATCGGCGGCGAGGTCGTCGACGCTGAAGGCGTTGTCCAGCCAGTAGGTCGAGCGCGAGTGCTCGTCGTGGACGACGCTCGAGATCAGCACGTCGCCGACGTCCGCATTGAGCGTCGCCGCCTTACCGAGCACGTAGACCCCCCGCAGCGCTGTGGTGTCGACCGCGACCTCGCGGAGGATGTTGTAGGCCGCGAGGCCCAGCGGATAGTCGATGTTGACGATCCGCGCCCGGCTCGCGGCCAGGGCCTCGGCGTCCACCTCACCCAGCCTCGGGTCGAGCGAATCGACGCTGAGCGCGTCGAGCGGGATCACCTGTGCCGACACGCGAAGTGCCGTGGTACTGCGAAGGTGCTTGATCCCGTGTGCAGCCTCACCGGCGCGGCGATCGGCGCCGCCCTGCTCGCCGCGGCTGTCGAACCACTGGCGCGCGACGAAGTAGAGGAAGTTCTCCCACGAGCCCTCCGTGTCGCCCGCGCGGAATCGGAGCAGCTCCTCGTGCAGGATGTCGTCTGACGGCAACGACTCCACGAACTCGACCAGCTGCTGCTCGCGCTCACGCGCGACGCCGGTGACGATGTTCACCAGGCTGTGGGTGTTCGATGAGACGAAGTAGAGCGGACCCTCTCCGGGAGAGCTGGAATTCCCGCCCACTCCAGTGGCCCCGCTGTCGCGCTGCTCCTGGAGAACTGCCCCGTTCCCGTTGCCGGTGAGCTCCGCCTGGATCGGAGCCCACCAGCGCCGCGTCATCCGCGCGTAACCGGTGTTGCTGCCGCCGAGCATGCGGATGCGGATCGACAGATGGTGCTCGCGGATCATCGCCAGCCGTTCATCGAAGCTGTTGCCCCACGACTCCTTGAGCCGTTGCCAGTCCTCGGCGCTACCGCCGAGCAGCCGGGAGCAGGTGGCCGCGTCGGGATGCTCGCCGAGATCGCCGGCTGCACCGAGCACGTGCAGCCGGATCTTGTTCCACTCGATCTGGTAGGCGACCAGCGTGGGCACCAGGTCGTCGACGTCCGATGAGCTGGCGAGCAGCACCGCGAGCGTTCCATCGGGGCCGACATACCAGCGGCGCCGCCGGGCCGGCGACTCGGCCACGGGCCAGTCGCCGACGTTGAGGCCGTCAGCGATCAACGCCTCGGCCGACTGCCCCATGACCACGTGCCGCGCACCTGCGATCGCCTGTGGCAGGCGGCTGACCGCATACAGGAAGGCGCCGAGGTCGAGGTCCTCGCTGTCAGCCAGCGAGTGCAGGCTCGAGCGCATCGTGCGGTGGGACGGCTCGAGCACGCGCAGGCGCGTCTCCCCGCTGGAGCGCAGCAGCGTCGAATAGGTGCGCTGGTAGAGCTCGACCTCGTCGGAGAGTCTCTCACCAGTGTCCGTGAGGCTGGTGATGGAGAGACGGGCTACGGACACTTCATTCCTTTACGTAGGGGATGCCGGAGGCGGCAGGCGGACGCGAACGCCCGATCAGGCCTGCCACCGCCACCAGGGTGAGCACGTATGGCAGCGCCTGAAAAAGGGTGGAGAGCGTCTGTGAGAACGTCTCCAGCCGGTAGGCGAGCCCGCTCGAGAGTCCGAACAGCAGCGCGGCGGCGAGCGCCCCGAACGGGTTCCACTTGCCGAAGATCACGGCAGCCAGCGCGATGAAGCCGCGGCCGTCTGTCATGTCGAAGTTGAAGGAGCCGTCAAATCCGTCGGCGAGATACACCCCGCCGAGCCCGGCCAGGGCCCCAGACATGGTGACGGCTGAGTAGCGCGTGGCGATCACCCTGAGGCCCACGGTCGACGCAGCGCGGGGTTGCTCGCCGATCGCGCGCAGGCGCAGGCCAGAGCGAGTCCGAAACAGGAACCACCAGACGACAGGCACCAGCAGCAGACCGACCCAGGTCAGCACGTTGGTGCTGCCGATCGCGGCGCCGAAGAAGGCGGTGTGGTCGATCCCCGGGATGGTGATGTTCGGGACCTGCGGGAGCGTGCCGGGGGTGCCGTTGTCACCGTAGTGGGCGACGAACAGGAAACCTGTGAGGCCGAGCGCCAGCAGGTTTATGGCGGTGCCGGAGACGACCTGATTGGCGCGCAGGGTGATCGAGAAGTAGGCGTGCACGAGCCCAAGCGCGCCGCCTGCGGCCATGCCGATGATCGCCCCGAGCACCCAGCTGCTGGTGATGTCGGCACCGAAGATGCCGAAGTAGCAGCCCATCAGCATCATGCCCTCGAGCCCGATGTTCACGACGCCGCTGCGCTCGGAGATGATCCCTCCCAGCGCGGCGAAGATCAGCGGCGTCGCGAACGTCAGCCCAGAGGCGATCACCGCCGACCATGTGAAGACCTCGCGCACGTTCGCCGCCGTCTGGTCGGTCATCGCCAGTGAAAGCGGGATCCCGACGAGGCCGATGAAGATCGTGACGCCTCCGAGCCGGCGGTTCTTCGGATCCCTGAAGACCACGGCGCCTGCCACCGCTGCGAGGCAGCCGAGCACGAACGATGGCACCGGGGTCCGGACCGTGATCGGCGGCAGCGTCAGGATCCAGGAGATCGCTGCGACGGTCACCGCGACGATGCCGATGCGCCTCGCCGTCGCGGAACTCACGCCGGACACGGGGGTGGGTGAGGCCGTGATCGTCATACTCCGCCCTCCGGCCTGAGCGCCTCGGCCGCATCCAACGCGGGGTCGTCGGGTTCGAGCTCCTCGGCGAGATCGGCGCCGGGCTCGGGCCCGCCCCAGCCGAGCTTGCGTGGCAGTCCGAGCAACCGGATCGCGATCACGTCCGTGGAGACCAGCAGCACGATCAGCCCCTCGATCACGTAGGTGAGCTGCGGAGCGAGTTCCGGGTTCAGGGAGGTCGAGGTGAGGTTGCCAGTCGATGTCCCCGTCTCGAGCGCGCCGAACAGCAGCGCCGCGAAGACCGTGCCGATCGCGGTGTTGCGTCCCAGCAGCGCCACCGCGATGCCAAGGAAGCCGACCTGCGAGGTCGTGATGTCAGCGCCCGATACCTGGAACTGCCAGCCGAGCACGTCGACGCAGGCCGCGAGTCCGGCGAACGCGCCGCAGATCGCCATCGTCACGATGTAGTTGCGGGCGACGCTGATCCCTGCCCCCTGGGCCGCGGTTGGGTTGTGGCCGACGGCGCGCACTTCGTAACCCAGGGTGGAGCGGTGCATGATCGCCCAGAACACCACGGCTGCGAAGAGGGAGATGAAGATGCCGACGTCGAGTCCCTGCAGCTGCGGGTTACCCCAGAACACCGGCAGGTGCATGTTGCCGGCGATCGTATTGGAGACCGGGTTCCCGAGCGCCTGCTTTCCCTGAAGCGGCCCTCCCTCCTGGAACAGGTACTGCGCGACATAGATCGCGATCCAGTTGAGCATGATCGTTGAGATCACCTCATGGGTGCCGACCGCCGCCTTCAGCCAGCCGGCGATCGCGGCCCAGAAGGCGGAGATCAACGCGGCGAGGCCAATTGAAATAATGATGTGGAGCACGGGGTTCAGCCCGTTCCATGAGGTGGCGACCCAGACGACGACGATCGCGCCGACCGTGTACTGGCCTTGGGCGCCAATGTTGAACAGACCCACCCGGAAGGCGAAGGCGACCGACAGCCCGGTGAGGATCAGCGGAGCCGTCGCGACCAGCGTCTGCTGCAGGTCCTCGGCCGCGGTCACGCGGGCGTGGCCACCGACCCACGGGAACAGCCAGTTCAGGCCGGTCCCGTTGAAGATCGCACCATAGGTGCCGAGCGGATCGGTTCCCGTCAGGATCATCACGAGCCCGGCCGCGATGAACGCGAGCACCACGGTGGTGAGCGGGATCACCACGGCGCGCCCGGCGCGCGAGAGTCTGGCCTGCAGGCTCATGCTGGTGCCACAGTACCGCCGGTCATGGCGATGCCGAGTTCCTCCTCGGTCGCATCAGGCGGGAACTCGGCGACGATGCGCCCCTCATAGATCACGAGGATCCGGTCTGCCAGAGACCTCACCTCCTCGGACTCGAGTGAGACCAGCAGGACGGCCTTGCCGGCGTCCCGCTGCTTGATCAGCTGGCCATGGACGAACTCGATCGCGCCGACGTCGAGGCCGCGGGTCGGCTGGTGCGCAACCATCAGCTTCGGGTCCGTGTCGATCTCGCGGGCGATGCACAGTTTCTGCTGGTTGCCGCCGGAGAGTGCCGAGGCCGGAGTCTCAGGCTCGCCGCCGCGCACGTCGAAGGACCCGATCAGCCGGCGCGCGAGCGAGACGAATGCTCGAAGGTCCAGCCAGCCGCGTTTGCTCAACGGCGGCTTGCGATAACCCCGCAGGCCAAGGTTCTCGGCCAGCGTGAACGGGAGCACGAGTCCGACGCGGTGGCGGTCCTCGGCGATGTGGGCGACGCCCGCGGCGGTGGCGGCGCGTACGCCGCGACGGGTGATGTCGATTCCATCCACCTCGATCGTTCCGCTCGATGGTGGGCGGATTCCGGTGATCGCCTGCACCAGCTCCGTCTGACCATTGCCGTCGACTCCCGCCAGCGCGACGATCTCACCACTGCGCACGGTGAAGGTCGCGCCGCGAACCGCCTCGAGGTCGCGGTCGTCCTGCACATGCAGGTCCTGAACCTCCAGGATCGCCCCCCCGGGGAGAGCGTCGCCCTTGTCGACGCGGAAGATCACGTCGCGCCCGACCACCATCCGGGCCAGCGACTGCTCGGTCGCGCCCTCGCGTGGGACGGTGCCCATCGACTTGCCGCGTCGCAGCACGGTGATTCGGTCGGCGATCTCGAGCACCTCGCCGAGCTTGTGTGAGATGAAGATGATCGCCGTGCCGTTCTCCTTCAGGCGGCGCAGGACGGTCATGAGCTCGGTGATCTCCTGGGCGGTGAGCACAGCGGTCGGCTCGTCGAGCACCAGGATGCGGGCGTTGCGGTAAAGGGCGCGGAGTATCTCGACGCGCTGCTGCATGCCCACCGAGACGTCCTCGATGCGGGCGTCGGGATCGATCGCGAGCCCGTAGGTGTCGGAGAGCTCCTTCACGCGCTTGCGGGTCGTGCGGCGGTCGAGGACACCCATCGCGCGCGTGGCGCCGGCCTTGACCGGTTCGTTGCCGAGCACGATGTTCTCGGCGATCGTCATCACCGGGATGAACATGAAGTGCTGGTGCACCATGCCGATCCCGAGCGCGATCGCGTCGTTGGGGGAGTCGATGCTCACCTTCTCGCCGTCCACCAGGATGTCTCCAGAGGTCGGGCTGTAGAGCCCGTAGAGGACCGACATCAGCGTCGACTTGCCGGCGCCGTTCTCGCCGAGCAGCGCATGGACCTCCCCGGCCTGCAAGTCGAAGTCGACCCGGTCGTTGGCGACGACCGGGCCGAACTTCTTGGTTATTCCCCGCAGCTCTAGGACTGGCGGTTTATCCATGACCTGCGATACATCACTGTCTTACAGAACCTCCAAGGATCAGCCCTTGAAGTTGCCGTTCACCTTGATCTTGCCGCTCTTGATCTGCGCGAGGACCTTCTGCAGCTTGCTCGCGTAGGGCTTGCCCACTGAGTTGAGCTTGCCGTAACCGGTGCCATCGTTATGGACCGAGTACACCAGGTCGCCGCCGGCGTCGAAGTGGCCGTGCAGGAGCGAGGCCGCAGCCTGCTCGACGGCGACATCGACATGCTTGAGCGCCGAGGTCAGGATGTAGCTGCCCAGATAGCCCTGGTCGGCGTCGACGCCGATTCCCAGGTCGCCGTGCTGCTTGGCGGCCTGCAGCGCGCCGAGGCCGCATCCGCCGGCCACCTGGAACACGATCTTGCTGCCCTGGCTGATCTGGTTGTTGGCGATCGTCTCGCAGTCGGCCGGATCGCTGAAGTTCTGCGAGAAGCCATTCAGCGTAGTAATGCCAGGATCGGCCACCTTGGCGCCCTGCTGGTAACCGGCGATGTACGCGGTCACCGACGGGATGTCCTGTCCACCGACGCTGGAGATGGTCTTGTAGCCCTTGGCCTTCGAGACCAGACCGGCGAGGTAGCCCACCAGGTAGCCAGACTGCTGCGACAGGAAGGTCAGGCCCTCGACGTTCTTGGGGTCGCCCTTGATCGCCGAGGCCGGCGTATCAATGATCGCGAAGTGCGTCTTCGGGAACTGCTTGGCGACCTGGCCAAGCGCGTCGATGAAATCGAAGCCGACCGCGACGACCAGGTTGTCGCCAGCCCGCGCCTCTTCGGTCAGCAGCGGAACGTACTGCGAGCTCGACTGTGCCTGGGTGACCTGGGTCTTGACGCCGAGCGTCTTGTGGGCCTCGATCGATCCCTCGTAGGCGAGGTGGTTGAAGCCGTGGTCGTTGAGCCCGCCGGTATCGGCGACGATGCCCAGCGTGAACTGCGAGGCCTTCATGTGCGGCGCCCTATGCGGCACCTTCGCCGAACTGCCGGCGGCGCCGAACACTGCCACCGCAAGCGCCACCGCGAGGGCGACAACTGCGGACAAACGAATCAATACCTTCACAACTCCTCCTTTGGCGACCCTATTTGGTCACCGAACGTACCTTTTCGCGCGGCGGTTGTGTATGGCCACATGCAGTCCCGATGCGCGTGCGATCGGGCAAAGCTAACGCAGCCGCTCGCATCCCGACAAGAAGAATTCGTTAGGCGCCGTTGGACCGTCGGGCAAACAGTCCAAGGAGCAGCGATTACGTCTATGCGGGCAGTGCGCCGATGCTCGCGACGCAGCGTGCCGCCGCGGCCATCGCGAGCTCTGGACCGCCGACCAGGTACCCGGCGGCGAGCGCATCGCCCGCGCCCGTGGCGTCGACCACGGCCGTGCCCTCGGCGGTGAAGCGGCCCTCGGGAAAGATCGCGCCATCGGCTCCGAGCTTGATCACCCAGTCCACCTCCAGGTCCGGCACAGCGGCACGCTCGGCCTGATTTGCGAACACCAGCTCGGGCCGCAGAGCGCGCGCCAGCTTCGTGAATCGCGCGCTTCCGAACCTCTCGATGTCATGCGCTGAGGCCAGATCGAGCGTGACGCGCGGCGCAAGGCCCGACACCGCGATCGCGGCCTCTGCGGCCGGCTCGCGCAGCAGGGTGTAGCCGGAGACGTGCAGGACGTCGGCGCTGGTGATCCATTCCGGATCGAGCGTTTCCGTCGCAAGCTGCGCCGCCACGCCGTGGTCGGTCGCCATCGTGCGGCCGCCATCGGGCTCGCGCGTGGAGACGACCACGCCGCCGTTGCCCGCGAGCACCGGGCCGCAGATCTCGACACCGAGACGCTCGAGTTGTGCGGCGGCGATCTGTGCGGCGGGGTCGGTCCCGCGCGCGCACACCAAACGGCCCGCACCGCCGAGCGCGCACGCCCAGGCGGCGACGTTCGCCGCCTGACCCCCCGCTGAGAGGCGGATCGTCGCCGGGGTGTCTCCGTCGGCCGCGAGCGGCGCCTGCGGCAGCACCACGACATCGAGATTCAGGTCGCCGATCGTGCAGATCACGCAGTACGGTTCGCTCCCGTGCATACGACTCCCTTCTCCGAGCGTGTCGTCGTTTCCGAGCGGGTGGCCTCCGCGCTCGCGACCGGTGTTCCGGTGGTCGCGTTGGAATCGACGATCATCACGCACGGGCTGCCCTATCCCGAGAGCATCGCCGCCGCGCTCGATTTCGAACACACGCTGCAGGAGAGCGGCGCCGTTCCCGCCACGATCGCCGTGATCGACGGCGTCGCGCATGTCGGGATCGAGCGCGACCAACTCGAGCGACTGGCCGCGAGCGAGTCGGTGCTGAAGCTCAGCGCACGCGACCTGCCGGTGGCGATCGCCCGCGGCCTGAGCGGCGGCACGACGGTCGCTGCCACCTCACTGCTGGCGTCCCATGCCGGAATCCGGGTGTTCGCCACCGGTGGCATCGGCGGCGTGCACCGCAACGCGAGTGAGACCTTCGACGAGTCCGCCGACCTCGGGATCCTCGCGACCTGTCCGATCACGATCGTGTCGGCCGGCATCAAATCGATCCTCGACATCCGCGCCACGCTCGAGCGTCTCGAGAGCATGAGCGTGACAGTGCTCGTCTATGGGAGCAAGCAGTTCCCGGCCTTCTACCTCGCCGACAGCGGGATCTCCGTCGACTTCTCCGTCGCCGGCGGCGCCGACGTTGCGGCCGTCATGCACGCCGCCGATGCGCTGGGCCGCCCGGGCGGAATCCTCGTGGCGAACCCGCTGCCGTTGTCCGCTCAGCTCGACCCTGGGCTTCATGACGAGCTGCTCGCGCAGGCGCTGACCGCGGCTGAAGAGGCCCATATCACGGGCAAGGACATCACCCCCTTTCTGCTCGACTACATCCACTCGCACACACAGGGGGCGAGCGTCGACGTGAACCTGGAGATCGTGCGCGGCAACTGCCGTCTCGCGGCGGAGATCGCCTCCGCATACACGCGCGCGCACAGCCGCTGACACGACGGCCGCGCCGCTGGCAAATCTGCTACGCTCGGGCTTAGATTTTTACGAGCTAAGAGGAGCAGAACGAACACGATGGGCAAGACAATCGGCATCGACCTCGGCACGACCAACAGCTGTATGGCTGTGCTCGAGGGCGGCGACCCGACGGTGATCGAGAACGCCGAGGGCGGCCGCACCACCCCGTCGGTGGTCGCATTCACTCAGGGTGGTGAGCGCCTGGTGGGCACTGTCGCCAAGCGCCAGGGCGTAACCAACCCGCAGAACACGATCTTCTCGATCAAGCGCTTCATGGGCCGCAAGGAGGCCGAGGTGCACGACGAGGAGGCAATCGTCCCGTACAAGGTCGTCGCCGGACCCGGTGGCGACGTGCGCGTCGACGTCGAGGGCAAGCAGTATTCCCCGCCCGAGATCAGCGCGATGATCCTGGCGAAGCTGAAGGCCGACGCCGAGGCCTACCTCGGCGAGACCGTCGACAGCGCCGTGATCACGGTCCCGGCCTACTTCAACGACGATCAGCGCCAGGCGACCAAGGACGCCGGCACGATCGCCGGGCTCGAGGTCAAGCGCATCATCAACGAGCCCACCGCCGCGTCGCTGGCATATGGGCTCGACAAGGAGACCGACCAGACGATCCTCGTCTTCGACCTCGGCGGCGGCACCTTCGACGTGTCCGTGCTGGAGATCGGCGACGGTGTCTTCGAGGTCAAGTCGACCGCTGGTGACAACCACCTCGGTGGCGACAACTTCGACAAGGCGATCGTCGACTGGCTCGTGGCCGAGTTCAAGAAGTCCCAGGGCATCGACCTGGCGGCTGACCCGATGGCGCTCCAGCGCCTCTACGAGGCGGCCGAGCGCGCCAAGATCGAGCTCTCGACCACTCAGGAGTCGCAGATCAACCTGCCGTTCATCACCGCCGACGCGAGCGGCCCGAAGCACCTCGACATGCGCCTGACGCGCGCCAAGCTCAACGAGCTGACGGCGTCGCTGATCGAGCGCACGGTCGCGCCGGTGCGCCAGGCACTCGACGACGCCAAGGAGAAGGGCGCAGGCGAGATCGACCACGTCGTGATGGTCGGCGGCATGACCCGTATGCCCGCGGTACAGGAGAAGGTCAAGGAGCTCACCGGCAAGGAGCCGCACCGCGGCGTCAACCCCGATGAGGTCGTGGCCGTCGGTGCCGCAATCCAGGCGGGCGTGCTCGCCGGTGACGTCAAGGACGTGCTGCTGCTCGACGTGACTCCGCTCACGCTCGGCATCGAGACCAAGGGCGGCGTCATGACCAAGCTGATCGAGCGCAACACGACGATCCCGACCCGCAAGTCGGAGGTCTTCTCAACGGCTGAGGACAACCAGCCGAGCGTGGAGATCCACGTGCTGCAGGGTGAGCGCGAGATGGCGAGCGGCAACAAGTCGCTTGGCAAGTTCCAGCTGACCGGCATCCCGCCGGCGCCGCGCGGCGTGCCGCAGATCGAGGTCGCATTCGACATCGACGCCAACGGCATCCTCAACGTCTCGGCCAAGGACCTCGGCACCAGCAAGGAGCAGAAGATCGAGATCCGCTCCGGCTCGGGCCTGTCCGACGACGAGATCAAGAAGATGGTCCACGACGCCGAGTCGCACGCCGACGACGACAAGCGTCAGCGCGAGCTGGCTGAGGCACGCAACGAGGCTGAGCACGCCGCCTACCAGGCGGAGCGCCAGCTCAAGGAGCTCGGTGAGCAGGTCGACGACTCCTCGCGCACTGAGATCGAGGCGGCGATCAAGGCAGTCCGCGACTCGCTCACGGGTGAGGACCCAGCGGAGATCAGCAGCCGCAAGGATGCGCTGAACGCCTCGTTCCACAAGGTCTCCGAGGCGATGTACCAGCGCGCCCAGGAGCAGTCCGGCACTCCCAACTTCGACGGCGAGGAAGCCGCCAGCAACGGCGCTGGCGCCTCTGACGCCGCCGACGAAGAGGACGTGGTGGACGCCGAAGTGGTTGATGAGGGCAAGTAACCATGACCTCACAGCAGCGTCCCGACGACGCCCACCGGGCGTCGGATCAGAACCTGCGGCAGAACGGTCCCGAGGAGGCGCCTGCAGGCGCCTCCTCGGAGGACCAGCTGTCGGCTGACGCGCAGCGCAAGCGTGCCGGCGCCGCGGCCGCGTACGCAACCGCTCAGCAGTCGGTCCAAAGGTCCGAACAGGAGACTGAGTCCGAGCCCACGCCCGAGCCGGATGCTGCGGCCGAGCCGAAGCCTGAAGACGCCGGGCAGCACGATCCTGCCGGACAGCAGGTTCAGCAGGACCTCGATGAGCTCTCGGCGAAGGCCGGGAAGGCTGACGAGTACCTGCAGCTCGCGCAGCGCACGCAGGCGGACTTTGAGAACTACCGCAAGCGCGCGGCCCGCGACGCTGCGCTCGCACAGGAGCGCGGCGTGGTCAAGCTCGTCAAGGAGCTTCTGCCCGCGATAGACAATCTCGACCGCGCACTGAAGGCGATGGGCGAGGAGCACTCGCAGTACGCCGAGGGCATCAAGCTCGTCTACGACGACCTGCTCTCCGCATTGCAGCGTGTCGGCGTCGAGCCCTTCTCGCCGGCCGGCGAGGTCTTCGATCCGCAGTTCCACGAGGCGGTTGCGCAGCAGCCGATCGCGGGCGTCGAGCCCGGCGTCGTGGCCGAGGTCTTTCAGCAGGGCTACCGCCTTGGTGACAGCGTGCTGCGTCCGGCACGCGTGCTCGTGGCCGGCTAGGAGAAGATTCACGCCATGCCAGAGCGGCCCGACTATTACAAGGTCCTCGGGGTCGGAAAGAACGCGACCGACGAGGAGATCAAGAAGGCGTACCGCAAGCTGGCGCGCAAGTACCACCCGGACCGCAACCCGGGTGACAAGCCCGCAGAGGAGCGCTTCAAGCAGATCTCACAGGCGCACGACGTCCTCTCCGACCCGGACAAGCGCAAGGAGTACGACCGCGGTGGGATGTTCGCCGGCTTCGCGGGCTCTGGCGGCTTCGATCCCTCGCAGTTTGCCAGCGGTTTCACCGGTGGCGGCAGCGGCGGATTCGGTGACATGCTCTCGAACCTCTTCGGCGGAGCCGCCGGTGGCGGGCAGCGTGGGCGTGCCGCAGCCGGTCAGCGGCCGCCGCAGGCGCGCGGCCATGACCTCGAGACGGAGGTATCGCTGAGCTTCGACCAGGCGGTCAATGGCACGCAGGTGTCGCTCTCCGTTCCCACATCCAAACCGTGCCCGACCTGCAACGGCTCGGGCGCGCGGCCCGGAACCTCACCGAAGGTCTGCCCGGTGTGCAACGGCCGCGGCGTCGAGGCGCAGAGCCAGGGGATCTTCTCGATCAGCCAGCCATGCTCCAATTGCAAGGGCTCCGGCACTGTGATCGAGCACCCCTGTCCGACCTGTGAGGGCAGCGGCGCCCAGCGAAGCGTCCGGCGGCTGCGCGTAAATATCCCCGCCGGGGTACGTGACGGCAGTCGCATCAAGCTCGCCGGCAAGGGTGACCCCGGAGTGCGGGGCGTCCCGCCAGGAGATCTGTACGTGATCACACGCGTTTCTGAGTCCACGATCTTCAAGCGCCACGGCGACAACCTCGAGATCGAGATCCCATTGACGATTCCCGAGGCGATTCGCGGTGCGGTGATCGAGGTCCCTACCCTCAGCGGCTCAAAGCGGCTGCGTGTCGCCGCGGGCACGAAGCACGGCACCGTGCAGCGACTGCGCGGGGAGGGGCCGCCGCGACTTGGCGGCAAGGGCAACGGCGACCTGCGCTACCGCTTCGTGATCGACGTGCCTGCGAGCCTCTCGGCTGAGCAGAGCGAGGCTGTGGACCGGCTGTCGCAGGTGATGAACGGTGACCCGCGCGCAAACCTCTTCACCGAGAGCAAGCAGCAGGCCAAGGCAGGTGAGAACTGATGGCTTCCGAACCAACACAGCCCCGGATCCGCGCTCACGCGCGTGTCGAGGTGGCCTCTGACCGAGGCGTGTTCATGATCTCGGTTGCGGCCGAGCTGGCGGGTATGCACCCGCAGACGCTGCGCATGTACGAGTCGCGCGGCCTGATCGAGCCCAAGCGCTCGCCGAAGGGTACGCGCCTCTATTCACACGCTGACGTCGAGCGGCTCAAGCGGATCCAGGAGATGACGGCTGAGCTGGGCTTGAATCTGGCAGGAGTCGAACGGGTATTCGAGCTGGAGACGATGCTCGAGGGAATGTCACGCAAGGTGCAGGCGCTGGAGCGTCGCGCGACCGAGTTGAAGACCGAGGTCGAGCGCCTAGAGGCGCTCCGTCGCGAGCTGCGGGCGGAGATCGTCCCCTACACCCGCGGCGGCGCGCTGATCCGCGCATCCGACTTCTCGTGAGTCTCGCGCGGCGCTGCGCGGCGCTGGCCGCGGGTGCGGCGCTTGTGCTGCCCGCAGGGGCCGCGGCTCATGGCGTTCATGCCGGCGCGGCGCCCGCTGGCGCAGCGCCGGCACACGAGCGGCTGGCGCTCGTCCTGCCGCTGGCCACCAACATGCGTGGGCTGACGCGCTTCGCCAACCTGGTCAGCACCCCCGGCTCTCCCAGCTACGGGGACTACGCCTCGGTCGCGTGGCTCGCGCACCATTTCGGCGCCCGCTCCGCCACCAGGCGCCGCGTCGTCTCGTACCTGCGCAAGCACGGAGCAAACGATGTGTCGGTCGATGCCACGGGCCAGCTCGTGGAGGCGCGGATGGCGGTCCCCGCTGCCGAGCGGCTGTTCCGGACGACGCTCGTCAGCGCTCCCGGAGCGCGTGCCGCTCGCTCGCTATCACCAAGGTCGGCTGCGGTTGTGCCGAGGCCGCTGCGCGGCCTCGTGACAGGCGTCGTCGGCCTCGACACCGAATCCCTCGCACGTGCGGAGCTGCCGCCATCCTCGGGCTATCAGGGACCGGATCCCGGTGCCACACCGAGCGGCTGCACATCGGGCGTCAAGCAGGGTGGCTTCACCCCCAACGAGTACCTCGACGCCTACGACTACGCGCCGCTCCAGCAACAGGGGTTGCTCGGACAGGGTGAGCGTGTCGCGCTGATCGAGATCGACGGCTTCCTCACCAGCGACCTGAAGACATTCGCCACTTGCTTCCACCTGCACACCCCGAGCGTGCGAGCGATCCCGGTTGGCGTCTCCGGGCCGCTGGCCCCAGGCGGTGAGTCGACGCTCGACCTCGAGGTGCTCGAGGCAGCCGCCCCGGATCTCAAGGCGATCGATGTCTATGAAACCGGCGCGAACGCCGCCGATGTGCTCAAGGCGCTCTCCGCGCCGCTGCAGGGCGCCGGGTTCAAGCCCCAGGTGATCTCCGTCTCCCTCGGGCTGTGCGAGGGCAACACGCTGGAGACTGTCGGCCAGGCGGGGGTTCGCGCGATCGAGACGGTCCTCAAGGTCGCGAGCGCCGCCGGCGTCAGCGTGCTCGGTGCCAGCGGCGACATGGGCTCGGCCGACTGCACCCAGACCGGATCGTCCACCCCGGTTCGGACTCTCGCCGTGAACTTCCCGTCCTCCTCACCGTGGGTCACGTCGGTGGGCGGGACGAACTTCGACCTCAATGCGCAGAACCAGATCATCCGTCAGGCGGTCTGGAACGACGGCAGCACGGTCCCGGGGAATGCGGGTGGCGGGGGCGTCGAGCGAGCTGTTCTCGCGGCCGAGCTGGCAGAACGGCGTCGTCTCAAGTCCCTGGCGCGCGCAGCCGGACGTGGCGATGCTGGCGGACGTCTCACCCGGATATGCCGTCTACTGCACCGCTGCGGTCGACTGCGAGGGTCGCGGTTGGCTGGCATTCGGCGGGACCAGCGCCGCCACGCCGCTGCTGGCCGGCGGCTTTGCCTTGATCGACGAGTTGTTGCGCCGCCAGGGCCACGTAGCGCTGGGACTCGCAAACCCCCTGCTCTACAGGTTGGGACGCAACCCGACCAGCGCTGCTCAGGTCTTCTATGACGTCACCAGCGGCTCCAACGACGTCGGGCCGTTCATCGGGCCCGGTGAGGCGTCGCTCGGGTGTTGTACCGCTCGCGGGGGCTACGACGAGGCCAGCGGTTGGGGCGGCGTCAACCTGTATGCGCTGGCCCAGGCAGCGCTGATCGCGCAGCACCCGCTCGCCACGGCGACGCTCGGGCTACCGCCGAACCAGCGGCCCGTCAGCAGCGGTGGGGTCTACGCGACCGTCGGCTGCTCGGCGGCGTGTGACGTCGCCGCCTACGCCCACCTCAGCGCCAAGGGCATGAGCAGCTTCACCGACTACGCGTTCGCGCATCTCATCCATCGCAACCACCGCCGGCTGAAGCTGGTGTTCAACGCCGCTCAGACGGTCAGGCTGAAGGCCGCGCTCAAGGCGCGCCGCCAGATCGTCGCGAGCGTCGTCGCCGCGATCGTCGATTCCGGCGGCAACATCGAGCGCCGCACCGCGACGCTCACGCTCAACGTCAGCGGCTGATCGCGTCCGCGCGCTGGCGCAGCCAGCTGCAGAGCTCGTCTGCCGGCACCGGCCGCGAGAGGTAGTACCCCTGGGCGATGTTGCAACCGAGCTCGCGCAGGCGTTCCCAGTGCTCGATCGTCTCCACACCCTCGGCAACCACCTCGAGCCCGAGGTTGCGCCCGAGGTCGACCGTCGAGCGCACGATCACCGCATCGCCGGCCTCGGCTCCCATCCCCATAACGAACGAGCGGTCGATCTTGATCTCGTCGACGGGGAGCTCGCGCAGGTAGGCGAGCGATGAGTAACCGGTACCGAAGTCATCGATCGAGAGCCGGATCCCGAGCTGAGAGAGCTCGCCGAGCACGGCCTTGGCGCGGGTCGGGTTGGCGAGCATCGAGGATTCGGTGACCTCCAGCTCGAGCGCGTCAGCTTTGACATCCCAGCGCGTCAGCAGCTGGGCGACCTGGTTGGGAAAGCTGCGGTCGAGCAGGTTCCGGGTCGAAAGGTTGACCGCGACCTGAAGCTCGATGCCCTCTTCACGCCAGGCACGCGACTGGCGCAGCGCCTCTTCGATCACGTACAGCGTGAGCGGCCCGATCAGGCTCGTCTCCTGGGCGAGCGGGATGAACGAGTCGGGCTGGACCAGCCCGCGCTCGGGGTGCACCCAGCGGATCAGCGCCTCGACCGAGGTCACGACGCCGCTCTCGAGTGCCGCCTTGGGCTGGTAGTAGAGCACCAGCTCGCGCTCTGAGATCGCGCGCCGCAGGTCGGCCACCAGCGTCAGGCTGTTGACGTCGTAGTCGTGGGCGCTCTCGTCGCAGAAGACGTAGTTGAAGCCGTCGCGCTTGGCCTCGTACATGGCGACGTCGGCACGCTGGATCAGGGTCTGGGCGTCAGTCCCATGGTCCGGGTAGATGGCGATTCCGATCGACGCCTCGATGCCGATCGGCAGCGACTGCACGTGGACCGGCTCCTCCAGCGCCTCCTGCAGGCGTTCCAGTACCGGCAGCAACCCGTCGGTGTCTGAGATCTCGGGCAAAACCAGGCCGAACTCGTCGCCGCCGAGCCGCGCGACCGTGTCGGAGGCACGCAGCGCGCTCGCCATCCGCTCGCCCACGCTGATCAGGACCTGATCGCCTGCGCTGTGGCCAAGCGAGTCGTTGATCTCCTTGAAGCGATCGAGGTCGATGAGCGCAACCGCCAGCTTGGCCTTGTGGCGCTCCGCCTGCAGGATTGCGTGGCCGATGCGATCGCTGAACAGGATCCTGTTGGGGAGGCCGGTGAGCGGATCGTGGAGCGCCTGGTACTCGTTGATCTCGGCCTGGCGCATGAGCTCGCTCTCGGCGCGCTTGCGGTCGGTGATGTTCTCGATCATCGCGACGACGCACTCCGGCGCGCCCGCGACGTCGCGCTCGAGCACCGCCCGCAGGAGCACCCACATCTCGTCACCCGATGCCTGCCGGCAGCAGAGCTCGAGCTGGAACGCGTTGCGCTTGCCCGAAACCATCTCTTCGAACATCGAGTCGAACCGCCAACCATCCGCGCCGACGAGGTACTGCGAGAACTCGGTCCCGACAATCTCTTCAGGCGCCGCTCCGATCATCGATGCCAGCTCGGGATTGACGTCGAGCGCCAGTCCCTGCTGGTCCAATCGCAGGATCCCGATCGATGCCTCATCGAACAGGGTGCGGAAGCGATTGATCGCGACCGCCTGAGCCTCGCGCGCTTCGACCTCAGAGGCGCGGGTTACGACCGACGAGAGCAGCACCGAGATGATCTCGAGCGTCTCCCGGTCCTCCTCGCCCAGCGGGTTCTCAGCCGATTGGCTTACCACGTTCAGGGTCCCGATGACGTCGGGTCCGCGGAACAGCGGCACGCAGATCAGCGATTGATCGCCGACCTTGGCGCGCATCGCCTGGTCGATCCGCGGGTCAGTGGGGCAGTCCTGGATCAGGAGCGGCTGTCCGTCGGCGATCGCAAAGCGGGCGATCGATCCGGAGACCGGGCGCCAGGCGTCGAACGCGCCGACGCAACTGCCGCTCACGCCGACGGTGTGCAGCATGTCGCCCTCGAGCAGGTTCACCATCGCGCCGTCGGCGCCGATGATCGCCTGCGAGCGCTCGGCGATCAGCTGCATCGACGCCTGCAAGCCGTCGTCTGAAGCGAGGATCTCCCGTTGTGTATCGATGATCAGCGACAGCCGCTGATCGCTGCTCAGCTTTGCGGCGCCCATTGTGAGCCTTATCGACCGTGGCACCGGCAGCTTTAGTAATGCTCTGTTAAACGTCAGCCAGAATTCTGGATCAGGGCTCTGACGGCCCGCGGAAAATTGGCTTGTAAAGCAGACTGGACGTTGTAATATCTAAGTCACTCAGACTTAGATTTGCCAGCGGCCGAGGATGCCGCACAACGACAGAAAGCTCGAGCCAATACATGCAAGCCGATCGCTTCACGATCAAATCCCAGGAGGCGCTCGAGGCCGCCCAGCGGCTCGCCGCAGAGCGTCGCAATCCGCAGACCCGTCCCGAGCACCTGCTCGCCGTCCTGCTCGAGCAGGAGGGCGGCGTGGTCGTACCCGTGCTGCGCAAGCTCGGCGTCGACCCGGCGGCCGTGCGTGCGACGCTGACGCCGGCACTCGACGCACTGCCGCGCCTGACCGGCTCGAGCACCGAGACGACCGGTCCGTCCAACGAGCTGATCGAGGTGCTGCGCGGCGCCGAGGAGGAGATGCGGGCGCTGAAGGACGAATACATCTCGACCGAGCACCTCGCACTTGCCCTCGCAAAGTCCAAGGGCACGACAGGCGACGTGCTGCGCTCGGTGGGTGCCGGCTATGAGCCGCTGCTGAGGGCCGTCAACGAGGTGCGCGGCGGCCAGAAGGTCACTGATCAGAATCCCGAGGACAAGTTCCAGGCGCTCGAGAAGTACGGCCGCGACCTCACCCGAGCAGCAGCGGACGGCAAGCTCGACCCGGTGATCGGGCGCGACGACGAGATCCGCCGCGTGATCCAGGTGCTGTCGCGACGCACCAAGAACAACCCCGTGCTGATCGGCGAGCCTGGCGTCGGCAAGACCGCGATCGCCGAGGGCCTCGCCCAGCGGATCGTGTCCGGCGACGTGCCCGAGGGGCTCAAGGACCGCCGCGTGGTCGCACTCGACATCGGCTCGCTGATCGCCGGGGCCAAGTACCGCGGTGAGTTCGAGGATCGACTCAAGGCCGTGCTCAAGGAGGTACAGGACGCCGGCGGCAACGTCGTGCTGTTCATCGACGAGCTGCATACGATCGTCGGCGCTGGCGCCTCAGAGGGCGCCGTCGACGCCGCCAACCTGCTGAAGCCGATGCTCGCCCGCGGCGAGCTGCGCGCCGTCGGCGCGACCACGCTCGACGAGTACCGCAAGTACATCGAGAAGGACGCCGCGCTCGAGCGCCGCTTCCAGCCGGTGTTCGTCGAGGAGCCGAGCGTCGAGGACACGATCGCGATCCTGCGCGGGCTCAAGGGCAAGTACGAGGTGCACCACAAGGTGCGGATCACCGACTCCGCGCTGGTGGCCGCGGCGACCCTCTCGGATCGTTACATCGCCGACCGCTTCCTCCCCGACAAGGCGATCGACCTGGTCGACGAGGCGGCGTCGCGGATCCGTACCGAGATCGACTCCAAGCCGATCGAGATCGACGAGGTGGACCGCCACATCCTGCAGCTCGAGATCGAGCTCCAGTCGCTCGGCTCGCCCGAGTCCGACGACGCCGGCACGAGCGCGCGGCGCGTGCAGCTCGAGCAGTCGCTGGCGGAGGAGCGCGAGCGCTCAGCCGCGATGCACGCCGAGTGGCAGCAGGAGAAGCAGACGATCAGTGCCGTCGCGGACCTCCAGGAGGCGCTCGAGCAGGCCAACATGGAACTCGAGCAGGCGCGCCGCGCCGGTGACCTCGAGCGCGCCGCCGAGCTTCAGTACGGGACGATCCCGGACCTGACCAAGCGGCTCGAGCAGGCGCAGGAGCGACAGGCGCAGAGCGACGCCGTCGGCCAGGTAGGCGGAGGGCACCATTACCTCAAGGAAGAGGTCGACTCCGAGGACATCGCCGAGGTCGTCGCCAAGTGGACGCGGATCCCGGTCTCGCGACTGCTCGAGGGTGAGATCGAGAAGCTCGTCAGCATGGAGGGGCGGCTGCACGAGCGTGTGATTGGTCAGGATGAGGCCGTCAGCGCCGTCGCCAGCGCGCTGCGGCGTTCGCGCGCCGGCCTGCAGGACCCGGACCGGCCGATCGGAACGTTCCTGTTCCTCGGTCCGACCGGTGTCGGCAAGACCGAGCTCGCGCGAGCGCTCGCCGAATTCATGTTCGACTCGCCCGACGCGATGGTGCGGATCGACATGTCCGAGTACATGGAGCGCCACACCGTCAGCCGCCTCGTCGGCGCGCCTCCCGGATACGTCGGTTACGACGAGGGTGGCCAGCTCACCGAAGCGGTGCGGCGCCGCCCCTACGCGGTCGTGCTGCTCGATGAGATCGAGAAGGCGCACCCGGACGTGTTCAACACACTGCTGCAGGTGATGGATGACGGCCGCCTGACCGACGGTCAGGGCCGCACCGTCAGCTTCAAGAACGTCGTGCTGATCATGACCTCGAACATTCCGGGCGGACGCGAGGGTGCCGAGGGTTACTTCAAGCCCGAGTTCATCAACCGCCTCGATGACATCGTCGAGTTCCACTCGCTGACCCGCGAGCAGCTCTCGGAGATCGTCGATCTGCAGGTCGAGCGCGTGATCGACAGGGTGGCGGACCGCGGCATCGTGCTGGAGCTCACCGAGTCCGCCAAGACGCTGCTCGGCAACCTCGGCTACGACCCGACCTACGGTGCGCGGCCGCTGAAGCGTGTGATCCAGAAGCGCCTGATCGATCCACTGGCGCTGGCGATCCTGGAGGGGCGCTTCGTCGAGGGCGACAAGATCATCGCCGACGCTGTCGACGGTGAGATCGCCTTCACGGCGGTCCCCGAGGTGGCGCCGGTCGCGTAGCCGGCTTGGTTACAGTCAGCCGCTGTGTCTAATCCGAGGATTCTGGTCGTCGGCAGTGGTGCGCGCGAGCACGCGATTCTGCAAGCGCTCGCGCGCTCACCGCAGCGGCCCGAGCTGCTCTGTGCGCCCGGCAACGCCGGGATCGCGGACATCGCTCGCGTACTGCCGGTCGGCGTCGATGACATCGCCGGCCTGGTCGAGGTGGCGGTCCGCGAGGGCGTGGAGCTGGTCGTGGTCGGACCGGAGGCGCCGCTCGTGGCGGGGCTCGCAGACGCACTGGCGGAGGCCGGCGTTGCCTGCTTCGGGCCTGACGCCGCGGGCGCGCAACTCGAGGGTTCCAAGACCTTCTGCAAGGAGATCATGGAGGCCGCCGGGGTGCCGACCGCGGCATATCGGGTGGTTACGACAGTCGAAGACGGCATCGCTGCGATCGCGGATTTATGCCCGCCCACCACCCCCACGACCCCCACCGCCCCGCCCACGAGCCCCACCGCCGACCGCTATCCGGCCGTGATCAAGGCCGATGGGCTGGCGGCCGGGAAGGGCGTGATCATCGCGGGCTCTGAGGATGAGGCGCGTGCGGCGCTGACCGACCTGCTGGTGGACCATCGCTTCGGCACCGACCGGGTCGTTGTCGAGGAGCACCTCGTCGGCCCGGAGGTGTCGCTGCTTGCGGTGTGTGACGGCGTGCGCGCTCTGCCGCTGGCCTCCGCGCAGGATTACAAGCGCATCTTCGACGGCGACCGCGGGCCCAACACCGGCGGCATGGGCTCCTACTCGCCGGTCCCCGCGATCGGCGAAGAACAGGCGCCGGGAGCTTGCGGCGATCGTGCACCAGCCGGTGCTGGACGAGCTTCGCCGCCGCGGGATCGAGTTCCACGGCGTGCTCTATGCCGGGCTGATGCTGACCGACAGCGGGCCGAAGGTGCTCGAGTTCAACGCGCGCTTCGGCGATCCGGAGACGCAGGCGATCCTCCCCCGGCTGGAGACCGACCTCGTGGCGCTGCTCTCAGCTGCAGCCTGGGGCGGTGAGGGACTGGACGGCGTGGCGCTCGAATGGGACGAGCGCAGCGCGGTGACCGTGGTGCTGGCGAGCGCCGGCTACCCGGAGGGCTCGTCGAGCGGTGACGTGATCACCGGCCTGGACGACGTCACGGCGCACGTCTTCGTGACCCATGCCGGAACTGCTCTCGACGCCGCCGGACGTGTCGTCACGGCCGGTGGCCGGGTGCTGAGCGTGACCGCGCTCGGGCCCGATCCGCTGAGCGCCCGCGACTCCGCCTACGTGGCCGCCGACGCGATCGACTTCGATGGCCGGCAGCTGCGGCGGGACATCGCCGAGAAGGTGGTGGCCGGGTGACGTCGCTGGAGCCGGAGGCCGTGTTCGAGGAGCTTCCCGTCGATGCTCCGCTGGTGGGCATCGTGATGGCCGCCAAGAGCGACCTGCCAACGATGGAGAAGGCCGAGAAGGAACTGACCGAGCGCGGGATCCGCAGCGAGGTGCGCGTTATGTCGGCGCACCACGACCCCGACGTCGTCGCCGACTACGCCAGGAACGCGCGCATGCGCGGGTTGCGCGTGATCATCGCCGGCGCCGGCCTGGGCGCTGCGCTGCCCGGCGTGGTCGCTGCTCACACCGAGCTGCCGGTGATCGGCGTCCCGTCTGACCTCGAGCAGTTCGGTTGGCGGTGGCCTCGATGCGCTGCTCGCGATCACGCAGATGCCACCCGGTGTCCCGGTCGCGAGCGTCGGCGTCGATGCCGCCAGGAACGCGGCGGTGCTGGCCGCGCGCATTCTGGGGACCTAGGTTTCGCGGACGCGCGCGTCGGCCTCCTTGGCCGCCTGCGCCTGAGCCTCCATCAGGCTCTCAACCCGCTTGCGAAGCTCCGGGTCGCCCACGGCCAGGATCCGCGCCGCCAACAGTCCGGCGTTGCGGGCGCCGTCGATCGCAACCGTCGCCACCGGCACGCCCTTGGGCATCTGCACGATCGAGAGCAGGCTGTCGAGCCCGTCGAGCTTGCTGAGCGACACCGGCACGCCTATCACCGGCAGTGACGTGACGGCTGCCAGCATTCCGGGAAGGTGCGCGGCGCCGCCCGCGCCGGCAATGATCACCGCGAGACCCCGCGACGCCGCCTGCTGGCCGTAGGCGATCATCTCGACCGGCGTGCGATGCGCCGAGACCACGCGAGTCTCGGCCGCGATCCCGAGCTCGGCGAGCACCTCGCTGGCCTGGCTCATGATGTGCAGGTCGCTGTCGGAGCCCATCACCACGCCGACGATCGGCTCACTCATGGCGCTCGAGCCTATCAGCGGCCTCGCGGGCCAGGTCCAGGGCCGCCTCGGCCGTCTCTGCACAGACGGTCACGTGCCCGAGCTTGCGGCCGGGGCGTGCGCTCTTGCCGTAAAGGTGGACGTGCGCGCCGGGAACGCGCAGCGCCCGACCCAGCCGCGAAGCGGGATCGGAACCATCCTCCGGTCCGACGACGTTCACCATCGCCGCAGCCGGCACGAGCGGCGTCGTGACGCCCAACGGGAGATCGAGCACCGCGCGCAGGTGCTGTTCGAACTGCGACGTCGTCGATGCCTCGGTGTGGAGATGCCCGGTGTTGTGCGTGCGCAGGGCCAGCTCGTTGACCAGCAGCCGGGCGCCTGCGGTCAGGAACAGCTCAATCGCCATGAGCCCCTCGAGGCCGACCTGCTCGGCCAGCGTTCGCGCCAGCAGTTCTGCCTCCAGGATGACGCTCGCTGGGATGCGCGGTGGCATCACCACCCAGCGACACATTCCATCCATCTGGCAGGTCTCCACCGGCGGGTGCACGGCGACCTCGCCCGACGGCGAGCGCGCGACCAGAACAGCAAGCTCGGCGATCAGCTCGACCGCCTGCTCGACGTACAGCTCGAGGCCGGCCGCGGTGGCGTCGTCGAACGCCTGCCGGACGGCGTCGATGTCGGCGCACATCCACACCCCGCGGCCGTCGTAGCCGCCGCTGCGAGCCTTCAGCACCACCGGCCAACCGTGCTCTGCCGCAAACGACTCGGTGTCGGCGAGCTCGGCGACCGGCGCATACGCCGGCACGTGTACACCATCGATCGCTGAGAGCGACCGGCGCTGGTGGAGCTTGTCGACGGCGAGCGCCAGCACGGCCGGCGACGGCCTGACGCGGGTGCCGCTCGACTCCAGATCGGCAAGCGCAGCGAGGTCGACGAGCTCGTGCTCGAACGTCATCACCGCGGAATGTGCCGCCAGCTCCACAAGCGCTCGCGGCGTCCCGTCCAGAGCCTTCGAGCACGGGGGCGCCCGCTCCCGCCGCGGCGTCGTCCGCCGCGCCCAGGCAAAGCAGGTCCAGGTCGAGTGAGATGGCGGCCTGCCAGCCCATTCGCGCGAGCTGTCCGGCGCCAACGATCCCTACGGTCGTCATCGTCCGCAGAAGCTAGCGAAGGTGCCGACTCGGTCCGGAATAGACTGGCTTGCGGATGATCGCGCGCTACACCCGCAAGGAGCTTGGCGATGTCTGGTCCGACCAGGCCCGCTTCGAGGCGATCCGCAAGGTCGAGGTGGCCGCCGCCGAGGAGATGCCGGCCGAGATGGCGGACGGACCCACGCCCGAGGAGCTCGCCGCGATCCGGGCCGCGACCTTCACGGTCGAGGCCGTAAATGAGCGGGAAAAGGTGACCGATCACGACACGGCAGCGTTCGTCGATGTGCTGGCTGAGTCAGCTGGTCCAGCGGGGCGCTGGATCCACTACGGGCTCACCTCCTCCGACGTGGTCGACACCGGCGTCGCGCTTCAGATCAAGGCGGCCGCGGGACTGATCCTGCCCGACTCGCGAGCGCTGGTGAACGAGCTCGCAGCGAAGGCTCGCGAGCACACCCACACCCTGACCGTCGGTCGTACGCACGGCATCCATGCCGAGCCCACGACCTTCGGGATCAAGCTGGCCGGCTTCGCGTTCGAAGCCCATCGCAACCTCGAGCGCCTCGAGCGCGCCTTCGCGCAGGCGTCAGTGGGCGCGTTGTCAGGGGCCGTCGGGACCTACTCGGCGACATCACCCGAGTACGAGGCTCGCGTGCTGGCGCGGCTGGAGCTCTACGTCGAGTCGGTCTCGACGCAGGTGATCCCGCGTGATCGCCACGCCGAGCTCCTCCAGGCGATCGCTCTGGCCGGTGCGGGGCTCGAGCGCCTGGCGACCGAGATACGCCACCTGGCGCGCACCGAGCTGAGCGAGGCGCGCGAACCCTTCGCCGCGGGTCAGAAGGGCTCGAGTTCGATGCCGCACAAGCGCAACCCGATCAAGACCGAGCAGATCGCCGGGCCTCGCGCGGCTGCTGCGCGGATACGCGCAGGCCGCCGTCGAGGACGTCTCGCTGTGGCACGAGCGCGACATCTCGCACTCGAGTGTCGAGCGGATCATGCTGCCTGACGCGACGATCCTGCTGGACCACATGCAGCGCCGCATGCTTGGGGTGATCCGGGGCCTCGTCGTGGACGCAGCGCGGATGCGTGAGAACCTCGACCTGACCCACGGCGCGCTCTTCTCCCAGCGCCTGCTGCTGGCCCTGGTGGCGCGCGGGGCGACCCGCGACGACGCCTACCGCGTTGTGCAGCGCCTGGCTCAGGAGGCGATCGACACGCGCGTGCACCTGCGCGAGCTGCTGGCGACTGATCCGGCCGGAGAGGGGCTCGACCTGGATGCGATCTTCGACTTCGCTCCGTACGTCCGCCACGCGACGGACATCGTCGGTCGGCTCGACGCGATCGCCTGAAGCAGTCGCCGCGCCACCAGCGCCTGGCCTCACCGCGGGGCACAGGATTGATAATCAGAGCCTATGGCTCTCGTACGATCTACGTCTTTGACTTATGTACGTGCATCGCCGAAAGTATGTGCATGTTCAACTTTCTGAAAGACCGAAATGAGCTGGATACCAGCCTGTTCGATCCCGAGCACGACATGGATCTGGTCTCGATGATCAACAACGCCCGCACCGATCGGGAGATTCAATCGGTGGCGCGTATGAGTCGGGCCCGCATGCGTGCCCGTCGCGCCCAGTTGAGTGCGGATCGTCGTCCGCACCAGCCTGACGCGACTCACGCCAAGCGCTTCTCACCGCCGTCGTCGTTCATCCGCGGCCTCTAGTCATCCGCGGCCTCCAGAGCTGAAAGCCGCGCCCAGCGGGGCGCGGCTCGGCCGTGCGACGGGTCTCCTGCGGTTGTCTACTACCCCCAGTTCCCACGCCCCGGCGTAGGATGGCGGCATGACCGCCACCTTCCTGCACACGATGGTTCGCATCACCGACCCCGAGCAGAGTCGTGCCTTCTACGAAGCTCTGGGCTTCACCTTCGCTCGCGACATGGACATCGTCCGCAACGGCGAGACGGAGGCGACCAACTACTTCTTCTCACTGGGCGATCAGGACGCGGTCCTGGAGCTGACCTACAACCATGACGGTCGCAGCTATGACTTGGGGACCGCCTACGGTCACATCGCCGTGGGCGTGGACGACCTCGACGCCACGCTCGCCCGACTCGCGCAGCAGGGCATCGAGCCTGAGAAGCCGCCGTACTCGGTACGCGAGGGCGGGTCGCGGCTGTGCTTCGTGCGCGATCCGGACGGCTACCGCATCGAGCTGATCGACCAGGCTCGCTGACCCAGGCCGCTCAGGCGGCCGCTGGGTAGCGGTTCTCGTAACGGCTGATCCAGTGCATGAACTCGATCGGCGGGATCGGCTTGGAGAAGTAGTGGCCCTGCGCGCGGTCGCAGCCGATCTCCTCGAGTCGGGCGAGCGTGACCTCGTCCTCGACTCCCTCGGCGACCACCTTCAGGCCGAGTGCGTGCCCGAGCTCGATCGTCGAGCGCACGATCACGCCGTCTGACTCCTCGTTGAGCATCGGCGTCACGAACGAGCGGTCGACCTTGAGCTCGTGGACCGGCAGCGCGCGTAGGTTCTTCAGCGACGAGTGCCCGGTGCCGAAGTCGTCGACTGCGAAGCGCACACCGATCTCGCTCAGGCTCTCAACCGTGGCGAGTGCGCGCTGGGGATCCGAGAGGATCATGCTCTCGGTGATCTCGAGGATGAGCGCATCCGGCGGGAGGCAGTGACGGTCGAGCATCTGCGCGACCTGCGACGAGAGCATCGAGTCGTGGAGGTTGCGGACCGAAAGGTTCACCGAGACGGTCAGGTCGCGTCCGGCCGCGTGCCAGGCCGCGCACTCGGCGATCGCCTTCTGCAGGACGCGGGTGGTCATCGCGCCGATCAGGCCGGTCTGCTCGACGATCTCCAGGAAGGCCGCCGGCTGCAGCAGGCCGAGCTCCGGATGCTCCCAGCGGACGAGCGCCTCGGCGCCGTACACCTGGCCCGTAACGAGATCGACGATCGGATGGAAGTGGACGATGATCTCATCGTCCTTCTCCAGAGCGCGGCGGAAGTCTCCGACCATGCTCAGCCGGTTGACCGAGTGGCTGTCCTGACCGTGCGCGTAGAAGCGGTGGCCGTCACGCTCGGCCTTGGCGCTGTACATCGCGATGTCGGCGCGTCGCAGCAGCGTCTGCGCGTCGTCGCCGTCGCTGGGGTAGCGCGCGACGCCGATGCTGGCGTCCACCTCAAGGGTGATGTCGTCGAACTTCACGGGCTCGCGTACGCAGGCAATCACGTCCTCGACGATCGCCGTCAGCGACGCGGTGTTCTCGGTCTTGATGGCCGGCAGGATCGCGAACTCGTCGCCGCCGAAGCGCGCGACGACGCCGCCGTCGACCGATCCGCTCGGCCAACCGCGGGCCCAGGTCGGCCAGCAGGTCGTCTCCGTACTGATGCCCGAGCGTGTCGTTGATGTCCTTGAAGTGGTCGAGGTCGAGCAGCAGCACCCCGAAGCCCGCCCGTCCCTCCCAACGATGCGATCTGGGCGTCGACGTGGTCATTGAAGTGTTTGCGGTTGGGCAGGCCGGTCAGCTCGTCGGTGGTGGCCATGATCACGAGTTCCTCGCCGCGGTGCTGCGACAGCAGCAGCTCCCCGATGAGGTACTGGAAGATCACCAGCACGACTGCGAACAGCAGGAGGCCGGCGTCGGCCAAACTGCCCAGCCACTTGACCAGGAAAACGGCGATCAGGGTCAGGACCGCCGACGATAGCTCTGCAGCGATGAGGGGCTTGCCCTCGCTGAGTTTCTCGGCAAGCGTCACCTGGTCAAACGCGAGCGTGTAGGCGGCCGCCATGGCGAAGTTCAGGACGACCGCGAGCGCGAACGTCGCCAGTACGAGCAGGTAGTACTGGGGATGGTGCCAGTAGTTGCGGTCGTGGATGCCCACATGGGCAGCGTTGGCCATGAGGGTGAAGGCCAAGCCGCTCAACAACGGGAACCACGCGTACATCACGAGGTTGTGACGCAGCACGTGGCCAGCGCCACGGAAGCGCAGCCAGCCGATCGCGATCGTCGTCACACCGACGATCGCCGCGGGCGGACCTCCCAGCAGCACCGCCGCCAGCGTGATGCTGAGCAGGCTGCCGGAGATGTTCAGCGATCCCGAAAGCGACGTCGCCATCAGGTAGCTGACGGTCGAGAGCACGACCAGAATTACCACCTGCCACTTCTCGTCAGTAGTGTGCAGGTGGGCGGTGCTCCAGACGCTGAGCGCCGCGACGAGCGCACCCAGCAGCAGTGCCACCTGGAACGCCGTGAACTTGCCCGACTTAGCGCGATCGCGACGCGCGTCGGGACGGTCCGGAGGGCCGAGCTCGGCCGCTGTGGTGCTCTCGGTCATCCGATCGTGGGGCTCGCCAGGGAAACGTTTCGATGTTCAGCTTCAGATTCCTGCGCATTTAGGTCGGTGCCGGTCGTGCCGGGTGCGACCAATCTGAGCGGGATCTGATCGATGCGGCGCACCGTGAACAGCAGGGCCACGCACGCCACCCCGATTGCGGCGATCCCGTAGGCGACACGCGGCGACCAGGCCGCCGTGACGGCACCCCCGATCGCGAACCCGAGCGCCGGCATGACCTGATTGAGTCCCTCGAGCACTGCCATCACGGCACTCTGGCGCTTGAGCGGAATCCGCTCCTGAAGCGCTGTCAGCGCAGCCACCCAGCCCGAACCGTTGCCGATGCCGCCGATAGCGGAGCCGACGCAGGCGACCGCCAGCGTGGGCGCCGCTGCCAGAACGCCGTACCCGATCGCGATCACGACGATCCCGACACGGAAGATGCGCGTCAGATCGACGTTGCGCAGCAACCCGAAGATCGCGCCGCCGAGCACCATGCCAGCTCCCCAGCTGCCGAGCAGCAGGCCGTACCCGACATCCGTCGTGCGCAGCGTTCGCTTAGCGAACACGATCTCAACCGGGATCGGGAGCGCCCCCAGCAACAGAACGAGCGCGAGCGCGAGCGTCAGTCGCTGTATCGGCCCTGGTCGGCGCAGCACCGCGAGGCCAGCCCGCAGCCGCTCGCGGAAGGTCTCGTCGATCTCGCTCTCGACATGAATCCCGGAAGCCGTCCCGACGAGCACCGCGGTGAGCACAAACGTGGCGGCATCAATCAGAAGCGCAGACGCGGCGCCCTGTGTTGCGACCAGAATGCCCCCGATCAACGGAGCGCATGCCCCCGAAGCCATCCAGCCGATGTTCACGATGGTGTTGCCTTCTCGCAGCAGCCCGCGGCCGACGAGAAGGTTCGTGGACGCACTGCGAATCAGCGTCTTGGCGACGATCGCAAGCGCCGCGTCAAACGCGGCCAGCGCAAGCACCGCGGCCATGGAGCCGTGATGGGCCACGACCAGCCCAAGGAGGCCGTACAGCAGCCCCTCGAGCAAGTACAGGGCCGGGAGCACGACTCGCGTGCGTAGGGCCTCAACTCGCGCGGTCAGCAGCGGTGCCACCAGTGCGGGGAGGAAACGCAGAGTCAGGAACAGGCCGGCTGTCGCGAGAGGACTGTGCGTCCGGTCGTAGACGAGGATCGCGAGCGCGATCTCACCGAGCCAGGTGCCGAACTCATTGACCCAGTAGGCAATGGCGAGATGACGGAAATCGGCGGAACGCAGCGGCCTTAGTTCGAGCATGGTCTAACGCCCGGTTATCTGAGGCATAACCAGATCAGGTCTACCGGAAAGCTGTGCACAAGGGGAACCTTCTGGACGCGTAAAGCAAGACCTTTTCGATGGACCCTCAATACAGAAAGGGAGATCTGCAATGGGCGTCACCGTCAAGTAGTCAGATTGAGATTTGAGTTTGCGGCGTCGAGGAGCCTCATCCACGCGGGCTCCTCGGCACCGTGACAAGGTAGCTCACGCGTAATCGGCAATTGCCGCAAATTCCTTTAGAAAGCCTTGCAAGAATTCTTGCAAGGCTTTAGGTGCGTTCTGGGTAGTCCGGCTTGTTCACATATTGTCCCCCGCATGACGGCTCTGCGGCGGAACGAGACTGCAGGCCCTCAGCCAGGGGCGCCGCAGTCCGGGGAGTTCGTGAGCCGAGGTCATGTACCTGTACGCGACCTCGAGGTTGGGGAGTTACGCGCCTTCTGCGCCGCCGCAACACTCGGCAGCATCGCCGAGGCCGCGCGCGCGATGAATGTCAGCCAGCCCGCGATGTCCAAGCGGCTTCGCGCGCTCGAGCACGTGGCCGGTGCCGAGCTCTTCGAGCGCTCCAGCCGCGGCGTGACGCTGACGCAGGCCGGCGTGCAGCTCTACAGCGCGGCCCGCCGGCTGCTGCGCAGTGCGGACTCGGTCCAGGCGTTGATCAAGACGCCGCCGACGATGCCGGTGCGGATCGCCTCGAGCCCGACGATCGCCGAGCTGCGCCTGCCTCAGGTGCTGAGTGAACTGGCAGGCAGTGAGCATGCCTTCACGGCCGAACTGATCTCCGCCAACTCCGAGCTTGTACGCGAGCTCGTCAGAGACGGCCGCAGCGACCTCGGAATCGCCAGCATCGATCCCTACGCGCTCTACGCCGATGGCCTCGAGGAGCGGATCGTCTGGCGCGACGAGCTCGTCGTGGTCGTTCCCCCGAACCACCCATGGGAGCTGCTCGAGGAGATCCCGACCGAGGAGTTCGCCTCGACCGCGGTGGTGCAGCGCGATCCATGGTCGAACTCCAGCCGCATCGTCAGCGCCACGCTCGAGCGGCAGGGCTTCGAGCGGATTCCGCCGACCCCAGCGATCGGCAGCACGGCCGGTGTGATCGCCACCGCGCAGGCAATGGGCGCGCCGGCGCTGATCTCGATCATGGCCGCGCGTGCGAACCCGGAGCAGCACCTGGAGATCCGTCGTGTCGAGGGCCTGCGCTTCGGGCTCGAGTACGCGCTTGTTTGGGCGGGCCCGATGCTCGATCTGCGCGCCGAGGTTCAGGCGGTGGCCGGACACATCATGCACCTCCCGTTCGCCCGCCCGCGACCGGCTCCGCAGACCGTCCCATAAGCTCCGCAGACCGTCCCATAGACACCCCCACCCGCTAGGATCGCGGCGTGAGCGCCATCAACGATCTCAACCTGATCGCGTCCGGAAAGGTCCGTGAGATCTACGACCTCGGCGACGAGTTGCTGATAGTCGCATCGGACCGGATCTCGACCTATGACGCCGTGCATCCCAACCCGATTCCGGACAAGGGCGCGGTGCTCACGGCAATCTCGACCTTCTGGTTCGAGCAGACGGGCGAGTCTGGTTCCCAACCACCTCGTCTCGGTCACGGATCGCGTTCCCACCGAGGTCCGCGGCCGTGCGATGGTCGTCAAGAAGCTGGAGATGCTTCCGGTCGAAGCGGTCGTGCGTGGCTACATCGCCGGCTCCGGGTGGAAGGATTACCAGAAGACCGGGATCGTCTCCGGAGTGCAGCTGCCCGAGCGGTCTGCGCGAGTCCGATCAGCTCCCCGAGCCGATCTTCACGCCATCGACCAAGGCCAACCTCGGGCACGACGAGGCGATCGACTTCGAACAGGCCGCCGAGCTGATCGGCGATCGTTGAGCTCGCGGAGCGGCTCCGCGCCGTCTCGGTTGCTCTGTATCAATACGCCGCCGACCGCGCGCGCGACCGCGGGATCATCCTGGCGGACACCAAGTTCGAGTTCGGGCTCGATGCGGACGGCGTGCTCACGATCGGTGACGAGGTCTGCACGCCCGACTCCTCCCGCTTCTGGCCGGCCGACACCTACGAACCCGGGCGCAGCCAGCCCAGCTTCGACAAGCAGTTCGCACGGGACTGGGCCACCTCCACCGGCTGGGACAAGCTCCCGCCGGCTCCGGAGATCCCGGAGGACGTCGTGGCCAAGACCCGCGCGAAGTACATCGAGGCCTACGAGCGCATCACCGGCAATTCGTTCGCCGAGCTGGCTCGCACGCACCCACGCAGGAAACTGATATGCGGGCACGTGTACTGATCCGCCCCAAGGCGGGAATCCTCGACCCTCAGGGCCAGGCTGTGGAACGCGCGCTGCCGGCGCTGGGCTTCACGCGGAGTCTCGGCCGTTCACGTCGGACGCCTGGTAGAGCTCGACATCGAGGACTCCGCGCAACTGCCCGCGATGTGCGAGCGCCTGCTGGCGAACCCGCTCATCGAGGACTACGAGATCATCGAGAACGCGTGAAGTTCGGCGTAATCCGTTTCCCGGGCACCTGCGACGACGTCGACGCACAGCTCGCCGCCGAGCGTGTCGCCGAGGCCGAGCTGCTCTGGCACCGCGACCGCGACCTGAAGGGCGTCGACGCCGTCGTCGTTCCCGGCGGCTTCTCATATGGGGACTATCTGCGCACGGGAGCGATCGCGCGCTTCGCTCCGGTGATGGAGTCGGTGATCGAGTTCGCGAACGAGGGCGGGCTCGTGCTGGGCATCTGCAACGGCTTCCAGATCCTCTGCGAATGCGGCCTGCTGCCAGGGGCGCTGCTGGTCAACGACCATCTCAAGTTCGTCTTCCGCCAGGTGGAGCTCGACGTCGTCGACCGCAACACCCCGTTCACGCGCAACTGCCCGCCGACGCTCTCGATCCCGGTCAAGCACACCACCGGTCGCTACTACTCGGCCGAGCCCGTGCAGGCGGTGCTCAAGTACTCGCCCGGACACAACCCCAACGGCTCACAGGAAGACATCGCCGGCGTCGTCAACAATGCGGGCAACGTCTTTGGACTGATGCCGCATCCCGAGCACGCGGTGGACAGCCTCACCGGCTCGACCGACGGGCTGACGATCTTCGAGTCGACTCCGGACGGCCGTCGGCGAGCGCGTACCGGTAGCTTGAGCCCGAGGAAGTCGCAGATGAGCAGCACCCACGCCCAGTCCCGACATCGCGAGCTCGGTCTCACGGACTACGAGTACGACCTGATCGTCGCGGGGCTCGGCCGCGAGCCCGGCGACGTCGAACTGGCGATGCTCTCGCTGATGTGGTCGGAGCACTGCGCCTACAAGCACTCGAAGAAGCTGCTGAGGCGGCTGCCGACCGAGGGTCCGCACGTACTCGTCGGGCCCGGTGAGAACGCCGGCGCGGTCGACGTCGGAGACGGCCTCGCGATCGCCTTCAAGGTCGAGTCGCACAACCACCCGAGCGCCGTCGAGCCGTTCCAGGGTGCGGCCACCGGCGTGGGCGGCATCCTCGGGACATCTTCGCGGTCGGAGCCCGCCCGATCGCGGTGCTCGACAGTCTTCGCTTCGGCGAGGTCGCCAACTCCCAGCGCTCGCGCTACCTGCTCGAGCACGCCGTCGCCGGCATCGGCCACTACGGCAACTCGATCGGCGTTCCCACGGTCGGCGGCGAGATCTACTTCGAGCCCAGCTACGAGCAGAACTGCCTGATCAACGCGATGGCCGTCGGGCATGGCTCCGCACGACCGGCTCACCTCGGCCGCGGCGGCCGGTGTCGGCAACGTCGTGATCCTGTTCGGCGCGCTGACCGGCCGCGACGGCATCGGCGGCGCGTCGGTGCTCGCCAGCGCCGAGCTCGGCGAGGGTGACGACGCCAAGCGGCCGACCGTGCAGATCGGCGATCCGTTCGCCGAGAAGAAGCTGATGGAGTGCAGCCTCGAGCTGCTCGACCGCCGCCTTCTGGCCTCGCTGCAGGACCTCGGCGCCGCCGGTCTGACGTCCGCGGCCTCCGAGATGGCCAGCAAGGGCGAGGTCGGCCTCGACATCGACGTCGCCCAGATCCCGCTGCGCGAAGCCGACATGGAGCCGTTCGAGATCATGGTCTCCGAGTCGCAGGAGCGCATGCTGTGCGTCGTCGAGCCATACGACGTCCCGGCCGTGCTCGACGTCTGTGAGAAGTGGGAGGTGCTCGCGACCGTGATCGGCGAGGTCACCGACACGCACCTCTTCCGCATCTTCAAAGACGGCGAGCTGGTCGGCGAGCTGCCGGTGCCGCTGCTGGTCGACGAGTGCCCGCTGTACGACCTCGAGCCCGAGGCGCCGACCACCCCGCTGTACGGAGGTGGCGAACAGCAAGTCGCCACCGACGCTGACGCGGCCACGACTCTCAAGGCACTGCTCGCGAGCGCCAACATCGCCTCGCGCCGTCCCGTCTTCGAGCAGTACGACCCGGTTGTGCAGTCGCGCACGGTGCGGCGCCCGGAGCAGGCCGACGCTGCCGTGCTCGCGCTGCCGGTGCTGTCCGGGGTCACCGACGCGGGCACCTGGCCGATCCCGGGGATCGCGATCTCGATCGACGGCAACGGCCGCCGCGTCGCCGTCGATCCGCGCGCCGGCGCCGCCGAGGTCGTCTACGAGTGCGCCGCCAATCTCGCCTGCGTCGGCGCCGAGCCGCTCGGGCTCACCAACTGCCTGAACTTCGGAAACCCGGAGAAGCCGCACGTCGCCTGGCAGCTGAGCGAGGCGGTCGACGGGCTCGCGCAGGCCTGCCGCGACCTGGGCGTGCCGGTGGTCGGCGGCAACGTCTCGCTCTACAACGAGTCCCCGGACGGCCCGATCCTGCCGACGCCGGTGATCGGCATGGTCGGCAAGCTCCCCGACGTGCGCCGCGCGGGCTGGATCGGGTTCACCGACCCCGGCGACCGCATCGCGCTGGTCGGCGAGCTTCAATCCGTCCCGCGACGGCTCGGAGATAGCGAAGCTGCACGGCAGCGCGCCCGCTGGCGCACTGCCTGACAAGGACGTGTCAGCGATCCGCGCCACCCATGAGCTGGTGCGGCAGGGCGTGCGCGACCGCGCACTTCACCAGCGCCCACGACATCGCCGAGGGCGGGATCCTCGTGGCGATCGCCGAATGCTGCATCGCCACCGGCTTGGGCGCAGTCATCAACCTGCCGGAGGGCCTCGACCCCTTCGGAGAGGACTTCGGGACGGCGTTCATCGTGAGCGGCCCTTCCGAAAATCTCGAGGGTCTGCCGATTATCGGCGCCGTCGGTGGTCGCGAGCTGAGCGTCAAGGGATTGCTAAACGTCCCAGTTTCCGAGCTGAGCGCGACTCGCTCCGAAGGTCTGTCCGCACTGCTGAGCTAAGCTCGTGGTGAGGTCCAGCGACCCTTGTCCACTGCTCTCGATCAACGTGACGGACCGCGCGACGAGTGCGGGGTGTTCGGCATCTTCGCGCCGGGCAGCGAGGTCGCGCGCCTGACCTACTTCGCGCTTTACGCGCTCCAGCACCGCGGACAGGAGTCCGCCGGCATGGCGGTTGCGCAGCTGGACGGCTCGATCATGGCGACGCGCGAGCAGGGTCTCGTGTCGCAGGTCTTCGACGAGCACATGCTGCGCTCGCTGGTCGGCGACCTTGCGATCGGGCACGTGCGCTACTCGACCACGGGCTCCTCGGAGTGGGAGAACGCGCAGCCGATCGTCCGCGACGACCGCCGCATGCTGGCGCTCGCGCACAACGGCAATCTGATCAACGCGGTCGAGCTGCACAGCGAGCTGCGCGGGCGCGACGTGCCGTTCCGCTCGACCTCGGACTCGGAGATCATCGCCGCGCTGCTGGCGACCCACCCGGCGGACAGCATCGAGGATGCCGTCGCTGACGTTCTGCCGAAGTTGCACGGCGCCTTCTCGACCGTTGTCATGACCGACGACAGGGTCATCGCCTTCCGTGACTCGCACGGTCTGCGGCCGCTCGCGATCGGCGTGATTGACGATCCGGAAAGCGGCGCTCTGGTGTACTGCGTCGCCAGCGAGTCATGCGCCTTCGACCTGATCGGCGCGCGCTACGTGCGCGAGGTCGAGCCCGGCGAGGTTGTCACGCTGGACGCCGGGGGGCTGCACTCGCGGATCGTCGCCGGGGGCGATCGCCGTGCGTTCTGCGTGTTCGAGTACATCTACTTCGCCCGGCCCGACTCGCTGATGAACGGGCGCCGCCTGCAGGTCTCTCGCGCCAGGATGGGTGAGATCCTGTGGCGTGAGGCGCCGGTCGACGCCGATCTCGTGATCCCGATCCCGGATTCCGGCAATGCCGCCGCGCGCGGTCTCGCCCGCGCTGCGGGCATCCCCCAGGACGACGGCTTCATCAAGAACCGCTACGTCGCGCGTACCTTCATCCAGCCGGGCCAGCAGCTGCGCAAGAACGGCCTGCGACTCAAGTTCAACCCGCTGCCCGAGGTGGTTCGGGGCAAGCGCCTGATCGTCGTCGATGACTCGATCGTGCGTGGCAACACGATGCCCCAGATCGTGCAGATGCTGCGCGACTCTGGAGCCAAGGAGATCCATCTGCGGATCTCCTCGCCGCCGATCAAGCACCCATGCCATTACGGGATCGACATGTCGGCACGCGAAGAGATGGTCGCGCACGACCGCTCCGTCGAGGAGGTCTGCCGCGTGATCGGCGCCGACTCGCTGCATTACCTGTCACTGGAAGGTGTCTACGAGGCCGTCGAGGGGCAGCGCGCGATGCACTGTGACGCGTGTTTCAGCGGCGACTATCCGCTGGCGGGTACGGAGGACTCCGGGGGCAAGTTCGCGCTCGAGCGCGCGAGCTGCCGCTCGTCCCGACGGGCCCGATGCGGTGACTCCATAACGCTTGAAGCGATGAGCGCCGAGAGTTCGTTGAAGGTCGCCGTGCTGGCGTCGGGCACGGGCACCAACCTGCAGGCGCTGATCGACCAGGTACACGGGCGCGACGGGATCAGCATCGTCGCCGTCGCTTCCGACAACCCTGAGGCGCGAGCGCTGGAGCGGGCGGCGGAGGCTGGCCTGGCGACGGCCGTCGTTCCAGCGCGCTTCGTACTCGCGGCGATCGTCGGGCGCGGGATCGCGCGATGGCTGCCTGGCTGCGCGAGCGGGGCAGCCAACTGGTGGTGATGGCGGGCTACATGCAGCTCGTCTCCGAGGAGTTCCTGGATCGCTTCCCCGACGCGGTGATCAACGTCCACCCGTCGCTGCTTCCGGCGTTCCCAGGGATCGACGCGGTCAGCCAGGCGCTCGCCTACGGCGTCAAGCTGTTCGGCGTGACCGTGCACTTCGCGGACGCCGGTCTCGACACCGGGCCGGTGATCATGCAGCGGGCCGTCGAGCTGCCGGAGGCACGCGAGCTGGACGATGTGCTCCCGCACATCCACGCGATGGAGCACCAGATGCTGCCCAGAGGTGGTGCGCCTGTTCGCGCGCGGCGAGGTGCGGATCGCTTCCAAGCATCCGCGGCGGGTGCTTATTGGTGCCCTCGCGGTCTTGCCGGACCGGTAGAGTCGGGCCGATATGACAACCGGAGCCAACGCCGAGCAGTCGCTTCAGCCCTCGGCGCCCGGTGAGGTGCAGGTCGCCAGGGCGCTGCTTTCCGTATCCGACAAGGCCGGGATCGTCGAGTTCGCGCGCGGACTGGCAGAACTCGGTATCGAGCTGGTCTCGACTGGCGGGACCGCGCGGGAGCTTGCCGATGCGGGGTTGAGCGTGCGCTCGATCACCGACCTGACGGGCTTCCCGGAGATCATGGACGGCCGCGTCAAGACGCTGCACCCGAAGCTCTATGCGAGTCTGCTCGCGGTGCGTGACGACCCCGCGCACGTCGAGGCGGCTGCGGCCCATGACGTCGAGCCTGTGGATCTCGTGTGCGTGAACCTGTACCCGTTCGAGCGCACCGCCGCGACGCGCGGCGTCACCGACGCCGAGGTGATCGAGAACATCGACATCGGCGGCCCGACGATGATCCGCGCGGCCGCCAAGAACTTCAAGTTCGCGGTGCCGGTGGTCTCGCCGGCGAGCGTATGACGCGGTGCTGGAAGAGCTACGTGGGTCGGATCGGCGACTGTCGCTGCAGACGCGCGAGAGCCTGGCGGCGGAGGCCTTCGCCTACACCGCCCGCTACGACACCGCGATCACGCGCTGGTTCCAGGAGAAGAACGAGGACTTCCCGCCACTGCTGGTGCGGGCCTTCGAGCGCGAGCTCGAGCTGCCCTACGGCGAGAACCCGCACCAGCGGGCCGCGTTCTACACGCAGATCGGTGCGCGCACCCACGTGCTCTCGCAGGTCGCGCAGCTGGGCGGCAAGGATCTGTCGTTCAACAATCTGCTCGACCTGGATTCCGCCCGGCAGCTGCTGGCGGAGTTCGTCGTGCCGGCCTGCGTGATCGTCAAGCACAACAACCCGTGCGGCGTGGCGGTCGGTACCACCACGCTCGAGGCATATCAGCGCGCCTTTGCCTGCGACCCGACTTCGGCCTTCGGTGGGGTGATCGTGATGAACCGCCGCGTCGACAAGCAGACGGCGGAGGCGATCCATGAGCAGTTCGCGGAGATCGTGCTGGCGCGCGGCTTCGACGACGACGCGCTCGAGATCTTCGCCGACAAGCCGAACATGCGGATCCTCGACGATCGCGAGCGCCGCCTTGATGTGCTCTACGAGCCGGCCTTCCGCCAGGTGATCGGTGGCCTGCTGGTGCAGGATCGCGACACCTCCAACGAGGATCGCGATTCGATGGAGGTGGTCTCCGAGCGGCGTCCGAGTGAGGACGAGTGGTCGGAGCTGCTGCTCGCCTGGCGCGTCTGCAAGCACGTCAAATCCAACGCGATCGTGCTGGCGCGCGACGGCGCGACGATCGGCCTGGGCGCCGGGCAGATGAGCCGCGTCGACTCGGTACGGATCGCGCTCGAGAAGGCACAGAGCTCTGTCAAGGGGTCGGTGCTCGCCTCGGACGCCTTCTTCCCGTTCCCCGACGGGCCGGAGCTCGCGCTCGAGCAGGGCGTCACCGCGATCATCCAGCCCGGCGGCTCGATCCGCGATCCGCTGGTGGTCGAGGCGGTGGACCGCGCCGGTGCGGCGATGGTGTTCACCGGCCGCCGCCACTTCCGCCACTGAGCTGTGCCTGGCCTTTTGAGGAGCTGAATCGCGTGTCCTCCGAGCAGCCTCAGGTGAAGCGGCTCGGCGGCGATCCGCCCTCACCGTATGAGGGCATGTTCGGCTACAACCGCACGGTCGTCGCCGGTCCCTGGGTGTTGATCGGGGGCACCACCTCGGTCGACCCGAGCGGCTACGTCGTCGGCACGACGCCCTACGAGCAGACCGTCGAGATCCTGGGGAAGCTCCTGCACGAGCTGTCACGGGTGGGCTTTACGGCCGCCGACGTCGTTCAGACGCGCATGTATGTGACCGACATCTCCCGCTGCGACGAGGTCGGCCGTGCCCACGGCGAGGCGTTTGCCGACGCCGGCCCGGTCACCTCCATGGTTGAGGTGAGCGGCCTGATCGACCCGCGGATGCTGGTCGAGATCGAGCTGGTCGCCTACCGCGCCTGACCGGCTTACGCCGCGAGTCCCTCCAGAATCGCCTGGGCTGCCATCATCAGTCGCACGCCGGCGTAGCTCAGTTGGTAGAGCAGCGGACTTTTAATCCGAAGCGCCCGGGTTCGAGTCCCGGTGCCGGCACTGGAAAAGCCCAGCAAATCGGGTAGTCTGGGATTTGGATGAGGGCAGCCGGGACGCACGGGAACGTCCCGGGACGAGTTGGGACTTCTGGGGACGTCTTGGGACGAGAGAGCCGTCCCTGACGATGCCCCGTCTGTGCGAGTTCTACGGAATCGTCATCTATATGTACCGACCCGATCACCCGCCCGCGCACTTCCACGCTCGCTATGGCGAGCATTGGGCACAGGTCGCTCTGGACGGCTCGGTCATCCTCGAGGGCGAGCTACCGCCCCGCGCGTTCCGCTTGGTGCAGGAGTGGGCACGACTTCATCAGGCCGAGCTCAACTTGGATTGGGAGCTGGCCCAGCGCCTCGAGCCGCTGGTTCCCATCGATCCGCTGCCCTAGCATCAGAGCCATGCTTGGCGTAACCAAAGCGAGCCCACTGGACAACCACGTGCTCCGGATCGAATTCAGCGATGGCACAGTCGGTGAAGTTGACTGCTCATTCCTGCTTGAGACCGGCCTCGGGGCCGATCTCCGCGATCCGGCCTACTTCCGTCAGGTGACGGTCGACCCGGAGCTGCGCACCGTTGTGTGGCCGAACGGTCTGGATCCAGCACCGGAGCTGCTGTACCGCCAACTCAAGGTCGGCGCCGCGGCGCGCTAGCGTCGGGCTCACGCCCCTTGCGGTGTGTTCGCAGGCTGCCGGAGGTCGGGAGGCGCGCTTGTGCCGCGTCTGACAGACACGAGCGCCGCGTCAACTCAATCGAGCGACAGCGAGATCCCAAGCGGGAGCGGAGCGGTCTCCATCGCGCGACCACGAGCACGGCGCGTCCGGGCGATCTTCATGGCCGAAATGCGGGACGCGCCCAGCTCATCCGACGACTGAGCAGTCGGCAACGCGAGTGTCGCTGTGGCGCGGCATGCAACCCGGCAAACCGATCGCGAGAAGGGAGGCGGCTTGGTGATCGCTTTGATCTGGTTGCGATGGAACAATCGGGGCGGGCGGGACGCCGGCGGCGCGCCGTAGGTGCACAGCGCTCGGGATCGACCGCGTTGGGGACGGAAGAAAGGTGCTGAGTGGTTTCGTGGCCCGTTGACGGACAGGAGTCGGTTGAGGCGAGTCCCGCGGCTGTCGCGGCGGCGCTTGCGAGTTTCAGCCGCGGTTCAAAGCTGTTTCGCAGTGAAGAGTTTGATGCGGCGGTGTGCCTTTTCTTGGAGGTCTTGGGCGGGCTGGGTTTTCGTCTCGATCAACGGGTTCGGGACGCGGCGGTGTCGGTCATCCCGGATCTGAGGTTCACGGAGACTGGGCCTGTGCTCAGTGGTAAGCGCTCCGACCGGATGGTCGCCGGCGCTCTGTTCGCTCTCGGTGAGGGGCTGATCGAGCTGGGTGCTGAGGACGGCGGGTTTGCGGCCTGGGATCAGCTGGCCGCTTGTTTTGGTGAGTCTGATGACACCGTGATCCGCAAGGTCGTTGCTTCCTCCTGGATGAAGCGAACGCCGGTGCTGCTGCGCGAGAAGGACTTTCCTGCTGTCGCTGTCGCGTTGCGGAGCGCGCTGGGTTATGAGGAGTACCGGCGGGAGAAGCCGCCCGTGGAGATGGCCCGCTCCTTCGTGCAGCTTGCCGGCGAGCTGAACGGGCTGGGGCGTGTGGATGAGGAGCTTGAGGTCTACGACGACGCGGTGCGCCTTTACGCGGACAGCGACGATCCGGAGGTGCGGACCTGGGTCCAGACAGCGGTCATCAGGAACGCGTTCCGGCTTGGGCAACTTGGTCGCATGGAGGAGGCCAATTCCACATACGATGCTTTGCTCGATCGCTACGAGGAAATCGGGGCTTATCTTGAGCGGCGCGTCGCGAGCGATCTGGCCGCCTATGGCAAGCAGGCCGCTGCGGACCGCATGTCTCAGGAGGGGAAGGTCGGTGAGGCGATCGAGCAGATCAACGGGGCGTTAGACGAACTGCGTCGGCTCGATGGTCCACTTGGTCTGCGGAGAAGGATCGACTGCCAGGTGTGGCTTGCGCGCTTCTTCCAAAAGATGGATGAGCACGGTTCCGCGCACGTCGCGTGCATCTGGGCGTTCGACACCTTTGAGGAGCTGCGCTACGCGGACCGTGATTCGCGCTCGCTCGGGCAGGCGATCCACGCGTTGCTGCTCGATGTGATTTCAACCAGCGTGCTCGGTTCCGCGAGTCGGGCCGACGCGAGCGAGCGGCTGGCGCTCATCCTGAAGAACCTCCCGTCCGATGCGGACGTGCGGCAGAAAACGACGCACATCCTGCGGGAGGCGGAACTCGCCGAGCAGCTCGCGGAGCTGCAGGCAAGCGAGTGGTCGATCCATATGCGGATGGCTGACAACGACCCGGCGACGCTTGCGGACATGCGAACGCGAGCCCTCGCTCTGTACCGGGCAGCGGCCCCGTGGTTTGAGAGCTGGTACGACGATCCGGTCGGGGATGGCAGAGCGGTGGCGGCGGCGATGACGCTGCAAACCATCGGTGATGCTTTCGCGCTGCTGTCGCGTGAGTGGACCGACGAACAGCGCCAGCTGCTGCCGCTGCCGAGCCCCCGGGTGATGGAGCAAGGCATCAACCAGATCGGTCTGCCCGAGTGGGCTGAAGAGCTCGGGCACCCGTTATCCGAGATCGATACGAACGATCTGCTCGAGCCCGCGCTAGTAAAGGTCGGCGGTCCGCCCCCGAACCTCCTGGCGGCGTTTGAGACAGCGATGACTCATTACGAGATCCTCGATCGCGTCTACCGATCCAGGGCGGCGACTGCAGCGCTCCAGATCACAGAGCTGCAGCGCTTCGCGATCGATCAGCTCGCCGCCGCAACACGATTGACCGCCACCGTCGGGTCACAGGAGCCAAACGCTGTCGCAGTCTGCACACCCATCGTCATGATCGCCCGTGCGCTCTACATCGTCAGCCACGAAGGCGCCACCCCGGACTTCCGCCCCATGGAGACAGGCACCCTGCTGACCGAAACGCTCTCCATGCCCGAAGCACAAGAGTGGCTCCAAGAGCACGATGCAGCGATCCCAGAACGGCTCCAGGACAACTAAGTCCACGCCGCTGCAAGACACAGGCAGGGAAGGGATCCGGGACACACCGGACCCAGGCTCAGGAGTCGGCCCGGACAGAACGGCAGGATCACGCGCGCGGGAAGCCGTCGCTTGGGATCGAGCCTGCGGCTCGATGATGTTTCCTCGCGCGCGGGAGACCGCTAAGGCAGCAGGACGAGCCGGGACGGCAGGGACGTCCTCATGGTCAAAGGTGTCGACTGGGGTGCCGGACGCTTTGTTGAACACGCCTGCACATGCGCGCTTTTGCCGGTAGGCGGCCTGAGCGAGTGAAGGAGAAGAACCGGAGCAGAACGTCACGGGTGACCTCGAAGAGTCGGACAGGGCGATGCTGCGACGGGAGGTGAACAGCTCAGCAATTCTGTGGGAGGAGGCCCGCAACCGGGGGTCGAGCGACACCAGCTAGCTCCGCGGGTCTCGGTGATGCTCGTGTCCCAGGAAATGTCCCGAACTCGACAATTCTGACCTCACGGAACCGCACTGAGCGGATCTAAGCTCCAGTAATCACGGTAATTGCCCTGCAAATTAGCATCTTTTAATCCGAGGCGCCTGGGTTCGAGTCCCAGCGCCGGCATTGACTCGTTGCGGGTCGTTCAGATTGACCCGCGCTTTCCGCAGCACCAAGGTCTCGTGAGTCTGGGATGCTGTTAGCGGCAATGAGTCCCCGTCCCTTGGTACTGGTCCCGGGCGCGTGTCTGGGTGGTTGGGCGTGGCGAGAGGTCTCCGACCAGCTCCGCGCCCTCGGTCACGATGTCCATCCGGTCACGCTCACAGGCCTCGGCGACCGCGCTCATCTGGCCGAAGCGAGCGTCGATCTTGACACCCACATCGCCGATGTTCTCGGTGTCCTTGACTACGAGGATTTACGCGATGCCGTTCTCGTCGGGCACAGCTACGCCGGTGTTGTGGTAGCCGGCGCTGCCGACCGCCGGCCGGTGCGACTCAACGCCGTCGTATATCTGGACTGCTCGCCGCTACCCGACGGGATCGCGATCAGCGACGTTCAGACGCCTGAGCAACGCGAAGCTCAGCGCTCGGCCGTCGAGCGCCAAGGCGACGGCTGGCGCTGGCCGGTCCCGGACCGCGCAACGCTCGAGACGGGCCAGTTCGGCAGCACGGCAGGACTGACCGACGAGCACTTCGCGGCGATCGCAGGCCGCGGCACCGCGCAGCCGTACGCGACTTTCACCACGCCGCTGCGACTTGAGCATGAGAAACCATCGGGCGTCCGTCGATCAGTGATCTTCTGCACGGCAGGCGGGATCACCGTCGCCGCAGTCAAAGAGCTGATCGCGCACGGCGACCCTCGTGCGGCGCCGTTCGCCGATCCGGACTGGGACCTGCGCGAGCTTCCGACGGGACATTGGGCGATGTTCTCAGCGCCCGACCAAGTCGCCCAAACGCTCCACGAAATCGCCGGCTGACTCCGCATCGGTCGGCGGCGTGTCCGCGGCCCAGGACCTGCCACGTGAATAGCGTCGAGAGGTGCGCTACGCTGAGATGGTCAGATAGCGAGGGCAACAAGAGGGCGAGACCTTCATCTGAATGTCCCCTTCCCGCGAAAGCCGCCTGATCTTCTGATGGCCGAGAGTCCACTTACGGGTGGGCTTTCCGCGTTTAACGGTCGTCTGTCTGGCGCTTCAGGGCAGGATGTCGTTCAGCGTTGCCTTGAACTGCTGACCCGACTCCTCGAGTTCGCCTTCGATGTGCAGGCGCGCCGGGCCGTTGTCGGTCCACAGGTCGAGGAAGTAGGCCCAACCCGGCAGGTCAGGATCGTCCGACTTCGCGATCGCCTCGACCTGGTAGATCTCCCGGGGCGGCAGCACCAGCGACTCCGGGCAGTCGTCCTCGATGCGACGGCGGAGGTCCTCGACTGCGAGCCGGTTGCCAGACGCAGCGCGGAGATCCTCGTACTCGCCGTCCACGACGAAGCCGACGATGTTCTCAAGTGCTCGATACATCGGCTCGGGCATCAACTCGAGCGTCTCAACGATCTCTGCTGGTCCGCCCAACTTGCCGCTTGGCGTCAGGTCGAGTCGGCTGTAGAAGTAGTCCTCGCACGCCGCGCGCGCCTGGCGTTGGATCCCCTTGGGCAATCCAGCGGCGCCGAGCGCAACCACCGCCGCATCGATCGCTTCCTCAAGGGTCCCGTGGCGGCGCGTCAGCTGGGCTGTGATAGCGCGACCGTGCTCGGTGTCGCGCGCCAGCGATGACCCTTCCAGCAGGATCGAGGGGGCGTCGTGGCGGCTATAGCCCGGGCAAGCCCGCACCGCGGAGTGCAGGACGATGAGGTGATCGCCCATTACAACCCCGCCGGTGGCGGGTCGCCGAGCGTCATCCGGCCTGGCCGGCTTTCCAGACACATTGGTATCAGCGCTGCCACGACTTGCATCGTACGAACAACAATGACTCCTCCGTGGCGCCGGCTGAACTCAGCCCTGGAGCAGCCCGGGATCCGGGGGGACGTCGACCGCGTGTTCCCGGAGAGCGTCGAGCGGGATGATCTCGAGAGCTCGTTCGTGCGTGGATGCAAGAACGACGTAGGCCGCCGCGCCGTCGAGGTGTGCTCGTAGCCAATTCGCTGCGGTCACACACCACCGATCGCCGGGCACAAGCCCAGCGAATCGGTACTGAGGCATCGGCGTGACCAGGTCGTTGCCAATCCGTTGCTGGTGATCGAGGAACTCAGCCGTGACCACCGCACACACCGTATGACTGCCGAGGTCCTCGGGACCGGTGTGGCAGCACCCATCACGGAAGAAGCCGGTGATCGGATCGGTGCCGCACGGGGCGAGCGCTCCGCCCAGAACATTGAGGTCGGCCACGGTCCTAGTATCGCTCTCACGACGTAGGAGCAACGATCTGAGCTGAGCGGCCCGCCTCTGACGGGGCCGGCGTCGGCCTTCTCCCTGCCGAGTTAGCATGAGCTGGTGGGCCTCCGCTTCCTGGTCACCAGCGCAGGGAGCCGCAACGGTGGGGGCTATGACGGTCTTCTCGGGTTCGACCGTGGCGGCGAACTGCTCGGGGCGTTCAGCGCCGATCCGCGCATCGCCGATCCACGCGGTCTGTGTCTTGATCCCTCGGGCACGCCTATCTATCTCAACAGTGGGGACGATCGCGTCCTGGCGCTCGATCGCCTCGGAAACGTCGTGCGCGACTCCGGACGGATAGCCGGACTTGATCCGGGCGGTGGTACGTTCGGGCCTGATGGTCGCTACTACGTCGGCATGCGCCGGGCGCGGACGATTTTGGCCATGCCCGCCGCTCTGGACGGGGATCGAGCACGGGTTCTGCCTGAGGGCGTCGTTCCGTTCCCGCGCGGGTTCGGGTTCGCGGGCGACGGTCGGCTCTACCTTGCATCTGGCATCGGTCCCTCTGGAGAGGGGGACAACACGATCGTTGCATTCGACGGTGAGGGAGTGCTGCGCCCGCGCCGCCTGGTCACCGACCCCGAGCTGAGTCCGCTCGATCTAACGGTCGCTCCCAACGGGCATATCGTCGTCTCAAGTGAGTTTCCGTTTGGCGCCTCGGACGCTGTCACGAGCGTCCGGGAATACGATCCGGCAACCGGTCAACTGGTGCGTGTCTTCGCGCCTACCCCTTCACTTGAGTTCAGGCGGCCGCGGGGACTGAGATTCGGACCGGATGATCACCTGTACTGCGTCGGCGAGGAGCACGTCGTGGCCTTCGACTTCTCGACCGGCGACTTTCTTGGGCCTGTGGTCCAACTACCACGCCTCAACGGGCAAGCGCTTGTGCTGCTCGGCAACTCGTAAGACCTCCCTTCCAGCAAACATCGCGACCCGCCGCTTGCTGCTTGGCGAGATCACCCCTAACGCCAGGCGATCTGATGCACACCTGACGTCAACATCAACGAATTACGTTTCTGGTTGTGAGCCAGCACGACGACCTCTCCTGCAGGGCGTTCGGTTGCTGCGAGCCGCGGCAGGACATCTGCGCTGAGTTTTGCCTCAACCATGAACGGCAGATATACGCGTTCGAGCGTTGGCTGGACGGGGCGGAAGAACGGTGCTGGCCGACCGCGCGCTCGTTCGACTTCGAGCGCAACTTCTGGAGCGGTCCGCAACGACCGGCCTGATCGCCGCGCCGCCGTGCCGAGGGGTTAGGGCACCCTAACGTATGCTGTAGGGGTCGCAGACTTCCCGACTCCCAAGGAGCACATGCCTGAGCGCCGCAGTCTTTCCACCGTCGTAGCCGAAGTTGTTTGGCTGACGCCGAGCATGGTCAGGATCATCGTCACCGGCCCCGATCTGGAGGGCTTCGGTGCCGGAGAGTTCACCGACCACTACGTCAAGTGCAGATTTGGAGACAAGACCCGCTCCTATACCGTCCGCCACTGGGATCCCGAGTCCCTGCGACTGACGCTCGACTTCGTCGTTCATGGCGATGCGGGCTTTGCCGGTCCGTGGGCTGCCCAGGCGCAGCCGGGAGACCAACTTGAGCTCATGGGACCGGGCGGCGCGTATGCACCAGACCCTGAGGCTGACTGGCACCTCATGGTTGGCGACGATGCCGCACTGCCTGCGATCGCCACGTCCGTAGAACGGGTTCCAGCCGGGGTCCCGGTCTTCGCTGTGATCGAGGTCGATGGCCCGGATCATCAACAGCCGCTCGACTCGCCCGGAGATCTGCGCGTTAGCTGGATCCACCGCACGCAAGGGCCGGGGGAAGATCCGTCCCTTCAGCTGGAGGGCGTCCAGGCCTTGTCCTTGCCCGATGGACGGGGACAGGCGTTTGTTCACGGCGAGGCGACCGCCGTCCGCTTCGTCCGCCGTCACCTGCTGCTGGAGCGCGGTCTGCCGGTCGAGGCGCTGTCGGCCAGCGGGTATTGGAAGCTGCGCCGCACGGACGAGCAGTGGCGGGCCGAAAAGCGCGACTGGATCCTCAGTACCGAAGCCGACCTCGCCGGCGACGCCGCTTAGCTTCAGACCCCGGCTCAGCCCGAGTTACCAAGCGATCCCGCGAGTCGCGCGGCGCCGCCGGCTCTGAAAGGATTCGCGACTGTATGACGGACCAGAATCCTGAGTTGCGCGGCGGCCACGGTCACGGCTCGACTGACGAGCTCTCCGAGGCTGAGTTCGAGCAGGCGGAGGACCGGCTCGACGATATGACTCGTCCGCGTGGCGTGACGCGAGCCGCTTGGCAACGTCGCCAGAAGCACACCGTCCTCACCGCTGCTCTTGTGTTCGCGGCGCTCATCAGCGCGGTCGTGGTGATTGACAGCGGCTCCAATTCCCCCAGCAGGCCGAGCTGCGAAGCACGAACCATAAATTGCCGTGAGACGGCCGACGGCTTTTGGGTGCCGCTCTGGTACTACGGTGGGCTCGCACTCGCTCAGGGCACTGCCGGCACAGGCCGTGTCCCCAGTACGGCTGGACCGCAGCCATCCGCTTCACAGTTGCAGGAGTCCGGGGCAACCTCTGAGGAAACCAATGAGGCTGAGTCCTACGACGACTCGGCCAGCTCGGCGGGCAGCAGTGACGACTCCGGATCGGACGACTCCGGGTCAGACGACAGTGATGACGGTGGGGGCGACGGCGGCGGCGACGGCGGGGACTAGCCGCGCCAGCGGGCGCGGCGGCAGCGAACACACCGAAAACGGTGTTTTGGCGGTTCCGTCGCCGAGTGCCAACATTTCGTTACTTGCCCCTCGCGGGTTGGTGCATGGACCGCCGCGGGCGATGTTTGATCCCACGCGCGTGGGGCTAATACGTTTCTGGGAGGCCGGAAGCAACCTCTCAAAGACATACATCCTCCATCAGCGGGACGGGCATGCAGCTAGGAAAAGTCACGCGCGGGGGCAAGGGGCAACGGCAGCGACTTGCGCGCTGTGAGACACCTCAGGGGCGTGAGCAGAAGACAACCCAGCGGGGTTCCGCCGGGCCAACGAAGCAGACCTCCGTCGCCACGGAGCGCCGCCGCGATCTGCAGGGCGTGCGCGCGCTCGCGGTGCTGCTGGTTGCCCTGAATCACGCCCATGTGCCCTTCCTGCCGGGCGGCTACGTCGGCGTCGACGTGTTCTTCGTGCTCTCCGGATACTTCATCACCGGCCTGCTCCTGCGCGAGGGTATCGGCGGCGAACACGGGCGTGACGGCGATCAGGGCAGCGGCCAGATCTCCATCACAAAGTTCTACGCACGGCGCGCCCGGCGAATCCTGCCGGCGGCTACATTGACCCTGGCGGTCACCGCGATCGCCGTGTACGTCGTCTACGACCTGCTACGGGCAGACTTCCTCGGGACCAAGCCGGCGCTCCTCGATGCGCTCGCAGCGTCGCTGTTCTATTCGAACATCCATTTCGCCTCCGAGGCCACCAACTACTTCGCCAACGCCGCCCAGACGATGCCCTCGCCCGTTCTGCACTTCTGGTCGCTGTCCATCGAGGAGCAGTTCTACTTCGTTTGGCCTTCGCTGCTCGCGGTCGTCCTTCTCATCTGCCGGCGACGCGGGGGTTTCGATCGTCGCCGCGCGGTGCGGCTCGTCGGCGTGGTCCTCGCGTTTGTCTGCGCGGCTTCGCTCGCCTGGTCGATCCATGACACCGCAGTCAATCCGCAGGGCGCGTATTTCTCGACCTTCGCGCGCGTGTGGGAGCTCGGGCTCGGCGCGCTCATGGCGTTGCTGGCGCCCGCCGCAGCCAAGCTGCCGCGGGTGCTCCGGACGCCGCTCGGATGGGCTGGGCTGGCGATGGTACTGGTCGCTTCCGTCTTCTACACGAGCAACACAGACTTCCCGGGATATGCAGCGCTGCTCCCCGTCGGCGGGTCGGCGCTGATGGTCATCGCGGGCCTCCACGCGACGCGTCTCGGCGTCGACCGCGTGCTCGCGTTCCGGCCGCTCGCATACGTCGGCGACCGTTCCTACACGTTCTATCTGTGGCACTACCCGACGCTGGTGATCTGCTGGACGGCAGCCGGTCGCGTGCTCCCGGTGGGCGACAACCTGGCCTTGCTCGCCGGCGCATTCGCGCTGTCGGCGCTGACCTTCCACTTCTACGAGAACCCGCTGCGGTTCGCGCGCTGGCTACGCGGCTGGCGCACGGCCGTGCTGATTCCCGTCTCAATCGGAACGTCGGTGGCGGCGATCATCGTGCCCGTGCTGACGGTCGAGGGCACGCTCGCCGCCGAGGCGCAGGCGTCCGAGAACCTCAGCCTGCCGCCGCTGAAGGCCGCGCGGGGCCAACCCGATCCGGTCGACCTGCTTGCCTCGAAAACGATACCGGCCGTGTTCAACGCCGTGGTCGCGGTGCGCCACAACGCGCCGCTGCCCAAGGTCCTTGTTCCGAATGGGGCGACTCTGGCGCAGGAGAACACCGCGATCACCTACGACACGCCGCACGGCTGCCAGCCATCGTTCGGCTCGGGTGTGACGAGCACGATCTGCAAGCTCGGCGACCCGTCCTCAAACCGTGTCGTCGCTGTGTTCGGCGACTCACACGCAGGCATGTGGGTCCCGGCGCTACTGCCGATCGCCAAGGCCCAGCACTTTGCCGTGGTCGTGCTCGACAAACCCGGCTGCTACGTCAACCGGACACATCTGAACCTCGCCGGTTGGCCGTGCGCGAGCTGGTACAGGTGGGCGATTCAGCAGGATCACAAGCTGCACCCGGCGGCGACGCTGGTGGATTTCAAGCTGACCGGCGGGTACCTGGAAGATCACCCGTCGATGACGGTGGCCGACCTGCGCAACGTCCTCTCCAGTGTCCGCAACGGTGTCTGGCTGGAGGACGCGCCCGGGCAGACCCAGAAGACGGCCACCTGCATCACCGCTGCGGGGGCGACCCAGAAGAGCTGTTCCTCTCCGGTCACCGTCGGCTACACGAGCTTGGTCGAGGACATCAGCGCAATGTTGAACCAGACCCACCACCTCTCAATCCCGACGCTCCAGTGGTTCTGCGGCTATGGCGTCTGCCCGAGCGTGATCAACCACACGCTGACGACGCACGACGGCGATCACCTGACGATGGAGTACAGCGCCGATCTGGCGCCACTGCTGGCTCCCGAGATGCGCCGCATCCTCGCCCGGCTTTGACGAGGCGGCCGGCCCGGCTTTGCCGGCCGCCTTTGTCAGCGACCTCGAGCGTCGCCTCGCTTGACTTTCCTACCGGGAAACCCTACTCTTTCCCACCAGGAAACTAACCGACGATGATCGAGGCGGTGGAGCGCATGGAAGTACCTATCGACGAGCGTGACGCGCAGTTAGCGCTGGGGACAGTCGAGCGTGGGCGCCAGCAGGTGGTCGCGGAGATCGGGGTGCCGCAGTGGTATTGGCTGTTCCTTGCAGCGGGCTGGGCCGGGATCGGCGCCGTGGCCCAATTCGGCCCTGCCTGGGCTGCGTCGGCGGCGACTCTGATCTTTGGGGCGGTACATGCGTCGATCGCTCCGCGCGTGATCAGTGGCCGCCGGGGGTCCGCGCAGCTGAGCGTCCGCAGCGAGCTTGTCAGTGGGCGGATGCCGGCGGTGATCCTTGGGTTCGTGGCGGCGATGGCGGCTCTGACGGTCGGTTTTGCGCTGCTGCTGAACGCCGATGGCGCAAGGCATCCCGGGCTCGTTGCGGGAGTGATCGTCGGCATGCTCGTGTACGCAGGTGGACCGTCACTGGTGGCCGGCTTTCGGCGCCGAGCCGAGCGGTGGTAGACGGACCGGTGGTGGAGCCGCGCTTCGACGAGCTCATCCACCCGAGCACGCGCCTCTCGATCGTCTCGCTACTGGCGGCCACGGACTGGGCCGACTTCGCCTTCATCCGGGATCGGCTGGGGATGTCGGACTCGGCCCTGTCCAAGCAGTTCGCGACGCTCGAGGAAGCCGGCTATCTCACCGTCGACCGGCACGTCGAGAACCAGCGCAGGCGCGTCCGGGTGGCGCTGACGGCCGCGGGTCGTGAGGCCTTCGATGGTCACGTTGCCGCGCTACGGGCTGTCCTCGCCGGCAATCCCGACGGCACTCAGCCCAGCTGAGCGAGCCACTGCTCGTCGGAGTCTCGGGTCGAGGCGTCGGCCTCTGCCCGTGCGCAGCGGCGGTTGAGCAGGTAATAGATACCGCCACCGAGCAGCGCCCCCATGAAAACGCTGAAGTCGGAGCTGCCCGTGTCGTTCGAGAGTGGCGCGATCCAGGCGGGATAGGCGTTCAGCCAGGAGGCCGCGGCCGCCATGCCGACCAGCTGGGCGAAGATCCCGGGCCAGTGGATACCGCCATTGCGGTAGTAGAGCCCCTTGGCGGTCTGCATCAGCGCGCCGGAGTCGTAGCGACCACGACGCAGGAAGAAGTCCGTCAGGTAGATCGCCACCCACGGGGCGATCCAGATCAGCATGAACAGGACGAAGTCCTGGAGGAACGAGTAGAAGCTCGAGGAGAACAGGGTGACGGCGGCGAGCGTCGCGGCGATCGTCGTGTCGAGCAGCACGCACTGCCAGCGCTTGATCCCGGACACGATCGCCTGCAACGTCAGCCCGGACGAGTACAGGTCGATCGAGTTGATCGCGAACAGCTGCAGAATCACGAAGAAGAGGTACGGCCAGACAAACCAGCTCCAGAGCGCGTGCGGCAGCCCGGCGATCGGATCCGAAGCATTCGGGATCGCGGTTGCCACCGCGGCGCCGAGCAGCAAGAGCAGTGTCGTCGGTACGAATCCCCCGAGGGCGACCCACGCGACGATCTTGCGCGGGCTCGTGTCCGGGGGCAGATACCGGGAGAAGTCGTTGGCGTTCATCACCCAGCCGTAACCGCCCGAGGACAGCACGAACGCGAGCCCGGCCATCATCATCGCCCAGCTGGCGTTGTGACCGACGCCGAGGTGGGCCTTGCCGAGCGTCTGGACAGCGAGCAGGATGAACAGCACGACAAACGGCGGCACCATCAGCCGCAGCGCCCGCAGCATCATCCGGTGACCGAAGAGCGGCAGCGTGAGCTGGACGCAAGCGGCCGCCACGATCAGTCCCCATTTGAGCGCGTCGGAGGTGCCGACGCCGGCCTTGTTCAGCAGCGCCAGCCCGGCCGAGACGACCAGGTAGAGCCCGAGGACCTCGTATCCCACCTGCGTGATCCAGTTGAACGCGGCGATCAGCTTCGCTCCCTGCGGCCCGAACGGGGCACGGTTGATCGTGAACGCCGCGGTCCCGGCACGAGGGCCCTGCAGCGAGCCAAGGCCGGTGACGAGGTAGGACAGGTTGCCGACCAGGACGACTAACAGCGCCTGCCAGAACCGCAGGCCGAAGGCGACGATCAAGAGCGCCCCGTAGACGACGTACTCGACGTTGAACAGGGCGCCCGCCCACATCCAAGCCAGATCGAGCGGCGTTCCGCGGCGCTCGGCAAGCGGGATGTAATCGATGCCCTTGGTTTCGAACAGCGGCTCGTCGGCGACTGATCCACCGGTCGTGTGCGACACGCTGCGCTCGAGCGTCGAGTCCACGTCAACCTCCGCGTCGTCAGGAACCTGCTCGCCGTCCCCCTCGTGCGACCCAGGCATCGATCAGCATCCGCGCAATCGAAACCTCGCCCGGCAGCTGCAACCCGGCGACCGATCCGCCGCTCACGCCGTGCCCGTCGGAGAGCCGTGCCGCATCTCGAACCTCTTCGATGCTGAACCAGCGCACCTCGACCATCTCGCCTGGCTGCGGAACTGGCTCGGTGGCGAGGTCGCGCTGTGCACTTGCCTCGTAGCCGAGCATCAGCGAGGCCGGGAACGGCCATGGCTGGGATGCGACATAGCTGGGAGAGTGGGCGTGAACTCCCGACTCCTCCCGCACCTCCCGCTCGATCGCCTCCTCGGGCGTTTCCCCGGGCGCCACGTACCCAGCGAGAATTGAGAAACGACCATCTGCCCAGCCGATGCGGCGACCAAGCAGGACGTTGCCCTCTCCGTCGTCCACCAGCATGATCACCACAGGATCGGTGCGCGGAAAATGAGACCGCCGGCAGGTCGGGCAACGGCGAGAGAGGCCTGCCTCAGCCACGCGCGTGCCGGCGCCACAGTTTGAGCAGAACCTGTGGCTGCGGTGCCAGTTGAGCAGCGCAACGAGGTAGGCCGCCAGGCCCCCCTCGGCCTGGGGGAGCAGGAGACCGGCCTCCCGCAGCGATGCGAGTCGCCCGGCTCCGGTGGCCGCCGCTTGGCTCTCCGCATCAGAATCGTCGAGGTCGGCTCCGAACAGAGGGTCGCCGTTCTCCAGCCCGAGGAGGATCGGTTGATAAGGGTTGACGTGCCCCTCGACGGGTCGGCGCAGCAAACGCGGCCGTGGGGCCTCGGCGATCAGCACGCGGTCTGAGCTTGCCCCGAGCACCGCGGCGCCAGGGTGTCTCAGCAGCCGTTCGATCTCGACCCGGTCTCCCCGCAACTCGGTCGCACGGTCGATCGTGGCGCCGGTGAAGGCTGGCATCGGTGAGCTCGAGGATGCGGCGTCTGACGTGGTCATGGGCGCTATTTGGACTGTAGCCGCAGGCGGCAGACGCTCAAAAGTTGCAGACTCTTGTCGAATTGTTGCGAGCTAATGTCACGTTCGGTACGGTGGGGTTGGTGTCCGATGCGCTCCTGGTTGAGGCCCACCGCCTGACAAAAACCTACCCAGCTCGCAACGGCACCGCAGCCTTCTGCGCCGTCGCGGGGATCGACTTCCAGTTCGGTCGTGGCGAGGCCTTCGGGTTCCTCGGACCAAACGGGGCAGGCAAATCCTCCACCATGCGGATGCTGGCCGCGATCTCCCCGGTGACGGGCGGCACGCTGCGGGTGCTCGGCCTGGATCCCGCAAACCACGGACCCGAGATCCGCGCCCGGATCGGGGTGGTGCCGCAGGACGATGCCCTTGATCGTGAGCTGACCGTCCGCGAGAACATCTACGTGTACGGGCGCTACTTCGGTCTGAGCAAGCGCGCAATCCGCGAGCGAGTCGACGCCCTGCTCGCGTTCGCTCAGCTCGAGGACAAGGCCGACGCAGTGGTCGAGACGCTCTCGGGAGGGATGCGACGACGGCTGACGATCGCCCGGTCGCTGATCAACGACCCGGAGATCCTGCTGCTCGACGAGCCGACCACCGGTCTTGATCCGCAGGCTCGGCACGTGCTGTGGGATCGCCTGTTCCGGCTCAAGCGCGACGGCGTAACGCTGATCATCACGACGCACTACATGGACGAGGCCGAGCAGCTCTGCGACCAGCTGGCGGTGATGGACAGCGGCCGTATCGTGGCCGAGGGCTCGCCGCGCGCACTGATCGAGGAGCACGTCACCCGCGAGGTGCTGGAGCTGCGATTCCCGCCCGACGATCATGCCGACGTGGCCGCGCGCCTGCGTGACGCCGGCATCGGGCAGCGGATCGAGGAGCTTCCTGACCGCGTGGTGGTCTACGCCGACGATGGCGAGGCAGCGCTCGTGAGCGTGCACGGCCTCGGCATGACGCCGATCACCGCGCTGGTGCGACGCGCGACTCTGGAGGACGTTTTCCTGAAGCTCACCGGCCGTTCGCTGATCGACTGACATGCATCGCGCCTGGCTGTCGTTCCGCTACTGGCTGATGCTTTACCGGCGCAACTGGCGCAGCACCATCGTGATCAGTGTCGCGAACCCGATGCTGTTCCTGCTCGGGATTGGCGTCGGTCTGGGCCACCTCGTCAACCACGGCCACCCTGCCGACCTCGGCGGGGTGTCCTACATCGATTTCTTCGCTCCGGGCCTGCTGGCGGCCGCGGTGATGCAGACCGGCTTTGTCGAGGGTGGCGGGCGCGTGCGGATGGCGGCCACCGAGACTGGGGCCTATCGCAGTGCCGTCACGACACCGCTCGAGCCCGGCGAGATCATGACCGGACACCTCCTGTTCGTCGCATTCCGCTTGCTGACTTCGAGCGCTGCATTCATCGCCGTGATGCTTGTCTTCGGTGTAACCGACGGGTGGCGCGGGCTGGCCACCTGGCCGGCGGCGCTGCTCACGGGCCTTGCCTTCGCGGTGCCGGTTGCCGCCTGGGCCGTAACCCAGCGCTCGATGGCAAAGATGCAAGCGCTCTACAGGTTCGTGTTGATGCCGCTGTACATGTTCTCGGGAACCTTCTTCGCGCTGAGTGAGCTTCCCCACGGCGTTCGGCTCGTGGCCGAAGCCCTGCCGCTCGCGCAGGGCGTCGCGCTGTGCCGCTCATTGAGTCTCGGGACGGCCTCCGCGGAGAGCATCATCGGCCACGGGGCATACCTGCTCGCCTTCGTGCTGGTCGGGATTGCCGCTGCACGTGTCACCTACCGCAGGCGGTTGCACGCGTGACCACCACAGAGCTTCGACCGCCGCGCCGAGACGCCAGGCGGGCACTGGTTCCCAGGCAGAGTTGGACGCTGCGCCGCACGGCCAGCATGATCGAACGCAACCTTCTGATCCTCCGGCACACGCGCACGCCGCTGCTGGCGAGCATCCTCGAGCCGACGCTCTACCTGCTATCGATCGGGTTTGGCGTCGGAGCCCTGGTCGGCAAGGTCGCGGGCGTGGACGTCCGCTACGCGGCCTACGTCGCACCCGCCATTCTGGCCACCACCGCGATGAACGCCGCGTTCAACCAGACAACCTTCGCCGTCTTCTCGCGGCTCAAGGAGGAGCGGACCTATGACGCGATCGTGCCCACGCCGCTCTCGGTCACCGATATCGCCCTCGGCGAGGTTGCGAGCGCGATCATCCTCGCGGTGATCTCGACGATCGGCTTCATCGTCGTGATGCTCGTGCTCGGGCTTGCCGTCTCACCGGGACTGGCGCTCGCGATCCCGGGCTCGCTGCTGGTCGGGTACGCGTTTGGGTCTGCCGGCCTCTTGGTCACGACGTACCTGCGGGACTGGGCCGACTTTCAGGTGATCCAACTCGTGATGCTCCCGATGTTCCTGTTCGCAACAACCTTCTACCCGGTCTCGGTCTATCCGTCCTGGGCCAGGCCGGTGGTCGAGCTGCTGCCGCTGTACCAATGCATTCAGCTGCTGCGCGAGCCAGCGCTCGGCATCTTCCACTGGGACATCCTGGTCGCTTGCCTGTATCTGTTTGCGTTCGGCTCAGTCACGCTATGGCTCGGCTCGCGACGGCTGGCTCACAAGCTCTTGCTGTAAGCGCCGCAAGGATCTTGCAAGATCTGTCATAGAATTGCGACGTGGCCAGCAAGCTTGCGGATGTCGCGAAACAGGCGGGCGTCAGTGAGGCGACCGTCAGCCGCGTCCTGAACGGACGCCCCGGTATCTCTGAGTCGACCCGCGCCGCCGTGCTCACGGCCCTGGACGTGATCGGGTATGAGCGTCCTACCCATCTGCGCGTGCGCCGCGCACGCATGGTCGGCCTGATCGTGCCCGAGCTTCAGAACCCGGTGTTCCCGGCGCTCGCCGAGGTGGTGGCCGGAGCGCTCGCTCAGCGCGGCTTCAACGCAGTGCTATGTACTCGCACCGGCAGCATGTCGGAGGCTGAGTACGTCGAGATGCTGCTCGAGCGTCAGGTCTCGGGGATGATCTTCGCCGGCGGCCAGTACGCCGAGGCCGACGCCCCGCACGAGCACTACGAACGCCTGCTGCAGCTGCGTCTGCCCGTTGTCTTGATCAACGCCGCTGCTGAGCACCTCGACTTCCCGCGTGTATCCACCGACGATGCCGTTGCCATGGAGCAGGCCTATGCACACCTGGCATACCTTGGACATGAGCGCATCGGACTGATCCTCGGCCCGCCTGACCATATGCCTTCAAAGCGCAAGCTCGCCACGTTCGAGCGCCTGGCAAAGGTTGCAGAGCCGTCCGAGCTGGTCGAACGGACCCGTTTCTCGCTCGAGGGCGGCCACGCGGCCGCCTTGCGGCTGATAGACCACGGCATCACCGGAATCATCTGCGCGAGCGATCCGATCGCACTCGGCGCTGTTCGCGCCGCCCGCCGCAGCGGCCTGACGGTTCCCGCCGACCTCTCGGTGATCGGCTTCGACGACTCGGCGCTGATGAGCTGCACCGACCCGCCCCTGACAACGGTCAGGCAACCGCTCGAGGCGATCGGCCGTGCGGCGGTGGAGATGCTGGCGGGTCAGATCGAGGGATCGCCGGTATCGGCCGATGAGCTCTTCTTCGAGCCGGAGGTGGTGGCGCGCGGTTCCACCGCAAACGCGCCTGCTCGCTAGTCGCGATTGCAAGAGTTGCGTACGGAAGTACGAAAAATGCAAAAGTTAGTCGGGCTCTTGCAATCATTTGTTTGCTGTGCCATGCTCGCCTCATGAGGGAGACGGACACGAGGGTTGCGGGTGCCCCGCGGCGCGAATCTGAGGGCGCTGCCGCCCGTCCCTGGTGGCGCGACGCGGTCGTGTACCAGGTTTACATTCGAAGCTTCAACGACGCCAACGGCGACGGAGTCGGCGACATTGAAGGCGTCAGAGAGCGACTGCCGTACCTGGCCGCACTCGGCGTCGACGCACTTTGGTTCAACCCGTGGTACCCGTCGCCACTGGCTGACGCCGGCTACGACATCTCGGACTACCGTTCGATCGATCCGGCCTTCGGCACGTTGTGGGAGGCCGAGCGGCTGATCACCGAAGCTCGCGAGCTGGGGATCCGCACGATCGTGGACATCGTCCCCAACCACATTTCCAGCGAGCACCCCTGGTTCGTCCAAGCGCTCGCCGCTCCGGCGGGCTCGCCTGAGCGCGGACTCTTCTGGTTCCGCCCAGGCACCGGTGAGCACGGTGAGCAGCCGCCCAACGCCTGGCAGTCGATCTTCGGCGGGTCCGCTTGGACGCGTACCGAGGACGGCGAGTGGTACCTGCACCTGTTCGCACCCGAGCAGCCCGATCTCAACTGGGAGCGCCCGGAGGTCTGGGCCGAGCACGAGGACATCCTTCGCTTCTGGTTCGAGCGCGGAGTCGCCGGGGTGCGCATCGATTCGGCCGCGCTGCTGGTCAAGGATCCGGCACTCTCACCTGAGCCGGAAGACGCGGGGCCGGGTGAGCACCCCTTCACCGACCGCGACGAGCTGCACGAGATCTACCGCCGCTGGCGCTCGATAGCTGACAGCTACGAGGAGCATCGCGTCCTGGTGGGCGAGGTCTGGCTGCCGGACGCCGAGCGCTTTGCCCGCTACCTGCGACCCGACGAGCTGCACACGGCGTTCAACTTCGACTTCCTCGCATGCCCGTGGGAGCCGGGTCCGATGCGCACGTCGATCAAGTCAGCGCTCGCGGCCCACGCACCAGTCAAGGCGCCCGCGACCTGGGTTCTCTCCAACCACGACGTCACGCGTCCGGTCACGCGCTATGGGCGCGCCGATACCGGCTTCTCGTTCGAGACCAAGCGCGAGGGCACCCCGACGGACCTGGCCCAAGGAACGCGGCGCGCGCGCGCCGCGGCGCTGCTGGCGATGGCGCTTCCCGGCTCGATGTACATCTACCAGGGCGAAGAGCTCGGACTCCCTGAGTTCGAGAGCCTCCCGCCGGAACGGCGCCAGGACCCCATGTGGCACCGCTCGAACGGGGTCGACCCCGGACGCGATGGCTGCCGCGTGCCGATTCCCTGGTCAGGTCTGGAGCCGCCTTACGGTTTCAGCCCGAACCCTGGCGCGGAGCTCTGGCTCGACCAGCCGGGCGACTGGCAGTCGCTCTCGGTCGAGGCGCAGATCGATGACCCGGACTCGATGCTCAGCCTCTACCGGACCGGACTGGGTATCCGTCGTCAGGCGCCATGGGGTCCCGACGGTGAGTTTGAATGGCTGGACTACGATGATCAGGCGATCGCGTTCCGGCGTGGCGAGCGCTTTGCCTGCATCGTCAACTTCGGGCCAGACCCGATCGAACTTCCTCAGGGGGCCGAAGTGCTTGTCGCGAGCGCCCTGCTCGACGGCGGCACCGTGCCTCAAGACACGACTGTCTGGTTCTTCCAGGCCGAAAACCCCGCTCCGCCTGTTGCGGAGCCGACAGCTTCGCTAAAGGCGGAGACGCTGTAACACTGACCCAATCGGGTCAAGGAGAGGAGAGGAAATGAAGTTCAAGATCAAGGCACAGCGGTTAGTTCGCTTGAACCTCGCCGCTGCGGCGGTAACCGCCATGGCGTTGTCTGTTGGCGTGGCATCAGCCTCTGCGGCCAAGGCCAAGAAGCTGCATGTAGTTCACATCAGCGTCGTATCGCTGATTCCCGGCAGCACACAGGCTGCCTTCAACGAGTTCAACAACCAGGTGGCAGAGTTCGAGGCCGCCAACCCGGGCATCTCGGTCAGGGGCGTGCAGTATCAGTGGCTCCCCGCGACGTTCGCGGCGAAGCTCGCCAGCGGCACGCTGCCGACGGTGTTCACCGTCCCGTTCACGGATGGTCGCTCACTCGGCAACAACGGGCAGCTCGCGAACCTGACCAAGTACGCCGAGGCGGAGCCCTACTACAAGGACTTCAACCCGGCGGTCATCGCCGAGGGGATCGACTCCAAGAAGCAGGTCATCGCGATCCCGACAGCCGCCTACGCACAGGCGCTGAGCTACAACCGCCAGCTGTTCAGCGAGGCGGGCCTGAACCCGAACAAGCCCCCGACAACGTGGGCCCAGGTCGAGGCTGACGCCAAGCAGATCTCGCAGAAGACCGGCAAGACCGGATATGCCGAGATGGGTGCCAGCGACAACACCGCCGGCTGGATTCTGACCACGCTCACCGATGCACTCGGCGGACGTATGGAGACCGGCATCGGTGCCAACGCGAAGGCGACGTTCGACAACCCGGCGGCTGTCCAGGCGTTGAACATCCTCAAGCAGATGCGTTGGAACGACAACTCGATGGGCTCCAACTTCGGCCTGAGCTGGGGCACCTCGAACCAGGCGTTCGCCGCCGGCCAGATCGGCATGTTCGTCAGCGGTTCCGACGTCTACACCAACATGGTGCAGGCCGACAACATCAATCCGGCGATCTATGGCCTGGCGCCGATTCCGATCGCCAAGAACAAGAACGCCGGCGCGTTGGGCGGCGGCACGCTCGCCGCGGTCAGCCCGAAGTCCAACCCCGCGCAGATCGCGGCTGCCATGAAGTGGATCAACTTCTACTACATGTCCCAGCTCGTCACCCGTCAGGGAGCGATCCGCAACGCCAAGACGCTTGTGAAGAACAAGCAGCCGGTTGGCGTCCCGGAGCTTCCGGTCTTCAACCAGGCGATCTACGAGAAGGACCAGAAGTGGATCAAGCCGTACATCAACGTTCCCGAGAGCCAGTTCGCGCCGTTCAACAACGGCATCTTCAAGGAGAACGTGATCCCGGAGCCGGAGTCGGCCACACAGGCCATCTACGGCGATCTGGACTCCGTCGTTCAGGCGGTGTTCAGCAACCAGGGCGCCGATCCGGCGAGCCTGCTTTCGGCGGCCAACAGTGTCGGCCAGACGTCGATTCAGCAAGGGAACGCCGGCTAGCAACCTGACCCTCCTCAGAACTCCCTCCCAACAACGGTTGCCGGTGGTCGTGCTACCCAGTAGCGCGATCACCGGCCCGCCGGGAGTAGTTCCAAGGGACGAATGTCGACTATCGATTCAATGACGCCCGAGCTGGAGCCGACGGAGCCCGGGGCTCCGTCGCCGGTTCCAGGAGGAACCTCTCAGCGAAACGGTGTGCGCCTCAGGCGCACACCGTTGAGCTGGGTAAGGGACGGGGGCATCTCCCGGTTCCTGTTTCTGCTGCCGCTGCTGCTGATCTTCGGAGCCTTCTCGTGGTACCCGATCGTGAAGCTCGTGCTGATGTCGTTCCAGCAGACGAACGAGGTAACGACGACGTGGGTTGGGCTGCAGAACTTCAAAGAGGTCCTGAACGACCCTCTCTTCCCGATCGCCGTAAGGAACACGCTCGAGTTCGCTGGTCTTGCCCTGATCTTCGGCTACCCGATCCCGCTGGTAGTGGCCGTCTTGATGAGCGAGGTCAGGAAGCGACGTGGGCTGTACGCCGCGCTTGCCTACCTGCCGGTTGTTATTCCGCCGGTCGTGGCAGTACTGCTGTGGAAGACCTTCTACGACGCCGGACCCGGCGGTGTCTTCAACACGATCCTCGGCTGGGTCGGGATCGCACCGCAGCCATGGATCCAGTCGACGACGCAGGCGATGCCGTCACTCGTACTCGAATCGACCTGGGCCAATGCCGGCGGCACGATCATCATCTACCTTGCGGCGCTCACCAGCGTCAATCCCGAGCTTTACGAGGCGGCGTCGGTCGACGGTGCGGGCCTCTGGAAGAAGATCTGGCACGTCACGCTGCCGCAGATGCGGACCGTTCTACTCGTGACGATGATCCTTCAGATCATCGGGACCGCGCAGGTCTTCCTCGAGCCCTATCTCTTCACCTCGGGAGGGCCGGACAACGCGACGATGACGGTGCTGCTCTTGATCTACAACTACGCCTTCGGCAACTCGCTCGGCGCCGCTTACGGTGAGGCAGCAGCGCTGAGTCTGATGCTGGTCGCCTTCCTGGCAGCGTTCTCGCTGATCTACCTGCGCGCGACGCGCTCCTGGAGCGACGAATGAGCGCCATCCGCTACTGGCCGGGACGCCTGCGCAAGGGTGCCGGTACCGAGACCCAGCAGGGTCTGGTGCAGTCCGCCGACTGGCAGCGTCCGAGCGTCAAGTGGGGCCTCGGCACTGCCCACACGGTGCTGCTCGTGCTGCTCGTGATCGTCGGACTCGGACCGATCCTGTGGCTTGCCAAAGCGGCGATCACCCCGACGCAGGACACGCTTTCCAACCCGATGGCGATCTTCCCGCATGGCACCGCGTGGAGCAACATCAGCGATGCCTGGAACGAGGTCGACATCGGCCTTTACATCTGGAACACGATCGTGATCGCATTCGGCTCCTGGCTCTGCCAGATCACGGTGGCGACCACGGGCGCGTTTGCGCTCTCCGTGCTGAAGCCGAAGTGGGGCCGATTCATCACGGCGTCGCTGCTGACGACGCTGTTCGTGCCGTCCGTGGTTCTGCTCGTGCCGCTGTATCTCGAGGTTGTCCACCCGCCGGTGATCAACCACTCGTTCATCGACAGCTACTGGGCCATCTGGCTGCCGGCTGGCGCCAGCGCCTTCAATGTCATCATCATGAAGCGCTTCTTCGACAACCTCCCGCGTGAGATCTTCGAAGCGGCTCGCATCGATGGTGCGGGTCCGTTCCGCTTGTTCGTCTCGATCGTGCTGCCGATGTCCAAGCCGATCCTCGGCGTCGTTTCGATCTTCGCCGTGCTCGCTTCGTGGAAGGACTTCCTGTGGCCGCTGCTGGTCCTCACCGATCCCAACAAGCAGCCGGTGTCGGTTCGCCTGCCAACCATCTTTGGGCAGACGGAACTCGGCGTATTTCTCGCGGCGATGTTGATCGCCTGTCTCGTTCCGATCGTGGGATTCCTGGTCTTCCAGCGCTCCTTCCTACGTGGCACCGGTCTCAGCGGAGCGCTGAAGGGGTGATCTGCTGATGGCTGCAATCTGCTTCGACGGGGTGTCGAAGGTCTATGGCGACGGCACCTGTGCCGTGGAAGCGCTCGATCTCGAGATCGGCGAGGGTGAGTTCATGGTGTTTGTCGGCCCTTCCGGCTGCGGCAAGACCACAGCGCTGCGCATGGTGGCGGGGCTCGAGGAGATCAGTGGCGGCGAGGTGATCATCGGCGGGCGCACGGTGAACCACGTGTCACCCAAGGACCGGGACATCGCGATGGTCTTCCAGAACTACGCGCTCTACCCGCACATGACCGTGGCGGCGAACCTCGCCTTCGGGTTGAAGCTGCGCCAGCTCAGCAAGGCTGAGATCGAGCGGCGGGTTCAGGACGCGGCCGTCGCGCTGGATCTGCAGGACTACCTCGAGCGCAAGCCGAAGGCACTCTCCGGCGGCCAGCGGCAGCGCGTGGCGCTGGGCCGCGCGATCGTGCGCGAGCCCGCGGCCTTCCTGATGGATGAGCCACTCTCGAACCTCGATGCGGCGCTGCGCGTGCAGACGCGCGGTGAGATCCTGAAGCTCCAGAAGCGGCTCGGCACCACCACCATCTACGTCACCCACGACCAGGTCGAGGCGATGACGATGGGTGATCGCATCGCCGTGATGCGCAAGGGCCTGCTCCAGCAGATCGGCACACCACAGGAGCTCTACACCCGTCCCGCGAACACCTTCGTCGCAAGCTTCATCGGATCCCCGGCGATGAATCTGGTCCCTGCAGCGGCGATCGGGATCGACCGCGACGGACTGCACGCCGGCTTCCGGCCCGAGCACGTCCACCTCGGCCTGGCAACCGACGGCGCCTTCGGCTTCGACGCGTCGGTCGAGCTTGTTGAATACCTAGGTGACGAGCGCCTCGCGCACGTCCGCCTCGGCGAGCGTCTGCTCGTGGCCAAACTGCGCGCCGATCAGCCACTCGAAACCGGCAAAACGACCAGCTTCACCGTTCACAGCCCAGCAGTGCTGCTGTTCGATGCCGCCACCGGCCTCGCGGTCGACTCCCCGGCCTGAGCTGTCCGGGCCCTGGCTCGCGCTGGCCGCCCCATACAATGAGGCACGAGCCCCCATGGTCTAGTGGTTAGGACGCCTCCCTTTCACGGAGGAGATCGCCGGTTCGAGCCCGGCTGGGGGTATTCAAGAAAGACATGCAAATCAGCCTTGGCCGGCTGGTCGCGGTTTGCTGTAGACGTGCGCAACTTCACCTAGTAGTTCAACGTCTCGCTGGTACGTCTCACCAAGACGCTCGGCGACGCTGATCGAGCCGGTGTTCTCCGGCCGGATCAGACTGATCACCTCGTCGGCGTGCAGGACCTCGAACGCGTAGTTCACGGCCGCGTTTCCGGCCTCGGTGGCGTACCCGTACCCCCACGCGTCTCGGTCGAGCACCCAACCGACCTCGAGGCCGGGCCACCCGTCGGGCTGCCAGAGGCCGGCGCGCCCAATGAACCGTCCGGTGGCGCGATCCTCCAGCGCCCATTGTCCGTAGCCACGCAACTGCCAATGTCCGAGGTGAAGAGCCATCGCGCGAAAGGCCGCAGCGCGATCAAGCGGAACACCCCGCTCGAGGAATCTCATGACCTCCGGATCGGCATACATCCGCGCATACGCGTCAAGATCGTCAAGCCGCAATGATCGAAGGCGAAGTCGCTCTGTCTCAAGTTCAGGGATCACAGCGGCGAAGGCTAGCCGTGGGGTCACGAGCACCACCCCAATTCATGAGTGTCACCGATGCAATCGTTGTGCCGGCTGGGCACGAGCGTGGCATGCGTTCGTGTCGGTACACCTTCATTAAGGGCGAGCCGGTTCCGCTGGGTATAGGCTGTGGTTGTCTAGTGATCGGGGACTGGCACGGGATTTGTGATGGCTTGCAAGGGCCTGAGGACCGTGATGGCGTTGGTGTTGGCTGGCACCGTGGCGATGGTGGCGCCGGGTGTCGCGCGAGCGGCGTCGATCACGGAGTTCACGAGTGGTGTGACCAACCCGGGCGCGCTCGCCACTGGCTCCGATGGCAACGTGTGGTTCATCAATGGCGACGGGATCGCCAGAATCGACGCTTCCGGTCACGTCACCACATTCAGTTCGGGGCTTGACGCTGGGGCTACCCCGTATGACCTGACCGCCGGCCCGAACGGCGACCTGTGGTTTACCGACAACGGCGCCAAAGCGGTGGGCTACGTCACCCCCAGCGGCGCGATCCACGAGTTTTCCGCACTCTCGGGAGAGGTTCCCCTGCAGATCGTCGCAGGCTCCGATGGCAACCTCTGGTTCTTCAGTGCTGGCGCGGCCCCCGCGATCGTCAAGATGACCCCGGCCGGGACGTTCACGGCCTACCCGATGCCGACGCTGGGTGAGATCGCCGACAACATGGTGGTTGGTCCCGACGGGGCGATCTGGTTCTCGGACATGGGCACGACTTCCATCGGCAAGATCACCCCGAACGGAACGATCACCGAATATCCGCTGACGATGGGCGCGCTCCCGACGAACATCACGGTCGGCCCCGACGGAAACCTGTGGTTTTCCGACAACAGCGGGGCGATCGGACGAATCACCACCAGTGGCTCGGTCCAGGAGTTCAAGACCGGTCTTCAGACCGGCGCCGACCCGGATGCGATCACACCGGGACCCGATGGCAACGTCTGGTTCACGGATCAGTTCGGCAATCAGCGCGCGATTGGCCGTATCACTCCCTCGGGCAAGATCACCGAGTTCACCGCGGGGCTCAACGACGATCTCCCGCTCGACATCACCGCCGGCGCCGATGGGAACCTCTGGGTCCCGCAGGCCTCAATGGACCCGATGACGCCGTCGGCCGTAGCCGAGATCACTCCCTCCGGCCAGATCACCGAGATAACGGCGGGCGTTGACCCGACCGGGCTCCAGGACGGCGACTCCATCCTGGCGGGTCCCAACGGAGCGTTGTGGTTCACCGACACCGACCCGGCGAAACCCGCCATCGGACGGATCGTGATCGCTCCGGTGGCGGCAACCGGGGCGGCCAACGCCGTGTCGAGCGCCACTGCGACGATCAGCGGGTCGGTGACGCCGCTGGCCGATACGACAACGGTGTCGATCCAGTATGGAACGACCTTGTCGCTCGGCTCGTCGATCGCGATCGGATCGCTCACGCCGAGCATGACCAAGCGCTCGGTGACCGGCGCACTCGTGGCCCTGCCCTCGAACACGACGATCTACTACCGGCTGGTCGCGACAAATTCCGCCGGCGCGTCCGATGGCACGATCGAGTCGTTCAGGACCTTGCCCGCCGCATCGCCGCCTGCGCGAACCCAAACGACGACCAGGATGCTTGGCAACCAGCGGATCACCCTGACAACTCCGACGGACGCCATCTGCACGGCGCGCAGCAGCAGGCTGTCGGCGACACTGACCTCGAGCGCGATCAAGAACTCGAAGCAGGCCAAGCTCAAGTTCCTGAACGCCCGCTTCTACATCGACAAGGGCGTCAAGCACAGAATCACCAAGACCGTTCACAAGCACGGCAAGCACGTCAAGGTCACCCTCACGACCTACCAGGCCAACGCGACCGTGACCAAGCTGCCCGCCTCTCCAGGCCTCAAGCTTTCCGGACTCAGATCAGGACGGCACAGCTTGAAGGTGACCGTCGCCTACCTCGAGGCCGTCACCAAACACGCCACCAAGACCAAGAAAACCGTTACCAAGACGCTGACCACGACTTTCAAGGTCTGTTGAGGATCCGCGGCCGGGTGGAACGCCGAGCCTCGCCCCCGACCAGGATCCCTCGTCGTGGTTTACGCGTCGAGCCCTCCATGAGCCAACTTCGTCAGCCGACCGTCGCACAGATCGCACGAACGAAGATCCCGTAATTGGTCGTAATCGCGGTGTCTGTTGGCGAAACAAGGTCAACCTCCCATCCGTTAGTGAGCGGATAGGACGCGCCGACCACGAGCTCGTCGGCGTTGAACACCGCGCCGGTTGTGCCCCCGCCGCCGCCGATCACGCTGTCGCCTGCCGGACAGGTCACGCTGACCTGGCCGAAAAATGCTCCGGTCAAAACCGTGACGTTGTTCTGCACCACGGTGTATCCCGATACGCCCGAGCTTCCGGTGTTTCCCTTCACGCCTTGGACGCCCTCGATGCCCTGGATTCCTTGCGCCCCTTGCGGTCCTCGTGGACCGGTTGCGCCGACCGCTCCCGCCCTTCCCATGAGCGCCTTGCGGGCGCTGCGGCTAAGCGCCGTGATCGGAATGCTGCCCTTCTTGATTTGGTGCCCGTTGATAAGCGCAGAGGCCGCAGTGGCCGTCCCCGCTGTCGCAACCACAATCGCGACCATCGCCAGCACCGTACCTGTGCCCGGTTTCCTCACCACATGCCTCCCAGGTCGCCAACGGTCCATCGCAGCCTAATCTCGCGGCGTCGCCGAGTGCGAGGAACATTGGACAGGACATCAGGCGGGGTGATGCTGGAGGTCCGAACCGGGAGCCGTCGTGGGCTGATCACCCGAACGGGGTGATGAGTAGGCGCGCGCTGGGCTAGGACGATCGACTCTCGGGTGAATGTCGGGCATTGCGTGCTCGCCCGGAGGCCGTTTTGGGTTCCTGATCTGAGGAGTGCTTTGGAATGACTGAGGATTCGCGGGGTCTAGCTCCCGAGCAGATGCGCGAGGCCATAGCTTCGCTTTCGTCTCCCGATCGGGTGTCGTCGCCGTTCGGTGATCTTGAGTTCTTTGACGGTGTGCCGTTGCCCGAGACAGTCGCGAAGGCTTATGACGCGCTGGACTTGATGCGCGGAATTGAGGTGTTCCTGAACGCGGTTCCAGGGGCATCGGTCGTCGCTATGCGCAAGGGTCTGCGCTCAGCTGGCGTGTCGTCTGCACAGGTGATCGGGTACACGGAGCCGCGAGCGAACTCGAAGTCGCTGTTTCTGACGCCCAACACCGAGACCACGTACGGGACCACGGTGCTCGATCTCAAGGCTTGGGGCCCGACCGTGATCGAAGCGCCACCGCAGTCGCTGTGCGTCGTTGACGACTTCTGGTTCCGATACGTAGCCGACATGGGGATCGCCGGTCCCGATAAGGGTGAGGGCGGCAAATACCTATTCCTGCCACCCGGCTACGACGGTGAGGTCCCGGACGGTTACTTCGTTTACCGCTCGTCGACGTTCACGAACTGGGCTGTGCTGCGGGCGCTGGGCGGCGTCCCAGCGATAAGGCAGACGAAGATTTATCCGCTCGCCGACTCGGCGAACCCGGAGCCGAACGAGTTCATCAATGTCGCTGACCTGGTCTTCAACACGGTGCACGCGAATGACTTTTCGTTCTATGAAGAGGTCAACGAACTGGTACAGGAAGAACCGATCGAGGCGCTTGACCACGAAAGGGCGGGACAGCTCGCCGCGATCGGGATCGAGCACGGAAAGCCGTTCGCGCCGGATGACCGCATGCGCGCAATCCTTGAACAGGCAGCAAGGATCGGTGCGGGATTCGCGCGCGTCGTCAGCTACGCCCCGCGCGATCCGGACGCGTCCCTATATGGATCGTGGCTGAACGCATTCGTAGGTGGCAACTATGAGTTCCTGCGCAACGGCGCCAGGCTACTCGACGCCCGAACCGAGTTTCACTACCTCGCGACCGTGATCACCCCGGCGATGGCGCACGCGCAGATCGGTGCTGGCTCCGCCTACGCATACACCGTGCACGACTCAAACGGCGACGTGCTCGACGGCGGCATGACCTACCGGCTGCACGTCGATCCCGATCCGCCCGCCAAGAACTTCTGGGCTGTTGACGTTTACGACACCCAAACCCGATCACTGATCCAGGTCCCGTCGACGATCTACCCCGCACTCGCCAGCAACTCAGGGGCCCTCAAAGCCAACGACGATGGCTCCTACGACCTCTACTTCGGCCCGACCGCCCCGGAAGGCAAAGAGTCAAACTGGGTGGAGACGATTCCCGGCAAGTCTTGGTTCCAGCTATTCCGCCTATACGGGCCGTTGGAACCCTGGTTCGACCAGACTTGGCGACTCAACGAGTTTGAACCGATCAACTGATGGCGAGGTGTTCATCCGGTTGAGCGAGCGCCCGATCGAGGAACGCGATGGCTCGCGGGTAGGCGTCGAGTTGGTTGGGTAGGCGTGCGAGTCCATGACCTTCGTCTTCATAGATCAGCAGTTCACAAGTGACGTTCTGCGCTTTGAGCTTGTCAACTAGCTGCTGTGCTTCGCCGACGGGGACCCGAGGATCGTTGCGTCCGTGGATGACGAACAGCGGAGCGCGCATCGCGTCGACGTGAGTAAGCGGGGATGCCTCGATCAGGAACTCGCGATCGTGTGTGAGCGAGCCATACTCGACCTCGCGCAGCGCCCGCCGATAGTCGGAGGTGTTCTCCAGAAAGGTGACCAGGTTGGAGATTCCAACGATGTCGACCCCGGCTGACCATAGCTCGGGCTGGAACGCGAGCCCGGCGAGGACCATATATCCGCCGTAGGAGCCGCCCCACAATGCTGCGCGATCGGCGTCGAAGCCGAGGTCGTGGAGACGGCTGTGGATCGCAGCGAGATCTCGGACTGAGTCCAGGCGCCTGGTCGTGTCGTCAAGCGCGGCATAGCGTTTGCCGTAACCGGTTGATCCGCGGACGTTCGGGACTACGACACCGTACCCGGCGGCGACAAGCGCCTGGATCTCAGGGACGAATAGCCGCATCGCTTGTGCTTCTGGTCCCCCGTGCACCATGACGATAACCGCAGGCTCGTCCAGCCTCGCGCTAGGGCGGTATACGAACAGGGGGATTCGCTCCCCGTCGAAGCTCGTTACCTCACTGAGCTCGGGGGCGACCAGTTCATCGGGATCGACCGCAGCTTGCGTGTGCGTGATTCGGGTGCTCACACCGGTCGCCAGCTCGCTGCTGTAGACGTCACCGGGATGCCGTGGCGTGGTCAATGTGTAGAACACGCGGGAAGCGTCTGCTGACAGCATCGGCGGTCGCATAAACCAGGCGCTCGCCACTCCCGGCTCGATCAAGTCGATATCCGCCACCCGATCGCCGGTGTCCGGCTCCACCGTTGTCATCACGCTGGAGCCGTCTCGGTTCTCGACAACGAGAAGCGTGCCGTCGCTGCCGGTCACCACGTCGGCGTCGAAAGCCACACCGGTGCCCGCGAGCGTCGTCGCTGTCCCTGTCACCAGGTCGTGATGGACGATCGCAGCGAAATCACGACCGATATTCGAAGCCGCGTAGAAACCTGATGGTCCAGCCCAGGCAGGAGCGCCGACCAGCGCGGCCTCGTCTGGATGGGGCAGCGGGATGCTCGCCTCCCCGGTCCAAACGTCGATGAGTAGCAGATCATCGTCGAGTGGGCGCGTGCCGGGACGCAACACCGAAACGAGCTGCCCGTCCGGGGAGAATCCCGAGGCGGGCTGAAGGTAAGAGCCGTCGGCATAGAGCAGCCGGTCCTCGCCGCTCAGGAGGTCGCATAGCCAGAGGTCGAAGTCGACACCGTTCGCCCTGTTTGAGAGGTAGGCCAGCGACCGCCCATCGGGCGAGACGCCGGCGCTCACGTGCACAAAGCGCGGATCACTCGTCAACGCACGCAACTGACCAAAGCCAGTCACCGTCGAGCGTGCCGCCTGCTCAAGATCGAGTACGTACAGCTGATGACGCTCGTTTCCGCCGGCGTCGACCGCGACAACCGCCTCCCTCGATCCAGGGATGTATTCCGCCCTCGCGACCGGCTCAGGCAAAGAAGTCAACTCGACCAGAACGCCCGACTCCAGCTCAAAAAGCTGAAATGTGCCCGGCACGTCGCTCCGCACAAGCAACCTCTCCGGCGACCCAGACGCCCGGTCAACATCTGCCATCAGGGTCCGACGTGCGCCCAACAACGCGCGCACGAGAGTCGACGCCGAGGACTCGCTCATGCCGTCATTCTTGCCGAATACGACATGCCGCCGCTCCACCCACTCACGCCAGCCGCTCTACGTCGTCGAAGGGATAGCCACCGGGTTGTGCCTAATCGTCTGAAGCGATGTGCTGGGTGCCCGGCGCTATGGCGCTTCAGGGCCCCGGCGGAAGAGGCGCTCGGCCCAGCGGTCGAAGCTTGGTGTGTCGGCACGTGCCACGCGTCGAGCGCGTTTGCGCTCTGTCATCGCCTCAATCGCTCGTCCGAGTGTTTGCCCCGGCTCTTCTCCTGGCAGACGTGTGGCGTGACCGACCGATGCACCCTTATAGACATAACGATGAGTCTCCGGGACCGGGAGCTCGTCGAGCTGGTACTCGATCTGCTCCGCGCGTCGCGCGGCTGCGCCGGCGTCGGCTCCGGGAAGGATGATCGCGAACTCGTCGCCGCCGCGATGCTGGCGAGCGGCGAACTCCGGGTCGTTTGTCATGTCACCCAGGGCGGTGCCAACCGCGTTGATCAGCACGTCACCGCCCTTCTTGTAGCCGAACGCGGAATTGGCCTCCCGCATGCCATCGAAGTCCAGTGACAGGACGCTGATCGTGTTGGTATCGCGGTGACCGCGGAGCTGCTCGTCGAGCGCCAGTCCGCTGGGTAACCCGGTGAGCTTGTCGAAGTACGCGTGCTGGTGCAGTTCCGCGAGCCGACGCTCGAGAAGCGCCAGGTCTCGGGTGGATGCCAGCACCGACTGGGCGAGGCCGAAGTAGCTGTAGAAGGTGATGCGCTGCCGCTCGCCGGGTCGCTCTCTTGTGATCCAGTGCGCGGCGAACGCCCCGTGGGTCTCACCCGCGACCGAGATCGGCAGCACCTGTATCACCAGGCCTTGGGCCGAGCAGCGCGCCGCGAGCTCGGCAAGATCGCTGTCCAGTAGCGGGTGAGAGGAAACGAGCGATTTGCCCTCCGCCGCGGCACGAGCCAGCAGTTCGAGCTCCATCTCTTGAGAATCAGACGGGATGCTCAAGCCGTCCTGTCCAGGAGCCAGCTCGAGCCGACCGGACTCCGCGATGTCGTAGACACGAACAACTTCGGCATCGGTCAGCTCTGAGATATCCGCCGCGACCATCTCACGCTGGCGCTTCGGATTCGTCTCGCGCACCAGCCTGGGCACCTTCAGCATCGCGTTACGGAACCTGCGCTCCTCCGCGAACTGCTGCCGTATCTCATCACCGATTTCCTGCAAGTCCACGACCCGAACATCGGCGCGGCCCACCGCGACCTTGAGATCGCGTCCCCAACGGCCGCCGAACCTTGGTCTGGCGAAGCGGCAACCGCACTCAGCCGAACGTAGACCAGGGCGGCCGATCTACCTGCCGTTGCGCTCTCGGTGCGCACATCCCGGCCAACAGCAGGGTCGGCGCCTTCCTTCCTCAAGCTCTTCTTGAGTTCGTCGGATGCGCCGCCTCACAGGACCCTGGCAATGACGGGATAGGGCTTTCCGCGACATCGCGATAGCGGGTCGGACGGGTCAACATCTATGTCGCGTTCGAACCTGTTGCAACCGTCAACCAGTACCAGTCACTTACTGATGGCTCCGGGATCTACGGCGTCAGGGCAGTGCTCGCGCGTTGCGCGATCACCAGCCGATCCTGGACATGACGCTCGGCAACGGCTTGAACAACCCGTAGGCCCGCGCGCTGTCCGCTATTCCCGCGCGGATGTCCGGCCCAATACCCGAGCGTCTCATCTCTCCTGCGCGCGACGGGATTGTTCGCCTAACTGTGTATATGGATCCGTCCTGGTTTGGTGGTCGGCGGGCGATCCGGCGCGGCCGCGTGGAGGATGTTGTTGAGGATTGGTGCCGCCGCGCGGGATCGCGAATGAGTTGCGGTGCCTGTTATTGCGGTTTGGTGATGATTGTGATCTGGACGCGGGAGCGAGAGATCGTGTGTGTGGTGACGGTTCCCTGGGCGGCTTGGTAGCTGCCGGTGCCGCCGAGGATCGCGTAGGTGGTGTTGTCCTGGTCACGGGTGCTGCCGGCGTACACGATCTCGCCGCTTTTGAGCGTGACCGTGCCCATGAATACGCCCTGGTCGAAGGTTGCGACGGCAATGGCATCCTGGCGGATGACCGGGCCTGGACGGGCTGGGGCATAGCTCTCCTGGAAGCCGTCGCCGGGCGACATTCCTTTCGGAGCCACGTCTGTCCCGTGTGCATGGGCGGCGCTGACGGGCACGGTGAACCGGATCACCCTCGCTGCGGGTTGGCCGGTGGCGGTCGTGGTGACGATGGCGGCGGCCGCCACGACTGCGGCGAGCGCGGCCGCGCGGGTGGTCTTCGCGGGGACGCGCATCAGCGGACGCTCGAGCGGACGTGGCGGCGGCCCCGCGCGCGCGTCACCAGGACGCACAGTGCGAGACCAGTGGTGAGCAGCGTCCCGATCAGGAACGTGAACCACGCGCCGTCGCCGAGGTAGAGCGCGAAGCCGTGCTTGGCGTGGCGGACGATGAGCGCGACCACGATCGCGGTCAGGGTGATGAGGGCGGCGGTGCTCAGCAGGCGCGGCAGAGAGACCTTCATGTCAACTCCTTGGGTCGATTGGCCCGACAAAGCTAGGTCCGGGCCGTGCCGCTGTCTTCGTCGCCAGTGCCGATTTGCGCTGCACGCGAAGGTTGAGCTTCCGCCTGGCGCTGTCGATCGCGAGGTTGATGACAATCAACCCTGTGGGTGGTGTGCGAGCGACGCATGGCCAGTAGATTTGCGTTGTGAAGCCCGCCCGCAACGATCTGCTGCTCGCGCTCGGGGTGATGGCGTTGGCTGCGCTGGAGGTGTTGTTGAACCCGAGCGTTACCCCGAAGTGGGCGGCGGCGGTCACCGAGCTGCCGTTCGCGTTCGCACTCGCGTGGCGGCGGCGGTTCCCGATCCTGGTCGTCGCGGTCGTTTCGCTCGGGCTGGGGCTGGAGGCATCGTTGGGTGTGCCTGTCAACGAGCCGGTCGTGCCGCTGCTGGTGATCGTGATCGCGGTGTTCTCGGTTTCGGTAAACGAGCCGTTGCGGCGATCGCTGATCGGAGCCGCGGTGATCCTCCCGGGCTTTGCCGTCGGCTTGATTCACGTCAGCGGCGACGCCGAGGTAAAGCTCGGCAACTTCGCATTTGGCACGATCATCGTTGGCGGGGTGTGGGTCGCGGGGCGGCTGTTGCGCTCCCGAACCCGGGAGGCGAGCCGACTGGCGAGAAAGGCCGAGCGCCTGGAAGCCGAGCGCTTGATCGCCGTCGCGGAGGAGCGGGCCCGAATCGCGCGTGAGCTGCACGACGTGATCGCGCATTCAGTCTCGGTGATGGTGGTCCAAGCCGAGGGCGCCCAGGAGGTCTTGAAGCGAGATCCAGAGCGGGCGGTTGAGCCGCTGGAGGCCATTCAGCAGACCGGGCGGCAGGCGATGGTGGAGATGAGCCGGCTCGTCGGCCTGCTGCGCGAGGACGGTGAGGAGCTCGGCTTGGCGCCCCAACCGGGGCTGAGCGAACTCGACGCGCTGGCACGCGAGGTGCGCGAGGCCGGTCTGCCCGTGAGCCTACGGATCGAAGGACAGCCGACGCAGATCCCGCTGGGCATCGATCTGTCGGCCTACAGGGTCATACAGGAGGCGCTCACCAACGCGATCAAGCACGCCGGACCAGCCCACGTGCAAGTGACTGTGCGGTACGCCACCGACTCGCTCGAGCTGGAGGTCGTCGATGACGGTCCGGGCACAGGCAACGGTCACGTCGGCGGGCACGGGCTGGTGGGGATGCGTGAGCGCGTAACCGTGTTCGGCGGCGAGCTCGACGCCGGCCCACGCCCGGAAGGCGGGTTCGCGGTGCAAGCGCGGCTGCCGCTCGCGTCTTTTCGAGCATGACCTCCGTTCTCCTAGTCGACGATCAAGCGCTCGTGCGCGCCGGATTTCGCATGATCCTCGAAGCCCAAGAGGGCATCGAGATCGTCGGCGAAGCCGACAACGGACGCGACGCGGTAACGCAGTCTCGCGAGCTTCGCCCCGACGTCGTCCTGATGGACATTCGGATGCCGGTGCTCGACGGGATCGCGGCCACCCGCGAGATCGTCGCCGCGAGACTCCCCACCCGGGTCCTCGTGCTGACGACGTTCGACGAAGAGAAGATCGTCTACGACGCAATGAAGGCTGGCGCCAGCGGCTTCCTGCTCAAGACTGCCCCGCCGGCCAGGCTCACCGACGCCGTGCACACGGTCGCGGCGGGCGAGGCCCTGCTCGCACCGACGATCACCCGCCGGCTGATCGAAGAGTTCGTCAGCGGCCCGGCGCCAGGACACACCACGCCCGTCGTGCTCGACGAACTGACCGAGCGAGAGCTAGAGGTCCTCAAACTGATCGCGCGCGGGCTGTCAAACGCAGAGATCGCCCAGCAACTGTTCGTCAGCGACGCGACCGTCAAGACCCACGTCAACCATCTCTTGCAAAAGCTCGACCTCCGCGACCGCGTACAGGCCGTCGTGCTCGCCTACGAAACCGGGCTCGTTCGCCCGGGCCACAAATAAGACGCGGCCCCGCGTGGAAGCGCCATCGTCTGGCTAGCCGTGTTGTCTGCGCGGGCGTAGGCTGCTTCACGTGACAGACGGGAGCGCCGAAGCGAAGCCGGATACCGAACGCGAAAGTGACCCAGGGCCGTCACGGCGCTTCTGGAGGCGGTGGCGACGGAAACGTGGCGGAGGAGGTACGGGCGTCCGTGAGCCACGGAAGCCGAAGCCGTCGAGCGGAGCTGACGCTATCGAGCTTGATCCAGACTCTGGCGAGCCAGAGTCTGAGTCCGTGCCGCGACCTGCGTACCCGCCGCGCCGAGGTCGAAGGCAACGCTCACGCGATCGGCGATCGCGGTAGGGGACGACCGACAATTGGCTGGTTGCGGGAGTTTTGCGTTTGTGAGCCCCTGCATATAGGGTTCGTCGCGATGAAGCGGGCGCGCGCATTGTTGGTAGTGCTGGCCCTGCTCGCGATGCCGGCCGTCGCGATTGCGGGTCATATCGAACCGGTCGGTTCTGGCGCACCCGTCCAGCTCGCGGGCACCGACCACTACGGCAAGGTCAAGCTCCTCGTCGTATACGACAAAGCCGTCCCGACGCTCAGCGACATCGTCTACGCGACGGCCTGTCATCCCAAGGGCGTGAGCGTGCCGGGAACCTTCAAGGCAACCAAGAGCGGCACGTTCGCTGGCGCCAGCGCCAAGTACGCCCTCAGTGGCGTCGTCAGGTCGTCCGGCACGACCGTCACCGTGCGGGGATCGATCGCTGCGGTCGCCAGCTGCAAGGGCTCGACGGCGTCGCTGACCTTTAGCGCCAAGAGCGCTAGCTGACCCGCGGGCGACCATGATCGGCCAGTGTCCGGCGTGCGCGGCGGAGCTGAGTCAGGGCATGCGCTTCTGTCCGTACTGCGGCACGGCGGCGGCGGCGACACTGAGCTCACCGCCCCGCGAGCGGCGCCTGGTCTCGGTGCTGTTCTGCGATCTGGTCGGGTTCACTAGCTTCGCCGAATCGCGCGACGCCGAGGATGTCCGCGACATGCTGGAGATGTACTTCAGCATCGCGCGCCGGGCCGTCACCCTGCACGCCGGACGGATCGAGAAGTTCATCGGGGATGCGGTGATGGCCGTTTGGGGAGCGCCACTGGCCCGTGAGGATGACGCTGAGCGGGCGATCCGCACCGGCCTGCAGCTGGTCGAAGGGGTCAGCCAACTCGGCGACCGGCACGACATCCCCACGCTGGCGGTGCGCGTCGGGGTGGTGACCGGCGAGGCCGCTGTGAATCTGGCCTCGGTTGCCGAGGGGATGGTGATCGGGGACGCGGTCAACACCGCATCCCGGATCCAGTCCCTGGCAAACCCCGGCACTGTGCTGGTCGACGACACCACACGACGCATCTGTGCTGATGCGGTCACGTTCCGCGATGCGGGCGCCCACCAGGTCAAGGGCAAGAGCGACCCGGTACAGACCTGGCAGGTACTCGCCCTGCAGCCAGCACCGGTCGAGCTTTCGGGCATCGGTTCAACACGCATCGAACCCCCGTTCGTCGGGCGCGACAGCGAACTCACGACCGCGATACAGGCCCTGACCGCACTCGAGGAGCCCGACTGCGGGTTACAGCTCGTCACCATCCTCGGCGACGCCGGCCTCGGCAAGTCACGCCTGGTCCGTGAGCTTGAGCGGCCTGCGCACCGGCATGGTGTGCCGGTACGGTGGTGTAGCGGGAGAGCGCTGTCCTTCGGGGAGGGCAACGGCTTTCACGCGCTGGCCGAGGTCTTCGCCGGCGCGGCCGGCTTCAGTGTCAGCGATCCGCCCGAACGTCGCCGCGACGGGATCGAGGCGCTCCTGGCGGCAGCCGTGGCGGATGCCGCGGAGCGGCAACGGGTGCGGCCCGCTCTTGCGCGGCTGTTTGACCTCGATGACGACGGGGCTGGCATTGAGCGCGGTGAACTGTTCTCGGCATGGCGCCTGTTGCTCTCCCGCCTCGCGAGGGCAGCGCCGCTCGTCATCGCGCTGGACGAGCTGCAATTCGCCTCCCAAGACCTGCTCGACTTCCTCGCTCACCTCCAGGAGTGGGCGGCCGACGAGGCCATTCTTGTCCTGGCCCAGAGCCGGCCGGACACGCGCGTTCAGGCGCTGACGGCACGCGGTCAGATGATCGATCTGACGCCGCTCAGTGCTGAGCAGATCGGCGAGTTGGTCGCTGGCACCGTCCGCGACCCTCCGCCCGATCTGATTCACGCGATCGTGGCCGATGGTGGTGGGGTTCCGCTCTACGCAGTCGAGTCGCTGCGCTCGCTCGCCGATCAGGGAGTGCTGATCTCAGAGGGCGGCCGCTACGTGGTGCGGGGCGCGGTGAATGCCGCGCAGGTGCCTCCGACGATCCGTGCCCTCGTCGCCGCGCGGCTCGATCTGCTCGCACCGGATGCCCGACGTCTGGTCAGCGCCGCCGCTGTGCTCGGTGACCGGTTCGTGCCCGAGGCCGCGGCCGAGCTCGCACAGCTGGATGTCAGTGAGGCGCGATCGGCCATGTCGGACCTACGTGCGCGGGCAATCCTGGAGGCGACGCCCGGCGGGGACGCCGCGTTCGTGCAGGGCGTGGTCCGACGCGTCGCGCTGGCCAACCTCTCACGACGGGACCGCAAGCGCCTGTATCTTGCCGCGTCAGAGCTACTGGGCGCAGACCACCATCACGAGCCCGCGATGATTGCCGGCTATCTGCTGGAGGCGCTCGCGGCCGGCCCGTCTGACCCCGACCTGGTCGAGCTGCGCGGCCGCGCCAGGGAGACCTTGGTCCGGGCGGCCGAGCGGGCGGTCAGCGTCGGGTCGATCGAGGAGGCGCTGGTTCACCTCGACCGCGCCCGCGAGTGCAGTGATGACCCGGAGGCGAGCCTTGCGCTGCTGGCCCAGAGCGCGGCCGTGGCTTGGCGGGGCGGCCTGGGCCCGGAATCAGCCCAGCGTTGGGCCACGGTGCGCGACGCCCACGCCGCCGCCGGCCGCACCCGCGAGGCCCTGCGGGCCGCGCTCTACCAACTGCGGGGCAACCGCTACGTTGGTCCACCGGCCGAGCTGTTGCCCGAGCTACTGGAGATCGACGCCGCCCTATCCGACGTCAAGGATGCGACCGCCGCCCAAGCCGCCGCCACGCTGGCCTTCACGCTCTATCAATGCGGCGACAACGCTGGGGCGCTCACCAACGCCCAGCGGGGTGTGGCCATCGCCGAGGTCGCGGACGCTCCCGGGGATCTCGTCCAGGCTCTGGGAACCGAAGCGATCGCACTCGGCGAGCTAGGGCGGCTCAACGAGGCGCTGAGCGTCTACGACCGTGCCATCGAGCTGGCCGCGGTCCACGATTCCCGGCGACTCACCGAGCTCGTCGGCAACCGGGCCATGACGCTCGGATCGGTCGCGCGCTTTGCGGAGTCGGCCGCCGGCGCACGGGACACGATCGCCCTGGCCGAGCGTCAGGGCATGCGTTTCACCGAGCGCTGGGCCCGGTTGGTACTCGCCCGGGCGTTGTGCGCCCAAGGGGACTGGGACGCCGCCGAAGCTGAGCTCGAGGCAGTCGGCGACAACGTACAGTCCTTCCAGCTCGGGATGCTGTACGCACCGCGGGTGATGATCGCCCTGGCCCGCAGTGATTTGGCCGCGGCCGCTGACCTTGTCGCCGACTTTGACGCCCGCAGTGCCGGCGCGGCGGTCCATGAGCCGGACTTCGGCTGTCTGCGCGCCGCCGTGCTGGCCTCCCACAACGGCGATGAGGATGGGGTTGTCCGTGTTCTGACGGCGGCGACCCCGGCCGATTTTGCCGAGTGGAGCAGTTGGGTGTCTGCCGTCGTCGACCTGCTCGTGGCCGGCGGCACCCCGGACGCCGCCGGGCTCAGCTCCGCTCACGCCGCGCTGAGCTCCGACGATGAGCCGACAAAAGCACTGGCGCCGGTGGCTGCCCAGGCGCGGCGGCTGGAGGCCTGGCTCGCGCTGGATCGCGGCGACCTGCACGCTGCAGGCGAGGCCTGGGGCCAAGCGCTATCGCTCGCGCGGAGCTGTGGCATGGCCGCGGCGGCGGCGGTGATCGTGGCTGAGGAGCGCAGCACGACTCCCCACCACGCCTAAGCGCCACTGCGTCGTTCGGATCAGGCTCACCGAGTGGCAATAGCCGGCCGGGCAAACTGCTGGTTCGTATACCGCTCAGTTGACACCACTGACGAAAGGCCTGGCAATCACGGCGTTTGCGCCTGTAGGGAAAGCCGCGAACAAAGACTGTGGGCGCAACACCATCGGCCGGAGCTCAACGCGATACCTGCGCCCGGCCGCCAACCTGTCACCCTGTACCCATGAGCGGTGAGGACAGTTTCGAGGATCGCTTGAAGGCGTTCGCTGATCAGATCGCGAAGTCGCTGACCAGCGATATTGACGAGGTCGCTCAGCGCTTGGGGGTTGACCCCGACCGCGCACGCGACGTCGCCAGCACCCTGGAACGTTGGCTAAGCGACCGTTTCTCCGATCAGGAGCCGCGCATCGTCGACCAGCCGAACGTTCCCGGCGCTCCGCAGCGCACAGCTCCGACGACGACGTTCGGTGCAGGCCCGCATCCGCTGGATCTTCCAACCCCGGAGCAAGGGATCGCGCTCAGCGCTCTGGACTCCGGACGCTTCACCGTGCGCCCCGGTAGCAACGAGCTCGCCGCTACGGGCGCCGATCCGGACCCCCAGCTGGGTGAACGAACCGATCTGGTAAACGATCTCCGCGCGCGCGACTGGATAACCCCTGACGGCACCTTGACGATGGTTGGACGGCAGGCACTGTTGCGCTGGTGCCGGACCGCCGAGAAGTCCACCGAACCACCGCAGACACCAATCACCTAGGTGCCAGCGCCGATCCATCACCAGGGGCGCTCGTGGCTGTCCGGCGGAACCTCCAAAAGCAACGAGCAACGTCATCGGTCAATCCCGCCATCTTCCCCGACTCGATCACCCTCGCGCCGCCTCCGACCAGGTCGGCTGGCGGGCTCCTGAGCGTCAACCCCGCGAAGGTGATCGCGTACTACCCGCAGCCGTAGCAGTGAGTCGGCGTCTCAAAGTCGGCGCCGGCGCTGTTCCGGAGCGGTTGAGCACCGCGAGCAGGCTCGGGCGCACCGCGCTCGGTCTGGCAAAGGGTTGTCATCCGGGGCCGGTGGCCGTGGTCACAGCCGCCTCGATCGGCATGACCCGGGTGTTCGGTGGGCAGCGGCGCGAGGTACTCCGGGTTGGGGCAGCGGTGTTTGCCGGCCAACTGGCGATCGGCTGGCAGAACGACTGGGTCGATGCCGAGCGGGACCGTCTGGCGGCGCGCTCGGACAAGCCGATCTCGTCAGACCTCGTCGGACGGGGGACGGTGGGCACCGCAGCTGTCCTGGCTGCCGCGGCCTGCGTCCCAGCATCAGCTGCGCTCAGCAGGCGGGGCGCTCTAGCGCACCTCGTCGCGGTGGCGAGTGCGGTCTCCTACAACGCTGGGCTGAAGCGGACCGTCCTGTCGATCCTCACCTACGGGGTTTCATTCGGGCTCTTGCCGGTCGTCGCACACGATGCTTCCCCTCGCGAGGACACGACGCCGGGATGGGCCATCGCGGCTGGCGCCCTCCTCGGCATGGCCGCCCACTTGCTGAACGTGCTCCCGGACCGCGATGCCGACCGCGACCTAGGGGTGCTGGGCGTACCTCAGCGTCTCTCCCCTGACGTGTCCCTCACTCTGGCGACGGCGCTGTTGCTCGGAGCGAGCGGGAGCATCGCGTTCGGCGCCGGGGGGCTTTCCCGGCGCACCCTTGGCACCTTCGGCGCATCATGCGCGGTCAGCGGCGCGACGCTTCTCGCCGGCCGGCGCGCCGGTGGGCAGATGCCGTTCCGGCTGCTCCTGGTCAACGTGCTGGTCCAGATCGCGCTGGTGTCACGAACCCGTCGCAGTGACGTGCGATCGGACAGCGGTCCACCAGCGCGACGTCCAATCGGTGCGGCCGGCCCTAGCGCCACGTCGACCTGAAGTCACAGGCGACTTGCCTTCCACCTCGTACCTGGATCACTAGGCTCGCGTCTGACAGTCCGCTGCGTCGATCGGTGACGATGGCAGTGCGCTCAGCGGCAGCGACCGGCCTTGATGATCGTCGCAAGCAAGACGCCCCATCGCCGTTTCGATCGTTTCGTCGGTGGCCGTGTCACGGCGCACCATTATGTGTGCGCGCGTGTTAGTACCCGGTATGAAGCTTTCTCGAGTTGCTAGGACCGGTCCGCTGGCTCTGCGCTACATCAGGTGGTGGGTAGTGGCAATGCTGGCCACGGCTGCGACCGGCCTGGTCCTGGCGGCGCCGTCAGCCCAGGCGGGTACGGCCAACGGCGGTCTGCCGGGAGCACGTTCCAATCCGATTGCGCATATTGCGTGGGGTGTGCCGCACGACGACGATCTGTGGAGCGCCTACCAGTCCGCGACGGGGTCGGACCAGGAGCTGCTGGGTCGGCTTGCGCTGGAGCCACTGGCGCTGTGGCTCGGGTGGGAGAACCCGACAAGCCAGGTGCAGGCCGAGACGGCTGCGGCGGTGGCGGCTGCGCAGAACGGGAACCCGAACGCGCTCGCCGAGTTCGCGACCTTTGAACTGAACCCGTGGGAGAAGCGGACGGCCAACGGGGTCGATAAGCCGGCGGTCCATGGATCCTGGAACGTCAGCGCCGATGAGGCTTGGTATCGCAACATGGCGGCGGGAATCGGCAGCGCGCGGGCACTGGTGATCGTGCAGGTCGACCTGCCCGTCGCTCTGAAGATCCGCTCGACGGCGCCCGAGCGGATCGACACCTACGCCGCCCGGGTGCTGAACGCGCGACCGCACACCACGGTCTACATCGATGGCGGCACGACCGGTTGGACGAGCGCTGCGCAGGACGCGTCGCTGCTGATCCGCAACGGCATCCGCTACGCCCGTGGGTTCGCGCTCGACGACAGCGACTACGACCCGACTGCGACCGAAGACGAGTTCGGCGCGAAGGTCGTCGCAGCGCTGGCGAAGCTCGGCGTGAGGGGCAAGCACTTCATCGTCAACACGGACGAGAACGGACAGCCATACAGACCCGACCAGGTCCCGGGAAGAGGGATCAACGACGCGCCGATGTGCCACGGCCGCGTCCAGACGGCCTGCCAGCGGACTGGGATCCCGCCGACCATCAACGTCGCGTCGCCACTGTGGAATCTCGGCGCCGCGGCCGCGAGGGATGCCAGACGGTACTGCGACGCCTACGTCTGGTCGGGGCAGCCCTGGGAGATCGATGGCGGACCGTTCGTCCGCCAGTATGCGCTGTGGCTCGCTGAGAACGGAAAGTATTAGCCAGCCCGCGTCCCGATCCATTAGGTCGGGTCGCCGAGGCGGTGGAGGCGAATGCGGCGTTGGGTCCGACCGAATCGGGGATCGGGAACCGGTGCTCACCTGCTGGCAGTCGCCCTTCATGCAGCACAGCGGAATCACTCTTGGGGTCCGGTGGCACCATCTCGGTGGCCCAGTAGGCCGTGACCTTGACCTCGAGCGGCGCGAATAGACTGAGCCCGATCTCGCGTTTGTCGGCGTTGTGCTCGGTGCTCATCCTGGGTCGCTTCGGGCGCGAGTTTCTCGAGGAAGCTGGCTGACGATCGCTTCTACGAATCACCCCGCGTCGAACCGCGGCTCGTGACCGGATGAAGCCGGGCTCGCGACCTCAGCGAGACGCGGTTCGGCGGGACGGGGCCCGACTGGTGGCGGCGGGTGTCGAGATTGGCGGGTCCTGATAGCTCTGCAGTAGCGGCAGGAACAGCTCGTCGATGATCGAGTGGATGCGTTTCGGTCGTAGTGGATTGAGGCTCATCAGCAGGTCGTGGCGAACCAGGTCGAATGGCATTGCGAGAACGGCGGGTGGTACGCGATCGAAGTTGATTTCGCCGCGATCGTGGGCGCGTTGGTAGATGATCTGATCGCCGCGTATTCGCTGGTCGCCGAGGAGCTTGTCGCGTGCCTCGGCGGGGGTCAGGCCGGTATCGGCGAGCAGTCCCGAGAAGCCTGCGGCGGCGAGGACCGCGATGAAGGTTGCGCGAGCTTCGCTGAAGGCGGTCACCAGGGCGAGCAGGTCGCCGCGCAGGGTACCAGTGTCGGCGATCTCTATCGGATGCGCGCTGCCGTAGTGCGCGATGGCGGCGAGCACGAGTTCGTGCTTGTTGGCCCAGCGGCGGTAGAGCACCGCGATCCCGGTCTGGGCGCGTGCGGCGACCGACTCCATTGTCAGGTTCGCGAAGCCGACCTCGACCAGTTCATCCCAGGCAGCATCAAGCAGCGCGGATTCGAGTTGCTGACCGCGTCGGCGGCGCCGGACGTGCTCTGGGGTGGGTACCACATCCCACAGATTAGAGAGACTTGCATTCCTTATCAAGCGGGCGTAGTCTCATAAGAGATGGATTCCACTCTTAACTTCGGGACTGGCCAGTGACCGTTGCAACGCAGCACGCAGAGGCTGAGGCGAAGCTGTCACCGCGGGCGCGAATGGCGGTGGCAGCGCTGATCGTCGGCGGGATCGCGGCGATCCTTGACTCGACGATGGTGACGCTGGCGATTCACACGCTGGTGGTGAAGCTGCACTCAAACGACGGCGCGATCCAGTGGGTCACGACCGGCTACTTGTTGGCGATGGCCGTAGCGATCCCCACCACTGGGTGGGCGGAGGCCCGGTGGGACGGCAAGCGCGTCTGGATGCTCGCGCTGCTGCTGTTCGTGCTCGGCTCAATCTTGTCAGCGCTGTCATGGGACGACGCCAGCTTGATCGGCTTCCGGATCCTGCAAGGCTTTGCGGCCGGGCTGATCCTCCCGCTGATGCAGACGCTCGCGGTCAGGGCCGCCGGTGGGCGCCCAAGCAGCCGACGGATGGCGACTGTCAGCCTGCCGATCGCGATTGGGCCGATCCTCGGCCCGGTGATCGGCGGGGTGATCCTCAGCTGGCTGAGCTGGCGCTGGCTGTTTTTGGTGAATGTGCCCGTGATCGCCGTCGGGCTCGTGCTCGCTTGGCGCTTCTTGCCAGCCGATCGTCCCGGTATCGACGCCGCACGTCCGCGTCTTGACCTGATCGGGCTGGCGCTGCTCGCGCCAGCGCTGGCGATGATGCTGCTCGGTCTCTCGACCCTCTCCCGGGACGGCTCGCTCGGCCACGCCGGCGTGCTCAGCTGGCTGCTGGCCGGCATCGCCCTGCTTGCCGCGTTCGTTGGCTGGGAGCTAAACCGCCGCGACGGTCAACCGATAGTCGACATTCGGCTCCTGCGGCTCCGCTCGCTCGGCAGCGCCTCAGCCGTACTGTTCACCGCTGGCGCCGCGACGTACGCCGCCATGTTCGTGCTGCCCCTCTACTACCAGCAGCTGCGCGGCGAGAGCGTGCTGCACGCGGGACTGATCTTGATCCCCCAGGGCGTCGGCGCGCTGGCCGCCCGCGTAGTCGTCGGCAAGCTCGTCGACCGCCTCGGCGCACGGGCTGTGACGATCGCAAGCTTCGTGCTGGTGGCCGCGGCGACCGTCCCGTTCGCGCTCGCCGGCCCGCACACGGGCCAGTGGTGGCTCGGAGCAGTCCTCCTAGTCCGCGGCCTCGGGATCGGGGCCGTGCTGATCCCGTCGATGTCGGTCGCCTACCAAGACGTCCCCTCAGTGGGCATCCCACACGCAACAATGAACACCCGCATCGCCCAACAGGTCGGCGCCTCGTTCGGCGTCGCGGTGGTCGCCGTCGCCCTCCAATCGCAGCTCACCTCCGGCGCCACCGGCGCCTTCCAAGGCGCGTTCTGGTGGACGATCGGCATCACGATCGCCGCAGCCATCCCCGCCACCGCCCTACCCACCGGACATCGTCGAGAGGACAAGACAGACACCGGCTCCCGACATGAGGCAGCCTCCGCTGCACCCGCCTGATCGACGGTGAGCAACGGTCTCGGCGCCTTGCGCTTGTGTTCAGGCCGCGGCCACGGTTGCGTTGTCAGGATTGAGCAGCGCGTTGACGGCACGGCGCCGTTCACCAGGCTCCGCTCGATCCAATGTCAGCAACCCGTCGAGATGATCGATCTCATGCTGGATCAGCGACGCCTCAAAGCCTTCACACTCCAACTCTCGGTGATTGCCAGCGGCATCGAATCCGACCACGCGAACGTTGCAAGGACGGCGAACGGCGACCCAGATCGAGTTGTAACTCAGACACGCCTCCTGAAAGAGCTCCGACTCCTCGGATTGCCACACCACCTCCGGGTTCACCAGCACCTCTGTCGGATGCTGGTCGCTTAGACGAAACGCGAACATCCGGCGTAGCGACCCTATTTGCGTGGCGGCAAGACCAGCACCATTGACCTCCTCGAGCTTGCGCGCAAGACGACGTGCTTGCGCGATCAGCAGCTCGTCGAACTTCTTGACCAGTGGTGCACGCTCATGCAATGCGGGACTGCCCCACTGCAGGATGAAGTCATCAGGCACGATCAGAATCTCACCAGGTGGTCCACAGGGCGTCAAGACGTCGGTTGGGCAAAGGCAATCTGCGCGGAGAGCCGCTGTCGCCATGCCACGCATACCTCGGCACAGAAGCACGCGTGATGCGACGAGGTCGGCTGGCGATCCGTCGAGCTGGGTCGGACGAAGGGGATCTGGGTGTGTTAGCCAGTGGGATGAGGCTCGACTCGTCGTAGGCTCGGACTTAGGCGAAGCACGCCGCATGCTGCGGCGGCACACAGGGCGGCGCAGGTTCCCCACAGGGCGACAGGGCTGGCCGCGAGGAGCCTGGTGCCGCCGATTGATGATGTGAGCCAGCCTGACGCGAGCGCGAATCCGTAGAGGCCGGAGTACCTGCCGCGGAGGTGCTCGGGGGCCAGTCGTGTGACGATCGCGCCGCTCACCGTCGCTGGGAAGATCTCCCCAACGGTCCATATGGCGACCGTCAGCAGGTAGCCGGCAGCAGTCGATGCGCCCACAGTCAGCCCAAATCCGACGCCCACGATCACGAGTCCGGCGGCCCAGACGCGGCCCGGGTCGAGCCGCATCAGCCGTGGCGCGAGGACAGGCTGCGCGACGCAAATCAGTATGCCGTTGAGAGCCATGCAGAGTCCGTACACGTGCGGCGGCAGGCCAGAGTCGCGTACCGCGAGCGAGAGCGTCGCGTCTGATTGCAAGTAGACGAAGTAGTAGATCATCACCACGAGGGTGAAAGCGACCATCGGACGATGGTTCAGGACCTGCCTGTAGCCACCTGAGGGCGGCTCGACGCCTGCGACGCGGTGGCCTTTCTCCGACACGAATCTCCACACGAGACCGCCAAACAGGCAGCCGGTGATGGCGTCGATCCAGAAGACCAGAACGAAACCTGATTGGGCAACGAACCCCGCTGTCGCCATCGCAGCCGCGAACCCCAGATTGCCAATCCAAAAGAGCACCGCATAGGCCCGCACTCGGTCGTTCTCCGCCACAAGATCCGCGACAAGCGCTTGTGTCGCTGGACGGGGTGCCTCGAGCCCAACGCCGAGAAGCACGACCAGAGCAACTATGAGCGGGGTGGAACGGGCGTACGCGAGCGCGACCATGACCGCGGCTGTAATTAGCGTGGCGGCAAGAAGCGTAATCCGCCGCCCGACGTGGTCGGCAAGCGCGCCGCCGATCAGCGGGGCGATGATCGCTCCGGCGCCGAACCCCGCCACCACTTCACCGGCAGCGACAACCGAGAACCCCCTTGCGCTCACCAGATACAGCGTCATGAACGGCACGACCATCGTGCCAGCCCGGTTGATGAACGTGCCCGCGCACAGAGCCCAGAATCCAGTGCCCAGGCCTGCTCGCCAGTTGGCGAGGCGTTCACCGCACGGGGCTTGTGGAACTACTCGCAAGCTCACGTCGGCATCCGTTGTTCGGGGCAAGGCCCTGATCAGACCGCAAGGGCTAGCCGGACTGCGATGGTGAGGACGACAAACCTGCCGAGAATCGAGACGGCTCGCTGAAGTGCTGGGGTGAGCCGACGCCCGGCGTGTCCGGCGGCAAGAGTCAACGACAGGTGCCATACGGCAGAGGCACCACCCGCTCCGATCACGAACGCGAAGCGGGACGGCACTCCACCGAGCGACACGGAGGTGGCAACCGACGCGAAGTACACGATCGTCAGCGGGTTGATCGCCGTTAGCGCTACAAAGCGCAGGTACTGGTCGCGCGCCGGTAGCGGTCGCCTCGTTGTGCCCAGCGTCGGCTCGGAGGCTGCCGCCGGTACCCGCGCTGGATCTCGGATGATGCTGCGGAGCCCCCGAACAGCAGTGAACGTGAGCGCAAGCGCGGCGGCCGCCTTGAGCTCGGCTTCGTGACTGGCCAGAACGACACGGGCGGCGGCGCCGGCTTCGACCGCCATCGCGGCGTAGACGAAATCGACACTTGCTACGCCGAGCCCCGCTGCCGCTGCCCGTCGCGGACCAGCCACGACAGCAGTCTCCAAAAGCAGCGCACTGACGGCGCCGAACTGCGTCGCGATTGCGCCGCCCGACAGGAGACCTGCGACTAACGCTGCGGGAACGCTCATATCGCCTTGGGTACCACCTGGTACAGCGCGAACACAAGCCATGCGCCGCAAAAACTGCGAGACTCACTGTCATGGACGAGATTGACAGCGCTATCCTCAGCATCCTCCGAGGAGATGCGCGAATGTCGTGGCGTGACCTGGGGGCTGCAGTTGGCTTGAGCGCAAACGCCGCAGCCGACCGGGTGCGGCGGCTGCGCAAGGCCAGGATCATCACCGGGTTCGCGGCACAGATCGATCCAGCGGCTGGCGGCCGCCAACTGGAGGCGGTGATCTCAGTAACGCTGCTTCCCGGCACCGACTCCGACGAATTCGCGAGCATGAGCGATAAGCTCGCACCCGTGAGCGAGGTGCTGCACCTCGCCGGAACCCCCGATTACCAGCTGCGGGTCGCGTGTCACGACACCGCCGAGCTCGACAGCCTGTTGCGCACACTTCGTCTCAAGCTCGGTGTGGCAGATACCGACACGAAAATCATCCTTCGCTTGGGCCCGCCGCCGGACGAACTCAACCGCTGAGGAACGGCGGTGGGGGTCGACCGAAGGTCGCGGCAAGCACGCAAGCAAGTGGGGAGGCGGCTGGCGGAATGTGGGGCTTGCGAGTGCGAGTCGCCCTTCAGCGCCGTTGAAGCCGAGCGTCGGTCAGGCCTGATGCTGTGCGTAGTAGGCGCGGACTCTACTGGCGCGCCCGTTCTCATCGAGTTCAACGGCGTCGAGGACCCGGTTGTCGTTCTCGCGGCGGTAGAACAACGCGTAGCCGCCAGGAGTAGTCATCAGCGCCTCCTCTGAGAACCTCAAATCGGGAGCGAGCTCAAGGCCCCTCTGGAAGTGCTGCCGCAGCTCAGCTGCACCGTGCAGCCGGCCATCGGACCGGTTCCAACGTGATACCACGGTGGGAGCTACGAAATCCACATCCTCTGCGTAGCAGTCCATGATCGAGTCAAGATCGCGGCTGTTCCAAGCGGCCAACCAACGGTCAGCGTGCTCACGCACATCCATGCAATGGAGTATCCCAGGCGGCAAGAGAGCACGGCGAGACCTGCTTCGACATCGCGAAGCGCGTCTTCACGCCCTGAGAGCGGCCTGCTCGCTGTTTTGAAGTCGTTCTCCTGACAGCACTGATCACGGAACTCCTTCGGTGTCTGGGGGCCGTTTCCGACATCAGGCAAAGCTTCGGCCGAGCTAACCCTCGGCCGATACGCCGCCGGTCTTCCCCTGCGCCGAGTTGGGGACTGGGTTTACTGGGCCCAGCGGCCCATCGCCCGGTCTATGCCGACCAGGCACTCGACCTCGACCGGAAAGCCCGCGAGCGCGTAGCCGGTCAACCGCAGGTTTCCCTCCAGGCAGACCAGCCCACCGAGTTGCACGCCGGCCAAGATCAGCGGCGGGAACCGCTCTCCCCCAGCGATGGCACTCGCGACAGCAAGAAATCGATCGTTGGGAACACCGAATGCCTCTACCCCTGCCCTGATCCGCCGCGCCGCGTCTGAGGGAAGACGACTCCCGCCTGAGATCTCATTCCAGTACGAGTACTCGATGTAGCGAACGCGCGATAGTTCCTCGGGCGCGAGCAGCGCCCTCCTCCATGGAACGCTGACTGGGAAGAACTCAAAGAGCTCACGACCCTCGCGGTAGCCGCGCGTCGCGGCCAGAACATTCGCTCGTGCCGCGTTCGCTCGCGGGTCGGCGAGGTCCGGTCGCGTGAGCAGCTCTTCAGTTTGACCAATTGCCGTCAGCTGATCGCGAATCGCAGAACCGAACCGCTCGCTCGATAGCTCTCCCCGCAGAAAGCTGGCCACCATCTCTTCCTCGCTCGTTTCGCTGAGCACACGCATCACTGCAGGATGCCAACGTGAGCGAGTCCGGCCGATGTTGACGTATCAAGCTGAGCCCAGAGCGCTCTCACACATACGAAGGCATTCGGTCGTGTTGACGAACCGCCAGTCGCGACCCGAATCCCTCCGCGTCGTCCAGATCCAACGATCTCCATCGGAGGCAGCCGATGTACGCGAATCTCACCCCATTCCTCGCCAAGCAACACGTGGCCGATCTGCACGAACAGGCCGCCAGATATCGGGCCCGACACCCTTCTCAGCCGGACGAACGACCAGCTCCGCCGCCGGCGCGCCGGCACCAGACCCTGTTGCGCCTTGCGGCGCAAACCGTCCATCGCCGGCGAACAGCCTGACATCGCTCGTCGTGCCGATGTACTGAGGTCGCGCGGGAGAGACCTACCCGCGCGACGGCCCCGGAACCGGTTACTGCACCGCGAACTTCTCGGCCAACCCGGAGTCGCCGAGGTAATGGCGGGCGACGATGATCAGCCCGTCCTCGATCGTGTAGACGCCCCAGACCGGTGCTGCCGTGGTCAGACCGTCGAGGTCGAGTCGCCCGGTCGCCAGCACTGTTCCGGCGGCGGGCGTGCTCACCTGCTCGAGCTGGACCTGATAGTCGAGGCCGAGGTGAAGCAGGCGCTCGAGCCAGTGAGCCATGCCCTCATGGCCGCTGTAGGTGCGCTCGATCCCATGTAGGCGAAGCGGTTGAAAGGTGATCGAGGGCGCGGCGCAGCTGAGCATTCCCTCGAGTTCACGAGCGTTGAACGCATCGATCCAGCGCGTGATGAGCTCATGCGCGGCTGCAAAATCGCAGCCGGTGCCTTCGGACTGTCGTGTGCCCATCCTCGCTCCCGTGTCGCTCCATCCCGGCGGCAAACCCAGCGTACAACCCTCGAGCATGGTCGGGGGTTCTTTGCCTATGCAATCTCTCGGCGCTCAAATGTGCCAAGAGTGTGTCTTTTGGCCGCGTTACGAAAGCGGCGCGCCATAGTCGCGCGGCATGACATGGGAGATCGAGATCAAGCCGCAGGCCGAGCGGTGGTTCATGTCACTGGGCGCCAGGGACGCGCATCAGGTCGCGGCGGCGCTCGATCGGCTCGGACAGGTCGGACCGACGCTGGGGACACCATCGGTGAAGCCGATCAAGGGTTCCCGCCATCACAACATGAAGGAATTGCGGTACGGGAACTACCGCGCTCTGTTCGCCTTCGATCCGAAGCGCCGCGCCGTTGTACTGCTCGGTGGTGATAAGACAGGCGAGTGGCAGAAGTGGTACGAGCGCAACATCCCCGTCGCCGATCGGCTGTATGAGCAGCATCTGCGAAGCAGAGGAGGAGGTGGAAAGCAGTGGCAGGCGGTAAGAGCTGGGACGAGGTCCGCGGCCAGCGAGCGTTGAATGAGGTCCGGGTCGAGACCTACGGGCGCCTGATGGACGCGCAGTCGGACATTGCGGAACTGCTCTTGAGGCTCGGTCTCGCCAGCGAGGCGCAGATCGATCAGGCGGTCGCGGCGTCTCAGGCTGACGACCCGGCATCGGCCGACGAGGAGGGTGTCTATCTATCTGCGCTGCGCCGCTACGTCTCCGCCTTGGGCGGTCATCTGGAGATAACAGCCGTCTTCCCCGACGCTAGCGTGACTGTTCGGTGCGACAGCGGTGGAGGCGATGGCCCGAGCGCGTGATCAGGTCGTCGCGGTCGACGGCGACCTGATCGTGCAGCGCGATCCGCAGCGGCCTTCCGGCCGGCTCCTGCGGCAGGGCGACATGGACGCCTCGTACGTCGACCTTGCCGATGCGCGCCACCTCGAGTTCGACTACCTGCGTTGGGCGCGACTGATTCTCCTGAGCTTCCGAGCACGGCGGATTCTGCACGTGGGTGGCGCGGCCTGCGCGTTACCGAGGGCACTGCTGGCGGCGGACTCGGCGTCCCGTCATGAGGTGTTCGAGCTCGACGTGCGCGTGGTCGAGTTCGCCCGTGAGCACCTCGGTCTGCGAAGGCAGCCGGGACTCAGGGTTCGAGTACGTGACGGACGCGCCGCGCTGGCACGGCGAGCAGACGGCAGCGCCGAGGCGATCGTGATCGATGCGTTCATCGGCGCCTGCGTTCCGCGCCACCTCGTCACGCGAGAGGCGCTCGCCGACTGCGCGCGGGTCTCGCCGCTAACGCTGGTGAACGTCGTCGACGCCTCCGGTTGGCGTGACGCGCGGGCGGTGGCCGCGGGGCTCGTTGACGCCTATCCTCACGTGGCGGCGCTCGGTCCCGGCACACGTCGCGGTGGCAACGTCGTGCTGTTCGGTGCCGCCACCGAGCCGCGTTACCGGCAACTCGAGGGCCTCGCCGCAGCCGATGCGTCGCCCGCTCGCCTGATCCGCGCTACGGATCTGGCAGGCGCTACCGCCTGGCGCGATCAGCCAGCTGAGCGGGCGAAAGCTCACTGAGTTAGACGCACAGTCCCATTCGTGACCGGTTGCGCTGGGAGCCTCCCGATCGCCAGCTCGTACATCCGCGCGATCACGCGATAGCCGCGGCTGTCCGGATGGATGTTGTGGTAGATCGGCGGCGGCGAGCAGGACCAGGTGAGATCGCAGGCGCGAGCCAGATTGGCCGGCGCAGACCTTCCGTGCCAGGCGACCATTCCCGTGTCAGAGGTGTCAAACGCGCCGGCGACGTCGGCGGTCCGGAAGCCGGCGTGCGTGTCGTCGGCAGCAATGGTTAGGTTGGCCTGGTCGTAGGCGTCGAGGAAGGTGTCGGCGTTGGCGGCGGCTACGCTCGGCGCCATCCGCGTGCCCAGGTAGGTGTCGTAAAGGGTCATCGCCGCGAAGACCGTGCCACTCGGCGCGACCGCTCGCAGGCGCTGCAGGATTCGCGGCAGGTTTGCCGCGATTGCGCTCTCACCCGTGACCAGGCAGCGGTCGGGCTCGACCAGGCCGGCGCAGCGGTTGATGTCGTTGATGCCGATGTCGATCGTGACCAGCGGCACCTCTCCGGGCCGGTGGTGAGTTCTCAGGAACTCAGCTGCGGCCGTGAGTTGGGACCCATGGCTGCGGTCACAGTGGAGCCGCCTGGCCAACGGGTAGTTGCCGATCCCGGTCAGGAGGCTCGTCGTCGTGTCCCCGGGACAGCCGAAGTCGACGAGCTCCAGGTGACGCTCGTAGCGGTGCTCTGCCCGGTAGATGTCGTCGACGTAACCCGAGTGGGTCTCGATCCCATCTCCTGAGAGCGTCGGCTGAAAGCCGGTTGAGAGCGAGTCGCCGAGCGCGACGTAGTAGCGGGCATCGCGGGGAGTTCCCGTACCGGTAGCCGTCACGGCCGCTGCCATGACGCCACACACCACGAGCAGCACCCCAGCTACCGCCACGGCGACAAACCGCTTCCTACTCATGACTTGATTGCTCCGTCTCGTCCAGACACCGCGATCGATTCCCCGCGACCATCGTAAGCCCCAACCTAAGCGTGGCACTAGCGAATTTCCGTCTGACGGCACTAGTGCACGCCGAGCGTCTCCAGGTCGGCCTCGAGCAGCTTTGCGATGTGCGCATAGCCGAGGTCGTTCGGGTGGCCCGCGGCGTAGTTGATCATCGTCGCGTCGTCGCCGGTCCGCTTGCTGTACGAGCCGGTGAACCAGTGCTGGGCGATCGGATCGATCCACAGCGTCCCTGGGATCCGTTGCTGCGCCATGTGAATCGCGTCGCGCACGTACAGGGCCTTCTTGTCCGGAAAGCCGTTCAGCCAGATGGGGCCGACCACGACGATCGTCGCGTCGGGGAGCGCCGCGCGCAGCTCACGCAGGTCCTTCAGGGCGGCGGCCTCGGTCTCACTGTAGTCGACGTTGGGCATGGCGTCGTTATGGCCCGACGCCACGATCACGACCTGCGGCTGCGCGGCGATGACGGCCGATAGCCCGGCGCCGATGTTCTTGTCGTCGCGGATCGCGACACGCACGTAGCCGCTGCCCGGCAGGCCGACGACGCGCGACGTCCAGTCCTCGGCCCTGGAAACCAGGTAGGCGTAGCCGTCGGTCGGCTGGGTGGCACCGACGCCAAAGGTGTATGAGTCTCCGAGGAACGCCGCGTGGACCGGTGCTTGCGTCGGCAGGATTCCAGCTGCATGCGCGCGGGAAGCGCCGCCGCTGGCGAGCAGGATCAGGCAGGTGAGAAGAGCGCTTACCAGGCCGACCCCCCGGCCTAGGCGCGATACATAACTGGGCACGAGTTACGTATCGACGTGGTCGTGCGTTTCTTGAGGCGCGATAACCGACGCTTAACGACGGTCAATCGCGCCTGACAATTGGCGGCCGACTGAGATCATCCAGCTGATGCTGACCGGACTCACAGAGCTCGACGGCAAGCAGGCCGTCGATGTGGCCGGCTCGGGTCTCTCATACGGTGAGCTGCGCGAGGCGGCTGCGGCGCTGGCGGCGAGCCTCGTCGGCGCGCAGCGAGTGGCGGTCTGGGCCGAGCCGTCGCTCGAGTTCTGCGTGGCAGCGGTGGCGGCGGTCTGTGCGGGGATCCCGCTCGTACCGATCAACCCGAGGCTCGGCCGTGCCGAGCTCGCGCATGTGCTCACGGACAGTCGACCCGACGTGGTGATCGGTGCTCCCAAGCGGGCCCTGCCCGCGCTCGACTGGGTTCCTCGGCGTTTCGGCGTCGACCTATCCGCTCGCAGCGCAGAGCTGCCGCCGGCCACGACCACCGACGAGGATCCGGCGCTGATCGTCTACACGTCCGGGACGACGGGCCGCCCCAAGGGCGCCGTGCTGTCCCGGCGGGCGATCGCCTCAAACCTCGATGCACTGGCGGAGGCCTGGGACTGGAGCGCGGATGACGTGATCGTTCACGGCCTACCGCTGTTCCATGTTCATGGCCTCGTGCTCGGACTGTTTGGTCCTCTGCGCCTAGGTGGCGCGCTTCGCCACCTAGGCGGGTTCACCCCGGACGGTGCGGCCGCGGCGCTGCGTGCGGGCGGCACCATGCTGTTCGGGGTGCCGACGATGTATCACCGCCTAGGGCGCGAGGCAGAGGGCGGGCCGGAGATCGCGCAGGCGCTGGCCGGCGCGCGCGTGCTGATCTCGGGCTCGGCCGCGCTGCCGGCTCCGGAGTTCGAGCGCATACGCCGCCTGACCGGGCAGGAGATCATCGAGCGCTACGGCATGACGGAGACGCTGATGAACCTGTCGGTGCGCATCGACGGAGCTCGTAGGCCCGGGCGTGTCGGGGTTCCGCTGCCCGGCGTCGAGGTCCGCCTCCTTGACGACGACGGCCGGGAGCTCGATGCGGCGGACAGCGAGACGATCGGCGAGATCGTCGTGCGCGGGCCGAACCTGTTCACCGAGTACCTGAACCGGCCGGATGCGACTGCCGAAGCGATACGTGACGGCTGGTTTCACACAGGAGACCTCGCCACTCGTGACCCCGACGCCTATTGGCGGATCGTCGGCCGCCGCGCGACAGACCTGATCAAGACCGGCGGCTACAAGGTCGGCGCGGGCGAGGTCGAGGGCACGCTGCTCGATCACCCGGGTGTGCTCGAGGTTGCCGTAACCGGCGAGCCGGATGCTGATCTGGGTGAGCGGATCGTCGCCTGGGTCGTCGCCGACGGCGGTCGGCCTGGGCTCGAACAGCAACTGATCGACCACGTCGCCGCGGAACTGGCACCGTACAAGCGTCCGCGTGAGGTTCGCTTCGTCGGCGAGTTGCCCCGCAACGCGCTGGGCAAGGTCATCAAACAGCAGCTGAGGAGGTGAGCTGGGCTTGAGCATCAGTGACACATCAACACGGATCGGGTGGATCGGCACGGGCGTCATGGGCGCGTCGATGTGCGGCCACCTGATCGACGCCGGGTATCCGATGACGGTCTATTCACGCACGCGCGAGCGCGCGCAACCGCTGCTCGACAAGGGCGCTGAATGGGCAGACACGCCCGGGATGGTCACACGCGGAGCCGATGTGGTCTTCACGATGGTCGGCTATCCGGCCGATGTGCGCGACGTGATCCTCGGCCAGCACGGCGTGATGCTGGCGGCGCTACCCGGTTTGGTTGTCGTCGACATGACCACCAGCGAGCCGTCGCTCGCGCAGGAGATCTCGAAGGTGGCGCGCAAGAACGGCGCCGCCAGCCTCGATGCCCCGGTCTCCGGGGGCGACGTCGGCGCCCGCAACGCGACCCTCTCGATCATGGTCGGCGGTGATGCGGAGACGGTCGAGGCGGTGCGCCCACTCTTCGAGGTCATGGGCAAGACGATCAGCCACCAGGGTCCTGCGGGAGCGGGCCAGCACACCAAGATGGTCAACCAGACGCTGATCGCCACCGGGATGATCGGCGTCTGCGAAGCGCTGCTCTACGCCTACCGCGCCGGCCTCGATCTCGAGAAAGTACTGGAGGCGGTCGGCGGCGGCGCTGCCGGTTCGTGGTCGCTCAGCAACTACGGGCCGCGCATGCTGAAGCGTGACTTCGCCCCCGGCTTCATGGTGGAGCACTTCCTCAAGGACATGGAGATCACGCTCAACGAGGCGCGGCGGATGAACCTCGCGCTTCCGGGGCTGGCGCTCGCGCACGAGCTCTACCTGGCGCTGCGTGCGCAGGGCGGCGGGCGCGATGGCACGCAGTCGTTGATCCTCGCGCTCGCGCGGATGTCGGCGGTCGATTGGAGTCCTGGCGGCCAGAGCTGAACTGAAGCCAGGCGGCTCACGCCGCCTGGTCGCTGAGGATCAGCTCGTAGTAGTCGTCGGTTGCCACGGGCTCGAAGCCCACCTTGGTGTAGAGCCCGAGCGCGCCCTCGTTGTTGACCTCGACCTCCAGGTCGACATGGTCTGCGCCCGCGTCGAAGAACTCGTGGCAGGCATCGCGCAGCGCCTGGCGGCCGATGCCGCGGCCGCGACGACTGGAGTCCACGACGAATCCGTAGATGGTGCCGCGTGCGCCTTCCTGCGCGAGCGCGATCGTCCCGATGGTTTCGCCGCCGTGCGTGATCATCAGTGTGCGCGAGCGCTCGCTGTTGAGCCGGTCCTCCTCGACCTCGCCATCGCCGAAGCCATCCTCGTACAGGCGCGAGAGCACGGGAAGGTCGGTGGTGTCGGCCTGCCGCAGCCCCAGCTCGGGATCGGCGGGGCCCGCGGGGGGACGCGCGGGAAGTCTGAGCGCATGCTCGGAGTGCTCATAGGTCATGCCCAATGTGCGGGCCAGCTCGCCACCGGCACGCGACGGCCGCGGCACGACCATCAACAGGTGCTCGCAGCCGCCCGCCTTCAGAATCGGCAGCGCGGCGGCGAACAGCGCCCGCCCGATGCCGCGGCGCCGAGCCTCGGGAGCGACCATCCCCGTGACCTCGAACCGGCGCGGCCTGAAGCCGTAGATCCCGAGGAATCCGAGTAGCTGCCCGTCCTGCCACCACAGCAGGTCGCGAACCTCGTCAGTGGAGCGGCTGCGCAACACCCCCCATTCGAGCTTCAACCGTCCTCCGTCGACGGCAAGCACACGGCGCTCGAGGTCGGCTATCGCCTCGAGCGCCGTGCTGCCTAGTCCTGACGCCTGCTCGATCATTACCGCTGTCCGTTTCCGTAGCGCTCGGTCGAGCGCGCGCGAGCCGCGTCAGCGCGCTCCTGCATCATCAGCGACCGCAGCCAGGCCTCGGTCAGACGCAGGGCGAGCAGTCTCCAGCTCGGCAGGGCAGCGCGCAGCCGCCCACTTCTGGGCAGGACGCTCGCCACCTGTGTGCGAGTCAACATCGCATGTCCTCTCAATGAGTATGTGTGTGAAATGACTGCAGTGACTTACTCGACTCAGTGCGTGTGTCACTGACACGCCTGGGCGAGTTCAATTCACTGCTTGGATACTGCTTGGGCTTGGGGAATTAGCTCATCGGGCCTCGTCGGTCGGCATGGGCGTACTCATTGCTTCCACGTCGCGGACCCATCAGGGCAACAAAAAAGGGCGGCCCCGATGGGGTCCGCCCTCGCTGTTTCGGCTTATCCTGCGCTGGTTTCAGCGCATCCACCTCACAGCGAGGGATCCATCGGTGAGATCTGCGGCACGGTCCATCTGCAGCAGAGCAGCAGCACGCACGCCACGCACGATCCCGGCGGGAGCATTCACGTTGAGCTTGTGGTTTGTGCTGGTGTTCATCGAAAAACCTCTGGCGGTCTGATTGCCTGGTGCCCAAAATAAACGACCGCTCGCGGAATTGCAAGCGGCGGGAGTGAATTTTTTGTGACTTATGCGACACTGCACGGGACGCGCGGCCCGGTGGTTTGTCGTATCGTCGCCCTCCGATGCGCGTCTTGCTAATCGTCCACGACGAGGACGCCGGTCCAGGGGTCTTCGGCGATGTGCTTTCCGCTGCAGCAGCGGAGATCGACACCTGGATCCCCCCGGAGCAGCCCGAGCCTCCCGCGCCGGCGGACGCCTATGGTGCGATCCTGAGCTTCGGGGGCGCGGCCCATCCGCACCACGAGGACCGCCACCCGTGGCTGTCGGCGGAGAAGCGATTCCTGTCCGACGCGCTGGCGGCGCGCGTTCCGCTACTCGGCGTCTGCCTTGGCGCCGAATTGATCGCCGAGGCCGACGGCGCGCGTTCACAGCGGATGCCCCGGCCGGAGATCGGCTGGCATGAGGTCAGGCTGACGCCTGCGGGCATTGATGATCCGGTGCTGGGGCTGGCAGGGCGATCCTTCCTCGCACTCGAATGGCACAGCTACACCGTCGCGCTGCCTTCACGCGGGATCGAGCTCGCGCGCGGGGACAACTGCCTCCAGGCGTATCGCATCGGCAATCTGGTCTGGGGCATCCAGTTCCACGCCGAGGTGACGGCCGCGGACTTCCAGCACTGGCTCGACAACTACACCGACGACGAGGACGCTGTCGCGGAGGGGATCGATCCCGTGGCTATCGCAAAGGAGACCGAGGATCTGATCGCAAGCTGGAACGCGCTTGGCCGCGGGATCTGTGAACGCTTCCTGGTGGTCGCCAAGTGCGCGCGCCTCCTGAGAGTCGGGCCCGGCCGCTGATCAGCATGTATGAGGCGCTATTCGATCAGGTTCTGAGCCGGATCCCGCCCGAGCGCGCTCACACGGCTGCGTTCACGTTGCTCGACGCCGTCAGTGGGCGCCCACGCCCACGAAACTGGTTGCGGCGGCTCACCCACCTGGACGATGAACTGATCCGGGTCAGCGCGCTCGGTCTCACCTTCCCGTCTCCTCTGGGGGTCGCCGCCGGGCTCGACAAGGACGCCGAGCATTTCGAGGGACTGGGCGCGCTCGGCTTCGGCTTCGTCGAGGTCGGCACGATCACGCCGCGGCCTCAGGAAGCCAATCCGCGGCCGATCATCGCGCGCATCACTCGCGACCACGCCCTGCTGAACCGCATGGGCTTTCCAAACAAAGGCGCCGAAGCCGCGGCGAGGCGCCTCGCTCGTCGGCGGTCACCGACTGTGGTGGGCGTCAACATCGGCAAGAACCGGGACACGCCCGTGGAGCGAGCCGGCGACGATTACGTGCAGGCGGCACGCACCGTCGCGCCGTACGCGGACTATCTCGTGCTCAACGTCAGCTCGCCGAACACGCCCGGGTTGCGTGACCTCGAGTCGGTCGCGCGGCTGCGTCCGCTCGTCGAGGCGGTGCACCAGGTGGTCGGCGAGAAGCCGCTACTCGTGAAGATCAGCCCGGACCTGAGCGACGAGGACGTCGACGCGGTCGCGGAGATGGCACTCGAGATGGGGCTCGCTGGGATCGTCGCGACGAACACGACCGTGCAGCGCGACGACCTGCTCACACCGCCCGAAGAAGTTTCGACGCTCGCCTGGCCGGAGGGCGGCGGGGTCTCCGGGGCGCCGCTCAGGGCGCGCTCGCTCGAGGTGCTGCGGCGGCTGCGTGCGCGTGTCGGGGACCGGCTGGTGCTGATCTCGGTTGGCGGCGTATCGACCACCGACGATGTCTGGGAGCGGGTGCTCGCCGGCGCGACTCTCGTGCAGACGTACACCGGCTTCATCTATGGCGGTCCAGGATGGCCGCGGGCGGTAAACCTAGAGCTCGCGCGGCGCACCTGGGATTCGGGCAGCGGCTCGATCCAGCAGCTGATCGGTAAGCATGCCGCCAGTCTGGCAAGGGATGAATAAGCTGGCGAACAACAAAGACACTCAGGAGGCGTAAGCATGCAGCTGGGAATGGTCGGACTCGGGCGCATGGGCGCCAACATGGTGCGCCGTCTGGTCCGCGATGGGCACGAGCTTGTCGTGTACGACGTCTCCGCCGACGCCGTGACCTCGCTGGCCCAGGAGACCGGTGCCGCAGGCGCGACCTCGCTGGAGGACATGGTCTCCAAGCTTTCGCCTCCGCGGGCGATCTGGACGATGGTGCCGGCCGCCTTCACCGAGGACACGATCTTCAAGCTGGCGGAGCTCGTCGGCCCCAAGGATGTCCTGATCGACGGCGGCAACAGCTATTACCGCGACGACATCTCGCGCGCCGAGCACCTCGAGCCGCGCGGGATCCACTACGTCGACGTCGGTACCAGCGGTGGCGTCTACGGGCTCGAGCGCGGGTACTGCCTGATGATCGGTGGTACCGACGAGGCCGTGACGATGCTGGACCCGATCTTCAAGTCGCTCGCGCCGGGCGTCGGCATGATCGAACGCACGCCGGGGCGGACGGGCGAGCCGCTGCCGGAGGAGTATGGCTACTACCACTGCGGCCCCGCCGGTGCCGGGCACTTCGTGAAGATGGTCCACAACGGCATCGAGTACGGGCTGATGGCGGCCTACGCCGAGGGCCTGAACATCCTGCACCACGCGAACTTCGGCAAGCAGCAGCAGGTCCACGACGCCGAGACCGCGCCGGTCCCGGGCGCCGAGCGCAACTACGCCTACGACCTCGACATCACCGCGATCACCGAGGTCTGGCGGCGCGGCAGCGTTGTCGCCTCGTGGCTGCTGGACCTGACGGCGACGGCGCTCGTGGAGTCCCCCGAGCTGGAGGAGTTCCACGGACGGGTCTCGGACTCGGGCGAGGGTCGCTGGACGGTTGATGCGGCGATCGACGAGGCGGTCCCGGCCTACACGCTCAGTGCGGCGTTGTTCACACGCTTCAGCTCACGCGGGCAGGACGTGTACGCCGACAAGCTGCTCTCGGCGATGCGCAAGCAGTTCGGTGGCCACGCCGAGAAGGACAAGTAACGCTCATCGCCCGCCGGCGGTCTCACCCGGCGGCCACAACCTCCTGCTGTGTCGCCTCCGCCCACAGCGTGTGGAAGCTGCCTTCCTTGTCGGTCCGCCGGTAGGTATGGGCACCGAAGTTGTCGCGCAGGCCCTGAATTAGTGAGGCCGGCAGGTGCTCGCGACGCAGCGCGTCGAAGTAGGCAAGCGACGAGGAGAATGCCGGTGCCGGCACACCCGCGCTGGCCGCGGTGGCGACGACCCGGCGCCACGACTCGAGGCATTCCTTGATCGCGTCGGCGAAGTATGGCGCGGCAAGCAGTGTCGGCAGATCGGGCTGCTCGTCATAGGCCTCCCGGATCCGGTTCAGGAACCGCGCCCGGATGATGCAGCCACCACGCCAGATCGTTGCGACCCGCCCGAGGTCGATTGCCCAGTCGTTCTCGTCGGAGGCCGATCTGATCTGGTCAAAGCCCTGTGCGTAGGCGACGATCTTCGAGGCGTAGAGCGCCCTGCGGACGTCCTCGATGAACTCGCTGGTGTCGACATGCGGGGGGTCGATGTCACCGCCGAAGGTGTCATGGACGAGCGATCGCTGCTCGGCGTGCCCTGACAGCGAACGGGCAAAGGTCGCCTCGGCTATGCCTGTCACCGGGACGCCCAAATCCAGTGCGCTCTGCACGGTCCAGCGCCCGGTGCCCTTCTGTTCGGCTTGGTCTTGAACGATGTCGACGAACGGCTGGCCGGTCTCAGCGTCTGTATGGGCCAACACCTGCATGGTGAGCTCGATCAGGAACGACTCGAGCTCGCCCTTGTTCCACTCGCCGAAGATGTCTGCCAGTCGCTCCGGGGTGGCTCCGGCGATCTCACGCATCAGGTCGTAGGCCTCGGCAATCAGCTGCATGTCCGCGTACTCGATGCCGTTGTGGACCATCTTCACGAAATGTCCTGCCGCGCCCGGGCCCACGTGCATGCAGCACGGCTCGCCGTCGACGTGAGCGGAGATGCGCTCGAAGATCGGCCCCAGCTTCTCGTAGGACGCAACGCTGCCGCCGGGCATGATGCTGGGTCCGTTGAGCGCGCCCTCCTCACCGCCGGAGACTCCGGTACCGACGAAGTTCAGCCCGCGCTCGCGGAGGGCCTTTTCCCGCCGGGCGGTGTCGGCGAAGTGTGCGTTGCCAGCGTCGATGACGATGTCGCCGTCATCCAGCAGCGGAACCAGCTCGTCGATCACCGCGTCGGTCGGCGCCCCGGCCTTGACCATGATGATGATCGCGCGCGGCGACTCGAGGCTCGAGACGAACTCCTCGATCGAGGAGGACGGGACGAAGTCGCCTTCGTGGCCGAAGTCGCTGACGAGCGCGTCGACCTTGGCCTGGCTGCGGTTATGCAGCGCCACCGTGTAACCGTTGCGCGCGAGGTTCCTCGCCAGGTTGCGTCCCATCGTCGCCAGACCGGTCACGCCGATCGTGGCGCGAGTTCTGGCCGCGGTGGCCGTGCTTTGCGCGTCGCTGGTGTCACTCATGGTCCGCTCCGATCTGCGAGTTGGTGGCCTGGTCGGGTTGTCGCTGCGCGGCGCGCTCGCGAAGCATGCCCGCAAGCACCGGAGCCTACCTAGATACCTTCCCGGCAACCTACACTTGCACGCCGCAGCACTCGGGCGGTTAGCTCAGTTGGTAGAGCGCCTGCTTTACACGCAGGATGTCGGGGGTTCGAGCCCCTCACCGCCCATCCTCAGGAGGTCCAGTAACTGGGGCGGTTTGTAGTGCTTAGGGAACCGACCAAGTCCGGATTGAATGCAGAGTGCATCAAAAGTGTGCATCACCTCGGTCGGCATGAGCGCGTTTGCGGCTCGCTGGAGCTTGGGTCTCGGCCAGTAGCCGTCTCGCTCAGTTCTTGATCGCCCGACGAACGGTGCGCGGGGGGGCGGCGTGCCACGCCGCGCAACGCGCCGAGCTATCGAGCCCGGAATAGTCCGTGCGGGACGACTCACGAGCTGACCGGTTCGTCGCGTGCCACGCCCGAGTCTGACGCCCCGGACAGCTCCTGAGGCAGAGGGAGCCAAAACGCGCGAGCGCCGAGGTGCCCGCGCCGAAGCGAAGGCAGGTCCGGTGTAGCGCTCGCGCGAGTCCTCATCCTCGCCATACCGTGCATCTCGAGAGGCGCGAAATGTCGCCATAGGCATGGCCTTCGAGATTGAGGTCCTAACACAAACGCGATCGTCGCTAGTTCGGCGCGGAGCGGGTCGGCGGGCCGGGTGATTCAAACGCGACTCTGGGGGAGAAAGTAGTCGTAGGGACGGGTTTCTCTCCCAGAGTCAGTCACGGCACCCAGCATGCTGCTGCGTCTGGGGTGCCAGTATCGAGCAGCGGGTCGCCGCGATCGCATTTGTACAGCGCGTCATCAGACGCTCGGTATCGCGTTGGCGACTGGGCGTTCTCACCTCGGCCTAGCCGCTGAATCTGGCGCTGCCGCGACCGCCCGCGCAACGCCTGTCTGGGTGGGTAGGGTGGGGTATGGTCTTTCTCCGCTTCGCTTGGCGGCTGGCCAGCCGTCGCTGGACCAGGAGGGTGCTGCTCTGGCTAATTGTTCGTCTGACCCGGTGGGTTGGGTGGCGGCGTGTGGTGCGGCTGCTGCTGCTCTGGCTAGTTGTTCGCCTGATCCGCTTGTTCGGCTGGCGGCGAGCCGTGCGGCTGCTTTTTCGCGGCGCTAGCCATTGGCGTCTGCTGGTTGCGGCTGTGTGGCGTGCGACTGTTTTGCTGCTCCGTGCGGGCAGGTCGGCTTTGACGCTCGCGGGGTGGGCTAGGGCACGCCGGTCAGCATCGCTCAACCACCGAACGACTAACGCTCTGCGGTCAACAGACAGTGCGAAACCTCGGCGCCTGCCGGCGGCAGATAGGCGATCTGGCGGGCAACTTGTGCAAGAGCTTCGTACGACCTTGCCGTCACGAGTGGCACGCCGACGTGACGAAATTCGTCGTTCGGTCCTGGCGGCTTTCGGAGTGGACCCTAACTGGCGGCCGCCAAGCAGGCGAACAGCCGGCGCTACAAGCGCGGCGGATCGGAAGCCTCGGCCGGAGCTAGGCGCGAGCTCTTCGCGCTGACCGCGCGGTTGCTGTCGGGGTACCGCCGTTCGATCACGGGCGAGTGCTCACAACGTCAAAGCCAAAGGGAGGTTGACACAGGCGTCTTTGACCGAGCTCGGTGCCGCAGCACCACTAGCGCAGTGGCGACGCGGCCAGGAGTTTCGCGACAGCCTCGCGACAATACGACGCACTGAACGCTGCAGGCGAATCCGTTTTCATGCTGCTGAGCCTACGGACCGTGCGAGCGCTATCGCGACTACGGCCTGGTGCCGGGTTTTAGCGATCGGTGTGCCAGCTGAGCGCTTGCCGTTGCGCCCTCGGCAGCTTGCTGACGATCAGGTCGTAGGAGTCCTCGACCATATCGCTGATGATCTCGTCAGATAGCGAGCCGTCGATGATCACGGTGTTCCAGTGAAGCTTGTTGAGGTGATAGCCCGGGATCACGGCAGGGTGCGCTTTGCGCAGCTCTTCGGCCAGTGCCGGGTCGCATTTGAGGCTGACGCGCATCGGGTACTCCGAGAGTCGTGACAGCGCGAAGATCTTGCCCGCGACCTTGAACACTGACGTGTCTGGGCCAAACGGAAAGTCCTCGTCGGTCCCGAGGAGCGAGAGGCAGTAGTCGCGAAGCTCGTCGGCGTTCATCGGCTACCGGATGATGACGCGTTGCACCGCGTCGGCGTTTGCACGAGCTCCGGCATGGATTTAGTTTTCATCGAGCAGGTAGGGTCGCCGTTTCGCTTCACTCTGACGGGTGCGTTTGTTGTTTGTGTGTATGGGGAACGTCTGTCGCTCTCCAACGGGCGAGGGGATGATGAGGCATGTCCTGTCTGAGGCAGGGCTTGACTCCCGTGTGGAGGTCGACAGCGCCGGCACGGGTGCCTGGCATGTGGGCGACGCCGCCGATCCGCGCCGCCGGGCGGCGGCTGTGGGTGCACGCCGACGCCGACCAAGACGATCACGAGGATGAAACCTGTCTCCTCGCGAGTCACCCTTTACAACTAACTGGACGCCTGCGGTCCCGAGGAACATAAGGCCGGCAACGAAGACGATGATCATCGAACTCGGTGATGAAGTCCAACAGCTCCCCCAGCGACACCATCGAGTGAGAGCGGTTCGTAGCAGGCCTGGTTGTGCACGTCGGCTCCTCGCATCGGTGATGGCGGACATCGCGGTTACTTTGTGTCGGAGATCTCCCAGAGGTTTCCGTGTGTGCTGCTCCAGAAGACATCCAGCTGGCCGTCGGCGTGTACAGCCACGGCTGGTTGAGACTCAAGCCCGTGACCAGCTGCGGTTATCCGTTCCGGCCCGTACCACCGCCCGTCGAGCTGCCGCCTTTCCCAGAGGGCGCCGGTCGTTCCCTCCCAAAACACGTATACGTTGCCGTTGGCATCAACTCCGGCCGTCGGCGCAGATCCCAGCGGGCCCGACCCCAGATCCACCGGCTTCTGCCACGTGTTCGTGTGGGAGATCTCCCAGAGGTTTCCGTGGGTACCTTTCCAGAAGACATCCTGCTGGCCGCCGGCGTGTACCGCCACGGCCGGTTGGGATGCAACCCCAGTGCGAGCTGCGGTTATCTGTTGCGGCCCGTACCACTGCCCGGCGAGCTGCCACCTTTCCCAGAGCGCGCCGGTCGTTCCCTCCCAAAACACGTATACGTTGCCGTTGGCGTCAACTCCCGCGGTCGGCGCCGATCCCAGCGGACCCGACCCCAGATTCACTCGCTTCTGCCACGTGTTCGTATGGGAGATCTCCCAGAGGCTTCCGTTGGCGCTCTCCCAAAAGACGTCCTGCTGGCCGTCGGCGTGTACCGCTACGGCTGGTTGAGACTCAAGCCCGTGACCAGCTGCGGTTATCGGTCCGGGCCCGTACCACCGCCCGTCGAGTTGCCACTTGTCCCAGAGGTTGCCACGCGTACCCTTCCAAAACACGTATTCGCCACGGATGGCATCAGCTCCCGCGGTGGGCGCCGATCCCAGCGGACCCGACCTCAGATTCACCGGCTTTTGCCAACCGCCGGCTGGCGGTCGGCTCAGCACCCCGGTTGCTATGACAACTCCCACCGCCGCTCCGACCAGGGCGACCAATGCCAGCGCGACGAGTGCGATCCGGTTACCGGCGCGCTTTGTGTGAGAAGCCCCGACCGCAGCGCTGAGGTCCCCCGCTTCCCCGCCGTTCCGGTGCTCCTCGGAATCGATCGCGATGACTGGCGAATCCGGCGCTAGGGAACGCCTCAGTTGTTGTGGTCCGCTTGCCGGCGTGGTGTCGCTCGTTGCAGCGAACTCGACGGCAGCGTCCTGCAGGGCTCGGGCGAAATCTTTTGCCGACTCGTACCGTCTTTCTGGGTCGATCGCGAGCGCCGTCGTCAGGAAGCGATCGAATGGCTCGTACGGTGACCCGAGCAACGGGGCGAGCGAGGGCAGCGTGCTGTGAGCATGCGCCCACTCGAGTGCCTCGTCGTTGTCCGCCGAGAACACGGGCTTTCCGCTGATGGCTTCGAAGAACACGCATCCGAGCGCGTATAGATCGGCGCGCCGATCTACACCACGACCCATCGCCTGCTCAGGTGCGAGGTAACCCGGGGTGCCGACCGCCACACCGACCTGTGTGAGCGTCTCGCCTCTGACCGTCGGCCGCGCGACACCAAAGTCAGTGAGGTACGCGTGCGGCGCCTCGTCAACGCCACTGACGATGATGTTGGCCGGCTTGACATCCCGATGCACCATCGTGGCGTGTACCGCTTCGAGCGCGTTAGCTGTCTGAAGCACTACGGCCACAGCACTGGCCGGCGCAAGACAGCCGTCCCGATCGAGGATCGATCGCAAATCATCCCCATCAACCCATTCCATGGCTAGAAACAGACGATCTTCTTCGACGCCCGAGTTGTAGACGATCACCACGTTCTCATGACGCGGGATGGAAGCTGCGAGTGTCGCTTCGCGCAAGAACCGATCTTCGAACCCCGGGTCGCTACTCAGGTCGGCTCGCAGCAGCTTTAGGGCTACAAGGCGCCGCAAGCGGACATGAACCGCCTTGTAGACGACGCCCATTCCGCCTTTGCCGGCGAGCGCGACGATCTTGTAGTCGCCAAACGAATCCCCGGGCTGCAGCCCACGACCCGATGAGGAATTGCCATCCACGCTTTTGTGATCCCCGGATTTGCCACGATCAGCGGCCTAACCCACAAAGCTGATTGCCCGGCAGCCTAACCGCTATCGCCAAGCCGCGCCAGTTACGCATCGTGCCGACCATATGCGGCGAATTACCAACCACACGCCCATGCGCTCATCAGAAGTCTCGTGGTGGCAGGTCGCCGGATTCGAGGACGCGCGCGGCGAGCCGTGCGCGCTTCTCGTTCTGGGGGATGTCGCCGATGCCGTAGCGCTCGAAGAGGACACGCAGGTGCGCCTTCACGGCGTCGACAGTGAGAAACACCTCCTGGGCGATCTGAGCGTTCGTGGCTGGGGTTGGCGACTGGGTGGCATGTAGCGGGCGGCACAGCGAGATGAGTACTTTGCGCTGCATCGGTGAGAGCGGTACCGACGGCACGCCGTCGACGGCCGTGACGGTCGAGTCGCTACCCGTGGGCGAAGGCTCACGGTAGGTGAGCTCGGTCACGCCGAGGCAGAGCCGATCGCGTTCCACCAGGCGGCGTCGGCCGAACACGCGCGCGCCGTTGATGAACGAACCGTTGTGGGAGAAGCCATCGTCGATCAGCGTCCAGCCATTCCCGACACGTTCAAGCAGGGCGTGTGTACGTGAAACCTCGCGATCCCACTCGAGCGAGACGTCGGCTCCGGGGTCGCGCCCAATTGTCACCCGCCACTGATCAGGTTGCAGCGTGAGCAGTCGTTGCTGGCCGTCCTGGGTGCGCCAGAGCAGGAACGGAGCACCGGCACGCTCAGCAGCGATGATCTCCTTCAGCTCGATCGGTGAAGGCGGGACTCGCGGTGCTCCGCTGAACGAGTTCATGACGAATCGTGCTCCCGGTTGGTGAGCAGACGGTAGCGGGCGGCGATCGGTCCGTGTCGGAAACCAGGGTGGCTAACTCCGGTTCGTCGAAAAGCCCGGAGCGCCGGTACCGCGGCTCGGCACGAGGTGTGAATCGCAAACCCTAGGGGGGGCTGTGCACCAAGGGTGACCGCCATACGGTCAGCTCGTCCTCCATTTCGGTCCGTCCAACCACGCGGCTGGTCAGACCCAAGCCGACTACCGCGTCTGGCGGTTGGCAACGCACACCCGAAGTTCCTAACAAGCGTGAAAGAGAGAACTGTCATGACGCCAGGTCGGATGGCCGTGTTTGGCTGGGATGGCACTCACAAAAGCGCGGAGACGCGAGTTGCGGCACACAAGGCGGTGGCGGTCACCGGAAAGCAGGCGGGCGCGGCCGGGCGGCGGCGTGACCTTCAGGGTGTCCGGGCGCTCGCGGTCCTGTTGGTGGCGCTCAACCATGCGCAGGTCCCTTTCCTGCGGGGCGGCTACATCGGCGTGGACGTGTTCTTCGTCCTGTCGGGCTACTTCATCACGGGACTCCTGCTGCGCGAGGGGCTTGCGAGCGGTCACATCTCGATCCCGAAGTTCTACGCACGTCGTGCCCGCCGCATCCTCCCCGCTGCGGCCCTGACGCTCGCGCTGACGAGCGTCGCTGTGTTCGTCGTCTACGACCTTATGCGCGCCGATTTCCTGCAGACCGGATCGACTCTCATCGACTCTCTTGCCGCGTCACTGTTCTACGCGAACATCCACTTCGCCAGCAACGCGACGAACTATTTCGTTCAGGCGAGCTCGACGATGCCGTCGCCGGTGCAGCACTTCTGGTCGCTCTCGGTCGAGGAACAGTTCTATCTGCTGTGGCCGTCGCTGCTCGCGATCACCTTCATGGTCTGCCGTCGTCGTGGGCATGGAATTGACCGTGCGCGTGCGGCCCGTGTGGTCGGCTTGGTGATCGCTGCCGTCTGCTTGGCGTCACTGCTCTGGTCGATCCACGACACGTCGATCGACCCGCAGGGCGCCTACTTCTCGCCGTTCGATCGGGCGTGGGAGCTGGGGCTCGGCGCCGGCCTCGCGCTGGCCGTTCCCGCGATGGACGCGCTGCCCGGTGCGCTGCGGATCCCGATTGGCTGGGTCGGGGCCGGCATGGTTCTGGCCGCCGCGGTCCTTTACTCGAATGACACCCCGTTCCCGGGTGATGCCGCACTCCTTCCAGTGATCGGCGCTGCGTTCATCATCCTCGCTGGGTTACGCCCGACACGCGCTGGGGTGGACAGCGTCATGGCAGCCCGGCCGTTGGCGTACATCGGCGACCGCTCCTACACGTTCTACCTCTGGCACTACCCGGTGTTGGTCATCATCTGGCAGGCAGCCGGTCGTGTCCTTCCGGTAGTGGACAACCTGGCGCTGCTGTGCGGGGCGTTCGCGCTCTCGGTCGTCACCTACCACTTCTACGAGAATCCGCTGCGCTATGCGCACTTCCTCCACGGCTGGCGCACCGCGGCGCTGGTGCCAGTCTCCATCGGTGCTTCGTTTGCGGCGATCGCGGTCCCGATCTTCGTCTTCCAGGCGTCGCTCGCCGCCGAGGCGTCGGCCTCGACGCGCGCCCACGTCGAGCCGCTCGCTGCGACAAGCGGGCACACGGATCCGACGAACCTCTGGAACGCACGCCCGCTTCCACAGGTGGTGGCCGCTGCCGACGCTGTCGAGCGGAACGCGCCGCTGCCGAAGGCGTTCGTGCCGTCGATGGCCAACCTCGAGCGGGAGAACACCCACATCAGCTACGACATCCCGCCCGGTTGCGAGCCGTCGTTCGGCTCCGGCGTGACAAGCAGGATCTGTCATCTGGGTGACTCGTCGTCGAGGCGAGTGGTAGCCGTGCTGGGCGACTCGCACGCTCAGATGTGGACGCCCGCACTTATCGCAGCGGGTCGGGAATTGGGCTTCACTCTTGTGTTGATGGTGAAGCCGGGCTGCTTGCTCGGCAGGCTCAACAACACGATCCCGGGATGGCCTTGCGGCAGTTGGTACCACTGGGCGCTCGAGCGGGTAAGGGCGCTGCACCCGATCGCGACGATCGTGTCCTTCAGGCTCGGACACACACTGCAGAAGCACCCGCGCTCGACCGTCGCAAAGATGCGCCGGGTCCTGACCAGCGTGCCAAACGCCGTCTATCTCGCCGACTTCCCGGACGACAACCTCCCAAAGCCGGCGCTGTGCATCACCGAAGACGGCGCGACGATGCGCAGCTGCTCAGCGCACGAACCGTCCCGCTACCGAACGCTGATGCAGGACCTCTCGAATCTGGCGAACCAGCTGCACGACCCGGCAATCCCGACGATCCAGTGGTTCTGCGCCGACGAGATCTGCCCGACGATCATCGATCACACGCTCGTCACGCACGACGGCGACCACCTGACGATGGAGTACAGCGCTGACCTCGGGCCGTTGCTCATGCGTGAATTGCAGCCAATTCTCGCCGGGCGGATGGACGCCCAGCCTCACCGCCCATCGGGGTCGGCCTGAAATGAGTGCAGGCAGTGCGGCGAGCAGAAGTAGTACGTCTTGCCGGCGTGCTCGGTGGTGACGGCCTTTGCGCGGTCGACCTTCATGCCGCACACGGGATCGGTCGCGCCGCGCCGAGCTGTGAGCCAGAACATCGCTGCGAAGATCGCGAGTCCGAGCACGTTCAGGCCGAGCTTGTAATTGACCTGGATGCCGCTGAAGATGTCGGCGCGTGTCGGTCGCGGCCCGGACGGAATCAGCCCGAGGGCGCTGAACAGGCCGGAGACCAACAGCGCGGCGACGGCCATTGTCACGAACATCAGAGCGGTGATCCGGATCGCGAAGGCTCTGCCGTAGTACTTGCGGTAGATCGCGATGATCGGGAGAACGATGAGGTCGGCGAACAGGAACGCGAGCACGCCCGCGAAGCTGATGCCGCCGGACCAGAGGACCGCTGCCAGGGGAACGTTGCCGACCGAGCAGACGAAGCTGAGGACGGCGATGATCGGGCCGACCAGCACGTTCTCGATTGTGGGCAGGGGCGCGGGTGCGTCGCGGATGAAGAGGTGCTCGAAGAAGCCGTTTCCGAGCTGCGCGATGAAGCCAGCGAGCAGGAACCCGATCGTGATCTCCTTCCACAGCATCTGCCAGTCGCCACGGAAGTTGTGCGCGACATCAGACCAGGCGCGCGCGGATGTCAGGCGCTGGCGCCAACGCAGCTGCTCCGATGCAGTGTGGTGCTGGTGGCCGGTGTCGGCCTGCTGGGCATGCGCGCGCGCCTCTTGCTCGAGTGAACGGCTCACGAACAGGCGCAACAACACCGTCATCAGCACGATCATCACCAGGCCACCCAAATATTCGGCGAGTGTGAACTGCCAGCCGATCAGTACCCACAGAACCAAGCCCAGTTCCCAGACCAGGTTTGTCGAGGCGAACTGAAACGCCAGGGTGGCCGCAGCGCTTGCGCCCTTCTGCAGCAACGACTTGCCGATCGCGACCGCGGCGTATGAGCACGAGGACGAGGCGGCGCCCAGACCCGTAGCCCATGCCACGGGACGGGCGCCCGAGCCGCTCATCAGAGCCTCGATCCGCTGGCGCGGTACCCAGGCCTGCACGATCGCTGAGATCGCAAACCCGATTACCAGCGCCCACCACACGGCCCACGCCATCAGGAATGAATCACGCAGACCGTGCCAGAGGACGTCAAGCACATCCATGGGAACACCGTAACAGATACCCCTAGGGGGTAGGTGTATGCCGCCGAGAGCGCTACGCTTCCTCACATGGCTGACGTCCCGACTCGCGGATACACCGCCACCAAAGAGCAGCTACTGGCGCGCCTGAAACGCATCGAAGGACAGATCCGCGGGATCGAAGGCATGGTGCAGGACGACCGGTACTGCATCGATGTCCTGACTCAGATCTCAGCCGCGCAGGCCGCGCTGGACAAGGTCGCGCTCGGTCTCCTCGACGATCACGCACACCACTGCATGCTCGCGGCCGGCGACGACGACCGTCCCGCCAAGACCGACGAGATGATGGCCGCCGTCGGTCGGCTCATGCGCCGCGGTTGATCGCGGCGAAGCTGGGTTAGTCCTTACCGCCCGAGGCCAACGGCCTGAAATCTGGTTCTGTACAGGGTCGTGCCGGAGAGTCCCAGGATCGATCGCGCCCAGCGCAACGTCGCGCTGCTGGTTGCCGGCTGCCTGTTCATGGAGATGCTCGACGGCACGATCGTGACGACGTCGGCGTCGAAAATCGCGCAGGCGCTGAACGTCCCGGTCGGGAGCATCGCGCTGGTGATGACCGCCTACCTGGTGACGCTCGCGGTGCTGATCCCGTTGAGCGCGTGGATGGCAGCGCGGTTCGGTGGCAGGGCCACGTTCCTGGCGGCGATCACCTTGTTCACGCTCGCATCGGTCGGCTGTGCCGCCTCGTCGAGCTTTCCCGAGCTCGTGGGGATGCGGGTGCTCCAGGCGGTGGGTGGTGCGATGATGGTGCCGGTCGGCAGGTTGCTGGTGCTGTCGCCCGCGGGGCCCGCGAAGATCATGCGGCTGACGGCCCTGTTGGTCTGGCCCGGCCTGGTCGCTCCCGTGCTGGCCCCGCTCGCCGGTGGTCTGATCACGACCTACGCCGGCTGGCACTGGCTGTTTTTGATCAACCTGCCACTTGGGCTACTTGCGCTGTCGGTGGCCGTGCGACTCGTGCATCCACAGCCTCTGGCCGAGCCTGGCCCGCTCGATGTGGTCGGACTGCTGCTCACGAGCATCGGACTCGGTGGGCTCACGTTCACAGCTCACCTGCTCTCGAGCGCTCCCACGGACTGGGCGCTCACAGTCGGCATCGGCGTGCCGGCGCTGGTCTGCCTGATCGCCGCGGTGCTGCACCTGATGCGCGTGCGGGTGCCGCTGGTCGACCTACGCCTCACGCGCATCCACAGCTTCCGCTCCGCGCTGACCGGGTCGGCCTTCCACTTCACGGCGATGAATGCGGCGCCATTCCTGGCGCCGCTGCTGTTCGAGGAGGTGTTTCACTGGAGCGCCGTCAAGGCCGGTTTGATCGTGCTGTTCATCTTCGTCGGCAACATCGGTGTCAAGCCCGCGACGACCTACCTGTACTCGCGTCTCGGTTTCCGCAGGGTGCTCGCCGGCGCGACCGCCGCGCTTGGGCTCTCGTTCGTTCTACTCGGGATCGCTGGGACTTCGACCCCTGTGGTGGTGCTCGCGCTGATCCTGCTGCTCAACGGCGCCGGCCGCTCGATCGGCGCCACTGGCTATTCCACCGTGAGCTTCAGCGACATTCCCAAGGGCGAGATGCGCCACGCGAACACGCTGGTGGTCACGGTCCAGCAACTGAGTGCGAGCTGGGGTGTAGCCGTGGGCGCGATCGCGCTGCGCGTCGGCGGCCCGATCAGCAGTCTGTTCGGAGGCAACGCGAGCGTCCACGCCGCGTACACCGTTGCCTTCATCCTGATCGCCTGTCTGACGCTGCTGGCTACCGCCGAGGCGTTGCGCATGCACCCGAGTGCGGGCGATGCCCTGCGCGGCAGTCGCGCTGCTGCGGCGGAGCCGCAGCCCGCCGGCAGCTGACGCAACGCCAGGAGCTGGCTAGGATCGAGCTGTGGTCACGGTCTGCCTCCCGAGTCAGCAGGCGCTGAGCCTGGCGAGCCCTCTGCCGGATGGAGTTGACGTGGTGATCTGGGACGGATCCGGTCCGGCGCCGGACAACGCAGACCGCACGGAGTTCCTGGTCCTCCTCCACAACTCGTCGTTCACCGCGATGCTCAAGGCGATGCCACGGCTCCGGGTCGTGCAAACGCTGAGCGCCGGGATCGACCCCCTCGTCGGCCTGATCCCAGAGCAGGTGACGTTGTGCGATGGGCGCGGGATCCACGGCGGCGCTGTGGCTGAGTGGGTCCTGACCGCGATTCTTGCCAGCGTGCACGAGTTCCCCGGATTTTTCCGCGCGCAGGAGCGTCGTGAGTGGACGCAACACGTCACTGGCGAGCTGTCAGGCAGGCGGGTGCTGATCGTGGGCGCCGGCGACCTGGGCGAGCACACCGCCCGTCGCGTCAGCGCATTCGACGCCGAGCCGGTGCTGGTCGCCCGTCATGCGCGCGAGGGCGTGTTCGCCACGGACCAGCTGCCGGAGCTCCTGCCGACCGCCGACATCGTGGTGCTGCTGGTGCCATTCACCGACGAGACCCGCCACATGGTCGACGAGAAGTTCCTGGCGAGGATGCGCGACGGTGCGCTGCTGGTCAACGCGGCCCGAGGGCAAGTCGTGGTCACGGAGGCGCTGCTGGCGGAGCTCGAGTCCTGCCGCCTGCACGCCGCGCTCGACGTCACCGATCCGGAGCCGCTGCCATCGGACCACCCGCTGTGGCGAGCTCCCAACCTGCTGCTGACACCGCATGTGGCGGGCGCGGTTCAGGGTTTCCCCGTGCGTGCGTACAAGCTCGCGCGCGAGCAGATCGAGCGCTACGCCAAGGGCGAGCCGCTGATCAACGTGGTCGACGGCGCCTACTGAGCCGCGGCCACCACCTGGCGGCCGGGTGGTCTTTGCTCGGGTCCTTTGGCTGACACTTCCGCTGCCTCCCCTAAATTCCGGTGGAGGTGGGACTCATAACAGAGGCACACGAACCCGAACCGATGGTGGCTGCGCCGCCAGAAGGACGCGTCTTCTGCATTCACAGGAGGCCGCAACTGGCCGACTGCGCGCCGTCCGGAAGGATCAGGCTGGACGCGCTCGCCCGCTGGATGCAGGACATCGCCTTCGCCGACGTGGAGGATGTCGGCCTCGAGCGCGTGGCGATCTGGGTGCTGCGCCGTAGCCGCATCCGGGTGGCTCGGTTCCCGGTCTTTGGCGAGCATTGCGAGGTGCGGACGTTCTGTAGCGGGATCGGCCGGATGTGGGCCGAGCGCCGCACCACGGTCGTGCTGAGCGGAGCGGGGGACGACGGCACCGCGCTCGTCGATGCGGTGGCGCTGTGGGTCCATCTCGACCCCGAGCGCCGGCTCCCGAGTCCCGTCACCGAAGCCGAACTCAACGTGTACGGAGCAGGGGTGGGCGGGCGCAAGGTGCTCGCCCGTCTGCGCCATCCGCGGCCCGAGCGGATCGAGTCCGAGTCGGACTGGAACTTCCGGCGTACGGACGTCGACATCGCCGATCACATCAACAACGCCGCGTACTGGGAGCCGCTCGAGGACGAGCTGCTCAATAGCTCCCACGAGCTGCGACAGATCGACGCTGAGCTCGAGTTCCGCGCGCCGGCACAGCCCGGCACCAAGCGGATCCTGGTAAGCGGCGCCCGCCGATGGATCACCGAGCCCGACAGCGACGAGGTCTACGCCTCGACCGTGCTGATCAACGCGGTGACGACCTCGGGGTCCAACTGAGGCCTCGCTGGGCGCGGTTGGCGCTCGCCGTACAGGCACCCCGTCGCAAACTCTAGACAGCTGGCTAAAGGCTTCTGCCGGTCGACCCGAAATCATCTGATAAACCTCGCGACGGGAGGCAGGGATGAACTCAGAACGTGCCCACGCATACCGACGTGTGATCGAGACGCTTGCCGAGCTTGGACCTGCCAAGCTTCAGCCCGACGAGCAGGACCGCATCCGTTACACGGCTGACAGCCTCATCCTCTGCGCGGACCTGTTCAACGACGACGCCGCCCGGGACTCGCTCGAGGACACCGAGTTGCTCTGCGAGGTGCTCGTTCAAGGCGGGCGCTGGGAGCGCGGTACGGCCGACCGTCTGATCGAGGATCTGCGCGCCTGCGGCCCCGAGCTGCCGGTTGACCTGACCCAGGCAGCCTGACTTCGGCGCTCCGAAGGTGGTGGCGCGGGCTTGCTTTGCCCGCGCCTACCGAACCCGCTAGCTGAGCAGTGACCGGAGCGCTTTGAGATCCTCGGCGCTCGGCTTCCAGTTCGCCGCCGAGGCGTTGCTCGCTAGCTGATCCGGCTTGGTCGCGCCCGCGATCACACTCGCCACGGCGGGCTGAGTGAGCAGCGCTCCGATAGCCACGTCGGCGAGCGGCACGTCGCGCTCCTGTGCGTAGCCGGTCAACGCCTCCACGACCCGCCACTGGGCATCGGTGGCGATCTGCTCGCGATTGGAAAGCCGCGCGCCTTCAGGTGCCGCCTGATCGCGGTGATACTTGCCGGTGAGCAGCCCGGACGCGAGCGGGTAGTACGGGATGAAGGCGAGATCCAGTTGCTCGCACAGCGGCAGGACGTCGGCCTCCGGCTCGCGATGCAGCAGGCTGTATTCGTTCTGGATCGCGGTGAAGTGGGTGAGCCCCCGCTCGCGTGCTGCCCTCTCTGCCTCCCGGATCTGGGAGGCGCTGAAGTTCGAAGCGCCGATCGCCCGGACCTTGCCGGCCTTCACCAGCTCGTCGAGCCCCGCCAGGGTCTCGCCGATCGGAGTCACGCCATCGGGGCGGTGATACCAGTACACGTCAATCACGTCGGTCTGCAGCCGTCGCAGCGAGTTCTCGACGGCGTGCCGGATGTATTCGGGTGCGCCGCGCGGGCCGGTCCAGCCGTCGCCGAGGTCCATCCCGAACTTGGTGGCGAGCACGACCTCATCGCGCCGCCCCTTCAAGATCTCACCGATGAACTCCTCGCTCTTGGTGTTGCCGTAACGGTCGGCGGTGTCGAGGAAGGTGATGCCGTAGGAGATCGCGGCGTCGATTACGGCGCGTGTGCCCTCCAGGTCGAGGCGGCCACCGAACTGGTTACAGCCGAGTCCGACTACCGATACTTGAATGCCGCTGTGTCCGAGTGGACGGGTCTCGATGTTCGTCATGGCTTGATGCTCGCATGCCCGCACGTTCGGGGGTGCGCCCCGTGGCGTATTACGCAGAGCTGACATGCGCCGGGTAGCCTGAAGAGGATCTAAGCCGCGGCTACAATCGCCCTGGCTGTGGTGCATCGGTTTGCGCCCGCGGCCGCGCCGGCGCCGAGAGCCAGAATCTGATCCCGTGTTACCGACTCGCTACCAGCCCTCGATGGAAAGCCTCGCGGAGTTCATCCGCAAGCATCCGTGGTGGCAGTGGCTGACACGCACGCCGCTCTCGGCGAAGATGACCAAGTACGCGCTCAGTTCGGTGATCGCCTTCCTTCTGTCGGTGATCGCCTTCCCGCTCGTCTACGCGATCGATGGAGGCCAGACCACCGTGGCGTCCGTGGTCGCCTTCTTCGCTGCCGCGATCCCGAACTGGCTCATGAACCGCCGTTGGGCCTGGCAGCAGACCGGCCGCGCGCCGAAGAAGCAGATGATCTCCTACGCAGCTGTGTCGGCGATGGTCCTGCTCGTCACTGCGTTCTGGACCGGCCGAACCAACCACTGGGTCAAGCACAGCGCCCACATTGAGAATCACCACGGCCTGCGCCTACTGGTGATCGAGGGCTCGTTCGTTCTGATCACCGTGATTCTCTTCTTCGCGAAGTTCGCGATCTATGAGTACGTGATCTTCGCCGAGGAACGGGGCCACCGACGTTGGTGGCATTTGGGCGGCAGCGCGGAGGCGCCGTCCGCGGCGATGGCGAACGAGCCACCAATGGAGGACGAGCCGCAGGTCGAGAGCAGCAGGTCGCAGGAAGAGGTCGAGTCAGCGGCTGGCCCGACCGACGAGTTCGAGGCAGTACTCAGCTCGAGCCCGACCGAGTAGGCCGGGCTCGAGTCCTACCGACGATCAGTTCGAGCCGGAGCGCTTGCGCTTCAGCTCGCGCAGGTAGGTCATCATGATCGCGCGCGCGAAGCGCATCCCGTACAGCAGGTTCGGGCCCTTCTTGGTCAGCGTCGCGCCATCGGGGCGGTCGCGCATCGTCGTGGCGACCTCGACGACTCGGAAGCCGTTCATCGCTGTCGCGATCAGCAGCTCCGAGGTCTGGTACTGCGTCTGCTCGAGCTTGACCGTGCGCGGGACGGCGATGCTGAACGCACGAATACCGGACGCCGGGTCGGTGATGCGCTGGCGCAGCAGCACACTGATCAGCCCTCCGAAGAAGATCACGCCGGCGTGGCGGACCGGGTCGGTGGTCAGCTCTGTGCCGAGCCGGCGCGAGCCGTTGACGAAGTCGGCGCGGCCGGACAGGATCGGCTCGAGTACGCGGTCGAACTCGCTCTCGTCGTACTGGCCGTCAGCGTCCGTGGTGGCGATGAACTGCGCGCCGCGCTTGTCGGCCAGCCAATAGCCGAGCATGAAGATCAGGCCCTGGCCGCGGTTGGTCGGCACGTCGCAGACCAGCGCGCCAGCCGAGCGCGCCTCGTCGGCCGTGCGGTCATCGGAACCGTCGACGACGACGATCACCTCAACCGGCTTGCCGCCGATCTCACGCGGGATGCCGCGCACGACCGATGCGACCGTGGGCTCCTCGTTGTAGGCCGGAATCACAACGGCGATCGGGGCACCCTCGCCAGCGGGGTAGGCGTTGAAAAATGCGCGGACGGCCTCGCGCTCCTCCACCGGTCGAGCGAGGATCTCCTGCTCGACCGTCGTCGCGCCTTCGGCTGCGGCCGTCACAGGGATCCACCCCGCCGAACATGATGCATGCGGTCCATCGAGTCTCCTTTTGCGGCTGGGCCGAGGCTGCGCAGATTCCTCCGCGCGCCGGACGGCTTCAATCCGCGCCTTCAGTTGCAAAAGCTTTCACCCTGCGCTCCTGGGGCGTCGCCACAAGGACGGCAACGAGCCTGCCTGCCGATTTGCGCAGACGGGGGATGGTAGCGGGCTCGGACCGCTCCTGCATACCGATCCGTACGGCTTGAGTCACGGGGATTCGGGCCGTGGAGTCGCGGCAGCGGCGGGCCCCGCCCAGCGGGGCGGGCCCGCCGGGTTTACCGGGGCTTGAGTGACACTAAAGCGCTTTAGAAGACTGAAAATGACCATCTGCTGCATGCAAATGGAGAGCTTGCATGCAAAACGCCAATTGGAAATGTAAGCTGCCAAGCGACGGCAACTGGAGGTGACTGTGATGGCGACTTTGCGTGAGAAGCTGGGCGCGCCGGACGCGTTTGTGGTGGTGGCTGAGTTGGTGACGAGTCGTGGGGTGTTGGAGCAGGTCACGGGTCAGGCGTTGGTTGAGCTTTCGCATCAGTTGGCGGAGAACCCGCGGGTTGATGTGTTGTCGTTGACGGATAACCCGGGTGGTAATCCGATGATCGCTCCGGACATGTTGGCGAATCGTATGCGTGAGGTTGGGCAGGAGGTGATTCTGCATTTTGCGTGTAAGGACATGAATCGCAATGGGATTGAGTCGCGTGCGTGGAAGGCGGCGTCGGCGGGGTTGGACAATGTGCTTGCGTTGTCGGGTGATTATCCGATCGCTGGTCAGTCCGGGACGGCGGCGCCGGTGTTCGATATTGATTCGGTGGGGTTGTTGAAGTTGTTGGGCGATATGAATGCGGGGGTTGAGGAGTTGCGGGCGCCGGATGGGCATCTGTTGGCGACCCATTTCTTTCTTGGTTGTGTGGTCACGAATCACAAGCTGCATGAGCGTGAGGTGATGCCGCAGTACTTCAAGCTTGAGAAGAAGGTGCGGGCGGGTGCTGAGTTCGTGATCAACCAGCTTGGTTGGAATGCGCGTAAGGACTCGGAGCTTTTGCTGTGGGTGCGGCAGCGTGGGTTGGCGGTGAGGATGATCGCGAACGTGTATTTGTTGACGCGTGGTGTCGCGCGCGTGTTTCACGCGGGGCGGATCCCGGGGTGTGTGGTCTCCGATGAGCTGCTCGCGCTGGCGGAGAGGTATGGGGCGGGGGGGGACAGGGGCCGGGAGTTCTTCGTTGATCTGGCGTCCAAGCAGGTCGCGGTCGCCCGTGGCCTGGGGTTCGACGGTGTCTATATCGGTGGGCATATGCCGATCGGGACCTATGACGAGATCCTCGACCGCGCGGCGGCGATCGGTGAGCGGTGGGTGGAGGTCGCCGGGGATCTGCGTTACGACCGGCCGGGTGAGTTCTACCTCTACGGACATGATCCGGACACGGGCCTGTCGGATGGTCGTGAGCGTGAGGAGTATCTCGAGAGCCGCAGGCGCAGGCGCACGGATCTGAGGGTGCCGGCGCGTTACCGGGTCAGTCGGGTGATGCATAACGCGGTGTTCGCGCAGGACGCGCCTTTGTTCCCGTTGGGCACGAGGTTCTATGAGCGGCTGGAGGACTCGCCCAAGCGTGTGCAGCGCGCCGCGCACCTGGTCGAGCAGGCGGCGAAGGTGCCGCTGTTTGACTGCCAGGACTGCGGTGACTGCTCGCTGCCTGATATCGCCTATGTGTGCCCCGAGGGTCCGTGCGCCAAGAACCAGCGCAACGGTCCGTGTGGCGGCACCCGCGACGGGCTCTGTGAGGTCTATGACAGCGAGTGCATCTGGTCCCAGGCCTATGAGCGGCTGAAGGCCTACGGCGAGGAGCAGGGTCTGCTCGACGGGCCGGTGGTGATCAAGAACAACGCCCTGCGGGGCACCAGCGCGTGGGCGAACACGTTCCTTGGCAAGGATCACAACGCCAAGCACGCGACCGGCCAGCAACCCCCGACCCCGAGAACAAAGGACCTGTGAGGTGAGCAGATCGAACGTTGCACGGCTGCTGGTGTCCTGCCGTGACCGTGAGGGAATCATCGCGACGCTATCTGAGGCGTTGCGCGATATCGGCGCGAACATCATCACCTCCGACCAGTTCTCCTCAGACCCCTACGGCGGCATGTTCTCGCTGCGCATGGAGTTCTACGTCCCCGACGAGGCCGAGGAACGGCTCGAAAAGCTCGACGCGCGCCTTGCGGAGATCGGGTCGGTGTTCGACTTCGACTACCGCCTGATCGACGCCCGGCGCCGCAAACGCGTCGCACTGTTCGTGTCCCGCTATGACCACTGCCTGCTTGACCTGCTCTGGCGCTGGCGCCGCGGCGAGCTCGAAATGGACGTCATCGCGGTCGTCTCAAACCACCCCGACCTACAAGAAGAAGTCGCGCGCTTCGGCGTCCCCTACCACCACATCCCCGTCACCAAGGACACCAAACCCGACGCCGAACAATCACAAATAGACCTCTTGGCCGGCGACGCCGAACTGGTGATCATGGCCCGCTACATGCAAGTCCTCTCCGCCGACTTCCTGCAACGCATCGGCTGCCCCGTGATCAACATCCACCACAGCTTCCTACCCGCGTTCGCCGGCGCCGGCCCCTACCAACGCGCACACGACCGCGGCGTGAAACTAATCGGCGCCACCGCCCACTACGCCACCGAAGACCTCGACGAAGGCCCGATCATCGAACAAGACGTCGTCCGCGTCAACCACCGCCACGACGCCGCAACGCTCGAACGCATCGGCGCCGACGTCGAACGCCTAGTCCTCGCCCGCGCCGTCATCTGGCACCTCGCCGACCGCATCCTCCTACAGGGTCACCGTACGATCGTCTTCTAGAGAAGCGTTCGTTCTGCTGGACGAGGATTCGTGATGCAATCAGCTGACAGGAGCGGTGGATGGCGGCGGAACTGATCGATGGTGCGAAGGTTGCCGCGCGTGTGCGCGACGAGGTCAAGCGGGCGATCGAGAAGATGCCGGTCAAGCCCGGTCTGGCCACGATCCTGGTTGGTGATGATCCTGCCTCGGCGATCTATGTCGGTTCGAAGCGGCGCGCCTGCGTCGAGCTCGGGATCCGTGATCTGCACCACCACGTCTCCGCGGATATCACGCAGGAGAGCCTCGCCGAGCTGGTCGTGCGTCTTGGCGCCGACCCCGATGTCACCGGGATCCTGCTGCAGCTGCCGCTTGCCGCGCACCTGGATGCGCAGCCGCTGATCGAGCTGATCCCGGCGGACAAGGACGTCGACGGGCTCTCGATCCTGAGCGGCGGGCGCCTGGCGCGGCACGTCCCCGGGCTCTACCCCTGCACTCCGCTGGGCGTGCTCGAGCTGCTGGACTCCTACCACGTGCAACTCGTGGGCACCGACGTGGTGGTCGTAGGCCGCTCGAACCTCGTCGGCTGGCCGCTCGCGCAGATGCTGCTGCAGCGCGACGCCACCGTCACAAGCTGCCACAAGGGAACGCGCAACCTCGTCCGTGTCTGCCGCCATGCGGACGTGCTGATCGTCGCCGCCGGCGTGCTCGGCCTGGTCGACGGCGACTACGTCCGCCCCGGCGCGACCGTGATCGACGTCGGCATCCACCGCAGCGAGCACGGCATCCGCGGCGACGTGATGTTCGACGAGGTCGCCGAGGTAGCCGACCTGATCACCCCGGTCCCCGGCGGCGTCGGCCCGATGACGATCGCCATGCTGATGCGCAACACCCTGCGCGCAGCGGAGCTCCAGGGGTATGACATGGGTGAGCCGGAGTGGGCAGCGGCCTGACGGCGGGGGCAGCGGCCTGACGGAGCGAGCAGTGGCCGAGATGGCTCAAACGGATCCTTTAATTAGCCACAGGGCCTGTAGTTGCATACAATCCCTGCACCTGCATGCAACAAATAGAAGAGAAGGAGAGAGAGTTGGCACCTTCCAATCTCCAGGAAGTGCTGGATGCGTCGGGCAGCACCGTCGAGCATCTGCGCAACTCACAGCTCGGCACCTACATCTATCCGGTGGTTCCGGCCGAGTTCAGCAACTGGCGGCGCGAGCAGAAGGCCTGGCGTGAGACCGCGGTGCTCTACGACCAGTCGCACCACATGGTCAACGTGTTCCTCAAGGGGCCCGACGCGATCAAGGTGATCGAGCGAACCGCCATCAACTCGGTGGAGAACTTCCCCGTCGGTCGCGCCAAGCAGTACATCCCCACCGCGTCCAACGGTGGTGTGGTCGGCGACGGCATCCTCTTCCACGACGCGGAGGACAGCTACATCTTCGTCGGGCGCGCGCCGGCTTCCAACTGGCTCAAGTACCACGCGGAGACCGGTGGCTTCAACGACCTCGACGTGGTCTATGACGACCGCTCGCCCTCGCGGCCGTACGGCAACGCCGTCACCCGCAGGCTGTGGCGCTTCGAGATTCAGGGGCCCAACGCTTGGCCGGTGATCGAGAAGCTCAATGGCGGCGCGGTCGACCAGCTCAAGTTCTTCCACATGGCGAGCATGAAGATCGCCGGCGAGACCTACCCGACCCTGCGTCACGGCATGGCCGGTGCTCCAGGCCTCGAGATCTGGGGCCCGTACGAGAGCTATGAGCGCGTACGCGAGGCAATCCTCGAGGCCGGTGCGGAGTTCGGTCTGCTTCCCGTCGGTTCGCGCGCGTACTCCTCGAACACGTTGGAGTCGGGCTGGATTCCCTCACCGCTGCCGGCGATCTACTCGAGCGAGGCCGAGCGTGGCTTCCGCGAGTGGCTGCCGGCCAACTCCTACGAGGCGATCCAGGTGCTGTCCGGGAGCTTTGTCTCGGACGACATCGAGGACTACTACACCAACCCCTACGACCTCGGTTACGGACACATCATCAAGTACGACCACGACTTCATCGGTCGCGAAGCGCTCGAGAACCTCAATCCCGACGAGCAGCGCAAGAAGGTCACGTTGGCGTGGGACGCCGACGACCTCGGTGAGGTGTTCGCCTCGCTGCTGGATGTCGCGGGGCCGGGTTATCAGGTCTTCGACCTGCCGAACGCCAATTACGGCTCGTCGAACTTCGACTCCGTGATCGATGCCGACGGCAAGGTCGTAGGCCTGTCGATGTTCACCGGCTACAGCGCCAACGAGCGCCGCGGCCTGTCGCTGGCGACGATCGCCCCGGAGGTCCCGGTCGGTACCGAGCTGCGTGTGGTCTGGGGCGAGCCCGGTCCGACGCGCAAGACCAACGTCGAGCCGCACATCCAGAAGGAAGTGCGCGTGATCGTCTCGCCGGTGCCGTACGCGGTCACGGCACGCACCGAGTACGCCGAGGGTTGGCGTACCGCTGCCAAGTAGTCCCAGCATCACGCTTGTGGGAGCCGGAGGTCAGCGCGACCTTCGTCGAAGGGGGAAGCCAGGGCGGGGTCCAGCGGGACCCCGCCCAGCAGCACTCCCCGTATCTACTCCTCGGGCTCCGGCTCACGCAGACCGAAGCGCCGCTCGAGCAGCTCCGGGACCGTTTCGCGCGCGACCGGCTCGCGCTTCGAGCCGGTCGGCGTCTGCACGCTCAACACCATCTCGTCGCTGAAGTCGCTGAGCGTCGTGCGACTGCCGTCCGCGCCGTGCTCGGTCACCAGCAGCCGCGTCACGAACCTCGACTCCGGGTGCGTGCAGGTGAACCAGTTGCTGAGCTCGATGTCGATCGGCGGCACCGGCTCAGGGTGGAAGGCATACAGATCGCGCCAGCCGTCGTCGGTCGCGATCTGGAGCACGAGCAGCTGTTCTTCGGTTGCGACGCGATAGACCCAGCCCGCCTGCTCGTAGGGCCCGCCGGGGCCGAATGGGATCGGCTCCAGCAGCGTGCCCGCGCCGAAGCCGACGTCCGCATGCCAGAGCGCGCCACCGTATTCGATGCGCAACAGCAGATGCGTTAGCGGTCCGACCGGCGATGGCGGCCGGCCGTTGCGGACCCGCGCGAGGATCGGATCAACGTGCAGTCCATGCGCTTCGAGCGCGTACTTGAACAGCATGTTGTGCTCGAAGCAGTAGCCGCCGCGCCCACCGTCGACGATCTTGCGGGCGAGCGCATCGGGCTCCAGCGAAACCGGGATGCCGACCAGCGGGTCGAGGTTCTCGAAGAGGATGCGGGTCACGTGGGCGCGGTGCAGCTCGGCCAGGGATGGGTTCCCGCTCAGGCCGATGCGCTCGAGGTACCTGCGGAGATCGAACATCGCGCGAGCGAGGTTAGCCGCCCCAGCCGCCGCCGGTCACGGCCTCACAAACAACTCGAGCCGGCGCTTGCGGCGCCGGCTCGAGCGGAGGGAGAGAGATGAGAGAGATGAAGCTTTACGCCGGGCGCCTTACAAGGCGCGCCGGGCGGTCCCGCCGCGGCCAGTGCTTGAGCATCGCGCGCGCCGACTTGGTGACAGTCGGCAGCGCGTTGAGCTCGCGCGCGTCGAGGCGGTTACCTGCGGGCCACCGATCCTCATACGGACGGAACGGGTTGCCCTTGAGTGAGGTCTGTGACGAGTGCATAGGTGCATCATCATGCGTAGCGATTGATATGTCCAATACGGATATTGGACATCAGTAATGCGTGCTGCTTATGAGTGCTCTGGGCGACGCGGTGGGGCTGTGCTCTCGCGCAGCACCAGCTCCGGCGCCAACGTGATGTGCTCGACGCTGCGCGTCCCGGTCTCCACCTGCCGGAGCAGGAGCTCGACGCTGCGCCGGCCCATCTCCGAGAAGTCCTGCCTGATGGATGTGAGCGGCGGTGTGAAGAACCCTGCTTCCGCGATGTCGTCAAAGCCCACGATGCTGATCTCACGCGGAACAGAGCGTCCCTGCTCGCTGAGCGCGCGCAAGAGCCCGAGGGCGATGTTGTCGTTGGCCGCGAATACGGCCGTCGCCTCCGGGAGCGCGGCCAGAACCTGCCCGGCGTCGTAGCCGGACTGCGCCGACCAGTCGCCGAGGATCACCTCGGGTATCGGTGCACCAGCCTGCTCGAGCGTCGTGCGCCATCCGATGACACGTTGTTGGGCCTCGATCCAGTCTGGCGGCCCGGAGATGTGGAACACCGTCTTGTGGCCGAGCTCGAGCAGATGGCGGGTGGCTAATGATGCCCCCAGTTGCGAATCGACCGTCACCGCCGAGACGGCGGATTCGGGGTCGGCCTCGACCACCACCGTCGGCAGTTCGGGCGGAAGCGCGTCGAGCGCGAAGTCGCGCGAGGCGACCGGAGCGATGATGATGACGCCCGCGACGGCCTGTTGGACCAGGCGCGAAACTGACTCGCTCAGCGAGTGCCTGTCGATTGAGCGCACGCTGGTGACCGAAACCGAGTAACCGGAGCTGCGCGCCGCCTGCTCGACCGCGTAGAGGGTCGCGACGGGTCCGAGCAGCATTGTGTTGAGCGTGACCAGGCCCAGCTGCGTCGAGCGGCCACTCGCCAGTGCGCGGGCTGTGAGATTCGGCCGGTAGCCAAGCTGCTCGATCGCAGCCAACACACGTTCGCGCGTGGCTGGGCGCACGTTCGGATGCCCGTTGAGGACGCGTGAGACCGTCTGGTGAGATACCGCCGCCGCCCTGGCGACGTCGGTCATTGCGGGTGGACGCTCAGAGGTGTCCGGCTGCATCTCCGTCACGCCGCCATCTTATGCGCGGGACCGCCGTCACGCGATCGGCGCTACCGCGGCCGCGCCAGGCATTCGAGGCTCGCTGTCAAGGGCCTCGCGTCGTAGGCGTCTGAGCCCGTGCATCCATTCGGCGTGTTCGCTCCCCAGCGCATCATGCAAGCCGCCGTAGATCTCGTACACGCTTTCGTATGTCTCGGTCGCTATGGGATCCGGCGCGTAGGAGCGCGCGATTGCCGGCCGCAGCCGCGTGACCGCTTCGCCGATGTCACCGAATCCGTCGCCATGCAGGCCGCTGGTTCCAGCGGCGACGGCGCCGAACATCGCGGCGCCGCGTGCCGGGATCTGCGCTGATGAGGGGACGTGTACCGGGCGTCCCGTGATGTCCGCGAGCAGCTGCATCAGCACCGGGCTCTTCTCGGCGATACCGCCGCACGCCACGAGCTGCTCGACCGCCATTCCGTGGTCGACGAAGTTGTCGATGATTCGCCGTGCGGCGAACGCGATCGATTCGAGCAGTGCACGGTAGATCTCGGCCGGTGTCGTCGTCAGCGTGAGACCCATGATCACACCCGACAGACCGGCGTCGGCGAGGATCGAGCGGTTGCCGTTCCACCAGTTGAGCGCGACCAGGCCGGTGATGCCCGGCGCAAGCTCGCCGGCCGCCCGTTCGAGCGCCTCGTAGCCTCGTGACTGCTCTCCCTCCTCGGCGGCCAGAAGCGTGCCGACGTACCAGCTGAGCATGTCGCCGACGGCGGGCTGCCCGGCCTCATAGCCGTACAGGCCGGGGAGGACGCCGTCGCGGACCACGCCCGTGATGCCGGGCAGCAGAACCTCGTCGTGGTGCACCACCATGTCGCAGATCGAGGTTCCGATCACGGTCACGAACGTCCCGGGCCGCTCAACTCCGGCGCCGGGGACCGACACGAACGAGTCGACGTTGCCGACGGCGACTGCCACGTTCGGAGGCAGCCCGAGTCGAGCGGCGAGGTCGCCTCGCACCGTGCCGGCACAGGTGCCCAGGGGGTAAAACTCGTTCCCGAGCTTTGCGATCGAGCCCGAGAAGCCCACTGCTGTCGCCTCGAAGTACTCGGCCGGCGGCAGGCCGGCATCGGGTGACCAGAACGCCTTGTAGCTGGCAGCGCAGCTGCAGCGTCGTTCGACGCCCGTCAGTTGCCAGACGATCCAATCGGTGGCCTCGATGAACTTGGCCGCGGCTTCATAGACCTCGTGATCCTGTTCGTAGATCTCAAGCAGCTTGGGGAAGTACCACTCGGACGAGATTCGCCCGCCGTAGCGTTCGAGGAACGGCTCGCCGCGCTCCCGGGCGACGTCGGTCAGGCGGTCGGCCTGAGGTTGGGCGGCGTGATGCTTCCAGAGCTTCGGCCATGCATGGGGTCGCCCGCGCCATTCGTCGCCGAGGCACAGGGGCGTCCCGTCCTGCTCGGTGGGCAGCACGGTGCACGACGTGAAGTCGACGCCGAGTCCGATCACGCGGCCGGGATCGACTCTCGCCTGCGAGAGTGCCTCAGGGATGCCGCGCTCGATGACGTCGATGTAGTCGAGCGGAAACTGCAGCGCCCAGTCCGGCTCCAGCCGCAGCTCGGTGCCGGGGAGCGTGTCCTCGATCGCGCCGTGCACGTAGGGCACATCTACCGAGGCAAGCTCGGCGCCGCCGGCGAGGTCGAGAACCAGGACGCGACCGGACAGCGTGCCGAAATCGATGCCGATCGCGACCGGCGTTGTTGGGCTCATCGCCGCACCATGCGGTGATAGGCGCTGTTCCACTCCAGCTGGCGGGTGAATTCGCGGGTCGTGGTGGTGTCGTCGATCCATGCCAGTTCGACTCCGGCGATTGTGGCGAGATCTTCGAGCGTGTCGCGGTCGATCTGGGTCGTGAGGACCGTGTGATGGGGCCCACCGGCGGTGATCCAGCATTCCGCTGAGGTGGTCAGGTTCGGCTCGGGCTTCCAGGTTGCTCTGGCGACGGGGAGGTTGGGTGATGGTTCGGTCGGCGGCACGAGTTCGATCGTGTTGGCGACGAGCCGGAAGCGGTCCCCGAGGTCGAGGATCCCGACGACGAACCCGGGGCCGGGGTCGGCGTCGAAGACGAGCCTGACGGGGTCCTCGCGGTCGCCGATGCCCAACGGGTGAAGCTCCGCCCGCGGCTGTTTCGAGGTGATGCTCGGGCAGACCTCGAGCATGTGCGCACCGAGGATCAGCGGCTCGCCTGGACCGAAGTGGTAGGTGTAGTCCTCCATGAACGAGGTCCCGCCAGGCCGGCAGTGGCCCGTGAACTTGAGGACGCGCAGGAGCGCCGCGGTCTTCCAATCACCTTCCGCGGCGAACCCATAGCCGTCAGCCATCAACCTCTGCGGACCAATTCCGGGGAGCTGCTTCAGGGCGCCGAGGTCCTGGAAGTTGGTGGTGAAAGCGTCGAAGCCATTGTCGACCAGGAAGTTTCTGAGACCCGCCTCGATCCGGGCGGCATCGCGCAACGACGCGTGCCGCTCACCCCCGGCGCGCAACTCGGGAGCGACGGCGTAGGCGCGCTGGTAGTCCGAGATCAGCTCATCGACCTCTGCCTCCGAGGCCGCGTCTACGGCGTCGACGAGGTCGTTGATCGAATACGCCTGAATCGACCAGCCAAAGATGCGCTGTGCCTCGACCCGATCCCCATCGGTCACCGCTACATCGCGCATGCTGTCCCCGAACCTGGCTACGCGCAGGTTTTGGGAGGCACGCCACCCGGCTGCAGCGCGCAGCCAAGCGCCGATCCTTGCGCGCGTAGCTGGGTCGCTGACGTGCCCGGCTACGACCTTGCGGCGAATCCCGAGCCGTGTGGTGATATAGCCGAACTCACGGTCGCCGTGCGCCGACTGGTTCAGGTTCATGAAGTCCATGTCGATCGTGTCCCACGGCAGCGACCTGTTGGCCTGCGTATGCAGATGCAGAAGCGGCTGCTGCAGCGCCTCCAACCCGGCGATCCAGGCCTTGGCCGGTGAGAACGTGTGCATCCAGGCGATCACACCGACGCAGTTAGGCGCAGCATTCGCCTCGAGGCACGTGCGACGGATCTCATCTGAGCCGGTGAGCACCGGCTTGGGAACGATGCGGACGGGAACCTCGGCGGCCTCGTTGAGTGCGCGCACGATCGTCTCGCTCTGCGCCGCGACCGCGCGCAGGGTCTCCTCCCCGTATAAGTGTTGGCTTCCTGTCAGAAACCAGCACTGAAGCTCAGCCGTGCCTACGTTCATGCGTGCCTCTTGCCTAAGGTGTGAACGCTAACACGCAACGCTGGCGCACGCACACGCCTACCCACGTAGGCTCCCCCCGAGGCCGATGAGTGAGGCACTGATCATCGTGGACTTCCAGCGGGACTTTACGCCCCCGCGTGGCGCGCTTGCGGTGCCTGGCGGAGACGAGATCGCAGCCCGGCTGAACGAATTGGCGCGCGACCCGCGCTACGCCGCCGTGATCGCGACGCGCGACTGGCATCCGCCCGACCATGGATCGTTCCGTGAGCAGGGCGGGCCCTGGCCCGCGCACTGCGTGCAGGACAGCGAGGGCGCGGAGCTGCACCCGGCGCTCGACCGCGATCAGCTGGACGCGGTGATCGACAAGGGCCAGGACCGTGAGAGCGACGGCTACTCGGCCTTTGAGTCGGCAGAGCTCGTTCAGCTGCTGCGCGAGCAGGGTGTCACCGCCGTCACCGTCGTCGGCTTGGCCACCGACTACTGCGTGCTCAACACCGCGCGCGACGCGCGGCGCGAGGGCCTGACCGTGACCGTCGACACCTCCGCGACGCGGGCGGTCGACGCTCAGCCCGGGGACGGTGAGCGGGCGCTGGAGGAGTTGCGGTCACTCGGAGCCTTGGTCGGCGACCTGAGTCGTCCGGGCTGAGTCGTCAGCCTGAGTCGTCCGGCCTGAGTCGTCCGGGCTGAGTCGTCCGACCTGAGCCGTCCGGCCTGAGGATGCTGAAACCGACAATCTGGACGGACCCGAGCCAGAGATTCGGGGAGCGCTCGATAATCGGGCGGTTTTCGAATCTATGGAGCTGCGCGGTGTGATTTGTCGGTTTGAGCCGGTGCATCGAGGTGGCGCGCGTGCCTCCAGTCCGGCGCGAAGGCCCTTGTCAGAGAAGGCGCTCCAGGTCAGAGCAGCCGTTCGAGGGCCCGCTCGAGGCCGCTGTTCCCGACGGGACGGACCTCGAGTGGCAGCCCGACGCGGGCGGCGGCGCGCTCGGCTGCGGCGCGGTTCTCCGGAGTTTCGCGCTGGGCCAGCCAGAGCACGCGCGTGTAGTGGCGGAAGTAGTCGTCGAGCAGCTCCGGGTGACGGTCGAGCCCGAGCTCGTGCACGACGGTGTGCTCGAACGTGCGTGCGAGGAAGTCCGTGAGCACGTAGGTGCCGGGCTGCTCGGCCAGCGCGTCGCGGACCTCGTCCCGGGCGAGTACGTCGTAGCAGTTCTCGCCCCCCAGGCGCTCGACCCTGAACTCGGAGAGCAGAGTGTCGAGCGCACCGTAGGTGCCGCAGTCGCCGTAGGCGACGACGACACGGTCGTACTCGCCGTCGAGTCGGGCGAGCTCTGCGGCGACAGCGTCAGGGATCTGCTGCGGGCGGTTGTGAAGCAGCGCCGGCACCGGGTACAGATCGACTGGCCAGCCGCGGCGCCGCGCGATCACCCTCACGTCCAGCGCGAGCGCCCCGCATGCGATCACCGCAACTCGGCCCATCTCAGGCGAGTCCTGGAGATCGAGCCACCCGGCCACTCATCCCGGGAAGGACAGCTGATCGATGAACAGGTCGTTGAAGTCCGTGCGCCCGGAGAGCTCGACGTATTCCACCTCACGCAGGATCGCATCGGCCTCGGCGCGTTCCCGTGCCGACAGGGCGGCGATCTTCGCGCCCTCTCCGGCGACGTTGCCCGCGGACACGATCCGCGGCAGCGCGAGCTTGGGCACCAGCCCGATTCGCACAGCGCTCAACGGCGTCAGGTACGCGCCGAAGCTTCCAGCCAGCAGCACCTGCTGAATCGCTGAAGCATCCACCTCCAGATCCCGCAGCAGGATCTGCCAGCCGGTGGCGATCGAGGCCTTCGCGAACTGGAGCTCGCGCACATCTCGCTGCGAGATGAACACGGACTCCTCGACCGAGCTCCCGCGAGCGTGGAGCGCAAACACCCGCTCCTTGCCGATCATCGCGAAGCGCTCCGCCAAAGCCGGCCGGCCCGACGCAGCGACGGCCTCCACCTCGGCGAAGCGGCCGGAGTGATCGAGCAGCCCGTTGTGCACCAGCTCGGCAACGACGTCGACCACGCCCGAGCCGCAGATCCCAACCGGCGCGACATCGCCGATCACCTGGAGCGTCAACGCATCACCATCGATCTTGACGCCCTCGATCGCGCCGTCGGCGGCGCGCATGCCGCAGCGGATCTGCGCGGCCTCGAACGCCGGGCCCGCCGGCGCGGCGGTGGCCAGCACCCGTTCAGAAGAGCCGAGCGCGATCTCCGAGTTGGTGCCGACGTCGATGAAGAGCCGCAAGCGCTGATCGCGCGTCATCCCTGTGGCCAGAATTCCGGCGACGATGTCGCCGCCGACGTAGGCGCCGAGCGAAGGGAACACGAACGCGTGGGCGCGCGGGTGCACCGGGACTCCGAAATCAGCTGCCACCGTCGCAGGGAAGCTGTTGGTCGATACGACGAACGGCGCCATCGACAGCGGCTCGGGGTCGATACCCAGCGCGATCTGCATCATCGTCTGGTTGCCGCAGACGGTGATCTCGTAGACCTCACGCGGTTCGACGCCGGCATCCTCGCAGACCTCGAGCGTGAGCTCGGTCAGGGTCGAGTGCGCGTGCTCCTGAAGCTTCCCGAGCGCGGCCGGATCCATCATCGTCGCCGACACACGCGTGATCACATCGGCGCCGAACGGTTGCTGACGATTCAGCATCGAACGCACCGCGAGCGGTTGCCCCGAGTCCAGATCCAAAAGCGTTGCGACCACCGTCGTCGTGCCAAGGTCGAACGCGATCGCATAGCGCCGCCCGGTGGTGTCGCCGGGCTCGACGTCGATCAGCTCCTCGTCCACCACCACCGCGGTCACATCGAAGCCCGACGAGCGCAAGACTCCACCGAGCACGCGCAGCACCCCCACCGAAGCAGTGGGTTCCAAATCGTCGATCGCGTCCAGAACCCGCTGCAGATCCGGCCGCTGATCCTCGAGTGTCGGCTCCTCCAGCAGGACGTGGCGCTTCTGCACCGACGGGCGCAGAATCACGTGGCGGCCGACGCCGGCGAGGGCAGCCTTTGGCCGAGTCTGCAATGGCGGCACCTCGACAACCAGGTCATCGCGCGCCATGGCCCGGCAGGCCAGCCGCCATCCGTCCTCGAGCTCGGCCGACGTAAACGCTCGCGGATCCACGGAGCCGACCGGGACGGAACCTGAAACCACGCGCACCTTGCACTTCTTGCAGGTGCCGTAGCCGCCGCAGGTCGAGTCGATCGCGATCCCGTTCCAGCTGGCGGCGTCGAACACCGGCGTGCCGCTCGGCACCCGCACCTCGGCGCCCTCCGGCAGGAACTTCAGGCGGACGCGCTCGGCGCCATCGCCGGGGTGCGCCAGTTCGTCCTCGACGGCGCGCAGCGCCTCGCGCCTGCGAACCGAGCGCTGCGGCGCCGCGCCGCTCACGACCCGGCGGCCTCCGCAGCAACGTCCACCGCGGCCGCATCCAGTGCTGCCGCCGCCAACCGCGCACGGTGGGCTGCGATCCAGTTAGCACCCCACTCGTCGTGACCAAGCAGCAGGTCCGCCGCTCGAGCACTGCGCACGCAGACCTCGGCCGTGGACATGATCGCCGAGGTCAGTCCGGCCGCCATCGCCATCGGCAGGAAGGCGGCGTTCAGCGCGAGCCGCTCCGGCAGGCCGAACGAGACGTTCGAGGCGCCAACGCACATGTTCACGCCAAGCTCGTCACGGATCATCCGCATCGCCACCAGCGTGTTCGCGACGGCCTCGGTGTCGGCGCCGACGGGCATCGCAAGCGGGTCGATGATCACGTCGCAGGCCGCGATTCCGTAGTCGCCGGCGGCCGACACGATCTTGCGGGCGTGGCGCAGTCGCTCATCCGCCGTCATCGGGATGCCGGTCTCGTCGTTGGTCAGGCCGATCACCGCAGCTCCGTGGTGCGCGACCAACGGCAGCACCTGCTCGAGCCGCTCGTCCTCTGCGGTGACCGAGTTCACCAACGCACGGCCCTCGTAGGCCGCGAGTCCAGCCTCGAGCGCCTCCACCACTGAGGAGTCGATGCAGATCGGGGCGTCGACCGTGTCCTGCACCAGACGAATCACCTTGCTCAGCAGTTCGGCCTCGTCGACCAGCGGAATCCCCGCGTTGATATCCAGGACGTCAGCGCCCGCCGCAACCTGAGCCAAAGCGTCGGCCTCGGCCGTTGAAAGGTCGCCGCCCCGAAGCTCTCGCGGCAAAGGTCTTGCGCCCGGTCGGGTTGATCCGCTCGCCGATGATGCAGAACGGTTTGTCGGAACCGATCGTGACGGTTTTGGTCCGTGACCGCAGAACCGTATCCATCAGACGAGCACCTTCTCGCGCCGCAACTCGATCAGCTCCTTGGCCTTCCTGACCGCCGTGGAGGCGTCGGCCGCGAAGCCGTCCGCGCCGACCGCGTCGGCGTACTCCTGGGTCACCGGGGCGCCGCCGACCATCACGATCACACGGTCGCGCAGGCCGGCCTTTTCGATCGCGTTGATGTTCGCTTTGAACATCGGCATCGTCGTCGTGAGGAAGGCGGAGAAACCGACGACGTCGGGCTCGTGCTCCTCGATCTGCTGGATGAACGTCTCCGGTGCGACGTTCACGCCGAGGTCGATCACGTTGAAGCCCGCGCCCTCGAGCATGATGTTGCAGAGGTTCTTGCCGATGTCGTGCACGTCGCCCTTGACGGTGCCCATCAGGAACGTCCCGATCTGGGCCGACTCGTTGTCGGCCAGGAGCGGACGGAGGATGTCGAGTGCGCCCTGCATCGCCCGTGCGGCGATCAGCATCTCCGGAACGAAGTAGTCGCCGCGCTCGAAGCGTGCCCCGACCTCTTCCAGCGACGGGATCAGCGCGTCGAACAGCATGGTCTCGGGCGCCATGCCCTGGGCGAGCCCGTCGTTGACGCCACCGGCGACCGCGGGCGCATTGCCGGTCAGCGTCTCCTCATACAGCAGTTGCAGAATCTCTTCGTCGGTCATGCCGCGTGTGCTCCTCCTTCGATGTATCCGAGCCTGGCGCTCAGCCTGTCGGACTCCTCGACCAGCGCCAGGCACAGCTCCTTGATCCGCGTCGGCGTCATCCGCACCGTCGGGCCGGTGATGCTGAGTGCCGCCACCACCTCGCCACTGGCGCCGCGTACCGGGGCGGCGATTGCGGCGAGTCCCGTTTCGATCTCATCGACCGCGACGGCAAATCCGTCCGCGCGCACACGTTCGAGTTCGGCCCGCAGTACCGCAGGGTCGGTGATCGTCGCCGGCGCGTAGGCAGTTAGCGCGCTTGCGCCAGCGGGCGCCAGCGCGCGCCCAAACGCGAGGAACACCTTGCCGTTGGCGCTGCAGTGGAAATCGACGGTGCGGCCCACCCATTGGCCCGCGCCGAGGAAGTGGCGGCCGTCGGCCTGCAGCAGGTGCTCGACGCCTCCGGTGCCGGGGACGCCGAGATTGATCGTCTCGCCGCTCAGTTCGGAGAGCGCCGCCAGCGATGGCCGCGCCATCTCCACAAAATTGCGCTCGAGCATCCCGCGCTCGGCCACGCGCAGGATCGCGGGCCCGGGGCGCAGGCGGCCGCGCGCTCCCTCCTGCTCGACCAAGCCACGTCGCTCCAGCGCCGACAACAGCCGCGAAGCTGTGCTCTTGGGTAGCCCGGCAGCGCTCGCGAGTTCGGTCACGGCCATCGGCTCGTCCGCCTCGAGCACGCGTACGAGCAGATCCGCTCCGCGGTCGATGGCAGTTGCCCCTTGAAACTCCTGTTCCACGGTCGTTAGGATACGCCGCTAACCATGTTCGTCAACTCAATGCCCCGCTACGAGATCCTGAGCGAGGACGCGCTCGCGGTGCTCGACAGCGGCTGGCGCCGGATCGTCTCCGAGATCGGAATCGAGTTCCTGCTGCCCGAGGCCGTCGAGCTGCTGCGCGGCGCCGGGCAGATCGTCGAGGATGAGAACCGCGTCCGCTTCGACCCCGAGTTCATCCTCGAGCAGGTCGCCAAGGCGCCAAGCCAATTCGAGCTCCAGGCTCGCAACCCGGCCAAGTCGCTGACGATCGGCGGCGACAACATGGCGTTCGCGCCCGTGTATGGCTGTCCCTTCATCCGCGAGGGCGACGTCCGCCGCGACGCAAAGATGGCCGACTTCGAGAACCTCGTGAGGCTCTCGCAGGTCTTCGACGAGCTCGACTCTCCAGGCGGCACGATCTGCGAGCCGGAGGACCGGCCGCTGGACTCGCGCCACCTCGACATGGTCTACGCACTGCAGACGCTGAGCGACAAGCCGTACATGGGCTCGGTCACCAGCGGACCGAACGCGGCAGACACGATTCGCATGGGCGAGATCCTGTTCGGCGGGCGCGAGCAGATTGAGCAGGCGCCGGTCTCGATCAGCCTGATCAACGTCAACTCGCCGCTGCGCTACGACGACCGCATGCTCTCCGCGATGTTCGAGTACGTGAAGGCCAACCAGGCAGTCGTCATCACGCCCTTCCTGCTGATGGGCGCGATGTCGCCCGTCTCCCTGCCGGCGACGCTCGTGCAGCAGATGGCGGAGGCGCTCGCCGGGATCGCGCTCGCGCAGCTGATCCGCCCCGGCTGCCCGGTGGTCTTCGGCTCGTTCCTCTCCAACACCGACATGCAGTCGGGCTCGCCGTCGTTCGGAACGCCCGAGTCGGGGATCGGTGTGCTCTGCACCGGCCAGATCGCGCGGCACTTCAACCTTCCGTGGCGCGGTGGCGGCGCGCTGAACTCATCCACCGTGGTCGATGCGCAGGCTGCTTACGAGTCGCTGATGACCTTCCTGCCGACCTTCCTGGCCGGCGCGAACTTCGTGATGCACTCCGCCGGCTGGCTCGAGGGCGGCCTCGTCTCCTGCTACGAGAAGTTCATCGTCGACATCGAGCTGTTGCGCGAGCTCAAGTACGAGTTCACGCCGATCGAGTTCGACGAGGCGTCACTGGCGTGGGGTGCCCACACCGAGGTGGGCCCCGGCGGCCACTTCCTCGGCGCGGCCCACACGCTCGAGCGCTTCCGCGAGTGTTTCTACCGCCCGATGCTTTCCTCGACCGACAACTTCGACCGCTGGACCAGGCGTGGCGCCCGCGACACGACCGCTCGTGCCGCCGAGATCTGGCGCGAGAAGCTCGAGTCCTATGAGGCGCCGCCGCTTGACGACGCGATCCGCGAAGAACTGAAGGGTTTCGTGGACCGCAGGCGTGTGGAACTCGGGGATTGACCCTCCGGATAAGCTCAGACCTATGAGTGATATATCAGCGCTCGGGCAGGCTCAGAACCGGCCGCCCGCGCTGCTCGCCGACCGCGCATACGAGGAGCTGCGCGATCGGCTGGTCACGCTCCAGATCAAGCCGGGTGAGCCGATCGACGAGGATCAGCTCGGGCGTGAGCTCGAGATGGGGCGCACTCCGATTCGCGAGGCGATCAAGCGCCTAGCGCTCGAGAACCTGGTAACCGTCTTCCCCCGTCGCGGTACCTTCGCCGCCGAGATCAACATCACCGACCTCGCGCACATCACCGACGTCCGCCAGGCGCTCGAGGGTCAGGCCGCCTACCGTGCCGCCGAGCGGATCACGGACGCGCAGCAGGCGGAGCTCACGCAGCTGCTCGATGAGCTGTGCGCGAGCCGCGGCAGCGACGACATGCCGGCGCTGATGGAACTCGACACGCGTGTGCACCGTTTCATCTATCGGCTCAGCGGCAACCCGTTCCTCGAGGAGACGCTCTACCGTTACTTCAACCTGTCACTGCGGATCTGGTACCTCGTGATCGACCGGCTGCCGCACATGTTCCAACGTGTGCACGAGCACGAGCCGCTGCTCGAGGCGATCGCCGCACGCGACCCGGAGCTGGCCCGCGAGATCGTCGCCGGCCACGTCGCCACCTTCGAGAGCGAGATCCGGAGCGTGCTGTGACAGATGTCCAGGGTCGCTACGACTACGTGATCGTCGGCGGCGGCGCCGCCGGGTGCGTGCTCGCCGCGCGCCTGTCGGAGGACCCGTCGACCAGGGTGCTGGTGCTCGAGGCGGGGCGGCCCGACTACCTGTGGGATGTCTACATCCACATGCCGGCGGCGCTCTCGTTCCCGATCGGCAACCGCTTCTACGACTGGAAGTACGAGTCCGAGCCCGAGCCCCACATGAACGGGCGCCGCATCTACCACGCCCGCGGCAAGGTGCTCGGCGGCTCGAGCTCGATCAACGGCATGATCTTCCAGCGCGGCAACGCATTGGACTACGAGCGCTGGGGCGCCGACCCCGGCCTCGAGCAGTGGGACTACGCCCACTGCCTGCCGTACTTCAAGCGCATGGAGACCTGCCTGGCAGGCGCCGACGAGTGGCGCGGCGGCAGCGGTCCGCTGAAGCTCGAGCGCGGTCCCGCCACCAATCCGCTGTTCGGCGCCTTCTTCGAGGCGGTGCAGCAGGCCGGCTACCCGCTGACGACCGACGTGAACGGCTACCGCCAGGAGGGTTTCGCCGCCTTTGACCGCACGATCTATCGCGGTCGCCGGCTGAGCGCGGCGCGCGCCTACCTGCACCCGGCGATGTCGCGCCCGAACCTCGAGGTGCGGTGCCGCGCGCTTGCCTCAAGGGTGCTGTTCGACGGCACGCGCGCAACCGGGGTCGAGTACTCGAGCGTCGACTGGCTGGGGCGCAGCAGCGGCGCCCCCCAGCGCGTGGCGGCCGGTGAGGTGATCCTCTGCGGCGGCGCGATCAACTCACCGCAGCTGCTGCAGCTCTCCGGAGTCGGGCAACTCTGCCGAACTGCAGAGCCTGGGCATCAAGCCGATCGCCGATGTGCCGGGTGTTGGCGAGAACCTCCAGGACCACCTGGAGGTCTACGTGCAGTACGCCTCCAAGCAGCCGGTCTCGGTCGCGCCCGCGATGAAGTACCGCAACCGCCCCAAGGTCGGCCTCCAATGGCTGCTCTTCCGCAATGGGCCGGGCGCCACCAACCACTTCGAGGCCGGCGGCTTCATCCGCGGCGATGACGACGTCGCCTACCCGAACCTGATGTTCCACTTCCTGCCGCTCGCCATCCGCTACGACGGCTCAGCGCCCCAGGGCCACGGCTACCAGGTGCACGTGGGGCCGATGTACTCCGATTCGCGTGGCACGGTGAAGATCACCTCGACCGATCCCCGCCGACACCCGGCGCTGCGCTTCAACTACCTCTCCACCGAGCAGGACCGGCGCGAGTGGTTGGAGGCGATCGCGGCCGCGCGCAAGATCCTGACTCAACCCGCGTTCGACCAGTTCAACGACGGCGAGCTCTCGCCGGGCGCGGCCGTCCAGTCGGACGAGGCGATCCTCGACTGGGTCGCGCGCGACGCCGAGACTGCGCTGCATCCCTCCTGCACCTGCCGCATGGGCACCGGCGAGCTCGACGTGCTCGATCCCGCGACGCTGACGGTGCGCGGCACCGAGGGCCTGCGTGTGGTCGACGCCTCGTCGATGCCCTACGTCACCAACGGCAACATCTACGCGCCCGTGGTGATGCTCGCCGAGAAGGCCTCCGACCTGATCCGCGGCGCTACCCCGCTCGAGCCGCTCGTCGACGTCCCGTTCTACCGGCACGCCGGGGCGGCGACGACGTAGGTGGCGCGCGGCCAGCGGGCCGCGCGTAAAGTTCTCCGCGACACGGATGTCTCGCCCCTTTCGCCTCACCCCGGTTCCTGTTCGGCTTGCTGCCCGCACATGCGCACTGCTGGCGGTTCTCTGCGCGTGGGTGCTCGTCTGCGTAGCCACCGCCTCGGCGTCGACAGCGCCGTTCTCCGGGGTGGCCGGGTCCCCGTTCACCACAGGTGGCGTTCCGATCTCGGTGGCGTTCAGCCCGTCGGGCGACCTTCTCGCGGCCGCCAACGTGGGTAACGACAGCGTGTCCCTGTACCACGTGAGCGGGACCACCGTCGCGTCCGCTTCGGAGCCGTCGGTCGCCGCCGGCAGCGCTCCGGTCACAGTGGCGTTCAGCCCGTCGGGCGACCTGCTGGCCGTCGCCAACTACAACTCCGGCACGGTGTCGCTGTTCAGCGTCACCGGGACCACTGTGACACCTGCTGCCGACCCCACTGTCTCGACCGGCAGTGAACCCTCTGGGGTGGCATTCAGTCCCTCGGGCGATCTGCTGGCCATCACCAATTTCGGCTCTGACACGGTGTCGTTGTACTCGGTGAGTGGCACAACCGTGACCGCACAGGGCACCGTGCCGACCGGAAACGAGCCCATTGCGGTTGCGTTCAGTCCCTCAGGTGACACGATGGCCGTGGCCAACTCACTGTCAGATACCGTTTCGCTTTTCTCGGTCAGTGGCGCCACCGCGACCTCTCAGGCCACCATCGCCACTGGCAATGATCCGGTGTCGGTCGCGTTCAGTCCGTCGGGCGGGCCACTGGCGACGGCAGTCGTTGGCGCCAATGCCGTGTCGTTGTTCTCGCTGGGCGGTATCGGCAGCGTCGCGACCGACGAGCCGACAGCGGTGACGTTCAACCCGTCAGGCGGCCTGCTGGCAGTCGGCAGCTACAGCGCCGGAACGGTCGGGCTGTTCTCGGCAAGCGGAATCATGGGCACCAGTCAGGGCACGGTCGACGTGGGCGCCGAACCAGAGTCGGTCGCATTCAGTCCGTCCGGAGGTCTGCTTGCAGTCGCCAGCCGCGGCTCCGGCACCATGTCCGTGTTTTCTGTCGCTCCGCCGATCGCAGCCATCGGCAGTCCGGGCACGGGCGGCTCGTATACCGTCGGACAGGCCGTGCCCACCTCGTTCTCGTGCACCGACGCGACGGACGCCCCGGGGATCTCATCCTGCGTCGACTCCGGCGGCGCGACCGGTGGCGCGGGACGGCTCGATACCTCGACGCCGGGCAGGCACACCTACACGGTCACCGCCACCAGCAGCGACGGACAGGCTGACGCCACGAGCATCACCTACACCGTCATCGCCGCGCCGGCGAGCACGCCGCCTAGCACCACGCCGCCCACGACCACAACCACCTCGGCGCACCGGCCGGCTGAGATCTCGCAGATCTCCGCGACCAGGCGGGCGCTGGTCTTCTGCCAGCGACAGAGCTGCACGCATCCGACGGTCTGGCTGCGCTTCCGTCTCAGTCGCGCCGTCACGGTGAGGCTCGTGCTGCAGGAGCGGCGCGGACGCAGCTGGCGGCAGGCGGCGGTCGCCAACCTGCGGGGTCATGGCGGAGTCAACAACGTCCGCGTCGTGGCGGGCGCCTGGCACGGCAAACTTCCTGCCGCGTCCGCGATGCGCCTGCTTGTCGAGATCGCAAATAGTCGCGGCCGGTGGCAGGAGCACAAGGTTCTGGCACTGACGGTCCGCCGCAGAGCGTAGGGGGCGTGAGCCCTCGACGGGGCCCAGGACGGTCAGCCGATGACGACGGTCTGCACGTCGGTCAGCGCGTCGAACGGATAGCGCCCGCCGACGCGACCGACACCGCTCAGGCTCCCAGCCCGCCCGCCGAACGGCAGATGGTTCTCCCAGTAGTTGGTGGTCTCGTTGATGTTCACGAGGCCGGTGCGCGCCTCGTCGGCAAACCTCAACCCGCGCGACAGATCGCGCGTGAAGATGGCCGCGAGCAGCCCATAGGGCGACGCGTTCGTCAGCTCGATCGCGCGCTCGAGGGAGTCGATCGCGATGATCGGCGCGATCGGCCCGAAGGTCTCCTCGGTCGCGGCCAGGGCGTCGGCCGGCACACCGTCGAGGATCGTCGCCGGCCAGTAGAGGTCGGTAGGGAAGCCGGCGGCCCGCTGGCCGCCGGCCACCACCCTTGCGCCGCTCGCGACTGCGTCGTCCACATGGGCGTCCATCTTCGCCGCGACGCCCTCGTTGTTGAGCGGGCCGAGCGCGGTTCCCTCGCGCAGCGGATCGCCAAGCTGGGCGCCCGCGGCGCAGCGTGCAGCAAGCAGCGAGACGAACTCCTCGCGCACGCTCTCGTGCACGAGCAGTCGCTCACCGGCGGTGCAGCTCTGACCGGCACACAGGAAGCAGCCGACCACGGCTGCGTCGGCGGCCGCTTCCAGGTCGGCATCCTCCAGCACCACCAATGGCCCGTTGCCCCCCATCTCGAGCAGCAGCCGCTTGCCCGCGGCGCGCTGTGCGATCCGCAAGCCGGTGGCGGTCGAACCGATAAAGCCGATGGCGGCCACGTCCGGGTGGGCGACGAGCTCATCGCCCACGACCGGGCCCGGCCCGGTGACGAAGTTGAACACTCCCGGCGGCAGGTCCGCCTCGGCGATGCACTCCGCCAGCAGCGCCGAGCAGTACGCGGTGGTCGGCGCCGGCGTCCACACGACCGTGTTCCCGACAGCCAGCGCCGGCGCCACGATCTCCGCGGGCATCGTGTAGGGCCAGTTCCAGGGCGTAACGACCGCGACTGGCCCGACCGGACGCCGCAGAACGAGCACTCGTTTGCCCGGTGACGAGCTGGGCGGGATCGAGCCCTCGAGTCGCACGCCGTCCTCGGCGGCGCCGCGCCACATCGCGACCAGCTCGTCGACCTCATCGAAAGACTCGGTCAGCGGCTTGCCCTGGTCGAGCGTCGCCGCGTGCGCCAGATCGCCGCGCCGTCGCGCGCATTCATCGGCGATCCGATGCAGCGCACGAGCCCGCGCGAAGGCTGTCTCAGCAGCCCACGCGCGAAATGCGTCGCGCGCCGCGTCAACTGCAGCGCGTGCGTCTGCACGGGTACCCTCGGCGACCTGACCGAGCTGCTCGCCAGTGGCAGGACTCCATGCGGCGACGGTCGCGTCGCCCTGCGCGGGACGCCACCTGCCGCCTATGAGGAGCTCGGTTGACCCTCTGACCACGGTGATATATAAGTCTAATAACAGCTATGGGCGCAAGTCTTTAGCTCGCGGAAAGGCGTGACTGAGTGCTCCTCCAAGGCTGGTGGCGTGTGACCCGAGGCTCCCAAGCGGGTGGCGTTTGAGCGCGATCCTCCCCGACATCGTTGAGGAAGGAGAGCGACTTGTGGCGGTCGCGCAGTCGCAGAATGCGACGTTCGCGCTGCTCGGCGGTGTGGCGGTGAGGCTCCACGCCGCGGAGATCCCGCCGGTCCTCGACCGTGAGTACAAGGACCTCGACTTCGCCGTGCCCAAGGGTGGCAGCGGCGCCGCGGGCAAGCTGCTGAGCGATGCCGGCTACGAGCCACACGTCGTCTTCAACGCGATGAACAGCAAGGAGCGGATGCTCTTCCACGACAACGAGCACGGCCGGCAGGTCGATGTCTTCGTCGGCTCGTTCCGCATGTGTCATGAGATTCCGCTGGCCGACCGGCTCAAGCCCGGCGAGATGACGGTGCCGCTGGCGGAGCTGCTGCTCACCAAGCTGCAGATCATCCAGCTCAACGAGAAGGACATCCGTGACACCGTCCTGCTGCTCCACGGGCACGAGGTGGCCGATCACGATGGGGATGCCGTCAACGGTGCGCGCATCGCCGAGCTGTGCGCGGGCGACTGGGGCCTGTGGCGCACCATTACCGCCAACCTCGAGCGCTGCGGCGACGACGTCGGTCAGTACGCGCTTCCCGAGCACGACCAGTCACGCGTCAAGGACCGGCTGAAAGCCCTGCTCGCAAAGATCGAGGAGGCTCCCAAGAGTCGCGGCTGGAAGATGCGAGACAAGATCGGCGACCGCAAGCGCTGGTACGACCTGCCTGAGGAGGTGGAGCAGTGAGGATCTTCTTCGCGACCGACGTACACGGCTCTGAGACGTGTTGGCGCAAGTTCCTGAACTCCGGCAAGCACTACGGGGCCGACGTGGTGATCCTCGGCGGCGACATGACCGGTAAGGCGCTTGTGCCGATCATCAACGACGGCGGCGACACCTGGCACTCGACACTGCTCGAGAACCGCGAGGTCCTGCACGGCGAGGAGCAGGTCGCCCAGTTCGAGCAGGCGGTCAAGCGCCGCGGCTACTACCCGTTCCGCGTCGATCCCGACGAGCTCGCCGACCTGAGCAAGGACGAGGCTCGCTGGCACGCGCTGTTCGATGAGCACATGCTGAACACGGTGCGCGAGTGGATGGACCTCGCCGACGAGCGGCTTGCCGGGACCGGCATCCGCTGCTTCGTCTGTCCGGGTAACGACGACCAGCTGGACGTCGACGACGTCATCCTCGAGGCCAAGACCGTCGAGCTCGGCGAGGGTCGGGTGGTCGAGTTCGGCGGCTACCAGATGGTCTCGAGCGGCTGGGCCAACCGCACTCCGTGGGACACCTACCGCGAGGAGGACGAGCCGCAGCTGGCGGAGCGCATCGCGAAGATGGTCGACCTGGTCACGAACCCACCCGAGCGCACCATCTTCAGCCTCCACTGCCCGCCGTACGGTACGGGGCTTGACGACGCTCCCGAGCTGACGGCGGACATGGACCTGAAGGACGCCGGACACGCGGTCAAGCCCGTCGGCTCGACCGCCGTCCGGGAGGCGATCGAGCGCTTCGAGCCGGCGCTCTCGGTACACGGCCACATCCACGAATCGCGTGGCACCAAGCGGCTCGGCAAGACGTTGTGCGTGAACCCCGGCAGCTCCTACGAGCAAGGGCAGCTGCTCGGGGCCGTGATCGATCTCGAGGACGGCAAGCAGGTCAAGAAGTTCGTACTGACAAGCGGCTGAGAAACAGCCTCCGGCCGCGGCGTGAGGGACGCCCGGCAGGAACCACCTGAAGTCTCACCGGGAGAGGAGTCAAGCGGCATGTTCATCAAGACGGGGGTTGGGATATGACGGCTACCACTGGTGGCTTTGAGGAGCGCGCGGTCTTCGTGCGCAAGGCGACCGGCCTCGTGCGCGGCTGGTCCGTGCGCGACGCGTTCATCTACGCGACGTTCGCCATCAACCTGGTCACGCTCGGCTGGCTGATCTTCACGTATGCGCCATTCATCCCGAACGGCGGCTTGATGTGGTCGGTGATCGTCGGCGGGGCTTTCCTGATCTTCCAGGCGATCACATACGCCTCACTGATCTCGGTGATGCCGCGTGCCGGAGGTGACTACGTCTGGATGAGCCGCGTACTCGGAGGCGGTATCGGCTTCGTGCTGGCGGTCGCGGGCTGGTGGTTCATTCTCTGGTACTGGGTCCCGATCTACGCCAACATCCTCAACATCGAGGTGTTTGGCCCGCTCTCGGCGATCATCGGTTGGTCGGGCGGAGTGACCTTCTGGAGCAGCCACGCCGGCGTGTTCGTGGCATCGGTGATTACGGCGCTGCTCGCCTCGCTGTTCATCGCGCTGGGAATCCGCACCTATGGACGCATCCAGAAGTTCTGCTTTTACGGCGGTGTATTCGGCCTGGCCGTTATGGCGATCATTCTGCTGGCCACCTCGCACGCCTCCTTCATCCACGACTTCAACACGCAGGCTCACAAGCTTTACGGCACGACCGGCAACGCCTATGCCGCGACGATCAAGGCCGGTACCAAGGGCTATACACCTACGGGCATCGGTTCCTTTGGTGGCGTGCTCCTGCTGATCCCGATGCTGCTGTTCTTCAACCTCTGGTCGAACTGGGGCGCGACGCTCTACGGCGAGGTCCGCGGCGCGTCTGACTTCCGCAAGAACATCTACGCGATGGGCGGAGCGCTGGTCGGGACGACGATCGTCGCCGTGATCTTCTTCCTGTTGTTCTCGAAGACGTTCGGCTGGACCTTCTACATGGGCAGCAGCAGCGCCTACTGGGCAGGGACGATCCCGATCGGCGTGTTCCCGTATCCCGCGATGCTGGCGGCAATGGTCTTCTCGAGCCCCGTGCTCCAGTTCATCCTGATCCTGATCATGTCGCTGTGGTTCTTCGGCTGGGTGGGCTCGGTGTTCCTGTCCTCGACCCGCGTCGTGTTCGCGGCATCCTTTGACCGGATCCTCCCCGAGAGGGTCGCGAGCGTCTCGAAGAACGGCGTTCCGTACTGGGCGCTCGCGCTGATGCTGCTGCCGTCGATCCCGCTGGCGGCCCTCTATGCCTGGAGCTCATCGTTCGCGTCCTACACGCTGGATGCGACGCTGGTGATCGCGATCACGTTCCTCGGCACCACCGTTTCGGCGGCGATCCTGCCGTGGCGCAAGCCGGAGATCTACAACGCCTCGCCGATCGCCAAGTACAGGGTGCTGGGCCTGCCGATCATCACGTTCGCCGCACTGATATTCGCGGTGATCCTGATCTGGGCGCTGATCAAGTGGTTCTCGGATGACGCTTACGGCGTCAACAACACCGACTCCTACATCCTGATGGGTGGCATGTACGTGCTTGCCATCGGGATCTACGTGATCTCGCAGATCGTGCGCAGACGCCAGGGAATCGACCTGGGGATGGTCTACGGGGAGATTCCGGCGGAGTGAGATAGGTCCGTTAGATGCCGTTTTGTCCCGCCCGTTGGCCTCGCTGGGCCACGGGCGGGCCGGCGGGCTGGGGTGCTCGGCTGGATCTTCCACCTGGCCGACGTGCTCTGATATATAAGTTGTATGAGCAGCTCTAACGCACCCCTGCCCGCTTCCCAGAGCATCGTGATCATCGGTGCGGGGATCGTCGGTAACAGCCTCGCCTACCACCTGACGCAGCTCGGTGAGCGCGACATCACGCTGATCGACAAGGGCCCGCTGCCGAACCCCGGAGGCTCGACCGGTCACGCCTCGAACTTCATCTTCCCGGTCGATCACTCCAAGGAGATGACGCAGCTGACGCTGGAGAGCATGCGCCAGTACAAGGACCTGGGCGTCTTCATCGAAAGCGGCGGCATCGAGGTCGCGCGCGGCGAGGAGCGTATGCAGGAGCTGCAGCGAAGGGTGTCCTCGGCTATCTCCTGGGGAATCGAGCCGGTCTCGATCGTTTCCCCACAGGAGGTGAAGGAGCTCGTTCCCTACATCAACGAGGAGCTGATCGTCGGTGGCTTCTACACGCCGGGCGCCGGGGTGGTCGACTCGCTGCGAGCCGCGACGATCATGCGCGAGCGCGCCCAGGAGGCAGGGCTCACGGTCTCCGCCAACACTGAGGTGCTCGGCTTTGACGTGGTCGACGGCGCCATCCGCGGTGTCCGCACGACGAAGGGCGACATCGCAGCTGATCGTGTCGTAATCGCCTGTGGTTGCTGGAGCCCGAAGCTCGCGAGGATGGCGGGCGCGTCAATTCCGATCGCGCCGTCGGTGCATCAGATGATCGACATCGGTCCAGTCCCCCGCTTTGCCAACGCCAAGGGGATGATCGAGTACCCGATCATCCGCGACGTCGACACCAACATGTACGAGCGCCAGGAGGGCACGGGGCTCGAGATCGGCTCCTATGCGCACCGGCCGATCATGATGGAAGCCGAGGAGATTCCGTCGATCGAGGAGTCGGCGCTGACGCCGACCGAGCTGCCGTTCACCCAGGAGGACTTCGACCCGCAGATGGAGATCGCGCTCGAGCTAATGCCGGAGATCGTCGGTGACGAATCGGTCGGTGTGAAGTACGCGATCAACGGGTTGCTGTCGGTCACCTACGACGGCCTGCCTTTGTTGGGTGAGACGCCGGAGGTCAAGGGCCTGTGGTCGGCGGCGGCGATCTGGATCAAGGAGGGGCCGGGCGCCGGTAAGACCGTCGCCGAGCTGATGGTCCATGGCGAGTCGGAGATCGACGTCTTCGAGTCCAACATCGCGCGCGCCTATCCGTCGCAGAAGACCCGCACGCACGTGTTTGCCCGCGCCGGCGAGGGTTTCAACAAGATGTACGGGATCGTCCACCCGTCGGAGCAGTGGGAGTCTGACCGTGGCGTGCGGGTTCCTCCGTTCTACGAGCGTGAGCGTGAGCGCGGCGCCGTCTTCTACGAGGCCGCGGGTTGGGAGCGGCCCGTCTGGTATGACGAGAACGCAAAGCTGCTCGACGACTACGGGGATCGCGTGACGCGCCGCGAATCGGAATGGGATGCGCGCTGGTGGTCACCGATCATCAACGCCGAGCACCTGGCGATGCGCGATCGGGCCGCGATTGTCGACCTCACCGCGTTTGCGATCTTCGACGTGACCGGCCCGGGCGCGCTCGACGTCGTCCAACGCGTGGCGATGCGTCAGATGGATGTGCCGGTCGGCCGCGTCGTATACACGCCGCTGCTCACTCCGAGTGGCACCTTCAAGCAGGACCTGACGATCATGCGACTGGCAGACGACCTCTTCCGCGTCGTCACCGGCGGCGCCTACGGCATGTCCGATCTGAAGTGGTTCAGGGACCACCTCCCGGCGGACGGCTCCGCCCAGGTTCACGATCAGACGAGCGCCTGGACGACGCTGGGTCTGTGGGGGCCGCGTGCTCGCGACATCCTCTCGTCGATCGCTCGCGGCGACGTCTCGCACGAGGGCTTCCCGTTCGCGCGTTGCAAGAACCTCGAGGTCGGACCTGTCGAGGCGCTGGCCTCCCGCATCTCCTATGTCGGCGACCTCGGCTGGGAGCTGTACGTCCCGATCGAACAGGGCGCGCGGCTCTGGGACCTGCTCTTTGAGGCCGGCGAGCCGCACGGGATGATCGCCGCCGGCAGCGGCGTCTACGGCACCACCGGGCGGCTCGAGAAGGGCTACCGCGCCTACGGCGCCGAGCTCGACGGCGAGTACAACGTCGTCGAGGCCGGCATGGCCTGGGGGTCGGTCAAGGATCAGGATTTCATCGGCAAGACGGCGCACATCGTGCACCGTGACGCGGAGCCGGCCGCCGTGATGTGCACGCTGACCGTCGACGATCACGCCTCGTCATCCGGTGTCAAGCGCTACATGCTGGGCAAGGAACCGATCCTGACGCGCGACGGCAGGCCGATCGCCGACCGCGAGGGCCGGCGCTCATACGTGACAAGTGCCGGGTCCGGGCCGTCGCTTGGCAAGTACATCCTGATGACCTATCTGCCGCCCGAGCATGCGACTGTCGGCGAACAGCTGCTCGTCCAGTACATGGGCGAGCGCTATCCGGTCACCGTGCAGTCGACGGACGCGACCTCACTGTTCGACCCGGAAAACAGCCGCATCCGGCGCTAAGAACCGGTAGGGAGGCCTAGGCATATGCACATATTGGTATGTGTGAAAAGGGTGCCGCTGACGGGCGGCAAGATTGTGTTGACCGACGATCAGCGCGCGATCTCGACCAAACACCTCGGCTTCACCGTCAGCCCGCACGAGGAGTGCGGGGTTGAGGAAGCGGTGCAGATCGTCGAGCGTGAGGGCGGCTCGGTGACGGTGCTGACGCTCGGTCCAGCCGAGGCCGAGGAGCAGCTGCGCGACATGATGGCGATCGGCGCCGATCGCGCGATCCACCTCGTGACCGACGGCGAGGAGTGGGACCCGCAGGCCACGGCGAGCGCGATCGTCGCGGCGATCCAAGCCGACGCGGAGACCTACGATCTGCTCCTGTTCGGCAACGAATCGGCCGATGCGGGCAACTACCAGGTGGCGATCCGCGTGGCGCACGCGCTCGGGCTGCCGTGCGTGACCGGCGTCAAGGCGATCTCGATTGACTCGGATCCCGCCCACCCCGGCGCGCGCTGCGAGCAGGAGGTGGCCGGTGGCCGCGACGTCTACGAGGTGGCGCTGCCAGCCGTCGTCTCGGTCAAGGAGGGCATCAACCTGCCGCGCTACCCGTCAGTACCTGGGCGGCTGCGCGCCAAGCGCAAGCCGCTCGACACCTCGAGTCCTGAGCGCCCTGCGCCCGCGCTCGAGATGGTCAGGCTGGTGCTGCCGCCCGATTCCGGCAAGCAGGTGCAGGTTCTCGGCCGCGGGGCCGAGGCCGCCCCGGCCGTCGTCGAGATCCTGAGCGAGCTGGGGGTGCTGTGATGAGCGTTCTGGTATTCGTCGAGGATCAGGGCGACGAGCTCGCGGCGCAGGCGCTGACCTTCGCGCGGAGTATCAACGGCGAGGTCAAAGCCATCACCATCAGCGGTGCCTACGCCCCTGCTGCCTGGGGCCAGACCCTCGTCGACCTCGTCGCGGAGCGCGCCCCGCAGGCAGTGGTGGCCGCGGGCAGCGAGCGCGGGAACGAGGTCCTAGCCCACGCTGCCGCGATTCTCGGTCTGCCGCTGTCAGCAAACACGATCGCCTTCACTCCCGGCTCGCCCCCGACCGTCACGCGCGTGCGCTGGGGCGGGAGTCTGCTCGAGGAGGCGTTGTTGCGCGGCTCGACGCTGCTCATGACGGTCGCGCCGCACGCGGTCGCGGCCGACGGCGCCGCGGTTGAGGTCGAGGTCGTCGCGCCCTCCGAGCACGTTCTGGCCGTCGCGCCGACCGAGCGGGTCGCCGCGACGAGCGGTGGCGTCTCACTCGAGGATGCGACTGTCGTCGTCTCCGGCGGGCGTGGCGTCGGCTCGGCCGAGGGCTTCGCGATCATCGAGGAGCTGGCGGCGCTGCTCGGTGGCGCCGTCGGCTGCTCGCGCGCGGTGACCAGCGCGGGCTGGCGCCCGCACACCGATCAGGTCGGCCAGACCGGCACCAAGATCGCGCCCGACATCTACATCGCCTGCGGGATCAGCGGCGCCACCCAGCACATGGCCGGGTGCAAGGGCGCCAAGCGGTTGCTGGCGATCAATGAGGATGGCGAGGCGTCGATCTTCGCGCACGCCGACTACGGCGTGATCGGAAACCTGCATGAGGTCGTGCCGGCAATCGCTGACGAGATCAGGAAGGTGAGGGGCGCATAGCCTCCCCGTTCGAGGCTGTCGCGCTGGCCGCGGCGCTCGGCGTCAGCGGCACTCTGTTCGCGCGCCGGGTCTCGCGACTCACACAGCTGGTGAAGGCGGCACGTCCTACGCAGCGTTCCGGCGACGTGCCGCAGCGTGTGCGCAACGAGGTCACGATCGTGCTCGGCCAGCGCAAGCTGCTGCAGCGGTTCTGGCCTGGATTGATGCATGCCTTTGTCTTCTGGGGGTTCCTGGTCCTGGCGCCAACGATCCTGATCGCGATGATCGGGATCGTCGACCGCCACCAGACCCTCCCATGGCTTGGGGATCAGGGCTGGTATGCGCTGATGGTCGACGTCTTCTGCATCCTCGTGCTGATCGGCGTCGGCTCGGCCCTGTGGGTGCGCAAGGTCGTTCGGCCGAAGCGGTTCGACGGCAGCCACCTCGGCGAGGCGGACCTGATCCTCGGGATGATCGCGACGATCGTGATCTCGCTGCTGCTGTGGCACGCGACGCGGATCGCGCTGCACTACAACGAGTGGCCGGCGTCGTGGTCGCCGATCTCGAAGCTGCTCTCGAACCTCTTCAGTGACAGCGGGTCCACGCGTGTGTTGGAGCGCGTGTTCGTCTGGATCCACGTGGGCACGATCCTTGCGTTCCTGGCCTACCTCCCGCGCTCGAAGCACCTGCACATCGCCACGGCTGCGATCAACGTTTGGTTCGGGCGCACCGCGGCGCGAGGGCGGCTCGAGCCGCTGCGTTTCGAGCCTGAGGAGGGAGAGAGCGAGGACGATCTGCGCTTCGGCGCCGGCACCGCCGCCGACCTGACCTGGAAGCAGGTGATGGACGCCTTCTCCTGCACCGAGTGCGGGCGCTGCCAGGACGTCTGTCCCGCCAACCTGACCGGCAAGCTGCTCTCGCCGAAGCTCGTGATCATGGGCCTGCGCGACCAGCTGTTCTCCGACGATCGCGAGACGCCGCTCGTGCCTACCGCGGTGCCCGAGGAATCGATCTGGGACTGCGTCACCTGCGGTGCCTGTGTCCAGGCCTGCCCGGTCTCGATCGAGCACATCGACCACATCGTCGATCTGCGCCGTCACCTGGTGATGGTCGAGTCGAGCTTCCCGGCGGAGGCCGAACCGATGTTGCGTGACATCGAGCGCAGCTCGAACCCCTGGGGGCACCCGCAGGCGCAGCGCGCCGACTGGGCGGCGGAGTTGGGAGTGCGCGTGCTCGAGCCCGGTGACCCTGCGCCCGAGTACCTGTACTGGGTCGGCTGCGCGTCGTCGTTCGACGAGCGCGCCCGGCGCACCGCGGAAGCGACCGCAAAGCTGCTGCAGGCAGCAGGTGTGGAGTTCGCGATCCTCGGTCCACGCGAGAGCTGCACCGGGGATCCGGCTCGCCGCATGGGAAACGAGTACGTCTTCCAGGCGCTCGCCGAGCAGAACATCGCCACGCTCAACGAGGCGGGAGTGACGAAGATCATCGCCAACTGCCCGCACTGCTTCAACACGCTCGCCAACGAGTACCCGGACTTCGGCGGCAGCTACGAAGTTGTTCATCACTCGGAACTGCTCGCCCGGCTCGTCAGTGAGGGCAGGCTGCAGCCCGCACGCGACGACCAGCTGATGGTCACCTACCACGACTCCTGTTACCTCGCCCGCCACAACGACGTGCTCGAGGCGCCGCGGGAGCTTGTCGCGGCTGTCGGCACGGCGCTGCCGATGGCCCGCCAAGGCAAGGAGACGTTCTGCTGCGGGGCGGGCGGCGCGCACATGTGGATGGAGGAGCGCGCCAGCCCGATCAACGCGGAGCGGGTCCGCGAGGCGGCAGCCACCGGTGCAGGAACGCTGGCCGTCGCCTGCCCATACTGCACGGTGATGCTCGACGATGGCGTTCAGAGCACCGGTGATGGTCTGCGCGTGGCCGATGTGGCGACGCTGCTGGTGGAGGCGCTCGAGCCGCGGTCCACGGTCTCCGACGCCGGTTAGTGCCCTCAGGCGCGAGTTAGCGACGCACGACACAGCCAGGGTGGAGGGGACCGGTCCGACCGGTCTTCCTAGGCGAGCCCCAGGTACTCGGCCACGCCCGCGAGGGTCAGCACGCGCCGCACCTGTGAGTCACCGACTCGCAGGTTCAGATCGATGCCCTGCTGGAGGCAACGGCGCCTTGCCGCGACAAGGACCTGAATGCCGCTCGAGTCGATGAACGTGAGCTCCTGGAGATCGACGACCAGGCGCGCGGGCGTGTCTCGGGTCTGCGCGAGCTGCTCCAGTGCGCGGGCCAACTCTTCCTTCAGTGTCGGCGCCCTGCTCAAATCGAGCTCACCGGAGAGTGTCAGCTCGACCTCGTCTTCGCCCTGTGTGACCCGCAAACCCAGTCCGTCCGGTGGGGTCGGAGCCGTGGTTGAGCGATCGTCCACCCGCTCAGGCTATCCGCTCTCATCCTCGAGCTCCAGGAAGTCGGCGGGATGCCCCAGGCGTGGCCGGCGATCTGAACCTCAGGCGGCAGCCATCGTTCGTCCCAGCTGCGCCGCCCTGAGCCGCAGTAGCTCGACGGTATCGGCCGTCGTGCGGAACGGGTCTGCAATCGCGGAGCCGTCGGCCATCGAGACGGCCGCCACCAGCGACCCGCCGTGCTCGGCGAGCAGCTTCTGACCGGCAAGCGGCCGTGCGCTGTCAAGCTGAGCCAGGCGACGCAGTGCCAGCTCGTCGTCGTTAACTGCCAGACGGATCACGACCGGGCTCCAGCGGGGACTGCTTGCGATGCTTGCCATGGTGCACGCTCCAGATCGGGTTGCCTCTGCGGGGCCCTGTTGGCCACCGCTGGAATAGATCCTGAGCTAAGGCCCTTGGCCTTACATCGGGAAGATGGAGCCCTTATCGGGCGGGACGGCCTTATGCGCGGGTGTGCCCGGCGGGTGTGGCGAGGTCGTGCAGCGGCAGCTCCGCCCAGACGATCTTGCCGTTGTTACGGGGCGTCACGCCCCAGCGCAGTGCAAAGGCGGCGATCAGCGCCAGCCCGTGCGGCGTACGCCCGAGCACCTCGTGCCGATCCCTCAGCGGTACGCGGTCCTCGACGGCTACCCAGACCGATGACGCACGAGCCTGCACGAGCAGCCGAAACGGCGTGCGCGCGTGCAGTACGGCGTTGGCCGCGAGCTCGCTCGCGGCCAACGTGGCCCACTCGATCAGGTCGTCGTCGACGTGCATCTCCGCCAACGCCGAGCGCAGCAGCGCGCGCACGTGACGGGGCGCTTCCAGGTCTGGGTCGAACTCCGCGACAAGGTCTGGGCCGACAGGCGCGGCGGCGCTCGGCGTGATCAATGGCACGACCGACGAGTGCGACCCGCAGACCTGTCGCAGTGCCTGCAGCTGTGCGGGTTGGCGCGGCGTCGGATATGTACAGAGCAGGGTGAAACGCTCCCTGTCACGGAGTCGGTTCCACATCTGCTCGAGTTCGGCCGCCGCCTCGGTGTCGCCCTCGTCCCAGAGCAGCGCGACGACCTCGCCGTAGACGCGTAACGGTCTCCGGCCCGTGAGTCTCCGGCGGACGAACCCGCCGACGAGGCCGCCGATGACCTCATCGAACGTGTCCGGCAGCAAACGGTCCTCCGGGCGGATGCACTCCAATAGCTGGGCGGCGTCGACCGCGACGTAGCTTCCGTCGGCGAGTGCGCCCTCCACGTCGACGCCCCGTGCTGCCAGCTCGGCCTCGAACGCGCGGCGGTGCTGGTGGCCCGCGATCACCAACACTGCCTCGCCTGTGTCCAGACCCTCGGCCAAATAAGGCACTACCGATTCCAACAGCTCGTTGTCGGAGCCGTAAAACTGAACCAAATGCTCACAGATAGGCATGGCTGCTCCGGCTCTCGAAAGTGGTGCGCCCCGAAGTGGTGCCCCCCGGAAGAACTTGCCGCTTTGCGCGACAAACATGCGGCTCGATGCCGGGAGTCAACGCAACGTGATGCGGTCAGCTCGGGGCGACCTGCTGAGCCACGCCGAGCAACTCCGGCCAGTCCGCGGCGCCCACGATGCAGCGCGCGAACAGCCACAGTCGCACCCGCTCCCTGTCGACCCCGACGAGAGCTGCCATCCGGTCAGCCAGAGTGCGCGGCTCGCGGTCGAAACGGGCGGCTCCGTTGATGATGTGTTGCAGCACGTCGTAGGCGGGATCGCCGACGTAGGGCTTCGGGTCGATCATCAGCCACGGCTCACGCTCGGCCGACAGCACATTCTCGGCGTGCAGGTCGGTGCAGAGCAGTACCTCCGGGCACTGCTCGCGCCCGAGCGTACGGAAGAGCTCGGTGCCCTCCCGTACCAGTCCCGCATCGATGTTCCTTCGCGTGTCGGTGCACGGCTGGCGGTCCTCAGCCCGACGTTCGCTCACCGCTGCCCACTGGTCGCACATCTCGCTCAGCTGTCTGAAGCCCTCGGTCGCCGCCGGTTGCACCCACAGCTTCAGGAGGAGACCGGCGATCACCTCGTCCTGGATCGGCGACGGCTCGTCGGCGAGCCACTTCCCCGGCTTGCAGTGTTCGATCAGCAGGACGGTCGTGGCAGCGTCGATGTCCTCCGCCGTGAACAGCCGTACGGCTCCGGCGCCACTCCAGACGCGCAACCCCTTGGCCTCGTCCATGGCCTCCTCGTGCCGCGCAGCGATCTTGAGAACCGCGTCGCCGAACGTGCGGCTGCGGACCGGGGCCACCCAGGCCGTCTGTCCGCCCGGCTGGAACGGCTCCCCGACCCAATCGAGCTTCAGCCGGATGCGCACGTCCTCGAGGATCGCCGGAACGGTCGCAATCCAACCCACGCGGTCCCGGAGCTCCGCGTATTTCGCGAGGTTTTCCGGCAGCGTCAGCTCTGTCGCGCGGGCGGCCTCGCCCGCGGCATGCTGGGGACGCTGTGCCATAGGCGGCACTCAGCCTACGCCGCTCGGCTTCGCTGCGCTCCGCGGGACTTTTGCCCGCGCTTGCGAGCGGTGCGGGCCGGGCCTACTGTCTGATCCAGGATGACCACGCAAGCCACCGCGACGCGGCCCGAGCGCGAGGCTCCCCTGCCTGAGCCCGACTCCGCGTTTGGAGTGCTTCGCCGCCGCTCCGAGCGCCTGTCGCTTCAGTGGAAGGTGTTTGCGGCAAACGCCGCAGTCTTCATCGTGGCAGTGGCGATTCTTGCGTGGACCCCGGTCACGGTCCATCGCGTGGCGACGCCGAGCGAGCTGCTGGTGCTTGGCATCGGGCTTGTGCTGATGCTCGCCTTCGACCTGCTGCTGCTGCGTCACGCGTTCAGGCCGCTACGCCGGCTCGCCGCGGCGATGGGAACGGTCGACTCCGTGCGCGCAAACGACCAGGAGGAGTTCCTCGAGGGCGCCAGTGGTGAGGTGCGTGCGCTCGCGGAGGCGCTCTCCGGCATGCTCGAACGTTTAGAGCGCGAACAACGTAACAGTGCGTTGCGAGAGCTGGCCGCCCAGGAACGCGAGCGGCTCCGGATCGCGCGCGAGCTTCACGACGAGGTTGGCCAGATGCTGACGGCGATCGCGCTTCGCGCCGAGCGTGCCGCAGCTGAGCCCGATGGCAACCAGCGGGGAGCGTTGATCGAGATCTCCCAGACCGCTCTGGGCAGCCTCGATGACGTGCGTCGGATCGCTCGCGAGCTACGCCCCGAGGTGCTGGATGACCTCGGGCTGGTGAACGCCGTGGTGGCTCTATGCGGACGCGTCGACAGGCAGCCCGGCATCCGCGTGCGGCGAGCGCTTGACTGGAGCCTGCCCAAGCTGTCGGCCGAGGTGGAACTCGTCATCTACCGTGTGGCGCAGGAGGCGCTCACCAACGTTCTGCGTCACGCCCAGGCGACTGAGGTCGTGGTGATGTTGCGCCAGGAGGATGGAGCGGTGGTGCTCGAGGTGGTGGACAACGGCCGTGGCCTTCCGGCGGACGCTGTCGAGCAGGGGATGCGGGGAATGCGTGAGCGGGCGACCGTTATCGACGCGCAGCTGGATGTGCGTGCACGTGCGCAGGGTGGGACATGCCTGGTGCTCAGCGTGCCAGCCTGAAGCATGGTCACGCCGCTGAAGACCAGGGTGCTGCTCGCCGACGACCACGCCGTTGTCCGCAGCGGCCTTCGGGCCGTGCTCGACGCCGAGCCGGATATCGAGGTTGTCGCCGAGGCGCAGGATGGCGCCGAGGCTGTGCAACGGGCGACGGCGGGCGACATCGATCTGGCGATCCTCGACGTCTCGATGCCGCGACTCACGGGTCTACAGGCGACGGTTGAGCTCCGGCGCCGCTCCGACGTGCGCGTGCTGATCCTTTCGGTTCATGACAACGAGCAGTACTTCTTCGAGGCGCTCCGCGCCGGGGCCTCAGGCTATGTACTCAAGTCCGCGGCGAATAGGGACCTGGTCGAAGCCTGTAGGGCCGCAATGCGCGGCGAGCCGTTCCTCTATCCGAACGCTATCGTGGCGCTCGTCAGGGAGTACCTCGAGCAGGCACGGCGGGGAGAGGCCGCGCCGAGCGACCCGCTCACGCCCCGCGAGCTGCAGATCGTGAAGCTGATCGCCGAAGGCCACACGAGCGATGAGATCGCCGCGGATCTGGTGATCAGCCGCAAGACCGTGGATCACCACCGCGCGAACATCCTCGCCAAGCTCGAGATGCGCAGCGTCGCGGACCTCACCCGCTACGCGATCCGTCGTGGCTTGATCGAGCCATAGCCGGTAGTCGCACGCCCTGCACAAGCGGTGCACAGGGGCATCGGCACACCTCCGCAGATGGGTACTTGCACCTATTCCAGGAGATGGCCGCAATCGGGATCCTGGCAGGCCGTGACCGAGATCGCGATTGCATTGGATAGGCCTGCCCTCACCCCGGAGGTCAGAGCCTGGATCAACAACCATCCAGGTAAGAAGCGACCGGTGCTGACGCGCAGCCATTCCGACGGCGCTGAGCCGCGGCGCGATGCTACTCCGAATCGACGTTGATGCCGCGTCCGACGCCGACGTGCAGGACGAGGTCGAGTCGCTGATCACGGATCTGCGGATGCTCGGGCTGCGTCCGAAGCTTCTTACCGACGACGCTGCTGCCTAGCCCGGCTTCGCCGTGAGCGCCGATTCGGGAAATAAGAGCCTCCATGAAGCGGGGCACAAGTCGGGGTGGGCGGTGCACGACCACCGCAGCGCTCCCCACGGCCCGCGACGCACGTTCAACGAGGCGGCTCACAAACTCGGCTACTGGCAGGTCCGCCCAGAGCCCGTGCAGCCGGCGCAACCCGGTGCCGAGCTGGAGGTTGCTGACGACGAGCGCGATGTCGTAGCCCATGCCAGCAAGGTTGTGCTCGCGCTCGGTGCCCTCGGCGTGGTGTACGGGGATCTCGGTACGAGCCCGCTCTACACCATGCAGGTCATCTTCACCCAGCACAGCGATGCTGCGAAGCCCACGGCCGCCGGCGTCTACGGCGTGGTCTCACTCGTGTTCTGGGCGATGACGCTGATCGTCTCGATCAAGTACGCCGGTTTGTTGATGCGAGTTCATAACCGCGGCGATGGTGGCGGCATGGCACTCGCCGCATTGATCCAGCGCCGCGGCATCGGCCGCACGGCGCTGCTCGTCACGCTCGGGATCTTCGGTGCCGGGCTGTTCTTCGGGGACGGCATGATCACCCCGGCGATCTCTGTCACATCCGCCGTCGAGGGCTTGAAGGTCGTCACCCCGAGCCTGGCGCATCTGGTCGTGCCGATCGCCCTGGCCATCCTGATCTGCCTATTCCTGGTCCAGAGAAAGGGGACCGGTGCAGTGGGCTGGCTGTTCGGCCCGCTGATCCTCGTGTGGTTCATCGTGATCGCGGCGCTCGGCGCACGTCAGGTCGTCCAGCACCCCGGCATCTTCCAGGCCCTCTCACCGATCTGGGGCGCCCGCTTCATGATCAACCACGGCTTTGACGCCTTCCTCGCGCTCGGCGGCGTGGTGCTGGCTCTGACCGGGGCTGAGGCGCTGTACGCCGATCGCGGTCACTTCGGCGCGCAACCGATCCGCCGCACCTGGTTCGGGATCGTGTTCCCGGCCGTGCTCCTGTCCTACCTGGGTCAGGGCGCGCTGATCCTGTCCCACCCCCACGCGACCACAAATCCCTTCTACCTGCTGGTCCCGTCGAGTCTGGTGGTCCCGATGGTGGTGCTGGCCACGATCGCGACGATCATCGCCTCGCAGGCCGCGATCACCGGGTCCTTCTCGATCACCCGCCAGGCTGTGCAGCTAGGTTTCCTGCCGAGGCTCAAGATCGCGCACACGTCGGAGCTCGAGGGCCAGATCTACGTGCCGATCATCACCTGGGTCCTCGGAGTCGGCGTTATCGCGCTGGTACTCATCTTCCGGAGTTCAGGAGCGCTCGCAAACATCTACGGCGTCGCTGTGACCGGGACTTTCGTGCTGGACACGATCCTCTTCCTGGCCGTGGCGCGCTCGATGTGGAAGCTGGCGGTCTGGAAGCTGTTCCTGATCGGGGGCGTTCTGCTCGTGGTCGAGGTGTCGTTCTTCTCCGCCAACGTCAGCAAGATCGGGCACGGCGCCTGGATCCCGCTGTGCGTCGGGCTGATCACAGCGATCCTGATGGTCACCTGGCGCCGCGGCTATCAGATCGTCACGCGCAACCGCACCGAGGAGGAGGGTGACTTCGCGACCTTCCTAGATCAGATTCAGATCAGCACGGATGCCTGTCACCGCGCTCGCGGTGTCGCGATCTACATGAGCCCCAACAAGAGCACGACGCCGCTCGCGCTGAAAGCCGACCTCGCGCGCCACGGGATCTTCCACGAGCGCGTGCTGATCGTCTCGGTTGCGCAGATCGGCGTTCCTCATGTCGATCTGGCGCACCGACTGAACGTTGAGGTGATGGGCACCGGCAAGTTCAAGGTCAGGCATGTGACGCTCAGAGCCGGCTATCACGACGCCACTGACGTCCCGGCCGCGCTCGCCCTGGCCCGCAAGCGCGGGCTCTTGGAGCGCAACCTCGACCTGGAGCACGCCTCGTACTTCCTCTCCCAGATCAGAGTGACGATGACCAACCGGCCGGGCATGCGTCGCTGGCAGAAGCTGCTGTTCATCGGCATGGCTCGCAATGCTGCCAGCCCGATCGACACGTACCGCCTGCCAGTCGACCGCACGGCCACCGTCGGCGCGCTTATCGGTCTCTGAAAAATTTGGACCGAAGTAACGCCGAGCCACCGGGGCTGCTCGCCCCGATGGCTCGCGTTGTTCAGCGCCGTCTAGCCGATTTGAACTACTGAGGCGGCGGCGGGACCCTTGGGTCCCTGCTCGGCCTCGTAGGTGACCTTCGCACCCTCGGCGAGCGACTTGTAGCCGTCGCCCTGGATCGCCGAGTGATGGACGAACAGGTCCTTGCCGGCGTCATCGGGCGTGATGAAACCAAAGCCCTTCTCGTCGCTGAACCACTTCACGGTTCCTGTGGGCATGTGTGTACCTCCGGGTTGTGTGCCTTGGCGCGAAACACGGAGGCGCTGACGAGCAACGAGCTGGGGTGACGCGAGCACAGCTTAACGCCGAGCAACTGCCCGGTTAAGGAAAGCTTAGCGCACAGAGAAGCTGGGGCCTAGTATCGCGGCGGCCTCTTGTTGGAAGGCTGGACTTCCCGGGGTGGGTACTGCACGCGCTCGTCCGCCGTCATGGCTCGGATGATCAGGTTGCCGCTTTCGACTTGTTCCCGAATCTGCTCGAGCTTCTCGGCGCGTTTCTCCTCGGCGCGTTCGCGAAGGGTCTTCATCTTCAGCTCGCTGATTCCGACGTGGCTGGGTCTGGCGCGTCTTCCGAGGTGTCGGAGTCAAGTTCGAGAGTTTGACCCGGATCCGGCTGAGCTTCCTTCCTGGCCTGCTTCCTGGCCGCCTTCTCAGCGCGGCGCTCGCGAAGCACGGCTTCTCGTTGGAGCTTTGCGTACGTCGTCTTCGGCTTGCCGCTTGATCCCATCCTCTGCCCTTCGTTGGGGAATCACCAAGCGCGTGCACGACGGCCGGAGACTCATGTTTGGCTTGAGCGGGCGGGGCCTGACTCAGGCTGGTGCTGACTGCTGACTCCAGGTGACCCTCATCACCAGTGGATAGCGTCGAGAGCATCGACTGCGCGAGCGGCGGGTGCTGCAGTGCAGCCGAGCAAGCGCCGCTTTGAGCCCTCGAGTCTAGCCGACACCTGGTCGCCTATCCTAGGCTGGTGAATGGCTCTCGAATGCGCGGCTGGACCCGTAGAGCGGCTACCAGCCAGCCCGCCGCCGCGCCGGCGCCACGGACGCTCGTGGCCAAGCTCGCCGATGGTCCGCTGGCGGGCTCCACGCGAGAATTGACCGCAGTCGAAGGGCGGCCTCCAAAGACGATCGACCTCGATTTTGGCGATCGTCGCGTGCGCTACTGCTTGGCCGAGTGGGAGCAGTCCGGGCACTCGGCGACCTACGGATTTCTGTACGAGGTCTGAGGCGGCGCGACCCGCCCACGGACTGGGCGTCTGTTAGCCTCAATGTTGCGGCCTGTGAGTTCACGCTCCTCTCACTTTCAGGGCGAGCCTTTCCATACAGAGGGGCGGAGAGGCGGATGGCCATGGCCACCGCAATCGTGACCAGCAGACAGCGCCCTGCTGACGAAGCGTGTGAGAGATGACGCTGGCCGATCGCGAGCGGCTGCTCAGGCGGATCCGGCAGATCCGCCGCGCTTCCGCGACCGATGAGCAGCAGAGCAGTGGTGGTGGCGCTCCCCAGCCCGACGCTCTCCAGGCGGATCCTCTCGACGCGCTTAGCGCCCGGGTCGCGCACCTCGAGGACCTGCTACAGGGGCTACAGGACTCGGTGCACCGAGAATCAGAGCGGCACTCGCGGATGATCGCCGAGCTTCAGGCCCTGGTCGAGCCCCAAGCGATGGGCGCTGCTCTCGCCGAGGATGCCCGCCAGCGCGGCCTGTGATCTGGCGGATCGGATTCTCGCGACCGCCTGAGCCGGCCTCCGTGGCCTAGTGCCCTGCGAATCTCCGACTCACGACACTAGCCGTGGGTGCTGAGGATCGTGGCGCTTGCCGGTCGGACGCTGATGTCGTAGATGCCGTCGTGCGGCGCCACCCGTGCCCTGGCCTGAGTACCGGTCAGCTGGCCCGTCTGCGGAGAGATCGTTTGCCCGCCGAGCGTTACGCCGGTGGTGGCGGTCAGCTTTCCGGCCGCAGTCGTGAGAGCCTCCGTGGCGCCCGGACCCTTCGCGCCGGCAACCTGAATTGCGACGCGCGTCGCATGGCTCGTGGGGTTGGTCACGACGACGTTGACGGTGTGCGCTGGAGTCTCGGCCGCCCAAGCGAATAGCCCATTGGGCAGCGGCGTGATGCTGAGTATCCGCGAGCCCGGCGGGGTGAGTTGAGCAAAGGCCAGCATGCCGTAGTACTCCGGTTGCACGGTCACCTGCCAGCCGGAGCTGGTGGCAGTGGGCTGGATCAGGTTCTGGGCGGTGTTCGGTCTCGTCTCGAAGTTGACACCGGTTACACCGGTCTGCGCGTACAGAGGCAGGATGTTCAGCGCCCACAGAGCCGGACCCATCGTGTTGCTGAAATGCGGAAGCCCGCCGCAGGTCACCGCGTTGATCTCATCCACACGAAGCGCGACTTTGTGCGCGCGGCCGAGCGTGGCCCACGCGTCGACCCTGGCTGCCAGGTTCTGCAGTGAATTGAGATCAAACAACGAGCTCTCCTGCAGCTCGCCTCCCTTCTGACAGTTCTGGGGCGTGAGCGCGTACGTGTGCATCGTGAGCAGGGACAGATCGGGACTCGCGACGAGGAACTGCCGGACGTAGGGGAGCGCCCGGAACGAGGAGTAGCCGACCCCCGCGAGCCTGATGTCGCCGAGGTGCGACGCGAGGCCGTCCCACTCACTGGTTATCTGTGGGAACGAGTAGTTCGCGGGACGCCCGAACACCGTTTGTTTGGTCTTGGTGATGTAGAACGGCCACTTGGGGTAGAGCTCGGGCTCGTTGCCGAGCTCGAATGTGGTGGGCACGGTGGGGCCAATGCCCGATTGGATCGCAGCGACCTCCGTGGCCGCGACGGTCGGGTTGTCCGCCTCCATGTTGATCCCGGCGATCAGGTGGGCGTTCAGGTCCTCCAGAAGCTTCTGCGCAACTGCCATCCAGGTCGGGGTGAGTGTCCAGCGCGCCCAGGGCGGGTGGGCCATCCCGGGGACCGGCCACCAGGTCCAGTCGCTGGTGTCGCCGCCGATCCGCAGGTCAAAACCCCCGTCGGGAGCGAGGTTCTTCAGCACCTGTTCGAACGGGACGTCAGGCTGGGCCGGGTTGGTGCCGACCTCCTTGAACATGTCCCAGTATTCGGTGGTGATTCCGACGAAGCCGGCGCGGATCGGTGGGCCGACGTCAAGGCTGCCGACCGTCACCTGAAGCGGCGAGGGCGATGTTCTGCGCGAGGGCGCCGGCCTAGGGGTGTCCGCGCCGGACTGAGCCGCTCGCGTGGCCGACGGAAAGCTCAATACGGCCGCCGCCACGCAGGCCGCGAGCACGGTGGGCAATGCAGATCTCCTCATCACAGAACGATCGAGAGCATGCAGGCGCTGGCCTAAGGCCAACGTAAGCCCGCACAGTTGATCCGGGTGAGAGGGTCGGCGCGACGAAGCAAAATCGCCGACATAATTCCAGAACCGAGCTGATTGCGTATCGCGTGCGACAACCCGGCGTTCCTTTAAGTGGAGCCAACCGGGATCGAACCGGTGACCTCCTGCGTGCAAAGCAGGCGCTCTCCCAGCTGAGCTATGGCCCCTTTGTGCTGCAAATCATGCCGCGCCCAGACTTTAGCGGTCGCCCGCGCCTGAGGGCGGAGCAGTATGAGCATCGGCAGAGGCTGGTAACGGCGCACTCGAAACGCCTGGGGCTCAGAAACGTCTGGGGCTCAGAAACGTATGGGGTTCAGCTACGGGCCCTCGACGTTGCCGCCGCGGATCGCGAAGCGTCCGCCATGGCCACACACCTGGCCCGCGTGCTTGAACGCCGGCGAGTCTGCGTCCGGAAGCGTCTGCTTCGCCGATTGGCCGGAGCTGAGTGGGCCGCCGGTACCAGGATCGGGGAAGTTCGGTACGCCCTGGTTACGCATGCACTGAGCGAACTCCAGTGCCGCCTTCTTCTCCGCTGCTGACATCGACGGCGGCGGACCGCCGCCTCCGGGCAGATAGATCTTGCAGGCCGCTGAGGCCCGCTTCAGCGCCGGACCGCTGAAGGTGATGCCGTTGACGGTGAGCTCGCCCTCCACCGACACAACCACACCCCCGGGGAAACCAACGCCACCCCCATCGGGCCCCTGAGAGGGATCAGGGAAGTTGGTGAGCCCGTTCGCTCGCATGCACTTGGACATCGCGTATGGGGAGCTGCGCGGCCCGTAGGGGCCGCTCTTGCCTTTGGGCTTCTGAGCGGAGCTGCCGCCGCAGGCCGCGACGAGCAGCGCAAACACGATCACCAGAACCGACGCGCGAATTGGCACGCCCCGGTTCTAGTTCAGCGCCGGTAACAGCAGCGTAACGGCTCAGCCGTTGAAGTCGAAATCCTTCGGCGGGCGCTGCTCGAACCAGAGCCGGTCGTGCTCAGGAGTGTCCTGGAGGAACTCGGGCGTCTCTTCGAGTACGTCCTCGTCCTGTCCTTCGGGAGGCGCCTCCGCGAGATGCTTCGGGACGTCGAATTCTGTCGTCTCCTGGGGCTCAGGCTGCTGCGCCTGGTGCTCGTCGAAGTGCTCGTACTCCGCGGCGGGATGCTCAGGCGCTGTCGGTTCCGGCGCTGTCGGTTCCCGCGCTGTCGGTTCCGGCGCCGTCGGCTCCGGGACAGCGGGTGCCGGTGCCGGTGTGGGCGCCACGTCCTGCGGCTCGGGCGGGGCGTCGGGGTGCTCGCCCGTCTCGGGCTCTGACGGAGGCGGCTCGGGCGTGAAGCGCGGGCGCTTGGGCGGCTGCTCGAACTGGAGGTGGGGCGGCGGTGACGTCTCCGGCGGCAGCCCGGCCTCGTTGTGTGCGGGCGCATTGGGGTGCTCGAGCAGATCGTGATACTCGGTTGGCTGCTCCTCGTAGAAGCCAGGATCCGGCGAGGCGGCGGGCTCGGCGAGAGGCGCCGCACGGTTACGGCGCAGGAACCTGCGCTTGGGCTGCTCGATCTCCTCCGGCGTGGGCTCGGGGTACTCGGCGTGATCGCGCTCGAAGTCCAGGTCCGGCTCCACATGCTCGTGACTCGGATGGCCGTGTTCGTGGTGTGGATGCGCGTGCGGCGCCGTGCTGTCGTTGTAGCCCAGCTCCTGGAGCTCCTCGAGTTCGGTCAGGTGCTCCTCATCGAACTCTGACTCCTGGAAAGCGTGCGGTGCGACTTCCTCGACCGTGTCGAAGCGCACAGAGCCAATCGTCGGCTCACGTCGAACCGGGCCGAGCGCCTCCCGTTCCATGCGCTCGATCTCAGCGGGATCACCGCCCCGCGCACGCTTGAGGTCGAGATGCTCGCGGATCGCGTCGTCCAGCAGACCCATGGCATAAGCGTATCGATTTGGGCTGCATCCGACTGCAAACGGGCGACCGCGCCGAGTCGCGGCAGCCCGCTACAGCCGGCCTGCCCGGCCAGCGGGCCGGCAGGCCGGGACGGCGCTGCGGGCTCAGCTGAAACCGCACGCCTTGCTGGCGTTTTCAAAGGCGGGGGACGCCACGTCGATCGTCTCCGGGATCGCGATGATGATGCCGCTGCGGTCCTCGAAGAAAGCTTGAGGTGTGCAGCTGCCGACACGGCTAAACTCCACGCGACCGGGCGGCTCTGCCGCCGCACGGGGCTATAGCTCAGCTGGGAGAGCGCCTGGATCGCACCCAGGAGGTCGGCGGTTCGAGCCCGCCTAGCTCCACCTCAAGGAAGTCCCGCGTTTGCGGGGCTTTCTTCTTTTTTGGTGAGTCGGTACGAGCGGCTCTCGATTTTGGGCACCAGTTTTGGGCACCAGTTCAGGCTGCTATTGGTCCGACCTCAGCGAGCGACTGACCGTCGACTAAGCAAGTAAGTACACGCAGGAGCCCTTCCTCTGAGAGTGCTGCTCCTGGGCGAATAACAGGAAAGTCGGCTCCACGGGGTCGAGACCTGCATTCGCGTCCGCACGGGTGCCTGTTCGCGAAGCTGGGGGATAAACCGGTCCCTACGACAGGTTTACCCCCCGCGGTCGATGACGATCGCATCTGGTGAGTCTCAGGTGCCGGCCCCGCCGCGTCGGGACCCCTGCTCTTCGGGTGTCGCTGCAGTTCTGCGGCAGTCGATAGAGCACCTCCGGCCGCGTCGGGCCAGCGTCCTCTGGTGGGCGGGAACGTGCCTGGTCTGCGCGCCAGCGACCAGCTGGTGGCATGTGGTTTTAAACGCGACCCGAGGGATTCGGCGATCGGAAATGTGCGTGAGGCAAGGCGTTTCTTGGTGATACGCGTGTCGCGCGTAAACGTCGCTCTTTGCGGCAGTCTTGGCGCCCGCGGCGCTTGTCGACCTCGCAAGATGGGAGTAATTTCCGCCTACTAGGGCCGTTACCGGCGGCTACTGCTCGGATCTCCCGCGCAGGCTGCGGCGGCACCGCTTGCCGCCCTTACGGGTCGTTTCGTCTGTAGCGACGGAAACGCCGTCAATCCCAGCAGGGCTTGCCCTGACTCCGGGGGCCTTGCGCGCACCTACAGGTTTTCCCGCCCTAGGCGGGTTCCTATTGCTGACGACCTCGAGGAGGCCCTGATGGCGACCGCTACGAAGACGACCGACGCCGACAAAAAGACCCCTAGCGCGATCACCCCCTCGCAGGCGTCCCCGTCGGTGACCGGTAGGCCGAGCACGGATCCCGCCGGCCCGACCGGCCGCTTGGCCACCTGGCTGGCGAATGTCACCCTTGACGATGTGCCAGCGTCGGTGCGGGAGCACGCCAAGCACCTTCTGCTTGACGGTGTCGCGTGTGCGCTCGTTGGCGCCCAGTTGCCGGTGTCACGCAAGGGCGTCGAAGCGATCACCGCCCTGGACGACGCCGGGAGCGCGCAGCTCATCGGCTGGGACGGCCTCAGCACGAGCGCCCCGTCGGCGGCGATGCTCAACTCGAGCTTCATCCAGGGATTCGAGCTCGACGACTACCACCCGCTAGCGCCGCTGCATAGCAACTCGCTGGTCATCCCCGCAATGCTCGCCGCCGCGCCGCACGTCGGCACCGTGTCCGGTTCCCGTTTTCTGTTCGGCGCGATCCTCGGGTATGAGACGGGCCCACGTGCGGGCCAGGCGCTCCACGGCCTGGAAATGATCTCCCGCGGCTGGCACTCAGGCGTCGTTTTCGGCACCCACTCCGCCGCCGCGGCTGCGGGCGCCCTCTACGGCCTTGACGCCGCCGGCTTCGAGGACGCCCTCGGGATGGCCGGCACTCAGTCATGTGGTCTGATGTCGGCGCAGTTTGAGTCGATGGTCAAACGGATGCAGCACGGGTTCGCCTCGCGCGCCGGCCTGACCGCGGCCGCGCTTGCGGCTTCGGGCTACGTCGGGATCAAGCGCGTGTTTGAGCGGGAATACGGCGGTTGGCTCCCGGTATTCGGCGAGGGCCACCACCCCAACGCAAGTGAGATCAGCGCGGGCCTCGGCACGGTGTGGGAGACCGCGCGGATCGCCGTCAAGGCCTATGCCGCGATGGGCCTGCTGCACGCCGGCATCGACGCCGCCCTCAAACTGCGCTCCGAAAGCGTTCCGGTCGACCAGATCAAACACATCGAGATCGACCTCGCCGAAGGCCCCTACCAGCACGGCGGCTGGGAAGCGGTCCGCCCGCTCCAGCCGATCGGCGCGCAGATGAACATCGCCTACGTCGTCGCGGTCGCGCTCCTAGACGGCAACGTACTCATCGACCAGTTCGCAGAAGACCGAATCAACCGCGACGACGTGTGGCGACTGATCGACCGCACCCAAGCCCACCACGAAGAGTCCTACGACAAGCTCCCAGCAGACGAGCAACTCAGAACCACGGTACGTCTCACGCTCGACGATGGCGACGTCAGGGAAGCGACCGTTACTCACCCGCGAGGGACCGGCGACCGGCGGCTCAGCGACTCAGACATCGTCGAGAAATACCGCAGCCTGACCCACTCCGTGATCTCGCCTGAGCGCCAGGCGGCGATCGAGCAGCGCGTTCTCGGGATCGACCAACTCGACGACATCTCCGAACTGATGGCGCTCCTGACCCCCATGGTCGAACCCGCATTGGGCTAAGGCGAAGGAGATCCGCAGTGATGACATCGAACACGACAACCATGAAACGCGATCCCTACGCCGACCTTCCGGCTGTCCCGAGTTTTGCTTTCGAGAGCAGCCTTGTGGCCGACGGTGTGACTATGCCGGTGGCTCAACGCGACCGGATCTTCGGGGGCGGCGGGCAGGACACCTCGCCCGATCTCGCCTGGTCAGGGTTCCCGAACGACACCAAGAGCTTCATGGTGACGATGTATGACCCGGACGCACCAACCCCGAGTGGGTTCTGGCACTGGGCGGTCATCAACATTCCCGCGTCCATTACCTCGCTGCCGGCAGGAGCAGGCGAAACCGACCAGGCTCTGCTTGGCGGATCGCATCTGGCTAACGACGCAGGGTTGCGCCGTTATGTGGGCGCGGGACCGCCACCAGGCGATCCACCACACCGGTATTACATCGTCGTTTCGGCGCTAGACGTGTCGGACGCGGGCGTTCCCGCTACGGCAACCCCGGCCCTCGTTTCGTTTCGGACGCTGGCTCACGTCATCGCCCGGGCGATGCTCGTTCCCGTCTACGGCGCCTGAGTGATCGCCGCGGGCTAGAAAGAACCAGACGGCATGTACCGCGTTCTCGCCCGCCTGAAGCAGCAAGCTCCTTCAAACAATGCCACACGCTTGCGGGCCGCTCGATGGTCCGTTCGGGTTTGGGAGGTGCTGCACGACCCGAGGCTGCCGTTTGCTTGCCAGTCGTGATGCATATTGGTTTGGCCGCTCTCCGCGCCCACCACCCTCGCTGACGGGCGACGCGCGCGCGGATCCGGCTCGCCAGCCGCCCGATCATGCAGGCGAGCCGCCGTCGTCAATGGGTGGCTATTCCGAAAGCGGGCCGGCCGTTGCCGTAGCCCAGGCGATAGCCAGAGGCAGGCTGTGGCTCGTCCCTGCACCCGCAGAAAAGCCCGCTCAGCCTCTCGGGCTTGACCTAACTGGTGACCGACCCTTGGCCACCCGGACGAGAAAGGGATACTGATGTCAGACGAACCGCATATCTTTGACGCGCGATCAATTCCGGGCGAGGTGCATAGCAGTAGGAAGGATCCTGAGATCGCCGAGTGGCTAAGGACCGGACCTGTTCTCGGCGCTCACAAGCCGATCCACGTCCAGCGGCGCGAGCACGATGCCTTTATCGACGACGTGATGCCGCCGATCGGCGAGATCGAGCACCTCGGCCTTCGGGGGCCACACGGGACCATCCCGGTTCGCGTGTACCACCCGTCAACCCCCGGGCGCGCTGACGGTGGGGCACTGATCTATCTTCACGGCGGCGGCTTCATCGTCGGGTCGCTCGATCAGTTCGAGACCGCGATGCGGCTGTTCGCGGAAGGCAGCGGCGCACAGGTCTACTGCGTCGATTACAAGCTCGCCCCCGAATATCAGTGGCCAGTCCAGATCCAGGAAGGCGAATTCGTCGTCCGCTGGCTGTTCGAGCACGCCGACGAGCGCGGAATCGACCCGAAGCGGATCGCACTCGGCGGCGACTCCGCCGGCGGGAACATGACCTGCACGATCTCACTGAAGCTGCGCGACGATGACGGCCCGAAGCTCGCGCTGCAGATGCCCATATATCCCGAAGCAAAGATGCCGTTCGAGACTCGCGCTGGCGTCGAGAACGTCTCCGGGGGCTATGTCGACACGGCCGGAGTGCTGCTGTTCGTGTGGAGCCTAGTGCCAGAAGGCGTTGACTACTCGCAGCCGTACATCACGCCGTTGAACGCGCCGAGCCATGCAGACCTTCCCAAGGCCCTGTTGGTGACATGCGGCTTCGACATGCTGCGCGACGTCGCCCACGCCTACGCGCAGAAGCTTGCCGCCGACGGCAACGACCTCACCTACGTGCATTACCCGGACCTGCCGCACGGGTTCATCCAGATGACAGCGCATTCGGAGCGTTGTCTGCAAGCCACGCAGGAACTCGCGGGCCTGATCGGTGACTCGCTCGCGAAGGTCGGCGCTGCAACTGATCGCGCACCTGAGCGGCTCCGAACGTGATGCGGATTTACGGCGGAGCTCCGGGTTACGGCTCGTACCGGCGACGATCGACGCCGGCAGCTGAACAGTGACGCCAACACTGGCGCGGCACGGCGATGATCGCAGGACGGCGTGAGCGCCGGGGACACGTTCGGCGTTTCCCGCGTCGCGAGAGAAGGATGTCGACGAACAGGCAGTGAAGGGGGTCGCGGAGAACACCATGGTGATCACCAAGGACGCACCGATCATCCTCACCGCCTGAGCGCACCCGGTCAAGAAGCGCTCGCCGCGGGCCCCGCTTTCACCTCGGGCGCATATTCAGCCCGGTCCGACGCGCCTTACCCGCAACGCGCGGAACTCAAGGCCATGCGAGCGATGCCGCCTGTCACAAGGCTGCGGGTTCCGCTACTTACTAGCTGATGAGTGGCCGTCGCGAACCGGACAGGTCCAAGCTGGCGTTCGAGGAGTTGTATGACCGCGTCGGTCGGCGCTTGTTGCTGTATCTCGCCGGGCGTATGCATGACATTGATGCTGCGACCGAGCTGTGGGCGGAGTGCTGGGCTGTGGCGTTCGCTGGTTGGGGGCGTTGCCGGGCGGGGTCAGCTGGCGAGCTAGACGCGTGGATGTTTGGGATCGCGCGCAACCAGCTGGGGTCCTACTACCGCTCGGGCCAGATCGCAAGCCGGGTGGTTGAGCAGCTGCGATGGACGGTGCCCGCCCTGCAGGACAGCGACCACTTCACCCGCGAGGTCGCGCGAGCCCGTTCGGGCCCATCGAATCCTGGTCACCGAGTCGGAACTTCGCGGCGTCGCAATCGACGCCGGCGACGTACCGGGCTTCGGCTCAGCGACTGATCCTTCGCGGATGTGATCTGTCGAACGTCGACGGGCGCGAAGGCTCGTTGCGTCGCGTCGAAATTCATGGCTCACGGCTCCTAGGATTCGGACTCGCCGGCGGGACGCTTCAAGACGTACGGGTCCTGGATAGCTCGCTTGCCCTGTCTTTGTGGGCCTTCTCAAAGCTCAAGGATGTGATCTTCGAGCGCGTCGACCTCACGGAGACGTCCTTCATGGAAGCTCAGATGGAGCGCGTGATCTTCATCGACTGCAAGCTCGCCGGCACTGACTTCCGCGGCGTCAAGCAGCGAGGCTGCACGATCCGCGGGACATCGCTTGACGGCATCCTCGGCATCGACTCCCTACGAGGTATCACGATGCCCTGGCCGGACGTGGTCGACTCAGCCGCAGCGCTCGCGGCTGCCGTCGGCATCAACATCAAGTCGACCTGAGCCCGTCAATCGCTCCGCAGCGACGGCCGCGAGTTCTCCTGCCCGCGCAAAGGAGGGGAAGGTCTTGCGGCTTGTGAGATGCCTGCCGGGACCGCGATGCGGGGCTGGGGCGTTGCTAAGAGATCCAGGCTGGCGTCCCGCGGGACTCAGACTCCCCAGGGACGCTGGCGGCGGCGGTCGCATCGCCGGTTACGAGGATCCGACAGGCTGTGTCGGCGCGCACCTGGCGCTCTGTGGCTGCGGGGATCACGACCGTGTCGCCGGCATCGAGCGGGTGGTTCACGCCAGCGATCTCGATCCCCGCGTTGCCGTCGAGCAGTGTCCAGATCTGTTCGGTGTCGAAGGTGTGCAACGGGCCTGTCGCGCCGGCAGTCATGTCGACCAGCCATACCGAGCGCCCGTTCGTCGCGCCGAGCGTGGGCGAAGCGAGCGTCGTCATCGTCGCGTTGGGTGTGACCGTCGTTCGGGTGTCCGCGCGCTTGACCAAATGTTCCATAAGGTCACTCCTTGGTCGACAACCTGGTTGACGAGATGGTACACCAGGTTGTCGAAACCGCCAAGACTCGTCACGATCACAGCAGATGTCTGCCGAACACGGATGGGAATTACCGCTGCTGCTGGTCGGCACGTTTCGAGCGATCGTTGACGAGCTCCACGGCCAGCTAGCCGCAGCCGGTCATCCTGCGGCGCGTCCGATCCATGGGTTCGCGCTGCAGGCGGTCGGCCAAAACGGCGTCACGGTGTCCGAGCTCGGACGCCGTCTCGGGGTCAGCAAGCAAGCCGCAGCCAAGACCGTCGCGAACCTCGAGAGCCTCGGGTATGTTCGCCGCGTCGCCCACCCCAAAGATCAACGCGCCGTACTACTCAAGCGCGCCGCGCGGGGTGACGAGATGCTCACTCTGAGCGCCCAGATCTTTGGGCGGATCCGTTCCGAGATCGCCGACGAAGTGGGCGAGGCCCAACTGTCTGAGCTCGAGGCAACGCTTGTCAGCATCGTCCGGGACCGGACCCCCAAACTCGGCGATCTGCCCGGGTGGCTTCGGTAGAGGACCAGGCCACAAAACGTGCGGGTTCCGCGCGTGTAGGCGGTTTTGATGGCTCGGTCAGGGTAGGGTCTGCAGCCCGGCGCTGGTCAGCAGGTATGCCTGAGCCACGGTGGGCGCGTCCTTCCGTACGAGTTCGACGAGTGCGGCGCCCGCGACCTCCGGGGTGAGCGGCTCGCCGAACTGCTGTAGGTACTCCTGCTCGGACTGGCCGCTGCGGGCTGCGTAGCCGCGGACCGCCGGCCGACCGAGGTCGGTGAGCGGCGTGAGCCGGGGCAGGACCGCGGTGCAGGTGATCCCCAGACCGGCGCGCGTGGCCTCCTCCTGGGCGTAGGCGGCGATGAATCGTTGGGTGGCCTTGGCGCCAGCGTACCCGCCGCTGAGCGGTGAGCCTTGCAAGGCTGCGCCGCTGCTGATCACGATGACCCTGCTGCCAGGTCGCAGCGGCTTGAGCAAAGCCTCGCGCACCCACTCGAATGCGATCCGAACGTCGGTGTGCCAGTTAACCGAGAACGTCTCCCATGTGTGGTCCTGTAGCGGACGTAAGAACGGGCTTGCGCCGGCCACCACGATGACGGCCGTCGGTTCGTAGCGGTCGAGCAAGCTGCCGGCGACGGTGGGATCAACGGCATCGGCGATTTCGGCCCGGATGCCGCCGCCAGCCGACTGGTCGGCCAGCGGCGCCGCGGTACGTGCGACGGCGATGACCGGGGCGCCGGCCTCGGCGAAGGCGGTGGTGATGCCGCGGCCGAGTCCGCGGCTCGCGCCGACGACGATCGTCGTCATTTCAGACAGGTCGGTCGTGGTGGTCATGGCTCTGTGCTCCTGCTCTGCGGTTGATCGGGTCAGTTCGCGGCGCTGAGGGCGGGCTGCCGCTCGCGTAGCGTTGTCTTGGTGACGGCGTCGGCGAGGTCGTTGCGGCGGACGAGCACGAAGATCGCCGGGAGGGCGAGCAGCGCGATCGCTCCGAGCACCCAGAGGGCTTCGTGGAAGCCAGCGGTGAGCGCCGTCGGTACGGCGTTCCCCGCGCGCATCAGCGACTGTGCGCGGCTGGCCGCGACGCCCGAGGCGATCGCGATCCCGATCGCGCCGCCCAGTTGCTGGGAGGTGTTCAGTAGCCCGGACGCAAGCCCCGCCTCGTGCTCGGCGACGCCGGCGAGCGCGGCGATCGAGATCGGGATGAAGGCGAACGCGGTGCCCGCCCCCGCGACGAGGAACGGGCCGGCGAGGTTCTGCGCGAAGTGACCATGGACGGGGACCTGGGTGGCCCAGATCACGCCGGCGCCGATCAGCGTCATCCCAATCGCCATCACTGGCTTGGCCCCGCCACGGGTGACCAGCCACTGTGAGAGGCCGGCCAGCGCAATCGAGGTCAGCGACGCGGCCAGCCACGCGACCCCCGACTGAAGCGCGCTGTAGTGCAACACCTGCTGCATATACAGCGTGCCGACGAACACGAACGCGAAGAAGCTGCCGCCGAGCAGGAGCCCTGCCACGTTCGCGCCGGCGAGCGTGCGCAGCCGGAAGATCGACAATGGCAAGAGCGGCGACTCCACGCGGTTCTCGATCACCAGGAAGGCGCCGAGCAGAGTGGCCGATGCCGCAAGCAGCGCCACCGTCCTCGTAGAGCCCCAGCCGTACTGCGGCGCCTGGGAGATCGCGTCGACCAGTAGCACCAGCCCGCCAGTGCTAGCGATAGCCCCGGCCACGTCGAACCGCCGCCGCGACGTCGCGAGCCGGCTCTCGGGGACGATCCGCGGGGCCAGCAGCAGCGCGGTCGCCCCGATCGGGACGTTCAGGTAGAAGATGTACTGCCAGCCGGCGTACCGCGTCAGAAGCCCGCCGGCGATCAGCCCGACGGTCGCGCCGGCGGCACCGAGTCCGCCCCAGATCCCGAGCGCCTTGTTGCGCTCCGCGCCCTCTTTGAACATGTTCATCACGATCGAGAGGGCGGCGGGCAGCATGATCGCCGCGCCCACCCCCTGCACGGCGCGGCTGCCGATCAGGAACGCTTCCCCGGTTGCGAGCCCGCACGCCAGAGAGGCGGTCGTGAAGACCGCCAACCCGAGCATCAGGATCCGGCGGCGGCCGAGCAGATCCGCGGCGCGACCGCCGAGCAGCAGGAGACCGCCAAATGTGAGTGCGTACGCGGTCACCACCCATTGCAGGCTGGTCTCGCTGAAGTGCAGATCGCGGCCGATCGTCGGCAGCGAGACGTTGACGATCGTCAGATCGATGATCGTCATGAAGAACGCGACCGCCAGTAGCGCAAATGCGCGCCAGCGATTGATATTTGGTGACTGGGACGTCATCGGACCTCCAGTGGTCTGGCGGGGAAGGACGGCTGCGGGAAGAGGGAGAGGAGCGAGCGGAGGCCGCTAGGGCGAACTACCGGTCCTCAGCATCTGTTCGGTCTAACGACTGCCGGCGCTGAGACTCATCGGTCCCGTCGAGATCTTCGAGGCAGACGTCGGTGGCAATCCTGTAGAGCCAGAGCCTTGCGGACGCTGACGGGGCGACGCGATCGAGATCGCGCCAGCCACGCAGCAAACTTTCGCATACGGCTTCGTGGGCATGTTGAGGACATCCGAGCATCAGCTGGCAGTAGCGCTCGAGGCCGGTCCGGTGGCGTGAAGCGAGGCGGCCGAACGCCTTCTCATCGCCAGCTCGCGCCTGCGCGAGGAGGCCGCGCTCGTCCGCGGTGCCCATTGTTGCGCCGGCTCCGCAAAGGGGCGTGAGGACGATCACCGGGATGACCCGATCGGTCTTTCGCGCGTGCGTGGCGAGGTCAGGGAAGCGGTCGGCGCCTCGTGCGAACAGGCGCTCGCGGTCCGCGCCAACCGCCTCCTCGGCTACCACATCTATCGTCTCGCTTCCGATCTCGATTCTCGCGCTCGGCCGTGCCTTCAGGTTGTGGTACCAGTCGGGATTCCTCGGCGCTCCTCCGTTCGACGCGAAGATCACGTAGCTCGGCGCGTCAGGCAGATATCCGACTGGGTTGACTCGGTTCGCACGCGACTTCGCGCCGGTGTGGTGCAAGAGCAGCAACGGCGTTCCCTCCCAGACGCCGCCCACGCGCCCGTCGTTGGCGCGAAACTCGTCGATCAGCTTGGCGTTGTAATCCGCGGCACTCGTCGACATGGCACTACTTTCATCCCGGGACCCCGAACCGCGGCACCAGGGTCGGGTCGAGAAACGCGTCGATTCCCGCGATCTCGCCCTCGTCGATCTCGAGCACGCTGATCCCGTGCGGGATCCAACTGCCGTCTTCGGCTCGCACTTCGATCGTGACCGCGGGCCGGCCGTTCGCCCAGGTCGGTCTGTGCCTGATGCGCGTCAAATCGCCGTGCGCGACCGTCTCGAGGAAGAACCGTGCGATCTGGAGCCCGCCGGTCATCGACGGTTGTGGTGGCATCCGTAGCCTCGCGTCCTCGCTCAGCAGCGCCACCAGCCCGTCCATGTCGGCGTGCTCGAACGCAGCCACGTAACGGTTGAGCAGCTCGCGTTCGGTCGGATCGGCTGCCGTCTGCACCGTCTCAGGCAGACGCTGGTCGATGGTGCCGCGCGCACGCTGCAGCGCACTGTTCACCGACGCCACGGTGGACCCCAGGACCTCGGCGACCTCGGGCGCCCTCCAGCCGAGAACATCGCGAAAGATGAGCACGGCACGCTGCCGGCCCGGCAGCTCCTGGATCGCGCGCAACAGCGCCAGCTCCATCCCCTCCCGGATCGCGTAGCGCGCAACGGGGTCATACGTTTGCGAGGCAGTCTCGTCCGACGGCCGGTCGGGGAACGGATCGACCGTCTGCGGGCGGCGCGGGCGGCGCTCTAGCTCGTCCAGACAGGCGTTCGTGGCGATCCGATAAAGCCACGTCTGGAACTGCACTCGGGGTTCAAAGCGTTCCAGCGCCCGCCACGCCCGCAACAGCGTCTCCTGCGCCATGTCCTCGGCGTCCTGCATGGACCCGAGCATTCGGTAGCAATGAACCTCAAGCGCGTGCCGGTAGGGCTCGACGAGCCATCGGAATGCCGGCTCATCCCCGGCCTGCGCGCGAGCCAGCAGGAGACGCTGATCCCTGTCGTCGGCTCGAACGTTCATCAGCTTCACCAAGTCAAACGACCGAAGAGATCCAAACTCATCGCACGACCGCCGTCGCGCCAGGGATTGCGGACTCGCGGACACTTAGAAGCAGGGACGCTTTCATAACTCACTCGCTGTCGTACTTGTCGTGAGGGCGGATCCAGAGCTGCCAGTCCTCGCCCTCATCACGGCCCTTCGGCGCCCGGTCGAGGAATCCGTAATAGGGCATCAGGAACTCGACCCCGCGACCGGTCGTCGAGTACGTCTGGTACACCGTCCCGTCCTCGAGCCTGAAGGTGGTGAACCCGAACAGCTCGGTCAGGTAACCGTAGATATCCGTCCCGGCGACCTTGGCGTTGCGGAACGCGACGGCAGGAAGCTGGTCAAGCCTCGGCTCGATCGCATTCCGTGTCTCCTCGAGGCTGGTCGAGAAACCGAGGTCGGCGTTGAACTCGCGCTCGTAGCTCGACGCCCAGTTGAAGCTCCACTCCATCCGCTCGCGATAAGCCAACAGCTTCTCGATCGGCGCCCCGGAGACGGCGATCAACGTCACGTCCCGAGCCTCCAGGTGCGGGATCGTACTGTCGAATGAATCGGCGATCGAGCTGTTCACGGGGCAGCCGTCCTCGTAGCTCGGGCCGAACATGAAGTGGTAGATCAGCAGCTGGGACCGGGCTTCGAACAGCTCCTCGAGCGTCTTCGGGCCGTCCGCTGTCACGAGCGTGTACTGCTTCTCGATTGGCACCCAGGGAAGCTCCCGGCGCTGCCGTGCCAGTTCGTCACCCATCCGGGTGTGTTCTTTCTCGCGCTCCAGAAGCACCTCGCGCGCCGCCAGCCACTCTTCACGCGGGACGATCGTGTGCGTAGTCATCGTGGTGTCCATGGTTCGTTCCCCGATTCACGCCGCCATGGGCTCGGCCGGCACCAGCGCCGCGTTCTGGCGCTCGAGCCCCTTCGCCACACCCGCGCGCCAGCCTTCTGCCAGCAGTTGCGACATCGGGTCCGGGAAGATCTCCTCCTCGCCCTGCTCCACGCCGTCCAGGGTGGCCAGCGCGACGTCCCGAGGCGGCGTCTTCGGGATGTCGAGGGCTCGCACCATGTCAGTATCGATCGGACCGGGCATGACGGCGTGAACACTTATCCCGCGGCCCGCCAGCAGCGCGCGCAGAGACTGGGTAAGCGACAGCGCGGCTGCCTTGGAGGCCGAATAGGCCGGGAGCACCGGCACCGCGGCCACCGCGCCGAGCGACACGATGTTGACGACGGCTCCGTGGCTACGCGTCAGCGACGGGAGGAACGACTGGGTGACATCCAGGGTCCCGTACAGGTTGACTGCCAGGTGCTGCTCGAACGCGAAGCGATCACTCAAGTCATCGGGGACCGACACACCCGCGTTATTGATGAGGATGTCGAGAAATTCGACTCTCTCGACAGCAGCCTGGATCTGCGCCGGGTCGGTCACGTCCAATGTCAAGGGGGTGACGCGCTGATCCCGGACGACAATCGTTTGGCGGGACGCGGCATAAACGCGCTTTGCGCCTCTGCTCAGGGCTTCGTCGACAAGCGCACTGCCGAGGCCACGATTGGCTCCTGTCACCAGCACCGTCTTATCTGCGATCGCGAACGACATTGTTTGCGTCTCCTTTGTTGAGATCTGTGCTTCTACACCACGTCAAACGGCCGACGGCTCCCAAACTCATCGCAGGCAGCGACCGACCTCCGTGCCGCCTCGAGCAGTGCCGGACTACCGCATCGCCGAGCGCATTACCGGCTCGTTGTCGCTCCAGGGCCTGCGCTGCGGCAACTGCGCCGGTGAGCGGTTCGGGTGGATCGTGGGACCGCGGTCGGGCCTCCGCGGAACGGTGAGTGCACGAGCCTCAGTGGGGTCTCCGGCGTCATCGTCTGCGGGGCACGGCGTGGCCGGCGAACCGTGTCCGCGGGCGCGAAACGAGCTCGTTGGCGAGTCGGGTGTCGGCGTGGTCGGCGTACTCGCGCAGGACTTCGTTAGCGCCCTCGCGGGTGCTCCGTTGAGCGATGACCAGCAGGTGGCCGGGGTCGTCGAGATCCTCAATCAGCTCGTGCGTGAGGTAGCCGTCGCCTCGGGTGGACCGATACGCGCGACAACGTCAAAGCAGGGCACTCACGCGCCGTGCGGACTTCCGTGCCATTCGCCAGATCCGCAACTACCGACGGATGACGTTTGGTCGCCGAAGCAGAAGTCTCCCCAGATCGGTCATAGAACGCAAAGCAATAGTCGACACCCGTGGGGTACCTGGCACGAAATCCATGCCAGCCCCCCAAGATCATGATGGGAGCGGGACGCCCGCGGCCAGCCGCCCGGGGGCAGGCGGCGGCCACAGCCCTCAATACCGCTCGGGGACCACCGCTTGGGAGCTCGCAACAGCCCCCGTCTCCTCCTCGGTCTGTCGATGTGGTTGCGAGCGAGCAGGCTCGTGAGCGAGCAGCCGAGTGGCGACCGACGTTGCCGGAACTGGTGATGAGGATCGTCTCCTCCCCTGTTCAGATCGCCAGGCGGCCGCCGTCGACGGGGATGATCGCGCCGTTGATGTAGCTGGCCGACGGGGTCGCGAGGAACGTGATGACGTCGGAGAGCTCCTGCACGGCAGCGATCCGGCCGAGCGGAATCGTCTTGGCAAATTCTTGGGCCATCGCCAACCTTGGCTCCAGCGCCGGGGTCAGCGTCGGTCCGGGAGCGACCGCGTTGACGCGGACGTTCTGTGGCCCGTATTCGGCAGCCCACGCCTTGGTGAGCAGCTCGATCGCGGCGCGCGACGCGCCGTAGGCAGCCAAGCCCGGCTGGCCGTAGCTCGCGACCATCGTGGAGACGTTGATGATCGATCCGCCGCCGCGGGCAGCGATCTTCGGGGCGAGTGCGGCGACGAGGAAGAACGGTGCCTTGACGTTGATCTGGAAGAGAGTGTCGAAGTCGGCCTCGTCCGTGCCACCCGTCGGGCCCATGGCGGCAAAACCGGCACAGTTGAGAAGCACATCGATCTCAGCTGTCGCGTCGGCGACGCGCCTCACCTCGGACATCTCCGAGAGATCTGCGGCGATGAACTCTGCGTCGTGCCCAGCGGCCCGGATCGTCTCAACGGTGCTCACGCCGCGGGTCTCGTCGCGGCCGGTGATGATCACCGTCGCGCCCTTCTCGGCCATCGACAGCGCGGCCTCGGAACCCATCCCGGAGGTGCCACCGGTGATGAGAGCCTTCTTGTCTTGCAGATCCATTGTCGACATCCCTTTGGTAGTTGGAACGAGCGCTCCATTCTTGCGGGCCCAGACTGTAACAGGACTGGCTTACTTAATCCAATCTTGAGCGGTCTATCGATAAGCTGTTCTTCCGAGAGGGCAGCCTCGACGGTCTGATCGCCGGCTCCGGGCTCGCCGTCGGGTATGGGCCAGCGAGGTTGGCGGACGGGCAGGCTCGTGTTCTTAACCTTTGGTGCGGGCTGCGTCCACCGCGACCGTGGGCGCCGGGCCAAAGCAGAACGTCGATCCCCGCGCGCGGCCGCGTTCGCTGATTTACCTCTCGGCCGTGCTGGTGCGCACGGCGCACGGACCGACGTTGGTCTGTCGGCTCAGCTGTTGAGCGAAGTGCTCGCGGTGCTGAGCGTGGCGATGAGCGTGAGCATCGCGTCGAGTGCGGCCGCGAGCGGCTCGGGGTCACGCTGGACCTGAGCGAGCAGAAGCCCGCCCTCAAGCGCGGCAAGCGTGGCTAGCGCGAGCTGGCGCGGATCGGCCTCGGGTGCAAGTCGGCCCAGCGCGTGCATCCGCAGAAAACCAGCCATGATGCTGGCCTCCCAGCGTTTGAACGACGCGGCGACCATCGCCCTGGCCTCGGGCTCGGTTTCGGCGAGCGCCGAACCGAGCGAGCCGACCGGACAACCACCGAGACTGCCGGTGTCGCGGTTGTGATCGACCACGAAATCGCGCCACTCGCGTAGCCCATCGAGCGTGCTCAGGTCAAACTGCTCCTGCGTGCCGATCGCCCTGTCGGTCTGGCGCTCGATGACAGCGCGGACCAGCGCCGGCTTGTCGTCGAAGTAGTGGTAGAGCTGCGAGCTGCTCACATGCGCACCGTCACGCACTTCCTCGATCGTCGTGCCGGCAACGCCCTGCTGAAAGATCAACTCTGCCGCAGCATCAACGATCCGCGCGCGTGTCGCCTCGCCCTTGCGCGTCAACCGCGGTCGATCGGAACTGGCTAACGACATCTGGAGAAGTATAGCCACAGAAATGGTGTTGACATTCCATACGAGATCTGCCAAAGTGGATCATCTAGTCCAGTTGTGCAGGTCATTTCTCGGCGCCACTGCCGCCGGGAATTCCAGGAGGAAAGCCGCTCAGGTGGGCCTGGGCCAGGGCAAGCCCTAGCGGCCTATCTGCCCGACGGCCTCGAGCACATCATTCAGCCGACCCTGGCTGGACCTTCAAACGTCAGAGGAACTCAATGAGCACAACCCCGGAAAAGACCGCATTGATCACGGGCGCCAACGTCGGGCTCGGCAAGGAGATAGCCCGGCAGGTGGCATCGCGTCCCGAGATCGCCCGCATCTACCTGGCGTGCCGGAACCGAGACAAGGCGAAAGTGGCAAAGGCCGACCTAGAGACCGCGACCGGCCGGTGCGGCTTCGAGATCGTCCTCATGGACGTCTCCGATCCGGCGTCGGTTCGCGCCGGCCTGGCCGGCATCGACGGATCGATCGACGCGGTGGTCATGAACGCGGGCGGGATGGGCGGCAAGACGCCCATGGCCGTGACCGCCGACGGCGCCACGTACATGTTCGCCCAGAACGTACTTGGGCATGTTGTCCTGCTCGAGACGCTCCTAGCCGAGGACCGCCTTGGCGAGGTGGCGGTCTTCGCCGGAAGTGAAGCAGCTAGAGGACTTCCGAAGATGGGGTTCAAACAGCCGTCGTTTGTCTCAAAGTCCGCCGACGAACTCGCCACGGTCATCGACGGAAGCCATTTCGCCGACCGCAAAACTGACGTCAACCTGGCCTATGGGCAGGCTAAGCTGCTCGGGGCCCTATGGATGGCCTACCTGGCCCGCAGGTACCCCGACCGCCGATTCATCACCATGAGCCCCGGCAACACCACCGGCACCCAAGCACCCAAGGACCTCGCATTGCCGTTCCGTATAGCGGCCAAATACGTCATGCCTCACTTGGGCATCTCCCACAAACTGGACGTCGGCGCGAAGCGACTGGTCGACGCAGTCACTGACCCGACCCTCTCAAGCGGCGTGTTCTACGCCAGCGCAGCCGGCAAGATGAAGGGTCCCGTGGTCAACCAAGCGGACATCTACCCCGACCTAGCCGACCCGTCATTTCAGGACCACGCCAACGAAGCCATCCACCGCTTCATCACCTCGAGAACAGTCGCGTGAGCTCTCGCTGACTAGCTTCCGGCAACTCGAGCTGGCCCTCAGCGCGACCGACATTTGGTCGCCGATGCGATCGCGCGGCTGTGGACTGGGAGAGGCCGAAAGCAATCGTTCGCCGGTGCTGGCGCGTGTTCGATCTCTTGCTGTCTGCCGCGACGTCCTACGGTGCGTCGCGGCTCGCCTGGGAGGCCCGCCCTCGGCGCCTGCCACGGTTCTCTCGTACGCTGGCTTCCTGCTCGACCGTGAGCGCTGGCCTGCCTTGCTCAGCTCGCCGGATATTCATGTCCTGGATGATCCGATCGTCTTCAGCAGCGGCTAGCTGCTCTGCCTCTTTAGCCCGCGCCTCTGCCCTGACGACTGATCCCGCTATACGCCGGTTCAGGTCTTCCTCGATGCGCCTGCGCACATCGGCGGGCACGTCCTCCGCCCACGGGCGTGTTGGGTCGATCAAGAACCACTCCCACGTGTACTCGATCCCTGCCTGGTCCACGATCCGGTCATAACCAGCGGAGCTAGTGTCCGCGGGATCTAGGTCCACACTCCATTGCCGAATCGCTGCATCCCACGCGTTCACGTTCTTGCGGAGAAGCTGCACTCCTTGTGATCCCCCGTTCGGTACGTACCGGTAGCCGCTGTCGAGCTTCACGTGAACCTCGGTGCGGAACAGGTCCTGCCATTCGAGTTTGATGAAGTCGTCATACAGGTCGCGTGAGGGTTTGGACACGTAGGGCGCAGCTTCGCCGAACGAGGGTGCGATCGTCAAGACACCACTCGCTGCCGCTGGCCGAGGTTCGCTCGCGAACTCTGGTCCGACGAGGGATACGACACGAATCAACCGGCGCCCGAACGTCGCCCAATGCACTCCTTCGTTTCGCGCCGCAGCCAACTTAAAGGCAATCGCGCCAGAAGACTTGGCAACGTGCAAGTGCATCTCCGCGGGCGGCGACTCGCGTGTCGGGTTCTGGTGATGCCTTGGGCCGGGCCACAATGGGCCGATGAATAAGGCTGCGTCGGCAACCGAGAAGGCGCTCTCGAGACTTCAGCAGGTCGTTTGCACCGATCCGGATGGTCAGTCAGCGCTTCGTCTCCGGCAGTTATCGAACTCGAATCGTCCGCAAACTCCTAGTTTCAGAGGCTCATGGCCTGGATCGCACCCAGGAGGTCGGCGGTTCGAGCCCGCCTAGCTCCACCTCAAGGAAGTCCCGTGTTTTTGCGGGGCTTTCGCTTCTTGGAGAACGATCACTCGGTCAGGTGAAACGGGACGCTGGTTACGACGATGCCCTTGTGATGGATGAGGATTCGGCGTAGCCGCTGTGCGATGCGACCGTGCAGGAGCGATTCCCAACGGCGCGCTGGGATGATCTCCGGAACGATCACGGTCAGGGTGATATCGGGCCGCTGCTGGTGTAGGGCGGCGATGTAGTTGGCCAGCGGAGCGACGGTGGAGCGGTAGGGCGAGATGACCACTTCGAGCGGCAGGTAATCGCCCCAGGCCTTCCAGTAGCGGTGGAAGCGCTTGCCCTCCTCCTCGCTGGGACTGACATGGACAGCGAGCACGGGTGCCCGCAGCGAGGCCGCGTAGGCGAGTGCGTCAAGCGCGGCCTGGTCCAGCACCGCGACGGGTACTACGACCAGGTGCTCGATCTCGGTCGGCGCGTTGTTCGCTTCGGATGCGGGTGAGGTTTCGGCGGGGACCGGGTCCGAAGACGGCTGGCGCGCCGGCGGTGTCAGCAGCGTCTCGTCGGTGTGAGGGAGAAGCTGACGATGGGCGCTCTGATAGTGACCGTGGATACGGAGGCAGATGAGCACGATCAGTGGGATCAACACCACCACCAGCCAGGCCCCCTCGACGAACTTGGTGATCGCGGCAATCAGCGCCACGGCGCCTGAGAGAACTGCGCCCACGAGATTGATGGCCAGCGCGCGTCGCCAGCCATGCTCGCGATGGCGCAACCAATGGGCCACCATCCCGCTCTGGGCCAATGCGAACGCCACGAACACCCCCACGGCGAACAGCGGAATCAGTGGCTCGGTTTGCCCGTTGAAGACGGCAAAGACAATCGCCGCCGGGACGGCGAGCACGACGATGCCGGCGGTGAACGCCAGCCGGTCGCCCATGCGTAGGAAGGCCGCCGGGGCATACCGGTCCCGGGCCATGAAGTACAGCAGGCGCGGGAAGCCGTTGATCGCCGAATTGGCGGCGATCAAGAGGATCGCCGTGGTGGCGATCTGGACGTAGGCGTACAACACGCCGCTACCGAGTGTGCGGTGAGCGATCTGAGAGAGGACGGTCTCGGTGCCCGGGGCGATGCCCTCGAGGTGTGCGACCAGGACCACGCCTACGAACATCGAGACCAGGAGCGTGATCATGATCGTCAAGGTTCGGCGCGCGTTGTCGGCCTCGGGCGGTTCGAACACCGGCACCGAGTTTGAGATGACCTCGATTCCCGTCATCGCGGTGGCGCCAGAGGAGAACGCCCGCAGGATCAGCAATACCCCTAGCGCTTCGGCGGCGTGTCGGGGAGGCGGCGACACGGCGTGGAATCCATGTGCCGCGGAGTCGACCAGCCCGACGATCACGATCAGCGCGATCGCGGCGATGAACATGTAGGTCGGGGCGGCGAAGAGAGCACCGGCTGCCCTGACCCCACGCAGGTTTCCGAAGACGAGGATGGCGATGACGACCAGTCCGAGCGGAACGGTGGCGGAGGCGACGGAGGGGATCGCGGACGTGACGGCCGCGATCCCGGCGGCCACGGACACTGACACGGTGAGGATGTAGTCCAGGATCAGCCCGGCAGCTGCCAGCAACCCCCAGTTCGGCCCGAGGCTGTCCTTGGCCACTATGTAGGACCCGCCGCCGTGCGGGTACGCCCGAATCACCTGTCGGTAGCCCAGCCCGACGGCGAGCATGAGCGCGACGAGGACTGCGCCGATCGGAAGTGAGAGCTTCAACTCGGCGCTGCCGGCCAGAACGAGCACGGCCATCATCGCCTGCGGGCCGTATGCCACAGAGGACAGCGCGTCGGGCGATAGGACCGGGAGCGCGAGCAGCCTCGACATCCGCTCTTCTGCGATCGCGGTGCTGCGCAACGGTGGGCCGATCAGCACGCGTCGGCTGAGGTAGACCGCCCGGCCCAGCCTCGAATCGACCTCGCCGGCCCGCTGAGTGCTCTCAACTTCGTCCGCACTCGTGGGGCTCCGACTGCGAATCTTGACGAACACGCTGCGCCGCGAGGGCTGGTCCAGCTGGTACCTGAGGTCAGGATCGACCGGCAGCTCACGTTCCCACGCCTCACGCTCGGGGACTCGTCCCGACCAGCAGCGCCCTACCTCACGCAGCCCCTCCACAGCCTGATCATCGAGCCGCGGCAGCTGAGCGTCCGGGGTGACCGCGGCGTCCGAAGAGTGCTCGCCAGTGGCGGCCCGACGTCGGTGTTTCATGCTCAATTGGTTCGGGTTGGTGCGCCGTCGGGGCGGGACATCTGACTCATCCTGGCGCGAGGATGGGCATGGAGCGTGTACCCGGTGATCGCAGGCGCGAAGCAGGCTAAGGCTTACGCGATCAGAGCGTGGCGAGGTTGGGTTATGTCTGCGTGGTCAGGGCTTCTCGGACGAGCGCCCGAATCCTCGGCCTTCACGAACCTTCATGATGAACTCTTCTCTTCAGGCTTCTCGTCGCTGCCTAGGATCGTGGAGTGATCCGCTCCGGCATGTCGGTCAGCCTCGGAAACGTTCCTACGTGGCACGGTTGCACCGCGTCACCCATAGGGGCAATTCGCGTCAACCACGGCAGCCGACCGCCGCCGTGCAGAGAGGGGAGTTCTTAGCAATGGCAAAGAAAACAAAGGATCACAGCGGCGAACCGGACCCGGCTCCGGGACTCGCCGGTGTCGCGATCGGCTGGATGCACGACGTCGCCGAACATGACTACACGGCGGCTGAGGCGTACCTGTCGATCAAGCTCGACGGCGCGACGACCCGCAAGGCCGTTGCCAGGTTGCGCAAGGCGAAGCTGACCACCCGGCGTGCGAACGACATCCTGCGGGCAGCCGGGCTCAGCGCCGCCGCACTGGATGATCCGGGCGTCGTCAAGGACCTGATCAAGGTGATTGAGGGCAGGAAACTCAGCCCGGTTCTGGTTATCAACGGGTCGGGCGCCGCCGATATCGCCGACGGCTACCACCGCGTCTCGCTTGTGTATCGACTCGATGCCTACGGCGAGGTGCCGGTGAAGCTCGCCGAGGCCGCGCCGGCGGAAGATTGAGCCTCCAGGATTCGCGTTAGATAACCGCGGGCAACACCCTTGTTCTGACCGGCGGTAACACCCGTGGTCTCAGGGTGTTACCGGTGCGTTATCGGCGGGCTGGTATTCCGGTCGATGTGGGTTCGGACTCTCATTACCGGCGCACCGGCGCGATCGCCACGCTGCTGTGCGCGCTGCTGCTCGCCGCGTGCGGCTCAGCCGGCAAGCCCTCCGCTGACGTCGCGAACAACCACGCGGTTGGAGTCAGGTTCGCGTCCTGCATGCGCGACAACGGCGTTACCAGCTTCCCCGATCCCGAAGCCGACTCCGGGGTCCAGATCCCCGTCAGCCTCGCTCAGCATCCTTCACCGGTGTTCACGTCCGCAATGCACGCCTGCAGGCACCTGATACCCGCCAGTGGACAGCCGCCTGCCGCGTCGGCAGGACAGAAGGCCGCCGCCGTCAGGTTGGCGCAATGCATGCGCAAACACGGCGTCCCCAACTACCCCGACCCAACCTACAAAGATGGGCGCGAGATACCGCCGTTTATCGCGGACCCGGCGATAAACCCCGCCTCGCCGGCCTTCGGAGCTGCCTCCAAGGCATGTCAAGCGCCGTGATCCGGCGGTGGCGTGGGAGTTGAAGCCCCGCCCTCACGTGTGCTGACATCTTTGGGGTATGCGAATCCTCGTCACCGGCAGCGCGGGCCACCTCGGTGATGGTCTCGTACGGGAGCTCCGCCGCGACGGCCACGACGTCACCGGCCTCGACGTTCTGCCGAGCGCGACGACCGATCTGGTCGCCTCAGTCACCGATCGCGACGCGGTTCGCGCGGCGATGGCGGGGGTCGATGCGGTCGTGCATTCGGCGACGCTGCATAAGCCACACGTCTCCTCACACTCGCGCGCCGACTTCATCGACGTCAATCTGACGGGCACCCTTGTTCTCCTGGAGGAGGCCGTCGACGCCGGCGTCTCACGCTTCGTCTTCCTCTCCTCGACCTCGACCTTCGGGCGGGCGCTACGCCCCGCGCCCGGTGAGCCCGCCGCCTGGGTCACCGAGCAGGTGGTGCCTGTGCCGCGCAACATCTACGGGGCGACGAAGGTCGCGGCGGAGGATCTGTGCGAGCTGATCGCCCGCGATCACGGGATGCCGGTGCTGGTGCTTCGTGCCTCGCGCTTCTTTCCCGAGGACGACGACGAGGCGGACCGCCGCGAGGGCTTTCACCCGCTCAACCTCAAGGTCAACGAGCTGCTCTACCGGCGTGTCGATCTGGCTGACCTCGTCGACGTCTGCCGCCTCGCGCTCGAGCGCGCCCCCGCGCTCGGCTTCGGGAGGTACATCGTCTCGGCGACCACGCCGTTCACGCAGAGCGAGGTCGGCGCCGTGCGCAGCGACCTCCCGTCCGTCGTGGCGCGTCGCTATCCAAGCTTCCCTGAGATCTACGCCGAGCGGGGCTGGCGCATGCTGGACGGCATCGGCCGCGTCTACGTCAACGAGGCAGCCCGGCGCGACCTCGGCTGGGAGCCCCGCTTCACGTTTGGCCACGCGCTGGACCGGCTCGCCGCCGGGCAGGATCCGCGATCGGACCTTGCGCTGGCGATCGGCGCCAAGGGCTATCACGACGGATCCCACGGGGTCTACACGACCCGCTGAGCGCCCCCCACTGCATCGAAAAGTTTCACGGATTAGATTGCTGCTCGAGGCGGGATGGACGCCTCAGCTCGCATCCACGCCATAGAGACTTTCTTCGAGGAGAGACCGACTGATGACACCCACCCCGACGCGTGATGACAGGTTTTCGTTTGGTTTGTGGACGGTTGGTTATGGGGGCATGGATCCGTTTGGTGGTCCGACGCGCCCGGGGTTGGATGTGGTGTATGTGGTGGAGCGGTTGGCGGGGCTTGGTGCGTGGGGGTTGTCGTTTCATGATGATGATCTGTTCGCGTTCGGTTCTGGTGATGGGGAGCGCCGCTCCCAGATTGAGCGGTTGAAGGGGGCTTTGGCGGATACGGGGTTGGTGGTGCCGATGGTGACCACGAATCTGTTCTCGGCACCGGTGTTCAAGGATGGTGGGTTCACGTCCAATGATCGTTCGGTCAGGCGTTTTGCTTTGCGCAAGGTGTTTAGGCAGCTTGATTTGGCGGCCGAGTTGGGGGCGCGGGTGTTTGTGATGTGGGGTGGGCGTGAGGGCGCTGAGTACGACCACTCAAAGGACTTGCGTGCCGCGCTTGAGCGTTACCGCGAGGCGGTCAACCTTTTGGCGCAATACGTGACCGACAAGGGTTACGCGATCCGGTTCGCGATCGAACCGAAACCGAACGAGCCGCGTGGCGACATTCTGTTGCCGACCGTTGGGCATGCGTTGGCGTTCATCGACACGCTCGAGCAACCCGGACTGTTTGGGGTCAACCCCGAGTTCGGGCACGAGTTGATGACGGGCCTGAACTTCGTCGCCGCGATCAGCCAGGCGCTGGAGGCCGGCAAGCTGTTTCACATCGATCTAAACGGGCAGCGCGGCATCAAATACGACCAGGACCTCTGCTTCGGGCACGCCGACCTGTTCCAAGCCTTCGCGCTCGTTGACCTGCTCGAACACGGCGCCCCCGGCAACACGCGCGCCTATGACGGTCCCCGGCACTTCGATTACAAACCCTCACGCACCGAGGATGAGACCGGGGTCTGGCAATCCGCCGCCGCGAACATGACCAACTACCTGCTGCTCAAAGAACGCGCCGCCCACTTCCGCGCCGACCCCGAAGTCCAAGCCGCACTCGCGCACGCCAAAGTCCACGAACTAACCCAACCGACGCTCAACCCCGGCGAGAGCTACCAACAACTACTCACCGACCGCACGGCCTGGGAAGACTTCGACAGCGACGCCTACTACGGCGCCAAAGGCTACGGCTTCGTCAGACTGCAACAACTCGCAACCGAACATCTTTTAGGCGCGCGCTGATGCGCGCGTGTTTCAAGACCGGGTCGGCCAGATGACGCTCGTCTGCGGGGTCGATTCCTCAACCCAGTCCTGCAAGGTCGCGATCCGCGATCTGAACAGCGGGAAGGTGGTCCGCTCGGGCCGCGCGCCTCACCCCGACGGCACGGAGGTTGACCCCGAGGCGTGGTGGACAGCTCTGCAGGCGGCGATCGAGCAGGCGGGCGGTATCGACGACGTCGAGGCGATAGCCGTCAGCGGACAGCAGCACGGCATGGTCGTGCTCGACTCGGCCGGGCGTGTGATCCGCCCGGCGCTGCTCTGGAACGACACGCGCAGTGCCGACGCCGCCGCGGAGCTGATCAAGGAAGTCGGCGCGGAGCAGTTCGCGCACCGTACCGGCTCGGTGCCGGTCGCCTCCTTCACGCTCACCAAGCTCCGTTGGCTCCGCGATAACGAGCCCAACAACGCCTCCCAGGTTGCGGCGGTCGCGTTGCCGCACGACTGGCTGACCTGGCGGCTGCTGGGCCACGGCCCCCAGGGAGAGTCGCCGCAAGGCCCTGACCTGGCGGCGCTGATCACCGATCGCTCAGACGCGTCCGGCACCGCCTACTTCAACGCCATGACCAATGAGTACGACCTCGACCTGCTCGAGCACGGCCTCGGCCGCAGCGACGTCACGTTGCCGCGGGTGCTCGGACCTCATGAGAGCGCCGGCCGCACGGCCGCCACCGGCCAGCGGGCCGGTGGCGTACCCGAGGGCATCTTCGTCGGAACTGGTACGGGCGACAACGCAGGTGCCGCGCTGGGGCTCGGCGCGGGGCCCGGCGATGTGATCATCTCGATCGGAACGAGCGGCACGGTGTTCGCCGTTGCCGAAGAGCAGAGCCACGACGCGAGCGGTGCCGTCGCCGGCTTCGCCGATGCGACCGGGCGCTTCCTGCCGCTGATCGCAACCCTGAACGCCGCCCGCGTGCTTGTTTCCACGGCGCAGCTGCTCGACGTCGACCTCGACGCGTTTGCCGAGCTCGCACTGCGAGCCCAGCCTGGCTCCGGCGGTCTGGTGGTGGTTCCCTACTTCGAGGGTGAGCGCACGCCCAACCTCCCTCATGCCAAGGCGTCACTGCACGGCATGACGATCGCCTCGACCACGCGCGAGAACCTCGCCCGCGCTGCCCACGAGGGCATGCTCTCGGGCCTCGGCGCGGGCCTTGACGCGCTACGCGCAGTGGGTGTGCGCGACCGCCGGCTGCTGCTGATCGGCGGCGCCGCGCACAGCACGGCGGTACAGACCGTCGCAGCGCAGGTCTTCGACTCACCAGTCATCGTGCCCGCCCCCGGTGAGTACGTGGCCGAGGGAGCGGCGGTGCAAGCCGCCTGGGTTCTCAGCGGCGAACGGCCGCGCTGGCCGATCGAGACCGTCGCCGAGCCCGAGACAGATCACCACCCTGAGATCCGGGAGCAGTACGGGCGCTACGCGTCCGCCGTGGCAGCTGGCGCCCTGTAGGCCCCGCCGCGGCCTCACGTCTTTCTTAGCTCGTTCACACGCGCGTCTGACGCGCGTCGCTCACTCTCTGATCACGAACTCCTCCCGCGAGAGTGACTGAGCAGCATGGACGAGACCCTGACACTGAACCGCACGCGCACGAACGTCCGCGCGTCCCGCGTGCCGGCGCGCATGCCCTGGCACAGCCCGCTGAGCGTCGACGTGGTGGCGGCGATCGCCGGGCTCGGCCTCGGCGCCACGATCGCGATGGGCGTGACCGCGGAGAGCTGGAGCGCGCTCAGCGCGCCGGGCGGGTGGCTGACCTTCGGCGGGCGCATCGCCGGGTTGATCGGCACGTATCTGATGCTGATCGTGGTTCTGCTGGCGGGTCGCGTCCCAGTCGTGGAGCGGACGCTCGGGCACGACGTGCTGATCCGTTGGCACCGTCGGCTCGCTCCCTGGACGCTCGTGCTGATCGCAGCCCACGGTGTGCTCATCACCTTCGGCTACGCCGAGAGCGCCAGGACCGGGGCGCTACACCAGTTCGGCCAGTTGCTGACCACCTATCCCGGCATCCTCACGGCCACCGTCGGCTTCGTGCTGCTGGTGATGGCCGGATTCACGTCCGCGCGGATCGCCAAGCGGCGGATGCGCTACGAGACCTGGTGGGCGGTTCACCTCTACACGTACCTCGCGCTGTCGCTCTCGTTCTCACACCAGCTCGCGAACGGCGCCATGTTCATCGGCCACCCGATCGCGCGGCTGTTCTGGACCGGGCTCTTCATCGGCACCGCAGGCCTGGTGTTCGCCTACCGGATCCTGCTGCCGATCTGGCGCAGCACGTTTCACCAACTACGCGTCGCCGCCGTCCGGCGCGAGGGTCAGGGAGTCGTGTCGGTTCTGCTCGAGGGAAAGCGGCTGCGGCTGATGCCGATCGCCGGAGGCCAGTTCATCCAGCTGCGGATCCTCAAGCGCGGTCTCTGGTGGCAGGCGCACCCATACTCGGTCTCGGCACTGCCGGACGGGCGCTACCTGCGTGTCACGGTCAAGGACCTGGGCGACCACAGCGGCGGGCTGGCCGCACTCGAGCCGGGCACACGCATCGCAATCGAAGGTCCCTACGGCGCTTTCACGGGCGCAGCGCGCCAGGGTGACCGCGTCCTCATGATCGGTGCCGGAGTCGGGGTGACGCCGCTGCGCGCGATGCTCGAGGACCTGCCGCTGCACGTCGATACCGTGCTCCTCACGCGCGCGCACGATGAGCGCGGCCTGGTGCTTCGCGACGAGCTCTCCCACTTGATCCAGACGCGCCGAGGGCGGCTGTACGAGCTGCTCGGCCCGCGCTCGCACACCGCGCTGAATCGCGAGACGCTCCGGCGTCTGGTCCCCGATATCGCCCATCGTGACGTCTTCATCTGCGGACCAACCGGCTTCACGACGACGGTCCTGCGCGCGCTGCTGGCGCTCGGCGTCGCCGAGGACCGCATCCACCACGAAGCTTTCGCCTTCTGATCAGGAGCAACAGTCCAATGAAACGAGCACCGATAGTCCTGACCGGCACCGCCTGCGGGCTCGTGGCCGTGATTGGCTACCACGCGGCCACGCCGCAGGCCTCAGCACTCACCTCCGCGAGCTCGTCGTCGGGGACAGCCAAGAGGGCGAGCACCAACGAGAGCTCCGCCGCCGCAGCAACCGCCACCACGGCGAAGACCACCCCGAGCACCGCCACCACAGCGAAGACCACCCCGAGCACCACCGAGACAACGCGATCGGCCGTCGGCAGCGACATCCAGTATCAGTACGGCGACGTCGAGGTGAAGGTCACGATGACCGGCAGCAAGATCACCGACGTCACAGTCGCCAAGGCGGACGTCTATGACTCGCGCTCTGAGTCGATCGACCAGTACGCGCTCCCGGAGTTGCGCAGCCAGGCGCTGAGTGCCCAGGGCGCCCACATCGACGGTGTCTCCGGCGCCTCGTACACGTCCGGCGCCTACGAGCAGTCGCTGCAATCCGCGATCGACAAGCTGAAGGCGTAGATGAGCTTGCGCCCCGGTGAGGTCATCTTCCGCCACGCGGAGCACGTGATGGGCACAGTCGTCTCGTTCGATGTCCGACCGCAGGGACTGCCGATGACAGCCACGCGGGCGGCTGTCAAGCGGGCTTGCGAGGTGCTCCACCGCGCCGACGACGTCTTCAGCCTCTACCGGCCCGACACGCCGCTATCGCGCCTGCGCCGTGGCGACGTGGACATCAGCCAGTGCCCGCCCGAGCTGGCCGGCATCGTCACGCTGTGCGAGCAGGCGAAGCTGGCATCGGACGGCTGGTTCGATCCGTGGGCCCTGCCGGGCGGCTTCGACCCCACGGGGCTCGTCAAGGGGTGGGCCGCACGAGAGGCCGCCCGCGTGCTCGAGGCTGCGGGTCTTGGCGCCGGCTTGGTCAACGCCGCCGGTGACATAGCCGCGTTCGGTGCCCCCTGGCAGCGCGGACCGTGGCGCGTGGGTATCCGGTCCCCCGAGTCATCGGACGAGCTCATATGCGTGATCGAGCTGCGGGGCGCGGTGGCGACCTCCGGCAACTACGAGCGCGGTGATCACATCTGGGACGTGTCAGCGGGTCGCCCGGCCAGAGGTGTCGCCTCGGTGACCGTCAGCGGCCCGGATCTGGCGCTTGCGGATGCGTTCGCCACTGGCCTGGTGGCGGCCGGCAGCGCCGGCCTCGATGCGGTTACCGCGGCGGGCTACGAGGCGCTGCTGGTGCTGGATGACGGAAAAACGCTCAGCACAGCCGAATTCCCGGTTCCATCCGCCGTATAACTAGGCAGCAAATGAGAGTTCTTGTAATCGAGGATGACGATGCGGTGCGCTCAGCGATCCGGCGGTCGCTGCTGCTTGCGGGCTACGAGGTGCTGGAAAGCCCTGACGGAGAGGACGGCCTGCTCAAGCTGGCCGCGGACATTCCGGATGTGGTGATCCTCGACGTCGGCCTGCCGAAGGTCGACGGCATCGAGGTCTGCCGCAGGCTGCGCGGCGCCGGCGACCGCACGCCGGTGCTGATGCTCACCGCCCGCGACGCGGTCGAGGATCGCGTCGCCGGGCTCGAGGCCGGCGCCGACGACTACCTGGTCAAGCCATACGACGTGCGCGAGCTGCGTGCGCGCCTCACCGCGATCATTCGCCGTCACCTGCCCGAGGCCGACGGACACTCGCTGCGCTTCAACGGCCTCGAGCTCGACGCGGACGCCCACGCCGCGCGGATGAACGGTCGCGAGATCGACCTGACGCGCACCGAGTACCAGCTGCTCGAGCTGTTCATGCTCAACCCTCGGCGCGTATTGCGGGTTGAGCTGATCTACGACCGCATTTGGGGCTACGACATAAGCGTCACCAGCAACTCGCTGCGCGTCTACATCGGCTACCTACGCAAGAAGCTCGAGGCGGAAGGAGAGCCGCGCCTGATCCACACCGTTCACGGCGTGGGTTACGTGCTGCGCGAGACATGAGCCTCCATCGCCGCATCACGGCCGCGGCGGCCTTCGCGGTTGCAGCCGTCTGCCTGATCTTCGCGCCTGTCGGCTACCTCACGACGCGCGCGAAGCTGTATCAGGAGGTGAGGCTCGAGCTCTCGCAGCTCGCGTCTCCATATATCCAAACGCACGGCCATCCTCAGGGCGCCGGCAACGCTCCATCTCAGCCGGGGCCCAATCTGCCCGGTGGCGGGAACGGGTCAGCTGGAAATCCCAACCCCGGTGACCACGATGCAGACAACGAGCCCTGCGTCGCCAAGCCGAAGGGACACGACGATGGCGAGCTCGGCGGCCCCACGGGATACCTCCAAGTGGTCTGCCCCAACGGCCGCGTGCACGCGATGAATGGAGGGGCACCCAAGCTGCCCGTAACGCCTCGAGTGCGGGGCGTTGCTCGCACCCTCAGCGGCGGCTATTACTTCACCGCCATGGTCGGCGATACCCACGAGGAGATTTTTGTGGACCCGGACCCAATCGATCGTCACGCGATCGAGGTCGCCGTTCCGCTCACGAATACCGACTCCGCGCTGCGTGCGCTGCTCGTCACCTATGCGCTACTGGTCGCCGGAGGCGTCCTGCTCGCAGGGCTGATCGGTGCGATCGTGGCTCGCTCCGCACTCGCGCCGATCCGCCGCTTCACCAGCCAGACCGAGCAGGTCACGAGCTCACTCGACCGCCCGCGCCGGCTAGATGAGGAGGGCGCGATCGAGATTCGGCGGCTCGCCGCGAGCTTCAACCAGACGCTGACCGCGCTCGAGCGCTCCGTCGAGGCGCAGCGCCACCTGATCGCGGACGCCTCGCACGAGCTGCGTACTCCGATCGCTGCGCTGCGATCAAACATCCAGATCTTCCTCGAGGCCGATCAGCTGCCGCCCGATGACCAGGAGGAGCTCCGCGACGCGATCGTCGCCGAGCTCGATGACCTCACACAGCTGGTCGGTGACGTGCTCGAGCTCGCGCGCGGCGCCAGGCCGGACGAGCAAGTCGAGGAGCTCGAACTGGATGCGATCGTGCAGGAGGCGACCGACCGCGCGATCCGCCGCAGCCAGACCGTGACCTATGCCACCGAACTCGATCCGACCGTTATCAACAACTCGGCTGACCGCGTCACTCGCGCTGTGACCAATGTCATCGACAACGCCCGCAAGTGGAGCCCGCAAGACGGCACGGTGGAGATCACGTTGCGAGGCGGAGTGCTGACCGTGCGCGACCATGGTCCCGGCTTCCGGGCCGACGATCTGGCCCACGTCTTCGAGCGCTTCTACCGCTCCGACGATGCGCGGCGGATGTCAGGCTCGGGGCTCGGGCTGGCGATCGTCAAGCAGGCCGCAGAGGCCCATGGCGGTTTTGCGACCGTCACCAACGCCCCGGACGGAGGCGCGATCGTGCGCGTCGCCTTCGGTCCGGTGCCGGCCGACGGCGGTGATCGGCCCGCTCCGGGACTGGCTGACGCACCGACGCCGAGCTGAGCGTTCGCGGAAGTACGGGCGGAACGGGCGCCTATCCTTTAGACGAGAGCGCAAGTGCCCACCGACGAGACCCGCCACGACATCGAAACCCGTTCCGATTGTGAGCTTCTGGTGCGCGCCTTCTATGGCCGCGCCATGGTCGATCCGATCATCGGCTTTCTGTTCACCGACGTCGCCAAGCTCGACCTCGAAGCCCACGTACCGCGAATCACCAACTTCTGGGAGACGATTCTGCTCGGGGCCCACAGCTATGGCGGCGGTGCCTTCCGGCCGCATGTGGAGCTGAACTTCAAGGTGCCGCTGACACGAGGCCACTTTGACCGCTGGCTTCACCTCTGGGCGACGACCGTCGACGAGCTGTTCGAGGGCGAGTGTGCCGAGCTTGCAAAGGCCCACGCCATCCGTGTCGCTGCGGCGTTCGAGTCGCGCCTGCGCTCATTCGAGGGCCGCGAGGCGGAGTTCGCCCCGGGGATCCCCGATGAGGCGGACGAGGACGGCATCCTCCCGCTCGTCCATCAATACGGACGCGCCACGCGCGGCTGAGCGACGGGTAGCCACAGCGAGATGGCAAAGCCTGCGGGCAACGGGCCGCACCACTACGGATCTTGGTGGTTGAGCGCGAGCTCCGAGCGGCTGCCCACGAACCTCGCGGTGAGGCTGCTGCGCTGGTGGATCCCGGGGGCGTTGTGCATGATCGGCGTCGTGCTGCTGATAGCCGATGACTTCGACACCTTCGGCGCCTCCGCGTTCGCGGCGTTCGTCGGCGCCGGTAGCTCCACCTGGCTGATCAACTTCCTCTGGCGCCTTGGCGTGAGTGGAGATGAGGAACGCGAGCGCGAGGCCGAGGACCGCGTCTATCTTGCACACCACGGTCACTGGCCGTCGCAGCAGGAGCGCGCGTACAAGGCCGAGCACGGGCGCTGGCCCGACGAACCGCAGGAATCCCCTGCAAGCGCCGTGGGTGGCGACTCGGGCACTAGTTAGGGCCACCAAAGCAGGCTTCCGCATAGGCCGGATAGGTAGTCTGCGCGGCAATGACCGACGCGCCGCCAGAGGTCCGCGACCGGCTGCTGAAGGCCTGGCACGGCGAGATCGAGGCGCGCGCCACCTACGAGCTGATCGCCAAACGGCTGCCCCCGCGCGAGGCCGAGATCATGGGTCGGATGGCCGACGCCGAGGGAACTCACCGCCAGCGGCTGGAAGGGCGAATGCGCGAGCTCGGCATCGAGATTCCCTCGCCTGACAGCGTCCGGATCTCCTGGTGGGCGCGCTTACAGGCACGGATCGCACCGGTCGACCGGCTGCTGGCGGCACGAGAGGCCGCCGAGGATGAGGAGGTTGACGACCTCTACAAGCGCTCGACCGGCGATGCGACCACCGACCGTCTGCTGCACGAAATCCGCAAGGAGGAGCGCTCGCACTCGATGGCGGTCACCGATATGCGCTCCGGAGAGAGCGACCACGCTGAACAGCCGATGATGACGCCGGGGCAACAGCGCGCGAAGGATCGCCTCGACAAGATCATGGGCCGCGAGAAGTGGCATCAGTCGAGCGGTGGCTGGATCAGTGGCGCGATCTACGGCGCCAACGACGGCCTAGCCTCCGTTTTCGGGATCGTGGCCGGCGTCTCGGGCGCGACGGCCGGATCGAGCTTCGTGCTCACCGCCGGTGCCGCCGGTGCGATCGCGGCGTCGCTCTCGATGGCAACGGGCGCCTTCCTGGCGGAGCGCTCCGAGGCAGAGGTGGCCGCCGCGAACCTCGATCGCGAGCGCGCCGAGATCGAGGAGCACCCGGAGGAGGAGAAGGAGGAGCTCTCGCTCTACTACCAGCTCAAGGGCGTCGACGAGGCGACCGCCGACGCGATGGCGGAGCAGCTCGCAAAGAATCCCGACGCGATGCTGAGGGCGCTGGCTGTGGAGGAGTTCGGCATCACGAGTGCGGATGGCGGCAGTGCCGTCCAGGCATCTGTCGCAGCCGGGGTCTCCACCGGTCTCGGCGCGATGATCCCGGTGATCCCGTTCATCTTCACGACCGGCACAACCGCGATCCTGATCTCGGCGGCCGTCTCGCTGATCGCGCACTTCCTCGTCGGCGCCGCCAAGTCGCTCGTCACGTTGCGCACCTGGTGGGCGGCCGGCCTTGAGATGACGCTCGCCGGCGTCATCGTCGGCGGCGCCACTTACCTCGTCGGTCTGGCGTTACCCACCTAGTTTGAGCGACATCGCTAGAGCGACTCGCCCGTCAGCTGCTCGAGCAGCCCCGCGAGCTGCTCGACCCTGGCTTCGAGCGCATTCAGGCGGGCGACCAGTTCCCGCCCGCCCATTCCCGCCGCTTCGCCCGCCGCAGGACCGCGCGAGGCGACCCCGTCTGCTTCGGCGGCGCTTGGCATTTGCGCCGCCGTCGGTGTCGGTGTTGGTGCCGGTGCCGGTGTTGGTGCCGGGGCCGCTGTCGGTGTCGGTGTTGGTGCCGGTGTCGGTGTTGGTGCCGCTACCGGTGCGGCGGATCCGCCCTCGTTCGGGGCGCCGCCGAGCAGTTGCGCGAAGCGCTCCTCCTTCTGGCCGGGTCGACGCTCGAGCCGCGTGGCGTAGCCACGTTCGATCAGCTCGGCCAGCACCTGCTCGACCGCGGCCAGCGACGGCCAATGCACGATGCGCTCTGTGCGGCCCTTGAGCTCGCCGGGTGTCTGCGGCCCGCGCAGCAGCATCGCCGACAGCACCGCCAGCTGCTCGCGCCCCAGCCCGAGCGCCTCCTCGGCCAGGTGCCGGTACTTGGTCGAGCGGCTCGTATGGCCGCTGGCCAGCCGCGCCACCCCGAACTGCGCGAGGCGCTGGGCGGCGGCGCGCACCGTCTCTTCGTCGTAGTCGACGACCGGGTAACGGTTCGTGGATTGGTTACACGCAAGCCGCAGGGCGTTCAGCGTCAGCGGGTACTGATCGGGCGTGGTGAACCGCTTCTCGATCAGGCATCCGAGGACCCGCTGCTCAGGGGGCGTGAGCGTATCGATGTGCATCACGGCGAGCGTAATGGATGAACGCTGATTCGCCCCAGCCTCGCACCGCTCCTACTCGAACGACGCCTGTCAGCGGCCCGGCTGATGCTCGAGGGAAGCGTTTTCCGCCCCCACGGCGCAAAACGCTTCCCTCGTGCGGCGCATAGTGCGGCCGCGCCGTGGTTCCATGCAACGCGCTCTCCTGCACGCACGGTCACCAGCAGCATGCAGCCCATATGCACATATCTTTATATGAGCGAATTTACGTGCTAGGGTGCCGCCAATGGCTCAGGAACCCGCCATCGTTCAGCAGGAGCCCGCCATGGCTCAGGCACCCGCCATCGCTCAGCAGGCACCCGCCATCGCTCAGCAGGAGCCCGCCATCGCTCACGAGATGTCTCAGAGGTCTCAGAGCACCGCCTACGCCTTCGCCGGGCGGCCGCGGGAGCTCGTCCCCGGGCAGCTGGGCGGCGGAGAACTCCCTGGCGGGGACCTCGGATTCGACGAGCTCGTCGGTGCGCTGCGCGCGGTCGCCGAGCCGACGCGGTTGCGGCTCGTGGCGCTGCTGGCCCGTGAGGAGCTGACGGTCACAGAGGTCTGCCGCGTCATCGGGCAGAGCCAGCCCCGCATCAGCCGCCACCTGCGACTGCTCGTGGACGCGGGCGTCCTTGAGCGGGCACCTGAGGGCGCCTTCGTCTACTACCGCCTGGCCGAGAGCAGCCCCGAGGCCGAACTGGCATACCGGGTCGCCTCGCTCACCCCGCCCGGCGACGTAACCATCTCGGCCGACCTGGCGGCGCTCTCGCGGGCGCGCCAGGCGAGGATCGAGGCGGCCACGGCCTATCGCTCCGCGCATGCCGATGAGCTCGAGGGTCTGCAAGGGTTCTACATCGGCGAGGCTGCGGTCGAACGCGCACTGCTCGACATGCTCGTCGGCGAGGGCCCGATCGGGCGGCTCCTCGACATCGGCACCGGCACCGGCCGGATCCTCGAGCTGCTCGCTCCGCACAGCGAGCACAGCGTCGGCCTCGACGTCGACCATGAAATGCTTCAGGTGGCCCGGGCCTCGCTCGGCGAGGCTCAGCTCTCGCGGGCGGCGGTGCGCCACGGCGATCTGCACAGGCCTCCGTTCGAGGCGGGCAGCTTCGACGTCGCCGTGATGCACCACGTGCTGCACCTGCTCGACGCGCCCGGCGCAGCGATCGCTGACGCCGCACGCCTGCTGCGCCCTGGAGGGCGGCTGCTCGTGGCTGACTTCGCCACCCACGACCTCGAGCATCTCCGTTCGCTGCACGGCCACCGCTGTCTCGGGATCGACGACAAGGAGATGCTGAGTTGGGCCGTGCAAGCCGGACTGGAGGTCGAGAGCGAGCGCACGCTGCCCCCGAGCAGCCCGGATGAGCAGCTGACCGTGCGCCTGTGGCTGCTCCGCGCGCAGTCGCGCGGCCACAACGGCACCGCCGCGAAGCCGGCGACCGCAGGAGCCGTGGGCTGATGTCGCGGATCTCATTCGAGGTCTTTCCGCCGCGGACACCGGAGGGTGAGCTGCGTCTACAGCAGACGCTCGACCGGCTGACTGCCCTCGACCCCAGCTTCGTCTCTGTGACCTGCGGCGCCGGTGGCAGCGCCAAAGACGCCACCTTCGGCGTACTCGAGGCGCTCAGCCGCGGATCAGTGCCGGCCGCCGGCCACCTGACCTGCGTCGGTCTCACGCGCGCGGAGATCGACACCGAGATTCAGCGCTACTGGAACATAGGCGTCGGTCACATCGTCGCGCTGCGCGGAGACGTCCCCGTCGGCCAGGGCGCATTCGAGCCGCATCCTGACGGCTACGCCACCTCCGCGGAGCTGGTGGAGGCGATCCGCAGGCAGGCGCCGTTCGAGGTGAGCGTGGCTGCCTATCCCGAGCCCCACCACGACTCCGTTTCGCTGCTCCACGATCTGCGCGTGCTCATGCGCAAGGCCGAGGCCGGTGCTACCGGCGCGATAACCCAGTTCTGCTTCGACACCGATGCGATCGCTCAGCTGCGCGATCGGATCAGCGGCGCGGGCATCCCCCTGACAGTCACCCCAGGGATTCTGCTCACGACCGACTTCGCCGCGACGGCACGGATGGCAGCCCGCTGCGGAGCCACCATTCCCGCCTGGCTGGGCGAGCGCTTCGCCGGCCTTGACGACGACCCACAGACTCGCAAGCTTGTCGGCGCGATCGTCGCTGCCGAGCAGGTCGACCGGCTGCGCCGTGAGGGCTTTGAGAACTTCCACTTCTACACGCTCAACCAGGGCGAGCTGGCACCGGCGGTGTGCCGCCTGCTCGGCGTCCGCCCGGTGCGGGAAAGGAGTGCCGCATGACGCTGCAGGCGGGCCAGAGCACCTTGGAGCACTCGCGCGAGAAGCGCCTCGACGCGCTCAAGGCAGCAGCGGCCGAGCGCATCCTTGTCCTGGACGGCGCCTGGGGCGCCCAGATCCAGGAGTACCGGCTCACCGAGGAGCAGTTCCGCGGCGAGCGCTTCGCCGAGCATCCGCTTCCGCTCAAGGGCAACAACGACGTGCTCTGCCTCACGCGCCCAGAGGTGATCACGGAACTGACTGTGGCTTACCTCGACGCAGGCGCCGACATCATCTCCACCAACACGTTCACCTCCACGGCGATCGCACAGGCCGACTACGGGACTGAGGCGTTCGCCCGCGACCTGAACCTCGCAGCTGCGCAGATCGCACGCGCGACGGCTGATCGCTTCACGGTCGCCGACCCCTCCAAGCCGCGCTGGGTCGCCGGGTCGATCGGCCCGACCAACCGCACCCTCTCGATGTCGGCTGACGTCAACGATCCGGGAGCACGGGCGGTCGACTTCGACGAGGTCTACGCCGCGTACCGCGAGCAGGCGATCGCCCTCTACGAGGGTGGGGTCGATCTGTTCCTGGTCGAGACGATCTTCGACACGCTCAACGCCAAGGCGGCGCTGAAGGCCATCCTCGACCTCCAGGACGAGGGCCGCACCGAGCTGCCGATCTGGATCTCCGGAACCGTCACTGACCGTTCCGGACGGATTCTGTCCGGGCAGACGATCGACGCGTTTTGGATCTCGGTCCGCCATTCCGAACCGTTTGCCGTTGGACTCAACTGCGCCTTCGGCGCCGAACAGCTGCGGCCGTTCCTGGCACAGCTGTCGGGTGTAGCCGACACGCTGATCTCGGCCTATCCCAACGCCGGACTGCCAAACGAGCTCGGCGAGTACGAGGAGGGGCCTGAGGTCATCAGCACCCACCTGCGGGAGTGGGCGGAAAGTGGGCTGGTGAATATCGTCGGTGGCTGCTGCGGGACGACTCCCGCACACATCAGGGCGATCGCGGACGCGGTCGCCGGCATCCCGCCACGCCAGGTGCCTGAGCTGAAGCCGACGCTGCGACTGTCCGGGCTTGAACCCTTCGCCGCTGCGTGAGCGGGCCGCCTCCTGAAAGCTTGCAGATGACTGCCTCGGCGACCGGCGACACACTCGCAACCTTCATCCACATCGGCGAGCGCACCAACGTCGCCGGGTCGGCGCGCTTCAAGCGCCTGATCCAGGCCGGCGACTACGACACCGCGCTGAGCGTGGCGCGCGAGCAGATCGAGAACGGCGCGCAGATCATCGACGTCAACATGGATGACGGTCTGCTGGACGGCGAGCAGGCGATGACTACGTTCCTGCGATTGGTTGCCTCCGAGCCGGCGATCGCGCGTGTGCCGATCATGATCGACTCCTCGAAGTGGAGTGTGATCGAGGCCGGCCTCAAGTGCGTGCAGGGCAAGGCGATCGTCAACTCGATCAGCCTCAAGGAGGGCGAGGAGCCGTTCCTCGAGGTCGCGCGCAAGATCCGTCGATATGGCGCCGCCGTGGTCGTGATGGCCTTTGACGAGCAGGGTCAGGCGGACACGGTCGAGCGTAAGGTCGCGATCTGCGAGCGCGCGCACGACCTGCTCACGCAGCGGGCCGGGTTCGACCCTGAGGACATCATCTTCGACCCCAACATCTTCGCCGTCGCTACCGGCATCGCCGAGCACAACGAGTACGCGCTCGCGTTCATCGAGGCGACCTGGCAGATCAAGGAGCGGCTCCCCGGCACCCGCGTCTCCGGCGGCGTCTCCAACGTGTCCTTCTCGTTCCGCGGGAACGAGGCGCTGCGCGAGGCGATTCACGCCGTGTTCCTCTACCACGCGATCGCGGCCGGTATGGACATGGCGATCATCAACGCGGGCCAGCTCGCCCAGTACGACGAGATCGAACCGGAGCTGCGCGAGCGCATCGAGGATGTGATCCTCAACCGCCGCGCCGACGCCACCGAGCGCCTGCTGGAGATCGCGGAGCGCTACCGCGACGCCGCCTCCGGGCCGAAGACTGTCGACCTCGAGTGGCGCAAGCTGCCCGTAGGCGAGCGACTCGTGCACGCGCTCGTCAACGGCGTCAACGACTACATCGTCGAGGATGCCGAGGAGGCGCGAATCGAGCTGGGCGAGCCGCTGCGGGTGATCGAGGGGCCGCTGATGGATGGCATGAACGTCGTCGGCGACCTCTTTGGCCAGGGCAAGATGTTCCTCCCCCAGGTGGTGAAATCCGCGCGCGTGATGAAGCAGGCGGTCGCGCACCTGGAACCTTTCATGGAGGCCAAGCGCAGCGGCGAGCGCGGTGCCGGACGCGTGGTGATGGCGACCGTCAAGGGCGATGTCCATGACATCGGCAAGAACATCGTCGGTGTCGTGCTCGGCTGTAACGGCTTTGACGTAATCGACCTTGGCGTGATGGTGCCGGCGCACCAGATCCTCGATACGGCGGTCGAGCAGGGGGCCGACATGATCGGGCTCTCCGGACTGATCACGCCGTCACTCGAGGAGATGTGCTCGGTCGCGAGCGAGATGGAACGGCGCGGCATGACAATGCCGCTGATGATCGGCGGGGCGACCACCAGCAAGCTGCACACTGCGATCAAGATCGATCCCTGCTACAGCCTCGGCCAGACCGTGTACGTGCCCGACGCCTCCCGTGCCGTTGGCGTGGCCAGCGCGCTCGTGGATCCTGAACAGCGCGCGGCACTCTCGGCGGAGGTAAAGGCGGAGTACAGGGAGATCGCGGAACGGCGCGCCAGCGGGCGCGCCGTGGACCGCAGGGTCTCACTCGAGCAGGCGCGTGAGAATGCGTTGCGCATCGACTGGGATGCCTATACCCCGCCGGCTCCCGCGCGTCTCGGGGTCCAGGCGTTCGACGAGTACGACCTTGCTGAGATCGCCCGCTACATCGACTGGACCCCGTTCTTCAGGACCTGGGAGCTGAAGGGCACATTCCCGAAGATCCTCGACGATCCCACCTTCGGGCCGACCGCGCGCTCGCTCTACGACGACGCACAGGCGATGCTCGAACGGCTCGTCGACGAGCGCTGGGTGAGCGCACGGGCCGTGGTCGGGCTCTGGTCCGCTGCCGCTGACGGCGACGACATCCACGTCTACGCCGACCCGGGCAAGAGCACCCGGCTGGCGACGCTGCACACGCTGCGCCAACAGCTCGCACGCGATCGCGAGCATCCGAACCTGGCACTTGCCGACTTCGTCGCGCCGCTCGGGTCCGGTGTCGACGACTACATCGGCGCCTTTGCCGTGACCGCGGGACACGGCGAAAGCGAGCGTGCCGAGGAGTTCCAGCGCGAGCACGACGACTACAACAAGATCCTCTTCACCGCGCTCTGCGATCGCCTGGCGGAGGCCTTCACAGAACGCATGCACGAGCGCGTCCGTCGCGAGCTGTGGGGCTACGAGGCGGGCGAGCAGCTCTCACGGGCGGAGCTGATCGCCGAGCGCTATGACGGCATCCGGCCCGCGCCGGGCTACGGCTGCCAGCCGGAACACACTGAGAAGCAGACGATCTTCGCGCTGCTCGCGGCCTCCGAGAGCGCAGGGATACACCTCACCGAAAGTTATGCGATGACGCCCGGCGCCTCCGTGAGCGGGCTCTACTTCTCAAATCCGCAGTCGCGCTACTTCGGCGTCGGGCGGATCGGCAACGATCAGCTCGAGGACTACGCTGCGCGCAAGGGCTGGAGCCTCGACGAGGCGCGCCGCTGGCTCGCGACGCTGCTCGACGATGCGCCGGTCACGGAGCCGCGGCCCGAGCCCGCAGGCTGAGCGCGCCCAGCAGTACGTCCGCAGCGACGACACAGGCCATCATGGCCAGGTAGGTGCTGTGCGGATAGCTGAAGGCGTGGTCGCTGAATGGCCACAGCAGCGACACGCCGCTGCCATTGCCCTCCGCCAGATCCCGGAAGAAGTGCAACAGGACGCCGAGCGCCAGGCCAAGGAAAACTGCGCGCTGGCGACGCATCGCCAGCGCGAGCGTGAGGAGCAGCAGGGGCGTCAACAGCGAATGCGTGTATGGCCGCGGCGTGCCCACGGTCAGGAAGCGGTAGCCGAGGTACTCCGGTATGTGATCGAGGTCGATCGCCACCGAGCCGATCAGCGCAGGGATCATGATCTTCGCACGCCACCTCGGGGGAACTGCTTGGAGCAGCAGCAGTGCCGTCAGGAGATGCGCGATCTCATCCAGAGGACCACCAGGGAAGAAGGATCCGCCACTCTGCTGAAAGGCCCAGTCGGCCAAGTACAGAGCGGCAGCGCAGCCCAGAACCTGCAGTGGCGTCAGGTTCTCGGCAAGCCGCTCAGCAAAGCGCGGGGCTGAGGATCGTGAAGGCATCCCACGACCAATGCTGGCAGGGCAGCTTCAGCCTTCGATAACGCGGTGGCGGATCTCGCGGTTTGGATCTGAGCAGGACCAGCCATCGCGCTCGCTGAAGTGGATGCGGAGGCCGTCTGCGAGTTTTGCGGTTGTAGGGCGGGCGGGACTGGTATCGGCAGGCGACCCCCACAGCGTCGCCTCCAATGAGCGCTCGGACTCAGGCTCGTCGCCGAGCCCGCGGGCCACGTGCTCGGCGGGATAGGTGACGATGATCGCGCCGGCCCGAACCCAGACAGGGATCTGCTGCAGCGGCGCGGGCACCACCACCTCTTGGCCGCCATGCACGCGCCGGCCCGACCAGGCCTCGATCCAATCGCCACGCGGCAGCAGGACCTCGCGCTCGCGCGCGTGGTCATCGAGCACCGGTGCGACCCAGAGCGCAGGGCCGTAACCGTAGGCGTCGGTCAGCTCCCAACCGCGCGGGTCACCCGGGTCGATCAGGCAGAGCGGGCGGATGATCGGCAGGCCGGCACGCGCCGCCGTGGCGGCGGCTGCGCGCACGTACGGGACGAGCTGCTCGTGCAGGAGCACGTAGGCACGGTAGGTGTCGACCATCCGCTGCCCGTAGTTCCAGGGCTCGTGCGGAAAGCGCGAGTGCGCGTGCATCAGCGGCGTGAAGCAGCCGAACTGCAGCCAGCGGATCAACAGTTCGGGCGGGCAGCGCTCGACCAGCCGGTGGCCGAGGTAGCCGCCTACGTCGTGCGACCAGTTGGAGATGCCGCTCGCCGCCGCGGACAGCGTTGCGGTCACGAGCGCCCGCAGCGACCAGAAGTCCGAGGCCTGATCGGCGCCCCAGGTGTGGCCGACAGCGTGCTGACCGAGCCAGCCCGAGCGCCCGAACAGCACCCCGGCCCCGGGATGGACCTCATCGAGCGCGCGCTGCACGCTGATGCGGTGCAAGCCACCGAGATGCCATGCGGCCTCGCCACCGCGGCGCCCGTCGGCCAGCCGCACGTCGTCTTTGAGGTAGTAGCCGTCGCCATCGTCAACCTTGATCCCCTCGACGCCCTGATGGAGGACGCCCTTGACCTGTTCGCGCCACCAGCGCTCCGCGTCCTCGCTGGTGAAGTCGACGAGCGAGCCGGTGCCCATCCACCACTGCCCGACCCACGGCTCATCGGACTCGGCCTGTCGGACGAAGTGGCCCGCGGCGGCACCGGGCGCGTAGTTCGGCGCCGGCTCGCGATGCAACCGCTCGGACTCGGCCTGAGGTGGGATCTGGCCGTCGCGCGAGTCCAGATTCACCCACGGTGTGCACCAGAGCACCGTCCGCACCCCGTCGGCGCGCAAGTTACGGATCGTCTCCTCCGCGTCTGGCAGCTGGTGCGGGTTGATCTCCCAGGAGTTGTATTGCGTGGCCCAGGGCGAGTCGAGGACGATCGCGTCGAGCGGGATCTCGTGGCGGCGGAAGCCTTCATAGTCGTCCTGCACCGCCTCGCGATCCTCGTGCACATCGCGGCTCTTCCAGAAACCGTAGCCCCACGCCGGCAGCAGCGCCGGGAAACCGGTCTGCCGGCAGAGCGCCCGCAGGCGCGCTGCCGGGGTGGACTGGCACATGAACTCCAGCACCAGCGGGCCGGCGAGCGCGCGCGTCGAGACCGACGTGCGATCGGTCGACATGTCGAAGCGGGTGCCGTTGGCGTAGGTGTGAGCGATCACGCCATAACCGCGGCTCGAGAGCATCCACGGCACCGGCGCGCAGTCGCCCTGCGGAATGCCGCCCTGCTCCAGCATCTCCGGCGGGCAGTCCGGGCCCGTGTACCTGCGGTCGGCCCCGAGCTGCACCGCCCGGCCGCGCTGGTCGAACTCGGTGCCGTGGCGCGCGCCCAGGCCGACGAAGTGCTCGTTACTGCGTCTGTCCCACTCGAAAGCCAGCCTGAGCGGCTCGTCGTCGGCTGTCAGTCTCAGGGTGAAGCGCTCATCAGAGTGCAGCGTGAGCGTCATGCGTCCCTTGCGGCCGCCTTCGAAGAGCAGGCCGAGCGTGATGGCTTCCGTAGGCTCGCCCTGTCGTTCGAGCGAGCCGAAGGAAGCCGGTCGCGTCTCGGCCGTCGCCCGGACGGCACGCTCATGGGGCGCGAGGTCCTCGTCTGCGACGACCCCCTCGGTGAACTGGATGAAGTGGTCGTCGACGCGTGCCGTCGGCGACCCAGGCGCCGGCATTGCGCAGCAGGCGTCGGCCAGCGCGGCGGATGGTGAAGCTGAAGGGGCGGAGGGTTACTTCGGCGCGGAGCTGCCCTTGTTCGAAAGCGAGGTCGTGGGTCGCGAGGTCTGTCATCTCTGGAGCGTCTCTGGCATCAGCAAAGAAATGTTCGGGACGCAGGGGTTTCTTCCCCGGACTTCACTGGAACTTCACAGCGACTGCCCGCGAACTTCACAAGCCTGAGCACCAGGTAAGCGACAACTTGATCATGCACAAGATCCAGAGCAATGACCTGCACGTGAGCCGCGCCGATATGCACGTGCATTCGACTGCGTCGGAGCTGTCGAAGCTGGGCATCCAACGTTCCTTGCATCTGCCTGAGTGCGCCACGGAGCCCGAGGAGGTCTACGAGCTTGCCAAGCGCCGGGGCATGGACTTCGTGACGATCACCGACCACGACACGATCGCCGGGGCGCTCGCGGTCGCCCATCTGCCCGGAGTGTTCATCTCGGAGGAGCTAACTGCCTGGTTCAAGGGCGAACCGCAGGCCGTGCATGTCCTCTGCTACGGCATCACGCCTGAGGACCACGAATGGCTGCAGGCGCACAACTACAGCGTCGAGGAGTGCGCGGAGTACCTGGACGACCACGGACTGACGGCCGCACTCGCGCACCCATTCTTCGCCGTCGAGGCGCCGCTGACCCCGCGCCACCGCAGGCGCCTGGCGCAGCTCTTCCCGATCTGGGAGACGCGTAACGGCTCGCGCGCCAAGGAACTGAACCTGCCGGCCTTTGTCTACATCGAGACCCACGGGGGCACGGGAATCGGTGGCACTGATGACCACGCCGGCATCGACATCGGCCGCACCTTCACCGAGACACCGCTCGCGCACAACCCAACGGAGTTCCTCGCGCACATCCGTGCCGGCAACGCCATCTCCCACGGCGACCAGGGCGGCGCTGCGAAGTGGACGCACGCGGCGATGTCGCTGGCGATCCGCGCGCTCGGCGACGGTGAGGCGAGCGGCCGTCCCGACCCGGCTGCGGTCCTCAAGATCGTCGAGCGGGTCATGAATGAGGGCAATGCCCGTTCCGGGCGAACGCAGCAGGACATCGGACCGCAGGACGCGCTCGCGCTGCTGCGCTCCTGGCTTGGCGCGATGAACCTCGAGGTCGATGAGCGCAAGCTGATCGCACACCTGCAGGACGGCGACATCGGTCACGAGGACCTCTACCGGCGCGCCCGCCGGATTCACGAGCGCGAGCTGGCCCGAGTTGTGCACGACACCGTGGCCGTGCTCCAAGAGGGTCGGCTGCCAGAGTTCGGACGCGTCGCCTCAGAGCTCTTCGATGCGTGCGTCCCGGCCGTCCCGTACGCCGCCGCGACCGCGTTCCTCGGTCGCGAGAAGTTCAAGCTGACGCGTACCGACGGAGACCGTCCCCGCGTGGCCCTGGTGGCAGACGGCCTCGGGTCAACGCATGGCGTGACCCACGCGATCCAGCAGGTGAGGGATCTGGGCGTGCCCGGCTTTGAGGTCGAGGTGATCGGTACCGATGCCGACGTGGACCGCCGGCTCAGCGCCGTGGCGGAGGTTGACGTGCCCTTCTACGCCGGACTGAAGGTGGGGGTACCCAGTATCACCTCGATCACCGAGGTGATCTCCGAGGGCCGCTACGACCTCATGCACGTGTGCAGTCCCGGCCCGGCAGGCGTAGCGGCCTGGGGCATCGCGAAGTTGCTCGAGCTACCGCTGGTGGGCAGCTACCACACCGAACTTGCGGCGTACGCCGCTCTGCGATCGGGATTCGGGCACCTCGAGATGATCGCCGACTACGCGCTTGGCAAGTTCTACGGTGCCTGTGACGTCGTCCTCTCGCCGAGCTCCGCGACCGACGAGCGGCTCGAGAAGATCGGTGTCGAGCCGGCAACGATCGCACGTTGGGATCGCGGCGTGGACCTCGGTCGCTTCGCCCCAGGACTGCGCGATGAGTCGCTGCTTGCCGGCGAGATCAACGTCCTCTACGCGGGTCGGATGACCAAGGAGAAGGGCGTGGAGTTGCTGGCTGAAGCATTCGAGGCAGCCCATGCGCGAGACCCGCGCCTGCATCTGGTGCTTGCCGGCGGTGGTCCTGAGGAGGGGGCGCTGCGCGAACGCCTAGGCGACCACGCCACCTTCCTCGGCTGGCAGTACGGAGCCGACCTGGCCCGCGTCTACGCGAGCGCGGACGTGTTCCTGTTCGCGAGCCGCACCGATACGTTCGGTCAGGTGGTGCTAGAGGCTCAAGCCAGCGGCCTGCCGGTGGTGGCCGTTGCCGAAGGCGGCCCGACCAGCCTGATCGAGCACGGCGAGACCGGGCTGCTCGTCCCGGCCGCTGCGCAGTCCCTCGCCGAAGCCGTGCACGAGGTCATCGATGGCCCGCTGCTGGCCAAGCGGCTGCGCCGCGCTGCTCTGCAGTCGGTGCGCACCCGCACTTGGGAGGCCGCGCTCGGGCGCCTTGCGGACGGCTACCACCGTGCGCTCGCGCGCGATCCGCTCGCCGCACGCGAAGTTGCCTGATCAGCGTCCCGCGAACATTCACGCGCCGACTTGCGTATCAGATAGGCTCCGGCGCGCTCAGTAGTACTGAGGCATCAATCCACGGGCCGGGGGGCCTTATGAACAGGGGGCTGGAATGCGATTCCGACTACTGCCACTGATGGCCGTAGCAGTAGCTGTGCTTGTCGCCGCGTGTGGCGGATCGAGTACACCGACGACCACCACCAAGGCGTCAACCTCGCATAAGTCGAGCAGCTCGCAGGCGAAGACATCGACCAGCGCGAGCTCGAATACAACCGCGGCGAACACGGGCGCGGCGTCGAGCTCGTCGACGAGCAAGGCGACGTTCGCGAGCGTGTCCAACTGCACCAATCTGAGCGGGGTGGGCGAGCAGTTCGCCAAGGCGATGACGTCCGCGAGCAGCGGCGGCAAGTTCAACCTGAGCGCGATGGTGAAGGCGTACCAGAACCTGGCCAACGCGGCTCCGTCCGCGATCCGCTCCGATGTGCAGGTGATCTCCAGCGCGTTCGCCGCTTATGCTGGTGACCTGCAGAAGGCGGGCTACAAGTTCGGCAGCGTCCCAAGCGCGTCTCAGATCAGTGCTCTCGAGAGTGCGGCGAAGTCGTTCGACGCACCAAAGCTGAAGAGTGCGTCCAAGGACATTGAGGCCTGGGCAGTCGCGAACTGCAAGTAGCGACCGACGTTACTGACGGGAGTGGGCACGCCTTGCGACGTGTCCACTCCCGGCTCTCGTCGTCAGTAACCCCAGCCGCCGCCGTAGCCGTAGCCATAGCCGCCGTAGCCATTGCCGCCGTAGCCGCCATAGCCGCCGCCGTAGTAGCCGTAGCCATCGCCCGAGCCGTAGCCGTAGCCATCGCCCGAGCCGCTGCCGGAGCCGTAGCCATCGCCGGAGCCGTACCCGTAGCTGCCGCCCGAGCCCGATCCGTCGCTACTACCTGAGCCCGATCCGTAGCCACCACCCGAGCCGTACCCGTATGGGTTCGACTGGCCCTGGCCCGAGCCTGTGCCTTGAGCGGCAAGCGAGGCGCCGTACTTGACGCTGAACTTGGTGCCGCCCTTGCTCAAAGAGGTCGGGGCAGCGCCACCGTCGGTGGGTTGATAGCTGCTGTCGTCGGAGTAGCCGCCATAGCCGCCTTGGAAGTAGCCGCCGTAGCCGCCGCCGAACAGGCTGCTCGAGGAGGGCTCCAGTTCGATCGCCTCGGCCGTCCAGTTGGAATCACTGATCGATCCGACATGACCGTTCGAGGTGGTGTGAGCATCGCTGAACGTGGTCGTGCCGAAGTTGGCCAGCGTCAGCGGTGTGCAATCGCTCATCGCTCCGCCGGCGCACTCCGATGGCGCCTCCGCGACCCATTCGGCGGTGCTCGTATCCGGTGTCGCCGACGTCATCGTCAGCGTCTTGCTCCAGGTCTGGTGCGTGGTCTGATCGGTGATGAACAGGCTCACCTGGTCACCGTTGACCGCGGTCCTCGCCCAGATGCTGTCTCCCGGGTGGATCGCCAGGGAGAGCTTCACGGGTGCCGACGGCACGAGCTCGTACCACGCGTAATACGTGGCTGTGCCGCTCGCGCTGCAGTCGCCCTGGGTTCCGATCTGCTCCAGTGCCGTCGACTGCTGCCCGCCGCCGCCCAGCCCCACCCAGTAGGCGGAGTAGGTCGGCTCAGAGTTAGCCGTACAGTCGACCTGTGGCTCCTTCCATTGGCCAGAAACGGCAGAGAAGCCACTGTCATCATTTGATGTCACTACATAGCCTGCCCAGTTCTCGCTGGCACCCTCCTGGGTCGCGGCAAGAGCAGGCGCGGCGAACGCGAGACACGCGACCGCCGGGATCATTGAGACCAACAGGCGTTTCTTCATATGACGATCCTTGTTCCGGCAGATAAGAGACCGGAAAGAGGAAATGAAGGGTCATCGAAGGGACGGCGGAGCGCTGAGAGGACCATCACGACATGACTGCGACCGCAACACGGCTGCTCGACAACTACGTCGCCGGGAGTTGGGTGAAAGCAGAGGCAGCGATCGGCGAACTGGATGTCATCAACCCCGCAAGCGGGGCTGTGCTCGGGCGCGTACCGCTCTCGGGTCGGGCCGATCTGGACGCCGCCGTGGCAGCGGCGCGGGCGGCGCTGCCCGAGTGGCGCGCGGTGTCGGTCATCGCGCGGGCGCGCAAGCTGTTCGAGCTGCGCGAGCGTCTGGCCGCGCGCAGCGAGGACCTGGCGCGTTCGGTCACCACCGAGATGGGCAAGACGATCGGCGATGCCCGTGCCGAGGTCGCGCGCATGATCGAGATGGTCGAGGCGGCGTGCGCCGTGCCGACGACGATGCAGGGCCGCATCCTCGAGGACGTTTCCCGCAACATCGATGCTGAGACGGTCCGCCAGCCGGTCGGTGTTTGTGCCGCGATCGTGCCCTTCAACTTCCCGGCGATGGTGCCGTTCTGGTTCCTGCCGTTTGCGATCGCCTGTGGCAACACGTTCGTGCTGAAGCCCTCCGAGCAGGTTCCCATGACCCAGCAGATCGCGTTCGAGGAGTTGGATGCCCTCGGCCTTCCCGCCGGTGTCGTGAACCTCGTCAACGGTGGCCGCGAGATCGTCGAGGGCATGCTCGAGCACCCCGACATCGACGCGATCTCATTCGTCGGTTCCGCACCCGTCGCGAAGCTCGTCTACGAGCGCGCGGCACAGACGGGCAAGCGCGTGCAGGCGCTCGGCGGCGCCAAGAACCACATGGTTGTGATGCCGGACGCCGTCATCGACAAGACCGTCGAGGGAATCGTCGCCTCCGCCTTCGGCGCTGCCGGCCAACGCTGCATGGCCGGCTCGGTGGTGGTCACCGTCGGTGATGCCCACGGCCAGCTGCTCGAGCCGCTCACACACGCGGCGCAGTCGTTGCGCCTCGGCGACGGCAATGAGGAGCAGGTCCAGCTTGGGCCGGTCATCTCCTGCGACGCGCGCGACCGGATCACAGGCTACGTCGAACGCGCGGTCGCCGACGGCGCGCGCATCGTCGTTGACGGCCGCGGCGTGTCGGGTGCGGGTATCAATCCCGACGGGGCGTTCCTCGGAGCGACGATCATCGACGGCGTCACGCCCGAGATGGAGATCGCACGCGAGGAGGTCTTCGGGCCGGTGCTCACATTGATTCACGCCGAGTCGCTCGACGAAGCGATCGAGATCGTGAATTCAAGCCGCTTCGGCAACGGCACCTCGATCTTCACCGAGTCGGGTGCCTCGGTTCGCCGCTACCGCCACGAGGTGCAGGCGGGCATGGTCGGCGTCAACATCGGCGTTGCCGCCCCTGTTGCGTTCTTCCCGTTCAGTGGCTGGAAGGACAGCTTCCTCGGGGACCTGCACGCGCACGGAACCGACGGCGTCGAGTTCTTCACCCGCAAGAAGACGGTCACCACCCGCTACTTCTCATCCGGCCAGGGCAGCGGCAGCTACTTCGTCGAGAGCTGAGTCTGAGCAGCCCGCTACCGGCGCGTCAACGTCTCATAGGCATCGGGCCTGCGCGTGGTCAGGAACGGGAACAGCTCGAGCCAGTCGCGGCGCTGATCCAGGTCGAGGTCGGCGACGAGCACGGCAGGCCGGTCCCGAGGTGCCTGCACGAGGATGCGGCCGTAGGGATCTGAGATAAAACTCGAGCCGTAGAACGTCAGCGGTCCTTCGACGCCAAACCGGTTCACGGCGACCATGAACGTGCCGTTTGCAATTCCGTTGCCGACGATCACCTGCTGCCACAGCGGCTCGGTATCGAATGCTGGATGGTCGGGCTCCGAGCCGATCGCCGTCGGGTAGATCAGCACCTCGGCTCCTGCCAGCGAATAGGCCCGCGCGAGCTCCGGAAACCATTGGTCCCAGCAGGTAGGGAGGCCGATCCGCGCGTCAGAATCCTGCAGTTCCACCACGGGGAAGGGGTCGCCTTCGCCGCTCGCCGGGCCCTGACGGAAATACTTGTCCTCGTAGTAACCGGCGGTGATTGGGATGTGCAGCTTGCGCGTGCGCTGCACCAGCTTGCCGTCCGGGGAGACCAGGATCGCGGTGTTGAAGCCCAGGCCGTCGCCACGGTCGGCCTGCTCGTACAGGGATGCGTGGACGTACGCGCCCGACTCGGCGGCTGCCCGACGGGCGAAGGTGGCCGTCTGGCCGTCCTCGAGCGGTTCGGGCGCGACGCCGAGCGCCTGCGCACCGTCTGAGCTGATCGCAAAGTAGGGGGAAAGCGTCAGCTCCTGGAGGCAGACGACACGGGCGCCGTGATCGGCGGCCATGACGATGCCCTCCATCAGCATCTGCTCGAGCACGAACGCGTCCGGGTGCCAGCGCTGCTGCACCAGACCAAGCCGCAGCGGTGCGCGCTCGGCTGGGCGCGTGCGAGCCGGTGAATCGGGGACCCCGTCCTTGAGCTTCAACACGTAGTCACTCATGAGCCGTACCTCCCGGTGCCGCTAGACCGACGGCACCTGCTGGGTGATGCAGTGCGGGCCGCCGCCGCCGTAGGCGATGGTGGCCCCCGGTACCGGCACCATCGAGCGCCCGGGAAAAGCGGCGGCGATGATCGCCAGCGCCTCCTCGTCGAACTCGTCGTCGGTGGTAGGCACAATCACCGCGCCGTTGCAGATGTAGAGGTTCAGATAGCCGACGGCAACGCGTTCGCCGGCCACCTCTCGATAGGGAAGGTGCGGAACCTCGATCGTCTCGATACCGGCCTCGTGCAGACGCTCAACGTTCTCCGCACAGTTCTCGTGATTCGGATTGCCTGCCGGGACTGTCTGAACCAGGGCCGAGCGCTCGGGGGTGAACGCCGCGATCAGATCGACGTGCCCGTCGGTGTCGCGATCCTCGACCAGGCCGTGACCCAGCCATACCAGGCGGGATGCCCCCAGGTACTCGGCCAGCAGCTCCTCGATCGCGTCCCGCGAGAGCGTCGGGTTGCGGTTCGGGGCGAGCAGGCACTGCTCCGTGGTGACGATCGTGCCGGCGCCGTCCGAGATAACCGAGCCGCCCTCCAGCACCAGCGGCGCCTCGAGCACCTCGTCGCCCAGTTCGCGAGCGATCAGTCCCCCGATCTCGGCGTCCCTGTCCCAGGGTGAGAACTTCTCGCCCCAGGCGTTGAACCCAAAGTGCACCGCGACGCGTCCGCCCGCATCGTCGACCAGGTAGATCGGCCCGCTGTCACGCAGCCATGAGTCGTCGATCGGCAGCTCGATGATCTCCACACGGCCCGTACAGGCAGCGCGGGCCGCGCCGGCGTCCTCCGCCGACCCCGCGATCATCGTCACGTCCTCAAAGTCAGCGATCGCGTTGGCAACGTAGGCGTAATCCGCGCGTGCCTGCTCCATGGTCGGCCCCCAGAGCGACTCGCGGCAGGGCCAGCCCATGATCGTCCGCTCGTGCCGCTCCCACTCTCCGGGGTAACGCATGGCTGCCTCCCTACGGAGAGTGCGTCGGCATCTGATCGCCGGAGCTCAGCGGGCTCAGCGGCGAGCGCGTGGCCGCCGCGATCTCCTCGGCGGTCACGTATTGCGGGTGATGGCAGGCGGCGAGGTGGCCCCCTGCGTACTCGGTCAGCTGCGGCTCGATCTGACGGCAGATGTCTGTGGCGCGAGGGCAGCGGCCGGCGAAGCGGCAGCCGCTGGGCGGATCGATCGGGCTTGGGACCTCGCCAGTCACCTTCGTGCGTTCCCGCTCCCTGTTCTCCTTCGGATCCGGGATTGGGATCGCGGCGAGCAGCGCCGAGCTGTAAGGGTGGATTGGCTTGGTGTACAGCTCCTCGGAGGGCGAGAGCTCCATGATCTTGCCGAGGTACATCACGGCGATGCGGTCCGAGACGTGGCGCACCACGCTCAGGTCGTGGGCGACGAACACGTAGCTCAGGCCCAGGTCGTCCTGCAGATCGTCGAGCAGGTTGATCACCTGCGCCTGGATCGATACATCGAGCGCCGACACGGGCTCGTCCAGCAGGATCAGCTTGGGGTTCATGGCGAGTGCGCGCGCAATTCCGATCCGCTGACGCTGTCCGCCCGAGAACTCATGTGGATAGCGACTCAGATGCTCGGGACGCATGCCGACGCGCTCCAGCAGCTTGCGGCTCTCCGATTCGACCTCGGAACCCGGCACGCCGCGGAGCTTCAGCGGGATCGCCAGGATCTGGCTGATGCGCTTGCGCGGATTCAGCGACGCCTGCGGATCCTGGAACACCATCTGCATCTCGCTGCGGATCGGCTGCATCGATCGGCGCGATACCCGGGTGATGTCCCGGTCACGGAACTTGATCTGCCCGGCCGTTGAGTCGATCAGCCGCACGAGCGTCCGGATCAGCGTGGTCTTGCCGCAACCGGACTCACCGACCACTCCGAGCGTCTCACCCTCGGCGATCGAGAATGACACGTCGTCGACGGCGTGCACGTGCGCGACCGTGCGGTCGATGATCAGCCCCGACTTGACCGGGAAGAGAACCCGCAGGTGCTCTACCTCCATCAGCGGTGTGGGGCTGCCGTTATTGCCGCCGCTCGGCGCCTCGCGTTCCTCGATCATGCGGTCACCGCGGCGGCCAGCCCGATCTGGCCGTCGACCACCCGACGTTCGCGCTTGCTCTCAACGCTCAGCCAGCAACGATCGAGGTGCCCTGGTGCCTCGGGAATCCGTGACTCCAGCAAGGGCACCTGATCGCACTGGCCGAAGGCATGCGGGCAACGCGGCTTGAAATGGCAGCCGGACGGCGGGGCCAGCAACGACGGTGGCGAGCCGGCGATCGCGGGCAGCCGCGTGCTGCGGTCGCGATCGATCCGGGTGATCGAGCCGAGCAGGCCCCAGGTGTAGGGGTGCTGCGGGTCGTAGAAGAGCTCGTCGAGCGTGCCCTGCTCGACCACGCGCCCGGAGTACATGACCACGACGCGGTCGGCGACGTCAGCCACAACCGCCAGGTCGTGGGTCACCAGGATGATGCCGGCATTCGTCTCCTCACGCAGTTGGCGCAGCTCGTCGAGGATCTGTGCCTGGATCGTGACGTCCAGAGCCGTCGTCGGCTCGTCGGCGATCAACAACTTCGGTGAGCAGGAGAGCGCCATCGCAATCATCACGCGCTGGCGCATGCCGCCGGAGAACTCGTGTGGGTAGGAGCGCAGCCGCTCGGCCGCGCGTGGGACACCAACACGCTCCATCAGCTCGACTGCTTGGGTGGTCGCGTCGGCCTTGCTGATCTGTGGGTTGTGCGTGCGGATCTGCTCGACGATCTGCCAGCCGACCCTGTAGACGGGATTCAGCGAGCTGATCGGATCCTGGAAGATCATCGCGATGTCATTGCCGCGGATCTTGCGCAGATCCGCGTTCGAGGCGGTCAGCAGCTCCTGACCGTCAAGCTTGGCGCTGCCGGCGATACGGGCATTGGGGCCGCGTGTCAATCCCATCAGCGTCATGCCGGTGACCGACTTCCCGGAGCCCGACTCACCGACGACGGCGACTACCTCACCGCGGTCGACCGTGAACGAGACGCCGTCGACGGCCTGCACGAGCCCCTCGTCTGTGGCAAAGCCGACCTTCAATTCGTCGATCGATAGCAGCGGATCGCTCATGTGAGTCTGATCCGTGGGTCGAGCACGGCGTACAGGATGTCGATCAGCGCACTCATGAGCACGACGAAAAAGGCTGTCAGCATCACGATCGAGAGCAGCGTGACCGTATCGAAGTTCCCGACCGAGGTGTATGCGAGCTCGCCCACCCCGTGCAGGCTGAATACCGACTCGGTCAGGATGGCCCCGCCTCCGATCACCTGCGCGATGTCCAACCCCCACAATGAGATGATTGGCAGCAGGCTCATGCGGAGGACGTGCTTGACCAGCACGGTCCGTTCGGAGAGCCCCTTGGCACGAGCGGTGCGCACGTAATCCTCACCCATCGCGTCGAGGATCGAGCCGCGCAGCACGCGTGAGTAGAAGCCGATGAACAAAATCGAGAGCGTGATCCAGGGCCCGATCATGTGCCAGAACCAGCTGGCTGGATTCGTTGCGATCGACACGTAACCGCCGATCGGAAGCCAGCCGAGCTTGTAGGCCACGTAGTAGATGAGCACGGCGCCGAACAGGAACGGCGGCATCGAGACGCCGACCATTGACAGCACGGTGAGCACCCGATCGGTGTACTTGCCGGAGCGGATCGCCGCCAACGTGCCGAGCGCGATCGAACTGAACAGCCAGAAGACGCCGGCGCCAAGGGCGAGTGAGAGCGTCGCCGGGAAGCCCCGAGCGATCTGCTGCAGAACGTTGAATCCCTGCTGATACGAGTACGCCTGCCCATCGAAGATGTTGCCCATGGTCTTGGCGTACTGGACCCAGATTGGCTTGTCGAAGCCGTAGCGGATGCTGATCAGGTGCACCTCGGCCGGGGTCGCGAGGCGTCCCGCGATCAGTGCGGCTGGGTTGCCGCCAGGCAGCGCGACGACGAACAGTACGAAGGTCACGAATGAAATCACGATGATCATCAGCGCCATCGTGATCAACCGGCGGGTGACGAAGCGTGCCATCTACGCCGCTGCTTTGGAGCGCGGGTCGAGCGCGTCGCGCAGACCGTCGCCGAAGATGTTCACCGACATCACCGTCAGTACCAGCATGATGCCCGGCGCGAGCACCATATGGAACGCGCCGGGGAAGAGATTGAGGCCCTCCTGGAGCTCCGTGCCCCAGGTTGAATTCGGCGGCTGCACACCCGCGCCGAGGTAACTCAGGGCGGCCTCCAGCAGAATCGCGTTCGCGAGCATCAGCGGGACGAAGATGATGATCGTCGAGGACAGATTCGGCAGCAGCTCGCCGAACATGATCCGCAGGCTGCCGAGACCTTGCTGGCGGGCGGCGTCGACGAACTCGCGCTCGCGCAGCGTCAGGACCTGGGCTCGGATCGGACGTACGACGTACGGGATGTAGACGAATCCCACGACGACCGCCGTGGTCAGCAGAGTCGTCGAGTGCAGCGGTCCGAGGCCACGCTGGTTCAGGACGGTGCCCAGCGTGATCCCGAGTAGCACCGCCGGATAGGACCAGACGACGTCACTGATACGGCCGATCACACCGTCGAGGACACCGCGGAAGTAACCGGCGATCGTGCCGAGGATCGTGCCGAGGATCATTGTGATGAGCATGGCGACGACGCCGATCTCGATCGAGTTGCGTCCGCCGTAAAGCAGTCGCACGGCCACGCTCCGGCCGAGCTCATCGGCACCGAGGAAGTAGTTGCGAAGGTTCCACGTCGGACCAATCGGCACGCCCTCCGGATTGGTCACGTACTCGGTCTTGCCGCCGATGTGGATCTGGGTGGTTGGGCTGCCGCCGTTCGGCCCGATGTGTGCGATGTCGTGCGAATAGACCGGCGCCAACAGGCACATGATCACGATCACAATGAAGACGCCGCCGAACAACAGGGACACCTTGTTGCGACGCATCCGCCGCCATGCCAGCCGGTAGGGCCCGATGCCCGGGGGAAGACCAGCATCCACCGACTCTTCGGCGCCGGGTACTTCAGCCGTTATTTCGCTTCTGATCGCGGAGGACATAGAAAAAGTCGGACGGGACAGGCTACTGCCTGTCCCGTCCTCTGTGCTACGTCTGTCTTGGTTCCTCTCTACTTGAGCGAGATGCCCAGCAGGTCCCAGCCGTAGATCGAGTTGGTGAATGCCACCTTGATCCGGGTCGAGGTGAAGAACGGGAACGTCTGGTAGCCGAACGGCACGATGTCAACGTGCTGCGCGACGTACTTGTCCAGTGCCTGCCAGCCCTTCGTGGTGGACGGGTTGATCGGCACCGCACCCAGCTTGCTGATCTGGGTGTCGATGTACTTGTCGTTGACCTGACCGAAGTTCAGGTTGTCGGTGGGCGTGATCGAATTGCCGTCGAGCTGCACTCCGTAGAAGTCGACCGGATTCGGGAAGTCCTGATTCCAGTCGGCAAACCCGGTCTGCGGGTCGAGCTTCTTCGACTCACCGATGGTCGTGAAGTAGGTCGCGTCGGCGAACTCCTTGAGCGTGACGTGTTTGAATCCGATCGCCTTCAGTTCCTGCGCGTACGTCGTCGCCCACTGCAGACGCGGTGAGCGCTCCTCCGACGTGACGGTAATCGGCACGTTGGCCTGTCCTGACTCCTTGACCAGCTTGCGGGCCAGTGTCAGGTCGCCTTTGCCCCAGTTATACGGGCAGGTCCCATGAGGGTGGCCCGGGATCGCCGGCGGCAGGAAGAAGCAGGCAAACTGCAGTGTGCCCGAGCCCTCGCGGGACAGGTTGGCCTCGTTGAGCCCGGCGGCGACCGCCTCACGGGCGTCCTGGTTGTTGAACGGCGGCTTCGACTGGTTCAGGTAGAAGTAGTACACCGAGCCGCCGAGGTTGACGAGCCGGTAACGGCTCGCTGCCTTGGCCTTGATCTGCGGCAGCAGGCTGCCGGGGACGGTGTCCGCCCAGTCGAAGATGTCAGCCGAGTTGTTCAGCACCGACAGGGCGTTGGCCTCGACGTTCGAGTCGATCTTCCACGCGAACGAGCTGTGCGCTGCCGGGATGCCCGGAAGCGCCTTCCAGTTCGGATTCGGCACGACATCGAACGAGACGTTCGGGTTGATGTTGTTGACCATGAACGGGCCTACACCGGCTGGCGGATTCGACGCCTGCACCTTGAACGGCATCGGCGCCGTCTTGGGATCGACCAAGCCAAGGTCCGGGAATGCCAGAACGTTCTCGAACGGGCCGTACGCGCTGGTCAGATGAATGACGATCTTGCCGGTGGCGTTGTTGGTGGAGACGCCGCTGACCGTCTTGGCCTTGTGCTCTGCGTATTTCGCCGCACCTGCGATGTAGGGGGTCATGAACGTCGAGGCGCCGCCCCACGGAATCGTCAGCGAGCGCTCGAGCGTCCAGGCGAAGTCGCTTGCCTGGACCGGATCGCCGTTGGAGTACTTAAGCCCCTTGCGCAGGGTGAAGGTGTAGGTCTTACCACCGTTTGAGATCTTCGGCAGACCCGTGGCCAGGCCGGGGATCAGCTTGGCGCCGGCGGCGCCGTTCGCATGTGCGTAGGTCATGAGGCCTGTGTAGACCTCCCAGTTGATCTCTGAGCCCTGCGTGGTGTAGTCAAGGCCAGGATCCAACGACTGAGGCGGTGTGCCCTCGACGAAGTTGATCATGCTGGACGCGGCCGCGTGGGCTTTGCCCTTAGCGGTCGCGGTTGCTGCGATCGCGGCTGCGATCGCTGCGACGCCAGCCACGGCCAGGATCACTGACCAGGTAGCTCGCTTCAAATGGTTACGCACTGTGGCGTCCTCCTCCATCGGTTAGAGAGTTGGCGCGTAGCGTATTGCCAACCCGCTTTATTTGCGCTCAACCTAATCGACTCGCAACATCGACTCAAGGCCGCGCTAGTGGAGCGCTGATCCGCCGACGGCTACTGCGCGCCTGGCCAGCCCGGAATTCGGCGCATAGCTGGGCGTCTTATCGCCGCTTAAGCCGATACGCGGTGCGCGTGCACGACTGCGCTCTCGGCGACGTCGGCCGTGTCCAGCTCCTCGGCCGCGTCGAGGTGGTGGTAGACCCCGCCGCGCAAAGCCGAGGCCACCGCGGCGACCAGGCAGGCGACGATCGCGAACGTGAAGGCGGTGTGCAGGCCGTCGCGGAAGGGTGAGGAGATCAGCTGCGAGAAGAACGAACGGCCGGTGAGCGCCGCCCGGCTGTGTTCGGAAAGATGGTTCAGCACGCCTGACCCGACGAGGCTCTTGATCGGGTTGTAGCCGAGGAATGCCGCGAACAGCACCGACACCGGTGGCGCGTGCCCGATCTGCTGCGCCTTGGCGAGCGGGACGCCGTGCGCGACCAGGCCCGAGGTGAGGGTGTGCGGCAGGTTTGTCGCCAGCCCGGCGATCATCAGCGAGAAGAAGATGCCCACCGACAACACCTGGGCGCTGTTCTGGAAGGTCTGGTTCATCGCCCCCCCGGCGCCGCGGTCCCGCGGCGGCAGGCTGTTCATCACGGCGGCCCGGTTCGGTGACGCAAACAGGCCGAAGGAGATGCCCATTACGAACAGGACCCCCGCGAACTCAGCGTAGGAGAAGTTGATCGGCAGCAGCCACAACCACACGAACGTGCCTGCGGTGGCGATCATCCCGCCGGTCGCGAAGCCACGCGCGCCATAGCGGTCCGACAGCACGCCTGAGGTCGGGCCGGCAATGAGCATCCCGACCGTGAGCGGCAGCATGCACAGTCCCGCGCGAAGCGGCGTGTCGGCGAAGTTGACGCCGTGCTCGGGCAGCCAGATGCCCTGCAGCCAGATGATCAACATGAACATCAGACCGCCACGGGAGACGGAGGCCAGGAACGTCGAGAGCGTGCCGGCGCTGAACGCGCGGATGCGCAGCAGCGGCAGGCGGAACATCGGATCCGCGGTGCGCAGCTCGATCAACGCGAATGCGATCAGGAAGAGCACGCCGGAGCCTGCCAATGCGAGTACGCGCGGGCTGGTCCAGCCCATCGCGTGGTCTCCGTAGGGCCGGATCCCGTAGGTGATCGAGACCATGATCAGGACGAGCCCGACGGCGAACGTGATGTTGCCCGGCCAGTCGACCTTCGCGCCGCTCTGCGGACGGCTCAGCTCACGCAGTTTCATGTAGGCCCACACGGTTCCGAACAGACCGACGGGCACCGAAATCAGGAAGACCAGCCGCCAGTTGATGGGAGCGAGCAGTCCACCCAGTACCAGTCCGATGAACATGCCGCTGACGCCGACGATGTTGTTGATGCCAAGCGCCATCCCCCGCTGGTTCCTCGGGAACGCGTCGGTGAGGATCGCCGCCGAGTTGGCGAGCAGGAAGGCGCCGCCAACCCCCTGGAAGAGGCGCAGGACCACGAGGTAGGTGGCGCCGGCGGCACCGGTCATCCAGTCGATCGTGAGCAGCAGCGACGCCACCGTGTAGATCACGAATCCGAGGTTGTAGATGCGTACCCGGCCGTACATGTCGCCGAGCCGGCCGAGGCTGACGATCAGCACGCTCGAGACGATCAGATAGCCGAGCACCATCCACAGCAGGTAGAAGCTGTTGCCGGACTCCAGCGGGTTCAGCTTGATGCCGCGGAAGATGTCCGGCATCGCGATGATCGTGATCGAGCCGTCGAGCGTCGCGAGCAGCACCGCAAGCGTCGTGTTGGACAGCGCGATCCACTTGTAGTTGCTCGGCACTGGTCCGTCACTGCGTTTGGTCGAGGTCATCCAGCCTGGCACCAGACAAGTATTTCACAGGTAACCTTCATATTTCTTCCAGGCACCGCTCGTCCGCCGTATCCTTTGTGCGTGGAGATGGATGCGGAACTGACCGACGCGGTCCTGCCGCGCGACATAGAGCTCGATACCTTGCCTGCAGAGCTGCGGGTGGTCCTGGGGCGGCTGATGCGCCGGTTACGCCGCGAGCATCGCTTCCCTCTGACCCAGGCCGGCGTGCTGGGCTACCTCGACCGCGACGGGCCTCGGAGCATCGGCGAGCTCGCTGCGATGGAGTCGGTGCGGCCCCAGTCGATGAGTCAGACGATCGGCGAGCTTGAGGGCGACGGGCTGATCGAACGTCGTCCCGATGCCAGCGATGGGCGCCGTACGCAGATCGCGATCACCACCCGTGGCCGCGCCGCACTCGACTCCGACCGCTCTGCCCGCGAGGGCTGGCTCGCCAAGGAGATCGCAGCGCTCACGCCTGAGGATCAGGAAGCCCTGCGTGAGGCGGTCCGCCTCCTCAACCGCCTGGTAGACGTCGGCTAGGCGGCCTTCAAACCGCCGCCGGCTCAGGCCACGCCGCTCAAGCCATGCCGTATACCGCGCGGCGAGCCCATGCCAGGCTCTCGCGATACGCGGCGGAGTTCTCCATCAGCCTGGCGCTCAGGCTCGGGGCCAGGAAGTCCCCATGCTCGTAGGCGATCACCGAGGTCAGGATCTCACCGCTCGGACCGGTGCGGTCCAGCAGCGCGGCAACAATGGCGTCGTCGAGCGGAAGCTCGGTGACAACCTGCTCCATCGGCATCCGGAAGACGGCGTCCGCAGTTGACAGCAACCCGATCGTGAAGAGCTCGTCGCGATCCAGCGACGAGTCGCAGTTGAGGCCGACCAGCTCGCATGCGCGGGCGCGGGTAAGTCCGGTCAGCGCCAGCTCGCGCGAGACCGGGCTCGAGTCGCCCAGGGCTGCTGCGATCAGCGCCCAGCGCGAGAGACCGCGGGTGCCGAGCATCATCGCTGCCTGCGTGATCGAGCGCACGCGCCCGCCAAAGCCGAAGTAGGCCGAGTTCATGTACTTGAGGAGCCGCACGCCAAGCCCGAGGTCCTTCTCGATGACCGCGGTCAGCTCCTCGAGTGCCACTTCGCGGTGCTGCAGCCGGCACAGCTCGACGACGGTCTGCAGGTCGCCGACCGACAGCGGCGCGCCGCCGAGCATGTTGGGCGTGCAGAAGAACGGCCCGGAGAACCACTCGAAGCCGACGCGCTTGGCGGCCTCGCGCTGCTCATGTGTGCAGACGCCGGTGGCCAGCGCGAGGGTGCCGCGGTAACCGAGGTGCGGCACCACCGCTGCGGCGTCCTCGAGGCTCCAGTGGCCGAGGTCGATCGCAGCGGCGTGGAAATGCCTGAGCAGTTCGAAATTGAATCCGCGGCCGGGCAGCTCCTCGAGCTCGAGCTTGTAGCCACGGCTCGCGGTGTCCCCGATCGCCGGAGCGAGTCTCGGATCGATCGCGTCCTCGTAGCGGACCCGCAACAGCACCTCGGTGGGGTCGACCGGCGGGATCTCGCGGCGGATGAGCATCTCACGCGTCAGCGGTAGATGCGCCATGTTCCCGAGCACGCGCTCCTCGGGGTCGATCACGGCCAGAAGGTCGTCGACGATCTCAGCGCTCTCCAGAGCGGTAGGCGTCACCGGCATGCCGCCATCGCTGACCAGCGAGTAAGAAATCCGGTAGCCGACCACGCGATCACTCGCGTCCAGCACGGGCTGGCGCGACACGAGCAGCGGCGGTGGAGCTTGCGTTTCCTCGGCGGTGAGCGTCACTGACATTTGACACGTCAGTGCTCGACCGCGAATCGCGAACGCTGAACCCAACTCTGCACGGACTAGAACGTCCGTCCGCACGCGTGGCTCGCGCGCGCTAATACGTTCGTCCGAAAGAATGGTTCGCTACCCTAACTATGTGGCCACCGAACTACCAGGAACTCCAGGACCCTACGTCCCCGCCCATCCGGGCCACACGCTCGCGCGCCTCGCACGCCAGATCGAGGTGGCCGTCAGCACCGTCGACCTGACGCTCTCCCAGTACCGCGTGCTGGCCATCCTCGGTGATGGCTGCGAAGCGTCCTCCAAACTCGCCGAGAAGCTCGCCGTCAGTCGTCCGAGCGTGACCGGGGTCGTCGACGGGCTCGTCACCCGCGGGCTAGTACGCCGCGACCACACCACCGGCGACCGGCGCCGTATCGATGTCGGACTGACCGACGCCGGGCGGCTGGTGCTGGCGGCCGCGGACGCTGCCGTCGAGCAGCGCATGGAGCGCATCGAGCAGCTGCTCGGAGAGATCCCCAGATGAGCGCCGTCGCCGACGGCCTCGTGCCAACGGGCAACGCCTCCCGCTACAACCCGCCACGCGCCTGGATCGATGACGATCAGAGCAAGAGCTGGCTGCGGCGCGCGCTGCCGATCGTGCTGGCGCGCAAGAAGACGCTCTTCTCGGCGCTCGGCCTCTCATTCGTGTCGCTGCTGCTGCAGGTCCAGATCCCGAACCTGCTGAACAGTGCCGTCAACAACTCGTTGGAGCAGCAGACGACCCCCCTCAGCCACTACGTGCGGATCGTCTTCGTGCTCGCTGTCGCGGCCGGACTGACTTCCTATGCGGCGCGACTGTTCCTGATGCGGACCGCCTACGGGATCGAAGCGGACCTGCGCAACATGATCTACACGCACCTCACGCGGATGAGCTTCGACTTCTACGATCGCGTGCAGTCCGGCCAGCTGATCTCACGCGCCAACTCGGACATCCGCTCAGTGCAGATGTACCTGACCTTCGGCCCGAACATCCTCGTCCAGTGCTCGATTGCGGTCGTCGCGTTCATCTACATGCTCACGATCAACGTCCCGCTCGCCTTCGTGGCGATGTGCACGCTGCCGTTCGTGTTCCTGATGGGCCTGCGGATGCGCCACAGCCTCTTCCCGGTCTCATGGCTGATCCAGTCGCGGCTGGCGGAGGTCGCAACGATCGTCGACGAGAACATCAACGGTGTCCGCGTGGTCAAGTCGTTCGTCGCCGAGCCGCGCGAGCTTCACGCGCTCGAGCGCGCCGCCGACAAGCTGCAGTGGTCATACATTCAGGACGCCGACGTGCGTGCGCGCTTCACGCCGATCGTCCAGAACCTGCCCCAGGTCGGCATGGCCCTGGTCCTGCTGCTCGGCGGCTACCTCGTGATCCACGGCAAGCTCGGCGTCGGCGCGATCCTGGCGTTCAGTGCCTACATCGTGATGCTCCAGGCGCCCTTCCAGATGCTCGGCATGCTGGTCATGCTCGGCCAGCGCGCGGCAGCGTCGGCGGGCCGCATCTATGAGGTGCTCGATGAACAGCCGAGCGTCGTCGACGGCCCGCTGGCCGTCGACCTCCTGAACCCCCGCGGCGAGGTCTCGTTCGAGGACGTTGACTTCTCCTACTCGCCAGGCGGCCCGCTCGTGCTCGACGACTTCAACCTGCATCTGGAGCCGGGAGAGACCGTCGCGATGGTCGGGCGCACGGCCAGCGGCAAGAGCACGGTAGCCAGGCTGCTGTCGCGCTTCTACGACGTCACCGGCGGTGCCGTCAAGATCGATGGCCACGATCTGCGCGACGTGACCGTCGAGAGCCTCCGCCACCAGGTCGGCGTGGTCCTCGATGAGCCCTTCCTGTTCTCGGTCTCGATCCGCGACAACATCGCCTACGGCCGTCCCGACGCTCCGATCGACGAGATTCGCACGGCGGCGCGCGCTGCCGGCGCCGAGCGCTTCATCGAGGAACTTCCCGGCGGCTACGACGCGATCGTCGGCGAGCGCGGCTACACGCTCTCCGGGGGTCAGCGTCAGCGCATAGCGATCGCACGAGCGCTACTGGTCAACCCGCCGATCCTGGTGCTCGACGACGCAACCAGCGCCGTCGACGTACAGGTCGAGCAGGAGATCCACGAAGCACTGAAGACTTTGATGCGCGGTCGCACGACGCTGATCGTCGCGCACCGGCTGTCGACGATCGGGCTCGCCGACCGGGTCGTGCTGCTGGACGGTGGCCGGATCGTCGCCGACGGCACCCACACTGAGCTGATGGAAAACTCGACGCTTTACGTCGAGGTGCTGGCACAGGCGGAGGCCGATGAGCAAGAACAGCAGCGGATCGAGCGCGAGCGCGAGGCAGCGCGCGCGGCGCGGGAGGACCGGCTGTGAGCTTCGGAGGATTCGGCGGCGGCGCGCCGATGTTCGGCGGCGGTGGCGGTGCGCGCTCGGCGGCGGCGCCAGGCGGCGGGCTGCCGTTCGCGGGGATCCCGCCAGAGCTTCAGGAGGGGGTCGACAAGCTGCTCACGAGCGAGCCCGAGTACCCCGAACCGAGCGCGGCGTTCAGCTACGTGAACACCGACGAGCGCAGCAAGCACCTGAACCTTCGCCAGCTGATCTTCAACCATTGGCGCCTCGGTGTGATGGCCGTGATTCTGGTCTGCATCGTCAGCGTCTCCAACCAGCTCGGTCCAGCGCTGATCTCGTACGCGATCGACCACGGCATGCCGCCGCATCCCGATGACATGGGCGTGGTGGCGGTCTGCGCCGGCCTCTTCCTGCTGGCGATCCTGATCAGCGCGCTGGCGCAGCGCTCCCAGGCGCGGGTCAGCGGTCGCCTCGCTGCGCGCGTGATGAACGACCTGCGCGTCAAGGTCTTCACACAGCTCCAACGCCTGGGCCTCGACTATTACACGCAGGAAAAGGCGGGCGTGATCATGACCCGCATGACCAGCGACATCGAGAACCTGCAGCAGCTGCTGCAGGACGGGCTCGCACAGCTGGTCGGGCAGGCGCTGACGATGGTCGTGATCACAGTGATCCTGTTCACGATGAACGTCAAGCTGACGCTGATCACGCTGGCGCTCGTGATCCCGATCCTCCTCAGCGGCACGATCTGGTTCACCCGCGCCTCACAGCGCGGCTACGAGAAGGTTCGCGACGGAATCGCCGGCGTGCTCGGCGACCTCTCGGAGAGCCTGCATGGCGTGCGTACGGTGGCGGCGTTCAACCGCCAGCGTTGGAACATCGTCCAGCACCGTAACGTCGTCGGGCACTACCGCGATGCCAACAACTACACCGCGCAGATCAACGCGATCTACGGTCCCGGAACGCAGATGCTCGGCTATCTCAGCCAGGGGGCGCTGCTCGCGATCGGCGGCAACTTGGTGCTGCACAACCAGCTCTCATACGGTCAGCTGATCGCGTTCTTCCTATACCTGAACCGCTTCTTCGCGCCGATCCAGCTGCTCGTTCAGCAGTACAACACCTTCCAGCAGGGGCAGTCGTCGGTGCTCAAGCTGCGCACCCTGTTCCGCACCGAGCCGAGCACCCCGGAGAAGCCAGGCGCCGAGGTTCTGCCGCCGATCACCGGCGAGATCGTCTTTGACAACGTCGGCTTTGGCTACCTGCCCGATCAGCCCGTGCTGCGCGACGTCAACCTGCGCATCGCTCCGGGCGAGACCGTCGCCTTCGTCGGCGAGACGGGCGCGGGCAAATCGACGGCGGCCAAGCTGATCACGCGCTTCTACGATCCGACTGAGGGCAGCGTCAGGCTCGACGGGCACGACCTGCGTGACGTCACGGTCGATTCGCTGCGCCGCCAGCTCGGCGTCGTGCCGCAGGAGCCCTTCCTGTTCGCCGGATCGCTGCGCTACAACATCGCCTTCGCGCGGCCGGAGGCGAGCGACGAGGAGGTTTGGGAGGCGGTGGACGCAGTGGGCCTGCGTGAGGTTGTCGAGCGCATGCCCGACGGCCTCGACACGGTTGTGCACGAACGTGGGCAGTCGCTGTCCTCGGGCGAGCGACAGCTGATCGCCCTGGCACGAGCGTTCCACGCGCACCCCCGCGTGCTCGTCCTCGACGAGGCCACCTCGAACCTCGATCTGCTCTCAGAGACCAAGATCGAGGCCGCGCTGGACGTGCTGCTCGAGGCCCGCACGGCCGTCCTGATCGCGCACCGGTTGACGACCGCGATGAAGGCTGACCGCATCGTTGTGGTCGATGGCGGCCGCATCATCGAGACCGGTTCGCACGACGAGCTCGTGGCGCGCGGCGGCCGTTATGCGGAGATGTACGCGACGTGGAGCTCGCAGATGGAGATGGCGGCCGAGACGCTATAGCGGTGGACCGCTACTGCGGTGGCGCGCTATAGCGGTGGCGCGCGCTGCAGCGGTGGCGCGGCCCAGCGGGGCCGGCGCCACCAGCGTGACGCTACTTCACCGTCCGCTTGAGCTCGCCGCCCGCGGCCAGCAGCGCGCTGATCTCGCTCGCCGGCACCGGCTCCGCGTATAGGAAGCCCTGCACGTCGGTGCAGCCGAGTCTGCGCAGGTGCTCGACCTGCTCACGGCTCTCCGCGCCCGCGCCGATCACCCTCAGCCCCAGTGCGCTACCGGTTGCGATGACCGCCTGGGCGATCGGGCTGGTGGCGTCCTCCGTTCCAAGCGCGGCGACGAAGCGGCGCTCGACCTTGATCGTGTCGATCGGCAGCGCGGCGAGCTGCCGGAGCGAGGAGTCGCCGGTGCCGAAGTCGTGCACGGCGAGTCGCACCCCGATTCGCTTGAGCAGGCGCAGGGTGCTGCGCATCTGTTCCGCCTCGTCGCGCAGCACGCTCTCATCGAGCTCCAGCGCGAGCGTCTGAGCCTCGATCCCCGCCGTCCTGATCGCATCGGCGACGCTGTCCGGGAAGCGCGGGTTCTGCAGCTGCTGCATTGAAACATTGACGCCGACCCTGAGCGGCGCATCGTCGGGCCGCGTCTGCTCCCAGCGGGCGGCCTCGCGCAGGGCCTCTTCCAGGACCCACTGACCGATCCGCTCGATCATCCCGCTCTCCTCGGCGACGGCGATGAACTCGCCCGGCATCACCAGACCGCGCTGCGGATGGTCCCAGCGCAGCAGCGCCTCGACGCCGGTGATGTGTTCCTCCTTGAGGTCCACGACGGGTTGGTAGACGAGGCGCAGCTCGTGGAAGTCGAGCGCCCGGCGCAGCTCGTTCTCAGTACGCCCGCGGGCGAGCGCACGCATCCTCAGGTCGTCGTCGAAGACGTCGTAGCGAGCGCGTCCGCGCTGCTTGGCGCGGTACATCGCCGCGTCCGCGTCGCGCAACAGGGCATCGGCCTCCTGGTGGCCGTCGGCCAGCGCGATGCCGATGCTGGCGGTGACGAACTGCGAACCGGAGTCGAGCACGAACGGCCGGGCGAAGCTGGCGGCGATGCGCTCGGCCGTGGCGATCGCAACCCGCTCGCTGGCGATCTCCTCGAGCAGCAGACCGAACTCGTCGCCGCCGAAGCGCGCGACCGTATCCGTGGGGCGCACCGCCTCACGCAGGCGGGTGGCGACGTTGATCAGCAGATCGTCGCCTGCCTGGTGTCCGAGCGAGTCGTTGACCTGCTTGAAGTGGTCGACGTCGATGAACAGGATCGCCGCCAGCGAGCCCGGGTGCCGGCGCACGCGCTCGAGTGCCTGCTCGAGGCGATCGGTGAAGAGGCTGCGATTCGGAAGGCCTGTGAGCACGTCGTGTAGGGCGCGGTGCTCCAGCGCGTCCTCGGCATCCTGGCGCTCGATTGCGTCGGCGAGGATGTTTGCCACCGCCACCACGAAGTTGACGTCGTGCTCGGTGAAGGCGCTCGGGCGGCGGCTGAACGCGCCGAACATGCCCCAGGGGTGGGAGGAGCCCTCGATGCGCACTGAGATGCTGCTCTTGATCCCGCTGACGACCATCGGCTGGCTGGGCTTCAGCTGTGCTTCCTCGTCCCAGCTCTGGACCAGCACGGGCTTGCCGGTCAGCAGCGCCGCGTCTGCGGCCGAGTGGGGCTCGACCTCGAGGTCGTGCCGGAGGTTCTCGTCGCTGATCCACCCGTACTCGGCGCGCAGTTCGAGCGAGCGGCCGTCATCAGCGGCCTGGCTCACCAGCACCGCGTCGATGCCAAGTGCCACCGCTGTCGTCTGACAGGCCTCCTCCAACAGCTCGCTGATCGGCGTGCCCCCGAGGGCGAGCTCGCCCAGTCGGGCGACAGCGGCCTGCGCGCCGGACTGGCGCTCAAGTTGTTTCTCGATCAGCTTCTGATCGGTGATGTCCAGCATGATCCCGTGCCAGAGCAGCGTTCCGTCGGGCGCGCGGACGAGCACGGAGCTGTCGCGGATCCACACCACATGCCCGTCCTTGTGAAGCATCCGGTAATCCAGATAGAACGTGCCCGAGTGGTACTCGTCCCCGGCCGCCGCGGCTGCATCGGCTGCACGCACCTCGGCCGCCTCGTCGTCGAGCGCGGCCTGGCGATCCTCGGGATGAAGCTGACGCGACCAGAAGTTCTCGTCGCCGGTCCACTCCTCGACGGTGAAACCGAGGATCGGTTCGATCCACTCGTTGACGTAATGCCAGACGCCGTCGGGACCGGTTGCGGCAACGAAAACGATCGCCGGAACGGTCTCGACGATCGCCTTGTAGTCAACCCCTGTTTGCGGCTTATCAGTGCCCATCTACACGCTGTGATCGGCAGCGAGGCGAAGCTTTGCAGACCTGGCTGCGCCCTTGCGTATTAAGTCGGCCCAATGTGCGCGATCTTTAGCGCGGGCGACTGCGGTTTGGTCAGGTCGCGGCCGTGAGGTCGCTCAAGTCCCGGCAGTGAGGTCGCTCAGGTCCCGGCCGTGAGGTCGCTCAGGCGCGAGCGCTGGTTGCCCGCCGCATCGAAGTTCTCCGGCGCGAGCCATTCTTCGAAAGCGGCGCGGACTTGTGGCCAGCGCTGGTCGGTGATCGCGAACCAGGCGGTGTCGCGGTTGCGGCCCTTGACGACCCGGTGGTTGAGGAAGACGCCCTCGAATTGGAATCCGAAGCGGATGGCGGCCTCACGCGACGGTTGATTGAGCGCGTTGCATTTCCACTCGAGTCGGCGGTAGCCGAGGTCCTCGAAGGCGTGCTTCGCGAGCAGGAAGATCGTCTCGGTGGCGGCCCGGGTGCGCTGGAGCTCGGGGCTGAACCAGATGTTCCCGATCTCTATGACGCCGTGCTCGGGGACCATGGACAGATACGAGACGATGCCGAGCGGCTTGCCGGTCGCCCTGTCGGTGACCGTCAGGAAGAGGTAGTCACGGCGTCGTCGTTGTTCCTCCAGAGACTGGCGGAACGAGTCGAGGTCGAGATACGGACCGTCGTAGAGGTAGGTCCAGATCGACGGATCGCCGGCGGGCGGGTGAGAGACCGAGTAGAGCGGCTCTGCATCCCTGTCCGGGTCGATAGGTCGGAGGATCACCTGGGTGCCACGGAGCTCCGTCGGTTCTGGTGGTGTGGCGCCGGCGAAGTCCGTTGGCTCGCCGACGGGCTGCTCCGTGGGCTCGCGCGTGGGCTGCTCCGTGGGCTCGCGCGTGGGCTGCTCCGTGGGCTCGCGCGTGGGCTGCTCCGTGGGCTCGCGCGTGGGCTGCTCCGTGGGCTCGCGCGTGGGCTGCTCCGTGGGCTCGCGCGTGGGCTGCTCCGTGGGCTCGCGCGTGGGCTGGGTATCCGGGTGGTCCATGCTGCGCCGGAGCCTACCGAGTGATTTGTGACCGAATTGGCACAAAGTCCGCGGTTCTGGTGGCCGTTGCGCTGGCACGCTCCAGTTATGGCCTTGAAGCGTGACGCCCCGGATTCGGCACCCGCCGCGGACCGCGCGCCCGCCTCGGATCCCGCACCCGCCCCGGATCCCGCACCCACCCCGGATCCGGGTGGGGGAAGCGTTTTACGTCCTGGCGCCGGAAAACGCCTCCCGCGCGTCGACCGTGACCGTCGGATGACCCGCTCGCTGCGTCAGAACAAGGGCGTGATCACTGTCGGTGGCTTGATGCGGCTCGGCTTCACACACGACGAGGTCCTTGGCTTTGTGGTCCACGGGGACCTCAGACGCTTGCATCGTGGCGTCTACGCCGACGGCAGGGCGCCACTTGACGACGTGGCGTATCTGAAGGCGGCTCTCCTAGCGTTCGGCGGCCGGGCGCCCTGGCTCTCCGGTGCGGCGGCCGCAATGGGTTGGGGGCTCGCGTCTGTGAGCCTCTCGCGCCTCGAGGTCACCGTCGTAGCTAAAGCGACACCGCGCCAGCGACCGGGGCTGCTGGTGCGAAGCGTCCGCCAACCACCACACCCCTCGGAGATACGCGCCCGCACCGGCCTGCGCGTCAGCTCGATCCCCAGGCTCCTGATCGAGACGGCCGCCCAGGGCGCGACCACAGAAGACCTTCATCGACTCATCGAGAAGGCTGTCCGACGGAACCTGCTCGACATCCCCGACCTTGCGTTGACGTTGCAGCGCAACGCCGGTCAGAAAGGCACGGCCCAGCTCGGCAGAACCTGCGAGGAGTACCTCCCACACCTCGATCGCAAGTCAGCCCTGGAACGGGCGTTCGATCGCTGGTTGATCAGGCACCCGGAGATCCCGCCCCCGCAACGAAACATCAAGCTCGGGCTCTGGGAGATCGACGGCTACTGGCCAGACCACGACCTAGCACTGGAGCTCGATGGCCGGCCGTACCACACGGTGATCGAGGACATCGAGCGCGACCGGCGCAAGGACGCCTGGCTGCAGGCCAACGGCAAACGCATCCTGCGCGTCACGGACAGCCGCTTCAAACGCGACAAGCCGGGCGTTCACAGCGACCTGACGGCGATGCTCGCGACCGCGACCTGACGGCGACGCTCGCGACACCGACGCTCACGACCGCGACCTGAACGCGCAGGCGCGCTGGCTCCGACCGGCTGCTTGATCAGTCGCGGTAGCGGAGCCCGTCGAGCGCGATGTCGAGGATGTGCTCACGCTGCCCATCAGCAGTTTCCTCGATCTTGGCGATTCCGCCGACCAGCTGGATGATCTCGGTGAAGTCGGTGTCGGCGCGCACGACCTTGGCCTCTTGCGCGCGCCGTAGAACCGGTTCGCCGGCGATGAACAGGTCGGCGCGGCAGCTCTTGAAAAAGGCGGCCTCGCGGTCGACATAGTTCATCAGCTCGTGCGCCAGCGCCTTCTTGGTCGCCAGATAGGTGACCAGCCTGTGAGACAGGGCCACGAAGCTCTCCCAGGGCGGGAGCGCGAGCAGCTCCTGGGTCGCGGAGCAGAGCTGCTGGACCTCACCGATGTAGACGGCCTCGAGCAGCGCCTGCCGTGTCGGGAAGTGGCGGTAAAGCGTTCCGATCCCGACCTCTGCCCGCCTGGCAACCGCCTCGAGCGACGTGGCTGAGCCGTTCTCGGCGAAGGTCTCGCGCGCGGCGGTGACGATTTTGTCGTAGTTGCGCTTGGCGTCCGCGCGCATGGCGCGTGCCTGCGGCTCGGTCTCAACGCCGGCGGCGGCCTCTACGACCTCTGGAGTTTTCTCGGTGCTGCTTGTTGTGGTCACGAAATCTTCACCCCGGTGCCTTGACAAACCGGAGGGTACCTCCGCTATAGTAACCGGAGGCAGCCTCCACATATGTTTCTGGAGGCACCCTCCAGTTTAGCGCCTCTTTCAAGTTCTTTTATGCCACACGAATTTCGCTCTCATCTCTCTTCTCTTAGGCGCCTCCCGGGGCGTAGGCGTCTCCCGGGGCGCACGCGCCTCGTGGGGCGCACGCGTCTCGTAGGGCGCACGCGTCTCGTAGGGCGCACCCGCCTCATCGGGCGCGCCCGCCTCACGGGGCGTAGGCGTCTCCTGGGGCGCACGCTCCTCCCAGTGCGCACGCGCCTCCCAGGGCGCACGCGCCTCAAGGGGCGCCGGACAGGCCCCTCGGTACGCGCTCCGCGGCGCGGCCTTGACCGCCTCTCCACCGCCGGCCGCAAGGCTCAATCCCCACAAACCGACAGGATTTCTATGACCACTGACAGACGCAGATGGCTGGCACTCGTCGTGGTGTGCCTGGCCCAGCTCATGATCGTGCTCGACACCACGATCGTGAATGTCGCCCTGCCCTCGATCCAGCGCGACCTCCACTTCACCCAGGGCAACCTCACCTGGGTCATAAACGCATTCCTCGTCACGTTCGGCAGCTTCCTGCTGCTTGCCGGTCGGCTCGGCGACCTCATCGGCCGCAAGCGCGTATTCCTCGCAGGCGTGACCCTGTTCACGGTCGCATCGTTGCTGTGCGGCGCGGCTGACAGCTCGAGCCTCCTCATCGGAGCACGGTTCCTCCAGGGCATCGGTGCGGCGCTCCAGGCCTCGGTGATCCTCGCGATCATCGTGATCGAGTTTCCGGAGCCCGCTGATCGCGCCCGCGCGATGAGTGCCTACGTGTTCACGGCCGTGGCCGGCGGCTCACTCGGCCTGCTGGCCGGCGGCGTGCTCACCCAGCTGCTGAGCTGGCACTGGATCTTCTTCGTCAACCTGCCAATCGGCATCATCGCCCTATTGGCGGGCCGCGCGCTGATCCCAGCCGACAAGGGACTCGGCATCAAACAGGGAGTCGACTGGCTCGGCTCAGTGCTCGTGACGCTCGCGATCGGCATCGCCGTGTACGCGATCGTCGAGGCCACGGCTCATGGCTGGGGATCGACCCAGGTGCTCGCCCCCGGCGCCATCGCGGCCGCCCTGCTGGCAGCCTTCGTTGCGCTGGAGGCTCGCATCGAGAACCCGATCATGCCGTTGCGGATCCTGTCCAATCGCGGCCTGGTCGTCTCCTGCATTACCCGTGGGTTCCTGGTCACCGGCATGTACGGCACCTGGTTCCTCGGAAGCCTCTACCTGGAGCACGTTCTGCACTACGACGCAATCAGGACCGGGCTCGCGTTCATGCCCTGGACGCTGACGGTGGCCGCGCTCTCGATGGGCATCACCCGCTCACTGGTCGCCCGCCTCGGCGCTCTGCGCGTGATGGTCGGCGGTCTCTTGCTGGTGGCGCTTGGGCTGTACGTCATGCACGGCATCAGCCTGCACACCGACTACTTCCCGCGCCTGGCGATCGGCTTCTTCCTGATGGGTCTGGGCGTCGGCAACGCGTTCATGCCGATGCTCCAGATCGCGATGGAGGACGTGCCGCGCGCCGACGCCGGCCTCGGCTCCGGGATCGTGAACGTCTCGCAGCAGGTTGGGGGAGCGCTCGGACTGGCGATCCTCAGCACCTTCGCGACCAACCACTCCAACTCGCTGCTGGCAAGCCATCACGCGGTGCTTCCCTCACTGCTCAGCGGATACCGCCTGGCCTACGTGCTCGCAATCGGCAGCGTGCTGGTCGGCGTCGTGCTCGCGATCGGGCTGCTCGGCTTTCGCCGCGCGCCCGTCGCGGCCATGGCCGCCAGCGTCTCAGAAGTGGCCGTGGAGGGTGCTGGCGGTGATGCTCCGCGCGTCGTCCGGGGCGGGGCGCAGGATGAGGACCTCGGCGGGGACGTTGCCGAGCAGCCAGGCGAGATCCTCCTGGCTTAGGCCGGTTCGCGGGCTGTCGGTCGCGGACACGATCACGCGATCGAAGTGCTCCTGAGCCAGCAGCCGCTGTAGGGCATCGCGGTAGGTGCGTCCCCGGCTGACGCGAGCGTCAACGGGGATGCCCTCCGCGGTGGCCTTCTGTTCGATCGCCTCGAGCAGCGGCATGCCGATCTCGCAGGCGCCCGGAAGCGGAGAGTCCAGCGGCAGGTTCCGCGGTACGCGAGCCAGGAACGCCGGCATCAGCGTCGCGCCCTCGGCGTGCGCGAGACGGATAGCTGCCTCGAAGGCACGGCGTGAGATCGCCTGGTTGGTGAATGGCAGCAGGATGCTGCCACCCCTCTTGGATCCGTTGCCGTTGGCGTATGGTGCGGACTTCGTCTTCATTGTTGTTCCTCCGTGGGTCGCTGCGCACGGTCGGCGACGATTCGCACGTCGACGCCGGGCAGCAGTTCCATCAAGCGTTGCGGTAAGGGAGTGCGCAGGCGCGCGACCCCGTGCGGTGTACGGGAGCGGCCCATCAGGATGTAGGTGCTGCGCTGGCGGCGGGCGACCGACGCGATCGCCTCTGGAATGGTGTCCGACTCCTCGACGATCAGCCGCGCCCCGAGCAGCGACGCGAGCTGGCGCAGAGACGTCAGCGAGTTCTCCTGATCGTCGCTGAGCGTGCCGGGCGGCCGCACCCATAGCAGATCGAGGTCCGCCCCAAGCCGTTGCGCCGAGCGCCAAGCACGGCGCACCAGCCGTTGCGCGCCGGGATATGGCTCGACCAGTGCCAGCAGGCGCTCGCTCACAGCCTGTGGGGCCTCGGAGGCGATCGACTCCTCTCGCGAGCCGACGTTCGTGGCCGCCGCGAAGCGCCGCTGCCCGACCTCCTCAGCCACCTGTCGCAGCGCAACCTCGCGCAGCGCCGAGAGGTTCTCGATCCGGAAGAAGTTGTTCAGCGCCGCGTCGATCCGCTCGGGCGGGTAGATCTTGCCGGCACGCAGCCGCTCGAGCAGCTCCTCCGGCGTCAGGTCGACAACTACGATCTCATCGGCGCGACCGAGCAGCGCGTCTGGGATCGTCTCGCGAACGCGGATACCGCTGAGTTCGGCAACCTGATCGTTGAGTGACTCCAGGTGCTGGACATTGACCGTCGAGAGCACGTCGATGCCGGCTACGAGGACGTCCTCGACGTCCTCGTAGCGCTTGGCGTGCTCGAGCCCGGGCGCGTTGGTGTGCGCCAGCTCGTCGATCAGGCAGAGCTCCGGTTTGCGCGCGAGGATCGCCGGCAGATTCATCTCCTCGAGCACCGTGCCGCGGTAGTCGACCTTACGCAACGGGATCACCTCGATCCCCTCGACGAGCGCCGCGGTTTCGGCGCGCCCGTGTGTCTCGAGCACACCGATCACGACGTCGCGGCCGAGCGCCTGTTCCGTGCGCGCTTCGAGCAGCATCCGGTAGGTCTTGCCCACGCCGGCGGCCATCCCGATGACGACGCGAAGGCGGCCTCGCGGCCGCCCCCCGGTCGGCGAGAGCGACTCGCCCAGATCAGTCAGATCAGCCGTGGATCACGCCCCCAGCAGGTTGTGGACGACCAGGTCGATCAGCTTGATCCCGATGAACGGAGCGATCAGTCCACCGAGCCCGTAGATCCAGAGGTTGCGTCGCAGCAGAGCGCTGGCGCCGATCGGCCGGTAGGAGACTCCCTTGAGCGAGATCGGAATCAGTAGCGGGATCACGAGCGCGTTGAAGATGATCGCCGAGATCACCGCGGAGTGGGGATCGCCGAGGTTCATGATGTTCAGAACGTGCAGCGGGCCCTTTCCGCCGGCGGTCACAGCGTAGGTCGATACGAAGATCGCGGGCAGGATCGCGAAGTATTTCGCGACGTCGTTGGCGATGCTGAACGTCGTCAGCGCACCGCGGGTGATCAGCAGCTGCTTGCCGACCTCGACGATCTCGATGAGCTTCGTCGGATTGGAGTCGAGGTCGACCATGTTGCCGGCCTCACGAGCTGCCTGGGTGCCGGTGTTCATCGCCACCCCGACGTCCGCCTGCGCGAGCGCGGGAGCGTCGTTGGTGCCGTCGCCGGTCATCGCGACCATGCGTCCAGACGCCTGCTGCTCCCTGATCAGCTCGAGCTTCTTCTCCGGCGTGGCCTCGGCGAGGAAGTCGTCGACGCCGGCCTCCTCGGCTATCTTCTTGGCCGTCAGGCGGTTGTCGCCCGTGATCATGATCGTGCGGATGCCCATCGCGCGAAGCTGGTCGAAGCGCTGGCTCATGCCCTCCTTGACAGTGTCCTTGAGGTAGATCACGCCCAGCACCTGGTTGTCGCGGGCTACCGCCAGCGGCGTACCGCCCTCCGCCGCGATGCGGTCGAGGGCCGGCCGCAACTCCGCCGGCGGGCGGCCACCCTCCTCCTCGACCATGCTGATGACCGCGTCACCTGCGCCCTTGCGCAGCCGCTGCCCGTCCAGGTCGACGCCGCTCATCCGCGTCTGAGCGGTGAACGGCACGAACTCCGCGTGGAGGTTGGCCATGTCGTGCTCGCGGATTCCGTACTGCTTTGCGAGCACCACGATCGAACGACCCTCGGGGGTCTCGTCGGCCAACGAGGCGAGTTGCGCAACCTCCGCCAGCTCCGCCTCGGACACACCGGGCATCGGCACGAACTCAGACGCGAGCCGGTTGCCGATCGTGATCGTGCCCGTCTTGTCGAGCAGCAGCACGTCGACATCACCGGACGCCTCGACGGCGCGGCCGGAGAGTGCCAGCACGTTGCGGCGAACCAGCCGGTCCATGCCGGCGATGCCGATCGCCGACAGCAGTGCCCCGATTGTGGTCGGGATCAACGCGACCAGCAGGCTGATCAGCGTCGTCTCCGAGATCGCCGTGTGTGCGAACAGGCCGAACGGACGCAGGGTGGCGACCACGATCATGAAGATCAGCGTCAACCCTGACAGCAGGATGTTCAAGGCGATCTCGTTCGGGGTCTTGCGTCGGGCGGCCCCCTCGACCAGCGCGATCATGCGGTCGAGGAACGAGTGGCCCGGCTCCTGCGTGATCTCGACGACGATCCGGTCCGATAGGACCCGCGTGCCGCCGGTGACCGCGCTGCGGTCGCCACCGGACTCACGGATGACGGGTGCCGACTCGCCGGTGATGGCGGATTCGTCGACCGAGGCGATGCCCTCGATCACGGTGCCGTCGCCGGGGATCAGCTCGCCGGCGGTGACGACAACGCGGTCGCCCAGGGTCAGTTCCTCGGCTTTGCGCGTGGAGCCGTCCTCCATCGTCGCAACGGTCTGCTGGCGCATCGACCGCAGCGTGTCGGCCTGGGCGCGCCCTCGCCCTTCGGCGAAGGCCTCGGCCATGTTGGCGAACACGACAGTCAGCCACAGCCAGATCGAGATTGTGAACGTGTACCAGGCCGGGTCGTTGCCGCCGAGCGCCTTGCCGCCGAATACCTGGATGAACCAGGTGACGGTTGTGATCGTGGCGCCGAGTTCGACGACGAACATCACCGGGTTGCGTACCTGGACGCGCGGGTCGAGCTTGACGAGGCTGTCGATCAGCGCTCGCCTGACGATGTCGCCGCGGAACAGCGACACCCCCTGGCGCTGGTGGGTGGCCGGCGGTCCCATCGGGGCCGGAGCGGCGGGATTACTTGTGCTCATGTGAGGCTTTCTGTCCTTTAGATCAGAGGCGGTTGAGCGCCAGGTTCAGCTCAAGCACGTTGACGCCAGGCTCACCGGAGAAGCCGAGCCCGCGCCCTGCCGTGTACTTGGAGATCAGGGCGTGCACCGTCCCGAGCGGCAGGTGCCGCACTGCGGCAATCCGGTAAGCCTGGATCCGGGCATTGGCCACCGAGATGTCGGGATCGATGCCAGACGCCGACGTGTCAGCTGCATCGACCGGGGTCTTGGCCGCTGTAAGTCCACCTGGGTAGTACTTACCGTTCAGCTGGATATAGGCAGCGATGTTGCTGGCGATCGCCTTCTCCGTGATCTTGCTGTTGGGTCCGTAATTGGCGAACGACGAGAACTCGGCGTTATAAGCCGGCTCCGTTCCCGAGGGCCGGCCCTGGAAGTAACGCGGGTCCGGAGTGGTGACTGGCTCGCCGTCGGACATCTCAGGCTTGCCGTTCTTGTAAACCGGCGTCTGGAAGTTCTGGCCGATGATCTTCGAGCCGACGAACTTCCCACCGACGTACACCTTCTGGCCATTGGCGTTGCCCGGGAACGCGACCTGGCTGACGCCGGTCACGACCAGCGGATACACGAGCCCCAGGAATACGAGCAGCACAAGCATCGCGATGATTGACGTGATGAATTCCTTGCGAATTGCCATCTCAGATAGCTCCTAGTAGAGGTGTCCGGTCAGGCCCTGGACGATCGGTCCGAGCAGCAGGGCGGGGAAGAAGGTCAGCGCCCCGACGAGCACGATCACGCCGATCAGCAGCACCACGAATGTGGGGTTGTCGGTGCGCATCGTCCCCAGGCCAGCCGGGCTCACCCGTTTCTTCACCAGTGCGCCGGCCACGGCCAGCGCGAACAGGATCGGCGCGTACCGTGCGAATAGCATGGTGAAGCCGCCGAGCAGGTCCGCGAACGTGATCCCGTGGGCGCCGGCGACGTTGCCGACGTTGCCGTCGTAGCCGGTGTATCCGGCGAATGCCGAGCCGTTGTTGTTCGCCTGACTCAGGTAGGCGTAGAACGTCTCACTGAATCCCTGTGGACCGGCGCCAGTGACCGCGGTGTCGATCGAAGCTCGACCGGCACTCGACGCGGTGGCTAACGCTGTCGAGAACAGCGCTGCCAGTGGCGTTATCAGGATCCCCAAGGCGACCAGCTTGATCTCCCTGGCCTCGATCTTCTTGCCGATGTACTCGGGCGTACGGCCGACCATCAGGCCACCAAGGAAGACCGCCAGCAGTACGTAGAGCAGGATCGAGTAGAGACCGGTGCCGACACCACCGAAGATCACCTCGCTGGCGCTCAGGTTCGCGAACGGAACTGCGCCACCGATGCCGGTGAACGATTCGATTGCACTGTTCACTGCACCGCAAGATGTGACTGTGGTGACGACGTTGAACAGGGCTGATCCGGCTATGCCGAACCGCTGCTCCTTGCCCTCGAGGTTGCCACCACTAGAGCCGGCAATCACACCCGTGTGCAACCCAGCTGCATGCTGTGCGGGTGAGCCGTGCGCCTCCGCGATGTAGCACACGACCACAGCACCGAGGAACATGATCATCATGGTTCCGAAGATTGCGTAACCCTGCCGGCGATTGCCGGACATGCGGCCGTACATGAACACGAGAGCCGCCGGGATGACCAGGACCGTCAGCATCTCCACGAAGTTCGTGAAGCCGTTGGGGTTCTCGAACGGGTGCGCTGAGTTGACGTTGAAGAAGCCGCCGCCGTTGGTGCCGAGCAGCTTGATCGACTCCTGCGAGGCGACCGGCCCCATCGCGATCGTCTGCCCGATGTGGGTGATACCAGTGAAGCTCAGGTAATGCGAGAAGTTTTGGATCGAGCCCTGCCACACCAGCACAATCGCGACGACAAAGGAGATCGGCAGCAGGACGTAGAGGATCGTTCGGACCAGGTCCTGCCAGAAGTTGCCCAGGTACCCCGCGTCGGGGGCGTCCTGATTGACGACGCGCTTGACGATTCCGCGGACGAGCGCAACCGCGACCACAATACCGACGGCCGCTGAGGCGAAGTTCTGCACCGTCAGACCGACCATCTGGCTGAAATAGCTCAGCGACGCCTCACCGGCGTAGTACTGCCAGTTGGTGTTGGTGAGGAACGACGAAGCAGTGTTGAAGCTGACGTTCCACGGCATCGAGTGGAAGCCCATCGGGTTGAGCCCGGTGAAACTCCACAGATTCTGGCTGCGCAGAATGAAATACAGCGCCAGCCAGCCCACGAACGAGAAGATGATCAGGCTCTTGGCATATGACTTCCAGTCCTGACCGCGGTGCACGTCGACGTGGAAGATCCGATACGCGAACCTTTCCGGATACCGCATGACCGGGTCGAGGAACGTGCGCTCGCCCGTATAGACAGCCGCCATGTAACGCCCCAGCGGCAATGCCAACGCCGTCAGGATGAGGACGAAGGCAAAGATCGTGACCCAGCCTGAGACTGTCACTTAGAACTTCTCCCCGCGCAACAGCGCATAAAGCAGGTAGGCGCAGACGAGGACTGACGCGACAAGTCCGAAGATGTCAGCACCGCTGATAGTGGCGATGACCATGGTCAAACCCGGTCGATCGCGTAGATCAGCCCGAAGAGGATCGCGAACATCGCGATCCCGAGGGCGATAGATAAAGCATCCATGTTCTGGATGATCGGTGCGCGTCCGTGCGCGATCCGTGCAGAACCGCGCGCTCCGTATACAGGTTCTGTATAGATCCGGCGCGCGGTGCAGATTCAACAAGCGCCCAGGCGTTCTCGGCAGCTGCCGGGGCGGCCGGCTGCCGAATCCGCAGCGCCGCTGCGGCGCTCAGGCGGCGAATCTGTAGCCGACGCGCGGGTCCGTCTTCACGTACCGCGGCGGGCCGTCCGCGGGCTCGATCTTGCGACGCAGGTTGGCCACATGTCCGCGCAGCACCTGGGTGTCGTCGCTGTAACCCGGACCCCAGACGGACGTCAGGAGCTCGCGGTAGGTGACGAGCCGCCCGCGGTTGGTGGCGAGCACCCGCAACAGATCGAACTCGGTCGGGGTCAGATGCACCTCCTCTCCGTCACGCCGCACGACGCGGGCAGCCAGGTCCACCTCCAGCCCGTCCGCCCGGATCACGGCATCCTCCGGCTCGGAGCCGGCCCGGCGCAGCACGGCCTGCAGTCTGGCGATCAACTCGCGTGGGCTGAACGGTTTGGTCACGTAATCGTCGGCGCCGGCCGCGAGCGCACGCACCTTCACGTCCTCCTCGCCGACCGCGGACAGCACGATGATCGGCATCTTGCTCCACTCCCGCAGCCGGCGGCAGACCTCGACGCCGTCCATGTCTGGCAGAACCAGGTCGACGATCGCGGCGTCGGGCGCCTGCACGGCGGCGAGGTCGAGCGCCTGCTCACCGTTGTCCGCGGGCAGCGCCTCGAAACCGGCGTCACGCAGGATCACCCGCAGCGCTCTGAGGATCTGTGCCTCGTCGTCACAGACGAGCACCCTCGGCTTATCACTCATGCCGGCACCACCACGTCCTGGCCGTCGGGAGCCCCCGCGTCCGCGACCGGAAAGCTCACCACAAGGCTCGTGCCCTGTCCGGGCAGCGATTCCACGTTGATCGCCCCGCCGTTTGCCTCGACAAAGCCCTTGGCAATCGCCAGCCCAAGCCCGGAGCCGGGGCGCCTGCTGGCGTCCGAGCCGCGATAGAAGGGCTCGAATACGCGACCCTGTTCGCTGTCCGGGATGCCAGGGCCGCGATCGGTGACCCGCACAACCACACGGGATCCGATCTGCCGCACGCTGACTCGCACGGGCTGGTCTCCGGAGTAGCGCAGGGCGTTCTCGATCAGGTTGGCGAACACGCGCTCGAGTTGCGCGGCATCGGCTATCAGCGGCGGCGTTTGAGGATCGACGACAAGCCTCACATGCCCCGCCGCCGACGGCAGCGCGTCCTCGGCGGCGAGCAGCACCTCTTCGATCGAGACCGACTCGCGCCGGGGTTCGAGCCGGCCCGCCTGTAGCCGCGAGAGGTCAAAGAGCTTGTCAATCAAGGCTGACAGCCGCTCCCCCTCCTCCACCACGGCATCGCTCATCTGCTCGCGCTCCTCGCCGGTCAGTGAGCTCGAGCCGAGCGCATGCCCGGCGGTGACGATCGCCGTCAACGGCGTGCGCAGGTCGTGTGAGACGGCGCGGAGCAGCGCTGTCTTGAGCTCGTCGCTGCGTCTCAGCGCGGCTGTTTCCACGGCCTCGGCCTGCACCGCATCGCGGTGCAGCGCCACCGCCACCAACGCCGCCAGCGCAGGCGCCACCTGCGAGCGCAGCCGCTCCATCGTCTCCACCGGCACGTCGCGCGGGACGAGCAGCGTCGCGAGCTGCTCCCGTCCGGCGCCCATCAGCGGCACGGCCAGGTGGCGTTCGTTCCCGGCCGCCTGGCCGAGCTCGAGCGTCGCCGAGGGCAGGCCGAGCGCCTCGGCGAGCCGCCGTGCGGTCGCTCGCAGCGCATCCTGGGTGCGTTCACCGGCCAGCAGCTCGCGTGCAAACGTCGCCGTCAGGTCGGCCTCGCGCCGGCGGCGCTCCGCCTCGTCCGCGCGACCACGGACCAGCTCGGCCATCGTGCTCACCACCACGGCGACCAGCACGAACGCAACCAGCGCCACCCAGTTGCGGCTGTCGGAGATCGTGAACTTGCCGAACGGAGGCAGGTGGAACCAGTTGAACGCGGCGGCGCTCACAAACGAGGTGAGGAGACCGAGCGCCAAACCCCAGTAGGCCGCGATCACCAGCACCGCCGGCAGGTAGACGACGCTCAGCGAGACGACAGGCGCAACCGACTTCAGCGGATAGATCGCGAGCGTGGCAAGCGTGACCGCCGCCGCCATGGCCACGAGCCCGGTCCACCGCGGAGGTTTTCTGATCGGCACACAGGGAACGATAATTCGGTTACGTGCTTGTAACGAGTCCAGCACTCAAAAACCGGTCGGCTCAGCCCGCAGCGGAGTTGTGGCGTGTGCGCCTGCCGTGGTCCTGCGCCGCTGAGCTGGTGCTCGCAGCGCTCGAGGGTGAGCACTGTCTCTGCTGCCTCACCGGGATCTGGGCCGGTGGCGGCACGATCATCGCCTCCGAGCCGCTGCGCGTGGCGGATGCCGGCGCTGATCCCTTCACGCTGCTCGATGACCTGCCGGAGGTCACCGCGGACGCCGGGCAGGCCGCCGGTGCGGTCGGCGGCGGCTGGTTCGGTTGGCTCGGCTACCGCCTGGCGACGCATGTTGAAAATGTGCCGCTGGTCGATTCTCGGCCCGTGCCGCTGCCGGACTTCCACCTCGCCTACTACGACAACGTCCTGCATCGGGACGCGTACGGCTTCTGGTGGTTCGAGGCGCTCGCCACTCCCGATCGCCGCGCCGAGCTCGAGGAGCGGCTCGAGTATCTGCGCCGCCGGATTGCCGACCAGCGCTTCAAGGAATCGGCCTCAGAGCCGCTCATCCCCGCGCCGCTGCGGCTCGCGCCCGAGGTCGCCGCGCACCATCTTCAGGCAGTGGCCGAGTGTCGCGAGCGCATCGCCGCGGGTGAGATCTTCCAGGCCAACATCTGCCTGCGGCTAGAGTCCGAGTACGACGGTTCCGCCACCGCACTGGTTCGCAACGCGCTGGTGTCGGGGCGAGTCCCGCAGTACACGGCCGCGTTCGACACGCCTGCTGGCGGCATCGTCTCGCTGTCACCGGAGCTGTTTCTTCGCCGCAAGGGCCGGCAGGTGCGCAGCGGGCCGATCAAGGGCACCGCGCATCGCCCCAACGACCCGGCACGAGCAGTTCTCTCGCTGGAACAGCTCCAGGCCTCGGCCAAGGACGCGGCCGAGCACGTGATGATCGTTGACCTGATGCGCAACGACATCGGCCGCGTCTGCGAGTACGGCTCGGTCCATGCGCCGCGCCGACCAACCGCCGAGGCGCATCCTGGGCTCTGGCATCTGGTCACCAACGTGGAGGGCCGGCTGCGCTCCGGCGCAAGCGACTCCGACCTGCTCCGCGCAAGCTTCCCGCCCGGGTCGGTGACCGGAGCGCCGAAGGTGCAGTCGCTGATCGTGATCGCCGAGCTCGAACGCATCGGCCGAGAGGTCTACACCGGCGCTATCGGCTACGCGAGCCCGCTGGCCGGGCTCGAGCTCAACGTCGCGATCCGCACCTTCGAGCTCGCGGACGGCCATCTCTGGCTGGGCGTCGGCGGCGGCATCGTCGCCGATTCCGATCCGCAGGCCGAGCTCGAGGAGACGCTCGTCAAGGCGCGCCCGGTCGCAGCTGCGATCGGCACCACGGTCGAGGTGGTGTGACCGCGTTCACGTCGCAGCCGGTCCGCAACGCATTGGACTTCGGGGAGCGCCCCGACCCTGCGGCCGGCCTCTTCGAGACGATCCTGTTCAGTGACGGAGCGGCGCCGCTGCTCGACGCTCAGCTGGAGCGCCTGGCTGCCAGCGCCCGTGAGCTCTATGGCGTTGATCCCTCCGCGCTCGCGCTCGCGACACCTCCCGCGCTACCGAGCGGATCCGGTCGCCTGCGGGTCGCCTTCATCCCCGGAAGCGCACCCACGATCGATCACGGACCGCGCGGTTCCGATCCCAGCTACTCGGAGATTGCAGCGTTCGTGCTTCCCGGAGGCCTGGGTCCCCACAAGTGGCTCGATCGCGGGCTGCTCGATGCGATCACCGTCGCCGCGGGCACAGCGGCGGTGCCGTTGCTGATCGATGACGACGGTTCGGTGCTCGAGTCCGCGCGTATGAACGTGCTGATCGAAGAGCGGGGCCGACTCATCTCGCCCCCGTCGGACGACCGCTTTCGGCCCGGGTTCGGTCGCCGTCGTCTCCAATACGACGAGGAGCCGGTCGACCTCGACCGGCTCCTCGCTGCTGACGCCGTGGTCCTGACCTCGGCGCTACGTGTAGTGCGTCTGCCTCACTGACCCCTGAAGTCCGCGTAGAGCTGGGTCAGATTCGGGGTTCCAAGCCCCGCGCCCGCGTCGAACGTCGCCCCAGGAGTACCTGAGTAGTACAGGTTGTCGTTACTCGTCCCCGGCGTGCCCAACGGCGTGAACGGCGAGTGCGAGGAAACGGCGAACTTGTAGATCGACGGGTTCCAAAGCCCGGTGCGGTGTCCGAGCAGCGAGTCGATCACGGCGGCCGAGCCATTGAGCTGTGGCGCCACGAAGCTCGTGCCGCCCCAGCCCGGCTGGGTCGCCGAGGCGATCCCGTCCTGTCCGGCGTCGCTCGGCGCGTACTCGATGTAACCGGTGTACGGGTCGGCGTCGGCCGCCAGATCGGGAACCGCGCGGCCGCTTGCGGCGCCGCGGATCGTCGGCGGGTACGGGTTCAATATCCAGCTCATCGGCAGCGGGATTCCGTACTCGTCGCTGTACTGCGTCGGCGTCAGGTATGGCACCGCGCTGTAGCTGTTGGTGCCCGATACTCCGCGCTGGTAGCTCGGTTGCGACTCGACCGTGCTGAAGCCGCCGCCGCTACCCGCGATCGCTCCTTCTGCGGCTGTCAGCTCGCTCACTCCGTTGAGCTCGGCGAGCGGCTGCCAGAGGTAGTCCCAACCCCACATCCGCTGCTTCGTCACGTTTACCGTGACGTTCTGGATCTGGCCATTGGCGGACGGCCCGAGGTCGGCGCTCCAGGGCAGCGTAGTGCCGCCTGCGTCAGTCGTGTACGGGCTATCGCCGGGGTTGTCGACGGAGATGTTTGTCGGCTGATCGACGCCGGGGAACTCGCCGTAGGCGTCGTAGGCGCCGCCATCGCCGGAGGCGATGAAGTTCGCCTGGCCCTGCGCATCGAGCTCGAGGAAGCCCTCGTCGAAGGCGGCCACGTAGCCGGCGGCCTCAGAGCCCTCGGCCTGGGCCGCCTGGATCAGCGTTTCCGCCTCTCCCCAGCTCTGGGAGACCGATCCCGCGATGTTCTGAGTCGCCGCGGTGAACAGCGCGTCGATCGCGCCTGCATCGGAGTTCGGCGCCTGGTAGACGACGATGTTGGCCCCCGGAGCAAGCGAGCCCGACTGCTCGATGTCGAGGTCGGTCTCACCGGTGCCACCCGCGTAGCTCGGTGCGCCCGAGCCACCGTCGACGTTGTCGATGGTCAGCGTCCCGGTGCGCTTGACGCCGGCGATCTTCTTCCAGAAGTACTGCGGCGCGCCGGAATCGACCGACGCGAAGGTGATGATCCCGAGCGTCTGGCCACGCCCGGTGGCACCCTGCGCGTAGAGCCCGGAGAGGCCGTACTCCGACGCGAAGTCAGACGGAAGGTTGCAGTCATCGGGCACGCCGCTGGCCTGTAGGCAGGCGCTCGAGCTGGCTAGGGACACGCTCTTGGGTGCCGTGACCTCGGTGCGCCTGGCATTGCTGACGGACGGTTGGTAGTTCGTCAGGCCGAGGATCGCGACCAGGTTCTGGGCGATCGAAGACGGCAGCGATGCGCGGCCGCTCACGCCATGGAACGTCTGTGCCGGGATCGATGTGCCGCCGGCGCCGTCGACCGCAGCGGTCTTGTACTGGTGCTGGCTCACCGAAAGCGCGTTGTCGAACTCGCCGGCCGTGCCGTTGGCCGACACGTCGAGGTTGTTCGGGTAGACGCTTGTCGAGATCCCGTAGCCGGCCAGGTAGCTCCGCAGCGCCCTGACGTTGGCGGTCGGCTGCCCGTACTCGGCGGCGAACTGGCCGACCGAGAGAAATGAGCTGAAGCCGCCCTCTGCCTTGGCTTCGAGCTGCGCAAGGTTCTGCGCCTTGAAGATGAACGACACCGTCTCCGGCGTGTTTGCCGGCGTGTTCCCAAAGACCGTGGCCCCTGGGATCGCGGCTGCGTCGAGCCCTACGTCGACGTTGCCCTTACTGCTCGCCGCCAGCGCCGGCGAGGCGCCCAGCAAGCCCAGGCCGCAGGCCAACGTTACGGCCGCTGCCCCCTTCAAAGACTTGGTCAGCATCGGTTGCATCATCCTCCCTGACGCCGCTTGAGGTTGGGTAAGCGGGCATCTTACCCCCGTCCTCGTTCCGAAAACAACCGGAAATGTGAATGATCTGCACCTGATCGCGGTGCAACTGACGGCGTAGGCGCCGACAGTGTGAAAGCAGACCCCGCTCCGCGACGACCGCGTCGTAGCAGCCGGACCGCAGCAGTTGCAGAATCGATGCCTGCGTGTCAGATCCCAGTACCAGCATGGTCAATGGGATCGAGTCGGGCACCTGCTCGGCAAGGCTCGACAGGATCCGCCCCGCCTCTTCCGGCGACTCAATCTCGGGGGGCAGATACGCACCGCCGGCCGCGAACGGAGCGACCCATGTGTAGGCACGTCCTGCGGCACAGGTCTTGACGAGCGTCAACCTGGAGTGCTCGCTGTCGGCCAGCGCGATTGCGGCCTGCAGCGTTTCCCGCATCGAGTCCTCGCCGTCACCCAGAACGGCAAGTACTTGGCACACGTGCCTCGGAGTCCTCCCAAACTCCATAACACGATGATCATACCCACGCTAAGGCAAGGTTTATGTAAGAAACCTTCGTTCTTCGCTCAGGCCGGCTCGCCGCTGCTTCGCCGGCCGCCTAGGTCAGGTGCAGCCGGTGGGCCATCGCGGCTGCCTGCGTACGGCTCCGGACCCCGAGTTTGGTGAGAATCCTCGAGACGTGCACGCTGGCCGTCTTCTCGGCCATGTACAGGGCGGCGCCGATCTGACGGTTGGTCGCACCCTCGGCGATCAGGGTCAGGACCTGCAGCTCGCGCGGGGTCAGCCCGAACGGCAGCTCCCCGCCTTCCTGCTGGCCGTTCATGGCCGCTGACGCCCCGTTGCCGTTGCCGCCCACTGCGGCCCCTGCCAGTTCGAGCCGCGCCCGCGCGCACAACCCGTGGAGTTCACCGCTCAGCCAGCCCGCGCCAAGACGATCGGCAACCTCGAGCGCCTGAGCGGCCACAGACCCGGCGGCCGGGCGCTGCTCGGCAGCGACCAATGCCTCCGCCTGACGCCAGCGTGCCAACGCGGCGCAGTATGGGCGCCCGAGCCGATCCCACTGCTCGGACGCCTCCTGCCAGAGCGTCGGGTCGTCGTGTCCGTTGGCCCGCGCCTGCTCAGCCGTTCCCACCGCCAACCACGCCCGCTCGACAGGGCCGCCGTCCTCGGCCGCCGCCGCGAGCCGGTCGAGGTGAATCCGCGTCCGCGCAAGGGCGTCGCTCTCGGTTTCCGGCTCACGCAGGTCACGCGCGCGCAGTGCACGATCGGCCTCGACAGCCGCCCCCACCGCGGTCACGCGCGCGATGCGCATGACATCGTCGGTGCAAACCTCGAGCTCGTCGAGCGCTCTGGCCACTGCCTCCTGCGCCTGCTCAAGTTCGCCTCCGCGGCGACTGAGCTCGCCCATCAGCGAACCGAACTGGCCGTGCCATTGCGCCTCACCGGTAACACGGACGAGCGGATCGGCGGCCCGGAGGCGCTCTCGCGCCAGCGACTCGTCGCCCTCCCCGAGTGCGAGCTCGGCGTCGCGCAGCAGGCGGAAGATCAGCGATACGCCCACGAGCGATCCCAGCGGTGGTCCGACGCTCGCTCGCGCGGCGTCCCAGTCGCCCGCCTCGAACGAGAGCGCAGAGAGCGTCATCGTCATCCAGTTGAATGCCTGTGGGGTGCGCGTCCGCACTATCGCGAGACCCTCGTCGATGACCGCCAACGCGTCGCGCGTGCGCCCCGCGAGGTTCAGGAACTCAGCCAGATTGCTGTAGGCGGTACCGAGGTCGTCCAGATCGTCCTGCTCGGCTGCCAGGCTGATCGCCTCACGCAGCGAGGCCTCGCCGGCCTGGACATCGCCGAGCGCGATCTTGGCCATCCCGAGCGTGTTCAACACCTCGCCCACGACCACCGGCAGCTTGGCTGCCTCGGCCACAGTGCGGGCCCGCTCAGCCTCGATGATCGCTTCGCGATAGTGACCCCTCAACGAGCGGGTACGCGCGATCCAGGACAGCAGTTGGGCACGTTCAGCGCTCGTCTCTTCCGGCAGCAGTGCGAGTGCGCTTTCGAGGTCCTCGGTCGCCGCACCCGCCTGGTTGAGCCGCCACCGGGATCTGCCCCTGCGCACCAGCACACGCGCGTAGCGCACCGGATCGCGCTCCGGGTCGAGCAGTCGCAGGCCCTGCTCGGCCAGCATCTCGCTGTGGCGATGGTCGCCGTTCAGCGCGGAAGCGTTCGACGCCGCCTCGAGCAGGTCGACCTCGTCGATCCCGGCAACGGAGGCGGCATCCGGGACCCGTGCCCAGAGTCCATGAGCGCGCTCGTAGAGGTCTGCCATCTCCCCGTAGGCGTGTACGCGGCGGGCCTCGCGTGCCGCGCGGATCGTCGCTCGCAGCGCGGCTGCCTGGTCACCGGCGGCGGCGAAGTGGGTCGCGATCACCGCGACTCTGCCGGCCTCGTCCTCTGCGCATGCAAGCTCACCCGTCTTCTCCAGTTCACGCGCGAGCTCGAGGTGCATGGCGTTGCGCTCGCCGGGCAGCAGATCGTCGTAGACCACCTCGCGCAGCAGCGCGTGGCGGAACCCGAAGCGGCCCTGGTCGTCGGCCACGAGTATGTGCTCGGCCACCGCCTCACGTAGGGCGTCGCGCAGCGGGCCCGCTTCGATCCCGCTGATCCGCGTGATCATCGACTCGTCCATCGAACGCCCGACGGCGACAGCGCGCGCGGCGCGACCGGCGACCTCACTCATCCGCTCGATGCGGAGCAGGAACGCGTCGCGCAGGCTTTGCGGAGTGGCGCCCCGGCCGTCGAGCGCCGCTGCCAGCAGCTCCTCGATGTAGAGCGGATTCCCGTCCGTGCGCGTCAGCAACCGGTCAATCAGATCCTGAGCCGGTGCCTCGCCGAGGATGTCGGTGAGCGCCTCCGCCAGCTCGTCGCGGTCGAATGGCTCGAGTTCGATGAGCCGCGCGACCTCGAGGCGCGAGAGCTCAGCCAGCAGTGGACGCAGCGGGTGACGGCGATGCAATTCGTCGCTGCGGTAGCTGAGCAGCACCAGCACTCGCTCGTCGATAAGGCTGCGCGCGAGGAAGCCCGCGAATGCGCGTGTCGAGCGATCCGCCCAGTGCATGTCCTCCAGAAGGAGGACCAGTGGTTGCCGCACGCTGAGCAGATGCAGCAGCTCGAGCAGGCTCTCGAACAGACGCATCTGCCCGTCGGCGCCGCCACCCTCACCCGGGGCCGGCGAACCCAGGCTCGGCAGCAGTGTCGCCAGATGGGCGCGGCTGCCCGCGCTCAGCTCGTCGAGCGTCGGATCCCTGTCGCGCACCAGCGGGCGCAGCGCGCCGAGCAGCGGGGCGTAAGGGAGTTCGAGCTCGCCCTGCTCGAGGCACTGCCCCTGTAATACCAGGGCCTGCTCAAAACGCGGCCGCACTTCCGTCAGCAGCCGCGTCTTGCCCACGCCCGAGTCGCCCGAGAGCAGGATCAGGCGTGGGTCGCTCTCAAGCGTTTCTCGGTACGCAAGCTCGAGCTCCGCCAGCTGACTCTGACGTCCCACGAACCGACTGCTGGTCAACCTTCCGCGCATGTATGAAGTATTGCCGGACGCCACGCCGGGGTACTCGCCGGGACCGCTCGCCCGCGGCGCGGAGCTCCTCGAGACGAGCCTGATTGATTCGATAGTTGACTGAGGGGTGCATTCCTCGCTCCTCTGATCGCTCTCTTGCATCTGTGCAATGGAGAGTCGACTAAGAGGCGCGCCCGCACATCGGGACTTCGCAGCGAACTGCGGCTAAGGGGGCCTTACTCAGCTAAGGCCCCCTTAGACCGAGTCCTACGAGGCCGGCGGCAGCGAGCTGACCGGCGCGGTGCCGCTGACTGTCAGCGCCATGGCCGGCGAGACGCCGCCGACGTTCCACGGGCCACCGGTGATCTGCACCCGCAGGTTGAACGTACCGGTCTGACCGGGGGTGTAGGTGAACGCGAACGTCGAGCCCGGGCTCAGGTAGCTGCTCTCCACGTTGACCCACTGGCCGGCGGAGTTCTGCTGCTGCAGATACAGCGCGTGACCGCTGTGGTCGGGGGTCACGGTGCCGGTCACCTTCACCGCGTCGCCCACGGCGATCGTGGACGAGCTCAGTGCGCCGTTGACGACGTCCTGAACGCCCACATAGAGGTTGGCGGTCCTGACCGGCTTTCCGCTACCGGTCTGCACGCGGTAGACCATGTTGTGCAGCGGCATCTGGGTGAACGAGTAGTTGCCCGAGCTGTCGGTCATGGTGCTCTCGAGGGCGCGGAACGGACCAGTTGCCTGCCTCCCGTACAGCGTCACCGCAACGTTCGGCGCAACCGTGCTCGTCGAGCCGGCGGCGTACAGCGTGCCGGTGATCGAAACGGTCTGGCCATTGACGATGATCGGTGCAGAACCGTTGATCGTGAACGACGGGTTCTGCTGCTGCTGCACCGTCAGGCTGATGCTGGCCGACTGGCTCTCGATGTTGCGAGGATCACTTGGGAAAAAGGCGCGCAGCGTGTAGCTGCCGGCCGAACGGAAACGATGCGTGATCGAGAAGGCGGATGAGTCGTTCGTGTAGCCCGAGTCGATCGTCTGCCAGCCGTTGCCAGATGTGCTGTTCTGCTGCTGCAGCAGAACGCGCTGGTGGTTGTGAGCGGGGAAGACCGTGCCGCTGAACGTCACGTTCTCTGCGGTGGTCGCGGTCGCGGTGCTCGAGCTCAGCGTTACCACCGCTGAGACCAACTCGTGGATCGTGCGGCTGTGGCTGTTGTCCGGACCGAGCACGAACCAGTTGCGGTTCGAGTTCACGATGCCATCCGCGCGGACGAACTCGTAGAACCCGGACCCATTCGTGCGCGTGACGCTCACCGGCGTGAAGTGGGTGGCGGGGTTGATCCGGTGGAACAGCCACACGCGCTTGTACGCGTTGTTGGGTCCGGCGAGCCGCCCATAGATCAGGACGCCCTGACCGGCGGTCAAGGGGTCCGGGGTTGCGGCGATCGTCAGGCCGTGGTTGTGATGGGGTGCGGCTGCCGCGCGGCTCGGCAGCGCCAGCAACAGTGCCATCAACGCCAGGAGAACCGTGATGCCGAGCCCAAGGGCGGCCCTTCGGTGGTGGTGTGCGTGCATGTCGTACTCCCTCCCAGAAAGTTGACATCCGTCTTATGCGACGGCTGCACCAGAAACACGTGGATCTAGCCGAGAGTTGCGCAGGTTCTGTTATCTGAGCGTTAGGAAGCGATTACCTAGAGATGAGACACGCGCCGGGTTACTTCGGCGCCGGCGCGCGCTTGCGCCGGCGCCTCGATCGCCGCCTCCTGAGTGAGACCGTCCACTTGCCCGAGCTCCTCGCGCGAGTGGATCCCGAGCTTCAGATAGACGTGTCGCAGGTGATACTCGATCGTCTTGGGGCTCAGGAAGAGTGCCGCCGCGGTCTCGCGCGTCGTCCGGCCGGAGGCGAGCATCGTTGCGATCTGGAGCTCCTGGGGCGTGAGCTCCTCGATCGTGTTGGGCTCGCCGCTGCGGAGCGTCTCGCCGGTGGCCTCGAGCTCGGCGCCCGCTCGCGCCCCCCACGGCCGTGCGTCGAGTGCAGCGAATATCTCCTCGGCCCGTCTCAGCTGGACACGCGCCAGCACACGGCCTCGGGCTCGGCGCAGGCGCTCGCCGTATGCCAAATGCGTGCGCGCGAGCTCGAACAGGTCGGGCGTCTGCTCGTGGTGGCGTAGTGCCTCCTCGAACAGCGCCGGAAAGTCGTCCTTGGGGGCGAGCATCGCCTGACACCGGAGCGCTCGCGCAAGCGCCCAGGGTTGCCCCTTGGCCTCCGCGGCTTGGCGGAACTCGACGGTCAGCATCCGAGCGTCCTCGTTGCGGCCGAGCCGCAGGTAGGCCTCGACCATCTCGGCCGCCGGCCAGAGGTCGACGTCGCGGATGGCCGAGTCCTCCGCCAGTTCGCGCTGCCGCTCGAAGTGACCGAGCGCCTCCAGCGGGCGCCCCAGCGCCAGCTCGAGCTCGCCGAGCGCGGTCAACGACCACAGCGCGTGCAGCCGGGCACCCAGCTCATCGGCGAGTACCAGAGCTTCAGCGGCGTTGGCGCGGCACTCGGGTTCGCGGCCCTGCCGCGCCTGCAGCCACGCGAGCCCAGACAGAGCGAAGACCAGGCACGTGCGCTGGTCGCTCTCACGTGAGAGGGTGATCGCCTCGCGATAGGTCGCCTCTCCGAGCCGGCAGCGATCGCCGGCCGCCTGGTCGCGGGCGGACAGCCCGAGCATCATCGCGAGCGACCCGATGGCCGCGCGCTCGCGAGCGCGCGTCAGCGCCAGCTCGACATGCGAGCGACCCACCTGCGACTGGCGCAAGAACAGGGGTCCCATCGCCAGCCATGGGAGCAACGCGGGATCCTCGAACAGCTCCGGATGCGAGTCGGCGATTGCCACCGCCTCGCGTAGCGCGTCTGCTCCGGCGGCAGCATCAACGCCGATGATCCGCTCGACGCCGGTGATGGTCGCTGCGCGCAGCCTTGTCGCCGGCGACGCCGATGCGGGCAGGATCTCCGTGGTGCGACGGGCGATGGCCGCGAACGCGCGCATATCGCATGCCAAAAAGCAGGCGGTGGAAGCGTCGGCGAGCATTGCGATCGCGTCCTCGGCGGCCTGCATTTCGCCGACCGCCAGCTCCGCTGCGGCCGCGAGGATGGCGTGACCGTTCATCACCGGGCCGCGATTTATCGCGATATGGCCGGCCAAACGCTCTGCGTCGAGCTTTGTGGCCGCTGTTCCGGCAGCGACCGCGCGAACCTCGTCGAGCATTCGCTGTGCCTCATCGGCGTTGCCTGCGTCCCAGGTCGCCTGTGCCGCATCGAGCAGCAGTGCCGCGCGGCGCGGGCCTGCCTCGCTGAGGCGCGCGGCCCGCTCGAACGCTGCGGCTGCACTTGCATAGGCGCCGCGCTCGAGGCTGTGCAGAGCCGCGCTCTCGAGGGCGCCGGCCGCCGTCTCGTCGCTTCCCACAGCAGCGGCAGCAAGATGCCAGGCGCGGCTATTGAGTTCGCGGTCAGGCAGGACGGCGGACAGCGCGCGGTGCGCCTCGCGTCTGGCGCCGAGCGTGGCGTCGCTGTACACAGCCGAGCGGATCAGCGGATGCTGGAACTCGACGCGCCCGGCTGCGACGGTGACCAACCCCGCTGCCTCGGCTGCGAGCAGGCCCTCGACGTCCACCCCTACCTCGCGAGCGGCCTGGCTCAGCAATTGCATGTCGCCGCTGCCGCTGGTGGCGGCAAGCAGCAGGCACTTGCGGGCGTCGTCGTCGAGCGCCGCGGCGCGGCGCAGGTAGGAGGCAGACAGACGGGTGGAGACGAGCACCGGCGCACCCGCAGGGGCGAGCGCGAGCTCCTCGGGGTCAGGGGTGAGTTGCAGCAGCGCGAGGGGGTTCCCGTCCGTCGCGGCGATGAGCCGCTGCATGGCTGCGTCCGGCAGATCGGAGCGCAGCAGCCGAGCTTCCGTCGCGCTCAGGCCCTCGAGCTCGACGGTCTCGATCTCGGTGCCATCGAGCAGCGAGCGGTGGCTGTCGCGCACCGCGAGGATTGCGGCGACCGGGTCGGCGTCGAGCCTGCGCACTGCGAATCGCAGCGCCTCCGAGCTCGGGGCGTCGAACCACTGGATGTCGTCGAGCACCAGCAATAGCGGCCGCTGCTCAGCGCAGGCGGCGAGCAGTCCAAGCGTTGCTGCGGCGACAGCGAAGCGATCCTGCGGGCGCCCAGGTCGCAGGGCGAACGCCTGCTCCAGCGCGGCGGCCTGAGGGGTGGCGAGCTGGTCGAGCAGCGGCAACGCCGGACGCAACAGCTCGAGCAGCGACGCGAATGGAATCTGCGCTTCGGACTCGATCCCGCGAGCGCGCAGCAGCGTCATACGATCCGCGCGCTGCGCGGCGTATCCGAGTAGCGCCGTCTTGCCGATCCCGGGCGGTCCGCTGAAAGCCAGCGCCACGCTGCGACCACCGGTCGCCTCCGCGATCACATCGTCGATCGCCGCTCGTTGCCGGTCCCGACCGACGAGCATGGGGTGATTCTAGGGTTCGGGATTAGGTGGCCCCCGGAAGCGATTGCACCATCACTCACCCTAGGTTGCTCGGCAGGCGGCCAAATCGGCCGCGGGACCGATCACAGGAGGGTGGGATGAGCACCATCGAGGCCGGTGTCGAGGTCGACACCGACAAGCTCATGCAGTTCGTTTTCCGGGCAGTGGACGAGGTGGGTGCCACGCTCAACACTGCGCTCGTCGTGCTGGGAGACAAGCTCGGCCTCTACCGCGCCTTGGCCGGCACGGATGGCCTCACGCCTGCCGAACTGGCGGAGCGCACCGGTACTGCGGAGCGCTACGTCCGCGAGTGGCTGAATAACCAGGCGGCCGGTGGCTACGTCGCCTACGACTCAGCGAGCGGCCGCTACTCGCTGCCGCCCGAGCAGACGATCGCACTGACCGACAGCGACAGCCCGGCTTACCTGCCCGGCTTCTTCCAGATCGCGCTCGGGTCGGTGATCGACTCGCCGCGCATCGTCGAGGCTGCGGCGCGCGGCAACGGTGTCGGCTGGCACGAGCACACCCACGACGTGCACGAGGGATGTGAGCGCTTCTTCCGGCCCGGGTACAACGCGCACCTGCTCACCGAGTGGCTCCCCGCACTTGACGGTGTCACCGCGAAGCTCGAGCGTGGCGCGCGGGTGGCCGACATCGGATGCGGCCACGGCGCCTCCACGGTGCTGATGGCCAAGGCCTACCCCAACTCCCACTTCGTCGGGTCCGACTACCACGAGGGCTCGATCGAGACGGCACGCGCACGCGCCGCGGAGGCGGGCGTTTCCGACCGGATTGAATTCCGCACGGAGTTCGCGCAGCAATACAGTGGGGACGGCTATGACCTGGTGACCATGTTCGACTGCCTGCACGACATGGGCGACCCGCTCGGTGCCGCTCGTCAGGTGCGCCAGGCGCTGGCGCCCGACGGGACCTGGATGATCGTCGAGCCGATGGCGGGCGACCGCGTCGAGGACAACTTCAACCCGGTCGGCCGGGCCTATTACGGGTTCTCGACCCTGCTCTGCACGCCTGCGTCACTGTCGCAGGAGGTTGGACTTGCGCTGGGGGCGCAGGCCGGTGAAGCGCGCATCCGCGAGGTGGTGACCGCCGCGGGCTTCGGGAGCTTCCGGCGCGTGGCGGAGACGCCGTTCAACCTCGTGTTCGAGGCAAAGGCCTGATGCACGAGGCTGATGTCGCGGCTGCCGGTCTTGCTGGACCGGCAGCCGCCCCGGCCTCACTCGGGGACGCCGAGCAGACACGCGCCCGATACCCGGACGCGAGCGGCTATGTCACTCGCGACGGCGTCAGGCTCCACTGGGAGTCATACGGCGACGGCGACCGCACGGTGTTCCTGCTGCCGACCTGGTCGATCGTGCACTCGCGCAGCTGGAAGCTGCAGATCCCGTACCTCGCACGGCACTTCCGTGTGCTCACCTTTGACGGTCGCGGAAATGGCCGTTCCGATCGTCCCGTGGGCGCCGCGGCATACGCTACCCGTGAGTTTGCGGCTGACGCGCTTGCGGTGATGGACGCGACCGGAACTGGGAGCGCCGCCCTCGTGGCGGTCTCCTGCGGAGCGCTGTGGGCAACGATCATGGCCGCGACATGCCCGGAGCGGGTTGAACGGATTGCCTACATCGGGCCCGCGGTCCCGCTCGCGCCCGACCACGTCGTGCGCGCGATTCACAGCTTCGACGACGAGCTCGATACCGATGCTGGGTGGGCGAAGTACAACCGCCACTACTGGCTCCGTGAGTACGAGGACTTCGTCGACTTCTTCGCACGCCAATGTCTGAACGAACCGCACTCGACCAAGCAGATCGAGGACTTCATCGGTTGGGCGCTTGCTACCGATCCTGAGACCCTCGCGGACACGATCCACGGCCTGAAACTGGGCGGCAGCGAGCGCTGGATCGCCCTGCTGCCGCAGGTGCGCTGCCCGACGCTCGTGCTACACGGAGACGAGGACCTGGTCCGGCCACACGCGCAGGGCGCAGCGCTCGCCAAGGCGACCGGCGGACGACTGATAACGCTGGAGGGCTCGGGCCATCTGCCGGAGACGCGCGATCCTGTGCGCGTGAACCTGCTGCTGCACGAGTTTCTGTCAGCGGAACCACCGCAGCCGCCGCGGATTTTCCGTCGAGCGCGCGCGCGCTCAAAACGTCGTGCGCTCTACATCTCCTCGCCGATCGGCCTTGGGCACGCGCGCCGGGATGCCGCGATCGCGCGCGAGCTGCGGCGACTATGCCCCGACCTGGAGATCGACTGGCTGGCGCAGCACCCGGTTACCGAGGTGCTGGCCACCGCCGGCGAGCGGATCCACCCGGCGAGCGCCGAGCTCGCCAGCGAGTCGGCGCACATCAGCTCCGAGAGCGACGGCCATCGGTTGAACTGCTTCCAGGCGATCCGGCGAATGGATGAGATCCTGCTTGCCAACTTCATGGTCTTCCACGATGTGGTCAGGAACCAGCCATACGACCTGTGGATCGGTGACGAGGCCTGGGAGCTCGATTACTTCCTGCATGAGAATCCCGAGCTGAAGACCGCGTCCTACGTCTGGCTGTCTGACTTTGTCGGCTACCTGCCGACCGAATCAGGCGGCGCCGACGAGGCGCTGCTGACGGCCGACTACAACGCCGAGATGATCGAGCAGATCGAGCGCTACGCGCGCGTTCGGGATCGCGCGATCTTCGTCGGCGAACCCGACGACATCGTTCCCGGCTGCTTCGGCCCGGGATTGCCCGAGATCCGCGACTGGACCGAGCGTCACTTCGGCTTCTGTGGCTATGTCACCGATGCCGCGCCTCTGTCGGCTGATCGACGCGAGGCCGTGCGCGCAGAACTGGGCTGGCGGCCCGACGAGCGCGTCTGCGTCGCCACCGTCGGTGGCTCCGGCGTTGGAGAGAGCCTGCTGCGCCGCGTGGTCGAGAGCTTCGCTGAGACTCGCCGCCTGGTCCCGGGCCTGCGGATGGTCGTCGTCGCGGGACCGCGGATCGATCCGGCGACGCTGCCGAGCGCGGACGGGCTCGAGGTCCGCGGATACGTTCCCGACCTTCCTAAGCAACTTGCAGCGTGCGACCTCGCGATCGTCCAGGGAGGCCTTGGTACGACGATGGAACTGACCGCTGCGCGGCAGCCGTTCATCTACGTCCCGCTCGAGGATCACTTCGAACAGAACGGGCATGTGCGTTACCGCCTCGAGCGGTATCGGGCCGGGCGCCGCCTGGAGTTCGCGGACGCGACGCCGGCTGCGCTCACACAGGCGATCGCCGCAGAGCTTGGATGCGAGGTCGACTACCTACCGGTGCCGACCGACGGCGCTGCGCGGGCTGCGGCGATGATCGCCGAGCTGCTCTGAGCAACCCCGGGGCCCCTGTATCGCTGTGCCCGGCCCTCGCCCAGCGGGGCGAAGGGCCGGACGCGAAGCAAGACCCGCTGTTTACCCGGCGACGGGCTGGCGCTGGATCCACTTGGAGGTGCAGGGGATCCTCGAGAGGTCGCAGCGGTCGGCGTACGCCCTGGCGATCTCCGTCACTTCGCCCAGCAGGTCGTCGCGCAGCGTGGTCGGCTTGAGGCCGAGCTCGAGGAAGTTGTCGTTGGCGACGAACAGATCGTTCTCCTTGTCCTCCTTGCGGGGGTTATCGACGTAGTCGATCTCCGCCCCGGTCAGCTCGGCGACCAGCTTGGCCAGGTCGCGAACGCGGTGCGTCTCAGTCATCTGGTTGAAGACCTGAACCCGCTCGCCGCGGGCGGGCGGGTTCTCGATCGCCAGCTGGATGCAGCGCACCGTGTCCTGGATGTGGATGAACGCACGCGTCTGGCCGCCTGTGCCGTGCACCGTCAGCGGATAGTTGACCGCCGCCTGCATCAGGAAGCGGTTCAGCACCGTGCCGAAGTCGCCGTCGTAGTCGAAGCGGTTGATCAGGCGCGGATCAAGGCGAGTCTCCTTGGTCTGCGTGCCCCAGACGATGCCCTGGTGCAGGTCGGTGACGCGAACCTCGTCGTTCTTCGCGTAGAACGCGAACATCAGCTGGTCCAGGGTCTTGGTCATGTGGTAGATGCTGCCCGGGTTGGCCGGGTACAGGATCTCCAGCGGGATCTGGGTGCCGTCGTCGGTCTCGACCTTGATCGGCAGGTAGCCCTCGGGGATCTGCATGCCGGCGGTGCCGTAGCCGTACACGCCCATCGTGCCGAGGTGGACGATGTGGGCGTCCAGATCGGATTCGACCACCGCCGAGAGCACGTTGTGGGTCGCGTTGACGTTGTTGTCGACCGTATAGCGCTTGTGGTCTGCGTCCTTCATCGAGTACGGCGCCGCGCGTTGCTCGGCGAAGTGGACCACGGCGTCGGGGCGGAACTCGCGGAATAGCTGGAGCAGGCGGGCGTAGTTCTCGGACACGTCGAGGCGGTGGAACGGGATCTCATTACCCGTTGCTTCCTGCCACGCGGCCAGGCGAGTGTGGATCGGGGAGATCGGCGTGAGCGACTCAGCCTCGAGCTCGATGTCCATGTTCCGACGTGCGAGGTTGTCAACGATCGCGACCTCGTGGCCCTGGGCCGAGAGATGAAGGGATGTCGGCCAACCACAGAAGCCGTCTCCACCCAGAATCAAGATGCGCAAGGAAACTCCTTTGAGTCGTCAAAATTGGCCGGCGCCGTCCGCGGGCCGGCGAAACGCGGGTAGCGGTCAGGCCGCAAGTGGATCACCGAGTTCCGACCACCCAGAATCAAGCTGACAAACATAGCGTCCGGATGTGATATGCGCGCAATCTATCGGCCCGCGGGCTTATGTGAAGTTTACGGGCCGGAAACCCACCGGCTCGGGGGGCGACTGGGGCGACTGTTCGTTAAGCGACGAGGGGCCGCGGCCTGCCGGCCGCGGCCCCTCGTGGGGTGAGAGGAGAGTTCTCCGGCCGGGCGCTGTCGTCTAAGCGGCGGCTGCCGGAGTGGTCGGCTCCGACGTGGTGGTCGCGGGCGTACTTGCGTCCGACGTGGTGGTCGCGGGCGTACTTGCGTCCGACGTGGTGTTCTCGGACTCGCCGTCCGTGCCCTCGCCGACCTCGTCGCGGGTCTCCGTGCCTGCGCTGACGGCGATCGTGACCTTGCGCGGCTTGACCAGCTCGGGCTTCGGGATCCGTACCTCGAGCACGCCGTGCTCGAAGCTCGCCTCGACTGCCTCCGGATCGATGCCCTTCGGCAGCGTCAGGGAGCGGGAGAAGCTGCCGTACGAGCGCTCGACGCGCCGGTAGCCGCCCGTCTCCTGGCTGCTCTGAGCCTTGCGCTCGCCGGAGATCGTCAGGACGTTGGCGTCGAGCTCGACGTTGACATCGTTCTCGGAGAGGCCGGGGAGGTCGGCGCGCAGGACGTAGTGATCGCCTGTCTCGACCAGGTCCATAGCCGGCACCCAGCGACGAGCGACGGCGCCTGTGGATGGGCGGGTGGGGTTGTCAAAGAGGGAATTGAAGAGGCGGTTCATCTCAGACTGAATCGTGTTCAGCTCAGCGGCCGGCTCCCAGCGTATAAGTGCCATTACAAGCTCCTAGGCGGGGTCATTAGTGATGCGAAGTGCAGAATAAAATCTAAGTGGCCTTCTGTCAAATAGTGTAGCGGCGGTCTGCGGTATCGAACCGCCCGAACAGCGCGGTGGGGTGGCCTGACACGGTGGGGCGGCCTGAGCGTGGGCCAGTTCAAGTGCGCGCCACACGCTGTGGTCTCCCTTTATGCGATTCTGGTCCGGCATCGCTGCGATATCGCGCGGGATATCGGACCAGAACTGCCCTGTGGGAGGTGGTCGTCGCCGCTGCCCCGGCGACACTTATTCCCACCAGGAGGGCTTAAGCTGACGGTGTGAAGCCTGAGGACCTCGAGAATCTCGCGCTCCTGCGCCGTGCGCGCGACCTGATGGATCGGGAGTACTCGCGCCCGCTGGATGTTGCCGCGCTCGCGCGCGCGGCGCTGATGTCGACCGCGCACTTCTCGCGGCAGTTCCGGGCGGCCTATGGGGAGACCCCCTATTCCTACCTGATGACACGGAGGATCGAACGGGCAAAGGCGCTCCTGCGCGGTGGCGAGTTGTCGGTCACCGAGGTGTGCCTCGAGGTCGGCTGTACCTCTCTCGGTTCGTTCAGCGCGAGCTTCACGAGCATGGTCGGGGAGACGCCCACCGCCTATCGCGAGCACGGCCATCGCGAGCTCGCCAACCTGCCCGGATGCATTGCCAAGGATCTGACACGTCCGGCTCGTAAGCGGAGCAGGATTCGAGAAGCGGGCGAGGCGCTCGCTGCATAGGCTTGTGGCCATGAACCTCAAGCTCTCCACCTGCTTCGTGATCGTCAATGACCCCGACGAAGCACTCGCGTTCTATCGCGACAAACTCGGGATGGACGTGCGCAACGATGTTGCTCGCGAGTCCTTCCGCTGGATCACGGTTGGATCGGCCTCACAGCCCGACGTCTCGATCGTGCTGACGAACTATGTGAACGGCAGCCCCGAGGACAACGAAGCTGTCGCCGCGATGATCGCCAAGGGCGCGCTCTACGGGGTCCATCTTCAGGCCGATGACCTGGATACCACCTTCGAGCAGTTGCGCGACGACGGTGCCGAGATCGTGCAGTGGCCGGCCGAACAGCCGTGGGGCGTGAAGGATGGTGCCGTGCGCGATCCCTCCGGCAATCTGATCCGGATCGAGCAGCCGCCCGCTTCGCCCCCGTCGTGGTCTTGAAGGGGTGCGGCCTCGCCGTCCCGAATGGGAGCGCGGCCTGATCTCCTGAAGCGGAGTCCCGCCCGGCGGCCGTAAGTGTCGCCGGGCGGGAAATCTCTGCTTGAGAGCCAGCCTCAGCTGGCCTGAGCGACCAGGTTGCTGGTCACTCCCGCCTCACGCTGAGCGTGCGGACCGAGGTCGGCCGTCGCGTGGATGGTCGCGCTGGTCAACGGTGCCCATGAGGGCGGTGTGACCTTGAACGACACGCGCGGCGACTGCTGCGGGCCCACGTGCGTGAACGTGGTCGATCCGATCGCGCTCGCAGTCCAGCCCTGCGGCAGTTGCAGAGTCAGCCGCACAAACGGCAGCGTGGCGCTGCCGGAGCGTGTCAGCCGAACCCAGACCCTGCCACTCTGGCCGGGCACGAACTCCCGCGGTGCGTCCACGAGCACCTGCCGCGCCGCGGGCGTTTGCGTGATCGCGAACGATCCCCGCAGCGGCAGATTCGCCAGTGCCGAGGAGTCACCGAGGTAGACGCGATAGGCACCCGGAGACTGAGTCCAGCCGCCGGCGGTCTGACTCCACCACCAGGTGTCGCGCGGCGTGATCGTGAACGCCACCTGCGCCGACTTACCGGGGCGCAGGTTGACCTTCGTGAACCCCACGAGCTGACGCGGAGGCTCGCCCGCGACCGACGGATCGCCCAGGTAGACCTGTGCGACGTCGGAACCGCTCACGGAACCGGTGTTGGTGATCGTTGCTGACACCCGAACGTTCGACACGCCGTTTGCATTAGTCGACTGCACGTGCAGGTGGCTGAATGCGAACTTCGTGTACGACAACCCGAAACCGAACGGGAACAGCGGCGTCATGTCCTTGGCGTCGTACCACCGGTACCCCACGTCGAGCCCCTCCGAGTACAGGACCTGCCCGCCGACGCCCGGGAACTGCTCGGGCGAGGAGGCCGGAACCTGCGACAGGCTGGTGGGGAACGTTACCGGCAGGTGGCCGCTCGGGTCCACCTTGCCGAACAGCACGTCGGCCAGCGATGTGCCGCTGCTCTGACCCGGGTACCAGGCATCGACCACCGACGCGACCTGATTCAGCCACGGCATCACGACCGGCGCACCGGCGTCGACCACCACGACCGTGTGTGGGTTTGCGGCGGCAACCGTCGAGATCAGCTCGTCCTGCGCCGATGGCAGGTTCAGGCTTGGGCGATCCGTCGCCTCGGACTCGGTGTCGTCGGAGACCACCACGACCGCTGTCTTGGCCGCACTGGCCGCCTGGGCGGCCGCGGTCAGATCGGGTGCCAGATCAGATGGCATCGCCCAGAGGAGGGCCGATGCCTCGCCACCGCCGCTGACGGCGATCGTGTAGGTCTGGCCGGCCGTCAGGCTGATCGCAGCCGAGTAGGTCGAGACCGGCGGAGTCGCCGGATTGTCGATCAGGTTCGTGCCGTTGATCGACAGGTACTCACTGGAGTAGCAACCACATGGATTCGTGATCCCCAGCACATACGTCCCCGTCTCAGGCGCGGTCAGGGTCGCCGAGTAGCTGGCGCCGAAACCGAGCCCGCCGGTCGGGAACGGGGTCGAGAGCGCAGACGACGGGATCGCCGTCAGCTGCGAGTCGGTCGGCAGGCCCTGCGTGTAGGTGACGGTCGTGCCGGTGCCGGCGGCGCTCTGCAATCCCTGGAGCGGGCTGACTGTGCCCGACGGGATCACGTACGCGCTGCCGCCACCACCGTAGGTCGGCGAGGCCGAGGCCGACGGTCCGATCACCGCGATCGTCCCGCCACCGGTGGCTGAGAGCGGCAGGGTGCGTCCCTCGTTGCGCAGTAGCACCGTGCCGTCGTTGGCGACATCCGTGCCCACTGCCTGGTGGGCCGTCGTTGTCACGGTGGCGGTCGGTGTCGCCGGCCGCTGAATCGTGAACAGGTTGAAGCGGAACATCTCAGTCAGGATCCGCTGCACCATCGTGTTCAGCACTGACTGTGGGTAAGTGTTCGACTGCACCGCGTCGAGCAGCGGTGTGCCGAAGTAGCTGTTGAACGGTTGCTCCTGATCGGTTCCGTCCAGCGCCCCTGCTGTCGAATGCAGCGCCCCGTAATCGGATGTGACGAAGCCCGGGAAATTCCAGGCATCGCGCAGCGTGCTGGTCTCCAGGAACTTGTTCTGACACGCGTAGTCACCGTTGATGACGGAGTAGGAGCACATCACCGATGCGGCGTGCGCGAGGTTGACCGCGTCATTGAACGCGGGCAGGTAGATCTCCTCCATCACGCGCTTGCTGATCAGCACGTCGTCATTGTCGGTGTTGCGGTTGGTCTCCTGGTTGTAGACCGCGAAGTGCTTCACCTGGGACATCTCCCCGGTGCTCTGGACTCCGTCGATCTCTGCTGTCGCCAGCGCTCCGTTCAGGAACGGATCCTCGGTGAAGGCCTCGAACGAGCGTCCCCAGCGGGGATCGCGGTCGATGTTGATGGTCGGGCCGAGGTTGACGTCGGCGCCCTTGCCGGCCTCCTCCGAACCGATCACCTGTCCGTACTGCCGGGCCAGCGCCGGGCTCCAGGTGGCGGCAAGCGCCACCCCTGCGGGAAGCTGGGTCACACCTGTGAGTCCGTCGGCGACGCCCGCGGGACCATCCTCTTCGCCGAGCTTCGGGATGCACAGGCTGGCGATGCCCGGCATCCAGAAGACGTAGGGGTTGGGCGATGGGTTGGGCCCCTCGTTGGTGGTGCCGTGGCCCTCCACCAGGAAGTCCTCCTGCTCGACCGTCATGTTGCTCATCAGCTGGGCCACTCGCTGGGCAACCGGCGCGTTCGAGTTCACCCACGGACACATCGCCGTCTGGGCGGACCTCCTGTGTGGCAGCTGCGCGGAGGCGGCCGCAGGGAGCGTCACCGCTCCCAGCCACAGGGCCGCTGTGATCGCGCAGAAGACAGATGCTCGTCGCATGCTGTTCTCCCTCTTTCGAGATTGCGGTCGGAACGACCGCATCCGTGCGGGTACCCAGAAGTGCCGGCTCGAAACGGTGCCGTCGCAGTCGCGTGACGGCGGCTGTCAGTCCTCCGTCTGGAGGTAGGCGAGTACCGCCAGCACGCGCCGGTGGTCGCTCGATGTCTGCGGCAGGTCGAGCTTGGAGAGGATGCTCTGAACGTGCTTCTCGACGGCTCCGATGCTCAGCACGAGCGCCTCGGCGATCCCGGCATTCGAGCGGCCCTCGGCCATCAGCGCCAGCACCTCCCGTTCACGCGGAGTGAGCCGCTCGAGCGGCCCGTCGCTGCGTCGGCGCGAGAACAGCTGTGCCACGACCTCCGGGTCCAGTGCGGTGCCGCCGCTCGCCACACGCCGCACCGCCTCGAGGAAGTCAGCCACATGCATGATGCGGTCCTTGAGCAGGTAGCCGATGCCGCCGCCACGGTCTGCCAGCAGCTCCTCGGCGTAAGCCTGCTCGACGTACTGGGAGACCACGAGCACCGCGGTCCCCGGAACCTGCCGGCGGACCTCGAGCGCGGCGCGCAGGCCCTCGTCGCGGTAGCCGGGCGGCAGGCGGATGTCGACGACCGCGAGGTCCGGCCGTTGTGCGACCACCTCGCGCACCAGCGCCTCGCCGTCGGGTACGGCGGCGACAACCTCGATCTCGTTGTCACGGAGCAGCCGGGTGAGTCCGTCGCGCAGAAGCGCCAGGTCCTCGGCAATGACTACGCGCACGGCAGCTCAGCGTATACCGTGGTCGGGCCGCCCGGTGGGCTGGTCACCTGCAAGCTGCCGTCCAGCGCCTCGACTCGGTGCCGCAGGCCAACCAACCCGCTGCCGTTCGGATCTGCGCCGCCCATGCCGTCGTCCCTGATTTCCAGTTCGAGGTGCCGTCCCACGGTCGCGATGCGGATGTCGAGCCAGTCCGAACCTGAGTGCTTGGCGGCGTTCGCCAGCGCTTCGGCGACCACGAAGTAGGCGGCGGTCTCAACCGCCGACGGCGGGCGAGTCGGCACGTCGACGGACAGCGCGACATGCTGTGGGGTAGCGTTGGCGAGGGCGGTCACGGCCGCCTCCAGACCGCGGTCGGTGAGCACCGGCGGATGGATACCGCGGGCCAGGGCGCGCAGCTCGCGCAGCGCCTCCTCGGCTCCGGCGCGCGCCTCCGCCAGCAATTCGCCGGCGCGCTCCGGATCCTGAGCGAGCTTCTGCTCTGCCATTCCGAGGTTCATGCCGAGCGCCACGAGCCGGGCCTGCGCGCCGTCATGCAGGTCGCGCTCGATCCTGCGTAGCTCGCTCTCCTGGACGTTCACCGCACCGGCACGTGAGCTCGTCAGGGTCTCGATGCGCTCGGCCATCTGCTGCGGGACCGACAGCAGGACGGCGGCGGTATGCGCGGCGACCACCATGCCCACGCCGAGCAGCGTCCAGATCGGCCAGAAGTAGCCATGGCCACTGACCGCCCAGACGGCGACCGTGAAGAGCCAGAAGATCGAGCCGATCCCAACGGTTCCCGCGAGCGATCTGCTGCCGTGGAATACGCGCACAAGCTGCGGCCGCTCCCAGAGCTCATAGAGCCACGCGTGAATTCCCAGCGCCGTCGCGAACGGCAGCACCACCCAGATCGGCCAGAAGTAGCTGTGCGATGTCGCCACCCAGATGAAGATCAGGAGAGCGAGCAGCGAGCCGTCGACAATCGTGTGGGTGACCAGGCCGCGGCGCGACGGGCCGGCAAAAGCAATGCCGGCCCGCGCGGAACCATCCGTGCCCGCAGCAAGCGCCGGACGCGCGTCGCCCTCCCGTAGGAGGCCCGCCGCCAGCGGCCTGAAGGCGTCACCCAACGGCTTGGCGAGCGCGACTGTCGCCGGCAGCAGCAGCAGGCCGACGGGAACCAGCGCCAGCGACTGCAGGAACGTGTGGACATGCCAGAAGCCCAGGTTGCTGCCGCCGTGCACGAACGGGATCCAGAGCGGACCGGTGATCATTCCGAGTGCGACCGCCAGCAGGCTGAACATCAGGACGCCGACCGGGAAGCCCAGCAGCCAGCGCGTCCAGAGATATCCCTGGGCGCGCCAGAAGCCGGATCCGAACAGTCCGCGCAGCCGGGCCCGCCAGTTGGCCCCGGCACCCGAGATCGCGGGCACGCGCGCGTCGACGTCGAGCAGCGAGCGCACCAGCTCGGACTCCACCACCGCGATCCCCCGGGTCGCGTACGCCAGCGCGATCGCCGCGGGGATCACGAGTGGTGTGACCAGCAATCCGAGGCACAGGTTCCAGAGCGTGATCAGGCAAACGAACCAGATCGTCCCGAGCGGCATCCCGAGCAGCAGATACGCGAGTCGCCGATAGGTCCTCTGGTCGGCCAGTGTGCCTCGGATCGCCGCCATCTCAGATCACCTCTGAGGTGGCGCTGAGCACGGCCTCGCGAGCGGCCGGACGGCCACCCTCGCGACTGCTGCGCGACAGCCAGGACAGTCCGCGCGGCAGGTACCAGTTCCAGTCACCGAGCATCTTCATCGCTGCCGGCAGCAGGATCCCACGAATCACCGTGGCATCGAGCAAGACCGCCACCGACAGTCCGACGCCCATCTGCTTGATGTCCAGCATTGGCAGCCACGCGAAGATCGCGAACACCGCGACCATCACGGCGGCGGCCGACGTCACTGTGCCGGCGGTCGAACCGATGCCGCGGGCGACCGCCTCGGACGTCGGTAGCCCATCGTCGTGCAGCTCCTTGATCCGGCTGACGATGAACACGTGGTAGTCCATCGACAGGCCGAACAGCACGGCGAACAGGAACAGCGGCAGCCAGGTGACGACCGCGCCGTTGGAGTGGAAGCCGAGCACGCTCTGCAGGTGACCCTCCTGGAAGATCCAGACGAGCACGCCGTAGGCCGCCCCGACGGACAGCAGGTTCAGGACGATCGATGTCAGCGGGATAACGAGCGAGCGGAACGTCACCAGCAGCAGCAGGAACGCAAGCCCGAGCACGAACGCGAACACCAGTGGAAAGTGGCTCTTGATCAGGGTGTTGAAATCGTACGTGCCCGCGGTCTGTCCGGTGACCGCGAACGTCGCGCCCGGCAGATGACCGATGCTGGCCGGAAGGATCCGGTTGCGCAGCGCCTCGAGTGCGGTGAACGACGCAGTGTTGCTGCCACTGCCGACGAGCGGAGCAAGGATCTGGAGCCCGTCGTTGTTGCGGTGGAACGTCACCTGGATCGGGCGGTCAATCTGACCGCTGGCCAGCGCCAGCCGCTTGAACCGGGCGATCGCAGCCTGCGCCTGTGGCGATTCGAGGTTGTGGCCACGGACCACGACGACCGCGGGTATCTGGCTCCCGGGGAAGGCCTTCTCGATCTTCTCGTAGTTGCGCACTGCCGGGATGCTGTGCGGCAGGTCTCCGGGGCCGAGCAGCGTGGTGTGCAGGCCCAGCGCCGGCAGCGCCAGCAGCACCAGCAGCGCTGCCGCGGCGAGGGCCGACGGCACAGGCCAGCGCATGACCGGGCGCAGGATCGCGTTCCACACGCGTGAGCGCGATTGCGGGCGCCGGACGCGGCCCTTCTCGACCTTGTCGCCGAGGCGTCCGAGCAGTGCGGGCAGCACCGTCAGCGAGCCGACCATCGCAGTGAAGACGACCAGCATCGCGCCCACGCCGATCGAGTCGAAGATCTTCGAGCCGGTCAGCAACATGCCGGCCATCGCGACCAGCACCGTGATTCCGGAGACCAGCACCGCTTGTCCGGAGGTGGCCGCGGCCCGTTCGAGCGCGTCGCGATGCGTGTGTCCGGCTCGCCGCTCCTCGCGCTCGCGCTTGAGGTAGAAGAGCGAGTAGTCGACGCCCACCGCCATGCCCATCAGCAGCATCACGGAGCTGGTTGCGCCCGAGGCGTGGACGACGTGGCTGGCGAGCGACGCCAGGCCGCCGGCGCCCAGCACCGCGGTGAAGGCGAGTAGTACGGGCACGCCGGCCGCCACGACCGCCCCGAAGGCGAGCAGCAGGATCAGGAAGGTGATCGGCAGCGACAGAATCTCGGCCTTGTGCAGGCCGCTGTTGATCGTCGACTGCTCCTGCAGAGACGAGCTTGCGTCGCCGGACTCGGCAATCGTGAAGCCGGGGGCAGACCGCTGCAATGACGCGACCGCGTTCAGCACCGGCTGCACGCGGTTCTGGGCGGTGTCCGGGTTGCCGCGCATGTTGAATTCGACAAGCGCAGCGTGCCTGGTCTTCGAGATCTGGCCGGAGTACGCGGGGGACAGCGGCGACTGCAGAGCGTCGATCTGCCGCAGCCCGCGGATCCGATCGACGACCGCCCGCAGCTCACGATGGAAGCGCGGGTCCGACGCCGTGAGCCGGCGGCTCTGCACGAGCACCGTCTCACCGGCGACATTGTGGAAACCTGAGTCGTTCAGCATCTTCTGAGCGAGCGCCGATTGACCGGTGCCCTGCTCGGAGTTGGTGAGGTTCACGGTGCCCGCCATCCTGCCGCCGATCACGGCGCAGATCACGACCGCCAACCACAGCAACGTTGCCGTCTTCCAATGCGCCGCGCTCCAACGACCGGCGCGAAATGCGATGTTCATCGCCCGTTCCTCTCGTCGACATTTGCTTACGGAGGAAGCGTCCCTTCGCCCGCCTGTTCCGCCTATGAGGGGATCGGGCGTCGGGGGGTGGGGGTAGCTGGTGTCTTTGCGCCCCGGGTGTCGGAGTCGCGGGCCCTACAGGCGGAAGACGCTGCGCGGAATCTCGCCGACGAGCGCCCGCGCGATCGTGTGGGCCTCGTCTTCCGCCAGCTGGTGATCGATCACGAGCTCAGCCAGGTAGCTGGCGTCCAGGCGGCGGCTCATGTCGTGGCGCGTCGGGATCGAGCACAGCGCGCGCGTGTCGTCGACGAAGCCCGACGTCTTGTAGAAGCCGGCTGTCTCGGTCACGGCCGCGCGGAAGCGGCGCACCGCGGCGGGGGCATCGAGGAACCACCAGGGCGCCCCGACGTACACGCTCGGGTAGAAGCCGGCGAGCGGCGCGATCTCACGTGAGAACGCCGTCTCATCGGTCGTGAACAGCACGATCCGGAACTCCGGGTTGGTGCCGACGTCGTTCAGCAGCTTGCGCAGCGGCTCGGCGAAGTCCGTCGTCGCCGGGATGTCGTGGCCGGTGTCGGGACCGAACCGCCGGTAGCTCTCCTTGTGATGGTTGCGCGTCACCCCCGCGTGCAGCTGCATCACGAGGCCATCCTCGGCCGACATCAGGCCGAACTGGAACAGCATGTTGCGGCGGTAGGCGACTGAGTCCCTTGCGCTCAGCATGGCCGCCAGTCCGAGCTTGTGGATGCGCTCCGCCTGCTCGTCGCTGATCGGTTCCGCCCAGGCGTCGTCCACGCCGGCGTCGGTGGCGGTGGCGCCATGGCGCTTGAAGTACTCACGGCGGCTGCGCAGCGCGTCGAGCAGCCCGCGGTAGGTCCCGCAGTCGATCCCGCTGACGAGCGACAGCTTCTCGAGTCGCTCGCGCCAGTCGCGGCGCGCCGGGGACATGTAGGCGTCGGCACGGAAGGTCGGGATCACGCGCGTCCGGGTCAGCTCGGCCAGCGCGTCGTGATGCTGGAGCGTGTCAGCCGGGTCGTCGGTGGTGGCGAGCACCTCGACGTTGAAGCTTTCGAGCAGCTCCCGGGGCCGGAACTGGGGCTGCGCGAGACGCTCGGCCAGCGCGTCGTAGAGCTCGTCGGCCGTACCCGCGGAGGGCGTCAGCTCGAGATCGAAGACACGCGCGAGCGAGTCCTCGAACCAGTAGCGCACCGGTGTTCCGGCAAACAGGTGCCAGTTCTCACAGAGCGTTCTCCAGATGTCACGGGGTGCTGGGCGGTCCGGGGATGGATGGGCGGGATCAATTGGCGGCGGCTGCTCACCATGGGCGGCGCCGACCCCGAGCGCTTCCAGCGGCACGCCCGAGCTGTGGAGCAGCCGCGTGACGTAGTGGTCCGGCGTGACGAACAACTCGGCAGGATCTGTAAACGGACGGTTCTCGGCCAGCAGCTGCGCGGTGACGTGGCCATGGGGCGAGATGATTGGCGCGTCCGTGACACCCCCGTACAGTTCGCGCGCGAGCGCTCGAACCGACACATCGATCCCCAGCAGTCGGTCAGGATGGGGACGCACGCCTGCAGCCTACTGAAGGACCGTATGTCGACTCCCCGTCTCAATCGCACCAGCTTCGCCGCCCCGCTGCGCCCATTGCGGATCGTGCACGTCGGCATCGGGAACTTCAGCCGCGCGCATCAGGCCTGGTACACGATGGTGGCCGACGCCGACTCCGAGTGGGGCATCTGCGCCTTCACCGGGCGCCGCCCGGACGTCGCGGAGGCGCTCGGGCCCCAGCAGGGCCTCTACACGCTGATCGAGCGCGGGCCCGTCAGCGACAGCCTCAAGATCATCGAGGTTGTAAGCGAGGTCCGCCCGGGAACGGATCTGGCGCGCTTCGCCCGGGTGGTGGCAGCGCGTGAGACCGCGGTCGTGACGCTGACGGTCACAGAGGCCGGTTACGCGCCTGCAGGTGCCGATCCTGCGGCCTCGGTGGTCGGAAGGCTGGCGCTCGCGCTCGTCGAGCGCTGGCGCCGGGCGCCGGAGCCGCTGGCGGTGGTCAGCTGCGACAACGTGCACGAGAATGGCCGCGTGCTGCGCGAGCGCGTGCTGGAGGCGGCTGATCGCCTCGATGCCGTGGCCGCAGACTGGATCAGCCGTGAGGTCTCGTTCGCGAACACCTCAGTCGACCGCATCACCCCGCGCATCACCGAGCAGGATCGCGCGCTCGTCGAGCAGCAGCTCGGATTCAATGACGCGGCTCCCGTCGTCACAGAGCCGTTCAGCGACTGGGTGCTGAGCGGCGAGTTCCCGGCAGGGCGTCCGCGGTGGGAGCTCGGCGGAGCGCGCTTCGTCAGCGACATCGAGCCGTGGGAGCTGCGGAAGCTGTGGGTGCTCAACGGCGGCCATTCGCTGCTCGCCTACCTGGGCTTGCTGCGCGGGCATACGACCGTCGCCGAAGCCGTCGCCGACCCCGAGCTCGTGCGCGCGTTGAACGACTTCTGGGATCTCGCGCAGCGTCAGCTACCGGATACGGAGAACCTGGATCTGGAGACCTATCGCCGTGAGACGTTCGAGCGCTTCGCCAATCCGAGGATCGGTTACCCGCTCACGCAGATCGCGGGCGACGGACTCGACAAGCTCCGCAACCGCGTGATGCCGGTGCTCGCGGCCGCGCGTGTGGCCGGCGAGCCGACCGATCCGGCAGAGCGGATCGTGCGCGCGTGGGCGCAGTGGCTGATCGACGATCCGCAGCGCGCGGCGAGCGATCAGAATTGCGAGCGGCTGCGGGCGGTGCTCGCCCGGCGCGCCGTTGATGACACGATGCACGGACTGCTGGAGCTACTGGAGATCGAATGAACATCGCATCTGCCGAGGTCGTGGTCACGAGCCCGACGCGCAACTTCGTCACGCTCAAGCTGACGACCGATGAGGGTGTCGTCGGCCTCGGCGACGCCACCCTGAACGGGCGTGAGCTCGCGGTTGCCGCCTACCTGCGTGAACATGTCGCGCCGCTGCTGCTGGAGCGCGACGCCCATCGCATCGAGGACACCTGGCAGTACCTGTACCGCGGCGCGTACTGGCGGCGCGGGCCGGTGACGATGGCGGCGATCGGGGCTGTCGACACGGCGCTGTGGGACATCAAGGCCAAGGTCGCCGGGCTTCCGCTCTACCAGCTGCTCGGCGGCGCCTCGCGCTCCGGGCTGCTCGCCTACGGCCACGCGTCCGGCGCCTCGTTCGAGTCGCTGTCGGAGTCGATTCACGCCCACCTCGAACGTGGCTATAAGGCGATCCGCGTGCAGAGCGCGGTGCCCGGCATTCGCTCGCTGTATGGCGTCGCAGCGCAGCCGCAGCCCTCCGGTGAGCGCTACGACTACGAGCCTGCCGGGCGCGGTCTGCGGCCGATCGAGGAGGACTGGGACACCGCCGCCTACGTGCGGCACGTGCCGAAGGTCTTCGAGCACGTACGCCAGGAGTTCGGGCCCGAGTTGCCGCTGCTGCACGACATCCACCACCGCTTGCGCCCGATTGAGGCCGCCACGCTCGGCAAGCGCCTCGAGCCCTACGACCTCTTCTGGCTGGAGGACAGCACGCCCGCCGAGAACCAGCAGGCCCTGCGGTTGGTACGACAGCACACGACGACGCCGCTCGCGATCGGCGAGGTCTTCAACACCGTCTGGGATTTCCAGACGCTGATCTCGGAGCAGCTGATCGACTACGTGCGCGCCTCGGCGACGCACTTCGGCGGTGTGACACCACTGCGCAAGGTGATGGACTTCGCCGCCCAGTACCAGATCCGCTCCGGTTTCCACGGACCGACGGATGTCTCGCCCGTCGGTATGGCGGCGCAGCTCCATGTCGGTCTCGCGATCCACAACTTCGGGATCCAGGAGTACATGGAGCACAGCGCCGCGACCAACTCTGTGTTCCTGCAGACCATGTCCTTCGAGGACGGCTACCTGCACCCCGGCGACGCCCCCGGCCTGGGAGTCGAGCTGGACGAGCAGGCGGCGGCGAGCTTTGCCTATCGGCCGGCCTACCTGCCCGTCAGCAGGTTGCAGGACGGCACAATGCACGACTGGTAGCCGCCGCTCTTGATCGCGGTTCTAGCAGGCATCGGCGCGGCGCTGGCCTGGGCCGTATCAAGCCTCTGCTCGTCACGCTCCAGCCGGTTGGCCGATCCACAGGCGGTGGTCGCCGGCGTGATGCTCGTCGGCCTCGTGATCTGCGGGCCGCTCGCGGCTGCCGAGGGTATACCGGCTCGACTGCATGGCACTGCCTGGGTGTGGCTGGCGCTCGCCGGCGGCGGCAACGTCGCGGGTCTGATGCTCACCTACGCTGCGCTTCGCGTGGGTCAGGTGGCGCTGGTGCTGCCGCTGGTCTCGACCGAGGGGGCGATCGCCGCTTTGATCGCGGTTTTCGCGGGGGAGAGTTTGAGCAGTGCTGCCGCTGCAGCACTGCTCCTGGCGACGGTCGGCGTGTGTCTGGCGTCGATTCGACCCAGCGTCCCGGACAAGCCTGGCGCGTCGCGCGGTGAGCACCACTTCACGGTGGTGGCCCTGGCGCTGTGCGCCGCGCTCCTGTTCGGTGGAAGTCTCTACGGCACCGCGCGGGCAGCGGCGGAGCTGCCGTCGGCGTGGGTGGTGTTGTCAGCACGCGCCGTGGGGAGCGTGGTTTTGGCACTGCCGCTGATGCTGTCGGGGAGGCTGCGGCTGCCTCGGCCTGCGGTTCCGCTCGTGGTCACCTCAGGGATCTGTGAGGTGCTCGGCTTCTTCTCCTACAACGTTGGCTCCGGCCACAGCATCGCGATCACCGCGGTCCTGGGATCGCAGTTCTCGACTCTGGCCGTGATCGGCAGCTACGTGTTGTTCGGGGAACGCCTCGGCCGGCTCCAGCTGGCGGGCGTGTGCACCGTGATCGTCGGCGTCTCCGTGCTCAGCGTGGCCACCGCCTGACCGCGAGTGCTCATGCGTCCGGCGGCTCCTCCAACCCGTCGCGGTCCGCCCACTCGATCAGCGGCGTGATGTCGAAGCTGGTGTCGTCGATCCGCGCGTGCAGGTCGCCGAGCCTGGAAAAGCGCTCAGGGACGGTTGCAATCGTGAACTGCGCCGGATCGAGCGCGTTGAGCTCATCCCAGCTGAACGGCGTCGAGACGCGCGCCTCGGGCACGCCCCTGACGGAGTAGGCGGAGGCGATCGTGTGGTCGCGGGCATTCTGGTTGAAGTCCACGAAGACCTTCTTCGGGTCGCGGTCCTTGCGCCACCAGACGGTTGTCGCGTCCTCCGGCAAGCGGCGTTCGACCTCGCGTGCGAAGGCGAGCGCCGCCCGCCGCAGCTCGCCGAAGCTCCAGCGCGGTGGGATCCGCACATAGACGTGCAGGCCCCTACCGCCGCTGGTCTTGGGAAAGCCGGTGGCGCCGAGCTCGTCGAGCAGCTCCTGCACCGTGCGCGCGACGCGTTTGACGCGGTCCAGGGTGCAATCCGGCATCGGGTCGATGTCGATCCGCCACTCATCCGGTTTCTCAACGTCGGCGCGGCGCGAGTTCCACGGATGGAACTCGACGGTCGACATCTGGACCGCCCAGACGACGCTCGCTAGCTCGGTCACGCACAGCTCGTCAGCGGTACGGCCAAAGCGCGGGAAGTAGATCTCAACCGTCTGCACCCAGTCGGGCGCGCCCTTCGGCAGGCGCTTCTGGTGAACCTTCTCGCCGGTCACGCCGGTGGGGAAGCGGTGCAACATGCAGGGCCGCTCGCGCAGTGCGCGCACGATCCCGTCGCCGACGCTCACGTAGTAGTTGATCAGGTCGAGCTTGGTCTCGCCCCGCTCCGGGAAGTAGACGCGATCCGGGTTCGTGACCCGGACGGTGCGCCCACCGACCTCGAGCTCGATGACGTTGCTCACGTGCTCAAGCCCTGTGCGGTGACCAGCTGAAGCGGCGCAGCGCGACCAGCGCGCCGACGGCTCCCCAGATGGCGATGACGAGCAGGTCGTGTCCGGCCCAGGGCGACGCGTCTGGATGGCTGAAGCTCTGGAACACGGCGGTGATGAAGTGCCGGACCGGGAACCAGGCGGAGATCTCAGCCAGCGTCGAGTGCGACTTCAGGGGAAAGTACAAGCCTGAGAGGAACAGCAGTACGAAGAACACGGTGCTGGCCACCGGACCGGCTGCCTGTTGGTTGGGGATCAGTGTGCTCATTGCGGTTCCCAGCGCCCCGAAACTCGCCGCGCCGACAATGAGCACCACGACCAGCGCCAGGATGCTCGACGGCGATGAGGGCGGGTCGACGCCGAACGCCCAGTGGCCCACTGCCAGCATCAGCGCGACCTCGACGAAGACGATCAACAGTGTGCTCAGCATGATCGCGGCCAGCAGTGTCCAGGTCGGCAGCGGGCTCAATCGCTGGCGCTTGAGCAGCCCGCTCTCGCGCCGGATGACGAGGCCGATTGCGAGGTTGTTGAACGATGCCGACATCGCGCCATAGGCGATGAAGCTGGGGACGTAGTACTGGATGAGCTTGATGTTGTGCAGGTAGCTCACACGCGACGTGCCGGCGCTCAAGCCAAGGAACACCAGGAACAACAGCGCGAAGCCGACGGTGAAGATCGCGCCGATCGGGTTCAGCCAGAAACCGAGCTGCTCGTAATAGACCTGCCGGGCGAGGAAGCGCCCCCCGTTTCTGGCCGACCGTGGGGGCGCCGCGGCGAGCTCCTGTGTCGTCATCGGGTCGCCCCGGCTGACGCCGGCTGATCCTGGGGCTGATCGTCCGCCTCACCTGTCAGTTTCAGGTACACGTCCTCGAGCGTGTGGCGGCTCACCGTCAGTCCCGTGATACGGACGTTGCGTTCACGCGCCCACCGCGTCAGCTCGTAGAGCGCGTCGATCTCGTTGTCGGTCCGGACTTCTACCGAACCTCCGCTCACGCTGGCTGTGCTCACCGGCAGCTCAGCCGGGGGTGGGCCGTCGGGCAACTGGAAGCGAATCGTGGCCGTGCCGACGTCGCGCCCACCCAGCGTGGCCGGAGGTCCTTGGGCCACGATCCTGCCACCGGCGATCACCGCCACCTCGTCAGCGAGCGCCTCGGCCTCCTCCATGTAATGGGTCGTCAGGATCACGGTCGTGCCCTCCGCAGACAGCTTGCGCACCAGCTCCCATGAGCTGCGCCGTCCCTCGGGATCCAATCCCGTGGTCGGCTCGTCGAGAAACAGGAGCGCCGGCCTGCCGACGATTCCAAGCCCGACGTCGAGTCGCCGCTGCTGTCCCCCTGAGAGCGTCTTGACCTTGGCGTCGGCCTTCGCCTCGAGGCCGATCAGCTCGATCACCTCACCCACGGGGCGCGGAGACGCGTAATAACCGGCGTTGCGCGCGAGCACCTGGCGCACCGACAGGAATGGCTCAACCGCGAGCTCCTGCAACACCACCCCGATCTGGCTGCGGAGTTGCTGTCCGGTCCGGCGTTCGCCGGGGTCGAGGCCGAGCACTCGAACCTCGCCCGAGTCGCGTTCGCGGAAGCCCTCGAGGATCTCGAGTGTCGATGTCTTGCCGGCGCCGTTGGGACCGAGCAGCGCGAACACCTCGCCCTGAGCGACCTCGAAGCTGACGTCGCGCAGGGCAGCAGTCGAGCCGTAGCTCTTTGACAGCGCCTGCACGCTCACCGTCTGCATCCCTGCTCCTCCGTGACGTCGACCAGGACCGCCGCCATGCTACGCGGTCGACCCGCGCGCTCTACCCTTCCTGTGGTTGACGGCGACGCTCGACCAGACCGTCGTGAGACTGGATCCCTCCGATCCGGTGGGCCTCGCACGCATCGACCTGGAGCCTGGGGTCGCACTCGGTGCCGGTGATGGCTCTCATGTGGTGGTACGAGAGGCGGTGCCACGCGGTCACAAGCTCGCGCTGATCGACCTGCCCGCCGGGGCCGAGGTACGCAAGTACGGTCAGCCGATCGGACTGGCCATCCGTGACATCGCCGCCGGTGAGCACGTGCACGAGCACAACCTCCGCTCGCTCACCCGTGCGGGCGCGTCGCACGCGGTGGACCGGCCCGTGACGAACGGCAACACGTTCGTGGCAGATCCAGCGGATCCGATCCTGCAGGCGCGAACCTTCGACGGCATCGTCCGCGCCGACGGGCGCGTCGGGACCCGCAACTACGTGGCGATCCTGAGCACGGTCAACTGCTCGGCGACGGTGGTCAAGCGCATCGCCGGGGCGTTCTCGCCGCCTGGCGCGCTCGCGGAGTATCCCGGCGTCGACGGGGTGATTGCGATCACCCACGGCACCGGCTGCGGGCTGGCCGCCGACGGCGAGGGCCTCGCGCTGCTGCGCCGGACCCTGGCCGGCTATGCCCGGCATCCGAACGTCGGCGCCGTCGTGCTGGTCGGCCTGGGCTGCGAGGTCAACCAGATCTCGGCGCTGACCGAGGACCTCGGGCTGACCGATCCATTGGTGATCCAGGAACTCGGCGGCTCGGCGGCAACCGTCCGCCGCGGGGTCGAGCAGGTGCGCGAGTTCCTGCCTGCAGTCGCCCGCGAGCGTTCACCTGTGCCGCTGGCGGCGCTCACTCTGGGGCTGAACTGTGGGGGCTCTGACGCATGGTCGGGAGTCAGCGCCAACCCGGTGCTGGGCGTGGCCGCCGACCTTCTGGTCGCGGCCGGCGGCACCGCGGTGCTGGGCGAGACGCCCGAGATTCACGGCGCCGAGCACCTGCTGACGCGGCGTGCCTCGCCTGAGGTGGCACGAGCGCTGCTCGAGCGTGTTGCCTGGTGGGAGCGCTACGCCGCCGCCGAGGGCGACAGCCTCGACAACAACCCGTCGCCGGGTAACCGCGCGGGTGGCATCACCACGATCGAGGAGAAGGCGCTCGGGGCGGTGGCCAAGGGCGGCTCGACGGCGCTGCGCGCCGTGTACAGCTACGCCGAGCCGGTCACCGAGCACGGCCTCGTGTTCATGGACACGCCCGGGTACGACCCGGTGTCGGTGACGGGCATAGTCGCCGGCGGTGCGAACGTCGTGTGCTTCACCACCGGGCGCGGCTCCGTGTTCGGCTGCCGGCCCGCGCCCAGCCTGAAGCTCGCATCGACAAGCGAGCTCTACCAGCGGATGGCCGATGACATGGACTTCGATTGCGGGGGCGTGCTCGCCGGACGGGCGAGTGTGAGCGAGCTCGGAGAGGCACTGTTCGAGGAGATCCTGGCGGTCGCGTCCGGGCGGCTGACCAAGAGCGAGGAGTTCGGATTCGGCGACGAGGAGTTCGTCCCGTGGCAGCTCGGTGCGGTGCTGTGACAGGTCTTGTCACGGCCGGCGAGACGATGGGACTGGTGGTGCAGACCGCGCCCGGTGTCCCGCGCAACGGCGAATCGATGTCGTTCGGCATTGGCGGGTCCGAATCGAACGTGGCGATTGGCGTGCGCCGGCTCGGCGTGCCCGCGACCTGGATCGGGCGCGTCGGCGACGATCCTGCGGGCGCGATGATCGTGCGCGAGCTGCGCGCCGAGCAGGTGGAGGCGATCGTCACCGTCGATCCCGCGCCAACCGGGCTGATGATTCGCTGGCGCCCGGCCTCGCAGCGCGGCCGTGTCGAGTACTACCGTCAGAACAGCGCCGGGTCGCATCTGTGCGCGGTCGACGTGCCTGACGAGCTCGTCGCCGGCGCCGCGGTGTTCCACTCGAGCGGCATCACGCTGGCACTCGGTCCCGACCCCGCCGCCGCGATTGCGCACGGGGTCACGGTCGCGCGTGAGGCCGGCGCAACGGTCAGCTTCGACCTCAACTTCCGCCGGGCCCTCTGGACCGAAGCTGCTGCGCAAACGCCGCTGATGGCGGCTGCCCGGCAGGCGGACGTCGTCTTCGCGGGGGTCGAGGAGGCGGCGATCCTCACCGGAACCACGGATCCGCTGGAGGCGGCGGTGGCGCTCGAGGCGCTGGGACCGCGACAGGTGCTGATCAAGTTGGGCGCCGACGGCTGCCTGGCGCGGATAGACGGAGTGACTCACGAGGTCGCGGCTCCGGTGGTCGCGGTGCTCGACACGGTCGGCGCCGGTGACGCGTTCGCGGCTGGCTACCTCGCTGAGCTGATCGCCGGCGCGGCGCCCGAGCAGCGGCTAGCGACCGCGGTCGCCGCCGGCGCCTGGGCGGTCACCGTATCGGGCGATTGGGAGGGCATGCCCGACCGGCGTGGGCTCGAGCTGTTCGAGCAGACCGAGCCGGTCGTTCGTTAGACGCCCGCATCGCGGACGGCCTCGATCTCGCGGCGGTAGCTCGACACCATCAGCTCGGTGAGATCTTCGAGCGATGTCTCGTGCACCTGCTTGTCGATCGTGATGCGACCGCCCTGCATGACGTTGATGCGGTCACACAGCTCGAACAGGTGCGCGTAGTTGTGATCGATCACGACGATCGAAACGCGGCCGCTGGCGGCCAGGTCCTTGACGAGGTCGATGATCAGGCGCGACTCGCGGGCACCCATTGCCGCGAGCGGCTCGTCGAGCAGCAGGATCCGGTTGGCCGCGCGTACGGCGCGGGCTACCGCGACCGCCTGCCGCTGACCGCCGGAGAGCTGATCGGTGTCGGCGTCGACGCTTGGCAAGTTCACCTTGATGTCATCGAGGTACTGGCGCGCGAGCTTGCGCATTCCGCGCTTATCGAGCACACGCATCCATCCGCCCACCGTCAGCTCGTGGCCCAGGAAGAGGTTCTGGTAGACCGGCAGCTGCGGGATCAGCGCCAGGTCCTGATACACGGTCTCGATCCCCGCGGAGCGCGCGCCCTCGACCGAGGAGTAACTCACTCGCTCGCCATCGATCCGGATCTCGCCATCGTCCTGCTGATGGAAGCCGCTCAGGATCTTCACGAGCGTGCTCTTGCCGGCGCCGTTGTCACCGACCAGCCCCAGCACCTCGCCGGGCTTCAGGAAAAGGTCGATGCCGCGCAGCACGACCAGTGCACCGAAACGCTTGGTCACGCCGCGGACTTCGAGCGCTGGTGTCCCGTTGGCCGTGGGCGTCGTGCCCTCGAGGGGGTCGCTTCCGGTGGTCATCTGGCCCTCGATCTGGCGATCAGCCGGTCGAACTGGACGTTGAGCGCCATCGCGAAGAGGATCACGATGCCGACCCAGATGTAGAAGGCGTTGGTGCTGACGCCGATGACGGTCAGGCCGTCCTGGAGCACTCCGAGCAGGATCGCGCCGATGAAGGCGCCGATCACGGTGCCGCGGCCGCCGGTCAGCGCGGTGCCGCCGATCACGCAGGCGCCGACCGCGTAGAGGATGTAGGCGACACCCTCGTTGCCGGGGTCTAGCGTCCCGTACTTGACGGCGTCGACAATGCCGATCAGGCCGGCGAAGAAGGCGGAGATGACGAATGCCCACACCTTGACCCGGCGGATCGGCACGCCTGCCTCGGCTGCGCCGAGCAGATTGCCACCGGTGGCGATGATGCGCATGCCGAAGCGCGTCTGCGTGAGCAGGAAGGCGAGAAACACGGTGACGACGAACACCCAGACGATCTCGGCCCATTGCCCGCCGCCCATCACGCTGCTGATGGTGCTCGACTGGCCGCTCAGCGGGATCGGGCTCGCCTCGGCGTCTTGTGATCCGACCAGCACCACGCCGAAGAGGATGAAGTTCATCGCCAGCGTGGTCACGAACGACGGCACGTTCAGCAGCACGGTGATCAGTCCGTTGATCGCGCCGACGAGGCAGACCACGACTAGGGCGAGCAGGATCGCGAGCCAGATTGGGAGGCCGCCGGAGAGCCCGAACGGGAGGCCGCTGGTATGCAGCCAGTATTCGACCCACGGGCAGAAGAGGAAGATCTGGCCGGCAGACAGGTCGATCTCCGCGAGTACGAGCAGGAGCACCTGGCCGACGGCGATCGCGCCGATCGGTCCCGCATAGCCAGCGGCCGAACTCAGGCTTGTCAGCCCGGTGAAGTTCGATCCGGCCCTGAGCCAGAAGTAGATGAACAGCCCGGCCAGGATCACGAGCGGGGTCAGCTCGCGCTGGTACAGAAAGACGCGCAGGATGCGCCAGCCAAAAGACGGCGGCTTGCCCTCCTGCCCCGGCGGCGACGCCGCCGGGGCAGGAGCAGGCTGGGAAGCGGCTGATGTCACAGTCGCGGAGCCTACTTAGACTGCGATCGTGCTTGGCACCTTCAACGTCTGCGGCTTCGCGGACGTTCCCTCGAACCTGTTCAGCTTCAGGTATGGCCCGACGTTCGACTTGGTGACAATGCCAAGTCCGGTGTCGGTATTGGTCGGACGCATCAGCCCGCCCGAGACGTTCCACAGGAACAGCTGCATGATCGTGTCAAAGCCCTGCAGGTAAGCCTGCTGATCGACAGTCGTGGACACGTAGCCGGCATGGATCGCCTGCGTCACCGGGAGGCCGACGTCCCAGACCGAGGCACCGACCTTGCCCTTGAGCTTCTCCTTCTGGATGAACTCGGCAACCGCGTTCGAGTCACCACTGTCGACGGCCATCATGAACTTGACGCTCTTGTGGCCGGCGTACCACGCGGAGATCTTGTTGTACTCCGGCGCACCCTCGGTCGCCGAGGTGCCGACCTCGACGAAATTCACACCGGCCTTCTTGAAGACCGGCTTGGCGCCGTCGAGTCGCGGCTGAATATTGCCGGTGCCCGGCGTCGCGATGATGCCTGCCACGAGGTCACCCTTGCCGATGCCCAACTTGAGGATCTCTGTCGCTACTGCGGCACCTGCGGTGAGGTTGTTCTGGCCGACGTAGGCCTGGCGGTTGTTCTTGACGCCGGCTGAGACGTCGGCGTTGTACGCGATGAACGGGATGCCGGCACCCAGCGCCTTGTTGACGGGGGCGTTGAACGCCGTGTTGTCGATCAGCGGGCAGCCGATCCCGGCCGCCTTTGCGGCGATCGCGCTGTTGATCGAGGCGACCATCTGGCTGATGATCGAGTTGGTTGAGCCGGTCCACTGATAGCTGGTACCGAGGATCGCGCACGCGTCCTGGATGCCGTAGATCGTGGCGGTGAAGAACGAGTTCGTCGTCACGTGGTTCACCATCACGAAGTGGTACTTCGGGTGGCTCGCGAAAGCCGCAATGTGCGCGTTCTGCTTGAGCGTGGCTGCGCTCGCGTTCTCGCTCAGAACGTCCATCATCCCGGCGTAGGCCGGAATTGCGGCTGCTGACGCGCCGGCGTACTTCAGGAAACGACGGCGCGAGAGCTCGCGCTGCGCATCGCTGACCTCAATCGGACGGTCGTCCTTGCGCTTGCGTCGACCACCGCCAGAAGCACTTGCAGACATAGACCCGCGACCTCCTCCTGGATTGCGAAGGGTCGCCCGCGGGCTCCTCCGCTGTAGTGAATACGTCCAAGGTTCCAGCCCGGAACCTCTCCTCGGCGGGAAGTATTCCACAGATTTGGCAGCGCTAACAACACGGGCGGCATCGGTAATTTCGCGAAAGTTTCGGAAATTTTGCGTAGGCTGCTGCGACGGTGCGGTCAGAGCGCCGGGGCGGGGCCGCGAACCGCTGCCGATGCGGCCCGGCGTTGCTCCAGCAGCAGCGCGGCATGTCCGTGGACCGCGTCGGCGACCCGCTCCAGAACGCTTGAGCTGAGGCGCCACTGCTGCCAGTAAAGGTTCACGTCGATCGCGCCCTTGCGGTCGAGCTCGACCAGCCCGTCACCCTGAGCCGTCTGCAGATCCGGGACCATGCCCCAGCCCAGGCCGAGGCGCACCGCCTCGACGAAGGCCGTCGAGCCGGGGACGTGGTGACGCGGGGGATGCAGCTGCCGCCGGGAGCGCCGCCGGAGGTAGCGGTCCTGCAGAACGTCGGTGCGATCGAAGATCACCACGGGTGCTCGGCTCAGGTTCGCGGCTGTGGGTCCGTCACGGAACCAGCGTTCCGCGAACTGAGCGCTGGCACGGGGCCGGTAGCGCATGCTGCCGAGCGAGCGAACGGTACAGCCGGGCACCGGATCTGAGAGCGCCGTGACGGCGGCCGCGACGCTGCCGTCACGTAACAGCTCCGCGGTGCGGGTCTCATCAGCGCGGCGGAGGTCGAAGCAGACCGGCGGGTCGACGGCGGCGAGCGCTGCCGGAAGCCAGGTGGAGAGGCTGTCGGCGTTGACCGCCAGGGCGACGGCCGGCAGCTCCTGTTCGTCCGCAGCCAGCGTGCGCGCCGCGTCCGCGACGAGTACCTCGATCTGCCGCGCCACCCTGAGCAGTGCCTCGCCCGAGGTTGTTGGCAGCACGGGCCGCGAACGGATCAGCAGCACGCGGCCGACGCTGGTCTCGAGCGCCTTGATGCGCTGGCTGATCGCCGACGGCGTGACGTGCAGCCGGCGGGCTGCGGACTCGAAGCTTCCCTCGCCGACCGCCGCAGCCAGTGCCTCCAGTTGAGCGAGTTCCCATTGCATTAGCTCAGCTAATGAAGCATAAAGAACATTAGTTTGGCGAAAGCTGCCCCGGCGCCTACCGTGGCAGCGGATGGTGTCGCTCACCACCTTCGTTGCGGGGCTGCTCTTCAGCTTCTCGTTGATCGTCGCGATCGGCGCCCAGAACGCCTACGTCCTGCGGCAGGGTGCGCAACGGGTACACGTGAAGACCGTGATCGCGATCTGCGCCGCATCGGATGTCGTGCTGATCGCCACCGGCGTGGCCGGGATGGGAGCCGTGATTCGTGCCGACGAATCGCTGCTGACGCTCGTCCGCATCCTCGGAGGAGCGCTGCTGCTCGCGTATGCGGGACTCGCCGCGCGGCGCGCGCTACGGCAACTCGGGTCGCGGCAGGAGGGCGAGGACGGTCACTCACGCCGCAGGGTGATCGCCGCCACCCTGGGCTTCACCTGGCTGAACCCCGCCGTCTACCTGGACACGCTGGTGCTGCTCGGGACCGTGGCCAGCTCCCACCCCGCCTCCCGCTGGTGGTTCGGCGCCGGTGCGGCCACCGCCAGCGTCATCTGGTTCATCGCGCTGGGCGGGGCCGCGCAACTGCTCGCCCCGATCCTGCGCCGCCCGGGCGCCGCGCGCGGACTGGAGGCGTTCGTGGCGGTCGTGATGACCGTTACGGCGCTCCGGACGCTCCCGCTCTGAGGCGCCTCTCCGCTACGCGAGTCAAGCGCCTCGCGGTTCGGCGAGAGCGAAATCCGAGCGACCTATGCGCCGGTCTCAACCGGCGCGGCACGTCCGTGCGCTTTGGGTCTGCACTGCGGACGTATCCGTCATCCCCCACATCCCCCACAGGTCGCTCGGCCCGGCGTCCAAGCCAGGAGTTGCGGGAGGGTAGATCTCGCGCTCAGTGAGTGTCAAGCAGTGTCAAGCGACGTTGCCTGCGACGCCGTGGCCCGTGCCGTCGACCGATTCCGAAATCTCAGAAAGTGGACGGGCCCCCCCGAGCCTGCGTAGATACTTAAGCTGGCAGCTACCAAGGGGCGCTCGAGGCAGGCATGTCAGTGTTTTCCCACAGGGTCGGAGCCGCGACGGTGTTGGGCTGGGCCGCGCTGGTGACAGGGTGCTGGGTGGTGACAGGGTGTTGGGCTCAGACGGGCGCAGTTGCGCGCGCAGCCGCGCCGCGGGCTGCTGCCGCCGGCGACGTGAGTGGCGGAACTCACCGCGCCCTCGCGGCTCAATACCTGGTGATCGCAAACGCCGGAAACCGGCGTCTGGAGCACGACTTTGACCCGCTGGAGGGACGCGACCGCGACAACCTTGCGGTTGCGCGCGCCGATCTACGTGACGCCGCGGCGACCGAGCGATTGTTCGACCGTGGGCTTCTGCGGATCAGGTTTCCGTCCGCAACCGAGCGCGTCGCCCAGCATCTGTTCCGCCTCAATCAGGCGCGTGCGAAACTGACCGCCGCTGTGGCTGGTCAGTCGACATCGCTGCCCACCCTGCATGCCTACGAGCGCATACTGGATGAGGCCAACGTCCCGGTCGAACAGGCAGTCAGGACGATTCGCCGGCAGCTCGGCCTGCCGTCGCCCGATACGAGCTGAGCGGCGCGCCGCCCGGTAACGAGCTGAGCGGCGCGCCGCCCGGTACGAGCTGAGCGGCGCGCCGACCCAAGCGAGCGCTAGGCGTCAGTAGCCGTAGCCGCCACCTGTGGATGTCGTGCTCGGCGTCGACGTTGTCGGCGCTGACGTGGACTTGGCGATCTTGGATCCGCTCGGGCTCACGACGTAGAAGCCGTTAACGCCCTCACCGCTCGTGCCCTTGGCGGCCGATACGAAGGTGTAAAGAGGATGCTTGTTGTAGGTCACCTGCTTGATACCGCCGGTGATCTTGATCGTGCCTAGCGCCGACTTCTTGGCGCTGCCCGCGGCGGTGACCTTGCCGCTCGCCTTCAGCGGTGGCCAGATCGTGAGGCAACCGCCCTTGCACGCGGGGTGTCCAGCCTTGTCGTTCACGTCGAGGTACAGGGTCTTACCGGTGCCCGTGACGAGGATCGTCCCGAGCGAGGTCTTCTTCGTGGCGACAACCGTTCCCGAAGCCATGTGGGCGGTTCGGGCGAGCGCTGACGCGGCCAGGGCGAGCGCTCCGAGCGCTACGGCTACGAGCAAAAATCTACGTGTCTTCATCGATGCTGTCCTCCGAGGGGGAAGGTGTGTGCGTTGATTGATAAGACGCCCCACTCCGCCGTTTCCTTCCCCGCGCCGCGCTCAGCCGTTTCCTTCCCCGCGCCGCGCTCGGCTTCGGCCGTCCGGTTGTGGTCGAGCTTCAGGAGGTCACGGGTGATCCGTTTCTCGACAATTGCTCGAGCACCTCGTGCATAGCCGCGATGTCACTGTGGGTGTAGCCGAGCCCTTCCGCCTTGTCGAGGAAACGATCGGCCACCTCGGCCGCGGGGAGTGGCGTGTTCACGTCGGAGCCGGCCTGGCGGGCGAGACGAATGTCCTTGTGCATCAGGCCGATGTCGAACCACGCATCGTGCGGCGGGTTGAGGATCAGCGGAACCCGGAGCTTGAGCATCGGCGAGCCGATCTGGCTCTCGGACATGACCTTGGCAGCCAACTGAGGGTCGATCCCCTCGTGTTCGGCGAGCAGCAGACCTTCGGAGAAGGCAAGCGTCTGCACCGCGAGGCTGATGTTGATTGCGAGCTTGAGGACCAGGCCCTGCCCGTTATCGCCGATGCGCGTCGGGCTACCGAGCACGCGAAGGATCGGCTCGATCCGAGCGTAGGCGTCAGCATCCCCACCGGCCATGATCGTCAGCGTTCCCGACTTGACCTGGGGAACGCTGCCCGACACCGGCGTGTCGAGCATCTGTGCTCCCTTGGCACGGACCTGTGCCGCGACCTCGCGCGACACGCTTGGGCTGATCGTGCTCAGGTCCGCCCAGACCTTGCCCTTGTTCAGGCCTTCAACGATCCCGTCTGGGCCTGAGGCGACTGACTGAACGATCTCGTCATTTGGCAGCGAGGTGAGGACCACGTCAGCGGCTGCCGCCACCGCGCGTGGCGTGTCGACAAAGCGCAAACCCTTGTCGACGAGCCATTGCGCATGTTCGCGGTCGCGGTCCTCGCCGTAGACGGTGTAGCCGGCATCGAGGTATCGGTCGGCCATGTTGCCGCCCATGTTTCCGAGTCCGATGAATCCGATGGTCTGCATGTCTGTTCCCTTCATCGAGATTTGGCTTGCGTTGGCGTCCTGGGGGCGATCACCAATGAACTCAGCTGCTCGTGGTCGCGACCGCGGCCGCTCGCGCCCGTGGCGTGTTCGCGCTGCGCAACGAGATCACCGCGATCACGGCTGCGGAGAACACCGCCACCAGCGCCGTCAGCAGCAGGCCGGCGGTGCGGAGGCTGGTGAACTGCGTGAGCACGCCTACGCCGATCACAGGCAGTGACACCGCGACGTATCCGATCACGAAGAACGCGGAGTTGACCTCGGCGCGCTGGCGCGGCGGGGTGACCTCGGCGATCCCGTCGATTCCGGCCCTGAGGCTGAGACCCTGGCCGAAGCCCGCGACGACGCCGCCGATGACCAGCAACGCGAGGGACGCTTCAACCAGGCTGAGCGCCAGGATGCCCATACCGACAATCATGCTCGCGCATCCTTCGCGGAGGCCGGCTAAATCTCCGACCCGCATCGATGCGAGCTCGCCCGCTGTCGAACCCACGAGCACGGCGAACACCACCAGGCCCACAATCGCTGGGGTGTGCAACGAGAGCTCCTGGCTTCGGCGTGGGGTGGTGTTTCGTCGCCAACGGCGCGAGCTTCGCCGCCGTGCTGCTCGCGCTGCTGACGCTGAACACCGCAAAGCTGACGGCGAGCGTTCGCGTGCATCACGGCGCGCGGCAACTGCGGGACGGCCTTGCGTATGCGCGCAGGATGCCTGAGATCCTCGCTCCGCTCTGCATGATGGCGTTGATCGGCACCTTCACCTACGAGTTCGAGGTCAGCCTGCCACTGTTCGCCCGCGGCCCGCTGCAGGGCGGCGCCACCACCTACAGCTGGTTGATGGGCGCCTTCGGCTTAGGCGCCGTGCTCGGAGGGATCTACTGCACCCGCCGGGCGCAGACCGGCGTGCCACGAATGATCCGAGCAGCAGGGCTCTACATGGCGGCGATGTTCGCGACGGCGTGCATCAGCAGTCTCGCTGGCGCGGTGATCCTGCTGGTCGTCGTCGGCTTCGCCAGCATCATCTTCCTCACGACCGGCAACAGCACGATTCAGATCGCCGCCGCGCCCGACTATCGCGGGCGCGTAACGGCGTTGTGGTCGACGGCCTTCGTCGGCAGCACCCCGATCGGCGCCACGATCATCGGCGCGATCGGGGCCGGCAGCCCGCGCCTCGCGCTTGCCATCGGCGGAGCCGCCTGCGGCCTGGCCGCGGTCACCGGCCTCATCCTGGTATGGCGAGACCGGGACTTGAGCCGCGGACTCTCAGGAGACATGCCACGGGATCCTCATGTCGGCTCTGGCGCGGGCAGCGCAGCTGCGCAGCAGCAGCCCGAGCGTGAACGGGATGCCGTCGACGATGTATCTGCGAAACAGCCGGCGGGGCTCGCTCAGTAGGCGATGGGCCCACTCGAGTCCGAGCTTCTGTATCCATCGGGGCGCGCGCCGCATGTCGCCCGAGATGAAGCTCAGGCTCATCCCGATCCCGAGGAACCAGGTCTCGGGCAGGCGCTGAGTCAGCTCCCGGATCAGCCGCTCCTGTTTGGGGAAGCCGAGCCCCACGTAGACGACATCTGGGCGGGTCCTCTCCAGCTTCTCGGCGATTAGCGACATCTGCTCCGCGTTGCGCTCGAATCCCACCGGAGGGGTGTGTGTCCCGACGACCTGCAGCCCCGGTATCTCCTGCTCGAGCACTTCCTGCGCGCGCGGCGCCACGCCTTCATCGCCACCCAGTAGGAAGAGCGATGCCCCGGCGTCCGCGGCCGCCCCGGCGAGACTCCACACGAGGTTCGAGCCGGCCACGCGCTCGGGCAGCGGCGTGCCCTGAATCTGGCTGGCCCACACCAGCGGCATCCCGTCGGCGACGACCAGCGACGCATCCTCCACCAGCTCCCGGAGCTCTGAGGACTCATTGATCTGCCCGAGCTGGGACACGTTAGGCGTGCTCACCCAGCCGCCGTGATGCTGGCTCACCTCTTCGATGATCACGTCGACCGTCTGCTCCTCGGTGAGCGCTGCGAATTTGACGCCGCGCAGTGCAACATGCTGCTCGCGGGCAGTCTCTATTCCGACCGAGTCGTCAGTGGCCATGGCGATTCACCACCCGCGCAGCCGTCCCGAGCAGGATGTCGATGTCGGCCCAGATGCTCCAGTTGGACGCGTAGAGATAGTCGAGTCGAGCGAGCTCGCTGAGCGAGGCATTCAACGGCCCGCGCAACTGCCAGGGACCGGTCATTCCCGGGGTGAGTCGCGACCGATGGCGGTCGTATCCGGTCAGCAGTGAGTCCTCGGACTCGACGAGCGGACGCGGTCCGACGAGGCTCATCTCGCCCCTCATCACATTGAAGAGCTGCGGTAGCTCGTCCAGGTAGCTCCGCCGCAGAACACTGCCCACACGCGTTACACGTGGGTCGTTCTTGAGCTTGAACAGCCCGACGGTGTCGTTCCTGTCGGTGAGCGCCGCCTTCATCTGGTCGGCGTCGTCGACCATCGATCTGAACTTGCAGATCACGAACGGTCGGCCGTCGCGCCCGATGCGGCGCTGACGAAACAGTGCCGGACCCGGGCTATCGAGCCTGATCACAAGCGCGATCAGCGCCATCACCGGTGAGAGCAACACCAGCGTGAGGCTGCCGAGGACGAGGTCAAGCGTTCGCTTGAGCGCGGCCGACGAGCGCGACAGCCCAAAGCGCGGGACTCCGAGCAGCACGATGCTGTCGAGCTCATCGACCGTCGTCGCGGCGCCGACAACCGTCATCAACGTCGGCATCAGGCTCACGCGTACGCCGAGCCACTTCGCGCTGCGAATCAACGTCAGCACGTCGTCTTCGCTCGATTCGGGGTGCGGGCCGATGATGATCCGCTGGACACCGAGTTCTTCGACCAGTGCACTGACGCCGGCGACCGAGCAGTCGAGACGGGCGTCGGGCACGATCCCGAGCAGGTCGACTCCGGCGGTCGCGTCGACGAGGCCGGCGAGTTCCATGCAGCGATGCGGAATGCCCACGATAAGGCAGCGCTCGTCGGCGCTCAGCCGGCGCGCCACGGACCTGGCGGCGGCGCGCGCCGGCAGGGTGAGCAGGAAATTGCCGAGCACCAGCGCCACCATGGTGCGCAGACCCCGCTTCGCGATGTCGTCGCTGACCGCGTACCAGAGCAGGTAGGACCCGATTCCGGTCAGTGCCGCGGCACGGAGCACGGCTCGCCATTCGGCGAGTGTCGATTTCCGCACCGCCATGTCATCGCGGTCGTAGAGGCCCTGGACCTTCGCGACCACCACCGCCAGCAGCGGGCACACGAGGAACACCCAGCTGAACGGCTGCCCCCAGAAGCGAGCGACGATCAGAATCGTGACGAGCGCACCGAGAGCGTCGGCGCCGGCAAGCCAGCGTCTGTGCGCCTGCTCCCGCCGCATCAGCGCTATTACCGGCGCGAGTTCCCGAAACTCGTCGTCCTGCAGAGCCCGCCGCTCCGGCTCTGCGACCGGAGTCGCGGTACCAAGGGGTGAGCTACTGATCATGCGCGGATGGCGGTCTCCGAGGATGTCAAAGTCAGAGCGCCGGGCTGGGGCACCACCGCCTGCCACATTTTTCGCGGTTTCTACGTCTGTGGTCGTCACTGAGCAGTCCGATCGTTCGAGTGGTCGTCATGACTACCTCGGCTGGAAAAGTCCAGGCGTCGGCTTTATGCGTCGCGTGAGGCTTGCCGCAAATGTGAGTTACATGTGACTTACGTGTGAGTTGTTATGCGGCGGCTTCAGTGCCGCCCGATCCGAACCTTAAGGAACGTAGTGTCGTTCTGTCACTGGTCCTATGTTCAGTGTGGGCCGCGTCACAACCGGCCCTCCGGCCAACCAAATTCTATTAATTTACTAGCGAATGGTATGGGTGACTTCGCGCCGGCTGAGCGACGCTTGTAGGCGAGATTCGCATCTACCCGTAAAACGCTCGGGGCGGACTCTGGTGCGCCGGTGTCGTCCGGGGTTGACGTTTGTGACAGTTCGCATCAGGCGACGCGACTCAGCGGACGCCGGACGGCGGGCACGCGATACGTGAGGTTTATATTTGTCACAAATGTGTGACACTCGCGTGCCGTCGATCGGTTCTGTGCTACGAGCCTCTGATGGCAAACGCTGTGGAGCGCGGTGCTCAGCCGGAATCGCGTCGTGCAGGCGACGCGGCGCTGATCGAATCGCTGCATCAGCAGCTGCTGGCTGCGCTGAGGCCCGTGTTCGCCGGAGCGGTCGCTGCCGATCTGATCGACTACCCGGATCACTACAACGTCGGCGACGCGGCGCTGTGGCTCGGCGAGCGAGCGATCCTCCGAGAGCTCGGCGTGCGGACCCACAGCGCGGCGACGCGCGCAACCTACCGGGTGGAGCACCTGCGCGCCGACGGTCCGCTGGTGATCCTCGGGGGCGGCAACTTCGGCGGCCTGTACCCGACCCATCACCAGCTGCACCTGGCGGTGCTCGCGGCGTTTCCGGGGCGCCCCTTGATTCAGCTTCCCCAGTCGCTGCACTACGCCGGTGAGCCGGAGCGCGACGAGTTGCGCCGCGCGGTGGCCGACCACGGCGCGACGACCCTGGTGTTCCGCGACCGTCGGTCCTTCGAGCTCGGCAGGCGCGACTTCGACTGCGAGGTGATACTTGCGCCCGACATGGCGTTCGCGCTCGGTGCCCTGCGCCGCAGGCCACCCGAGCGGGCGCGGGTCGCGCAGATGCGGACCGACAAGGAGTCGGCTGTGACCGCGATCCAGGCGGGCACGTTCGACTGGCTGACCGCTCGTGCCACCGAGCCGGTTGCGATATTTGACCAGGCGTATCGCTACAGCGCGCGGCTCCAGCGCGCGAGCGACCGCGCATGGGTGCGGCGAGTATTCCTCGGTACATGTGATGCCTACGCACGGGCGAACCTGCGCAGAGGAGTTGCGATGCTGAGCGCCGGGCAGCGGCTCTACACCGACCGTCTGCATGGCCACATCCTTGCCTGCCTGCTGGGCGTGGAGCACGTAGTGGTCAACGACCGGCATGGGAAGATCGAGGCGATGTGGGACACGTGGACATCCGCATTCGAGTGTGCGCACTTCGTCCGCTCCTGGGACGAGGTTGGCAGTGACCCGTGCGCTGATGCTGACCTGGTCGTGCCATGACCAGTGTCACTGTGGTTATGCCGATCGGGCCCGCTCACCCCGTTGAGTATGTGCGTGACACGGTTGCCACTTTGGCTGAGTTTTTGCCCGGGGCGCGTTTGATCGCCCTCGACGACAGTGGCAGTGGCATCGGTCGCAAGGTGGCACCGCCAGGCAGCACGGTGCTCACCACCCCGACCGCGTACGGGGGACTCGCCGGGCAGCTGTACCGGCGTCTCTCACTGGCCTTCCTCGAGGCACTCACTGCACCGTTTGACATTCTGTTGCGGCTCGACACCGACGCGATCCTGCTTGGCGGCGCGTTCGCGGGTCGCGCGAGCGCTTTCTTCGAGCAGCATCCGAGGGTCGGGGTGCTCGGCTGCTACCGGATCAACTACGCGGGCGCTCGCAGGGTCTGGGACTTTCCCAGGTCACGCATCCGCGGGATGCTGACGCGCGAGGCGATCAAGGACCCGGCCCGCGCCCGACGCGTGGCCTGGTTGCTGGCCCGAGCCTACGCGCTCGGGAAACTGCAGCGTGATCGCTATGAAATGGGCGAGTTCATCTCAGGCGGGGCGATGATCTACAGCCACAGATGCGTTCACGAGCTGGCGCGAGCGGGACTGCTGGACGATCCGCGGCTGGCGCGCACGGACATGCAGGAGGACCACATCTTCGGTCTCTGCGTGCGCGCGGCCGGCTTGCGGATGCATGACTTCGGCAGCGCGCACGACGATCTGCCGTTCGCGGTGACCTGGCGTGGCCTGCCCGCGCCGCCCGCGGCGCTGGTCGCCGCGGGTAAAGAGGTCGTCCACTCGACCAAATCGCACGGCGACCTGGTCGAGCACGAGACGCGGGCGTACTTCCGGCACGCACGCGGAGGTTGAGCCCTGGGCACTGCGGCCCGCCGAAGCAGCAGTGCTACTGCGGCTGGGTGGCGGTGATCGTCATCGGGCTGAGGTAGATGATCTGTGTGACGGTCCAGGTGACGCTGCGGTAGATGCCCATCTTCAGATAGTTGGGGTCGACCAGCTCCGCGCCATCGTGGTAGTAGCTGCGCATCGTCGCTGTCGGGCGATGCCTGACGGTCAGCTTGTTGTCGACGTAGGCGGTTGCCCAGCCGGTGGTGGCGCTGTCTGAGAAGTGCAGGCCGATCAGGAAGTGGGTCCATTGGCCGGGGACGATGGTCGCGAGGGGTTGGTCGGAGTTGGCGCCGCCGAGCACGAACTCGTTGTTGCGGATCTCCATCGCGACCGGCGCGAGGTGTGTGACGCTTTGTGCGGCGGACGTGGGGCGGCGCAGTGTGAGTCGCCCGGCGGCCGGCGGATGCTGCGGCGGGGGTGGGTGCCAGGGCGAGGCCCGCTGGCGTCAACAATGCGAGGGCCAGGGTGATTGCGAGTACGACCCGGGCGGGCAGTCTCTGGATGGAAAAGCGAATCGGCATACTGAGGTTCAGTCGGCATACGCCGATCCGTGGGCGACCGGAGATCTGCTTCTTGGGCCGTCCGTCCAGGTGCGGTCGGCTGGCACCGTCAAAAGGGCGAGACGATGACATTCGTGAGCACATACATCGTGCCTGGCCACCGGGCCTGGGCGGAGCGGACCTACGGGGTCGACACCCGCAGCCGGCTCGGACACGCGGCCTGGGCACTCGCGCACCGGCAGGGTCCGGCGATCCTCAACGGCGCCGTGCCCGCACGGCGCGCGTACATCGACCTGTTCGCGGCCGCCGCGCGCCGCCCGCGGGGGCAGCTGGTGCTGATCGCCGAACCGACCTGGGAGCCCGGGAGCAGGCGCCTCGACAGGCTGCTCGGCCAGCGGGCCGAGCAGCCAGCGCTCGATGCGGCGCCGATCACGCGCCGGTGGTTGCAACGTGCGCTGACTGGGTTGATCGACGGTCCACGCGTGCACTACGCGGTCTTATCCCGGCACGAGACCGCGTCGCTCCCCGACGTCTGGAAGCTCGACCCGAAGCGGGTCCATTTCGTCGAGTTCTGCGCCACCCGCGCCCCGCACGAGCGCGCCCATGGTGGTGGCGGCGTGTTCGCCGGAGGCAACTCGCTGCGTGACTACCGAGCGCTGGCGGAGGCCGCCGGCTCGATCAACGCTCCGGTCAGGATCGCCACGCACCTGCAACCTCCCGCGCGCAGCTCGGCGCGGGTCGAACCGCTGATTGCGGCCGACTATGAGGCCGCCGCGCTTGCAGCGGACATCGTGGTCGTGCCGCTGATTGAAGCCACGCCCCGCAGCGCCGGGCAGCAGACCTACCTGAACGCGATGCTGCGTGGTCAGCCTGTGGTCGTCACGCGGGCGCCGGGAGTCGAGGACTACGTGACTCACGACCACACCGGTTTGGTCGTCGACAACGAGCCTCGCGCGCTGGCAGGTGCAATCAACGCGTTGCTCGCAGATCCGGAGCGTCGCGCCCACATCGGCGCAGCTGCGCGCGCCGCGGTGCTGGAGCGCTTCCAACGCGATCACTATTTTGACCGGCTCTTGAGTTTGGCTTCGCGCCTGACGGGTACGTTCGAAGTCTGATCGAAACCACGCGGCAACTTTCACTGTGAGCGGTGCGCCGCTCATACGCACGTGGCGCAGGCGCTGGTGGGTGATCGCGGTTCTCGGCATCGTCGGGCTGGTGTTGGGAGGCGCGGTGGCCGTGGCGCGGCGGGCGACGTTCACCTCGAGCGCGGTGGTGTCGGCCGGTCCCGTGGGCGCCCTGAGCTCCGGCGACAGCGCCACCACGGACGGCCTCGCGAGCAGCTACGCGGCGGTCGTCCCGACGACGACCTTCGAGCGTCGGGTCGCGGCGGCGCTGCACACGAACGTCGGTTACGTGGCGGCGCGGCTCACGGCCACGGCCGCCGCCTCCTCGGCGCTTGTCACGATCACCGGGACGGGCTCGAGCGCGGCCCTGGCAGAACGGCTGGCGGCCGCCGCGGCCACGACGCTGCGGCGCGACTTCCCATCCGCTCCCACGAGCGGTGGATCCGGTCAGGGTCTGCTGCAGCGCTACAGCACCGCGAGCGCCACTCAGGCGCAACTGCAAAGCCGCGTGACACGGCTGACGGCGGCCCCCGGCACCCCCGCCAAGGTCCTTCAGAGCGCGAAGGTGGCGCTCGCGGTCGCCCAGCTGAGGACGCAGGCGCTGGCGGCCGCGTATACCGCTTCCACGCAGGCGAGCGGGCTCGGAGTCAGCGCGCGTCCGACGCTCGTGAGCGCGGCAAGCGCAGCATCCAGCGACCGCTCGAAGAAGGCCGCCGAGTTCGCGATCGTCGGCCTGATTGTGGGGCTGTGCCTGGGCGCCAGCGTGCTCACGCTCGCGGCGGCCGGAAGTCCCGAGATCGAACTGGACCGCCGGGTCGACGATGCGACGCTGGAGAAGGCATAGCGCAGGGCCGGCGGCGATGGTGGTGGCGGTCACGCTCGCCGCCGTCGTGCTGGTCGTGATCCTCGTCGTGAGGCGCGGCGGCCCGGCACCGTCCGCCGCGGCTGGGCGGACCGAGACCCCGCCCACGCACGGGCGATCGGGTGTCGCGCCGGACGTGTTCAGCGCCGTCGGCCCACTGTCGACGGCGATCCCGCCCGGCGCCCGGCCCGCATCCGACTCGAACGCGGTAGTCGCGAACCTGGTGCAGCAGATCCGTAGCCACGACGGTCACGTCGCCCTGAACGCGACCAGCTACACCGCCACGCTGTACACGGTTGGTGCTCACCAGGCCAAGGTCAACGTCGGCTTTGACAACTGCCAGGACCGCAGCTCGCTGCAGGCCGGCATGGCCAGGGCACTTTCGAGCGTCCCGGTCCCGCGCGGGGCGGTCGGCTCAGCCGGCAGCGACTCGGAGATCTCGATCTACCAGCCGGCCACCAACCGCCTGTGGGAGTTCTGGAAGTTCCAGCGCGCCGCGAGCGGACGCTACTCGGCGTGCTGGGGAGGCGAGATCACCGACGCCTCCGGCAACCCGGGGGTGTTCCCGTATCCCTACGGTGCCACCGCGAGCGGCCTGGCGCTGGCCGCGTTCGTACTGCGAGCACAGGAAGTGGCCTCGCGCCACATCGATCACGCGCTCGGGGTCGATGTGATCAGCGCCCGCCGCGGGACCGTGTCCTGGCCGGCGGATCGGACCGATGGCAATGGCGCCGGCACCGCCGCGACCGACCCGGCCGAGGGGCAGCGCTTCCGGCTCAACCCGAAGCTCGACCTCGCCAGGCTGCACCTGAATCCGCTCGCGCTGCTCGTCGCACGGGCGCTTCAGCGCTACGGGATGATCGTCACCGACCAGTCGACGGGCGCCGTGGCGATCCAGGCACAGGATCTGGACGCGGACGGGTCGCAGCCGCCTCGCGACCCGTACGCGGCGCTCGCAGGAAAAATGCCCACCTACCAGTGGCTCGCCGGCATCCCCTGGAACCAGCTGCAGGCGATGCCGCTCAACTACGGGAGGGCTGGGTGGCGGTGATCGTCATCGGGCTGAGGTAGATGATCTGGGTGACGGTCCAGGTGACGCTGCGGTAGATGCCCATCTTCAGATAGTTGGGGTCGACCAGCTCCGCGCCATCGTGGTAGTAGCTGCGCATCGTCGCTGTCGGGCGATGCCTGACGATCAGCTTGTTGTCGACGTAGGCGGTTGCCCAGCCGGTGGTGGCGCTGTCTGAGAAGTGCAGGCCGATCAGGAAGTGGGTCCATTGGCCGGGGACGATGGTCGCGAGGGGTTGGTCGGAGTTGGCGCCGCCGAGCACGAACTCGTTGTTGCGGATCTCCATCGCGACCGGTGGTGAGCCGGTGTTGAAGCCTTTCCATTGCACGAAGTCGAACCATTGGCTGGAGCTGGTTGCGAACGGGAAGTTGGTGGGGATGTAGATGCTGAATGAGTACCAGCGGGTTGAGCCGACCGGGTCGGGCCAGTCGGCGGCGGGGGTTGCGTGGTCGGCGATGCGGTCGTAGAACTCGACGCGGTTGGCGAGGTAGCCGCCGGTGTCGGTGACGTCGCCGTCAGGCTCGCCGTCTGGCGTGTAGTAGGACTCGAGTTCGAAGCGGGCGACGTTGGTGTCGGGCTTGAACGCGTCGTTGGCTGATCCGGGGGCGGGGCCGAACTCGATGCGGTCGGGTTCGGGGACACCGTCATCGCTGGGGTATTGCACATGCCCCCAACCAGTCACACCGAAGTTGCGTGCCGTTCCGCGTGACGGGTAGTGGGTGGCGAACAGGGCTCGGGATGAGCCGGCTGCCGGCCGCCCGCTGGCGGCCCTGCGGCCGGCCAGGGCGGGGGCCGCGAGCGCCGCGCACGCAGCCAACGTGGCGCCGAAGACGAGCAGGTTGCGCAGCGGCCGCGTGCGCCTTGCAAGAACTGTGAGCATGAGTCCTAGATCGGCAGACCTGCCAGTTTAGTCGCGCGTTCGTCATGCGCCAGAGACGAACGCTCTCCGGGGCCCCGTCGACGGAGGCCTTCCCGAACCAGCCTGAGCGTGGAGGACGCCGACGCGCTTCACGCCCGCTAGTGCCCTGCAGCGGGCACCCCGGTGATCCGCAGTAGCAGCCGGTGGCTGCGTCTGCTTGCGAGCGCGGCTCGGGGCGGCGCGAGCAGGACTCGGCGGCTGACCTCGAGCAGACCGAGGCTGCGCCAGTCCTCGATCACGCTGGTGCCGCTGCACTGCGGAAGCGCTGCGCCGGGCGGCGCCGAGACGACGGCGAGTCGCGGGCGTCCGTCGAGCGCGAAGGCCCGCGCCCGCCTGGCCATCTGACGCCGCCAGAACCAGATGCCGAGCACGCCGGCCATGCGCTGCGGCGTGCGCACGAGCGCGCCGGCGGCGCTCGCCGCGCGCCCAGGGTCGCGCTCGTCAAGCGCCCGTCGTAGGTCGTCCCAGGCGCGCACCCCCAGACGGCGCTCGACCCGCGCGCGCTCACCGGTGCTGTTCTGCACACGTCGCGCGATCGTGCTCTGCGCGCGGCTCGGCCCGTCGCGATGACCGGACTTGCGCCCCTCGTGGGCGCGGATCAAGACCGTCACCTCCGGTAGCGAGCAGCCGGTGCCGCGCGCCAGCACCCTGGCCCAGAGGTCAAAGTCCTCCGAGTACCGCAGGGTCGTGTCGTAGCCGCCGACGGCCTCGATGGTGGCGCGCTTGACGAGCGCCCCGCTTGCCACCACCGGGTTCTCCGGATACAGCAGGTCGCCGGGACCAGTGAGGATGCGTCCGCGCCAGAACGGCGGCCCGATGACCTGCCTGGGCCGGCCATCGGGGTCGAGGACCAGCGCAGAGCTGCTCACCAGCTGATGCTCGCCGCGGGCAGCCCAGACGGTCGCGAGGTGGTTGGGCTTCCACTCGTCGTCTGAGTCGAGCAGCGCGATCCAATCGTTGCTTGCCCGCGCGACCCCAGTGTTGCGCGCCGCGGCCGCTCCCTGGTTGCGGTCGTGGCGTACGACGACGCAACCGAGCGCGGAGGCGACCTCCGCGCTGTTGTCGGAGGAGCCGTCATCGACAACCACGATCTCCGCTGGTCGCGCGGTCTGCGTGCGCGCGCAGCCGACGGCGCGCTCGAGCAATCCGGCGCGGTCGTGCACCGGGATCACGACCGAGACCGGAAGCGGTGCGGACACGCTCATCGCCGAGCCTGCCTGGCGAGTGGATTCTCGAGCGCCCAGAAGGCGGGCCCACCGTCCGGAAGCGGGTCGGGCTCCAGGTCGTGGCCTTGCAGCAGCTGCCAGAAGCGCTTGCGTTGCTCTGCGCGCAGGAACCTGATCGCCTGCTCGTCGGGACAGCGTGGCATGCGTGCGAGCGTCGACCAGCCGAAGCCGGCCGCAAGCAAAAGGCCGGAAAGAAGAGGGGGGCGTTCCTTGATGCAGCGATACGCGGTGCGGATCGCCGCACCGCGCCAGCTGTAGCCCATGTAGCGCATGCCCCGGCCCTCCTCCCAGCGCGCCCTGGGCCAGCGTTGCTTGGAGCCGCGCGGCTTGTAGTGCAGCACCGTCAGCTCGGTGAGCGGCAGCACGCGCCAGCCGCGGCTCCGGGCTGCGTACTCGTCGATCCCGTCCCAGCCCATCGAGGCGTGGAGTCCGCCGATCGCGTCCAAGCAGGCGCGCCTGTAGGCCTTGATCGCGCCGTGAACGGTGCGCCGCCCGATCGCGTCGGGCGTCCAGCCGCTGCCGTCGTGGATGTAGACGGTTCCGCCGACGATCCCGGCGCGGGGGTCGTGCGCGAACGCCCGCAGCACCCACTCGAAGTAGTGCGCGGGAAGCTGAAGGTCCCCGTCCAGCTTGACTGTCACGTCGTCGCGCTGATCCAGACGCGTGAGGCCGTCTTGAAAGGCCCGGACGATTGGACCGCCGCGCTCGCGGGTCACGCGCCGTGGCCGGTGGACCGCGGAGATCCAGTCATGCTCGCGAGCGAGGCGATCGGCGATCCTGCCCGTGTCGTCGCGCGAGCCGTCGTCGACGATCACCCAGGTGCGCGGACGGACCGATTGGTCGATCAGCGAGCGGGCGGTGAGCGGTAGGAAGGCGGCCTCGTCGCGCACGGGCGAGATCACTGCGTAGCTGAGCTGCTGGGCCTGGTCGCCGGCGTTCATTGCACGTATCCGTCCGTCGAACTCAACTCGTCGGCCATCCGCCGGGCGTTGCCGGGCGCCATGCCCACCCTGTACGTCCAGTCCTCGCGCGGGTATGTTGGGAGCACGTGCAGGCGCTCACGGTGGCGCTCGATGTAGGCCGCGGTCGTCGTCACATCACGGGCTGGCGCGCCCACCGCGACCATCCCCGCTGCAATGTCGCGCGTGACCACGCTGCCGGCACCGATGATCGTGTCGGCGCCGATCGTCACCCCGGGCAGCACGACCGTGCGGGCCCCCACGAACGCGCGCGCGCCGATCCGCACCCGTGCGACCCGGCTGTAGCCGAGGTGCATCTTGGTGCTGGCGTCATGGGCGAGCACCAGCACCTCCGGGCCGAGAACCGCGCCGTCGCCGATCTCGATCAGGTGGCAGTGGGCGGGATCGAGGACGACGCCGCGGGTGATCGTCACGCCCTCCCCGAGGACGAGTCCGTGCGCGACCAGCTCATCAACCGGGGGGTAGCCACGCACCTTCAGCCAGATCAGCCCACGCACACGCCGGAACCAGAGCTCTGGGCTCAGCGTGGTCATCGCACTGCGCGCTTCCGTTCGCCGTTGGCCACCCGCTCCTAGCTATCCGGCAGCGATTGACCCGTAAACAGGAGCGCCAGCTTTCGGGCCTCCTGCGTCGCGTCAAATTGACGCGAGATGGTCTTGCGCGCGGCCACGACGATCCGCGCGCGCAGCTCCAGGTCGGTCACGAGCCGCTCGACCGCGTTCACCAGCTCCTCGACGCGCCCCGGCGTGGTCAGCAGGCCCGAGACGCCGTCCTCGATCAGCTCCGGGACGCCGGCGACCCGCGAGGCCACCACCGGCACCCCCAATGCCATTGCCTCCATCGCGACGACCGGCACACCCTCGGCAAAGCTCGGCAGCACCAGCGCCGTCGCGCCCACGAGCCGCTCGGGGACGCGATCCTGGCCGAGCGCACCAGGGAGCGTCACCGCATCCGCCAGGTCGCAGTCGGCGATCCGCTGCTCGATCGCGCTGCGCGCTGGCCCCTCGCCGATGATCTCGGCGCGCACATCGAGGCCACGGGCGCGGAGGCGGTGGATCAGGTCGACGATCAGCACCTGGCCCTTGACCGGTGCCAGCCGTCCGACCGAGACCAGCCGCGCGCCGCCGCCTGCGTTGCCGGCGGGTTCGCCTGAGCCATATGTCGCCGTGTCGAGCCCGCAGTGGACGACGTGCAGACGCTCCCAGACCGGCGGTTCGGTCCACGCCATCAGCTGGCTGCGCGAGAAGTCGCTGATGCACGCGACGAAGCATGCGCTGGAAGCCTTCTCGCCCAGGCGGTGCTGGGCCACCGCCCAGAACTCGGCCGAGCCGTGCATCGTGAAGCTCCAACGCCACGGGGTCTCGGGGTCCAGAGCGCTGCCGAGTGTCGCGGTCAGCAGCGCGACGTCAGAGGATACGTTGGCAAAGTGTGCGTGAATGTGCCTGACCGAGCGCCGCGAGCAGGCGTCCCACATCAGCACCGCCTCCGCCAGGTAGAACAGCTGCCAGACGCTGCCGCGCACTCCCGCTCGCCGCAGCAACCACGCCGTGCGTGCGGCGCCGAGCAGGGCGCGAGGCCCGCGGCGGTGGCTGAGCAGCCGCGCCAGCGCGCGCGCCATCGTGGCGGCGCTCGTGGGCAGGAGGTGCTGCGTGCGGGCCGCCTCCTCGCGGTCTATCTCAGAGAGCAACCCCGCGGCCGGCGTTTGGCGCACGCTGAAGGTGTGTACTTCCACACCGATGCTGCGCAGCGCTTGGACTTCGCGGAGCACGAACGTGTGCGAGACCGACGGGTACGAGGAACACAGATACGCCACCGGCTCGCGCTCGCCTGGCTGGTTGGCTCGTCGCGGCATCAGGCCACATCGTAGGAGCACGCGCGTGGCGCAGTTCCCGCCGGCCGACCCCACACAGCCGACAGGCTTCGTGACCCTGCTGCAACGCTCGCTCGTCGCCGCCGGGGCGCAGCCGGCAGCGCCGGCGCGGCTGACCCTCGGCTGGGCGCTGCGTCAGCGCGACGCCGACGTCGTCCACCTGCACTGGCTGGAGTACGTGGTCTCGGTGGATCCGCGACCGATCCTCGGCCTGGCCCGAACCGTGGTACGCGCGACACGAGTGATCAGCGCGCTCGCGGTGCTGCGGATGCGGGGCGTGGGCGTCGTCTGGACGGTCCATAACCTGCGCCCGCACGAGCCCAAGCGGCCTCGCATCGAATATGCCGTCGCCGAGGGCGTGTATCTGCTTGCGGACGCAGTGATCGTCCATTCGGCCTATGCGGCCGCGCGGGTGACCGAGCGCTTCCGGGGCAGACGCGGGCGCTCGCCGCACGTGATCCCTCACCCGAACTACATCGGCGCCTTCCCCGCCGGCGGGCCAGCGGTGGAGGAGCTCGCGGAACGGCTCGGGCTGGTGCCCGCGAGCTACACATACCTGGCGTTCGGCCAGGTACGCCGCTACAAGCGCCTGTCGTTGCTGGCCGAGCAGTTCTCGCGGCTGCCCGAGCCCGGCATCCGGCTGCTGATCGCTGGCCGGCCGAACGACGCGGCCGAGGTGGAGGTGTTGAGGTCACGGGCGCGCGCAGACCCCCGCATCGTCCTCTGGCTCGAGCGCATCCCCGACGAGCTCGTCCTGGCGCTGCACGCGGCCTGCGACGCGGCGGTTATCGCACATGAGGACGTCTTTTCGAGCGGTGCCATGCTGCTCGCGCTCTCCTGCGGGCTGCCGGTTGTCGCGCCCGCCACGGGCAGCGCACGGGAGCTGTTCGAGGGTCCCGCGGTCGAGCTGTTCGATGCCGGCGGCCTGGCGCAGGCGCTGACACGTGTGCGTGCGCGTGCCGGTTCCGATCAGCGTGAGTCCGCGCTGCGCGCGTCCGCTGCCCATCCATGGGAGCAGGCCGCCGAACGGACGCTCGCCGTTTACGAACTTGCGCGGGGTGGGAAATAGGTCTCTGCTGACAGTTTCGATTTCCCAACTCCGGCTCGGGCCCCGTCCGGCACCTTCTCGTGCATGAACACCGCTTACGACGCTGGATCGCCGTCGGCTTGGTGGCAGTGATCGGCGCCGCGGCTGGGGTCGCGTTCGCCTACCACCGCCGTCCGGTCTATTCGTCGACGGCGACCGTCTCCTCGGCGCGGCTCGACGCGCTCGCCCAGGCGCTCCCTGGCTACGTGGAGGCGAGCACCTCGCTTGCTTCCACGTACTCCCGCATCGTGATCACCGACGCGGTCGAGGCGCCCGTCGCCAAGCGCCTGGGTCTCCCGCTCGCGACGGTGCAACAGCGGATCAGCGCCACCCCGATCCCGGACGACCCAGTGCTGACGATCGTCGGCACGGGACCGACGGCTGCGTCGTCGCGGCGCGTCGTCGCGGCGACGGCGGCCTCTCTGGCCCACTACATCTCGGGGCTCGTCGGCAGCTCGTCGCAGCAGGCGAGCGCGCTCTCGCAATACACCGCCACGACCGCCGCCATGGAGTCACTGTCTGTCCGCATCGCAGGTCTGCGGCTGACGGGCTCCAGCGCCGCGCTGCGCTCGGCACAGCTCGAGCAGTCGAGGCTGTCACTGCGACTCAAAGGCCTGTCCTCGTCGTACGTCAGCCAGGCGCTCGACGCGACCAGCGGCGCGGGGCCGCAGATTCTCACGGCCGCGGGGCCGGCGAGCAGCGATCGGCGCTCGAAGGCTGAGGACTATGGCGCCGTCGGGTTGCTCGCGGCGCTGATCGTTGGGCTCGCGGTCGAGCGCCTCGCCTGGGCGCGCGCCCGGGCACGGCGTTCAGCGATGTTGCAGGCGGTCTGAGCTTGCCGGCGCCGCAGCGGCTAACGCTCGAATCCGGAACCGCGCGACGCATCAGCGTCGAGCGGATCCCTCAGCGGGCTGCGTTGGCCGCTCCTGTGCTGGCGCTCGCTGCCGCGCTGCTGTTGGCGGCTGCCGGTCACACGAAGTACGCCACGATCCTCGGCCTGTGCGTTGCGGCGCTGCCGCTGCTCACCTACCTGGCGATCACGACCGAGCCGGCGATCACGGCCAGCCTGGCGACGGCGCTGACCGTCTTCGGCGGGAACTGGCACTACATGCACGTACCCGTGCCGCTCGACCGGCTGGCTTGGATCGCGACACTCGCCGGCCTGGGCTGGCGCGCGCTGCGCGGCGACGTTCGGTTCAAGCGGCTGAAGCTGCGCCCGGTTCACATCGTGCTGCTCGCGGCGGTGCTGTACGTCGTCTGCTCGGCGACGCTGTCGGGCTCGCTGACGAACGGGTCGGCGATCGTGGGGCTGCTCGACACGTTCGGGATCGTCCCGTTCCTGCTGTTCTTCTTTGCGCCTGCGGTCTTTCCGACGGCCCGTGAGCGCAACTACCTGCTCGTCGCGCTCGTGGTGCTCGGCTTATACCTCGGACTCACCGCCTGGTTCGAGGGCGTGTCACTGAACAGCCTCGTGTTCCCCCGCTACATCCTCGATCCGAGCATAGGCCAGCACTTTGGCCGCGCTCGCGGACCGTTCCTCGAGGCCGCTGGCAACGGTCTTGCGCTGTTCATCTGCGCGGGCGCCTCGCTGCTCGCATTCGGGACGTGGTCCTCACGGCCGGCGCGCGGGTTCGCGGCGACGGTGGGGGTGCTCTGCATCGGCGGGGTGATTTTCACGCTCACCCGCGAGGCGTGGCTCGGGGTCATCTTGGCGAGCATCATCGTCGGATTCGCGACGCCGGAGCTGCGGCGCTACGTGATCCCGGGACTCGCCACCGCCGCCGTGATCGTCGTTGCCGTGATCGTTGTGGTGCCGTCCTTCCAGGCCAATGCCTCGACACGACTTGCGACCAACCGCTCGCTCTGGGACCGGGAGAACGCTGACAGCGCCGGGCTGCGGATGTTCGCGGCGCGGCCGATCCTCGGCTTCGGGTGGTCGACCTACGCCGAGCATGTGGAGCCCTACTATCGGCTCTCGGGGTCGTATCCGCTGACGACTGTGGGTGCGATCCACAACGAGTTCCTGTCCAACCTGGTCGAGCTCGGGCTCGTTGGCACAGCGCTGTGGGTTGCCGGCCTGATCATGGGCGTCTGTGCGCCGCTGGTGCCTCGCGGTCCTCCGGGGGCGCGTCGGATGTGGGCGTCGCTGCTGCTCGGCGTGCTGGTGTGCTGGCTGGTGGTGGCCAACTTCACGCCGCAGGACTACGCCTTTGCCAACGCCACCCTGTGGCTGCTGGCCGGGATCGTGGCCTCGACCAGTCCGCTCGAGCCGAGCGGTGGGTGGTCGAGCGGCGCCCTGAGTGCGTGACGCTTCAACCGCCTTGCCCTCACGGATACCAGGTGCGCAGCTCGAGCGACGCCTCGAGCCGCCCGATCCGCTGCGCGAGCCTTGACACGAGCTGCGCCCTACGGCTGGGGAGGATGAGAGCGCCGGCGAGCTCATACGGCAACGTCAGCCAGAAGCGCGCGGCGTTGCGCGTGCTGGCGCGCGGCATACCCTGCTCCCGAAACCTCGCAAACAGCCCCACGTGCGATCGGCCATAGGCCCGCTGCTGCCGCCACCGGCTTCTCAGCGAGGTGCGTTCGCGGTACGCGATCTTCGCGTCGGGGACGAACGCGAGCGGCCTGCCCTCGAGTTGCGCCCGCCAGAAGAAATCGGTTTCGTCTCCACCTCCCCGGTAGCCCTCGTCGAACCCACCGATGGCGTCGAACACATCCCTGGTGCAGCCGCAGTTGGCGCCCTGGGGCCATGGCAGGAAGCCCAGGAAGTTGGCCGGTTCGCGTGAGGGCTGGCCGGCGCGCCCGAGCTCGTCGATCCGGACGAGGCTGCCGCCGACCAGCTCGGAGCCGCGGCCGGCGGCGGCCCACATTGCAGCGATCCATCCCGGTTCGACCCGGTCGTCGGCATCGCAGAAGAGGAGGAATCGGCCACTGCTCGCGCGCGCCCCGACGTTTCGCGCATGGTTGATGCCAGGACGCGCACCGGCATCGACCACACGCACGGGGATCGGAGCCGGCCCGAACGTGGCTGCCACCTCCCGCGTGCCGTCGGTCGAGCCGTTGTCGGCCACCACGATCTCCGTCGCGACCGGGACCTGTTCGCGCTCCAGTGCCTCAAGCTGCTCTCCCAGCAACGCGGCGCAGTTCCGTGCCGGGATGACAACGCTGATGACCGCCGCGGGCTCCATCAGGAGTGACGCCTCCTGACGATGCTGAGAACGTCATCGCAGGCCTCGATGAAGGCTCCGCGCTGCAGGATCAGCCCGGAGCCAAGGTATGTCAAGCCCCCTGCGAGGGCCAGCGCCAGCACCGTGATCACGGGGCCTGTGCCACCGAGCGCCGCCGCCAGACCGCGCATGACCCCGTACATCAGTGCGCTGCAGGCGAGGATCGGCGGCACGTCCCGGTAGCAGGAGAGCGGGATGCCGCCGAGCTTGGTCAGCGCCGTCGCGCGGGCCGCGGCGCTCAGCACCTGGCAGCCGAGCAGCGCCAGTGCCACGGCGATCACCCCATCACTCGCGAAGGCGTATACCAACCCGACGTATGTGAGCGTTATCCCGCAAACGAGCGCGAACTCAAGGCGCGCCTTTCCGAGCGCCCACCAGATCGCGCCGTCGATGTACTGCACGGCGCCCAATGCGGCGCCGATGCAGAGGATCTGGGCGAGCGTGCCGGCGGTGTGCCAGCGGCTTCCAAACAGCAGTGGAATCAGGATCGGGGATAGGGCCGCGAGCATCGTCATCCCGGGGATCGCGAAGCTTCCGCAGATCCGCACGCTATGGCGAACGGCGCGTGCCAAGCGCGAACGATCCCGCTGCACGATCGAGAACGCCGGCAGCGCCACGGCGTTGACCGTGGAGGTGAACATCGTCAGCACCATCTGGGCGATCTGCGCCGCGATCACCCAGAGGCCGAGCACGGTCGTTCCCAGCAGCCGGCCGATGATCAGCTGCGCGATGCGGTCTCGGCTCTGGTTGACCAGTTGCGTGAGCGTGGCCTGATAGCCGAACCCCAGCAGCGCACGTGCCTGCCGCGGGGCAAAGCGCAGCCGCGGTCTCCAGCTGATCATCAGCCACAGGATCAGCGCGTCGGTTGCGACGGTCCCGAAGTCCTGGAAGATCAGCGACCACACGCCGAAGCCCGCGATCGCCATGGCGATCGCCCCGGTGGTCGCGATTGTCACCCCGACCATCTCCCTGATCGCCTGCGGTCGCATCTGCAGCTGCCTGGAGAGCAGCACGATCGGAACGGAGGTGAGCGACATCAGCGGGATCGTGACCGCGACGACGCGCAGGATCACGCCGAGCTCGGGCTGGTGCATCCACGACGCGAAGGCGGGTGCGAGCGCCTCAACAGCACCACAGAGGCCGATGCTGATACCGAGCCCCAGCCAGAAGCCTGTGTTGAGCGTCTCGTCGGAGAGCTCGGGCAGCCGCATCATCGACGGCGTCACGCCGAGATTGGCGATCATCGTCACGATCCCGATCACGACCTGTGCGAGCGCCGCGAGCCCGAAGTTCGACGGCGAGATCAGCCGTGCGAGCACCAGGAAGGCAACGGCCGACCCGAGGTTGCCGTAGACGTTCTGCACAGCGATCCAGAGGCCGGCGACGAGCGCCTTGTGGCGCAGAGGCCCGTCGCGTGCTCCCGGCAGCGCCGGGGTTTCCAGATCCTCGCCTGCGATGGAGATGGAGACTGCTCCCTTCTGAGCCGAGTGGACCGCAGATTCCGCCAGCGCCAGCCCCCAACCGTCAGTGACCGCAGCCACGTTCGGCTAGCGAGACCCCTGACGCTCCCAGAGCCAAACGGTGGTACGTCCGTCTTCCACCTTTACGGCATCGATCAATCGAAAGCCGGCTGCCTCAAATCGCTCGGCGGTCGCAGCTTCTGTTTCGTGCCGCACCCAGCCAGCCTGTTTACGGTCCGCCAACGGAAGGCGGCTCTCGTCGAAACCCACGTACGAAACAACAGCTTGTCTCGTGTAGTCGCTGAGCTGCTCGATGATCGAGTGATCAGCCTCGATGTACTCGATGACTCCCAGCAAAAATGCGACGTCGGCGGGCGGATGGGGCAGGCTCTGCCGGACATCGATCCTGTTTATCGTCGGATGCTGCGGCAGCAAGTCGTAGCCGATGTAGGTCGTCTGAGGTCGTTGGATCAACCGCGCAACCCTGCCGTTCCCGGCACCAATGTCGGCGACCACCAGGTTGCCTTCAGTCGCATGCCGCTCCCACAGGGAGACGGCGCGCTCCGCGCGTTCGCTCCACTTGTCCTGGTGATCGAGATTGAACGGGCGGCTTCGGGCGCGGGTGCGAACCAGCATGGGCTGGGGCTACCCATTGAGACACCCCAAGCATGCGTCTGATCGCGCTGGGAGGCCGAGATCGGGGATCGCAAGGGCTGTCCGAAGACGAACAAGGCCGCCCAGAAAACGCGGCCTTGCAGGACCTTCTCGTATATATGGCGAGACCCGGACTTGAACCGGGGACACCACGATTTTCAGTCGTGTGCTCTACCAGCTGAGCTATCCCGCCGTGGCCGTCGATCGTAGCGAAACGGGTTGGATTCGCGGGTTTCGCGCATGGTCCGCGGGCTGTGTCACCTCACGATCGTGAAGTGCAGTGTCCGTGTCGTGGAGCGCAGCTTGTTCGCGGGTTCGGTTGCAGTCAGCGCCACCGCGTAGCTTCCGAGCGCGAGCATGCCCTTGCCGATCTTCCCGCTGAAGGCGAAACGCCGCGCGCCCGCCTTTGCGGTCATCGCAAGGCTGCCCCGCCTCACAGCGCGGCGACACCGAGGCTTGCGCGCGTTGCGACGCGTCACGCCCACGCAGCGGCCGGAGACGCGGCGCCCCTGCAGCGATTGCTCGAAGACCAGCGTGACACGGGCGGTCTCGTTGACCGAGAACCTGAAAGTCGTTCCGATCGGTGGCCGCTTCGCCGCCGCCCCTGCTGCCCTCCGCTGCGAGCGCTCACGCCAGCGCGCGTGTGACTGCGAGACGCGAGTGAGAGTGGGTGCAGTCCCCGTGCTGCCGCTGCTCGTCGGCGACGCGATCGTGACCGTGGCTGTGGTGCTGGTCTCGTTGCCGAGGCTGTCGGAGCTCGTGAGCGTCACCGGGTATCGGCCGGGTCGGGCATAGGCATGGGTCGCCGAGTCGCTGGTCGCGGACGTACCGTCACCGAAGTCCCACGAGAGCGCGCCGAGCGGCGACCAGACGTCGAACGGCGACACGGAGAAGGCCAGCGGCTGGCCGACCGCTCCGCTCGTCGGCAGCGCGAGCCGGGTGAGCTGCGGCCCGGCGGCGTCCAGCCCTGCCGCCTGCACGATCGTGTTGGTGCCGTTTGAGCGGTCCCACACGGCGGTCACGTCACCGGCCGCATCCGCGGCGAGTGCGGGATCCTCCGCGTTCTGCGCGGTCGCTGAAACATCCGACGGCGGCTGCCAGCCGCCGCCCTGGGGATGGCGTGCGGCCTCGATGATGGTGTTGGTGCCGTTCGAACGCTGCCAGACGGCGGTGAACCCACCTCGCGCGTCGCCCGTCACCTGCGCGTTGGTCGCGCTCTCGCCGGTGGCAGAGAGATCGACCGGCGCCTGCCAGGTACCGCCTGACGGCATTTCGGCGGCTTCGACGATCGTGTTGCTGCCGTTCGAGCGATCCCATACTGCGCTCGCGTCCCCGGCCGAATCGAGTGCGAGTGCCGGGTTCTCGGCCGCCTGGCCACTGGCGGAGAGCTCCACGGGCGGTCCCCACGCGCCGCCGGCCGGGAGATCCGCTGCCTCGATCGTCGCGCCCGATGTCGCGCTCTGTGCCCAGGCCACGACGGTGTTGCCGGCATTCGTCATCGCGATCCGCGGTGTGGTCGCGGCCCCGGTTGCCGACGAGACGTTTGTGATTGCGCTCCAGCTGCTCGCACCGGCCGGCCGCGTGGTTGCCTGGACGACCTCGTTGATGCCGTTCTGGAACAGCCACGCGGCCGCCAGATCGCCCTTCGAATCGATAGCGACCACCGGCGAGCCGATCAACTCGGTTTCATCGGCGTCGAGGTCAACTTCGGGCTGCCAGCTGCCTCCCGCGGGCCGGTATACGGACGCGAGTTGGTAGACGGGCTGGTGGTCTGAAACGTCCTCGGACGAGCGTATCCAGGCGATCACCGCGTCGCCCTGGGCATCCATCGCCACGGTCGCCTGCCACGGAGCGTCGCTGCCGGTGAGCACCTGAACGGTCGGCTGCCAGCTTCCACCGGCAGGGCGGTAGGCCGCATCCAGCCAGACCGACGTGCCGTCGCTGCAGTCCCAAACCGCGATCGCGTCGCCCGCCGCGTCACTCGCGATCGTCGGGTAGGTCGGGAAGAGGAAGCAGCTGGCGAGGCCGGTCGGAGTCGATTGCCACGAGCCACCGGCGGCCCGCGTCGCCGCCTGTACCAACACGGTGTTGGACGGCGCGGCCTGCTGCCAGATGGCGAACGAGTCCCCCTGCGCGTCGACGGCGACCCGCGCCACGGTCGCGTTCTCGCCGGTTTGCGAGAGGCTAGCCGGCGTCAGCCAGGTCGGCGCCGCCGAAGCCACGGAGGCGCTGATCAGCACGACAAAGGTCACGGCAATTCCCGCCGCCGAGCAGCGGCTGGCGTGTTTGGCCTGGTGAAGGTTGTTCCGGCTCATTTGACGATCGTGAACTGCAGTGTCCGCTTTGCCGAGCTGCGGCCGCTGCTCGTGCTGACCGCGGTGACGGCGAGTACGTAGGAGCCGAGTGGCAGCCGCTTGCCGCCGATCGATCCGGCAAACACCACGCGATGCCGGCCCCTGTTGACGCTGAAATGCAGAGCGCCGCGGACGACGCTGCGCTTGCAGGCGTGGTCGTGGCGGTTCGCTGGCTTCGGCGCCCGGCACTTGCCGGCGACTCGCCTCCCCGCCACGGTCTGGCTGAAGCTCAAGCCGGCCCGCGCTTGCTGGTTGACCGTGAAGGAGAAACTCGTGCCGACCGGCGGCAGCTTCTTGGCCGTGACGGTGGCCCGCTTCGATCCCTCGCGCCACCTCTTGTGTGACTCAGAGAGCGCCGTGAGCGTAGGCGGTGCAGCGGCACCGCCTACGCCGCCGCCAACTGCTGGAGCGGCAGCGATCGTGATCGTTCCGGTCGAGCTGTTGAGGTTGCCGAGCGCGTCGGTGCTCGTCACCTTGACCGCATAGCTGCCGGCGCTTGCGTAGGTGTGCATGACATTCGTTCCGGATGCGGTCGCACCGTCACCGAAGCTCCAGGTGGTCTCGCCGACCGGCGACCAGGGAGCGACGGGTGAGGCGGAGAGCGTGAGCGGGACACCGACGATTCCGGTGCTGGGAATCGAGACGCTCTGAAACAGCGGGCCGGCGCCGATGTAGCCGGCGGCTTGGATGTAGCCGTTATTCGTCTCCCAATCGGCGGTGGCGTTGCCCTCGGGGTCGATCGCGACCCGGGGCGAGTTCGGGATGTACTGGTCTCCTGCGCCGGAGAGCGATCCGCTCAGCTGCCAGCTGCCGCCCACCAGCTTCACGCCTGCCTGAGCGGTGTAGTAGGTGCTGTCGTATCCGTCCCAGGTGATGGCGATGTCGCCGCGAGCATCTCCCACCATGTACGGATTCGGCGGATTCGTCGACGCCTGTGGGCTCGACAGCTGCTGCGGCGTGCTCCACGTGCCGCCGGCGGGGCGCTGAGCCACATCGACCGCGGTGTTGCTGCTTGCGGTCTGATTCCAGGCTGCGGTCAGGTCGCCCTGAGCATCGCTCACCACCTGCGGCGACGCGGCCCCGCTTGCCGACACGGAGGCGGGGGCGGACCACGTACCCCCTGGTGGGAGATCGGAGGCTTTGATGACGCCTCCGCCCGCCCAGACAACAGTCGCTTCGCCGGCGGGGTCGATCGCCAGCGCCGGAGCGCCGGCGTTCTCGTTGTTGCTCGAGACCGTCACCGGCTCCTGCCAGACGCCGCTCGCGGCCGGGCGCACGGCGGCCTCGATCACCTCATAGGAGCCATTGTCCTGCTGCCACACGGCGACCGTGTTGCCGTGCTCGTCGAGTGCCACCTGAGGGCTCGAGGAGCTCTCGGCCGAGACTGCTACGGGTACCGGCTGCTGCCAGGTTCCACCGGCTGTCCGGTTCGCCACGTTGATCACGTTGGAGGAGCTCACACCGGCGACGGCCATGTCGCGCTCTGCGTTGCTGGCCAGCTGCAGGTCGGTGCCTCCTCCACCGATCGTGACCGGTGCGCTCCAGCCTGCGCCGAGCGTCCAGTCGCTGGCCTCGATCCCGTCGCTCGCGGGCCAGGCAACGGTGAACCCGTCCGATCCGTTGGAAACCGCTTGCGGGCCCGCGCCACCACTCAGGTAGCCGACCTGCGTCTCCGACTGCCAGATGCCATCCGGTTCGTGGACTGAGGCCTCCACCAGCAGCCCGCTGGAGGTCTGCGCCCACACCGCCACCGAATCTCCCTGTGCGTTTGTGGCCACCTGGGGCTCGGATCCCTGGTATCCGTTCTGTACCGAATAGAGGTTGGTCGTGGCGACCCAGCCCGACGTTGCCCGTGCCGACGCGGCCATGATCAGTGCGACGCCTAGTCCAACGACGGTCGCGCCGGCGAGCCGACGCAAGCCCAGCCGATCACGAAGCCACGACCCACCCCTCATCGCGTGTAAAGCATCGCCCATTCCGCTCTCGCTTGGGGATTTGTCGCCGCATGACCGCTCAGCCATGCTGACTGTGTCCCGCGCGATGACAATCTCTCGCACAACCCAATCGGGCGGTGGTAGACCTCAGCCATGTCCATTCGAACCAGCTCTGCTGGTCTGAGGCCAGAAGGCTTCCTGGACCGGATCAGGGCGGAGCGCAGGCGCCGAAGCAACGATGGCCCTACCGCTCGGCTCACACACGTTGTGGACGTTCTGGGGAAAGTCAAGCCGAGCCCAGGCCCCACGAGCCTGCGGTCCCGCCCCGCGAGCCTCAGAGGCCGGAAGTCCCGCTAGACCAGCGCGAGCACCCGCTGAACCCCCGCCGGCGCGCCGAAGCCATCGCGGAAGGCGCGTCCGGCGTCGAGGCGCTCGGCGCCGGCAGCGCCGCCGATCACGACGTGCGCCTGGCCGCGGGCCGCCAGCGCGTCGGCCAGCGAGCGCTCGGGCTCCTGCCCGGCGGCGATCACCACCGTGTCCGCCGCGATCCGCCGCGTCGCGCCGTCGAGGTGCACCGTGACCACGTCGCGCTCGATGCGCTCGTACTCGACGCCCGTCAGCAGCTCGACGCCCGCCCGCTGCAACTCCTGCACGACGACCCAGCGCGTTGACGCGCCCACGCCGTCGCCGATCCGGCCCTCGCGCCGCATCAGCGTGATCTGCCTCGGCGAAGCGACGGGCCTAGGTAGACATTTCTGTCCACCAATCCCCGGAGGTTCGAGCCCGTAGCGCTCGTAGAACCCGTCGCGCTCGGACAGCATGTGCGCGATGTCGGTCCCGATCCCGCCCGCACCGATGATCGCCACCCGCTCGCCGACCAACGCCAGCGGGTCTTCGGCCAGCAGCAGCTCAGCGTAGGAGAGCACGTGCGGCAGGTCGGCGCCGGCCAGCGCCACTCGCCGCGGCACCACGCCCGTCGCGACCACCACCGCGTCGAACGACAGCAGCTCATCTGCATCCACCCGCCGGCCCAGCTCGAGTTCGACCCCGAGCCGCGCCAGCTCATCCTCGAAGTAGCGGCCGGTCAGCGCGAAGTCCTCCTTGCCCGGGATCCGGCGGGCCATCCGGAACTGCCCACCGAGCTGCTCGGCCGTCTCGAACAGCGTGACCGCGAACCCACTCGCCGCCAGCGACCGCGCCGCCTCCATCCCTGCCGGGCCACCGCCCACCACAGCCACCGTCGCGCCGCGCGAGCCGGTGGCCAGCGGGCCGCCGGCCCCAAGACCGGCATCTCTCTCAAATCCCGCACGCGGGTTCACGGCACAGGACACTCGCCTGTCGAAGATCGACTGGTCGATGCACTGGTTGCAGGCGATGCAGACGTTCACGCGCCGCGCCGACCGCTCTCGACTCTTCTCAACAAACAGCGGGTCCGCCAGGAACGGCCGGGCCATCGACACGAAGTCCGCGAGCCCGTCGCCCACGAGCGCGTCGGCGAGCGCCGCCGTGTTGACCCGGTTGGAGGCGATCACCGGCACGCTCACCGCCGCTCGCACGGCAGCCGCCCACGGCGCCCAGGCTCCGTGCGGCACGCCCGACTGGACCGTCGGCACGCGCGACTCGTGCCATCCGATCCCGACGTTCAGTGCGTCGGCTGGCCCGCTGGCCAGCCGACTTGCCAGCGCGACCACCTCCTCGACCGACGCCCCCCCGGGCACGAGGTCGGCACCTGAGATCCGGTACACCACCGCGCCCTCGGGTCCCATCGCCTCGCGCACCGCGGTGGCGGCCGCCAGCGGGAAGCGCATCCGCCGCTCGAGGTCACCGCCCCAGTCGTCCTCGCGCTGGTTTGTCGCCGGCGCCATGAACTGGCTGAGCAGGTAGCCCTCAGAGCCCATCAGCTCGACGCCGTCGAAGCCGAGCTCGCGCGCCCGCGCGGCACCATTGGCGAAGTCCGCGATCGTCTCGAGGATCTCCTCCTCGTCCAGCGCGCGCGGCTCGCAGCGGCTGTAGGAGGAGAACACGGCCGATGGCGCCACCGGCTGCAGGCCGAAAGACTTCTCGAAGGCGTAGCGACCAGCGTGGAACAGCTGCAGCAGCACGCGCCCGCCGGCGGCGTGCACCGCGCGCGGGATCGCGGCGAGCTTGGCGGCCTCGCCGTCCTCGTTGATGAAGCTGTAGCTGACACCGCCGGCGCCGACGCGGCTGACCGCCGAGCCGCCGGTGACGATCAAGCCGGCGCCGGCGGCCGCGCGCTCGGCGTAGAAGGCCGCGAGCATCTCACCGTCGGGGTCGATCGACTCGAGCCCCAGGTGCATCGAGCCCATCACGATCCGGTGCGGCAGCTCCAGCGGGCCGATCCGTCCCGGCTGCCAGATGTGCTCGAGCACGCTTACCGCAGCAGTTCGCGGGCGATCGTCTGCTTCTGCACCTCGACCGTGCCCTCCTCGAATCGCGGCGCGCGGGCGTCCCGGTAGACCCGTTCGATCGGGCTCTTGAAGTAGCCAATGCCGCCGAACACCTGCAGGCCGCCGTCGGTCACGCGCTGCAGCATCTCGGAGGCGAACAGCTTCGCCATCGACGACTCGGCGGCCGCCTCGTGTGTGGCCTCCCAGGTCTGCGCGGCGTACAGGGTGAGCTGACGCGCGGCCTCCAGGTCGGCGGCCATCTCCGCCAGGCGGAAGGCGATCGCCTGGCGCGAGGCGATCGGCTTGCCGAAGGTCACCCGCTGCTTGGAGTGCTCGACGGCCAGATCGAGCGCCTTGCCCGCCAGGCCGACGCAGGTCATCGCGACCGAGATCCGGCTCGGCACCAGGAACCCGCCGAGCGCGACATCGAGGCCCTCGCCCTCCTGGCCCAACCGGTTGGCGACCGGCACCGGTGCGCGGTCGAAGATCAGGTGCGCGTGGTCGGTGCCGAGCACGCCCATCGACTCGGGCATCGGGTTGTTCTGGATGCCCTCGCCGTGGGCGGGCACCATCAGCGCGACGGTGCCGTCGGTGCCGGTCGTGCCCTCCAGGCGAGCGAACAGCAGCAGGTAATCGGAGATGCAGCCGAACGTGATCAGGTGCTTCTGGCCGCTCAGGTAGTAGGTGTCGCCCTCGCGCACAACCGAGCACTTGATGTCCGCGCCGGTGCCGGCGTTGGGCTCTGTCAGCGTGAAGGCGACCTTGATGTCGGTCGCGACCTGCGGCCTGACGAAGCGCTCGATCTGCTCCTCGTTTGCGAACGGCAGCATCGCCCGCCAGAGGCCGTTCATCACGTGCACGATCATCCGCAGCGAGGCGTGTGGACGCGAGAACAGCTCGATCAGCTCGAGGTAGCGGTTGAACGGCAGCCCGCGGCCGCCCAGTGACTGCGGCGCCGCCAGCCGCAGGTAGCCGCGCTCGCGCAGCTCGTCCCACAGCTCGATCGGCACCTCGCGTTCGGCCTCGATCAGCTCGGTCCAGCGCTCGCCCTCGGTGTCGACGTACTCGCGGATCTCGGCCTTCAGCGCCGCGAACTCGGCCTCGTCGACCGGTGTGGGGTCGGCGTCTATCAGCGGCGCTGTGGTCATCGGGAAACTGCCTTTCTCTCAAGCTCTGCTGCGATCACGTCGCGCAGCACGAATTTCTGAATCTTGCCGGAAGGCGTGTAGGGGAGCTGCTCGACGATCTCCAGCCGCTCTGGCCAGTAGGGCTTCGAGACGCGCTGGTCGTCGAGATGGCGCTGCATCGCCTCGAAGTCGAGCTCGCCACCGGGCTGGAGCACGATGAAGGCGCAGGCGCGCTCGCCGAGGCGCTCGTCAGGCATCGCAACGATCGCCACCTCTCGCACCGCCGGGTGCGCGTAGAGCACCTGCTCGACCTCCACCACCGGCACCTTCTCACCACCGCGGTTGATCACGTCCTTGACGCGGCCGGTGATCTTCAGGTAGCCGTCGGCGTCGATCCGGGCGAGGTCGCCGGTGCGGTAGTAGCCGTCGTCGGTCAGCGCCTGCGCCGTCAGCTCCGGACGGTTCAGGTAACCCTCGAACAGCGTCGGCGTGAGCACCTCGAAGTTGCCCTCCTCGCCGGCCCCCATGGCGTTGCCGTCCTCGTCGGTGATCCGCAGCGTGATCCCCTCGAGCGCGCGCCCGTCGGTGCTCCAGGCTCGATCAGGATCCTCCCCCGGAACGAACGCTGCGCCGAGGCAACTCTCCGTCGTGCCAAAGGCGCCTCCGACGTCGGCGCCGAGTGCCGCGCGCGCGTGGCGCGCGAGCTCGCGCGGGATTGCGGCGCCGGTGGCGACGAACGTCCTCAACGCCTCGAGCGTCTCACCTCGCTCCGATGCGACCCGCACCAGGTCCGCGAGGAACGGAGTCGCCGCCTGCACGAAGGTGACGCCCGTCTGCTGCATCGCCTCGAACCCGACCTCGGCATCCCAGGTCGTCTGGATGACCTGTGGCGCGCCGAGCTGCAGGGCGATCCACATCCCGTAGAGGAAACCCGTCTGGTGGGCGAGCGGCGACGGGATGTAGATCACGTCTTCGGCTGTTAGGCCGAAGTGGCGCACATGCATCTGGGCCGCGAGGTCGAGTGAGGCGTGGTTCTGCAGCACGCCCTTGGGTTCGCCGGTCGAGCCCGAGGTGAAGAGCAGCTGGGCAGTGGTGTCCGGCGTTGGTCCCGGCATATTCAGCTGACCGGGCGGCAACCCGGTCTCCTCGAGCACCATGACGTACTCGAGTGCGGGTACTCGCTTCATTAGCCCGCGCGCCATCGTCGCGTGGTCGTGGCCGCGGAACTCGCGAGGCACGATCAGCACGCGGCTGTCGCCGGCGCGCAGCATGAACTCGAGTTCGCGCTCGCGGAAGATCGGCATCAACGGCTCGCAGACCGCGCCGATCCGCAGCACGCCGAGTGAGATCGCGACGAACTCGAGCAGGTTCGGCAGCTGGTAGGCGACCGGCTCGCCCGGTTCGACACCCAGCTCGAGCAGCAGCGCCGCCCAGCGCCCGGCGGCGTCTTCGAGCTCGCGGAAGCTCCACTCGCGGACGGCACCGCCCTCACCGACCTCCACCAAGGCACGATCGTCAGGCCGCTCGCGGGCGTGCTGCCCCACGAGCTCGGTGATCAAGCCTTCGGCTATGTCAGCTCTCCCGCCGAGCTCGGCACCTCGGAGGTGACGGCGATCGGGATTCCGAGTGTGTTCATGTGGTCGGCAAACTCGGGATAGGAGATCTTGTAGGCGTGCGGGTAGGAGAGCTCGGTGACGCCGGTCGCGGTCGACCCGGCGATCGCCAGCGCCATCAGCACACGGTGGTCGTTGTAGGACGAGAGCTCGGCCCCGTGCAGCCGCTCGACGCCCTCGAACTCCATGTCGTTGCCGTCGAACTCGACGTGCGCGCCCATCTTGCGCAGCTGCATCATCGAGGTCACGCGATCGGATTCCTTGAGCCGCACGTGCGCGACGTGCGAGAGCACCGTGCGTCCCCGGGCGCGGCTGGCGAGCGTAGCCAGGATCGGCACCATGTCGGGGATGTCGCGGCAGTCGAGCCGGCCGGCGACGGGCGGCGTGCCGTCGTGCTCGATTGAGATCGACAGCCCGTCCTGCGCGAACTTCATCGGCACGCCGACGCCCTGCAGCTCGGTGAGCACCGACGCCTCGGGATGGCCGTGGATCGGGACATGGCTCCGGAACACGACCTTGGAGGGGTGCAGCGCACACGCGGCAAGGCCGAAGGCGGCCGAACCGATATCAGGTGGCAGCAGGTAGTTCTGCTGGGGCTTTGGCGTCTGATTCGGGGCGACCGTGAAGTGACGCCAGTCCTCGCCGACCTCGACCTCGAGGCCGAAGTCGCGCATCATCTCGACGGTCAGCTCGAGGTACGGGCGCTCGTTGAGCTCGCCCACGACCTCGATCCGCGTGTCCTCCTCGGTCGCGAACGGCGCCAGCATCAGCAGGCCGGAGATCCACTGTGAGAGCGTTCCGTCGATGCGCACGTGGCCGCCGCGCGGACGCCCTGGGTGAACGGTCACCGGCAGCGTCTGGCCCTCGTAGTCGAGCTGCACGCCCAGCCGCTGAAGCGCGCGCAGCAGCGGCCCGATCGGGCGGCGGCGGAAGTAGCGCTGGCCGACGATCGTGACCGGACGGTCGCCCAGCGCCGCCAGGCCGATCAGGAAGTAGAGCGTCGTGCCGGAGCTGCCGACAGAGACCTGATCCTGAAGCGGCGAGAAGCCGTGCTGGCCGTTGACCTTCCAGTGGCGCCCGCTGGCGCTGATGTCGACGCCGAGCTCGCGCAGCGCCTGCACGGTGAACGTGACGTGGCGCGCATCGGTGCGGTCGGCGATCGTGCTCTCGCCCGGAGCGAGTGCCGCCAGCATCAGCGCCCGGTGGGCGTGGTACTTGGACGGCGGGATGATGATCTCGCCCTCGAGTGGGGCCTGTGCACCCGCTACGAGGAGGCGCATCCGGCGTTCTCCTGCAAAGTCATTGGCGCGAGATTATCTCGCGAATCTCGGCCAGGCGCTGAATCTGCGCGAGTGGCTCCCCCGTCAGGGGGGTGAGCACGAACTCCTCGACCCCGGCCGTGGCGTAGGCGGCGATCCGCTCGGCGACCCGCTCGGCGCTGCCGACGGGGGTGTAGCGGGCGACCCGCTCGAACGGCATTCCGTACATCGCCTGGGTGTAATCCTCGGCCGCCTCACGGGCTCGGCCCTCGTTGGCGTCGACGTGGACGCTGAGGGCCAGGCCCAGCTTGGGGCGCGGCCGGCCAGCGGCTTCGGCCAGCTCGGCGAGCACCTTTCCCTGCTCGGACATCCGCTCGGGACTCATCCACGTCGAGAGCCATCCGTCGGCCACCCGCGCGGCCCGCTGCAGGGCCGCGTCGCTGCGCCCACCCACCCAGATCGGCGGCAGCGCGCTGATCTTCGGCGCAAGCGCCGGCGTCGCGCGGCCTTGAAGCCAGTCGGGCAGCTCGGCGAGCGCCGCGTCGAGCAGACGTCCGCGGCGCTTGACGCTCAGGCCGAGCGCCTCGAACTCCTCCGGGAACTCACCACCGACACCGACGCCGAGCAGCAGGCGGCCGGGCGCGAGCGCGTCGATCGTGGTCAGCTGCTTGGCGACCCAGGCCGGATGGCGTAGGCCGAGCAGCATCACGCCGAAGCCGAGCTTGACGCGCTTCGTCGTGGCCGCCACCGCGGACAGCGCCACGGTCGAGTCATAGACCGGCGCGGGCATGTGCAGGTGATCACCGACCCAGACGGCGTCAAATCCAGCCTCCTCGGCCAGCTCCGCGGCTTTGACGAACTTCGGCGGCCCGCCCACGAGTAGCGGGTCGAAGGTGGGCAGGTTGATGCCGAGCCGGATCACGGCGCCGCAATCTACAGCCCGGGGACCAAGATCGGGAACAGGCCTGAGACCAGCACCGGCACCAGGACGCGACAGGGGAAGCGTTATCCGTCCCCGGAACGGAAAACGCGTCCCGCGCGGCGCTTGTCCAACGCGTGCGCCCATCTGCACCGCCCAGGGGAAGCGTTATCCGTCCCCGGAACGGAAAACGCGTCCCGCGCGGCGCTTGTCCAACGCGTCCGCCCATCTGCACCGCCCAGGGGAAGCGTTATCCGTCCCCGGAACGGAAAACGCGTCCCGCGCGGCGCTTGTCTAACGCGTGCGCCCATCTGCACCGCCCAGGGGAAGCGTTTTGCACCCGGCGGGTGCACAACGCCTCCTGCGCCTATGTCTGCATGCGGCCGAGCAGCTCGAGCGCGCCGCGCTTGGAGAGCGGCTCGTTGAGGTTGCCGCACTTGGGCGACTGAACGCAGGAGGGGCAGCCGTCCGTGCAGGGGCACTCGCCGATCAGCCGCTGCGCGTCCTGCACCAGACGGTCGAAGGCGTCGTAGCCGCGGCGCGTGATGCCGATCCCGCCGGGGTGGCCGTCATAGATGAAGATCGTCGGCCCGCCGGTCTGTGGGTGCGCGTTGGTGGAGAGCCCGCCGATGTCCCAGCGGTCGCACATCGCGATCAGCGGCAGAACCGCGATCTGGGCGTGCTCGAGGGCGTGCAGGCTGCCGAGCAGGAGGTCGGCGGGGAACGCTTCAGCGGCGTGGGGGCCAAGCGGGGCCCCCACGACAGCATCGAGCTCGTACCAGAGCGCTCGGGTCGAGAACTCGGTCGTCGGCATGTCGAGGCCCTGGAAGTCGATCACGCTGTGGTCCTGCAGGTGCTTGCGCTGGTAGCCGAGAACCGTCTCCGAGTAGACGACCTCGCCGTAGGAGAGCCGCACTCCGTGGGTCTCGCGCGTCTCGAGCATGCGCTCGATGTAGGTCATGCTCTCGCTCTTGGCCTGGGTGAAGTAGTTGCCGTTGAACGGCTCGAGGATTGCGCGGCGGGCGGCGAGGTCGAGCTCGAGCACGTTGTAGGAGCGCCCCAGGTGCAGGTAGATCGCGCCCTCGTGCACGGTGGAGTAGGCGCGCGCGGCCTCGATCGTGCCGAGGATCTCTCCCGACGACGAGTCGATCAGCGCGAAGTTGTCGAGGCTCGCCGAACGCAACGCGACGCGGCCGGCGGGATAGTCCTCGGCGCGCGCGGGCACGAAGCCGGTCGCGCGCTCGCGTAGGAAGCCCGCTTCGGCCAGCGCCCGAGCGCGGTCGATCACGTCGTCGCCGAAGAACTCCGCGTCGGTCTCTGTCAGCGGCGCCTCGTGAGCGGCGCAGAGCAGGTGCTCGCCGAGGATCTGCGGGCTCGAGGGGTCGATGATCGCAGCCTCCACCGGCCGGCTCAGAAACTCATCGGGGTGGCGCGCGAAGAACTGGTCGAGCGCGTCCTCGCCGGCGACGTAGATGGCGAGCCCGCGGCCGCGGCGCCCGGCGCGGCCCCACATCTGGCGCAGGCTGGCGACGGTACCGGGGAAGGTCACGCAGATCGCGGCGTCGAGCTCGCCGATGTCGATCCCGAGCTCGAGCGCGTCGGTCGCGACCACGCCGAGCAGCTGCCCGCTGACCAGGCGCGCCTCGATCTCGTGGCGTTGCTGCGGGGTGTAGCCGGCGCGGTAGGGGGCGATCCGCTCGGCCAGCTCGGGCGCCAACCGGTCAGAGGCCATGCGCAGGATCAGCTCGACGCCCTTGCGCGACTTCATGAAGCAAATCGTGCGGGCGCCGGCGGTGACGAGCTCGGCGAGCAGTTCGGCGGCCTCGGCGAGCGCGGAGGCTCGCTGGCCGAGTTCCTCGTCGAGCAGCGGTGGGTTCCAGATCGCCGTGCGACGGGAGGGCAGCGGCGCCGTGTCGTTGTCGATCAGGTTGATCTCCGGCAGGCCCGTGAGACCCTTTGCGAGCTCGACGGGATTGGCGATCGTCGCGCTCGCGAGCAGGAAGCGTGGGCTCGAGCCGTAGTAGTTGGCCGCGCGCCTGAGCCTCCTCAGCACGTTGGCGACGTGCGAGCCGAAGACGCCGCGGTAGACGTGGGCCTCGTCGACGACGACGAACGCGAGGTTCGCGAACAGATCGCCCCAGGCGGCGTGGTGGGGCAGGATCCCGATGTGCAGCATGTCGGGGTTGGTGATCACGAGGTTGGAGCGACGGCGGATCGCGGGGCGCTCCTGCGAGGGCGTGTCGCCGTCGTAGATCGCGGGCCGAATCTGCTTGCTCAGGCCGAAGTCATGGAACTTGCGGGCCTGGTCCTGGGCGAGCGCCTTGGTCGGGTAGAGGTACAGCGCACGCGCTGCGGGGTCGGTGACCAGCACCTCGAGCGTCGGCAGCTGGAAGCAGAGCGACTTGCCCGATGCGGTGCCGGTGGTGACGATCGTCGGCGCCTCGAAGGCGCTCAGCAGCGCGTCGCGCTGGTGCAGGTAGAGCTGGTCGATGCCGGCGTGCTGGAGCGCATCGTGGACGCGCGGGTCGAGCTCGTCCGGGATCGGCACCAGGAACGGCTGTTGGGAGAGCGTGTGATGCTCGTGAACCAGGCGCTCGTCGACGCGCCCCGCTTCGAGGAGGGCGTCCCACGGCTCGGTTGTGGTGCTGGTCGGTGCCAGATCTTTAGTATGGCGGCGCTCCGGAGTGCCTCAGGGCTTGCGCCCGGAGGCACTCCCCGGTGTTTGCGGCCTCGTGGCTACGCTCAGATCCGTGCTTCGTGCGCTCTACACCGACCTTGACGGAACCCTGCTCGGCCCGGGCGGGTCGCTGTTCCGCGCCTCCGATGGCAGCTTCAGCATGGATGGCGCGCGGCTGCTGCAGGTGTGCCACCGCGCCGAGGTGGAGGTCGTGATGTTCACCGGTCGCGCGGAGAACGGGGTCGACGAGCTGATGCGCGTTCTCGGGCAGCGCTCCTACATCTTCGAGCTGGGCTGCGGCATCGTCATCGACGGCGAGCACGAGTGGCTGACTGGCGACCTCATCCCCTCGCAGGACCGCGGCACGATCTTCGAGCAGATCGAGGCGACGGGTGCGCCGAGGCTCTTGCTCGAGGCGTTTCCCGGCAGACTCGAGTACCACACGCCGTGGTCCGAGGGCCGTGAGGTCTCCCACGTCTTCCGCGGTCTGGCGCCGGCCGATGAGGCCAGCGCGCTGCTCGAGGCTGCCGGCCTCGGCTGGCTGCGGCTGGTGGACAACGGCGTCATCTCCGGCCACGGTGGGCCCATGAACGCGCCCGGCTGGACGATCGACGTCGAGCGCGTCCACTGCTACCACCTCATTCCCAAGCCTGCCTCCAAGGCCCGTGGGGTCGCGCGTCACATGCAGGTCCGCGGCTACCTTCCGGAGGAGGTCATCGCCTGTGGCGACTCACGCGAGGACATGGAGGCCGCGGAAGTGGTTGAGACCTTCTGGCTGATGGCCAACGCGGTTCAGCAGGACCCGACGCTGAGCGCTGACATCGCCGCGCGGCCGAACGTACGGGTGGCCTCAGTTGGTCACGGCGCGGGTGTTTATGAGGCCGTGATGACGACGCTCGCCGAGTCGCGCGGGTAGCCGCGACTCGCGCGCCTAACGCGTCTGTCGGAACTTGGTCCAGTGCCTTCCACCGTCGGTGGTGTAGGCGAACACTGACAGCGTTGAGTACCAGCCGTAGCTTCGGCTCGCAAACGCGATATTGCCGAAGACCGGTTGTAGCCCCGGTGGGTTCAGCTCGGGCTCGGCATAGCGCGACCAAGTGGTGCCGCCATCGTGGCTCGCATACAGGTATGGGCTGACCCAGGCGAACAGGTCGTTCGCGTTCGGAGCTGAGAACGGAATGTAGGACTGGTCGCTGGTCAGTCTCGGCGTGTCAGGCAGGATGTGTTTGGTCCAGCTGATGCCGTTGTTGCGGGTTGTGTAAACCTCGACTCGGGTGATGCGGCTGGTGGTGGGATCGGACACCGTCACCGGTACCACGCCACGTCCTGACCGGAACAGGTATGGGGCTTCGCATGTGGGGCCGTACATCCCGCACAGAGGGGTTCTCTTCCAGGAGCGTCCGCCATCGCTGGTGCGGTAGATCGCGGCGCTGTCAACCAGGCCGGCTCCGAATCCCCAGCCGCCCCCGAGACCGTCTCGGGCGTTGGCGAAGCTGAGCATCCCCGCGAACGGGGCCGCGGCGACGCGTGTCCAGGTGCGAGCGCCGTCATCCGTCTCGTAGAGGCTCGCCCTCGGATCGTGATGGCTGGCGGCCGTATATCCGAGGGCGAAGCCGCGCCGGTCGTTCAGGAAGCTGATCGCTCCGGGCGATTTGCGCGGCACGAACGCGTGGTAGCTCCATGTGCGCCCGGCGTTCGTGGTGATCACGACATGTCCGTGCACGTGCTGCGCGACCCATCGCGCCGCCGGCGCCCCTTTTGGAATCGTTAGCTGTCCACCGTCCGCAAACGAGATCGCTAGCTCGCGCGGGCCCGGTGAACTCGTCCAACCCGCGTCCTGCGAGCCGAGGGTCTTCGGCGACACGAATGCCCAGGAGCGCCCGCCGTTTCGGGTTACGTACACAGGAAGTCCGACCCACCCGACCCCTGGTGCGAGCAGACCGAATGAACTCACCGACCCCGGCCAAGGCACCCCGATAGCTGCTGTTCTCGCTGATGCGTGAGCTCCGGGCGTGGCACTTGCTGCGTGCTCGGGTCCAAGTTGAGATGCGCCCGACCCGCCTCCGCCACCCACAAGACCGACGACGAGCGCTCCGATTGCCAGTGCGGCGGCGGTCAGCGCGGCTGCAAAGCGACGGTGCCTGCGCTGGCGATCGCGCGCATCGTCGATGACGCCACCCTCAACCGCAGGCTCAGTTCCGTGCTCTGGCGGAGGTGCGGTGACGACCATCGTTATGTACTACCTTATATGGCACATTGAATCGCTGTCAATCCTGACCGCGATGACTTCAAGCCGCGTTGCGGGCGCGGGCCATTTCTCTTGCGTCGCGTGTGATCGCATCCTCGTCGGCCACGGCCCGAGAGAGCCTTGCCGCGGCGTCGGCGATGGAACCGAAGGCGGCCGCCACTTTCAGTGCGTTCGTGCCTCCAATCGTGTGGTTCATCTCCGCCACTGCGCTGTCGAAGCGCAGCCACAGATCCTCTGGACCCCGCCGGCCGCTGCCCGGGCGCAGCTCGTACGGGGGCTCGGCCTCGCCAGCGCCAGGAACGGGCCGCCATTGCATGCCGGCCTGATGCGCCTGCTGCCACGCGAGCTGTTCGGCCGCCGCTGCCTCCGAGAGCCTCTGCAGCCGTCCCGCGAAACCTTCGTCCGGTGGTGCGAGCTTGTGCGCCCGCATTGCATCCGCCCAGCTGACGCTCGCGTGCCGGACGAGCCGTGCCACTCGTTCGCGTTCTTGCTCCAGTTCGTCTCCGAAGCTCATTGTCAGTCCTCCCGCGGCGTCAATTAAGAGTGATCATCGGCGTCGCCGTCAACTGACGTTGCCGAGCCTGATTCTGGGCCTTTCCGGGCAGTTTGCTCAGGCGGCGTCGGCTCCGCGGCACCGACTGGCTCGCCACTCCAAAAATCGGTTGCACTAGGCCCTGAAATTTTGGACGCTGCGGGCGATGACCCTTGGTAGCTGCTCTCCAATATGCGATCCAGCTCGGATCGTTTGATCCGCACACGCCGTCCAATCCGGACCGCGGGAAGCGTGCCGGCGTCAATCCAGTTGCGCACCGTCTGTTGATTCAGCTTCAGCAGCTCGGCGACCTCCGCAACAGTCAGGAACGACTCCTCATATTCGCTACCTGTCATTTGTCATTGATTCTACGCCATCGATGCGCTATTTCTAATTGAGCCTAACTGAACCAAAGAGGAACTGAAATAATCTCATTGCGTCCGGACACGACGTCCCGGCGGGTGAGGAGGAGCAATGAAGGACCACAATTCTGGAGCCAAGGACCAGGTAGAAGAGGGTGGAGTTGGTGGCGCGGGCGCGAACGTCGTGCCCTTGCCGCGCAGTTGGTATGGCTCAGTCGACGAGCTCGTCCCGATCGACCCGGGGCCGCCCACGGAGCCTGATCGTCGCAGTTCGTTGACGGACGCCAGCGCCTTCTGGGGAGGCGACGATCGGCGCCCTGAAGGCGTGGAGGCTGGACGCTCCGAAGCGGCTGGGACCGATCTCCCCAACCCCCGTGACGACGCCCCCAACGCGGGTCCGGCTGTGTCGGCGCCTTCCCACGCGAAGTCGAAAGTGCACGGGCGGGGGCGGCGACGCGGGCAGCCGGCTACCGCAGTCGCACTTGCTCTGGTGGCGTTGGGCGCCGTGGCAGCAATTGGAACACTGAGCGGACGCAGCGCCCCGAACCCCGTCGCTGCGAGGACGCCAGCTCGAAAGCCAGTGTTGACCGTGACGCAGACAGTTCCTCAGACCACCACCGTCGTGCAGACCGTCAGCACCGGTGGCAGCGAGTTGGTGCGTCACCGGCCGGCGAAGCACGGCGGGCACGCGACCACGGATCCGCTTTCCCGGAAGCAGACAGCTGTCCCTGCAACCAGCCGTGTTCAGTCGCCCGCGGCATCAGTTTCGTCGCAGACGGCGCCGCCTCCGTCGAGCAGTTCAGCGAGCGGCGTTGTCACGCGCCCTACGGACAGCGGCGGTAGTTCCTCGACTGCGGGTAGCTCAAAGCCGAGCTGCGCGCCAAGCGTCACCAACGGTGGCGGGTGCAGTCTCTAACGATCTCCGAGCACAAAAGCGAAAGGCCCACATGATCAGACCTCGACCTCTCCAGATTGCGTTTGGGGTTGGTGTCGGCATCGCCCTTACGGGCGGTGGCTATGCCCTGGCGGCATCGACCAACAATCAGATCCATGCATGTGCGAACACCAAGACGCACGTGCTCTCGCTGGAGGCCAAGTGCCCGCGTGGTTCACGGGCGGCCGTGTGGAGTGTGCGCGGCCCAGCCGGACGCGCCGGTACCAACGGCAGGAACGGCAGCAACGGAACCTCGGCGACGCTGAACTCCGGTGTGAACGTGACCGAGGTGAGCCCGTCGACGCCCGCGAGCGCTTCAATCACGCAGGGCTCGGGTGGGCGGGACACGCTGAACCTCAGCATCCCGCAGGGCGCGACCGGGTCGACGGGTGCCGCGGGGGCGAGCACGGGACCGAATGCATACGGCGAGATCTGGGTTGGGTCGTCGACCGCGGAGTTGGCTACGGGGTCCGGAGTAGGGGTAGATGCATCCGACGTTGCGGGTGGCGCAGGCACTGCCTCCGTCAAGGTTACGAACTGCGCGACGGCGACGCCGACTGAGCCGACTATCACGGTCACACCAAATAAGGACTCGGCCGATCAGCTCAACGGGTCTAACAACGACACCACCGGCCTTCCCACTGCCTACGTGGACAGCTACGACGATGGCAACGCTCCAGGCGATCACATCGTCGAGTTCACAGTGAGTCTGACCTCGACAACTAATCAAGTTGTGAATAGCGATTTTTCATTCACCGTTAGCTGCTGACGCTTTCGTGGCCGTCACGGACTGACGGCTTATCTCAACCATGGGGAAAGGACTCCTACTCAGATGTGCAGCGTTTCTCTCAACCGCCGGTGTCGTCTAGCGGCGGTAATCGTCGTCGCCATGGTCGCGCTTGTGAGCGTGCTCAGCCCGGCTGGCGCTCATGCTGACGAATACAACGGGCTGCTCTACGCGGGCACCACCTCGGCCTCGGCATCGACCAACGCCTACGCCGCCAACAGCGTTGTGGCGCAGCAATCGTGGTCGGCACCGACCGGCGTGCAGTTCCTCGGCTTCGCCTACACGTCCGCGACGTTTGCGGCGTCCAACGAGGATGCCACTGGGGGGCTCTCGGCCGGGTTCAAGGGCTCAGGCGGTAGCGCCCCCACGGACCTGAACTTTCCGTGGAACAACGATTGTTCGATCAGCGAGGCGACCCCGCGCACTTGGATCCAGAGCGGTGCCCAGGTGACGAACAGCGACTACGGGCCGGACGGTGTCGCGCCTGGGTCGTGCAACGCGAGCGGCAACACGGCCGGCTGGAACTTCACGAACGTTGAGGTGGAGTCGACCAACCCCTCCGACGCGCCGGGAACCGACTACAAGACGCTGACGCTCTCGATCTGGTGCGCCCGCGACTCAAACTGTAGTGCAGGCGACGCCGCCAACTACGCGGTGACGAACCTCTCAGGGACCTTCGACGACTCCTCCAACGCGCCATCCGCTTCGGCATCGTGGAACACCTCGATCAATGCCTCGAAGTGGTACCAGACCAACACAGGGAATCTGATACTTGAAGCGTCGGCCACCGACCCGGGCGGCGTGTGCTCGATGGGGGCCACTCTCTCTGGGCCTGCCACCGTCAGCGCAACCCTTGGGAACCGGAACCCGAGCGTCATCAACCCAGGTGGCCCAATCGGTGAGGAGTTCCAGTCAGGCACGGATCCCTGCTGGACGGGTACGACCGACAGTGCCGACTGGACGGCCCCGTCGGGCATGACCTCAGGCACCTATGCGGCCTCCCTTCAAGCGTCGAACCCGGGCAACTACGAGACCCAGGGGTTCAGCGCCGCGGGGTCGCTCACAGTCGCGACTGCCACGAGCGTCAACGTAGACGACACCGTCCCAGAGCTGTCGTGGAACAACCCGGCGAGCGGTTGGACCTCCCAGACCTCCGAGACGCTTGACGTCACTGTCGGTCCGTCGGGGCTCTCGTCGCTGAGCTGCACCGACAATGGGAACGCCATCACTCCGAAGCTCAGTTCAGGCAGCACTACTGGGTCTGGCACGACGTCCTGGACGATCCCGACGTCGGCTACGGGCGCCAACGCTGTGAGCTGCACCGCAGCCAACGGCGACGTCGATGGGGGCCTCACAGACAGCGTCAACTCGACGTTTGACGTCGACGCTGTCATCCCCACCATCGCGTTCCAGGACGCCGGCTACGCGTCAGGCGCTTGGACAAGCCATTCACAGTTAGTGACAGTGCGACCGACGGTCGGGCCGAGTGGTCTGCGCTCACTCTCCTGCTCGCTGGACGGCGAGCCTGCCGTGCTCGGCGCAGGTGATCAGCTCACAATCAGCGGTAACAGCGTTGGCCCGACACAGCCGCACGTCCTGAGCTGCATTGCGACCTCGGAGACCTACGAGACGAACCAGGCCAACCCTGCAACATTCGACGTCGCGATAGACACCGACTCCCCCACGATCTCCTTCGGCGGCGCCGTCTCAGACGGCTCGTGGATCTCCGGCACCCCAACCGTTGTCGTGACAGGCGGCGAGCTGAACACGACCACTAACCAACAGGAGATCCTCTCGGGCATCTCTTCAATTGCGTGCAGCGTGAACGGGCATCCGGTCACCACGCCACCGCTTGATGCTGGCTACGCGACGTCGTTTGAGCTGACGGCGAATGGAGCCAACCACATCTCCTGCGTTCCGACGACGGGCGCAGGCACCGTCGGACAGCCGTTCACTGAAACGGTGGACGTCGACAATCCAGCCAACGTCTGCTCCGGCAGCTGTGACCTCACGGTGTATGGCAGCTCGTCGCTGATCGATGACGGTGCCGATCCGTACTCGAACGGTCCCTCGCAGACCACCTGGTATCGAACGGCTCAGCCGGTCACAATCACCGCGAACCTCGGTTCGGGCCAGGCGCCTGTCGCATCGATCGCGTGCTCCGGCGCGCTTTCCGGCACGTGGCCGATCAGCAATCTGAACGCCGACGCCGCCGGTGGTGAGCAGATCACCGTCCGCGTGCCTCCGCCGGGCGGGCAGCTGACCTGTACCGCAACAGACGCTGCCGGGAACACCTATCAGCTCGGCTCGTATCAGTTCGAGGAGGACGACACAGCCCCCGGCGGCCAGTTCGACCAACTCTCGGCAAACACTCCCGATGACATCCAGGTCAGCGTGGACGATCCGGGCGGCTCGCTCGCTTCCGGCGTCGGCTACGTGCACGTGTACGCGACCAACACCACCAGTGGGAGTGTCTACGACCTCGGGCTCGCGCATCTCGTGAGTGGCCGGTCAGACGTCTACGACGTGAACCTCGATGACGCCGACGCGCCGGCTGGCACATACAAGTTCGACGCTGAGGTCAGTGACATCGCCGGTAACACGTCGGACCTCACCGCCGGCCCAGGGGGGTCGACGACCGTCTGGGAGCTCCCGCTTCGGGACAACACAGAGCTGACGATGACCGCCGACGGTGTCAGCGGCGCCGTCGACACGGCCGTGCCCGGCGCTCTTCAGCCCGACGTGCCCAATACGAGCACCAGTCTGGCCGGTGTCGGCTCGATCCTCGAGCCCGTAGCCGTCCACGGCTCGATCCGCGGGCGCATTGGCGAGGCTCTGAGAGCTCGCGCGCGGGCCGGCCGAACATCAGCCGCGACGGCGAAGGGGACCGCCGAGAAGGCTTCCAAGGGGGCCAAATGCAGCTCGACGAAGAGGGCCAAGAACGGCAAGGTGAAGCCCGCTGCCTGTGGGAAGGCCGCCTCGTCAGCGGTGGTGACGGTGGGCTACGGCAAGAAGCTGACGCTCACCGGCACATTGCACGACCTCAAGGCTCGTAAGAACGCGATTGCAGGCGCGACGATCGATGTCTGGGGCCAGGTCGCAGGCAGTAAGCCGTCGCTCATCGGTCACACCGAGACGAATGCCAAGGGCGCCTACCGCTTCACCGCGCGCAGCGGCGCCACCCGGAATGTCTACGTGACGTACTCCGGCACAAGGAAGGTTCGGGCGGCCGTTACGCAGATCAAGGAGCGGTTCAGCGGTCGGGTTACGATCGGCGCGAGCCAGGCGACGGCCGGAAAGCCCCTGGCGCTCACGGGCCGCGTCACCGGCGGTCACGTTCCCGCTCACGGCCTGAACATCACCGTCGACGGCAAACTGGTCGGGTATCCCGGAAGCCAGCAACTCGGCACCGTGCACAGCAACGCGCGCGGTGTCTATCGGTACTCGATCACGCTGCCGCGCGCGACCCGCGGCCTGACCTACAGGCTCTGGCTCACGGTTCAGTCCAGGCTGAATCCCGGCTGGCCGTACCTCAGCGCCCGCAGCCGCACGCTCACCCGCAAGGTGAGCTGACGCGTCAACTATGCGGTCCCGTCCTTCATGTGATGGGCGGGACCGCATGTGCTCGCCCGAATGCCTCGTGAGACGCAAGAGCCGTCCCATATCCCAGGCCGACCGGACCCGCACTCGGAGGACAACTTGATGACACGCACCCCGCTGGCCGATATCCTGAGCCATAATGCTTGGCACGGACATTCTCCAGCCAACCCATCTGCTGCTCATTCTGTTGGTCGCCCTGCTGGTGCTCGGCCCCAAGCGGCTGCCGGAGGTTGGACGTTCGCTGGGTCGCGGTCTCCGCGACTTCCGGCAGGGGATCTCCGGGGTCCAGGACGACGCCCGCGGAATGTTCAGCGACATCACGGGCGAGACGACCGAGCCGACCGAGCTGCCGGACACCGCAGCCATGTCGGTCGCCCACGAGCCAGTGCCGCCAGCCTTTGCGGAGGAGCCCGTGGCCGAGCCGGTGCGGCGGGTACCGCCAATGCCGCCCGTCGCGACGGTGACGAAGGTCGCTCCGGTCGAGGCCGACCCGGCCGACTACGCAGACTGACGCCAGAGCCAAGCCAGGTGGAGGCCGCCGCGCTCGTCGCGCTGCTCCGTGAGGGCGGGCGCGCGTGGACCAACTACGTGCTCGCGGCGCGCCAGCGCGGCACCGAGCGCGTATCTGCGCTCGCGATCCTGGAGCAGGAGCTCGGGCTGCTCTCCTATGAGGCGCTGGCCAACGCGCAGGAAGACATCGAGACGTGGGGCGCGCGCGGCTATCAGGTGCTGGCGCTGTCCGATCCCGCCTACCCGGCGAACCTGCGGGTCGTCGAGAACCGCCCGCCGCTGCTGTTCGTTGCCGGCAGCCTGGCGCAGTCCGACCGCCGCGCGGTGGCGGTGATCGGTACGCGCCAACCGACCGAAACCGGTAGGGCGCTCGCGCGGGCGATCGCCGAGGCGCTGGCACTCGCACGCTTCACAGTGGTCTCCGGACTCGCGGCGGGAATCGATGCGGAGGCACACCGCGCGACGTTGCGGCTTCAGGCCGAGCCGGCGCTCGCAGCTCGTACGCTCGCGGTCCTCGGGACCGGACTCGGGCAGGTCTACCCGCCAGAGAACGCTGACCTCCAGGAGCAGATCGCAAAGCAGGGAGCGCTTGTCTCGCAGTTCTGGCCCGACGCGCCGCCGACACGCAACAGCTTCCCGGCACGCAATGCGGTCATGTCGGGGATGACGCTCGGCAGCGTCGTCGTCGAGGCCTCAGAGCACAGCGGCACGCGGATCCAGGCCCGCCATGCGCTCGCGCAGGGCAGGGTGGTGGTGCTGATGCCACCGACGATGAGCTGTCAGTGGGCACAGGAGCTGGCAGGGCAGCCAGGGGTCGTAACGGCACAGGACGCCTCGGATGTCGTCGACGTGTTCCAGCGTTGAGCGACTGCTGTCGCCACGCCACGGGCCCGGTGTCTGTCCCCACTGCCTGAACCTCACCGTCGCGGCCGGGCTGTGTCGAGCCTGCCGCGCCACCGAACGCCACCTGGCGGTCGTCGTGCCGATCTCCTACAGCGTCGGCGGCGAGTGGCTCCACCACCTGGTAGCGGCATACAAGCGTGACGCCGATCCCTGGGTGCCAGATGCCGTCGCGACGCTGGCGCAGCTCGTCGCGCAGTTCGCCCAGGAGCATGAGCGCTGCGTCGCGAGTTCGGCCGGCGTCTCGGGGTTCCAGCTCGTGACGACCGTGCCCTCAGCCAACCCGCTCCGAGATCTCCATCATCCGCTGCGCCGGATCGTCGGTGAGCTCGTCCCACCTACTCGGGCTCGCTACGAGCGGCTGCTCGTGCGCTCCTGCTCACCGGCAATCCCGCGAACCTTCGACCCGGCACGCTACGAGCCCACGCGCCGGCTCCACGGCGAGGACGTCCTCCTGATCGACGACATGTGGACGAGCGGCGCCAGCGCGGAGAGTGCCGCGGCCGCCCTACGCGACGCTGGGGCGGGAAGCGTCGCGGCGATTGTCATCGCACGTCATCTCAACCGCGGCTGGCGTGAGAACGATCTGCGACTGAGAGGGCTCGCCGCGCTCCGGTTCGACCTCGACTGCTGCGTCCTCTGCGCGCCCCCTGGCCGCTCGATCGCTCGCGCGCAGGCAGCCCGCTAACGACGAAGCCCGCCGCCGCCCAGCTGGGCGACGACGGGCTCCGGTCCAGGCTGATGCGGAAATCAGGCCTTGATCGAGGCCTTGAGCGATGTGCTCCCGGCCTTGACGCTGACGTTGAACTTCTTCGTCTTGTGCTTCTTGATCGACTTGATCAGCGCCGCCGACTCCGACACGGCGCCCTTCTTGGTCTTGATCGTGACGGACGTGACCTTGCTCTTGAGCGTGACCACGAGCTTGCCGCCGGCGACCTTCACCGACTTGACCTTGGCACCGGTCGCGGAGACCTCCTTGGCCAGCTTCTTGGACTTCACGAACTTCAGCCCACCTGGCAGGCCGACGGTCACAGACGTGAACGCCGTGGCGGTCTTGGCCTTGAGCGTGAGGGTCGGATGACCGCTGGTGAGGCCACCGGCGCTGCCGGTGGCAGCAGGCTTGACGCACTTGTTGGTGACAGCCGTTGCTGAGGCGGTCAGATTGACCGGTGAAGCGGTGCCGCTCGTGCTGGCGACGCCGTCGGTGGTGTCACCGAACTCGTAGGCGAGGTTGGCGACACTGTCAGTCGCCGTGCCATTGACGGTGCCCAGCGTGGTGCAGCTCGCGCTCTTCACAGGCGAGGTCGCCGCCGGGAAGCTCAGCGCCAGGCTCGTCGTCGGCAGCGGGTTCGCGCCGAGCGGAGTGGATGCCTCGCCGAACTGGATGGTCAGCGGGAACGACAGCGAGCCAGGGAATGCGCCTAGGGTGTAGATGTAGGGGCCGAACCACAGCTCGAGGTAGGGCTGAGTTACGGAGCCCTGTCCGCTGCTGGCGCCGGTCTGAACCACGTAGATCTTGCCCGCCAACTGGTTGTTGCTGCCGCCGTACGAGTCGGCGATTGGCGAGGTCAGGGTGACGGTTCCGATCGGCGTGCCGCTCGGATTCGCCTCGACCGCTGCGATGGCAGCAGGTGTTGTCCCGTTCGCGGCCGCGTTGACCTCGGCACCTACGAGAGCTGTGTTGACCGAAAGCCCACCCGGGAATGTGAATGTGAACGCGCTGGGCAGCATGTAGCCGCCGGACGCCGCGGTCTCGGTGATGTTGTAGGCGATCGGCTGGTTCGCCGCCGTGACCGTTCCTGACGACGAGATGGTGGCGGTGTCGACAGAGTTCAGGCCGGTCACCGAGCCGAGGTTGTCGACCAAGCTGCTGAGCTGATCCCAGCTCTCACCAGCAGAGATCACGGCTGGCTTGTCGGTGGAGTAGGTCGGGTCGCCGACCGCGAGTTCGGCTGCGTAGGTCGCCGAGCTGGGCGCCTCGCTCTTGCTGCCATCGCTGACGGTCGTGCCGCTGAAGTCTGCGGCGATCGAGAGTGCCTGAACCTCGGTCAGCGCTCCAGTTCCTTGTTCAGGCGGGAACGACGCGAACGACGGCACATTCGGATTTGTGTCGCCGACGCCGTTCAAGGCCTGATCGGCCGTCTTGAGCCCGCCGTAGGAGGCGTTGACGAGCGAGTAGACACTCGACGGAGCGCCACTACCCGAATATGGCGCGTCGCTGGGACTGCCCATGGGGATCTGAATGGCGGACGCGGAAGCCGCGAGCGCCAACGAACCGCCGACGGCGGCCGTGGCGATCAACGATCGCCGCATTGCACGAAGAGACAATCTGTACCTCTCTCTTGATTACTAGATGGCGGCTCTCCAGCACCGTCTCGCAAGCCCTCCCCGGCCACAAGCAGGTCTGAGCACTCTGGTCGGATTGCTCGCCTTTTGCCCGGAAGTCTACTGCGCACCGAGGAACTGACTATCTGCGTAGCGGACTCTTGACGCGACGCTAACGGGCTGTCCAACCGTCCGCAACCGCTGGCTTTCACGCGTTCAGCCGCTAGCCTCAAAGCTTCGATGATTGGCACGGATCAGCCTTCAATCGGGCACGACAGGAGGTCAGCCCTGACGGAGCGCTCAGCGATGGCGCTGGCTGCTGGCATCCGGCGGCGCGAGCTGAGCGCGACAGACGTCATCGAGGCGCACATCGCGCTACTAGAGCGCTCCGGTCCGCAGCTGAATGCGGTCGTCGCCGATCGTTTCTCTGAGGCGCGTGCGCAGGCCCGTGAGATCGACCAGGCGATCAACAGCGCGGCGCTTCGCGGAGTCCCACTTGACCAGGTTCCGCCGCTCACCGGTGTGCCGTTCACGGTCAAGGAGTCGATCGCCCTCGAGCGCATGCCCCACAGCGCCGGCGTGCTCGCCCGCCGCGACCACCGCGCCGCCAGGAGCGCGACTGCGGTACAGCGCCTGGTCGACTCCGGGGCGATCCCGCTCGGCGTCACCAACATCTCAGAGCTGACGCTCTGGATCGAGTCCCAGAACCCCGTCTACGGCACCACCCGCAACCCCTATAACCCACGCCACACCGCCGGCGGATCGTCCGGAGGTGAGGGGGCAGCCGTCGGCGCCGGCGGTTCGGCATTTGGCGTCGCCGCCGACATCGGTGGCTCGATCAGGGTTCCGGCGCTGTTCTGCGGCGTATTCGGCCACAAGCCGACGCCGGGACTGATTCCCAACACCGGCATGTGGCCGAACACCAGCGGTGAGGCAGAACATCTCCTCACCCTCGGCCCGCTGACCCGCAGGGCCGAGGATCTGCTCCCGCTGCTCCAGATCATGGCCGGACCGGACGGCATCGATCCGCAGGCGGTCGCGATGGAGCTCGGCGATCCGGCGTCTGTATCGCTCGACGGCCTGCCCGTGACGCTGGTCGAAGGCAGCTCCTTCAGGCCGATATCGCGCGAGCTGCGCGATGCCCGCGAGCGTGCCGCAGGCGCGCTCGCCTCTGCCGGTGCACAGGTCCGCTACGTGAGCAGGCCGAGCTGGCGCAAGGCGACCCTGCCGTTCCTGGCAGCGCTCCAGAACACGGGCACCGACTCAACGCGCATCACCGCGCTGCTCAAGGAGGCCGGCGAGACCAACATCAGCCTGGTGTCGCTGCTCTTCGGTCAGGGCAATCACACGTTGCCGACGCGGCTGACGGTGCTTGCCGAGGCGCTGCCCGCTCGCGGGGCGACGCGACAGAACCTGCTGGCCCTCGCCAATGATCTGGCCGAAGAGCTGGTTGAGACGATCGGCGATGGCGTGCTGCTGCACCCCGCCCACCCGACCGTGGCGCCCCCGCACCGCCGCACATACGGCCGGCCCTGGATCCTCACCCCGGCCGCCGTCTTCAATCTGGCCGGTGTACCGGTCACCGAGGTGCCGCTGGGGCTCACGCCCGCAGGCCTGCCGCTCGGAGTCCAGGTCGCCGCGGCCCCAGGCGCGGACCACCTCACCATCGCAGTCGCCCTCGAACTCGAGGCGGTCTTCGGCGGCTGGGTGCCGCCCGGGCTGTAGCGCCCCGACTCAAGCGCTTACGGTTCGGGCGCGCCCCGCTGGGCGCGCCCTTAAACCAGGCGAGGACCCTGTTCAGGCCCTCGCCCAGCGTCCTTCTTGGCGCCGCCCTCACGGCCGGGTTGAGAACGGCGCCGCGAAGTTCGATTCGTGCGCTTAAGCACGTGCGGCAGGGTCAAAGTTGCGCGAGCACGAAATTGTTTCGGGCTTGTCATACTGGGACTCCCTACGGGGGCGTAGCTCAGTTGGTTAGAGCGCCGGCCTGTCACGCCGGAGGTCGCGGGTTCGAGTCCCGTCGCTCCCGTTCAGCGACCGCCGCTAACACGGGCGGTCCTTTGTCTTTCTGGGAGCTCGTACTGGCATGCGCAGCCGGCCGGTACCCACCAGAAGATTCACCTGTGGGATGGCCCCACCTGGGACGATCGTGGACGCGGTTAGCCCACGAGTCGCGCACAGCGGGGCTCCGATGCGCGACGAGACATAGGAGAACCAGATGTCCGCCACCGAGGTCGTAGGACAGACGGGAAGCGGCAACACGGCCATTCGGCCGTTTGCGGTTGAGTTCTCGGATGAGGAGCTTGCGGATCTGCGCCGGCGAATTGAGTCGACAAGATGGCCCGAGCACGAGACCGTGCGCGACGACTCCCAGGGAGTGCCGCTGGACGCGATGAAAGAACTCGCTAGCTACTGGGCCACGGACTACGACTGGCGTAAGTGCGAGGCGAGGCTGAACGCACTTCCCCAATTCATCACCGAGATCGACGGACTCGATATTCATTTCATTCACGTCCACTCTCGGCATGAGGACGCGCTGCCGCTGATCGTTACGCACGGGTGGCCGGGTTCGATCATCGAGCAGCTGAAGATCATCGAGCCCCTCACCGACCCGACCGCGCACGGTGGGAGCGCAGCTGACGCCTTCCATCTTGTGATCCCCTCCCTGCCGGGCCACGGATTCTCCGGCAAGCCGACGACCACGGGCTGGGACCCCGGCCGGATCGCGCGGGCCTGGGTGGTGTTGATGAACCGCCTCGGCTACACGCGGTTCGTCGCGCAGGGCGGCGATTGGGGCGCGGCGGTCACCCAGACGATGGGCATAGATGCGCCCGAGGGTTTGCTCGGGATCCACTCGAACATGCCGGGTACAGCGCCGTCCGATCTGGTTAGTGGGTTCGAGCGCGGCGACCCGCCGCCATCTGACCTGTCCGGCGATGAGCTGCGCGCATATGAGCAGCTGCGTGAGTTCTACGCCAAGCATGTCGCCTACGCCCAGATCATGGCCACGCGCCCACAGACCCTCTACGGTCTCGCGGATTCGCCGATCGACCTGGCCGCCTTCGCCATAGACCATGGCGACGGGACCGGGCAGCCCGGGCTGGAAGGCAAAGTGCTTCGGGGCGACACGGACGGTGACCTGACGCGCGATGACGTTCTCGACAACCTGACGCTGTACTGGCTCACGAACACGGGCGTCTCGGCGGCTCGCCTCTACTGGGAGAACAAGGCCGACTTCTTCGACGCCAAGCCGATCACGATCCCGTTCGCGATCAGCGTCTTCCCTGACGAGCTCTACCAGGCCCCGCGAAGCTGGGCCGAGCGCGCGTACCCAGACAATCTGATCCATTACAACCGGCTGGACCGAGGCGGCCACTTTGCTGCCTGGGAGGAGCCGCAACTCTTCTCTGAGGAGCTGCGAGCTGCGTTCCAACCACTACGGCCGGCGGCAGCGCTGAACTGATGACCGCAGGGCTGGCCGAGCGCGCGCGGGCGGTGGAGATGGCGTAGCTTTGACGTCTACGCGGCAATCGCCGTGAACCGAGAGGACGCTTCGTGTCGACGGCCACGCTTCGGGAAGAGATGGTGGGCCGCAGCGTTGCGGCCGGCGAGGTCACGCTTCCTGCGATGGCGCTACGCGCCGACGCCGTCGAGCACAACCTCGCAGTCATGGCCGCGCTCGCGCGACGCGAACGGTTCCTGCTGGCGCCGCATGGCAAGGTGACGATGTGCCCGGAGCTGTTTCGCCGCCAGCTTGAGGCGGGGGCGTGGGCCATGACGGTCGCGAACGTCGCGCAGGCGCGGGCCGCCGCAGAGGCCGGCGCCGAGCGCGTTCTGATCGCCAACGAGGTTCTCGCGCGACCAGATGCGGCGTGGATCGCCTCTGTCGAGGGCTCGGTCGAGGTCTTCTGTCTGGTCGATTCGGTCGACGGGGTGGAGGTCTTGGACGCGGCGCTGCGGTCTGCGGGCTGCGAGCGACCGGTCGGCGTGCTCGTCGAGTTCGGGGTTGAGGGCGGACGCGCCGGCGTGCGCACTTCCGCAGCGGCCCGCGATGTCTGCCGGGCCGCGCAGGCCGCGAGCAGCCTAACCCTGGCCGGAGTGGAGGGCTTCGAGGGCTCGGTCGGCGCTGACCGGTCCCCGGCACAGCTGGCAGCCGTGGACGCGTACCTCGAGGAGCTGCGTGCGCTGACGGTGGTGCTCGCGGACGAAGGCTTCTTCGACCCTGACCGGCCGGTGCTGGTGAGCGCCGGTGGCAGCAAGTTCTTCGACCGCGTGATCCGTCTGCTGGGGCGCGACGCCGACTTCGGTGGACATGCGTGCTCGCTGGTGTTGCGTTCGGGCTGCTACCTCGTCCACGACCACGGGGTCTATGAGGTGAACACGCCGCTTGGGCGCGACGTCCCCGAAGAAGATCGCCTTCAGCCGGCGATCGAGGTCTGGGCCGAGGTGCTATCCCGCCCCGAGCCCGGGCTCGCGATCATCGGACTCGGTCGGCGAGACGTCGCGTTCGACGCCGGGCTGCCGGTGCTGCTGGGCGCCGTCGGTCGGGATGCGCGGGCGCTCGACGAGGATGTCGCCGGCCGACTCCTGAAGCTCGACGATCAGCATGGATACCTGGCGGTCGACCCCAGAGACGGCGGCTTTCGCGTCGGTGATCGATTGGTCTTCGGCATCTCTCACCCGTGCACCACGTTCGACAAGTGGCGCCATGCGCTGCTCGTCGACCAGGAGCGGCGAGTCGTTCGAGTCCTTCACACAGAGTTCCACTAGCTGCCGTGACGTCCGAAGATTTCGATCTGGTCATTACCGGCGGACGTGTGATCGATCCCGCGACGGGCACCGATGGCGAGCTCGACGTCGGTGTTACCGGCGAGCAAATCGCGGTCATCGCGAAAGGGCCACTGCCCGGAGCTGGCCGCACGACGATCGACGCCGGCGGCTGCCTGGTTGTTCCGGGGCTCGTCGACATCCACACGCACCTGCTCGCGGGGGGCAGCTTCTGGGGCATCCGGCCGACACCGGTCGCCTGGCGAACCGGGGTGACGACCTGGGTGGACGCCGGCAGTTCCGGGATCTACAACCTCCCGCAGTTCGTCGAGCTCGCATCCGACTACCGGCCGCTGGAGGTCTACGGCTTCCTCAACATCAGCGGCATCGGCTTGGTGGGGCAGACCGGCGAGCTTGCCGTCTCGGAGCACCTCGACGCCGCGCTCTGTGCGGAAGCAATCGGCGCCAACCGCGAGCTACTCGTCGGCGTCAAGTGCCGGCTCGATCACCGGTCAACGGCGGGCGGTTCGCTTAGCGGCCTGCGAGCGGCGCTCGAGGCAGCGCGCGCCGCGGACGTGCCTGTGATGGTTCACATCGGGCAGGGGCCGCCCTCGCTCAACCAGGTGCTTGCCGAGCTCGGGCCAGGTGACATCGTCACCCACTGCACGACCGGACAGAACATGTCGTTGGTCGACAACCGGGGCCAGGTTCTCTCCTGCGTTCGCGATGCCCGGGCCCGCGGCGTCCTGTTCGATGTCGGTCATGGCTCCGGAGGGTTCTCGTTCGCGGTCGCGGAGGCGCTGGCGACCCAAGACTTCATCCCGGATGTGATCTCTAGCGACCTGCACCAGCTCAGTGTGCTCGGGCCCGGCTTCGACTTGCCTACCGCGATGTCCAAGCTGATAGCTGTGGGGGTGCCGCTCACCGACGCCGTCGCTGCGGCAACGTCGCGGCCTGCGATCGCCATCGGACGCCAGGATCGATGCGGGTCTCTCGCTCCGGGCCGCAGGGCGGACATCGCCGTCCTCCGCAAACGAACGGGTGAACTCGAGCTTTTCGATGCCTACCTGGACCAGCGACGTGTCACAGGTCTGCTGATGTGCGAGACCACGATCGTGGCGGGATCGGTTCTGTCGGCCGAGGTGGCCGACCGGCCGGCGTCGTGGATCAAAACCTCGTCCGCGCAGCAGTCCCTCCTGCTGGATCGCAGCACGCCGCCGCCAGTCCGCGAACCGTGGGCCCTACAGCTCCAGGACAGGAGCGACTTTGTGCCGATGTCGATCGCCGGGCCGCCGCCATTCGCACGCGATGGTCGTGGCACCCTGCAGTGACGATGCTCTACTACAGCGGCTCCGACTCGCTCGACGGCGGCCTGACCAAGGTCGTGCTGTGGCGCGACGGCAACGAGGGTTTCCAGGAGGTCAGTTCGATCGCCCTGCAGGGCCCTTCGTGGGTCGAGCCGCATCCTCGGCTACCGGTCCTCTACGCAGCTCAGGAGTCCGAGCCAGGGGAAGTTGTCGTGCTCACCGTCGAGCCGGACGGTTCGCTGAGCGAACGGCAGCGAGCGAGCTCGCACGGCGAATTCCCGTGTCACCTCGCCATCAATCCCTCCGGGACACGGCTGGTCGTCAGCAACTATCAAGACGGCACCGTTGCCGCATGGCGGCTCGCGCCCGACGGTACGCTCGCGGAGCCGAGCCGCGTCTGGCAGCTGACCGGCAGCGGACCGGTGGGGGACCGCCAGAAGCGGGCCCATGCCCACATGGCGCTGCTGCGGGGCGAGACGATTCTGGTGGCCGACCTCGGGTCAGACGCGCTGGTTGCGCTCGAACCGGACGGCAGCTCGCGCGTCGCGTTGGCCATGCCGCCAGGATTCGGTCCCAGGCACTTCGTGATGATCGGAGACGACCGCGCGGTGCTCGTTGGCGAGCTGAGCGCCGAGCTCGCGCTGATCGATCTGCGCGCGCATCCACGCGTGCTCGACATCGTTCCGGCGACCGAGTTCGACGGCGCACTGCCCTCCGGTGTCACCGCGTGCGGTGGCGAGGTGATCGTGGCCAATCGCTTCGTCGGCACGATTGCCGCGTTCACAGTGGACGGCGACCGTCTGGTCCGCGGAGCGGAAGTCCGCCTCCCGGGTGAGAACCCGCGGGCGATCAGCTCGGACGGCGAGCGCACGTTCGTTTGCCTTCAGGACGCCGGACTGATCGTGACCTACGTCCCTGGTGAGGGCGACAGTCCACGGCTCACGCGCGCTGCGCACGTGAGCGATTTCGGTCCCACTCCGTGGTCCGGGGCCATCACCCCCGAGGTATGATCCCGCTGCGCCCGTCGGGTTTCGGCGTGTCGTTCAGCTGAGCGGGCGGCGGCTACTGGTCCTGGGCAGCCGGCACGAATGCGAGCGGCGCGCCAGCCGGGATCGGGGGTTCCCGTTGGGCGCTCGCGCCGAACTCACTGAGGATCCGCCTGAAGTGAAACGCCGTCCACGAGTGCAGGTAAGGGATCGCCACGTCTTCGCGCTCCTGCGGGTCGGTCACGAGGTTGATGATGCGGGGCGCTGAGAGTTTGCCGACCGGATCGCTCGAGTATTTCTGCGCGACCAGGACGAGCTTGAAGTTGCGCCACTTGACGCCGTACATCTCCGGGCCCATCCAGTAGATGTAGCCCTCGCGTGCCGAGGATTCGCGGTTGCCCGCGAGCCAGTCGAGCTGATTGACGCCGTCGATCACGCGGTCTGCCGGTTCGCGCAGGCCGGCGGCGTGGAGGATTGTCGTGAACCAATCGGTGACGTGCATGATCTCGTCACTCACTCGGTTATCGGCGACGTGTCCGGGCCAGCGTGCGATGCATGGAGTCCGCAGGTTGCCCTCGCCGCCGGCGAAGTAGGAGCCCTCCCAGTAGCCGGGGGTGCCGCGCCACAGCACGATGTCCTCGGGGCCGTTGTCGCCGGCGAACACCACGAGCGTGTTGTCCCTGACCCCAAGCTCGTCGAGCAGGTCGAGCAGCACCCCGAAGTCGCTGTCGAGCTCGAGCAGACTGTCGGCCCAGTCACCCTGTCCGCTCCTGCCCTTGAACTCCTCGCGCGGGATCACTGGCATGTGCATCAGCGAATGGTTGAAGTAGACGAAGAACGGCGACTCGGCAGCGACGCTACGCCGGATGAAGTCGTCGGCGTGCTCGAGGTACGCGGTGTCGCAGTCGCGGCGGACCTCGAGCGTCAGCTGCTCGCCCTCGGTGACGTCTGGATCGCCCTTCCTGATCTGCACCATCCGTGACTGTGGGTCGCGTTGTGGGTCATACCACGGGTCAGTCGGCCACAGCGCTTCGTCGTATGTTCGCGGCGGCCCGAACCACTCGTCAAAGCCTTTGTCTGTCGGCCACCTGCCGGGTCCCTCGCCGACATGCCACTTCCCGTACACGGCGCACGAGTACCCGGCTTCGCTGAGCAGGTCTCCGAGCGTCTGCTCCCACTGCACCAGACCCCAGCCGCCCTGAGCACCCACAGGGACGCTGTGGGTGCCCGAGCGGATCGCATGACGGCCGGTCATCAGTGCCGAGCGCGTCGGTGTGCACTGCGCCTCCGGGGCGTAGTTCGTCAAACGGAACCCCTCCGTGGCGAACGCGTCGATTCGCTTCGTCCAGGCCCCGCGAAACGGACCGCCGCTGTAACAGCTCAGCTCACCGAAGCCGAGGTTGTCGACGTGGAAGAAAAGGACATTGGGCCGCTCAACAGCAGGGGGCCGTCTGATCATTGGTGTTTGAGCAGCATCTCTCCGTGGTGCTCGAGGTCGGTGAAAGCCCTTCCGCTCACGTTGACCGCCACCAGGCGCAGCGTGCCGCCGGTGAACTCGTGCGGGGCCTCTCCCGGGTAGTCGTCGGTAACCGGCTCGCCGGGCTGGCGGCCGACGTACAGCGCGGAGCCGGCGACCGCGTAGAAGCCGAGCTGGGTCTTGATCTGTCCCTCGCCGACCTTGTCTTCACCGTGATAGAGCGTCAGCGTGCCGTGGGCATAAGCGGGCTCGATCCCTTCCTTCACGAACGACGCCGACAGCACCACGTTCTCGCCGATCGGGATGTCCTCGGTGGCGACGATCATCTGCTCCTCGGCGCCGACGAAGCTGTTGACGTAGTGAAGCCGGTTGTTCTTGACATACAGGGCATGACCGCCGAAGCGCGTTCCCATCGCGAACAGGACCCCTTCAGCAGGGCCGCCGTCGACATCGGCGACCGCCTCGATCACGAACGATCGGTTGCGGGTGTTGACCGCCTGCCACTCCCCGACGGGCGCGTCCCCCGGGAAGTACACGTAGCGGTCGCGCGGCTCACTGAGCTGGGGCCGCGGCTCGCCGAGGATCTCGATCACGGTCCGGTCGTCGAGCGGGAACGCGTGGTTGGCGCCGGCCTCCGAGAACCAGATGTTGACCAGCTCCCTGACCTTCTCGGGGTGCTCGCCGGCGAGGTTGTTGACCTCCGCCCGGTCGACGTCAGTGTGGTAGAGCTCCCACTCGTCCTCGTTGTAGTGGCCCCAGCCGGCGATGCACGGGTGGGTGGTCACAGCCTTCCAGCCCTCGTGCCAGATCGATCGCGAGCCGAGCATCGCGTAGAACTGTGTCTTGCGATTCGATGGCGCGGACGCGTCGTCGATCGTGTCGCGCATGCTGACCCCGTCGAAGCGGCTCTGCGTGTGGCCCTTGATCGCCTCGGGCGCATCTACACCGAGGACGTCGAGGATCGTTGGGACGACGTCGATCGCGTGGTAGTACTGCTCGCGCAATTCGCCGCGAGCCTTGGTCCCCGCCGGCCAGGAGATGATGCACGGGTCGGCTGTGCCGCCGTTGAACTCGTAGCGCTTCCACATCTTGAACGGCGTGTTGAACGCCATCGCCCAGCCGGTGGGGTAATGGTTGTACGTGAGCGGGCTGCCGAGCTGGTCGATCTGCGCGAGGTTCTGGCCCAGGTCGTCGGCGATGCCGTTGGCGAACTTCATCTCGTTTACCGACCCGTTCGGGCCGCCCTCACCGCTGGCGCCGTTGTCGGAGACGACCACGATCATCGTGTTCTCGAGCTGGTTCGTGTGCTCGAGGTAGTCGAGCACACGCCCGATGTGATGGTCGGCATGCGCGAGGAAGCCGGCGTAGACCTCCGCCATCCGCGCGAACAGACGGCGCTCGTCCTCGCCCAGCGAATCCCACGGCCGTGTGTAGTCGAGTTCGGGGAACGCCAGGCCGTCGGGCCCCGTGCGCGTTTCCGGCGTACCGATCGGGTTGATCGGCGGCAGCTCGGTGTCGGCCGGCACCAGCCCAAGCTCCTTCTGGCGCGCCAAGGTCTGCTCGCGGATCACCTCGTAGCCCGCGTCGAACTGGCCCTTGAACTTCTCGATCCAGTTCTTCGGGGCATGATGCGGGGCGTGGCACGCTCCCGGCGCGTAGTACAGGAAGAAGGGCTTCTTCGGCGCGATCGCCTTCGCGTCGCGGATGAACTCCAGCGCCTTGTCGGTGATGTCGTCGGTCAGGTGATAGCCCTCATCGGGGGAGCGGGGTTGATCGACCGAGTGGTTGTCGTAGACGAGGTCGGGGTACCACTGGTTGGTCTCGGCTCCGAGGAATCCGTACCACCGCTCGAACCCGCGGCCGCTCGGCCAGTTACGGCGCGTCGACGCGAGGTTCATCTCATCGGTCGGGCACAGATGCCACTTGCCCACCATGTAGGTGTTCCAACCGGCCTCGCCAAGGATCTCCGACAGCATCCCGTTCTCGGCCGGGACCGTGCCACTCGCGTTCGGAAAGCCGATCGCCGCCTCGGTGATACAAGCCATGCTGTTGCGCGTATGGTTGCGCCCTGTCAGCAAGCACGAGCGGGTCGGGGAGCACAACGCCGTCGTATGAAACTGCGTGTAGCGCACGCCCGCGGCGGCGATCCGGTCGATGTTCGGGGTGTCGATCGGTCCGCCGTAGCAGCTCATCGCCGAATAGCCAACATCGTCAAGCACGATGTAGAGAACATTCGGCGCGCCTTCAGGCGCCGTCGGCGGCTCGAACGGAGCCCAATCCGGTTCAGAGTCGCGAACATCAACATTGATCTGCCCGCCGAATGACCCCGCCATAAGGACCCTCCTCCGTCGTCGTTAGCTCCCTCCAACCACATCAGCAGCGCGGCCGGCAGACATCACCCAAATCGAACGAAACACGCTTAGCCGACGCGAGCGCCTGCCGGCGTTGACGCCTGGCCCGTGCGGTTACACGTGATGCGTCGCAGGCTTGACGATGGTGTTAGGTTAGCTAGCACCATGATGAGCCCCGTGGTTATCGACAAGCCGCTTGGCGATGACACCCGCCAGCACGACCCGGAGGTCCTGATCAGGGAGGCCCGAAACCGGACGCGCCGGCGGCGGATGGGATTGGCGGCGGCGTTCGGCGTCGTGGTCCTCGGCGCGCTCACTGGCCTGATCGTGACCCATCGCGCCGGCTCAAAGCTGTGGCCGGTGACGCCGAGCTCGCCGGTGACCGTGAACGCCAGGGCGTTCGACGGGCATGGCGTCCTGGCGTTCGTATCCAAGGGATCCCTCTATCTGCTGGACGGTAAGACGGGACGCCTCGTCCACCTCGCCGATCCCGGGCATACGGCGAGCGACCCGACGCTGTCACACGACGGAAGCTGGCTGGCCTACCTGCAAGAGGCGGGGGCGGCGACCGACGAGGCCGGGGCCGCGCACGACGGTGATCGCAACTATCAGCTGTGGCTCGCGCGCGCGAACGGCTCCGACGCGCATCGGGTAGCGTCCGTGCGCAACGCCCAGATCGCAGGGTGGAGCCCGACCCGGGACACGCTCGCGGTGATCAACCTGCCACCGCAGGATTGGACGTGTCGCTCCAACCCGAGCACATCGGTGGGCCTGATCGGTCCAGCCGGGGCACAGCGAACCGTGTACTCGCTGCGCAGCACGTGCACCGATCCCAACAGGCTCTACGGAGCGGTGTGGTCGCCCAACGGCAACTCACTCGCCATGGCGACAACCAACTTCAAGCGCGCTGGTGGCAGCCGTATCTTTGCGATCGATCTGGCGACCGGGGCGCGGCGGACGTGGTTCACGATCCGCACGACGCATCGGTTCCCTGGTGGCTGTGGCAAATACACCTGCATCGGCGACGAGGTCGTCGCCGACCTCGCCGGCTGGTGGCCGAAGCAGGGCATCGGCTTCTGGGTCTTCGGCAACGGCATGGCGTCACATAGCGACGGGTCGCCGCTCGAGCTCATCCGTGCGCCCGGTGCGAAACCGTCGAGGCTTGGCACAACACTTTCTGACGGCACCGACCCCGCGGTTGCCGCGGCGCACAGCGGCGAGCTCGCAATCGTTCACGCGACCTGGCGCGATGTCGCCAGCGGCGGCACCGAGGTTCAGGTTTGCGGGTCCGGCGCAGCCAAGTGCTCCGCAGTTCCGGACGCGTCGGTGTGGACGCGGCCGGCGTCGTTCCCCTGCCACGCCCGTCACCCTTATACCTACTGCTACCCGCCGCTCAAGGCCGGTTCGCCCAAGAGCGGTGTGTCGCTGGACCCGGCTTGGTCGCCGAACGGGTCGCTGCTGGCATATGTGGGCGGTCCCGCGGTGCCCCAGGACTCGAGCCCGACCGGCCGGTGGCTCGACTATCACGAGCTGTATCTCTACAACCCGGCTACCGCGAAGGCGCGAGAGCTCGCAAGCACGGCCGGTGCCTCGGTGCCGCAGTGGTCCGCGGACGGTAGGAGCATCCTCTATGTCTCACACGACAGCCTCTGGCTCCTGAACGTCCGAGCCGGCCGCAGCGCCAGGATCGCCGGTCCGCTGTTCGGCGGGGCCAGCTTCGCCCGCGCATATGACAACAACTCCTTCTACCACCAGTTGCCGTTCACCGCACAGTTCGGCTGGTCGAGCTGAGCTCAACCAGGGCAGGTCCTGACCTCATTGCGCGTTAGGGTCTCGAGTGCAATGAGCGAGGCCGAGGTCGTGTCCCAATCAGGCGTCGTCGTGGGCGAGGACGGCCTCGCCCGCTGCTCGTGGGCCGACTCGACGCCCGAGTACCGGGCATACCACGACACGGAGTGGGGCTTCCCGGTGGCGGAGGACCGGCGCCTGTTCGAGAAGCTGTGCCTCGAGGGCTTCCAGGCGGGCCTTTCGTGGCTGACGATCCTGCGTAAGCGCGAAGCATTCCGCGAGGTGTTCCGCAACTTCGACTACGACCAGGTGGCCGGCTACGGTCCCGACCAGGTTGCGGCGCTCATGGACGATGCCCGGATCGTTCGCAACCGCGCCAAGATCGAGGCGGTCATCAACAACGCCCAGCGCGCGGTCGAGCTGACGGCACAGGGGGGCTCGCTCGCCCATCTGGTCTGGAGCTATGAACCCGCGGACCTGCCTCCGGCTGCGAGTCTGGGCGAGGTGCCCGCCGCCACCACCGAGTCCAAGGCACTCTCGAAGGAACTGAAGCGCCGCGGCTGGCGATTCACCGGGCCGACCACCGTCTACGCCTTCATGCAGGCGATGGGGCTCGTCAACGACCACCTCGCCGGCTGTCACGTGCGTCCGGCCGTCGAGGCGGCGCGGGCGGAGTTCAAGCGCCCCTGAGGTCAGCGCACACGCACGAGCCGGTGGACGATGCCGACGTACTCAGCCGCCGCGAGCTCAACCGCGCGCTGCTTGCCCGCCAGCTGCTGCTCTCGCGGCAGCAACTGCCAGTCGATCAGGCGCTCGAGCGGCTGGTTGGCATGCAGGCACAGGAGCCGCATGCTCCGTACGTCGGGCTGTGGACGCGACTGGCGGGCTTTGACCCGAACGAGCTGTCGGAGCTGATCGCCGGCCGCGGCGCGGCGCGGGGGACGCTGATGCGCTGCACCGTTCATCTCGTCACCCGAAGCGACTGGGCGCGGCTGTGGCCGCTGACGGCGCCGGCGCGCGAGCGCGGCTTCCGCGCGAGCCCGTTTGCCAGGGAGCTCGCCGACGTCGATCTGGATGACCTGCTCGATGCGGCGCGGGAGCAGCTGACCGACGAGCCCCTCAGTCGCCCGGAGCTCGCCGCCAGGCTCCGTCAGTGCTGGCCCGGAGTCGACCCACAGTCGCTTGCGCATGCGTCCACTCTGATCCCCATCGTGCAGACTCCGCCACGCGGGTTATGGGGTCAGGGCGGGCAGGCGCGCTGGATCCCGTCCGAGTCCTGGTTCGGCGCGAGCATCGAGCAGCCGGCCGCGCTCGACACGGTGATCCGCCGCTACCTCACCGCCTACGGCCCCGCCAGCGTCAAGGACATCCAGGCATGGAGCGGGCTCACAGGGCTGCGCGACCGGCTCGCCGAGATGCGCCCGACGCTGCGCACCTTCAGAACCGAGCAGGGTCACGAGCTGTTCGACGTCCAGACCGGCCTGCTTCCCGACGCCGACACAGCAGCGCCCGTGCGCTTCCTGGCGCCCTTCGACAACGTCCAGCTCGCCCACGCCGAGCGCCTGCGGATCATCGACCCGGCGCACCGCGGTCACATCTACAGAGACCGTCTGATGCGGGCCTTCCTCGTCGACGGGTTCATAGCCGGCAGCTGGCAGGTCAAGTCGGAGACCTTGACGCTGAAGCCGGTCCGCCGCCTGTCCAAGGCAGAGCTCGCCGACCTGACCGACGAGGGCATGCGGCTGCTCGCCTTCGTCGCGCCTGACGCGCCACGGCCGACCATCCAGGTCGAGTTGCGCTGATTCGTCGCCCGCCCAACCGCCTCCTGCATGAGTGACCAGCTGCACTCAGCTTTTGCGCGCAGCTGCCGATTTCATTAGTGAGATTGGTTCAAACAGGTGGAGTGACCGCGATGGAAACGACACAACTTGAAAGGCCAACGCAGGCACAGGCTGACCGCCCTGTCCGCGAGCTCGACACCAGGGTCAGCGACGGGCTCCAGGTACAGCTGCTCTGGTGCGAGGCCGATGATCTGGTGTTCGTGCGCGTCGAGGATCAGCGAACTGGCGAGGGCTTCTCGATCCCAGTCAGGAAGGGCCAGTCTCCGCAGGACGTCTTCAACCACCCCTTCGCCTACGCGCCGGCTTCCCCGGCCGCCCCCGCGAGCGAGCCGAACCAGTCGGACCCGGCGGACGAGGGGGACGAGGCGGCCTGAGCCGCTCGCCCTGCTCGGGGTTCACGGGCGCCGTGTGAAGTTAGCTGCGCTGAAGCATCGCCGGGTCAGAGATACTCGGGCACATGAAGACTCTTTCTCTGCCCCAAACCGACCTGACGGCGTCCAACATCGTCCTCGGTCTGATGCGCATCGCCGAACTGTCAGACGAGCAGATCCGAACGCTCGTGAAGACCGCGCTCGACGAGGGCATCACGATGTTCGACCACGCCGACGTCTATGGCGGGCCACACGGCTGCGAGGCCCGCTTCGGCGACGCCGTGACGTTCAGCCCCGCAGAGCGTGAGAAGGTCGTCGTCCAGACGAAGACGGGGATCCGTCAGGGCTACTTCGACTTTTCGAGGGAGCACATCGTCGAATCGGCCGAGGGCTCGCTGAAGGCGCTGAAGCTCGATTACATCGACGTGCTGCTGCTGCACCGGCCCGACACGCTGGTCGAACCCGATGACGTCGCCGCCGCCTTCGATGAGTTGTACAGCGCCGGGAAGGTCCGCAGCTTCGGTGTCTCGAATCACACTCCGGGCCAGATCGAGCTGCTGAAAGCCTCGGTGAAGCAGCCGCTGGTTTTCAATCAGGTGCAGCTCTCGATCACGCACGCACCGCTGATCGCGTCGGGAATTGCGATGAACATGCAGCAACTCCCACAGTCGATCAGCCGCGATAACGGCCTTCTCGATTACGCCCGCCTGAACGGCATCACTTTGCAGGCCTGGTCGCCGTTTCAGAAGCAGTGGTTCGACGGGACGTTCCTCGGCGATCGGGAGAGCTTTCCCGATTTGAACGACGTCATCGACGAGCTGAGCGCTAAGTACGGGGTCACCGGTACGGCGATCGCCGTCGCCTGGATCACCCGCCACCCGGCGAACTTCCAGGTTGTCATCGGCACCACCTCTCCTCAACACGTGAAGGAGTCCGTGGCCGGCAGCGAGCTACCACTCACACGCGAGGAGTGGTATCGCCTGTTCACCGCAGCGGGCTACACACTGCCCTAGACCCGTCCGGACCATTGTCAGACTCACCAACCCGAGGAACCCAGACCAATGTCAGACAAACGTGTTGCGATCATCGGCTACGGCCTGGCGGGACGCGTCTTTCACGGGCCGCTGATCACGGCGACTTCAGGCCTCGGGGTCGCTGCGATCGTCACCGCGAACGCTGAGCGTCGCCAGGAGGCCCGCGGTGACCACGCCGAGGCGAGGCTCGTCGATTCACCGGAGGAGCTCTGGGCTCAGGCTTCGGACCTGGACGCCGTCGTGATTGCGACCGCCAACGACGCACATGCGCCGCTGGCCACCCAGGCGATCGACCACGGCCTGGCGGTGGTTGTCGACAAGCCGTTGGCACTCAGCTCAACGCAGGCCGACGGGTTGATCGCGCACGCCGAGCAACGCGGTGTGCTGCTGACCACGTTCCAGAACCGCCGCTGGGACTCAGACCAGCTCACGCTGGTCAAGCTGATCGGAGACGGTGCGCTGGGTAACGTGCTGCGCTACGAGTCTCGATTTGAGCGCTGGCGCCCGGAGGCGCGTCCGGACGCGTGGCGCGAGCGCGACACGCCCGCGGACGGCGGCGGCTTGCTGCTGGACCTCGGCAGCCACCTGGTTGATCAGGCGCTGCACCTGTTCGGTCCGGTCGCGTCCGTATATGCGGAGATCGCCAACCGCCGTGGCCTGCCCGGGGACGACGACGACTTCCTCGCGCTCACTCACAGCTCCGGGGTCGTCAGCCACCTGCACGCCTCCGCGCTGGCCGCCGCGCCCGGCCCGCGGCTACGGGTGCTTGGCAGCGATGCGGCGCTGATCGTGCGCGAGCTCGATTCGCAGGAGGACCGTCTGCGCGCTGGCGAGCGGCCGGACACCGTTTCCGACTGGGGCGTCGAGCCGGAGCACGCGCGGCCACGGCTCATCGCCGGCGATCGCAGCGTTCCGATCCCCTCTGAGCGCGGCGCCTGGCAGACCTTCTACGCCGAATTCGAGCGGGCGCTCTCAGGCGACGGTTCGGTGCCGGTCGACCCGCGCGACGCGGCCGAGATGCTGCGCGTGCTCGAGGCGGCGCGCACCAGCGCCGCCGAACGGCGCCTGGTCACGCTCGACTGAGTCGTGTTCCGCGCGCCGTCACGTTCGACTGAGTCGTGTTCCGCGCTCCGTCACGTTCGACGGAAGCGTTTTCCGTCCTGGGAGCGGAAAACGCTTCCCGGACCGTGACCAGCTGGGAATAGGCCGCCGCCCAGCGGGGCGAGCGGCCGTAGTCTCAGGCTCAGCCAGCGTCGAGCATCGGCATGCGGATGCCGGTCTCGCGCGCGATCTCGATCGCCCGCTCATAGCCGGCGTCTGCGTGGCGCACCACGCCGATCCCCGGATCGGCGGTCAAGACTCGCCGTAGGCGCTCTGCCGCCAGGTCGCTGCCGTCGGCGACGATCACCTGGCCGGCGTGGATCGACTTGCCCATGCCGACGCCGCCGCCCTGATGCACCGACACCCAGCTGGCGCCGCAGGCGGTGTTGAGGAGCGCGTTCAGGATCGGCCAGTCGGCAACGGCGTCGGAGCCGTCGAGCATCGACTCGGTCTCCCGCTGGGGGGAGGCGACCGAGCCCGTGTCCAGGTGGTCGCGCCCGATCACGATCGGGGCCTTGAGCTCGCCCGAGGCGACCATCTCGTTGAAGCGCAGGCCCGCGAGGTGGCGCTCGCCGTAACCGAGCCAGCAGATCCGCGACGGCAGGCCCTGGAACTGCACCTTCTCACGGGCGAGCCTGATCCAGCGCGCGATGTGCTCCTGATCCCCGAACAGCTCGAGGATCGCCGCGTCGGTCCGGTAGATGTCTTCGGGATCGCCCGACAGGGCTGCCCAGCGGAACGGGCCCTTGCCCTCACAGAAAAGCGGGCGTATGTAGGCCGGGACGAACCCCGGATACGAGAAGGCGTCCTTGTCGCCGTGCTCGAATGCGAGGCCGCGCAGCGCGTTGCCGTAATCGAACGCCTCGGCGCCCGCCTGCTGCAGCGCGCGAATCGCCCCGACGTGAGTAACAACGCTCTCACCGACGCGGCGCAGATACTCATCGGGATCGGAGGCGCGCAGCACCTCCGCCTGCTCCATCGTCAGCCCGGCTGGGATGTAGCCGTTCAGCGGGTCGTGCGCGGAGGTCTGATCGGTCACAACGTCCACGTGGACGCCGCGCCGCACAAGCTCGGGCAGGACCTCGGCGGCGTTGCCGAGCAGGCCGATCGAGAGCGGCCGCCCCTCCTTCGCCGCGGCATCCAGCCGCCGCAGCGCGTCGTCCAGATCGCCCGCGCGGTCGTCGAGGTAGCCGGTTTGGATCCGGCGCTCGATACGCCGCAGGTCGGTCTCGATGCAGAGCGCGGTGCCCCCGCACATCGTGATCGCGAGCGGCTGAGCGCCGCCCATGCCACCGAGTCCCGCGGTCACGACCAGGCGGCCCTTCAGGTCGCCGCCGAAGCGCTTGCGAGCGGCGGCGGCAAAGGTCTCATAGGTGCCTTGCAGGATCCCCTGCGAGCCGATGTAGATCCACGAGCCCGCGGTCATCTGGCCGTACATCATCAGCCCGGCCGCGTCGAGCTTGCGGAACGTCTCCCAGTTGGCCCACTCGCCGACCAGGTTCGAGTTGGCGATCAGCACCCGCGGCGCCTGCTCGTGGGTCTCGAAGACCGCAACCGGCTTGCCCGACTGCACGAGCAGCGTCTGGTCGTCGGCGAGCTGCATGAGCTCGCGCTTGATCGCCGCCAGCGATTCCTGGTTGCGCGCCGCCTTGCCGATGCCGCCGTAGACGATCAGCTCCGCCGGGTCCTCGGCCACGTCCGGGTGCAGGTTGTTCTCGAGCATGCTGAGCGCTGCCTCCTGCTGCCAGCCACGGCAGCGCGGCGGTGTCGGCACGCTCATGGGTAGATAGACCGCAGCTTCGCGGCCTCGGACACGTGGCTGATCGCACATGCCAGCGCCGCCGTGCGGTTGTCGATCTCCAGCTGCTGCGCGGTTGTCCGCACCTGCGTGAACGCGTCGCGCATGTGCGTGCGCAGCCGCTCGCGCACCTCGGGTGCGTCCCAGCTGTACTTCTGGTAGCTCTGCACCCACTCGAAGTAGCTGACGACGACGCCGCCGGCGTTGGCGAGGATGTCGGGGATCACGGTGATCCCGCGCTCGGCGAGGACTCGGTCGGCGGCCGGTGTCGTCGGGCCGTTGGCACCTTCGACGATCAGCCTGCATCGCAGCCGGCTCGCGTTGGCCTCGACGATCTGCTCCTCACGGGCGGCCGGCACGAGCACGTCGCATTCGAGCTCGAGCATCGCCTCGGGGTCGATTGGTTCAGCCTCCGGGAAGCCCTTGAGGTACTGGTTCTCCGCCACCCAGTGCTGCACGGCGGGGATGTCGAGCCCGTGCGGGTTGGTGATCGCGCCGCGGATGTCGCTGACGGCGATCACCTTGGCGCCGCGCGCGTGGAGCTCCTGCGCAACCACCGAGCCGACGTTGCCGAACCCCTGCACGACGAAGCTGCACTCGGGCAGCGACCAGTCGAACTCCTCGAACGTGCTCTCGATCGCGAAGACAACCCCGAGTCCGGTGGCGCTGCGGCGCCCAACCGTTCCGCCGAGGACCACCGGCTTGCCGGTGACGATCGCGGGCACCGAGTTGCCGACGGACTGCGAATAGGTGTCGTAGAACCACGCCATCTCGCGCTCGCCGGTTCCCATGTCCGGCGCCGGGATGTCCACATCCGGGCCGACGACCGGGATCAGCTCGGTCGCGTAGCGGCGCGTGATGCGCTCGATCTCCCCGACCGAGAGTGCGTGCGGGTCGCAGCGCACGCCGCCCTTGGCGCCGCCGTACGGCAACCCGACCAGCGCACACTTCCAGGTCATCCACATTGCCAGCGCCGCACACTCACCGAACCCGAGGTCGGGGGCGAACCGCAGCCCACCTTTGGTCGGGCCCATCGTCAGCGTGTGCTGAACGCGGTAGCCGGTGTAGTTCACCACGTCGCCCGAGTCCATCCGTACTGGGAAGTTGACGACCAATGACCGCCTCGGCTCGAGCAGTCGTGTGCGGACCTCGTCCTCGAGCGCGAGCACATCAGCGGCGCGTGCGAACTGCCGGCAGGCCATCGCGTAGAGCGGCGAATGCCACTCCTCGCCGAAGGGCACATCGTCGGGCCGCGGGTCGCCCGGCCACGCCGCTGCGCGGCCGCGCGCTACAGCGTTCTCGTGCGGCGCCGCAGGCGCACTTTCCTCCGGCGCCGCCGCACTTTCCTCGGGCGGCGCCAGCGCACTTTCCTCCGGCGCCGCCGGCGCACTTCCCTCGGGTACCACCGGCGCACCTGATTCCCTTTGAGCCATCAAAGTCACCTAGGGTTCTTTCACCTGTTGAAAACCTATTTCAGTAAATGGTAGATTCGCCGTTCCTTATCGTCAATTGCCGCCCGCCGCTTTATGTCTCCCCGTCCCGCAGATCCAAACTCCCAGGCAGAAAACGGCTCCACGCGAACCGTTGATCGCGCCTTTGATCTGCTCGCGGCGGTCACGGAGAGTCCGACCGGCGCCTCGCTGAGCGAGCTTGCGCGGGCGACGGGTCTGTCTCCGGCGACCGCATCGCGGCTGCTCGGCACGCTGGCCAAGCGTGGACTCGTGCGCCGCGACGACCAGGGGACCTACCGGGCGGGCCTCGGCCTGATGCAGATGGCCGCGCTAATCCTGCGCGGCGAGCCGCTCTACGAGCTCGCGGGCGCCCATCTCACGGCACTCGCCGAGGCGACCAACGAGACCGCCAACCTCGGGATCGCGGTGGACGCCGACCGTGCGCTCTACCTGCGCCAGGCGGCGGGAGACCACCGCGTTCAGACCGCCTCGTGGACGGGCCGCACGATCCCGCGCCACGGGACAGCCATGGGAGCGGCGCTCGCGGGTCGGCTCGAGCCGCACGGCTATGCGGTCAGCCGCGGCACGCTCGAGCCCGACATCACGGCGATCGCAGTCCCGGTGCGCGACTACCACGACGAGATCGTGGCGGCACTCAGCATCATCGCGCCCAGCTACCGCACGGGCGAGTACGACGTCGATCGCTACGGCCTGCTGCTCGTTGAGCATGCGGCGGCACTGTCATCCGCGCTCGGCTCCACTGGGCATGCCTGAGCTGCGCTTCCCCGATCCACCGCTGACCGATGGCGTCGCGCTGCTGCGCCAGTGGCGCCGCGACGACCTGGACTTCGTCGTGCAGGCGTGCCAGGACCCGGAGCTCTCGCGCTACTCGCCGGCGATCCCGTTCCCGTACGCAGAGGCCGACGCGGTCGGCTGGTTCGAGAGCCAGGAGCCGGCGCGACTTGCCGGAGATGCGATCGACCTTGCGGTCAGCGACGCGGTCACCGGTAGGCCGGTCGGAGCGATCGGCCTGCACCAGGTCAACCGCCGTTTGCTGACCGCCGAGACCGGCTACTGGCTGGCGCGCGGGGCCTGTGGCAGCGGCTACATGAGCCGCGCCGTTCGGCTGCTGGCGGCGTGGGTCTTCGACGAGCTGCAGCTCGCGCGGCTCGAGCTACGCACCGATCCAGAGAACGTCGCCTCGCAGGGGGTCGCGGAGCGCTGTGGCTTTCGTCGAGAGGGTCACCTGCGCTCGAACATGCTGGTCCTGCACAGCGGCCAGCGCCGCGATTCGTTCGTCTACGGCCTGTTGCCGGGCGAGCGTGCGGCCGAGCCGTGGCTGGCGCCGCGGTCCTCCCGGCTGTAGGCTCCCGAGGGTCGAACACTGACGGGCTATCGGGGCTCGGTGTGCGAGCCCCGCGGGGGAGGCTGAGATGAAGAGACGTCTGTTCGCAGCGAGTGTCGCTGTGCTTGGGTTGCTTGTGTTTGCGGGGGCGGCGGGCGCTGCGACCCTAGGGATCACGGCACCGCCTTCGGGTGCGGGCCCGACCGCGTGCTTTGCCACCATTGCCCAGGACACCGACACCCCGAGCGCGCCGTACATCGTTCCGAGAGCAGGCGAGATAACCCAGTGGCAGACGTACACCGCCAGTGACACCGCCGGGAGCAGTCTGACGTTCGCGGTGCTCCGCTTGGCGAGTACCAATACCTACACGGTCGTGGGAACAGACACCGAGACGCTCCCGACTCCACTGCCGTCCAACCACATCGCCAGCTTCACGCTCGCACAGCCGATCCAGGTCGCGGCAGGTGACACGCTGGCGCTTTACTCGAGCTCGACCGACACGTGTTATTTCACCGGCGGTTCGACGCCGACCGGCGACTCGCTGCTCGCCCTGAGTGGGACCCTTCCTCTGGCGTCCGGTGAATCATTGACAGAAACCATGACGAGCGGCGGCGGCTTCACGCTCAATGTCGCCGCCACGCTGATCCGCCCAGAGGATGCCGGCGTACAGGCGTCGGTTTTCCCGACGATGACTGATGTCGCCGGTGGCGCGCTGCTCAAGTCGGTGGTCACAAACAACGGGCCGTTCACCGACCCGATCACGTTCGTGGATCAGGTGCCGAGCGGTCTCCAGATCCAGTCGGCGTCGGCTGGCCTGGGAACCTGTTCAGTCGCCGGTCAGACAGTCACCTGCACGGTCAGCGGGCTGCCCGTGGGGCAGAGCACGTTCGTCGACGTGGTCGTGGCGCCTACCGCGGTCGCCAGCTACACGAACAACGTGAGCGTCAGCGTCCCCTCAACTGACATCGATCAGGTACCCGGGAACAACAGTGCGTCGACCACCCTGGCCGTCACGGCGCTGCCACAGGAATGCATCGTTCCCGGTTCGCTGCGCAAGGTGCCTCAGGCGGCCGCCGGTACGCTGCTGACCGAGCTTGGCTGCAGGGTGCACGTGGCACGTCAGCACTCGGGCATCGCTAAGGGATTGGTGCTCAATGTTCGAGGTGGCGCCCGCGCGTATCCGTACCACCAGATCGTCACGCTGGACGTGTCCTCGGGACCGAAGAAAAAGGCGAAGAAGCACAAGCGACACTGAGCTCGGTGCCGGCGGCTGGTCAGCCGCCGGCAATGATGCCCGGCTCGGCACAGGTCGCCAGCGCGTAGGGCAGGTCAGCTTGGGTCACGCCCCTGATCGCGGGGTGGTTCATGTCGATCTGGAGCCACCGTTCGGCGGCGGCGTCGAGGCTCGCTGCGCCGTTGCGTTGCAGCTCACCCCAGAGATCGCCGGTGCGGGCGAGCAGCGCGTTGCGGGAGACGCCCTCGCGGCGGGCCAGCGTCTCGAGCTCGCGGACCTCCTCGAACGGATCGACGCGCACGTTCGAGTCTGAGCCGATCGTCAGCCGCACGCCGCCGTCGCGGTAGCGCAGTGCCGGCAGGAAGCCGTCGCCGAGGTTGGCCTCGGTCGTGGGGCAGGCGGCGACGATCGAGCCCGCGCGGGCCAGCAGTTCGACGTCGCGTTCGCTCACGTGGATCGCGTGAACGACCGTCGTCTGGCGCCCGAGGAAGCCGTGGCGATCCAGCAGCTCGAGCGGAGAGCAGCCATGCTCAGCCTGGCACTGTTCGAGCTCACGCGGCTGCTCCTGCGCGTGCACATGCCGCACCAGCCCATGCGCGTCTGCGTATTGCGCGATTGCGGACAGCCACGGCGCCGGCACCGCACGCACCGAATGGGCCGCTACGCCGACGTTCACGCTCGGGCGAGTGGACGCCCAGCCGCGCAATTCGTCGACGCGCGCGAGGAAGGTCTCGACGTCAGGGTCGCAGAAGCGGCGCTGGCCCGACTCGGGCGGCATATCGGCTCCATCGTGCCAGCCGTTGCGGTTGTAGGCGGCGGGCAGCAGCACGATCTCGAGCCCTGCCGCCTGCGCAGCCTCGGCGACCGCAAACGCCATCGCGTTCGGCTCCGCGTAGGGCGTGCCGTCGGGCTGGTGGTGGACGTAATGGAACTCACCGACTGTGCCGTAACCCGCTGTGACCATCTCCGTGTAGACGGCCAGGGCCACCCGATACATCTCCTCGGGATCGAGCTCGGCGACCGTGTCGAACATCGCCTTGCGCCAGCTCCAGAAGTCGTCGGTCGCGGAGGAGGCACTGATCCGCTCGGCGGCACCCCGCATGTCGCGCTGGAACGCGTGCGAGTGGACATTGACCATCGCCGGGATCTCCGGCGATGAACCCTCGCTCACGCGAGGGTCTCCTCAAAGCGCCAGGCGTGATCCTCACGAACCCAGACCGGCCGGCCGCCGATCAGCACCGCCGCCACCGGGTTGTGTCCGAACCGGTAGGGCATATGGCTCACGGATGAGTCCAGCAGCAGCACGTCGGCGCGGCGCCCGACGCTGATCGCGCCCCTATCCGCCGAGCACCCGAGCACCCAGGCGGCGTTCAGTGTCATCGCCAGCAGCGCCTCCTTGATCGACCAGTTGTAGCGGCGCACCGCCAGGCCGGCGACCAGTGGCATCGAGACGATCGGTGAGGTGCCAGGGTTGAGGTCGGTGGCGAGAACGGAGATGGCACCGCTGTCGGCGAGTTCGCGCGCCGGCGCCAGATGCTCGGCGCCGATGAACTCCGCTCCCGGCAGCAGCACGGCGGCGCAATCAGAGGCTGCAAGCCCGGGGATGTGGTCCACGGGCATGCAGGAGAGGTGGTCGACCGAGCGCGCGCCGGCGGCGATCGCGACCGGCACCGAGCCGTGCGAGCTCAGCTGCTCGACATGGGCGCGCAGCGTCATTCCGCGCTCCTGGGCGAGCAGTCCCATGCGCTTGAGGTCGTGATTCGAGAAGGCGATCGACTCGACGAAGATGTCGAGCGTCGTCGCTCGCGTCTCGGACTCCACGCGGGCGAGCATGCCCTCGACCTCGTCCATCCAGCTCGCCGAGCTGTAGCCCTCCGGAACAGCATGGGCAAGCAGCGCGGTGACCGTCCCCGACTGCGGCACCTCGTCGAGCAGCCGGCCCGCCAGCCGCAGCGATCGCAGCTCGCCGTCGGCTGAGAGCCCGTAGCCGCTCTTGCACTCGAACGTCGTCGTTCCGTGTCGCAGCATCTCCGCGGCGAGTGCGTGCGACTGCGTAATGATTGCGTCGTCGGACGTCGTCTCGAGCGCGGCCGCGCTCGAGCGGATGCCGCCGCCCTGGCGCGCGATCTCGGCATAGGGCGTGCCCGCGACCTTGAGTGCGTACTCGTGTGCACGCCATCCGGCGAACGGCAGGTGCGTGTGGCAGTCGATGAAGCCGGGCACCACGGCACAGCCGTCGCAGTTCACCCGCGCGCAGCTCGAGTCAACATCGAAGCCGGCGATCAGCCCGCCGTCGATCACGACGTCACCCGGCTCGAGCGTGAGCTCGCCCGCGCGTGTCTGGGGCAGCCACTCGAGCCCGTCGTTGGGCAGCCGCAGCACCTCGGCGGCGCCCGCGAGCGCCAGGGGCGAGCTCATCCGAGCACCCCAATCGCCCTCTCGGCGGCCGCCACTACCGCGCCGGATGCCACCAGTCGCTCGACCGCCGCAAGCTCTGGGGCGAGGCTGCGGTCCGGGCCTGGTCGCGGGTCGACGAGCGAGGTCACCGCCGCCGTAGCCGGGGCTGGCTTCAGCGGTGCCCGCAGCGCCAGCGCGCGGGCTGAGCAGAGCAGCTCGACGGCCAGGACCCGGCTGAGGTTGTGCAAAGTGCGACGCAGCTTGCGGGTGGCACTCCAGCCCATCGACACGTGATCCTCCTGCATCCCGGAGGTGGGTATCGAGTCGACGCTTGCCGGTGCTGCCAGCCGGCGGTTCTCGGCCACGAGTGCTGCCGCCGTGTACTGGGTGATCATCAGGCCCGAATCGAGGCCGGGGCTCTCGCCGAGGAAAGCCGGCAGCCCCATCGAGCGGGTCACGTCGAGCAGCCTGTCGATACGCCGCTCGGCGATCGCTCCGACCTCGGCCGCGGCGATCGCCATGAAGTCAGCGGCGAACCCCAGCGGGACGCCGTGGAAGTTGCCATTGGACACCAGCCGTCCGTCGTCGAGCACGCTCGGATTGTCGACGGCCGAGCCGAGTTCGATCTGGGCGACGCCACGCGCGTATTCGAGCACATCACGCGCGGCACCCACTACCTGTGGTGCGCAGCGCATCGAGTACGCGTCCTGCACGCGATCGTCGTTTTCCCGGTGCGAGGCGACGATCGTGGAGTCGGCCATCAACCGCATGAGGTTGGCGGCGCTGATGCGCTGTCCGGCGTGCGGGCGCAGTGCCTGCACCGCCTCATCGAAGGCGGCGTCGGTGCCGAGCAGTGCCTCGACGCTCATGGCGGCAGCGATGTCCGCTGTGCGGCACAGGTTCAGCAGGTCGATACAGGCCAGCGACAGCATCCCGAGCATTCCGTCGGTGCCGTTGATCAGCGAGAGCCCCTCCTTCGGGCCGAGCGTGATCGGCTCGAGCCCAGCCCGCTGCAATGCCTCGCCGGCCGGCTTCAGTTGGCCGTCGGCGTCCGTGACTTCTCCCTGGCCAAGCAAGGCCAGGGAGAAGTGGGCGAGCGGCGCGAGGTCGCCGCTCGCGCCGAGCGACCCATGCTCGGGTACCACGGGGGTGATGTCGGCGTTAAGCAGCCCCAGGATCGCCTCGATTGTGTGCCGGTGCACGCCCGAGTAGCCGAGCGCCAGCGTACGCGCGCGCAGCAACATCATCGCTCGCACGACCTCACGCTCGACCGGCTGGCCCATGCCCGAGGCGTGTGAGAGCACCAACGACTGCTGCAGGGTGGTCCAGCGGTCGCGGGCGATCCGCGTCGTCGAAAGCGCGCCGAAGCCGGTCGAGACCCCGTACACCGGGTCTCCGGACGCAGATAGGTTCTGGATCTGCTGCCAGCTGCGCTCGATCCGTGGGTAGGCGTCAGGGCTGAGATCCACCCGCGCGTTCTCGCGCGCGACCCGCGCGACGTCCTCGGGCGTAAGCGTCGCGCCGCCGATCAGCACCGTCTTGTCAGCCATCGTCATCCACCTTCAGCATGTCGTCAGATCCTTAGCCAGCGCTGCGAGGACCTCCGCCAGCGCTTCTATCCCAGATTGGCAGTCTTCGACGGTCGCGAGCTCCCGCGACGAGTGACTCGCGCCGGTGGCACTGCGCACGAACAGCATCGCGGTGGGTACGGCGCTCGCCAGTGCGCCCGAATCGTGCCCGGCGCCCGTGGCCATCGGAACGTCCTCGATCCCATGCTCAGCGAGGATCGCCACGAGGCGCGCCCGCAGCTGCGGCGAAAACTGCACGGCGCCCACGAATGACTCGCGGCTTACGTTCGCTTCGATCCCGTTTGCCCGGGCATCGTCACGCACGGCGGCGACGATCCGCTCGACCGTGCGCTCGATCTGTGCCTCGCTCGCGGCGCGCACGTCGAGCCACAGCGACACGCGCTCGGCGATCGCGTTGGTTGCGTTGGGCGACACCTCGAGCTTGCCGATCGTCGCCAGCACCCCCTCCTCGGTGGCCACCCTTCGAGCGGCAGTGACGGCGGCGGCCAGCGTCAGCATCGGGTCTCGGCGGATCGCAAGCGGGGTGGTGCCGGCGTGGTTGGCCTCACCATGGAGGTCGATCCGCCAGCGGCCGTGTGGAAGGATCTCAGTTCCGAGGGCGAGCGGGCGGTCGCGCTCGGTCAGCAGGGTGTCCTGCTCGATGTGGACCTCCACGAACGCGCCGATCTGCGCGAGCCGCTCCGGGTCGGGGCCCAGCAGTTCGGGGTCGAGTCCGGCGTCGCTGAGCGCCGTGCGCAAGGTTGTGCCGTCGCGGTCGCGTCGCTCGAGGATCGCCTGCACGTCGAGTGAGCCAAGCATCGCGCGGCTGCCAAATGTGGGCGTGTCGAAGCGTCCGCCCTCCTCGTCGGCGAACGACACCACCGCCATCGGTGCCTCGAGGCCACGGCGCGTCAGCAGGTGCACGGCGATCAGCCCGCTGACGACTCCGAGCGCTCCGTCGAAGCGACCGCCCTCGCGCACGCTGTCCAGATGGCTGCCGGTGACGATCGCGCCGGCGGTCGGCAGGCCGGTCCATGCCCACCGGTTGCCGTTCCTGTCGGTCTGCGGATCGAGGCCCAGCCTGCGAGCGGTGCGGTCGAACCACTCGGCTGTCGCCGCCGCCTCCTCCGTCCAGGCAAGCCGCGTGGTCGCGCCGCGCGGGTCGATGCCGATGCCGCTCAGCTCGTCGAACAGCTCGATGAACAGCGTGCGCGCGTATGTCGACTCCGGGTGGACCACCGCGTCGGCCAGTATGGCGCGCTGCCGGGCCCGGACGGCGGGGGAGGGCCCGGACGGCGGGGGAGAGCCCGGACGGCGGGGGAGAGCCCGGACGGCGGGGGAGAGCCCGGACGGCGGGGGAGAGCCCGGACGGCGGGGGAGAAATCCGGCCCTAGGCCGGATTTCTCCCCCAGGGTCGCCACCGACCGCCTCAGCTCTTCGGCTGCGTCAGGGCGTAGACGGTCTGACCGCCGATCGTGACTGACTTGTAGTGGGCCTCGACCCAGGAGGCGATCGACTGGCTCGTTGAGTTCGCGCCGGGTCCTCCGGCACGGTCGCGGCCGCCACCGGGGAGGCCGCCGCTCGCGGAGCCCGGTCCGGGGACGGTGGTGCCTGAGCCGGACTCGCCGAACAGCGCTTCGATCCCGGAGTCGCTCGCGGCGCTGGACGCTGCGGACGAGCCGCGGAAGCGGCCGAAGCCACCGGTGCCGCCGAAGCCACCGGTGCCGCCGAAGCCACCGGCGCGCCCGATACCACCGGCGCGCCCGATACCGCCGGCGCGCCCGATACCGCCGGCGCGCCCGATACCGCCGGCGCGCCCGATACCGCCGGCGCCGCCATCTCCGCCACCAACGACGTAGTAGTGGATCTCGCCGGCTTTGACGTACTTCTCGAACTGCGCGAGCGAGAGGTTCCCGCCCAGGCCGCTGAAGCCGCCGATCGCCATCACCGGGTCGCCCCCGGTGGCCAGCTCGAGCGACGCCGCGGTCTGCGAGCCGGACGTGGCCGCCACCCAGCGGTACTTGGAAGCGTCCGACTTGAGCGCCTTGGTGAGCGCGGTGCCCACCTCGCTCGTGTCTCCGGTACCGCCGTCTCCGGTACCACCAGCCCCCGCGCCGGCACTGCCAGCACCAGCCCCCGCGCCGGTACCACCAGCCCCAGCCCTCGCGCCGGTCCCACCAGCCGCCACGCCGGCACCGCCGCCACCGCCGCCGCCACCGGCACCGCCGGCGAATGACCGGCCGCCGGAGAAGGCACCGGCGCCAGCGCCAGGCCCGCCACCGAACCCGCCCGTCGCGCCGCTCACCGTCGGCCCTGCCGACGGCACCGAGCCGCTGTGCGCGGACGCGATCGTCTGCGCCGTGTAGGCCAGCGGAGCGGCGAGGCAGGCGATCACCGCAGCAGCGGCGATCGCGGCGGCCTGGCGCCGGCGCACGTCGGCCGGAGCCGCCAGGCCGGCGAGCGCGACCAGCGCGGCCGCGATCACCAGCGGAGTGAGCCACGGCTCCCAGGACGGCGTCCGCTGCAGGAGCACGACGGCCCAGGCCGCCGTGACGGCCACCATCAGACCCATCCCGACGCGTGACGCGGCCAGCGAGCGCCGCTGCCACAGGACGGTCGCGCCGATCGCCACCAGGGCCGCGATCGCAGGCGCGAGCTCGACCGTGTAGTAGGTGTGGATCACGCCGCCGCTGAAGCTGAAGACGGCGCCGCTGACGAGCAGCCAGCTGCCCCACAGGAGCAACGCTGCTCGGAGCCGGTCCGTGCGGGGAGCGCGCCGCCGCCAGACAAGCCCGCCGATCAGAACGATCAGTGCCGCCGGCAGCAGCCAGGAGGCCTGGCCGCCCATCAGGTCGTTGAACAACCTGAAGACCCCGGTCGCGCCGCTGAAGTTCCCACCACCGGTACCACCGCTGAGCCGGCCGAATCCGTTGTAGCCGAAGATCAGGTTGAGGATGCTGTTGTCCGGCGATCCGTCGATCATCGGCCGTGAGGACGCCGGCCAGAGCGCAACGATCGCCACCCACCAGCCGCTGCTCACGAGCAGCGCCACGCCGCCGAGCACCAGCCCCTTCAGCCGCTGCCGCACATCGACCGGGGCCGCGATCAGGTAGACCAGCGCGAATCCGGGCACGACCAGGAAGGCCTCCATCATCTTGGCCAGGAAGGCAAAGCCCAGCAGCGCGCCGACGCCGAGCAGCCAATGGGTCCTGCCGTTCTCCAGCGCGCGGACGACGCAATACGCCGCGGCCACCATCAGGCAGACCATCAGTGCGTCCGGGTTGTTGAAGCGGAACATCAGAGCGGCCACGGGCGTCACCGCCAGCGCGGTACCAGCGAGCAATCCGGCGCCTGGGCCGAACCAGCGCTTGACCGCAGCGGCGAGCAGCGCCACCGAGGCGACACCCTCGAGCACCTGTGGCACGAGCATGCTTCCGCTCGAAAAGCCGAACAGGCGACCTGAAAGCTCCATCACCCAGAGAGACGCGGGCGGCTTGTCCACGGTGATGAAGTTCGAGGAATCGATCGAGCCGAAGAAGAGGGCCTTCCAGCTCTTGGTGCCAGCCTGAACAGCGGCCGCGTAGAAGCTGTTGGCATAGCCCGAAGCGGTGAGGTCGATCAGGTAAGAGATCGCCGTGAGCGCCAGCAGCGCGATCAGCAGCGGGCGCGCCCACGCCGGCTCGTCCGCGTGCCCGCGAATCAGTGAGCGCAAACGGCTTGGTCTTGTGAGCGCGGCCGCCGCCGGCTGCCGGGGGATCGTTGTGGTTGCCATTTAGCTTCCTTGAGTTGAGAGTTGACGAAGCGCGTCGCGCCGCGTGTCGCGCGTCGTACGCGTCTGTCGCATGAGCCGAGCCACGCCGCGTAGGTCAGCGCGTGCGGTGGCGAAGATCTCGACGCTCGAATCGGGATCGTCGACCCAATCGACCGCGACCTCATGGATGCGCATGCCGCGGCGCTGGGCGACGATCAGGAGTTCGGTGTCAAAGAACCACTCCTGGTCGCGTACGACGCTGGAGCAGCTCCGGCACCACATCCGCACGGACCGCCTTGAAGCCGCACTGCGCGTCGCTGAACTTGGCGCGCAGGACCAAGTGCAGGAGATGGTTGTAGGCGCGCGAGATGAACTCCCGCTTCGCTCGCCTCTGGACCCGTGAGCCGGGCGCCAGTCGCGTGCCGATCGCCACCTCGCTGTGCCCTGAGAGAAGCGGGGAGACCAGCGGAAGCAGCGCGCGCAGGTCGGTCGAGAGGTCCACATCCATATACGCGACGACCCGCGCCCTGCTCTGCAACCAGGCGGTGCGCAGCGCGCGGCCGCGGCCCTTCTGCTCGAGCCGCAGCACGCCGACCCGCCCGAGCGTCGTCGCCAGCGACTGCGCGATCTCGGGCGTGGCGTCGGTGCTCGCGTTGTCGGCGATCACGATGCGCCAGGTGAATGGCATCGAGTCCGGCCACGTGCATGGCATCGAGTTCGACAGGAAGCGGTGCAGCGTTCTGATCGATAGCGCCAGCGTCCGCTCCTCGTTGTGGACCGGTACGACGATCTCCAGATCCAGCGCATGCGGCCGTGGGTCCGGGATTGGTTCTTCCGCGGAAGTCACCGGCGGCGCCGATGCACGATGACTCGGGCGGCGACGGGCGGACGCGGGGCTCTGGTCCCTTGTGTGTGGTGTCATGGCCCTCAGACCTTCTGACGAGTGGAAGAGGATTCGTCCAGAGCGTCCCGGCAGGCTGTAGGAAAGGTGTGAAACCAACCCAAGGGTTTGGCAAGAGTCGCCGCAGCCGGTCCAGCTCGCCACCTGGACCGAGCGGGCGCGGACCGCCCGGAGCGGACGGCGCCCGAGCGGGCGCGGACCGCGCCGGAGCGGACGGGCTACGTGCCCTGGGTCGCTAAATGACGACCGGCGAGGTGCGAACCGGCAGCTGGACCGGACCCGAGGCCAGGTCGATCTCAGCGGCGGGCCGCGGCCTGCTGATCAGATATCCCTGGGCGAGATCGGATCCGAGCGCGCTGAGCAGCTCGAAACATGCCTCGTCCTCGATCCCCTCTGCCACCACGCGCAATCCGAGCGCGTGGGCAAGTTCGATCGTCGAGCGCACCAGCGCCTGGTTGCGGGCATTGGAGGCGCTGGCCAGTCCGTGGATGAAGCTGCGGTCGAGCTTCAACTCGTCAACGGCGAGACTGGAGAGGTACGCCAGCGAGGTGAAGCCGGCGCCGAAGTCGTCGACGGAGACGACGAGCCCGAGGTCGCGCAGCCCTCTGATCGTCTGCTGCGAGCATTCGAAGTCGGTGATCGCCGTCGTCTCGGTCACCTCGAGGACCAGAGCGCTCGCCGGGAGCCGGTGCCGGGCGAGTGTCTGCCGCACGACCTCCGCCAGCTTCGGGTTGTGGAGGTTGGTGCTCGAGAGGTTCACCGACACCGTCACATTCGATCCGGCGGCGTGCCAGCGGGCGCATTGCGCGAGGGCCATGTCGAGCACGAGCTCGGTCAGGGGATCCATCAGCTCCGCATCCTCGGCCAACGGCAGGAACTCGAGCGGTGGGACGTACCCGAGCCGTGGGTGATTCCAGCGGACGAGAGCTTCGAGCGCGACGATCGTGCCGGTGTTGAACTCGATCTGCGGCTGGTAGTGCAGCTCGAGCCCGCGGCCAAAAATCGCCGACCGCAGATCCTCGACCAGGCCCATACGGTTGCCGCGACCGTCGAGCTCCTCGTTGTAGACCGCGAACGGCTGACCTTCGACCTTCGCGCGGTACATCGCCAGGTCCGCGCATCGCAGCAGGTCAGAACCGTCGGTGGCGTCGTTCGGTGCCACGGCGATGCCGATGCTCGCGCCGATCTGCGCGCGCACCGGTCCGAGCTGGAACGGTTCCTGCAGCCGTGCGCCGATCCGCTGAGCCGTCATCGCGCCGAGCTCGCTGTCGGCGTCGAGCAGCGTCACCACGAACTCATCCCCACCCAGGCGCGCGAGCATGTCGTTCTCGCGCAGCGTGCCCTTCAGGCGCTCACCGAGCTGGTGCAGCAGATCATCGCCAACCGAGTGACCGAAGGAATCGTTGACCTCCTTGAAGCGGTTCAGGTCCACGAACAGGCAGGCCAGCTGGCGTCGCTCTCCGGTGTTCTTGTGCTCCTGCTCGAGCGCGTCCAGCAGCTCGAACAGCGCGCGGCGATTGGCGAGCGTCGTCAGCTGGTCGGTGATCGCCTGGCGGTGCTTGTCAGCCGTGAGCTGCTGAAGGCTCTTGACCGACAGTGCGGCGCGGACCCCGGCCGCGGCCAACGTCGCCAGCGCGAGGATGAGTGCCGGCAGGCTGATGTGGTGGACCGCTCCGACGAACAGCATCGCCATGCTGCCCACGCAGGCCAGGACCGGCAGCGTGAAGCTCGGGCCCGGTGTCCCCACGAGCAGCCCTGACGAACGCGGGCTGACCCACACCGAGACCGACACGAGCAGGATCGAGCAGGGCCACGCGATCGCGTCCGCGACCGCGCCCACATGCGTGGCACCGAGGCCGGAGGCAAAGAGGTTGGCGGTGTCACCGAGCGTGTTCAGCCCCAGGCCGACGGCGAGCAGCATCCATGGCAACCGCCGGCGTCCCGGGAGCACGGTGGTGCCGGCGATGACCAGCGCCAGCAGCAGCAGGTCACCGATCGGGTAAGCCAGGTTCGTGGCAACGACGTCCGTCGGCCCACCCGCCGATTGCAGGACGCTGTGGAACAGGAACACGGCGCAGAACGCCGCGGCGCCCAGGCCGGCGATCAGGCCGTCCAGCCACGCCTCCCTGGAGAACTCCCGGAGGTTCAGCTGCAGCAGCAGCATCACGCCGATGTAGGCGAGCGGGTAGAAGCACAGGTAGATGACGTTCGCCAGCATCGGGACCGTCGAGGCGTCGGGGTTGGCGGCGATCACAAAGTCGCCCAGCGACCACGTGAGCACCGCGGTGCCGAGCAGTAGCGGCACCAGCCGCGCGCCGAGTGTGCGCTCCCGACCCACGAACGCGCGAGCGATGCACAGCCCGCTTCCGACGAGCTCGAAAACGGCCACGCCCCAGTTGTCGACGATCGGCCAGCTGTCCACGTTCTGGCGGACCACGGCTGAGATCACGTAGGCGACCAGCAGCACCGCCATCACCAGGTAGACAACCTTCAGCGGACCGCTCATCTGCGCTGCCGGGGGCGGGCTGCGTCGCCTGTCTGAGGGCGTCAGCGGCTCAAGCTCCGAACGGGCAGCCGAAACGTCGGCGCCGTCTGCACGACGCCCCTCGAGGCCGAAGGTTCCGCTCTCCATAATGTCCGTAATTCGAGTAATCGGCCGGCAGCGTCCCCTGCTGAAGCCCTGACAGGGCCGCTTCAGCACACGTTGACGGGCGCTGAGCGGGTCAGTCGTCGCTGCGAAGGTCGAAATCGGTCGTGGCAGGTAGCGCGTAGAAGCCTGCGACCAGCCCGCAGATCACCAACGTGATGTACGGCGTGATGGCGGCGCCGGCTGTCGCGAGGGCGTACGGAATCACGCCGACGGCGTTGCGGCGCACGACCGCGCGGCGCATCTTCGAGGTCAGCCGCTTGTCGAGTAGCCGAGGCTTGATCATCATCAGATGCCACTGAACCGTCAGGAACGTCGATCCCATCAGCAGAAACGAGCCTCCCCAGATGGCGGCGGCAAGTCGATCACCGTTGGGGTTGAGCAGGTAGCGCGCCATCAGGGCCGTCGTGAATGGCAGCAGGCAGACCGTCATAAGCAACAGGATGTTCAGGAAGAGGATCTCCGCGTCGGCGGCTCGCAGGCGGCGCAGCATCGCGTGATGGTTCATCCAGATGATCCCGATGGTCAGAAACGACACGACGAACGCGGCGAAGCTCGGCCAGTGCTGTCCCAGGTAGGGCGCCAGCTGCGGCAGCCTCCTGGTCGTTGGCAGGGGAAGGTTCAGCGCGAGCAGCGTGATCGCCACCGCGATCACACCGTCTGAGAACGCCTCGAGCCGGCCCGTGCTCATCTGGCGCGAAGTCTGACGTTCGCTGCGGGCGGACCGACCACAGTCGTCCGATCGCGCGATCTAGAGCGTCTGCGTGACCTTGGAGAGCCCGCGCGGCCGATCGGGATCGAACCCGCGGTCGATTGCGACCCGCCACGCCAGCCGTTGCAGCGGCAGGATCTCGATGACCGGCAGGAGCTCCTCCGGGAGGCCGTCGGACGCCACTGGCAGGCCGTCGGCGTCACCAACCCGTAGCAGGTGCGCACCGAGCGCGGACACGCGCTCGATCACCGGCTCCATCGCCTGGCCGCCACGCCCGCCGGTGGTCACGGCGATCACCGGCACCGAGCGGTCGATCATCGCCATTGGTCCGTGCAGCAGATCCGCCCCTGAGAACGCCATCGCGCTGACGTAGCTGGTCTCCATCAGCTTCAGCGCACCTTCGCGGGCGGTCGGATACGAATAGCCGCGCGCTGTCAGCACCAGCCGCTCGGCGAACTGGAACGGCGCTGCGATCGCCGCCAGCTGCTCGTCGGAGGTGAGCGCAAGCGTGCGAGCCGCTGCCTCGGGCAGCCTCGCCGCTGCTTCGGCTGCCCGGTCCTCAGCGAACAGCAGGTAGAGCGAGAGCAGCTCGGCGGTGTAGGACTTGGTTGCGGCCACGGCGCGCTCGGTCCCGGCGCGCACGTCGACGGCGAGCTCGGCCGCCTCCGCAAGCGGAGAGTCGATCGCGTTCGTGACCGCCACCGTCAGCGCCCCGCGCTCGCGTGCGGCGCTGAGCGAGTCGACCAGGTCCGGGGAGCGCCCGGACTGGCTGACGGCCACGAACAGCACGTCGTGCATGTCGGGCCTCGCCCCGTAGATCGTCAGCGCCGATGGCGAGACGAGCCCCGCCGGCAGCTGCATCTGGACCTCGGCGAGGTACTTGGCGTAGAGCCCCGCGTGGTCGCTCGTGCCGCGCGCGGCGATCAGCACAAACCGGGGATTGGCCGCCGCGATGCGCTCGGAGGCGGCGCTGAGCTCGGCCCGGGCGGCGAGGATCTGGGCCAGTACCGCGGGCTGCTCGGCGACCTCGGCCGCCATCAGCTCGCCGGGCAAGGTGCTCGCGTCGCTGGTCACGAAAATGGACTATACCAATCGGTGGGCGAGCAGGGCGGCGCCGACCAGGCCGGCGCGTGCGCCCAGAGGCGACAGCTTGACGGCCGGCACCGGGCGCCAGAGGACGAGCTTGGCGAGCTCCTCCTGTACCGGTATGAGCAGCTCGCTACCGGCAGCGCTCAGGCCACCACCAATGACGATCAGTGCAGGATCGAGCAGATATGTGCAAGTCGTGAAGGCGAGCGCGAGCGCCTCGATCGCTTCGGTCCACACGCGCGCGGCGTTGGCGTCCTCGGCGCGCCGTGCCAGCACCAGGCCGGCCGAGAGTCCGGACTCGCCGCCGGCCTCGGCGTAGCGGCGCGTGATCGCAGCGGCGGAGGAGTAGCGCTCAAGACAGCCGCGCTGGCCGCAGCTGCACTGCTCGCCGCCCGGCCACACCGGTATGTGACCCAGTTCGCCGCTGATGCCCGTCGCTCCGACGACCGGTCGCCCGCCCGACACAACGACCGCCGCGATGCCGGTGCCGATGACCGCGAGCAGGTAGTCATCGACTCCGCCTGTCGCGCCCAGCTTCTGCTCAGCCACGCCGGCGGCGCGGACGTCGTGTTCGAGCAGCGTCGGTAACCCCGTCGCCTCGCCGACGATCTCACGCAGCGGCACGTCGCGGAAACCGAGGTTGGCGGAGAACACGGCGCGGCCCGCGTTCGCGTCCACCGCGCCGGGCACGACCACCCCGACGGCGCCCGCGTCGCTGCCGGACCGCAGCTCCGCGATCGTCTCGAGCAGCGCGCTGATCACCGCGTCCGGGCCCGCCGCCGCCGGCGTCGGCCGCGACAGCTCACGCAGGAACTGCCCGGCCTGATCGACGACCGCACCCTTGATGGTGCTGCCGCCGACGTCGACTGCGACGACCGTGGGCGTGCTCATCGCTTACTTGATCGAGCCGGCCGTGAGGCCGCCGACGACGCGTCCCTCAATCACCGCGAACAGGATGATCACCGGGATCGTGGCGATCACCGAGCCCGCGAACAGGTGTCCCCAGTCGACCGAGTACTGGCCGATGTAACTGTCGATCGCGACCGTCAACGGCTGATGGTTTGTCGGTAGGCCGAGGCTCAGGGTGAGGGCGACGATGAACTCATTCCAGGCGGCGATGAATGTGAAGATCAGGGCAGTCACGATCCCCGGCGCCGCCAGTGGCAGCGTGACCCGTCCGAGCGCGCCGAGCCGGCTTGCGCCATCGATCATCGCCGCCTCTTCCAGCTCGACGGGGATCGACGCGAAATAGGCGGTCAGGATCCACACGGCGAACGCCAGGTTGAAGCCCGCGTTGACGAGGATCAGGGAGAGCGTCGTCGGCAGGTTGAAGCTCGAGAACTCGCGCTGGATGCCGACGAGCATCGCCGCCGGTTGCAACATCTGAGTGGCGAGCACCAGCAGCAGGAAGACGGAACGGCCGCGGAAGCGGTGGCGTGCCGAGTAGTAGGCGGCCGGGATCGCAACCAGCAGCACGACCGCGGTGGCGCCGCCGGCGATCTCGAGGCTCTCGATCAGGTTGCCGCCGAAGCCGGTCGCCCAGATCGTCGTGAAGTTGGAGAAGCTGAAGTGGGTCGGGAGCAGGTTCGGCGCGAGCAGCTGGTTCTGCGGCCGCAGCGCCGCGACGATCATCTCGAGGTAGGGCAGCAGGAAGATCAGCGCGATCCCGTAAGCGAGCACGCTGATCGTGAAGCCCCGCCGCGTGATGGTGCGTCGCCTGATCGGCCGCCGGGGCGACTGCACGGCGGGTGTGGCGTCGACGGGAGTGCTCAGGGCGCTCATCCGTCGACCGCCTGCTTCCAGCGGGTCGCGCGCAGGAACAGCAGCACGACGACGATCACGAGCAGAAAGTTGAAGACCGACATCGCGGCTGACTCACCGATGAATGCCTGCTTGAGGATGAACATGAAGGTGGTGGTGGTGCTGGTCTCGTAGCCCGGACCGCCGCGGGTCATCTCCCAGATGATCGGGAACGAGTTGAACACGTTGATCACGTTGATCGTGGTGGCGACGAGGATCGCCGGCCGTAGCAGCGGCAGCGTGATCGAGAGGTAGGTGCGCCGCGAGTTGGCGCCGTCGACGCGGGCGGCCTCGTAGACCTCGTCGGGGATCGTCTGGAGTCCCGACAGCAGCGCGTAGGTCGTGAACGGCAACGACACGAAGATCCCGACGATCATCATCCAGAACAGCGCCCATCCCGGGCGTCCCAGCCAGTCGGCCGTGTTCGAGCCCATCTTCACGAGCCCCATGGCGTGCAGGATGATGTTGATCGCGCCCGAGTAGGGGTCGAGGGCCCATCGGAAGATCAGCGCCGTCATCAGCACCGAGGCTGCCCAGGGAGCGATCAGCGCCGTGCGGGCGGCCCGGCGAAACGGGAAGCGCTGGTTGAACAGCTGGGCCAGCGCGAGCGATAGCAGCAGCGTCACACCGACCACCACGACAACCCAGATCACCGTTCGGAAGACGACGCCCTTCAGCGCCGGCTCATGCCACAGCTCGCTGTAGTTGCTCCAGCCGGCACCGCCCACGACGAAGCCGTCGGAGGCGATGTTCTGGAACGACGCGTGCACCAGCACGACCACCGGCCACAGCACGACCACGGCGATCAGGGCGATCGCCGGCCCGATCCACAGCAGTGGCCGCAACGCAAGCGCGACCCGCACGGGTAGAGCGGGCCGGTAGGTCAGGCGGGGCTGTTGGGTGGTCACTGTGGTCTGGTCGAGCGTGGTAGGGCGGCCAAGCCGGGGCTGAGGAAGGGATGGCGGCCAAGCGGGCCCGGTAGGGGGCGGCCAAGCGGGCCGCCCCCATCCGTATCAGCCAACCTCTACTTCGTGCCCAGCTTCTGGGCGGTCTGCTGGAGCTGTCCCAGAACGCTTGACGGCGTGCCGGTGACGGCGGTGCCGATCGTGTTCTGGATGTCCGTCTTGACCTGAGCCCACGTGGTGTTGCTCGGGTACTGGACGGCGTGCGGCAGTGCCTTGATGAACGAGCCGAAGGTCGGGTCGCTCTTCAGGGCGTTGGCAGCCGAAACGGTCGCCGGAAGCAGGTCGTACTCGCGGTCGAACTGCAGCTGGTACTTGTTCTGGTACGCGAAGTCCAGGAACTTCTTGATCTGTGCCTGGTGGCCGTTGGCCTTGAACGCGGCGACGTTGTCGCAGACACCGAGCGTGTCCGTCAGCGGGCCGTTCTTGCCGGCGATCGGCACGGAAGCCCACTGGTTGGACTTCAGGACCTTGCCGGCCTGGATGATCGGGATCAGCGCGGGCGAGCCGTTGATCATGCCGACGTCCCCGGCCGCGAACTTCTCCCAGAGAGGCGTGCGATCGACCGTGCCCGGGTTGGGCTCGGTGTCACCGGCGGAGACGAGGCCCTTGAGGAAGTTGAAGGCCGTGACGTTCGCCATGCTGTTGATCGTCCACTTGTTGCTCTTCATGTAGTTGCCGCCGTCGCCCAGGAACCACAGCAGCGACTCGGCCTGAGCCTCCTCGGGCCCGAGCGGCAGGCCGAAGCCAATCTTGCCGAGTGCCTTGATCTTGGCCGCATCGGCCTGGACGTTCGCCCAGGTCTTCGGCGCGGACTTGATGCCGGCCTTGGCGAACAGCTTCTTGTTGTAGAAGAGCGTGCGCGAGCTCGTGGTCCAAGGCATGCCGTACTGCTTACCCTGGTAGGAGCCCTGGCTGGCGAACACCGGCAGCAGGTTCTTCGGGTTCGACAGCACCTGGCTGGCGCTGTAGAGCAGATGCTGCTGTGCGTACGCCGAGAAGTAGTCGCCCTCGGTGATGTCCGGGTAATTCTTGTTCTGGACCATCGTCTGGACCTGCTGGTCGAAGTGGGTCCACGAGATGTCCGTGATCGCGACCTTGATCGACGGGTTCTGCTTCTCGAAGGCGGTGACGATTCCCTGCCAGTACTTTGTGCTGGTGTTGCTCGGACCGGTGCCGTAGTCTGCGACCACCAGCTTGAGCGTGACGCTTCCGCTGGCCTTCGAGGCTGTCTTGGCGGTGGCGCTGCCGGTGGCGGCCACGGCGAGTGCCGCGACGCCGGCGGTTACGACCGCAAGCCTGACGCCGAATAGACGTTTCTTCATCCCGTTGGTCTCCTCTCCCAGATGGGGACTCTGTGTTTGGGGGTGCGACGACGCTACAGCGTAGTGCGCAAGTTGTCTAGACCAATCGTCCTTCAATCGGTTGACTAATGTGCTGCTCGCACCATCTGCCGTTCGCCATCACGGCCGTGACGTGGAGGTCGTCGTCGAGCACGAGCAGATCGGCACGCCGTCCGGACGCGATCGATCCGAGCTCGTGCTCGAGGCCCAGTGCACGGGCCGGCATCAGCGAGGTGGCGGCCGAAGCGCGCTCGATGCTGATGCCGCTCACCTTGACGGCGTTGCGCAGCGCCTCATCCATCGTCAGCGTGCTGCCGGCCAGCGAGCCGGTGGCTGCCAGCCGGGCCTCGCCGTCGTGCACGAGCACCTCCTGGCCGCCGAGCTCGAAGTGACCGTCGCCGACGCCCGTGGCATCGATCGCATCGGTCACGAGCACGGCCGACGGGCTCAGCTCGAAGATCAGCCTGACGACCGCCGGGTGCATGTGCATGCCGTCGTTGATCAGCTCGCAGGTGAGGCCCGCCTCGAGCACAGCGCCGACGAGCCCCGGCTTACGGTGATGTAGCGACGGCATCGCGTTGAAGAGATGGGTGGCGTGGCGCGCGCCGGCGCGGATCGCCTGTTGCGCCTGTTCGTAGGACGCGTCGGAATGTCCCATGGCGACGATCACGCCGGAATCGCTGAGGCTCTCGATCAGGGGAAGGGCGCCAGGAAGCTCGGGCGCGATGGTGATCATCTTCAGCGTGTCGCCGGCAGCGCTCCACAGACGCTCGAGCAGTGCGGGGTCGGGCGCGACCATGTGCGCCGCGTTCTGGGCGCCACGACGGCGGGGCGACAGGAACGGCCCCTCGAGGTGGGAGCCGAGTACGTTGCAATCTGCTGTCGGGCCGCGGTGGGCGAGCGTCGCGATCCAGCCGAGCTGCTCGCTAAGCGCTGCCTCCGGGGCGGTCATCAATGACACGAGCGTTGCCGTGGTGCCGTGGCGGCGGTGGTATGCGACCGCCTGCTCCAAGGCATGCGGCGAGTCGGTGACGTTGTGGCCGCCGCCGCCGTGGACGTGAAGATCGATGTAGCCGGGCACGAGCCAGGCACCCTGGAGATCGACGGCGGGGGAGTCCATGTCGGGACGCGCACCGGCGACGTGCGTGATGCGGCCGAGCGTCACCTCGACCCAGGCGTCACTCAGCACACCGTCGGGCGTGACGACACGACCTCCGCCGAGCAGTTGCTTCGGCGCGTCGACACGGTCAGCGACGGTCATCGCTGACTGGACGCCAGGTGCGTCACCAGGGTGACGCGATCGGAGCGGAACCAGGTGCGCCCGAGCTCCACCGGACTACCGGCGGAGTCAAAGTTCTGGCGGCTCACGATCAGCATCGGCGTGCCCACATCGACCCCGAGTGGCCCCGCTTCGCGTGGGGTTGCCGGCGCTGTCTCGATCCACTCCTCGCCGGTGCGCAGGCTCGTGTTGTAAACCTCGGCGAGGATCGCATGCAGCGAGCCGTGTGAGCGAATCTGACGTGTCAGCCCGGGAAAGCGCTCTGCGGGCAGCCACGAGGTCTCGACGGCGATCGGGAAGGCGTCGGCGAAGCGGAGTCGCTCGATCTTGTAGACGGGGGCGCGCGCCGGTAGCCCGAGTTTCTGCGCGAGCTCGGCGGTCGCGGCGATCCGCTGTGTCGCGATCATCTCGGCGGACGGCTTGAAGCCGCTCGCCTCGACCTGCTCGGTGAAGCTGGCGAGATACAGCGGCCAGGTGATCTTGGGTTCGGCCACATAGGTGCCCGAGCCCTGGCGTCGCACCAGCCGGCCCTCGACGACGAGCTCCGTGAGCGCCTGGCGCACGGTTGTGCGCGAGGTTTGCATCTCCGTCGCAAGCTCGCGCTCCGTGGGGACGGGCGCACCAGGGTCGAGCGCGCCTATGAACTCGAGCAGGTGCCGCTTGACGCCGTAGTACTTGGGCTCGGTGGCCGCGGGCTCTCCGGTGATGGTCATCGTGTGCGCAGTGGGCGGGTGGGCATCGGGACGCTAGTCGAGCCGCACGCCGGTTGCGGGATTGAAGAGATGGGCCGTCTCCGTGTCGACCGCGATTCTCACGCGTTCGCCGATCGTTGGCACCGAGCGGCTGTCGCAGCGCAGCACCCAGGGCTTCTCGTGTGCGCCGTCGCTTTCGAGTTGGCCGTAGACGTACGCATCCGCGCCAAGCTCCTCCACGAGCGTGACCGTCAGCGGCAGGGTGGCGCTCTGTGCATCCGTCGCGAGGCTCGTGGCCTCTGGGCGCAGTCCAATCACAACTTCGTTTAGGTTGGCGCCGCGTGCGGCGGAAAGCGCCGAGGTGGAGAGCCCGATCGTGCTGCCGGCGAGCGTTGCGGCGCCGTCGTTGAGCGCGGCGGTGCGGAGGTTCATCGCCGGCGAGCCGATGAAACCCGCGACGAAGACGTTTTCTGGCCGGTCGTAAAGGTTGCGCGGGGTGTCCACCTGCTGGAGCTGGCCGTCGCGCAGCACGGCGACGCGGTGACCCATGGTCATCGCCTCGACCTGGTCGTGCGTGACGTAGATCGTGGTCGTCCCGAGCCGCGCCTGCAGTCCGGCGATGTTCGCACGGGTCTCGACGCGCAGCTTCGCATCGAGGTTCGAGAGCGGCTCGTCCATCAGGAACACGCTCGGTTCGCGCACGATCGCGCGTCCCATCGCCACGCGTTGGCGCTGCCCGCCTGACAGCGCCTTGGGCTTGCGCTCCAGGTAGGGCTCGAGGTCGAGCAACGCGGCCGCCTCGCGGACCTTGACTGCCCGGTCCGGCTTCGATACGCCGCTGAGCTTGAGTGCGAAGCCCATGTTCTCGGCGACGCTCATGTGCGGGTAGAGAGCGTAATTCTGAAACACCATGGCGATGTTGCGATCCTTGGGCGCCCGCTGCGAAACGTCGGTTCCGTCGATCTGGATCTCGCCCGTGCTGACCTGCTCGAGCCCCGCCAGCATCCGTAGTGCGGTCGACTTCCCGGAGCCTGAAGGCCCGACGAGCACCATGAACTCGCCGTCCTGGACCTCGAGGTTGAGATCGTCCACCGACGGGGCGCTGGCCCCCGGGTACACGCAGGTAGCGTTGATGTAGCTGATTGTTGCCATCGCCTACTCTCTGATGCCTTACCTCTCCGTTGGCAGCCCGACCACAACGCCTAAGTGGTCTAGACCAGTTCGGCAACCGTACAACACACCGCGAAGCGGCGTCAAGCGTGTACCGGGACCTGGCGCCGGATTGTGTGACCGCTGTCACTCATCGATCTGACGTATGAGGGGTATAAAGCCGCTGCTAGCGGGCAGATAGCACCAGGAACCCGCGTGGGACCAATCCGTCATGGAGGACGTCGAGGCCGATGGAGACCGTTGGCACGATTCCGGCTACCGACCCAAGAAGCCCCACCCTGCAAGGCAACGCCTTCGACGCCCTGACGGGGCTTCTCGGTCGTGCCGTGCTCGATCGACCGGCATCCTCCTCAGCCGCCCAGGGGCCGCGCTCGGTGATCCTGATCGACATCAACCAGTTCGAGGCGATCAACGACACCTACGGTCATTCCAACGGCGATCGTGTGCTGCAGGAGGTGGCCAGGCGCCTGCGGGACGTGGCGGCGCCGCACGTTCCGCTGCGGCTGGGCGGTGATGAGTTCGCGGTGGTGGTCTCGTCGGCCAAGCGTGCGGTCTGCGAGGAGATCGCGGCGGCCGCTCATGACGCGATCCGCGAGCCGATCGCGATCGACCGCAGCACGTTGTTCCTGGACGCGGGGATCGGCATTGCGCTCGCACACGGCGAGCTCACGCTCTGGGAGCTGGTCAGTCGCGCCAGCGCCTCGATCCGTCCGCTGAAGCGGTGCGGCCGGCTGCCGCGGATCGTCGTCTATGAGGACGCGACGCACGGGGAGATCCTCGACACGCTCGCGCTGTCACTGGACCTGCGCACCGCGCTGATGCGCGATCAGCTCGTGCTCCATTACCAGCCGCTTGTCGACATGGCCACCCGCACGGCGCTCGGCTTCGAGGCGCTGGTGCGCTGGGTCCACCCGATCCGCGGGCTGATCCCGCCGCTGCGGTTCGTGCCGCTTGCCGAGGAGGCGGGCCTGATGTCGGAGCTCGGCGAGTGGGTGCTGACACAGGCCTGCACCCAGGCCCGCTCGTGGGAGGCGCAGCCCGGCGAGCCGCTCCACGTGAACGTCAACATCTCGATCCGGCAGCTCGAGGACCCCGATTTCATCATGCGCTTCGATCGCGCCTTGAGCAGCTCGGGGCTAGCTCCCTCCCGGCTCAAGGTCGAGATCACCGAGAGCGTGCTGGCCAACGGAGTCAGCGCCGTCCTGCCACAACTCGAGGCCATCCGCGAGATGGGGGTCGGCGTGCTGCTCGATGACTTCGGGACCGGCTACTCATCCCTCGGCTACATCCGCGAGCTGCCGCTCGACGGGGTCAAGCTCGACCGCGTCTTCACGCGCGACTTGACTGAGTCAGCGGGCGCGTGGGCGCTTGCTCGGGCGGTCGTGACGATGATCGGCCAACTCGGGCTCGAGATGATCGCGGAGGGACTCGAGACGGCGGCGCACCTCGCGCAGCTGCGCTCGCTCGGCTGCCATGTCGGCCAGGGCTATTACTTCGCCAGACCTGCGCCGGCAGATTCGCTGAGGTTCGGTCAGCTCGGGAGGGCCCCGGCGTGACCAGTGGCAGCATGGCGCCGATCCTGTTGCTGGAGGACGAGCGCGCGACGGCGGTGTTGGTCTCGCAGCTGCTTGCGGCCGAGCGCATCACCAACCCGGTCGAGCTGCTCGAGACCGGCGCGGGCGCGCTCGAGTACCTGGATCGCGTCGTGGGCGGTCGGGCGCCATTGCCCGTGCTCTGCGTGCTCGATCTCTCATTGCCTGACATGTCCGGGCTCGACGTGCTGCGGCACATCCGTTCGACACCGCGACTGCAGCGGCTGACGGTGATCATGTTGACCGGGTCGGGGCACGACGCCGACATTGAGGCCGCCTACGACCTCGGAATCGACGCATACCTGATCAAGCCCGCCGGGGTGCACGGTCTGCCTGACGTGGTGCGCGAGCTGCACCTGCCGTACGAGCTGATCCTCGAGTCGGCGGGCCAGGGGGTGGCCGGGGTCACGGATCAGGGTGGGAGCGATGCCTGACGGCGCTCAGAGAGAAGGTCGCCGCGGTCGCAGCTACATCCGCTGGATGCTCGTCCTGACGCTCGTGGTGGTGGCGGTCGACGTCGGCGCAGCTGTCCTGCAGATCATCAGCAACGACCGCACCGATTCGGCGCGCGCCGACGTGAACGCGGGCCTCGGCTACGAGGCGAACATGGGCCTGATCATGCAGTACACGCTCGACGCCGAAACCGGCCAGCGCGGGTATCTGCTGACAGGCGAGCCGAGCTACCTGGATCCAGCCCGGGTTGCTGTCAGGCGGGCGCCGGCGGTGCTGCAACAGATCAGGGCGGGCAGTCGCGGCGATCCCGTTCTGCGCCGTGACTACCCCCGGCTGCTGGCGCTGCTCGAGGCACGTCTGCGGGATCTCGTCGCGACGGTGAATCTCTACAGGCGCGGTGCCGTTTCGCAGGCTCTGAGGCTCGTGAAGACCAACCGCGGCAATAACATCACCGCGCAGGTCCGGTCGCTCGTGGCTGCAATGAGCACGCGCAAGGCGGCGCTCGTCGGCCGGGAGCGCGACGCTGCCCGCAGCGACCAGCAATGGGCAAGCCGCGCCAGCGTCGCCGCATACCTCGCCTCGGCTCTGCTGGTCGTCGCGCTACTGGTGCTATTCCGGACGTATCTGGTCAGCGAGGCCGCGCGGCGTGAATCGCGGCTGGCACAGCTCGAGGCAGAACGCCTGAACCTCGCCAAGTCAGGCTTTCTCTCACGCGTGAGCCATGAGCTGCGCACGCCACTCAATGCGATCCTGGGGTTTGGTCAACTGCTCGAACGCGATCTGATCGAGCAGGGCGAGCGGGAGACCCTCGATCAGATGCTTTCGGCCGGCCGCCACCTGCTCGCGGTTGTCGACGACCTGCTCGACCTCTCGAGAATTGAGGGCGGTGACCTACGCCTTTCGCTCGAGCCGGTCCAGCTGAGTGAGGCGCTGGCCGAGACGAAGTCGCTCATCTCCCCGACCGCCACCGCGGCGGCGGTCGGGATCAGGCAGCGGCCGGTCGCCGTCAACCTCTATGTGCGCGCCGACCGCCAGCGCCTGATCCAGGTGCTGCTCAACCTGGTCTCGAATGCGGTCAAGTACAACCGCCGCGGCGGCAACGTCGTGATCAGCGCCGGACGGGCGGATAACGGCAACGTGCGGATCGAGGTTGCGGATACCGGCGCCGGTATCTCCGCGGAGGCGATCGACCGGCTGTTCACGCCCTTCGAACGCCTGGATGCGGCCAGCCGCGGGATCGAGGGCACCGGACTGGGCCTGGCGCTCGCGCGCGGCCTGGTGGAATCGATGAACGGCACTCTTGCGCTCTCCAGTGAGGAGGGGGTTGGTACCACCGTGTCCTTCGAGCTTCCGCTCTCAGGTCCGTCGGAGGTTGCACAAGTGTCAGAGCCGGGCCCTGCCGCGGTGGAGGGCGTCGCCGCGGAGCTTGCCGTCAGCGACCAGCGCCTGCGCGCGGCGATCTCGGTGCTGTACATCGAGGACAACCCGTCAAACGTGCGGCTTGTCGAGAAGATCTTCGGGCTCTCCGGGGACCTCGGCCTCAGCGTCGCGCATGAGGGCTCCGCCGGCGTGGCCCTTGCACGCGAGCTGCGGCCCGACCTGATCCTGCTCGACCTGCACCTTCCGGACATGCCGGGCGAGCAGGTCCTCGCTGCGGTGCGCGGCGATGAAGAGCTCGCCGCCACCCCCGTGATCATCGTCTCCGCCGACGCGTCGCCGGTGCAGGCCAAGCGGCTGCTCGCAGCCGGAGCCAACGGCTACCTGACCAAGCCCTTCGACATCGATCAGCTACTGGCCGCGGTCAGGACGCGCGGCACGCCACCACCCTCGGCTGAGTCCGCCGAGATCACGGATGCGGTGCTGGACGTTGCGATGGTGGCCTCGCTCCACGTGCTCTCTGCCAACACCGCCGTTGGTCCCGGCCAGATCGGACACATGCTCGAAACCTTCCAGTACGACGCGCGCTCGGTCCTGAGCGGGGTGCATGAGGCCGTGGCCGAGGCGAACCTCGCCGCCGCCGAGCGCGAGGCCCATCGGCTGGCCGGTGGTGCGGGAGCCGTCGGTGCCGGGCGCTTCCGCGCCCTCTGCAAGGAGCTCGAGGCGGCGGCGCGCGTCGGCAACCTCGAGCGCTGCCAGGCGCTCGATCCGAAGTTCGACGAGCTGTTCGAGCAGACCTGGGACGCGCTGGCCAGCGAGTTCGCGGCCGAGCTGCGGCAGGTGGGCGCTCGCGCCGAGCGGCCCAGCTCGGGGTGAAGCAGCGCCGCTCTGTAGAGTCGCAATCGGTAGCGGTCGACCAGAAGAACTGGAGGCATCCAATGGCCCCGAATGCGGGTACGTTCGCGCAGGGCTCAACGCTCCTGCACTTCACGCGCAACGGCAACTTCGGCCCTGGTGGCCAGGAGCTGATGGTCGTCGAACGAGGCGAGGGCGCGTACGTCTTCGACACGCACGGCAACCGTTACGTCGACGGTCTCTCCAGCCTGTTCTGCGCGCAGATCGGCTATTCCTACGGCGAGGAGATGGGCGCCGTTGCAGCGCAGCAGCTGCAGCAGCTCGCCTTCAACACGATCTGGGGTACGGCGCATCCGCCGGTGCTCGAGCTTGCCGACAAGCTCGCAGGACTTGCGCCCGAGGGCATCGATCGCGTGTTCTTCACCTCCGGTGGCTCCGAAGCCGTCGAGGCCGCCTGGAAGATTGCCCGCCAGTACCACGTCGCCAACGGCGAGCCACAGCGGCTCAAGGCGATCGCGCGGAACATCGCATACCACGGCGTGACGCTCGGCGCACTCTCCTTCACGGGCGTGCCCTCGTACAAGGAGCAGTTCGGACCGCCCGCGATCTACACGCGGCACGTCGCCAATACCAACGGCTTCCGTTCCGATCTCGAGGGCGAGCAGTTGACCGAGAAGCTCCTGCGTGAGATCGAGGACGTGATCCTCGACGAGGGTCCGGACACGATCGGGGTGATCATCGCCGAGCCGGTGCAGAACGCGGGTGGCTGCCTGCTGCCCCCACCTGGCTACTGGCAGGGGCTCAGGCGGCTCGCCGACAGATACGGGATCCTGCTGCACGCCGATGAGGTCATCACCGGCTTCGGGCGACTCGGCGAGTACTTCGGCGTGACGCGGTTCGACGCCACGCCCGATTTGATCACGGTCGCCAAGGGCATCACCTCGGCATACGCGCCGATGGGCGCCGTGATGGTCTCGGAGAAGGTCGCGGCCCCGCTGTACGAGGACAAGCGCATGCTGATGCACGGCATCACCTTCGCCGGCCACCCGCTGTGCGCCGCGATCGCACTCAAGAACCTCGAGATCTTCGAGCGGGAGGACCTGCTGGCCAACGTCCATGCACTCGAGGACGGCCTCCGCGCCAGGCTCGAGGAGCTGAAGGAGGATCTCCCGATCGTCGGCGACGTGCGCGGCGCCGGCTTCTTCTGGGCGGTGGAGCTGGTCAAGGATGAGGACAACACGCGCTTCGACGCGGGCGAGCGCGAGCGCCTGTTGCGCCGGTATATGGGGCCGGCGCTGCTAGACGCCGGTCTGATCGCGCGCGCCGATGACCGCGGCGACGCCGTCCTGCAGATCGCGCCGCCGCTCGTTTCCGACGACGATGTGCTCGATGAGATCGTTGAGAAGATGCGCAGCGTGCTGGTCGGGGCTCAGCGGGAACTCGCATTGGTATGAGTGACGGTGCTCGCGGCGGTGGCTCCCGCCCGAGCACCGCCCCAGAACCCGAACCGAACCGCCCCCAGCTGCTCGAGCAGGCGCTGCGCCTGTCGTGGATCTCGATCGGCTTTGGACTGATCTCGGGCTCGGTCTCGGTCGCTGCGGGGATTGCCGACCACAGCCTTGGCGTGCTCGCGGCCGGGCTCTCCGTGTTGGCGGACGTGACCGGTTCGTGCGTGTTGGTCTGGCGATTTCGCACCGAGCGGTCCGCTCCGCATCGCGCCGAGCGCGTCGAGGAGCTGGCCGCCTATGCGGTCGCCGGTGCGCTGGGCATCATCGCGGTGACGCTGCTGTTCGAATCGATCAACGCGCTCATTGCGGGCACGCATCCAGGCTCGAGCCCACTGACCGTCGCCACCGCCGCGGTGTCGATCGTCGTGCTGGTGCCGCTTGCGCTGCTCAAGCGCAAGACAGCCGTACGGCTCGGCAGTCACGCGCTCAAGGGCGATAGCACGCTCAGCGCGATCGGCGCTGGCACCGCACTGCTGGCGTTGATCGGTCTGGTTCTGTACCACGCCTTCGGCTGGTGGTGGGCCGATCGGGTCGTCGCGCTCGTGATCGCCGGCGTCGCGGTCCTCGAGGCGTACACGTTGCTCACGGCCGAGCACGCAGACGACTGAAGTTTGCAACTCTCTGACGAGTCAGGAGGAACACCATGCGAGCGGTCAGATTCGAGCGGTACGGAGGAGTCGAGGTTTTGGACGTGGTCGACGTCGACCCGCCTGTGCCCGGCGACGGGCAGATGCTGGTCAGGGTCAAGGCGACCGGGATCAACCCGTTTGACTCAAAGCTCCGCTCCGGCTTGTTCGAGGGGGCGATCCCGCTGAGCTTCCCGGCGGCCCAGGGAAACGACTTCGCCGGCGTCGTCGAGCAGCTGGGACCGGATGTCGACGACTTTGCGCCCGGAGATGAGGTAGTGGGCACGACCGCCAAACGCGGTAGCCAGGCCGAACTGGCACTCGCCTCTCAGGCCCGGGCGGTCCCGCGGCCCGCGGCGCTGCCGTGGGAGGTGGCGGGCGGTCTCTGGACCGTTGGCACGACCGCATACGCCACCGTCGACGCGGTCGATGCGAGCACCGGCGACCTGGTCGTCGTGGCCGGGGCCTCCGGTGGCGTCGGTGGCCTCGCCGCGCAGCTCGCGCGGCAGCGTGGCGCGACCGTGCTCGGCGTGGCGGCTGAGAGCGGCCACGACTGGCTGCGCTCGCGAGGCATCATCCCGGTCGCCTATGGCGACGGGCTCGGCGAGCGGCTCACGCAAGCCGCCGCGGAGGTTGGAAAGCGGCCCGATGCACTGATCGACACCGTTGGCAGCGGCTACGTCGACCTGGGCGTTGAGCTCGGAATCGCCCCCGAGCGCATCGATACCGTGGTCGACAATGCCGCGGCCGCGAAGTACGGCGCCAAGACCGACGGGAGCGGGGCGGCCGCCACCAACGAGGTCGTCGAGGAGCTCGTCCAGCTGATCGACAGCGGCGAACTGGAGCTGCCGATCGCGCGCGTGTTTCCGCTCGATCAGGTCCGCGACGCCTACGCACTGCTCGAGGGCAGCCACCCGCCAGGAAAGATCGTGCTGATTCCGTGAGCGCCGTAACGCGATGAGGCCAACGTGACGGCGGTGCTCGTGCGGCCGATGGTCGATGCCGACATCGCGCAGGTCGCGACCGTCACCGCTGAGGCCTTTGAGACGGAGATCAACTCGCCGCTGCGGCGCCGAATCTGGGAGCACCGGCTGCGCAGTTCGCTGAACGCCGACCCGGCCGGATCGTTCGTCAGCGAACGCGCTGGACGGGTGACCGGTGCTGCACAAGCTGTGATCCGGGATCGCCTCTGGATCCTCTCGCTCATGGCAGTGAGCCCAACACTCGGCATCGGCGGCGAGGGTCGCGCGCTGATGCGGGCCGCGCTCGGTTACGACCGTGGCTGCGACGCCGGGCTGATCGTCTCCTCCGACGATCCGCGGGCGCTGCGCCTGTACGCGTCGTCCGGGTTCGCGCTCGAGCCGACGTTCAAGGCGACAGGCACCGTCGACCCGTCGCTGCTACCCGCGACGGATCCGGCCATCACACCCGTCGATCCCGAGCAGCTCAGCACGCTCGACGCGATCTCCCGCGCCGCGCGCGGCGCAGCGCACACACCAGATCTCGAGGTGGCGCGCTTCGCCGGAGCCTCCTTCTTCCGGCTGGAGAACCGAGGTTTCGTCGCGACCTATCCGGGGAGGGGCATCTGGATGCTCGCCGCCACCGACGAGCAGGCTGCTAGGGCACTTTTCTGGCACGGGCTGGACCAGGTGCAGGGCGAACCCGAGGTCGAAATCGGCTGGATCAGCGGGCGCCAGCAGTGGGCGCTTGATCTCTGCCTGGCCGCCCGGCTGTCGTTCAGCACCTACGGAGCGATCGGAACGCGCGGTTCGGTCGGCCCGCTCCACCCGTACATTCCGAGCCCGCCATTTGCGTGAGCGGCGTTCGCGACTCCAGTGCCAGTGCCGGTAGATCCGCCGTAGGCCAGGCGTTCCTGCAGGCCGGCAACTTCGATCGCGCGCGGGTGTCCGTCCGCGCCGGACTTGTCGCGGCCATCCCGGTGGCAGCGATGCTGGCCCTCGGCACCGCCGCCGGCTCGCCCGCGGCGGCCGTGACGATGGGCGTCGGGGCGATGCTCACCGGTGTCGCCTGGCGCGCCGGCGACGGCCCGGTCGTTCCGCCGATCGGCACGATGCTCGGCGCCTCAGCGGCGGTCGCGACGACCGCATTCGCCGGGATGGTCAGTGGCCGCTTGCCCTGGCTGCACCTGTTGCTGCTCCTGATCTTCTGCCTGATCGCCGGCACAGCCGCCTCGCTCGGGCGCCGCGGCACGGTCGTGGGCACGCAGTCGCTGATCGGCTTCATCGTGTTCGGCCGCTTCCCCGAGGACCTGCCACAGGCGCTCGCGCTGACGGGGCTGGTTCTGGCGGGCGGTCTCGCGCAGTCAGTGTTCGCCGCGCTGGTCGCCGTCCCCCTTGCGTGGCGCCGCCAGCGAGACACGCTGGCAGCGGCGTACGGCTCGCTGGCGACGTACGCCGGCGAGCTCGGCTCCTCGTCGATTCCGCTTGTCACCGCGCTCGACGCTGCCGACCAGGTGCTGGCGGTGCCGGCGCTGTTTGCCGATCCTGACCGGCACGCGCTGACCGACCTGGTGGCTGAAGGGCGGCGCATCCGGCTCGAGCTGGTCGGGTTCAGTGCGGTGCTCGACCATCTGCGCAGGACGGACTCGGCGCTTGCCGAGGCCTCGGAGCAGGGGATTTCCGCTGCACTCGAGCGCGTCGGTCAGCTGCTGCTGCTCACCCACGCCGCGATCAAGGGCTATGGCGCGACGCTCGCCACGCTCCCAACAAGGGCAACAGAGCTCAGCGAATGGGGGGCGGTACGCGAGCCCTTGGCGTCGGACGCGCTCGATCAGCGACTGGGAGCGCTCATCGGCCAGGTCGCGGCGGCGGCCCGCTTGGCCGCCGCGGTACACGCTCCCGGCAGTGGGCGCTCGTTCTCGCTCGGTCGGCCAACCTTCGGCAGCCGCAAGGTCGGGCGCCGCATCGCCGCAGACCTCAGCCGCATGCGCAGCGTCGCGAATCTGCAATCGGCCGCCGGACGTCACGCGCTGCGGCTGGCGGTCGTGGCGTCGCTCACCGAGCTGCTGATCCAGCGCGTGGCGCTGCCACGCGCCTACTGGGCGGTGGTTGCGGCGGTCACGGTGCTGCGGCCCGGCTTTGGCCAGACGTTCACGCGCGGCGCCGAGCGCGTGCTCGGCACGCTGCTGGGCGTGGTGATCGCGACCCTCGTCGCCGTCGCCCTGAATCCCAACGGCTGGACGGTGGTGGCGGTCGTAGCCGTCCTCGCTTGGGCCACCTACGCCGTCTTTCCGGCGAGCTTCACCGTCGGTGTCGCGCTGCTCACCGGGGTTGTCGTGTTCCTCCTGCACGCGATCGAGCCGGGCACCGTGCAGACGGCGCTCGACCGCGGCATCGACACCGCGATCGGCGGCGCCATCGGCCTTATCGCCTACGCGCTCTGGCCAACATGGTCGGCCGTTTCCGCTGCTCCGCTGATGGCAACCCTGGTCGATGCGCAACATGCCTACCTGGACGCCGTGATGACCGGTCTGACGACCGGCAGGCGCCTGCCGGAGACGCAACTGCGGTCGCTCGCTCGGCAGGCGCGTATCGCGTTCACGGATGCGGACACCGCGCTCGGGCTGGCGCGCAGCGAGCCGCGTCGAGGCGGACCGGATCCGCATGTGGCCGCCGCCACGCTCAGCGCGCTGCGCCGCGTGGTCCGCGGTGTGCACGTTCTGCGTCTGGACGCGGCGACGATGCCTGCCGGCCGGCCACTGCCCGAGCTGGCGCCGCTGCAGGCCTCCCTCGGTGACGCGCTGTCGTTGCTTGCGGCGAGCTTCGTACATGCCGGCCATGGCTCCTTGCCACCGCTGCGTCAGCTCTACCGGACACTTGCGCGCGATCACGCGGGACTGCTCGATCAGGCCCTGTGGGCCGCGTTGGACGAACTGGTCGACGCCACCGACACGGCCGCTGTGACGGTTGGACTGTCAGCAGCCTGACGTCGGGTTGCACAGCGAAGCGCAACCTTGAGCCTTCTTAAGGGTTTGAGTTCCCAATCAAGCCGCAACCCGGGCACAACCTCGAGCGGCGACAATTTCTGCACGCTTTGCTGCCGAATCCTTTAATTCGGCTGCTAGAACTACCCACCTCTTGCTGTCGATGAGCTCAACACTGATTCGCCCACTCCGCGTACTGGCGGCGCTTGCCGTGCTCGCCGCCTGCCTGGCGCTGCCGGCCGTCTCCGCCGCATCCACGTACTCGATGAAGTGGAATCGCTCGGTTTCGCTTCTCAATCCCAACGACGGTGGCGGTTTCGACGCAGTCAGCTGCGCGCCGAACACCACTGCCAGCACGGCGCTGCTGTGCGTCGCGGGCGACGTCAGGGGCGATGTCTTCGTCTCGGAGCACCCCGCACAGGCGGCTGCTGAGTGGCACCGCCAATTCATCGACCCGAAGCTTGCGATCACGGGCATCTCCTGCCCTTCCGCGCAGCTCTGCGTCGCCGTCGATGCTCACGGCCAGGTGATGCATACGACGACGCCGCTGGAGGGTGCCAAGACCTGGTCCCACCCGGTGCGCGTCGACAAGGCGACCCAGACCGGCGGCGGTTATGCCGGCTTTGCGGGGATCTCGTGTCCCACCACCACACTCTGCGTGGCGGTCGACAACGCCGCCAACGGCCAGGTCGCGTACACGACGGATCCGACCGGTCCGGCCAGCGCCTGGACGCTCACCACGATCGGCAGCGGCGTCACGCTCGATTCCGTGTCCTGCGCCTCGGCCACGTTCTGCATGATCGGTGGCACCGATGGCTACTACACGACCGCCCCAACCGGCGGAGCGAGCGGCTGGAAGGCGACGACTTCGCTCAGCCCCAGCTATTCGGTGATCGCGTCGCTCTCCTGCAACTCGCTCAAGCTGTGTGTCGGGGTCGGCTACGGAAACTCCGGTGCGGGACTGTCGACCGGCTCCTCGGCGCCAACGACAACCACGTGGTCCAACGCGCTGATCGGCTCTGATCCGCCTGCGCAGAACGCACAGGTGGTGGACTCTGTCGCCTGCCCCGAGCGCAACTTCTGCGTCGCGGTAGACGGTGCCTCCAACGTGTACACGACATCGACGCCGGTGCGTGGCGCCTGGAGCGCGGCGAAGTCGCTGAAGCGCAAGTCCCAGGCGACGCTCAGCCAGGTGGCCTGCAACTCCACGATCTGCGTCGAGGTGGACAACCGCGGGACCGTGACCTACGGCGCCGTGAAGGGCGCCACGACGACGACCAAGACGACCACCACCGGCACCACGACGACCAAGACGACAACCGGCACCACGACGACCAAGACGTCGACCACCGGCTGATCGACACCTGCCGTGCGCGCCCGATAAGTTGCGTGCATGAAGGCGATCCCGCAGAGCAGTGAGTGGCTCGGGCGGGCCGGCAGGTTCGCCGGTCGTTTCGGCAACGAGGCCTACTACCTGGGCTACTGCTTCCGCAGCGGGATGTTCGGAGTTGAGTCGCCCGGGCGCGTGGCCCAGGTCGCGCGCGCGCTGGCTGACTACGGGATGCTCGGCGGCGCGGTGGCCATCGCGGCGATCCGGCATCCCGATCGGGTTGCGGTGATCGATGACGCTGGGCAGACGACCTACCGTGAGCTCGATCAGCGGGTGAACGCGCTTGCCAACGCCTGGCGGGCGGCGGGGCTCGAGCCGCGCGACGGCGTCGCGATCATGGCCCGCAACCACCGCGGCTTCTTCGAGGCACTGTTTGCGGCCGCCAAGTGTGGCGCCCGTGTCGTGCTGATGAATACGGGATTTTCGGCGCCGCAGGTACACGAGGTGGCCGGCCGCGAGGGCGTCGATCTGTTTGTCTACGACGAGGAGTTCGAGCCCCTGATCGGCGATCTCGAGCTCCGCCACGGACGCTTCCGGGCATGGCTCGACAGTCGCCGCGCCGACGGCGACACGCTCGAGGCGCTGATCGCATCGGCGCCCTCCGTCGCGCCCCCGAAGCCGGCCCGCGCGCCGCGGCTGGTGATCCTCACCAGCGGCACCACCGGGACGCCCAAGGGCGCCGGACGGGACGTGCCGGTGACGCTTTCACCCGTAGGCGGGCCTCTGAGCAAGGTGCCGTTCCGCTCGGGCGATGTGGCCCAGGTCTCGGCGCCGGTGTTCCACGCACTCGGCTTCACGCAGGGCCTGCTGCAGATCGGTCTCGGTGCAACACTGGTGTTGCAGCGGCGCTTCACGCCCGAGGGAGTGCTCGACAGCCTCGCCAAGAACCGCGTCACGACCTGGGTGATCGTGCCGGTGATGCTTCAACGTGTGCTGGCACTTGACCCGGACGCCTGGGCGGACCACGACCTGTCCGCGCTGCGCATCATCTACATGAGCGGCTCACAGCTCGGTGCGCACCTGGCGCGCGAGGCGCTCGACCGATTCGGTCCCGTGCTCTACAACCTCTACGGGTCGACCGAGATCGCCTACGCGACGATCGCCACGCCGTCCGATCTCGAGGCCGAGCCGGCCAGTGTCGGGCAGGTGGTGCGGGGCGCGGTCGTCAGGATCCTCGGCGCCGACGGAGAGGAGTTGCCTACCGGGCAGACCGGGCGCATCTTCGTCGGGCACATGATCCATTTCGAGGGTTACACCGGCGGCGGCGACAAGGAGCGGATCCGCGGCATGGTCTCATCCGGAGATGTCGGCCACTTCGACGACGCCCGGCGTCTGTTCATCGATGGGCGCGATGACGAGATGATCATCTCCGGCGGGGAGAACGTCTTCCCGCGTGAGATCGAGGATCTGCTGCACCTACATCCCGGGGTGCTCGAGGCCGCGGCCGTCGGCGTTCCCGACGAGCAGTTCGGGCAGCGGCTGAGCGTGTTCGTGGTCCAGAGGGACGGCGCAGGACTGACCGAGGAGGACCTGAAAGCGTACGTCCGCGACAACCTCGCCCGTTACAAGGTTCCTCGCACCGTCACCTTCCTCGACGAGCTGCCGCGCAACCCGACTGGCAAGGTCCTCAAGCGCGAGCTGATGAGCCGCTGAGACGGCGATGGCTCTGACGATCGTCAACCGCACGCGCGACAGCGGGGTCGTGTGCGCCCGCACCGAGGTGGCGGACAACCTTTTCAAGCGCTTGCGCGGCCTGCTCGGCCGCGCATCACTGCCGTCGGGCGACGGGATGCTGTTCCGCGGCGAGTCATCAATTCACAGTGCCTTTATGCGCTTTCGATTCGATGCAGTTTTCATGGATCGTGAGCTGCGCGTGGTCGGCCTCGCGGAGGACATCCCTCCCTGGCGGGCGCGTTCCGCGAGGGGTGCTCGTAACATCCTTGAACTGGCGGCCGGGGAAATTGCACGCACAGGAGTAGCGGTGGGCGACCAGCTCGCCGAGGTCGAGGAACCCGATGTCGATCCGGACGACGCGCAAAGACGCTGAACGCCGAGCTGTCCCGTCTCTGCAGATCACGCCCAGGCTTGAGCCCGGGCGTCATGCGGACGGCGTCTCGCTGCGCATGCTCCCCGGCGGGGGACTGCGGGCGGGGCTGGTCGCGGTGCTCGCGGCGGTCGCGGTAGCGGCCGCCATATTCGTGCTCCTGGATCGTGCGCACCGCGGACCGGCCCGAGCCTCGGCCTCGGTCGCGGTCGAGGAGCATCTGGGGGGGCTGTTGCCGAGCTACGCGGCGTCCGACAGCGTGATGGCGCGGTCCGGCTCGCGCATGGCGCTCGCCGGCCTCCGCACGGCGTCGCACTCGCTATCGAGCGCGGCTGCCGCAGGCGCGGCCGCGGCGGATCGCTCCACCGCCGTGGTGCAGGCGGCGCCGGCTCCGCACGACCTGAGCGCGAGCGATCTGACGAGCCTCGCCGATCGCACGAGCGGTTACCAGCCGGCCGCCTACCTCGTGCGCGCCTACAGCACCGTCGCAGCGCACTACGGCATTCCGTGGCGCCTGCTGGCCGCGATCGAATACATCCAGGGCGGCTACGTCAATGCCACCGCCGGTGCGACCTCCGGGGCCGAGCGATCGCTCACGTCGCAGGTGGAGAGCTCCGGACGCGTGGCGGTCAACGCACGCGTGCTCGCGCACGCCGCCGCCGCGGCCGCCCAGCCGAGCTCTCAGTTGGTGCTCGACGCCAAGCGACTGGCCGCCGATGGCGCGACACACAGCTCTGCGCAGGCCGCAGCCGCCTTCATGAGCGGCACCGGCGTCTCAGCGCAGACGGTCCTGACGCTGGCGCAGGCGATCGACTCCTCCGTCTCCAGCGCGTCGGCGCCGATGATCAAGGTGCAGGCGATGCTCAACGAGGCGCACCTGCTCAACGGGCTCCCATACATCTGGGGCGGCGGACACACCGAGCCCGCCTGGGTGGTCAGCGCCGGCTACGACTGCTCGGGTTTCGTTTCCGAGGTGCTCCACTCCGCCGGCTACCTGACCTCGCCTGACACGACCCAGACGCTTCCGGGCTCGGCCGGCATCGTCAACGGGCGGGGCAAGTACGTCACGATCTACGACCGCACGATCGCGACGGTGAAGGTGTGGGTCAAGAAGAAGAAGATCGTGACTCAGAGGAAGCTGGTCAATCCCACCACCGCCGGCGTGCACGTGACCAGGGGGAGGAGGGCCAACTCGCTCAACTCGGTCCAGATCACGGTGCCGAAGTGGGTCGGCGAGTGGGAGACGATCAAGCTCACCAAGCTCGTCCCGACGCAGGACACCTCCAACAACGATGAGCACGTCATCATCGACCTCGACGGCCAGTGGTGGGAGAGCGGCGGCTCAAGTGCCGACGGCGGCGCCGCGATGGTCCACCCGATCCTCAACCCGAGCAAGGGCTACCTCAAGAGCTTCAACCGCATCCTTCATCCGCAGGGTCTGTAGCCTGCGGCGGCGTGACCACCTCGCCGCTGCAAGCCGAAGCGATCGTGGTGGGCGGCGGCCTGGCGGGCCTCGTCGCCACGGCTGAGCTGGTCGCCGCGGGCAAACGCGTTCTGCTGCTCGACCAGGAGCCGGAGGCCTCGCTCGGCGGGCAGGCCTTCTGGTCGCTGGGTGGGCTGTTCTTCGTCGACTCACCCGAGCAGCGCCGGGCTCGCATCCACGACTCGTTCGAGCTTGCCTGGTCGGACTGGCTGAGCAGCGCGCAGTTCGATCGACCCGAGGATGAGCACCCGCGGCGGTTCGCGCGAGCGTACGTCGAGTTCGCCACTATCGAAAAACGGGACTGGCTGCGATCGCTCGGGCTGCGCGTGCTCCCGAGTCCCGGTTGGGCCGAACGCGGCAGCGGTGATGCGCTCGGGCACGGAAACTCGGTTCCGCGCTTCCATCTGACCTGGGGAACCGGCCCGGCGGTCCTCGAGCCGTTTGAGCGCCGGGTCCGTGAGGCGGCCGAGCGCGGCCTGGTGCAGTTCGCCTTCCGTCACCGCGTCGACGAACTGGCCGTCGAGCACGGGCGCGTGATCGGCGTGAATGGCTCCGTGCTCGCGCGCTCGCTCGTGGTCCGCGGGCAGGAGAGCTCGCGCGAGGTGGTCGGCCGCTTCGAGGCGCGTGGCGCCGCGGTGCTCGTTGCCAGCGGCGGCATCGGCGGCAACTTAGAGCTCGTACGCCGCTACTGGCCGGAGCGGCTCGGGTCGCCTCCGCGCGAGATGGTCGCCGGCGTCCCCGCCAGTACGGACGGCCGGATGCTCGAGGTCGCCGAGCGGTCGGGCGCCAGCTGGATCGGGCGCGACCGCATGTGGCATTACACCGAAGGTGTGCGCAACTGGAACCCGATCTGGGAGAACCACGGGATCCGGATCCTGCCGGCGCCGTCATCGATGTGGTTCGACGCAGCCGGCCGGCGCTTGCCCGCGCCGCTGTTCCCGGGCTTCGACACCGTCGCCACGCTCGCGCACATCGGGCAGAGCGGGTACCCGCACACCTGGTTCGTGCTGAACCGGCGGATCATCGCCAGGGAGTTCGCGCTATCGGGCTCCGAGCAGAACCCCGACATCACCGGCAAGGACGTCGAGGCGACGTTGCGCTCGCGTCTGCTGCCGGAGGTGCCGGCGCCGATCCAGGCGTTCCTCGACTACGGCGAGGACTTTGTCGTGGCCGAGACCCTGCGGGAGCTGGTCGCCGGCATGAACTCCCTCACCGACGAGCCACTGCTCGATTTCAGCGAAATCGAGCGCCAGATCGTTGCGCGCGACCGTGAGGTGGCCAACCCGTTCGGCAAGGACCTGCAGGTGATGGCCATCCGCGCCGCCCGCCGCTACCTGCCTGACCGCCTCAGCAGGGTGGTGGCCCCACACCGGATTCTCGATCCCGCGGCCGGCCCGCTGATTGCCGTGCGCCTCCACGTGCTCACACGCAAGACGCTCGGCGGTCTGGCCACAGACCTCGAGGCGCGGGTGCTGGGCACCGGCGGCGAGCTGCTCGACGGCCTGTGGGCCGCCGGCGAGGCGGCCGGCTTCGGCGGTGGCGGAATGCACGGCTACAACGCGCTCGAGGGCACTTTCCTCGGTGGCTGCCTGTTCAGCGGAAGGCAGGCGGGCCGCTCGATGGCAGCCCACCTTTAGTGCCGGAGTCGCATTCCGACTCACGACACGAGACGCTCGGTCCTGCGCGCGCCTGACGCGTGCAACGATGCCGGTATGCCCGACACCATTCCTGCCGGCCGCCTCCAGCTCAGTGACGTGGCCAAACAGCAGTACGCAGCGATGTACCGCCTGTCCTCGTCAGTCGATCTCGATCACACGCTGCGGCATCTGGTCGATATCCGCGCATCGCAGTTGAACGGGTGCGCCTTCTGCATCGACATGCATTGGAAGGACGCGCGCGCCGACGGTGAGAGCGAGGAGCGCCTGTCGATGATCCCCGCCTGGGACGAGAGCCCGCTGTTCAACGAACGCGAGCGCGCAGCGCTCGCGCTGACCGAGGCGATGACGCTGATCTCGGACAACCATGTTCCGGACGAGCTCTGGGAGGACATCAGCGAGGAGTTCGAGACCCAAGAGCTGGCCCAGCTCGTGTTCGCGATCACGGTCATCAACGCCTGGAACCGGCTCTCGATCACCACCCGACTCGAGCCCGGCCACTACCGGCCGGGGATGTTCGGCTAGCGGCCTCTGGTGCGCCTGAGGTTCTTTGGCAATTTGGGGCGCAGAATGAACACCGATTTGCCAAAGAAGCCGTTCAGCGGCCCAGGAACTTGATCATGGCGGCCCCGATCGCGGCGGCCGCCTTCTTCTGGAAGGAGGTGGAGGTCAGCAGCGCCGCGTCGGTCGCGTTGCGCATGTTCCCGCACTCGATCAGGACCTTCGGGACGGTCGTGAGGTTGAGCCCGGCGAGGTCGTCGCGCGGCTGCAGGCCATCGATGCCGTCGTAGGTGGAGATCGGCATCCCGGTCCCGCTGGCGAACGCCGAGCGCAGCACCCGCGCGAACCGGTCCGATGACTTGATCACCTTGGCGTTGACGCCGTCGTTCACCGGCTCGAGGACCGTGAAGCCCCGACCCGAGGGCGGCCCGCCGTCGGCGTGGATGTCGATGGCTACGTTCGCGTGGGCGCGATCGAGGATCCGGGCGCGGGTGTTCACGCACGGTCCAATGCTGGTGTTGTTGTGGCGGGTGAGCACGACCTTGGCGCCATCGGCCTTGAGGTCGGCGGTCAGATAGGAGGCGACGTTCCAGTTGAACTGGGCCTCGGAGTAACCGCTGTCGGTCGAGGTGCCGGTGGTGTCGCAGGTCTCCATCTCACGGCCGTTCCAGACGAGATGGTTGATGAAGCTCGGGTCGCTGTAGTTGCGGCCGTTGTGCCCGGGATCGATCCCGATGACCGTGCCCGACAGCGGGAGGGCACGGGCAGGATGCGCGATCGGTGGGTGCGCCACAAGCACACGCCCAGCGTAGCCAGCTAACTTGAAAGCCGACATGAAGATCATCTACACCTACACCGACGAGGCGCCGGCGCTGGCGACCGGCTCGCTGCTGCCGATCGTCCAGGCTTTCGCAACCGCCGCCGACGTCGAAATTGAAACCCGTGACATCTCGTTGGCCGGACGCATCCTCGCTCAGTTCCCGGACGTTCTGACCGACGAGCAGTTCGTCTCCGATGCGCTCACCGAGTTGGGTGAGCTCGCCAAGACACCCGAGGCGAACATCATCAAGCTCCCCAACATCAGCGCCTCCGTACCGCAGCTCAAGGCCGCGATCAAGGAGCTCCAGGACCAGGGCTACGCGCTGCCGGACTACCCGGATAACCCGGCCGATGACGAGGAGCGCGACGTCCGCGCCCGCTACGACAAGGTCAAGGGCAGCGCCGTCAACCCTGTGCTGCGCGAGGGCAACTCGGATCGTCGCGCCCCGGCGTCGGTGAAGGAGTACGCCAAGAAGCATCCGCACTCGATGGGTGAGTGGCCGCCTGAATCCCGCTCGCACGTCACGACCATGAGCGAGGGCGACTTCCGCTCCACAGAGCAGTCGGTGACCATCCCCGAGGCCACCAGCATCCGCATCGAGCACGTGGCCCAGGACGGCACGGTGACGGTGCTCAAGCCGGACTTCCCGGTGCTGGCGGGGGAGGTTGTCGACGGAGCTGTGATGCGCGCCGCGGCGCTGCGCGCGTTCCTCACCGGCCAGGTGCAGGACGCCAAGGCATCCGGCCTGCTCTACTCGGTGCACCTGAAGGCGACGATGATGAAGGTCTCGGACCCGATCATCTTCGGCCACGCGGTGACGACCTTCTTCCCCGAGCTCATCGGCACGCCGGGTTGGAACCCGAATGACGGGCTCGGCGCGCTGCCGGCGGGAACTGAGATCCCGTACGACGACAAGCCCGCGTTGGCGATGGTCGACTCGGATCGCGGAATCACCAACCTGCATGTCCCGAGCGACGTGATCATCGACGCGTCGATGCCGGCCGCGATCCGCGCCTCCGGGCAGATGTGGAACCCCCAGGGCGAACAGCAGGACACCAAGTTCGTGATCCCCGATCACTCCTACGCGGATCTCTACGCGGAGACCGTCGAGGATTGCAAGCGCAATGGCGCCTTCGATCCGGCGACGATGGGCACCACCCCCAACGTCGGCCTGATGGCGCAGGCGGCCGAGGAGTACGGCTCGCACGACAAGACCTTCGAGATCGACAGCCCCGGACGTGTGCGCATCGTCGACGCCGCCGGTAAGACGCTGATCGAGCATGAGGTGGCGGTCGGCGATATCTGGCGGGCCTGCCAGACCAAGGACGCCCCGATCAGAGACTGGGTCAAGCTCGCTGTGGGCCGTGCGCACGCGACCGGCGCGCCCGCCATCTTCTGGCTCGATGAGACCCGTGCGCACGACGCCGAGCTTCTGAAGAAGGTCCGCCCGGCGCTCGACGAGCTCGACACCGAGGGAACCGAGATCCAGGTTCTGCCCGTGGCGGAGGCCGTCCGCTACACGCTCGCCCGTGCCCGTGCCGGCCAGGACACGATCTCGGTCACCGGCAACGTGCTGCGCGATTACCTCACTGATCTCTTCCCGATCCTGGAGCTCGGGACGAGCGCGAAGATGCTGTCGATCGTGCCGCTGATGGATGGTGGCGGGATGTTCGAGACCGGTGCCGGCGGCTCGGCGCCCAAGCACGTGCAGCAGTTCGTCAGGGAGAACCACCTGCGCTGGGACTCGCTCGGCGAGTTCCTCGCGCTGGCTGTCTCCTTCGAGTTGCTCGCGGAGAAGGACGGCAATGCCCGCGCACAGGTGCTGGCCGATACGTTGGACCACGCGACCGGCATGGTGCTCGAGCAGCGCAAGTCACCTCTGCGGCGGGTCGGCGAGCTGGACAACCGCGGGAGCCATTTCTATCTCGCCCTCTATTGGGCGCAGGAGCTGGCGAGGCAGGACGACGACGCGGAGCTGGCTGAGCGCTTCCGGCCGCTGGCCGAGCAGCTTGCGGCCGACGAGCAGACGATCGTCGGCGAGCTGTCCGCGGTGCAGGGTCAGCCGGTTGAGATCGGCGGCTACTACCACCCGGACGTTGAGTTGGTCGCCGAGGCGATGCGGCCCTCGGTCACGCTGAACGCCGCGCTGGAAACGCTGCGGGTGACCGGAGCGAGCGGGGCGGGTGGGGTCTAGATCAACAGTCGGCTGATCTCTGCGAGGACCGCCTCGCTCGAGGGCAGCTGCTGCTCGTCGTCGTGGAGCAGCATCTGCTTGCGGGCGGTCCGAGCAAAGGCGCAGTCGATGATCAGCAGTGCGATCGCGTCGGCGTCCGCGTCGGCGCGCACGCGCCCAGCCTCCTGCTGCGCGCGTAGATAGTTACCGAGCAGCTGCACGCCCTTATGTGGCCCGAGGTGCTTGGCCTCCACGAAGGCGGCGAGCGCCGCCCGCAGCTCGGGGTCGGCCTGCGCGGCGTGGAACACGGGCAGAACATCGTCGAAGAAGTGTTCGAGCGAGGCGAACGCGGCACTGACGACGGCCGCCGGCTCGAGTTCCTCCTCTTCCAGACCTGCCATGAACATGAGTGGCTTCATGCCGTGCTCGAATACGGCCTGAAGCAGGCCGGCGCGGTCGCCGAAGTGGTAGTAGACGCTCGCATCGGACACCCCGGCGCGGGCTGCCACCTCGCGGCTGGTGAGGTTCGCGATTCCCTGCTCACGCAGTACCGCGAGCGCTGCTTCGATGATCGCCTCGCGTCCCCCCGAGGGCGGACGGCCTCTGCGTCGTGGTGGTTCCTCGGTGGCGGTCATCGTGGTTGCATGCAGCTTAGTGTCCTGGGTGTCAAATTTCTGAGCAGTAGCTCAGAATGGATGATATCCTGAGCGCGAACTCAGTTATCTACCGGAACGGGAGCCCGAGGATGGATCGCAAATGGTGGACGCTGATGGCCGTCTGTACCGGTGTCTTCATGCTGCTGCTGGACGTCACGATCGTGAACGTGGCGCTGCCCCAGATCGAGACGGCCTTCAGGGCGAGCCTTTCTGACCTGCAGTGGGTGATCGACGCCTACGCGCTGACGCTTGCGGCCCTGCTGCTGACGGCCGGATCGATTGCCGACCTTGCCGGTCGCCGTCGCGTGTTCGCCATCGGGATCGTGATCTTCACGCTCGGCTCGGCCCTCTGCGGCCTCGCGCAGAGCTCTGTGTTCCTCTCACTCTCGCGCGCGCTTCAGGGCGTTGGCGGAGCGATCATGTTCGCGACGGCGTTGGCGCTGCTGGCGCAGGCGTTCCCGCCGCGCGAGCGCGGCGTTGCCTTTGGGGTGTTCGGGGCGGTGACCGGTGTGGCCGTGGCGGTCGGGCCTGTGCTCGGCGGCGCCATCACCAGTGGTCTGAGCTGGCGGTGGATCTTCTTCGTCAACGTGCCGATCGGCGTCGCGGCCCTGGCCGTCACGCTTACTCGCGTCGACGAGTCGCGGCTGCCGGGTGCGCCGCGGCCCGATGTGCCTGGCTTTGTCACCTTCAGCCTCGCGCTTGCCGGGCTCGTGTTCGGGTTGATTCGCAGCCAGGCCGAGGGCTGGGGCTCGTTCGAGGTACTCGGGTCCCTGATCGCGGCGTTCGCGCTGCTGGTCGCCTTTGTCGTGATCGAGCTCCGGGTGCGTCAGCCGATGCTCGACCTCAAGCTGCTGCGCGTCCCGACCTTCAATGGTGGCTTGGTGGCCGCCTGGGCTGTGTCGGCCTCGATCTTCGCGATGTTCACCTATCTGGTGATCTACCTCCAGGACCTTATGGGTTATTCGGCGATGGCCGCCGGCCTGCGCTTCCTGCCGCTGACCGGCGGGGTGTTCCTGGTCGCTGGTATCGCGGGTCGGCTGACGACCAAGGTGCCGATCCGCTTGCTGATCGGCGGCGGATTCGCGTTCGTGGTCGCCGGGTTGCTGCTGATGCGCGGGCTCACGGCCTCTGATCCCTGGACCCATTTCCTTCCGGGCTTCATCCTCGCGGGAATCGGTGTCGGCTTTGTCAACGTCCCGCTTGCCTCAACGGCTGTCGGCGTAGTGCCGCCCGAGCGTGCCGGGATGGCGTCGGGCATCAACGCCACGGCGCGCCAGGTCGGGATCGCCACCGGCGTGGCTGCCCTCGGCACGATCCTCGCGAGTCAGACCAAGTCGGCGGTCGTCTCGCATCTCGCCGGAACGCCGCTGGCCGCGCACGCCCATCAGCTCGGCACCGCAATCAGCGCCGGCGGCGCCCGCTCGGCGATAGCCCATGCTCCGCACCAGGTCCAGGGCCTGATCGCCGCCACGGCCAAGGTCAGCTACGTCGACGCACTCAACACGATCCTGCTCGTCGCCGCGGGCGTCGCCTTCGTCGGCATGGTGGTCTCACTGCTCGCGATCCGCCAGCGCGACTTCCACGTGGCCCCGATCGAGGGAATGGCAGAGCAACCGGGTGCTCACGAGTCGGTCCGCCAGCCATCCACCCTGCCCGCCTAGCGCCGCCGATCGCAGCCGAGGCTGTTTCACGTGCCTGCTAAGATGCTTGCCAGCAAGCAAATACTTTGGCAGAAGGGGCAGGCATGGCAACAGGCGTCGACACGGAGACAGCGCAGCGGCTGCGGATCGTGTTGGGGCGCCTCGCGCGTGTGCTGCGGGCGACCGAGGCGAGCCTCGCCGCCAACCTGACACCGACGCGCGTGGCCGTGCTGCTGAACACGGTCCGCAACGGCCCGATCAGGCTCTCCGAGGTGGCCGAACAGGAGGGGCTCAACCCGACGCTTCTGTCGCGCACCGTCGCCCACCTCGCGCAGGACGGACTCGTCACGCGTACGGCCGATGAGGCCGACCGCCGCTCCGCCTGGCTTGACGCAACTCCGGCAGGGCGCGACCTTGCCGAGCGCATCCGCGCAGAGCGCACGCGTGCGGTGGAAGTAGCGCTCTCTGAGCTGCCGTCGGCTGACCGCGCCCGCATCGAGGCTGCCCTCCCAGCGCTGGAGGAGCTCTCCCAGCACCTGCATCGGGACAGCCGGTGAGCCCTCGGCTCAAGCGCGCCTCGCGGACGACCTTCGCAGCGCTTGCCGTTCCGAACTACCGCCTGTACATCGGCGGCCAGTCGATCTCGCTGGCCGGTACCTGGATGCAGATGGCGGCTCAGTCATGGCTCGTGCTGACGCTCACGCATTCGGCCACGGCACTCGGTGTGATCGTCGCGCTGCAGACGCTTCCGGTTCTGATCCTCGGTCCTTACGGGGGGGTCATCGCCGACCGCGTCAACAAGCGCAAGGCGATGATCACGCTGCAGGCGATGATGGGAATCCAGGCGCTGATCCTCGGTCTGCTCACCGTGACGCACTCGGTGCGGCTGTGGGAGATCGGCGTGCTGGCCTTCATCCTGGGTCTCAACAACGCCTTTGAGAACCCGGCACGGCAGTCGTTCATGCTCGAGCTCGTCGGGCCGGAGCATCTGCGTAACGCGGTCAGCCTCAACTCGACCATGGTCAACGTCGCGCGCGTCGTCGGCCCGGCGATCGGCGGTCTGATGATCGCCGCGGTCGGCACCGGCTGGTGCTTTTTGATCAACGCCGTCAGCTTCATCGCAGTGATCAACTCGCTGACGCGCATGGACAGGACGGCGCTCGCGCCGGTCCCGCCCATGGCCCGCGCCAAGGGGCAGTTGCGTGACGGTCTGCGCTACGTCCGCCACGAACCACGGCTCGCGCTGCCGCTGGCCATGGCAGCTGTCGTCGGCTGCCTCGCGTACGAGTTCCAGGTGACGCTGCCATACATGGCCTCGCATGGCCTGCACGTCGGCTCCGCCGGCTACGGCTTCATGACCGCTGCCATGGGTGTGGGCGCCGTCGTCGGCGGCCTCGCGATGGCGGCTCGGGGAAAGATCGGGTCCTATGCGCTGGTCATCGCTGCGCTCGGCTACGGAGTCACGATGACCCTCTCGGCGATCGCGCCCAACCTGGCGTTCGAGCTGCTCGCGCTGGCGCTCGTCGGCGGTGCGGGCGTGGTGTTCATGTCGATGACCAACGCCACGCTTCAGATGCGGGCCGCGCCGGAGATGCGCGGGCGCGTTATGGCGCTGTGGTTCGTGTCCTTCCAGGGCTCGACACCGATCGGCGGGCCGATCGTCGGTGCACTGATGGCGGGTTACGGAGCGCGGTCGGGGCTCGGAATAGGCGCGGTTGCCTGTTTCGTGGTGGCCGCGGCCGGAGCCCTCACGCTGCGCAGGCTGCGCGCCCGCGCCGTGGATGCCGCCGCGCCCGTCGACATCGCGCAGCCCACAGACGTGATCGCCGCCTGAGCGCTCGTCGGCGGCCGCGTCAAGCGGCGACCGCGGGCGTCTGCACCGAGACGATCCGCCACGGCTCCTGCGCGTCGCCGGTCACGGCCATCGTCCAGCGTTCGGTGAAGCCCGACAGTCGCGTGGAGCTGCCGGCCAGCACCTGCGTGGTGTCGCGGTCCTCGATATAGCGCCGGCCGCGCAGATCCACGTCGATCGTCATCGTCGCCGGCTCGGCAGAGGCATCGAGCGCATGTACCCGGATGCGGGAGACCTGCGGCCCGCGGACAACCACTCGCGTGCGACCGGAGGGGTCCCCGGGATGCAGGAGCTCCTGTACCGCGTCGCTGGTGGCAATCTTTCGCAGCTCCGCGTCGGAGCCATCCACAGCCTCGGCCCACGCGTCGACCGCGCGACGGGCGGCGACCTCGAGGATGTCAGGGGCGAAGCGCGCATCGGCCAAGCTCAGGTCCAGGGCGGCGGCGCGCGCATCACCGGTGAATTGCAGGTCCGCCAGCTCGGCGACCTTGAAGCCCGCCGGGGCGCTCTGCGCGACGGCACCCTCGATTAGCGCCTCGTCACGAAGCGACTGCTCATCAGCCCACTGGGTCTGCACGATCTTGTCCTTGAGGGCGTGCTCACCCTCGGCACCGGATTCGATCGACGCCAGCACCCAGTGATCGCCGCGGCGCTCGAGCGTCCAGTACTCGCGCATCCGCACCGACTCAGTGGCAGAACCTTCTCGCTTGATCCGGCGTCCGCTCGAGTCGACCACGTAGTCGCGAAGCTTCGCCTCGATCCGCACGACGACGCGCTCCAGGTCCTGCTGGCCGCGCTCGCGGCGCAGGATCCCGACGTACTCGACCTTCGGTGGTCCGACGGGCTCGACGTGATTGCGCCATCCCCGGCGCTCGAAGTCATCAAGGCGCCGCTCCCACTCGACCAGCAGCTCCGGCGTGATCAGGCCCCGCAAGGCGATGCGGTCATCGCTCGACCAGGCACGCTGGATGTCAGTGAACAGCTGGGCCCCGGCCTCGCGTACCGCGGCCGGACCGAAGATCGGATTCTCGTCCTCGGCTTCGGCGGCGGCCAGCTCCACGCGTCGCTCGCGCCGGCGGCTCTCACGGTGGTGCGCGCGACCCTGCTGGGCTCGCAGATCCCAGAAACGCATGAACGACGGGAAGCCGCGGGTCATGATCCACCATGCGGCAAAGAGCCCCAGCAGCACCAGCAGGCCGATTCCGTGTCCGAGGATCGCGATGTCAAACAGCAGGCGGATGACGATGAAGAGCGCGAAGCCCCTGCCACCTCCGCCGCCTCCGCCGAAGCTGCCTCCGCCCTCGCCGCCACTGAAGCCGGCCGAGCCGCCGCCGGCGGACGCGAGCGCGCCCGGCGCGAAAACCAGCGCCACGAGCGCGGCCAGCGCCAGTGCGATCAGCAGCGTTCGGCGACGGGGCCTCATCGCATCCGACCGATCAGCCGGCAGCGGCGGCCCGAAGCGGCCCGACACCGGGCTCGTTCTGGGCGACGTGCTGGTCGGCGTGGTAGCTGGAGCGCACGAGCGGGCCTGCCGCCACGTGATCGAAGCCGAGCTCGTACGCAGCTTCCTCGAGCGCCTGGAACTCGTCGGGGTGCCAGTAGCGCACGATCGGCAGATGGTTCTCGGTAGGGCGCAGGTACTGCCCGATGGTCACAACCTGCACGTGGTTCTCGCGCAGCGTGCCGAGCGCATCGAGCATCTCCTCGAAGCTCTCACCGAGACCGACCATCAGCCCCGACTTGGTCACGACCTCGTCGCCGCCCATCTCCTTGGCGGTCCGCAGCACGCGGTTTGAGCGCTCCCAGGTCGAGCCGCGGCGGGCGACGGTGTAGAGCCGCGGCACCACCTCGACGTTGTGGTTGAAGACGTCCGGTCGTTCGGCGATCACCTTTGCCAGCGGCATCTCCTGACCGCGAAAGTCTGGGGTTAGCACCTCGATCTTGGTGCTCGGCGACTGGCGACGGATCTGGCGGATCACGCCGACGAACGCATGCGCGCCGTAGTCGTACATGTCGTCGCGGTCGACGCTCGTGATCACGGCGTGGCGCAGGCCCATGCGCGCGACTGAGCGCGCGACCCGTGCCGGCTCGAGCGGATCGTTCCAGGTGGGCTTACCGCTGCGGACGTTGCAGAAGCCGCAGCGTCGCGTGCAGGTGTCACCGAGGATCATGAAGGTCGCGGTGCCGCGCTGCCAGCACTCGCCGATGTTCGGGCAGGCCGCCTCCTGGCAGACCGTGTTCAGGTTCTCGGCCTTGATCAGCCCCTGGAGCTCGCGATAGCGCGGACCGCCCGGGGCGGGGACCTTGAACCACGGCGGCTTGCGGCCCTTGTAAGGCTCGACGTCGGGTCCAAGCACGGTCAGGACGTTCGCGATCCCGCCGGGGTTGGAGCGTGACCGGGTTGCACTCATGTAGGAGAAAGGGTACTGAGGCCCAGCGCGATCTCCGCGTCGAGCTGCTCGCGATTCACCGCCCGCGCGCCGTGCCCGAGGGCGCTGGCGAGCGAAGCTGCGGCGAGCTCGCCGCACTGGCGCAGCGAGACGGCCGCATCGCCGCGCTCGCTCTCGACCGAGGTCATCTGCACGTCCGGGAGCCCGCAGGCGACGACCCAGGTGAACGGCTCGAGTGACCGCGCCTCCACGTTGAGCGCAAACCCGTGGGTGGTGACGCCGCGCGACACGTGCACTCCGATCGAGGCGATCTTGCGGTTCGCGATCCACACGCCGGTGTAGTCGGGACCCTCTGCGTCCCTCGCGCGACCCGCGACGCCGATCTGCGCGAGCGCGCTGACCAGCGATTGCTCGAGCAGGCGCACATACGCGACGACGTCCTCGACCCGCACGATCGGGTAGCCGACCAGTTGGCCCGGACCGTGGTAGGTGACCTTGCCGCCGCGATTGGTCTCGATGATCTCAATCCCGTGCGCGGCATACCACTGCTCGCCCATGCTGAGCTCGCCCGGCGCCGATCGACGGCCGCAGGTGTAGACCGCTGGGTTGTGCTCGAGCAGCAGCAGCGTGTCGGGAATCAGCTCCCGCTGGCGGGCGTCGCGCACCTGCTCCTGTAGCGCGAGCGCCTCGCGGTAACCGATCTCACCAAGCTCACATACCCACAAGTCAGTCACTGCTCTGATGCTAGACGGCCTCGAGCGGTTGGCCTTAGCCACATCCCGGTGTGGTTTGGCCCGTCAAACCAGCGTCCAGAGCCGTGGTGCATCCGCAACCCGAGGCGTAGGCTTTCAGCGATGGACGCCGCGCCGTTGACCCGTATGCGCTGGCGCCTTCGCGGCGCCTGGCTGTGGCCCTCCTTCGTCGTGCTGAGCCTGGCCGACGCCACCATGATCCACAGCCTGCCGCTTTCGGGCGACAGCGCGTCTTGGGTTAGTGGCTTACTGCTCGGCGCCGTGCTCAGCCTGATCGGCATCGTGGTGCTGGGCGGCCTCCTCGGTGGGGTCGTGAGACGCGTGCGACCAGACATGCCCAAGGTGGTGGCCCGCAATTACGCCGGAGCGCTGATCACGCTCGCGGTGTCGCTCGCGTTGCTAGCGGGCGGAATCGTCCACCAGCGTACGATCGCGGCCGACACCTTCGCGCTCGAGGACGCCACTGCACAGGCGAAGGCCTACATCGGCGCGCATGCGCCACCGGCGTTCCAGGACAACCTGAGAGTCCTGAACACCGATCGAGTGGACGGGGCACCGAACATCTTCCGCACATGTGCCTCGGACGCGGCGGACGGCCGTTACTACTGCGTCGTTGTCAATCGCTCTAAGCCGTTTGGCCGCAGCGTTCACTACTCGGGCACGGAGCCCAACTGGCTCCTCTTCGAGGGGACCTAGCGCTCCCGCCGCGCCTGGCGCGCGGCTTCCTGTGCCTGCTGGCGCGCCTCTCGGGCTGCCTCGTGCGCCTGCTGGCGCGCCTCTCGGGCTGCTTCTGTGCCTGCTGGCGCGCCTCTCGGGCTGCCTCGTGCGCCTGCTGGTGCGCCTGTTTCCACGCCCGCTTGGCGTCGCGCAGGGCGCCCAACACCTGCTGGCGTGCCTGCTCGGCGACGGCTCCAGCTTCGCGGATCTGCTCCTTGGTGCGGCGGCCCTCGGCAATCAGGTGCAGTGACCACATACCCGTGTCGAGGAGTCGCGCTCCGCGCTCGATGTCCGCGTTCACGCGGGCGAGCAGCTCGTCGGGACGGCCGGCGGCGCCGGCGTGCCGCAGCCGAGAGTCGTATAGGAGCTCGACCAGCCCGGTGAGGGCGCGCGCCGCGACCAGCGGTTCGGGATCGGTGACCTCGACCTGGAGCTCGTCGGCAAGGACCTCCGCGAGCGCCGCGACCATCCGGTGTCGGTGCTCGCTCCAGGCAGCTCGCAGCGCCGGGGTGCCGCGGACCATCCTGCTGAATTCCCCGATGCGGGGCACATCGTCGGCGATCATCTCGTAGAAGCGCTTGGAGTCCTCCTTGAGCGCTCCTACCAGCGCGGCCGTTGGCGTAACGCCCTTGCCCCGGTCGCGCACGGCGGCGACCAGGCGCTCGATCTGCCCCTCGGTCTGGTCGAGGACGAGCGACTCCTTGGTGGGGAAGTAGTTGTAGACGGTCTTCTCGGAGACGCCTGCGGCCGCAGCCACCTCTGTGACGGTCACCGCCTCGAAGCCGCGCTCGAGAAACATCCCCGTCGCAATGTCGGAGATACGCCTGCGCGTCTCCCGTTTCTTCAGCTCTCGCAAGCCTTCCAACGCCACACCGCAAGCTTATCGAGAAATTTACAGTTGCAGAATTTTTACAGCGACTGTAAGCTCGCCAGCATGAACTTCCAAGATCAGGACACCACCTCGAGGCAGATGGCCATCGAGGCTCAAGGGCTGACAAAGCTCTTCGGCGAGGTCCATGCGGTCGACGGGCTCGACCTACAAGTGCCCGTCGGCACCGTCTTCTCGCTGCTCGGGCCCAACGGCTCGGGCAAGACCACCACCGTGAGGATGCTGGCGACGCTGCTCAAGCCGGACGGCGGCAGCGCCAAGGTCAACGGCCACGCGATCGGTCATGAGGACCACAAGGTGCGCGAGACGATCTCACTCACCGGTCAGTTCGCGGCGCTCGACCCCAACCTCACCGCGCGGGAGAACCTGCAGCTTATGGCGCGGCTGCGTGGCCGTGGCCGCACTGAGGCGTCGCGCATGGCCGACCAGCTGCTCGAGCGCTTCGACGCGACCGAGTTCGGGGGCAGGCTGATCAAACAGCTCTCCGGCGGACAGAAGCGCCGCGTCGATCTGGCCGCCGGCCTGATCGAGACTCCGCAGTTGCTGGTGCTCGATGAGCCCACCACCGGCCTCGATCCGCACAGCCGCCAGGTCGTCTGGTCGACCGTGCGCGAGCTCGTCGCCGAGGGCATCACGCTGCTGCTGACGACCCAGTACCTGGAGGAGGCCGACGCGCTGGCCGACCACATCGTGCTGATCGACCACGGCCGTGAGATCGCCAAGGGCACGCCCTCGGAGCTCAAGGCGCTGGTCGGCGACCAGCGCGTGGACGTCATCGCGGTTGACTCGCAGGGCTTCGAACAGCTCGAGCGCGAGCTCAGCTGGCAGGGCCTCGAGCTGACTCTGCAGCCCGAATCGAGGCGCATCTCGATCCCCGCACCGGACGAGGTGTCCGACCTCAATCGGGTCGCCGCTGCGGTCGCGGCCACCAAGATCCCGATCGACGAGATCGCGCTGCGGCGGCCGACGCTCGACGACGCTTTCATCAAGCTCACCGGCCATCACGCCGAGGAAGCCGAGACCCAAGAGGAGGTGGCGGCATGACCACGTTCGCCCGCGACTCACTGCTGCTCACATTCCGCAGCCTGCGCGCGATCCCGCGCGTGCCGGAGCGGATCCTCGATGTGACGATCCAGCCGATCGTCTTCATCCTGCTGTTCCGCTACGTGTTCGGCGCGATGATCCATGTCCCCGGGGTCACCAATTACTCGGACTACCTGATCCCCGGCCTGATCGCGCAGGGCCTCGCCTTCGGGATGATCGGCGCCGGCGTTGCCACCAGCCACGACATGGCCGAGGGCGTGCTCGACCGCTTCCGCTCGATGCCGGTGAGCCGGCTCTCGATCGTTACCGGTCAGGTGCTCGGGCAGTTCTCCGAGGCCGTGCTCGGGCTGGCGGTCTACACGGCGATGGGCTTCATCGTCGGCTGGCGCCCGGACTTTGGCTTGGGCACGGCACTCGAGTGGGTCGGCCTGATGTTGCTCGGGACCTTCGCCTTCACCTGGGCGGGCGCCTACTTCGGGATGCTCGTGCGCTCGCCCGACGCGATGCAGGGGATCGGCTTCATCATCGTCTTCCCATTGGCCTTCCTCGGCGGTGCGTTCGTGCCGATCAGCAAGATGGACGCGATTCCGAAGGCGATCGGTGAGTGGGATCCGATCAGCGCACTCGTCGCCACCTCGCAGAAGCTCGCGGGCGTCCCCCACAGTCAGGGCTCGTGGCTGCTCGCGCACGCAGAGGTCGCGATGATCGTCTGGTCGCTCGTGATGCTCGCGGTCTTCATCCCGCTCTCGCTGCATCGCTTCAACAACACCGTGTCCGCATAATCCACTCCGTGCCCTACGTCGCTCTGATCACAGGCGCGTCGAGCGGAATCGGCGAGGCGACCGCGCGTCGCCTCGCCCGAGAGGCCGACGTAAAGCTGATCCTTGTCGCGCGGCGCGCGGAGCGGCTGCAGGCGCTCGCCGAGGAACTGGGCACGGCGCGGACGTTCGTGTTCCCCGCCGACCTCACCGACCCCGGCAAGCCATTGCAGCTCGCCAAGGTCATCGAGCACATGTACGGCGCGCTGAACCTGCTCGTCAACAACGCGGGCGCACGCTGGGCCTTGGACTTCTCCGACGGCGGCTGGGCCAACATCGAGCGGCACATGCGCGTCAACTTCGAGGCGCCCGTCCGACTGGTAGAGGCCCTGCTGCCGCTGATGCGCCGTACCGCCGAGGCTGCAGGGTCGGTAGACGGCGGTCCGCGGACCGCCGTCACCTCCTTCGCCGGGCGCCCGCTCAAGGCGCCCGTTGCGATCGTCAACGTTACGAGCACGTCAGCGCGGATCTCGCGCCTCGGGACGGGTGGCTACAGCGCGAGCAAGAATGCGCTCGCCGCCTGGAGCGACTCCCTGTACCTGGAGGAGCGTCGCCACGGCGTGCACGTCGCCGACGTGCTCCCGGGCTTCATCGCCACGGAAGGCTTTCCTCAGGCGGAACTGCGCGCCAGCCCGCTGCTGCGCTGGGCCGTCTCCGATGCCGAGCACGTCGCCGAGGCGATCATCGAAGCCGGTCCGGGCGGCGTGTCCGAGCGCTACGTGCCGCGTTACTACTGGATCGGGGCATTGCTGCGGGTGATCGCGCCGGGCCTGATCCGCCGCGGGGCGTCGAGCGACCTCGTCAGTACAAACACCCGCAGCGTATGAGTTTGCGCGTGCGGGAGACGAAAATGCGTCGCCCGCAGAAGCGCCGCTGGCTGTAGCCCTCTATCTTGGGTTGTAATGACAACTTTCGCTGAGCTGGGATTATCTGAGCCGGTCCTCGAGGCGCTCCACGACGTCGGCTACCAAGAGCCCAGCCCGATCCAGGAGCAGGCGATCCCGCATCTGTTGCAGGGACTCGACGTGATCGGCCAGGCGCAGACAGGATCAGGTAAGACAGCGGCCTTCGGGCTGCCCCTCATCAACTACGTAGATCCGTCGGAACACGAAGTCCAGGGTCTGGTGCTCACCCCGACCCGCGAGCTCTGCATCCAGGTGACCCAGGCGCTGCGCTCATACGGAGCGCGAAAGGGGGTCGACGTGGTGGCGGTCTTCGGTGGCGCGCCGATCCGCAGCCAGCAGGCTCAGCTGCGCGCCGGGGGCCACATCGTGGTGGGCACCGTGGGGCGCGTGAAGGACCTGATCAGCCGTCACTCGCTGATGCTGCACGCCTGCCGCTTCGTCGTGCTCGACGAGGCCGACGAGATGCTCGACCTCGGCTTCCTCGAAGACGTCGAGAAGATCCTCTCGCTGACCCCGTCGAGCCGTCAGACGGCGCTCTTCAGTGCCACGATGCCGCCCGAGATCCAGCGCCTCGCCGACCAGTACCTGTATGACCCCGTTGTCGTGAAGGTCCAGTCCGCGACGCTCACGGTCGATTCCGTCGAGCAGTTCGGTCTGCAGGTCTCCTCCAAGGACAAGGTCGCCGCCCTGGTCGAGGTGCTGGACGCCGAGAAGCCGCGGCAGGCGATCATCTTCTGCCGGACGAAGATCCGCTGCGATCAGCTCTACCGCACGCTGCGCGACAAGGGCATGAACGTCAAGGCGCTGCATGGCGACATGTCACAGGGTGCCCGTGACGGCGTCATGATCAGCTTCAAGGACGGCCGCACGCCGCTCCTGGTCGCAACCGACGTCGCCGCGCGCGGCCTGGACATCTCGACGGTCTCACACGTCATCAACTTCGACGTGCCGAATTCGCCGGACGTCTACGTGCACCGCATCGGCCGCACAGGCCGTGTCGGCCGCAGCGGTCGCGCGATCACGTTCTACGAGAAGCGCCAGCAGCGTGAGGTGGACGCGATCGAGGCTCACTCGGGCGTGAAGCTGGCGCCCTGGGTACGTGATGCGCACGTGGCACCCACGAGCGTCAAGCTGCCGCGGCCGAAGCGCCACTCGAAGCCGCACGACGCCGAGCTTGACGGTGCCGAGTTGCCGCTGCGCAAGCTGATCATCGCCGGCGGCCGCGCCGACGGGATCGAGCCAAAGGACGTCGTGCACGCGCTCACCAAAGCGGGCGGTCTCGATGGAGAGGCCGTGCGCAACGTGAGGGTGCTCGACCGTTTCTCGTTCGCCGAGGTCCCCGACGCCGACGCCGACAGGGTCGTCGCGGCGGCAGCCGGGATTGAGGTCGGCGGGCATCCGCTGCGGCTCGAGCTGGCTCGCGCCTAATCATCCAGCCGCTTCTGCGGTCGGTGGCGGCCCGCTGGCCGCCACCGCCGAGCACCGTGTCAGGTCGGCGTAAGCGCCGCCACCTATGGCCGCGACTTGGCGTGGTGCGTCGTGTTCCGGGGTTAGGAGGACCGGATTCCCCGACAGGAGGGCTGTAATGCTCAAACCAACCAACACCCTGCGCAAGATCGCGAGGGTAGGCGCTCGGCGCCGCCCGTCAGGAGCGATGGCAGTCGCGCTGGTGGCACTGTTCGTCGCTCTCTCCGGTGGCGCCTATGCCGCTGTGGCGCTCCCCAACGCCAGCGTCGGATCGGCGCAGCTGAAGACCTTCGCCGTGACCAACCCGAAGCTCGGGACCAACTCAGTTGGCTCCCGCAAGATCATGCCGGGTGCGGTCGGCTTCTATCGCGTCAACCGCAACGAGGTCCAGCTCCGCGTCACCGGCAGCTGCGCGAGCGGTCAGGCGTTGAACTCTGTGAACGTGAGTGGCGGCGTGACCTGCGCCGGCACATCGCCGAACGAGGCTGACAGCGGCACAGGAACCGCCAAGACGCTGACCACGACCAGCGCCTCGGTCGTCAGCTTCCAGCTGGCCGGGGGCTCGGCTTACATGGTGCAGGCCAACCCACGCGTCACGGTGACGCCGGGCACGGGCGACACGACACCCGCTCCGGTGACCGTGAGCTGCACGCTGGCGTCGGGCACAAGCACGAGCGCGACGACGACGCAGTCGACGACGCTCTACCCCACGACTGCCGGCCAGGCTGTCGACGCGACGCTGCCTCTGACCGTTGTCGCTCCGACGAGCGCCAACGCGACGACCAGCACCCTGAGCTGCTCGTACAGCACGACCGACACCATCGCCCCGACGGTGACGGCCGAGCCGACCACCGTGTACGCGCTCGCGGTGAATCAGCCCACGACGACCACCACGACGGCTGCTGCTGTCAAGCATTAGCGGTCTCGGCTGATCGGCTGAACGCACCGGCTCGTCGCCCTTCCCCTCGCTCCCACGCGGGCGGGGGGACGAGCGGCGGGCTGCGTTGCTTCCTGACGGGGTAGGGTCATGGGATGAGCACAGCCAAACTCCACACCAATCACGGCACCATCGCCATCGAGTTCTTCGACGAGGACGCCCCCAAGACGGTTGAGAACTTCCGCAAGCTGTCGGCCGACAACTTCTACGACGGCCTCAGCTTTCACCGCGTGATCCCGGACTTCATGATCCAGGGGGGGTGCCCGCTGGGCACCGGGACCGGCGGCCCCGGGTACACCTTCGAGGACGAGTTCAACCAGCACAAGGTCGTACGTGGTGCGCTCGCAATGGCCAACGCGGGCCCAAACACCAACGGCTCGCAGTTCTTCATCGTCACGACCGACGCGGCGCCGTGGCTCGACGGCAAGCACACTGTCTTTGGCCGCGTGACCGAGGGCATGGATGCGGTAGACGCGATCGAGGGCCTGCCCACCGATGGGCGCGACCGGCCGGAGGAGCCGGCGGTCATCGAGTCGGTCGAGCTCAGCGAGTAGTGGCGTGAGTCGCCGCTAGCCGGGAAGGAGCAGGACATGACCACGATCGGGGTCGAGAACCCCGCCACCGGGGAGCTCATCGGATCTGTCCCGGTGGCCGGCGTACCGGAGCTCGCCGAGATGGTGAGCCGAGCGCGAGCTGCGCAGACACACTGGAATGAGCTCGGCTTCGCGGGCCGCGCCGCGGTCATGGTGCGCGCGCAGCGCTGGATGCTTGACAACGCCGAGCGCGTGATCGCCACCGTGATCGAGGAGACGGGCAAGACCTACGAGGACGCCCAGGGAACCGACTTCGGCTACACCGCGCAGTCGCTCGGGTTCTGGGCCAAGCACGCCGCTGAGTACCTCGCCGACGAGCACGCCCATTACTGGGGCAACCCGGCGGTGGTCGGCAAGAAGCTCCTGATGCGCTACGTGCCGTTCGGCGTCGTCGGCGTGATCGGGCCCTGGAACTTCCCGCTCGTCAACGGCTTCGGCGATTGCATCCCGGCGCTGATGGCCGGCAACGCCGTGATCCTCAAACCGAGCGAGGTGACGCCGCTGAGCTCGCTGCTGATGGCCGAGATGTTCCACGACTGCGGCATGCCGGAGGACGTCTTCCAGGTGGCCACCGGAGACGGAGCCACGGGCGGCGCGCTGATCGCGGCCGTCGACTGCATCATGTTCACCGGCTCAACGCGGACCGGCCGGCTCGTTGCCAAGGCCGCGGCTGAGCGGCTGATCCCCTGTCACCTGGAGTTGGGCGGGAAGGATCCGATGATCGTCTGCGCCGACGCGGACGTGGAGAAGGCGGCAACCGCCGCCGCGTATTACTCGATGAACAACGCGGGCCAGGTCTGCATCTCAGTCGAGCGCGTCTATGTCGAGGAGCCGATCTACGACGAGTTCGTACGGCTCGTGACCGAGAAGGTGGGTCGGCTCCGTCAGGGGCCTCCGTCCGGGCCCGGCAGCGTGGACGTCGGCGCGATCATCTTCCCGCCCCAGATCGAGATCATCGACGCCCATGTGCGTGACGCCGTCAACAAGGGCGCCAAGGTGCTGGTCGGCGGGCACGTCCGCAACGGTTCGGGCGGCCACTTCTACGAGCCAACCGTGCTGGTCGACGTCGACCACTCGATGGATACGATGCGTGAGGAGACGTTCGGTCCCGTAATGCCGATCATGAAGGTCGCCGACGTCGATCAGGCGGTGCGTCTGGCCAACGACTCGAGCTACGGCCTGCAGGCCAGCGTCTGGACGCGTGACACCCCGCAGGGCGAGCAGATCGCGCGGCGGTTGGAGGCCGGAGCGGTCTGCGTCAACGCTGCGCAGATCAACTACTTCGCGCTCAACCTGCCGATGGGCGGCTGGAAAGCATCCGGCCTGGGCGCGCGCCACGGCGCGGGGGGCATCCGCAAGTACTGCCATGTGCAATCGATGCTGGTGAGCGGCTTCGGGCCGCGGCGCGAGCTGTTCATGTTCCCCTACAGCGCTCGCGTGACCGGACTGTTCGGGCGGCTCTACCGCACCATTTACGGGCGCGGCGCACACCGAGTCCGATAACCCGCTTTGTCATCTGAGTGAGAGGCGTCCGGCGCTCCGCGCCGGACGCCTCTCACTTGTTACCAACTTGTAACTGCCTCCGCCGAGTTGTTAATTGTTTGTAACTCGCGAGCCGTAAACGCCCGTATCTGGGTTAGGAACCGTGAATTACCGTCAACGGCGGGCTTTCTGGATGCTAGCTTTGCCGCGCCTCGGGGTTCGTGAGACACAGAGGTTGCGCTTTGCTCGGTCAGTGTTTGGGCAGGCCTCTGGCGCTCTCCAAACCCTGCCAAGGGCGGCCGGACTGAGGAAGCACGATTACCGTCGCTTGATGTGTTCGGCTTTGACGAGACCACCGAGTGGCGACAACCATAGGAGGAAGAAATTGACGAGTAAGTTCTCCCGCGCGGCACTGATCGCCGGTCTTGCGATCGGTGCGAGCGGGCTCGTCGCAGTGCCGGCTGAGGCCGCAAACGGTGTTTCCACCGCGAATTACTACGTGAACAACCCCGGGATCGGTGCTGCTTCGAGCATCACTCCTGAGTCGGCCGTCGTCTCTGCGTCGATCGACACGGGTGGCAGTACCGAGTCGCTGCTGCCGATCCCGGCTGCTGGACTGACCTGGAGCTCGATCGCCAACATCGCGATTCCCTCGGGTGAGAAGTGGGATGACAACACGGCTCCGACGCTGACGAAGAGCGGAAGCTACGTGCCGATCGACGGGCTTCCCGTCAGCGGCTCGAACTCCGACGTCAGCGTGACGATCACCGACACCGCGATCTCAAACAGCGGCGTCACCGACACGGGAATCGGCGCTAAGAGCGGCGTCCCGCAGCCGATCTCCAACGGTGGCGCTGACAGCTACTCGGATGTGACGTTCGAGTACGACCCGGTCTCCGACTACACCGCCAACAGCGATCTGCCGGGTCCGGAGACGAACCAGGCCCAGGACATCCAGGTTCCGACGACCGGCGGTCTTTCGAGCGTCAGCACCACGCTCGGCGCGTTCGGTCAGGCGGCCCAGAACAACACCGGTAACTCGCCGCTGACGCCCGGCACCAAGTACTACTACTGGATCGTCCAGCAGGCCGGTGCCACCGATCAGGCGAGCAACATCAATGTCTCGGCCTGGACCGGCAATACCTCGGGCACACCCGCCGCGCCGGCAAACAACAGCTACAAGTGCTACCCGAACGCCGCGATCGCAGCGGACCCGACGCTCCAGACGTACACGGCTCCGGGTGCGGTGGTCAACTACGGCGGCCAGAGCCTGGCGGCGGACCAGGGCCCGTGCATCTACTACTACGGCAACACCGGTGGAGCTCTCTACTACCAGAGCCCCAACGGTACGTTCACGACGCCGGCGCTTGGCAAGGTCAAGATCGGCGCCAAGGCGACCGCGACCGCCAAGGGCGCTGACCTCGCGCTCACCAACGCGAGCGCTTACAAGGCGTCGGGCAAGGTCGAGCTGACGGTTGGCGGCAAGCTCGCCGGTACAGCCAAGTTCAGCCTGCAGCCGAAGGGCAAGGGCACCTTCAAGGTGGTCCTGACGTCCAAAGGCAAGGCGGCTCTCAGCGGTAAGAAGACCGCCAAGGTCGCTCCGATCTCGGCCGGCGCGAACGTCGCATCGACCTCCAACTGGGATCAGCCGTTCTCTGGCAAGTCGGTCAAGCTCTAACGAGCGGCTCCGGCACAACCTGCCTGAAGGGGGGCGCGGCCGTAGGCCGCGCCCCCCTTTTTGGTTGAGCAGAGACGTCTGAAACGTCAACGGCCGCCGGGCTCTGCGGAGCCGGCGACCGTTGGGAGAGGACTTGCCCGGTCGGCGCCTAGCCGAACTGACCGGTGATGTACGCCTCGGTCCGCTTATCCGCCGGGCGTGAGAACAGCTTGTCGGTCTGGTCGTACTCGATCAGCGTGCCGGTGCGGCTCTCGTCCAGGCTGAAGAACGCCGTCTTGTCGGCGACGCGCATCGCCTGCTGCATGTTGTGCGTGACGATCACGATCGTGTACTCCGACTTGAGTGCGTGGACGAGGTCCTCGATTGCCGCCGTCGCGATCGGGTCCAGTGCCGAGGCGGGCTCGTCGAGCAGGACGACGTCGGGTTCGATCGCGATGGCACGGGCTATGCAGAGACGCTGCTGTTGGCCACCTGAGAGGCCGAGCGCGCTCGACTTGAGGCGATCCTTGACCTCATCCCAGAGTGCGGCGCTACGCAGTGCGCGCTCGACGCGCCCGTCGAGCCCTTCCTTCATCCCCAGGTTCTTTGCGGCCCAGGCGACGTTGTCGTAGATCGATTTCGGGAAGGGGTTGGGCTTCTGGAACACCATGCCGATGCGGCGACGAACCTCGACGCGGTTTGCCTGCGCGCCGTAGAGATCATGACCGTGGTAGAGCAGCTCTCCGCCGATGGTGAAGCCGACGATCGAGTCGTTCATGCGGTTCAGGCAGCGCAGGAATGTGCTCTTGCCGCAGCCCGATGGCCCGATGAATGCTGTGGCCTGGTGCGCGCCAATCTCCATCGAGACGCTGTCCAGCGCACGCTTGGCGCCGTAGTTCACCGATACGCCGCGAGAGTGGAAGACGGTCTTCTGTTCAGTGGCCGCTTGTGGTGCTACCGCATTGGCGCGTTCTGAGGTCGGGGCCCGGTCCGGCAAGCGCAGTCGAGTCCCGCTCTCCTCCGGGGTCTCCTCTGATGAGCCGATGCTCATAGTCCACGTTTCCTTTCGCTGCGGCGCAGCCACACCCGCGCGCCGATGTTGACCAACAAGATTACGAGCATCAGCAGAAAGGCTGCGCCCCAAGCCTGCGCGACGGCAGAGGTCTGACCTGAGTTGAGCAGCGTCCAGATCTCCATCGGAATGGTTGGCATCGCGTGCAGCGGGTTGAGCTGGTAGGTCTGCCCGTAGACGTTCATCGTCAGCAGCACGGGTGCGGTCTCGCCGGCGGCGCGGGCGGTGGCGAGGATCGTCGCGGTCACGATGCCGTTTGACGCGGTCGGCAGGATCACGCCCACCACCGTCCGCCAGTGCGCGACGCCGAGCGCGTCCGCCGCCTCGCGCAGGGTGCCGGGGACACGCCTCAGCGCCTCGATCGTGGCCCGTGCGATCAGCGGGACCTCGACCATCGCGAGTGCCACAGCGGCGGCGTAAGCCGACTGACCATAGTGCTGGACGAGCAGGGCGACAACGAAGACTGCGCAGATGATCGTCGGCAGTCCGGCCATCTGCTCGAGCGCGGTGGTCAGTACCTTGCCGACGCGAGGGCTGGCGAACTCGGTCAGGTAGATCGCGGTGAGGATGCCGACCGGAAGCGCAATCAGGGTCGCCATCAGAACAACCTCGATCGTTCCGACCAGCGCAGGCCCGATTCCGCCGCCGCTGGTTAGGCCAACGACGGGCAGGTCGGAGGTCAGGAAGCTGAGGCTCAGCTGGCTTGCGCCGTGGTATGCCGTGTAGTAGACGAGTATGAACAGCACGGCCACCGCGAGAGCGGCGCACCCGATCGTGGCCCCAACAAAGGTTCTACTGATCAGCTGCCGGCGGCGCAGATTGCCGCTCGGTCTCAGCGAGTACCGCGGATCGGGGCTGATCCCGCCGGGGTCGGCAGCCGCGCTCATCGTGCCCGCACCCGGAAGCCGCTGGCGGAGATCCGCTGCGCCAGGAGGTTCGTCCCGAGCCCCAGCACCAGGAGCACCGCTGCCAGGTAGAAGAGCGATGAGGTGTTCAGCTTGGAGATGGAACCGGGGAGCGTGTTGGCCATGACGGGACCGATCGCGTAGCCGCCTGAGAACCAGTTGAGCGGGGCGGCTGGAATACCGCCGATCACCTGGCTGACGGCGATTGCCTCACCGATCGCGCGACCGAAGCCGAGCACGCAGGCCGCCGTGATCCCGGACTTTGTGGTCGGGAGCACGACGCCGCGAATCATCTCCCAGCGGGTCGCGCCGAGTGCCTCGGCGCCATCGCGAAGCTCCAGCGGGACCGTCAGGAACAGGTCGCGCGTGAGCGCGGCGACGATCGGGACGACCATGATCGTCAACACCACGATGGCCGCGAAGAGCGAGTTGCCGACGGTGCCGGGCTCACCGAAGATGGGGATCCAGCCGAAGACCGAGTGCACCCAAGGCTCGACGTGGGCCACCAGGAACGGGCAGATTAGAACGATGCCGATCAGGCCGATCACAATGCTCGGGATCGCCGCGAGCATCTCAACCAGAGGTCCGATCACGGCCGCGATGCGGCGGGGAGCCATGAGGCTGAGGAACAGGCCGATGGAAACGCCGAGGATCGTGGAGGCGAGGACGCTTGCGAGGCCGGTGACCAGGGTGCCGTAGATGAAGGTGAAGCCGCCGAATTCATCTTCTGCCGGCACCCACGGACGATGAGCGAGGAAGGCGAAGCCGAACTTGTCGAAGGCCAGCGCCGCACCGCTGAAGATCTGGTACGCGACGGCGATCAGCGTTAGGAAGACGAGCAGTCCGCCGAGCAGCGAGAGCCACTTGAGGGCGCGGTTCGCGCGACCGTCCGTTCGGTCGAGACGCGCCAAGCGCTGGGGCCTGCCCGTCCCGATTGGGCTCGGCTCAGTGGTAGCTAAAGACGTCACCGCGGGGGGAGCGTAGACAAGCTTCGGCGCATGTGTTCCGGAGCATCCCGGCTCATCACAAGCTTTCCAAATCTCGGTAACAGCTCAGTAACAAGTTGGAGCGCCGCCTCGCACATGCTTCTCCTCACGCGTGGACGGCCGGACACGCGCCACTCGCCACGTTCCGATCGGCGAGCCTGAACCCTACTTATGTCCGAAAGGAACCTCACCTTGCATCTGAAGAGGATGATCTGCGTGGGTGCCGCCATCATGGGCGTTGCGGCAACCGCATCGGTTGCGAGCGCGTCCGCCGCCATCACAGAGGCTGGCTCCTCGCTCGTATTCCCACTGGTTTACAAATGGAGCACCGCCTACACGGCGACCAAGGTCAGTGCCGCTGCTGGTGGCTCGAGCGCCGGCATCGCCGACATCAGCGCGTCGAGTCCGTCGGTGAATATCGGCGCCTCCGACGCACCGATGACCTCGCAGCAGTACAGCGCCGACTCGCACAACGCAGTGGAAATCCCGTGGGCGCTCAGCGCGACTGATGTCGTCTACAACATCCCCGGCATCCACGCCGGTCTGAAGCTGAACGCGACGATCATGGCCGAGATCTACACCGGCGCGATCACGAAGTGGAGCAGCCCGGCGATCCTGAAGCTGAACAAGAACTTCTCGAAGTCTCTGAAGAAGGCGGGGAAGATCACCCCGGTCTTCCGCTCGGATGGCTCCGGCGATTCGTTCGTCTTCCAGAACTTCATGTTCAAGGGCGCGCCGAAGGCATGGACGGTGCCGCCGACGACCTCCTTCCCGGGTAAGGTCGGCCAGGGCGAGAACGGCAACTACGGTGTCGCCGGTGAGGTCTCGAAGAACGCTGGCGCGGTTGGCTACGTCTCGGCCTACTACGCGCTGAGCCAGCACGGCATCTATCCCGCTTCGCTGGAGAACGCAGCGGGCAAGTTCGAGCAGGCCAACGGCGCGACCATCGAGGAGGCCGCCAAGTCCAACTCGTCGATCCCGTCCCAGGGCTCGGCGTTCACCTCGGCAGGCGGTGTTGAGATCCAGTACCCGTCAAAGAAGTTCAAGACGGCGTACCCGGTCTCGACCTACACCTATGCGATCGTGAACAAGGGCTCGGGTTCGATCTCAGGTCTGCAGAGCTTCCTGACCTGGGCCGTCACCACCGGTCAGAAGTACGGCGGGGCGCTGAAGTTCTACCCGCTCCCCCCGAGCATCGTGAACCAGGACAAGAGCCTGATCAACGGGCTCTAGGCCTCGGTCGAACAGACCACGATTCAAACAGTTGGGCCCCGGTCTTCCGACCGGGGCCCAAGTCGTTTAAGACTCGGCCGCGTCCAGCGGCCTGCTGGGTTCAAAGCGCGGGAATAAGGCCCTGCGCTCCGACGATCCGGTCGAAGCGCCAGCCGCGCAGCTGCTCGCGGCTTCCCGCGAGGCCGACGACCACAGCGCCGGTGCGCTGCTCGATTGCGGCGAGCAGCGTGGCCAGGCGATCGCTGAGGGCGCGCCCGCGAGGGCTGTCGTCCAATTGCGCGTCGGCAGCGCCCTCCTCGAGGAGCACAGTCACCCGGTGCGGATGGCGCAGGGCGATCTCTTCGACAAGTTGCTCGTCAGTGTCTGTCTCGTCGACGATGGCGAGGATTTCACTCATGGAAGCGAGCTTCCTCCCAATCAGTTAAAAGGTGATTAAGGCCAGTTAGGAATCGCATCGTAGTTCGCGTTCATCTCGTGAGTGGGGTGTGAGGCCGATAGCTCTATACCCTGAGTTGACGTGCCTGAACTACCTGAGGTCGAGATAACCGCCCGCCTGATCGGAGCGGCCACAACCGGCGCTGAGATCGAGTCGGCGCTGGCGCCTGGGATCAACGCGGTGAAGACCTTCGACCCGCCGCTGCACGCGCTGGCCGGTGCCCGGATCACGGGGATCCGGCGGCGGGGCAAGTTGTTCCTGATCGACCTGGATCGTCCTGGGACGAGCGCCGAGGACGCCGGCGGTCAAGCGGGACCGCCGGCGGAGTACACGCTGTTGGTACACCTGATGTCGGCCGGCCGCCTGCAGCTGTTCGACAAGCGTGCCTCGCTGCGGGACAAGACCTCGCGAGTGCTGCTGCGCTTGGCCGACGGCGAGCGAGAGCTGCGCCTGCGGGAGTTCGGGACCAAGCAGAGGGCGTGGGTCAAGCTCCTGCGCCGCGAGGATGTCGATTCCGAGGAGACGCTGGCTGCGCTCGGGCCCGAAGCGTGGCCCGACACGCCCGACGCGCAGGAGTTGCGCGAACTGCTCGATCAACCGCGCCCGCTGTATGCGCTGCTGCGAGACCAGCACGTGATCGCCGGGATCGGAAGGTCGTGGGTCGATGAGATCCTGCACACAGCGCGCCTGTCGCCGTTCAAGCGCGGGGCTGATCTGACCGACGCCGAGGCAGTCGCGCTGCGCGAGGCGATCCACGACCGTCTGGACGGCGCCGTCTCGCACTACGCGCAGACGCTGGCGCTGCCGATCCCGGACAAGATGCCGCTGCCGCTCATGGTGCATCGCCACAATGGAGAACCCTGTCCACGCTGCGGGACCACGTTGGAGGCGGTCTTCTACGAGGACTACGTGATGTGTTACTGCCCGGTCTGCCAGACCGAGGGCAAGGTCCTAAAGGATCGACGCCTCAGCCGGCTGTTGAAGTAGCCCCCGCGCGATTTGCACGCGCTGGCTTGACCATTGTTGATGGTGCTAGCTAACCTGGTCTCATCGGAGGGAATGACTGTGAAGGTCGACAGGTCTGATTCGACGGCGGTGTTCGAGCAGGTGGCCGGTGAGATCCGCCGCGCCATCCTCGACGGTGAGGCCAAGCCGGGTGAGCGGCTGCCACCGGCGCGCGACCTCGCCGCCGAGCTTGATGTCAACACCAACACGGTGCTGCGCGCGCTGCGGCTTCTGCGCGACGAGGGTCTGCTCGAGTTCCGCCGCGGTCGCGGCGTCAGCGTCGCCGGGACGCCGGAGCGTGCGGCTGTGCTGGAGAAGGCCCGCGAGCTCGTAGCCCTCTCCCGCAGCCATGGCTACAGACGCGACGAGCTGATGCGGATCATCGAGAGCCTGCCCTAAGGCACGTGCCTGAGGGTGCCTGGGGCCGTGAGAGCAACTCACGACCCCAGGGCCGCACGTCTCAGCGGAGCAGCCGCAACGTGTTGAGGCCGTCGTCGACGTAGATCAGGCCCTTTCCGTTGGGCGAGACCGCCAGCCCGAACAGCGATCCGGCGCCGGACTTTGCGTCGCCGGCCACCGTCGCGACCTGGTTGCCCGAGGGTGTCGTCTCGACGATGTCGCCGTTGCCGGCGTTGGTCGTGAGGATGTCGCCGTTGGGTGCGAGCTCGAGTCCCAGTGGCTGGTTCAACTTTCCTCCCGATGTGAGCGTGATCCCGTGGTCGGACAGCGCTGTCATGCGGGTCATGGCCGAGGGGACAGCAATGATCCGGTTGGCCAGGGTGTCAGCGATGTAGAGCGTGCCATTGGACGCGAGCGCCACACCCGTCGGCCCGATCGCCAACGCCGCCTTGTCGTCACGCCACGGGATGTCATCCGCCACAACGGTCTCGCTCTGGACCTTCGGTAGGCCGCCGCCGGTGTTCAGGCGTATGCGTAGAACGGTCGAGTTGTCGATCGTGTGGCGACCCTTGGCCGCGCCGCCGTTGAGGACGTTGCTGACGAACAGCGTGGAGGTCGAGCCCCTGTTCACTGTTGCCATGTCCCAGGGACCTTGAATGTTCGCTCCGGCGATCGTCTCAACGGCCTTGCCGCGATCGTTGAGCACGATCAGGCAGCCGTACTGTGCGGTGGCCGACTGGCCGTTCGTGGTTGGGAGGCTGCCGACCACGACGTATCCGCCAGGGACGATCCCGAGCGCGGTGGTCAGGCCGACGCCACCGGGACACTTCCCTGGGAGCGAAGCCGCGTTCAGCTGTGCGAAGACTGAGAGCTTTCCTGCCGGCGAGACCTGGACGATGGTGGTGCCGGTCCCCTGATTGTTGGACTTGGCGTTGAAGTTGCTCACCAGGTAGCTCCCGGCGACGAGCGAGCCGGCGCTCCGCCCCACGACCGCGACGCCGTACGGGTTCACGTCGCCGTTCGGGGGCACAGTGCTGCTGATGGTCTTGATCCCGTGCAGCGAGTCAAGAAATGGCTTCGTCGTGCCGCTGCCCTGGGCTGAGGCGGCGACGGACGTTCCTACGACGGCGATGATTCCAACAGCTGCTGCGCTAGCGACTGCTCGCATTGCTCTCGACATCTGTGGATCTCCTTGTCAGATCGGAAGGCGTGACCGTTCACCTCTCAGACGCGATCCGGCAGGGATTCCTTCCCGGCTTCGTCATGATGTGCCGCGAGCCGTCTGCATGCGTGCGCCTTTATCGCAGGGTTCGTAGTCGGGGGTGGCCATCGCTGAAAGATCCGAGTTTGAGGCTCGCGGTCGCGCACCCGGTTAACCGGCTGCTGTGACCGACAATCTGGAAGGAACCAAGCCAGAGATTCGGGGAGCGCTCGATAATCGCGCGGATTTCGAATCTCCACAGCTGCGCGGCGCAGTTTGTTGGTTTGAGCCGGTTCGCGGCACCGGTGTGGCTTCCCATTCGGGCAGCCATAGGGTCAAGTCCCGGGGCAACCCGCCGATAGAAAGAGAACTGGCACCAGTTGATCAAGGAGCTCCATGAGCATCACCTCACCCAGCGTCGACCAGTCGTCCACTGTGCAGCAATCACCCACGCCGGCCGCGATGGGCAACGGAGCCGTCGGCGGACACCACCATCACCACGGTGGTGGTGGTTCAGAGTTCGCCACGCTGTTGGCCGACCTCACCGACCCGACTGAGACCGACCCAACCGCGGGTGCAGATAGCAGCGTCTTGACCGCGACCAGCAGCGCCGATCCGACCGGTGCCACCAGCTCCCCGAGTGACCCGCTGCTCAGCGCGCTCGGCGCCGGCACAACGGAGGCGGACTCAGCTTCGCCCCTCGGCGCGTCGACCGCCAACTCTGGCGCAACGGCTCTGGGCAGCACTGACCCGAGCGCACTGAGCTCGTTGCTGTCGGAGCTCGACGTGAACAGCACCACGCTCTGAACGGTGCGGTCCCCGGACCGCGTCCCTGCCCGCTCCCAGCCAAGCCGGAAAACAGGTCAGTCACCGCACAGGTTGCTGCCGGGCCCAGTGCGGCTGCCCGCCGACAGCGGTGCATTACGATCCGAATATGACACTTGAGATCGGCGATCCTGCGCCCGACTTCACGCTTCCCGACCAGGACGGGAATCCGGTAACGCTTTCCAAACTACGCGGCAAGCCTGTTGTCCTGTACTTCTATCCCAAGGCGGATACGCCCGGATGCACGACGCAGGCCTGTGGCGTGCGTGACCATCGCGCCGACTACGCCAAGTTCGACGCGACCGTGCTCGGCGTCTCGCCGGACACGGTCAAGCCGATCGCCAAGTTCGCTGACAAGTTCGACCTCGGCTTCACGCTGCTCTCCGACGAGGACCACGGCGTGGCCGAGTCCTACGGCGTGTGGGCGCAGAAGTCGATGTACGGCCGCACCTACATGGGCAACGAGCGCACCACCTTCGTGATCGATGCCGACGGCAAGATCAAGGACATCTTCCGCAAGGTGAAACCTGCTGAGCACGACGATGTGGTGCTCGCTGCGCTGGCTGCCTGAGCGAGTTCCCTGACACCCAGGTGACCGCGAGCGCGACCGTCAGAGGTTCGACGGCTAATCGCTCGATGACATGGTCGCAGACGGATTCGCGGCGCACGTCGGCGAACGCCTGATCGGAACGGTCGAGGCGGGCGCGAAGACGGCGGCTGCCGGCACCACGTTCCGTTAGCCGGTGATCGTTGGTCACAGTCCGCGATCGATCGCGAGCATGACCAGCACGATCGCGGCCACGGCGGCGAGCACGATGATCACGATGTTCGCGATCATCGCCGCGCGCAGGCGTCGATTGAGCGGGTGTTGGCCGCCCTGGGTCGACCGGGCCGGCGACAGCGACTCGGCGAGCCTTTCGGTTACGAAGCGGTTGAGGCTGACGTGGTCGCGCTTGGCAGCGTCCGAGAGACGCTCATGGAGGACGCGGTCCATCCGCACGAGGAAGCGCCCACTGTGACTGCGGCCGGGCGCTTCACCATCGTTTGGTTGTGCCATCGAGCCCGGCTCCGAATCGGCGTGCGGTGCCTGCTCGAGCAGCGGTGCCGGCACGCCATCGGCGGGCGGTGCCGGCACGCGATCGGCGGGCGGTGCCGCCACGCGATCGGCGGGCGGTGCCGATTCCGCTGCGCGCGGGAGGGTGACCGTCGAGCCGGAGACCTCGCGCAGTTGCACCAGTGCGTCTGCGAGCAGACGCGATACCTGCGCCTGAGAGAGGCCGAGCTCGCTCGCGATGTCAGCTTCAGTCATGTCAGCGTGGAAGCGCAGGTACACGATCTGCCGGTCGCGGTCGCTGAGCGCGCGTAGCGAGCTCCTCAGCAGCAGCCGGTCATCGCTGCCGACCAGCGCGGATATGCCATCAGGGATCTCATCGTGGGCAAGCGGCTGGTCGGTCTTTGCGACCTTCCTCAGGTGGTGGCGGATCGCGCCCTCGACCGTCGGCGCGGCGAAGCTCCCGAAGGACACGCCGCGCTTTGGGTCGAAGCGCTCGCTCGCGCTCAGCAGTCCGATTGCGCCGACCTGAACCAGATCTTCAAGTTCGGCGCCTCGTCCTTCGTAGCGACGTGCCATCGAGCGCACGAGCGGCATGTGCGCCTCGACCAAGCTGTTCCGGTCGTGCCTCGCAAGGCGCCCATCCGTCACGCTCGCCTTCACCCCTCTGTCGGATCCCATGAGGCCTCTTTGCAGGTGATATCAGTCAATGGTACCGCGGGATATCGCCCCCGGCGAGGAATCGGAAATGAGTCGCAGAGGCATTTATGTGGGCATGCGGACCAAATTCGAGAGGGGCGAAGCCATGCGATTCATCGTCAAGCTGTTGGCTCTATTTACGGTCGTAATGTCGTTAGTGGTGCCCGCTTCGGCACTTGCTGACGGCTCCGGCGGCGCAGGCCAAGCCCAGTTGTCAGGCCAGACGGCCGCGACGCTGCAGGCGGCCCTCTCGAGCGCTACGGCCTCGCAGAACGCGACTAATTCGAACGCCCCGGTGAACGTCGCCGGCGGCAACATCGCCGCTGGTTCTTCGAGCGCCAACCAGACCGCGATCAACGGTGCGGTCAGTGCGGCCCTGAATGTCGCGAGCACGAACCAGTCCAACAGCCAGACGCAGTCGGTTGGGTCGTCGAGCTGCACGATCGGATGTGGCGGCGCCGGTCAGGCACAGATCTCGGGTCAGAGCGCAACGACGGCGCAGGGCGCCTCGTCCAGCGCCAACGCCGGTCAGAACGCGGTGAACTCGAACACGCCGACGAACGAGGCCGGTGGGGACATCAGCGGTGGCTCGTCGGCCGCCAACCAGACGGCCGCTAATGGCGCATTGAGTGGTGCTGGCAACTTGGCGAACACGACCCAGTCGAACGGCCAGACGCAGTCAGTTGGGTCGTCGAGCTGCACGATCGGATGTGGCGGCGCCGGCCAGGCACAGCTCTCGGGCCAGAGCGCGACGACGGCGCAGGGCGCCTCGTCGAGCGCCAACGCCGGTCAGAACGCTGTCAACGGCAACAGCCCGGTCAGCGTGGCCGGTGGCGATATCACCGGCGGCTCAAGTGATGCCAACCAGACCGCCGGCAACGGGGCGATCAGCGGTGCCGGCAACGCGGCGGGTACGAGCCAGACCAATACGCAAGCTCAGAGCGATTCGCCCGCAGCTTCTGACCCCTCATCGAGCCCCAGTTCCGTGCAGTCGGATCCCCCTCCGATCGGCTCGGGCGGCGCTGGTCAGGCGCAGGGCAATGGCCAGACGGCCACCACCGGTCAGCTGGCGCAGTCTGGCGCGAACGCCGACCAGAACGCGGTCAACGCCAACGTTCCGGTGAACATCGCCGGTGGCGATATCACGGGCGGGACCTCGAGCGCGAACCAGACGGCGCTGAACGGTGCTGCCAGCGGCGCCGGCAACCTGGCGGGCACGAACCAGTCCAACAGCCAGACGCAGTCGGTTGGGTCGTCGAGCTGCACGATCGGTTGCGGCGGCGCCGGCCAGGCACAGCTCTCCGGCCAAAGCGCGACGACGCTGCAAGCAGCGCTCTCCAGCGCGAACGCTAGCCAGAACGCGGTCAACGCCAACGTCCCGGTGAACATCGCCGGTGGCGATATCACGGGCGGGACCTCGAGCGCGAACCAGACGGCGCTGAACGGTGCTGCCAGCGGCGCCGGCAACCTGGCGGGCACGAACCAGTCCAACAGCCAGACGCAGTCGGTTGGGTCGTCGAGCTGCACGATCGGTTGTGGCGGCGCCGGCCAGGCACAGATCAATGACCAGCAAGCCCTGACGGCTCAGCTGGCCGCCTCTTGCGCGAACGCCGACCAGAACGTGGTCAACGCCAACGTTCCGGTGAACATCGCCGGTGGCGATATCACGGGCGGGACCTCGAGTGCCAACCAGACCGCCGGCAACGGCGCGCTCAGCGGCGCCGGCAACGCGGCTGGGACCGGTCAGACGGGGATCCAGAACCAAGTCGCGAGCTGATTGATCGGCAGGCGGCGAGCCGTAGAGCTGTGACCCGCAATCGCGATGCTGCGTCCGGCACGGCTGTTTCTGTTCTGGACAACGCTCGCGGCGGTCACCCTCGGGGTGGCGGCGGCAGCGCAGGCCGACACCCCGCCGGTGGTCACCAATACGACCGTCCAGGTGATCGGACAGATCCAGGTCTCAGGGTGCATCAGTGACTGCAGCGGTCTGACACAGACGCAGGTTGCGAACCAGGGCGCCTCGGCGACGCAGACCATTGCGGCCTCGGGGACGACGGCGCCCACCGAGACGACGACTACGCCTGGCTCAACGACCGCTTCCGTTTCGACGACACCTGTGGGTGCGACGACCACGGGCGCGACGACCACGGGCCCGACGACGACCGATCCGGGGACAACGACCGCTCCGGACCCAACCGCGACCACAGCCGTGACAACCACCGCGGCAACTCCGGATCCGACGACGACATCACCAACCACGACATCACCGACCGTGACGGCGCCGGTCACGACGGCGGCGCCGGGGCCACCAGAGCCGGCGTCCGGTGGCGGTGGGGCGACGTCGACCGTCGCAGGAGTGGCCGCGACGAGCGTCAGCAGCACCAGTGCGACAGTCAGCACCACCTCGCCCGGCGGCACCACCACGACCGGCACGACCACCGCGACAGCCACGACGCAACCGACGGGCAGCAGCGCCGCCACTGACGGCACTGAGACGAACAGTGTCGGAAGCACCGGGACGGCTCCCGCTGCCGGCGCCGACCCCACCTCAGCCACCGGATCAACGGTCACCCCGCCGCCCACGACAGCGATCAGCTCCGCGTCGCCGCCTGCTCAGGCGAGTCAGTCCAGCGCCGGTGGGAGCACCACGCTCATGTCGATGCCGCCGATCGTCCAGACGCAGATCGGCTGTCTTGCTTTCTGTTTCGGCGGCTCGACTACGTCCGCGCCGACATCGGACGCCGATGTCGATCCGGAAGCTCTGGTCCAGTGGCTGATAGCGCAGATCCAGATCGACCCGGGTTCGACTCTCGCGTCCCTCGGCAGCCTCCTCGCAAGTGTCGAATCGCAGATCAGCTATCAAACGCAAATCGGGGTTCAGAGCGAAAGCTCGCAAACCGAGATTGCAACGCAGACAGCGAGTAGCTCACAGCTGCTCGAGCTGCCGCCGGCGGTGCTTGCAGAGTTGGAGGAGGGCTCTACGCCACTGGTCTCGGACTCTGCAACGCAGATAATCGGGCAGCTGCAGATCGGCTGCCTGACGCATTGTCAGGACACCTATCAGGAGCAGGACGCTGCGCAGGCCTACAGCGTCATGCAGTCAATCGGCTCAGATGACGACCCGTCAAGCTCAGGGGCGGCGGCGAGCACCACTGCGGCTGACGAGATCTGGCAGATCCAGGTCGGCTGCGTGTTCTGGTGCCTCAACACCATCGAGGTGCAGATCGCCACATCGCCTCAAGGTGTGTCAGTGGTGAACGGCGGCCCCGGCCCAATATCCGGCGATCCCAGCCCGACGCCGACCCCGCCGACTCCGTCGACCCCGCCGACGCCTGGCAACCCCTCCACCGGCGGGAGCGGCGAGTCGCTGGGAACGGCGGCTCCGGTCTCGGCTGACCCTGCTGCCCCGCAGACGACCGACGGCTCACCGCCGCCGACGATCCAGCCCACGCACTCTGGGGCGGTCCCTCCGTCGAGGTCCAAGACGCCCCCAGACCCGACATCGGTGAGGTCACAGGGCGGCCGCCCGGCGCCAGGCCTCAGGAATGGAGCGCCGCGCAGGATCGTTGCGATCCTTCCTCGAACCCGACCGCGCGGCGTCAGCGTAGGGACACGCGATGCGACATCGAGGTCTCCAGTCATCCGCGCCGAGTCGATCCGAAGCTCATCGGTGGCGCAGGTCAGCGAGCTCTCCGTGCAGGCGGGTTCGGAATCCTCGTCGGCAACGACCGTGACGCAGCGCGCGGCCGCCCGTCCGCTGCATTTGCATCTGCAGCCGAGCATGTCCGTACTCCCGGCAAGCCTTCTCGGTTTGGCTCAGCCCTCGCCCGCGCGGCAACAATCGCTGTTCGCGCAGCTCACTCGGCCGACGTGGCTCATCGGACTCGGCTCGATCGTCGGGCTGATGCTGGCCGTAATGCTTCTCCCCGGATGGAAACGACGCGGTTAGACTCTTCACAGAGCGGGTCTGTGCCTCCTGAAAATCCAGCGTTCGTTCGAGCGTTGTTCGGGTGGAGACAGCAAGGTCAGGGACCAACCGGAAGCCGGAGGCGCCGTCCGGGGGCAACCGTGGGCTTTCCTCAAGCGAGAATTGCCGCTGTTCTACTGGTGGCAGGTGCGTTGGCCACGACGGTGTCTCCCGCCCTCGCGACCCCTGGACCTGCACCCGATCCTGCTCCTCAGAGCGGGTCCAGGGGAGTTGGGCCGGCACCTGATCCGGCCGTGGGCGCCGACTCGGTTTCGGCGGGCTCTTCCCACGACGGCTCCAGATCCTCGGCACTCGGCCGCTCTGGGTCCTCAGCCACCGGCGAGTCGAGCCCGAAGGACTCATCTGGCTCGAGTTCGCGGCCGACCGTCGGCTCGACTTCGTCGCGCAGCGAGGAGAGCTCCGCCGACCAGCCGGTAGCCGCCTCGACCGAGTCGCCGGGCTCCGAGCAGCCGGTCATCACCACGCCGACCGTCAGCACGCCGGCCGTCACCCACGGCCGCCCTGCCCGTACGCACACGACCGCGACCCGGCATGAAACGCAGGCCAATTACCTGCTGGCGGGCATTCTCCGCCAGCGAGTGATGCGCGGATACGTGCCGGCTGCGACGGCATCGCTCCCGCTCACGGCGAAGCCCGCGGGCGCGAGCGGCGTACTGCTGCTGGTCGCAGCTCTCGCGATGGCGATGGTGGCACTATCGGGGGTGAGCCTGCACAAGCGGCTCAGACGGCTGGGCCGGTCTCGGGTAGTGGCGGGAACGCTGCCATGACCAGGTTGCTTACCATCGCGCTCCGGGTTTCCGCGTCCGTACTGGTCGTGCTCGCGATCTCGGCTGGCGCGGCCAGCGCCGCCTCGGCACCCACCGCCATGTGCACGGTCAGCGGAGTAACGCAGCCGTGCGTGTCGCCTGGGTGGTACACGGCTCCGGTCACTCTCACCTGGTCACCCAATGGCTCCAATTTCACTGGCTCCTGTGAGAACCACACATATACCCAGGACATCGCCGAATCGCCGGTGCTGATGAACCTGTGGAACGACTGCATGTACACCTACCCGACATCGTCCGGGACGGTCAGCGGGACCGTGACCGCATGGATCGACGTGGAAATCTCTTCCCCTGCCGTTGTCGCCACGCCGTCCCGCCCGCCGGACGCGAACGGTTGGTACAACCACCCGGTCTCGGTCTCGTTCAGTGGCAGCTCGTTCTCGGGGATCGGCTCCTGCACAGCCCCGGAGAGCTACGGCGGGCCGGCCACCAGCAGCACGATCGTGACAGGGAGCTGCGTTGATAACGCGGGCAAGGTGGCGACCGGCAGCTTCAGCCTCGCGTACGATGCCACGTCCCCGAAGGTGACTCTGCATACCGACAGCAGCGATGAGAGCGTCGGCGTCGGCTGGCAGGTGTCGAGCAGCCCGGCGCCCCTCGAGTCCGTAACGCTGTCACGCACGCCCGGAACCGGCGGCCGCTCCGGCTCGAGTCTTGTCTACCGCGGCGACTCAGACTCGTATCAGGACACGCGCGTCAAGAGCGGCACCCGCTACCAGTACACCCTGACAGCCACTGACGCTGCTGGCGATACGACCGTCCGCACGGTCTCCGTGACACCGCTCGCGCGCCTCCTGACACCGGCGGAGGGCGCTGCCGTCAGCGGAGCGGTGAAACTTGCCTGGACGCCGGTGCCCGGTGCGAGCTATTACAACGTTCAGCTGTACCGCGGCGGCAAGATCCTCACAGAATGGCCGCGCCGAGCAGACTTCAGATTGCCGACGAGCTGGCGTTACAGCGGCGGTCGGCATCGACTGTCACCGGGCCGCTACCGCTGGTACGTCTGGCCGGGCTTTGGTGCCTTGGCCAAGGCCCACTACGGCCGCGTGATCGGTACTGGCACGTTCGTCGTGCGTTGATCGCTTCCGATCCTGTCGCGTCGGTTGCCAAGTTCGCCGTCAGGCTCGATCGCGGCTTCACGCTGCTCTCCGACGAGGACCACGGCAGGGCCCGGTCGAGCGATTGAAGCGGCTGGCGCCGCGACGCAGCCTGCGCCCGCGGCTGCCGGCGAGTGCGGTCAGAGGCGTGAAGTACAGCGCCGCTGGTAGCGATCAGCGATCACGTTTCATGAGGGATGAAGCTTAAACTTCCGACGGTGTCTGGCCGGCCTGAGGTCCGATTCGAGCTGTTCCCCGCCGACCTCAATCGGTTCGTGGACTTCTACGTCCGAGTGCTCCGATTCGAGCTTGTCGCTGACCGCCGGCACGAAGAGACGCCCTACGTCTACGTGAGGCGCGGCGGCATTCGCATCGGCGCGCTCGAGGCGTGGGAAGAGGTCGATCCCCAGGTCCGGTCGGTGCCTCACGGGGTCGAGGTCGTGATCGAGGTGGACGACCTCCGAGCGGAGCGAGACGCCGTGGTCGCGGCTGGCCATCCACTCGCCGAGGACGTCTCTCGAAGGCCCTGGGGCCTCGAGGACTTCCGGCTGTTCGATCCCGACGGCTACTACCTCCGGATCACGACCGCAACCGGCCCTGATCGCGACCACGAACCAGCAGGTAGCGCCTGAGCGCGATCACCGACCAGATCGCCTCGACCACGCCGAATGGCCAGGCGCCGGACAGGAACCCGTAAGCGCTGGAGAGCGCGCAGCCGAACGCGAAGGCCAGGATGAAGAGGCGATGCCGGGTCTCGAGCGCGTACATCAGCATCATGAAAGTCAGCGCGCAGGCCCCGTAGATCGTGAGCACGTGCGGAGTCTAGGACGCACGTAAGCTTTGCTCGATGACCGCAGTCGCCCATCGCCATGGCTCAAGGTGGCACAGCCACGAGTTCAAGCCGGGGCACCGCCATCTTCTGATGCCGCAGCCGGCCGCGGTCGAAGAGCGCGACCGGATCGACCAGCACGCGAATGCGCTCGAGCGCGACTCGCACGATCGCGACCACGACCACGACCGCGGCCAGGATCACGAGCACGATCACGACCACGACCACGGCCACTCGCACGGCCTGATCCACGACTCGATCAAGCGCTCGCGCGCCGGCGTGCGAGCGGTGCTGCTGACGCTCGCGGTTCTCGGGGTCGGCGCAATCGCCCAGACCGTCATCTTCGTGATGTCCGGCAGTGTCGCGCTGCTCGCCGACCTGATCCACAACTTCGGTGACGCACTCACGGCGATACCGCTCGGCGTCGCCTTCCTGATTCGCTCGGAGCGGGCTGAGCGGATCGCGGGCCTGTTCGTGGTTGCGGCGATCTTCATCTCCGCCTGCGTCGCGGGCGTCGAGGCGGTGTCGCGGATCGCGCATCCGTCGCCGCCGACCCACCTTGTCGTTCTCGCGCTCGCCGGTGTCATCGGCTTCGCCGCCAACGCGGTCGCCGCGCAGATTCGCCTGCGGGCGGGTCGGCGTCTTGATAGCCCTGCGCTGATCGCCGACGGGAACCACGCCCGCGCCGACGCGTTCGTCTCGTTGGGGGTGGTGGCGTCCGCGATCGTCGTCGCGCTTGGCGCGCCAATCGCTGACCCGCTGATCGGACTCACCATCACGCTTGCGATCCTCCGCATCACGTGGTCGTCCTGGCAGACGATCAGCGGCTCGGGACACCGCCACTAACGGCTCGGGACACCGCCACTAACGGGTCCACCACCACGGCCACCACCAAACGGTCCATCTGGGGCGGGCGACCCTGCGGCCGATCGCTGCGCCTGCCGATAAAGGTCAAATGACCACGCCGTCGATCTCGCCCGCATACCAGCAGATCGTCGACTGGTACCGGGACTTCCAGGCCGTTCAGGGCTCGCAGCCGGTACAGATGCTGATCACAAATGGCGCGCCGGACGAAGCCGCCGATCAGCCCAAGGAGACCGACTCGAGCACGCCGACGATCGACATCATCGCCTGAGCCGCCCGCCCCAGAGCGCCTCGGCGTTGTCCTGCAGGGACTGCTCGGAGCGGTGCATCGTCAGGCTTCGGAACTCGGCGAAGGTCACGTATCGGGTCGTGCGCATCCTCGCATCGAGCGTGAAGTCCTGACTCGCCAGCTCGACGTTCAGCGCCAGCTTGAGCCACGGGTACCTGGCATCGGAAGCGTGGCCGACGCACGGATGGATGGTGGTCATGTCGATGCTGCGGATGCCGACTCCCAGCTCCTCGAGCAGTTCGCGCTCCAGGCACTGCTCGAGCGTTTCCCTGTGCTCCCAGCCGCCGCCGGGAAGTTCCCATGTGTCGTCGCGGTTCTGCATCACGAGCAGCCGGTCCTCCGCATCGAACACGAGCGCCTTGACCGACACGCGGTAGAACGTGCTCGGCACCGCGTAGCCGCTCATCAGCTGAACCAGTACCGCCGCTTGGGCGTCCCGTCGCCCGCGGCAATCGAGTCAAACTGGCCCCCGCACGCCTCGATCACACTCGCTGAGGCGCTGTTGTCCACATCGCACGTCACGAGCACATCGTCGATCCCGAGCGCCCGCGCGATCACCAGCCCCTGGCGCAGGATCTCGGTTGCGTACCCGCGCCGGCGCAGCGACGGAATCACCGCGTAGCCGATGTGGCCGCCGTAGGTGGCAAGCCAATCGTTCAGCTCGTGCCTGATCGAGATCCGGCCGACCAGGGCCCCGTCCATGGCGGCTGCGAGGAATGTGGAGGGCACCCAGCGCACGGGCAGTTGCTCGCCGCGGCTGTTCGCCTCCCGGCGCTGCAGGTACGCGCTCCATGGCTCGCTCGGGAGGTAGTCGAGCAGGAACGGGAACGCGTCGGCCCGCATGGCCTCGTGTGCCGCCCGCGCGGCCGGCTCATCCTCCACGCGGAACGGCCGCAGCCGCAGCATGCGGTCGAGTGGCGTACGTTCGAGCCGCGTCTGGTCCATAAAACCCAGCCTACCTCCAGCCTGTCACTTCACCCAAGATCGGCAAACCGTCAAACCCGAAATTCGCAGACTGGTGATGTTGATAACAGATTGGTAACCAATCAGCGCACCTGCTGCTGGAGGATCGCAGTCTCGTGGCCGCGTCCGGTCACGCCTGCTCTGATAGCCACTGGACCCTGGGGGGACCACAAGGATGAAATCGTCGCGCAATGCCGGAGCCTCGGCACCGAACCGCCGGAGCAAACCCGCGAACGTCGTCAAGGCGACGACGACAGCGATCGCTCTCACCGCCACGATGAGCGCGATGTTGCTGCAGGCGGCAGCCGCACACGCCAGCGCGACGACCTATGTGCCGCAGACTCCACAGCTCGCGACGATCACGAACGGCACGTCCGCTGCGCCGTGGAACGAGTGGCAGGGGGACCAGGGAGACCCGCTCTACTGGAGTGCAAATGGCAGCCCGTCCAGCTCGACCGGTGCCCCCGGCACCGTGTTGCCCAAGTACGTGCCAGGCGGCTCCACTATCAGTGGGACCAGCACCAGCGTCGGCAACCTGTCGGTTATGCCTGACGCGGGCAGCGGCACCGCCGGCGTCAGCCCGTATCCGAGCGGCGTCGTCGGAACTCCCGGTCCGCTGGCCGGCTACTGCGGCACGGGCAACAACACCGCCGAGTCGTCGCAGTCGCCGTCGCGCCAGCCCGACGGCACGACGCTGCCGCTTGCGCCCGCCTACTTCCCCCACATCGTTCGCAACAGCGACGGGTCGCTCACCGGCTACTTTGACTACCGTCCCAAGGACGCAGACGAGGCTGTGGTCGTAGCCAACTCAACGGACGATGGCCAGACCTGGACCTATGAGGGCGAGGCGCTGGAGCAGAATGCCGGCTACTGCCCGACAGGTGACATCAACGACGACGGCAACGGCCACCCTTTCTCCCTGAGTGTGGCGGGTAACAGCTACCTCTACACGCTGCAGCGTGCTGCGGGCGACCAGCAGGGCGTTGGTCTGCTCGTTCATACGCTCAACACCAATTCCGACAACCCCCTCTCCAGCGTCCCGGCCAAGGAGCAGGTTGGCATCGACCCGGACGGCTTCGACACCGACGCCGGTGGTGTTCCCATCCCGGCAAGCGGTAACGGCGCGACGATCGACCTCACGACCACGGGCAGCGCCGGTTCGACCGAGCAGCTGGTGGCCGGGGGCTTCGTCGACCTCACGCTCGCACAGCAGGGCACCGATCCGATCGACGCTGCCGACGTAATCAAGTGCGCCGGAGTGACACTTGGGACCCCGGGCTCGCTGACCGGGTGCACCGCGCCGAGTGGCGAGACGATCAACGATGGCGACCTGATCGAGCAGGTCATCGGTTACGTCGGTGGCAACTCGTCCAAGAAGAGCACCGGCACGACGGTCGCCGTCGGTCCGGGCCCGAACAAGACCGACGGCAGTGGTGGAGTGAGCCTCTGGGTGGTCCCGACCCCGACGACCACTGGTACCGGCTCCTCGGTCGAGGGCTTCACCGACGCGATCACCGGCACGACCTTCAACGCCAATGCTCCGAACCGCGCCTACATCGACGGCACCGCGGTCTACTGCCCCCAGTCCGACGCCAACCCGACAGGCCAGGTCGAGGACTGCACCACCGGGCCGGGCGGCATCACCTTCACTCCCGCGATCGGTGATCCGATCACCTCCGACCCGGTCATCCCCGCTACGGCAACGGCGATGACAACGGGTCTTGTCTCGCCTGACGGCATCGTCGGCGAGCTGCCGACCTACCCGGTCAGCGACTCGAGCCAGGTTCCGGCGAGCGCCAAGTTCGTGATGTACACGGAGAAGGAGCTGAACTACTACATCGCCGGCACCACGACCAACGCCAGCTCGGCCACGTTCAGCTCAGGCGTGACCTTCACGGCCGGTCAGTACATCGCCGATGACATGCCCGCCGCGAGCAGCGTCAGTGCCAGTAACCCGGTGACCATCGACATGGGCGACATTGGTGTCGGCGGCGGCAGCGAGGTTTCGATCGTCGCCGTGACCTACACCAAGGCGACGGTCAGCGGCAGCACCTGGACGCTGAGCAATCCGACCAGCATCCAGAACGCCGCCGGCAACACCACTAACGCCACCCCTGAGCTGAGCGACGACTACAACAAGACCAGCCTGGTCGGCGCTCCTGGCGCAGCTGTCGTGTCCTACCAGATCCTGGCGCAGACCGGGGAGGGTGCCGGCTCGATCACCGCCGACACGAACGGGACCTACAGCTACGGCGCACCGAGCGCAAAGAACGTCGCCAAGCTGATGAAGAACAACGAGGACCTGGCGGTGGTCCGCGTTGCGTGGACCACGGACGGCATCAATTTCTCCGATGCGGGACTGGCCAACTGCGGGATCATCAGCGGCGGCGGCCCGTCCGACTGTGACAACGCATCGGGCAGCAACAGCACCGATGGGACTGACGGCACCAGCAGCTACGACGACCTCACCAATTCCTCGCAGCAGACGAGCCCGTCGAATCTGAACGCATACGCCGCGGCGGGCGCTGCGCTTGCCACCGAGGAGCGGTGGGCCGGCTCCGGCGGCACGATCATCACCAACCCCGACGGCAGCATCGGCCTGTTCCTGTCGGGCTCGTGGGCGGCCGACGGTGACAGTGACGCCTTCAACCAGGTCTGGTACTCCAGTTCCACCGACGGCGAGCACTGGACCGTCCCGACCTCCGTCGTCAGCACGGACTACACGTTCTCGGCAAGCGCCAAGCAGGACAGTGACCTCTCCCAGGGGACCGACTCACCGCTGGGGATCAGCGCCTACTACAGCGGTCGCGCATACGGCCCGAGCGTGGTCCAGGATTCTGATGGCGGCCTGACGATGATCTTCGCGGGCTACCGGATTCCGAAGACGATCGCCAGCGCCGGGACGATTCTCGGTACCGACAGCGCAGATCCCTACACCATCGGCTCCGGCGATCCGACGGCCTACCGCAACATCCTGGTCGACAAGCTGCTGACGCAGAGCACAGGGATCCAGTTCGGCGCCCCGAACGGCGGCCAGGGCACCTATGGTGGCCAGGCCACGCTCAGCGCAACGGGTGGCGGTCCCTCGAGCCCGGTGACGTTCAGCGTCGACTCATCCAGCACGGCGGGCGTCTGCAGCATCAGCGGCACGACGGTGAGCTACACCGGCGTCGGCAGTTGCGTGATCGACGCCAACCAGGACGCGGGCACCGGCTACACCGCGGTCGCCCAGGCGCAGCAGACCGTGAACATCGCCCCGGCGGCGCTGACGATCACGGCCTCCAGCCCGAGCATGACCTACGGGGGTTCGGTCCCGCAGATCACACCGGGTTACCAGGGCCTGGCCAATGGCGACACGGCGCCGACGACGGCGCCGACCTGCGCCACCCAGGCGACGTCCTCGTCGTCGGTCGGCAGCTACGACACCAGCTGCTCCGGTGCATCCGATCCCGACTACGCCATCACATACGTGGACGGGTCGCTGACCGTCGGTCCGGCGCCGCTGACGGTCACCGCCTCCGGCGGCTCGATGGTTTACGGCGGCAGCGGGCGGAGCACGATTACCGCCTCGTACAGCAACTTCGCCAACGGTGATGTTGCGCTCAATACGGCCCCGACGTGCTCGATCACCCTCGCGTCGAACTCGCCAGTCGGAAGCTACTCAAACGGCAGCCAGTGCTCGGGCGGAGTTGATCCGAATTATTCGATCACCTACGTGGACGGCAGCGTCGCGGTCACGCCTGCGCGGCTGACGATCACGGCTCCGAGCTCGAACGTGCCCTATGGCAGCGCGGTCCCCGCACTGACGCCGTCCTACTCAGGGCTGGTCGGTACCGACACAGCGGCGTCGCTGACGACGGCTCCGACCTGCACCACCACCTACAAGGCACTCGATGACCTGGGCTCCTACCCGACGACGTGCTCGGGCGCGGCGGATCCCAACTACACGATCAGCTACACGTCAGGAAAGCTGACCGTCGTTCAGGCGTCGTCCACGACAACGCTCACACTCGGTCCCCAGCTCAAGCTCGGGCCGATCCTCCTGCCGCCGCTGGCGGAGATCACGGTGAGCGCTGCCGGCGTCACGCCGACCGGCATCGTCGAGCTACTCGAGGACGGTCACCTGATCGCGATCCTGCCGCTGTTGCACGGCTCGACGGCATTCCCGGTGCTGCCGTCACTCTGGTCCATCGGGCTCTCCACGCACAAGCTCAGCGCGGTCTACCTGGGTGATAGCGAGATCGCCGGAAGCACGAGCCAGACGCTTACCTTCAGCTCCTACTAGAGGCGGTCCGAGAGGCGGTCCGCCAAGGCAACCCAATGAGAGCCGGGCGCCCAGGCGTTCGGCTCCAACCCAACTTTGCTCGACTCAAGCGGACTTAGGAGAGACCCTCGCGCGCCTCGCGCACGAGCGTCACAGCTTCCGGGAAGACAACCGCCATCACCGAGCGCAACTGCTCGGCCTGCTGCTCGGTCGTCCCCTGGATGTTCACGCGGTTCATCGCGGCGACCGTCAGGTCCACCGCGAGCTTGATCGCGTTGTCTGCCCACGCAATGCGCTGGGCTCCCTGCATCTGCTCGGCGAACTCACCGAGGCGCCGCTGGATTTCATTTGGATCTCCGAAGAGATCGCCGAAGCCGCTTCCTTCCATTCCCCAATCGTACTCCGCGACCGCTCGATCGCCCCGGCATCCCGTCATTTCGTTCGGCACTCTAAGATCGCGCCGTAATGACCACCGTCGCTGCCGATCAGGTCCAGTACGAATCGAGCGTCCGCTTCCGTTGGGCGATCGTGGCTTTTGCAGCCGCGATCCTGCTCGTCGTCTCACAGCTGATCCAGCTGTCCGGCGCGCAGCCGCCGGTTAGCGAGGCGACAATCACGCTGATAACCGAGAACCAGCGCGCGACGGTCGACATCATCGGCGCGATCCTCGACATGGGCGGATTGCTCGCACTGGCAGCGCTGCTCTCCTGGCTGCACCGCATTGCGCAGGCTCGCCAGCCGGGGTTCAAATCCGCAACCCGCTGGGTCGCCGTCGGCGGTGCCGTGCTCGCGGCGGTGATGGCCGTCGTCTACACGGTGCTGTTCACCGAGAAGGCGCATCAGTTCGTCACCACCGGCAACCAGAGCTACCCCGAGGCCCGGCACCTCTTCAACTCGGCCGTCTGGTTCATCCCTCAGCTCGTGCTGGAGCTCGGGAACCTGCTGCTCGCCGTCGGCGTGGTCCTCGTCGCACTCAGCGTCATGCGCGTCGGCCTGTTCAACCGCTGGCTCGGCTACGCGGGTGTGATCTCGGGTGCGCTCTTCATCATCGGTATCCCCGTGCTCACCCCGGTCGTTCAGGGCTTCTGGCTTGTCGGGACCGCCGTGCTGCTGGCCGGCCGTTGGCCGAGCGGCGACCTGCCGGCGTGGCAGTCGGGGACAGCCGTCCCCTGGACCCCGATGCAGCGACCACCCGACCAACGTGGCACGCGCTCACAGCGCGAACGCCGCCGGCGCGTATCAGACCAGGAAGCGCTCGCCGCGGTTCAGCAAAACGAAGCCCCGCCGAATCCTCGGGCGGGGCGCAGTAAGCGCAAACGGCGTAAATAGGCCTGCGCTGACGGGGCCGGTCTTGCTGACCGGCCCCGCGGAGGGTGTGGCCAGCGGGCCACACCCTCTAGCCGAGCCCCTGCTACTCGTCGCCAGCCGCTTGTTCGGCCTGGATTTTTTGTTCGAGTGCGGCCATGACGGTGGGGTCGCGTAGTGTGGTGACGTCTCCGAGTGCGCGGCCTTCGGCGATGTCTCTTAGGAGGCGGCGCATGATTTTGCCTGACCGCGTTTTGGGGAGGTCGTCGGCGAAGATGATGCGTTTGGGGCGGGCGAATTTGCCGATGCGTTCGGCCACGCCGGCGCGGATCTCATCCTCGATCTCGGGTGTGCCGTCGATCGTGCCCTGCAGGGTTACGAACGCGGTGATCGCCTGGCCGGTGAGCTCGTCGGTTTGGCCGATGACGGCGGCTTCGGCGACGGAGTCGCAGGCGACGATCGCGGATTCGACCTCGGCGGTGGATAGCCGGTGGCCGGAGACGTTGACGACGTCATCGACGCGGCCGATCACCCAGAAGTACCCGTCCTTGTCCTTGCGGGCGGCGTCACCGACGAAGTAGGTTTCCTTGCCGAACTTCGCGAAATAGGTTTCGACGAAGCGGTCATCCTCCTTGTAGATGGTGCGCAGCATCGATGGCCACGGCCGCTTGAGGACCAACAGTCCCTGACCCTGCCCGATGGGTTTGCCCTCATGCTCGTCAACGACCTCGGCGAGGATCCCGGGCAAAGGCAGTGTCGCGGACCCCGGCTTGGTTGAGGTGATGCCAGGCAACGGGGAGATCATGATCGACCCGGTCTCGGTCTGCCACCAGGTGTCGACGATCGGGCAGCGCTCCCCGCCGATCACCTTGTAATACCACAGCCACGCCTTCGGGTTGATCGGCTCACCAACCGTTCCAAGCAACCTGAGCGAGGTCAGGTCGAACTTGTCGGGGTGCTCGGGCCCCCACTTGATGCACGCCCTGATCGCGGTCGGGGCGGTGTAGAAGATCGTCGCCTTATAACGCTCGACCAGCTCCCACCAGATCCCGCGGTGCGGGTAGTCCGGCGCACCCTCATTCATGATCCCGGTCGTGCAGTTCGCCAACGGCCCGTAAACGATGTAGGTGTGACCGGTGATCCAGCCAACATCCGCGCAGCACCAATAGGTGTCGGTGTCGGCATGGATGTCAAAAACGTTCTGATGCGTGCTCGCGGCACCGGTCAAATAACCGCCCGTGGTGTGCAGGATGCCCTTCGGCTTCGCGGTCGACCCCGACGTGTAGAGAATGAACAACGGGTCCTCGGCATCCATCGGCTCGGCCGGGCACACATCAGCGGCCTGCTCGACGATCTCGTGATACCAAACGTCGCGGCCCGCCTTCATCTCACAGTCGGTGCCCTTCGACGCCACCACGATGATGTGCGCCAGATGCTCCAAAGAGCCCATCACCGCGTCAACCTGCTGCTTGATCGGCGCGATCTTGCCCTTCCGCGCCGCACCATCAACAGTGATCAGCGCCTTCGCCTCCGAGAACTCCATCCGCTCACGCACCGACTCCGCCGAGAAACCACCGAACACCACATTGTGCACCGCACCGATACGCGCGCACGCGAGCATCGCGACGACAACCTCAGGGATCATGCCCATGTAAATCCCGACGACATCACCCTTCCCGATGCCGAGATCCTTCAACGCGTTCGCGAACTTCTGTGTGCGCGCCAAAAGATCGCTGTAGGTGAGGTCCTCCTCCTGACCCTCCTCACCATGCCAATGAAACGCAACCCGCTCGCCGCGACCCGCCTCAACATGACGGTCCAAACAGTTATAGGAAACGTTCAGCTTGCCGCCGACAAACCACTTATAAAACGGCGGGTTCGAATCATCCAGCACCCGATCCCACCTCTTGAACCAGTGCAAACGCTCCGCCTGGCTGACCCACCACCCCTGCCAATCCGCGTCCGCCTGCGCATAGATCGCCGGATCCCGCAAATTCGCGTTCTTCGCGAACTCCGCAGGCGGATCAAAACGCTCGATCTCAAGCATCACCGCGAGCTCCCGCTCAAGCTCATGCTCATCACGAGTCGTATTACCAGTAGCCATTCTCGGTCTCCCTCGCTGTCAAACGCGGGAAGCGCCCGACCTATCAGGTCGGGCGCAGTCCACGGTTTGGAGTTTTTTTACGGCGAGCGCTAGCCGACCGGGAGGACGGAGCGCTTGTAGACGGCCTGCATGATGTCAGCGCAGGCGATGTACAGGGCGACAGCGCCCGTTGCGATACCCGCGTAACCGCCAGCATGGATCACGCTCGAGCTGGCACCGGAGTTTCCGATTCCGAGCAGGATGAACGTCACCGTCAGCAGCAGGAACAGCAGCGACAATGCCCGCGGTGAGGCGAACGTGCACAGGAACAGCATGCCCGTGAAGATTCCCCACATCCACAGGTAGAGCCCGAGGGCAGCGTCAATCTCCGTCTTCGGGAGCTGGGCGACGTTAAAGCTCACGAGGAAGAAGAACGAGAGCCAGAACGCGCCGTATGACGAGAACGCCACGGCTCCGAACGTGTTACCGGTCCGGAACTCCCACATCCCTGCAAGCAACTGGCAGAGCCCGCCGAAGGCAAGCGCCATGCCGAGCACGATCGGGAAGGAACCCGGACCGCCACCAACGATGTTCGAATTGACGAAGCTAAGTACCAGGGTCGTCAGGCCGAAGCCCGACAGGCCCAGTGGTGCAGGATTCGCCGGAAGCCATCCGGCACCGCCGGTCATTGCGGATGCACCGGCCTGCCTGCCCGATGCAAGTCCCTCTTCGATTGTGGCCAACTTCTCTCCTCTCCTAAGAGAAATATGTGACGATTGTCACATTACGCCTCAAGGCGGCGCGTTCCTGCACCAATCTCCGGACGGCTGAAGCGCTGCGCCGAACGGCGTAACGAGCGCGACGAACGGCGCGCGCTCATGGCGCGCTGTTGTGTGTGCTCGTGGCAATTGAGGCAGGCCCCCGCTTGCAGGGATATCCTGTTCAACCGAGAGTGGGGTTCTTCATTGGTGTTGTCGTGGGTTGGGCGATTGCGGCCTCCGCGGTCGCCGCGATTCGACTCCTGCGGCCACCGCGGGTGATCTCGAGCGAGGTCCGCGCCATGCAGACGGCGTTGCACGCCGCCAACGGGATGCTTCCCGACCTTCGCCGCGGCCTCTCTGAGGAGTCCGCCAAGAAGGTGATGCCGCATCTGCGGACGCTCACACAGGCCTCCGCGGTGGCCCTCGGCGACCGCGCGCAGGTGCTCGCCTTCGAGGGCATCGGCCATGATCACCATCACGCGGGGGACCAGCTGATCAGGATCACTGCTCCCGCCCGCGAGGACCGGCTGCACGTCGAGTCGCAGATCACCTGCGAGCAACCGGACTGCCCGTTGGGCCCTGCCATCGCCGCGCCCCTGCTCGTCGCCGGCGAGCTCACGGGCTCGTTCGTCGCGCTCTACACGCGGGGGCATCGCGTGACCCCGAACGACACGCGTACGGTCGCCGAGGCGGCCAGCCTCGTCAGCGCGCAGCTAGAGCTGAAGGCGATGGACGAGCAGGCTGAGCGCTTGGCTCGCGCCGAGCTCCGAGCTCTACGCGCGCAGATCTCCCCACACTTCATCTACAACGCGCTGGCGGCAATCGCAAGCTACATCCATTCGAATCCCGAGGAGGCGCGCGAGCTGCTGACCGAATTCGCCGAGTTCACGCGCTACGCCTTCCGCGGTCAGCGCCCGTACGTCACGCTCGCCGACGAGCTGAATTACGTGGAGAAGTACCTGCGGCTCGAGCGCGCGCGCTTCGGCGACCGCCTGCAGGTGCGCCTGCAGGTCGAACCCGAGGTGCTCCCGGCGGTGGTGCCGGTGCTCTCGCTGCAGCCGCTCGTCGAGAACGCGGTCCGCCACGGGGTGGAGAAGCGTGGCTTCGGTCGAATTGAGATCGTCGGCCGCCACATCGACGCCGACGTCGAGCTGCGGGTCTCCGACAACGGCGTCGGCATGGATCCCGAACGGGCCGCGACGGTGCTGGCGGGGCAGGGCGGTGGCGTCGGAATCGCCAACGTGCAGGCGCGGCTGCAGTCCACCTTCGGTCCCGGCTATGGGCTCGAGATCGCGAGCGAGCCTGAGCACGGGACCACCGTCACGATGACGCTGCCGAAGTTCAGGGCCGGGGTGCGGGCGGCATGACACGCGTGCTCGTGGTCGATGACGAGGCCCCGGCGCTCGAGGATCTGGGGCGGCTGCTCGAGACCTCGCCGAACGTCGAGGACGTTGTCTTGGCAGGCGGCGCCGCTGAGGCGCTGCGGGTGCTCGGTGAGCACAGGTTCGACGTGGTGTTCATGGACGTGCGCATGCCCGGCATCGACGGGCTCGAGCTCGGAAAGGCGTTGCAGCGATTCGCCGACCCGCCCGCGCTGGTGTTCGTGTCGGCCTTCGAGGATGGCGCGGTCTCGGTTTTCGAGCACGGCCTGCAACCGCTCGACTACCTGATGAAGCCCGTCTCTCGAGCGCGCGTCGAGCAGGCGCTCGAGCGCGTCAGGAGCGATGAGCCCGACCGCCGCGTCAGGGACGGTGAGATCATTCCTGTCGAGCACCAGCGCGGCGGCGCCACCAGGTTGCTTGACCGCTCGACCGTGCTCTACGTCCAGGCGGAGGGCGACTACGTGCGCATCCATGCAGACAGTGGCCGTTTCCTGGTGCGCACAGCTCTGTCCGACATCGAGCAACGCTGGGGCCAACACGGCTTCGTGCGCGTACACCGCAGCTACGTCGCCAACCTGCGCCGGGCCGTCGAGATTCGCCCGCAACTTGGAGGCGCGGTGACGATCGTGATGGCCGACGGCAGTGAGGTGCCGGTGGCGCGCCGCCAGGTGGCGGATCTGCGCCGGAGGTTGCGGATGTGAGCCCGAGCCCGCCCAGCCGCCGCTCGCGATTTGTCCCACCCAGCGCGGCGAATCCCACCGGTCGCCTGCGCCTACCGCGCCGTGGCCTGCGCTCACCGCGTGAGGAGCTCGCCGAGGCGACAGCCCACGGTCACGTCTACCTGCACGGCTTGCAGCACGCGCAGTTGACGCTCTCGCTGCTGGCGCTGGTCGCATTCGGCGCCATCTTCGGTGTGCTGCCGATCGCGCTCTACCTGGTGCCGGCCTTCGATCGCCTGCGCCTGCTGGGCGTGCCCCTGGCTTTGTGGATCGTGGTCGTGCCGATGCTGCCCGTGTTCTGCGTGATCGGTTGGATCTATGCGCGGCGCGCCGACGCCGTCGACGACGCCTTCCGCGAACTGGTCGAGCGTTGATCGTCGCACTGTTCGCCGTGGGTGCTGTGACGTTCGGCACCCTGGGACTTGGAACGTGGGGCCTGCGCTTCGCCCGCACGACGTCGGACCTGCTCGTGGCCAGCCGCATGGTGACCCCCTGGTGGAACGCCGCGGCGATCTCCGGCGAGTATCTGTCGGCCGCGAGTTTTCTGGGGATCGCCGGCCTTGAGATGCAGATCGGCGCGAGCGCGCTGTGGCAGTCGCTGGGCTTCACCGCTGGCTACCTGGCGCTGCTGCTGTTCGTGGCGGCGCCGCTGCGTCGCTACGGCTCGTACACGATCCCCGACTTTGCCGAGGCACGACTGCACAGCCCGGCGCTGCGATTGGTCGCGGCTGCGATCGTGCTGGTGATCGCCGGGTTCTACCTGGTCCCGCAGCTCAAGGGGGCCGGTCTTGCCCTGAATGTTGTGGTCGGCTCGCCGTACTGGGTGGGGGTTGTGGTGGTCGCCGCGATCGTCGCCGTGAACGTAGCGCTCGGCGGCATGCGCGGAATCACCTACGTGCAGGCCTTCCAGTTCTGGATCAAGGTCTTTGCGATCGCGGTTCCGGCGATCGTGCTGCTGATCCACTTTGGTGGTCTGCCTGAGCGGGCTGCGCTCTTCGGGCGTTCCCTACCGCGCGCTGGGAGCGCCGGGTTCACGGTGAGGCTTAGTGAGCGCGAGCGCGTGCAATTCCCGGAGGCCGGCAGCTTCATCCTCCACGGTCACCGTGTGGACGTGAAGGCCGAACGATGGGTGACGCTTCCGGCGGACACGGATATAGGTATCCCGCCCCATGGGATCGTGCCAGTCACCTCCGATACGCCTGCGCTGCGCGGCAACGTGTGGTCGCGCCCGGTGGGCGGCACCGGCCGCGGCGCCCCGCTGCTCGTCTACTCGCTGTTGATCGCGACTTTCCTGGGCACCATGGGGCTCCCGCACGTGCTCGTCCGCTTCTACACAAATCCCGACGGTCACGCGGCTCGCCGCACGACAGTGCGGGTGCTCGGACTGCTGTCGATCTTCTACCTGTTTCCGGCGGTGTATGGAGCCCTCGGCCGGGCGTTGACGCCGCAGCTCTACATGACCGGCCAGACCGATGACGTCGTGCTCTCGCTGCCGCGATTGGCCTGGCCCGGCGCGGGCGGCACGATCCTGACCGCGGTCCTGTGCGCGGGCGCCTTCGCAGCCTTCCTCTCGACCTCAAGTGGCCTGCTCGTCTCGCTCGCCGGCACGTTCAGCCACGACGTGTTGCCGCGCCTGAGCCACAGCGTCCCCTCGCGGGCCGCGATCCGCCGGCTCCACTTCCGTCTGGCGGCCGTTGGCGCGATCGTGATCCCGACACTGGTCGCGCTGGTCGCTCAGGGCGTGGACATCGCGATCCTCGTCGGCTGGGCTTTTGCCCTGGCCGCGAGCTCCTTCTGCCCGATGTTCCTGCTCGGCATCTGGTGGTCGCGGCTCACCGCCCGGGGTGCGGCAGTCGGCATGTGCGCGGGCACGCTGGTCGGCACCTCGATGATCTTCGCCGGGCTGGCGCTTGGAGAGCCGACAGACGGCGCGCTGGCGCTGCTGCAGCAGCCGGCAATCGTCTCGGTTCCCATCGCCTTCCTGACGATGATCGGCGTGTCGCTGCGCGACAAGCGCCGCGTGCCCGACGTCGAGGCGCAGATGCTCGCGCTGCACGCACCCGAGGGTCTCGGGCTGCGCCTGGGCGACGAGGAGGCTGAGGGCGCGCTGGTCTGAACTTCCCGCGTTTACGCCGGCCGCCGGACCTAGGCCGCGCGCAGCGTGGCCGGGGCGCCGAAGCGCGTCAGCACTTCAGGTAGGACGACCGTGCCGTCCTCCTGTTGCCCGTTCTCCAACAACGCGATCATGTGGCGCCATGTGACGGCGGTGCCGTTCAGAGTGTGCAGGGTGGCGGGCCGGCCGTCTGCCGGGCGGTAGCGGATCTCCAGGCGCCGAGCCTGGTAGTCGGTCGTGTTCGAGCACGAAGTGACCTCGCGGAACTGGCCCTGGCCCGGCATCCAGGCCTCGCAGTCGTACTTCTTTGCGGCCGAGGCGCCGAGGTCGTCAACGGCAATCGCGACGACGCGATAGGGGATGCCGAGCTCGGTCAGGATCGACTCCTCGATCGCGAGGATGCGCTCGTGCTCCTCGTCCGACCTGTCGGGCTCGACGAACGTGAACATCTCCAGCTTGTCGAACTGGTGCACGCGGAAGATGCCGCGCGTGTCCTTGCCGGCGGCACCGGCCTCGCGGCGGAAGCAGGCCGAGAAGCCGGCGTAGCGGAGCGGCAGCTCGTCGGCGTCGAGGATCTCGTCGCGGTGCAACGATGCCAGCGCAACCTCTGAGGTGCCGGCCAGATAGAGATCATCGTCGGGAAGCTGGTAGATCTGCTGCTCGGTGTCGGGCAGCATGCCCGTGCCGATCAGGGCACGCTCGCGGACGAGAACCGGAGGGATCACCGGCTCGAAGCCCAGCCCGACAAGTTTCGAGAGCGCGTATTGGACCAACGCGAACTCGAGCAGAACCATGCCGCCGCGCAGGTACGCAAAGCGTGATCCGGAGAGCGCGGCGCCGTGCTCCATGTCGATCATCGAACCGGCCAGCTCCAGGTGATCGCGTCCGGTGCGTCCCGCCTCGCCGACCTCACGCAGCACCGTGTCAGCCGCAGGCGCGTCCTCCGAAGGAACGTTGGGGAGTCCCAGCAGCAGCTCGTCGAGCTCGCGTCGGACGCTCGTGTCGTCGTCGGTCAGCTCGCGGCCCCGTGCGGCCAGCGCGGCCATTTGCTCGCGCTCCTCCTCGGTCGGTGCGCCGCTCCGGCCCTTGTTAAAGCGGTTCTGCTCGGCGCGCAGCTCCTCGAGCCGGGTCGTCAGCTCGCGCCAGCGTTCGTCCAGCTCGAGCACCTGGTCGACCGCGTCGTCGGCCACGTCGCCGCGCCTCGCGAGCGCCGCGCGGACAGCCTCAGGGTCGCTTCTGATCAGCCTGATGTCGAGCATGCGTCCTCTCGCACACTAATGAACCCCATCCGCGTGGACGGGCTAGCTACCGGACGAACTGCCTGAGAGGTCTAAAGGACCCGTCAACGGCAGCGGGTTCGTCGACTTGTCCACGCAAGGCGTCACGCCCGGCTGGGTCGGCGCCTGACGGCCGGAGTAGCGCGCGACGAAGTTCGCGACCTCTCGTGCTTGCTCCCCGACGACGATGTTCTGCGGCATGTAGGCGCCGGAGAAGCCGCCGTTGACGATCGCGTAGAGGACGCGGATCGCGGGCTTCTCGCAGCGCACGTTGAAGTTCGGGCCGTTGATCGCCTCGTACGTGCGCGGGTTCTGGCCTGAGCCATGCGTGCCGGCATACGAGAGCGTGTGGCAGCCGCCGCAACGCTGGTTGAAGAGCTGGGCCGCCGCAGTGTCGGCGGTGTAGTTGGCGTCGTTCTTCGGGACTCCCACGTGTTGCGTGCCGCAGGCGGCCACGACGAAGGTCACCGCGGCAGCGGCGACAAGCGTTGCGGCATAACGAGCGGTACGGCCCATGCGGGGCGGATCATACGGAACCCTGCGCCATGAAGTGGCCACGCCCGTCCCGTGAAGGTGCCACCGCCGTCATGCCGAATACAGGGGGGAGCAAATCCCCGGCGCCGGTCTTAGAGACGCTCGCTCCCCTTCTCGCTGTGGTTTGCGATCGTCCCCCAAAAGGCGGCAACCTGGACGATCGGCGCCGGGGCCGAGCTCGCGCCCGGCCGCTTGCAGCCGTTCGACGCGGCTAATGGACGACCGTTGCGGCGCGCGCGAGCAGCGCGGTCACAACGAGCGCTGCGAGCGTCATCGAGCCGATCTCGCGCCGCAGGATCGCCACCACTATCTCCCGCTGCTCCTGTTTGGGCAGTGCGGCCACAGCCTGCGCGTTCTCGAGCCCGCGCGAGTCCAGCACCATCGTTGCCGCCGACAGCTTCAGCTGCTCGGCCAGCAGCGCCACGATCAGCGGCAGCGCCCCGTACAGGTAGTGAAGGTCCGAGGCCTTCTCGCCCATCAGCAGCAGGATCCCGCCGAGCGCTGCCTCCAGCGCGACCGCGGCCTGGCCGGCGCGGAGGGTCCGCCAGAACGAGACACTCGGCCGACGACGCAGCCAGGCGGCGCTGCCCAGCAGAAAAGCGAGCAGGTTCAGGGCCAGCGCCAGGATCCCGACGACGATGTGAACGTCCTTCACGGCGACCGGAACATAGACGCTAGTCGCGGGCGGGTGTGTTCAAAGCCCAATGTTTGAGGCAAAAATCACTATCTGAACACGCTTGACATGAGGGTCGTCGTGTGACTCTCGGTGATAGAACTAAGACTGTGCTTAGGGATTACCTGCCAGCGATCGTGTTCCTCGTGCTCGGCGGAGCCGTCGGTGGATTGTTCTCCTGCCTGAACCTGCTGACGGGTGTCAAGACCCGTCCGAACCTCAACCGCTCGACTCCGTATGAATGCGGTCTGCCGTCGGAGATCCAACGCGGATTCCGCTTCGGGATCAGCTTCTACCTGATCGCGATGCTGTTCATCCTCTTCGACATCGAGGTGATCTTCATCTATCCGATCGCGATCGAGCTGCGTTCGTTCGGCAGCTTCGCACTTGGCGAGACGATTACCTTTGTGGTCCTGTTGATGCTGGCCTTTGTCTACGTCTGGCGCAGAGGAGCCCTCGAATGGAAATAACGCGAGAGCCAGCCCACGACTTCCGCTCACGCCAGCTGATGGCGCGCGACATGCTCCGCGGCTCGCTCGACGGTGAGGACCTGGACGCCTACGTAGAGCAGGCGGTGATGACCACCACGCTCGATCGGGCTGTCGGGTGGGCGCAGGGCAATTCGATCTACCCGCTGACGTTCGGGCTCGCCTGCTGCGCGATCGAGATGATGTCGATCGTTGCCGCGCGCCTGGACATCGCTCGCTTCGGCTTCGAGGCATTCCGTGCGTCGCCCCGCCAGGCCGACCTGATCATCCTCTCCGGCCGCGTCTCGATGAAGATGGCTCCAGTCATACGCCGCATCTACGACCAGATGCTCGAGCCCAAGTTCGCGATCAGCATGGGGGCCTGCTGCTCCAGCATGGGCGTCTTCAACAACTATGCGCTGGTACCGAGCGACAAGTTCATGCCGATCGACGTGCATGTCCCCGGTTGTCCGCCGCGTCCGGAAGCGCTTGCGCACGGCATTCTCAAGCTGCGCGACCGAATTCAGGGCAACGACCGCGAGGGTTGGCGCGAACGCTACGGCGCCGTCGGCACAGAAGAGGTTCTCCCCGATGCTGCCAATGGTTCGCTGACTGTGAGCCAGGTGCCGGGAGGCCGTGCCGGTGCCTGACCAGAGCGGCCTCGAGGCGATCGCGCAGGAGCTGCGTGAGGCTGATCCTGATTGCGTCCTCTCCACGAGCCACGCGAACGGTCGCGCCGAGATCCAGATCGATCCCGCCAAGAACGTTGAGGTGCTCGAACAGCTGCGCGCGCGAGGCTACAGCTTCCTGGCCAGCGTGCATGGGGTCGACTACTACCCGCACGAGCCGCGCCTGGGCGTCGTCTACGAGCTGCTCGACATGACCGAGGTCGACCGCATCTCGGTGAAGGCGCGGGTCTCGGTTGACGATCCACGGATCGCGAGCGTGGTATCGATGTGGCCGGGAGCCGACTTCCCCGAACGCGAGCTCTACGACATGTTCGGTGTGGACTTCACCGGACACCCGGACCTGCGACGGATCCTGATGCCCGAGGACTATGAGGGCTTCCCCCAGCGCCGCGACTTCCCGGTCGGCGGTGAGCCGGTGCTCTTCACGCACAACGAGACCGACGGTTACGGAGCAGATCGATGAGCACGCTCAGCGATTACCGCAAGCGCGAAGAGTCGATCACGGTGTCCACTGAAGTCGCGGGCATGGGCGAGACCCATGAGCTGCTCACTCTGAACATCGGCCCCCACCACCCGGCCACCCACGGGGTGCTGCGATTGATCGCGACGCTCGAGGGTGAGGTCGTGCGCGACATCAAGCCGATCATCGGCTATGTCCACACCGGCATCGAGAAGACCGCCGAGGACAAGTCCTACTGGAAGGTGATCCCCGTCGTCGAGCGGATGGACTACCTGTCCTACTACTTCAACTCGATGGCGTACTGCGGTGCGGTGGAGACGCTGCTCGGGATCGAGGTCCCGCCGCGCGCACAGTGGCTGCGCGTGCTGCATCTCGAGCTCAACCGCATCATGTCCCACCTCGTGTGGCTCGGCACCAGTGCGCTGGACCTCGGCGCGATGTCGATGTTCTGGTACTGCTTCCGTGACCGCGAGACGATCCTTGACCTGTTCGAGATGTCCTCTGGGCAGCGCATGCACACGCGTTACTTCCAGGTCGGCGGGGTGATCGAGGACATCCCGGTAGGTTTCGCGGAGAAGGTCCAGAAGTTCGTCGACGAAATGCCGACGCGCGCCGACCAGTACGCCGATCTGCTCGAGAAGAACGAGATCCTGCTCTCGCGCCTGCGCGACACGTGCATCCTCGACGAGCAGACGCTGCTCGGCCTCGGGGTGACCGGGCCGCTGCTGCGCGCCGCGGGGAACCCGTGGGACCTGCGCAAGGCAACGCCGTACTCGAGCTATGAGCAGTTCGACTTCAAGATCCCGGTCGGCTCGGTCGGCGACAACTACGACCGCTTCCGTGTCCGCCATGCCGAGCTGTACGAGTCGACCAAGATCATCGGGCAGGCGCTGAACGGCCTGCCCGAGGGCCCGCACATCGCCGACGACCGTAAGGTGGCGCTGCCGCCGCGGCACGAACTGGCAACCAGCATGGAAGCGCTGATCCACCACTTCAAGCTGGTCACGGAGGGCTTCCGCGTTCCCGAGGGTGAGTGCTACTACCCAATTGAGGCGCCGCGCGGAGAGCTCGGCTGCTTCGTCCGCGCCGACGGTTCTGCCAAGCCCGCGCGCGTGCACATGCGCGATCCCAGCTTCGTCAACCTGCAGGCGACTGCGCCGATGGTCAAGGACTCCTACATCGCCGACCTGATCGCGACGCTTGCGATGGTCGACCCGGTGCTCGGAGGCGTGGATCGATGAGCGCGATCGACCGCCGGCCGCCCGTCAGGCGTTACGAGCATGGCTCTCGCGTCCCCGGCTGGGACGAGGCTGTCGATCTCACAAAGCCGCCCGCGACGGTCCCGGACCCGGCACTCACGCCGGTGCCGGCTGAGCTGCGCCAGGCGATCGAGGCCGAGATGGCAAAGTACCCGGACTCGAAGTCCGCCTCGATCCCCGCACTGCACCTGGCCCAGCGGCTCCATGGCTGGTGTTCACCCGAGGCGATCACGCAGGTCGCCTGCGTCATGCGTCTGACCCCGGCCTACCTGACCTCCGTCGCAAGCTTCTACGACATGTTCTACCTGCAGCCGAAGCCCAAGAACGACGTGTTCGTCTGCACGAACATCACCTGTTCGCTGCTCGGCGCCGACGAGTTCTACGAGCGTATGTGCAGCGCCGCCGAGGGTCGCGACATCAGCGTGCGCGGCTTCGAGTGCCTCGGTGCATGCGACATCGGCCCGATGGCTTCGGTCAACGGCGAGTACGTCGGACCGCTCAACCTCGACGACGCCGAGGCGATCGTCGAGGACATCGAGGCCGGCCGCCCCGTGCTCGAGCAAAAGCAGCTGCGTCACCGCGCAGTGGCCGACGCCAAGGGCCGCGTCGCCGACTTCAATGGCATCCCTCCAGTTGGACAGGAAGACGCTTCAGCCGCGTCACCGGTCAGCGGACCGGTGACCGGAGGAGAGCAATGAGTAAGCACCTGTTGTTCGAACGCATCGACGAACCCGGCCTGAACACCATCCCGGTGTATGAACGGCGCGGCGGTTACAGCGCGCTGCGCAAGGCGCTGGCGATGCCGCCGGCAGCGATCATCGAGGAGCTCTCGCAGTCGGCCATCCGCGGACGCGGCGGCGCCGGCTTCAAGATGGGCCAGAAGGCTTCCTTCCTGCCGAAGGGCGATATGGCCAAGTACCTCACCTGCAACGCCGACGAGTCCGAGCCGGGCACCTTCAAGGACCGCGAGCTGATGCAGAAGTCCCCGCATTCGCTGATTGAGGGGATGATCATCACCACTTACGGGACCGGCATCCATCAGGCCTTCATCTACATCCGCGGCGAGTACCAGCTGCAGGCGGACATCCTCGACGCCGCGGTCGCCGAAGCGGAGGACGCCGGTTTCCTGGGTGAGAACATCCTCGGCTCCGGCCACTCGCTCAAGCTGGTCGTCCACCGCGGCGCCGGCGCCTATATCTGCGGCGAGGAGACGGGCCTGCTCGACTCGCTGGAGGGCAAGCGCGGGAACCCGCGCCTGAAGCCGCCCTTCCCGGCGATCGAGGGCCTCTACCACGGCCCCACGCTCGTCAACAACGTGGAGACGCTCGCCACCGTCCCGACGATCATCAACATGGGCGGCGCCGAGTACGCCAAGCTCGGCACCGAGGGCTCCACCGGTACGAAGCTGGTCTCGGTCTCGGGCGACGTGCAGCGCCCAGGCAACTACGAGGTCGAGCTCGGCGTGTCCAGCCGTGAGATCATCTTCGGGCTGTGCGGCGGCCCCAAGGAGGGCCGCAAGGTGAAGATGTGGTTCCCAGGTGGGTCCAGCTCGCCGGTCCTGCTCGAACAGGACCTCGACCTCGCCTACGACTTCGACACGCTCGCCAAAGCGGGGTCGATGCTCGGCTCGGGCGCGATCATCGTGGTGGACGACAGTCACTCGGCGCTCGAGGTGGCTCAGAAGGTTGTGAAGTTCTACGCGCACGAGTCGTGCGGCAAGTGCGTGCCGTGCCGCGAGGGCACCAACTGGACCAATAAGATGCTCGCGCGGATCGAGTCCGGTGAAGCGACTCCGATGGACCTCGACCTCATGGCCTCAGTGCAGACCCAGATCATCGGCAATTGCCTCTGCGTGCTCGGCGACGCGATGGCGATGCCGGTGGGGTCGATCGTCGAGAAGTTCCGCGGCGAGCTCGAGGCTGAGATCGAGGCGGCACGTGAGCGCGCGAACGCCGCGGTGCTCGAGCCGACCGAAGACCTAGTCGCGATCGGCGCGCACTGACCCCCCGCGCCACTGCCGGAAACCCTTCCAGTACCCATGCCAAGACCTGAGCAGAAGATCATCAAGCTGACCATCGACGGCCGCGAAGTGGAGGCCGTCGAGGGCACGATGTTGGTCGACGCCGCCAAGCAGGCGGACGTCGAGATCCCCTACTTCTGCTACGAGCCCAAGCTCGGCGAGCCCGTCGGTGCCTGTCGCATGTGCCTGGTCGAGATCGAGGGGATTCCGAAGCTCCAGACCTCCTGCTCGACGGCGGTGCGCGACGGCATGGTCGTCAACACCGACGTGCAGCGCGTCAAGGATGCGCAGAACTCGATCGTCGAGTTCTTGCTCGTGAACCACCCGCTCGATTGCCCGGTGTGCGACAAGGGCGGCGAGTGCCCGCTGCAGGACATCACGTTCGGGTGGGGTCTCGGCCGCACCCGCGTGATCGAGCCCAAGCGCCACTTCGTCAAGCCGCTCGCGCTCTCACCGCTGATCGCCATCGACCGCGAGCGCTGCATCCTCTGTTATCGCTGCGTGCGCTTCAGCCAGGAGATCGCCGAGGACTGGCAGCTGATCTTCACGGAGCGCGGCTCGCACACCTTTGTCGGCACCCACGATGGCCATCCGTATGTGGCGCCGTTCAGCGGCAACATCATCGAGCTCTGCCCGGTGGGCGCCCTCACCTCCCAGCCCTACCGCTTCCGCGCCCGGCCGTGGGACATCGAGGGCGCGGGCGGCATCTGCACGCTCTGCCCATCGCAGTGCAACGTCGAGTTCACCGTGCGCGACGACATGGTCCAGCGCGTGCTCGCCCGCGAGAACCCGGGCGTGGACGACGGCTGGCTGTGCGACAAGGGCCGCTTCGCCTACCAGGCGATCCATGTCGATGAGCGCATCACCAGCCCACTGGTCCGCGACGCCACGGGCGAGCTGCGGCCGGCCTCCTGGGATGAGGCGCTGCAGGCCGCCGGCGCGATCACCGGTCATCGCGGTCGTGCCGCGGCACTGGTTGGCGGTCAGGCGACCAACGAGGAAGCCTTCATGCTCGGTCGGATCGTGCGCGAGGGGCTCTCGTCCAACGACATCGATTCGCGCCCGTTCTCCAGCGTCGACCTGAACGTCGCCCGTGCGCTCGCCGCGCCTCCGCTCCAGGCGAACGTGCCCGACATCGAGTTCGCGCACACCGTGCTCGTGCTCGGCACCGAGCCGCTGGATGACTCGCCGATCCTGGACCTGCGGATCCGCAAGGGCGTACGTCGGAACGGCGTCAACCTGCTGATCGCCAGCGAGCGCCCAAGCACGCTGGACCCGAACGCGACGCTCGCGATGCGCTACGCGCCGCAGCAGGCGGCGGCGTTCCTGGCCGAGCTCGAGGCGGCGCTCGATGGCGGCGGCGCCGCCGAGGACGTGCGCTCGCTGGCGGCGTTGCTGCGCGACCGCGGTGAGGACATCGTGATTCTCTGGGGCGAGGCAATCGGTGCCGACGCCCTGCCCACGCTGCTGCGTATCGCCGACAAGCTCGGCCTTGCCGGTCGCGACGGCGCCGGACTGATGGAGATCCCGGCCGGAACCAACGCCCGCGGCATCCGCGAGGCAGGCGCCCTGCCGAACGCCGGTCCCGGCTACTCCGAAGTCACACCGGGGCGCAGCGCCGCCGAGATCGCCGCCGCCGCGTCCTCGGGCGAGGTCACCGCGCTTTACCTGTTCCAGGTCGATCCGGTCCGCGACCTGCCCGGGCGCGCCGCCTGGGAGCAGGCGCTGTCCAAGGCGGACATCGTCGTCGCCCACGCATCAGTGTTGACGAAAGGGTTTGCGGAGCACGCGACGGTCGTCTTCCCCGCCGAGTCGCAGGCCGAGAAGGAGGGCACGATCGTGCATCCGGACGGGCGCGTGCAGCGCATGCGCTCGGCGATCAGGCGCCCCGGTCAGGTGCGCGCCGGCTGGCAGGTGCTGGCAGACATCGCACGCTCGACGGATCTCGAACTCGGGGTGCTGACCGCCGGCATGGCGTTCAAGCGGTTGCGCGAGGCGGTCCCGTTCTACGCGGGGCTGACACTCGAGGAGATCGGCGGGCGCGGCGTGCGCTGGCCTGAGACCGACGCGGCGGCCGCGATGCCGGCGGGTCAGGTGTCCGCGACACCGGGGCAGACGGATTCGTTCCCGCCCACCCCGACTACCCCGAGAGCGACCTCATCGGACAGCCAGTCACCGGCGGACAGCAACGGCCATCTCAAACTGGGCGTCTACCGCTCGATCTGGGCCTCGCCCGAAGTCGAGATCTCGCCGGCTCTGCAGTTCACGATCGCTGAGCAGCTCGTCGAGCTCTCGCCTGAGGATGCCCGGCGGCTCGGGATCGAGCAGGGCTCGGCGGTGCAGGTGGCGCAGAACGGCACGCGCCTGAACGGGCGTGCCGCGATCCGCACCGGCGTTCCGGCCGGCACCGCGTTCCTGGCGGACGGGATTGCCGAGGACTCGGCAAATGTGCTGACTGAACCCCTTGTGGAGGTTGTGAAGGCGTGACCACGTTCGCGGTCGTCAACTACTTCGAGCCGTGGTGGATCCAGATCATCAAGGCGCTACTCATCTTCGGCGTGATCTTCGGCGTGCTGCCGGTGCTGACCGTGTACGAGCGCAAGCTGCTCGGCCGCTTCCAGCATCGCTACGGTCCGAATCGCGTCGGTCCCTACGGGTTGATGCAGCCGCTCGCCGAGATCGTCAAGTTCGCCCGCAAGGAGGCATTCCGTCCGACTACCTCGGTCGGCTTCCTCTTCTTCGCGGCTCCGGCGCTCTCGATCATGACCGCCGTCGGCGCGTTGGCGTTGATCCCGTGGGGCGGTGTCCAGAACATCTTTGGCACGAACGTGGGCCTCTATGGCATCGACGTCTCCATCGGCCCCCTGTACGTGTTCGCGCTGGCCGGCATCTCCTTCTACGGGATCCTCCTTGGCGGCTGGGCGTCGGGCTCCAAGTACTCGTTCCTTGGTTCGATGCGCGCGGCCGCGCAGCTGATCTCCTATGAGGTCGCCCAGGGGCTCTCGCTGGTGGGCGTGTTGATCACCGCGCAGACGCTCTCGCTTACCGGGATCGTCAGGGCGCAGGAGGGGATGTGGTACTTCATCCCGCAGCTCTGCGGATTCCTGATCTTCTTGGTGGCCTCGTTCGCGGAGACCAACCGCGCGCCGTTCGATCTGGTGGAGGCTGACGCCGAGCTCGTCGGCGGCTACTTCACCGAATACGGTGGCACGCAGTTTGTGGCATATCTGTTCGCGGAGTACGTGAACATGATCGTCGTCTCGGCGATGGCGGCGACGCTCTTCCTCGGCGGCTGGCTGCTGCCGTTCGGGATCCACCCGCCCGGCTGGGTCGACCCGTTCGTGGTACTCGCGAAGATGATGATCTTCATAACGCTGTTCATCTGGATCCGCGCCACGCTTCCGCGCCTGCGCTACGACCAGCTCATGTCGTTCGGCTGGAAGGTGTTGCTGCCGCTCGCGACGCTCAATCTGCTCGTCACCGCGATCATCGTGGTGGCATAGGAGAAGCTCATGCCTTACGACCCCGGTTCAGACGTAATCGAAGTCATCCGCGCTCCGTCGCGCAGCCATGCCGCCAGCACCTACCGGATCTTCGGTGAGACGCTGCGCGGCATGAAGACGACGCTCGCACGCGTCATCGAAGGCCCCGTGACGATCCAGTACCCGGAGGAGAAGACGCCGGTCTATCCGCGCTTCCGCGGCCGCCACAAGCTGCACCGCTTCGAGGACTCGGGACTCGAGAAGTGCGTCGGCTGCTCGCTCTGCGCGGCGGCCTGCCCCGCCGATTGCATCCGCGTGGTCGCTGCCGAGAACTCGCCGGACAACCGCGTGTCCGCCGGCGAGCGTTACGCCGCGGTGTACGAGATCAACCTCAGCCGCTGCATCTTCTGTGGTTACTGTGAGATCGCCTGCCCGTTTGATGCGATCACGATGGGCCACGACTACGAGATGTCCGACTACACCCGCTCCGACCTCATCTTCACCAAGGAGATGCTGCTCGCAGAGGCTCTGGAGCGCACGCCGCTTAGGGCGGAAGGGGAGTAGGAGCAAGGCATCATGTCGGCGGTCCTGTTCTTCATAGCGGCTATCAGCGCCCTGATCGGAGCGATCGGCGTCGTGACCCTGCGCAACCCGCTGTATGCGGTGCTTGCGCTGGTCTGCCATCTGGTCGCGCTGGCGGCGCTGTTCCTGCTGCTTCGGGCGGAGTTCGTCGCGGCTGCGCAGGTGGTCGTCTACGCCGGTGCGGTGATGGTGCTCTATGTGTTCGTGGTCGCGTACGTGGGCGGCGGCGATGAGGTTGCCGCGGGCAGCTCGCTACGCATCCTCGGGCCGCTCTTTGCGATCGCGCTCGCGGTCGAACTGTTCATCGCAATGCTCGGCTCCGGCCTGCAGGGCATCAAGGGCCATGGCGCTCCGTACAAGCTTGGCTTCGGCACTCCGGCACAGATCGGCAAGCTGTTTCTGACCGACTACCTGTTCCCGTTTGAGGTCGCCTCGCTGCTGCTGCTGGTCGCGGCCATCGGGGCGGTCGTCCTGGCACGCCGCCGTCGCGGCCTCGATGCCGACGACGTCGAGCTCGCGCACGTGCTCTCGGCGCCGCGCCCGACCTACACCGGCACGATCGCCGAGGGCGTTGGCGTGCGCAGGGTGCTCGAGCAGCTCGAGCAGGCTCACGGCGGCGCCACCGAGCTGATCGGCGGCCCGCAGCCGGAGAAGCAGATGACTCCGACGATCCTGGGCGCCAAGGACGTCAAGGACTCTGACGGGGAGGAGAGCTGATGGCGCTCAGCTGGTACCTCGCGGTTTCCGCATTGATCTTCTGCATCGGCGCAGGCGGCGTACTCGTGCGGCGCAACCCGCTCGTGATCCTGCTCTGCCTCGAGCTGATGCTCAACGCCGCCAATCTCGCGGCGGTGACCTTCGCTCGCATGCACGGCGGTGAGGCCGGCCAGATCTTCGCGTTGATCGTGATGGTTGTCGCCGCCTGTGAGGTGACGGTCGGTCTCGGCCTCTTGGTTGCCATCAGCCGCCGCAACCTGCCTATCGATGTCGACGAACTGCATGAGCTGAACGGATGAGCCCGACTACCTGGGGCTGGCTCGTCCTGCTGTTCCCGCTGCTGGGCACGATCGCGATCGGCCTCGGCTTCCGGACGTACAGCAGGGCCGCCGGCGTGATTGGAACCGCTGCGATCGGCCTGGCGTTCGTGTGCGCGGTCGGCGCCCTGATCTCACTGCTGGGTCGCACAGGCACCCACCGCGAGGTCGTCTCGAGCCTCTGGCACTACGACTTCAGCGCCGGCGTGAACGCCAACGTCCAGATCCTGGTCGACCCGATCTCCGTGTTCATGATTCTGGTGGTCACCGGGGTCTCGACGCTGATCCACCTGTACTCGACCGCCTACATGCGGTCTGACGAGGGCTACTCGCGGTACTTCGCGTACCTCAACTACTTCGTGCTCTCGATGCTGCTCCTGGTGCTGGCCGGCAACTTCGTGATGCTGATCATTGGCTGGGCGAACGTCGGCGCGGCCTCGTACATGCTGATCTCCTTCTGGTACCGGCGCAGTACCGCCACCGGAGCAGGCATCAAGGCATTCGTGATCAACGTGCTCGGCGACGTCGGTCTGGTGCTCGGCACTTTCTTCATCTTCCGGCACACGCACACAGTCACGTTCCTCGGGACCTTCGCCGCCGCCCCGCACGTCTTCCACACAGACTCGATCGATCTGGTCGCGGGGTGCCTGCTGTTCCTGGTCGGCGCCTTTGCCAAGTCGGCCCAGGTGCCGCTGCACACATGGCTCCCGGACGCGATGGAGGGCCCGACACCGGTCTCCTCGCTGATCCACGCCGCGACGATGGTGACCGCGGGCGTCTACCTGATCGTGCGACTGCACCCGCTGTTCCAGCTGGCGCCGACAGCCGGTGAGGTCGGCGCGATCGTCGGCTGCGCGACGCTGCTGATCGCTGGCTCGATCGCGCTGGTCGTTACCGACCTCAAGCGCGTGATCGCCTACTCGACGATGTCCCAGATCGGCTACATGATCATGGGCGCATCGTCCGGCGCGTATGCCGCCGCGCTGTTCCACCTGATGACGCACGCCTTCTTCAAGGCGCTCCTCTTCATGGCGGCCGGCTCGATCATCGGCGCGATGGCCGGCAATCAGTCGCTCAACCGCATGGGCGGCTTCCGCAAGGCCATGCCGTTCACCTTCGCCTGCTTCATCATCGGCGGCCTGGCGCTCTCCGGGATGCCGCCGTTCTCAGGCTGGCTCTCCAAGGACGACATCATCGCCTACATCGACAACCGCGGGGGCATCTATCCGGTGCTCGGCATCCTCGGCTACGTCGGTGCGCTGCTGACCGGGCTCTACACATTCCGCATGATCTTCCGGGCGTTCTTCGGCAACCCGGTGCCCGAGGCGGTGGAGCTCGAGCACGGCCACCTCGCTCACGCCGAGGTTCCGACCAACCCGGCCAACGGCGAGGTGGAGGACACCGACGTCGGCTTCCCCGGGCCGGAGCATGCGATCGCCGAGCGCGAGCCGGCGATGAAGATTGCGATGACCCTGCTCGCGATATTTGCGGTGATCGGTGGCCTGATCCAGCTGCCGGGCATCGACGACGTCATCAGCAACTTCATCAGCTCATCGCTGGTCCACACGCCGCTCGCCTCGGCCGCGCACCAGCCTTCGACAAGCCACGATTGGATAGGCCTGGTCGTTGGGGCGCTCATCTCCCTGGTGGGCATCACGCTTGCATACGTCATCTACGTACGCCGGCCGGGCGCCGCCGCCAGGTTCCAGGCGGCGCTGCCGTGGCTGCACCGGTTCCTCGTCAACAAGTGGTACTTCGACGAGGCGATCGATCTGCTGATCGTGCGCCCATCGCTCGCTTTCGGTCGTTTCTGCCAGACCGTGCTCGAGCGGATCGTGATCTCAGGCGGCGTCACGGACGGCACGGTTGGGGCGGTGCGGTCCGCCTCGGCCGCGGTGCGTCGTGCCCAGAACGGGCTCCTGCGCTATTACGCGGCTGCTGTTGTGCTGGGACTCTCCGCGGTGATCCTCTACTTCCTGATCTCGTCGACCTGAGCCGAACGTGACCCTCTCAATCCTGCTCTGGCTGCCCCTGGCGCTCACGTTGCTCGCGACGCTGCTGCCCTCGCGCAGCGTGGGTCGCGCCACTGCCGTGCTCAGCCTGATCCCGCTCGGGATCGCGATCAGCTTCGTCGCGCGCTTCCACGCCGGCAACCCGGGTTTGCAGTTCGTCACCGACAAGGTGTGGATCAGTGCGCTTGGAATCCACTACAAGCTCGGGATCAACGGGCTCAACGTGGCGCTCGTGCTGCTCACCACTGTCCTGTTCACGATCTCGCTCGCCTGGTCGGCATGGCGTGAGGTCGACAGGCCCAAGTACTACTACTTCTGGTTCGGCCTCGCGGAGAGCGCCGTGCTCGGCGCGTTCCTCGCCCAGGATCTGATCCTGTTCGTGGCGTTCTTCGACCTGATGCTGATCCCGTTCTATTTCCTGGTCGGGTCGTGGGGCACGGGCGAGCGCGTGCGCGCCACTATCAAGATGGTCATCTACACGATGGTCGGGTCGCTCCTGATGCTCGCGGCTGCGGTGGCCACCGGCGTGATCGCCGCGAGCGACCACGGGACGGCGATCAACTTCACGTTCACCGCCCTCCAGCACCTGCCGCTCTCCCGCAATCTCGAGGATTGGGTCTTCCTGGCGTTCGCACTCGCGTTCCTTGTGAAGATGCCGGTCGCACCGTTCCACGGCTGGCTCGCCGACGCTTACAAGTCGATGCCGATCCCCGCTGTGGCGGTGTTCTCCGGCGTCGTTGCGAAGGTCGCGAGCTATGGCTTCCTGCAGATCGTGCTGCCGCTGTTCCCGCACGCCTCTCACCACTTCCAGGTGCTGATGCTGATAATCGCGGTGGTCTCGATCATCTGGGCTACAGCGGTTGCCTTCACGACGGGCGACGCGCGCCTGGTGATCGCCTACTCGAGCGTCGCCCAGATGGGCTTCATCCTGCTCGGCATCTTCTCCCTGCAGCCGCAGGGCGGCCAGGGAGCGCTGCTGCAGATGCTCAACCACGGAGTCGTCACCGCAGCGTCGTTCTTCGTCGTCGCAGCTGTCGCGGCCCGCGCCGGCGGTAGCGAGCGCCTGGACGACATGGGCGGCATCGCCTTCAGTGCACCAGTGCTCGCCACGCTGTTCCTGATCATCGCGTTTGCCAACCTCGCAATGCCCGGCTCGTCGAACTTCATCGGCGAGTTCATGATCCTGCTCGGCACCTTCAACTCGCACATGCCGTTTGCGCTGATCGCGTCCGTCGCTGTTGTCGGTGCGTCGTACTACGCCCTGCGACTGTTCATCCGCGCCATGCACAACCGCGTCGGTGGGCGCGTGCACTCGTTCGAGGTCAAACGCAACGAGGCGATCGCGATCGTGCCGCTCTGCCTGATCATCCTCGCGCTCGCCTTCTACCCGCAGTTCGGGCTCAGCAAGTCCGAGACCACGATGAAGGTTGCGATGTATCCGGCGGCCGCAGCGGGTAGCAACGCCCCCTACGCTCTGCCCGGCGCGACCACGGCCTCGATTCGCTGGTCCCACGCACCGCTGAGCGAGGTCGCGTACGCGCCGGGCCCGGTCAGGGCGTCGATCGGCCCCGCCAAGGCATCGAGTCGCGAGACCCGTCATAGGACCGTCCACTCATGAACGCACTTCTGATCGCCGCGGTGCACGTCAAGGGCCCCCACATCAACTGGGCGGAGCTGGCGCCGCTGCTGGTTCTGGCCGCCGGCGCACTCGTGGTGCTGCTCGTCGGCCTGGCGGGGAGCTCGATGGTCCGCTCTCGGATCGTGCCCACGCTGTCACTGCTGACGCTCGCCGGCGCGATCGGCACCGAGATCTGGCGATTCCAGCATCCCGCAGCCAGCATCGTCTCCGGGGCGCTGCGGATGGACTCGCTCGGCCTGATCACCGACATGGTCTGTGCGGTCGCGGCCGTCGCCGCAGTGCTGCTGTCGCTGCGCGCCGTCGCTCCACGCGAAGCCGGACACGGGGAGTTCCATGGGCTGTTGCTCTTCAGCGTGATGGGCATGGCGATCCTCGCCTCCGCCGAAGATGTGATCACGCTGTTCCTCGGCCTCGAGCTGCTTTCGATCCCGCTGTACGTGCTGTGCGCGGCCGAGTATCGGCGCGAGGGCTCGCTCGAGTCGGGCCTCAAATACCTGATCATCGGCTCCGTTGGATCGGCCACGCTCGCCTACGGCCTGGCGCTGGTCTACGGTGCCACCGGCCAGACCGGTTTCGGCGGAATCGCGCAGGCGCTCGCCGGCGCAGGGGGCAACGACATCCTCGGCGACCCGTTGCTGTTGACCGGGATCGCGATGGTGGTCGTCGGCTTTGCCTTCAAGGCCTCGGTCGCCCCCTTCCACCAATGGACCCCGGACGTCTACGAGGGCGCGCCGACGCCGATCACGGCGTTCATGGCGACCGCCACCAAGGCCGCCGCGATCGCTGTCTTCCTGCGCTTCTTTGACGTTGCCGTGATCTCCGAGCAGGACAAATGGGCGCCCGCGCTCGCGGCGCTGGCGACGGCGACGATCCTGATCGGCAACGTCGGCGCGCTCGGCCAGACTTCGCTGAAGCGGCTGCTCGGCTACTCGGGCGTGGCCCAAGCCGGCTACATGCTCTCCGGCGTGATCGTCGGCACGCGCCTGGGCGTTTCGGCGACCGTGTTCTACGTGATCGCTTACCTGTTGATGAACCTCGGCGCCTTTGCGGTGATTCAGCACCAGGAGGCGTCTGTAGGTGACGATCGGATCGGCGGCCTTGCCGGTCTCGGCAAGCGTTCGCCGCTGCTCGCCTGGTCGATCACGATCTCGATGTTGGCGCTGGCCGGCGTGCCCGGGACGGTCGGTTTCATCGGCAAGTTCCAGCTGATTCACGCGCTGGTAAACGGCGACTACGGCTGGCTCGCGATCGTCCTGGTGGTCGGCGCGATGATCTCCCTCGGCTACTACCTGCGGGTGGTCGCGGCTGTGTGGATGACGCCCGCCGCCGCACAGCTTCCCGCCCCCGGGACGATTGCACCGATTGCGGGCGGCTCACCCGAGGCCGACAAGCTGCCTTATCCCGAGATCGTGCTCGTGGCCGTTGTGTTCGGCGCGCTCACGATCATCTTCGGGGTGATCCCCGGGCCGCTCTTCCACCTCGCCGGCCACGCCGGCGCGGCGCTGACGGGCCTGTTCTAAGCGTCAGCCCGCCGAGCTGCCCGCGAATTTGTGACTCAGGGCACTAGCCGCCCGAGCGGGATCAGCGAACGCTGTTGTCGAGCAGCGACCGGTGTAGCTCGCGGATGACCTCGCGGTCGCTGAGTTGCTGGTCGGCCAGCTTCTGCGACGCGTGTCCGTTCGCCTGCGGCGACAGCGCATCAGCGAGCCGTGCCAGGGCGGGCTTGCGCTCGTGGTTGTACCAGACGCCCGTGGCCACCGGATCGGTGCCCTTGGGCGCCAGCACCAATGCCTCGAACATCTGCTCGAGGGCTTCCAGCAACTGCTGATACTGCTCGGCGCTCAGCGCCGCCTCGCCCGACTGCAGCCGCGCGAGGGCGGCACGAATCTCACGGTTAGAACTCATCAATCTAGATATTCGGCCATTGGCCCGACGTCCTTAGCGCCGCGGCAGACCTTGCGCCGCTCGGGAAGTCAGACCTTGCGCCACTCAGGGACCCAGGAGCCGTCATCGTCGCGGCCGAAATCCTGGAAGAGGCTGGGTGCCTCGGCCTTCATCGTCTCGGCGACCAAGTTGAAGACCAGCCGCAGTTCCTCCTCCGCCCCAGGCGCGGTGCGCATCTCAATCACGTGGCGTAGCGTGCGCACGTTCGCGGTCCAGAGAATGTCGGTGCTCAGGCCGATCGGCGCGAGCCTCCGCAGTGCGGAGGTGATCTCCTTCTTGACCGCGAACGGCATCTCCCCGTTGTCGAGGTTGAGCTGCTCGGCCGCGCTCAGCTGGAACTCCTCCAGTCGCTCCACCAGCGAGATCACCTGGTCGCGCAGCGGCTCGAGCGCAGGAGGCACCCGGAAGCCGATGTCCGTGAGCCGCACGTAGCGCAGGCTCTCCTGGCTGAACGCCGATCCGGCGCGATGCCTTACAAGTTCGTGCGTAAAAACACGTGAGACGTTGCGGAACGCGAAGCTGTAGTTGGCGTGCTCGAGCACGCTGCCATGAGCGCTCTTGAGCACGTTGGCGAAGTACGCCTCCTGGTCGGTCCGGATCCGCGTGACGTTCGGGTTGAGCCCGGGTTCCCAGCTGCGGTAACACATGCGCCCGCCGAACTCCGCGAGCAGCTCACCGTCCTTCAGCGACTCCCTGGCGTCCTCACGCAGGTCGAGCCACGACTCCCCGCCAACTGACTCGAGGTAGGCCCGCATCCCGTCGAAGTCGACTGACGGGCGGGCAACGAGAAAGACCTGAGGGGACGTCTGGTGCACATGTCCCATGCAAGCGAATCGCTCGGACGATTGCGGCCCCCCAAGGCGACGATCCCCGCAAAGACCGCTTGAAATGAGCGGTCAGCAAGGCGGTGCGACCGTGGCCACGCCGGCGAACACGTCGATGCTGCCCGCGTCAGTCTGCAGGCTGTTCCGGCACCGCGCTCGCCTTCGTCGTGAAGTCGGCGCCCATCTACGAGCCCGACTTCACGACGATGCGAGACGCTGTCGGCGTCGTCACGGCGTGACGGAACTCATCGTGAGATCAGGGTGACCTTGAGCTTTCCGGTCTTTCCCTGCTCGCCTGGGAACTTCAGGTTGATCACATAGGCGTTCTGCTTCTGCACGACCTGGGCCGACGTCACGACGACACTCCCCGCCTGCGCGCCGTTCAGCACGAAGGAACCCACGACGGGGCCAGTGCCCTTCGGCGACTTGATGACGATCCGCTGATAGCCATTGAAGTCCTTGGTGGAAGTCGGCTTCGGCGTGAACGTCCGCACGATCGGCGTGTAGCTGGTGTTCCCGATCAGCTTCTTCACTTGCTTCTGGTTCTGCGCGTTGGCCGTCAGCACCCGCTGCGAGGTGTGCGGGACCTTCGCTGCGTGGCTTGCTACCGGCGCCGCGATCGCGGCTCCGGAAAGGGCGAGTGCAGCAGCCGCGGTGAGGCCTGAGATGTTCTTGACTGCGCGATGCATGGTGACTCCGTTGGTTTGAGTTGGGATCTCGAGTGCGGTGCTGCACTCAGATCCAATTGACCATGCAAGTCTTGATCCCAAACGCCGGCCGCGAATCAGTAGCCGACTACGACACATCGGACGAATTGCTACTACGGGGCAACCGACCGTTTGCTCCTACGCGGTCCGAGCGAAGCGGAGAGAGGGGGATTCGAACCCCCGAACGAGTTAACCCCGTTACACGATTTCCAGTCGTGCCCGTTCAACCACTCCGGCACCTCTCCGGGAATCCCGATTAGCGTAGCGGGGACGAACTTTGGACGTTTGGTGCGCAATACGGACACCAAACGTCCAAAGTTCGGATGGCCGGAACCTAAATTACCCAGGCACCCTCACGCAGCAGCGGCACCTCAGCGCCATCGCCGGTCACGCCGGTGACGTCGATGTCATTCGATCCAACCATGAAGTCGATGTGAATCGTGCTCTTGTTGGCCTTGTCGCGATCGTCGCCCTCGACCGAGAACGGGTAGGCGGCGCCGAGCGCGAGGTGCGAGGCCGCGTTCTCGTCGAGCAGGATCGAATAGAAGACCGAGCCGCTCTGGCCGACGCGGCTCTCGCGATCGACCAGCGCGACCTCACCGATGCGGGCCGCGCCATCGTCCTTGGCCGTCATCCCGCGAAGGATCTCGGCGCCAGAATCGGCGTCGATCTGCACGGCCCGCCCGCCCTCGAAGCGCACCTTGAGTCCCTCGATCGGCGCCGCGCCGGGGATCATCAGCGGCTTGCTGGCGGTCACCACGCCGTCGACTCGAGTCGGGTCCGGAGCCGTGAAGGTCTCCTCGGTCGGAAGGTTGGCGCAGAACGTGATGCCGTGGATGTTGGCCATCCCGCCGCTGATCCATTTCGATCCCGGGAACAGCCCGATCGACAGGTCGGTACCCGGCCCGCTGTAGCGCAGGTGGTCGAGCTTCAGCTCGTTCAGCTTGTCCGAGATGCCCTGGAGCTGCGCGAGCCGCATCTCCCAGGCTGCCACGGGGTCGGGCTCGTCGAGCCGCAGGATCCGCTCCAGCTCCTGCCAGAGCAGCTGGTAAGCCGCCTCCGGCTCCATGTCCGGGTGAACGAGCTCCGCCCAGTCCTGCGTCGGGAAGGGCACGATGCACCAGTTGGTCTGCTGCTTGCCGACCACGATCATCGACTCCTTGGTGCGCGGCAGCAGGTCGATGCCGAGCAGTTCCGGGTCGATGTCGTCGAACAGGTGTGGCTCGATCGGCCCCTGGAAGGAGATCCGCGCGGCGCCGGCCTCGCCGAGCGCGAGGATGCGGTCGCCGATCCAGTGCGGGACGAAGTCGAGCGTCTCGCGCGCCGCGTGCTCGAGCCGCGAGTGCTTGATATGCGGGTCGAAGTAGCTGACGTCGACGAACTTCGCTCCCCGCGCATACGCAGCCTCCGCCACGGCGCGGCTGATTGGCTCCTGTCCGGGCTCGGCGCTGATCGAGACGACCTGGCCGGCCTGGACGTTGGCGCCGATACCGACGGCGAGCTCGGCGATTGCCCTCACACGTTCCTCCAGCGTGCTCATACCGAAGCTCCCGCGCGCGGGAAGACCTTCGAGAGCGCCTCGCCTGCCAGGGCCACAGACTCGAGGTCGTCGCTGTCGGGCATCGAGAAGCAATAGCCCTCGAGCCCCGCCTCCTTGAAGCCCTGCACGCGCTCGCCGACCGTGTCCGGATCGCCGGCGAGCAGCGAATCGATCGTGTCCTGCGGCACTCCGCGTTCGCGCAGCCGTTGCTTCTTTGCGTCGACCGCCTCGTGGGTCGGCGCGATCAGCACGCGGCCGAGTCCGGTCTTGGTGATCTCCGAGTAGTCACGACCGACGTCGTCGCAATGCCCCTGCAGCACGCCGAGCAGATGCCTGAACCGCTCCGAGTCTCCGAACAGGTTGCAGCCGTCGCCGTACTTGGCCACCAACCGCAGCGTCTTGCGCTCGCCGCTGCCGCCGATCAGGATTGGGATGTCGCCGCGAATCGGCTTGGGGTTGTTGTAGGCCCCGTCGACACGGAAGTGCTCGCCCTGGAAGTGAGCCTGGGGTTCAGTGAACATCGCGCGCACGATCTGCAGCTCCTCCTCGAGCATCTCGAAGCGCGTCTTCAGCGGCGGGAAGTCGTAGCCGTAGGCGCGGTGCTCCTCCTCGAACCAGCCGGCACCGATGCCGTGCCAGGCGCGCCCGCCGGAGATCACGTCGAGGGTGGTCGTCGTCTTGGCGGCGATCGCGGGGTTGCGGTAGGTGACGCTGCCGACCATCAGACCCATCGTCAGCGTGGTGGTACGCGCGGCGATCGCGGCAAGCATCGTCGAACCTTCGAACATCCAGTTCGTCGGGGGTCCCACCGGCCCGATCTGGTGCAGATGGTCCATCACCGATACCGAGCTGAACCCGGAGGCCTCGGCCGTGGTGGCGATCGCGGAGATCTTCTCGAAGACCTGGTCGGGCCCGACACCCGGATAGTTGAAGTTCGGGATGTGAAGCGACAGTGTGATTGGGACTCGCATGTCACAGGACGCTACTCCTGAGATGGACACGGAAGAGGCGATACGACGGTTTGCCACCGCGACGGTGGCCCGCTTGGCCACCGTCGGGTCTGAAGGCCGCCCCCATCTGGTCCCGATCACGTTCGCGCTGGTGGACTCGCACACCCTTGTCACCGCGGTCGACCACAAGCCCAAGCGGACGAGGGCGCTGGTGCGGCTGGCGAACATCGAGTTCAACCCGCGCGTCAGTGTGCTGGTCGATCACTACGAAGACGACTGGGAGCGGCTGTGGTGGGTGCGTGCCGACGGGCTCGCCCACGTACGGGAGGCCGCTCCAGCGGGAGCGGCCGAAGCGCTCGCCGAGCGCTACGCCCCGTACCGCGAGCAACCTCCGGCGGGCCCGTTCGTCGTCGTCGACATTCAGCGCCTCAGCGGCTGGAGGGCGGCATACTCCGCGGATGGATCGAACCCTCTACGGCAGTGAGCACAAGGATCTTGGCGAGTCGTTCCGGGCGTTTTTGACACGGAACGCGGTGTCGAGCTACGAGCAGTGGGAGAGCGACGGGATCGTCCCGCGCGGGTTCTATACCGCGGCAGGCCGCGACGGCTTCCTCGCCTTCGAGGTCGATGAGCAGTACGGCGGCGTCGGCGTCCGCGACTTCCGCTTCAACGCCATGCTGCACGAGGTCGGCTTCGGCATGGATCTGAACGGTGCCGTCGGCGGCATCGCGCTGCACAACGACATCTGCCTGCCGTACTTCACGAGCTACTGCAACGAGGAGCAGCGCGCGCGCTGGCTGCCGGGGATCGCGAACGGTGACTACCTGACCGCGATCGCGATGACCGAGCCCGGCGCCGGCTCCGACCTTGCGGGCATCGCGACGCGCGCCGCCAAAACCGAGGGCGGCTGGATCGTCAACGGCGCCAAGACGTTTATCACCAACGGCATCAATTCCGACCTCGTGGTCGCGGTGGTTCGTACCAACCCGGAGGATCGCCACGGCGGGCTCAGTCTGCTGGTCGTGGAGCGCGGGATGGAGGGCTTCGAGCGTGGGCGCAACCTCGAGAAGGTCGGACTGCACAGCGCCGACACCGCTGAGATGTTCTTCCAGGACGTCTTCGTCCCCGACGAGAATCTGCTGGGTGAGGAGGGCATGGGCTTCCGCTATCTGACCTCCAATCTCCCGCAGGAGCGCCTGTCGGTGGCGATCACCGGTCTGGTGATGGCGCGTACCGCGCTCGCGCACACGCTCGAGTACGTACAGACACGTAACGCCTTCGGCAAGGCCATCGGCAGCTTTCAGAACAGCCGCTTCGTACTTGCCGAGGCGGCGACCGAGGTGGAGATTGCGACGCACTACCTCGACCGCTGCATCCTCGAGCACAACGAGGGCAAGCTGTCCGCCGTCGACGCCGCGATGGCCAAGTGGTGGTGCACCGACATGCAGGGCCGCGTGATCGACCACTGTCTGCAATTGCATGGCGGCTACGGCTACATGCTCGAGTATCCGGTCGCACGCTCGTTCATCGACTCGCGCGTCTCGCGCATCTACGCGGGCACGAACGAGATCATGAAGGAGATCGTCGGGCGCTCGCTGGGTCTATAAAAAATTCGTAGACAACGCTACGCCCTTGCGTCCATTCGGTATGCTCTGCATGCAGCCCAAGGCGATGTTGTGCAACCTTAACGGGGACTCAACCGTCGATGGCTTCAATGGTGTGAGGATGGGCAGCCGTGCAGCGGGGGCTGTGCGGCTTGTTTGTAAAGAACAGAGGAGAGAGGTACCTCTATGAGTTCGAAGTACCAACGGCTTGTCGCCCGTGGGCGCATTGCCGCAATCCCCGTCGTGGCCGCTGCGGCGATCACAGGCGGCGTGGTCGGCGTGACGAGCGCCTCGGCCAAGAAGGTCGGCTCCACCGCTGGCGCGTCTGTCAGCAAGAGCACCCTCAACACGCTTAAGAAGTACGTTGCTGCGGAACAGTCTGCTCCCGCGTGGATCGCTCCCGGCCCCGCCGTCAACGGCAAGAAGGCGCTCAAGGGCAAGACGATCGTCACATTCCCGATCAGCTCTGAGATCGACGCCTGCAACGCCAAGGGTCAGCAGGGCTACTACGACGCCGAGGCGAAGGCCCTGGGCGCGAAGGTGATTCCGCTGCAGTCCAACACCGGTCCGGCCGGCTGGCAGGCCAACCTGTCGCAGGCAGTCACCGACAAGGCCAGCGCAGTCGTGATGCTGTGCGGTCCGTCTGCTGCCGCTGTTGCGCCGCAGCTGACGACCCTGAAGTCCGCTCACATCCCGGTCGTCGATGGCAACTACAACGAAACCGGCGGCTCGAAGTCATTCCCGTTCACGGGTCTCTCCGCTGAGTCCGGCGTGGACACCGCGGGTGGCGTCAAGACCGATCTGGCCGATGCCCTGATCAACCTGAACGGCAAGGCCGCGCACGTGCTGTTCCTGAACAGCCCGCAGGTCGCGCAGTACGCGGGCGCGACCAACGCTCTGAAGAGCGCGATGAGCGCCTGGTGCAAGTCCTGCTCGATCGTCAAGGAAGAGGACTTCGGCACGCAGGATTGGAGCGGCCCGAAGGAGATCGCGGCAGTCACCAGCGACCTCCAGGCCAACCCCAGCATCAACACCGTGATCGTCACGTTCGACGGCATGACCGACGGGATCGAGAGCGCGGTCGCTTCTGCAGCCGCGAGCCATTCAGGCCTGAAGATGTACGCCTGGGGCGGTGGCCTCGCCGAGATCAAGGACGTCGCGTCGAGCAGCACGTTCGTCGGCGATTCCGGTCCGGACGAGAAGTGGGACGCCTACAACCAGCTCGACCAGACGATCCGCCTGCTGTCTCACAAGCCGGCAGCGAACGTCACCAAGGAGGTCGCGCCGAACATGTTCTTCACCAAGAAGAACGCCAAGACCTTCTCGGTCGGCGGGCAGGGTCTGGCTTACAGCGACAAGCCTTACTCTGACGGTGCGTTCGTTCAGGACTACCTGCGCCTGTGGGGAGTCATCAAGTAACAGCCTGAGGTACGGGCGTCGTCTCGGTCGGTACAACTACACACAATGAGTGGTACAGAACAGACGGCGCCCACTTCCTCAGCGCCTTTCACGGTCCCGGCACTCGAGGCGAGCAAGCTCGCCAAGAGTTTCGGGGGCGTGCAGGCCCTTAGGGGCGTCGACCTCACCATCAACTCCGGTGAGGTCGTCGCTCTGCTTGGGGAGAACGGGTCCGGCAAGTCGACCCTGGTGAAGATCCTCTCCGGGTATCACGTGCCGGAGCCAGGCGGGTCGCTACGGATGAATGATGTGGATGTGCCGCTGCCGGTGCCCCTCGGTCAGGCCCGCACGGTGGGCCTGAGCTTCGTCTACCAGGACCTCGGGATGGCCGGCGAGCTGCTGGTGGTCGAGAACCTCTTCGTCGGTCACCGCGTGACCGACGGAATCGGATCGTTTGCGCGCATCAACTGGGGCGCGGAACGCGAGCGTGCACGTGAGATCTTCGCGAGCTACGGTGTCGAGCTCGACCCGAGCGCGCAGGTCGGACGGCTACGGCCGACTTCGCAGGCGCTGCTGGCGATCGTGCGCGCGGCCGAGGAGCTCCGCGAATACCGTCGCGAGTATGAGCAGAGCGGGGGGGTGCTGGTGCTCGACGAGCCCACGGTGTTCCTGCCCGAGCACGAGAAGGTCTTCCTCTTCGATCTCGTTCGCCGCGTCGCTGCCGAAGGGTTCGGCGTGCTGTTCGTCTCCCACGACATGACGGCGGTGCGCGAGATCGCTAACCGCGCGGTGGTCCTGCGCGACGGCGCCAAGGCCGGCGACGTCCCCGTCGCCACCACCAGCGACGCCGATCTGATCGAGTTGGTCTCCGGTCACCGCCTGGATCGCTCGACGATCGAGCAGGCGACGACGCACGGTTCTGGAGCCGCTGTCGAAACGTCCGCCGATGTGGTGCTCTCCATCAAGGACGCGAGCGGAGGTCGCGTGCGGGGCATCACCTTCGATCTGCATGCCGGAGAGATCCTCGGGATCGCCGGACTGCTGGGCGCCGGCAGCGAGGATCTGCCCTACGTGCTCTTCGGCGGTGACGCAGACGCCAGCGGCCAGCTCACGCTTCCCGACTGGAGCGGCGAGATCGCCGATCTCACGCCCAGCAGGGCGATCGAATTGGGCATGTCACTGGTCCCCGCAGACCGCAAGCAGCAGGGAGCTGTTGCCGACCTTCCGGTTGCGCTCAACATGCTCTCGCTCTCGCTCAAGAACTTCATGCAGGGCGGCTTCCTGCGCATCGACAAGCTGGTCGGCACCGCCAACCAGCGCGCCGAGACCTATGACGTGCGCCCTCGCGACGCGTCGCTCAACATGTCGGCGCTGTCGGGCGGCAACCAGCAGAAGGTGGTCCTCGCCCGCTGGCTCGAACAGGAGCCCAGGGTGCTTTTGCTGCACGAGCCGACCCAGGGTGTCGATGTCGCCACCCGCCATCAGATCTACGAGCTGATGCGCGCGCGGGCTGCCAACGGAGTGGCGATCCTATGGGTTTCGACCGACTTCGATGAGCTTGCGACCATGTCGCATCGCATCCTGCTGTGCGCCCACGGGGTGATCGCGGGAACGATTGCACCGCCCTACAGCCGCGACAGAATTACCAGTGAGGTCTATTCCGCCACCGCACGTGGCGCAGCCAGAGAGGTGACAACCGCGTCATGACGACGAACGTCGACTCGCCCGCCGAGAAGATGGCTCAATCGAGCCCTGGCGGGAGCCCGACCGGACTCTCCAGAGTCTTCAACACGCGCGTGGGTGAGGCGATGCTGCTGCCGATCGCGTTCGTGCTTGTGATTGCCGGCTTCGGCATCGCGCGCCCCGACACGTTCTTCCAGTGGTCGAACTTCACCAGCATCTTCGGCCTCAACGCACCCACGCTGGTGCTCGTGATGGCGCTGCTGATTCCGCTCACCAACGGTGACCTCGACCTTTCGATCGCAGAGCTGTTCGGGATGATTGCGATTCTCGTCGGCTGGCTGAACGTCAATCAGCACTGGGGCATAGTGCCGGCGATACTCGTCGGGCTGGCGGTCGGAACGCTCTGCGGGGCGATCACCGGTGCGATCATCGTCCGCTTCGACGTCAACCCGCTGATCATCACGCTGGCGATGGGCAGCGTCTTCGATGGAATCGCCTTTTGGCTGCCCGACCAGCAGTCGATCCCGGGGATCTCGACCAAGCTGACGGACTGGACCGTGTTGCATCACCTGCTCGGTATTCCGCTGGATTTCTGGTACGGGATCGTGATCATGCTGATTATGTTCTACGTGCTCACGTTCACACCGTTCGGGCAGCGCTCGTTGTTCATCGGTCAGTCGCGTGAGGTTGCGCGCCTGAGCGGCTTCAAGGTTGGCTCGACGCGCTTCTGGGCGTTCGTCGTCGGCGGCTTCATCGCCGCGATCGGAGGCGTGCTTCAAGACGGCGTTCTCGGCACGGCCACGCCGCAAAACCAGGGCCCGCTGCTGCTGTCGATCTACGCGGCGGCGTTCCTTGGCATGACCACGATTCAGCCGGGCCGCTTCAACGCGATCGGCGCCGGTGTGTCCGTCTTCTTCCTGGCGGTCGCCGTGAACGGCATGAACCTGATCGGTGCCCAGACCTACGTCCAGCAGCTGTTCTACGGCGTGATCCTCGTGATCGCCGTCGTCACATCCCGGGTCATCAACCGGCGCCGGGCGGCGTCGGCGGCCAAGGCCACAACGTGATGGCCGAGCCGGCGGTATCCCAGGGACTCGCCGCGATCCTCGGATTGCGGCAGCTGATAATGGACGGCGAGCTGCGCGCCGGCGATCGCCTCTCCGAGGTGCGGCTCGCCGCTCGACTCGAGGTCTCGCGCACACCGCTGCGCCTCGCCCTGGCACAGCTCGAGCACGAGGGACTGCTCGAGCCGATCCCTGGCGGTGGGTTTGTCGTGCGCTCGTTCAGCGGGCGCCAGGTGGTCGATGCGATCGAGTTGCGCGGGCTGCTCGAGGGCCAGGCGGCGCGCCTGGCGGCGGTGCGCAACAACGGCCCCAGGGCTCTGGGCGACCTGGTGGCGTGCGTGGCCAAGCTCGACCGCATCGTCGGTGGCAATGGCGGGTCGCCCGCCGGCCCGCCCACGGGTGACGAGTTCGAGCTCTACGTCGAGCTCAACGAGGCGTTCCACAACGAGCTGTTCGTGCTCGCTGACAGCGACGTCCTGCGTGACGCCTATGAGCGCGTGCTGGCGCTGCCATTCGCGCAGCCGAGCTTCTTCCTTCCGGCCCAGGCCGACACCAGCCAGTTCGAGCCGACGCTCTCGGCAGGTAATGCCGGGCACCACGCGATCCTCAACGCGATCGAGCGCGGAGATAGCGACGAGGCCGAGCGGCTCGCGCGCGCACACGCGCAGCTCACGGTGAAGAACCTCGAGTCAGTGCTCGAGACCGGGGGCCTCGAGAAGCTTCCAGGCAGCAGCCTGATCAGCGACGCCGACTGGGCGTCGCGCACCCCGCTCCAGACCTGAACAACACAAGGAGAGCAACCACCATGAGCGTTTCCGGCGTTGCAGAGCAGCGTCTGTTGATCGGTGGCGATTGGAGCGACGCCGGCACGGGGCAGACGTTCGAGGTACGCAATCCCTTCACCGGTGAGGTCGCATCGGTGGCCACGGCGGCCGGTCCTGACGACGCCCGACGCGCTGTCGAGGCAGCAGCTGCCGCCTTCCCCGAGTGGTCGGAGACCCCGATCTCCAAGCGCCGCGAGCTGCTCGAGCGCGCCGCGCAGATCATGGACGAGCGCGCCGCCGAGTTCGCGCAGATCGTCGCCGACGAGACCGGCGGAACGTTCGGCTGGGGCATGTTCAACGTCGGGCTGGCAACCGGGATGCTGCGTGAGGCCGGCGTGCATGCGGCCGCCGTCCACGACCAGGAGATCCACTCTCACATCTCCGGCAAGCGCATGCGGGCCGTCCGCCAGCCGGCCGGCGTCGTCGTCGGCATCGCGCCGTGGAACGCGCCTGTGATCCTCGGCACGCGCGCGATCGCGGCGCCGCTCGCTTACGGCAACACCGTGGTGATGAAGGCCTCCGAGGCCTCTCCGCGAACGCACGGGCTGATCGTCGAGTGCCTCGAACAGGCGGGAATGCCGGCGGGCGTCGTGAACCTGATCACCAACGCTCCCGCAGATGCCGCCGAGGTCGTCGAGGCGCTCATCGCCCACCCGGCAGTGCGCCGCATCAACTTCACCGGCTCCAGCCACGTTGGCCGGATCATTGCCGAGAAGGCGGGCCGCCACCTCAAGCGCGTGGTGCTGGAGCTCGGCGGCAAAGCGCCGTTCGTCGTGCTGGAGGACGCCGACCTCGACGCCGCTGCGGCCGCCGCCAGCTTCGGCGCGTTCATGCACCAGGGCCAGATCTGCATGTCCACCGAGCGGATCATCGTCGATCGGAGCGTTGCCGAGCAGTTCGCGGAGAAGCTCGCCACGCGCGCGTCCACGTTGAAGGCGGGTGATCCGCGCGATCCGTCGACGCAGATCGGGCCGCTGATCAACGCCGGCGCGCTGGACCGTGTCTCCGAGCTGGTCGAGGACGCCGTCGACAAGGGCGCGCAGCTCCTGACCGGCGGCGAGGCCGACGGCCTCGTGTACCGGCCAACGGTCCTGCGCGGCGTGACGCCGGAGATGCGCATCTACAGCGAGGAGTCGTTCGGGCCCTCGGTCTCGATCATCGAGGTCGATGGTGCCGAGGAGGCGATCAACGTCGCCAACGACACCGAGTACGGGCTTTCGGCTTCGATCTTCTCTCGCGACGTTGAGCGCGCAGAGCAGCTGGCGCGCCGGATCCAGAGCGGCATCTGCCACATCAACGACGCAACCGTGCACGACGAGCCGCAGGTGCCGTTCGGCGGCGTCAAGGCGAGCGGCTGGGGTCGCTTCGGCGGCGAATGGGCCGCAGAGGAGTTCACCGAATTGCGCTGGATTACGATCCAGGACGAGCAGCGCGAATATCCGATCTGACACTCTCCAGCTGTGACCTCCGCTGGGGAGCAGCAGTACGAGGGGCGTACAGCCTGGGCACGCAACCTCGCCGCGCCCGTCCGTGACTACCTGAGCACGGAGAGCGGCGGTGCCGCAGTGATGGTCGTCGCGACCGTCGCCGCGCTGATCTGGGCAAACTCCCCGATCTCCCACAGCTATGAGCAGCTGTGGGCCACACGGCTCTCGCTCCGGTTGGGGGGAGCGGTCATCTCGGCAAGCCTGCACACGTGGCTCAACCAGGGTCTGATGACCCTCTTCTTCCTCGTGGTCGGGCTCGAGGCAAAGCGCCAGCTGGACCTCGGAGAGCTGCGTGACCGGCGTCGCGTGGCGATTCCGGCGATGGCCGCCCTGGGCGGGATCGCCGCTCCGGCGGCGATCTACCTGGCCTGGAACGCCGGCGGCCCGACGGCGCACGACTGGGGTGCCGCGATCTCGACGGACACGGCCTTTGCGCTGGGCGCCGTTGGTCTGCTCGCGCCGCGCTCGGCCACGCGCATGCGCGTGTTCCTGCTCTCGCTTGCGGTGGTCGATGACATCGCCGGACTGCTCGTGCTCTCGATCGCCTACACGACATCCGTGAATGTGCTCGCTCTATCGGTGGCGATCGTGCTGTATCTGCTGCTGCTCTCGCTTCGCTGGCTGCCGGTGCCGCGCCGAACTGTGGGGCTCGGGCTCGGGATCGGGATCTGGTTTGCGATGTTCAAATCGGGCATCGACCCGGTTATCTCGGGTCTCGCCATCGGCCTGGCGACCAGCGCGTATCTACCCTCGCGCGAGGAGGTGGGAGAGGCTGTAGAGCTCACGCGCTCCTTCCGCGAGCAGCCGACTCCGGAGCTTGCGCGCGCCGCCGGGCGCAGCCTCGTGTCATCGATCTCACCCAACGAGCGACTTCAGTACGAGCTGCATCCGTGGACCAGCTATCTGATCGTGCCGCTGTTCGCGCTCGCCAACGCCGGGGTGCACCTGAGCAGCGGCCTGCTCAGCGCCGCCTTCAGCTCACCTGTCACGCTCGGCATCCTCACCGGCTATGTCGTCGGAAAGCCGATCGGTGTGGTCACCGGCTCGTGGCTGGCGTCGCGACCGCAGCTGCGCGGACCGCGCGCCTCGATCAGCCCGCCGGTGCTGCTCGCGGGGGGCACATTCGCCGGGATCGGCTTTACCGTCTCGCTGCTGATCTCGAGCCTGGCCTTCACGGGACGGTTGCTACAGGAGGCGAAGATCGGCACGTTGTGCACGCTGATCGTCGCTCCGGCGCTGTCCTTTGTCGTGCTCAGGGTGATCCAGCGGCTGCCTGCGGACTGGCGCGCGCGTCAGATCGCAGCCACGGCCGATGACATCCTCGACCTCGCCACCGATGTCGACCCCGAGCGCGACCACACCCGCGGCCCCGACGACGCGCCGGTCACGATCGTCGAGTACGGCGACTTCGAGTGCTCCTACTGCGGCCAAGCCGAGTCGGTGATCCGCGAGCTGCTCTCCACCGGCGGTGCGGACGTCCGTTACGTCTGGCGCCACCTGCCGCTCAATGATGTGCATCCCAACGCACAGCTGGCAGCCGAGGCCTCCGAGGCGGCCGCCGCGCAGGGCCATTTCTGGGAGATGTACGACATCCTGCTCGCGCATCAGGGCAAGCTGCGCCTCGAAGACCTCGAGGAGTACGCCGGGGAGATCGGCCTCGACGTCGATCGGTTCATGTCCGAGATGCGCCGCCGCGAGTACGTGGATCGGATCCGCGAGGACGTGGCGAGCGCTGACGAGAGCGGCGTATCGGGCACGCCCACTTTCTTCATCAACGGCCGCCGCCACTACGGGGTGTATGACGTCGACACACTGACGAATGAGGTGCGCGCGGCCAAGCGCCGCGCGCAGTTGCTCGCGCGAGTCGCGGCCTAGGCGTTTGCGTCGTCGCCGTCGTCGTCGTCGATCAGGCCGCGACGCGCCGCCCAGTGCGCGACCTCATGACGCGAGTTCAGCTGCAGCTTGCGCAGCACCGCGCCGACATGTGACTCGACTGTGCGCGCGCTGATCCCGAGCCGCATGCCGATCTGCTTGTAGGCGTAGCCGCGGGCGAGGTGATGCAGGACCTCGCGCTCGCGCGGGGTCAGGGCCTCGAGCCCCGGCTCGTCGGTCTGAGCCGGCTGCGGAGCACTGAACGCCTGCAGGACGAACGCCGCGAGCCTCGGGCTGAAGTAGGCGTCGCCCGCCGCGACCATTCGCAGCGCGTGGATCAGCTCGTCGGTCTCGATCGTCTTGGTGACGTAGCCGAGCGCCCCTGCGCGGATCATCGGCACCACATCCTCGGAGGCGTCTGAGACAGACAGCGCCAGCACCGGGGGCGTCAGGTCGGCCGCGCGCAGGCCATCGAGCACGGCGACGCCGCCGCCCTCGGGCAGGTGCACGTCGAGCAAGACCACATCGGGCTTGGAATCGAGAATTGTCGCGACCGCTGCTTCGGGTGTGCCGGCCTCCCCGACTATCTCGAACACATCCGCGAGCTCGGAGCGGACGCCGGCACGAAAGATCTGGTGGTCGTCGACGACGACGACCCGGAGCGGAGCCGCCGGCGCGTCGGGATCACTACCCGGCGTCTCATCGCTGCGAGAGTTCATCGGGTCCTACCGCCCGGCGGAAGCTTGAGCACGATCTCAGTGCCCTCGCCGGGAGTGGATTCAACGACCGCGCTGCCGCCCGTCAGGCTCATGCGCCCGATCACGGCGTCGCGCAGGCCGCGGCGCTCGGCCGGAACCGCATCGAACTCGAAGCCGGGCCCGTCGTCGCGTACGAACAGCTCGATCCCGTGTCCGTTGATGTTGAGGAAGACGTTGACGGGAGCTCCGGGTGCGTGGCGCGCGGAATTGCGCAGCGCCTCCCGCGCGGCCGCGATCAGCTCTTCGCTGCGGTCATCCAGCTTGGTGTCGCCGATCGCCGTCAGCTCGACCTTGATGCCCTGCTCATCCTCGACGTCAGCGACCATGTCCCGAAGCGCGCCGCCGACCGTGGCGCTCGAGAGGTCGGTCTCCCCGGCCATCCAGGCGCGCAACGCGTGCTCCTGGCGTCGCGCGAGCTTCGCGACCGCGTCGGGATCGGTCGCCTGGCGCTGAATCAGCGCAAGCGTCTGCAGCACCGAGTCGTGCAGATGCGCCGCGAAGCGCCTGCGCTCCTCCTCACGTGCGCGCCCCTCGTTGTCGATCTCCACGCGCAGCGTCAGGCCGACGGCCACCGGACCGGCGATCAGCAGGGCGGAGATCAGCGCGATCATCGCCATCCCGAACAGGGCTCCGTTCGGGTGGTCGTACGAGACATAGCGGCTCATCAGCGTGATCCCGATGACGGCGGCTCCCGCGACGAGTGCCACGCCCGGAATCGCACGAATCGCGATCCTGCCGCCCCGCGTCGGTGAGGAGGTGAGCAGTCGCCAGTTCGAGCGGCGTGGCTGCACGTAGCCGAGGTGCACGCGAACGGCGTCGGCGTTCAGCACGAATCCGCCGGCGGCGCAGAGGACCGTCAGTACCAGCCAGATCAACGGGAGCCGGCCGATGCGCCACGGCCATGAGCTCGCGAAGTTGTAGTCGTGTCCGAAGAGCGGGTTCGAGAGCTTCGCCTGGTACGGGCCGTGCGGTGTGCTCCAGCTCTGCTCGGCGTGAAGCACACCGGCCACGAACCAGGCGAGGAGCAGCACGGCCAGCAGGAATACGAGAATCATGCTGTGCCGATGGATGACGAGCGCAGTCGCGCCCGGGGCCGATTTGCCGAGGAGCGCCGCCACACCCAGCGCCGCGAGCGCGATCACCACGGCCAGCGGCCGCCCGGGCGTCAGGGCGATGGCGAGCGCCGCCAGCATGGCGGCGCTCGCCAAGGCTCCGAGCGTCTGTGAGCGTTCGAACCTCATGCGACACACGGTCCCGGCAGGAAGAGGTTGACCTGCGCCTGGCTGGCTCGCTCCACATTCAGGCGCCGATGCCAGTCGTGCAGCATCTGCTGTCGAACCTTCGGCCGCTCACCGACCAGGTAGGGCCTGGGCTCGAGCGTGACCGGATATCCCGGCCATTGCGGCACCAGGCTCGGCTCGATGCCGGCCGGATAGTCGCGCACGTACAGACCCCCACCCTGCGAGGTGAAGTCGATCGTGAGCAGCGGGCCAGCGACATTGGCGCGGCTCTCGGCTCTGCCACTGGTACCGACCGCGGCCCCGTACCCGTAGGACTTCCCGAACAGGACGACGTCATGGAAGGGCGTGTCGAAGCGTCCGGTCAGCAGCGCGGCGAGATGTGCCGGGAAGAGATGGATGTCGTAGTTGACGCGGACGCGCACGCATGCGTCAGCGGGCAGCGCGACGATTGTGCGGCGCAGGCCCGCGTCGATCCGTAGCGTGGCTCGCGCGCCGGGAGCAATCGTCGCGGTGTGGCGCAGGTCGATCAGTAGCGTGCCGAAGCCGCTGCGGTAGGTCGTTTGGTCGACGGCGCTATATGTGGGCGGGCGGACCACTGATGAGCCCGACTGGAAGGTGAGGCGCAGCGGGCTCAGGGCCACCGCGACCGCCGGTAGCGTCAGGGCCCCGAGGGCCAGCACCCCAGCGATCGTGGGAACTCTCCTCCGCAACGGGCTGAATGTGAGACCGGCGATTACGGCGGCCACACCGAACACGACCCAGCCGAGTCCGAAGACGGTTGCGGCGGACGCGGCTGCCGCAACCAGCACGATCGCCACCAATCCGCCAGTGGCCCAGGCCAGGAACACGACGCTGCGCACAGCGTCCTTGTCCGGATCCTGATCGGCGGCCGGAATCACGAGCCAGCAGGCGAGGTAGATGACCACGCCGATCCCCCCGAACAGCGCGGCGACGACGAACACCAGGCGCAGCCCATTGGTGCCCAGACCCCAGACGTCTGGAAGTCCAGCGCAGACACCGCCGAGCAACCGGCCCTCACGCGCGCGAAAGATCCGCGCCGCGGGCTGCTGCTCCTCCCCTGGCCTCGTCATCCCTACGATTGTCGATCAGGGGCTAGCGCTTGGCTAGTGGTTATCGCCCGGACTGGGCTCTCCGGGATGACACGGATCCGCTGCGGCAGGCCGTGATGGTGCGGCGCATGGTCACGCCGGCCGACGGCGTGGCGGAACTCGAGCACCGCCGCAGCGGCGATCGTCGCCAGCCCGATGAAGACGTACAGGTTGCCGAGCAGCACTCCGGTGGCCCCGAGGTGCCGCTCGGCCCCGAACCTGATTACGAACCAGATCGCCGAACTTCCGGCGACGAACGCAATCGCCGCAACCACCTTCAACGCGCTCAGAACCGGTCGGCCGCGGGAGCCGAGGAGCGCGATCACGCCGGCAGCGGCGATCGTCCAGTGGTGCGTCCACGAGACGGGGCAGATCAACAGGCCGGTCAGCGCAACCAGCATGAACCCCCACGCCTCGTCGCCGCGTCGCGCTGCGCGTACGGCCAGCAGCAGCCCCACGGCAGCGACGGCCAGGGACGCCAGTAGCCAGATCAGCGTCAGGTGGGAGGTACCGGGGAGGATCCGCAGCAGCGCACCGCGGAGCGATTGGTTTGCCGCCCCAGATCCGGCGTGCGGGTTCCCGCCCGTCACACGGGAGAGGTCCATGAACTTGCCACCGAACCAGTAGGTCGTCGCGTCCCGGCGTATGACGAGCAGCGCGACCGCGATCGAGACCAGAAAGGCTGCCAGGGCCCGCGCCGCCATACGCCCGCGACCGGTGAACGCCAGATAGGGGATGAACACCAGCGGTGTCAGCTTCAGCGCCGCAGCCAGCCCGATCCCGAGTCCGCCGGCTCGCGAACGCTCGCCGTAGACCAGATCCACGACCACGCATGCCGTGATCAGCAGGTCGATCTGTCCGTACCCGAGGGTGGTCATGATCGGCTCGGCCCAGAGGGCGACGGCGGCCACCAGCCAACCGGCGGTGATCAATGTCCGACGGCGGCAGCGCAAACCGCCTCGGGGCCCGCCCGCGTTCCGCGTGCGATCGCCGCAGCCGCAGCGAAACGTGCGCGACCACCGCGACCAGCGCGACGTTGATGATTGTCACCGCGAGCTCGTCGCCACGAACCGGCAGCCAACGGAGGCAGAGGAACAGCAGCACCGCGATCGGCGGATAGGTGAAGCCCAAACCGTGCTTGAGCCTGATCCCGTACAGCGGCCGGCCGTGACTCACCACCTGCGCGGCGCGCCGGTAGACCTTCAGATCGAAGAATCGGTAGTCGTGGAGTTCGTCGAAGAGGTGGTACTCGCGGAGCTCGTGCAGGGGGACCAGCGGGCTGCGTGCGAGCAGCGTGGCCGCCAGTGTCGCCGCAGACGCCATGAACACCAGCCATGCCCCGATGGCCGGCCAAAGCCCCCTTTTTGAGATCGCCACACGCCGATTCTCTGCATTTGCCTAAAGCGGGCCTAGAGGGGATTGCCCGGAGGGCCTGCCCGGGATCACCCGGAGCCGGACGGCACGACGGAGAGGGGGGGATTCGAACCCCCGATGGACTGAAAGCCCATACCGGTTTTCGAGACCGGCGCATTCAACCGCTCTGCCACCTCTCCAGGGGACAAGCGCCAACAAAAGTAGCGGCTCGCGGGGGGTCGGGTGCATCCGGACGGGCTGAGCGGTGGGCCAAAACCAACCTCCGGTGCGGTTTCGGCCCACCGGTTCGCTCTGACACGGCGATTCAGGAAGTAACCAGCCGCGAGTCAGCGACGGCCGGCGAAGAACGCCCGCAGCAGGTCGCCTGCGTCCTGCGCGAGCAGGCCGCCGACCACCTGCGGGCGGTGGTTGAACTGCGGCACGTCCAGGATGTTGAGCACACTCCCGGCTGCGCCCGCCTTGGGATCCACGGCACCAAAGACGACCCGCGGAATCCGGGCGAGCACGATTGCGCCCGCGCACATCGAACAGGGCTCGAGCGTCACGTACATGACCGCGTCGAGCACGCGCCAGGAGCCGGTCGCGTGACTGGCCTCGCGCAACGCCAAGGTCTCGGCGTGTGCTGTCGGGTCATTGCGCAGCTCGCGCTCGTTGTGTCCGGCGCCGATGACCTCACCGTCCCTGACGATCACCGCCCCGACGGGTACGTCGTCGTGGTCCAGGGCACGCTCCGCCTCGCGCAGCGCAAGCCGCATGTAGTACTCGTCGCGAGGAAAGAAGTGTCCCGTCACCGCCAAGAGTGTCGCGCAGCGGCCTACCCTTACGAAACTTCATATTTGGAGTGCAGTCTTACTGTCTGCCTGCGGCCAATGCCCGGCTGCGCAGGCAAGCCTAATGCCCATCGTCCACGCGACATACGACCGCCCCTTCACGGGTTCGCCTGCTTCCTGGCGCAGGCGGGCGATCGATCGATCGTGGCCCGTACGCCTTCCGGCGCGCGCCGCGATCGTTGCAGCGGGCGCGACATTGGTGCTCGGGGCGGCCGCCGTCACCTATACGCTGAGATCCACGGCCGCCTCCAACAGCGCGACCAACGCCGCGCTCCCGTACGAGCCGCACGAACTGATCGTCGGATATCGCGGTACGGCGTCGGCGCTAGTGCGCGAGATCAGGCGCGATGCGCACATCGTCGCGGCGATTTCGAGCCACCCGGAGCTGACTCCGGACGAGCAGCTGCTCACGCTCTCGGCGGGGGTCGAGCCGGCGCAGGCCGCGGCCAGTGTCGGGCACCTCGCCGGCGTCAGATACGCCGTGCCTGACTACATCGCCCGTACGGCCGGTGACTTCTATCCCGACGATCCGGGGCGCAGCGGCCGGATCCACGGTTGGGAGAAGGTGCAGTGGAACTTCATGGCCAAAAACGGCGTCAACGCACCGCGTGCCTGGTTCAACCTGCTGGCGGACCACCGTCCGGGCGCCAAGGGCGTGGTCGTGGCGGTGGTCGACACCGGCGTGGCGTTCCGCAACTGGCACTCATTCAGGCGCTCACCCGACTTCGCCGGCACCAAGTTCAAGGCGCCTTGCGACCTGGTACTCGGCAGGATCCGCAACGGTCGCTGCACGGACCCCTACGCGCTCGACCGCGAGAGCCACGGGACGTTCGTCGCCGGTGAGATCGCCGAGGCAACGAACAACAACTATGGGCTGACGGGCCTCGCCTACCAGGCGACGATCATTCCGGTGCGCGTTCTGGACGCCGAGGGCAACGGCGACTCATCCACGATCGCCGCCGGCATCCGCTATGCCGTGGCTCACGGCGCCCAGGTCATCAACCTCAGCATCGAGTTCTCACCCGGAACCACGAGCGGTCAGATCCCAGACGTCGTCTCCGCGATCAAATACGCCTACGCCCACAACGTCGTCGTGGTGGGCGCGGCCGGCAACGATGAGGACAACAGGCTGGATTACCCTGCGGCGCTTCCGGACGTGATCTCGGTCGGCGCGACCACCCAGGATCGCTGTCTGGCGGTCTACTCGGACGTCGGTAAGGGCCTCGACCTGGTGGCTCCCGGTGGTGGCGACGACGTCGTCTCGGCGCCGGGCTCCAAGTGCCACGCCCTGCGCAGGCTCCCCGACATCTACCAGATGACGTTCTCAGACCCGCAGCGTCCCGGGGTGTTCGGGCTGCCCGGTGATTGGTTCGGGACCTCGATGGCCGCACCAGCCGTCTCCGCCGCGGCCGCGATGGTGATCGCCAGCGGCGTGCTCGGCTCGCACCGTCCGACCCCAAGCGCGATCCTCAACCGGCTCGAGGCAACCGCGCGGCCCCTTGGTCAGGGTCAGCCCAACGACGCCTACGGTTACGGGCTCGTCGACATCGGCGCGGCGACCAGCAGCGGCGGCCCGCTGGTTCCGCCCACCAAGCCGTACGCATTCGCCGGCGCGAGCAGCGCCGGCGTGGTCAGGTAGTCCTGACGATCAGCACCGAGCAGGGTGCGTGGTGCGAGATCTTGTTGGGCACCGAGCCGAGCAGGAAGCGCTTGGCACCGCTCATGCCCTTGTTGCCGACCACGATCAGGTCGCAACCCTGCTCCTCGGCCACGTCGATGATCGCGTCGGCCGCATCACCCTGACGCGCGAACGTCTCGACGTTCTCGACACCGCCCTCGCGCGCGAGCTCCTCGGAGCGTTCGAGCACCGCCAGCACGTCCTCCCGGGGGCTGACCATCCACTGTGCGTCGCTCGGCGCGGACTGGCGCTCCTCGCGCAGACGCAGTTCCGAGACGGGTTCGTAGGCGCTGACGATCAGCAGCTGCGCACCCACCTTGGCCGCCAGATTGATCGCCTCCCCGACTGCCGCAGCAGCCGTCGGCGATCCATCGGTTCCGACGATGACCGAGCGGAACATCAACGGTCTCCGGTGGCGGCCGTGAGATCAACCATCTATGAGAGCCTCACGATTGCGATCACGATTCCAATCAGCACGAAGAGGACGATCAGCGCCTGCGTGTATATCCAGAGCTTCGGCATGGACCCGCAGAACGCTAGCGGTTGTCCCACTACCCGTCCCTGCCGCCTCACTCACCGCCGGCTCAGGCGATCGCCACCAGCTGCTTCTCGCTGAGATCGTCGAGCAGGCCGACGCTGCGCGGGATGCCGTCCTCACCGATGCTGACGGCGCCTCCAGGCCAGTAGGAGGCGGTGCCATCCAGGCGCCGCACCACGACCGGCTCATATCTCCAAGAGCCGGTGTTGACCAACCGTGGCCGGCCCCGCTCACCCGACCAGCGCGCCGGGTCGTCTCGCCCTCTGGGGCCGCGACGATGAACGTGACCGAAGACCACCCACTCGGCGTCCACGTCCAGAGCCTGCACGACCGCGAGCATCGCCGGCAGCGCATGGCGCTGCATCTGGCGGTCGAGCAGTGACGAGCTGAACGGCGCCAGTCGCGCCGGCAAGTGCCGGTCGAGCCAGCGCTCAGGCAGCATCCCGTCGCGCAGATGTGGCTCGGACGCGGGGTCCTGCGCTACGTACTCGGACTCCGCCGGGGTCGCCGGCGCGACTCCGGTCGGCCGGTGCAACCCGTAGGAGGACACGGGCCGCAGATAGTGGTTGAGATAGTGGCCGTGGGTCGCCCAGATGCCGCTCCCAAGCCACACTCCCGGGTAATGAACCTCGATCCGCGTGGGCTCGAACCACGACAGCACCTGCTCCAGGAGCCCGCTCGAGTCGACGGGCACCACGTTCTCGCGCGCGAGCTCAGGGCCAGCGGCCCGCGCCCAGTCGCGGACGAGCGCGTGATCGTGGTTGCCGGGCACCAGCAGTACGTGCTTATCCGGCCCCAGCCGCTCGGCAATCCTCCGTAGCAGTGGCTCCGCAACCGGAAACGACTGGGCTGCATGCGACTCCTGCAGCTCGATCGTGTCGCCGAGCAGCACCAGCCGGTCGTGCCGGTCGAGCGCGTCGAGCAGCGCGGCCAGCGGACGTGGCCGGGTGAGGACGCTTATGCCACCACCTTGGCCAAGGTGGATGTCCGAGATCACGAGCGTGCGCACGGGTCTTGATTAAACGCGGACACACGGGTGGCGCGTCCCGCGGGACGCGCCACCATTCCCCCAAAGCCCCCAACAGGGCACCCTGCGCCTACGCGATATACAGCTCGGACTGGAAATCGACGGCCGCGCTGCGGGCGACAACCAGCACCGGCGCCGCCGTGCCGACGATCGCGTTCTCGGCCTGCGCCGAGAGCAGCGTCCGGCCGGCGTGAGCCTCCGGCCGCGAACCGACGATCAGCAGGTCGACGCCGTAGTTCGTGTCAGTGACGATCGCACCGAAGTGGTTGGCAAGCACATGGGCGGTGTCGATCGCGGCCTCGTCATCGAGCCCGGCGAGCAGCCCGATGATCCTGATCGGCCGCTCCTCGTATCCGGCCGGCGCGATTGCGATCGCGGTGGAACCGCCGTCGAGCAGCTTCTGCGTCGATTGCTGCGGAGCGACTCGGCCCGCGGGCGTGCGGTATTCCGAGCCGAATACGATCAGCTCCGCTTCCTCGCTGCAGGCGAGCTCCTTGAGGCCCTCGCTCGTCGACGCATGAACCACCACGCGGGTCTCGACCTCGGCCTCGCCGAGCGTGTCGGCGCCGCGATCGAGCAGCTCCTGCGCGAGGCCGGCGTCGGTCGCGCCGGCGTCGTGGCGCACGTACGCAAGCATGAGGTGCGCGCCAGCCTCGCCGAGCACCCGGGCGAGCGTCAGCGCATCCTTATCGTTCGGGGTTCCGTCGTACGAAACGATCGCCGTCAGCGACATCTCTGCACTCCCTCGCGTGTCGAACAGCAGGCGAGGACTCTTGCACCAGCGCAGCATCAGTGCTAGTGAATCTGATCATCGACGGCATAAGATGTGCTAATGCTGAGCCTGACGCGCCTCAACATCCTCCGTGAGGTTGTGCAGCGCGGCTCGTTCTCATCGGCGGCCGAGGCGCTCGATTACACGCAGTCGGCTGTCTCCCAGGCCGTCGCGCGACTCGAGGCCGAGACCGGCGCATCGCTGGTCGTGCGTGACCGTCGCGGGGTGCGCGCCACCGTCGCGGGTTCGACGTTGCTTCAGCATGCCGACGCGATCCTCGCTCAGGTGCAGGCAGCCGAGGACGACCTGGCGGCGGTCCTGGGCGTGCGCGGAGGACGGCTGCGGATCGCCTCATTCCCGTCGGCCGGGTCGACGCTGATTCCGCAGGCGGTCGCTGCCTTCCGGCATCTGCATCCCGACGTTGAGCTCTCGCTGGGCGAGGGTGAGCCCGAGGAGGTCGCGCCGCGCCTGCGCGCGGGCGAGTTCGACCTCGCTCTTCTGTTCGAGTTCCCAGGCGAGGAGCAGCACTTCCGCGGCCTCGCCAAAACCCCGCTGATCCACGATCCGATGTGGGTCGCGCTGCCTGTCGAGCATCAACTGGCGCGCAAGCACAACCTCGCGCTGATCGACCTGCGCGATCAGGACTGGGTACAGACCTCGGCGCAGAGCGCCTGCGCGCGGCACGTGATCAGCGTCTGTCGTGAGGCCGGCTTCGAGCCGCGCGTCTCGTTCGAATCCGACGACTACGACACCGTGCAGGGTCTCGTGGCCGCAGGCGTCGGAGTGTCGCTGATCCCGCGCCTGGCGCTCAGCCATCGCCAGCCGGGTCTGGTGGTGCGCAGGCTGGCGCCGGAGAACCCGGTGCGGCGCGTGTTCGCGGCCACCAACTTGGAACCCGGTGTGGTCCCGGCCGCCCAGGTGATGCTCGGCATCCTCACCCGCCGCGCACACGAGTTCGTGGCGCTTGGCGAGGAGTAAGAGGTTCTATCGTCCGGCTCGTGACCGGGCCGCCCAGTGACTTCCAGCACGACGTGAGCAGGGATCACGAGCGCCGGCTCAGCTTCGGCTCGGTCGCCGGGCAATACGACCGCCACCGCCCGAGCTATCCGGGCGAGATGGTCGACGCCGTGCTCGAGTATGCGGGCGCCCAACCGGGAGACCCCATACTCGACGTTGGCGCCGGCACCGGTCGCGCGACGCTGCTGTTCGCCCAGCGCGGGATGCGGCTGACCGCGATCGAGCCCGATCAAGGTATGGCGGCGGTGGCGAGCCAGCAGGCCGCCACCGCCGGGCTGAAGATCGAGACGCTCAGCACCGACTTCGAGGCGGCCGATCTGCCGCCGGCCTATTTCCAGGCGCTGGTCTCGGGGACCGCGTGGCACTGGGTTACGCCCGGCCTGCGCAACAGGCTCGCGGCGCGGGTGCTCCGCCCGGGCGGCGCGCTCGCACCATTCTGGAACCGCCCGCAGTGGCACGGCAACCCGCTGCGTCCCGCGATCGATGCGGTCTACCGCGAGGTCGAAGAGTCGTTGGCCGCGCGCCCCTCGGGGCCGATGAACCCGTTCGGTGCCCCCGCCGAGCTCAAGAGCGCGGCCGACTGGTACGAGCTCGAATTCCGCGGCGACCGGAACTTCACCGACGTCACCGCGCGTGTGTACGACTGGCCGCAGCGGTACACGACTGAGGAGTACCTGGCGCTGCTGGGCACGCACTCGGATCACATCCTGTTGCCCAGCCCCGCGCGCGAGCGGCTCTTCGAGGGGATCGGGGCCGCGATCAACGCGGCCGGCGGCAGCTTCGAGCTGACCTACCAGACGCTGCTCTGTCTCGCGCGCCGCCGCCTTATTTGAGCACCTTGACAGCCTTGTGCAGAAGCGTCTTGGCCTCGTGATAAGTGCCGGTCGCGCCGAGGCCGATCGTGATCACACCGGCAATCACCGCGACCGCGGCCAGCAGCACCGGCCAGTGTCGCTGCAGGAAGGCGCTGACCCGCATCAGCGCGACCTCAGCGCGATCGCCGGCCAACCACAGCGCGGCGATCATCGCCAGCTGCGGCAGCACGAAACAGACGTTGAACACAAAGATCAGGAAGATCTTGCTCAGCAGCCCGCCAGGCGACGCCATGACCGCGGCCAGTGCGGCGAAATAGGGAAATGCGGTGGGTAGCTCGACGGCCATGATCCCAGCGCCCAGCAGCCAGCTGGCGCGGCTGCTCGAGCTGAACGTCGGTAGCTGTTTCTGCCCGAGCCGGTCGCGGTGGATCCAGAGCAGCGCCGCCACCGCCAGCAGCACCACGCCCGCGAGCACCTCGAGCAGGTGCCGCACGACCAGATCGGGTTTCGGAACCAGCGCGAGAATCAGCTCCCCGGGCCCGAGCGCGATCAGCGCCCCGCCGAAGAAATAGACGAAGAACACCCCAGCTGTGAACTGCATCAGGGCAGAGCGCCCCTTCGGCTGCGCCGACAGATACAGCGCAGGGGCAACCGTCGACGGGTTCAGCGAATCTGCCAGTCCGATCGAGATGACGATGCCCAGGAGCCGCAGCATTGCCGCGACATTCTGGCGGTCGGTGCAAGCAGGGACGGCAACCGCAGGCTGCAAGTGGGGATACTTCAGGGATGCGAGTTGCGGTTCTCGACGACTACCACAAGGTCGCCCACGAGCTCGCCGACTGGAGATCACTGGGCGTAGAGGTCGACTTCTTCGACAAGCCAATCGCCCGTGAGCAGTTGCCCACTGTGCTCGCGGGGTACGACACGCTCGTGCTGATGCGCGAGCGCACTGCGTTCCCGCGTGAGGTGCTCGAGCTGCTCCCGAACCTGAAGATCCTCGTCACTACCGGGATGCGCAACGCCGCCGTCGATGTCGACTACCTCGCAGGCCACGGCGTGCAGGTCTACGGAACCGGGATTCCCGGTTACGGCTCAGCCGACAAGCTCGGTTCCGGCGGCGCCGGGCAGGCGCCGCCCGGCCTCCCCAGCACTATCGAGCTCGCGTGGGCGCTGATCCTTGCGCTGTTCAAGCGCGTGGTCTGGGAGGATCGCGCGCTGCGAACGGGGACCTGGCAGCAGGGCCTGCCCACCAACCTCGCCGGCGCGACGCTCGGGCTGGTCGGGCTCGGCCGGCTCGGCGCCCAGATGATCGCTCCGGCCAGGGCGTTCGGGATGGAGGTGATCGCCTGGAGCCAGAACCTCACCGCTGAGCGCGCGACCGAAGCTGGTGTCCGCCACGTCAGCAAGGCTGAACTGATGGCCGACTCTGACGTCGTCTCGATCCACCTGGTGCTGAGCGATCGCACGCGTGGCCTGATCGGCGCGGAGGAGTTCGAGCAGATGAAGCCCACCGGCTTCCTGGTCAACACCTCCCGCGGGCCGATCGTCGACGAGCGCGCGCTGGTGGAGGCCCTGCGGGCCAACCGCATTGCCGGCGCGGGCCTGGACGTCTACGACCGTGAGCCGCTGCCTGACGATCATCTGCTGCTCGCGCTCGAGAACACGGTGCTGACGCCACACCTCGGCTACGTCAGCCGCGAGGGCCTGGCTGACATGTACGGGCAGGTCGTCGAGGACCTCGCTGCTCACCTGCGGGGTGAGCCGATCCGCGTGATCGTGTAGAGCGATTCGCGTACTCACGGCACCATTGCGGCTCTAGCCGCTACACTCCGCCAAGCGCCGGATGGCGTGCGGCAGCGCGCCCACAAATCCGGCTGAGCATCCCTTTCCAACAGCTTACGGGGACTAGAACCATGGCCCGTGGAGACGTTCGGATCGCTGCCACCCTCGCGTGCGAGGAGTGCAAGCGCCGCAACTACCAAACCAATAAGAGCAAGCGCAACAACCCTGAGCGGCTGCAGCTTCGCAAGTACTGCAAGTGGTGCAGGTGTCATACCGCGCATCGCGAGACGCGCTAGGCGGCGACGAGGCAGCACGTGGCTGATCCTCATCAGCTCAGCGAACTCGGCGACGAGTACCCGGGCGGTGCTCATGTCGTCCCGCACCGGCCCTCGCCAGCCGCTAGGCTGATCGGGTTCCTGCGCGGATGCTGGAGGGAGCTTCAGCGCGTTCAGTGGCCAGATCGCCGTCAGGTGATGCAGGCCACCGGGGTCGTCATCGGCTTCGTGATCGTCGCCGGAATCTTTCTCGGCGCCGCTGATCTCGTCGCCTCCAAGCTGATCAACCTGATCCTCTAATGACGGCCCCTCGAGAACCTAGGCAATAACAAATGTTTCGCTGGTACGTAGTCAACACATATTCAGGGCACGAGAACAAGGTCAAGCACAACCTGGAGCACCGGGTTGTGTCACTGAACCAGCAGCGTGCCGTACGTCAGATCGTCGTCCCGACCGAGTCGGTGTCCGAGATGAAGGACAACCAGAAGATCACGGTCGAGCGCCGCACCATGCCGGGCTACGTGCTGGTGAACATGGACCTCAACGAGGATTCGTGGGCGCTGGTCAAGGGCACCCCGGGCGTCACCGGCTTCGTCGGCGCGTCCAACGAACCGGTGCCATTGACGCAGAGCGAGGTTGATCGCCTGCTCCACCAGGAGACGGCGGAGCGTCCTCGCAGCCGTGCGCAGTTCTCGATCGGCGAGTCGATCAAGGTCGTATCGGGGCCGCTCTCGGACTTCTCGGGGGAGATCTCCGAGGTCAACGAGGACGGTCAGAAGCTCAAGGTCCTGGTCTCGATCTTCGGGCGCGAGACGCCGGTCGAGGTAGGCTTCGATCAGGTCAAGAAGCTGTAGTAGCTAGACAGTTGCAGCTGCACTAGGAGGACTCCGGATCGGCCGGGGTTCGCTTGAACTAGGAAGAGAGAAATGGCAAAGAAGGTCCTCACCCACATCAAGTTGCAGGCGGTTGGCGGTCAGGCCAGTCCCGCGCCCCCAGTCGGCCCCGCGCTCGGTCAGCACGGCGTCAACATCATGGAGTTCGTAAAGGCGTTCAACGCCCAGACTCAGGGCGACATCGGTACGGTGATCCCGGTCGTGATCACGGTCTACGAAGACCGTTCGTTCACGTTCATCACCAAGCAGCCACCGGCCGCGGTTCTGATCAAGCAGGCGCTCAACCTCGAGAAGGGCTCAGCCGAGCCGCATCGCGACAAGGTGGCCAAGATCACCGATGCACAGCTGTCGCAGATCGCCGAGAAGAAGATGCAGGATCTGAACGCGAACGACATCGAGGCCGCGAAGAAGATCATCGCCGGCACCGCGCGTTCGATGGGCGTGGAGGTAGTCTGAGATGGCAAGGCACGGCAAGGCATACACGGAGGCGCGCCAGCGCTTCGACCGTGAGCGCGAGTACACCCCGGCTGAGGCGATCGCGCTCGTCAAGCAGCTCTCGACCGTCAAGTTCAACGAGTCCGTCGAGGTGCACGTCCGCACGGGCCTGAACGTCCGTCACGCCGACGAGCAGTTGCGCGGCACCATCGCGCTGCCCAACGGTCTCGGTAAGGAAGTCAAGATTGCCGTCTTTGCTCAGGGCGACAAGGCGCGCGAGGCCGAGGAGGCCGGCGCCGACGTGGTCGGCGCAGAGGATCTCGCCCAGCGCATCCAGGACGGCTTCGACGACTTCGACGTGGCGATCGCGACGCCCGATCTGATGCCCGTGGTCGGTCGCCTGGGCCGCATTCTCGGTCCGTCGGGAAAGATGCCGAACCCCAAGGTCGGCACCGTCACGATGGATGTCGCCAAGGCCGTCGAGGAGTCCAAGGCCGGCAAGGTCGAGTACCGCACCGACCGCAACGCGATCGTGCACCTGGTGATCGGCAAGCGCGACTTCGAGGAGCGCGCGCTGCTCGAGAACTACCAGGCCGTGATCGAGGAGCTGATCCGCGCGAAGCCGTCTGCGGCCAAGGGCCGCTACCTCCGCTCGGTGACGTTTGCGTCGACCATGGGTCCCGGTGTGCATGTCGATCCGTCGCGTACGCGCGACATTGTCGACGAGCCCGTCGCCGCCTAGAGGCCCGGGTCTGGCTCAGCGAGCCTTCCGGTTAGCCGGGTGCCGCGTCAGACGCGGTACCCGGCTAACTTGGTTAACCAGCGATGAGCGCAGCTGCCCTCAAGAGGATCACCGTCGTGCTGGCAGCTGCGATGGTCGCGCTGCTTGCCGCCTGCGGGTCGAGCAGCGGCGCCTCGAGCAGCGCCAAGAAGGCCAAGCGGGCCTACCGGCTGCCCCCGGTGAAGCATGTCTTCGTGATCGTCCTCGAGAACGAGAGCTACTCGGCGACCTTCGGCGATCCTTCGGCGTTCCCGTATCTGGCCGGGACACTGGCCAAGCGCGGCGTGGTGCTGCGTAACTACTACGCCACCGGCCACGACTCGAACGACGACTACATCTCGCTCGTCTCCGGGCAGCCGCCCAACGTCCAGAATCAAGCCGACTGCGAGACCTTCGCGACATTCACGGACAACACGCTGTTGTCGAACGGGATCGAGAGCGGGACAGGCTGCGTCTATCCGGCGAACATCCAGAACATCGGCACCCAGCTCTCCGCCGCCGGTCTGCGCTGGAAGGCCTACATGGAGGACATGGGCAACGACCCGAGCCGCGAGGCTGCGGCCTGCGGCCACCCCGCCCTCAACCAACCAGATGGGACGCAGGTGGCGGTGGCAGGCGACGGCTACGCCAGCCGCCACGACCCGTTCGTCTACTTCGAGTCGATCATCAACCGTGCGAGCTACTGCGACGCGCACGTCGTCGCGCTCGGCTCGCCGAGCGGCGCGATGCCCGCGTCGGCGCTGCCGGGCGAGACCGGGCTCGCCACCGATCTCAAGAAGGCATCGACCACGCCGGCGTTCTCGTTCATCACGCCCAACCTATGCGACGACGGCCACGACTTCCCGTGCATCAATCAGCGGAGTGGGGCTTCGGCCGGGGCCGACATCGACCGCTTCCTGCAGACCTGGGTGCCGAAGATCACCGGTTCGGCCGCTTTCAAGCAGGGCGGCCTACTCGAGATCACCTTCGACGAGGCCGCCGACTCCGATACGTCCTCCTGCTGTGGCGAGGCACCGGGCCCCGGCGCGGCGCAACCAGGCGGCACCGGGCCGGGTGGTGGCCGCATCGGTGCGCTGCTGATCTCCCCGTACATCAAGGCGGGTTCTGTCAGCGGCAGGGCCTACAACCACTACTCGTCGCTGGCCACGTGGGAGCAGCTCTTCCACCTAAAGAAGCTGGCCGACGCGCGCACCGTGAAGAGCACCTTCGGCGCGGACGTGTTCACGCGCTACCCGGGCTGATGGGCCATTGCCCGGACTGGCTCTGGAAGGCGCGAGCGCGATACCGCACCACGCTCCATCCCTCAATCCTCGCGGCGACGGCGGCGGTGAATGCGCCGTCCTTGTCCGATAGATCGAGCAAGCTCCACTGGTCCGGCTCGTCTTCAGACCAAGCGGTGCGGACGAGGCTCACATCATCCTGGCCAAGCGCGACGGAAAAGCTGTTCAGTGCAAGCGTTAGACCGTCGCCGCGCGCCTTGAGGAAAGCTTCCTTACGAGTCCACAACTCCAAGAAGCCGCGGGGCTGCAGATGCTCCGGCAGCGCCCGCAACGCGAGTACCTCATCGGGGGCAAAGAGGCGCTCCGGGACGCGCCCACCGATGAGCTCCGGGTCGTAGAGCTCGACGTCGATGCCGACCTCCGCGTCGGCCGTGATCGCGTAAAGGGCGAGCCCGCCCGAGTGCGAGAGGTTGAAGTGAGGGGCCGGAGGTGGGAGCGTCGGCTTCCCGTTCTCGCCGTATCGGAACGTCAGCTCTTGGGGCGCAGTGCCGATGTATTCGGCCAGCAGCATCCGCAGCTGGGCGCGACCGGCGATGTACCGGATGCGCTCGCGCTCGAAGCGTGCGAGCGCTGCTCGCGCACGCTCGTCCTCGCTGAGGACCTCGCACAGGCGGTCGGCCTGGTCGCGGCCGACGTCAAGCGTCGCCTGCCAGATGTGAAGCTCACCGGCTGCAAGTCCCTCTGCGGTCAACGTGCGGCAGCCTACCGCCCCGTAGGAGCTTGTTCCCTGCGCGGTACCTCACTCCGAGCGAGCTCGATCGAGACCGGCTACACTGGCCGCTGCAAGAGACGACGCCCAAGACCTCCGGCAGCCTTCGCGCATAAGTCCTGACCAGGTGGAGCCTCGAACAGTACGGTGACCTCAGCTCGGTTGCTTGCTCTCGACGCCCGCCTGTGTAGCGGGCGTTCTTCGTAGAGAGCGAGACAATGAACCGAGAAGAAAAAGCAGCAGTGATCGATCAGATCGCCGACGACCTCGGTAGTTCTGAGGCGATCTTCGCGCTGGACTACCGCGGTATCACGGTCGCCCAGATCGCAGAGCTGCGCGAGAAGCTGCGGGCCACCGACACCAAGCTGCGGGTCGCCAAGAACTCGCTGTCCGAGCGTGCGGCCGATCAGGCAGGCGTCGCCGACATCAAGCCGATGCTGCTTGGCCCCACTGCGCTCGCGCTGGTGAAGGGCGACGCGGCAGCGGCAGCCAAGGTCCTGAGCGATACGGCGCGCGCGCTGCGCGGGCCCCTTGAGTTCAAGGGTGGCTTGATGAGCGGCTCAGTGCTGAGCGCTGCCGACGTTGAGGCGATTGCCAAGTTGCCGTCGCGAGACGTCCTCAACGCCCAGCTGGTCGGCACGCTCGCCGCTCCGCTGACAGGCTTGGTCCGCACCCTCAACGCCCTCATCGCAGGAATCGCGGTCCAGCTTGGCCAGATCCGCGACCAGGGATTGGTGTCTGGTGCTTCGCCAGCCGCTGAGGAACAGGCGGCTCCGGCAGCCGCTGAAGCGATCGAGCCAGGCGACGCACCCGCAGCCAACGAGGACATCGAGGCGCCAGCCTCCGCGGCAGCGAGCGAGGAGCCCGCAGCTCAGGCTGAGGCCGAAGCTACTGCGGCCGCCGAGTCCGCGACTGATGACGACACAGCTGATGGAGCAACTGAGGCTGACTCGCCGTCAGCCGAAGAGGCTCCATCTGCTGAGGCCCAACCCGAAAACTGACAAGAACCACCAGGAGAAGCAACATGGCTACCACCACTGAACAATGGATTGACGAGCTGAAGGGGATTTCGGTCCTCGAGCTGTCCGAGCGCATCAAGGCGCTCGAGGAGGCCTTCGGCGTCTCGGCCGCGGCCGTCGCTGCTGCCGCCCCGGCTGCCGCTGCCCCCGCGGGTGGCGATGCCGGCGCTGACGAGGGCCCGAGCACAGTTGACGTGATCCTCACGGGCGCCGGCGACAAGAAGATCCAGGTCATCAAGGTCGTCCGCGCCGCCACCGGCCTTGGCCTGAAGGAGGCCAAGGATCTGGTCGACAACGCGCCGAAGCCCGTCAAGGAGGGCATCGAGAAGGACGAGGCCGACAAGCTCAAGGCTGAGCTCGAGGAGGCCGGCGCCTCAGTCGAGTACAAGTAGCCGCGTCAACCGATTCGGTTTGGTAGTGGGGGCGGCCCAGCGGGGCCGCCCTCACTCGCTTAAGCTCGGTGCTGCCCTACACCCGCTCGCCCTACAGTGAGCGGCGGTGGACGCGCACCCCAACTCGCCGGCCGCACCCACGTTGCGGTCGATCGTCCCGCTCGGGGCTGTCCCGGGTCGGCTGCGTGCGGCCGCCGTCCGGGTGCTGAGCGGCTGGGGATACACGTGGGAAGACGTCACGTTCGCGGGAACGGCAACGCTTCCGTCCGGCGAGTTCTGGCAGCTTGCCCCGGGCGCCGACGAGATCTGGGTACTCGCCGTCGCAACCGCGCCGTTGGCCGTAGGCGACGAGCTCGAATCGGCCGGCGGACGCGCGGGCGCTGTGAGGGTCTCAGCCTTCTCCGGCGGCGTTATTCCCGTCACGCCCTACCAAGCGCGCATCTACGAGTACCTCGGCCGTTGGGGCGGTGGCGGGACCCCTGAGCGCCCGGAGCCACCGGCGTTTCCTACGACCTCAGACATGGAGCCCGCAGCGCCAGATCAAAAGGGCTGAAAGCACGCAGCCGCTGAAGGTCATGGTCTCCCGAGCGTCAGCGCTCAGGCCCTCAGGCCGGAGCTTCCAAGCTGGCGATACTCCACGGTGCTTCCCCTTCGATGCGGTGGTGTGGTCCTACGAGATACATATACGCGAGGATCAACCACGACACGCCCAGCATGTAGCCGCCGAGTACATCGCTCGGGAGATGCTGCCCGCCCAGGACGCGCGCCGGACCTGCGCCCAAGATCGCCAGCAGCAGGATCAACGACGGGATCTTGCGGCCCTGTCGGAATGCAACCAGGGCGACGTACCCAAACGACGCGGTCATGAACGTCACCACCCCACTCGGGAAGTTCGTGCCCACGTGGTAGTGCGAGACCCAGAACGGCGTCGGCCCGCAAATGATCTTGATAAGACCGCATGTTGCCGACGCCAGCAGCACGATCAGGAGTCCCTGAGCAGCGCGACGGCCGGCGGCTCGCCACAGCCAGGCGAGCATCGCGAGGACTTCACCGACGGCGACGAGTGGACGACCGATTTGCTGATAGACGCGTGTGATCGCCCAGACGAGTGAGGGCTTGTGCGAGACGGCCAACTGGGTACCAAGCTGCGCCGCCCAGCTGTCGCCGGGGAACGTGTGACGTGAGAGCAGCAAACGCTCGACGACCACGAGCAGCAGCAGCGTGGTGCTGCAGAGCGCACCGCGTGCGTAGATGCGACCAGCGCGCGCCTCACGCGTTCGAGGAGTCGAGGCTGTAACAACCACCGCGGGCACGATAGCCGGTGGATCGCCCGAGTGCCTCGAATCCTCGACTGCCACAGCGTTGTGCTGCATGGCGCGTGAGTTGCTAGATGGCGCGCGACCTCCTACACTTCCCGCGTCGGCCAATAGTCGTAGCCGTCCAATTTTTCGGCGCCGCGCCACATACGCGGCCGCCGCGGACGGGGTCCGTGAGAGCCGACAGCCCCTGCGCAGGGCGTCGATACCCTGTGCTATGTTTACTAGTCCGCGCGTATTGGGCCTCGATAGGCCACAACCGCGCCCTCTCCCGTCTTCCCATCGGCCCGAGGAGTCGCCGTCTTGGCAACCGCTGAAGCCCCCCGGACGCGCCGGAGTTTTGCGCGTCTGAACCAGGTTCTCGAAGTCCCCAACCTCATTGACATCCAGCGCCGCTCCTTCGAGTGGCTCACAGACCCCGAAAGCGGCGGTCTGCGCGAGACGATCGACGATGTTTCGCCGATCGAGGATTACACCGGCAACCTCGCCGTTCAGTTCGGCGAGTTCCAATTCGACGCGCCGATCGCGAGCATCGACCAGTGCCGCGAGAAGGACCTCACGTACGCGCGGCCGCTTACGGTCACCGTCGCCTTCATCAACCGTGAGACCGGCGAGATCCGCGAGCAGTCGGTCTTCATGGGCGACTTCCCCTGGATGACCGAGCGCGGCACGTTCATCATCAACGGCACCGAGCGCGTCGTCGTGACGCAGCTCGTGCGTTCCCCTGGCGCCTATGTCATGGAGCCCAAGGACCGCGAAAAGCAGGTCTTCATCGCCAACCTGATGCCGGCCCGCGGCTCCTGGCTGGAGCTCGAGATCGACAAGAAGGGCCGCGTCTACGTCCGCATCGACCGCAAGCGCAAGCTGCCGATCACGGTCCTGCTTCGTGCAATGGGGTACGCGTCCGACGAAGAGATCCTCAACCTGTTTGACAACTCGCTCTACATCCGCCTGACGCTGGAGGCCGACACCGAGGTCACCCGCACCGAGGAGGGCGCGCTGATCGAGCTGTTCAAGAAGCAGCGCCCGGGGGAGCCGCCGTCGATCGACGCCGCGCGCTCGCTGCTCAACCAGTTGTTCTTCGATCCCAAGCGCTACGACCTCACGCGCGTCGGCCGCTACAAGCTGAACAGCCGTCTGGGCCTGGACATCGACCTCGACACTCGCACCCTGACCCACGACGACATCGTCGCCCTGGTCAAGGAGCTCGTCAGCCTGCCTCGCCTGCTGGGCATGTCCGAGAGCCCGGAGAACGAGACCAAGGACTACGCCGCTGAGGCCGCCGACTTGCCGCGCGACCCGCTCGTCGACCACCTCGATGAGTACGAGCACTTCGGCAACCGCCGTCTGCGCACCGTTGGTGAGCTGATCCAGGAGGCGTTCCGGATCGGCCTGTACCGCATGGAGCGTGTCGTGCGCGAGCGCCTCACCACTGAGGACGCCGACACGATCACTCCGCAGACGATCGTCAACATCCGTCCGGTCGTGGCCGCGCTCAAGGAGTTCTTCGGGAGCTCCCAGCTCAGCCAGTTCATGGACCAGACCAACTCGCTGTCCGGGCTGACCCATCGCCGCCGCCTGTCCGCACTCGGTGCCGGCGGACTCACGCGCGAGCGCGCCCCGATCGAGGTACGCGACGTGCACCCCACGCACTACGGCCGCATGTGCCCGATCGAGACCCCCGAGGGTCCGAACATCGGTCTGATCGGCTCGCTCTCGGCATTCGCCGAAATCTCCGAGCACGGGTTCGTCACCAGCCCCTACCGGGTTGTCAAGAACGGCGTTCTCACCGACGAGGTCGTGCACATCGACGCCACCCAGGAGGAGGATCTCAAGATCGCACAGGCCAACACGCCTGTCGATGGCAAGGGCAAGCTCCAGGGCGATGAGATCCTCTGCCGCACGCAGGCGGGTCAATACGTGACGGTCACCCCCAAGGAGGTCGACCTGATCGACGTCTCACCCCAGCAGGTCTGGTCGGTGGCGACGGCGATGATCCCGTTCCTCGAGCATGACGATGCCAACCGCGCGCTGATGGGTTCGAACATGCAGCGCCAGGCCGTGCCACTGCTCGTCGCCGATGCGCCGCTGGTCGGCACCGGCATGGAGTACAGGGCTGCGATCGATACCGGCGACGTGGTGCTGGCCAAGTCGAGCGGCGTGGTCTCCTACGTCGACGCCGAGAAGATCGTCATCGACAAGAAGGACGGCGGCCAGGACGAGTACCCGCTCAACAAGTTCATGCGTTCCAACCAGGCCACGCTGATCCATCAGAAGCCGATCATCGACGTGGGGACCAACGTCGTCGAGGGCAGCGTGCTCGCCGACGGCGCAGCCAGCGATCAGGGTGAGATGGCGCTCGGCAAGAACCTGATGGTCGCCTTCATGTCCTGGGAGGGATACAACTTCGAGGACGCGATCATCCTCTCCAAGCGCCTCGTGCAGGACGACGAGCTCACCTCGATCCACATCGAGGAGTACGAGATCGACGCGCGGACGACCAAGCTCGGCGATGAGGAGATCACTCGCGACATCCCGAACCGTTCCGAGGAGAGCCTGCGCAACCTCGACGACCGCGGCATCGTCCGCATCGGCGCCGAGGTTCAGTCGGGCGATCTGCTCGTGGGCAAGGTCACGCCCAAGGGCGAGACCGAGCTGACAGCCGAGGAGAAACTGATCCGCGCGATCTTCAAGGAGAAGGCGCGTGAGGTCCGCGATACGAGCCTCAAGGTCCCCCACGGCGAGGGCGGCGTCGTCATTGACGTCAAGACCTTCAGCCGCGACGACGGTGACGACCTGCCGCCTGGAGTCAACGACCTGGTGCGCGTGTTCGTCGCCAAGAAGCGCAAGATCTCCGAGGGCGACAAGCTCGCCGGCCGCCACGGCAACAAGGGCGTGATCTCGAAGATCGTCGACATCCAGGACATGCCGTTCCTGGAGGACGGCACACCTGTAGACGTGATCCTCAACCCGCTCGGCGTGCCGAGCCGTATGAACCTCGGCCAGATCCTCGAGACACACCTCGGCTGGGTGGCGCTCAACGGCTGGTACGACTCCGATAACGAGCGTGGCAAGAACGCCACGCGGCGTCAGATCGCCCGCAACGGCGTCGACGGCGCCAAGCCGAAGGTCTACGTCTCGACGCCGGTGTTCGACGGCGCCGCGGTGAACGACGTCGACCACGCGCTCGTGGAGTGGGAGAAGGAGCACATCGCCGGCGGTGGGCGTGTCCGCATGGACGTCGACGAGAAGCGTCGCGTCGGCGAGCAGGCGACAGGCAAGGTGCAGCTCTTCAACGGTCGCACCGGCCAGCCGTTCGCTCAGCCCGTGACCGTCGGCTGCATGTACATCCTCAAGCTCCACCACCTGGTCGACGACAAGATCCACGCACGTTCGACCGGCCCCTACAGCCTCGTCACCCAGCAGCCGCTGGGCGGTAAGGCGCAGTTCGGTGGCCAGCGCTTCGGCGAGATGGAGGTGTGGGCGCTCGAGGCCTACGGCGCGGCCTACACGCTGCAGGAGATGCTCACGATCAAGTCCGACGACACGGTCGGGCGCGTCAAGGCATACGAGGCGATCGTCAAGGGCGAGAACATCGCCGAACCGTCGATCCCCGAGTCGTTCAAGGTCCTGCTGAAGGAGATGCAGTCGCTGGCGCTCGACGTCAACGTCGTCTCCGAGGAGGGCGAGCGGGCTGAGATGCGTGAGGAGGACGATGACCTCCTGCGGGCCGCCGAGGAGCTCGGTATCGACCTGACGCGGCGTGCGCAGCACTGACGGTGCTGCCGCCGACGAGTCGATCGAGCACGAGGGCGAGACCGTCGAGGCCTCGGCCGAGGAGGTCGAGGAGGAGGACTCGGACCTGGAGTCGGGTGAGGACCTCGAGGCCGAGGACTTTGCCTCTGACACAGATCCGATGCTCGACGGCGACGTCGGGCCGGGCGAGGCTGAAGGTGTTTTGGAAGAAGACGAGGCCTAGGGCGCGCAGCGCCGATTGCGGCTTGGGGGCCAGCGGGCCCCCGGCAGCGATACAGCGCCGTTAGGGGCCAGCGGGCCCCTAACGGCAGGAACAAGAGGAATCACATTGATTGACATCAATAACTTCGACGCAATCGAGATCGGCCTCGCCTCCAGCAAGCAGATTCGCTCCTGGAGCTCGGGCGAGGTCACAAAGCCCGAAACAATCAACTACCGCACCCTGAAGCCGGAGAAGGATGGCCTCTTCTGCGAGCGCATCTTCGGTCCGACCAAGGACTGGGAGTGCTACTGCGGGAAGTACAAGCGCGTCCGCTATAAGGGCATCGTCTGCGAGCGCTGTGGCGTCGAGGTCACGCGCTCGAAGGTTCGCCGTGAGCGCATGGGCCACATCGACCTGGCTGCTCCCGTCAGCCACATCTGGTTCTTCAAGGGCGTCCCGAGCCGCATCGGCTACCTGCTGGACATGGCCCCGAAGGAGCTGGAGAAGGTCCTGTACTTCGCCGCCTCGATGGTGACCTGGGTCGACGACGAGGCGCGTGCGCGCGACCTCGACAGCCTCGAGTCAGAGGTGAACAAGACCCTCGACAGCTATGCCGCCGAGAAGGAAGAGCGCATGCTCGAGCTCAAGGAGTCGCTCGAGCGTCGCGTGGAGTTCTTGCAGACGGCCAAGACGTCGCGGGACTTCTCCGACGATGACCACCTGTGGGCCGACTCGCTGGACGTCAACGTGGCGAAGCTGTCCGAGGAGGAGCGCGAGAAGCTGCTCAAGGACGTCCGCAAGAGCCTGCAGGCCGACATCGACGACACCGAGGCCTACATGGAGGATGCCGCTGAGCGCATCCGCCAGGTCTGGGACCTGTTCAAGTCGATGAAGCCGAAGGACGTTGTCAACGACGAGACGCTATTCCGTGAGCTCAAGGATCGCTTCGGCTCGCCCTACGGTTTCGGCGAGTACTTCCGTGGCGGCATGGGCGCCGAGGCCGTCCGCGACCTGCTCCAGCAGGTCGACCTGGACGCCGAGGCGGCGGACCTGCAGGATCAGGTCAAGACCGCCAAGGGTCAGAAGCAGGCTCGCGCGGTCAAGCGCCTGAAGGTCGTCACCGCGTTCCTGAACTCCGGCAACAAGCCGGAGATGATGATCCTCGAGGCCGTCCCGGTCATCCCGCCGGAACTGCGCCCGATGGTGCAGCTCGACGGTGGCCGGTTTGCGACCTCCGATCTCAACGACCTCTATCGCCGTGTGATCAACCGCAACAACCGCCTCAAGCGGCTGCTCGACCTCGGTGCGCCGGAGATCATCGTCAACAACGAGAAGCGCATGCTGCAGGAGGCCGTCGACGCACTGTTCGACAACGGTCGTCGCGGCCGGCCGGTCACCGGCCCGGGCAACCGCCCGCTCAAGTCCCTGAGCGACATGCTCAAGGGCAAGCAGGGGCGCTTCCGCCAGAACCTGCTCGGCAAGCGCGTCGACTACTCGGGCCGCTCGGTGATCGTGTCGGGCCCGTGGCTGAAGCTGCACCAGTGCGGTCTGCCGAAGCTGATGGCGCTCGAGCTGTTCAAGCCGTTCATCATGGCCCGACTGGTGGAGCGCAAGTCCGCGCAGAACATCAAGGCGGCCAAGAAGATGGTCGACTCGATGATCCCCGAGGTCTGGGACGTGCTCGAGGAGGTCATCCACGAGCATCCCGTGCTGCTCAACCGCGCGCCGACGCTTCACCGTCTGGGCATCCAGGCGTTCGAGCCGGTGCTGGTCGAGGGCAAGGCCATCCAGGTCCATCCGCTTGTCTGCCATGCGTTCAACGCTGACTTCGACGGCGACCAGATGGCCGTCCACCTGCCGCTGAGCGCGGAGGCCCAGGCCGAGGCGCGGATCCTGATGCTGTCGGCGAACAACATCCTCTCGCCGGCGCACGGCGCGCCGCTGGCGGTCCCGGCTCAGGACATGGTGCTTGGCGCCTATTACCTGACATACGGTCCCGACGGCGAGGATCTGGCCAAGATCGACCCGGCTAAGCACGAGCCGCGCCCGCACGTGTTCCGCACCGCCCAGGAGGCGGAGTGGTCCTACGAGCACGGCGTGGTGGGCCTGCACGACATCGCCGAGTACCGTCCGCGCGAGTCTGAGCGCGGGCACGTGCTCACGACCGTCGGCCGGATCATCTACAACGACAAGATCGAGCGCGCGGTCGAGGCCGCGATGGGTGAGGACTTCGATCCGTCGAAGTACGAGTTCGTCAACCGCTCGATGAAGAAGAAGGACACCACTCGGCTGGTCGATGACCTCGTGCAGAATTACGGGGCCGCCTCGATCAGCCAGGTGCTGGACGCCTTCAAGGAGATCGGCTTCCACTACGCCACCCAGGCCGGTGTGACCGTCTCCAAGAACGACGTGCAGACGCCGCCGACCAAGCAGGAGATCCTGGCCCGCTTCGACGAGCGCCTGGCTGAGATCGACGTGCAGTACTACAACGGCGAGATGGATCAGGAGGAGCGCCACGAGGCCGTCGTCGGTCTCTGGAACCAGGCAACCGACGAGGTTGCCAAGGCCATGGTCGATCACCTCGACGAGCTCAACCCGATCTTCATGATGGCCAACTCGGGCGCGCGTGGCTCGTTCCAGCAGATCCGTCAGCTGGCCGGCATGCGCGGGCTCATGGCCAACCCGAAGGGCGAGATCATCGAGCGTCCGATCAAGTCCAACTTCATGGAAGGCCTTGACGTGCTCGAGTACTTCATCTCGACCCACGGTGCCCGCAAGGGTCTTGCCGACACCGCACTGCGCACCGCCGACTCGGGTTACCTGACACGACGTCTGGTCGATGTCTCCCAGGACGTGATCATCCGCCAGGAGGACTGTGGCACCAGCGAGTACATCGAGTCCCCGGTCTTCAAGACGGAGATCGATCCCGAGACTCGGCGTCTGCGTCCGACCTCGGAGCCCAACGACAACCTGATCGGCCGCATCGCTGCCGAGCAGATCACCGCCCCCAAGGGCGCTGTGATCGTGGAGAAGGGCGTCGAGATCGACCGTGCCGAGCTCGCCACTTTGGTCGAGGTCTTCACGGCCGCGTCCGGAAAGGGTGAGGTCGTGCGCGTTCCGGTTCGCTCCGTGCTCAAGTGCGAGGCGCCGACCGGCGTGTGCCAGGCGTGCTACGGCCGCTCGATGGCGACCGGCAAGACCGCTCAGATCGGTGACGCGGTGGGCATCATCGCGGCCCAGTCGATCGGCGAGCCGGGCACGCAGCTGACGATGCGGACGTTCCACACCGGCGGTGTCGCCGGCGCGGACATCACGCATGGTCTGCCGCGTGTCGTCGAGCTGTTCGAAGCTCGCAAGCCGAAGGGTCTTGCGCGTATGGCCGAGGTCTCGGGCACGGTGTCGATGGAGGAGGCCGACAAGTCGGTCACGGTCGTGATCACCGACTCGGGCGGCGAGGAGCACCGCTACACGTTCCCGCGCCGCACCCTGCTCTACGTTCGTGACGGTGAGCATGTGGAGGTCGGTAAGCCGCTGAACGAGGGCTCGCTGTACCCGCATGAGATCCTCGCCCACGGCGGCAAGGACCAGGTGGAGCGGCGTACGGAGACCGAGCTGTACCTCGTTCGCGAGGTCCAGGAGGTCTACAAGTCCCAGGGCGTGGACATCAACGACAAGCACATCGAGCTGATCGTCCGCCAGATGATGAAGAAGGTCCGTGTCGACCAGAAGGGCGACACGGAGCTCCTGCCCGGCCAGTTCGTCGACCGTCACGACTACGCACGGATCAACGCGCAGGTGGCTGAGAACGGCGGCGAGCAGGCCCAGGCCGAGGAGATCATCCTCGGTATCACCAAGGCCTCGCTCAACACCGACTCGTTCCTGTCGGCGGCCTCCTTCCAGGAGACCACCAAGGTGCTGACCGACGCCGCCCTCGAGGGCAAGGTCGACCGCCTGAACGGCCTCAAGGAGAACGTGATCATCGGCAAGCTGATCCCGGCGGCGACCGGTCTCAAGCGCTACCGGCGCATCGAGATCGAGCCGATCAGAGCCGCTGCCCCGCGGCATCGACGAGGTCGGCCTGCTCGATCACGACGATCTGGCTGCCGAGCTCGGGCTCTCCGACGGCGAGACGCTGGGCGACTTCGGTGGCCTGCACGCCGACCTCTCCGACCTGGAGGAGATCGGCAGCGTCGACTCGTCGTTCGGGTTCGCCGACGAGTTCGCCGACCTCGGACTCCCGACGGAGGAGTCCAGCAGCAACGGCAACGGCGACGTGAGCTAAGACGTACCGCAGTCCGGGGTGGGTGGCGCGCTTCGCCACCCACCCCGCTACGCGTTACACGGGCCTCGCAGTCGGTGTAACGGCTCGCCCATTCGTCTAGATGGCCGCCGGGCGCACCAGCAAGGGGATAACGGGCCGATGAGAGAGCATGCCCAGGGCGCGGACGCCTATCGCTCTCGCGTTGCTGCTTCTCGCAGGCTTTGCTCTGTTAAGCCTGCGCAGCACGCCGGCGCGCGCCGCGCAGGGAGTGATCGCCGAAAACACCTGCTCGAGGCCGGTGCTCGGCCAGATCAGTTGCGATGCGCAGATCCTCGTCTCCAGGCGCGGCCACAAGCCGGTACACCCGAAGATCAAGCGACGCAGGGCGCCGCGGGGACAAGCTTTCACCGGTCAATCGGCGCCACCGCAGATGACCCCCGCCTATCTGCAGGAGGCCTACGATCTCAGCGCCCTGTCGGCGACGCGCGGTGTGGGTGACACGGTCGCAGTGGTGGGCGCCTTCAACGATCCCAGCGCCGCGAACGACCTCGACACGTTTCGCTCCACCTACGGCCTCCCCGCGTGCACCGTGGCGAATGGATGCTTCCGCCAGCTCAACGAGCAGGGGCAGTCGGCGCCCTTGCCGGGGCTTCAAAGCGACTGGGCTGAAGAGGAGTCGATGGATGTCGAGGCGGTCTCGTCGCTCTGCCCAAACTGCAGGATCGACCTGGTGGAGGCAAGTGGAGCTGATGCGCAGGACATGCAGACAGCGATCACCACTGCCGCAGACGCCGGTGCCAACCAGATCTCGATCAGCGGCGATGGTCTCTACGCGGAGGACCCCTTCACCGACTTCAGTGTGCCGGGCGTCGCGATCGTCGCGGCGACAGGAGACAACGGCGCGCTGCCAAGCGGCGAGGACGCGTATCCCGCCGCCCTACCGTATGTGACTGCCGTCGGCGGCACGACGCTCGTGCCGAACAGCTCGAGCGCGCCGACTCCGCGCGGGGTGAGCGAGTCCGCGTGGAACGGCGCGGCTGCCGGCTGTGACACGCAGGAACAACCACTTCCGTATCAGCCCAGCGATGGCTGCAGCGGTCGTACCTACGCGGACATCTCTGCCGACGCCGATCCGTCGACCGGCCTGACGGTCTACGACTCGCCGGCAGGCGGGTGGTTCGATGGCGGCGGCACGAGCCTCGCCGCTCCGCTCGTGGCAGCCTTCGAGGCAGTCACCGGCGTCGACGGCACCACGCCGCAGTGGGCCTACACGGACGCGGCCGAACTCAACGATCCCACCACCGGCAGCACGGGCAGCTGCGCGGGCGAGCCGACGATCCTCTGCGACGCCGGCCGGGGCTACGACGGCCCAACCGGGGCGGGTTCGATCTCCGGGCAGATCGTGAGCGGTGCTCCCGGCATCGGCCTCGGCGCATTCGGGCCGGCCGCCGACAAGACCTACACGGGTCACGTCTCGAGCAGCGCTGCCCGGTTGCTGGGGGGTATCTACCCCAACGGTGAGGCCACCACCTATTACTGGCAGTACGGGACGTCCACCACGTATGACTCGCGCACCAGGAGCTTCAGTGCCGGTGGCGGTAGCGACCCGATCTACGCCGTCGTGCGCCTGCAGCACCTCAAGCCCGGCTCCACCTATCACTACCGCCTGGTCGGGGTCAACGCGTCGGGGACGACCTACGGCTACGACGCGAGCTTCACCACCAGCGGTCACGCGCGCGCCGTGACGGCGAACAAACGACGCGCCCCTCGCTAGAGGGTTCATTCCACAACCCCGACGCGGCAGTGGAATGAACCATCTAGTCTGACCGTAGCTCGGCATGGCTGCGCTCGACGACACCACCAGGCTTCAGGACCCGGCGCGCGCGGTCCTGAATCAGGCCCCCCCGCTCGAGCCGGTCAACCTGTTCGCTCTCGATCTAGCCCTGCAGGAGGCTGTCGTGCGGGAGGGCGGTGCCTGGGGTATCGATCGCCTGCAGGAGACAGGTGCCCTCGCCGGTGGCACGGAGGCGCGCGAGCATGCCCGGCGCGCCGAGCGCACTCTGCCGGTACTCCACACCCACGATCGCTACGGCAACCGGATCGATGCGGTCGAGCTCGACCCGAGCTGGCACTGGTTGCTGCGGGGAGCGATCGAGCGCGGGATGTCGGGCCTCCCGTGGCGTGAGCAGCGCCACGGCGCACACGTGGTGCGCGCGGCGATGTTCACCGTCTGGGGGCAGCTCGATGACGGCGTCATGTGCCCGGTCTCCATGACCTACGCGGCGGTCCCTGCGCTCCGTGACGGCTCGGCCGAGCTTGCCGCCGAATGGGAACCGCGGCTCACCGCATCCGACTACGACGCGGGAGCGCTTGCCGGCATGGCGATGACCGAGCGCCAAGGGGGATCCGACGTGCGCGCCAACATCACCCGTGCCGAGGACATCGGCGACGGCTGGTACGAGCTGCACGGTCACAAGTGGTTCTGCTCGTACCCGCCATGCGACGTCTTCCTGGTGCTCGCTCAAGCCCCGGCGGGGCTCTCCTGCTTCCTCGTGGAACGTGGAGCAGGCATGGAGTTTCAGCGGCTCAAGGACAAGCTCGGTACGCGCTCACTGCCGAGCGCGGAGGTGGAGTTCCGCGGCGCGCGCGCGCGGCTGCTGGGCGAGGAGGGACGCGGTGTGCAGACGATCATCCGCATGGTCAACCACACGCGTCTCGACTGCATGCTCGGCTCGATGGCCGGGTACCGGCGCGGAGTCACCGAGGCGATTCACCACGCCCGCCACCGCAGCGCATTCGGAGCACGGCCTCGTCGACCAACCGGCGATGCAGAACGTGCTCGCCGACCTGGCGCTCGACTCGGAGGCAGCGACCGCTGCCGCCATGCGGGTCGCGCGGGCATATGACGACGGCGAGGCCGGACGCGACTTCCGGCGCCTGGCGACCGCGGTCATGAAGTACTGGATCTGCAAGCGTGCGCCGGTCCACGCGGCCGAGGCGCTCGAGTGCCTCGGCGGTAACGGCTTCGTCGAGGACTCGGGTCTCCCGGCGCTGTATCGCGGCGCGCCGATCAACTCGATCTGGGAGGGCTCGGGCAACGTCGCCGCACTCGACGTGCTGCGTGCGCTGACGCGTGAGCCCGAAGCGGTCGCTGCCTTCCATGCGGAGTGCGAGCTGGCTCGCGGCGCCGATCGCCGCCTGGACGCGCACCTCGACAAGCTGCAGAGCTTCGAGCCCAGCGAGTTCGGCGCGCGCCGCACGGTCGAGGATCTGGCGCTCGCGCTGCAGGCTTCGTTGCTCGTGCGTCACGCGCCGTCAACGGTCGCTGACTCATTCTGCGCTGCCCGGCTCGGGCAGCAGGGGCGGGCGTACGGGACGCTGCCTCCGGGCGTTGACGCCGTCGCCCTCATCGATCGCGCGCTGCCGCCAGTCTGAGGCGCACTTGCCGCCAACCTGATTCCTACAGCCCGCTTAGGGGCATTTAAGGCCGGGCCGTCACCCTCGCTTGCAGGATGAGCAGAAGCCGCGAGGAAAAGTGTCCAGCGGGCTCAAGCCGGCACTCCTGGATGCCGAAGCTCACGTAACGATCCGGCACGGGTAGCCGGAGCGGCACCGGGAAAACCAAAAACCACCCTCCTCGCTCAATGACATTGATCCTGGGCATTGCCCTCGCGCTCGGCTGCGCGCTCACGACGAATCTCGGCTTCCTCTACAAGCATCGTGGAGCGTGCGCCGCATCGGCCGTTGACTTCCGCCGCCCGTTCTGGTCGACGCGCCAGCTGTTCTCGTCGCGGCATGTTCGCCCTGGGCATGCTCGTGGCCTGCGGCTCGTGGATCTTCCACATCGCGGCGATGGCGCTGGTTCCGCTCTCGGTCGTGCAGGTGGTCCTCGCCGGGGGCATCGTGCTGCTGGCGATCATGGCTGAGCGTGCTTACGGTGCCTGCGTCGGAGGGCGTCAGTGGGCGGGGCTCGCAATGACCGCCCTTGGCCTGATCCTGCTCGGGATCTCGCTACCGGTGGTGCACGGCGCGCACTCGCGCTACTCGGTCCCGGGGATGATCGGCTTCGAGGCCGGTCTGATCGCGATCGGCATGCTGCTGATCATCGGCCCGCGGATCGGCGCCCCGCAGTCATCACCACGGGGTGATGCTGGGTGCCGCCTCCGGGATCCTGTTCGGAGTCTCGGACATGGGCATCAAGGCGCTCACCGGCACGATCGGTGCGCACGGCCTGGCCGGCCTGGCCGACCCATGGCTCGCGGTGACGGTGCTGGCCTCGATCGTCGCGTTCTTCTCCTCGGCAAAGGCGCTCCAGGACGGGGAGGCCGTTCCGGTGATCGCGGTCACCAGCACCGCAGCCAACGTCTCCGGGATAGTCGGTGGGCTGGTCGTCTTCGGTGACCCTTTCCCGACGAGCCCCATGGGCATCGCCTTCCAGGTCGCCGCGTTCGCGCTGGTGATCGTCGCCGCCTGGTTCACGCCGGCGCCGACGCGCGCGGTCGCCGCCCTGGCAGTCTGATCCAAGCGGGCTGCCACGCCCCGAAGGTCGACCGTTTAACGCTCGGCCGTCACCGGCTGCGACGACCTGTACAACGGCCGGCACGTGATATCTGCAACTTGGCGGTGCACAACGGCCCATCCGGCGGCTACCTTTGTACAAACCGGCATCACGTTTTCACAGGAGAGGCAATGTCGACCACTACCAGCGAACCTGGCAGCAAACTGACCGCCGACGCCACGCTTCAAGAGCAGGCGCGTCGGCATCTATGGATGCACTTCACCCGGATGGGTGAGTACGACGCTGAGCACGAGATCCCGATCATCGTGCGCGGCGACGGCTGCTACGTCTACGACGAGCACGGCAAGCGCTACCTCGATGGTCTCGCTTCGCTGTTCTGCTCGCAGCTGGGCCACGGTCGCTACGACCTGGTCGAGGCCGGTGCACAGCAGGCCAAGGACCTCGGCTACTTCTCCAGCTGGTCCTACGCGCACCCACGCACGATCGAGCTTGCCACCCGCGTTGCCGAGCTCGCGCCCGGTGACCTCAACCGCGTGTTCTTCACCAACAGCGGCAGCGAGTCCGTCGAGGCCGCGCTGAAGCTCGCGCGTCAGTACCACCGACTGACGGGCAAACCGAACAAGTACAAGCTGATCGCGCGCGAGATCGCATACCACGGCACCACTTTCGGGGCGATGACGGCCACGGGGATCCCGGACTACCGCGAGCCGTTCGAGCCGCTCCTGCCGGGCGTCTCGCACGTGCCGAACACCAGCATGTATCGCTTCCCGGAGAATCGTGACCCGCTCGAGCTGGCCGAGGCACGTCGCCCATCGCATCGAGTTCGAGGGGCCCGATACGGTCGCCGCGGTGATCATGGAGCCGGTGCAGAACGCCGGCGGTTGCCTGCTGCCTCCCGACGGCTACTTCGACCGCGTCCGCGAGATCTGCGACGAGTACGACGTCCTGCTCATCTCCGACGAGGTGATCTGCGCATGGGGCCGCCTCGGCGCCTACTTCGGGTCAGAGCGAATCGGCTATCAGCCCGACATGATCACCACCGCCAAGGGGCTGACGAGCGCCTACGCGCCAATGGGCGCGCTGATCGCATCGGACCGCGTCGCGGAGCCGTTCATGAAGGGCACGAACACCTTCCTGCATGGCGCCACCTGGGGCGGACATCCGGTTGCGGCGGCCATCGCGCTGGCGAACCTCGATGCCTTTGAGAACGAGGACGTGATTGGTCACGTCCGCGCCAACGAGGGCGCCTTCCTGGCGATGCTCGAGTCGCTGAGCGATCTCCCGATCGTCGGCAACGTGCGCGGGATGGGCTACTTCTACGCGATCGAGCTGGTCAAGGACAAGGAGACAAAGGAGTCCTTCACCGACGAGGAATCCGAAACCCTGTTGCGCGGTTATCTCTCGACCGAGATGTTCGAGCGCGGCCTGATCTGCCGCTCCGACGATCGCGGCGACCCAGTTGTGCAGCTGTCGCCGCCGCTGATCGCCGGTCAGCAGCAGTTCGACGAGATCGAAGCGGTGCTGCGCCCGGTGCTCGAGGAGGCTGGGCGGCGCATGCAGGTTCACGGCCAGTAGCCCAGCGCCCGCAAACAGGACCGGATCGCAGTGCTGAGCGTTCGAGAGCTGATCGGTGACCTAGACGTCAGTGTGCTCGCGGGGGAGAGCAATCTCGATCTCCCGATCCGCTGGGTCCACATGACCGAGCTGGTCGACCCGACGCAGTGGCTGTCCGGTGGTGAGGTGCTGCTCACCACCGGCATGCAGCTCGACACCCCCGCGCGCCAGCGCGGGTTCATCGAGCTGCTGGCGGACCATCAGCTCGCTGGTCTCGGCTTCGGCACCGGGTTCGGGCACGAGCAGGTGCCCGCTCCGCTGGTCGAGGCCGCCCGCGAGCGCGAGTTCCCGGTGTTCGAGGTCCCTTACGAGACGCCGTTCATCGCAATCACCGAGGCGGCCTTCTCGAAGCTGGTGAACGAGCAGTACGCCGTGCTGCGGCGCGCCCTCTCGGCCCAGGAGCGCCTCGAGCGCGTTGTCCTGTCGGAGCGCGGACTCGAGGCCCTCGCGGGGACGCTTGCGACGATCGTCGGGGCAAGCGTGCTCGTCTTCGACGCGCGTGGCGAGCTGCTCGTGCAGCACGCCTTCCGGCGCCGGCTCGGGCCTGAGGAGCTGACTGTCCTGCGCGACGGCGTGCGCGAACGCGTCGGCCGCCGCGACCACGTCCAGTTCATGCCGGGGCTCGAGGATCCAAGCCGTGGCCTGGCGATCCCGGTCGCATCGGAGGCAGGCGCCGGCAGCGGCGTTCCCGCACCCGAGGCGTGGCTGGTGGCCGTCAAGGACGACGCGCCGCTGTCTGACTTCGACCGCCTTGCCCTGCGCCAGGCGGTCACGATCGTCGCGCTCGAGCTGCTGCGTGAACGCGTCGCCGGCGACACCGAGCGCCGGTTGGCTGGGGACGTGCTCGCCGGCTTGCTTGCCGGCGAGTTATCAGGCACCGACCTGCAGCGGCGACTGGAGCCGTTCGGCCTCCCCGGCAGCGTCGCAGTGCTGGCGCTGCCAAAGCCCGGCAGCGCCGGCAACGGAAACGGCCGCGGCTCGAGCTTCCAACTGGCGGAGGCGGCACTCGCCTCCGCGCTTCGCGCCGAAGCCACACCGGCGCTTGTCGCGACCAACGGGCAGGTCGTCGCGCTGATCCCAGGCATGGACGAGGAGGCGTTGTTCGCGCTTGCCGAGCGCGTGGCCGATCGCGTCAGTCGCGAGCTCTCGGGCCAGCACGTGCGCGTCGGGGTGGGCCGTGCGGTCGCCGGGGCCGAAGCGCGACGCAGCTACCACGAGGCGCGCTGCACGCTCGAGGCGCTGGCGCTCGGCCTGAGCGGACGCGAAGCCAAGATCGCCACCTACCGTGACCTCGGTTCGTTCCAGCTGCTGCTGTCGCTGCAGGACGACGAAGCGCTGAAGCTGTTCTGTGACTCGATCCTCGGCCCGATCGAGCAGAGCGAGGGGTATTACGGCGGCGAGCTGATGCGCTCGCTGGAGGCCTTCATCGAGGAGAACGGGCAGTGGGAGCGCGCGGCCAAGCGGCTCTTCTGCCACCGGCACACGTTGCGCTACCGGATCAGGCGCGTCGAGGAGCTGACCGGCCGGGACCTGGCATCGGCGAGGGACCGCATCGAGTTCTGGCTTGCTCTGCGCGGGCGCGAGCTGACCTCTTAGCTGCTCTGAGCCGCGTCAGGCGATCGTCCCGAGCCCCCTGGCGGACCTGAGGATGATGCGCGTCTCGGTACGCGCGACGCCCTGCTCGCGGATCGCCCGGACCGTGTGGTCGAGGTCGTCGGCGCTTCGGCAGGCGACGCGTACGTGATAGTCGAAGCGCCCGGTCACGAACGTGATCTCCTGAACCGCGGGAATCGCGAGCACGTTCTTCTCGAACTTCTCGGAGGGTGTCGATGGCAGCAGCGCGACGTCGATGAAAGCGTCGAGCGACCTGCCGACGTTGGCCAGGTTGACGAGCACGGTGAAGCCGCTGATAACGCCGGCGCGCTCGAGGCGGCGCACGCGGTCGGCGGCGCCGTGCGGGCTCAGGCCCACCTCCTTGCCGAGATCCGCGAACGACATCCTTCCGTTAGCGACCAGCGCGTTGAGGATTCGGAAGTCGGTGTCGTCTAAAGATGATGAATCCACAGAGTTACCTTGTGTTCCTTGGCTGATCCTCGAAACAGCACCATGATTGAGGCAGAAACTACTACGCGGAGGGCTGGGGTATGAAGGTTGGGGTGCCGACTGAGATCAAGGTCGACGAGTACCGGGTTGCGATGACGCCCGCGGGCGTGCGCGAGCTCGTGGACGCGGGCCACGAGGTCTTCGTCCAACAGGGCGCGGGGCTGGGGTCGGCGATCTCAGACGATGCCTACGTCAAGCAGGGAGCGAGCATCCTTCCTGACGCCGCGGCTGTGTTCGCCGAGGCCGAGATGATCGTCAAGGTCAAGGAGCCGCAGCCGGCCGAGGTCGCGATGCTCGAGCCGCGCCACCTGCTGTTCACCTACCTGCACCTGGCAGCCGACGTCGAGCTGACGCTCGGGCTTGTGAAGACTGGCGCCACCTGCATCGCCTACGAGACGGTCGAGGACCGTAACGGTCGCCTGCCGCTGCTCGCCCCGATGTCAGAGGTTGCGGGCAAGATCGCGACGCAGGCGGGTGCCTTCATGCTCGAGAAGCCGCTCGGCGGCCGCGGCATCCTGCTCGGCGGGGTCCCGGGCGTGGCCGCTGCAAATGTTTTGGTGATCGGTGGTGGTGTGGTCGGCTATCACGCAGCCCAGGTCGCGATCGGCATGGGTGCCACGGTGACCGTCTTCGATCGCAACCTCGACCGCCTGCGCGACCTCGACGTCGCCTTTGGTGGCCGTGCCGACACGCTCTACGCCTCGACGTTGGCCGTCGAGGAGATGTTGCCGGAGGCCGATCTCGTCGTCGGCGCGGTGCTGGTCGTCGGCGCCAAGGCGCCGCACGTCGTCACCCGCAAGCAGCTCTCGATCATGAAGCAGCAGGCGGTGCTGGTCGACGTCTCGATCGACCAGGGCGGCTGCTTCGAGACCTCGCGCCCGACCACGCACACCAACCCGACCTACGAGGTCGACGGCATCACCCACTACTGCGTCGCCAACATGCCGGGCGCTGTGCCGATCACCTCGACCTACGCACTGACCAACGCCACCCTGCCGTACACAATCGATCTGGCCAACGAGGGCGCCGCGGCCTTCATCGCCCAGAGCCCGGGCCACCGCCTCGGTCTGAACGTCGCGGGCGGCGCCGTCACCTACGAGGCTGTCGCTGAGGTCGCCGGCGTTCCCTACGTCACGCCGGAGGAGGCACTCGGCCTCTCCCCGGTCGCGGCGTAGGTTCGTCCTATCTGACCGAGTTGTGCGGGGCGGGCGAGCCAGCGAGCCGCCCGCCCCGACGATCAGCTGGCGACCACAGCGGTTGGCGCGCTGACCTTGGTGACTGACCCGTCGACGTTGGTGCCGATCACCTGCAGCTCGATGGTGTCGCCGACCTGAGCGGCGGTCAGCTTGAAGGTCAGTCCGGTTGCCCCGGAGATCGCCGTGCAAGAACCGCCGGAGCATGCCTTCCACTGGAGCTGGTTCGTATCGTCGCTGGGTCCCCATCCCCCCGGATGCGCGGTCAGTGTGTCGCCTTCAACCGCGGTTCCCGTGATCGACGGGTTGGCTGCCGAAGTGGGCGGGCTCGCCGCGATCGCCGCCGTGCGTGCGGTAGTCACCGACCCATGCCCATACGGGTTGGTCATGGTGACCACGAGCTCGAGCGTGTCCCCTTCGTCCGCGAGCACCGGGGTGTAGGTCGACGCGGTCGCACCGCTGATCGCGCTGCAGCTCGAGTTCGCGCAGCGTTCCCACTGGTAGCTCGGGGTGCCCGTCGGTGACCATGAGCCGCCGCTGACGCTCAGCAGGTCAAGCCGCATGGGCGTGCCGCTGATCGTCGGCAGCGTGACATTCACCGGTGTCCCCGACGCGACGGTGCCTGAGATCGAAGCGGTCACGGTCGCCGTGCCGTACGCGTTATGACCCGTGACCTGGACCTGCAGCTGCACGCCGAGGTCGGCGATGCCGGGCGTATAGGAATTGCCGGTCGCTCCGCTGATGTTCACCCAGCCGCTCCCGGCGTTGCGCTGCCACTGATAGCTGTAGCTGGTCGCCGCGGGACTCCAGCTGCCGACCGCGACGCTCAATGGCACGCCCTGCTTCAGCGAGGCACCGGTGATCGTGGGGGCAACCGAGTTGACGGGCGCCCCTGAGCTGATGGCCGCTGTGGCGGGGGTTGTCGTCGACGCCGTACCCTCGGCGTCGGTTGCACTGACGACCACGTCGAGCTGCGTGCCGAGGTCGGCGACCCCGGGCGTGTACGTCTGGCGAGTGGCTCCGCTGATGTTCACCCAGCCGCTGCTCGTGTCGCGTTGCCACTGGTATCCGTACCTCGTCGGAGTCGGTGTCCAGCTGCCGACGCCGGCCGTCAGGACGCTCCCCTCCCTGGCGGTTCCGGTCACAGTCGGCCTGGCCGTATAGCCGGGGAGCGCGCCGGTCGTAAAGGAGAACGTGTATCCGTAGACGGTGCCGTCGGCGTTGCTGACGACGAGGCGGTAGTAGTAGGTGGTTTCGGGCGTCAGACTTTGCAGGCTGGTCGTGTCGGCAACCCCTGAGGACGTAGCTTTCGTAAGGACGCCGGCCGTCTGGCCGCCGAAGCTGGTCGAGGTGCCGTACTGCCAGTAGTAGGTCGTCGCCAGGCCGTTCGGGAAGATCGCAGCCTTGAGCGTCGCCGTCGTCGCTGTGTTGGCCGATACATATCCCGTCGATCCGCTGGCGCAGGCGTTGGTGGCGCAGATGTCGGGGCCGCCCATCCCGGGGCCACCGTGGACCATGTCCCCATCGATCGAGCCGTTGCCGGTGGGGCCGTCGTAACCGACGCGCGCGTTGCACAGATAGACGAGCAGGGTGCTGCAGCTGCCCCAGGGATCCAGCGAGGGGGTTGCGTCGTTCTTGCCGACGGTGATGTCGTTCAGCAGCCCGGAGTTGCTGTACGCCCACTGGCCGGTCTTGGCCGTGGGTGAGACGAGCCCCTCGAACGCGGCCACGAGTGGAGATGAAAGGCTCGTACCACCGGCTTGGAGCCAGCCGCCGCCGGAGGTGTCGTAGAGCTGAATCCCGGTGTTCGGGTCCGCGTCGGCCGAAACGTCCGAGGAGGCACGGCCCGTGCAGGAGCCGTGCTGCCAGCTCGGCTTGGAGACATACGTGTCGCAGGTCGAGCCCGCGCCAGCCCAGGTCGTTTCGGTGAACCCTCGGTAGCCGCTGATGCTCCCGGTTGTCAGGCTGGTGCCCCCGGCGGAGACGACGTTCGGTTCGGAGGCTGGGTACTGAGGTCCTGCGCTGAGCTGATACCCGGTGTCGCCGGATGAGGCCACGATCGAGACGTTCGGATAACCGAAGGCCAGCGGCGAAGGTGCTCCGGGGACCATGACACCCCAGCTGTCGGACACCTGATCCACGCCTGGGTAGTTCGCGGCTGTGCCCTCAGCGGTGACCAGGTCGCTCCAGCTGCCGGTGGTGGCCTCGACCAGCACGATCTGGCAGTGCGGGCACATAGCGGACACGGCGTCCAGGTCCATCGAGGTCTCGAGATTCCAGTCGCTGTCCGTCGCCGGCCAGCTCGAGGCCTGGCCCTGGGTCTGGCCGCTCTCGTTGACCACGGTCAAGCAGCCACTGGCCTCGGTGCAGGCGGGGAGACCGAAGTACGAGCGGTAGGTCGCCAGGTCGCCGTCCACGGTCGGATCGTCGTAGGCGTCAACGACCGCGACGGTGTCACCCGCGCCCGCGTTGGCTGAGAGCCAGGTTGTGTCATAGGCCTGCTGCAGCCAGGCCGGGGTGCCCGATGCTGGCTCCGGCGTCGACGCCGGGGCGTCGTCGGGGCTGGCACTCGTATGCGGGTGTCGGCCGTGCCTTGGGGGAAGGGTCAGCCTGGTGTGTTGCCGGGCCACACGCGGATGGACGAACCTGCGCGTCCGGCGACTGGCCAGGACCTCGAGGTTGCAGATGGCACGGCCCTTGCTGGGCCTGTCGCAGAGATTCTCGGTTGTCAGCTGGCTGGGCTTCAGCCCGGTGCTGCGCAGCAGGGCGCTCGAAATGGAGCCCGCCTGTGCCCTGGCCACCCGCCTCATGTAGCTTGCCGCGACGCGGCGGTGGTGGTGCGAGCTGGCGTGAGCGGGGGCCGCAAACGCGACGAGTGCCAGCAGCACGGCGGCTGCGCTGGCGGAGAGGGTCGAGGCACGGTGGCTGAAAGTCATATGCCACGCCTCATCGGCAATCTGGCCCGAAAATCCAGAAACCGGACGTAAGTTTCGGCCTGGCTCGACAGAGGTACGAGCCGCGAGGGCTCGTATGCCGCGCGAGCGCGACCCTGCTACATTGGCACGCCGAATGCCGACTACCAGCCAGTTGATTAACAAGGGCCGCAAGAAGCCCGCCAAGAAGCTTGCCACCCCGGGTCTCAAGTCCGGCAAGGGCCGCAAGAAGAAGGTCGCCGCGCCTCAGCGTCGCGGCGTCTGCACGCGCGTTTACACCACCACGCCGAAGAAGCCGAACTCGGCGCTGCGCAAGGTCGCGCGCGTAAGGCTCACGAATGGCATGGAGGTCGGTGCCTACATCCCCGGCGAGGGTCACAACCTTCAGGAGCACTCGGTCGTGCTCGTTCGTGGCGGCCGCGTCAAGGACCTCCCGGGCTTCCGTTACAAGGTTATCCGCGGGACGCTCGACGCCGCTGGTGTGTCGGACCGCAAGAAGGCCCGCTCGCAGTACGGCGTGAAGGCCAAGTAAGGAGTCCTGAGTGCCGCGTCGAGCAGCCGCACAGGTCCGGGCCATCGAGCCGGACGCCGTGTATCGCAATCGTCTGGTCCAGCAGGTCATCAACAAGGTGATGCTGGACGGTAAGAAGTCCGTCGCCGAGTCGATCGTCTATGACGCGCTCGCGATCATGGAGGAGCGCACCGGCAAGCCGGCGCTCGAGGCCCTCGAGGCCGGCGTCAAGGCGCTCACCCCGGTGCTGGAGGTTCGCTCCCGCCGCGTCGGCGGCGCGACCTATCAGGTTCCGGTGGAGGTGCCGCAGCGGCGCTCGCGCACGCTGGCCGTGCGCTGGCTTGTCACCTTCGCCCGCCAGCGCCGTGAGCGCACCATGGCTCAGCGGCTCGCCAACGAGCTGTTGGACGCGCAGCAACAGCAGGGCAACGCGTTCAAGCGCAAGGACGACATCTACCGCATGGCCCAGGCCAACAAGGCCTTCGCCCACTACCGCTGGTAGACGCGCCCGCGGCCGCCTCGGCACCCGCCGGGCGGCTGCAAGTAAGGCGTCTCGCTGTGTCCTCGACTCGCCGGTAGCGCTGCTACCGGCTCGTCTGCGTCGTTGCGAGACTTGACTTTCGCGCGCCCGCCCGCACCGATTCGCCCGCGGGCACGTCTACCAGCGGTCCGCTGGCGGACCTGGTCGCCGGCGCCTTCGTCATTCGCGGGTAGATGACCACAGTGTCATGCGTCATCTGCAGGTTGCCTGTACACTCTGTTCACGCGAGGGTTGTTCCACTGCAGCCCCCGGTCCCGTGCGGTGGGCGACCCTCGCGTTTCCTCTGTTTCGCTCAGGTGGGCGGGGCTGAAGCGGGCTAATCCCGGGAACCTTCGGCCTGCTATATTCCTTGGCCGCTCCGGATGAGGCCTGCGCGAACGCGCGCCACGGTCCGGGGCGAACCACCTGCCTTATGGAGACGCTGCAGAACTAGACGAAACGCCCCTGGCGACAGCCGCGTCGTGTCAGGGCCCGTGGGGCCCTTTTTCACGCCCGCAGCCGCCCGGTGCAGCACCCCTCCACACCAGAAGCCAGCTCAAAAGACGAAGCGAAGAAGACGAAGAAGAGATGCCCCGCAAGTTCAGCCTCGAGAACACCCGCAATATCGGGATCATGGCCCACATCGACGCCGGTAAGACGACGACGACCGAGCGCATCCTGTTCTACACCGGGCGCACCTACAAGATCGGTGAGGTGCACGAGGGCGCTGCCGTCATGGACTGGATGGAGCAGGAGCAGGAGCGCGGCATCACGATCACCTCGGCCGCGACCACCTGCGAGTGGAACGGCACGCGGATCAACATCATCGATACGCCCGGCCACGTCGACTTCACCGCCGAGGTAGAGCGCTCGTTGCGTGTGCTCGACGGCGCCGTCGCGCTGTTCGACTCCGTCGCCGGGGTGCAGCCGCAGTCCGAGACCGTCTGGCGTCAGGCTGACAAGTACCACGTGCCGCGCATCGCGTTCATCAACAAGATGGACCGGATCGGCGCCGATTTCGAGCACGCCGTACAGACGATGATCGACCGCCTCGGCGCGCACCCGGTGCCGATCCAGCTGCCGATCGGCGCGGAGGCGGACCTCAAGGGCATCGTCGACCTCGTGGAGAACCACGCGATCATCTACAAGGACGACCTCGGCAAGGACCAGGAGGTCACCGAGATCCCGGCCGACCTTCAGGCCGAGGCCGCTGCGGCGCGCGAGCACCTGCTGGAAGAGGTCTCCCATTACGACGACGAGCTCCTCGAGATGATCCTCGAGGACCAGGAGATCCCGGTCGCGACGCTCAAGGCGGCGATCCGCAAGGCAACGCTCTCCAGCCAGCTGACGCCGGTTCTCTGTGGCTCCGCCTTCAAGAACAAGGGCGTGCAGCCGCTGCTCGACGCGATCCTCGACTACCTGCCGACCCCGCTCGACGTTCCCGCGATCGACGGCGTCCTGCCCAACAAGAAGGATGAGGACGGCAACGAGATCAAGGCCGAGCGACACGCCTCCGACGAGGAGCCGTTCAGCGCCCTGGCATTCAAGATCATGGCCGACCCGTTCGTCGGCAAGCTCACATACTTCCGTGTCTACTCGGGCAAGCTCGAGGCCGGCGGCCGCGTGCTCAACGTCTCGACGGGCAAGTCCGAGCGCATCGGCCGTCTGCTGATGATGCACGCCAACGAGCGTGAGGAGCTCCAGCAGGTCTACGCGGGCGACATCGCGGCCGGCGTCGGCATCAAGCAGGTCGTCACCGGCGACACGCTATGCGCCGTCGACGCCCCGATCAAGCTCGAGTCGATCGATTTCCCCGAGCCCGTGATCAAGGTCGCGATCGAGCCCAAGACCAAGATCGACCAGGAGAAGATGGGCGTCGCCCTCCAGCGCCTCGCTGAGGAGGACCCGACCTTCCAGGTCGCCACCAACGAGGAGACCGGCCAGACCGAGATCTCCGGCATGGGCGAGCTGCACCTGGAGATCCTCGTCGACCGCATGATGCGTGAGTTCAAGGTCGAGGCCAACGTCGGCCGCCCGCAGGTCTCCTACCGCGAGACGATCCGCGGCACGGCCAACAAGATCGAGGGCCGCTTCGTTCGTCAGACCGGTGGCTCGGGCCAGTACGGCATCGTCTACGTCAACGTCGAGCCGAACCCGGGTGAGGGCTTTGACTTCGTCAACCAGATCAAGGGCGGCTCGGTTCCCTCCGAGTTCATCCCCGCCGTGGAGAAGGGCGTCGAGGAGGCAATGGCCAACGGCCCCCGGGCCGGGTACCCGCTCGTTGATGTCAAGGTCACGCTGGTTGACGGCAAGTACCACGACACGGACTCGTCGGAGATCGCCTTCAAGGTGGCCGGTTCGCTAGCCTTGAAGGAGGCAGTGCAGCGTGCCAAGCCAGTGTTGCTCGAGCCGGTCTTCTCCGTCGAGGTCGTCACCCCCGAGGAGTTCATGGGTGACGTGATCGGTGACCTGAACCGCCGTCGCGGTCAGGTTCTGGGCATGGAGCCACGCGGCAACGCGCAGGTGGTGACGGCAACTGTGCCGCTCGCCGAGATGTTCGGATACGCAACTGATGTACGCTCAAACACGCAGGGTCGAGCTACGTTCACGATGCAGTTCGAGCGCTACGACGAGGTTCCGCCGAACATCGCCGAGAAGGTCATCGGCGAATTGCAGGGCAAGTAGCACCCGAGTCGGACGGAAGTCCGATAAATTCTTGAGGTTCGCCCAGCGGGCGAACGGAATTCATCTGAGAAGAAGGAGCACCAAAAAGTGGCTAAGGCCAAGTTCGAGCGCGATAAGCCCCATGTGAACGTCGGGACCATCGGTCACATCGACCATGGCAAGACGACGCTGACGGCCGCCATCACCAAGGTGCTGCACGACCACTTCGGCACCGGTGAGGTTCGCGCTTTCGATCAGATCGACAACGCACCCGAGGAGAAGGCGCGAGGAATAACCATCGCCGCCTCCCATGTCGAGTACGAGACGAGCAACCGTCACTACGCGCACGTGGACTGCCCGGGTCACGCCGACTACGTCAAGAACATGATCACGGGCGCCGCCCAGATGGACGGAGCGATCCTGGTCGTGTCGGCAGCTGACGGCGCGATGCCGCAGACCCGTGAGCACATCCTGCTCGCGCGTCAGGTCGGCGTTCCCTACATCGTGGTCTTCCTCAACAAGGCGGATATGGTCGATGACCCTGAGCTCCTCGAGCTCGTCGAGGTCGAGATCCGCGACCTGCTGTCCGAGTACGACTTCCCGGGCGACGAGATCCCGTTCGTCGTCGGTTCGGCGCTGAAGGCGCTCGAGGGCGACAAGGACTACGAGGCCAAGATCCTCGAGCTCGCCGAGCAGCTCGACACCTACATCCCCGAGCCGACCCGCGACCTGGACAAGCCGTTCCTGATGCCGGTTGAGGACGTCTTCTCGATCACCGGCCGCGGTACCGTCGCAACCGGTCGTGTCGAGCAGGGCGTGATTCACACGGGCGACACCGTCGAGATCGTGGGCGTGAAGGCGACCACCTCAACAGTTGTCACCGGCGTTGAGATGTTCAAGAAGATCCTCGATGAGGGCCAGGCGGGCGACAACGTCGGTTGCCTCCTGCGTGGTACCAAGCGCGAGGAGATCGAGCGCGGGCAGGTTCTCTGCAAGCCGGGCTCGATCACGCCGCACACGAAGTTCAAGGCTGAGGTGTACGTCCTCAAGAAGGAAGAGGGTGGGCGCCACACGCCGTTCTTCACCGGCTACCGTCCGCAGTTCTACTTCCGCACCACTGACGTCACCGGCGTTGCCAACCTGCCCGAGGGCACGGAGATGGTCATGCCGGGCGACAACGTCCAGATGGAGATCGAGCTGATCCAGCCGATCGCCATGGACCAGGGCCTGCGGTTCGCGATCCGTGAGGGCGGCCGTACGGTCGGCTCTGGGGTCGTTTCCGAAATCGTTGAGTAGTACCAAGGGTTTGGAGGCGGTCCCGCTGGACCGCCTCCCTTCTTCCCTGAACCACGAAGTACCGATCGCAGCACATACGACGAGGGGCGGGCATCAGGCCTTACGGGGCTGGCCCGCTCTGAACACGAGAAGAGTCAAGAGTTAGAAGTGGCAACCATCGCCCAAAACAAAATTCGAATCCGTCTCAAGAGCTACGACCATTCGGCCATCGAGACGGCGGCGAAGGAGATCGTCGAGACGGCGACGCGCACCGGCGCGACCGTCTCGGGTCCCGTGCCGCTCCCAACGGAGAAGAACGTGTACTGCGTGATCCGTTCGCCGTTCAAGGACAAGGACTCGCGGGAACACTTCGAGATCCGGACGCACAAGCGTCTCATCGATATCCACCAGCCGACCCCGAAGACGGTCGATTCGCTCCAGCGCCTGGATCACCTTCCGGCCGGCGTCGACATCGAGATCCGTCTCGCCTCCTAATGCCCTCCACCGCAAACACACCCGCATTCGAGCATCCCCTGGCGGCGCCCGCCGGCGTCCTCGCTCGCTCGCGTGCCTTTCAGGCACGCCACGCTCGTTGCGTCCTTGCCGGGCATCCACCAGTGGCCGCTCTCGGTGCGGCCGTGCTCACGGCGGAGGGCATCTGACCATGGCAGCGATTCTCGCCAAGAAGATTGGGATGACCCAGGTGTTCCAGGAGGACGGCAAGGTCGAGCGCGTGACCGTGCTCGAGGCCGGCCCGTGCCCCGTTACCGCGATCCGCAACGAGGAGCGCGACGGGTACAGCGCCGTGCAGCTCGCCTTCGGTCAGGCCAAGGAGAAGCATCTCTCCAAGCCCGAGCTCGGCCACCTGAAGAAGGCCGGTACCTCTGCACACAAGCACCTCGTGGAATTCCGCAACGAGGGCGCCGAGTTGCAGATGGGGGACACCGTGACCGTTGAGACCTTCAACGCCGGCGACAAGGTGAAGATCTCCGGCACCTCCAAGGGCAAGGGCTTCCAGGGCACGATCAAGCGCCACAACTTCCACCGCGGTCCGAAGACTCACGGCTCGCACAACTACCGCGCACCGGGTTCGATCGGTGCTTCCGCCTGGCCGGCACGCGTGATGAAGGGCATCCGCGGGCCGGGCCACATGGGCGATGCGCGCGTGACCCAGCGCGGCGTGACCGTCGTCGACGTGATCGCCAGCCAGAACCTGCTGCTCGTGCGCGGGGCCGTTCCCGGCGGCAAGGGCGGGATCGTGGAGGTCCGCACCGATGCCTAGTACCGCAAAAAAGCTCGGTGCCACCGGCACTGTCAAGCTCGACGCCAAGGCGTTCGAGGCAGAGTTCAACATGGCCCTGGTGCACGAGACCGTGCGCTCGGAGCAGGCTGCCCGCCGTCGGGGCACACACGCCACCAAGACGCGCGGCAAGGTCCGCGGTGGCGGCGCCAAGCCGTGGAAGCAGAAGGGCACGGGCCGCGCCCGCGCCGGATCCTCGCGCAGCCCGATCTGGACGGGCGGCGGCACCGTGTTCGGCCCGCAGCCGCGCCACTACACCTTCAAGGTCAACCGCAAGGCTCGCCGGGTTGCGCTGCGCAGCGCCCTCTCGGTTCATGCCGACCGCGGTTCCGTGGCCGTCTTCGATGCTGGCCTGTTCACCGCACCTTCCACGAAGCAGGCCAACGAACTTCTGCGCGGCTGGGGCAAGGATGCATCGACGCTGGTGCTGCTGGCCGAAAGCGAGCGCGACGCCGGCCTGTCGTTCCGCAACCTCGAGCGCGTGGTCGTGCTACCGGTGCAGGACGCCGGGGTCGCCAACATCATCGGCGCCGCGCGCCTGCTGGTTTCCGAGGCGGCGCTTCCGGCTCTGGTCGCTCGTGCCAACGGAACGTCTGAGGAGGGCGACAAGTAATGGACGCCACCCAGGTCATCATCCGCCCGGTTGTCTCCGAGAAGACGTACGTGCTGGCGGAGCTCGGCAAGTACACCTTCCGGGTCGCCGACACGGCACACAAGACCCAGATCCGCCAGGCGGTCGAGGAGCTCTTCGACGTCAAGGTCGTCGCGGTCCGCACCTCGGCGGTCAAGTCCAAGCCGAAGCGCCGCGGACAAACCTCCGGCCGCACCCGTCAGTGGAAGAAGGCAATCGTGCAGGTGCGCGAGGGCGACACGATCCCGATCTTCCGCGGCCTGGAAGGGGCTGAGTAATGCCTATTCGTAAGCCGAAGCCCACATCTCCGGGTATGCGATTCGTCAGCTATCCGGACTTCGCCGAGATCACTCGCTCGGAGCCGGAGAAGTCGCTGACGGAGGGCCTGAAGAAGTCGGGCGGGCGCAACGCCCGCGGCCGCAAGACCTCGCGTCATCGCGGCGGTGGGGCAAAGCGCCTGTACCGCAAGATCGACTTCAAGCGGACCAAGGACGGCATCCCCGCCAAGGTCGCGCACATCGAGTACGACCCGAACCGCTCCGCCTACATCGCGCTGCTGCACTATGCCGATGGCGAGAAGCGCTACATCATCGCGCCGAACCGCCTGAACGTCGGCATGACTGTGGAGTCGGGGCCGACCGCGGATATCCGCGTCGGGAACGCGCTGCCGCTTGCCAACATGCCGGCCGGCACGGTCGTGCACAACGTTGAGCTGACCGCTGGTCGCGGCGCCCAACTGGGCCGCTCGGCCGGGATTGGCATCCAGCTGCTGGCAAAGGACGGTGACTACGTCACGCTGCGCCTCCCTTCGGGAGAGATGCGTCAGGTACGTGCCGAGTGCCGCGCCACCGTCGGCACGGTCGGCAACTCCGACCATCAGAACGTGAAGATCGGTAAGGCCGGACGCAAACGTCATATGGGCGTTCGTCCGCAAACCCGCGGTGTTGCGATGAACCCGGTTGACCACCCCCACGGTGGCGGCGAGGGATCGACAACCGCAGGACGTCACCCGGTGACGCCCTGGGGTGTGCCGACCCTCGGGTACCGCACCCGTAAGAAGGGCAAGGCCTCCGACAAGTACATCGTCCGCGGCCGTAAGAGGGGTAAGAAGCGTTGAGTCGTTCCAGCAAGAAGGGCCCGTTCATCCAGGAGCGCCTGATGGCGCGTGTCGAGGCGATGAATGCGTCGGGCGAGAAGCGGATGCTCAAGACCTGGTCGCGTACCTCCACGATCTTCCCGGACATGGTGGGCCACACGATCGCCGTCCACGACGGCCGTAAGCACGTGCCAGTTTTCATCTCCGAGTCGATGGTCGGCCATAAGCTTGGCGAGTTCGCTCCCACGCGGCTTTACCGCGGCCATGCAGGTACCGGTAAGAAGCGATGAGTGACGACGACAAGACTCCAGAGGCCGAGGCCGCGGATTCCGCCTCCTCGGCAGAGATGAACAAAACCACTGCCGATTCGGCGGAACCGACAGCCTCGGCCACTCAGTCCGATGCCTCGTCTGAGGATGCGGCGGCCGAGAAGCCGAAGCCGGCGCGCAAGCCGCGGGCGAAGAAGGCTGCTGCTGCCGAGACGGCTGATGAGGCCGCGGCTGAGGCTGCGACCGACGAGGTTGTCGAAGCCGAGGACGAGGTGGTCGAGGCAACCGAGAAGCCCAAGCCGGCTCGCAAGCCGCGTGCCGCCAAGCCGAAGGCTGAGGCGACCGAGGCTGCGGAGGCGCCCAAGGCTGAGAAGGCGGCCAAGCCTGAGAAGGCCGCGAAGGCTGAGAAGTCTGCGTCCGCCGCAAAGACGAAGGCAGCGCCCAGGCGACGCGGCGCCAAGGAACCGGAGCAGCCTGTCGCGGCCCAGGTGGTTCGCGCCCAGGCCAAGTACGTTCGCTCGTCTGCACGTAAGGCGCGGCTCGTCTGCGACAACATCCGCGGAAAGAGCGTTACGGACGCACGCGCTATCCTCGCGCATACGCCCCGTGCGGTCGCTCGCGACTGGAGCAAGTTGCTCGAGTCAGCGGTCGCCAACGCCGAGAACAATCACGATCTCGACGGCGAGGATCTGGTCATCAAGGCGGTGCACGCCGATGAGGGTCCGACCATCAAGCGGTTCCGTCCGCGCGCCATGGGGCGCGCGACCAAGATCCGCAAGCGCACCGCGCACCTGACCATCCTGCTTACGCCGAAGAACTAGAGAAACATCCATGGGTCAAAAAGTTCATCCTGAATCGATCCGCGTGGGGTACATCCACGACTGGAAGTCGAACTGGTTCAACGAGAAGAACTTCGCCGATTACCTCGACGAGGACACCAAGATCCGCGAGCACATCGTCGGCCGTCTCTCGCACGCCGGCCTGTCCGACATCACGATCCGCAAGAACGCCAACGAGGTGGAGGTCAACATCCACACGGCGCGTCCAGGCATCGTGATCGGCAAGTCCGGTTCGGAGGTCGATCAGCTGCGTCGCGACCTGCATCGCATCACCAACAAGCAGGTCAAGGTCAACATCCTGGAGATCAAGCGTCCGGAGCTCGACGCGCGCTTGGTGGCGCAGTCGATCGCCGAGCAGCTGCAGAATCGCGTCGCCTTCCGTCGCGCGATGAAGCGCGCGCTCACGAGCGCGATGCGCTCCGGCGCCAAGGGCGTCAAGGTCCAGGTCTCCGGCCGCCTCGGTGGCGCCGAGATGGCTCGCACCGAGGGCTACTCGGATGGTCGTGTCCCGCTGCACACTCTCCGCGCGGACATCGACTACGGCTTCCACGAGGCAAAGACGACGTTTGGTCGCATCGGCGTCAAGTGCTGGATCAACAAGGGCGAGATCATGCCCGAGGGCTACACCGGCGCTGACCTGACGATCATGGACGCACCTTCCCCGCAGCAATCCGACCGTGGCGGCCGCGATGGCCGTGACCGCCGCGACAACCGTGGCCGTGGTGGCTCCGGTGGTCCGGGCGGCGGTCGTGGTCGTGGGCGTGGCCCCGGCCAGGGCGGTCCGGGTGGTACCGGCGGCACCGGTGGGCCCGGGGGGCCTGGAACGGGTCAGCGTGGTCGTGGGCGTGGTCCCGGCCAGGGTGGTCCCGGTCGTGGTCCGGGTGGCCCGGGTCAGGGCGGTGGCGGTCGTGGTCCGGGTGGTCCGGGTCAGGGCGGTGGCGGTCGTGGTCCGGGTGGTCCCGGCCAGGGCGGTCGTGGTCCGGGTGGTCCCGGCCAGGGCGGTCGTGGTCCGGGTGGTCCCGGCCAGGGCGGTGGCAGTCGTGGTCCGGGTGGTCCCGGCCAGGGCGGTGGCGGTCGTGGCCCCGGAGGTCCCGGCGGTAACCGTGGTCCGCGCCCCGGTGGCGGCGGCGGTCAGCAGAACCGTGGTCCGCGCCCGCAGGGCGGCGGCCAGGCTGGCGGTAACCAGGGCGGCGGCAACGCCGGCGGTGGCACTGCGCCCGCTGGAGGTAACAGCTGATGCTCGCCCCCAAGCGTGTTAAGCACCGCAAGCAGCATCGCGGCCGTCGCGCCGGGCTGTCGCGCGGGCAGGTCAAGGTTCAGTTCGGTGAGTACGGGCTGAAGGCGCTCGACGCCGGTTGGATCACCAACCGTCAGATCGAGGCTGCCCGTATCGCGATGACCCGCAAGATCCGTCGTGGCGGCAAGGTGTGGATCAACGTCTACCCTGACAAGCCCTTCACCAAGAAGCCGGCCGAGACCCGCATGGGATCCGGCAAGGGTTCGCCTGAGGGGTGGGTGGCCGTCGTGAAGCCTGGCCGCGTGATGTTCGAGCTGGCCGGTGTGCCGGAACCGCTCGCCCGTGAGGCGATGCGCCTGGCTGGACACAAGCTGCCGGTCCGTACAAAGTTCGTTGTGCGGGAAGAGGGCTGAAACATGAAGCCAACCGAATTGCGTGATCTGAACGAGCGCGAGCTTGCGGAGCACATCAAGACAGCGCGCCGGGATCTGCTCGGCCTGCGCTTCCAGCACGCCACCGGCGAGCTGGAAAACACGGCGGGAATGCGCCGTGCGAAGAAGGAGATCGCCAGGGCACTGACGATCGCCAATGAACGTGGAATTGAGACCAATGGCTGACGAAGAGACTCAAGAGACGCCGGCTGCGGACCCCGCAGCTCCGGCAGAGATGAACGAACAGACTGCGTCCGCTGCGGGCTCCGAGTCGGCGGCTCAGGACGCTGCCGAGACGGGCGCCGCAACCGAGGCTGAGGCCGCTGCGGACGACTCCTCTTCGCCCGCCGCCGAGGAAGCAACCGAGCAGACCGAAGCTGCGGCTCCGGCAGCCGCTCCGGCTGCTCCCGCTGAGCCGCAGGTGCAACTGACGCCGAAGGAGCGGAAGGTTGCGATCAAGGCTCGGAAGTCCGCCAAGACTGGTCCGCGTGCTGCAGCGACTCCGGAGGAGCGCCAGGCTGAGCGTGACGCAACGCGTGCCAAGAAGGCCGCCGAGCGCCGTGTCGGCCGCGCGTCGGCGCGCGCCAAGTGGAAGGCCGGCGCGCACGAGCGCACCGCCACCCCGGCACGTGAGCACGAGACCGGCCAGCAGAAGACTCGCCAGGGCGTTGTCGTCTCCGACAAGGCGGACAAGACCATCACCGTGCGCATCGACGTCGCTCGTCGTCACCGCAAGTATCAAAAGATCGTGCGCACCTCGAACACGCTGCACGCCCACGACGAGAGCAACGACGCGCACATCGGCGACACCGTCGTGGTGCGGGAGGCTCGTCCGCTGTCGCGCACCAAGCGTTGGCGCCTCGTTCAGGTCGTGGAGAGGGCCAAGTAATGGTTCAGAACGAGACAAGACTGCGCGTCGCGGACAACACCGGCGCCCGTGAGATCCTCGTGATCCGCGTAAAGGGCGGCCACCGCCGCCGTTACGCAGGCGTCGGCGACGTTGTCAAGGCTACGGTCAAGCAGGCCAGCCCGGGCGGCGCGGTCAAGAAGGGTGATGTCGTGGACGCCGTGGTCGTGCGCACCAAGAAGGCGCACGGTCGCGAGGACGGGACCTATATCGCCTTCGATGAGAACGCAGCAGTGATCATCGACAACAACAACAACCCTCGCGGCACCCGCATCTTCGGACCGGTCGCGCGTGAGTTGCGCGAGCGCAACTTCATGAAGATCGTTTCGCTCGCGCCGGAGGTGCTGTAACCATGCCCGCGCGCATCAAGACCGACGACACGGTGATCGTGACCAGCGGCAAGGACCGTGGCAAGCAGGGCCGTGTCCTGCGCGTCGAGCCCAAGAACGATCGCGTGTTCGTCGAGGGACTGAACATGATCAAGCGGCACCAGAAGGCCAACCCGGCGTCACCGACCGCGCAGCAGACCAGCGGCGTGATCGAGAGGGAGGGCGGTATCCACATTTCCAACGTGGCGCTGATCGATCCCAAGGATGGCAAGCCGACGCGTGTTGGAGTGGATGTTGTGGACGGCAAGCGCGTCCGCATCGCTCGCCGCAGCGGAACGAGGATTGACTGATGGCTGCACGTCTGAAGACCAGGTACGAGAACGAGATTCGCCCGGCGCTGATCAAGCGCTTCGGCTACGGCACGCCGATGCAGGCTCCGAAGGTCCTGAAGGTCACCGTCAACATGGGCGTTGGCGACGGCAAGCAGGACTCGAAGGTGTTCGAGGCGGCGGCCGATCAGCTCGCGCAGATCACCGGCCAGAAGCCGAACGTGCGTCGCGCGCGCAAGTCGATCGCGCAGTTCAAGCTGCGTGAGGGCATGCCGGTCGGCCTTGCGGTGACGCTGCGTGGCGACCGCCAGTACGAGTTCCTGGATCGCCTGTTCTCCGTGGCGATGCCCCGGATCCGTGACTTCCAGGGCGTCAGCCCACGCGCGTTCGACGGACGCGGCAACTACACGCTCGGTATCCGCGAGCAGATCATCTTCCCTGAGATCGATTACGACGAGGTCGACCAGACGCGTGGCCTCGACGTGACGATCACGACCAACCGTTGCACTGACGAGGAGTCCTTCGCTCTGCTCGAAGCCCTCGGCATGCCATTTGCCAAGAGCGGCCGGCCTCAGGGCCTGGCACAGAGTTAGGAAGCACAACCGTGGCCAAGACCTCACAACGAGTCCGTCAGCAGCGGACCCCCAAGTTCAAGACCCGGGGCTACACCCGCTGCCGTCGTTGCGGCCGGGCCCGTTCCGTGTACCGCAAGTTCGGCCTGTGCCGGATCTGCTTGCGCGAGCTCGCGCACAACGGGTACATCCCCGGGATGACGAAGTCGAGCTGGTGATCGCATGTCTATGACTGATCCCGTGGCCGACTTCCTGACGCGCCTGCGCAACGGCGCCAAGGCACAGCACCATGACGTCTCGATCCCCTCCTCGAAGCTGAAGCGCGAACTCGCGCGGATCCTCAAGGAGCAGGGCTACATCGAGGCCTACGACATCGTGCCTGAGAGCGCCGAGCGTCCGGGCGAGACGATCACCGTCACCTTGAAGTACACGAAGGAACGCAGACCCGTGATCAGCGGCATCCAGCGGGTATCGCGTCCGGGCCAGCGCCACTACGTCGATCACGCACACATCCCCAAGATCCAGGGCGGCATGGGCACAGCCATCATCTCCACCTCGCGTGGCGTGATGACCGGCCACGACGCTCGCAAGCTCGGCATCGGTGGGGAGGTAGTGGCCAAGGTCTGGTAGACCTGAGGACCCGTAGCAATGTCGAGAATTGGCAGACAACCTATCCCCGTGCCCAGTGGCGTGAGCGTCACGATCGAGCCTGAGCTCGTTACCGTGAAGGGCCCCAACGGCGAGCTATCCGAGCGGATCTCGCGCGATATCACCGTCGAGCAGACCGCGGGCGACGGCGGCGACCAGCTGGTCGTATCGCGCCCGACCGATCGCGGCGAGCACCGTGCCCTGCACGGCCTGACGCGCACGCTCGTGGCCAACATGGTCACCGGCGTCACCGCCGGCTTCCAGAAGAACTTGGAGATCCAGGGCGTCGGCTATCGCGCGGCGCTCAAAGGCCGCGACCTGGAGCTTGCTCTCGGCTACTCGCACCCGGTCGAGATCAAGGCGCCGGACGGCATCACCTTCGAAGTGCCGCAGCCGACCCGCATCACGGTCAGGGGCGCGTCCAAGCAGATGGTCGGCGAGATCGCCGCACAGATCCGTAAGCAGCGCAAGCCCGAGCCGTACAAGGGCAAGGGCATCCGCTACGAGGGCGAGTACGTCGCGAGGAAGGTCGGTAAGCGAGCATGAGCGTCAAGACCAAGGAAGCACTGCGCCTCAGGCGTCGCCGTCGTGTCCGCGCCAAGGTGCATGGCACCGCGGAACGTCCGCGCATCTCCGTGTTCCGTTCCAACCGCGGCATCGCCGCGCAGCTGATCGACGACGACAGCGGCCGCACGCTCGCGGCCGTCAACTGGATCGAGGCCCCGCTGCGCGAGCTCAAGGGCAGCGAGCAGGCCAAGAAGGCTGGCGAGCTGCTCGCTGAGCGCGCCAAGGCCGCTGGCGTCCAATCCGCGATCTTCGATCGCGGCGGTTATCAGTATCACGGGCGCGTGCAGGCGCTCGCCGACGGTGCCCGTGAAGGCGGGCTTAGCTTCTAAGCGCCCTCCGGACGCTACTCTGGACTGAATATTCATGGCACGAGATCGCACAGTTTCCGCAGCAGGGCTCGACCTCCAAGAGCGAGTCGTAGAGATCAACCGCGTCGCAAAGGTCGTCAAGGGCGGCCGTCGCTTCTCGTTCACAGCGCTGGTCGTCGTCGGCGACGAGCGTGAGGTGGTTGGCGTTGGATACGGCAAGGCCAACGAGGTTCCCGTTGCGATTCAGAAGGGTGTCGAGCGGGCGAAGAAGAACCTCTATCGGGTTCCCAAGCACGGCTCGACGATCACTCATCAGACGACCGGGATCTTCGGGTCCGGCCGCGTGTTCCTGAAGCCGGCAGCGCCCGGCACCGGCGTGATCGCCGGTGGCGGCGTTCGCGCTGTGCTGGAGCTCGCGGGCATTCACGACATCCTCTCCAAGTCGCTGGGGTCGCAGAACCCGATCAACCTCGTCAAGGCGACGATGGCCGGGCTCGAGTCGCTGCGTACTCCGGAGGAAGTCGCCGAGCTGCGCGGCCTGTCAGTGAACGCGGTTCTGGGCCTCAGCGCCGAGGAGCAGGTGAACGGCAAGGTTGAGGCCGCGGATGCCGCGGAGGCGGTGGCATGAGCGCCACCCTGAAGGTTACGCAGCTGAAGTCGAAGAACGGCTCTGATCAGCGGCAGCTCGACACGCTGCGCTCGATTGGGCTGCGTCGTATCGGCCAGACGGTTGAGGTCAACGACACGCCCCAGATGCGCGGCATGCTGCACAAGGTCCGACACCTGGTCGAGGTTGACGAAGCATGAGTGACAAGACTGAAAGGCTCTCCGCCGAGGAGATCGGCCTGCACAATCTGAAGCCCGCCCCCGGCTCACGCAAGGCGCGCAAGCGCATCGGGCGTGGCGAGGGATCCGGCACCGGCAAGACTTCGGGTCGCGGCCAGAAGGGCGCAGGTTCCCGCAGCGGCTCCAAGTCGCGCGCGAACTTCGAGGGCGGCCAGATGCCGATTCACATGCGGATGCGCAAACTGCGCGGCCCGCACATGAAGAAGTCGATGCCGTTCGAGCCGTTCCGCACGCATACGCAGGCGGTCAACCTCAAGGACCTTGAAGCGCGCTTTGACGCCGGTGCCGTGGTCGACGTGGAGTCGCTGAAGCAGAAGGGCCTCGCGACCCGCAAGGACATTCCGGTCAAGATCCTCGCCAAGGGCGAACTGAGCAAGGCGCTCACGGTCAACGTGCACGGCGTCAGCGCCAGCGCGCGTGAGGCGATCGAGAAGGCCGGCGGCACGGTTCAGCTCATCGAGAGCACCACTTCCGAGTCTTAACACGCCGGTGGCCCCCGGCACACGCAGCACTGCTACCGTCGCCGCGGTGACACGGAGATCGCGCAGATGATTTCGACGATTCTCGGAGCCTTCCGGGTCCCGGACATTCGCAAGAAGGTGTTCATCACCTTCGCGCTGTTGGGTCTCTACCGGCTCGGCGCCTACATTCCGGCGCCGGCCGTCAACACGAGCGCGCTCAAGTCGATCCAGCAAGCGGTCGGCGGCAACGGCGTGCTCGGTCTGCTGAACACCTTCTCGGGCGGTGCGCTCTCACGCGTGGCGATCTTCGGCCTCGGAATCACGCCGTACATCACCGCGTCGATCGTGCTGCAGATCCTCACCGTCGTGGTGCCGTCACTGGAGAAGCTGTCCAAGGAGGGTGAGGTCGGGCAGGCCCGCATCACCCAGTACACGCGCTATCTGACCGTCGGGCTCGCGTTCGCGCAGTCGATCGGCTACGTCTTCCTCTTCAAGAGCCTGGAGACGCAGGCCGGGGTCACCCTGATTCCGAACTTCAACGTCGGCAAGGTCTTTCTGATCGCTATTACGCTGACCGCGGGCACGGTGCTGGTCATGTGGATGGGCGAGCTGATCACCCAGCGAGGGATCGGCAACGGCATCTCGCTGATGATCTTCGCGTCGATCGTCTCGCGCATCCCCAGCGGGGTGCAGTCCTGGTGGAACAGCCCGGACCAGTCGTTCAAGGTGATGATGCCGTTCATCGTCTTCGGCGTCGTCGCCGGCATTGTGTTCGTGCAAACCGGCCAGCGCCGCATCCCGGTGCAATACGCCAAACGCGTGATAGGCCAACGCATGACCCAGGGCGGGCAGACCTACATACCGCTCACGCTGCTCATGGCGAACGTCATCCCCGTGATCTTCGCCGCCACCGTGATGTCGGTGCCGCCGACGATCGGCCAGCTGATCGGTCGCAACAGGATCCACAACTGGGGGACGAGCGTCGCCACGTTCCTGGCGCCCGGCAACTGGCACTACGTTGTCGGCGAATGCATCCTGATCATCATGTTCACGTACTTCTACACCGCCGTTGTCTTCAACCCGATAGACCAGGCGGAGAACTTGAAGAAGTACGGAGGGTTCATCCCCGGCATCAGACCAGGGCGACCTACCGCCGAATTCCTGGACCGTGTCCTGGCTCGCTTGACGTTCCCGGGGGCGCTGTTCCTCGCGTTCGTTGCTGCGCTGCCGACGATCCTGATCGCGCAGACGGGCGCCAACTTCGCCTTCGGCGGAACCTCGATCCTGATCGTCATCGGTGTCGCGCTCGACACGATGCGACAGCTGGAGGCGCAGCTGATGATGCGAAATTACGAGGGCTTCTTAAAGTGACTCTTGGCGGACGGGTTGGCAGGCAGCCTTCCCTTCCGCCACGACACCGTAGAAGCAGCGTTCTCCCACCCACACTGTATGGTCGGGTGGTAGGAGGCGCCGTACCGCGCAATCTGCCATGACCTCCGTCAGACTGCGTGCTACGTCCCGACACTCGCACGCTTCTCAGCAATCTGCGAATCGAAGCTGCAGTTTGCGTGTTCTGACTGGTAGTCCCGATCGCGTCTGCCCACTCGTGCGTCCTCATTTGGCGTCACGCCAGCGGTGTCGCGGATAAAGCCAGGATAAGCACAAGCTAAGTCCTAGCTCAGCACATCACACATCTGACGCTAACCTGATCGCAATATGGGTAGCCATGTATCGGTGGATATGGAATATCTGGGTAGCGATGCAGCGATGGAGACGAAAGGCGAGAGCCCGCGGCGGCTCGGGCGTAGGCCCGTGCTGGACGGGCTCCGGGGGATCGCGATCCTGCTCGTGATGCTCACCCACACGGGTGTGCTGCCGAACGGGTACGTGGGCGTCGACCTGTTCTTCGCGCTCTCCGGCTTCCTGATCACGACCCTCCTCTATGAGGAGTGGGACCGGGCCGGACGTATCTCGCTGCGTCGCTTCTACGGTCGCCGCGCGCGACGTCTGCTTCCGGCACTGGGGCTGCTGATCGCGGTCGCGCTGATCGTCGACATGCTCTGCTACCCGATGACCGGGTGGCCGTTTGCGGAAAAGGCGCTGACCTCACTGCTGTTCGTCAACAACTGGCTTGCTGCCACCGGACACGCCGGGGACCTCGGAAGCCTGAATCCGACATGGTCGCTCGCCCAGGAGGAGCAGTTCTACCTTGTCTGGCCGCTCGTGCTGCTGCTGCTCCTGCGTCTCCGGGCGCGCCCAGAGTTCGTGGCTGCGCTGCTGCTCATCGCCATCGGCCTGCTGATCGCCGCCGCTCCGAAGGGCACAGGGCACGCGTACGCGGTCTACTACTCGCCCGCTGCGCGAGCCGCAGAGCTGCTGTTCGGTTGCCTGGGCGCGGTCATCTGGCGTCACCGGCTGATCAGCATTCCAGCTGGTCTCTCCCGCAGGCTTCCAGTCACCATGCAGGTTGCGCTCGAGAAGCGGACCCTGTGGCGCGCGTTGTCGGCGGTTGTCCTTGCGTACCTCTTCGTCACTTTGCTCTTCAACTACCAGCTCACCACCGGGCAGGTCTACCTGCGCGCCTGCCTGCTCGCGGTTCCGCTGATCGTGAACCTCGTTGGAACCCCGGGCAGCCTGCTCGCCCGCGCCATCGCCTGCGCGCCGCTCCGCTTCCTGGGACGCATCAGCTACGCGCTCTATCTCTTCCACCTGCTGATGCGCAACGTCGTCTATCACTACATGCCGCACAACTCGATCTACCTGAACGCCCTGCTGACCATCGCGCTGAGCGTCGCCGTTGCCGCCGCCAGCTGGCGAGTTGTCGAGTCGCGCATCCTGGGATGGAGCCGTCGCGCCGCACCGGCGAGTGCGCGCGGCGCCAGGCCCGAGCAGTGGCCGCGACTCGCGCCGGTGCGAACCTGACACCGCACCCGACTGGGGGCTCGTGCTGCGCTGGATCTGATCGTGCGGACAGCATGATCACCGCCTACGCTCGGGCCTGCACCGTCCCCGATAAGATCACGACCCCATGCCGCCCCAGCTGAACCTGATCTTGATTGGGCCGCCGGGTGCCGGAAAGGGAACCCAGGCCGAACGTCTGCAGGAGGACTTCCGCCTCCCGTTCATCTCGACCGGCGAGATGTTGCGAGCCAACGTCAAGGACGGGACCGAGCTCGGCAAGGCGGCCAAGGCGCACATGGACGCGGGCGGCTTGGTCCCAGATGACCTGATCGTGGCGATGGCGGCAGAACGCCTGGATGAGGACGACACCCAGGACGGGTTCATTCTCGATGGCTTCCCGCGCACGACGGCGCAGGCCGAGGCGCTCGAACAGCAGCTTGATCAGGAGGGCCGGCGGATAACCGCAGCGCTACTGCTCGAGGTTCCCGATGCCGAGATCATCAAGCGCATCGCCGGCCGCCGCGTCTGCGTCAAGGCAGGCCACAACTACCACGTCGATTACGACCCGCCCAAGAACCCCGATGTCTGCGACCAGGACGGCTCGCGCCTGATTCAGCGCGAGGACGATCGGCCAGAGGTCGTCGGCAAGCGGCTCGCCGTCTACCACGACCAGACCGCGCCACTGGTCGACTTCTATGACGAGCGCGGTCTGCTTCGCCGTGTCGACGGTACGCGCGCGCCGGCCGAGGTCCACGATCACATCCGCGCCGTGATCGCCACCCTGCTGCTTGAGGAGTCGATCTAGTGTCGTGAGTCGGAAATTCGCGAGACCGCTTGCGAATTTGTGACTCAGGGCACTAACCGGGCGCGTCGGGCGTAGGTCCTGGGATTGGCTGTCAGCCTCTCACTGTTATTCGCACGGCCCTGCCGCCCGGCGGGGCCGTCGCCTTTTCGCTCCGGCTCCGCGAGCACCTGCCGGTCATCTACGCTTCACTGAAAGCCATGGCGATCATCAAGAAGAGCCCAGAGCAGATCGAGCAGATGGCCGCGGCCGGGGACGTCCTGGTCAAGACCATGAACCTGCTCGCCTCGAAGATCAGGCCGGGCGTGACCACGCTCGAGCTCGATCAGGCGGCGGAGAAGTTCATCCGCTCGCAGGGCTGCGAACCCGCCTTCAAGGGTTACCGCGGATTCCCCGGCTCGATCTGCGCGTCGGCCAACTCGATGGTCGTGCACGGCATCCCGGGCGCCTACCGGCTCGAGCGCGGGGACATCCTGTCGGTCGACATCGGCGTGGTCAAGGACGGCTGGGTGGCCGACGCCGCGCGCACCTTCCCGGTCGGGCCGGTCTCGCCGATCGCCCAGAAGCTGCTGGCGGTGACCGAGGAGGCACTGCTCCTGGCGGTGCCGCAGTGTGTTGCCGGCAACCACCTCGGCGACATCGGCCACGCGATCCAGCACTACGTCGAGGATGAGAACGGTTTCTCGATCGTGCGCACCCTGGTCGGACACGGAATCGGCCGCGAGATGCACGAGGATCCGCAGATTCCCAATTACGGCAAGCCGGGCACCGGTGTGCTGCTGGAGGTGGGCATGGTGCTCGCGGTAGAGCCCATGGTCAATGTCGGCAAGCACCAGGTGCGGCTCGCGGATGACAACTGGTCGATCTTCTCTGCGGACGGCTCGCTGGCAGCGCACTTCGAGTTCACGATCGCCGTCACCGCCGACGGTCCGCGTATCCTGACGCCCTGGCACGAGGCCAAGGGCGGCCGGGCGGCTGCCTGAGCCCAGCATCATCAGAATGGTCAGCCGGACTCGACGCGATACCGCGCGTTGTTGCTACTATCCGCTTTTGCGCCTGCAGCGCATCGCTTGTGCTGCGCGCGACTCCCGCCTCGGTAGCGGCGACCGCACCGGTCTCCAGAGCCGCAGGCGAGGACCAGAGCTAATAACTCACGACGAGAGCGAAGCGACGTGAAAGTACGACCGTCGGTCAAGCCGATGTGCGAAAAATGCAAGATTATCCGCCGGCACGGGCGAGTGCTGGTGATCTGCTCTAACCCGCGACACAAGCAGCGGCAGGGCTAGTGACTCCGCACGCAAACATGCCCACATTGAGGAGCCACTGATGGCGCGCATCTCCGGGGTCAACATCCCCCTCAACAAGCGTGTCGAGATCGGACTGACCTACATCTATGGGATCGGTCGTTCGAAGTCCAACAAGTTGCTTTCCGAGACTGGGATCGAGCCGGACCGCAAGGTTCGCGATCTCACCGAGGAAGAGGTCGTCAAGCTCCGTGATTTGATCGACAACTCAGTTGTCGTCGAGGGTGACCTGCGGCGTGAGCGCTCGCAGGCCATCAAGCGCCTGCAGGAGATCGGCTCCTATCGCGGGCTGCGCCACCGGCGCGGCCTGCCCGTGCGCGGCCAGAACACCAAGACCAACGCGCGCACGCGCAAGGGCCCGAAGCGCATGCAGGTGGCCGGTAAGAAGAAGGCAGGTAAGAAGTAATCCATGAGCCCCGCTCCTCGTAGGCCTCAGCGTGGCCGCCGCCGGGTCCGCAAGAACATCCCAATTGGCCAGGCGCACATCAAGACTTCGTTCAACAACACCATCGTTTCGCTCACCGACCGCGAAGGCAACGTCATCGCCTGGGAGTCCGCCGGCGGTGCCGGCTTCAAGGGCTCCCGCAAGTCGACTCCGTTTGCCGCGCAGGTGACGGCCGACGCGGCCGCTCGCAAGGGCATTGAGCATGGCCTTCAAAAGGTGGAGGTGTTCGTCAAGGGCCCCGGTTCTGGGCGTGAAACGGCGATCCGCTCGCTTCAGGCCGCGGGCCTCGAGGTGACGGGTGTCAAGGACGTGACCCCGCAGGCGCACAACGGCTGCCGCCCGCGCAAGCGGAGGAGGGTCTAACCATGGCTCGAGACACTGGACCGCAGTGCAAGCAGTGCCGCCGCGAGGGTCAGAAGCTGTTCCTCAAGGGCGAGCGCTGCCTCACCGACAAGTGCGGCGTCGAGCGCCGCGGCTACCCGCCCGGCGAGCACGGGCGCGGTCGCCAGAAGCAGAGCGAGTACCGCCTGCAGCTGCGCGAGAAGCAGAAGGCCAAGCGCTACTACGGCGTGCTGGAGCGGCAATTCCGGATCTACTACGAGAAGGCTTCGCGTCAGCCCGGGATCACCGGTGAGAATCTGCTGCGTACGCTCGAGTGCCGTTTTGACAACGTGCTTGTCCGGCTCGGCTTCGCCGCCTCCCGCCGCCAGGCCCGGCAGTTGATCCTGCACGGCCACTGGACCGTCAACGGGCGCCGCGTCAACATCCCCAGCTACCAGCTGCGGGACAACGACGTGATCGCGATTTCATCGAAGTCCACCGCGACCCAGGTGATCCGCGACGCGACCGAGCTGACGGGCCAGGTCCCCGCCTGGCTGCAGGCCGACCACGACTCGCTTACGGCGAAGGTGCTCCGTAAGCCGGAACGGCGAGAGATCGCCGCCCCGGTGCAAGAGCAGCTCATCGTCGAGCTTTACTCGAAGTAGACCAATTTGCTCGCCGCGCGCGGGTGGGTTGTCCCATCGCGCGCGGCCTTGAAACGCCGATGGGGCCCGCCCATCCGGCGACCGAAACCACGATGTTAGGAACGCGCGATGCTTGACTTCCAAGTCCCCCGAATCACCAGCGAGTCCGTGGAGGAGAACCGCGGCTCCTTCACGATCGAGCCTCTCGATCGCGGTTTCGGCTACACGTTCGGCAACTCGCTGCGCCGTGTGCTGCTCTCCTCGCTGGCGGGCGCCGCGGTCACCAGTGTTCGCATCGAGGGTGTCGCGCACGAGTTCTCCACGATCAAGGGCGTCAAGGAGGACGTCACCGACATCGTGCTGAACCTGAAGGGCATCGTCTGCCGCATGCACTCGGACGCCACTGAGGTTGAGGCGCCCCTGGTCGTGAGTGGCCCCGGTGAGATCACCGCCAAGGACATCGACCTGCCCTCCGGCGTCGAGATCCTCAACCCGGACGCCCACATCGCGACGCTCGAGAAGCAGACCAAGCTCGAGGTGTACCTGACGATCGGCCGCGGCCGTGGCTACCGCCCAGCCGAGGAGAACAAGTCGTCCGACCAGCCGATCGGCGTGATCCCGATCGACTCGATCTTCTCGCCGGTACGCCGTGTGGCCTACAACGTCGAGCAGGCCCGTGTCGGACAGAAGACCGACTACGACAAGCTCACGCTCGACATCGAGACTGACGGCTCGATCGACCCGCACGCCGCGCTGCGTGAGGCCGCCGAGATCCTGATCTCGCAGCTGGCCATCTTTACCGACGCCGACCGCGTGATCGAGCTGCGCGACACCCACACGGGCGGCATCCTCGACGCCGGCCTGGTTGGTGCTGATGCTGGCCGTGGGCCCGGCGGGCGCGCGCCGAACGCGATGGACGACATCCTGATCGAGGAGCTCGAGCTCGGTGTGCGCTCCTACAACTGCCTCAAGCGCGCCGGCATCCAGACTGTCGGAGACCTCGTGTCCAAGAGCGAGGGTGAGCTCAACGCGATCCCGAACTTCGGCAAGAAGTCGATCGACGAGGTGATCGAAACCTTGCACGCGCGTGGCCTTGCGCTCCGCGAGGGCTAAGCTTCTGCCGGTAAAGGACTCATCTCATGCGCCATCAACGTAACCGCTATCAGCTCTCCCGCACCGCTTCGCACCGCAAGGCGCTGCTCATGAACCTCTCCAAGGAGGTCATCGAGCATGAGCGCATCCAGACGACCGAGGCCAAGGCCAAGGCCGTCAAGCCCGAGCTGGAGAAGCTGATCACGCTCGCAAAGCGCGGTGATCTGCACGCCCGGCGCCAGGCGCTCTCCGCCCTGGGCCAGGACAAGTTCGCGGTCTACAAGCTGTTCGAGGAGGTTGCTCCCCGCTACAGCGCTCGTGAGGGCGGCTACACCCGCATTCTGAAGCTCGGTCCGCGTCGCAGCGATTCGACCGAGATGGTCCTGCTCGAGCTCGTCTAAGGGTCGGGCCACCCGCCCCCACCACCGTCGTCGCGATGACGGCGCGACTGACAGTCGAGTACGACGGCACAGCGTTCTCGGGCTGGGCGCTGCAGCCGGGCGAGCGCACGATCCAGGGCGAGCTCGAAGCCGCCCTGGCGACAGTCCTGCGGCGCCCGGTTGCGCTCACGGTCGCGGGCCGCACGGACGCAGGAGTACACGCCTGGGCGCAGGTTGCCTCGCATGAAGGCGAGGCTGCCCCGCTGGGCAGCCTCAATGCCCTGCTCCCGCCGGATGTGGCGGTCCTTGCCTCGGAGGACGTTGCCGAGGGCTTCAACGCGCGCCACGACTGCACGTCTCGCGCCTACTGCTACCGGGTCCTCGTCCGCGCCGGGCGCTCGGCACTCGAGCGCGGGCACGCGCTGCATTGGAGCTATCCGGTCGAGCTCGAGAAGCTGCAGGAGTGCGCCGCGCTCCTGGTTGGCACGCACGACTTCACCGCCTTCACCCCGACCGACACCTACCACGTGCGCTTCGAGCGCGACGTGCAAGCGGCCTTCTGGCGGGCGCGTGACCGCGACCTGCTCGAGTTCTGGATCGAGGCTGACACGTTCATGCGACACATGAACCGCACGCTCGTCGGGACGATGCTCGACGTCGCTCGCGGCCGCCTCTCCACCAACGACTTCGTCCAATTGCTCGAGGGCGCGCAGCGCGCCGCGGCCGGGCCCACCGCGCCCGCGCACGGTCTCTACTTCGCCCGCGCGGGCTACGGCGACGAGCGGTTGCTCGCGCCGGCCTGATCGCGGAAGACGAGATCAGGCGACCGCCGCCGCGGGATCCGGCCGGACGACGACCGTCGTCGCGATCGGGATGATCTCGTCGACGGGCAGCGCCGCGCGCGAGGCGTGCTCCCGGATCGCCTCCGGACTCGCCGCCTCATAGATGCAGAGCGTGCCGAGCTTGCCGTCCTCCTCGCTCAGGACGTAGCTACGGATCCAGCGGATCTGATCCGGCATCTCCTCATCCCCGACCTTCGTCGATCGAGCTGCTGCCTCTTGAAGGTCGGTTCCATCGGTGAATCCGGCCCGACGCAGGATTGCGTACAGCTCCATGTGGCCCCCTCTATTCGTGTGACTCGTTGTCCCGCGATCTCGATCCTAACTCCCTGAGACCGGCGGGTGGCTCATTCCGAGGCGATCTCTAGCATCAGCCGAGTGCGCGTGCTTCTCACCAATGACGACGGGATCGAGGCCGACGGGCTGCAGTGTCTGCGGCGCGCCCTGATGAAAGTGGCGGGCATCGATCTGCGGGTGATCGCTCCCGATGGGAACCGTTCCGCGATGGCTCGCATGATCACCACACGCCGTCCCCTGTGGGTGCATGAGGTCGACTTCGGTGACGGGACGACCGGATTCGCAACCGACGGGACACCGGTCGACTGCGTCCGGCTGGCGCACCTCGGTCTGATCGACGAGTGGTATCCGGAGATCGTCGTCTCCGGCATCAACCACGGCACGAACATCGGTGATGACATCACCTACTCGGGCACGGTCGCGGCCGCGCTCGAGGCGGTTGTCCTCGGCCTGCCCGGGATCGCCGTCTCGCAGCAGTCGCAATCACTCGAACTCGATTTCCGTCGAGTGTCGGCGTATGACTTCAAAGCGGCTGCCGACTTTACGGCGCGGCTCGTCGCTGATCTCGAGAACGCCCCGCTGCCCGAAGGCACGTTGCTCAACGTCAACTTTCCCGGCTGCCCGCCGGAGGGTGTCGAGGTCGCGCGACTGGGCAAGCGCTTCTACCGCGACCAGCTGGAGCTTGTCGAAGCGGACCAGAGCCTTCCCAGTCGCCGCCTCTACCGCGTCTACGGCGAGGAGGCCAGAGGCGACGAAGACGAGCTCGACACCGACATCACCGCGGTCGAGTCGCGACGTGTGGCGCTCACGCCGCTGCACTTCGACCTCACTCACCACGACGGCGTTGAGGCATTGATCGAGCGCGACCTCAGGCGGCTCCTGGAGGAGCCGGCGGACAGCGGCCATGAGCTCCTCTGACTCGGTCTCGCGCACTCCAGCGGAGCGCGCCGCGCAGCTGCGCAAGGTCATCGACTACCACTCGCACCGCTACCACGTCCTCGATGACCCGGAGATCGGGGACGCCGAATACGACGCGCTCTACAACGAACTGAAGGCGATTGAGGCGGCCAACCCGGAGCTTGTCACGCCTGACTCACCGACCCAGCGCGTGGGAGAGGAGCCCGTCTCGGACCTGGTCAAGGTCAGACACCTGCAGCGCATGCTGTCGCTGGCCAACGCGCGTTCCGCCGACGAGCTGCGCGCGTGGATCCAGCGGATGCGCAACTTCCTCGCGCGCGAGGGCATCGAGAACCCCACCTTCGAGTTCGTCGCCGAGCCCAAGATCGACGGCCTGGCGATGTCGCTGATCTACGAGGACGGCCTGCTCACACGCGGCGTCACTCGCGGCAACGGCGAGATCGGCGAGGACGTCACCCACAACCTGCGCACGATCAGCTCCATCCCGCTGCGATTGAACGTGGAGCAGCCGCCGCCGCTGCTCGAGGTGCGCGGCGAGGTCTACATGTCCCTGCGTGACTTCGAGCAGCTGAACGAGCGTCGCGCAGCGGCCGGCGAGTCGACCTTCATGAATCCGCGCAACTCCGCCGCCGGGACGGTTCGACAGCTCGATCCGAGACTGGCCGCGGGCCGGCCGCTGTCGTTCTGGGCCTACCAGGTCGGCGTCGCCTCAGAGGGCGTCCAGTTTCAAACCCAGTATCAGGGGCTCGAATGGCTGCGCGAGCTGGGCTTCCCGGTGAACCCGGATATCCAGGTGCTCGAAACCGAGGACGCGGTCGTCGCACAGTGCGAGGGCTGGGAGCAGCGGCGAGGGTCGCTCGACTTCGAGATCGACGGCGTCGTGGTCAAGGTCAACGACCTGGAGCTCCAGCGGCGCCTGGGCGTCGTCGGGCGTGAGCCGCGTTGGGCGATCGCCTGGAAGTTCCCGCCGACGACGGCCGTCACGACGTTGCTCGACATCGGCTGGAACCCCGGCAAGTTCGGGGACCTGCACCCGTTTGCGATGCTCGAGCCCGTGCATGTGGGCGGCGTGACCGTCAAGCAGGCCACGCTGCACAACGAGGAGGACCTCGCGCGCAAGGATCTGCGCATCGGTGAGCAGGTCATCGTGCTCCGCGCCGGCGACGTGATCCCGCAGGTCGTCGCACCCGCGCCCCACGTGGCCGAGCGCTCCGACCGCCCGCCCAAGCCGCATGCGCCGGAGCGCTGTCCGATCTGCGACACACCGACCGTGAAGCCCGAAGGCTCGGTCTTCACGATATGCCCGAACCTGGCCTGCCCGGGGCGCCGGATCCAGCTGCTCACGCACTTTGTCGGCGCGATGGACATTGACGGGCTCGGTGAGAAGCAGGTCTTCCTCTTCATGGAGCTCGGCTGGCTGCAGACGGCCGCCGACATCTATCGCCTACGCGACCGCGAGAACGAGCTCCTGGCACTCGACGGCTTTGGTGAGGTCTCGATCCGCAAGTTGTTGAATGCGATCGAGGCGTCAAAGGCACAGCCGTTCGGCCGGGTGCTCTTCGCGATCGGCATTCCCGAGGTCGGCGACGTCACTGGGCGTGCGCTCGCTCAACAGTTCCGCACCGTCGACGCGCTGCTCGACGCCGATCCGGAGGCGCTGGAGCAGACTCAGGGCGTCGGCCCGAAGATGGCCAAGATCATCCATGCTCAGCTCGCCGACGCTTCGATGCGCGAGCTGATCCGCGAGCTCCGCGAGTTGGGCCTGACCTTCGAGGAGGAGGGACCACCGCCCGGCGAGGGACCATTGGCCGGCCAGACCTTCGTGCTCACGGGCACGCTGCCAGACCTCACGCGCGAGCAGGCGACGGCGATGATCATGGCAGCCGGCGGCAAGGTGACCGGCTCGGTCTCGCGCAAGACCAACTACGTCGTCGCCGGCGACAGCGCCGGCTCAAAGCTCGCCAACGCCGAGCGTCTCGGCGTGCCGGTGCTCGACGAGGCCGGGCTCCGAACACTCCTCAACGACGCTGCCTGAGCCGCCGGCGGTCGTCAGGGTTGGGTGACGGCAAGGCGAAGTAATTGCCAGGTACCTAATCGTTTGCTACCATCGGATCCATGACATCCACGGCTGACGCAGCCGCCGACGTGGCGGCCGACCCAAACAAGATTCCGCGCCGGGTCTGGATCATCTCCGGCGTCGCCATGCTCGGCGCCGTGATGTCGATCCTCGATACGACGATCGTCAACGTCGCGCTCGCGACGCTCAGCAAGGATCTCCATTCAACTCTCACCCAGATCCAGTGGGTGGTCACCGGCTACATGCTCGCGCTCGCCGCGGTGATCCCGGTCACCGGGTGGGCCTCGCGGCGCTTCGGCGCCAAGCCCGTATTCCTGATCTCGCTGTCGCTCTTCACGGTCGGGTCGCTGTTGTGCGGTCTCGCGACCTCTGACACCGAGCTGATCTTCTTCCGGGTGCTGCAGGGCTGCGGCGGCGGCATGATCATGCCGCTCGCGCAGATCATCATGGCCGATGCCGCCGGCCCCAAGCGCATGGGCCGCGTGATGGCGCTTGTCGCGGTGCCGATGATGCTCGCCCCCACGCTCGGCCCGCTGATCGGGGGAATCCTCATCCAGTCGCTCAGCTGGCACTGGATCTTCTTCGTCAACATCGTGGTCGGCGCCTTCGCCATCCCGCTGGGGTTCAGGTTGCTGCCCGCGCCGGCCAAGGGCCGGGACCGGACGGAGGCGCTCGACTTCCTTGGCCTGGCGTTGATGTCGACCGGCCTCGTCGGAATCACCTACGGCCTTGCCGAGGCCGGGACCTACGACAGCTTCACCAACGCGCACGTTTGGGTGCCGGTTCTCGTCGGTGCGGTGCTCGTTGCCGCGTTCGTCGTGCACGCTCTGCGGATCAAGAACCCACTGCTCGATCTTCGCCTGTACAGCAGGTGGCACTTCTCGGCGGCATCACTCGTGATGTTCGCACTCGGCGCCGCGGTCTTCGGCGCGATGATCCTGATGCCGCTCTACTGGCAGGAACTGCGTGGCTATAGCGTTATCGACACGGGCCTGCTGACCGGTCCGCAGGGACTCGGCATGGCGATCACGATGCCGCTGGCCGGGCGCATGACCGACCGCTACGGTGGTGGTCCGGTCGCGCTCGTCGGGGTCACCGCGACAGCGCTGTTCACGATTCCGTTTGCCCTCATCGGCGCGCACACCTCGGTCGCGTTCCTGTGCGTTGCGATGTTGCTGCGGGGCGCTGCGATGGGCTCGAGCTTCATGCCGGCGATGACCGCGGCATTCGCGGCGCTGCAGCGCAGCGAGGTGTCCCACGCGACGCCGCAGCTCAACGTGCTCAACCGCGTCGGCGGTTCTGTGGGGACAACGATCCTCGCGGTCGTCCTGGCCAACGCCCTGCGCGGTACACACACGGCAAGCGCGGCGGCTGGAGCCTACGGGACGGCGTTCGGCTGGTCAGCCGCGATCGCTGCGTTGGCGGTGATTCCGTGCCTCGTGTTGCTACGCGCCGAAAGGACGGTCCGTGCTGCGGCGGCCCGCGCCGGCGAACCGGATCCTGACCTCCTTGCAGTCGAAAGCGGCGCCGTGGCCGAGGCCCTGGCATGAGCACCGTCGAGCAGACAGGGGCAGGAGGTCACCCCACGACCGAACAGCCGGTCGGCGGCCCAGCGGGGCCGCCGGCAGGGGACAGCTCCTTCTACGATTCCTCGACGCCGACCGGTCAGGTGGGCCTGGCGTTCAAGCGCGCGATGGTTGCCGTACGCAAGCTGCGCGGCCGCGAGACCCAGCGGGCCGGGCAACTCAGCTATGCGCAATATGGTCTGCTTCACGGACTGGCGGGGCGCTACGACTGCTCGGCACGCGAACTCGCCGAGCACACCGACCTCTCGCCGGCGACGGTGGCCCAGATGCTGGAGCACCTCGAGGCGGCCGGACTGATCACGCGTACACGCTCCGAGCAAGATCGCCGCGTGGTCCTGTCGGCGCTGACCGAGCGCGGCGCGGCGATCGTCGCTGAGCGCCAACGGCGCATGGAGGACCGCTGGAACAGCGCGCTCGAAGAGTTCTCGACCGACGAGCTGACAGCTGCCGCAAAGGTCCTGCACCGAGCCGCGGATGTGTTCGAGTCGCTATCGCAGGAGCACCCGGAGGAATAGGGGCCCGCGGCCGGCCGCCGGTCAGCCGCGATAGTCGGCGAGCGCGTCGGCGTCGAGGTCCTCGAGCTCGTGCCCTGCGGTCGAGTCGGTCAGGCCGTTCATCATGAACGCGAACACGATCCGGTCGCCGTTGGCGGCACGGCAGTACCCGACGAGGTTGGCGACGTCATGCAGCGTGCCGGTCTTTCCGCGGCAGTTATCAGCGCCGCGCGTGTGACGCAGCTCGTCGATCATCGTGCCGCGGACGCCGGCGATCGCGAGCGAGTTCCAGAACGGTCGCTGGCTCTGCATCTCGCGGAGCAGCAGCACGATCTGACGGACGTTTGTGCGGTCATAGCGGGAGAGGCCCGAGCCGTCGTCGAGCCGAGGGTGAAGGTTGAATGCGCCGGCGATCACGCTGCGGACCACGGCCGCGCCCCGGACGGTGGACCCACGACCGCCAAAGCGCGCTCCCAGGTCTTTCAGCAGGGTTTCGGCGAAGAAGTTGTCGGAGGGGCTGTTGGTGAGCAGCATGAGCTTGGCCAGCGTGGGGGAGCTCTCGCTGGTGAGCAGCGTGGCCGACGGCGGCGTGATCCCGGTTGTGATCGGCGTGCTCGCCGGGACGTCGATTCCCGCGGCACGTAGAGCCACCGTGAACGCCTGCGTGGCAACGAGTGGCGGGTTCGCGTCGAGCTGGTTCTCATGGAGGTTGGTGAAGCCGGCATCGAACGACAGTGCGCTCAGCGAGCCCTCGGTCTCCAGGTTGGCCTGATAGCCGGTGTCGGGACCGCCGCGCAGGCGGTCGAAGTAGGACTCGTCGCCGACGATTCGTCCCTGGATGCGCCTGATGCCGGCTTCCCTGAGGCTGGTGGCCAGCTTCTGCACGGTCGCGCCGGCGTCGTACATGATGTGATCGAAGGTTCCCGAGCCGAACGTCGGATCGCCACCGCCGCGCAGGTAGATCGTCCCCGCAAACGTACCGTTTCGCTCGAGCTTGCCGACGCCGAAGACCCTGGTCTGGAGGGTCGCGTCGGGTCCCAGTTCGAGCAGCGCGGTCGTGGTCGTCCACAACTTCTCGACCGAGGCCGGCAGCCGGCCGGCCGTGTCGTTGTATGCCCACAGCGTTCGGTCGGTGGTCGCATCGACCACGAGCGCACTGTTGTCGCCGGCCTGACGGTTGAGATCTGAGTTCAGCGTTCGCTGGAGCCTCGTGAGTGCCTTCGTGGGAGGCGCCATCGGCGGTGGCACGTCGGACATCGGTCGGATCCCGTAGGGCAGCTGCAGCTTGGCGGCCGTCGCCGCCCGGGTGCTGAAGACGGCGGGAGCGGCGTTGCCGAGGACAAGCGCCGCGCCCGCACAGGCGAGTGCGGCGACCCGTCGGCGCCTGTGACTGAGGAGGCGGGACACGTCGCTATAAAACACCGGCGGCCTCAAAGATGCGCCGCCGCCGGTGGGGATCGTTCCGGTGATCCGTCGCAGACATCATGCGCCGGCTTGATCGGTCGCAGACATCATGCGCCGGCTTGATCGGTCGCAGACATCATGCGCCGCCTGGGAGGAAGCCTGCGTCCACAGACGCTGTTGTGACGGCTTCCTGCTGTCCAGGCGGCGCTGCACCCCTGGCTGGGGCGCCTAGGTCCTGGGGCCGCGCTAGCCGATCGCGCGTGAGCTCGGCGGCGATCGCGCTCCGTTGGCAGACCCCTCAGTTCATGGGCGAAACCCCCTCAGTTCACCTCAGACGCTGACGGTGTGCACGGAGCTCACCTGCGTGAACTCCTGCATCGTGAAGTTGAACAGGGTCTTGTCGATCTTGCCGTTGAAGATCGGGACACCCCACTCGACGCACTTAGCGATGACGTCCCTGCGTTCGAGTCCGGACTCTTTCGCAAGCTCGCTAGGCGTCAGGTGATTTCCCATTGGTCCCTGCCCTCCTTGTGACGATCAGTACATGAGCGACAGTATTGCGCTGCCCCCCGACAGACGCAAATCAACATAAACGCAACAAGACGCCAACAACGGAAACTGCGCTTGTTTGGGGAGGCACCGCTTTCCGGAGCCTCGCACGACGCCTTGGACCGCGAATTCACAGAGCGCGTGCCACAATGGTGCGACTCGGGGCGTGGCGCAGCCTGGTAGCGCGCACCGTTCGGGTCGGTGAGGTCCCCGGTTCAAATCCGGGCGCCCCGATACCGCCGTCCCGGCCCGCAGCGCTCATCTCCACCAGGCGGAGAACTTCGGTCGCTGCGGGCCGGGACGCGCTCTGTTCAGCGCTTGTGCTCTCAGGCGAGACGACGCCTCCCAGGCGAGACGACCCCCCAGACGAACCGGCGCGCCGTCTGCTGAGGCCAGCTATAAATCGGTGTAGTGCTGCGCGCGGGTCTCACGCTCCTCCTGGCTTGCGCAGCGTTGTGCGTCGCGCCTGGTTCGGCGATGGCGGTCTCGGGGCTGACGATCAGCGGTGGCGCGGACAGTGGTGTCACGTCCAGCGGCCCGAATGACTGCACGTATACGGCGCAGTCATCGAGCTCGAACGTCAACGTCGCTGAGGTGGATCAATGCCTTGAGGACGGCGATGCGGTCTCGATCACAGACGGCCAGGGCGGGTACATAAATGTCGATGCTGCGATAGCGCCAAGCACCTGTACGGATGCGCCGCTGACGCTTGACGAGGAGTCCGGTGACATCGACATCGCCAGCCCGGTCGGGATCGGATCGTGCGACCTCGACCTGGATGCGGCGACGGCGATCACCCAGACGGCTGCGATCACGACCGCCGGCGCGCTGCACGCCCCGGGCCAAGCTGCGATCACCCTCACCGATGCCGGCAACGACATCGCGGCGTTCGAGGGCGGCTCCGTCCCTGGTGCTATCGACCTGTCCGACGCGGCGGGAACTCTCGATCTCATGGGCATCAGCGGCTCCGATGGCTTCACGATCAGCAATGCCGGCAATATCGACGACGAGGCCGACCTGACGGCCCCGGGCAGCGCGGCGAGCCTCACCTCGACAAGCGGCAGCGTCACTGAGACCGGCGGCGCCGTCAGCGCCGCGTCGCTCACGGTCGCGGGAACCGCGGTGTCGCTGCCTGGGCCCAACGCCGTGACCGGCACGTTGAACGCAACAGCGACCAACGGAAACGTCAGTGCCTACCTTTATTACGCGCCCACCAGCCTCGGCAACCTCGAGGCGACGAACGGGACCGTCAGCGTGACCAACGGCGACAAGTCGCTGCAACCGACCGGCACGATCAGCGGTCAGAGCATCACCCTGGATGCCGACGGCATCATCGCTGCAGCCGGAAACTCGGCTCTGCTGGCTGCCCCGAGCGTGGCGATCACGGACACCGACCCAAGCGACGCCTGGACCGTCACACCGAGCACGATCGCAGCCGCGGGCACGGGGACGATCGCGTATTCGGGCGCCTCGAGCCTTTCGATCGGCGGAAACGGCGGCAGCTTCAACGTCACGCCCTCGTCCGCGACGACGATGACCTTCAACGGCGGCTCCCCGGCAGCCGGAACGCTGACCTACGATGCGCAGGGTCGCGTCGTGTCAGGCACCACGACGGCGCCGAGCGGCGCGATCGACTCGACAGGGGTGGAACCCGTCAACTTCAGCGGCATGACTGCGGTCACGCTCAATGATCCCGCCACCACGACGACTGGCGGTGGGTCAGGTGGCGGATCTTCTGGCGGCGCCACCGGTGCGCCAGGCGACTCCAGCTCTCTCCCAACCTGCACGCTGCGCGCCTCGAGCACCAGGGTCAAGCTGCCCAGGCGAGTCCACGGCAAGCTCAAGGGCAAGGCGACGCTGACGTTTGTGGCGACCTGCCGCGGCTCGGTGCACGTAATCCTCAGCGCTGGGATCACCGTCGTCTCGAAGGCCGCGCATGGCAAGAAAAAGTCGAAGCGCTACGGGATTCGCGGTGTCAGGGCCAGCGCGGCCGCCGGCGCTCAGAAGAAGATCGTTCTGGTCGTGCCGAACGGCGCCGTCTCGGCACTCGCGGCCAAGGGCGACAAGCTCTCGGCGACGGCAACTCTGGCGGACACCGACCACGGTGGCTCCGTCCTCAAGACGATCACGATCAAGTCTCTGACTTAGCCGCGGCACGGTCGCGCTTGTGCCGCGCGAATGCCTGTCCGGGCGTCGAGCCGAATGCGGTGCTGAACGCGTCGATGAAGGCGCTCGTACTGCGGAAGCCGCAGGCGTGCGCGGTGCTCGTCACGCTCTCGCCCCCGGCGAGCAGCAGTTGGGCCTGCTGCAGGCGAAGCTGCGAGCGCCACTGTGGAAAGGTCATCCCGGTCTCACGGCGGAACAGGCGGCTCAGTGTGCGCTCGCTGGCGCCCACCTCGCGCCCGAACTGGGCGAGCGTACTTTGGTCGGCGGGATCGGCGGACAGCTGATCGACGATCCGCACGAGCCGATCGTCGCGCGGGCGCGGGAGCGCCAGCGGCAGTACCGGCACCTCCCGCAGTTGGTCGAGCGCCACACGGCGCAACAGTGCTCGTGACTGCGATGGCATCGCTGTGTCACCGGTTAGCGCAAGGATCACCTCGCGCAATAGGGGTGAGACTTCGACCACGGTGGGGCCGCTTTCACTGAGCGGATCGGCCGACGCCGAGAAGCCGACTGACAGCAGATCTGTGCGACCACGCGCGCGGTGCGCGTGGGAGACGCCCGCAGGGATCCAGACCCCGCGCAGCGGCGGCACGATCCAGGATCCGGCCTCGGTGAAGACCTGCAGCACGCCGCGGCCGGGGTAGATGAGTTGCGCGCGATCGTGGAAGTGCCACTCGATTCGCTCATCGGCCTGCAGCGGCCGTTTGATCTCCGCGGGGAGCACATGGCGGACTGCCGACATAACACGGCAGATTAGCGGTAGCCGGACGTTCGCTGCAGGGCTAGCGTGCGGGTGGTGTCTCCTAGGACCTCCAACTGGTCGCGAATGCGACTGTGGGCCACTGCCCACGCCGCGATCGACTTCTTTCAGGGCGCTGTGCCTGCGGCGATCCCGTACTTCGTTCTGGACCGCCACTACAGCTACGTGCAGGCGGCCGGGCTGAGCCTGGCGGCGACGCTCGGTGCCGCTGTCCCGCAGCCGCTGTTCGGTCTGCTCGTCGACCGTCGCGACCGGCCCTGGTGCGTCTACGGGGGAATCGCCCTGGCGGCGGCGGCAGCTGCTGGAGCTGGACTCGCGCGGGCATATGCCCTGACCTGGGTGATGCTGCTGGTGACGGGAATCGGGGTGGCGATGTTCCATCCCGCCGCGGGCCGCCTGGCTCGGCGCACCGCAGGGAACAGCGCCTCGGCGATGAGCATCTTCGCGACCGGCGGAAACGTTGGCTTCGTGTTGGCGCCGGCGCTGCTGACACCCGTGCTCGCCGGCTTCGGCCTCTCCGGTCTCGTCTGGTTCGTGATACCGGCGTGGCTGGTGGCGATCGTCACCCGGCGCAGCGGACGCAGGCTGGCGGCCCGCCACGGGCAGTCAGCCGCGACAAGCTCCGGCACCGATCGCTGGCGGCCGTTCATGTGGCTCGCCGCAGTCGAGGTCTCGCGTTCGGTCATGTTCTTCGGGGCGAGCACCTTCATCGAGCTCTACTGGCTGCGCGACCTCCACGCGAGCCGCGCTCTGGCTGGGGTCTCGCTCGGCTGTCTGCTCGGCGGCGGGGTGGCGGGAACGATGCTGGGCGGCCGCATCGCCGACCGCTTCGGGATGGTCCGTACGACGCAGATCGGGGCGCTTGTCTGCCTTCCGCCACTGGTCCTGCTGCGGACCTGCTCAGACCCCTATGTGGGACTGATCTGGGCGCTGGGCGCCGGTCTGGCACTGCGGATCCCGTTCTCGGTCCTGGTCAAGCTCGGCCAGGACTACCTTCCAAAGCGGCCCGGTACCGCCTCGGCTGTGACGCTCGGGCTCTCGGTCAGTGCCGGCGGCGCAGCGGCCCCACTGTTCGGACTGCTGGCCGAGGCCCACGGTCCCGCGGCGGTCTTCAGCGTGCTCTGCGGGCTTCCGCTGGTGAGCTATGCCCTGGGGAACCGGCTCACCGAGCCGCGCGAACTGGCGCCGCTACCAGCGCCCGAGGCGGTGCCTGTCACAGCACGTTGAAGCAGCCGTAGACCACGTACAGCGGGTTGGTGACCTGCTTACCAGCCTTGTCGGCCATCGTCTGACCGCCCACGAACGACGGCGGCGATGACGCCTTCCAGCAGCCGTTGTACTGGACGCTCACGTCGTACTCGACATTGATCTGTTGAAACGGCACCGACCTGGGCTGCGGCACGTAGACGTAGAGGTTGCACAGCCAGTCCCCGGGGCCGGCGTCGGCGGCCCCTCGCTTGTTGCAGTTGGGCAGCACGCGCAGGCGCGCGCTCGCCGGCGCATAGCGACCGATCAACGCCTGCTGCAGCAACGTCACGTTGTTGAACGTCGCTCCGACCGAGCCGGCCACTCTGTTGCCGGTCACCGCACCAGGCCCGAGCCCCGCCGTCAACGCCAGCACTGCTATCACTGCGACGGTCACCCCGACCACTCTGAGCGGCAATGCCCAGCTCACCCGGCCCGTTCCCGTGACGAAGTCGCGGCGGCGCAGTACATGCCAGGACAGCGCAAGGCAGACCCCGATCCATGTCAGCGAGACCAAGGCGGACACGGCCATAGGTCCAAAGAACGGGTGCGCGACAAACAGCCCGTGCCAGCCGTCGAAGCCCGAGCCGATCAGCAGCGTGTGGACGACGACCCCGCGTCCGACCAGGTCGAGCAGCTGCGTGACGAGCGCCAGCATCAGCGGTGCCAGTACGCCGAGGATGCCGTTGCGGGTTGTCACGGAGACCAGGATCGCGACGCTCATGTATGCGAACACCGGCAGCAGGCAGTACAACCAGCTGACGAGCGTGAGCCCGAGCAGGCGCCCGCTCGATGTCAGCTGACCGCTCAGATTCACGACCGGATGCAGCCCAACGAAGGCTGCGCCGGCGACGAGACTCGACACCGCCAGCAGGGCGGCCATCGCAGCGATCAGCGTCCCCACTGCCAGGACCTTTCCCACGAACACATCCTCGCGGCTGCCGAACGGGTAAGGATCGTCTTCCACGTGCCGTAGCGGTCCTCCGACGCGAAGAGATCCCCGGCGAGCGCACCGACGATGATCGGGAAGCCCCAGCTTCCCGCGAAGCCCAGGGTCACGAGCGAGACCGCAAACCCCGAGGTGTGGACCCAGGCGCCGAACAGCGCGTCGGCGGGAGTGCCACTCTGCACCTTCAGCAGCGCGGCGAACGCAAACGGTCCGAGCACCGCCAGCAGCGCGATCAGTCGTGTCGGCAACTGTGCGCGGAGCTTCTGCAACTCGGTGACATACACGTCGCTCACGCCGAGTCGCGAGCGCTCGAGGCCACCGGGGATCGGTGGTGCGGCGGTGGTCGTCATGCGCTTGCCAGAATCCGCTCGGCGTATTCGTGCGGCTCGAGTTCGTCGAGCCCTGGCAGGTCTGATGTCAGCGCGAAGAACATGCTTTCCAGCGGACTGACGCGCAGCTCCAGCCGCCGGATCGCGATCCGCGCATCGCCCAATGCGAGCACATAGCCGTCGAGCAGGCCGTGCCGGGCCGTGAGCGCGATGCCGCCGCGCGGAGAACGCTGGGCGCGCAGTCCCTCGTGCTCGAGCGCCAACCGGTAGGCGCGATCGTCGTCGCTGGTGGTCAGCTCGAAGGCCGACACCGGCGCCTGGACCTCGAGCTCGGCGGCCGTTCCGTCCCACACGATCTGACCGTCTCGCAGGAACGTGAAGCTTGAGCAGACCCGCTCGAGCTCGCCAATCTGATGGCTGGAGAGCAGGATCGCGACGCCCTCGGCCGCGAGCTCGCGGACGAGTGTGGCGACCGCCCGCGCGCCGGCGGGATCGAGACCGCTCGTCGGCTCGTCGAGCAGCAGCAGCTTGGGCGAGCGCAGCAGCGCTGCCGCGATCCCGAGTCGCTGACGCATCCCGGTCGAGTAACCGCCCACGCGGTCATCGGCTCGCTTCTCCAGGCCGACACGCGCCAGCGCCGCGTCGATCGCAGTCCCCATCTCGCGTTCCGTCGCCGCCGCAGCACCGCCGTCGAGCCGTGCGAGCAGGCTCAGGTTCACGCGCCCGCTTAGGTACGGATAGAAGGCAGGATCCTCGACGAAGCCGGCCACGTCATGCAGTGCTTGGATCCCTGAACCGCTCAGTGGCTGGCCAAGAAGCTCGATGGCGCCTGCGTCCGGCTGGACCAGCCCGAGCAGCATCCGCAACAGGGTGGTCTTGCCGGCACCGTTAGGTCCGAGCAGGCCGCGCACCTCGCCTGCTTCGACCGTCAAATCCACCCCACCGATCGCAACGGTGGTGTCGAAGCGCTTGACCACTCCAGTCGTGCGTACCGCTGCCACGTTGCCAATATATGGCCGATCGCCCGGCCGTGGTCAACGAGTTGTGAACGCGCGGCCGACGGGCGCAGCAGGCGCGCCCCGCGCGCCCAGCCGCGGCGCGGCCCGCGGGCCAGCGGCGCGGCCCGGCAGGCGAAGCGGCGGCCAGCCTGTCGCTGCCCGGCGGGCGAAGCTGCGGCGAGCCCGCCGCGTCAACTTCCCGTGCCGAAGCTGACAAAAATACGCCCAGATACCGATTCGTTTACAACGGCGCCTCCCAACCCGGTAAGAATTTCCGAAGAGCCCGCAGGCCATAGGCTCGCCCGACGGGGCCATCAATACAAAGCGGAGGTTTCAAGTGAGCATTCTCCCCTTGCCGTACGGCAGGAGACGGCGTGAGCCACGGGTGTCGCGTCCGCGGCGCGCCAGCCGAGTGCTGTTCATTGTTGCCCTCGCGTGTTTGGCCACGGTCGGCGCCGCAACGGCTGCCGTACTCGTCGTTCAGCCCGTTTGGCAACGAGCAGGTCGGCAGCACCTACGCGAACGGCGTGCTGCTGCCGACAAATCAGTGGATATCGCCACTTGGAAAGCGGCTGTTCCTCGACAACGCCCGAATCGTCACGAGCTCGATCAGCCCTGACGGTCACACGCTCGCCGCGCTCACGTGGAACAACTACGACACCACGCTGACGCTCGTCAATCTCACGAACGGCACGAGCCAGGCGTACCCGCTGTACAACGGCTACTACCTCTCGGGCGCATCGGATCCGTATGCGAACGAGGACGGCACCGTCGGGAACCGATGGACCGCTGTGGTCACCTGACGGCAACACGATCTGGGTTCCCCAGACGGATTACGTCGACAAGTACACCCTCGACTCGACAACCGGTACCTGGTCGCAGGCCGATGCGATCTGGCTCTGCAACAGCGGAACTCAGGCCACGGCTCAGCCCGCATGCGACACGTACGGCCCCGGTGTCACCGATGGTTCCGACATCCCGGCAGGCATGGCCCTGTCCTCGGACGGCAACGAAGCTCTATGTCGCCCTCAATGGCTCCAATGCACTGGGCGTCATCGATACCTCGACCAATCAGCTGATCAGCTCAGATCCCGGTCGGGAACGCGCCGCGCCAGGTTGTGATCTCCGCGGACGGCTCGACAGCCTATGTCTCCAACGAGGGCGGTCGTCCGGCCAACAGCACCGATTTCACCAACCTCTCAGACGGGACGCCGATCGTCTCCAGCCGGTCCACGGGCGCGGCGATCACGGGCACGGTGTCAGTCGTGAACCTGGCGACAGACACCGAGACCAAGGAGATCCCGGTCGGATTGCAGCCCACCGCGCTGTATCAGGACGGGCGCGCGCTGTTCGTCGCCAACTCCAACGACGACAGTCTCTCCGTGATCAACGAGAAGACCAACAAGGTCACCCAGACGGTGCATACCAATCCTGTTCCGGGCGCGACCGTCGGCAGTTACGCGAACGCGATCAGCATGCCTGATCCGAACCACGTGCTCGTGAGCATCGGCCGCGACAACGCGATCGCCGAGTACAGCTACAACGGCGTCTTCACGCCGATGCACATGCTGGGCCTGCTGCCGACCGACTGGTACCCCGTGCAGGTTCAGCCAGATCCCGCACTCGGTGCCGGCACCGTGGTTGTCACCAACGACAAGGGCATCGGCGCCAAGGGACCGGAATCGACCATCAACAAGGGCGCGGACACCTCCGACGCCACCGGGCACAACACCTACGACGACACTGGCAGCGTCACGTTGTTCACGATGCCGACCAGCAGCTGCGGATCTCGCCAAGGACACACAGACGGTCTTCCGTGACAACGACTGGAACCAGATCAAGCCGATCAATTCCGGCGCCTACGACACGGTCCCGAAGGTGATTCCGAAGCGTCTCGGTGGGCCGTCCGCGATCAAGCACATCGTCGTGATCATCAAGGAGAACCGCACCTACGACCAGCTCTTCGGTGATCTGCCCGAGGGCAATGGCGATCCCGCAGACGCCCAGTTCGGTGCGGAGGTGACGCCGAACGAGCACGCGCTGGCCGAGCGCTTCGGTGACCTCGACAACTTCTACGACGAGGGCACGCTCTCGGCCGACGGCCACAACTGGATCGTTCAGGCTGAGGCCAACGACTACGTCGAGAAGGAGTTCGGGGCCTTCTACCGCTCCTACCCGTCGCAGGGCGGCGACGCGCTCGCCTACCAGCGGGACGGGTTCCTCTGGAACGCTGCCGAGAAGGCCGGCGTCAGCGTCCAGAACTTCGGCGAGTACATCTTCAACCCCTACAACCTCCCGTCAAACGCGCCCGATTGGGACACGTGGTACGCGGAGTCCCAGTGGTTGGAGGACGGGCATCAGGGTGCCGAGCCGATCAGCGAACCGTGCTCAGTACACACGGGTGCAGTCCGACATTCCGTCGCTGCAGGCGATCTCGGCGCCATGCTTCCCGAACTTCCAGCTGTCGATCCCGGACCAGTACCGGGTGGACCAGTGGCTCCCGTACTTCCAGCATGACGAGAAGACGGGCACGATGCCGCAGCTGACGTTCATGTGGCTGATGACCGACCACACGACCGGGACCAACGTTCCCGACCCGGTCGCCCAGGTCGCCGACAACGACCTCGCCGTCGGGCGTGTCGTCGACCAGATCTCCCACAGCAAGTTCTGGAAGAGCACGGCGATCTTCGTCGACGAGGACGACACGCAGAACGGCGTCGACCACGTCGACGGGCACCGTGCCCCGACGCTGGTGATCAGCCCGTACTCGAAGCCCGGCGTCGACGAGCAGTACTACACGCAGCTCAACATGGTCAAGACGGTCGAGCAGGTGCTCGGCATCCACGCGATGAACCAGGAGGACTACGCGGCCGAGCCGATGTACGGAGCGTTCACTGACAAGGGCAACTTCGCCCCGTACGACCTCGAGCCGAACATCGTCCCGCTGAACCTCGGGGCTCCCGGTGGGCCGACGACGTTCACACCGTCGACCAAGCAGGCGGCTGCGATCAGGAAGGTCGACTCGAAGGCGACGGTGACCACGGAGGGTGTCGTCCCGAAGAGCGACAGGTCGCTGTACGGCGCCTGGAAGACGTGGATCCGCCAGCAGGCGGCGAAGGGTCACTTCAATGGCCCGGATCGCGTCAACTCCGAGCAGTTGAACCGTTACGACTGGTACTCGGCACACGATTGGAAGATCGCCTATCCGGGTGATCCCAAGATCTACCGGCCCGACCAGGTGCCGGGGCGCAACCTGCCCGCAATGTTCATCGGCGGCTGACCTAGGCACTACATAGGCGGATGGCTGACGGCCGCGCCCCGCTGGGCGCGGCCGTTGCCGTTCCGTAGCGGGGGATGCGCACGGCCGCTCGCGGCGGGCGGCAGGGCGCAAATGGGTGATCAGCGCTCAAGCCTTTAGACCGCCAGGCCGATGACAACAGCAGTTTCCGGAGTGATGACCGGATCTGACGGATGGAGCATGGATATGAACTGGGATGAAATCAGCCGCAGGGCTCACATAACTGAGTCGCTGCCGGCCAAGACATGGACATTGGCGTTGCTGCAGGCCACCTCTGCCGTGGGTCTCGCAGCGATCGCAGCGGCCCCACTCGGTGGTCACGCTCCCACCAAGGTCTACGCCATCTGCGGCGTGGTGCTGATCCTGATCGCCGCGGGCTTGATGGCGTTCGGAGATCGTGTCGACGATAGGACGTTGATCGCTCTTAGGAGGCGTGCGCATCGTCGTCGTCGGCGTCGTCCTCGCCGCATCTCAGAGCGCAGGCGCCACGCTGTTCGGGGGTGCCGGCCTGATCTGGGTCTCGCTCTGGGTGACCGGCTTCTTCCCGAGGCGCGCGGCCCTCTTCTTTGGCATCGAGGTCGTGGCGATCGGCGCGGCGGTCGCGATCAACGGCGAGCACCTGCGCACGATGGTCGACGCGCTGCCGATGCTGTCGGGTGCGGCGCTGCTCTCGATAATGCTGTCGCAGGTACTGAACAACCTGCGCCACGAGGCCAGGCATGATCAGCTCACCGGCCTGATGAATCGTCGTGGCCTCGACATGGCGCTGGGCGATCTCTGGAGTGGGCGACGCTTCGCGGGAACCTCGAGCCTTGTGGTGATCGACCTCGATGGCCTCAAGCTCGTCAACGACCACGCGGGACACCTGGCGGGCGATCAGATGCTCGTGACCTTCGCCACCGAACTGCAGACCTCAGTGCGTGGCGTCGATCTCGTCGCGCGTATCGGCGGTGACGAGTTCATCGCGATTCTCCCGGGGCTCTCCGCCGTGGAGGCGACGCGGTGGGTCGCTCAGATGCACGATGAGAGCGGCGTGGCCTGGTCGTTCGGCGTTGCCGAGCGCCGAGAGGACGAGCAGCTCGAGACCTGGCTGGGACGGGCCGACAAGCTCATGTACGTCGCCAAGGCGGCGACGCGGTCGGCTCGGATGCGACACCTGCCTGTGGTCGCCTAGCGCCCTGAGTCGCTAGCGCCCTGACTGCCTAGCGCCCTGAGTCGCTAGCGCTCGGCAGTGTGAGCCAGAATCGCCTGGAGGATCTGGGGCCATAGCGGGCGCAGGCCGGTCGTGGCCCATGTCCTCGACCAGCAGCAGCCTCGCCCCCGGCACGAGCTCAGCGGTGCGGCGGCCCCCACTCGGAGTGATGAGCGTGTCGTCCGGCCCATGGATCACGAGCGTCGGCGTGCGCAGCTTCGACAGTCCGTCAGCCCGTGGTCCGCTTGCCAGCATCGCCGCCAGCTGTCGGCTCGTGCCATGCGGATGGTGGCCGCGGTCGTAACTCTCGGCGGCGATCTCACGCGTTTGCTCGAGTTCCGGATAGCGCCGTGAGTGCCACAGCATCCACGTCTCGGCCGACTCGATGTAATCCTCACGGTTGGTCGCGGCGGGGGCGAGCAACGCCGCAAGCGCCTCCGGTGTCGACTGGCCGAACTCGCGGCTCGCCCGTCGTCGACATCATCGACGTCAGTGTCAGCACGCGCTCTGGCTGCTCGATCGCCATCGTCTGCGCGATCATCCCGCCCATCGAAGCGCCGACCACGTGCGCGCGCTCGATGCCCAGCGCGGTGAGTAGCCCGAAGCCGTCTCGAGCCATGTCGCTCAGGGTGTACGGAGCCAGCTCACGAGCGCGTTCAAAGTCGCCGGACGCGGCGGCGAACTGCACCTCCGCTACGCGGGCGTCGACTCCATCGAGCCTGGTCGAGAGCCCGCAGTCGCGGTTGTCGAAGCCGATCACATAGCGGCCGCCGGCGGCAAGCTGCCCGCAAAACTCGCGTGGCCACGACACCAGCTGCGAGCCGAAGCCCATCACCATCAGCACCGGCGGGTCGACGCTCGAGCCATACGTCTCGTACTCCAGCGTGATGCAATCGGAAATCGCGATCTGCGCCATGGGAGCGGCGATCCTACGTCATCGAGTCCGAGCGCCGCGACCAGCTCTCACGCGATGCTCGCCGCTCGCCGCGGGCGGTTCGCCCCGGGCCGCTCGCCGCGAGCATGATTCGCGGATTGCGCGATCTGATTGCGCGATCTACCAGTGCTCGGGCGCGAAGTGCACGAAGGTGTTGCCGCGCTGCAGCGTCCAGAGTTGGAATGCCTGGGCGTCGCTCATCGTCACGCGGTTCAGCGTGCCGCAGTGCGGGCACCGCGAGGTTCCCAGGCGCTCGCCCGGAAGCCCCTTGAGCGTGATCAGTTCGGGCGCGGTCAAGCACATCCTGCAGGCGAAACTTGCGAGCACGACCGCCGCGCAGTCGTCCTCACAGAACCGTGCCTGATCCTGAATCGTCGTACTCATCCCTCTCCTCGCACACTAACACCAAACCCTGGCATATCTGAGAAAACTTTTGATGCTTGACAAGCATAACTCCTGTTAGATATAGCTCAGAACATGCACAACTGGCCGCCACAGCGACCGTCGCGCGATGTGCACCTCGCAGTCGCCGAGGTCACCGATCAGATCGCTCGACGCAGCCGCGAGACCCGCCGCGCATATCTCGATCGCATTGATCGACGCATCGAGCAGGATCAGCGCGCGGGGCGCCCGCGCGCCCACGCCGGCTGCGCCAACCTCGCCCACGGCGTCGCCGCCTGCGGAACCGAGGAGAAGGATCTGTTGGCGCGCGAGCAGGTCCCGAACGTCGCGATCGTTTCGGCCTACAACGACATGCTCTCCGCCCATCAGCCGCTCGACCGCTATCCGACTCTGCTCAAGAAGGAGATCCTGCGCGCCGGTGGCGTGGCCCAGTTCGCAGGCGGCGTTCCGGCCATGTGCGACGGCGTCACCCAGGGCCGTCCCGGGCATGGAGCTGTCGCTCTTCAGCCGTGACGTCGTGGCGCTCGCCACGGCGGTGGCGCTGGCGCACGACATGTTCGACGCGGCGCTGCTGCTCGGCGTCTGCGACAAGATCGTCCCCGGCTTGGTCGCGGGGGCACTCAGTTTCGGGCACCTGCCCTGCATCTTCGTCCCCGGCGGTCCGATGCCCTCAGGCATCCCCAACTCCGACAAGGCGCGCGTGCGTGAGCTCCACGCCGAGGGCCACGTGGACGGTGACGAGCTGCTCGAGTCGGAGCTGAGTTCGTATCACGCTCCCGGGACCTGCACCTTCTACGGAACTGCGAACACCAACCAGCTGGTGATGGAGGCGCTCGGCCTGCACCTGCCGGGTGCAAGCTTCGTGACCTCGGGCACGGCCCTGCGCAGGGTCCTGACCGAGGCAGCCGGCCGCCGAGTCGTCGAGCTCACTGGTCCCGACCAGCACGCGCCGATCGGACACGTCGTCGATGAGCGCGCGATTGTGAACGCGGTTGTCGCGCTTGCTCGCCACGGGTGGTTCTACCAACCACACGATGCATCTCGTTGCGATGGCTGCTGCCGCTGGGATCGCTCTGACCTGGCGCGACTTCGCCGAGCTGTCGCAGGTCGTGCCGCTGCTCGCCCGGATCTACCCCAATGGCAGCGCTGACATCAACCAGTTCCACGAAGCCGGCGGGACCGCGAGCCTGTTCAGCGCGCTGCTCGATGTAGGGCTGTTGCATGAGGACGTGCTCACGGTCGTCGGGCCCGGGCTCAGCCGCTATTGCGAGGCGCCCCAGTTGGTCGACGGCAAGCTCGAGTGGGGTGCAGCGCCGGCCGCTGGGGCGGTCGATCCCACGGTCCTGCGCTCACCGGATCACGCGTTTGCAGATGACGGCGGCATCCGCGTGCTCGAGGGATCGCTGGGTCGCAGCGTCATCAAGGTCTCCGCGGTCGCTGGCGACAACCGCATCATCGAGGCGCCGGCGCGTGTCTTCGACGATCAACAGGAATTCCTTGACGCGTTTGCCCGCGGGGAGTTCGAGACCGACGTCGTGGTCGTCGTTCGTTTCCAGGGTCCGAAGGCCAACGGGATGCCGGAGCTGCACCGCCTGACGCCGGGGCTCGGCGTCCTCCAGGGACGCGGCCTGCGCGTCGCGCTGGTCACCGACGGCCGCATGTCGGGAGCATCGGGGAAGGTGCCCGCTGCGATCCACTGCGCGCCCGAGGCGGCTGACGGCGGACCGCTCGCGCGCATCCAGGACGGTGATCTGATCCGTATCGACACCCGCGCCGGCAGCTTCGACGTGGTCGGCGTCGATCTCGACCAGCGACAGGCCGTGCCCGCCCCTCACATCGGCGACCATGGCACCGGGCGCGAGCTGTTCCGGCTGTTCCGGGACGCGGTCTCGAGCGCCGACTCAGGAGCGACGATCTTCGGAGCACTCGGCACGGAACGGGGCATGCCGGACGAGCATCCAGCTGTGGCGGCGTTCGCCCGCGCGTGACACATTGAGTTGGCGATGACCACCAGCTTCGAGAGCCTGCTCGGTGCCACCCGCGTGGTGCCGGTGATCACGATCAAAGACGCCGAAACGGCGGTGCCGCTTGCCGAGGCGCTGGTCGCGGGCGGCCTGCAGGTGCTCGAGATCACGCTGCGGACCGAGGCGGGTATCGAGTCCATCCGCCAGATCGCCGCCGAGGTGCCGGGCGCCGTCGTCGGCGCAGGCACCGTGATCACGCCCCAACAGCTGCTTGATGCGCGCGCCGCTGGCGCGCAGTTCATCGTCTCGCCCGGCTGCACCGACGCGCTCAGCCGTGTCGCAGCCGAGGCCGGTGGCGCCTTCCTCCCCGGAGCCGTCACTGCCAGTGAGGTTCTGCGTCTGCTCGAGCTCGGGATCTCGCTGATGAAGTTCTTCCCCGCCGAGACCAGCGGAGGGGTGGCGGCGCTCAAGGCGCTCGGTGGCCCGTTCCCGCAGGTGCGCTTCTGCCCGACGGGAGGCATCGACCTGGAGCGCGCCGCGATCTATCTGGCGCTACCCAACGTCGTTTGCATCGGCGGCTCCTGGATGGTTCCGGGCGATCTGATCGCCGCCGGCGACTGGGACGCGATCCGGACGCTGGCCGCGGAGGCCTCGGCGGCCACCCGGTCTCCGGCTCCGGGCGCCGTCTAACTGGCGAGCCGGCCCAAGCGCCGCTCGAGCAGCCCCTCGACCCGGTCGGGCTCCAACACGTGGTCGATAACCATGTGCGCGGCGCCGATGACCCCAGCCATGTGGCCGAGTTCGGTGATCGCGATCTCGAGATGACGCGAGGCGACCGGGGTGGCGTGTCGGTAGACCACTTCGCGCACCGCGGCGAACACCTGCTCGTCGGCCTCGGCGAGCTTGCCGCCGATGATCACCGAGGTTGGATTGAGCAGGTTCACCGCGTTGGCAACGGCGGCGCCGACCATCCGGCCACTGCGCCGCACCTGACCGGTCGCCTCAGGATGCCCTTCCCGTGCCAGACGCACGACATCCGGCGGCGTCGGCGCGAGATCGCCCATACGGCGGGCGATCGCCCATCCGCCTGCGACGGCGTCCAGGCAGCCGACGTTGCCGCAGCGGCACACCTCGGACGCGTCCGGATCGACGACTATGTGGCCGATGTCGCCGGCGGCGCCGCGCTCACCGCGTAGAACGTTGCCGTACGCGATCAGCCCGGCACCGATGCCGCTGCCGATCTTCACGAAGATCATGTGCTGGTCGTCGCGACGCGCGACGCGATGCTCGCCGAGCGCCATGATCCGCGCGTCGTTGTCGACGAGTACCGGGCAGTCGCTGATGTCGTGGAACATGCTCGGCACATCGACGCCGTCCCAGCCGGGCATCGCCGGCGGGCTCACCGGCCGACCGGTCTCGAAGTCCACGGGACCAGGCAGTCCGATGCCGACGCCGAGCACATGGCTCCAGTCGCGCCCGACCTCGGCAAGCAACTCGGTGAACCGTGACTTGACCCAGTCGAGTACGACCTCGGGCCCTTGATCGATCTCCAGCGATGCCGTGAGCTCGGCCAGTGGTCGCGCGCCGAGGTCACAGACGGCGAGGTGGCAGCCCGTCTGTCCCAGGTCCCCGACCGCGACGAGAGCGGCGTTGTCGTCGAACGCGAAGATCGAGGCTGGGCGGCCGCCACTGGACTGGGCGTCGCCGGCTACGAGTACGAGACCGGCGTCTGTCAATACACCGAGACGTTGCACGACGGTCGACCGGGCGACGCCGAGGCGCTCGGCTAGTTCGTTCCGGGTGTTCGCCTGCCCCGAACGAATCAGGGCGAGGACGGATCCAGGTGAAGCTGGCTCTGCGATTCCGGACACCATAGCTGGGTGGCCGCCTGAAACGCTGGCTGGCCGGTCGCCCGAAACGGCCGGGGAAGGCTTGGTTTACGTCGACGCCGAGCCTCAGGCCGATCTGCGTCGAACCCGCGGCGGCAGCCAGTTGACCGGCTGGTTGCGGGTGCGGCGCAGTAGCAGGAAGGCGATCGTTCCCCACGTCGCCGGCACCCAAAGAGAGATTGCGTGGTAGACGATGACCGCCGAGGTCGCGCGCGTGTCGTTGATCCCGTAGAGCACGAACATGCCGACGAGGCTGCCGTCCAGGACGCCGATCCCACCGGGAATCGGGATCAGATTCGAGAGGTAGCCGATCTGGTAGGCCAGCACCAGGCTCGCGATCGGTGGCGTGTGGCCCAGTGCCTTGAAGCAGACCCAGAGGACGGCGATGTCGAACCACAGGTAGCCGACGGCGCCGATCAGGCGCCAGTCGAAGCTGAACAGCAACCGCGCTGTCTCGCGGATCGTGTCGGATATCGCACAGGACCAGGTGGCGATGCGGCCGTGATGGCGGTCGACGATCAGACGCTCGGCGATCAGCGGCAATGCCAGGAACCCGAAGAACACGATCACGCCGACGAGTCCGGGCACGAGGCTGAGCCATGGGTTCGACGGGCCGGGCAGCACCCCAAACCAGAGCCCAAGGCCGACGAGAGCCAGCGTGATCACGTTGATGGCACTGGTCAGCAGGAACAGCACGGCGGAGCGCTCCGCGACCACCCCGGGCTTTGCCCCCTTCTCGATCAGCAGCCAGGCACCGACCGCAATGCTGCCCGCGCCGCCGAGCGCGACCGCCGCCCCGAACGCGAGCTCAGTGAGCGCAACACGTGCGCCGAAACGCGCCGGCGCGCGATCGAACACGAACAGGAAGCAGATCACGTAGCTGACGCACGACAGCACCTCGAGGCCGATCGCAATCAGCACGTAGCCGATCGGCATGTGCAGGATCGCCTCTGCCACGTCGTGCAGGCCCGGCACCGCGAGTAGCAGCCCAACCACCATGGCGATCAGAACCGCAAGCGAGATCAGGCCGTGCTTGAGGTTGCGGGCTGCCTTGGCGTCGTCGAGGGGCAGATCCTGGGGCAGATCCTGGGGTTGCTCGTCGGGCTTCGTGTCGGCTGTCACGTGAGGATCACTTCCTCATCGTGTCATCCTGCGCCCATGTCCCGGTTGCAGCTTCCAGATCGCGACGCCGTCGGTCTGCGCGCCGACAACCCCGGACCATTCACCCTGACGGGCACGAACACGTGGATCTACGGTCGTGAGCCGGCCTGGTTGATCGACCCTGGTCCAGCATTGCCCGAGCATCTTGACGCGATCAGCGAGGAGCTGGACGAACGTGGCGGGCTCGGTGCCGTCCTGCTGACCCACGATCATCCCGACCACGCGGAGGCCGTTCCGGAGATCGTCCGACGCTTTTCACCGGTGCCGCTCGCCGCTGCTCGCGGCTCGGTCTCGGCGCTGCTCGAGGACGGGGACGAGGTCGGGCCGTTCGAGGTGGTCGCCACGCCGGGGCACGCGCCGGATCACGTCGCGTTCGTGGTGGACGGGGTCGCCTTCACCGGCGACGCCGTGCTCGGCGAGGGCAGCGTGTTCGTCGTGGGGCAACTCGCGGACTATCTGGATGGCCTGCGGCGACTGAAGCAGATGCATCTGTCGCTGATCGCTCCCGGTCACGGGCCGCTGGTGGAGGACCCTGATTCGAAGCTCACGCAGTACATCGACCATCGCCTCGCGCGCGAGGCGGCTCTGATTGCCGCGCTTGCCGACGGCAAGCGCACAATTCACGATCTCCTCGATGCAGTGTGGTGGGACGCTCCCGAGGTCTTGCGCCCCGCCGCGGCGATCACGCTCGAGGCGCACCTCGAGAAGCTCTCGGAAGAGGGTCGGCTTCCGCCGGATGTCGAGCGTGGCCGTCCAGTATCCCTGTGAGCTTGGCTGCGGTCTCCTGGTTCGGCCCGCCCGCCCCGAATTGTTTGTCGGCGCGCACACTTAATGGAGGCTTTTGAGGGCCTCGATTAACCCCCCGAACCACACATTTAGACCCCGAGGTACGCTGATCGCGCATGAATCCAGCTGCTGGCATCGGAATCCCAGTCGCGTTCGGCGCCGGATTGATCAGCTTCCTGTCGCCGTGCGTGCTGCCGCTCGTCCCCGGCTACATGGCTGCCGTCGCCGGCGTGCGCGACACCGCGGAGCTCAAGGCCCGGCGCGTGATCGGCCCGACGCTCGCGTTCATCGGCAGCTTCTCCGCCATCTACATTGCGCTCGGGCTGCTAGGCCAACAGGCGCTACGCGGCGCGCTCACCGGCGCGACCGCGCGCCAGGTCTGCGGCGCGATCATCGTCCTGATGGGCATCCTTTTCGTCCTCAGTCCGCTGGTGCCCAGGCTCGCCCGCGAGTGGCACGTCCAATCGCTGATGCAGCGCGCCGGCCACTCCGGCCCGGTGCTCACCGGCGCGGCGTTCGCGATCGCCTGGACGCCCTGTAGCGGTCCCACGCTCGGCGCGATCATCACCGCCACCGGCACGTCCTCGAGCGCCTTCCACGGCGCCTTCCTGCTCGCGATCTACTGTGCGGGGCTGGGCGTGCCTTTCCTGATCACGGGCCTCGCCTTCGGCAAGGCCACCGCCGCGCTGAACGTCGTCAAGCGCCACTACCCGATCGTGATCGGCGTCGGCGGCGCGGTCCTGATCGGCATGGGCATCCTCATCTGGACCGATCAGTTCTCGGTGCTCAACCAGCACGTGAGCAACTGGCTGAGCGCGCTCGGGCTGCCGAACTTCAATCCCGACACGTAGCCCGACGACCGCGCGACTCCATCGAGACGCGCGAGCCGCCGGGTGTGTTCTCGCCGCCGACCCATACGACGGCGCGCTGCGCGGGATCACCGACGCCCTCGCCTGCTTGGCGGGCTTCGCTGTCCTCGGTCGCTACCTGGGTCTACGCACCAGCCACTAGTCTTTTGCGGCGACACGTGTCGCCGACGATCCCGATCCCACCGCATGACACGCCGCTGACGGGCGGGTCGCCGTTCCCGGCGATCGCCGACTACGGGTTCCTGTCGAACTGCCACACGGGCGCATTGGTGGCGCCCGACGGCAGCGTCGAGTGGATGGGCACACCGCGCTTCGACTCCCCATCCATCTTCGGGACGCTCCTCGACCGTCGCGCCGGTTCGTTTCGCGTTGGCCCCTACGGGATGGTTGTACCGCTGACTGTGCGCTACGTCCCCGGCACGATGGTCCTGGAGACCACGTGGCTGACACCCTCCGGGTGGATGGTCGTGCACGATGGCCTCACGATCGGGCCTTGGCGTGACGGCGACTCCGGCGGCGAGGAGAAACGCACGCGGCCGCCCACCGACCAGGATGCCGACCACATGCTTGTGCGCCTGATCGAGTGCGTCCAGGGCAGCGTTCAGGTAGAGGTGATCTGCGAGCCGATCTTCGACTATGGACGCCAACCCGCCGAGTGGAACGTTCAGGACGGCAACTGGGGCGCCGCCGGAGCGACCTGTTCGACCGGGGAGCGACTGGCGCTGCACTCCGACCTGCACCTGGGCATCGAGGGCAGCCGCTGTCGTGCGCGTCACACGCTCGTTGAAGGTGAGAAGCGCTACGTTGCGCTCGGCTGGGCGGGGGGCATCGATGGTCCGCGGGATCTCCAGGACGCTGAGGAGCGCCTCCTCTACACAGAGCACTACTGGCGCGACTGGCTCGCCGGTGGGCGCTTCCCGGACCATCGTTGGCGCGGCCACCTGCATCGGTCGGCGCTGACGCTGAAGGGCCTCACCTACGCACCGACCGGTGCCACGGTTGCCGCGCTCACGACATCGCTGCCCGAGACCCCTCAGGGCGAGCGGAACTGGGATTACCGCTACTGCTGGATGCGCGATGCCACCTTCACGCTTTGGGGGTTGCACGCGCTCGGCTTCGACTGGGAGGCCGACGACTTCATGCAGTTCGTGGCCGATCTGACCCGTGATGACGACGGTGGGTTGCAGATCATGTACGGAGTCGGGGGCGAGCGCGACCTGCATGAGTCGACGCTTGACAACCTCGGCGGCTACGAGGGCGCACGGCCAGTGCGCATCGGCAACGGCGCCTACGACCAGAAGCAGAACGATGTGTTCGGGGCCGTGCTCGACTCGATCTACCTGCACACCAAGACCGGGGGACACATCCCGCAACGGCTGTGGGGGGTGATCCAGGACCAGGTCAAGTGCGCGCTTGACTGCTGGGACAAGCCCGACCAGGGCATCTGGGAGGCGCGCGGTGAACCCAAGCACTACGTCTCCTCAAAGCTGATGTGCTGGGTGGCGGCCGATCGCGGTGCGCGACTTGCCGAGCGCGAGGGCGAGACGGACCTTGCCCGGGAATGGCAGACGGCTGCTGATCAGATCCGCGAGGACATCCTCAGCAAGGGCGTCTCTGAGCGCGGAGTCTTCCGCCAGCACTACGACACCGATGCGCTCGACGCATCGACCCTGCTGATCCCGTTGACTCGCTTCCTGCCTGCGGATGACGAGCGCGTGCGCAACACGGTGCTTGCGATCGCCGACGAGCTCACGGAGCAGGGGCTCGTGCTCCGCTACCGCACCGAGGAGACCGACGATGGCCTCTCCGGTGAGGAGGGCACGTTCCTGATCTGTTCCTTCTGGTTGGTCTCGGCGCTCTCTGAGACCGGCGAGAGCGAGCGTGCGACGATGCTGTGCGAGCGACTGCTCTCGCACGCCTCACCGCTGGGTCTGTTCGCCGAGGAGCTCGATGCGCGTAGCGGGCGTCACCTCGGCAACTACCCGCAGGCGTTCACGCACCTGGCGCTGATCAACTCGGTACTGCACGTGATCGCCGACGAAGAGTCGGACTGACCGTCGTCGGTGCTAAACCCCCAGGCTGGGGGTGAACACCTGTGACGAGTCTGTAACGCGGGTGTGTCGGGTCTGTCACGGCAGCACGATGCGGGCGGTTTCGCCCTCACCCACGATCCGCGGCTGAACCGGTCGGATCGAGTTCTCGTGGGCGCGTGAGTGTGCGAGAAGCTCCTCGGCCGAGCTGAACGCGCTCAGCTGCTCGAGCTGCCTCAGCGTCGGGAAGGGCAGCTCGAATCGTCCAGCCGCTCGCTCGGCCAAAGCCGCGACCGGCGTCAGCCAGCGGAAGTCGACGATCTCAACGCCGTCGACCTGCGGGCTCGCGTCCACGGGTGCGGTGGCCAGATAGAACCACGTGTCGAAGCGGACCGGAGCCTGCTCCGGCGTGATCCAGCGGGCGAACGGCACGAGTTCAGCGTCCGGCGCCAGGATCACCGCGGCCTCCTCCTCGAGCTCGCGAACCGCCGCCCGTCGCAAGCCAGGCTGGCCCTCGCCGTCCGCGGCGTCGACCGCACCCCCGGGGAACACCCAGTGACCGGCCATGAACCGTGCGGCCGGGGTCCGCCGGACGAGCAGCAGTTCGAGCCGCTCGTCTCCTCCGCGCAGCAGGATCACGGTCGCGGATGCTCGTGGGGTCACGCTCGGACCCTAGATGATTGATTCCACGGCCGCGTGGAAGCCGGATGAATCCGGAGAATCTCCCCCGCGGAGCCACCGCCCGGCAGCAGGTTGTCAGCTAACCTCGGCCCGGTGAAGTACATCTGCGAATCCTGCGGGTACATCTACGACCCCGCGGAGGGCGACCTGGATGGCGGCATCCCACCGGGGACCGCCTTCGAGGACATCCCGGAGACCTGGTTCTGTCCGGTCTGCGGCGCCCGCAAGGTCGACTTCACGCCCTGGGACGAGTAGCGGCGACGGTCGGCGGGGAGCGCGCTACTCGCGCACGACCAGCACGTCGCCCTCGCCGGATAAGGCCGCGCGCTATTCGAGCACGACCAGCACGTCGCCCTCGGAGACCGCCTGCCCTTCCACGCAGAGGATCTCCTTGACGACGCCCGATTCCTCGGCCTCCACCGGCATCTCCATCTTCATCGACTCGAGGATGACCACCGCGTCGCCTTCCTCGACGGTGTCGCCGACCTCGACCTCGATCTTCCAGACGGTCCCGGTGATGTGCGCTTCGACGTCAGGCAACTGGCTCTCCTAGGTTCTGATCCAAATTAGCCGTGGGAATTGAACGAGCGGCTGGGCGTGAGCTGACGCCCGGGACTCGCAACGAGAATACCGGGCGTATTTGAGGGCAAGTCGCGGGCCTCAGGCGCGGAACGGGCGCTGTCAAAACCCCGGCTAATCCCGCAAATTGCGGGTTTCCGTCCGAGCATTGTTATTGACTACCCGCGACGGATCCCGTCGTTCGTTCGATATTGGGGACCAACTATGGATGGCTCAGGGCTGTTCGTGAGTTCGTGTAGTCGCCGGGAGCTCGCCCGGCGACGGTCCGCAGGTCGCTTCTGGAGCAGGCCGAACCTGTTCTGGATTCTCGGCCGGCTTGTCGGGCCAGCGCGGCGCTCGCCACGGTGACATTCACCGCACCCGGTGTCGTAGGCTCCTGGGTGTGACATCGGATGAGAGTTCGTCCACTGACCTGGACTTGGTCGCTGCGGCGCTGCGCGCCGACCTCAGCGACATAGCCGCGTTCGTCGAGGGCCTCGCGACCCGGCTGGAGCTGACGTTGCCGGGGATCGCCCAGGTCAAGCGGACAAAAGCCGGGTTCCGGGGCCCGAAGCTCGTGAGCGAGATCGTCGTCCAGACCGGCGACGACCGCCTCGAGCTCCGCCGCAACGGCAGTCAGATCACCACCACCCGCTGCCGCATCTCCGGGGGGATCGTGATCAAGAACGAGACGCTCGATGTCGACACCTGGTTGTCGGCCCTATCCGCCGCGGTCGCCGCCCAGGCGCAGCACAGCGAGCGCACGCGTCTGGCGCTCCAGCAACTCGTGCTCGACAACTAGTGCCCTGGGTCACGACACCAAGGTGATGGGGCCCCTCGAGCGCAGCGGACAAGCAGATGGCTGACGACGTCAAGATCCGCGCGCAGGTCTACAAGGATCCGCGCCCGGCTGAGCAGTTCGACCGCTACCACGCCCGCGTGCGTCGCCGCGGCCCCGAGTGGCCGTACGAGCTCGTGCGCGCGGTCACAGTCTGGATCGCGATCGTGCTCTTCCGGGCTGAGGGCTACGGCGCCGAGAACGTGCCGAACGGCCCGCTGATCCTGGCCCCGAACCACGCCTCATTCATGGACCACTTCTTCGGCGGTGCGTTCATCCGCCGTCACATCCAGTTCATGGCCAAATCGCAGCTGTTCGGCAAGCACCCGATGAGCTGGATCTACAACCACGGCGGCGTGTTCCCGGTGCGACGTGGCTTCGCCGACGAGGAGGCGTTCACCACCGCATTTACGATTCTCCGCCGCGGTGGCGCGATCGGCATGTACGTGGAGGGCGGGCGTTCGCGCACGGGGCAGGTCGGCGACGAGGCAAGGCGCGGGATCGGACGGCTTGCGCTCGAGTCTGGTGCGGCGGTCGTGCCGGTCGCGATCCTCGGATCCCACCAGGTCCGCAACTGGAAGCGGCTGCGCTTCCCCAAAGTCGTGGTCCGCTACGGCAAACCGATGCGCTTCGAGCCAATCGAGAACTCCACACGCGAGCAGCAACAGGCCGCGGCCGACGAGATCCTGCGGCGCATCCGCATGATGCACGATGAGCTCGAGCTGGCCGGCCCGAAGCAGGCGGCCGCGGCCGCGCGTGAGAGTGTCATCGCAGAGCGCGCGTAGGTGAGCCGGCGGCGAAGCGTGCCGCCGGCGAAGGATCAAGCGCCCGAGTGGCCCTCGCCCACGTGGCTGTCGAGCCAGGCGACCAGATCGTCGAGGACCTGATCGCGCTCGGGCTCGTTCATGATCTCGTGGAACAGCCCCTTGTAGGGCTTGACGGTCAGGTCCTCGCTGCCGATGTTCGCCGCCACCAACTCGCTGCCGGCGGGCAGGCACAACCGGTCGGACGTGCCCCACATCAATAGCGTCGGGAGCGTGATCCGTTTGACATCGGCGGCGAGCGTTCCCACGTGAACGATGAAGTCACGCGCCACCGCAGCGGGGATCGGCCCGTGGTGGTTGAGGGGATCTGCGATGTAGTCCTTGACGACGGCATGATCGCGGCTCACCAGGCGCGGATCGACCCGCGACACCGGTGCAGCTGGGAGCAGCGTGCCGAGCACCCGGCCGAGCCCGTGCAGCGCCGGACCGCCCTCCACGGCCGCCAGCGGTGCCGACAGCGCGAGCCCCGTGAGCCGGTTCTGGTGGACCATCGCGTAGCGAAGCGCGATCGCGCCTCCCATGCTGTGCCCGAGCAGGAATTGCGGGATGTCCGGGTTCCTCGCTCGCGACACCGTCACGATCAGCCGGTCGAGGTCCTCGACCGCTCGTTGCAGCGACACCCGCCCGCGCTTGCCTCCGGAGCGCCCGTGCCCGTGATGGTCGAGTCCGTAGACGGCGAATCTGCGCCTCGTTCAGCCGCGCGACCACATGCTGGTACCGGCCCATGTGCTCGCCATAACCGTGTGCGATCGTTACCACGCCCTTGGGCTGCTGGTCGCCCGCTGGCGACCAGCTTTGCCAGACGATGCGACGGGCGCGGAATCCCCGAAAGCTCCCCTCCTCGGAGGCGCCCACCGGATCAGTCGCCGCTGCCATGGGCGGCCACCTCGATCTGCATCGGCGGCTGGGGAGCGCGGGCGTGCTCGACCTGCAAGCGTCGAGTGTGCGAGCTCGAAGCGGTCTCGCAACAGCGTCGAGAGCGCGCGGCGGATCTCGTGGCAGTCGTGGCCGGCGTCGACGACGACGTGCGCCGATATTGCCGGGAAACCCGAGGTGACCTCCCAGATGTGCAGGTCATGGACCTCGGCCACGCCTGGGTACGCGGCGAGTTCGCGGCCGATCGCGTCGGGATCGATTCCCTCGGGTGCGGCCTCCATCATGACCCGCGCGGACGCCCGGATCAGTCCGTAGGCGGCGTACAGCATGACCGCGGCGATCAGCAGTGAGGCGATCGCATCGGCGCGATGGAACCCGGTCAGCAGGATGACGATCGCGGCTATGGCGGTCGCGGCAAAGCCGAAGAGATCCGTGAGCAGGTGCCGGTAGGAGCCCTCGATGTTGAGGCTGCGGCGGGGTCGATCGCGGTCGTGGTCGTGCGCGTCGTCGTGGTCGTGCCCATGGTCATGGCCCGATCCGTGTGCGTGTCCGTGCCCGCCGAGCACACGCGTGGCGATCAGGTTCACGACGATCCCCGCCAAGGCGACGATCAGTACCGGCACCGCCTGCACGTCGACCGGCGTTATCAGACGCCGGATCGCGCCGTAGACGATCAGCAGCCCCAGCACCAGCAGCGTCATGCCGTTGGCGTTGGCGCTGATGATCTCGGCGCGGCCGAGCCCGAACGTCATCGCGCCACGGGCGGGCCGTGCCGCAAGCCGGGCGGCGAGCAGCGCCACCGCCAGGGCTGCCGCGTCGATCAGCATGTGAGCCGCGTCCGACAGCAGCGCCAGCGATGAGGCGAGCAGCGCGACCACGATCTCGGCCGCCATGAACAGCACGATCAGCGCCAGCGCGATCTTCAGCCTGCCTGCTTCGGAGTCGGCGCGCATCACATACCTAGTTGAGAGAGGGGTCGTCCGGCATGCGCGCCACCAGCGCATAGCTCCCGCCCTTGCGCTCGAGCACGGACGACCACAGGTTCGTCGGAGCCTCGGTGAAGGCGTCGCTGTAGCGAGCGGGCTCGAGGATCCAGTCGCCGCGCTCGAGCTCGCCGTCGAGCTGGCCGGGACCCCAGCCGGAGTGGCCGGCAAAGACCCGCGCGCGGCGAACGCCGGCGCCGAGCTGATCGGTCGGCGCGCCGCCGGCCAGCACCCCGACGGTGTCGAACGCGATCAGCGCTGCCTCGTCGGGATCCTCGAAGTCCGCCAGCACGATCACGGCCGACTGGCCCACCGGCCCGCCGACCAGCACCTCGTCCTCTGGATCGGTGAGCTCGATCAGCTGTGGCACCGCCTCTCCGACGCTCGACTCCGAGGGCCGGTTCAGCACCAGGCCGAGCGCCCCCTCATCACTGTGTTCGACCACGAGCACGACCGTCCGCCAGAAGTTCGGGTCCTGGAGCGCCGGACCCGCGATCAGCAGCTGGCCGCGAACTGAATCCACAGGTAGATGTTGCCACGCGCAGCCCGCGTCACCACGCGGCGTGCCGTCAGAGGTCGTAGGAGCGGCCGATCACTTCCAGCATGACCTCGTCGGTGCCCGCGCCGATCCGGTTCAGCCGCAGGTCGCGCCACGCCCGCTCGATCCCGTACTCGCGCATGTAACCGGCGCCGCCGTGAATCTGCAGGCAGTCATCGGCCACCTCGCACGCGATCCGCGACGCGTACAGCTTCGCCATCGAGATCTCGCGCACCGGATACTCGCCGTTCTGGAAGCGCCAGGCCGTCGTGTAGACCAGTTGGCGCGCCGCCTCGATCTTGGTTCCCATCTCCGCGAACTTGTGTCGAGTCGCCTGGAACTTGCCGATCGGCCTACCGAAGGCGACCCGCTGCTTGGCGTACTCGAGCGTCCGATCGAAGATCTCCTGGGCCGACGCGACCGCGGCCGCTGAGCTGATCAGCCGCTCGCCCTGTAGCTCCCACATGATCTGGTAGAAGCCCTTGCCGACATCGCCGAGCACCGCGCTCGCCGGCACGCGCACGTCCTGAAAGGCGAGCAGCGCGGTGTCCGAGGCGTGCATCCCGAGCTTCTCGAGCCGCTTCTCACGAGTCACGCCAGGTAGGTCCATCGGCACCAGAAACAGCGTGAAGCCGTCATAGCCGGCATCGAGATCAGTCTTGGTCACGAGCACGATCAGGTCGGCGCGGTGGCCGTTTGTGATGTAGGTCTTGGAGCCGTTGATCACGTACTCGTCCGTCACCGGGTCGTAGACGGCCCGGGTCCTGATCCCTGCCACGTCGGATCCCGCGTCGGGCTCGGTGATTCCCAAGCAGAGGATCTTCTGGCCCGCGACGGCGCTCACCGCCCACTCCTGCTTCTGCTCCTCGGTGCCGAACTTCAGGATCGGCGGCAGCGCCATGTCGGTCTGCACTGCGACGCCCATCGTGAGCCCGCCGGAGCGGCCGCGCACCAGCTCTTCGGCCAACACCAGCGCGCAGTAGTAGTCGCCGCCCTGGCCGCCGTACTCGACCGGCTTGTCCAGGCCGAGGAAGCCGAGCTCGCCCATGCGCCTGATGATCGAATCGGGGAAGGTCGTCTCCTCCCATTCGTCGGCGTGCGGCAACACCTCGGCCGCGACGAACCGGCGGATCGATTCGCGCAGCTGATCGTGCTCTTCGGAGAAGATGAAGTGACGGCGCGGTGCGCCTTGCTCAGCGCGGATGGCGTCTGCGGTGCTCATGTTGCGGAGCGTACTTGCGCGCGGCCGTAGCCTTCCACCCGAGGAGAGATGCCCGCCTACGAGACGCTCATCTACGAAGCCGCGGAACGCGGCGTCGCCACCATCGCGCTGAATCAGCCGGAGACGCGCAACGCGCTCTCCCCGCAGCTGATGGCGGAGCTGCTCGAGGCGCTGCGGGATGCGCGCGATGACGACGCAGGTTCGCGTGGTGGTGCTGGCGTCCACGCACGCGAGCGTGTTCTCCAGCGGGGGCGACCTCGCCTCCTTCAGCTCCGAGGTCTCCCAGCTCGACAAGCATCGTGAGAACGAGCGCTTCCCGGAGCTCTTCGCGTTGCTCGGCGAGCTCGGCAAGCCCTCGATCTGCGCAGCCGGGGGCCATGTGCTTGCCGGGGCGCTCGGGTTGGCGCTCGCCTGCGACCTGATCGTGGCGCGCGAGAGCGCCCGCTTCGGCACGCCAGAGATCAATGTCGGCCTGTTCCCGTTCATGGTCGCGGCGCTGCTCTACCGCAACGTCCCGCGCAAGAAGGCCGCCGAACTGTTGCTGCTGGGCGAGCAGATCTCGGCCACCGAGGCCGAGCGCATCGGCATCGTCAACCGCGTCGTGCCCGACGACGAGTTCGATCAGGCCGTCGGTGACTGGGCCCTCAAGCTCGCCGGCAAGTCTCCGCTGATGCTGAGGCTCGGCAAGGATGCGATGTTCAGCCAGCAGGACATGGCCTTCGCCGAGGCGCTCGAGCACCTGCGCTCGCAGCTCACGCTGGCGCTTGCCAGCGAGGACCTGCAGGAGGGCGTCGCCGCGTTCTTCGAGAAGCGTGCGCCGCAGTGGAAGGGCCGCTGATGCCCCCGGCCGGGCGGGCTCTACCGGCGCGAGGTCGATGATGCGCTCGTTGGTCGAGGACCTTCACGCCCAGCGTGAACGCATCAAGCTCGGAGGCGGTGAGGAGAAGATCGCCCGCCAGCATGCCGCGGAGAAGCTGACCGCCCGGGAGCGGCTCGCGCTGCTGATCGACGAGGGCACGTGGGTCGAGCTCGGCATCCACGCCCAGCCGCACTTCTCTCAAGGCCAGATGGCGGGTCGTGACGCTCCGGCCGATGGGGTCGTGACCGGATACGGCAAGGTGAACGGCCGCCTGGTCGCGGTCGTGGCCTACGACTTCACGGTGATGGCGGGCGCGATGGGTATGACCGGGGAGCTCAAGGTCACGCGCTTGCGCGAGTTGGCGCTGACCAAGCGCATCCCGCTGATCTGGCTGCTGGATTCGGCGGGCGCCCGCGTCCAGGAGGCGGTCGGGTCATTGTTCGCGGGCACCGGCCAGCTGTTCCGCGACGAGGTCGTGATGAGCGGTGTCGTCCCGCAGATCGCGGCGGTGATGGGGCCGTGCGCGGCCGGCACCGCCTACATCCCGGGCCTTGCGGACTTCGTGCTGATGGTCAAGGGTCGCGGCTCGATGGCACTGGCCGGACCGCACCTGGTACGTGCCGCCGTGGGCGAGGACGTCACGCCGGAGGAGCTCGGCGGCAGCCGCGTCCACACGCGCAAGTCGGGGGTTGCGGATCTGGAGGTCGCCGACGACGCCGATTGCATCGAGCGCATCAAGCAGTACCTCGCCTACTTCCCCCAGAACTGTGACGAACCCGCCCCGATCGCCTCCACCGACGACCCGGTCGAGCGTGCCGACGAGGAGTTGCTCGAGGTCCTGCCGGAATCCAATCGCCAGGCCTACGACATCTATGAGGTGATCCGGCGGATCGTCGACGACGGCGTCTACTTCGACCTCAAGGCCCACTGGGGCCGCTCGATCGTCACATGCCTCGCGCGCTTCGGCGGGCGCCCGGCGGGGATCGTGGCGAGTCAACCAAAGCACCTGGGCGGGATCCTCGACAACGATGCAGCCGACAAGGCGGCACGTTTCATCAACCTCTGCAACGCCTACGGGCTGCCGGTCGTCTACCTCGTCGACGTGCCCGGCTTCATGGTCGGGACCAAGGTCGAGGAGGCGGGGATCATCCGCCATGGCGCCAAGATGCTGTACGCGACGGCCAACGCCACCGTCCCGAAGGTCACCGTGATCCTGCGCAAGGCCTACGGTGCCGGTTACTACGTGATGTGCGGGCGCGCCTTCGAGCCCGACCTGATCGTCGCCTGGCCGACCGCGGAGATCAGCGTCATGGGTGCCGAGGGCGCTGTGGAGATCGTCTTCCGCAAGCAGGTCGAGGAGGCCGAGGACCCTGCCGCCAAGCGCGCGCAGCTGATCGACGACTACCGCCAGATCATCGACGTCTACATCGCCGCCCGCAACGCGATGATCGACGACGTGATCGACCCGCGCGAGACGCGCGCGCAGATCTGCCGCGCGCTCGAGCTAGCGGCGGGCAAGCGCGTGGAGCGGCCCGCAAAGCGCGGCTCCGTGGTGCCGGTGTGAGCCTCGCCGACCCGGCGGTGATCACCTGCGCGATCTCGGGCGCGCTGGCCGACCGGTCACAGTGCCCCGCGATCCCCTACACACCGGCCGACTACGCGGTCGAGGCGCGCCGCGCCGTCGACGAGGGCGCCGTCCACATCCACATCCACGCGCGGCGTCCCGACGGTACGCCGTCGAGCGCGGTGGAGGACTTCGTCGCGATCCGCGATGCGATCGCGGGAGCGGTCGGCGACGCCGCAATCATCAACTTCTCGACCGGCACGATCGGCGTGAGCGTGGCCGATCGCGTCGCCTACCTCGAGGCCGGCCGCCCGGATGTCGCAGCGCTCAACATGGGCTCGCTGAACTACGCCAAGTACTCGCGCTCACGTAAGGCGTTCGTCTTCCAATTCGTCTTCCAGAATCCGTTCGATGAGATCGTCGAGCTGCTGGAGGCGATGCGGCGGCTCGGCATCAAACCTGAGCACGAGTGCTTCGACATCGGGCATGTCGCTTCGTTGGAGCCGCTGCTCGACATGGGGCTGCTCGAGTCTCCACTGCATGCCGACTTCATCATGGGCGTGCTCGGCGGTGTCCCGGCGACGGCGCGCAACCTCGCCGCGATGGCCGACAACATGCCGGCTGCCGGGGGTGGGGGGCGGGAGCAAATTCGAAACCACTGGGGCGTGATCGGCATCGGCCGCGACCAATGGTCGATGATCGCCGCCGCGCTTTCGCTGGGGGGCTCGGTGCGAGCCGGGCTCGAGGACAACTTCTATCTCCCCGACGGCACGATGGCTCGCTCCAACGGCGAGCTGATCGCCAAGGCGCGCCAGATGGTCGAGGATTGCGGTCGCCGCGCAGCCACGGTCGACGAGGCCCGCGCGCTGCTGGGCCTTCCTTTGCCCACGCAGCGCTGACCTCCGCGCGAGCGCGTTCGTTGTGAGTGGCGTAGGTCATAGACCATGATTGGGCACAGAGAACGATTGGGCACAAAGAACGCGGCGCCCCTGGGCACAGCGACGCACCACCGCCCCTGGGCACAGCGAACGCAGCGCCGCCCCTGGGCACAGAACGTGTTGGCCGAGCTGGCAATCCTCACTGACTGACCAGTCAATCAGTATCCTCTTGGGATGGGGCCCGCCACCACGTTACGCGCAGCCGCCGTTCAGCTCAACGCCACCGAGGATGTAGACCTCAACCTCGAGACCGCCGATCGTCTCACCAGGCATGCCGTCAGCGACGGCGCGCAGCTCGTCCTGCTGCCGGAGAAGTGGACGGTGCTCGGCCGCTCGGACGTCATGGAGGAGCAGGCGCAGACGCTCGACGGCCCAGCGGTGCAGTGGGCGAAGCGGACGGCCAGAGAGCTCGAGATAGACCTGATCGCCGGCTCCTTCGTAGAGCGGCGCGAGAACCAGCCGAAGACCGCGAACACCAGCCTGCACATCGGACCAGACGGCACGATCCGAGGCGGCCTACCGCAAGCTGCACATGTTCGACGTCGAGGTCGACGGCACCGTCTACGCCGAGTCGGCGCGCGAGCAGGCGGGCGACGAGGTCGTGCTCACCACGGTCGGCGGATCGGATTCCACCAGCCCGACCCGCAACCGCCACGCCGACGCGCACACGCTCGGGATGAGCATCTGTTACGACGTCCGCTTCCCCGAGCTGTACCGCGCCCTCAGCGAGCGCGGCGCGGAGCTGCTGACGGTGCCGGCGGCGTTCACGCTCGCAACCACGCGCGACCACTGGGAGATCCTGCTGCGGGCGCGCGCGATCGAGAACCAGTGCTTCGTGATCGCCGCAAATCAGATCGGTGCGCACCCGCCGGGAAATCGCTCGGGCGGCCGCTCGACGATCATCGATCCCTGGGGGCTCGTGCTCGCCACCGCTCCCGACAGCGAATGCGCGATCGTCGCCGAGCTCGACTTCGACCTGCTCGCTGACGTGCGCAAGCGGCTGCCGGCGTTGACGCACCGGCGTGCCCCCAAGCTCTACGAGCCGCCGACCACCTCGTCAAGCGCATGAGCTCAGCTGCCGTCGACAAGCGCCGCGTGATCCTCGACGCCGCCGTCCGGGTCTTTGCCCGGCAGGGCTTCCACACCTGCCGCGTGGCCGACATCGCCGACGAGGCCGGAGTCGCCTACGGCCTCGTCTACCACTACTTCCCCTCCAAGGAGACGATTCTGGACACCGTGTTCCTGGAGCGCTGGGACGTGATGCTCGCGACGATCGCCGAGGCCAAGGCCAGCGACGCCGCCCCGCGTGAGCAGCTGCGGCGGATAGCCTCGTTCATCGTCGACTCGTACCGCCACGATCCCGATGTGATGAAGGTGATCGTGGTCGAGGTCACGCGCGCCGCCAACACCTTTGGCCGCACCCACGTCGACAAGATCATGCAGGCCTACGAGGGGATCGCAGGGATCGTCAAGCAGGCCCAGGAGGACGGCATCTTCCGGACGGACGTCGATGCGCTGTTTGCCGCGCAGGCTTTCTACGGACTGATCGAGCAGGTCCTGACACAGTGGATCTTCAGCGGCTTGCCGGTTCCCGCCGAGGAGTTCGAGCGCGTGAAGGCGGAGATCGTCGAGATGATCTGCGGCGGCCTGGATGGTTGATCCACCGCGGCCTGGATGGTTGATCCACCGCGGCCTGGATGGTTGATTCCGCGGCCGCGTGGATGGTTGATTCCGCGGCGGCGTGGGACACAGCGGGCTGTGGAATCAGCCACCGCGATGGGTAGTGACTCTCTCATCTGGTTGAATCCGCTGTGATGAAGGAGAGTCCATTGGTCAAACGTCTCATGTGGTCCGGCCTGCTGGCCGGCGTCGGCGCGCTTTCGAGCATCGTGGCAACGCGCGCGGCCGCCGTCATCTGGAAAAAAGTCTTCGACGAAGATCCGCCTGAGTGAGCGATCAAGCTGAGGATCGGGACGGCACCGGTGCCGAGGTGAGCGAATCCACAGACGAGCAGCAGGTGGGCGCGTGGTCCGAGCCCGTCGTTGGCCCGCGGTGGTCGGAAATCGCCTCCGAAGCGGATCCTCCAGGCTCCGCTGGGCCTGGTCCGTCAGAGCATGCGCCCGAGCGGGCTGCCACGGAAGCGGGGCGTTCGCGCCGCCCAAGCTCGCTGCGCTCCGGTCCCGTGGCGTCCGGTGACGTGCCGCGCCGCAAGCTGGCGCCGCCGTCGTTCCCGAGCGCACCGGTGCTCCCGGGCCCCGGGGCGACCACGTCCGATCCGGGTCAATCGGTTTCCCAGCCGGCGCCGACGGGAAGGTCCGGGCAGGTGTCCAGCTCCGCTGCATCACTGGTCGAGAAACTCCCGCTCGGGCAGCTTCAGGCGTTGGTCAAGAAGCGGCCCGAGCTCGGGCTCGGCCTCGCCTTTGCCGGCGGACTTGTAATCGCAACCATCGTGAAGCGCCTTGGCCGTCGATAACCGACAAGACGACAACATCGCCTCGGCGATCACGCAGGTCTCGGAGAACCTGAGCAACCTCGTTCGCGACGAGATCGAGCTCGCCAAGGCCGAGGTCAAGAAGAAGAGCCTGAGTGCGCTGCGTGGCGTGGGCGCGGTCGCCGCGGGAGCGGTATTCGGGATCTTCGCCGTCGGTATGAGCCTGGTGACGATCGCCTGGGCGCTGGACGCGGTCTTGGTCAACGGCGTGGGCGACATCTGGATCGGCTTCGCGATCGTCACAGTTGCCCTGATGCTCCTGTCCGCCATCGCGTTCATCGTGGCCTGGAAGATGCTCCAGGTCGGCGCACCGACGCCGACGATGGCGATCGAAGAGGCCAAGAAGATCCGCGACACGGTTTCGACCTCGGCGGGGGACATCTGATGGCGGGTCGCACACCGGAGGAGATCCGAGCCTCGATCGAGCAGAACCGCAAGGAGCTCGGGACGTCGCTGGTGTTGCTGCGCGATGAGGTCGGTCAGCTGACCGACTGGCGCTCACAGGTCAAGCGCAACGAGAAGAACCTGCAGATCGCGGCCGTGGCAGCGGGCTTCGTTGTTGCCGGCGGGATAGGAGGCACGCTCAACGTGCTCTTCGGCCGCAAGAAGAAGCGCCGGAAGTAGCGCACACCACGCCGCTCGGCTACCGCTCGGGGCTACTCGAGGAACGAGCGGCGCGTGCCTCCGGCCCCGAGCAGGCCGGGCCCGATGTGGGTGCCGATCACCGGCCCGATCTCGGAGACGAACATCGGCTCGGTCCCGAAGATCTCGCGTCCGCGCGCGACCAGCGCCTGCGCCTGGTCGGGGACCTGCGTGTGCTGCACGACCCATCCGTCGCAACCGTCCGCCTTCATCTGCTCGAGCAGCGATACCAGGCGCTCGAAGGCCCTGCGGCTCGTGCGGACGCGTTCAACCGCGCCGATCTCCGACTCCAGTGACAGGATCGGCTTGATCTTCAGGGCGGAGCCGAGCCAGGCCTGAGCGCCGCCGATGCTGCCGCCCTTGCGCAGGTATTCGAGCGTGTCGAGCGAGAACAGGAACTGAAGCTCGGCACGTGCGGCCTGCGCCTGGCTGAACAACCGCGGCGGCGTCCCCGCCGGCCCGGACAGCCGCGGCCGCTGCCAGCAGCATCAGACCCTCAGCGCCGCAGGCGGTCGCGGAGTCGACCACGTGCACGCGCTCAGCCGCCTCCCCGAGCTGCTCCCGCGCCTGTTCGGCCGAGCGCACGGTTCCGGACAGGCCACCCGACAGGTGGATCGAGACGATCTCATGGCCGGAATCGATCAGCGGCTGATACACCGCCAGGAAGTCACCGATAGACGGCTGCGACGTCGTCGGTAGCTCGCTGGCCGTCGCCAGCATCCCGAAAAAGGCGTCATAGTCGCGGATCTCGCTCTCGCGCCTGTCCTCTCCGTCGCCATGCACGTAGAGGCTGACCTCGTGCAGCTGGCAGCGGTCCGCCAGCTCGCGCGGCAGGTAGTGGCAGGTGTCTGTGACGAGAGCTACGGGCATCAGCGTCGGGCGCTGACCCTACAGACCCGACGGAGAAGCTGCCTAGAGCAGGTTCTCGATGCTGAGTGGTGCGGTCTCGGCTGCCGTCTCGGAGACCGCAACGTCCTCAGCCGGGGCGGAATCAACCCCGAGCAGCTTCTGCAGCTCGCCGGTCTGGTACATCTCCGTGACGATGTCGCAGCCGCCGACCAGCTCGCCGTCGACGAACAGCTGCGGGATCGTCGGCCAGCCCGAGACCGCCGCGAGCTCCTGGCGGATCACCGGATCGGGGAGGATGTTCACGGCCGCAAAAGGTTGATCGAGCGCTTCGAGCACCGCCACCGTGCGCGCGGAGAAGCCGCACGCGGGGGCCTCGGGCGTCCCCTTCATGAACAGGATCACGGGGTTCTCGGAGATCGCGCTCTGGATCGCCTCGCGCATTGGGTTGCTGGACGTGTCGCTCATGAAGCCTCCGTTGGGGTGATCTTGAGGGAGAGGGCGTGGATCCGGCCGCCGAGCTCGGGGCCGAACACGTCGTAAACGAGCTTGTGCTGGGCGATGCGAGTCAGGCCGCTGAACGCCGGGCCCTCGACAACCGCTTCGAAGTGGTGCCCCGTCGCCGGTCACGTCGGCGCGGGTCCCGGGGATCGCAGCCTCGATGCGATCCTTCAACTCGTCAGGTGAAACAGTCACGCCAAGAAGCGTAGCGAGTGGACCTCCGAAGCTATACTGAATGAAGCATGATCACTCTCACTGATAAGGGCGCCCAGAAGGTCCAGGAGTTTCTTGCATCACAGGCGGCTGTCGCCGAGACCGCGGGGCTGCGCGTTGGTGTGCGCGGAGGCGGTTGCTCGGGCTTCCAGTACGCGCTCGCGTTCGATGAGCAGCGCGACGATGACACGGTTATCGAGGACAAGGGCATCCGCCTGCTGGTGGACCGTGCCAGCCTCCCGTATGTGCAGGGCTCGGTGATCGACTTCGTCGATGGCCTCCAGGGCGCCGGCTTCAAGGTCGAAAACCCCAACGTGATCGCGGCCTGCGGCTGCGGCTCCTCCTTCCGCGTCGCGGAAGAGGAAGAGGTCTCGGCCGTCTGAGTCCGCCGCGGCGCCGCACCGGTGCCGCTTGTGCCGTACCTATCGGCGCTGTCATGCTCGGCTTCTGAGAGCCTGTCCATCCTGCGCATTTGCGTTCGTCGTACGTGCATGAACGCAAAACCACGGAGGTGGGCACGATGAAGTATCTGCAGCTCGTCTGTATCGAAGGGGACACTGACACGCCTGAGGCGGTCGCCACAATGCGCGAGCAGGTCGGACCGTGGGTCGAGGAGACGATTGCGCGCCGCATCAATGTCGTGGGCAAACCGCTCGACGCACCGGCGAACGCGAAGACCGTGCGGGTCCTGGAAGGCGAGACGCTGGTCAGTGACGGGCCGTTCGCGGACACCAAGGAGTTCATCGGCGGGCTCGACATCCTCGAGTGCGAGAACCTCGACGAGGCGATCGAGGTCGCCGCCAAGCACCCGGTGTCGTGGTTCCACGCGATCGAGCTCCGACCCTTCGACGACGGCATGGACGGCGTGCGCATCCCCGATTTCATCGACTCGTCGGAGCTGCGGCACATGCTGCTGGTGCGCGTCGACGGGATCCCGGAGGCGCCCGAGGTCGAGGCTCAGCTCGCGCGTGACTGCAAGGCCTGGCGCAACGATCTTCGTGAGAGTGGGGTCGGAGTGCTGAGCCAGCCTCTGGCCGGGGGACAGGACAGCGCCACCACCGTGCGTGTGCGCGATGGCGAGACGCTGATCACAGACGGCCCCTTCATCGAGACCAAGGAGTTCCTCGCCGGCATCGACATCCTCAGGTGCGACACCATCGAGGAGGCGACAGGCTGGGCCGCGACGCATCCGATCGCGCGCTTTCACAGGATCGAGGTCCGGCGCTTCGTCGATCTCTCTGAGATCCAGTGAGAACCTGAGATGAACTATCTACTGCTGATCTGCACGGACGGCGTCTCGACGCCGGAGATCGCCGCGGCGATGCAGGAACACATGCCCGCGTGGGTCGAGGAGATGGATGGCCGCGGGATACGCCTGCTGGGCAACGGCCTGGAGGGCCGCGAGACTGCCAGGACGGTACGCGTCCGTGAAGGACAGACGCTGATCTCCGACGGCCCCTTCACCGACACCAAGGAGTTCATCGGTGGACTCGACATCATCGAGGCCGAGAGCCTCGACGAGGCGATCGAGGTCGCCGCCAAGCACCCGGTCTCCTGGTACTTCGCGATTGAGGTCCGGCCGTTCAGGTCCGCGGTCGAGGTACCCGAGGACTGGAGCTACGACCAGCTGCGCTACCTCCTGATGCCCTGCCACGATGGGATTCCCGAAGCCGATGACGTCGAGGAGCAGCTGCAGCCGCGACGTCGAAGGCCTGGGCGGAGATGGTCGATGCGTGCGGAGTGCGCGTGCTCGGCGCCCCGCTTGCGCCGGCAAGCGACGCGACGACCGTTCGCGTCCGCGAGGGCGAGACGCTGCTCACCGACGGGCCGTTCGTCGAGACCAAGGAGTATCTGGCGGGTATCGACATCTTCAGCTAGCGCGACGCTGGACGAGGCGCTCGAACTCGCGCAGTCGCATCCGCTGGCCCGCTTCCACATGGTCGAGGTGCGGCCGTTCTGGGGGGCATGAGCGCGACAGCTGAACAGGCCGTTCAGGCGGCATTCAAGGACGAGTGGGGCCGCATCGTCGCGGCACTGATCCGTCGCACCGGCAACTGGGATCTGGCCGAGGAATGCGCACAGGAGGCATTCGCGCAGGCGCTCACGAGTTGGGCGCGGGATGGCGTGCCGGCGAAGCCGGGCGCCTGGCTGACCACGGTGGCCGGCAACCGCGCGCTGGATCGGCTGCGACGCAGCGCGCGGGGTGCAGAGCTGATCGAGCAGATCGCCCACGATCCGCTCCGCATCCCGAGTGCCGATGAGGACGACCAGGAGGACGAGACCGAAGTGATCGAGGACGATCGTCTGCGCCTGATGTTCACCTGCTGCCATCCGGCGCTTGCGCTGGAGGCTCGGGTGGCGCTCACGCTGCGCACGCTTGCCGGGCTCACGACGGCCGAGATCGCTCGCGCCTTCCTGGTCGCCGAGCCGACCATGGCCAAGCGCCTGGTGCGCGCCAAGGCCAAGATCGCGTCGGCCGGGATCCCGTACCGCGTGCCACCGCCGGAGCTGCTGCCCGAGCGCACCACCGGCGTCCTGGCGGTGCTCTACCTGCTGTTCAACGAGGGCTACTCCGCTTCTTCGGGTGACTCGCTGATCCGCGCCGGTCTTTGCGACGAGGCGATCCGGCTCACACGGCTGTTGCGCCAGCTGCTGCCGGACGAGCCCGAGGCCGACGCCCTGCTTGCGCTGATGCTGGTGCAGCACTCGCGGCGCGACGCCCGCGTCGATTCAGCCGGCGATCTGATCACGCTCGAGGACCAGGACCGCGAGCGCTGGCACAGTGATGAGATCGAGGAGGCCCAGCGCATTCTCGCCGTGGGTGACTTGGGGTCCAAGGGATCGCTCACCGCTGCTGGCCCGCTGGCCAGCAGCGGTGCCTACCGCCTCCAGGCCGAGATCGCCCTCTGCCACACGCGCGAGTCGACCGACTGGCCGCGGATCGCGGCTCTCTATGGCGAGCTCGCGGAGGCGACGTCCTCACCGGTCGTGGAGCTGAACCGCGCCGTTGCCGTGGCGATGGCCGGAGACCTCGACGCGGGGTTAGCGCTGATCGGCGAGCTCGTCCAGCGGGACGAGCTCGCCGGGTATCACCTGCTCCACGCGACCCGCGCAGACCTGCTGCGGCGCCGCGGTGATGTGCCGGAGGCGAAAACCGAGTACGAGCTCGCGCTCGCGCTGGCGCCATCGGAGGCTGAGCGTCGCTTCCTGCGCGGCCGGATTGGCGAGCTCTCAGCCTGAACGTGTCGTTTTGTTGCAGGCTTGGCTCGCTGCCAGGACCTTCGGATCATCCCTGCTGTAAGAGCCACCGCCCTGCATGATCCCGCCACTCGGGGGGAAGATCGGATCGGCCCACTGCTTGAGCCCGTGGCGGCGCATGCACTCGGCGAACGCGGTCAGCTTCTGCTTCAGTGCTTCGGTGATCGGTGGATGCGGGCTGCCGAGCCCCAGCGGATCGCAGAGCTTCTCGGCCTTCTCGAATGCCGGCCCGCTGAAGGAGATGCCCGCGATCGTGATCGTCGGGCTGCCCGGCACTTGGTTGACCGTGTTGCCACCGAACGAATCGGGGTCGGGAAAGTTCTGTATGCCGTGGGCGCGCATGCAGCGGGCGGCCGCGTACTGCTTGCTCGCTCCGCTGGTCTTGGGGGCAGCCGGCTTCGATCCGCCGCAGGCGGTCACGGCGATGGAACAGGCCATGACAAGTGCGACAGTGCTTGCGAGCCGTCTCATCCGACGGAAGCTGGCACGGGCCCGGTTACACGGCGGGAACGGGTACCCCGGGGTCGGGCTCATTGTTGAGTGAGCGCCATAGATAGCGGCAGGCGAGCGATCGGTAAGGGCGCCAGGGCTCGGCTATTCGCTCCATCTCCGGAGGGAGCGGCAGCGCGTCGAGTCCGTAGGCGACCATCATCGCCTTGCGGATCCCGAGGTCACCGACGACGAGGACGTCGGGTCGCCCGAGGTGGAACATCAGGAACACGTCGGCGCTCCAGGGGCCGATGCCCTTGACCGCGGTCAGCTCGGCCATCACCTGCTCGTCGGGGAGCGTGTCGAGCCGCTCGAGTTCCAGCGACCCGTCGAGCACGTGCTCGGCCAGCGAGCGCAGGTACGCGACCTTCGCATGCGAGAGCCCGACCGAGCGCAGCTCGTCGGGATCGTCGTCAACGATCTCCTGCGGGGTTGGCTCGCGTCCCCCGAAGCGGTCGACCAGCCGCCGGTAGATGGCAGCGGCCGCCTTGGTCGAGAGCTGCTGGCCGACGATCGCGCGAACGAGCGCGCCGTAGTGCTCGCGCTGCCCGCCGGCGGGGCGTTCGTTCAGCCCATCCGGGCCGTAGCGGTCGATCAGCTCGCGGAGGACCGGGTCCGCGGCCCGCAAATACTCGACGGCCTCAGGAGTGGCGCTCACGCGTGGCGCTCACGCCGAGGCGCGCAGGGCGGTCCCGTCGAGCGCGCCCAGCGCCCGCTCGACCGACATCGTCAGGCAGGTGAAGGTCGGGGTGTCGCGCAGTGTGTACAGGCTCGACTCGGTGGTCCGCAGACGCTGTACGAGGTCGAGGAAGTCGGCCGGATTGTCGGTCTCGAACGCGACCACGAACTCCTGATCGTCGAGGCCGAAGGAGTAGGACGTGTTGAGGTCCACGCTCGGAAACTCCTTACCGCCGGCGATGTGCTCCTGCATTATCCGCCAGCGTTCCTTGGGATCGAGGTTGTACCAGGCGCGCGTCTTGACGAAGGGATAGACGAACAGGTACTTGCCATGCGCGGGCCGCACCTCGAGGCGCGACTCGTCCGAGTACTCCGACGGCTTGGTCATCGCCAGGAACGAGTACGGGATTGTCGACCACTTCATCAGCCCGCTCTGCGCCAGCACGACGTGGAACTCGTGGATCCGCTCGAGGTTCTCGGCCTGCGAGAGGACCATCATGTCGGCATCGCCGCGCGTGCCCACCAGCGAGAAGGCGCGCAGCAGATGGTCCTCGCCGAAGTCCTCGCACGCGGCGATGAACTCGCGCTTGTGCTCCTCTCGCTCCTCGTCCGGCAGGCGCCGCCAGGCGGGATCGACGTGCAGGAACGTGTACTTGACGAAGTGACGAGTCGGCATAGGCCAATGATGCCAGGTGCCGGAATCCGCGGCGGAACATCGATCGGCGCGCATGTGACACGCGTCACAGAGTCGCTATAGTCGCCGACCGTCGTGGGTAAGTCGCCGCCCGTCGCGGGTAGCCTAGGGCGATTCCACGCTGGCGTTCTGAGGAGAGAGAGATGTTCGGTTGTACCCGTCGCGGACCGGCCGCCGCATTGAGGGATGCGCTGCCGGTCCGCGTTGCGGCCCTTGCGGTTGCTTGCTTGCTTGCCCTGTCGCTGCTGTCGGTCTCCGCCGCACAGGCAGCGGGAACCTCGACGACATGCCAGCCATACAGCAGCACGCCGTGCCTGTTCCCGTTCCCGGATAACCGGCTGACCAAGCCGGACCACAGCAGCGCGACCGGCCTGCAGCTGAACCTCCCGCAGGCAGCGATGCCCGTGAACGTCCTGCACACGCAGGTCAGCGCCGCGCCATACAACCAGAACGACGGTTTCAGCCCCGGCAGCGCGATCCTCCTGCGCATCCCGCAACTCGAGACCCAGGCCGCGCTCAACAAAACGCACGCGGTTGGTCTGCTCAACATGAGCGCCTACAAGGCCAAGAATGCGCCGATCATGGTGATCGACGAGAAGACCGGCCAGCGACAGATGATCTACGCGCAACTCGACGCCAACGCCACGTCGGCGGCGACACGCAACCTGATGATCCTGCCCGGCTCCAGCTGGCAGGACGGACACACCTACATAGTGGTGCTGCGCGACCTTCGTAACGCCGGCGGTCGGCTGATCAGCGCACCAGCCTGGTTTGAGAAGCTTCGCGACGGCAAGCGCCTCCCCGCATCCGAGCGCTCGCAGGCAACGCGCTACGCGAACATCTTCAAGGTGCTGGGGCGCGCGAAGGTCGCTCGGGACAAGACCCTGTACGCAACTTGGAACTTCACGGTGGCCTCGACCAAGGAGCTCACTGGTCAGTTGCTCGCGATCCGCAACGCTGCGTTCGGCCAGCTCGGCGACACCAACCTCGGCGACGGCCAGGTCCAGGGCACCGCGCCTGCATTCAGCTTCGTCCCGAATGCCAGCGATACCCCGACGGTCCGCGGCGTCCGCTTCGTCACCGGCACCTTCCAGGTCCCGTGCTACCTGCAGACCTGTGGCGACTCCGCAACCACCGGCTTCACGTACACCTCGACTGGTCTGTACGCGACACCGACTCAGACCCCGGGCAACGTCGGCACGGCGGACTTTGAATGCGCTGTTCCGCAGACAGCCACACCGTCCAACCCCGCGCGGATCGTGCTCTACGGGCACGGCCTGCTCGGCAGCATGGCCGAGGTGACGGACACGCCTGCGACAGACCTGGCGACCGGCTACAACATGGTGATCTGCGCCAGCAACTGGTGGGGACTCGCAGCGCCTGACCAGAATTTCGATACGCAGGCGGTCTCGAATCTGAACCTGTTCCCGGTCATGCTCGATCGCCTCCAGCAGGGAGTGCTGAACGCGCTGTTCCTCGGCAGGTTGATGGACAACTCGCAGGGATTTGCGTCCAATCCGGTGTTTGAGCAGAACGGCCAGTCGATCCTGAACACCGGCCAGCTGTTCTATGACGGCAACAGCCAGGGCGGGATCTTCGGCGGGATCACGACCGCCGTCTCACCAGACATCCGGCGTGCCGTGCTCGGCGTGACCGGCGAGGATTACGCCAACGCCCTGGTTCAACGCTCGACCGATTTCGGCTCACCCAGCACGGTTGGCTCGTTCTCGTGGCTGCTGTGGAACCAGTACGCCGACGACAACTCAGCTCGCTACACGATGACGCTCGATCTGATGGACCAGCTCTGGGATCGCGCCGATCCGGTCGGTTACACGGAGGGGCTCGGCGCGCATCCGTTCGCGGACACGCCGTCCCACTCGGTGTTGATGGACATTGCCTACGGCGACCACCAGGTCAGCATGTACGCCGGCGCCGCAGAGGCGCGCTCGATCGGTGCCGACGCCTACGAGCCGGGCGGCACGCCGGCCTCGGCGTTGACTCCGGGGGGCGGTCGTACGGCAAATGCCAACCTGTTCTACGGGCTGGCACCCGTGCCGACCAACGGCAGCTACACCGGCTCGGCGATCGAGGTCTGGGATAGCGGTCCGGGACACACGCTCAACCCGCCGGTCGGCAACCTTGCCCCGGCAGATACGACCACGAACGTCGATCCGCACGAGGATCCGCGGCTGACACCGGCCGCGCAACAGCAGATCTCAGACTTCCTGCAACCGAGCGGCACGTTCGTCAGCACCTGCGCCGGCCAACCCTGCCACAGCTACGACTACACGCCATAAGGCGTCGCTGACAACGCTTGAATTAGGGGGTCGTCCAGCGGGACGGCCCCCTGACCACAGACGCGTTGCGCAGAAAACCCGGATCCCTCCGAGTACTCAGTCAGTAGGATTGCGGGATGCGGATCGCGCTTGTGTCGCCGTACTCGTGGTCCTATCCGGGGGGCGTGACGCGGCACATCGAGGCACTTGCCGAGCAGTACCTCGCGGCCGGACACGACGTACGCGTGCTCGCGCCGCACGATCCTGCCGATTCCACGTCGGCCGTGATGCATCGCGGCGCGAAGCCGCAGCCACTGTCTGAGCCCGACTATCTGGTGCCGCTCGGTCGCACGGTTGGTTTCCACGCGAACGGCGCGGTATCGAATCTTTTGGTCGGCCCCGCCGGGATGGCGAGGCTGTCACGTGAACTCGGGAGCGGACGCTATGACGTCGCCCACATCCACGAGCCCGTAGCGCCGATGGTCGGCTGGGTGGCGACGCTGCCGTTCGGTGTGCCGCTTGTAGGAACCTTCCACTCGTACTCGACAAAGCGCCTGCCCAATGTGATCGCCAACGGCTTCGGCGCAACGCAGGTGATGAACCGCCTGCGCGTGCGGATCGCGGTTTCCGAAGCCGCCGCTTGGACCGGGCGGCGTTGGTTCGGCGGCCGCTACCGCGTGATCCCCAACGGGGTCAACGTCGACCAGGAAGCGCTCGATCAGGCGCTCCAGAGCCGGCCCCGTGACCAGGTGCTGCGCATCGTGTTCGTCGGGCAGGCGGTCGAGCGTAAGGGTCTCCCACTGCTGCTGCGTGCTTTCGAGGCGCTGCGCGAGCACATCCCCACGCAGCTGACCGTGATCGGGCCCAGTGAGGCCGAGCTCGCGCCGCTTCTGATAGACGCTCGCGGTGTCCGAGCGCTCGGCAAGGTCGATGACGCGACCAAGCATCGGGAGCTGCTGTCGGCCGACGTGCTCGCCGCGCCGTCGCTCGGGGGAGAGAGCTTCGGCATGGTGCTGACCGAGGCATTTGCCTCCGGGACGACGGTCGTGGCCTCGGACATCGCTGGCTACCGTGACGTCGTCCGCGATGGGGTCGACGGTCTGCTGGTGCCGCCGGGCGATGCGCAGACTCTCGCGGAGACTCTGCGCGACCTCTACCACGAGCCTGAGCGTCAGCGCCAGCTAGCTCGGAACGCCGCCGACAGCGTGCAGCGCTTTGCCTGGAAGCACGTTGCGCTCGAGGTGATGGACGCCTACAAGGAGGCGGTGGCGATCCCCGAGCCGGAGCGTGCGATGCACTCGGTCGCGGTGCGCGCCGGGTTCGCGCCGGCCGACCTGCAGCCACGCGTGCGGGCCCAGCGGCTCGAGAGCCTCGAGCGTCCACTGACGCTCGCGGACTCCCGGCGCAGCCTGCTCGGACACCTGCGCCGGGTGGCGATGGCTGCGATGACTCTTGGCGTTGTGGCGCTTGCCTACATGGCCCTCAAGAAGATCGGTATCGCCAACATCTGGAACACGTTGGTCAACTCGGAGCCCTCCTACGTGCTCCTCGGTCTCGCGGCGATGTGTCTAGCGATGGTCATGCGCGGCTTCTCCTGGCATGCGATTCTGCAAGCCGCGTTGCCCAAGGCGCGGATCAAGCTGAGTGACGCGATACGCGGCACGATGATCGGCGTGCTGATGTCCTCGACGCTGCCGGCGCGCCTCGGCGAGCCGTCTCGCGCGCTGATCGTTGCCCGGCGCACCGGCCGCCCGCGCGAGACGCTGCCGGTCGTGCTCGGCACCGTGGTCTCGCAGACGGTGCTGAACATCGTCGCACTGATCATCCTCGGCGTGGTCATGTTCTCGTCGGTCGACTTCTTCAGCGGCCACCAGAACGCGCTCCTGATCGCGGCCGTCGCTCCGGCGGTGCTGCTCGCCTTCGTGATCATTGCGCCGATCATCCTGCGATACGGCTCGGGCACCAAGCGCTTCTCGCGGGCCGCAAACGCGCTGGCGCAGGCGCAGCGAGCGCTGGTCCGCGTCCGCGTCGGCCTGGTCGTGTTCCGCAAACCGCGGTTGGGTGCCATTGCGACCGTCACGCAGCTCTGCGCCTGGGCGCTGCAGTGCGTCTCCTGCTACTTCCTGCTGATGGCACTCGGGCTCGACGGCCGGACCGACTTCGGTGCGGCGGCGGCGGTGCTTTTCGCGGTGAACGTGACCGCGGTTGTGCCGGTGACGCCGGCCAACCTCGGCGTCTTCCAGGCCGCCTGTGCCACGGTGCTGGCGACCGGCTGGCACATCAGTTGGGGCACGGGTGTTGCCTACGGGGTGATCCTGCAGGCGGTCGAGGTGACCACGGCAATTCTCCTGGGCACGCCTGCGCTACTGCGCGAGGGAATGTCCTGGCGCGAGGTCAGGCTCCGCGCGATGCACTCGACGCCGATCAAGCTGCCCCCGCGGCCTGGCGCAAAGTCCGAGCGCGTCGGCGCTGTGGACAGCCGCTCCTAGGCGCGTTGTGAGACAGGCCTAGGCGGCTTTGCGGGATCGCTGCCGTAGCAGCCGCTCCGTTGGGGGTTCCACCTCGAGCTCGAGCAACCGGCGCGGATACTCAGCGAGCTGATCGGCTGGGAACGGTGCCGCGAAGTGGTAGCCCTGGCCGTAGTCGACGCCAAGGCTGCGGACGCGATCCAGTCGCGCCTCGTCGGAGACGTACTCGGCGATCGTCTGCTTGCCCAGGTCACGGGCGATCTTGACGATCGACTCGATCACCAGGTCGTCGGTGCGATTGCGTTTCTCCGACAGGAACTCCCCGTCGATCTTGACGTACTGGGCGGGGAAGTACTTGAGGTAATAGAAGGTGCTGAAGCCGGTACCGAAGTCGTCGATTGCGAACTTGCAGCCAAGTTCGGACAGGCTCCGCGCCATCTCGCGCGCCTTGGCCATGCTGCCGATGGCTGCGGTCTCGGTCAGCTCGAAGACCACCCGGTGCGGGTCGGTGCCGTGGTGCTTCAGTCGCTCGGCGACGTGCTTCACCAGGCTGGTGTCATCGATCGTCGCGCCGGAGAGGTTCAGCTCGAAGATCAGGTCGTCGTGCTTGGCGGCCAGCTCGAACGCGTGGTCGATCACCCAGCGATCGATCAGATGGATCAACCCCAGACGTTCCGCAGCCGGCAGGAACTGCCCCGGCGCGATGATGGTCTCCCCGTCGCGAAGCCGCAGCAGCGCCTCGCAGTGCGTCATGTAGCCATTCCGCAAGTTGACTATCGGCTGCACGAACAGCTCGAAGTGGTCGTGAGCGAGCGCGTCGCGGATTACATGCTCGCTCGAGCGGTTCAGCTGATTGCGCACCCAGCCGCGGTCTGAGGGCTGCAGCACCGTGGCGCGGTTGCGGCCGGTCTCCTTGCTCTGGTACATGGCGCGGTCGACGTCGGCCAGAACGTCGCCGACGCTCACCTGGATGCCGTCGAAGATCACGACGCCGATGCTGGCAGTGACGCGCACCGGCCGGCCGTTGATCTCCAACTCGTGGTCGCGTACCGCCCGGATCAGCTCCTCGGCCAGCCTGCGTGCCTCTTCCGCGTCGGTGTCGACGACCACGATGCCGAACTCGTCCCCGCCGAAGCGCGCCAGCACGTCGATCGGCTGTAGGCGGTCCCTCAGGACCTGCGCGATCGAGGCGACGAGATCGTCGCCCGCCTTGTGGCCGTAGGTCTCGTTCACGTACTTGAAGTTGTCCAGGTCGATCATCAGGACCGCCGCCTGGTAGCCGTGCTGGCGGGCCCGCGCGGAGATGCCGGTCAGCTCCTCCTCGAAGCGGCTGCGATTGAAGAGGCCGGTCAGAGGATCGTTGTTGGCCAGGTAGGCGAGCTGCGCCTCGATGCGGCGGCGCTCGGTGATGTCTCGCAGCGAGCCGACCAGACCGATGATCTTGCCGGTGTCGTCACGCAGCGGACTGGTCGTGGCTGAGACCTGAAGCAGCGTGCCGTCCTTGTGGCGACGCACCGTCTCGTACTCCTCGAACTCGAAGTCTCCTGCGAGAAGGCGCCGGCGCCGCTCCTGCCCCTCTTGCCAGCTGCGGCTGTCGCGGCTCTCGGGATACAGCACCCGTAGCGACTGTCCGATCATCTCTTCCGCCGTGTACCCGTAGAGCCGCTCGGCGCCAGGATTCCAGGTGAGCACCCGTAGCTCCAAGTCGACCGTGTAGATCGCCTCGCTGGTGGACATAACGATCTGCGACAGTAGGCGCTCGGTCTCGTGCGAGTGTGCCTCTACCGAGCGATCCTGGTTCGTTCCCACGTATCGCGCCGGTTCGCCGGTCTCGTCCAGTTCGAGCACGGCTCGGGCGATGATCGGGCGTTCGCTGCCGTCCGCCAGCAGTAGGCACAGTCGTTCCTCGATCTCCTCGCCCGGGTTGGCATGCATGCGCTCGATCCAGCGCGCCCGGCGCTCGCGATCTTCGGGGCGGGTGTGCGCCATCCCGGTGCACTTGTCGACGGGGATCGCCTGGGGTGCATACCCATGGAGGCGGTACATCTCGTCCGACCAGAAGACCTCGCCGCTCCTGAGGTCCCACTCCCAGCTGCCGACATGCGCCAGGCGCTGCGCGTCGTCGCAGATCTGGCGTGCGCGCCGAAGTTCTTCCTGGAGCTGGAGCACTTCGGCTCGGAGCCGTGCGAGTTCGATGTTGTCCGCCACCTGAGTCCTCCTCGGATGCGGGCACCCGACTCCATGTCGGATGTAACCCCGCCTCCAGGTAATCGGCGTCGGCGCGGGAGGCTTTACCCACTGTCCAATGCCCGACCCGTCATTGGTCCATTGGGGCGAGTTGGGCATCTACTAACCTCGCCTCTGTGCATGGCGTCAGCGTGATCTTTGATGAGGCTCACAGTGAGGCTTGGACGATCCGTCCGGAGCTGGCGGGGCGGATGCAGCCTGTTCATCCAGGCGACGCTTCCTATCAGCATGCTGCGTCGCTGCTCGCGGATCGTTCCTTCAGTGTCTCCACGAATACCGCTCTGCTTGATGGCGGTGTGCTTGATGGCTGCGATCTGCTGGTGATCGCGCATCCGTCGGATCCGCGGTGGGAGAGCACCACGGGTGTCGGATCGCCGCAGCTGTCGGTCGCCGAGCGGGATGCGATCCACGCGTTCGTGCGGTGCGGTGGTGGCTTGGTTGTGCTTGGGGAGACCGAGCAGGAGAAGTACGGGAACAACGTGAACGAGTTGCTGGAGCGCTTCGATTTGCGGCTGCGCAGTGACACTGTGCAGGACTATGAGCATTGCGATGGTGCGCCGACCTGGATCCATGCCGAGCTGTTGGACGGGGGGCGTGGTAGCGGCGGTGACCTGCTCGCCGGCGTGAGCGCAGCTTGCTTCTATCGTGCGACCACGATCGAGAGTCGCAACGGTGCCCGGATCCTGGCCCGTACGCATCGCTCGGCGTCGGTGCCTGGGGCGCCGTTGATCGTCGCGGCCGAGCATGGGCAGGGCCGTGTGGTGGTGCTGGGCGACTCGGATCTGTTCGGCGACGATTGCATCGACTCGTTTGACCATGCCGCGCTGTGGTTGAACATCGTTGGCTGGGCGGCCCGGCGGTCCGCTGACTCGCCGGGCCGGTTGGTTGCGGGCGCCGCGGATCAGGAGCTCGAGCGAGCGGCTCGACGCGGACGTCGCGACGCTGATCAGCGTGACCGATGCGCTGGCTGGGCTGCAGGCAGCGGACGGCTCGCTGCGTGAGGACGTCGATCGCGCAGATGCCGCCGCGCGGGTCGATGCCGTTCAGCAGGCGCTTGGCGTGCTCGCCGGCGAGTACCCGAACCTGGTGGTGGCAGCCGAGGATCTGCGTGCGTGGGCGGACGGGGGATACGGCAAGCCTGACTTCACCGGCTCGCTTGCGGCGTTCCGTCCCGAGCAGGGGCGCGAGGACGGTCGCAGGCACCTCGCGTTCTTCCCGATGTACAAGCAGAACGGGTCGCCCGACACGTGCTTTGAGGCCGTGTTGGTGCGGGTTCCGTGGCCCGGTTGGATCGCGGAGCTCGAGGCCGCGCGTTACGACAACCCGAAGTTCGTGCCGGTTGAGCTGGTCGCCGCCACCCGTGGTTACGACAGTGAGTGCGCGGTGCTGTTCCCCGAGCAGGTGGCGGTGACGGAACGTCAGCCCAACAACTTCGGCGCGATCTTCTGTGATCGCGAATCGGCGCGGTTGCGCCGGGTGGCGAGCAGTGCGGCTGATCTGCTGCAGATCAATCTTCCCCCGGACGCGGCGCGGTTGCTGGCCGATCCTGAGATCTGCGAAGCAGGCCTACGTCCTCTGGGATCTGATCCACGATCGCGCGCATAGCCATGGGGATCTGCCGTTTGACCCGTTCATGGTGCGCCAGCGCGCTCCGTACTGGATGTACTCGCTGGAGGAGCTGCGCTGCGATCTGACCGCCTTCGGTGAGGCGGTCGAGCTCGAGCGGGAGGGTCTCGCGTTTGCCCGCAACGTTCAGTACGCGATCCTGTTTGACCGGTTGCTGCGCTTCCCGATCACCGGGCCGCGTGTGCGCAACTACGACGGCCTCGGCGGGCAGTTGCTGTTCGCGTACCTGCATGCCGGCGGGTACCTGCATTGGACCGATAACCGCCTGACGTTCGATTGGGGTCGCGTCGCCGACGGCGTGCTCGCGCTGCGTGATGAGGTCTTTGCGCTCTACCGCGCCGGAATCGACCGCACCAAGCTGCAGCACTGGTCGGCGGCGCATGATCTGGTCGCGCGCTTCGTCCCACCGGCCTCCGGTTCGAAGTGGGTCGCGGGCGCGCGCGAGTTCGCCGAGGTGCCCGATCCCCGCCCGTACTGCGACGAGGTGCTGCCCGACGAGTTCCCACTGTCGATCTTCTACACCGCCCTGCAGGGCGCGCTCGCTCCGGCGTGACCACCGTAGGTGCGCGGCGCGGGTTCGCGTCGGACAATGCTGCGACCGTGCATCCGCGGGTGCTCGAGTCGATCACCGCAGCCAACGCCGGTCACGCCTTCGGCTACGGGCATGACCCCTACACGCACGAGGTGGAGCGTCGCCTGGCCGCAGCGCTCGGAGCGCCGGATGCTGCCGTGTTCTTCGTGTTCAACGGCTCCGGCGCGAACGTGCTCTCGCTGCGCGCAGCGCTGAAACCGTGGGAGGCGGCGATCGTGTCCGCCAATGCACACCTGCAGACCGACGAGGTCGGCGCGCCCGAGGCGGTCGCCGGCGTCAAGCTGCTGGTGGCCGAGACCGAGGACGGAATGATGACGTTCGACGGTGTCCGCCGACTCGTCGAGCGGCCCAACGACGAGCATGCCGTCAAGCCTGGATTGCTTTCTCTCACGCAGTCGACGGAGCTCGGGACGATCTATCCGCTTGACGAGCTGCGCGCTCTGGCGGAGTTGGCCCACACGGGCGGCTTGCGCGTGCATGTTGACGGTGCGCGCTTTGCCAACGCGGCTGCCGGGCTCGGCGTTTCGCTGCACGAGCTCGTGTCCGCCTGCGGCGTCGACCTGCTCTCCTTCGGCGGCACCAAGAACGGGCTGATGCTCGGAGAGGCGGTCGTGGTGTTCGACCAGGCGTTGGTGCCGGGAATGCTGCACCTGCGCAAGCAGACGTTGCAGCTGGCGTCGAAGATGCGCTACATCGCCGCCCAGTTCGATGCCCTGCTCGACGACGATCTCTGGCTCGCGAACGCGACTCACGCCAACGCCATGGCGCGCCGCCTCTGTGATGCGGTGTCGGGCGTCAGGGGGGTGACCGTGACACGGGCACCGGCAGCCAACGCCGTGTTCGCGCTGCTGCCGGCCGCTGCTCGCGAGCGCCTCCAGCGGGAGTTCGACTTCTACGAGTGGGACGACGTCACCGGCGAGGTTCGCTGGATGTGCTCGTGGGACACCACCGAAGCCGACGTCGATGACTTCGCTCGTGCCGTCCGCGCGGCTGTGGCGGCCTCGTAGCAGCCGCCAGGCGTGCCCCTGACGCGCATCGGATTCGCTGTGCGTAAACGTCTGGTTACGAAGAGATGCAAACCGACCCGAACGGGCGCGAACCGCCTGGACGTCATGTACGCTTATGCCGCGATCCCCACGGGGGGGCGTTAGGAAGGCTCATGCTGGCAGTACGACGCCGGCAGCACGGCAGTTGGGTGCGGTGCTAAGGGCAGTACCTGCGACGCGATGTGCTTGGGGGCACAGGTGCGTGTTTGGGCATGAGTCCGACGGCCGGGAGTTCGACGGCCGTGTTGGGTTGGGCAAGCAATAGACGAGACTGAAAGTTCGGGGTCAAGGATGGATACCAGGGGTGAGACGCGGCCGAGGCCGCGCGAGCGTTACCGCTACGCCAACGGCGGTGAGCACGCCGTTAGCGGCGGGGAACACGCAGTTCGCAACCGCAGGAAGCGGGAGCGCCGCGACTACCGAACGAGGCCGACCGTGACGGCGGTGATCCCCACGCTGAACGAGGCCGAGAACCTGCCGCACGTCTTTGGCCAGCTGCCCAACGGTGTGAACGAGGTGATCGTCGTCGACGGTCACTCAACGGATCAGACGCTGGAGGTGACGCAGCGTCTCCGTCCTGACGCGCGCATCGTTCTTCAGGATCGGCGCGGCAAGGGAAACGCGCTGGCATGTGGGTTTGCTGCCGCACGCGGTGACATCATCGTGATGATCGACGCCGATGGCTCGACCGATCCCGGAGAGATCCCGAGCTTCATCGCACCCCTGATCAAGGGAGCCGACTTCGTGAAGGGCTCGCGCTACCTCGAAGGCGGAGGCAGCGCTGACATCACCGGCGTGCGGAGCCTGGGCAACCGGCTGCTCGGTGCCAGCGTGAACCTGATGTTCGGCACCAATTACACCGACCTCTGCTATGGCTACAGCGCCTTCTGGCGCCGCGTCCTTCCGCAACTGCACGTCACCTGTGACGGCTTCGAGGTCGAAACCCTCCTGAACGTGCGCGCGGCCAAGGCGGGCTTCAACGTCGTCGAGGTTCCGAGCTACGAGCAGGAGCGGATCCACGGTTTCAGCAACCTGAATGCCTGGCGTGACGGCCGGCGCGTACTGAAGACGATCATGGCCGAGCGTTTCTCGCGGCTGCCGGAGTCCAGCGACGCCTGGATGCCGCGGTACGCTGAGCTCGGTGACGCCGCCACGCCTGTGCTGCCCATAACCGTTGTCGAGGGCGCAGCTCAGCAGGAGCGGCACATGTTCGCGCCGGCCCCTCAGTACACGGCTGCGCTCGCCTAGTGCCCGGAGTCACAACACGAGCGCCGGCGATCAGGCGGCCGTAGAACCCTGGAGCTCGGTAAGCGCTGAGTGAATCGAGGCGATGCTCGAAAACACGGCCCGCGTCAACATGCGGTCGGGGAATTCAACGTCGAACGCATCCTCGAGCGCGAGCATGAGGTTCACGCTTGCCTGTGAGGTCATTCCCGCCGCGTAGAGATCGGTGTCCCCATCCAACGCGTCCGCAGGCGTAGCCACGCGCGCGTGCTTACCGATGATCTCCCTGATCTTCTCGTCCATGACCAAGCTAACTCTCCTCGCGGCTGGTCTGCCCCCGCCGGGAGGCCGATTCGGGTTGCTCACTCTAGCTGCAGAGCACCGTCCTGTGACGGTAGCGACCGCCCTACCCATCCAGGCCGACCGGTCGTTAAGCTGGTTATTATATTAACGAACAGCCCACGATGGGCCGGTGAGGAGCAACGGGGGAAGACGCGGTGGACATGACGCCCACGCTGCGTTCTGGCGCGGACGATAATGGGGCCATAACCGGCAAGCCGTTTTGGCTGACTACCGGGCCGGAACCGATCTACGGCGTGCTGCATACACCGCCTCCGGGTGAGAGAGCACGTGTGGCGGCACTGATCCTGCCGGCGTTCGGATGGGATAACGACTCCTCGTATCGCCAGCGTCGAGATTGGGCCACGGCACTGGCAGCAGCTGGTGTCACAGCTGGCCGGATCGACTTCCCCGGAACCGAGGACAGCGTTGGCTCGCCCCTCAGCCCAGGCCGTCTCCGCTCGTGGCTTGATGCAACGGGCTCCGCGGCAAATTGGTTACGGCAGATGTCCGGCTGTGAGCGGCTCGTCGTGGTGGGAATCGGGCTTGGCGGGTTGATCGCCTGTCAGGCGGCGGCGCAGGACGCTGCGATCGACGACCTGGTTCTGTGGGGAGTGCGGGCCGGCGGGCGCGCATACATGCGAGAGCTGCGTGCTTATGCCGCCGTCGTCGCCGGAGAGATCGGTGACACGGAGGTGCGCGCCGACGGTGCCACAGGGATTGGCGGTCACGCGATGAGCCGTGAGACGGCGGACGCACTCAGTGCGATCGACCTCACCGAGATCGAGCTCCCGCAAGCCCGACTGCGCCGCGTGCTGTTGGTCGGCCGTGATGACCACGGAGTCGACGAAAAGCTGAGACGGCATCTGGAGGAGTCAGGTGCTGCGATCACCGTGCTCGAGGCCGACGACTACCACTGTCTCATGACCAGTCCGGAGCTGGCTCTGACGCCGACAAAGACGATTTCGGCGTCCATCGAGTGGCTGCTCGACGCATCTGCCAGCGACTTCGGCTGCCTCAGTCACGCGCCAGCGACGGAGATCCCAGCTGTGCTCGATTCGGTGGAGTTCGAGTGCGACGGCGCCGCCATCCGTGAACGCATAGTCGAGCTGCCCACCCCGGCCGGCCGGCTCGTCGGGATCATCAGTGAACCCGCCGACGGTGCGCGTGCGCCGTACTGCCTGGTCACACTCAACACGGCGGCTCTGCGGCACACAGGCCCCAACCGCATTTTTGTGGAGATCGCCAGGCGAGCGGCTGCAATCGGCGTGCCGACGGCTCGGTTCGACCTGCCGGGATTTGGCGATTCGGACGGCAAGGCGGCCAGGACCATCGAGCGCACTGCCGAGTCTGATGCAGGTTCATTTGCCGCGCTGAGCGCGATCTACGATCATCTCGAGCAGCTGGGCGTCGCAAACCGCTTTGTTACAAGTGGGATCTGTATAGGCGGCTATCTGGCGACTCGCGCCGTGCTGGCGGATACGCGCGTGATCGGCTCGATCACAGTCAATGTCTCCGCGTTCAAGTGGGGTCGGCTCCAGAGGGAGCAGCAGCGCCGGTGGGCCCGTTGGGTAATCGGGCAAGAGGTTGTGGTCAACGACCAGGTTCGTCTAAGGCTGCCCCCTCCGATTCGCAAGATCGTCGACCGCCTGGTTCACATCCGCTACGTCATGGAATACGGCGCAAGAACCCGACTGGTCGGCTTCGATGTCCTGTGGCGGATGGCCTACGGTCGAGAGATCGCAAAGATCGCCAAAGCCCTGGACGAACTGGGTGACACGGGTGCGCGGCTCTTCCTGATGTTCACCGAGGAGGAGGTGATCCTGCGCTTTCTTGCACAGCCCAGAGTGGCGGCGAGGCTGCAGCAGTGCCGGAACCTTGACGTCACCATGCTCCCGAGCCGGGACCACATGGTGCGCCCGCTCTGGCTCCAGGAGCTCCTCTTTGATCGTGTTTGCCTGTTGCTACGAGAGTTGCGCCTCACTGCTGAACTGACGGACGTCTTGGAGCGTCCGGCGCGGCACGGCGCAGATTCGTCGCGCCCATGATCGTGTGACTGGCGAGATCCGCCGTAGCACTTGCTTAACCCGAAATGAGGGGCAGCACTTGCTTAACTGGACCTACGGCCAGACTGATGGTTACTAACCCAACGCCCTGTGCAGCCGCGAGCCCTGCGATGCTCGCGAAGGAGGTACGACCCGGTGTCGAATGAAGTACGCGCGTCTACGACCGATCAGCTGGAGTTCCTGCAGGAGCTCGTCGCGGCTGGGCTCTTGATCGAATCTGGGGTTCGCGGCGTCTACGGCCATGGCGCAGCCTTCGAGCAGGTCAGGGATAGGCTCAGCGCCGTGGTCAGTGAACTGGCGGGCGTGTACGGCGCCTCGCGGCTCAGCTTTCCGCCGATCATTCCGCGGCGGGACCTCGAGACCAACGGTTACGTCGGCAACTTCCCACACCTGGCGGGCAGCATCTTTGGCTTCGACGGCTCGGAGGCGGACGCGATGATCCAGAGTGAGCGCGCCGCCGCACATGAGGACTGGAGCGAATTCCAGGCGCAGACGGATCTGATGATGCTCCCCGCCGCGTGCTACCCCGTGTACCCCGCGATCGCCCAGAGGGGACCCCTGAGTCCCGGAGGCGAGGTCATCGACATCGGCGGCTCCTGGGTGTTTCGCCACGAGCCGTCGCTGGATCCGGCCAGGCGCCAGATCTTCCGCATGCATGAGATCGTGCGGGTCGGCGAGCCTGAGGCCGTCGCGGAGTGGCGCTCCGAGTGGGCGGAGCGCGGCGTCGCGCTGTTCCGCGAGATCGGTCTGCACGGCCAACTCGAGAACGCGAACGATCCATTCTTCGGCCGCATTGGCCGACTGCTCGCCGCCAACCAGAGCGCGGAGGATCTGAAGTGGGAGCTGCTGGTGCAGATCGCGGGCCCGGAACCAACCGCCTGCGCGTCTTTCAATTGCCACCTCGATCATTTCGGTGAGGTCTGGAACCTCCGGCTCGCCGACGGCTCCGTTGCGCATACCGCCTGCGCGGCCTTCGGCCAGGACCGGATCGTCCTGGCTCTGCTGCGTACGCACGGCACCGACCCGGCGGGGTGGCCGACTGACGTGCGCACGCGGCTCGGGTTGGATTGATGGAGCGGATCCGCGTCTACAGGACGACCCTTGCAGCGCTTGTCGGATGCTGGCTGGTGGGATGCGGCGTGTTGGCAGGCCGCGCGGAGTCGTTGGGTTCAACCGCGCGCTCGACACACCCACACACCTCAGCTCGTTCCACCGCATCTGTGTCGGCTGGAACGCGCGGACTCAAGCACGTGCAGCGTCAGATCGGGCGGTCATCTGCGGTCGTACCTCCTGTACGTGCCACCCGGCGACTCGGCCAAGCACCGCCTTCCGCTTGTGCTCGTCTATCACGGCGTGAACGCCACGGCGGCGACCCAACCGGCGGAGACCGGTCTGCTCAGTGTCGATGAGCAGCAGCACAACATGATCCTCGTGTTCCTGCAGGGCTACGACGACTCGTGGAACGAGGGAGCCGGAAACACTCCAGCCCATCAGGCCGGTATCAATGATGTCGCGTTCACCGCCTTGGTGCTGCGCAGGATCGAGCTCGGCTACAGCGTCGATCTTCGTCGCGTGATTGCGACGGGGTTGTCCAACGGGGCGTTGCTCACAGAACTGCTGGGGTGCCGAATTGCCCCCTACCTGACACTGATTGCGCCGGTCGAGGGGCAGCTACCGGTTTCGGTCTCGAGCGGCTGTCGCCCGGGCCAGCCGATCTCTGTCTACGAGATACACGGCACGGCCGACGCCACGATCCCCTACGGCGGCGGTCATTTCGATGGTGTCGGCGGGGGAACCACCGTGCTGTCCGCGCCTGACTCGGTGAAGCGCTGGGCGTCGCTCGACCATTGCGCGGCAACGGCGCAGCAGTCGCAGTCCGGTGACGTCGCACTCACCAGCTTCGTGGGCTGCCGCAATGGCGCGACGGTGACGCTCGACACCATCGTGGGCGGTCAGCATGAGTGGCCCAGCGACTTTGCCCAGACTCTCGTTCGCGCGATCGGCTCGCTGTCGGGCAAGCGCCAAGCCGTGAAACCCTGACTCGTCCCGCCAGCTGCGTGTGATACCTCGCGCCGGGACCGGGAGCGGCGCGCTTGGTCACTCGCCTGTGATCCTTACCTCCGAGTGAACGCGGCCGTCCATCGTTTCGAGCGCGTCATGGTCCGCGACCGTTCCGCGGACGGAGAACACGTGGCCATGATTTCCCTCGCGCCAGTCGACGGCCTGGCCTGGCATGCGGTTCAGGATGACCTCAGTCACGTTCGGGTCATCCTTGAGCTGGTCCAAGCCCTCAACCGCGGTGACGAGGTGCATCGAGCGCGGCGCATGGACGTAGAAGAGGAATCCAACGAGTTCCGGCACGACCGGCCGCTCATAACGGACGGTCTCCCCGAGGGCGATCCGCAGGCTGTCCTGCAGCAGTGCGAGATCGGTGATGTCGGCGAGCATCTCAGGCACGCCTCCGCCGATGCGGCCGTTGATCTCGATCACCCGGGCACCGGCGGGCGTGAACTTGATCTCGGTGTGAGCGCACCCGGTCTCGAAGCCGATCGCCTCGAGTGCCGCGGTCGCGGTGTCGAGCGCTGCCTGCCGGTCGGCTGCTGAGAGTTCAGCATCGATGAAGAACCCTGTTTCCCGGAACGGCTCAGCGGGGGGGAAGCGACCGTTGACAGCGACGTGGCTGATCTCGCCGTTGCTCGCCGTGCTTTCGACGGAGACGTAGTCCGCGAAGCACGGCCTGACCCCGCCTGCCCGGTCTTGCAGGTACTCCTCCAGGACGAGCTCCTCGCCCGTTCCCGCTGTGGCCGCCTGCCGCGCCTCGTCGAGCGAGTCGACGCGCACGGTGTCGCGGCTCCCCTCGCTTTCCCGGCGTGGCTTCAGCACGGCCGGGAAGCTGATTCTCGACGCCAGCTCTCGCCAGCCTTCAGCGTCATCGGCGACCGGGACCGTCTCAAAGCCCGGTACCGCGACGCCGGCCTCCCGGAACGCAAGGCGCTGTGCGTGCTTGTCCGCGAGCCGCGCAGCGGTCTCCCGCGAGTGGAACCTGAGGCCGAGCCTAGCCGCGAGATCCGCGGTGAACCGAACACGGCTGTCCTTCAGCGTGAGGATGCCGTCAGGTCCGAAAGCGGACACCAGCGCGGCCGCCTGTTCGGCGTCCATTCCTGCGACGTCGACAACCTGGCCGAGCCGCGGCAGCAGCCTGGCGGTGGTGAGGCTGTCGTCCGACTCGGTGTCGACGACCCAGACAAGCGAGCAGAGGCCCCGCGCCGCTTCCGCAACCTGCAACGCCGGAAACGACTCGGGATGGTGAACGAACGCCAGCGTTCGTTGCGTGCGCTCGGGGGCTCGAGCGCTGCTCACATCTGGGACCGTGCCCGGAGGATGTCCGCGTTCACCCACAGGTAGCGATCGTTGCTCACCATCACGAGGCCGCCGTGTGCGTCCCTCAGGAGCCGCTCCACGCTGTCCTTGGTGCCGCGCTGGTAGCCGCCGATGCCGCAGATCTCGAGCGCTCCGCGGGCCGCGTCGACGCCGAGCCTCGAGGTCGAGATCTTTAGGCTGCGCAGCGACGACAGCAGGGCCGGACTGTCGATCGTCTCGGCGTCCGCCTCGTCGACCGCTTTCCCGACCGTCTCCCACAGCGCCCGCGACTGATTCAGTGCCAACGACAGCTCGGACAGGCGGAGCGCCGACGGTGGCGTCACGCTCGGGTTCTTGCGGGCCGCCGCTCGCACGTACGTGTGGGCCTTGCCAGCCGCCGCGTCAGCGATCCCAACCCACACCGAGCTCAGAAACAACAGCTGTGCCTGCAAGCCACCGGCGCTCCCGATCATCGAGAACGGCACGGGGTAGATCAGATCCTCGTCGACCTCGGCCTTCAGCAGGAACGCGCGGCTGCACGTGCCGCGCAGCCCCAGTGCGTCCCAGTCGGACCGTGGCTCCAGCTCAGGGCGCCGCATGATCGCCTGGATCTGATCGCCCGGCTCGCTCTCAGGCGTCCGCCGCGCGGTGGCAACGACGATGTCCGCGTACTCGCCGTAGGAGATGGCGAGCGCTTCCTTGGTGAGGGTGAGCCGCCCATCGGCTCGTTCGAGGGCGCAGATGCTCTGACTCACGTCGCCCCCGGTGCCGATCTCGCTGTTGGCGTTGGCAAACAGCGGCTGGTCGGTCACGACCTCCCGTTGCAACTCGCGCAGCGGCTCGGTCGTGCCGTGCCGCGACAGGTTCGAGATCTCCATGCTGTGCATCGCCAGCACCAGCGCGCTGGAGCAGCAGTGCGCCGCGACCGCTCGGACCGCCGCAGCAACCGCCGACGGCTCGGCGCCGAGACCCCCGAACTCGCGCGGAACCATTGCCGAAAGCAGGCCGTGTTCGCGAAACGCCTCAACTGACTCGTGAGGAAAACGCGCATTGACATCGACGTCGTCGGCCGCGGGTCCGGAGACCTCGGCGCCGATGCGTGCGGCGATTCCGGCCAGCGACTCGGTGGATGCACTCATTTCGATACTGGCCTTCCCGGGAAGATCTCGTTGTCGTTCGGCGACCAGCCGCGATGCTGCCATCCCAGTGATCGCGGAGCAGTCTACGGAACCTCCACGACGGCGAGGGCGCCCTCAGCTCACCCGCTCGGCTCGACGAGCAACACGCGGCTGGAGCCAGCTGGGCAGCCAACTCAAGTTGCGGTCAGAAAAGCTTGCGAAGACCACGAGTGCCACCACGCCGGAAGCGGCAGCCACGAGCACCCGCACCCCGAGGAACGGCAGTGAGGTCGGCAATAGGCAAAGCCCGAGCCCCAGAGCACATACGGCGAGCGTCTGGACGACAAGCCGCACCGGCGGGCGGCTCGGCTTGCGGTCGGAGGGCAGCCTCCGGCGCAGCCACACGTATTCTGCGGAAGTTGCTGCGATCGTCGCCGTCACCGAGCCGGCCAGACCAATGACCGGGACCAGTGCAAAGTTGAGCGCGATGTTGAGCGACGCGGTGCCAACCGCGACGATCGGCAACGCTTTGGACTTTCCGGCACCGGCGAACAGCTGCCACATGGCGACATCACCGATCGCCGGGAAAACCATAAACGCCGTCAGCGCCACGATCACCTGCAGGCCATCCGGGGCGTAGCTGGGGGGAGCCCAGATCCGCAGCAGGATCGGCGCTGCGGCGGTCAGGGCAAGTACCACCGGCAGTGCCAGCAACGTCAACCTGTCTCGGGCTTGGGAAACGATGTGTCGCAGCTCAGCCGGGTCCTGAATTGACATCGCGCGTGGCATCCAGCTCTGACTGATGCCGTAGAGCACCATCAGCACGAACCCACCGATATTCCCAGCGATGGCGTACCGCGAGAGCTGGTGATGTCCCAAATCGGCGTTGACAATCAACCGGTCAGCGCTTCCGTCCACCAAGTCGACAAGCGCGGCCGGCAGTCTCGTGCTGGCGTAGGCAAGCGCGGGCGCGATCAACGCGAGGTCTGCGCGACGTGGCAGCATCGGTCGCGTGAAGATCAGGGCGGCCGTAAGCGCGACCGCCTGTGCGATCGTCTGGCCCAGCACGTAGTCATGTGCCGACCGGCTGACCACGATGACCAGCACCACACTGAACGCTTCCGCCAGCGTCGTCTGAATGAGCGCGACAACCCCGTATTGCCAGAGCTTGTCCCGGCTGCGCAGCAGCGCCAGGCAGGGGGCTGTGGCAGCTGTCAACAGTGTCCACACGACGGTTGTGGAGATCGCACCCTCGAAGCTCCCGAGCTTCAGCGCGGGTGCCCACCAGTAGCCGCTGGCGAACTCGATCACGAACAGCCCGCCGGCCAGCGCCATACCCGCGCTCAGCATCTTCCGGGCCATGACGTCACCGTTCTCGGCAAAGATCCGCTGGACTCCGAGGTCCATGCGCCAGGTCGTCAATACGACCAGCAGCTGCAACACCGTCATGCAGATCGCGACCAGGCCGAACTGGCTCTGCGGCAAGAGGCGGGTCAGGATCGGGGTGCTTACCGTGACGATCGCCAGCTGCCCCACGAAGAGCGCCGCGTACAGCATGTCACGACCGAACAACGCTCGCAGGTGTCGTTCGGGTGGGTCAGCCATTATCCTCGGATCATGCTAGTTGACGCCGATCAGGACCCGCCTGCGACGGCACCGTCCGCTGTCGGCGGGGTCAAACGTGCGCCCGTGCGGGTCGTCCAGATCGACCTCAACGACGCGGTTCCAGACGTGGACTGTGCGAGACCGGACGGGTCCTCGTATCGTGCGGCATGGGTTCTCGTGAGGCACGATGGGACACCGCTCGGGAACCTCATGCTTGATGCTGTCGACAGCAAGGTATCCGCGGAGCGCCTGCAGGGTGCGGCTGCCGCCTTCGCATCGCGACCGCGATCGCGCCCCCGACCCAGCGAGCAGCCGCGGGTAAGCGTGATCGTGCCCACCGCGATGGCTCGCGTCGCCCAGTTGCAGGCTTCGGTCGAGAGCCTCGCGCAGCTTGACTATCCAGACTTCGAGGTGATCATCGTGGACAACCGCCCCGGCGATCACCCTCCGGTCGAGCTTTCGGGTGTGCGTGTGGTGCGCGAACATCGGCCAGGTCTCTCCGCTGCCCGCAACGCCGGGCTGGCGGCAGCGACTGGCGAGATCATCGCCTACACCGATGACGATGTTGAGGTTGACCGCGACTGGCTAAACGCGATCGTCGTTCCGTTCGTCGAGGATCCTCGCACCGCGATCGTCACCGGCTCAGTGTTTCCTTTCGAGCTGGAGAGCGACGCGCAGATCTGGTTCGAGCGCTATTACGGCGTGCTCCTGGAGCGGGAGTACTCACCGCTGCGCTTCGAGCGGACCCACGGGTTTGGGCTCAGGCGTACCGACCTCAACACCGGCGCTGAGCTGGTGTATTCGATCTACAAGACCGACGAGCTCGGGATCGGCGCCAATATGGCGATGCGTGCCAGCGCCATCCGCGACATCGGAGGGTTCGACCTCGCGCTCGGAGCCGGCACGCCGGCGAGTGCGGGAGAGGAGACGGTCGCGTTCATTGGGCTTCTGATGAAGGGTCAGGCGCTCGTATATCAGCCGGCCGCAATTGTGTGGCACAAGCACAGAGACTCCGTCGAAGCACTCGAGCGGCAGACCTACGGCTACGGAGTCGGCATGACGGCGATGCTCACCGCGCTGCTGTTGCGTAAGCCGGTGCATTTCCTTGGCCTCGCATCGGTCGTGCCGGCCTGGATGCGGCTGCGACTGGGACGCAGGTCGAGCCCAGACGCCGAGCCGAGCCTGCCGATCGATGACGATCCGTATCACGCCAGGCTCAACCGGCTGGGCCGTAACGGGATGCTCAGGGGTCCGTTGGCGTACCTGCGTGGTACCTGGATGCAGCGGCGTTGGCGCCCAAGCCCTGCGTCCGCGCCGCCCGTCAGTGGGTAGCGGGTGAACGCCCGGACACGAGTCACCGCCGTGGCAGGCGTCGGCAGCGCCGCGCTCGGAGAAGCGCTCGTGGCGGCGGCTCCGCCAGATTGGTTGAAGCTGGTTGGCGCGCTTCTGCTCGCCTGCGTAGCGAGCGGTGCCGCCGTCATGTGCTGGCTCGATGCCGGTGAGCCGGCGGCCCAAGCTGGTCTGGTTCTGGTTATCAGCATTGCCGTCTTCGCGCTTGTCGCCGCCCTCATGATCTGGGTCTCGAGCTGGCACCCGCGAGCAGCGTTCGGGGCGCTCGCCCTGGCCAGTGTGATCTCCTGCACGCTGCGACTCGCAGTCCCGGCGAAGTCGTGACCCAGATCGCGCGCCTGCTCGTGTCGGGCAAACCCGAGCCGCAGCCGAACGGTCGATCCGAGGCGACTAAGAAACGCAACGCGCTGGAGCAGCTGCTCACTCCGATTCTGCTCGCTGCCGGCCTGGCCGCATGGGTTGCCGGTATCTCGACGGCGACGCCTCAAAACATGCCAATGGCTGGACTGCTGCTCGGTCCCAGCCACTGGATCCCGATCGGCTTCGCGCTCGTCTTCATGGCGATCGCCGGGGAGTTGGTGCGCGCCAGGCCGCGCAACGCGGTGCTCTTCGCGGCGCTCGTGGTGTTCCTGGTGATGGTCTACGCGGCGGTCCCGATCGTCTTCCGTGCTCCTGAATACGCCTGGGTCTACAAGCACGTCGGGGTGATCTCGGAGTTCCAGCGTTACGGCCAGGCCGTGAACGCCTGGGACATTTACAACGAGTGGCCGACCTTCTTCGCCGGCGTCGCCGGGATCGCCTCGCTTGCGCACGTGAACGCCATTACGTTTGCAGCCTGGGGGCCGCTCTTCTTCGAGCTCGCTAACGCATTGATGGTCTTCGCGCTGTTGCGACTGATGACTGACAACGACCGGACGGTCTGGCTGGCGCTCGCGTTGTATGTCGGCTTCGTCGCGTGGATCGGCCAGGACTACCTGTCGCCGCAGGCGTTCGCTTATCTGCTTTGGCTCGGTGTTGCCTGGATGATGTTGCGCTGGCTGCGCGGCCCCGGGCCACGTTGGCTGCGCACGCCCAGGCCACGTTGGCTGCGCACGCCCAGGCCACGTTGGCTGCGCACGCCCAGGCCACGTTGGCTGCGCACGCTCGGGCCAAAGGCTGCTGAAGCGGTCGCCGCAGGCGGCTCGCCGGCGGCCTCCGTTCGCTCCAATGATCAGCCCGTCGCCAGGTCCTCAGTAACACCACGTGTTCGCCTCGCGGCCATCCTGTTGATTTCGCTGTTGTATGTGGCGATCGCGACGGGCCACCAGCTGACCCCCTACATCGGACTGCTGGGAGTCGGTGCGTTGGTCGTCTTCGGGTACGTGCGCCCGCGCTGGATCCTGTTGGTTCTGGTGCTGATCACCGGCGGCTACCTCGCACTGCACTGGCATCTGATCGAGTCCGAGTACATCGGTGATTTCGGAGGAGATCCGATCGCAAACGCCTCTGGCGTGAGCGCCGGCAACTTCCAGCAATCGAGTGCCGCGATCTGGACCGAGCGAGCCTCGACTCTGGCCTTTTACGGGATGTGGCTTGGCGCGATCGTGCTCGTGATTCCGCGGCTGCGGCATCCGTCTCGGTATCTGATTCCGGGCCTGCTCGCCTTCTCGCCGATTCTGATCGCGCTGGCCAGCAGCTATGGCGGAGAGGCGATCTATCGCGCGTTCATCTTCTCGGCTCCATGGTCAGCATTTCTGATCGCAGACGTCGTGGTCGAGTCGTTCGCCTGGGCGATGCGCCCGGCGCTGGTCCTCGGCCTGGCGCTGGTGCTCACGGCGGGAGTTCAGGGTCTGTTTGGCCGCGCGTATGTGTACGGGTTCACCCCGGCGGACGTGGCGGCCAGTCAATGGCTCTACGCGCACATGCCCCGCCACTCGCTGGTGGTGCTGCCGGACGGTGATTTCCCGGTCGACGAATCAGCCGACTACGGTCAGTACACCGCAAAGATCATGCCTGCCGACCCAACCCTGGGTGCGGCCTGGATGAACGAGGCTGACAGTGCCCAGGTCAAGCGCTGGCTGACGCGGATGAACCGGTCGGTGGCATACATCGTTACGAGCAACAGCATGGAACGCGGGACGCTGTACGACGGAGCCCCACTCGGTTACAACACCCTGGCCCGACGCCTGGAACAGGGGTTCTTGAATGCCCGACTGATCTTCGAGAACTCGAGTACGAAGATCTACCGGATCAGGATCGGATAGGGCTCCGTGGACGCAATCTCGGTCTTGATCCGCTCCTTCAACAGCGAGGCGACCATCGAGCGCACGATCACCAGCGTGCGTGAGCAGAGCGTTGCCGCGGAGATCGTGCTCGTCGACAGCGGCTCGACCGATGCCACGTTGGCACTTGCCTCACCTCGCGTCGATCGTGTGATCACGATGCCTCAATCCGAGTTCACCTTCGGCCGCGCTCTGAACCGCGGGTTCGAGGCAGCAAGTGGGGAGATCGTGCATCCTCTCAGCTCCCACTGCGAGCTTCAGTACGACGGCCACCTGGCACGGGTGCTGGAGCTCCACGGGGACGCTCGAGTTGTCGCCACCAACGGCGTCACGTGCGATGCCTTTGGGCACGCGCTCGACGGCCCGATCTTCGTCAATCGCTGGCCCATCCCCCAGCTGCTGTGGTGGGGCTTCTCCAACCACAGCTCCTCGCTCAGGCGCTCGGTCTGGGAGCGCGTTCCCTTCGACGAGCAGCTCGCCGCCTGTGAGGACAAGGAGTGGGTGCTGCGCGCCCATGCAACCGATCCGTCCTGGACAATCGCGTATGACCCGAAGCTCGATGTCCCGGCTGGGCACCGCACGACTCAGGGCTTCAGACGCTTGCACCGGCGCGGCTACGTCGAGGGGTACGCTTTGCAGACGATCCTGCCGGACGTGAGCATCTCGCTCCCGACGCTGCTCACTCAGTGGGTGTTCTGGGCACCGCAAGACGCGCGCCTGCCGCGGCTCGCACACGGTCTGCTGGTGCTGCGCTGGTGGGAAGCGGCAGCGGTCTGGCACGGCGCCCATGCCGCCCGCGGAGATGCCATCGCAGGCCGGCGTGCGGTCTCGTCCTAGCTCGAAGGCGTGTCACATGTTCATGCAATCGCTACCGACGACGTCCCCTCGGCCCACTAGAATCGCAAGTTCGGGGGGGGTTTATGAGAGAGCAAGGCAGAAGCAAGCTGATGCTGTGGGGCCTTGCCGGCATCGCAGTTGTCGCGATCACCTTGGGCCTGCAGTTGTTGAGTAACTCGGACAGTGGCAAGTCGAACCGGCACAAGCACCACAAGCCCAGCCCGACACCCAGTCAGATCACCGCGGGCTGGAAGCTCGTCTTCAACTCCACGTTCAAGCGGAGCTCGCTCGATACCTCGATCTGGCGTCCAGGCTGGTTCGGCTCCGGGGTGACGCCGCATGTGAACAAGAACGAGCCCGCCTGCTATGACTCGAACAACGTTACCTTTCCGGGTGACGGGACCGTGCACCTCGCCGTAGCCAAGGACCCGCTCCGGTGTCTGGGAGCACGCGAGCCGTACAGCTCATCGATCATCAGCTCGAATCCGTACGACGGCCGCGCCTCCGGGGGGTTCCAGTACCGGTACGGGCTCCTTCAGGTGCGAGCTGACTTTCCGGCAATCCATGGGAAGATTGCCAACTGGGTCTCCATAATGACGCTTGGACAGAACTGGCCTGAGGACGGTGAGGATGACCTGTTCGAGACCATTTTTGGTTACCCGTGCCACTCGATTCACAGCCGCGCCCACGCCATCCGCGGCCTGTTCGGCTGCGACCGGCATATAGCTCCTGGTTGGCACACGATCGCTGTCAACTGGGCACCGCACTACATCGCCTGGTATTACGACGGCGTCAAGGTGGGCGTGGAGCACACAGGCGTCACCGCTTCGCCGATGTACCTCGCGATCGTGAACACCGTGTCGAGGCGCGCGCTGACCATGGCGACTCCTGACCAACTGCGCGTTCGGTACGTGCGGCTGTGGCAGCCCGTCGGTACCAGCTACACCGCGCAGGGCTACTACTACCAGTACTCGAAGTGAGCGCTCGCGCGGAAGACGCAGGTGCGGAGTCATCGGACCCCATCCCGCGAACCGTCGTCGTCGGTTCTGGCACGCGCTTCATCAGCGGTATCAGCTATTACACATACAAGCTGGCGCTGGCGCTCAGTGAGCGGTGTGATATCGCGGTCGTGCTCATGCGCCAGATCATCCCGCGACGCTTCTACCCCGGTCGCGAGCGCGTCGGGGCGCGCATCACCGAGCTTGAGTTTCCTGCGGCCATGCCGGTCCTTGACGGCGTCGACTGGCATGGCCTTGGCCTGTTGCGCGCCGTCAGTCTGCTGGCACGATTCAGAGCCAACTACGTTGTCTTTCAGTGGTGGACGGGTGCCGTCCTGCACCTCTACATGGTGCTGGCGCTTGTGGCCCGGATCTCAGGCGCGACGGTGATAGTCGAGTTCCACGAAACCCAGGACACCGGCGAAACCAAGGTTGCGGGTGCTGCGACATATGTACGTATGTTCTCGCGAATGTTCACCGGCTTGGCGTCTGCCGCGGTGGTGCATTCCGAGAGTGACGTGCAGGCGGTCTCGCGAACCTTTGGCATGGGTGGCCGACCGGTTGTTGTGATCCCACACGGACCGTTTGACCACCACATGCTTGGCTCCGAGGCACGCTCGGCTCCTGCCGGCGTCATCAACGTACTGTTCTTCGGCACGATCCGGCCCTACAAAGGACTTGAGGATCTTGTCGAGGCCTTCAACAGCCTCGAGCCTGAGAACATCGAGCGTTACTGGCTGACGGTCGTCGGTGAGACATGGGAGGGCTGGGATCTTCCCAGCTCTCTGATCGAGAGCAGCAGGTACCGTGAGCGGATCACGTTCGTCAACCGTTACGTCACCGACGAGGAGCTCAACGGGTACTTGACGGGGGCCGACGTCGTTGCGCTTCCCTATCGCCGGTCGTCCGCCAGTGGCCCTCTGCACGTAACGATGTCCGCTGGGATACCGGTGGTGGTGACGAGTGTTGGTGGACTGCCCGAGGCAGCCCAGGGCTATGGCGGCGCGGTGTTTGTCCCGCCGGGTGAGCCGCTCGCTCTGCGTGAAGGACTCGTTCGAGCAGCAGAGCTTGCCGGCACGCGCTTCGCGGATCCTCATTCGTGGTCAAACACTGCCGAAAAGTACGTCGAGCTGTTCAGGACGCTGGAACGGAAGGGCAAATGATCGTCGAAGCAGGAATGCTTACAGGCGGGGAACTCCGTGCCGAGGTGGCGGTTGTGGGTGCGGGACCGGGCGGAATCGTCACCGCGCTCGAGCTCGCCCGGGCTGGGGTTGACGTCCTGTTGATCGAGAGCGGCCGTTCGGCCGACGACGCTGTCGCGCAGGCGCTGGGAGACGCGGTCCTTGACAGCGGCGGCAAACACGCGCCGATGGACCTAACGACCCGCCGTGGGATCGGTGGTACGTCGGCGATCTGGGGCGGTCGCTGCGTGCCGTTCGACCCGATCGATTTTGAGGACCGCCCGTTCGTCGATGGCGTCTGGCCGGTGGCGTATGAAGAGCTCGAACCGCTGTTCGGGCGGACCTGCAAATGGTTCGTCTGCGGACGGCCGGCCTTCGATCGCGCGGCGATGCCGCATCTGCCGACGAGCATCGTGCCCGGGCTCAGCGACGGTGACGTGCTGAGCTCGAGCTTTGAGCGTTGGTCGCTGCCGACCAACTTCGGCAACGTGTATCGCAAGGAGCTGGAGGCCTCAGCAAATCTGCGAATCGTGACCGGCCTGACCTGTACTCGCGTCGTCCCTGCGGAAGACGGTGGTCGGATCGATCACCTCGAGGCTCAAACTCAGGAACGCGCGTTGATCCGCGTCCGCGCCCGTCGCTACGTGTTGGCGGCTGGCGGGTTGGGGACCACCCGGCTGCTGCTCGCCTCACCGGATATCGATGGCGTCGCCATCGGGAACCACTCTGACCACCTCGGGCGCTGGTACATGGCTCACGTCGAGGGGGTCGTGGCGAACGTGCAGTTCACTACCAGGGCGCAGGACACGATCTACGACTACGAGCGTGACACGGACGGTGTCTGGGTGAGGCGCCGCTTCTCATTCAGTGTGGACACGCTGAGGCGCGTGCGGATTCCGAACGTCGTTGCGTGGCTCGCAAATCCTGACCCGCCGGACGCTCGCCACGGCAGCGGTGTGCTGTCGTTCGCCTACCTGATGCTCAGCTCGCCGCTGGGCAGGTATATGTCTCCGCCTCCGCAGCGGCTGGCACTAACCGGTCACGATGTGCCGGGTGTCCCCTACGGACCTGTGGAGCGGACATCGGTCATGTCGCATCTGCGCAACATCATGCGCCAGCCGCTCCAGACGGCGCAATTCGTCATCTCCTTCGGAGTGGGCCGGTTCCTCCTCCGGGGGCGAAAGTCCCCGGGCTTTTTCGTCCGTCAACCCTCCAACCGTTATCCGCTGATGTTCCACGGCGAGCACCTGCCCGACCGCGACAGCCGCGTGGTGCTCGATGAGAGCGTCGACGCGCTGGGCATGCCGAGGCTGAGGATCCAAGCGCGCTTCACCGAGCATGACATCGACGGCATCGTCAAGGCTCACGAGGAGTTGGATCGTTTCCTGCGAGAGCAGGGCCTGGGCCGAATCGAATATCTCAGCGAGGACGTCGCGGCTCACGTCCAACGTCGCGTCGGCGCTGGATTCCACCAGGCGGGGACAACGCGAATGGCGGATGATCCGGGCGACGGTGTCGTCGATCGCAACCTTGCCGTACACGGCTATCCCGATCTCTACGTCGCGAGTAGTTCGACCTTCGTGACCTCGAGCCAGGCCAATTCGACCTTCATGATCGTCGCCTTCGCACTCCGTCTCGCCGACCGTCTGCGCGGCGAGATTGGCTGACGACCAATAGGCGGGCTCTAAGCGGCGTCCGTGATCTGCGGTGGCTGGATCACCGGCGCGGCATTACTACAGAACCACCCGACGCAGAGCCCTGCCCAACTCACCAGGTCGAGGAATGCGAACGTGATTCGCTCGGGGTTGCCGCGTACGACCGTCAGCGGCAACCGCCCGGCCGCGCGCAGACCGAGAACGATCGGGGGGCCCTTGGGACAGATACCGCGGTGCCTGGACGCCAGCCAGTGCCCGCCGCGACCGTACTTGACGTGCTGCGTCCAAAGGTCGCCAACCGTTTGGCGATGACGATGCAGAACGACCGCGGAAGGTTCGTATCGCAGTTTGACGCCGGCACGTTGCGCTCGCCAGCAGAAATCGGCGTCGCCTGCTGAGTTGATGCCCTCAGCGAAGCCGCCAACCGCGTCCCACGCCGAACGTGCGACCAGCAGGTTCGCTGTCTGACCATAGGAGAGCGGTTCTGCCGCGAGTGTCTTCCGCTGGTCCAGATGCTCACGAGATATTGCGTAGCGCTCAACTACGGTGTCGCCGGGAACGGCGTCGATCTTGCCGGCGACGATTCCGGCATCGCTTGGATCGCTGTCGGCAAAGTACGAATCCAGGATCTCCGCGGATGGCCGGCAATCGCCATCGATGAACAACAACCAGCTGTTGCGGCTGGAGCGAACTCCGACGTTACGCGCGTAGTAGGAGCTCGCCTCGGCCACGGCCGGCAATATGCGCAGCTGCGGCAGGCTGGATTGGAACTGAGGAATCTCGTCGGGTGAGTTCCAGACGATTATCAGCTCATCGTCCTCATGAAACTTGATCTGCCCGAGGCGACCGGCGGCCGCTGCCAACTCCGCGGCGCTGCCGCGAAACGGGACGATCACTGAGACGTTGGGGCGAGCCATGCGCGGTAATGGTAGTGAGCGATTGCCCGGCTCAACGGCTGTGCCGGAGCATCGAGAAGCGGATCAGGAGGTCCCGATCACTCGCACCCGCGCCAAGGCATACCCCAGGCGACGCTGGAACATCTGATTTCCCGTCGATGTCACCAGCGGACCCTCGGACCACATTCGCCGAACGCCGCGCTCGATCAGCACTCGCAGGATCTCTGTGTGGACCAGCCACCGCGCCGGAAGCGTCTCGTCGCGCCCAGCGATCGCTACGAGATGGCTCAGGTAGGCGTCCTCCCGGTCAACCACAGCAACGCCGACGGCAACCGCTTCGCCGTCCCTGTCGACCGCCATCAGTGAGACGGTGCCCCGGGCCGCGACCGCCGTGTCGACGCCGTCTGCAACGAGATCCCGATCCCTGTTGCAGTGCGCATAGATCTCGTTTGCTCGTGGTCCCGCCGGCAACGCCGCGTGAGTTATGCCGAGTTTGTGGGCGCGGTTGAGGTTTTGGCGTCGGCTCTTGGCCGTCTCTCCCGAGAGGTAGACCTCGATTGATTCGGGCAGCTCGATCACACTCATCAGTGGGCGGCCCACCCAACGTCCGCGCAACCGGTATGCCAGCCGCGATGCGATCAATCGCCCATCCGTGGACGACGAAACCTGCACCGTGACGCGAGGGCTCGCGGCCCAGACGCGGTAGATCGAGCGAGAGGATCGGAGCAGAGCGATGACTGTCCGCGCATAACCGGCCGGGGACCTCGACGAAGCACTTTCGCGCTGCTTCCAGTATTGCTCGAACGCCGCGTCGGTAGGCCTTGGCCCCGAATCCAACCTACCCATTTCAATCCACCCTATCAGCGGTGCCGGAGGCGCTCTCCGAGGTACGCAAATGGTCCGGCCAGCAGGCCGGCCAGCTTTGCGGTCCGCAGGCCGGGCGGAAGATGCGAGGCGATCGGTTGCGGCGCGGCCTTCGACGAGGAGAGCATGTGACGCATACCCGGCAGGACCACGCGGAGCATCTCAGGGATTACGCGCGGGTTATTGACAGCCAGCGAGGTATAGAAGGCCGTCAGCCCGATCCCGTAGCCGCGCACCTGGGCATCGAGGCCACTGACATCGCGGCGATGGAAGTGGCGTGTCAGCGCCGAGGGATGGTGAAGAACAGTTCCTCCGCGCCGCAGGATCTCGGTGAAGAGGACCATATCCTCGCCACCGTGTGCCCTCGTACCCGGCCCGAGCGCCTCGTCGAAGCCGCCGACACGCCGCATTGATTCAGTACGGAGGGCGCTGTTGCCGCTGATCCCGAAGGAGGGAATCGGGAACAGCGGATTGAAGCGGTCACGGGTGGCCGGCGAGAACTCATCGGCGTGGAACCCGCGATCACTGTGTCCGCCGAGCTCTTCGAACCAGACCTGAGCCTGGGTTTCGAGCTCCGCCGGAACGACCACGCCGGAGACGCCATCGATGCCCGGGCGTGACTCCAGCGCCCGTCCGAGCTCGCTCAGCCAGAGCGGATCGGCGACCTCGTCGTCATCGATCCACGCCGCGAACTCCCCAAGATCCTGGGCGAGCGCGCGGTTTCGGGCCCGCGATGCTCCCGCGACCGGTTCGCAGAGATAACGAACGTTCAGCCGATCCTCGAAGGACGAGACGACGCTCGCAGTCAGATCCGAGCTCGGCGCGTTATCGACGACCCAAACCGTGAAGTGCGGATGATCCTGCGCAACCAGGCTCTCCAGACAGCGCCGGATGTCACCGGGGCGCTCATGCGTGGGAACCACCACCGAGACCGGACTGGCCACGCTCAGATATTGACGATGGGCAACGGAGAAGGGGGTCTCACCGGTCGCGAGCGACTCCGAGGGCGAGCCGTTGAGCGAGGTCCCACGCGCTTGCGCATCAGCGCTCCAGCGCGAACGTAGAAGCGCAACCAGAGCGGACGGCTCGTACAGCACAGTCGCGTCGACGCGCTCGATCCCGAGCGGCTCGCCGTACAGCCTGACCACCAACCAGGCGCGAGGAGCGACGGTGCCGCTCGCGAGCAGCTCGGGGAACGGCGGCAGAGGGCGGCTTAGTTCGAGGTCAAGGACGGTTGTGCGGGCCGACGCATCGTCCTCCGGAGTCGGCACGACGAGCTGGGTCTGACGGCGGTTCAGGAGCAAACCCACACGGCCGTCTCCGAGCAGTACGCAAAGAGCGCCGCCGGGACCCGGCGGCGCTCATGGCCATTGATCTGAGGCACGGGCTCGACTCTATCCAACAAGCCAGCCGCTCTGGCCGGCCTGAGCCGGGGCTCAGACCGGCGCTGGATCATTAGTGCTGCCAGACTCGCACGTACTGGACCTGCATTGAGTCGGCCACGTTGTCGCTGAAGTCGGTGGCGTCGACCGTGTTGTCCAGGATGAGGTACATCGGGGCGGAGGTGATTCCAGTTGTGACGGTGCCGACGTCGGTGCCGTCGTAGTAGTAGGTCACGGAGCCCGGCTCCCAGTCGGCGGCGAACGTGTGCCAGCCGGGGGTGATCGCGCCGGTCGCCAGGCAGACGTGGGGAGCGCCGAGCGGGTCATGAAACGTTGAGCAGACCTGGTTGTTGATTGACTCCAGGACGTCGTTCTCGCCGTCGTTCGGCCATGACTGGCCGTCGGACCAGACCGCGGGCCAGTTGGCGATCCCAGTGCCGTCGGCGGGGAGGTAGACACGGGCCTCGACGAGGCCGTAGGTGTACTGGAAGCCGCCGCTCGTGCGTCCGTCGTTGGGGTTCGTGGTCACCACCGCGCCGGTCCACGGCTCGTTCACGCCACTGCAGGTTGACGCAGTGTGGGTGACGTTCAGATGCATCGTGCCGTCGCCTGGGAAGCTGACGTTGCTTGGGGTGTAGCAAGCGGTCTCGCTGCTGTTGATCGGGCCGCTGGTGCCGGTGCTGTTGAACCAGCCGGTTCGCCAGACCGAGGTGTTGAGCGAAGGCCCGTTGAAATCAGAGTCGAGCACCAGGTTCCAGGATCCCGGGACGCCAGTCGGTTGGGGCGTGCCACTGGTCGTCGGGGTGGTGCTCGTCGGGGTGGTGCTCGTCGGGGTCGTGCTCGTCGGGGTGGTGCTCGTCGGGGTGGTGCTCGTCGGGGTGGTGCTCGTCGGAGTGGTGCTCGTCGGGGTGGTGCTCGTCGGAGTGGTGCTCGTCGGGGTGGTGCTCGTCGGGGTGGTGCTCGTCGGGGTGGTGCTCGTCGGGGTGGTGCTCGTCGGGGTGGTGCTCGTCGGGGTGGTGCTCGTCGGCGTCGTGCTCGTCGGAGTGGTGCTCGTCGGCGTCGTGGTAGTCGGCTTCGTCGGCTTCGTCGGCTTCGTCGGCTCCTGCTTCCGCGCCGGTTCCTTCACGGTCCGCTTGACCGACCTCTTGGCGCTGTGCGCCTTCTCGACACGGCGCGCTTTCTTGTTGACACGAGGATGCTTCTTCTTCGACTTAGCGGAAACCCGGCTGAACTTGGCGGGCATGTTGCTCGTCTTCGCTGAGGCTGCCGCGATTCCGGCGTTGGCGCTGGCGGCGACAACAACAATCACAGCTGCTGCGCGCAGAGAGGTGGAGATTGAGGGCATTGGAGAGGTCGTCCTGGGGAGGAGGTTTGGTGCCGTGCGGGCATTTCCGCGGCGCTCCTCTCATCGGGACATCTCCATGCGCTGCTGCTAATCGGGTCCAAGATCTGGACACGTGGTCGATCTGAGATCTGGACGTATGTTCGAACGCCATGCGGCGTGGGTTCACGATGCAGCCAGTTACGCGTGCCGCCGCATGTATTCTGGGCCCCGATGTCGCAACTCTCGCTTGGACGGTGGTGGCGCACCGGCCTCCGTCCGTGCGCGGCCCTGGCAATCGCCGCCTGTTTGGGAGCGATGGGGCCGGCCATCGTGACTCCCGGTCGCGCTCACGCCAGGGTGCTTGCTCGCGTCGCCGCGAAGACCGTCGCCGCGAAGACCGTCGCCGCGGTCAGCCACTCGAAGCGGCGCCTGCCGCCCCAACCCAAGCCGTTAGGGGTTCCCGGCAAGTGGACGCTCATACTTGACTCGGAATTCGACGGGACGAAGCTCGACCGGCAGCTCTGGCGTCCCGGGTGGTTCGGCAGCGGAACCACCGGGCCGATCAACGGCAACGAGCTTGCCTGTTACAAGTCGGCGAACGCGACGTTGTCCGGCAACAACTCCCTAGATCTGAGCCTCACGGCGTCGGCTTCTCGCTGCAAGGGCCGTCGGCAGCCCTACACCGGCGCGATCATTTCGAGCAACCCTGACGACGGGCGTTCATCGGGAGGCTTCGCGTTCACCTACGGACTGGTTGAGGTCCGGCTCTTCGTACCGGCGTCGGGTGGCCACATCGTCAACTGGCCGGCGGTGATGACGCTCGGGCAAAGGTGGCCCCAGGATGGCGAGGACGACATTCTCGAGGGAGACGACGGGACGATCTGTCACCGGTTCCACAGCTTGACGAACATTTTCATGGGCGCGGGCGGCTGCCTTCCGCAGCTCCATGGCGGCTGGTACACGATCGCCGCCGATTGGGAGCCGGGCTCGGTGACGTGGTACGAAAACGGCGCGGTTGTCGGCTCCACAACAGAGGTGACAGGTCAGCGCATGTATCTCGCGCTCGTCTACACCGCCTCGAGAAAGGCACCTCAGTTGGCTGCGCCGGCAACCTTGCGTGTGACCTACGTGCGCGTGTGGCAGCACCCCGGGGCGGTCGCCAGAGGCGTGGACAGCTCTCGGTTCTGAGGCCCGACTGGCCCGGTTGCTGCCGCGTCGCTAGCTCAGGCTCTCGCGGTGCTCAGCGCGCGCCTTCGCGACCGCCGGAGACGGCACAACGACCACCGGCAGATCGGCGTGCTGAAGGATGTGGTTGGAGACGCTTCCGAGGATCAGCGACTTGACACCGCTGAAGCCACGGCTGCCGCATACGATCGCGCCGGCGGTCGCCTGCGTCGCCGCGTTGAGGATGGCTTCGGCGACGGTCGTGTCGACCACGGCGATCTCCGCACTCGCGTCAAGGCCAGACTCCTTGGCCACCGCCGCGCCCTCCTTAGCCTTCTCGCGGGCAGCGTCCTGCGCTCCCTCGTCGATCTCGTCGTAGTCGACGATCACGCCTAACCCGGCTCCGATGCGGGCCATCGTGTCGATGAACCGTTGCCAGACGTTGAGGATTGTCACCTGCTGGCCGGGGAACAGCTTGCCGGCCTGCTCGATCGCGGCCTTTGCATCGTCGGAACCGTCATAGGCAATCAGGATCACGGGATCTCCCAGTTCGAGTGCTGGTGACTTTACGGATCGCGCGAGCCGGCGAAGCAGCGGCGAGCCGGCCGTCCTAGCCGCGACCTAACTGACGAGCTTGCGGTCAAGCGCGTAGCGCACGAGCTCGGCGCGGTCGCTCAGGCCGAGCTTCTGCTGGATGTGCGCGCGGTGGGTCTCGACGGTCCGCACGGACAGGAACAGCTCCTCGGCCACCTGCGAGTTGGTGTAGCCGAGCGCGATCAGCCGCAGGATCTCGAGCTCGCGCTCGGACAGCCCGTCGGGCGGGCCAGGCGGCGGCTCGGCCGCGACCTTTGCGCCCAGGCGCGGATTCAGATAGTGCTCGCCTGCGACCGCCGCGCGAATCGCCTCGACCAATTCGGCGTCGGCGGACTCCTTCAGCACGTAGCCGAGCACGCCCGCGCTCAGCGCGCTGCGCGCATAGGCCGGCTCGTTCTGCATGGTGAGCACGACGATCTGCGTGGCGGGGAACTCGGCGCGCAGCTTCGGGATCGCCTCGATGCTCGAGTCACCCGGCATGTTGAGGTCGAGCACGAGCACGTCGGGGTGGTGGCCGTGCAGATAGCGCCGGGCGGACTCGACGTCCTCTGCCTCGGCGACGACCACAAAGCCATCCTCGGTCTCGAGCAGCTGCCGCAGCCCGCGCCGCACGATCGCGTGGTCATCGGCGATAACGATCTTGATCGGTTCAGTCATCGGCGTCCCCAACTTACAGCCGTCGGATCAGCGATCGCAATGTGGCTGATGCGATGGCTCACGGTGGTGAAAGCACGACCTCACTGCGGGAAACTACTACCCCGCTCGCACGCTGCGCTGACTGGCGTCGAACATCCGCGTAGGATCATGCATCGTTCGCTGCGCTGCGCGACTCGATCGGCCGCAATACTCCCTGGACATGTCGACAAAGCCGGGAATCGGGCAACTGCCTTTTGAGTCGATCTATCGCCACGGGTACGTGCGCGTGGCCGCGGCCGTACCGCGGGTGCGGATCGGCGATCCCGTCTTCAACGCCGAGCGCACGATCGAGCTTGTCCGGCAGGCGGATGACCAGGGCGCGGCGCTGATCGTGTTCCCGGAGCTCGGCCTGACCGCATATACCGTCGACGACCTCTTCCACCAGGACGCACTGCTCGACGCCACGCTCGAGGCGATCGAGCAGATCCGTGTGGCGACGGAGCCGCTCACGCCGCTCACGGTCGTGGGCGCGCCGCTGCGCACCGAGCAGGGCCTCTTCAATGCCGCGCTGGTCCTGCACCGCGGACGCATCCTCGGAGCCGTGCCCAAGAGCTACCTGCCGGAGTACCGCGAGTTCTACGAGAAGCGCCAGTTCCGCGCCGCGCGCGACCTGCTCCGCCCGCAGATCGAGATCGACGGCCTGACGATCCCCTTCGGCAGCGACCTGCTGTTCAGCGCCACCGACATCCCTGATTTCACGCTGCACGTCGAGATCTGCGAGGACCTCTGGGTGCCGATCCCGCCGAGCACCTACGGTGCCCTCGCCGGTGCGACGGTGCTGGCCAACCTGTCGGCCAGCAACATCACCGTCGGCAAGTCGGAGTACCGCCATGTTCTGTGCGCCGGGCACTCGGCCCGCACGATCGCCGCCTACATCTACACGGCCGCGGGACGTGGCGAATCCACGACCGACATGGCCTGGGACGGGCAGGCGATGATCTACGAGAACGGCGATCGGCTGGTGGAGGCCGAGCGCTACCGGCTCGACGACCATCTGATCACCGCCGACGTAGACCTCGACCGGCTGGTCTCGGGCCGGGCGGAGCAGAGCTCCTGGGGCGACTCGATCCACGACCACCGCGAGCGCTTGCGCCAGCACCGGCGAGTGGAGTTCGAGCTGGCACCGCCGAAGCGACCGATCAGTCTGGGGCGTGAGACCCCGCGCTTCCCGTACGTGCCGAGCGACCCGTCCTCCCGCCGCGAGCGCTGCGAAGAGGTCTACATGATCCAGGTCAGCGGTCTGCAGACCCGGCTCGAGGCGACCGGGATCGACAAGCTCGTGGTCGGCATCTCCGGTGGCCTGGACTCGACTCAGGCGCTGCTCGTCGCCGTTCGGGCGCTCGACCGGCTCGAGCTGCCGCGCACCAACGTGCTCGCGTACACGATGCCCGGGTTCGGTACCAGCGAACGCACGCTGCAGAGCGCGCGCGAGCTGATGCAGGCGCTGGGGGTGACCGCCAACGAGCTGGACATCCGCCCCGCCGCTCAGAGGATGCTCGAGTCGCTCGGACACCCGGCCGCGCGCGGCGAGCCGGTCTACGACATCACCTATGAGAACGTGCAGGCGGGCGAGCGCACCTCGCACCTGTTCCGCCTCGCCAACTTCCACAACGCGCTGGTGCTCGGAACGGGCGACCTCAGCGAACTGGCGCTCGGGTGGAGCACCTACGGTGTCGGAGACCAGATGTCGCACTACAACGTCAACGCCTCGGTGCCGAAGACGCTGATTCAGTTCCTGCTGCGCTGGGCAGTGGACACCGACGAGTTCGGCCCGGAGGCGGGGCGTGTGCTTGCGGCGGTGCTGGACACCGAGATCTCCCCCGAGCTGATCCCGCCCGGCGGCGATGACAGCGGTGACGCACCACATCAGAACAGCGAGCACACCGTCGGCCCCTACGAGCTCCAGGACTTCTTCCTGTACCACGTGCTGCGCTTCGGCAACAGGCCAAGCAAGGTCGCGTGGCTCGCGCATGAGGCCTGGGGTGACCGTGGTCGAGGATCGTGGCCTGACCTGATCCCGCCCGAGCGCCGCAACGAGTACAGCCTCGAGCAGATCGAAAGGTGGCTGCGGGTGTTCCTCCACCGCTTCTTCCAGACAAGCCAGTTCAAACGTTCAGCCGTCCCCAACGCCCCCAAGGTCGGGTCGGGTGGCTCGCTGTCGCCGCGCGGCGACTGGCGCGCACCGAGCGACGGCAACGCCACGACCTGGCTGGCCGAGCTCGAGAAAGGACTTGACGATGGCCGCTGATCCGATCGAGGCCGCTGCCGAGAAAATGCGCGAGGGCGGACAGAGCGAGGCTTCGATCCGCCAGTTCAGCTCCGCGCTCGAGCGCGTGCAGAGCGGCGAGCAGACGCTGATCCCGAGCGCGGAGTTGGAGCCGGCACCGGACGTGCCCGAACTGGAGGAGCTGCCGGACGTCGACCCGGCAGCGGTGCTCGAACGCCTCGCCGTGATCAGGCTGAACGGAGGGCTCGCGACCTCGATGGGCCTGCAGCAGCCCAAGTCGCTGCTCGAGGCCCGAGACGGCATGACTTTCCTCGAGATCATCGTCGGCCAGACGCTGGCGCTGCGGCGCCGCCACGGCGTGCGTCTGCCGTTGATCCTGATGAACAGTGAGGCCACGCGTGGGCCGACGCTCGAGGCACTTGCGCGGTTCGTCGAGCTCGCGACTCCTGAGATCCCCCAGGACTTCTTGCAGAGCATGGTGCCGAAGCTCGATGCACGAGTCGCTGCTGCCGGCCCGCTGGCCGGCAGCTCCCGAGCTCGAATGGTGTCCGCCCGGGCACGGTGACGTCTACGCGTCCCTGGTCGGGTCGGGGATGTTGGACGCACTACGTGAGCACGGCTTCCGCTACGTGATGATTTCCAACTCCGACAACCTCGGAGCCGGCGTGGACCCGCGCATCGCCGGCCATCTCGTGCGCGAGAGCATCCCCTTCCTGATGGAGGTCGTGCTCGGCACCCCCGCCGACCGCAAGGGTGGCCACATCGCCCAGCGGCTGAGCGACGGGCAGCTGATTCTGCGCGAGACGGCGCAGACGCCGCCTGAGGACGAGGAGTCGTTCCGTGACTACCGTCGCTGGCGCTACTACAACACCAACTCACTTTGGATCGACCTCGATGCGATCGCGGAGCGCTTCGCGGATCAGGGCGGGCTCGATCTGCCGGTGATCGTCAATCGCAAGACCGTCGATCCGCGCGACAAGAGCTCAACTCCCGTGCTGCAGCTCGAGAGCGCGATGGGGGCCGCCATCGGGAGCTTTCCGGGCGCCGGCCTGCTGCAGGTGCCGCGCACCAGGTTTGTGCCGGTGAAGACCACAGACGACCTGCTGCTCCTGCGCTCCGACGCCTATCGTCTCGGCGACGAGTTCCGCGTCGAGCTTGTACCGGACCCCGCCCGCCCCGACGGTCGTCAGCCGTTGGTGGCACTGGACAAGGCATATTTCGGAATGATCGACGACTTCGAGGCGCGGATGCCGGCGGGACCGCCGTCGTTGCGCGAGGCTGAGCGATTCATCGTCAACGGCGACGTGCGCTTTGGCGCCGGAGTGGTCGTGCGCGGCGATGTCGAGGTCGATGCGCCTGCGGAGGGCTTGCGGATCGACGACGGCACCGTGCTCGACGGGAGCTAGGTCCGATGGCCGGCGTCGAGATCGAGCGCAAGTGGCTGGTGGAAGACGTGCCCGATGGAGCGCTCGCGGCACCGTCTGAGCGGATCGAGCAGGGATACCTCACGATCGGACCGGACGGCGCCGAAACGCGTGTGCGGCGTCGCGGCGAACGTTGCTTTCTGACGGTCAAAGCCGGGGCGGGGATGGTTCGGGACGAGCATGAGATCGAGCTCACCGCAGCGCAGTTCGAGGCACTCTGGCCCGCCACGCTTGCGGCCCGCCTGGTGAAGCGCCGATACGTCATTCCAACGGGCGCCGGTCTCACGATCGAGCTCGACGTCTACGAGGAAGCGTTGAACGGCCTGATCGTGGCCGAGGTCGAGTTCGACGACCCCTGGGCCGCCACCACCTTCATCGCACCGTACTGGTTCGGTCGCGAGGTCACCGATGACCCCGCCTATAGGAATCAGCGCCTGGCTGTGGGCGGGTTGGGTGGGCGTCCGGCGCCCAAGTCGCCGTGAAGCTCGTTGCGTGAGCTCACGCGCTTCATCCAGGCGGGCACCGACTCCTCGAGCGTCGTGCTGCCGTGTTCGCTGAGCTTGGCGCCTCGTGCGACGACCGCGACGGTCTGGTGCTTCTCGCTGGTCCAACGCACGGTCACAGGCGTCACCTTGACAAGCGCGTCCCACGTGAGGCCGTTGATGACGCCGGTAGCGGGAAGCCGGTGCTTGCGCTGGAACGACCGGACGGCCGCCTGCGTGATCGGACCGAACTGACCGTCGACGGCGAGCTTGTAACCGGCCCCGTAGAGGTGCTCCTGGGCCCAGATCACCAGGTCACCCTTGTTGCCGCGGAAGACGCTCGCGGGCGTTCGATTGATGCCGTAGCTCACCAGCAGCGGAGCCTTCCTCGTGATCGCCCCCCAGTAGGACGGCGACGCCGACTGCCAGTCCCACCAGCTCACGCCGGTTGCTCCGTAGGTGGTCGCGAGCTGGTTGAACTGCTCGATCGAGTTCACGGACATGCCGCGACCCGTGTTCCACAGCTGACCCAGCGGGAAGATCGGGCGCCGGTAGATCTCGTTGTACTCGTAGGTGACGGCGTACACGCTCGGCACCGATGTGCCGATGTCGGCCCAGTACATCTGCGGAAGGTTGTATTGCGCACCATTCGGACCGAGGAAGACGGAGTAGGGGAAGGTCAGGTGATAGCCGACGTAGGGGAAGCCGGCCAGCCCGACCGGGAACCTCCCGCCGATCAGCTTGCGCAGGCGAGCGATGTAGCTTTGCGCAGCTGTATACCTGCCCTGGTATTGGGATTCGGCGTCGATGACCAGGCAGTCGGCGCCGTCTCTGATCGCGCGCGCGCCGAGGTTGGCCTCCACCACCGGCTGGATGCCGTACACGTACTGCCAGGCACAGACCTTGATTCCCGCCTCGTGCAGCTCGGTCACGAGCGCCTTTGAGAACTGCGGCCAGTAGCTGGTCCCGTCGCTGCTCTTGATGTAGAGCGCGCCGATCCCGTAGCGCTTGGCCTGCGCGATGATTGCGGCAACGTTGCCTCCGTCGCTGTAGTGCAGCTCCCAGATCCACATCGCGCGGCCCTTGAAGGGATTGCTCTTCGGGACTGTGATCGGACTCGGCGCCGGCGCCGTCGTCGTGCAGGGCGGGGTGACCGTGACCGTGGTGGTGCCTGGCGTCGTCTCGGTCGCGGTGGTGGCCACGGTCGACGTGACCGGAGTGGTGGTCGTCGTCGTGGCGGTGGTGGTGCCGGTGGTGGTCGTGTCCACCGTGGTGGAGGTCGTGGTGTCGGTCGTCGTGACCGTCGCCGTCGTCGGAACAACCGTCGTGGTCGCGGGCCCGGTCGTGGTCGATGACGTGCCCACGGAGCCGCTGCACGGGGTGGTGGTCGTCACGGTCGCGCCGCCGTTGGACACGGGTGGTGAGGTAACCACGGCGGTGCTCGCGCCAGGGAGGCCGCCTCCACCGTCACCGCCGCTTGCCAGCGCGATCGCCGCGGCTGGTCCAAGAGCAGCGGCGAGCACGGCCGCCACAACCAGCCTGACCCACACAAGCCTCACAGCTTTTCCAAACCCGTCTTGTCGCATCAAGTTGCGGAGGAGATCCGGGAAGCCCCGTACGGGCGATCCCGGTATGAGGGTTATCGCACTTCTGGGCAGTCGAGGCTGCAGGTTCCATCCCATACCCCGTCGTTAACGACAGCGAGCCGGAGTCGCTACCGCGACCCGGCTCGCTCTAAAACAGCTGTCTAGCGGCGAATTGCTCGAACTACTTAATGAACAGGATCTCCGAGTACTTCGGCAGCGGCCAGAGATCGTCGGCGACGGCCTTCTCGAGCTGGTCCGCGACATCGCGCACGCTGCCCATGGTGGTGAACACGACGTCGTGCATGTAGCGGGCATGCTCCTCGAGGGTGTCCTCCGGCGTGTTCTCCTTCAGGTTGGCGCTGTCGAGCGCCCTGATCTCCTCGATGAACGAGGAGATCAGCTCGCCCACCTCGTTCGCCAGCTCTGGCTCCTCGGCTCCCAGCAGCTCGGCCTTGTAACGGACCGCGGCCGGCAGCAGCATCGTGCGCGCGATTGAGGCTGCCGTCTCCGCCTCGATGTTCAGCTTGGTCACGTACTGCTCGAGGAACACCTCGTAGCGTGCGTGCAGCTCGCGCTCGCTCAGCACCCCGTAGTTGGAGAAGGCGGTCACCGTGTCGTCGCTGATCAGATACGGCAGCGCGTCGGGCGTCGACGGGAGGTTCAGCAGACCGCGGCGCTCGGCCTCGGCGTGCCATTCCTCCGAGTAGCCGTCGCCGCCGAAGACGATCTGCTTGTTCTCCGCGTAGCTGCGCTGCATGATCGGCCGCAGCGCATCCTCGAGCGACTTGCCCTGGTTCAGCCCGTCCTCGAGCTCCTCGGACAGGTAGTCGATCGCCTCGGCCACGATCGTGTTCAGCACCGTGTTCGGCAGGCCGAGCGACTGGCTCGAGCCGAGCGCGCGGAACTCGAACTTGTTGCCGGTGAAGGCGAACGGGCTGGTGCGGTTGCGATCGCCACCATGCAACGGCAGCGGTGGCAGCACCGGGGTGCCGAGGCCCAGGAACGACTCGGGCGTCGACTGTCCGGCGGCGCCGGCGGCGATCGCCTCGAACAGGTTCTCGAGCTCGCTGCCCAGGAAGATCGAGATGATCGCCGGGGGCGCCTCGTTGGCGCCCAGACGATGGTCCTGCCCGGGGGACGCAATCGATGCTCGCAGCAGCCCCTGGTGCTTGTTGACCGCCTGGATCACGGCCGTGCAGAAGAACAGGAACTGCAGGTTCTCGTGCGGGGTGTCGCCGGGCTCGAGCAGGTTCTCACCCTCGTCGGTGCTCATCGACCAGTTGTTGTGCTTGCCCGAGCCGTTGACCCCGGCGAACGGCTTCTCGTGCAGCAGCGCCACCAGGCCGTAGCGGCGGGCGACGTTCTGCAGGATCTGCATCGTCAGCTGCTGGTGGTCGGAGCCGACGTTCGAGTTCTCGAAGATCGGCGCGATCTCGTACTGGGCCGGAGCCACCTCGTTGTGACGGGTCTTGATCGGGATGCCGAGGCGGGCCAGCTCGCGCTCGCACTCGAGCATGTAGGCCAGCACGCGCTCCGGGATCGAGCCGAAGTAGTGGTCGTCGAGCTCATGGCCCTTCGGCGGCTTGGCGCCGAACAGCGTGCGGCCGGTATTGATCAGGTCGGGCCGCTCAAAGTAATACTGCTCGTCGATCAGGAAGTACTCCTGCTCGGGGCCTACCGTGGTGAACACGCGGTTCGAGTCCTTGCCGAACAGCTTCAGCGCACGTGAGGCCGACTTGGAGAGTGCGTCCATCGAACGCAGCAGCGGGATCTTGGCGTCGAGCGCCTCACCGGTCCAGGAGACGAACGCGGTCGGTATGCAGAGCAGCGCGCCGTTCGGGTTCTCGAGGATGAAGGCGGGGCTGGTCGGGTCCCAGGCGGTGTAGCCGCGGGCCTCGAAGGTCGCGCGGATGCCGCCGGTCGGGAAGCTCGAAGCGTCGGGCTCGGCCTGGATCAGCTCCTTGCCGGAGAACGAGGCGAGCGCCGTGCCCTCGCCGGTGGGTGCATAGAAGCTGTCGTGCTTCTCGGCGGTCAGACCTGTGAGCGGCTGGAACATGTGCGCGTAGTGGGTCGCGCCCTTCTCCAGCGCCCACTCCTTCATCGCCAGGGCTACGGCGTCGGCGAGCGAGGTGTCAAGCGCTTCGCCGCGGGCGAGCGTCTGGGAGAGCTTCCTGTAGACCTCCTTCGGGAGACGCTGGCGCTGCACTACCTCGCTGAAGACGTTCTCGCCGAAGATCTGGTTGTCGGCGACCGTGAGGTCAGGCGCGCCCAGTGCCCCCCCGTTCGGGGTCCACTGTGCGGCGAGCACGTTCTGCTGACGGATTCGGGACATCGTTCTGTCTGTTCCTTCCTGTTCGCGCCTCGGCGGCGGAGATGCGCGTGGCTAAACGGCCGCGAGGGAGCGCGGCCCACTTGAAGCTATAAGAACCGTCCGATCTGGTCACTATCCAAATGTCCAAAGTGGGTGGTGGGTGGGGTTGGGACGCGATGCAGGGCGGTTCGCAAGGCCTGGGGGCCGCTTCGCCTTATGCGAGCCCGCCAGTCACTCGCGGGCCTTGAAATGTGTGCCAACTCTGTGCCTTTTTGGGCTTGGGAAGGGCGGCGGGTTCATAGTCGTGCGGCGATGGCTGAAAGCTTCGAGTCTGAGGCGGCTGTAGCCGACAATCTGGACGGAACCGAGTCAGATATTCGGGCAGCGCTCGACAAACGCGCGGATTTCGCATCTCTACAGCTACGCGGGGCAGTTTGTCGGTTTGAGCCGGTTCGCGGCTCGGGCGATGCAGAGCTGGCGCGCCTCGCCGAGCGTCAGCACGGCCACGTCCACCTTCACCAACTCCGTGCCGCGGGGATCGGCCGGCACGCTGTTGCGCACCGGGTCCGCACCGGACGACTGCACGCCACCCTTCCCAGCGTATTTCTGGTTGGCCGCCCGCAACGGACCGAGCTCGGGCGGATGATGGCGGCCGCGCTGTACTTCAGAGGGGATGCGCTCGTCGCTGGGCGTGCAGCGGCGCAGGTGTGGGGCATGCTGGACACGACCCAGATGCTCGGTGCCGAGGAGCGAATCAGCGTCCTGCTCGTCGGGCGCAACGCAGAGCAGCCTCGAGGCGTGCGGATCCATCGCACCAAGTTCCTAGCTCGTCAGGACATCCGCCGCCGGAACGGCGTCCCCGTCACGTCCCCGGCTCGAACGGTCCTCGACCTGGCACTGACCATGGACGAGCTGGAGCTCGAAGCGGTGTTGTCGGTCGCGCTCGGACGCAACCTGGTCCGCAAGTCGCAGCTTGAGGATGTGATGGCTCGCAACCCGAGAGCCAAGGGCATCGCCAGGCTCCGCTCGCTCCTGAACCAGCCCGAACCGCTGCTCGACACCCGCTCAAAGTACGAACGCAAACTCCTGAAACTCCTCGGACAGGCAGAGCTGCCGCTACCGATCACGAACACCTGGGTCGCGGGCGAGTTCGTCGACGGCGTCTGGCCCGACCTCAAGCTGGTGCTCGAGTTCGACGGCTGGAAATACCACGGCAGCCGCGACAAGTTCGAAACGGACCGGTTACGCGACCAACAGCTCACAGCCGCCCGCCACCACGTCATCCGCATCACAGCCCGCCAGATCGACCAGAGGCCCTACGCACTGATCGCACGCCTAGCCGGCACGATCACGGCGCTCGGGCTCAGCGCCGCGGCCGTGGTTGAAACTAGGCCTTCTTCGTGACCTTAGGCCTTCTTCGTGACCTGTCCGTCGCTCTGAACGGTCGTGCGCGGCGGCTTCGATGAGATCAGCACATCGAACCGCCCTCGTGCCGGGGCGCCATTGCGCAGCACCGCCTTGGCGAAGCCGTTCAGTCCTGCCGCCACCTCGTACACGACCGACTGGGGTCCCGCTGCGACGGCCGTCAGCTTCCAGCGGAAGGCCACCGTATGGCCGGGCGCCAGCCGTCCGAGCGCCCACGTGTTGGAGTAGGCGGTGGCTGCCCCACCGGGGCCGCGGTTGCGGCAGCTGTAGCCGCACGGGCCGGGCGCCTGGTTGATGATCCAGACCGGGCGGGAGCGGCTCGCGAGGAGCGGCTGCCCTGGGCCGTTTGGCGGAATCAGCGTGCCGAAGGCCTGGGCAGCGCTGCCGTACCTGGGATTCAGGACGGTGACCGCGACGTTGGGAATCGTGCGTGTGCCGACGTTCCTGACTCGCACTGTGAAGCTCGTCTGCTCGGCCAGCCGCTGAGTCGCCGGAAACGAGCTCGCGACGGCCACCGGGAACCTCGCATGCGGTTCGCCGGCGTTCTGCTCGGTACCGCCGCAGCCCGCAACGAGGCTCGCGATCGCGAGCGTGGCTGCTGCGATTACCCTCCTTCCACTCACCGGATTCGAGCATACCCAGGGCGCAGGCGGGGTATCCGTTGCAGATCCCCCTTTCGGACGGCGGTACGAGTCCGCCATTCCGTGGCGTACCCTTGCGCTCTGGCAACGCGGCTTGACGCCGCCGCTGCCGGATCAGGAGCAGAGAGTGTGATCAGAACAACCGTCGACCGTGCCTTCGAACCCACCCGTGGGGTTCTGGAGGAGGCGGGCGAGATGGTGATCCTCACTGGGCGCACGATCGCCTCTGCTGTTACCCCGCCGTACCCATACGGACCGGAGTTCGTCTCGCAGTTCATGTTCGCGCTGCGGCTCTGCTGGCTGCCGCTGCTGATCTCGACGATCGCCTTCGGCTATGAGGCGCCCGGCCTGCAGGCTGCGAACTTCCTGGTGCTGTTCGGGGCGCTCGACCGCCTGGGCGGCTTCTTCGTGCTCGCCTCGATCCGCGAGTTCGCCCCCTTTGTCGATGCGATTGTGCTGGCCGGTGTCGCCGGTACCGCGATCACCGCGGACCTTGGCGCGCGGCGCATCCGCGAGGAGCTCGACGCGCTCGAGGTGCTCGGCGTCGACCCGATCAAGAACCTCGTGGTCCCGCGCTTCCTCGCGCTGATGCTGGTCACAGGTCTGTTCGATATCTACGCGCTGCTGTTCGGCGTCTTCGGCGGCGTGCTCGCGACGCTGGTGAACCATGCGCCGCTCGGCCCCTTCTGGGCAACGTTCTTCAGCAACGCGACGACGACCGACCTCTGGGGCTCGGTGGTGAAGACGACGCTGTTCGGCGCGATCATCGCGATCGTCTGCTGCTACAAGGGAATGACCGCCTCAGGCGGCGCCGAGGGCGTCGGCCGCGCGGTCAATCAGGCGGTGGTGATCGCGTTCCTCGCGATCTTCGCCTTCAACTACGTGTTCACGCAGGTGCTGCTGGCGACGCACCCAGCGCTGACGACGATCGTGAAGTAGATGGAAGAAGAACCGTTCGCATACCCGCGCATCTGGCTTGAGTCGTTCGGAGACATCGTCAAGTTCTCGGCGCGCGTGCTCGGGGACGTCGTGAACCTGCGCGTCTTCAAGTACTTCGGCGAGACGCTGCGCCAGGCCGGGATCCTGATCGTGTCATCGACACTCGTGATCTGGGGTCTGGTGTTCATCATCGGCCTGCAGTGCGGGATCGAGGGCGCCTACTTCGACCGCAGCGTCGGAACGCCCGAGTACGCGGGCGTATTCTCCGCATGGTGCGACCTGCGTGAGCTCGTGCCGCTGTGCTTCGGCTACATGATGGCCGCCAAGGTGGGCACGGGGATCGTCGCCGAGATCGGCTCGATGCGGATCTCAGACGAGATCGACGCGCTCGAGGTGATGGGCATCAGCGGGGTCACCTTCCTCTGTGCCACCAGACTCGTCGGCATGATGCTGGTCCTTCCGTTTGTCTACCTGTGCTCGATCGGCGCCGGCTTCTTCGCCAGCTACTTAGCCGTGGTCCAGCAGATCGGCGACGTCTCCTCGGGCGGGTACTTCCTCATCTTCTGGGAGTTTCAGAACCCACCTGACGTGATCTTCAGCCTGCTCAAGGCGATGGCCATGGCGGTGTTGATCGTGCTCGTGGGCTGTTATTACGGGTACAACGCAAGTGGTGGGCCAGTCGGTGTGGGTACCGCCACGGCAAAATCGATGGTCTTCAACATCGTCGGTGTCCATCTGATCAGCATGCTCGGCACGCAGCTGTTCTGGGGAGCCAACCCGAGAGCCCCTATCGGGGGATAGGTATGTCCGCGGAAAGACACTCTGATTTGGCTGATACGGCCGCCGGCCCGCTGGCCGGCGGCTCCACTCCGGCCGATACGTCCCCCGCGCAGCTAGCCGGCGGCTCCGCCTTGCGCGACCTGCCGCCCGGCGTCCCCGAGGACTACTACGACTTCCACAGCGGCAAGGTCTATCCGTCCGGGCGCCGCGACGTCATCGAGTTCAAGGACACCTACAAGTCCTTCGGACCCAACCAGATCTTGCGTGGCCTGACGATGGGACTGCCCGAGGGCATGGTCTCGATGATCCTCGGGCCGTCCGGCACAGGTAAGTCGGTCTGCATCAAGCACATGGTCGGGCTGCTCTACCCGGACTCGGGTGACGTGCTCGTCCACGGCGAGTCGGTGCCGAATATGACCGACGACCGGCTGTTTGAGATGCGCAAGAAGTTCGGACTGCTGTTTCAGGACGGCGCGCTCTTCAGCTCGATGAATCTCTACGACAACGTCGCCTTTCCGCTGCGCCAGCACACTGAGAAGAGCGAGCAGGAGATCGAGGAGATCGTCATGCGCCGCCTCAAGGAGGTCGGCCTCGGCAACGCCCGCGACCGCTTCCCGAACGAGCTCTCAGGGGGCATGCGTAAACGCGCAGGATTCGCCCGAGCGCTGGTGCTGGGGCCCGACATCGTGCTGTTCGACGAGCCGGACTCGGGGCTCGATCCGGTCCGTACCGCGCTGCTCGGCGAGCTGATCCTCGAGGTTCACCGTGAGATGGTCGAGGAGGCCAAGGCGGAGGGCAAGGAGTACCTGCCTACATTTGCAGTTGTGACGCACGACATCATGAGCGCGCGCCGGGTCGCCGACTACATCAACGTGCTCTGGAGAGGGCGGATCGTCGAGGCAGGTCCTGCCGAGGACATGCTCAATTCGGACAACCCGTTCATCCGGCAGTTCCTCGCGGGCGACGCGCAGGGCCCGCTCTCGATGGACTGAGCCGTGCCACGGGTCCCGGGACTCGAGCGCCTGCGCGTCCGGGTGCTGGCCGCCGGGGCGGTGCGCGGCCGGGTGCTGGCCGCCGGGGCGGTGCGCGGCCGGGTGCTGGCCGCCGGGACGATGCGCGTCCGCGTGGTGGCCATTGCCGTGCTGGCGCTGGCCGGTGCCGGCATCGCGCTGACGCTCAAGCCGTCGACGGCGCTGAACACGTTCGTCTCGTCATCGTCGAGGGACTACACCGCCACACAGGCCATGTACCGCCAGTTCGGCAGTGATCCGGTGGTGGTCCTGGTCCGTGGCCCGCTGACCGGGCTGCTCAGCCAGGCGAACATCAGGACGCTGAGCCGACTCGAGGCCTGCCTCGGTGGCCAGCAGCTGCGCCTCGACACGCGGCTCGAGGCATACGTCCCGGTCGCGGCGACCAAGGCAAGCCCGTACGGAGGCGCGGACTCGCCGTGCGCCACGTTGATGCACGAGCGCGCCGCGGAGGTCGTGTACGGGCCGGCAACCTTCCTCAACCGCGCTGTCGCGGCGGTCAACACCGAGGTCGGTTCGCTGACGGTCAATGCGGTGGAGACGATCCGGGCCGCGGAGGCCGCTGCGCGGACGCTGGCAAGGTCAAGGAAGCTCGATGCGACGCAGACCAGTGCCGCCGTTCAGGCGGCCGGAACGCTCGCGCTCGAGCGAGAGCTGGCGTCGACCGGCGCCACCACGGGCAGCGCCAACACCACCGGTGCCGGCACCCAGGCGCTGCTGGCCGGCATCCCTTCGATCCAGGATCCCACCTTCCTGCGCCAGATCGTGTTCGGCTCGGCCACGGACACGTCGAAGCCCTCCAGTCACTTCTCCTATCTGTTCCCGAGCGACGACGCCGCCGTCATCCAGATCAGGCTCAGGGCCGGGCTTGACAGCCGACAGCAGCAGCAGGCGATCGACTTGATTCGCGCTGCGGTCAAGCGGCCCGAGTTCCAGATCGCCGGCGTGGGCTACACGGTCACCGGGGAGCCGGTACTGCTGTCTGACCTGGGCGGTGAGATCGGCGGCCAGTTGATCCTGCTGCTGGCGGTCGCGATCGTGGTCATGGCGCTCGTGCTGCTCGCCGTGTTCCGGCGCACCCTGCGCCTGCTGCCGCTGATGACCGCGCTCGCCGCGGTCGCGATCACGTTCGGGCTCACCGCGGTGTTCGGCGGCGTGCTGACGGTCGCTGACGTGGCGGTCTTCCCGGTGCTGCTCGGGCTCGCTGTCGACTACGGCGTGCAGCTCCGCTCCGGCACGCCGCGCGGCGCGACCGCCGTGGCCGCGCTGGCCACCGCGGCCGGATTCCTGGCGCTGCTTGTCTCGTCGGTGCCGATGGTGCGCGGCTTTGGTCTGCTGCTGGTGGTCGGCGTGCTGATCGCGTTCAGCATCGCGGCCTTCGCCATTCCCGATCGCCCGGCCCGACAACTGAGCCCCTCACGCCTGATCCCGCGCACGCTGCTCGCCTCGGTGTACGGCGCCGGGGAGATCCTGAGCGGATGGCTGCCGGCGCTGATCCGTCACCCTCGCCGGGTGCTGTCGCTCGCGCTGGTGCTCGCGCTCGCCGGTTGGGCGCTCGACGCGCACACGCCGGTGCAGTCGGACATCACCAAGTTGGTACCGGCGAACATGCCGGCGCTCCGTCACCTCGACACGCTGGAGCGGACAACCGGTACCTCCGGCGAGGTCAGACGTGCTGGTGGCCGCGCGCAACGTGACCTCTCGCAGGGCGGTCAGCTGGATGGCCGGCTACGAACGCCGGATGGCGACGCGCTTCGGCGCGGCGCATTCGGGCGATTGCGCGACAGCGACGCTCTGCCCGGCCCTCTCACTGCCGAGCCTGCTCCAGACCGCCGGCGGATCGCTCGCAGCTGTTCCCGGGTACTTCCAGCGTTCCGTGCTCACACCCAACCACCGCTACGCGCTGCTGTCGTTCGGCATCCGCCTGATGCCGCTCAGCCGCCAGCGGCAGGTGATCGAAAGCATGCGCGCAGCACTGAACCCGCCGCCGGGCATCCGTGCACAGCTTGCAGGAGCCCCGGTGCTCGCCGCCGACGCCGAGGGCTCGCTCGCCTCCGTCAGCAACCGCATGCTGATGCTCGTGCTCAGCCTCTGTCTCGTCGCGCTGGCGCTGCTGGCCACGCTGAGACGCGGGCGCCGCGTACTCGTGCCGCTGATCCCGATCGCGCTCGCGACGGGATGGTCAGCGCTCCTGGTCTACCTGTTGCACATCCCCCTGAACCCGATGTCCGCGACCCTCGGCACGCTGGTGATCGCGATCACGACCGAATTCAGCGTGCTCTTGTCGGAGCGCGTCTGCCGCCTGCGCGGGACCGGGATGACACGGCAACAGGCGGTCGACGACGCCTATCGCAGCACGGGCATCGCCGTGCTGACCTCGGCGCTCACGGCGATCGCGGGCTTCGCGGTGCTCACCGTCTCGAACATCACGATGCTGCGTGACTTCGGCCTGCTGGCGCTGGTCGACCTATCGGTCTCGCTTGCGGGCGTGATGGTGGTGCTGCCGGCGACGCTCGGCCTGATCGATCTGAAGCGGGAGCCGAAGACCGAGCCCGAACCCCGGAGGAGACCCCGGCCGCAACCGCAGCTCGAACCGACGCGATGATCGACACGCGCCGCTACCAGATGATGATCGGCGGGCTGGGGCTGCTGCTGGTGGTCGCCTTCTCGATCTATCTCTACGCCAACGGCGGCCGAGGCGACCACCCGGGCGTCGCCGCCGGGCAACCGCTCAAGCATTTCGTCGCACCGCTCGCCACAAGTGACCTGAACGTTCCCGCCAACGTCTCGCCGCGCTGCGACCCGACCCGGCCGGCCAGGCGCGGACTGAACGTGTGCGGTCGCAGGCCGATCGTGCTGGCCTTCTTCGCGGTCGGCGCAAAACCGTGCATCCGCGCCGTCAGCTCGCTTCAGGCGATCGCGCCGCGCTTCCCGCAGGCCACCTTCGCGGCTGTCGCCGCCGGTGGGAACAAGCCCGCGACCCTGAAGTTGGTCCATCAACACCACTGGACGATCCCGGTCGGCCTACGACTCGACCGCAGCCGTCGCGCAGCTCTACGACGTGACGGTGTGTCCGATGATCGAGGTCGCCCCCGGCGGCGCCACCGTCAGCAGGCTGCTGATCGGCGAGCGCTGGGAACGGGCCACAGCGCTCACTGCTGCGCTCGACCACGTGCTATCTGAGAAACAATGAGGGAGCTCTTCCGGATCGGCGCCGGCGCGGTGCTTGCGGTCGCGATCATGTTCGTCGGCAGCCTTGTGCTGTGGCTGGGCACGCCGCTCCTATGGCTGTGGGTCGGCTCCCAGATTCAGGGGAGCACCTCGAGCATCGGTCTGGCGCTGCTGGCGATGGCAGTCGGCGTGCTCGTCACGGTGTGGCTGCTCGCCGGCCTCCTCGGCAGACTCAGCCAGGTTCACCGCAGCAACGCGATCGCGCGCGGATTGGACGATCCGGGCCACCGCATGCTCGAGTCGGTGATGATCGCGGCGGCCGGCGTGGCGATCGTGGTCTTCGGCGTGTGGTTCCTGCTATTCGCGGGCGCGAGCCCGATGCCGCTCGGCATGAACCTCTAGTGTCGCGAGCTGCCTGCGAATTTGTGACTCAGGGCACCAGGACCCTCGAGCCGCCCGGCGGAAACTCCGAGGCGCCCCCATCAACCCCTCAGCCGCGCGGGGCGTCCGATGGCCGGACGCCCCGACAGCGGTTGGCTCAGGCGTAGACCAGCTCCCGCTCGGTCGCCCGAGCGGCGCTCACCTCGGCGTCAACGCTCGCCTCGGCGGAGACCGGGCAGCCACTCAGCTGCTCGGCCAGCAACAGGCGCTGGCGCTCGGTCAGCGCACCGATCAGCTTGATCTCACTCACACCGTTGCGCTCGAGGAACTTCCGGCAGCGGGTGCCGCCCCAGCGTCGCTGGGAGAGCAGCAGTTCGGAGACCGTCCACCGGCGAGCGGCGTCAGGGCACTCGAGGATCACAGTGGCTGCCGACACCTCACCCTCAGCGATGCGCCGCTTGAGCTCGGCGCGGGCCAAGCGGATCGCGTTAGCGTGCTCCAGGGCCCGGAGTCGCTGTGGTTCGGTCGGCATCTGTGTGGTGTCCGTCATCGACGTCCTCTTGTCTTTCAATCGTTCTGCCCTGATCAGGCGGTTGCTCTGGCGTGACCGCTCGAGGGCGCACAGCATCGCCACCCGAGCGGGTGCTACTTCTGAGATTTCTGTCTCCTCCAGTAGGCAGCGCCCTGCGCCGCCAGCTGACCCCCGGTGACCCTCTCGGTGAGCCACCTGGGTCAGTGCCTCGTGACCCCTCTTTGACCAGAGGGCAAGCTACAGCGCCGAGCCCCGTAACAGCAAGGTCACAAGATCCGATCCGTGTGCTTAGAGCGTGTTTTTTCTGTTATCGAAATCGCACCGCTCGAGTGCCGTTGAACATACGTCCACTCCTGCGGCCGCTCGCCGCAGCTTCGCGGCCGGGCCCGAGGCCTCCGCCGCGCTCTGGACAGCGACCACTCGACGGCCCTGTCGCTACTCGGCGCCGGTAGGCAGCGGGCCGTGCTCGGCCTCGAAGTTCTGCTTGGCGCGCTCGAAGATGTCGAGCGCCTCATCGAGGACGCTCTGGTCGTGCGTCGCCATCACACTCGTGCGCAGCAGCGCTCCCGCCGGCGGGACTGCAGGATGGATCGCCACGTTGACGAAGACCCCCGCCTCGTACAGAGCCTTCCAGAGGAAGACGGCCTTCCAGTCGTCGCCGACGACGACCGGCACGACCGGGGTGACGATCTCCGAGCCGTCGGCCATGTGCGCCGGCGGCAGCACCCAGAAACCGAGCTCGCCGAGGCCTCGCCGCAGGTAGGCGGCGTTCTCGAGCACCTTGGCGAACAGCTCGCGGCCTTCGTCGGAGCGGCAGATCCGCACCGCGCTGAGCGTCGCGCCAACCGCCGCCGGCACACCGGAGGCGGTGAAGATGAAGGGGCGCGCCGCGATCCGCAGGTACTCGATCACCTCGGCCGACCCGGCGATCACACCGCCGCAGGAGGCCAGCGACTTGGAGAACGTCGCCATCCGCAGATCCACGTCGGATTCGACCCCGAAGAGCTCGCAAGTGCCGGCGCCGCGTGCGCCGAGCACGCCGAAGCCATGGGCTTCGTCGACCATCAGCCGCGCGCCGTACTGCTTGCAGAGCGGAACGATCTCGGGCAGCGGCGCGACGTCACCCTCCATCGAGTAGACGCCGTCGACCACGACGAGGATGCCGCCCCCGTCTTCCTGCGCGGCCTTGAGCCGCTTCTCCAGGAGATCCAGGCGGTTGTGACGGAAGGGCCGCAGCTTCGCCTGCGACAGCAGGCAGCCGTCGAGGATCGAGGCGTGGTCGCCGGAATCGGCGATCACCGTGTCCTCCGGGCCGAGGATCGTGCCCAGGGCACCCAGGTTGGCCTGATGGCCGGTGGTGAAGACGAGCGCGTCCTCGGTGCCGAACCACTCCGCCAGCTCGCGCTCGAGCTCGACGTGCAGGTCGATCGTGCCGTTCAGAAAGCGTGAGCCGGTCAGGCCGGTGCCGTAGCGGTCGAGCGCTTCGCGGGCGCCCTGCTTGACGCGCTCGTCACCGGTGAGCCCCAGATAGTTGTTGGAGCCGAGCATGATCCGGCGCTGACCCTCCATCTCGACGACGGGCAGGGTCGGTCCCTCGAGCACGTGAAAGTACGGCACGGCACCGATCTCGCGGGCGGCTCGCAGCTGCTCGAGGCGCTCGTACTCCCGAGCCTTTGCAAAAACGTCGATCGCGGTCATCCGGGAACCCATCGTACGAAATCGTCTGACGGCGCCGCAGGTTGACAGCGCCGCCGCCGCTGTCACCATCCTGGGGAATGCCCCCGGAGGAAGACGTGTACGAGGTCGAGGTGCTGGAAGGCGAGCTCGTCCCGCAGCCCATCGGCCAGCTGGAGCACGTCGGCTCCGAGCGCCTGGCGCTGCGGGTGACGCAGCCCGCCGTCCAGACGGCGGTGGCGGCAGCCACCGGGTTTGTCGCTGGTGCCGCGACGATGGCGCTGCTGCGCCGTTACGGGCAGGCGCGACTCGAGCGCGTAACGCCCACGCCGGCGGAGGTCCAGCGCCCCACGCAGGCCCGCACCTTCGTCGTACACGTGCGCCAGCTGGGATGAGCGAGGTACGCCTCGAGGTGCGGCCCGCTGTGGCCGTTCCGGCTGACGCGCCGCAGCGGCATGGACGGGCTCAGCCCGGTGCGCGGCGGCGTTCTGCACCGGCTGCTGCACGAGCGCGTCGACGAGCACGAGCAACCCGTGCATGTGCGCGTCGCGCAGCTCAGCTCCGGCAGCGTGCTGATCGGGGCGCGTAGCGCCCACCGGGAGTTCGGGGAGCGGGCGATCGCCCGCATGCGCCGCGCACTCGGCGTCGACCTGGAGCTGCGCGCCTTCCACGACGAGTTCCGTCACGACCCGCTGATCGGTGCCGCCGTGCGCTCCAACCCGATGCTGCGCCCTGCTGGACGCCCCGATCCCTTCGAGGCGCTTGCCTGGGCGGTCACGGAGCAGCTGATCGAGTACGAGCGCGCCGCCGCGATCCAGCGGCGGATGGTCGCCGCGCTCGGGCGCCGGGACGGCGTCAGCGGGCTGCGCAACTCCCCGAGCGCCGCCGTCTTCGCCGGCACCGCGCCGGCGCGACTCGAGTCCTTCGACCTCGCAGCGTCTCGCTCGCTCGCGTTGGTGAAGGCCGCGCGCGAGGTTGCAGCCGGACGCGTCGATCTGGAAAGCTGCCGACCCGAAGGTCCAGGAGGCCGACTGGCGCCGGCTGCGAACGATCTCAGGCATCGGCAGCTGGACGGTCGAGATCCTCGCGCTTACCGGCCAGGGCAGGCTCGATCAGATCCCGGCCGGCGACCTCAGCCTGATCAAGCTGGTCGGCCGGCTGCTCTCGGGCGGCGACCCTTGGGCGCGCGCCGACGAGCAGCAGGTGCGCGACTTCTTCGCCCGCTTCGGCCGCTGGCAGGGCCTTGCCGCCAGCTACGCCCTGCGGGTTGGAGGGTTGGTCAAGACGCCGATCGCGGCCTGAGCGTCCAGCCGCAGACCTCACTCGCCGGCGGCGGCAAAGCGCGCCGCCGCCGAGCGCTAAACGCCCTGGCCCTGTAGGAGCTCGTTAGTCGACGCGTCTGTGACCGCGTTCGGGTTGCTGAGCACGTGGTTCTGCGCGAGCCACGTCCCGAAGGCGTTCCACTGCGCCTCCCGCTGCCAACCCCAGATCTTCAGCCCGGCGGGGAAGAAGTAGGGCATCGCGGACTTCAGCGTGGCGAGTTGGAGTGGCTCCTCGGGGGCAAGTGCCGGTACCGCGTTGACCAGGTTGGTGATCGCGTCGGCGGGGTTGGCGCGGGCGGCGCGGTAGCCGCGTGCGACCGCCTGCACGAAGCGGCGAATCAGCCCCGCATGTTGCACGATCGAACCCTTGCGCACGACCAGCACGAGTCCGTCGTAGGTCGGGGCACCGGGCTTTGAGAGCAGTTGCTGCAGCTGTTCAGGCCACAGCGCCATGTCGGGCTCGGTGACGGTCGTGGTGGTGGGCGTGGCCGACGTCGAAGTGGGCACGGTCGCGGTGGCTGTGGTGGCCGCCGTCGTAGTCGTGCGCGTCGTGGTCCTCCGGGTCCGCCGAGTGCGTGTGCGGGTGGTCGTCGTGGTCGCGGTGGTGGTCACCGCGGCCCCACCCGACGGTCCTGCCTTCGGCACGGGGATCGTGATCGTGGAGAGTGGCGCGTGGACCAGCGCCGCGACGCCGACCACAGGCTGGTTCAGGTTGCGATGCAGCAGCACCCACGGCGTCGAGGAGATTCCGATCAGCGCCTGCCGAGAGTGGACCATCGTCACCGGGTCCTGGCCGGCCGCCGGCACGACGATCCGCACGTTCATGTCGGTCTGCTTGAAGTAGCCGAGTGCCTCGGCCTCGTAGAGACCGATGTAGAAGGCGTTCGGTTGCCCGGGGAGCGCGACCGTCACCTCGTTGGCGGAGCCCTGCCGCGGTTGGATCGTGTTCTTGATCTCTCCACAGCCGGCCAGCGCCAGGCTCACGACCGCGGCCAGGCTCGCCTTTTTGGCGAGGTTTGCTCTGGGGGATCGGAGTCTCATCGGGGGGATATCTCTCTCTGTCGGTGGATCCATGGCAGCGCTCGGCGCTCAGCCAGGGTTAGCAGAGCGAATATAAGAATGGCGAAGGCTGCAAGGACGAACACAGTTGCAAACGCCTCGGCCAGCTCAAGGTTGTTGACAGTTATGAGCAGGAGGTACCCAAGTCCCGAGCTTGAACCTGCCTGCTCGGCCAGAACCGCTGCAATCACAGAGAAAACGGCCGCGAGTTTGGCACCGGTGAAGAGCCCCGGAAGCGCGCTCGGAAACTCGACGCGCCAGAACGTCTGCAGTCGTCCGGCGTCGAATGTGCGCATCAGCTTGATCAGGTCCGGGTCGATGGCCTCGAGTGCCGAGAGCGTAGAGACCAGCACGGGAAAGAAGCAGACGAGCCCGATCACCACGAGCCTTGGCAGCAGGCCGAAGCCGAGCCAGATCACGAGCAGTGGCGCGAGGACCACAATCGGGATGGTCTGCGAGGCCACGAGCAGCGGGTAGAAGGCGTGTCGGACCACGCCCGAGAAGTGCAGTGCGACCGCGACCAACAGACCGGCCACGATGCTGAGCATGACTCCGAGGAAGATCTCGACGGCTGTCGGCTTGAGGTTGTGCCAAAGCGTGCCGCGGTCGTCGACCAGCGCGCGTACGACATCGACAGGGGATGGGAGCACGAGCGAGCTCACGCCGCTGGCGGCCACGTAGAGCTCCCAGATCCCGAGCAGTACGAGCAGCGCTGCGACCGCGAGCGGCCAGCGCCTCACGCGGGTAGCCCCAGTGCCTCGAGCGCTCGCATCCGCAGCGCCACCACGTCGGGATCCGTGCGCACCCGTGGTCGGCTCGAGCCGACCGGCAGGTCCGTAACGATCCGGCCTGGCCGTGGCGACATCACCAGCACACGGTCGCCGAGCAGCACCGCCTCCTCGACATCGTGCGTGACGAGCACGACCGTGCGCTGCTCCTGCTCGAGCGTGCGAGCGAGCCAGCCCTGCATTTCCGCGCGCGTGATCGCATCGAGTGCCGCAAACGGCTCGTCGAGCGCGAGTACCGGTTTGCCGGCCAGCAGCGTTCGCAGAAAGGCGACGCGCTGGCGCATCCCACCCGACAGCTCATACGGCCTGGCCTGCTCGAATCCACCGAGCCCGAAGCGCTCGAACCAGGGTTTCACCTGCTCGCGCGCCTGCTGGCGCGCGACGCCCTGCACGCGCAGGGCGAGCGCGGCGTTATCGGCGGCGCGCAGCCACGGGAGCAGCAGGTCGCGCTGGGGCATCAGCACGGCGGGAGCGCTCGAGACCCTCCCTTCGTCAGGCTGCTGCAGGCCGCACAGCAGTTCGAGCAGCGTCGTCTTGCCGCAGCCGCTCACGCCGACGATGGCGACCGTCTCTCCGGCGCCGACGCGCAGCGACAGATCGCGCAGGGCCTGCACCGGCTCGCCACCTCGCCCCTTGAACGTCCGCGAAACGCCGTCGAACTCGATCAACTGACGTGGCCCGGAGGCCTGGTGAGCGCCTTGACGAACTCCTCGAGCTGGTCTGTGCGCCAGCATTCGAAGGCCTCGCAGTACTGCTCGTAGGCGGCGATCACGCTGTCACCGTAGTTCCAGTAGAGACGCGGCTCGGGGTTCAGCCAGAACGTGCGGCCCGCCTTGGCCGTGATCGCTGCGAACAGGTCCTCACGCGGCGGCCGTCCGTTGGTGCGGGCGTCACCGAGAACGATGACCGTCGCGCGTGGATGCAGCTCGTCCTCGATCTCGCTAAGGAACTCGCTCCACACACGCCCGTAGTCGGTGTAGCCGGAGATGTCCGCGACGCCGGCGTCGCGCGTGATGGCGGCGGCGGCGGCGCGGAAGTCCCGCTCGCGCTGGAAGACCTCGGTGACCTCGGAGATGCGCTCGATGAACACGAACGAGCGCTGCTTGCGGAACACGTCGTGCAGTGCGTGCAGGATGCTCAGAAAGAAAGTGCTGGCGCTGGTGACCGACGTCGAGACGTCGCACAGCACGAACAGCTCGGGCCGACGCGGCCGCCGGGGCCGGAACTTCAGCTGGACGGGGACGCCGCCGGTCTGCAGTGAGGCCCTCATCGTCGCGCGCACGTCCACGTGCGCGTGGCGGTTGTGGCCGCGCAGCTCGTGGCCCTGAGAGGCGAGTCGCCGGCGCAGCTGCGCGACGACGCGGTGTACCGCTGCCAGATCCTGCACCGGCCCACCGGGCAGCGAGCGGTCGAGGTCGGTCAGCGCGCGCTTCGGCGGCAGCGCCTGATTGCGCTCGATCTGTCCCCGTTCGAGCTCGCGGCGCAGCGCCTGCTCGAAACGCCGGAGTTGATCGCGGGAGGTGCCGTCCCGACGCGGGTCATCCGGGGACAGATCAGGTTGCGGCTCGGTTCGCAACCCCAGCGCCCGGCGGATGCGCTGCACGTCGACCCCCAACACACCCGAGCCCTGGCCCTTGCCGAACGCCGCGATCGCGAGCCGCGCGAGGTCGCGCAGATCTGACTCTGAACCATCCTCGAGCGCCTGCGCGATCTGCCGCCGCAGCTCGTCCAGGTCGACCTCGTCGCCGCCCACGCGCGTCTGCGGTTCCGAGACCTCGAGCCGCACCGCCTGCAGCTCGGTCGCGCGGAAGAAGAAGCGGTCGAAGACCAGGTCGAACACCCGGCGATCCTCGGGGGACTTGGCGATCGTGGTCGCGAGCGTCTCGCGGAACTCGGCCGGTGAGCTCCAGCTCACGAGCTCGAGCGCACTGAAGGCGTCGAGCATCTCGGAGGTGCCGACCGCCACGCCCTCCGACCGCAGGTCCTCAGCGAACGCTACGAGTTGCCCGTCGAAGTCGACCTGCTCGCTCGACATGGGGCATGCATTCTCGCGCCGCTAGGCGGCTTGGGCGGGCTCGAGCTTGACGCCGACCCGCTCGGCGACCGTGTCCAGGTCGGTGCGGTGCTTGACGATCACGCTCATCGTTTGGCGGAAGGTCGCCTGGTCGATGTCGCTTGCGCCGAGCAGCAGCAGCGCGCGCGCCCAGTCGATCGATTCGGCGATGCTCGGCGGCTTCTTGAGATCGAGCTCCCGCACCATCTGGATGACCTCGACGAGCTTCCGCGCGACCGTCTCGGAGAGTTCGGGCGAGTGCATCCGGACGATCTCGAGCTCGTGCTCGAGGTCCGGGTAGTCCAGCCACAGATACAGGCAGCGGCGCTTGAGCGCCTCGGTCAGCTCGCGGCTGTTGTTCGAGGTGAGCAGCACCACGGGGTGCGTCTTCGCCTCGACACGACCGAGCTCAGGGATCGTGATCTGAAAGTCGGAGAGCAGCTCGAGCAGCATCGCCTCGAACTCCTGGTCGGTCTTGTCGATCTCGTCGATCAGCAGCACGACAGGCTCGGATGACGAGATCGCCGTCAGCAGCGGCCGCTCGAGCAGGAACTCCTCGCCGAAGATGTCGTCCTGGACCGCGTCCCAGCCTGTGTCACCGGCCTCGGTTTGGATCCGCAGCAGTTGCTTGCGGTAATTCCATTCGTACAGGGCCTTGGCCTCGTCGAGCCCCTCGTAGCACTGAAGCCGCACCAGCTCGCGGTCCAAGTACTTGGCAAGCGCCTTGGCGAGTTCGGTCTTGCCCACACCCGCCGGACCCTCGACCAGCACGGGCTTACCGAGCTTTGTTGCGAGGAACGAGACCAGCGCCGTGGAGCTTCCGGGCAGGTACCCGACCGACCGTAGGCCCTCTGCGACGTCCTGCACCGAGTTCGGGTTGCTGCCCATGCCGCAAATATAGGGAGATCAGCACGCTCGGCGGCCATTGGCGGCCGGCGGGAAGTGTCGTCGGTCGAATTAGCGGCTCAGGGCACTAGATGATCGGGATGTCGCGCACCTCGATCTGACTGCTGGGCCGGTGCTCGAGCCGCGCCACACACCAGTCGATCAGGGCTCGCAGGGCCTCGAGCAGCTCGCGCACCGCTTCGCTAAGGCGCAGACGCAGCTCATCCGGGACCAGGGCCAGCAGTTGCTCGATCAGCGCAGCGAGCTGGTCGGTCGCCACGCCGTGCTCATGCGCCTGCTCGTTTTGCCGCGGGATCTCCCACCCGCTCGGCGGTACCGCGCCGTCGTCTTCACTCATCACGACTGAAACTCACCTCCAGAGTTCCGTCGACATACGTCGCCGAGACGGGTTTATACGCCGCCAGCGTGGGGGGCAGCATGATCGTGCGGCGCTGGCTGGCGGCTGTCACGATCAGCTCGAGCCCGACCTGCTTGAGCCCGATCTCGCTCTTGTCGACAAACGGGATCGCGAGCCGCAGTGTGGCTCCGTCCGTTCCGGTCTCGATTGACTGCGTGATCGTGTCGTGCAGGATCGCGGCGGCATCGTCACCGTCACCGAAGAGCTCCGAGCCGACCAGTTGGAGCATCTCGTCACCGATCACCTCGCGGTCGAAGTACGGCACCTCGAGTACCGGAACCGGCTCGAATGCCGAGCGCACCAGCTGTAGTTGCTCCTGCTGATGCTCGCGCCAGCCTGCGAAGTACCCGTCGACATCCTCGGGGAAGACCTTGTTCACGACCACCGCGTCGGTCAGGTACCCGTAGAGGTTGAGGTAGGTGAAGGTGCGCATCGCCTCACCGATCACCATCCGATCGGGAGCCATCACCAGCCTGATCGTGCTGTGCGCCGTGTCCCGCAGGATCTCGTCCATCGCAATCAGGTTTGCCGACAGGCGCTGGATGTCAGTGAAAACTTCCCCCGTGGGCAGGGGGATGTCGAGCACGGTGCGCGCCAGCGGCGCCGCCGCTGCCACGATCGCGCGCTCGAGCGGAACGATCTTCTCGAGCCACCACCGTGCCGCGCCGGGGAACGACAGCAGCCGCAGCGTCTCTCCGGTCGGTGCGCAGTCGACCACGATCACATCCCACTCCCCAGACGCGTGATGCTCCTTGAGCCGGAGCAGCGAGAAGAGCTCATCCATGCCGGGTGGCACGGTCAGCTCCTCAGCGGAGATGCGGTCGAGCCCGCGCTGCATCAGCAGATTGCCGAACCAGTCCTGGACTCCCTTCCAGTGGCGACTGAGCTCGTGCTGGGCGTCGATTTCCGCAGCCTCCAGGTTCGTCGCCACCGTCGTCGGCTCGGAGCCGAGCTCGGCCTGAAGCGAGTCGGACAGGCTGTGTGCCGGATCCGTCGACATGATCAGTGTCCGCCGCCCGCTCGTGGCGCAGCGAAACGCGGTCGCGGCGGCCACGGATGTCTTTCCGACTCCGCCCTTGCCGGTGTAGAGGATCGTGCGCGGCGTCAAGCGAGCAACGCTACTAGCAGAGGGCTAGAGACCCCCGCCGCCCGTCGTGGTCGTGTCGGTGGGTGTCGTCCCCGTCGTGGTCGGCGTCGTGGTGGTCGGCGTCGTCGTTGTCGGGGTCGTCGTAGTGGTGGTGGTGGTCGTCGTCGGTTTCGGCGCCTTGACGATGACGGGCGGAACCGGCCCGGTCGTCGGATCGATCGCGTAGGGAGCCGCCGGGCAGCTGCCTCTGCACACTCGCAGCGTCGTGCCCAGCTTGGCGTAGTGACCGGCGGGGTCGGTGACTGACATCGTCACGCTGTAATCGCCGGCCTTGAGCTTCGGCGTCGCAAACGCCCGCGTGCCGGCGTAGAAGCTGCGCTTGCTGTAGAGGTAGTTCTTGCCGCCCGCGCTGAGCGTCGCGCCGACGGCAGCATATTTGGACAGCTTGAATTGCAGGCTGAACCTGTGACCAGCAGCCGCGCTGGTCGTCAGCAGAGTCAGCTGCGGCCGGGTCAGCAGGTCGGCGGCGAACCGCTCGTAGGTGGTGCAGTAGACGGGCGCCTGAGTCTTCTGGCAGAGCAGCTTGAGGAAGCCGGTGACCAGCGTGTGGTAGTCGAGCGGGTCGGCGACGCCGGGCTGGTACAGCGACCAGCCGCCGACGACGAACGAATGCAGCTCCGCCTGGGCCTGGAGGTTGCCGGCGTTGTAGAGCGTGTTTGCCAGCGGATCCAGTGAAACCTGCTCGTAGTCGTAGAGCCCGAGCAGCGTCTGCAGGAAGGCGTTGATGATGTCGGTCTGCGGCGTGAACGAGTACTGCAGGTAGCGCGTGCCGAGCGCCGTCTTCACGGCGACCCCGGTTGGGGGGCCGGTCTCGAGCAGCGGCAGCGCCGCGTGTGCGTCGTTCAGGTACTGCCGATTCTTGGTGGCGAGGTACGCGTTTGTGAGTGCCTCCAGACCGGTCGCCTGCGCCATCGCGCTGACCCACGGAGGCTTGCCGCCCTCCCAGTTGAAGTAGTACTCCCACGCCAGGCCGCCGCCGCGTCTGACGGCCAGCGGAACCATCTCACTCATCAGCGTTGCGAGCTTCGCGTAGTCGGCAGGGCCGGCTTCGTAGTAGCCGTCGCCCTCGCCGAAGGTGTGGAGCACCTGCAGCTGGATCCCGGAGCCGGCGTAGTACTCCCAAACCAGCTCGGATCCCTGGAACTGCACCGATGCGCCGTTGGCCAGAGCCGTGCCGGTCCGCCAATAACTCGCGTTGTTCGCGAGCGTCAGCATCAGCACCGGCAGACGACCGACGGTCACCTGTTTGGTGGTCGCAAGCTCGTTCAGCGTGGCGGTGACGTCCCCAAGCTGGGTTGCGCGCCACTTGGCGATGTGCCGCTGCTCTGTCAGGGCTTGGTTCCAGGCGCGCAGGTCAGCCTCGTAGACGCCGGTCGTGAGCGCGCCGCTGCTGTGCAGCGTCAGCAGCGCCCGGGCAAAGGTCACGAGCTTGGCCTTTGGGGGCTTGGCCGCCTTGTGCGCGTTCAGGTGCGCTGCGCGGGCCACTCGTACGAGCGGCAGTGCGGCGCTGGGTGAGATGGCGAGTCCGGGTGCGGCCGGCTCGAGGATCGGGCCGGTCACCGGCATCGTCGGCAGATTCGGGTTCGCGGCAGCGCCCGCGAGGTACGGATTGTCGACGACGTGCGTGCGTCCGTTGTGGTCGAAGACGGTCACCATGGCCGCCTGCGCTGAGCCGGCGGACATCCCCAGGACCGCGAGGACACACACCGCCGCGATCAACGGCATGCGCCTGAGCATCGAGGCCGATGATATGTTCGGCTGAGGAGTTTTCTGCACGCTTCCGTGCGTCGCCGGACCGTGACCGACCTTGCGTAGAGCCTCGATAATCGCCACCACCGTTGCAACAGCGGCGCTGGTCGTCGGTTGCGGTGGCAGCTCGCCGGGCGGTGCTTCGCTGACCGCCGATTCGAGTTCGGCGCACAAGCTGCTTGTGCAGACCTTCGAGGGCCATCACAAGATCAAGAGCGGCGTGATCTCGTTCGCCCTGAAGGTCGTGCCCAGCGGTTCCTCGACGATCACGCAGCCACTGGAGCTGTCCGTTGACGGGCCGTTCACGAACTCGGCCGCCGGCAAGCTGCCGCAGTCCGACTTCACGATCGCACTCTCCGTCCAGGGGCACACCGCCGAGCTGCAGGTCATCTCCGCAGGCGGGAAGGGCTACATCACCCTTTCCGGCCAGAGCTTCGAGCTTCCGGCATCGAGCTACTCGAAGCTCAAGTCGGGCCTCGGCTCGCTCGCGGGCTCGTCCGTGAGCTCCAGGAACTCGAACAAGTCAGGCACGGGCACGCTCGGGCAGCTCGGCATCCGACCACTCGACTGGGTCAAGCAGCCGCGGATCGCGGGTAGCGCAACCGTCGCAGGAGCCGCGACCACGCATATCGCCGCACGCGTCGATGCCGGGGCGCTGCTGCATGATCTGGGAAAGCTGGTCGGCAGCGCGAGCTCATTGACCGGTACAGGCGCCGCGGGCGCGGTCAAACAGGGCATCTCCGCAGCCGAGCAGCGGAGCATCGCAAATGCGTTGCGCTCACCGCAGCTGAACGTCTGGACCGGGACTGGCGACCAGGTCCTTCGCAAGCTCACCTTTACCGCGACGATCCCGGTGAGCGGAGCGACAAGCACGCAGCTCGGCGGCATGACCGGCGCTGTCGTGACCTTCAGCCTCCAGTACAGCCATATCAACCAGCCGCAGACGATCACGGCGCCCAGCTCGGTCCAGCCATACAGCGTGTTCCGCTCCGAGGTCTCCACCCTTCTTCAGGAGATCGAGGGTGGGCTCGGTACGAGCACGACCTCGGGTAGCGCTACGACCTCGGGTACGACGACGACCGCGGGCGGCTTCACCGGCACCATCCAGTCAGGCACCAGCACCGTTTCGAACGCAGCCCCGGGCTATACCCGCTGCATCATCGCCGCGAAGGGCGACGTTTCGAAGATGCAGAAGTGCTCGAAGCTGCTGACAACGCACTGAGCCGGCGCTCGTAGCCGGCGGCCCGTGTGGGCCGATACCCCGTCAACTTCTCGTCGATTGCTTATGTCACACGAGAACCCGCCAGCGCACTACGGAGATAGATGGCGAGCCTGACGACCCAGCCAGCGTTGCTGACGACCGCTCCGATGCGGCGGGAGAGCACGGTAGGAAGCAGCAACCGCAGGCGGATTCCATACGAGGCTGGCCTGGACGGTCTGCGCGCCTTGGCCGTCGCCGGCGTGTTCCTGTACCACGCGAACGTCAGCTGGATGCCCGGCGGCTTCCTCGGTGTCGACCTGTTCTTCGTCCTGAGCGGCTACCTGATCACCTCTCTGCTGCTCCGCGAATTCTCTGAACGCGGGACGATTCAGCTGAGGGCCTTCTGGGGCCGGCGCGTGCGCCGACTGTTCCCAGCCGTCGCGGTGGTGATCCTGTTCGCGCTGCTTGCGACGTTGACGATCGCACGCGACGACCTCGCGCGCACGCGCGCTGACGCGCTCAGCGCTCTGGTCTATCTCACCAACTGGCACGAGATCATCGCGAGCCACTCGTATTTCAACCAGTTCGGGCGTCCCTCGCTGCTGCTGCACCTGTGGTCGCTCGCGGTCGAGGAGCAGTTCTACCTGCTCTGGCCGCTGCTGCTCATCGTGGGTCTGCGCTGCCTGCGTCGCAGCGGAACGGCGGTGCTGACCGTGCTGCTCGCGGTCGGTTCGTGCGCGCTGATGTGGACGACTTACAGCTCCAGCGGCGATCCGTCGAGGGTCTACTACGGAACCGACACCCGGGCGTTCACCCTGCTCGCCGGGGCGCTTGTAGCCTTCGCCTGGCCTGTTGGCCGGACGGCCTTCCGACGCCGGCGTGGAACGGGCGTCGCAGCCGAGGCGATCGGTGTGGCGGCGTTGATTGGGGTGCTCGTGCTGTTCTGGCGCGTCGAGGACTTCGATCCCTGGCTTTACCATGGCGGCTTCCTGGTGATGGCGGTCGTGGCGGCGATTCTGGTCGTCGCGGTCTCGCGTCCGGGCGCGGTCCTCGGGCGAGTGCTCGGCTGCCGGCCACTGCGCTGGTTGGGCGCGCGGAGCTACGGCATTTACCTCTGGCACTGGCCGATCATGCAGCTGACTCGCCCCGGTGTCGATGTCGCATGGCATGGTGCGCCGCTGATCCTCGCGCAGGCTGCCGCCACCGTCGGCGCTGCGGCGCTCTCTTATCGCTACGTCGAGATGCCGATCCGCAGCGGGCAGACGCAGCGACGGCTGAGGCACTGGCTCAACCAATACGCGCCGCGTGAGCGCCTCGCCTGGGCGCTCGCCGCCGTCGGCGTGATTCTCGGCACCGCCGGGCTCGCCTTCGGGCTGCCGGCGCCGCCGGCGGCCGTCGCGTTTTCGGCCAAGGCCACGCCCTCGGCGCTGCAAACGCTCACGCGCGCGAGCCCGACCTCCCCGGCCGTGGCTCCGACCTCCCCGGCCGTTGCCGCGCGTCAGTTCGGTAGCACCCAGCCGCCTGGCGTCGGAGCGCAGCGGACACCCGCCGCCGCCGTGCGGCAGCACCGAAGCGTCCTGCCATCCGGGCCGATCCTCGCGCTCGGAGACTCGGTGATGCTGGGCTGCGCGCCCAATCTCCAGCAACGCCTCGGCCGCCGGCTCAGGGTCGACGCCGTCGTCGGCCGCCAGGCGGAGGAGACGATCGACCGGATCGCGCAGTACCGCGCGGCTGGCCAGCTCCCGTCAACGGTGGTCGTGCAGATCGGTGACAACGGTCCTGTCTGGTACGCCGACATGCAGCATCTGCGCAGGGTCCTGAGGGGTGTCCCGCGCGTTGTGCTGGTCAATGTCCGCCTGGCGCGCAGCTGGCAGAACGAGGTCAACCACGAGCTCAAGAGCTACGCGCGCACCTGGCCTCAGGCCGTGATCGCCAACTGGTACACGCACAGCTCCCAGGCGATGCTGACCGACGGTGTGCACCCGTCGGTCGCGGCCCGCGCCACCTACGCGCGGGTGGTCGTCGATGCGCTCGAGAAGTCCGAGCGCACCAGCAGCAGCTGACGCATTCAGTACGGCTCGGCGACCGAGGCGGCGCTCGGCTGGTAGTGACGAATCGACGGTGCGAGCGTGGCGGCGAGCGCAAGCGCGAGTGTCCATCCAGCCGCCGCGACGATCGTGTCCGTGGGTCCCGACTGCTCGAACAGGTATCCGATCGCGAGCGGCCCGAGCCAAGCCAGCGACATCGACATCGTCGACGCCACAGCTTGGACGCGGCCACGTAGGTGGTCGGGCGCCGCTGCGAGGCGGGAGCCCGCGACAACCGCATTGGTGGGCGGCGCGGAGAGCTCCGCCACCCCCAACAGCAGGCCGAGCAGCACCGGCTTGTGCGCGACCAGCATCAACAACAAGACGGCGAGCACCAGCCAGGGGCCCCCGGCTATCAGGCCCCGGGCGCCCACGATCCTGCGCGCGGGGGCGGCGAGGAAGGCGCCCAGCAGGCCACCGACGGCCCCGATCGTGAGCATCAGGCCGATCATCGCGGCTGACGCATGGTGGAGGTGCGCGATCAGGATCGCCAGCAGGTAGAGGCTCGTGAAGACCGGGTTGCCCATGGCGAAAAGCAGTGCCGTCGTGCGGAAGAAGGGACGGGACCAGAGCCAGGTGAAGCCCTCATGCAGCTCGCTGCCGAGCGCCCGCCACGTCCGTGAGCCTCGCGAGGACGCAGTTTGAAAAGGGGACCGGGTCGCTGTGATCGCGGCCGTCGAGCACAAGAACGTCACGGCATCGACGGCGAACGGCAGCGCTCGCGCGACAGCGAACAACACGCCGCCGAGGGAAGGGCCGACGATTCCGGCCGCGTACAACCGTGCCTCGTTCTGGGCTACTGCGTCCTGTAGCTGATCGGGTCCGACCACGTGAGCCAGGGCGCCGCGCTCACAGATGTAGGACGTGATGTACAGGGCGCCGTCGAGGAAGGCGACCAGCACGATCTGCAGGAAGGCCGGCTGTCCGAGCACGAGCGCCACAACGATGCTGGCCGCTCCCAGCATCCGCAGCACGTCGCAGGCGATCATCAGCCGCTTGCGGTTGAAACGGTCTGCAAGCACGCCAGCCGGCAGGGAGAACAGAGCCAGTGGGAGCCACTTCGCCAAGCCGACCGTGCCGGCCTTTGCCGGTGAGCCGGTCAGCTCGAGGACCAACAGGGGGTAGACGACGATCGAGCTTGCGGATCCGAGCTCGGACAGAGTCTCTCCGACCCACAGCAGCCGGAAGTCGCGGCTGCTGAGCAGGCGTGGGCGGAACATGGGCGGGGTCTTCAGCGCTCCGGCGAGCTCAACGGTGGCCCGCCGCATGCGGCGGCGACAGGCGGGCGAAGCAGCGGCGAGCCCGCCCAGTCGACCAAACTACTCGCGGCCGGCCTCCTGATCGTCCTCCTCCAGCTCGTCGTCCGTGTCGTCCTCGTCCAGCTCTGACGCGCTGCCGGCGTGGAGGTGGATCTGGAACCGCTGGAGCAGAACGTCACGCTGGTCCTCGTCGACCGGCACATCGTCGGAGATGCGGACCCAGTCCGCCCCTTCGAACTCCTCCATGTTGAAGATCTCGCTGTCCAGCTCCGGCGAGTCGTCGACGATGATCAGAACCTCGGTCTGCGGGTTGAAGTAGGTGCCTGGGCGGTTGATGAGCTCGTCGAGCTCGACGCGGTTTGAATCGGGCATCCCCGCAGCCTACCCATTTCCAGAGTCGCTCTCAAACCGGAAATGCGAAGAGCTCATGGCGCCGTTCGGAAACGCCGCGTCGAGCCGAATTTCGGCGCTTCCTGTGGCTTGCGATACCCTTTCGAGGGGTATTGACTGACTAGTCAATCGCCTGGCCGAAGCCCCCGGTCTGGCGAGCGCCTCCCGGGTCCTCGGCGGCGCGTCTCCCTACCGAGACAGAACCTAAAGGAGAAACTGCACGTGATTGATTTCACGCTCACCGACGAGCAGCTCGCGATGCGCGAGATGGCGCACGACTTTGCCGAGAAGGAGATCCGCCCGGTCGCGTGGGACTACGACCGCGACGCCACCTGGCCCCAGGACATCATCGACAAGGCCTGGGGGCTCGGGCTGATGAACGGCCATCTCCCCGAGGAGTACGGCGGGCCCGGGCTCAGCTACCTCGACGGCTGCATCATCGAAGAGGAGATCGCCTGGGGCTGTTCGGGCATCGGCACCTCGCTCTCATGCAACGGTCTGGCCACCGCGCCGATCGCGCTCGGCGCCTCCGAGGAGCTCAAGAAGGAGTACCTCGGGCGGCTGTCCGAGGCGCCGCTGCTGGCGTCCTTCTGCCTGACCGAGCCGGACGCCGGCTCAGACGTGTCGGGGATGAAGACCACCGCCACCAAGAAGGGTGACAAGTGGGTCATCAACGGCTCCAAGTGCTTCATCACCAACGGCGAGTACGCCAACTGGTACACGGTCTTCGCCAAGACCGACAAGGATGCCGGTCACCGCGGCATCTCCTGCTTCATCGTCCCGCGTGACGCCGGCGTCGTCGTCGACAAGCACGAGGACAAGATGGGGCAGCGCGCCTCGAACACCGCCACGATCACGTTCCCCGAGGTCGAGATTCCGCTCAACCATCTGGTCGGCGAGGAGAATCACGGCTTCAAGCTCTCGATGCAGACGCTCGACCGCACGCGTCCGGGCGTTGCGGCGATGGCGACCGGTGTCTCGCGCGCCGCCTGGGAGATGGCGATGGACTACTCCAAGGAACGCGTGCAGTTCGGCGTTCCGATCGCCATGCACCAGGCGATTCAGTTCATCCTCGCCGACATGGCGACGAAGGTCCATCTCAGCCGCCTGGCCACCTACAACGCGGCCACGCTGCTGGATCAGGGCAGGCGCAACACGCTCGAGTCCTCGCACGCCAAGCGCTTCGCGGCCGACTCGGCGATGGAGGTCGCGACCGACGCGGTGCAGGTCTTCGGCGGCTACGGCTTCATCAAGGAGTACAAGGTCGAGAAGCTGATGCGCGACGCCAAGATCCTCCAGCTGTACGAGGGCACCGCCCAGATCCAGCGGCTCGTGATCGCGCGCGAGACGCTGCTGCCGCGACAGTAGGTTTAGCCGGGGTGCTGGTCAGCGGACCGGCACCCCGGGGATAAGCGCGGAGAGCTTTTCTTATTGGGCCGGCCTTTTACGGCCGGCCCTGTTATTGACGTATTGGCGGCTGCCTCACGATGAGGATGGCGACGTCATCCCGAGGCAGGCGCGGCTCGGGTCCGAGCGCCGCATCCTCGAGTTTGGTGAGCAGCTCCTCGGCCGTTGTGTCAGCAAGCCGGGCGAAGATCCGGGCAAGGGCTTCCTCGCCTGTCACCCACGGGTTGCGCTCGATGAGGCCGTCGGTGTGCAGCAGCAGCGCGTCGCCCGGCTCCAGCGTGATCTCGGTGACGGGGAAGCGCGGCTCGCTGAACACACCAAGCAGCGGACCGTGCTCGCCCAGGATCTGAACCGTGCCGTCGGCCCTGCGCACCATCGGTGCCGGGTGCCCACCCACTGAGAGCCGCAGCCGGGTGGCCGTGTCAAGCCGCTGCATGCGACCGTAGATAGCCGTGCAGTATCGGTCGTAGCCGCGGGCCAAGAGCGCCTCGCTGACGCCGGCCAGGACCTGGTTCGGATCCTCGTGTATACGCGCGTGGCTCCAGGCGCTGTGGCGCGCGAGCGCGGTCACCGCCGCCGCCTCGGCGCCGTGTCCACAGACATCGCCGACGACCAGCCCCCACGCGCCGTCGGCGAGCGGGAAGAGGTCGTAGAAGTCGCCGCCGACCTCTAGCGAGCGATCGCCCGAGTGGAATGACGCGGCCGCCTGCAGCCCGGGAACCACCGGAAGCGCCCGCGGCAGCAGGCTGGTCTGGAGCTCGCTGAGCTGGTTGGCGCGAAGCTCCGCATCGCGCGAGCGCTCGATCGCGACGGCGGCGGTGCGCGCGAGCAGCTCGACCGCCTGGCGGTCGTCGGACGTGGGCACATCAGGCTCGGCGTGGTAGATGGCGAAGGTGCCAATCACCTGGCCGCCGGTGGCGAAGATCGGCGTCGACCAGCACGCGCGCAGATCGTGCTCTGCCGCCAGTTCCCTGAAGTCCGTCCACAGCGGGTCCGTCTGGATATCCGTGACCAGCACCGGTTCGCGGCGGTAGGCCGCAGTGCCGCACGAGCCGGCGCCCTCGCCGATCACGATCCCATCGATCGCCCGGTTGTAGGCCTCCGGGAGGCTTGGCGCGAAACTGCCCTCCAGGTGCTGACGATCGGGACTGACAAGCAGGATCGAGGCCATCGCTCCGCGCTGCGAGATGCTTTCGACGACCCTCACGACCTCGGTGAGCATCATCTCGAGCGGCTCTCCCCGGGCGATCATCGCCATCACGTCGCGCTGGCCGGCGAGCAGCTTCTGGGTCATCACGCGCTCGCTGATGTCCTCGAGTACTGCGACCGCGGCAACCACGGTGCCGTCCTCGTCGATGACGGGTGCGGCGCTTGTGAGGATCGTTCGCCAGCCGTCGTCCCTGCGGAAGGTGAGCTCAAGATCCTCGATCACCTCGTTGTGCATCGCCCGCGTCAGCAGTCCAGGCTGGCCGACGAGCGTGTTTCGGTCAGAGAGGTACATGCGCTCGTGGATCAGCGGACGAATCTCCTCCGGCCGGATGCCCTCACGTCCGAGGATCACCCCGACCTGTTCGTTGGCCAACACGATCCTGTCCTCGGGAGCTTCTGCCAGCAGAACTCCGACAGGCAGCTGTGTCAACGTCTGCTCGAGCAATCGCGCGCTGTGCGCGCATATCCGCCGAGGACTGGCGTCGCGCGAGCGAGAGCTCCAGATGGGCCCGCACGCGCGCCAGCAGCTCGCGGCCTGAGAACGGCTTGGGCAGGTAGTCGTCGGCGCCCGCTTCGAGGCCCTCGATCACGGGCTCTTCGCCGGCCCGAGCCGACAGCATGATCACCGGTAGTTCCTGGGTCTCCGGGGAATCCCGCAGCTCCGCAAGCAGCCCGAAGCCGTCGAGTCGCGGCATCATCACGTCGGTCACCACGAGGTCCGGCGGGCGCCGGCGGATCATCTCGAGCGCCTCCTGACCGTCGCCCGCTGTCTCGACGATCCAGAGCGGAGAGAGCAGCCGCGTCAGATAGCGCCGCAGGTCGGGATTGTCATCGGCGATCAGCACGCGTGCTCGCTGGTCTCGCGAGCCTGCCTCACCCGTTAGCTGCGGCGGCGCGTCCTCGGAGTCCGGCAGCCAGCTGAGTGCCTCCTGGACGAACAGGTCGACGACCCCGGGCGCGACGGTCCGGGGTTCGTCGACGACGTGCTCGGGTGGCAGGTGCTCACGGCCGAACGGGATCTGGACGACGAACTCCGCGCCTTCGCCGAGCACGCTGTGGACGCTGATCCGACCTCCGTGTAGCTCGACGATCTCCCGTACCAGGGAGAGGCCGATCCCCGTTCCCTCGTGGCTGCGGGCCTGCGTCTCCCGGACACGGTGGAAGCGCTCGAAGATCCGCTCCTGCTCCTCCGCTGCGATTCCCGGACCGGTGTCGGCAACCGAGAGCAGCAGCGTCTCGCCTTCGCCGCGCAGACTCACGCGGATCCCGCCGCTGGCCGTCACCTTGAAGGCATTGGAGACGAGGTTGAGCACGACGCGCTCCCACAGGTCCGGATCGAGATAGACCGTGTCGGGAAGTTCGTCACAGTCGATCTCGAGGGTCAGTCCGGCACGCTCGCAAGCGTCGCTGAAGGTTCCCGCGAGCTCCGCTGTCAGGGCACCCGCATCGAGGGGGCTGAACTTCGCCTGCAGGCGACCCGCCTCGAGCTTCGAGAAGTCGAGCAACGCATTGACGAGCTTGAGCAGGCGCAGACCGTTGCGGTGGACCAGCTCCAGCTGATCGGCTCGCAAGCTCGGTTCGAGCTTGCAGCGCATCCTCCAGCGGTCCGAGCATCAATGTAAGCGGCGTGCGGAACTCGTGGCTGACGTTCGAGAAGAACGCGTTCTTGGCGAGCGCCAGCTCAGTCAGCTGCTCGGCACGTTCGCGTTCGGCGGCATGGGAGCGGGCGTTGGTCACACCTGCGCCGAGCCGCTGCGCGATCGTGCCGATGAAGCCGCGATAGACATCGTCGACGGGCCGATAGTGGTTGACGCCGACGACCATGAAGCCCACCGGTGCCGAATCGGCCGGGCCCGGCAACGCCACCGCGACAGCATCGAACGGCGGCGTCGGCCAGGCCCCCATCGGAACCCACGCGCAACGCTGCTGGATTCCCTCGACGACGATCCAGTCCGACACGCCGCTGGCGAGCTCGCGCGCCGGCCACAGCTGCTGCGGGTCATCGAGGTCGATCTCCAGCGGAGCCACCGGATCGCCTGCCTTGGCCCCGGTGGTGGCGGCGAGCCGCGCGCGCCGGTCCCCACCGAACGTGTAGATGCAGATGAACGGCAGCGAGCGCGGGTTGCCCGCCAGCTGCGCGGCTGAAGCCTCGAGGAACGCGTGCTCGTCCACGGCTGCCGTGGAGACGCTGTTGAGATCGCGCAGCGTTGCGATCCGTCGCTCGCCGATCACGCGCTCGGTCTCCTCGGTGACGACGCACAACATCCCGGCGATGGCGCCGTCGTCGTCGTAGGCCGGGCTGTAGGAGAACGTGTGGTAGCTCTCCTCCTCGTAGCCGCTGCGCTCCAGGAACAGCAGCAGGGACTGATCCCAGGTCGCTTCTCCGGTCTGCAGCACGTGCTCGATCCTGGGGCCGATCTCAGGCCAGATCTCCGCCCACACCTCGCGTGCGGGTCGGCCCAGCGCCCACGGGTACTTCTCGCCGAGCGTGTCGCGGCGGTAGGCGTCGTTGCAGAAGAAGGTCAGCTCCGGACCCCACGCCATCCACATCGCGAAGCGGGACCCCAGCACGACCCGTACGATCGTGCGCAGGCTGCTCGGCCAGCTGCTCGGCGGTCCGAGCGGCGTCTGCTCCCAGTCGACGGCGAGCAGGTCGTTGCCGACGACTCCCGATCCGCGCAGGGCATCCGTCAAATCCGCTTGGCCTGTGCTCGGTCCCATCCGCCCCTCAGTTGTAAACGTGACAGATCGGCGACGGGGACGCAATCTCCGCGCACCTGTCCCGCAGGCGCGCGGATCGTCACCGCTCAGGCGTCGTTCTGGAAGCGCCCATCGGCGTAGATCACCTGCTCCGAGCCGTCGCGCATGACCGCGGTCACCGTGCGGTCGGTCGTCGAGACGATGTCGTTGTGCACCGCGGCCTTGAGGTTGTAGCCGAGGTGGTCCCACTCCTCGTCGCTGACAGCGGTTGCGTCGCCGTCGAAGGTGTCGACGATCGACATGCCCACGGCCATGTGGGTGTTGCCGAAGGGCCCGCCGACGTTCTCGTCGTAGAGCGTGTTGGCCATGAAGCGATCGATACGTGACAGCCGCGCGTCGGTCATCGAGAACTCGCCAATCCGATCCCCGCCCGGAGCGGCGACGATCTGCTCGATCAGCTCCGGATTCTCATCGGCCGACACGCCCGTGACCAGGCCGTCGGTGAACTCGAGGCGCACACCGCGCGCGATCATCCCGTGGCTGTAGAGCGGCTCGTTGAACTTGACGTATCCGTTGGTGCCGCGCCAGTCGGGGCTCGTGAAGATCTCGAAGCTCGGGATGTTGCGGCCGCTGCCGCCGACCCACTGACGGCGTTCGCCCAGCGTCAGCCAGAGGTCGATCTCCTCCGCCTCGACGTGCAGGCGCTCGATCGGTAGCGCGTTGAGCCAGCTGCGATAGCGGTGGATCTCAGCGAGCGTCTCACGCCAGCGCGCGATCGGGTCGGGATCGTCGAGGAAGCAGGCACTGATGATCTGCTCCCAATACTGCTCGATCGTGAGCCCCGCCTCGTCGGCCATCGCCGCGGTGCCCCAGAGGCCGATTGTCCAGTGCAGCAGTCCGGCAGCCTCCTTCTCCTGCTGCCAGGCGATGAGCGGCATGAAGGCGGCCTGCCTCCGCATCATCCGCTGCGGGTCGACGTCCTTCATCGCCTGCGGATAGTCGCTGCCGTCGATGTAGACCAGATGGCCGATCTCGTCCAGCAGACCGCGCCGGTACTTCTCGGGGAAGTAGTCGAGCTGCGCATCGCTCGCGAGCTCGTAGAAGTCGCGCTCGAGGTTGAAGCGCGGGTCCTGCGTGAGACTCAGCTCCGATATCACGTTGCCGCCGGAGCGCCACACAGCCCGGCACACAGCCGCGAACAGCGGCTTGGTCTCCTCTGCTCCGACGACGCGCACCGTGTCGCCCGGATTGATCCCCTCTCCGTTGCCGAGCGCGAAGTCCACCAGCAGGCGGGCGTAGCGCTCGACTATTTCCTCAGTTGGCTCATAGCTCATACGGGCAGCCTACGCGACCACATCGTCGAGCTGGAACTGGCCACCGGCGTAGATCACCCGCTCCGAGCCGTCGCGAAGCACTGCGGTGACGGTGCGATCGCTGGTGGAGACGATGTCGGTGTGGACCGCGGATTGGTTGAAGCCGAGCCGCTCCCAGTCGTCCTCGTCGAGCGCCGCGGGGTCGCCGTCGAAGGTGTCCTGGTACGCGTTGCCGAGTGCCAGGTGGGTGTTGCCGAACGGCCCGCCGACGTTCTCGTCGTACAGCGTGTCGGCCATGAAGCGGTCGATCCGGGAGAGCCGAGCGTCGGTCAACGAGAACTCGCCGACGCGATCGGCGTTCTCGGTGGCGATCATCTCGTGCAGCAGCGGCTCGTTCTCGGCGGCCATCGCGCGTGCGACTCGGCCGCCCCTGAACTCGAGCTCGACTCCCCTGATCAGCGAGCCGTAGTCGTACAGCGGCTCGCTGAAGCGGATCCAGCCCTCAGTTCCGCGCCAGTCGGGGGATGTGAAGATCTCAAAGCTCGGCAGGTTGGCGCCCACGCCATCCTTCCACTGGCGCTGCTCACCGAGCGAGATCCACAGGTCGGCGTCGGGTCCGAGGATGTGCAGCCGGTCGATCGGCAGCGCATTCAGCCGGTCGCGCGTGACGGTGATCATGGTGCGAACCTCACGCCAGCGGGCGACGGGATCCTCCTCGTCCAGGAAGCACGCCTTGATGATCTGCGCCCAGTACTCCTCGATCGAGATCCCCGCTTCGGCCGCCATACCAGGGGTGCCGTAGGAGGCGACGGTCCAGCTGTACTCGCCGCGGTTCTCCTTCTCCTGTTCCCACAGGCGCTCGGGCAGACGCGACTGCTCGCGTCGCATCTGTTTGGCCGGGTCGATGCCGGCGAGCGAGCGTGGGTTGGCGGGGCTCCAGAGTGCCAGGTTGTGGTCGACCTGGTCGATCAGCCCTCGCACGTACTTCTCCGGCAGGAAGTCGAGTTGTGCGTCGCTGGCGAGCTCGTAGAAATCGTGCTGCACATCGCGGTACTCGTCCTCGGAGGGCATGTAGCTATGGATCACGTGCCCGCCGGCCCGCCACACGGCCTTGCACGACTCGACGTAAAGCGGTTTGCAGGACTCGCTGCCGGTCACCTGCACGACGTCACCCGGCTTGATCCCCTCTCCGTTGCCGAGCGCAAACTCCACGAGCAGTCGCGCGTAGCGCCCGAGCACGACCTGATCCGGCACGTAGCCCATGCCCGAGAACAATAAAGATCGAGACCGGGCGCGGCGCCCGTGGCGGTTGCCAGGCTGGGCACCGCCACGGCTGAGGCGTTCAGGCGGTCGCGGCGGCCTTGTCCTTGACGATCAGCACCGGGCATGGCGCCTCTGCGATGCACTGCTGCGCGACGCTGTCGAGGAACGCCCTGCTGAAGCCGTTGCGCGTCCGCGAGCCCAGCACCAGGAGGTCCGCATCGGCTTGCTCGCACGCGGCGACGAGGCTCGCGCCCGCATCGCCATTGGCGATCACCGCTTCCACCCGAACGTCACCGCTGCCCGCTACCGCGGCAACGTGCTGAAGGATCAGCGCCTTGGCCTGCTGCTCGAGCTGCTCGCGCTCGAATGCACCCGGTATGCCGATCATCGGGAACTCCCAGGCGAACAGCGCGGTCACGTCGGCGTCGCGCACCCGTGCCTCCTCGACCGCCCAGTCCAGTGCAAGGGTGCTGCTCTCCGACCCGTCCACCCCAACCACGATCCGGTAGCTCACATCGTCCTCCCGCTCAGATCTGTGCCGATCCTAGGTGGTGGCGGGTACAGCTGCGACCCGCCCGAAGTCCACCTTCGCCTCGGTTTCCAAGTCCTCCAAGGATTTGCCTGCGGGCTCCGGCAGGCAGGCGACCGTCAACAACAGACCCGCCAATGCGACGGCCGCGCAGACGCCCTCGATCGTGCGTATACCCCACGCGTCGAGGTTGTTTGTCAAGAGATACACACCCACGAACGCGCCCATCTTTCCCATTCCGGCAGAGATGCCATGTGCTGTCGTGCGGACCTCGGTCGGGAAGATCTCGGCCGGGTAGATGAAAGTCGTCGTGTTGGGCCCGAACTCGGTGAACAGGTAGCTGATGCCGAACACGAGCACAAACGGCACGACATTTGCCGAGACGCTCGGCACGACGGCGATCAGCAAGAACATGCCAGCCATCACCCCGAAGCCGACGGTTTGGATCTTCTTGCGGCCGATCGTCTCGATCTTGGCGATCGCGAGGACGTAGCCGGGAAGGGCGAACACAACGAAGATGCAGAGCGTTATCAGGGTCGATTGGATCAGCGTCGCGGTCGGCGATATCTTGCTGACGATCTCCGGGGCGGCGATCGTATTGCCGTAGTAGGCGAAGTCGAGCAGGAACCAGCAGCTCGCGGCGCCCACCAGCCACTTGAGCAACGTCGAGTTGTTGGCGAGTTTGGCCCAGCCCTCGGTGAAGGTCTGATGTACCACGGCCTTCGATTCGCCCCTCGGAGCAGGCCCTGTTCCGGTCGTGGCCTGAGCGATGGCTGCGGCCATTTCGTCTGTGTCGCCCCCGGCCATCGCAAACCGAGGCGTTTCGTGGATCTGGCGGCGCAGGTAGAACACGGCAAGGCCCGGCACAGCCCCGAAGCCGAGCAGGATCCGCCAGACAAGGTCGTCCTTGATCCCAAGGCCCAGCAACATCACGGCGAACAGCGGCCCGAAGATGAGTCCGGCGGCCTGCATCGAGAACACCAGTCCCACCAACCGGCCGCGGCTCTTGGTGCCGGCGTACTCACTCATGATCGTTGCCGAGACCGGGTAGTCGCCGCCGATACCGATGCCCAGGATGCAGCGGAAGATGATCAGCCAGGCGATGCTCGGAGCGAACGCCGAGGCGATCGCTCCGGCCGCGAGGATCAGGACTTCAAGACCGTAGATCCGCTTGCGACCGAACATGTCGGCGATCCGCCCGAACACCAGCGCTCCCACCGCTGAGGCGGCCAGGGTGGACGAGGCAAGGAGAGCCGTCTGCGAGCTGTCCAGATGCCACTGGTCGGTGACGATCTTGACCACGATCCCGATCACGAACAGGTCATAGGCATCCGTGAAGAACCCCATGCCCGACACGAACATGATCTTCAGCTGAAACCGGTTTGGCTTGGCGTCGTCCAGCGCCGCGAAGGCGCTGCGGTCGGCGTGCGCGGTGGTGGACATGAACACACCATGCCCGCCTCACATCGGATTTCGTTACCAGGTCGTGAACGTCCTGGAAAAAGCTGGCGGAGGGCTGCCGACCAGCGGGCCGGGTCACCGCGCTGCGGCGCGGCTGCCGGCCAGCGGGCCGGCAGCCCCGACCTGACCACATGTGGCGGTGGTTCCGAGCCAGCAAGCCGGAACCACCGGGGTCAAAACCGGAACCACCGGGGTCAAAACCGGAACCACCGGGGTCAGTCACACACAGGTGTCACTCCGTGGCCGAGAACTCCCAGATCGCCACACCGAGCAGTGCCAGCCCGAGCAGCAGCACCACTGCGGCCTCGAGCACCGCCGGCATCTGCCATCCCCAGAAGGTGATACCGGGATCGAGCACATGGCGGGCCTGCGCCGAGATGTCGAGCTTGCTGAACACCAGCCGCCGCATCGGATCGACCGCGTAGGCGAGCGGGTCGACGCGGTTCAGGATCGTCAACCACAGCGGCAGTCCCGCCGCCGGGAACAGCGCGCCGGAGATGAAGTACATCGGCATCACGATCATCTGCATGACGCCCATGAACGACTGCATCTGCTTGATCCGGATCGCCACGCTCAGGCCGAACGCCGTGATCGCGAATGCCAGCAACAGCTGTAGCGCGAGCACGCCGAAGATCAGGCCCAGCGAGTAGGGGACGTCGACGAGCCAGGCGACCGCCAGCACGATCACGCCCTGGAAAGCCGCCACGGTGGCGCCGCCGAAGCACTTGCCGATGACGATCGAGCTGCGCCGAACGGGCGCGACCATCATCTCGCGAAGGAAGCCGAACTCGCGATCCCAGACGATCGACGCCGCGGAGAACATCGCCGTGAACATCACGGTCATGCAGAGGATGCCCGGGTAGATGAACGTCTTCAGGTTGACCCCGTGTGTCCCGGCGGCAGACAGTTGTTGGAGTCCGGCGCCGAGCACGAACAGGAACAGGAACGGCTGCACCAGCGAGGTGACGATCCGCATCCGGTCGTTCTTGAAGCGGATCAGCTCGCGGCGCCAGACGATCTTGATCGCGCGCAGCTCCGAAGCGAAGCTGCGCCTCGGCACGTGGACGCGGACGACCTCGATCGGTTCGACCGGCTTTTCTTCGACGACGGTCATCGGCGTGCACCCCCTCCCATCATCTGCATCATCACGCGATTGCGGTGCTTGGACGGGTCCTCCTCGGCGTCACGGATCGTCGAGCCGGTGAAGGACATGAAGACGTCATCCAACGTCGGGCGTGAGACGCTGACGCCACGGATTGGGAGATCAAGCTCGGCGAACAGGCGCGGCACGAACTCCTCGCCGCCCTCGACACCGAAGCTGACGGCTCCCTCGGCGATGGTCGCATCGATCGAGAAGCGCTCGCGCAGCGCTTCGATCGCGGCATCGTTGTCGTCGGTGTGGATCGTCACGCGGTCGGCGCCGACGTCCGCCTTCAGCTTTTCGGGTGTCTCGAGCGCGACGATCTCACCCTTGTCCATGATCGCGATCCGATCACACCACTCCGCCTCGTCCATGTAGTGGGTGGTCATGAAGATCGTGATCGCCTCACGCTCTTGCAGTTCGCGGATGTACGCCCAGATCGAGCGCCGCGTCTGCGGATCGAGGCCGATCGTCGGCTCGTCGAGGAACAGCACCCGCGGCGAGTGCATGAGACCGCGCGCGATCTCGAGACGCCGGCGCATGCCGCCCGAGAAGGTCAGCACCTGGCCGTCCTTGCGGTCCCAGAGCCCAACCATCTTGAGCACCTGCTCCATGCGCGGAGCGACCAGGTCGCGCGGCACGCCGTAGAGCTCGGCGTGAAGCTTGAGGTTCTGTGCGGCGGTCAGGTAGCCGTCCAGTGTCGGGTCCTGGAACACCAACCCGATGTTGCGGCGCACGTCGTCGCGCTCGCGCACCACGTCGTGCCCGGCGACCCGTGCTTCGCCCGACGTCGGTTTCAGCAGCGTGCAGAGCATGTTGATGGTCGTGCTCTTGCCCGCGCCGTTGGGGCCGAGGAAGCCAAAGACTTCCGCGGCCCCAACCTCGAAGCTGACGCCCTTGACGGCCTCGAAGTCGCCGAACTGCTTTTTCAGGTTATTGACGCTGATCGCAGCTGCGGCTGTATCTCCCATTACCTGGAGATTACGGCTCACTCGTCACCTGCCAGCAGGCGATAGAGCTTGCGCCGAGTCTCCTCGAGGATCTTGAGGGCCTCGTCGCGCTGCTCGGGGGTCCCGTCCTGTCCGACGTGCATGACGGCTCGCATCACACCGCCGATCGCGTGGCGGAACTGTGCCCGCGGATTTCCGTCCTCGTCGGGATCGGGCTCCCACGGGGCCTTCTGCTCACCGCGTTCTGCTAGGTGCTCGCGGCCGGCGTCGGTCAGCTCGAACGAGCGACCGGACTCGCCCTCGGTCTGCACCGAGTGGATCAGGCCCTCGTCCTCGAGCTGCTGGAGCGCCGGGTAGACCGAGCCTGGGCTCGGGCGCCAGCGACCATCGCTGCGCTCGTCCAGCCCCTGCATCAGCTGATAGCCGTTCAGCGGGCTCTCGAGCGAGAGCAGCATCAACAGTGCGAGGCGTACGTCACCACGACGACGCCTGCGCGGTCCGCCCGGTCCACCCGGGCCGAACCCATGCGACCCAAAGCCTGGGCCGCCCCAACGTGCGCGCGGTCCCGGTCCTGGACCGAAGTCACCGCGCTCGAAGAAGAAACGTTCGTTTCTCATGGTTTTCCTTTCTGTCTGTATCAAGACACGTCAAAGATATATCGTTACGTATCGTTTGTCAAGCGTAGCGGCGCCAGAGTCCGATGCGTGGCGTCGGCGATGCGTGGCGTTGGCGATGCGTGGCGTCGGCGATGTGGCGTCGGCGATGTGGTGTCGGCGATGTGGTGTCGGCGATGTGGTGTCGGCGATGTGGTGTCGGCGATGTGGCGTCGGCGATCCGGCGTCGGCGATGTGGTGTCGGCGATGTCGCGTCGGCCCGATGGCAGAGCCAACTCGCATGAGGGAAGCGTTTTCTGTCCCCACGCCGCAAAACGCTTCCCTGGTGCGGTGCAGCGACCCCGTACCGGTGCAGCGACCCCGAGCCGGTGGCACGGACCCGAGCCGGTGGCACGGACCCGAGCCGGTGGCACGGACCCGTGCCGGTGCAGCGACCCCGAGCGGGCCGCGTCAGGTGAGTGACGCGGCGCGGGCCCGGAGCGCTGCTTCCAGGCGCGAGAGCGCTGAGCTGACGGTCGCCAGCTCGGTCTCGGTGAGCGCCCGGGTGGGCGCGGCCGTGGCCGCTTCGCTGACCGCAGGCCGCAGTTCGTCAAGCTGCGCCAGCCGAGCCGCCAGACGGCCGTCGGTGGCAAGCTCGGCGAGCGCGGCGTCCACCGCGATGCGAAGCTGAAGCGCGGCCTGGCGGCTGCGTCCGGCGTCGAGGTCGCGGCGCGCGCGCAGCGCGAGCTCCTCGCTGGCAAGCACGCTGACGCGTCCCCCGAGCACACCGGCGAGCCGTGACTGCGGCTCGAGGACGCGGCTGCGTCGCCGCGACTCTGGCGCCGGTAGCAACTCGCGCGCCTCGCTCCAGCGTCCGTTCGCCACCTGCTCGCCCTCACCGAAGCCGATCCGCGCCACCAGCAGGCGATCGCGCGCGAGCGGCTCGTGGTAGGGATCGGCGGTGACCACGCGGAAGGCATGCAGCGCGCGCTCGAGCACCTGCAGGTCGGCTGCGAGCGCTTCCTCGCCGGCGGCGGCCAGCCAGCGGGCGGCCGCCGCCGCGTCCACGAACGGATCGGCGGCCGCGATGATCGTCGCGCGCCCAGTGGCGACCGGCGTCGGCGCCGGCTCCGGCGGTGCCTCCCGATTGCGCCGGGCAAGTCGCCGTCTGCGCGAAGCGCCGAGCGTCGCGAACAGCAACACGTGCGTCGGCTCCGCCTGCGGGTGCGCGTGCTCGGCTCGTACGAGATAGCGGCCGTCGGGTGGCCCGAGCGGCCAGGGCACCTCGATCTGGCTGAAGGCGAAGAGCGGCAAGGGCCGGAGTCTAAGTGGGTCTTTCCTGCGGGAAAGACCCTTCCCCACGGATAACATGCTTCTCCATGAACGGCGACGGAGACGGGATTCACCGACGTGTCACCAAGCAGGGCGAGGAGGCGATCGGCAAGCTCGCCCAGGACCTGCTGAAGAGCCCGCTCGTCACGGGGACGCTCACCGCGGCATTCGACGCGCGCGAGCGCGCCGGGCGCGCTCAGGAACTCGCGATGAGCGCGCTGAACCTACCCTCGGCGGCTGACCTCGATCGGCTCACCCGCCGGCTGCGCTCGGTTTCGCAACGGCTCGAGGGGCTCGAGGAGGGCCTCGACCGGATCTCCGATCGTCTCGAAGGCTCCCGCCAGACGGCCAGCCTCGAGCAGCGCATGGAGAAGATGGAGAAGCGTCTGGCCTCGATCGACCGCACGCTGACCCGGCTCGACAAGAAGGCCAGCGACCCGAGCTAGTTAGCTGAGCGCGGCGAAGGCGAGCCGGCCCAGAGCCAGCTCGGCCGTGTGCAGCGCGTCTGGTTCGATGCGCTGCTTCGTCGCGACGATGTCGGAGACCAGCAGCGCGCAGCCGGCCTCGACCCCGTGCCGTGCGGCGACCGTGAAGATCGTCGCGGCCTCCATCTCGACGGCGACGGCGCCGGCCGCGATCCAGTCGGGGACACGATCATCACCGTCGTAGAAGAGGTCCGCTGATACGACGGGGGTAGGTCGGTGAGCACCAGTCCAGCCGGCCGCTGACAGGAGCGCGTCAGTCAGCGTTCCCGGCGCGACGACACGACTCGAGTGCAGCGTGCCCGCCGAGTGCGCGGCTGGCGCCGTCGTCGGCCAGCGCCGGGTCGACGACCAGCAGCTGCCCGAGCTCGAGGCCGGGCGCGAGGCCGCCGCAGGTGCCGACCCGCAGCAGCCGCCGTGCGCCGAGTTCGATCAGCTCGGTGGCGACGATGGCCGCGCTCGGTCCGCCCATGCCGGTGCTCTGGATACTCAGAGGCTCGCCGTCGGGTGCGGTTCCCGTGTAACCCCACAGGCCGCGGTTGTGGTTGAGCATCGTCGGAGACTCGAGCAGCTCCTGCGCGAGCCGCAGCGCGCGGCCAGGGTCGCCCGGGAGCAGTACACGCTCCGCCAGCTCGGCGGTCTGATGTATGTGAACCAGGTTCCGCAGCACGGCGCAGCGAGGTTAGACCCTGCGGGTCCATAGACTCCCGCCCTGCCATGACAGCCAAAGAAGCGGCGGCCGCGGTCGGGGTCTCAGTGGACACGTTGAGACGCTGGATCCAAGAGGGCGTGGTGCCGGAGTACGACGGTGCCTGGACGCCTGCTGCGCTCGGCAAGGCCCGCCTGATTCGGCGGCTCCGCGGGCGCGGCTACACGCTCGCGCAGATCCGCACCGCGACCGAGGACGGGCGGCTGGCGTTCGGGCGCATCCTCGAGCTTTTCGAGGTCGGGGGCGAGAGCCTCACACGCAGCGAGGCGGCGGCGCGCACCGGGCTCGACGACGAGACGATCGACCGGATCGCCGCGGGTCTCTTCATCGGACCCGACGAGCCGCTGGATGCCAGCGCGCTCGAGGTGCTCAGCTACGTCGCCGCCGCCGTCAAGGCGGGTCTGCCGCCTGAGGCGATGCAGCAGCTGACGCGCGTCTACGCCCAGGCGATCAGCCAGATCGCCGATGCGGAGGTGCGGCTGGTGCACCTGTACGTGCATGAGCCGTTGATGCGCTCGGGCGGCTCGGCCGGCGAAATGGCGGACGCGATGCGGAGCGTGGCCGAGGGGCTGTTGCCGCTCAGCACGCCACTGCTCGAGCAGGTGCACCGGCGCATGCTCATGCACTTCATCGACCAGGACGTCATCGGCCACATGGAGTCGGAGCTCTCGGCCAGCGAGGACGAGGTTGGACGCATGCGCGTGGCGATCGCATTCGCCGATCTGGCGGGCTACACGCAGTTGACTGAGGCGCTGGGCGACCTTCACGCGCTCGATGTCGTCGACCGCTTCCTCGAGAACGTCACGACCACGCTGCCCGATGACGCGCGCGTGATCAAGACGATCGGCGATGAGGTGATGGTCGTGGGTCCGGATCCGGTCGCGCTGGCGGCGTGGGCGCTGCGACTCGGCGCGCTGATGTCCGAGCCCCAACCACGTGCGGCGGTTCACTACGGCTACGCCCAGTACCGCGAGGGCGACTACTTCGGCCGCGATGTCAACATGGCCTCGCGCGTCCAGGCGCGCTCGGGTCCAGGCGAGGTGTTGGTCACACGTCCCGTCGTCGAGGCGAGTGGGGGCGACCTCAACTTCGAGCCGCTCGCTGAGGTGCGGCTGCGGGGCTTCAGCGAGCCGACCGAGCTGTTTCGCGTGCTCGCGAACCGTGAGCACCGTCGAGACGATCCTCGATCGCGTGCGGAAGGAGGGGTTGCTCGCGGCCGGCAGGCCGGTCGTCGTGATGCTCTCGGGAGGACGCGACTCGACCTGCCTGCTCGACGTGGCCGTCCAGGTCAGTGGCGCGGAAGCGGTGGGCGCACTGCATGTCAACTACGGTCTGCGCGAGGCCGCTGCCGAGGACGAGCGCCACTGCCGCGAGCTCTGCTCCCGCCTTGGCGTGGAGCTCGCAGTCGAGCACGCCGGCCCGCCAGGACCTGGGAACGTGCAGGCCTGGGCACGGAAGCTGCGCTACGACGCCGCCGCGCTGCTCGCGCTTTCGCGCGCGGCGGACATCGCGGTGGGACACACCGCCACCGACCAGGTCGAGACGATCCTCTACCGCCTGGCGTCCTCTCCCAGCCGCCGAGCGCTGCTCGGCATGCGTCCGCGCGACGGCAACCTGGTCCGACCGCTGCTCGGAGTCACGCCGCGAGCAGACCGGGGCCTACTGCCGCGAGCGGGGCCTAGGCTGGCGTGACGACGAGTCCAACGACACGGACGCCTACGCCCGCAGTCGCGTGCGCCATGGGCTCGTACCGGCACTGCGGGAGATCCACCCAGGGGCCGAGCAGAACGTCCTCGCGCTCGCCGAACAATTGCGCGACGAGTCCGAGGTACTGGATCTGCTCGTCGATCGCGAGCTGGCGGGAAGCCCGCAGATCGAGCTCGCGCGCCTGCGTGTAATGCCGGCAGCCGTTGCGCGACTGATCGTGCAGCGCCTGGCAGACCAGGTGCAGCAGCGACCCACGCCCGGCACGAGCCGCCGGCTGGAGGACATCCTGGCGCTGCGCGACACCGGCGACGGCACACCTCGATCTGCCCGGCGGAGTGCGCGCGAGCGCGCTGGCGGGCGTGCTCGTGTTCACCCGCACGCCCGCGATCGAGCGCGATCCATAAACTGGTTTCGAGTGGTCGCGAAGGACTTGAAACCGGGCGAGATCATCGTCGAGTCCGATGATCTCCAGCGCCGTGTGCGCGAGCTGGCCGATCAGGTGTCGGGTGACTACGCCGGCAAGGATCTGCTGCTGATCGGCGTGCTCAAGGGCGCGATCTTCTTCCTCGCCGATTTCATGCGCGCGCTCGAGATCGAGTGTGAGGTCGACTTCATGGCGATCTCCTCGTACGGTTCATCGACCAAGTCGTCGGGCGTTGTGCGGATCCTGAAGGACCTCGATGCCGCGATCGAGGGGCGTCACGTCCTGATCGTCGAGGACATCGTCGACTCCGGACTCACGCTCCAGTACCTGCTGCGCAACCTGGCGGGACGCAAGCCGGCGTCACTCGAGGTCTGTGCGCTGCTGCTCAAGCCCACGAGCAGTCAGGTGCCGATCCAGCCGCGCTACGTCGGCTTCGAGATCCCCGACAGGTTCGTGGTCGGCTATGGCCTGGATCACGCCGAGCGCTACCGCGCGCTGCCGTACGTCGCGGTTCTCAGCGAGTAGCGCGCGTGAGTGGGCGAATAACCCAGCAGAACCACGGGAAAGCGCAGATTGGGCGAGCGAGTGCACCGGTTTGGGCGGCGAAGTCGTGATGCTACGCTTGGCCTTTCCCCGCCTGAGCGTCGCGAGTGCCAAAGTGGCGGCTACCAGGAGTGAGGCCTGAGACCATGAGCCGTTTCTTCAAGAGCGCAGCCTTCCCGATCCTGATCGTCGTGGTGCTCGCGTTCTTCGCGTCCAAGCTCGTTGGCAGCACCAACACCAAGACGGTGCCGACGTTCGGGCAGACGATGACCCTGATCGAGCACAACGGCGTCAAGAGCGTCAACCTCGACCAGAAGAACAACAGCATGTCTGTTGTCACCACCGAGAACCTCAAGTACTCGACCGGTTACCCGAACGGCTACGTCTCGACGATCATCAACGAGGTCCGCAAGAACGAGGGCGGTAACGCGCTCCAGGTGCAGGACACCTCGACGAGCGGCTGGATCTCACTGCTGACCTATCTGCTGCCGTTCGTGATCTTCATCGGCTTCTGGCTGTTCCTGATGAACCAGGTGCAGGGCGGCGGCTCGAAGGTGATGTCGTTCGGCAAGTCGCGCGCAAAGCGAATGTCGGTCGACTCTCCCAAGATCACATTCCGTGACGTCGCGGGCGTCGACGAGGCGGTCGAAGAGCTGCATGAGATCAAGGAGTTCCTCGAGAACCCCAAGAAGTTCCAGGCGCTCGGTGCCCGAATCCCGAAGGGCGTACTGCTTTACGGGCCTCCCGGCACCGGCAAGACCCTTCTGGCACGCGCCGTTGCGGGCGAGGCGGGCGTCCCGTTCTTCTCGATCTCGGGCTCCGACTTCGTCGAGATGTTCGTCGGCGTCGGCGCATCGCGTGTTCGCGACCTGTTCGAGCAGGCCAAGCAGAACTCTCCCTGCATCATCTTCATGGACGAGATCGACGCGGTCGGTCGCCACCGCGGCGCCGGCATGGGCGGCGGTCACGACGAGCGCGAGCAGACGCTCAATCAGCTGCTCGTCGAGATGGACGGCTTCGAGATGAAGGACAACATCATCCTGATCGCGGCCACCAACCGTCCGGACATCCTCGACCCTGCGCTGCTGCGCCCCGGCCGCTTCGATCGCCAGATCGTCGTCGACCGCCCCGATCGCGCCGGCCGCAAGAAGATCCTCGAGGTCCACACTCGCGGCAAGCCGCTCGCACGTGAGATCGATATCGACGTGCTGGCCGGCCAGACCCCGGGCTTCACCGGTGCCGACCTCTCCAACCTCGTCAACGAGGCTGCGCTGCTCGCCGCCCGCCACGGCAAGCGCGAGATCACGCAGATCGAGCTCGAAGAGGGGATCATGCGCGTGATCGCGGGTCCCGAGAAGAAGACCCGTGTCATGGGCGAGAAGGAACGCCGGATCACGGCCTACCACGAAATGGGTCACGCGATCGTCGGCCACTACCTGCCCAACAGCGACCCGATCCACAAGATCTCCGTGATCTCACGCGGTCAGGCGCTGGGCTACACGATCTCGCTGCCAGGTGAGGACAAGTTCCTCACGACTCGCTCGGAGCTGCTCGACACGATGGCGATGACCCTCGGAGGCCGCGCAGCGGAGGAGATCGTCTTCGGTGAGATCACGACCGGCGCCTCCAACGACCTCGAGAAGGTCACGGCCACCTCGAAGCAGATGGTGATGCGCTTCGGCATGTCCGAGAAGCTCGGCCCGCGCGTCTTCGGACACGACCATGGCCAGCCGTTCCTTGGCCGTGAGTTCAGCGCCGAGCCGGACTACTCCGACGAGATCGCGCGGGAGATCGACCTCGAGATCCGCCGCATCGTCGAGTCGGCGCACACCGTCGCGCGCGACATCCTGACCGAACATCGCGAGTCGCTCAACCGCATCTCCGAGATCCTGCTCAAGCGCGAGACGATCGAGAGCGACCAGTTCGTGGCGCTGCTCGACGGCGACAGCGAGGAGCAGGTGTTCGGTTCGGAGGCGCCGCCGCCACCGCAGCTGCCGATGCCGCCCGCCACGCCTGAGCGCAGCGGCGAGACCCCCAAGCTGTTCCCGCGGCCGGGTTACGCCGGCGGCACAGCCGAATAGCGCGGCGCGGCACAGTGCGGCTGGATCTGCACATCCGCCGGCGGCCAGACTCGAGCCCACTGGTGCTGGTCGTCCGCTGGGGCGTGCCGCTCCTGTTCATCATCTTCGGGATCGTGATGATCGTGATTGCCCACGGTCATCTGACGGGCGTGCAGGACAACGCCTCCGAGTCGAACGTCTTCACCAGTTCCACGTTCACAGACCGGGACTCGATGCTGTCGACGATCGGCGTGGCCGCGATCGTCATCGCATTGATGATCATGCTGCTGAGCTGGATGCTGCGGCTGAACTCCGACGAAGCGGGCGACCGCGCCAAGGAGGACGAGGCGCGCGAGCAGTTCCGCCGTACCGGACACTGGCCCGACGACTGAGGGCGCGCCGTCAGCTGCTCGCGGGCCGCGACGGCCTCGCTAACCAAAGACGCTTGACAGGCCGGGAGTTCCAGCGGGCGGCTGCAGCCCGGCCGCCTTGCAGAGCTCGAGTCCCGGTTTCATCGCCGGCGCCGCCGCAAGCTTCGGAGGTTCGGCAAAGGCCGGGCGGGTGAAGTCGAAGTAGTCGGTCATCGGATGCGCGTTGGCGTCGCGGTAGCTGAGCGCCGGGAGGTTCCACTTGCGCTCGATGAAGGCCAGGATCGAGGTGTGGTCCTGGACCACGTTGGAGACGTAGTTGCTGCGCGCCCACGGCGAGATCACGAACAGCGGCACACGGAACCCATAGCGGTTGAAGCCACCCGGCGCGAGCGGCACATTCGGGTTCGAGAGCGCGGCCGGATTGGTGATCGGAGCGATGCTGTCGGGCGCGATCGCAGGCGGCGGAGGCACATGGTCGTAGTAGCCGCCGTGCTCGTCGTAGGTGATGAACAGAGCCGTCTTGTGCCAGAGTCGCGACCGCGTCAGCGCGCTGACGACCTGAGCGATGAAGCGCTCGCCGACCTGGATGTCCTGGGGGTTCTCCTCCGAGGTGACGTCGTAGTTCGGGTCCAGGAACGAGAACGAGGGCAGCGTGCCGTGTGCGGCGTCACTGAAGAAGCTGCTCATCGGACGTATCCTCGCGGCGCAACCCAGTGAGAGCGAGAACTCGGGCACGATCAGTGCGCTGCTCTCCGGATATTGCTGCACGTAGTTGCGCCAGCTGACCTTGTGTTCGAGCAGCTGGTTGAAGATCGTGCCATTGGCTGCCTTCGTTGTGAAGGCGTAGTTGTTGGTCGCGGTCAACCCTGAGGACGTTCCGCAGAAGAAGAACCGCCGGTTCGGGTAGGTCTGCGCGAGCACCGAGCAGAAATAGCGCTGCCCGATGGGATAGTGCTGGGCCAGCGAATAGGTCGTGGGCAGCGAGTGCTTGTCCCAGTACCACATGGCGACAGCCGTGGAGGCCTGCACGAAGCCGTTGTTCTGACCGTTGTTCCAGGACAGATGCGATGCGTTCCATGCCTGGGTGGGGTGCCCTGACTCCTGGCAGGGCGAGCTCGCGAGTCGGGCCGTCACCTGTGGGCCCTTGATCGCGTACGGTGCCACGCTGCTCGGATTGGAGTTGACCACGCGCCCGCCCTTGACGGTGAGGCCGTCGACCTTGGCTCGGCCCGACACCTGGTGTGGAACCATGCCGAGCAGGTTGTCGAAGGAGTGGTTCTCCATCATCAGCACGACGACGTGGTCGATCTGCTCGAGGCCGGGAGTCGGGTGCCCCGCCGGCAGATGCGGAAACGGCAGTGATCCCGGCCGGCGCAGAGCGGTCGAGCTGCGCGCGAAGGTTCGTGCCCACGCGGGCAGACTCGAGTAAACGCCGGTCGCAGCAAGACCCGCGGCCGCGGCTCCGCCTCGGGCGAGCAGCTGCCGACGGTTGATCGGAGCCTGCTCGCTCATCGGTACCGTGCTGAGGCATCCATGCACCGCGATATTAACTGGGACACCGCCCGAACCCGTGACTTCGGCGTGATGGGGGTCGTAAACGTGACCCCTGACTCCTTCAGCGACGCCGGCCGCTACTTCGATCCGGCTGCCGCCGTGCAGCACGGGCTGGGGCTCGAGGCGGAAGGCGCTTCGATCCTCGACGTCGGTGGTGAGTCGACCCGCCCCGGTGCGGACCGCGTAGAGGTGGACGAGGAGTCGCGACGGGTGGTGCCCGTGATCGAGGCGCTCGTAGCCGCCGGGGTGCAAGCACAGATCTCGGTCGACACGATGAAGGCCGAGGTGGCCGAGCGCGCGCTCGCCGCCGGCGCGAGCTTGGTCAACGATGTGACTGCACTGCGCGCAGCGCCGCAGATCGCGGAGCTCACGGCTGCGGCGGGGGCTCAGCTCTGCCTCATGCATATGCAGAACCCGCCGAACCAGCCACCGGCGCCCCCGCGTTACGCCGACATCGTCTCGGAGGTCAAGAGCTTCCTCCTGGAACGCATGGCGTTTGCGGTGGCGCACGGCGTACCCGAGGACAAGATCATCCTCGACCCCGGCTTCGGCGGCGGCAGCTTTGGAAAGGACGTGGCGCAGAACCTCGAGCTGCTCAGGCGCCTGCCCGAGCTGGTGGCGATCGGCCGGCCGATCCTCGTCGGCACCAGCCGCAAGGGCTTTCTCGGCGAGCTCACCGGACGGCCGGTGGACCAGCGCCTGGCTGCCACGATCGCCACCAACGTGATCGCCTACGAGCGCGGCGCGCGCATCTTTCGCGTGCACGACGTGGCGCCACTTTGCGACGCCCTGACCGTGACGGCAGCCACGATGGAGAGGCGAGACGATTGATTCCACGACCCCGCGTGCCGGATGAATCCGGATGATCTGCGCCGGATCGGAGTCCTCGGGACTCGCCAATACCACCAGTATTGGCTCGCCCTGCGTCCTCCGCCCGGCTTGATCTGGGCGGGTGGGACAAATCCCGGCTTCCGCGCCGCCGTGGAATCAATCATCTAGAGTGCTCGCGCTATGAGTGCCGACGACGAACGAGAAGATTTCGAACCGGAGGAGCCGGCCGATCTCGACGACGACGAGGATTACGACGAGGACGAGGACGACGAGGGCCACCCCGAGCCCGAGGTCACGATCGAGATCAGCGGGCTGTCGCTCTACACGCACATGGGCGTCACCGCGGCCGAACGCGAGATCGGTCAGCGGCTGCTCGTCGACCTGCGGCTCGATATCGGCGAGTGCGATGCGACCGTCACCGATCGGATCGAGGACACGGTCGATTACGGCCAGGTCTGCGAACTCGTCAACCTGGTCGCGCAACAGCGCGAGTACCGCACGCTCGAGCGCTTCTGCGCCGCGGTCGCCGACCGCCTGATCGAGCGCTACGAGGTGCACGCCGTGTGGGTCAAGGCGGCAAAGCCAGAGCCGCCGATCGCGCTCACCGTGGGGGAGGTCTCGGTCGAGGTCTGGCGCGAGGCGTGAGCCGCGGCTTTATCGGGCTCGGGTCGAACGTCGGCGACCGTCGCGCAAACCTGCAGGCGGCTGTCGATACGCTACCGCGCCACGGCGTCGCCGTACTGCGCTCCTCCTCGACCTACGACACCGAGCCGGTCGGCCTGATCCTCGACCAGCCCGAGTTCCTGAACGCCTGCATCGAGGTCGAGACCGAGCATGGCCCACTCGAGCTGCTCGATGCCTGCAAGCAGGTGGAGCGCGAGGTGGGACGTGCTGCCGGAGGCCCGCGCCACGGTCCGCGCGTGATCGACGTCGACGTGCTGCTGCTCGCGGACCTCCTCTACGAGTCCGACCGGCTCACGCTCCCGCACGAGCAGGTCACGAGCCGCCGCTTCGTGCTGGTCCCGTTGCTCGAACTCGAGCCTGAGCTGACGTTGCCCCGCGGCGGGCGGCTCGCAGTCGCGCTCGCCGCCCTGGGAGACGGCCAGGAGGTCCGCGTCGCCGGGCCGCCGCTGGCCATATAGTCCGCCCGATGGCAAGTGGAAACGGCAAGCTGCTGGTCGTCGACGTGGGCAACACGCAGACCCACTTCGGCGTCTTCGATCACGGCTCCGACACGGTCGCCGAGCAGTGGCGCTTCGCGACCGTGCGCGAGTCGACCGCCGACGAGCTCGGCTCGCTGCTTGCAGGCTTGCTGGCGCTGCGCGGCCTTGGATTCCCGGACATCGACGGCTCGATCGTCTCCTCGACCGTGCCGCAGCTCTCCGTGCAGTGGGCGGTGATGGCCGATCGTTATCTGCAGGGGCAGGTGCTCGCGGTGGGACCCACCCTGAAGACGGGCATGCCGATTCGGACCGAGAACCCGCACGAGGTCGGCGCCGACCGGCTCGTCAATGCGGTGGCGGCCTACGCCAGGGTCGGCTCGACGTGTGTGGTCGTCGATTTCGGCACCGCCATGACCTACGACGCGGTTTCGGCCGAGGGCGAGTACCTCGGTGGCATCATCACTCCGGGGATCGAGATCTCGCTGGACGCGCTCTCCGAACGGGCCGCCAAGCTCCCGCGCGTCGAGCTGAGCGAACCGCGAGCAGTGATTGGCCGCTCCACCGTGGAGGCGATCCGCAGCGGCATCGCCTTTGGCTTCGGCGGACAGGTGGAGGGCATCGTGCGGCTGCTCGCGTCAGGAGCTGGGCGAGAGCACGCGCGTGATCGCAACCGGTGGCTTCGCGACCGCGATGTACCCGTTCATCAAGCACACGATCGACGAGGTCGACGACGTGCTGACACTGACGGGTCTGCGGCTGATCTGGGAACTGAACCGCTAGCTACTCGCCAGCCCTAGCTCGCCGGCCCTAGCTCGCCAACACGTCGGCCGCCGCGACCGGCACGTCCGGCGACATCGCCACAGCCGCGGCCAGCTGCAGGAGCCCGCGGCTCGCGCGACTCTCGGGTGCAGCGGCGCGCGCGAGTCCGTATGCGTACAGCAGCTGCCTGATCGCGGCAAACACCGGGTAGTCGTCGATCTCCTCGGGGACGTCGCACGCAAGCGCGGCCAAGGCGACCATTTCGCTGCCGTCGCCGGTCCTGAACTCGAGCAGCGCACCGACCTGCAGATAATTGGCGACGCGATCGAGCAGCAGGTGGCTGGCACGATCCTGCTCGCCGACCGCGGGGCCGGCGACCGCCAGCGGCTCGCCCTCAGCGATCCGCAGCGATTGGCCGGAAGCGACCAGCGCGACCTGCTCGGCCGTGAGACCGGCCTGTAGCGCCAACCGCAGCTGAGAGGCTGCGGCTACACCCGTCCTGCCGTAGGGGGCGTCCGAGGCGAACACGATCTGACCCGGCGGCACCAGAGTGAACAGCGCCAGCAGGTCCTGGGAGATCCACCAGGCGGTGTCGAACAGGACGTTGGGAAGATCGACGCACGCGCGCCAGATCCACGCCAGATCGGAGACGGCGGCATGGGCGAGGATCACCCGGGCATTGGGGTAGTCGCGCGCGTAGTCGATCACGTGCTCACCCAGCGCCGGGATCCCGCGCCCTGCGTGGATCAGGATCGGAAGCGTGCGCTCGTGCGCCAGTGCGAACAGCCGCGGCACGTCAGGGTGGTCGAGCGTGAACTGCTCCGCGCGCGGATGTAGCTTGATTCCGCGCGCACCCTGGGCCAGCGCGCGCTCGGCCTCGCCCAGCGCCCGCTCGCCCGGCTTGACCCGGCAGAACGGCACCAGCAGACCGTCGCTATCGATCGCCGTCTCGATCACGAAGTCGTTGGCCTGCGTGTACCCGTCAGGCTCGTGCATCGGAAACACGAAGCAGCCACGCGCTCCTGCGCTGCGCAGGCCGTCGAGCAGCTCCGCTGGGCTCTGGCGCATACCGTCGGGGTCGTTCTCGCCGAGATGCGTGTGTGCGTCGAACAGCTCGAAGCCCGGTACCTGATCACGTATCACCTGCAGCCATGGGCCGATCACGTCATCTGCATCCACAACAGGATTCGTACCATGAACGCGATGGGCACGAGTCAGACAACTCCACGATCGCTCACCGACCCGTGGCAGCTGGGCGGGGTCACAATCCCGAATCGCGTTGTGCTTGCGCCGCTTGCTGGGATCGGCAACTGGTTCGTGCGCCTTCAGGCAAAGCGCTACGGCGCTGGCCTGACGGTGTCCGAGATGGTCTCGAGCCACGCCGTGCACTACGGCAACGAGCGAACCTGCACGGAGTTGCTTCGGATCCACCCGGACGAGCACCCGGTGTCGGTGCAGCTGTTCGGCGCCGACCCGGATGTGATGGCCTCAGCCGCCGAGCGCGTCGCGGCGGCCGGTGCCGACCTGATCGACATCAACATGGGCTGTCCGGTCCCGAAGGTCTGCAAGACCGGCGCGGGCGCAGCGCTGCTGGACGATCCCGACCGCGCGGTTGCCGTTGCCCGCGCGGCGGCAAATGGGAGCGGGCTCCCGGTCACCGTGAAGCTGCGCACAGGGTTGCGGCCCGGCGACGGCAAGGGTGTCGCCCTGGCACGCGACCTCGCCGAGCGCGGCGGGGTCGCGGGACTGTCGATTCATCCTCGTCACGCCTCGCAGCGCCACAGCGGCAAGCCGGACTATGAGCTCGCGGCCAAGCTTGTGGAGGAGCTGCCGGTCCCGGTGCTGATCTCCGGTGGCCTGCGCTCGGCGGAGCTCGCGCGCGAGGCGTTCGAACGCACCGGCGCCGACGCGATCCTGCTCGCGCGCGGCTCGCTCGGCAACCCGTGGGTGTTCGAGCAGCTCGTCGGCCGTCGCGCCGGTGAGCCGACGCGCAACGAGATCGTCGAGGAGCTGAACTGGGTGCTCGACTGCGCTGTCGAGCACCTGGGCGCCGAGCGTGCCAACCGCTACCTGCGCAAGTTCTACCCGTGGTACATAGAGCGTCTGGGCGGCACCCGCGGGGAGCAGGCGGCGCTACAGGCCGCGCTGCAGCAGGCCGACAGCATCGAGCACGCGCGCGAGCTATTCACGGCCGCCGGAACCACGGTCGCCGACGCTGCTTTCAGTTTGTGAAGGCGGTCCATCGGGAACCACGTGGCCGGAGGTCTATACTCTCCCGCCCACGCTGCAGAACGTGCCGTGGACTCCCCGCACTAGCGGGCTTTTTCTTTCCTCTCAACGGATCATCAGCCTATGCCCAAGGACGTCATTCTCACCCCCGAAGGTCTTGCCACCCTCAAGTCTGAGCTCGAGCACATGTCGACCACGCGTCGTCGTGAGGTCGCGGCCCGGATCAAGGAGGCGCGTGAGTTCGGCGATATCTCGGAGAACGCCGAATACGACGACGCCAAGAACGAGCAGGCGATGCTCGAGGCTCGAATCGCTCAAATCGAGGAGAAGCTGCGCTCTGCCACCGTGATCGATGCTTCCGAGCTCGACAACGACGTTGTCCGGGTCGGCACCGTGGTGCACGTTGTCGACGGCGACGGCGGAAAGCACAAGTACACGATCGTCGGATCTGCGGAGGCCAAGCCGGCCGAGATGAAGCTCTCCAACGAGTCGCCGGTGGGCAAGGCGCTCATGGGCCGCAAGAAGGGCGAGACCGTCGCCGTCGCCACGCCCCGGGGCGAGCGACAGCTCAAGATCTCCAAGATCGAAGTCGCCTGAAAGCCGGGGACTTGGTCCCGTGAGCGATCCAGGCGAACCCGAGGAGCAGCCAGACGTCTTTGCGGCGCGCCGCCAGAAGCTGGCGGCGCTGCGGGCGTCGGGCGTCGAGCCGTTCCCGTACGCGTTCTCGGGAGTCGAGCCGATCGCCTCCGTGCGCGAGGCTCACACCGGCCTTGAGGCGGGCGAGGAGACGACGGCTTCCCACCGCGTCGCCGGCCGTTTGGCGGCGCGTCGCGGCCAGGGCAAGATGGCCTTCCTCGACCTCGTTGACCGTTCGGGGCGCATTCAGCTGCAAGCTCGCGTCGACGAGCTCGGCGAGGAGCGCATGCAACTGCTGTTGGACCTCGATCTCGGTGACCTGATCGGCGTCGACGGCACCGCGTTCAATTCCCGGCGCGGCGAGCTGTCATTGCGCGTGACCGACTTCGAACTGCTGGCCAAGTCGCTGCGCCCGCCGCCCGACAAGCACCATGGACTCACGGATGTCGAGACACGCTTTCGGCATCGCGAGGCCGATCTGCTGTCCAACGAGGAGACGCGTCAGGTGTTCGTCACGCGTGCCCGGATGGTCTCGGCTATCCGCCGCTACCTCGACGCTGAGGGCTTCATCGAGGTCGAGACGCCGATTCTGCAGCCGCTCTATGGCGGAGCCGCGGCGCGACCCTTCACGACGCACCACAACGCGCTCGACCGCGACCTGTACCTGCGGATCGCGAGCGAGCTCTACCTCAAGCGCCTGATCGTTGGTGGGCTCGAGCGCGTCTATGAGATCGGCAAGAACTTCCGCAATGAGGGCCTGTCGCACAAGCACAATCCCGAATTCACGATGCTCGAGTGGTATGAGGCGTACGCCGACTACACCGACGTCGCCGAACACTTCGAGGCGCTGATGCGCTTCGTGGCCAGGGAAATCGGCTATGACGGGCCGCTCGACTTCGAGAGCCCGTGGCGGCGCGAGACGCTGGCGGGTGCGATCGAGACGCGCACCGGGATCGATATCGGCGCCCATCGCGATCGAGATTCGCTGGCCGCCGCGATGGCAGCCAAAGGGTTGCCGGTGCCCGAGACCGATACCTGGCCACAGCTGGTCGATGAGCTCGTTTCCAAGCACGTCGAGCCGACATTGATCCAACCGACGTTCCTGTTCGACTATCCCGTCGAGATCTCGCCGCTGGCCAAGCGCCATCGCAGCGAACCGGGGATGGTGGAGCGCTTCGAGGCGTTCGTCAACGGCATAGAGGTCGCAAATGCGTTCTCCGAGTTGAACGACCCCGATGACCAGCGGGAGCGCTTCGAAGCGCAGCGTGCGCTCGCCGCGAGTGGCGATGAGGAAGCACAGCCCTACGACGAGAACTACATCCAGGCGCTCGAGTACGGGATGCCGCCAACCGGCGGGATCGGGTTCGGAATCGACAGGCTGGCGATGATGTTCACGGACCAGTCCACGATCCGCGAGGTCGTGCTGTTCCCCGCCATGCGCGATTAGCCCGACGTTCACGGGTCGTAAGGCCCCATCGACGTTTGTTCCCCCGTAGGCACCTGTAACTAAAGCAATGTTGCTGCAGGGGCCGAAGCATCTCGGACCGTGCGTAGGCACATCGAGATGCTTCGGGCAGAGAACGGGCAGGCGCTCGTGGAATTCGCGTTCGTGATTCCGGTGGTAATGCTGTTCCTGTTCGCGATCATCGACTTCGGCCTGGCGATCAACCAGCAGAACGCGGACACGAACATCGCCAACGTCGCGGTGCGCGAGGCTGCCGTGATCGGCTCGACAGCCACCGAGACCTGTGCGGGGCAGAGTTACAACACGCTCGACGCATGGACCGAGTGTGAGTCCACGGCGATGGGCGGACCGACGCTGACCAGTGTCTGCGTGGGCGACATCTCCAACAGCACCTCGCCTTCAAGCTCGAGCTACGCAGTGGGCGATCCGATCGAGGTGAAGGTCACTTCGGCCTTTTCCTGGCTGAAGCTGGTCACCGGCAAGGTCGGCAACCTCTCTTCGACCATCGGCTCCAGCGCAACGATGCGGCTGGAGGACTATCCGTCGACCGGCGCCAACACCTTCCTGACCAACGCCCCGGTCTGCTCCTGATTGCACGCGTGTGATTCGCACGACTTGGGTCGAGTCACAAACACCACTAGTCAAGTTCCTCGCCCATCGCGCCGATAGCAGGAACCGAACCAACTTGGAGCGCGTGTAAATGGAAGCTCATCGTCACTTTGGCAAGCTTGGACTGGGTGGCCGCTCGCAAGGGCCGTCGAGTCGCAGGAACGCGACGCTGATCGCGCTCATGTCAGCCGTGCTTGCGGCTGCGCTGATCTACCTATTCGTCACGCACTACAACAAGAACGTGGCCACGCCGTTGCCGCCGGCTGCAACGACCGTGTGGGTCGCTGCGCGGACGATCCCCGAGGGGACCCCTGAGGCAGCGATCGCAGCCGAGGGATATTTCAAGCCCTTGCAGACCACCAAACCCACGCCGGGTGCCATCACCGATCCATCACAGCTGATCGGTCAGGCGGCGGTCGCCGCTATCCCCGCAGACAGCCAGATCACCAGCGCCGAGTTCAACCGCACTCCGGCGACGGTCTCCGCGCTCTCCGCGGTCTTGCAGCGCAACCAGCGCGCAGTCGCATTCTCGTTCGACACTGAGCACGGACTTACCACTTGGTTGGCTGCCGGCGACACCGTCGACATCATGCTCATCAAGGGCAGCAAGTCAGAGATGATCGAGCAGAACGTGGTCGTCCTGGAGAACGAACAAGGACTCGTGGTCCTGAAGCTCACCGACAAGCAGGCGCTGCTGCTCACGGCGGCAACGACGCAGGGAAGCCTGTGGGTATCGCTGAGGCCCGCGCTCGGCGCCACGGACTCCGTAAAGATCTATTCCGTGGGGAGCTAGCCAAATGGCACGTCGAATCACAGCCGCGGTCGCGCACGACGAGACGGCTCCGCTGCGTCTGATCACTGAGCACATTCCCGGGGACGCGGCGATTGAGCTGACGGAGGAGTTCACGACCTTCGAGCTGAATGCCGACGCCGTACTGAGGCTGGACGTCGATGTAATGCTCGTCGCGTGCAGGGAAGGTTCGGGGGCGGCCCTGGAGCTGGTGCGTCTGTGGCACACGGTGCGCAGCCGTACGCCGGTTGTGCTGCTCTCGCACGGCAACGATCAGGACTTCGTGCAGGAGGCATTTGGTGCCGGCGCTGACGACTTCCTGGTGATGCATCCCGGCCCTTACATCCCCGAACAGGTCGGCCGTGACGTCGAGTTCGCGATTCGCAAGGCTGTGACGCGTAACCGCACGGGCAGCGACCGCGGTAAGGAGGCCGGGACGTTGATCTCCGTGCTCGGCTCCAAGGGTGGAGTGGGCAAGACGGTGTCAGCGACCAACCTCGGGGCAGCTCTCGCAACTCGCGGACGCCGCACGGCGCTGATCGACCTCGATCTTCAGTTCGGCGACGTGGCGCTGGCTCTGGGCTTGGCTCCAGAGACGACGCTGTTCGATCTCGCGGTCTCGGGCGGCAGCCTCGACAGCGACAAGCTTGACGACTTCATGTTGCGGCACTCGAGTGGTTTGCGCGTCCTGGCCGCGCCGGCGCGGCCCGACCAGGCCGTCTCGGTCACGGCGCAGATGATGACCACGGTGTACGCGTTGCTGCGCGAGGAGTACGACTTCATCGTGGTCGACACACCGCCGGCGTTCACCTCTGAGGTCATCGCCACGGTCGATGTCGCCAACTGGATCTGCATGGTGGCGATGTTCGATGCGCTGTCACTCAAGAACACCCGTCTGGGGCTCGACACGCTCGAGCTAATGGGGCATCCGGCCGAGCAGGTGCGCATCGTGCTCAATCGTGCTGGCACGAACGTCGGCATCTCCGACACCGACGCCGTCGAGATCCTCGGGCGCCGGCCGGACGTGCTGGTACCCAGCGATCGCGAGATCCCGGTGTCGATCAACGACGGTGTGCCGATCACGCTCTCTGGCAGTCGCTCACCGGCGGCACTCGCGGTTCACTCGCTGGCCGAGATGTTCCTTCAGGACGGCGCAGAGTCCGTGCCCGCACTTGCGGTGAAGTCCCAGGCCCGGTCGCGGCGCAGACTGTTCCGGCGCAAGCCCGCGGTGACGACATCGCCGGCTGAACCCGTCAGCGGCAGCTAGGAGACACCACCGTGGAACTGCGCGAGCGGCTCGCCGGCAGCCAAGTTCCGACGACACCGGAGACGGTTCAGTCGGACTCGTTTGTCGAGCTCAAGGACCGGATCCATACAGCCGTCATCTCTGAGCTTGGACCGCGGCTCTACAACGAAGCGCTCTCGCAGGGCGCGCTCCGTGATGTGGTCCTCGCTGACGTTCGCCAGCGACTCGCGCAGGAGCGGGGCCTGGCCACTGCTGACCGCGAGCGGCTGACGCAGGAGATCGCAAACGACACGCTAGGCCACGGCCCGATCGAGCCGCTGCTCCAGGACGACACCGTCACAGAGGTCATGGTCAATGGCCCGGCCGATGTCTGGGTGGAACGCGCCGGTCGGCTCGAGAAGACCGGTGTGCGTTTCACCGACGAGCACCACCTGCGACGGATCATCAACAAGATCGTCGCTCAGGTCGGCCGGCGTGTGGACGAGTCATCGCCGATGGTCGATGCGCGCCTCCCGGACGGCAGTCGCGTCAACGCGGTGCTGCCGCCGCTGTCGCTCACCGGACCGCTTCTCACGATCCGAAAGTTCTCCAAGAAGCGGTGGGACCTCGGCGACCTCGTGGGGATCAATTCGCTCACCGTCGCCGCCAAGGAGTTCCTAGAGGCGGCAATCCGAGCGGAGCTCAACATCCTGATCGCCGGCGGGACCGGCTCCGGTAAGACGACGTTGCTGAACGCGCTTTCGAGTGCGATCCCCGCCGACGAGCGGATCGTGACGATCGAAGACGCCGCAGAGTTGAGGTTGAACCAGGAGCACGTGCTCAGGCTCGAATCCAGGCCGAAGAACGTCGAGGGCCAGGGCGAGGTGCCGATCCGCGAGCTGCTTCGAAACTCACTGCGCATGCGACCCGACCGGATCATCGTCGGCGAGACCCGCGGCGCTGAGGCTCTGGACATGCTGCAGGCGATGAACACCGGCCATGACGGCTCGATGTCCACCTGTCACGCGAATACGCCCCGCGACGCGGTGGCGCGTGTCGAGAGCATGGTGCTGATGGCCGGCATCGACTTCCCGATGCGGGCGATCCGGCAGCAGCTGTCGCGCGCCCTGGACCTGATCGTGCAGATCGAGCGCTTCAATGACGGCGCCCGCAGGATCACCAGCATCACCGAGGTCCAGCGCATGGAGGGTGAGACCGTGACCCTTCAGGACATCTTCGAGTACCGCTTCGACAAGGACAGCGGTGACGGATCGGGCAAACTCGCGTACACCGGTCTGCGTCCGACCTGCGGCAAGTTCGAGCGCAACGGAGTCCGACTGCCCGCGTTCATGGATCAGCACAGCTTTGGTGCGGAGCGCCCAGCCCCGGCTGGCCAAGGTGTGCCGCTGGCGCCCGTGGCTCCCGGGGACTTCGGTATCCGGCCCGGACGCGTCGAGCGTCGAAACGGAAGATGAACATGGATTCGTCAGCCGCCGCCGTAGCGATCAGCATTGGCGCCGGGCTCCTGCTCGGAGTCTCCATCTACATGCTGCTCGGACGCCGCGAGACGGTGGCGGACCGCGTCAGCGCCTACGTCACACTGCGGCGCGACAACCCCGAGACGACCAAATCGCTGATCGAGCGCGCCCTCGGCGACCGGCAGGCGCGCAAGATCGTGCGCTCGCCGCTGCTGACGAGGTTGCGTGACGAGATGGAGGTGGCCGAGATCAAGATCGGTCTCGAGCAGCTCGCCGTGCTCATCATTCTGGCGACCGTTCTCGTCGGTTGGCTGCTCTCAGTCAAGACCCACAGTCCGGTTGCGGCGATGCTCGCACTGTTCGTGCCGGTCGGGGCGCAGCTCGTCGTCAAATCCAAGGCTGGTCGTCAACGCCGTGCTTTCTCCGAGCAGCTGCCGGACAACCTCCAGGTCATCGCGTCAGCGATGCGGTCGGGGCAGACATTCATCGGCGCCCTCAAAGCGGTGATCGAGGACGCACCCGAGCCGTCGCGGCGCGAGCTGCGCAAGGCGGTTCTGGACGAGCAGCTCGGGATACCGTTGGCCGATGCGCTGGGGCAGGTGACTGAGCGCATGCAGAGTGAGGACTTCAAACACGTCGCGATCGTCGCGTCGCTGCAGCGCGAAACCGGCGGCAATACCGCTGAGGTACTCGAGTTGGTCGCCGACACCGTGCGTCAGCGGATCGAGATCAGGCGCTTGGTCCGGGGACTCACCGCCCAGGGCCGACTCTCCGGCAGCATCCTCGCGCTGTTGCCGGTGTTTCTGTTGATCTTCATCTCGACGACCAATCCGAACTACGTTCACCCGCTGTTCCACACAACCACCGGATTGATCGCACTCGGAGTCGGGCTCGGTCTGGTCGTGTCCGGCGGGCTTGTCATCCGCAAGATCATCCAGATCAAGATCTGACGCATCATGTCTCCCTTCGTATATCTGGCACTCGGTGCAATCTGCGTAGGCGTCGCTGTGATGTCGGCTCTCCGTTCGGCTCGCGGCGGAAAGTCGTCCGCCGTCGATCGCGTCCAAGCAGTCATTGACTACGGACTCCAGGCCGGCCGCAGGCCGATGGATACCGACGTCAGCGTCTACCTGGACAACGAACCGAGCCAGAGCCCGGTCTCAGCTGTTGCCACGCGCCTCGGCGGCCTGTTCTCCGGTCGCTTGACCACAGTCAGCGAGGAGGCGATCCGTGAGCAGCTGATGGCTGCTGGCATGTACATGATCTCTCCGCGCACGATCATCGGCTACCGCATTCTCCTGACCATCACGCTGCCGGTGCTAGTTGTCCTACTGATGGGCCTGCACAGTCTCGTGGGCGTGTTGATCCTCGCCCTCGCGGCGTTCGCGGGCTGGGTGCTTCCGCTCACCTACGTGCAGCGCAAGGCGCGGTTGCGGATCAGCACGCTCGATCGCAGTCTCCCCGACCTGATCGACCTGATGTGCGTGATGATCGAGGCGGGACTGTCATTCCCGCAGGCACTGCGGCTCGCGGCCGACCAATTCGGACCGCCACTGAGCGACGAACTGCGCCTGACGCTGCAGGAGCAAGCGATGGGCCTGGCTGTCGACACGGCCCTGGCGCATCTGGCCGACCGCGCAGACACCCCCGCGATGAGGTCCTTTGTCCGGACGATGTCTCAGGGAGAGCGCATGGGCATCTCGCTCGGACAGATCATGCGCAACCTCGCGCACGAGATGCGGGGTAGACGCCGTTCAAAGGCCGAGGAGCGGGCACAGAAGACGCCCGTCCTCATGCTCTTCCCGCTGGTCTTCATGATCTTCCCGGCGATCTTCATCGTCTTGATGACGCCGGCCGTGATCAACCTCGTCAAGAACCTTCACGGCATCTAAGCCGCGTCCTGACTAACTGCTGAGGTCTGAGGGCCAGCATGCCGGCCCCCGGGGCCTGCCAGCTACGGCCGGCCCAGTGGCTTGCCAGCCATGGCCGGCGCCGGCGTCTGCTGTGCGGTCGTCGTCGGCATCCCTTCGGGCCAACGTCGGCGGTCCAAGAAAAACGATGTCGGCCTCCCAAAGGCTCGAGCGACGCGACAATGCCGCGGAGTACTAACCGCCTGCGTACCGGCGCGTGGGCACCTGCGAGGTCTGGCTGGTCGCCCGTCGAATGTCGACTGACACTGCCCGTCCTCGGCAGCCTCGACGACTGTGACCCACCCCCGGGCCCTGACATTTCACCATGGAAGTGAAGTCCAGGTGGTCTTGCGCTTTAACGTGTGAGGGCCGGCTCCTTGCGGAGCCGGCCCTGTGAAAAGTCACGAGTCACACGTAGTGAGTCTGAGTTCCAAACTCAGGTGTTAAGGCTGCTGCCGACCGTCGACAGCGCATCCTTCACCGAGCCGCCCAGGAAGTTCAGAGCGAGGATCGCAGCGATAGCGATCAGAGCGAGGATCAGGGCGTATTCCGTGAGGCCCTGTCCCTCCTCCTCCATGAGGCGAGCAATTGCAAGCTTCATGTTGATGAAGAGCTTCAGCATATAGTTGTCACCTCCCCCCAGTGAGTCCGGTTGGCATTAGTCCTCCGTGACGCACAGCGTCAGGTAAGGAAGCTTTTGGTAGTCCCGTCCCGACGCTGCTTCCAGGCATCGTGGGAACTCCATCGGTGGAATTTCTGCCGGACTTGAGAGTTGCACCCCAAAAAGCTGGACGTGTGTTTGACCGGATAGCGGCTCATCGAGCGTGAGATGCCTGTGGAGCGCGTCTAAACGGTTCCTCAACAGCCGGCATGGATCACGAGCCGCGGGCTTGCGCGCACTGGACGTTTGTACGGCCAGGCGTCTCGCGGTTGTGGCTGACAGCGAGGGTCTGCTCAAGCCGGGCTTGAGAAATGACGAGAACACAACATGCCCTCGGATGCGCTCGGCGATACCGCAAGTACAACCATCGTCGCGCGTCCCACGGTTACACGCGGGAGCCGACAGCCCGCGGGTCTTGCCCTCGGACACGCGGGCGACTGGTTGCAGGCTCGCGCGATGTTTGTCGTCGCCGTCAGTGCCGTCTTCATCCTCTGTCTGATCGGAATTCCAGGCCACCTGAGCCAGGATGGGTGGCTGGCGCTGATTTCCGGTCGCCTCGTTGCCGCACACGGTATCCCGCAGCACGATTACTTCTCGTCTTTGACACACGGCGTCCGCTGGGTCGATCAGCAGTGGCTTGCACAGCTGGTCATGTATGAGGTGGCCCGCGTTGGCGGACTGCAACTGATGACCGTTCTGTATGTGTTCGTAACAGTGGCCGCCTTCGCCGGTGCGATTGCGGCGGCACGCACGCTGGGCCCAGAGGATCTGCACGTGCTCATGGCCACGCTGCCGGGCGCCTTCCTCTACCTGGTGACGGCCGTCTCGATCCGGACACAGGGTTTGGCTTACCCGCTGTTCGTCGCGACGCTGTGGCTGCTCGCCTCCGAGGTCCGGAGCCCGGTGCGGCGCCGCCGCGTGTACTGGGTTTTCCCGATGCTCGTGTTGTGGGGCAATATGCACGGCTCCGTGACGATGGGCGCTGGGTTGGCCGTGTTGTACGGCCTGGTGTTGCTGCTTGGCAACGTGCGTCGGGACGGCGTGCGTGGCCTCGCGGATGCTCGGGCCCTGGCGTTCGTGGTGATCTCGCCACTGACGCTGTTGGCAACTCCGTACGGCGTCGGCATGGTGCACTACTACAGGGCGACGTTGCTGAACCCGGAGTTCAGCCGGATGGTCACCGAGTGGAAGCCGGCGATGTCAGTTCCGGTGCTGGCCATACCGCTGTTCGTGTTGATTGCTCTGACTGCGGCCGCTGTTGCCCGAGTCGTGGTCCAGGCCCGCAGGGGTAGAACCGGTTGGCCGCAACTATTCGATGTCCTCGCCCTGTCCGCGCTCGCGATCGGGGCGGTCATGGCGGTTCGCAACCTGACCTGGTTCGGACTTGCCCTGGTGGTGCTGCTGCCCGCGCTCCTCACGCAGGCCAGCGCGGGCAAGCCTGCACCCTTGCGGCGATCGCGTGCGAATCGGAAGCTTGCGATCGCAAGTCTGGCACTGGCTGCGCTGATGACGCTCGTCATTCTCGGGCGGCCAACAGCCTGGTTCACCAGCACCTATCCGGCAAAGGCGATCCCGACGCTTGAGACGCTCATCGCCCGCGAACCCCACGCCAAAATCCTGGCTGACGTGCGTTACGCGGATTGGCTGATCTGGGAGGACCCCAGACTCTTCAGCGGGCGCGTCGCTTACGACACGAGCTTTGAGCTGCTGAAGACATCACAGCTTTCAGCCATCGCCGACCTTGCTGCGAATGACCGCAACGCACGGCAGCTGCTCGGTCGGTTCGCCATTTGGATGCTGTATCCCGGGAACCACAGCGTCAACCGGATCCTGTTGCACCGCCCGCACGTGCGCGTGGTCAGCCGCAGTAAGAAGGTGATCATCGCGCTCCATGGCGGCGGAGCCCGCGCATGAGCGCCACTCGCTCGGAGCTCAGGCTTCCGGCGCGGGTCACTGCGTCTCGCGGAAGGACGTTCGCGGGGGCGCTGTTCGACGTGTTCATGGGCCCCGTGCCCGTGCTGATAGTCGCGGTGATGATGTGGATCGTGCTGCACGGGCCGGTGCCGGCGTTTGATTTCCGATTCGCCTACTGGTCGGCCGGCCATCGAGTGCTGACCGGGCAGAGCCCCTACCTCTGGACCGCTGCCCAGTATCGCGGAGGGTTCGCGTTCGTCTATCCGGCGCTGTCGGCCGTGGTGTTCGCGCCGATGGCGCTGCTCTCCAGATCAGCCGGCTCGGTGCTGTTCACGCTCGTGAGCGCCTGCCTGGCACCAACCACCTTGGCGCTGCTGGGCGTGCGCGACTGGCGCGCCTACGGAATCACACTGCTCTGGCTCCCCGTGTGTGCGGGCTGGCTCACTGCGAACGAGTCGTTGTTCCTCATGTTCGGGCTGGCCTGCCTCTGGCGTTGGCGAGACCGGCCCGGGATCGCCGGGCTGCTCGCCGCTGTGATGATCTCGCTCAAGCCGATCATGTGGCCGGTCATGCTCTGGCTGCTGGCCACGCGTCGGTGGCGAGCGTCCGCGCAGAGCATCGTCTATGGCGTGCTCTTGAACGTTGCAGCCTGGTCGGTGGTGGGCTTCGGTCAGATCCGTGCCTACCTGCATGCGACCGCCACCGACACGGCAGTCGCGTGGCGCACGGGGTTCGGGGTGCCGGCCATGCTCGGTCATCTGGGAGCCGGACGGACGGCGGGGGTCGCGCTGATGCTCGTGCTCGCGCTCGCGCTGCTGGTGGCGACCGTCCACAGCGGCTTCGTGTGCCGCAACGAAGTCCAGGCACTGACGCTCACCGTGGTTCTTACGCTCGTCGCGTCGCCTCTGGTCTGGGGTCACTACCTGACGCTGCTGCTGGTCCCGCTTGCGCTGCTGCGCCCACGCCTGAACTGGCTGTGGGTCGTGCCCGTGCTGATGTGGATCTGTCCTCCGGACGCGCGCGTGCACCTATGGCAAGCGGCGTTCTTCTGGCTAGCCGCCGGTCTGATGCTGACAGTGCTGGTCGCGGACGCTGCCAAGCGGCGCACCTCCCTGCCCAAACCGTGGCGTCGCCTGACACCGGTGCAGGCATGAGCTCAGGCACCATCACAGCTCCGCGCCGCAGACGGGCTCGGAGCGCGAGCAGGAGCGAGCTGATGCGAGCGGTCGAGCATGGCATCTTCGGCCTGGTGCCGGTGGTCGCGACCCTGGCGCTGGTTGTCTATCAGTTCAAGCTCCACGCGGTCGCGCTCGACTTCCATGTGGCGTACTATCCCGCCGCCTCGCGCGTGCTGCACGGCCTCAGCCCCTACATGGCAACCCCGCGAGAGATCGCCGGCGGCACGAGCTTCGTCTATCCAGCGCTCGCGGCGCTGGTGCTGGCGCCGTTCGCACTCGTGAGCAACGGTGTTGCCCAGGTGCTGTACATGCTGCTGTGCATCGCATGCGTGCCTGCGATCCTCTGGACGTTGAGGGTCAGGGATTGGCGCCTCTACGGGCTCGTGATGCTGTGGTTCCCGGTCTTCGACGGCTGGCAGAGCGGGAACGTGACGCTGCCTCTGGCGCTGATCATCGCGCTGGCCTGGCGCCATCGCGATCGCCCGCTGGTGGCCGGCCTGCTGACCGCCGTCGCCATCAGCATCAAGCCCTTTGTCTGGCCGCTCGGACTCTGGCTGCTCGCCACGCGGCGCTGGAAGGCGGCCGCCTGGACGCTGGCGTCAGGGCTCGGAATAAACCTGGTTTCGTGGTGGATCCTCGGCTATGACCAGATCAGCCAGTACCTACACCTCTCAGCGAAGGACACCGACGCGCTCTGGAAGGGCGGCTACAGCATGCTCGCCGTCGCTCACCACCTCGGCTTTGGCCGTACGGTCGGAGAAGGGCTGCTGATTGTGGCCTCGGCGCTGGCGGCCGCCGGCGTGCTCCACGCCGGCCTTGTGAAGCGCGACGCGCGTCAGGCGCTCGGGCTGACGATCCTGCTGATGCTGCTCGCCTCCCCGCTGCTCTGGGCCCACTACTTCGCACTGTTGCTCGTGCCGCTCGCGCTCAGCAGGCCGCGGCTCAGTCTGGTCTGGGCGCTCCCCGTGCTGATGTGGCCGATACCGCCCCGGCAACCGGTCTATGGCTGGGAGGAGCTGTTGGCGTGGGTGCTGACCGCGATCTGCATCGCCGTGGCGCTCACGAGCGGGCGGCGGAACTCTGAGGTTCGAAATGGCTACCGCCAGCACAGCCCAATCGTCTGACCGGCGATTCGCGCACAGGCCAACACTCGAACCGGGCCTCAGGCGCGCGCTGGAGCATCTGCTTCTCGGCGCTCTGCCGGTTGCGCTCACCCTGGGACTCGCCGTCGCCGCAATCAGTTCCCACTGGCTGGCTGAGGACTTCTCGCTTGCCTACTACCCGGCAGCCCATCGCCTGCTCACCGGCGCCAGTCCGTACGCGGCTACGCACGTGCAGATCATCAGCGGTGCCGCCTTCGTGTACCCCGCGCTGTCGGCGGTGTTGTTCGTGCCCTTCGCCCTTGTGTCCAGTGGGCTTGCCGATCACCTCTACACGTTGCTCTGCGTCGCACTGGTGCCGGCAACTCTGTGGGCCGCGCGCGTCAAGGATTGGCGGGTCTACGGCATCACGATGCTCTGGTTCCCGATGATCATCGGCTGGCAGGGAGAGAACATCTCTGTACCGCTGATGTTCCTGGTGGCGCTCGCGTGGCGCTACCGAGACCGTCCGCTGGTTGGCGGGCTGATCGTCGCAGCCGCGGTCAGCATGAAGCCGCTGGTCTGGCCACTTGCGCTCTGGTTGCTTGCGACGCGGCGCTGGAAGGCAGCCGGCTTTGCGTTTGCATGGGCGCTCATCCTCAATCTGGTGGCCTGGAACATATTGGGCTTCAGCGAGATATCCGCCTATCTACGCCTGACGGGCCAGGACACCAGCGCGCTCTGGCGCGAGGGCTACAGCCTGCTGGCCGCCGCCCACCATCTCGGCCTCGGACGCACATGGGGCGAGGCTCTGCTTGTGCTGGCCGCAGCGGTGCTCTGCGGGCTGATTCTCCAACAGGGACTGGTCCGGCGCAAGCAGCGCGAAACCTTCGCGCTGGCGGTCGGGTTGATGCTCGTGGCCTCGCCGCTCGTCTGGATCCATTACTTCGTCCTGCTGCTCGTGCCGCTCGCGATCACGCGCCCACGGTTCTCCGCACTCTGGGTGGTGCCGATCGCGATGTGGCTGCTGCCGCCGAGTCAGCCCGTCGACGGATGGGAGGAGCTCCTGGCCTGGGGAGTGACGGCAGTCTGTATCGCCGCGACGCTCGCGGGCTGCAGTCGTAGCACCAAGCGTCTACGCCTTTCGGCTCTTTCGACGCCATGACCGGCGCAGCTGTCGCGGCCACCGAAAGGCGCCGGGCACTGCCGCCTGAGCTCGAGCGCGCCATCGTGAACGTGGTTCTCGCGGTTCTGCCGCTGGCATTTACAGCCTTCCTGTTGCTCGGCGCGTTGCGCGCGCACGTCATCGCCCAGGACTTCCACGAGTCCTATTACCCGGCTGCTCGGCGACTACTCGACGGAGCCAACCCCTACGCCACGACTGCGGGCCAGATCAAGCACGGCATGGCTTTCACGTACCCGCCGCTCTCGGTGGTGCTGTTCGCCCCGTTCGCGCTGCTTGGGCGCTCGCTCAGCGACCACGTCTACATGCTCCTGTGCCTGCTGGCCGTACCGGCCTCGGCGTGGGCCGTAGGGGTGAGGGACTGGCGCGCGTATGGACTTCCGCTGCTGTGGCTGCCCGTGATCGTCGGGTGGCAAGGGGGGAACGTCTCACTTCCCATCCTTTTCCTGGTCGCGCTTGCCTGGCGCTGGCGCGACCGGCCGCTGCGGGCGGGGTTGGTGGTGGCTGTGGCGATCAGCTTCAAGACGTTCGCCTGGCCCCTCGGGCTGTGGTTGCTCGCGACGCGGCGCTGGCGGGCGGGTATCTGTGCGCTCGCTTCCGGAAGCGTCATCAATCTGGCGGCCTGGGCGATCGTCGGCTTCAGCAGGATCGAGTCGTTCCTGCGGGTATCGGGGCGTCTGATCGACGGTCAGTGGCGGACCGGGTACAGCATGCTCGCGGTCGCGTCTCACCTCGGCCTCACTCGCGGGGTCGGAGAGCTGCTTCTGCTCGGCGGCTCGGCGGTCATCTCGCTGGCGCTCCTGCATCAGGGGTTCATACGCCGCCACGAGCGTCGGGCGATGGTCCTGACGGCGGCGCTGATGCTGGTCGCCTCTCCCGTTGTGTGGAGCCACTACTTCGTGCTGCTGCTTTTGCCCGTGGCGCTCGCGCGCCCGCGCTCGAGCGCGCTGTGGCTGTTGCCGGTGGCGATGTGGGTCTGTCCCGTGACGACCCCCACCGGCTGGCAGCTGGCACTCGCGTGGGCCGTCGCGGCCGGCTGCATCGCAGCGGCTCTCCGCGAGCGTCCGGCAGGGCGGCGGTCAGCGGACCGCCGCCCGTACGAAAGCCGTTCGGCGGAGGTTGTCGTTGCAGGCCCGCGCCCGTGACTCAGGGACATCAGGAGCGCGAATCTGCCGCGGGAGCGCCGTGGGGCGAGTGTTAGACTGGGCTATGGCCTCCGCACGACCGGATCTCTCTCACCAGAGCCTGACTCGGCTCCGTTCGGAGCGCGACAGGTGCCGAGTTTCGGCCTCGTTGCCGACTACTAGTATGGGTAGTCAGCCGACAGTCCAGGACAACGAATCGACCGACACGCATCCGAGCACCTAACGACATGATTGCCACGTTCTCATCTCGTCAGGAGCTCTTGTCCCGCGACGGAAAGATTTAGAAATGTTCGAGCGATTTACAGAACGCGCCCGCCAAGTGGTCGTCCTTGCACAGGAAGAGGCACGGACGCTCAAGCACAACTACATCGGCACCGAACACATCCTGCTTGGCCTGCTCCGTGAAGAGGAAGGTCTCGCTGCGCGCGTGCTCGAGTCGCTGGAGATCACCGTGGAGCGCGTGCGCGCCCAGGTGGTCCGCATCGTCGGCTCTGGTGAAGAGGTCACGTCCGGCCAGATCCCGTTCACTCCGCGCGCCAAGAAGGTGCTCGAGCTCGCGCTCCGCGAGGCTCTGAGCCTCGGCCACAACTACATCGGCACCGAACACATCCTGCTCGGTCTGGTCCGCGAGAACGAGGGCGTCGCCGCCCGCATCCTGCTGGACTTCGACGCCGACTCCGAGAAGATTCGCAATGAGGTCATCCGCATGCTTTCCGGCCCTGGCGGCCGCCAGCGCAGCGGAGGCAGCAGCGGTTCCGCCGCAGGTGCCGGCAGCTCGGCCGCCGAGGGCAAGAAGTCCTCGAAGCTGCTCGATCAGTTCGGGCGCAACCTCACCAAGCTGGCCGCCGACGGCAAGCTCGATCCGGTGGTCGGTCGTGAGACCGAGATTGAGCGGATCATGCAGATCCTCAGCCGCCGCACGAAGAACAATCCGGTGCTGGTCGGTGAGCCAGGCGTCGGTAAGACCGCCGTCGTCGAGGGCCTCGCCCAGCGGATCACCAACGCCGACGTTCCCGAGCTGCTGAAGGGCAAGCAGATCTACACGCTGGATCTCGCTGCCCTGGTCGCGGGCTCCAAGTACCGCGGCGAGTTCGAGGAGCGCCTGAAGAAGGTGATGAAGGAGATCACCCAACGCGGCGACATCATCCTGTTCATCGACGAGCTCCACAACCTTGTCGGCGCCGGCGCCGCCGAGGGCGCGATCGACGCAGCTTCGATTCTGAAGCCCGCGCTTGCTCGCGGCGAGCTTCAGACGATCGGCGCGACCACGCTCGAGGAGTTCCGCAAGTACCTCGAGCGCGACTCCGCGCTGGAGCGCCGCTTCCAGAAGATCGTCGTCGACCAGCCGTCCAAGGACGAGACCGTTCAGATCCTCAAGGGCCTGCGCGACCGCTATGAGCAGCACCACAAGGTGAACATCACCGACGAGGCGCTGATCGCCGCGGCCGACCTGGCCGACCGCTACATCTCCGACCGTTTCCTGCCGGACAAGGCCATCGATCTGATCGATGAGGCCGCGTCGCGCATGCGCATCAAGTCGATGACCTCACCGCCCGTTTACCGCGAGCTGGAGGACCAGATCGAGGAGACGCGCCGTGCCAAGGAGGCCGCGATCGAGGCGCAGGAGTTCGAGAAGGCCGCGAACCTGCGCGATCAGGAGCGCCGTCTGACGCAGAAGAAGCGCGAGCTGGCCGAGCAGTGGGAGGCCGGCGAGGCAACCGAGCGTCCCTCAATCGGTGAGGAGGAGATCGCCGACATCGTCTCGATGTGGACCGGCATCCCCGTCTTCAAGCTGACCGAGGCCGAGACGGCGAAGCTGATGCGCATGGAGGAGGAGCTGCACAAGCGCGTCATCGGTCAGCACGCAGCGGTCGAGGTCATCTCCAAGGCGATCCGTCGCTCGAGGGCCGGCCTCAAGGATCCGAAGCGGCCGACCGGCTCGTTCATCTTCCTGGGGCCATCCGGCGTCGGCAAGACCGAGCTGGCGCGGACGCTCGCGGAGTTCCTGTTCGGTGACGAGGACACGATGATCCGCATCGACATGTCCGAGTACATGGAGAAGCATGCCGTCAGCCGTCTGGTTGGCTCGCCTCCCGGTTACATCGGTTATGACGAGGGCGGTCAGCTGACCGAAGCCGTGCGGCGCAAGCCCTACAGCGTGCTGCTGCTCGATGAGATCGAGAAGGCCCACCCCGACGTCTTCAACATCCTGTTGCAGATCCTCGAGGATGGACGCCTGACCGACGCTCAGGGCCGCACCGTGGACTTCCGTCACACGATCGTGATCATGACCTCGAACATCGGTGCATCGGAGATCGCCAAGAACTTCCAGATCGGGTTCTCGACGATCGACGACGAGACCGGTGTCAGCTACGACGAGATGAAGAGCCGGATCATGGGCGAGCTCAAGCGCGTCTTCCGACCCGAGTTCATCAACCGTATCGACGACGTGATCGTCTTCCACAAGCTGGCCAAGGGCGAGATCAAGGAGATCGTCGACCTGTTGCTGCGCCGGATCCGCGAGTCGATGGCGGAGCGCGAGCTGCAACTCGAGCTCTCCGAGGACGCCAAGGATCTGCTCGTCGACAAGGGCTGGGATCCCGCCATGGGCGCCCGTCCGCTGCGCCGCGCGATCCAGCGCTACATCGAGGATCCGCTCGCGGACTTCGTGCTGCGCTCTCAGGTGCCCGAGGGCTCGACCGTGCTGGTCGAGCGCGACGAGTCAGTCACCTCCGCCGACGGGGATGGTGAAACTGCCGAGGTCAAGCTGTCGGTGGTCCAGCCCGCCCCCAAACCCACGCCGGTCGGCGTGGGTGCTGAAGGCGGCTCGGGCGAAGGCGAGGAGGGCGAGTCACACGACGACTCACCCGACGTTCCCGACTCAGACGAGGCCTAGAAGCTGATCACGCTCGGGGGTGGCCGTGCTTGGCCACCCCCGGCGCTGTGACCGCGCGCTTGGACGGCCGGAGCCGATCAGGCGACGAACACCCAGCGCGAGAACATCGCGACGTAGAAGATCAGCATGAGAGTGCTGATCGGCAGGACGATCGTCATCAACCGGCGTTGCTGGATCCACGCCGCAGCACCGATCCAGAGCGGGAAGATCGGCAGCATGTATCGATCGAACGCCTCGAGTGGCACCATCGCCACCGCGCTCGACGTGCACAGGAGCACCACCAGCGTCGCGTAGAGCGCGTACTCCGTCGGCAGGCGCCGCCAGGCGCTCACCAGCGCCAGCACCGTGATCGCCAGCACGACGAGGTAGATCACGTTGGCGAAGCCTGGACTGAAGGAGCTCCCGATCGAGGGATTGATCGGCTTCACGCCGGTCAGTGTCTGGTCGAGGCCGATCCCGGCGTACTTGACGGCCTTGTAGAACATCACGACCGGCCCCACCATCGAGCGTCCGTAGTCCTTCGCGTCGGCGTTTGTCACCGGCGCGAGCCAGCCGTAACCCTGTGTGTGCAGGTACGCGAAGAAGCTCGCGATGGCGAGTGGCGGAAGCGCCAGCAGGGTGGCGCTCCATGACCACAGTCGGCGCAAATCGAGCGTGCTCCCACGGCTACGCCAGTACATGAGCGCGATCGGCGCGACCAGCAGCACCCCCTCGACGTGCGTGAGGGCCGCGCAGGCGGCGGCGACACTCGCAAGCGCGAAGCGCTGCTGCCGCGCCAGATAGAAGCTTCCGGCCGACAACGCGAGGAACAGCGACTCGGTGTAGGCGGCACTGAAGAAGAACGAGAGCGGTGCGAACGCGAGCAGGAGGACAGTGGTGTCGGCAACCTCTGGCCCCAACTCATCGCGCGCGATCCGGTGGACCAGCAGCAGGCCGATCGCGAATGAGACGACGCTGATCAGCACGCCGGCGATCACCGGGGAGACCACGACCCAGGAGAGCGCCCGGATCAGCAGCGAATAGAACGGGTAGGAAACCGTGCTGGCGGACGTCCTGTAGCCGTGCTCAGCGATCGTCACGTAGCGAATCCCGTCCCAGCGCAGTACCGATGCCGCGAGCAGGTTGCCGACGCTTCCGAGACTGGAGCTGAGTCGGTCCGGATCGAACTGCGCCCAGCCCGGCATCCGCTGCATGGACAGCGCTCCACCAACGCCCGCTGCGAGTATGACAAGGCGCGAGCAGACGACCGCCATCCAGATCGGGATCCGGATGTCAGGCAGGCGCGCGATGCTGAGTCGCCGCGCAGAGCGGCTGGCGGTGGTCGTCATCTGTGTCTTTATCGGCACATATCTGCGGTTACGTCAGCCCGCACGCGTAGGCTCAGTCCGATGGCCAGCGCCCGATCCGTTCACGTCTGCTCCGCCTGCGGCCACGAGTCGCCGCGCTGGTCGGGCCAGTGCCCGGGCTGCGGTGAGTGGAACACGCTCGTCGAGGAGCTTCGCGCGCGGCCGAGCGCCTCGGGTCGTGCGGCAACTGCAAGCGCGCCCCGAGCGGGCCTGAGTGCGACGCCCGTGCCGCTCGGCAGTGTCGCAGCGGCCGATCACGCGCGACTCAGCACCGGGATCGGTGAGCTCGACAACGTGCTCGGCGGCGGCCTGGTGCCTGGGTCGCTGGTGCTGATCGGAGGTTCGCCCGGCGTCGGCAAGTCGACCCTGACGACGATGGCTCTGGCGAACCTGGTGGCCGCCGGCCACAGGACGTTGTACGTCTCCGCCGAGGAGTCCCCGGCGCAGATCAGGTTGCGCGCGGAGCGCCTGAGCGCGGGCAGTCCACTGGAGATCCCGGTGATCGCCGAGACCGACCTCAGCACCGTGCTTGCGACGCTCGAGCGCGAGCGGCCGGAGGTCTGCGTCGTCGACTCGGTGCAGACTCTGAACTGCGCCGAGCTCACAAGCGCCGCGGGCTCCGTGGCGCAGGTGCGGGAGGTCGCAACTGAGGTCATGCGGGTCGCCAAGGCCAATCGCATCGCGGTGTTGCTGGTCGGGCACGTGACCAAGGACGGCGCGCTGGCCGGCCCGCGGGTGCTCGAGCACCTGGTCGACTGCGTCCTGCAGTTCGAGGGCGAGCGCGAACGCACCTACCGCACGGTACGAGCGATCAAGAACAGGTTCGGCTCCACCAATGAGGCTGGAGTGTTCGAAATGCGCGATGACGGGCTGGTTGAGGTGCTGGACGCCTCGGCACGCTTCGTTGCCGAGGCAACGCGCGCGCCGGGCAGCGTCGTACTGTGCGCGATGGAGGGCACCCGCCCCCTGCTGGTCGAGGTGCAGGCGCTGGTTTCTCCGTCGGAGATCGAACCGCCGCGGCGCGTGGTCGCCGGCATCGATCGCAATCGGCTGGCGCTCGTTCTGGCAGTGCTCGGCCGGCACGCGGGCATCGGCCTCGGCAACGCCGACGTCTTTGTCAACGTCGTCGGGGGCGTCCGCATCGACGAACCGGGCGCGGATCTGGCGGTTGCGCTCGCGGTCGCAAGCGCCGCCCGTGGTGTGCCGCTGCACTCCGCGCCAGGGCAGCCGCTCGCGTGTTTCGGCGAGCTCGGTCTCACGGGTGAGTTGCGGACGGTCGCCCACAGCGACCGGCGTCTCGCCGAGGCGGCCAAGTTCCGGCTGGGTGAGGTCGCCGAGCCCGCGCGCTTCAGCACGCTGCGGGAGGCCGTGCGCAGCGCGCTCGCCCGGGAGCCGATCGCTCTGGCTCAGTAGATCGCATTCCGGTGTGCCGATTGCCGTCTTGCTCAGTAGATCGCATTCCGGTGCGCCCGTCGCTGCGGGTTGACGAGCGTCGGTCAGAGGCTGCAACCGTTTGCGCAGGTGCTTCGAGAACGGGGTCGCACCGTTTCCGGATTGGCCCGTCAGCGCGTAAAATGGGCTTTCTTATGGCGTCGCGATCCGGGGAAGAGCTCAAAGAGGAGCTCGAGTCTCGACAGGAGTCCCGGATGGTTAGGGCGCTCGAGATGGTTGCGCCCGGAACCGCGCTGCGGGAGGGTCTCGACAACATCCTGCACGCGCACACCGGCGGCCTGATCGTCATCGGCGATGCCGACGACCTTGCCTTCCTCTTCTCCGGCGGAATCAAGCTGGATCTCGACTACTCGCCCGCGCTGCTGTACGAGCTGGCGAAGATGGATGGCGCGATCGCGCTCAGCTCCAATGCCACGAAGATCGCGCACGCGAACGTCCAGCTGACGCCCGATCCCACGATCTATACGCTCGAGACCGGCACTCGCCACCGCACCGCAGAGCGAGTGTCCAAGCAGACCGACGCGATCGTCGTCGCGATCTCGGAGCGGCGTGAGGTCGTCTCACTCTACGTCGACGGCGTCAAATACATCCTCGCGGACATTCCGGTCGTGCTGGCCAAGGCCAATCAGGCGCTGGCGACGCTCGATAAGTACCGCAGCCGCCTGGATCAGGTTTCGACGCGCCTGACGGCGCTCGAGTTCGAGGGCGGTGCAACGCTGCACGACGTGCTGACCGTGCTCCAGCGCGCCGAGCTCGTCACGCGCATGGCCGTCGAGATCGAGCGCTACATCGTCGAGCTTGGCACCGAGGGGCGGCTGATCGAGATGCAGCTCGACGAGACGATGGTCGGCGTGTCCGCGGACAAGGCCGCCCTGGTGCACGATTACCTGCTCGAGGACACCGACGAGGCATTCTCGGTTGCGTTCGACCAGCTGGTGCGCCTGCCGCATCAGGACCTGCTCGACTTCGGGCGCCTGGCTGAGCTGCTCGGCTACGACCGCAAGCTGAACACGCTCGACTACCCGATCTCGCCGCGCGGCATCCGGATTCTCGGACGCATCCCACGCCTGCCCAAGCTGGTCGTCAAGCGCATCATCGACGAGTTCGGGGGACTCGAGGAACTGCTGGCCGCCACTGATGGCGAGCTCGAAACCGTCGACGGAGTCGGCGAAATCAGAGCAAAGGACATCCGGGAAGGCCTTCGGCGACTGCAGGAGATCAATCTCGTCGACCGCTACCTGCAGACGTGAAACCGGCGAGTGATGGGACCGCACATTGCCGGGCAAACAAGGGAGGACACCATCACTGACATGATCGAAGAGCACCTGGAGGAAGAAGAGGCTGAACTCGAGGACCTGGAAATCGAGCCACTGCCGCAGATCGACTTCGAGGTCGGAGACAGCGTGGTCTATCCGCACCATGGCGCCGGCAAGGTGCTGAAAAAGGAAATGAAGGAAGTGCTGGGGGAGAAGCGTGAGTACCTCACGATCAAGATCCTCCACAACGACATGACCGTGATGGTTCCAACGGCCAATGCGTCCGTCGCCGGTCTCAGGCGAGTGATCGACGAAGAGACGCTGCAGAAGGTCCTCGCCGTCCTGCAGGACCAGTGCTCGGACATGCCCAAGAACTGGAATCGACGGTTCAAGCACAACCGGGACAAGATCAAGACCGGTGACATCTATGAGCTGGCCGAGGTCGTCCGCAACCTCGCCATCCGTGAGCATCAGAAGGGCCTCTCGACCGGCGAGAAGCAGATGTACACGCGAGCCAAGAAGGTATTGGCTTCCGAGATGATGTACGCGCTGGACATGGACGAGGAGCATGTCGACGCTCACCTCAGCACCGTGATCCTCGAGGGCGCGGGCAATCTGGGACCGGTGACGGTCGCGGCGGATTAGGGTCACGTAGTTGGCCGAGCGTCGTGTCGCGGTCGCGCTGATCGTGGCCGCCGGGCGTGGCGAGCGCCTTGGGTATGGGGGACCCAAGGCGCTCGTCAGCGTCGCGGGCAGGCCGATGCTCGAGTGGAGCGTCGCCGCGTTACGCGAGGTTGCGGCCGTGAAGGAGATCATCGTCGCAATGCCACCTGACCGGCTCGACGCCGCTCCCGCAGGGGTGATCGCTGTCGCGGGCGGCGTGACGCGCTCTGAGTCGGTCCGGGCGGCGCTGGCTGCCGCTCCCGACGGTGAGGTCGTGATCGTTCACGACGCGGCACGCGCCCTGGCGACGCCGGCGCTGTTCGCCGAGGCCGTCGATGAGCTTCAACGGGGTGACGCTGATGCCGTGATCGCCGCCGCGCCCGTTTCCGACACGATCAAGCAGGTCGGTCTCGATGGGCGAGCGGTCGAGCGGACGCTCGACCGCTCGCGGCTCTGGGCCGTCCAGACACCCCAGGTCTTCCGCCGTGCCGCGCTCGAGCGTGCGCTGTCGGCAGCGGCAGAGCTGATCTCTGCCGCCACCGACGATGCCTGGCTGGTCGAGCGCCAAGGCGGTACCGTCGCGGTCCTGCCCTGCTCCGCGGAAAACTTCAAGATCACGACACCACTCGACCTACGCGTGGCCGAGCTGCTGCTACGCGAGCGGAGCGGCGCGTGAGCATCGCAACAGGCCTGGGCTATGACTGCCACCGACTCGTGGAGGGGCGTCCGCTGGTCATCGGCGGCGTCACGATCGCCCACACGCACGGCCTGCTCGGGCACTCGGATGCGGACGTGCTCACGCACGCGATCATCGATGCGCTGCTCGGGGCGGCGGCCCTCGGCGACATCGGCCAGCACTTTCCCGACACCGACGAGCGCTACCGCGGAGCCGACTCGATCGAGTTGCTGCGCGCCACCGTGGGCATCCTCCGCGAGCGCGGCTGCGTGATCGAGCACGTCGACGCCACGGTTGTGCTCGAGCAGCCCAAGCTGCTCGAGCACCGGGACGCGATCCGTGCTCGCCTCGGCGAGGCGCTCGAGTTGAGCGCCGACCAGGTCAACGTCAAGGCCACGCGTGGCGAGGGCATGGGCTTTGTGGGCAGGCTCGAGGGTGCCGCTGCGCTCGCGATCGCGACCGTGACCAGGCCAGACCGTTAGCTTGGACGGACCGCGAGGCGCGGACCGTCTAACTTCTTGACTCGTGCGAGAGATCACCCTCCACGACACACTCACCGGCAAGGTGCTCCCGCTACGCACCCGGGAGCCCGGCAAGGTCGGAATCTACGCCTGCGGGCCGACCGTATATGGGCGCGTACATATCGGCAATGCGCGACCGTTCGTGGTCTTCTCACTGCTCAAGCGGTTCCTCGTTCATGAGGGCTACGAGGTTGACTTCGTCGCCAACGTCACGGACGTCAACGACAAGATCTATGCGGCAGCGACCGCTGCGGGCCTCAGCTCGGAGGCGCTTGCGCGCGAGATGACCGCTTACTACGTCGCGGATACCGATCGGCTGGGTCTCGGACGCCCGGACCATGAGCCGCTCGCCAGCGAGACGATCGCCGAGATCGTCGCGCTGATCCGGCTGCTGATCGATCGCGGTCACGCCTACGCGGTCGAGGGAGACGTGTACTTCGCCGTACGCAGCTACGCGCGCTACGGCGAGCTGACCCACCGGCGGCTGGACGACCTCGACCAGGGCGAGGGCAAGGAGGGCGCCGATCGCAAGCGCGACCCATTCGACTTCGCTCTGTGGAAGGCCCAGAAGGGTGACGAGGACACCGCTTGGGACGCGCCCTGGGGTCGCGGCCGCCCCGGCTGGCACATCGAGTGCTCTGCGATGGCGGAGAAACTGCTCGGGCTCGACTTCGAGATCCACGGCGGGGGCTCGGACCTCGCGTTCCCCCACCACGAGAACGAGGCCGCACAGACCTGCGCGGCGTACGGGGTGCCGCTCACTCGCCTGTGGGTGCACAACGGCATGGTGCGTCTCGACAGCGAGAAGATGTCGAAATCGGAGGGCAATACGTTCCTCCTGTACGAGGCGCTCGACGCGTACGGCAGGGATGCGCTGATCGCCTACTTCTGCGCCGGTCACTACCGTCAGCCGATCGAGTTCGACGACGAGCGCCTGAATGCGGCGGCGGCAAGCGTCGAGCGCTTCCGCGAGGCCGCGCGCAGGCTCACGCGTGGCGCCTCGCCTGATTGGTCCGCACCGCTGCGGGCGGAGTTCTTCGATGCTCTGGCCGAGGACTTCAACACGCCGCGCGCGCTTGCTGCCGCATTTGAGTGGGTGCGCCAGGTCAATCGTGGCGACGGTTCGGTCGGAGACGCGGATCTGCGGGAGATGCTCGCGGTGCTCGCGCTTGACAACGTGCTCGATGTCGAGCGCGTGACTGCGCCCGTGGAGGCGCAGGCGCTCCTGCGCGACCGGGAGTCCGCGCGCGCCGCGCGTGAATGGGAACTCGCCGACGCCCTGCGTGAGCGGCTGCGCGAGCTTGGCTGGGAGGTGCGTGACGGCTCTGATGGCCCGGAGTTGCTGCCGTTGTGATGATCGTCTACGGACGCAACGCCGTGCACGAGGCGATCCGCGGTCCGCGTACCGTCAGCCACGTCTGGGCGACCACGAACGCCGCGCGCGAGCCGTGGCTCGAACACAGTGGCCTGCGGGTCACGCTCGAGTCTGCGGAGGAGATCACGCGGCGTGCCGGCTCCGACGGTCATCAGGGGATCTGCGCCGAGGCATCGGACTTCCGCTACGTCGACGAGGATCAGCTGCTCGCTCGCGACCAGGCCTTGATCGTGGCTCTCGACCAGGTTCAGGATCCGCAGAATCTTGGCTCGATCTGTCGTTCTGCGGAGTGCGCAGGAGCCGCCGGCGTCGTGCTGCCGGAGCGACGCGCAGCCGAGGTGACGCCCGCAGTCTGCAAGGCATCAGCAGGGGCGGTCGAGCATCTGCCGCTCGCGCAGGTGCGGAACCTCACCGACTTCCTGACCGCCGCCAAGGAGCGTGGCTTCTGGTGCTACGGCGCCGACGGCGAGGCCAAGCTCGACTACCGCCAGGTCGATCTCGCCGGACCGGTGGTCCTGGTCATGGGCTCGGAGGGACGCGGGCTGCGCCCACGTGTCGCGTCGGCCTGCGATGCGCTGATCTCTTTGCCGTTGCGCGGCAGGATCGAGTCGCTCAGCGTCGGCGCGGCCGCCGCGGTGCTTCTTTATGCGGCGGCTGCCGCACGGCAATGAGCTGCGGATGATCGAACAGATCCGGGCGTTTCCCAAGGCCGAGCTACATCTGCACATCGAGGGCACGCTCGAGCCGGAGCTCGCGTTCGCGTTGGCGAAGCGCAACGGCGTGCAGCTGCGCTTCCCGACCGTGCAGGCGCTGGCCCGCGCGTACGACTTCAACGACCTGCAGTCGTTCCTCGACCTCTACTACGAGTGCATGGCGGTACTTCTGCGGCCGGCCGACTTCGCGGACCTCGCAAATGCCTACCTCGAGCGGGCAGCGCGGGACGGCGTCCGCCACGTCGAGATGTTCTTCGATCCGCAGGCGCACACCAGCCGGGGCGTGACGATCGACGATGTCGTCGCTGGGCTACGGACCGCCATCAAGGAGGCGCCGACCAGGCATGGCCTCTCGGTTCGGCTGATCGCGTGCTTCGTGCGCGACCGCCCGGTCAGCGAGGCGATGCTCACGCTCGAAGGTTTGGCGCGGCACCTCGACGTCATCGAAGGGGTCGGGCTTGACTCGGCCGAGGTCGGCAATCCGCCGAGCGCCTTTCGCGAGGTCTTCGCCGCCGCCGAGGAGCTCGGGTTGCACAAGGTTGCCCACGCCGGCGAGGAGGGACCCCCGGCCTACGTGTGGGAGGCGCTCGATGTGCTCGGAGTGGAACGCATCGACCACGGCATCCGGTCGGTCGAGGATGCGGCGCTTCTGCGCCGGCTGGCTGCCGACCAGGTACCGCTCACGGTGTGCCCGCTGTCGAACGTCAGGCTGCGTGCCGTGGAATCGATGGCGCATCACCCGCTTCCCGAGCTGCTCGATGCGGGTGTGCTCGTCACGGTCAACTCAGACGACCCGGCCTACTTCGGTGGTTACGTCGCGGACAACTATCTCGCGTTGCATGCGGCGCTCGGACTCGATCTGAGCACGCTCGAAATGCTCGCGCAGAACTCGCTGCTGGCGAGCTTCGGCGAACTTGGCCGTTAGCGACCGTCGGTGCGGGCGGGCACGTCTTCTTCACAGGCGCTTGACAGCGCGCCGGCGTTATGCGAACCTGCCGCGCAAGCTAAGCATCAACTGAAGCTTTAGACATTGCAGGAAAGGGCGCAGTTCTGGGGAGGACGGCCCTGCAGCTCAAATCAAATAGGTAGCGGCGCCAGGGGAGGTGACGCGCCACGCAATTCCAACCGTTGCAGCGGTCCGTGTGGCCGCGCGACGAAGCAAAGGAACAAGCGTCGTGGCACGACTCTCATCGAACCCCAAGGGTCAACTTCAGGTTGAGGATGGTTATCTGATCGCCCTGGCCAAGGCTGGAAATGCTGACGCGTACGACAGACTCGTCCGCCGTTATTACGGGTTCGTACGACTCAAGGCGTCGTCCTACTTCCTTGCCGGCGGCGACTCGGACGATCTCATCCAGGAAGGGCTTGTGGGCCTCTACAAGGCCATCCGTGACTACCGCACCGACCGCGAGTCGAGCTTCCGCAACTTCGCCGAGCTCTGCATCACGCGACAGATCATCACCGCTGTCAAGACGGCTACGCGCAACAAGCACAGCCCGCTCAACCAGTACGTCTCGTTCTCCAGCACCCCGGCGGGCACCGGCAGCGAGACTGAACCGACGCTCGACGAGATGATCGCCGGATCACCGGTCCACGATCCGGTGAACCAGGTGATCAGCTCCGAGGAGCTGCGTGCGCTGGTCAGCTGCATTTCCACCTCGCTTTCAGAGCTCGAGTCGCGGGTGCTGTCGTTGTACCTCGACGGCCGCTCCTATGAGGAGGTCGGTCAGCGACTGGGTTGCGACTGCAAGACAGTCGACAACGCGCTCCAGCGCGTCAAGCGGAAGGTTGGGCAGCACCTGGCTTCTCGAGCCATTGCCGCCTAGCAGCACGTTACTGGGCAATCGGCCCGAGGTTGGGCTCGTGGCCGTAGGTCTGAAATGCGCGGAAGCGGTTGAACTGCCGGTGATGCGGCCCGTGATAGTCCGACGAGCCGGTGGTCAGCAAATCAAGCTCTGAGGCGCGATCGACAAGCAGATCGGTCTGCGCCTGCGTGTGCGTGACGTAGAAGGCCTCGACTCCGTCGAGGCCGGCGGCGGTGAAGCGCTCGAGTGTGGAGAGCACCTCGGCCTCGGCCTCGACATCCCAGAACGGGTGCGCCCACACAGCTACGCCGCCGGCGCCGTGGATCAGCTCAATCGCCTCACTTGCCGTTGGTGCCTGCCGGTCGCTGAATGCTGGCCTGCCTTCAATCAGGTAGGCGACGAGGAACTCTGTGGGGTTCTTGAGCTCTTCGCGCTCGAGACGGACAGCGTTGCGTGCGTCGCTCGTCACCACTTCCGCCAGGTGCGGACGGCCGACTGTCAGACCCGCCGCCGTGCGCCGCTCGAGCGGCTCGCGATTCACGGACCAACCGATCTGCTCGAGTGCGGCGATCATTCGTTCGGCACGCGCTTCGCGGTCCGCGCGGGAACGCCGCAGTTGCTCGAGCAGCGCCGGGTTATCCGGATCCACCAGATAGCCGCACACGTGAAGGTCGGCGGCGACCGGGTCTAGCACTGAGATCTCAACGCCTGTGACGAGTGACAGGCCAACCGCTTCGGCGGCCTCGGCAGCTTCGAGCACCCCTTCCAGGCTGTCGTGGTCGGTCAGCGCAAACAGTTCGACGCCCGCCTGCTTGGCCGCGCGCATCACCCCAGCGGGCTCCAGTTCGCCATCGGATTTCGTCGAATGACCCTGGAGCTCGAACACCGGCCCGGCAGTGCTGGGAATCGTCATTCGCAGCAGCCTACTGCCGGCCAGCCCTCAGCAGACCTGCGGCGCAACGGCGAGAAACATGGTTGTTAGGGCACCCTAAGGTGTGCTAGGTTCCTTCGCGCGTCGTAATCCGACCGGGGCGATCGGAATAGCACTAGGAGACTGAGCCACGATGGCAGCCACCACTCACACAGCCAAGTCGTCGCGCCGGCGCGTGACCCAAAAGTGGAGCTTCTACATCTGGGTGGTGATCGTCTTGACGGTCGCGTCGCTCGCGGTGGTGCTCGGCTGGCACTCGAGCGGCGGAACGGCTGATCCCAGCGTTGCCGCCAACGCGCGTTATATGAGCCGCACCACGGCCGTGATCAACAGCGCGATCCTGGTCTTCCGCGAGGGTCTGGAGACGATCCTCGTACTCGCCGCGATCACGGCGAGCTTCCGCGGCGCAAACAGCGTCTACAAGCGACCCGTGGCCGTCGGCGGTGGAGTTGGGCTGCTCGCGACTGTGGGCACCTGGTTCGCAGCGATCGGGATCATCGACGCCCTCGGTGGCAGCGGGCTCAGCCTGCAGGCAGCGACCGGAATTCCGGCGATCATCGTGCTGCTGGTGGTCATGAACTGGTTCTTCCACAAGGTCTACTGGACCGGCTGGATCTCACACCACCACAAGCGCCGCAGGGGCCTGCTCAGCGATTCGCACAACAACATGCGCGCGGTCCTGCTCGGCTTCGGCCTGCTCGGCTTCACCTCGATCTACCGTGAGGGCTTTGAGGTCGTCATCTTCCTCCAGGCCCTGCGCGTGACGTTCGGGTCGAGCGTCGTGCTCGAGGGCGTCACCCTCGGCCTCCTGTTCACGGCGGCCGTCGGTGTGCTGACCTTCTCGCTGCACCAGAAGCTTCCCTACAAGCGGCTCTTGATCATCACCGGTGCGATGCTGCTGGTGGTGCTCTTCGTGATGGTCGGTGAAGAGGTCAATGAGATGCAGCTGGCCGGCTGGATCGGCACCACCTCGATCGGTAACTGGCCGGGGTGGCTTGGCCAGTGGTTCTCGCTCTTCCCGAACGTCCAGACGATCGTCGCTCAGTTCGGGGCGATCGCGATAGTGCTCGGCTCCTACCTGCTCGCCGAGTACCTCCGCGTTTGGCGTCCGCGTCGCCGCGGGCTTGAGGCGGCCACGCGAGCCGCCGAGCCGCCGGTCGCGGTCATGGCCGAGGTCTGCCAGACAGCTGAGAACCTTGCCGAATCGGCCGTCGCCGCCGATGCCGAGATGAACGCGAGGCTCGCCAACGCGATGAACACGAAGCTCCCGCAGGCATCCGCGGAGCGCGAACCGCGGCGCACGGAGTCGATGCAGCGATCCGCGCCTGCTCCACAGGGCGACTCCTGACAAACTCAGGGTCACGCCCGCTTGGCGCAATTGGTAGCGCACCTGATTTGTAATCAGGCGGTTGTCGGTTCGAGTCCGACAGCGGGCTTTCAGGAAACCCCTCCGTGGGCTGGTGGTTTGCTTCACGCGACTCGGAGCTGATTTTTGCGATTCACCCCAATTGGGTGAGGGCCGCTCGGGTTGATGTGGCTAGCGTCCGGACGTTGAGCCTGCCGGGCTCGTTCTTCGTCGCCAATATCTCCGCCATAACCGGGGGGTCTCGTGCCTGCTGATCGAAGTCATGCGATGGATCACGTCGTGCTGGTGCTGTTCGAGAACAGGTCGCTTGACAATCTTCTGGGCCACCTCTACGGACCTGAGGACGGCAAGACGTTTGACGGAGTGATCGGTAAGGGTCTGAGCAACCCGATCCCTGAGTGGGCTGAGCATGGTGCCGAGCGCAAGACGGTTCCGTACACGGTCGCGACGGACATGGACGCGCCGAACCCGGACTCCGGCGAGGAGTACTTCCACACGAACACCCAGCTCTTCAACATCCTCGAGGAGCAAAACCGCTTCAAGATCGGCGACGCTGTCAAAGCACCGTGGAACGCGCCCGAGCCTGGGACCGTACCGAGCATGAACGGTTTCGTCACCGACTACATCAGCACCTTCACAGCAGAGATGGGCCGCCAGCCCACCTACGAGGAGTACGCGCAGATCATGACCGGCTACACGCCGGAGCAGGTGCCGGTCCTCAACACGATCGCGAAGGGCTTCGGTGTATTCGATCACTGGTTCTGCGAGGTGCCCTCGCAGACGTTCATGAACCGCTCGTTCTGGACCGCCGCCACCTCGTCGGGCTTGGTGATCAATAGCCCCGTGTCGAACTTCATCCATCACAACACCGCCGAAACGATCTTCGAGCGCCTAGAGGCGCATGGCCGCACCTGGAAGGTGTACGTGCAAGAACCTATGTCGTTGTCGATCACGGCCGTGATCCACATGCCGCGGTTGAAGGACCGGCTTGCTACGAACTTCGTGCCGTTCTCCGAGTTCGAGCACGACACGGCCAATGGTTCGCTGCCCGACTTCAGCATGATCGAGCCCAACATAGTCATGGGGCACAGCGACTATCACCCCGCCGCGGGCCGCTCTTTCATCCCCGGCGACATGAACATCCCGTTCGACCCCCCGTCGTCGATCCGCGGCGGCGAGGCGTTCCTGGAGCGGATCTATACGGCGATCCGGTCGGCCGCTTCTCCGGAGGGCTCCAACGCTTACAACACGACGTTCTTCATCGGCTGGGACGAGCCCGGCGGCACCTATGACCACGTCCCGCCAGGGCCGGTGCCTCCACCGGACCCAGGTGCACCTGCGGGCCAACTGGACTTCAAATTTGACCGCTCCGGCTACCGCGTGCCGGCAATCATCGTCTCACCGTGGGTCGATGAGGGGCTCGTGATCAACGACGAATATCGGCACACGTCGATGATCGCCACGCTACGCAAGATATGGAACCTCGGCGAGCCCTTCACAGGCCGGGACGCCACCGCCAGCACGTTCGATCACCTGCTCTCCCGTGTGAGCCCGCGCGACCCAGCCAGCTGGCCGGATGTCCAGGCGCTGCCGGTGACCGAGTTCCACATGGAAGTGGTGCAGATGCAAAGGGCGCTCAGCACCCTCGGCAAAGCAATGGGCGGCGGAATGATGGAGCGCGCCAAACAGGCCGGGATCACGGTCCCGCCCGAACTGACCGACCCGACATCACCGCCGTCGGCGGAACAGATGATCGCCTTCCTGAGAACCATCACCGCCCGTTTCTTCCCACGCCTTGCCGCGACCGCAGCAAAAGCTTCATAGCCCACACCATCGACGAGTCAAAGTGAGGCAGCCATGGGTGTGACCCCAGTCACGGTGATCCAGAGCCCGATCGCGCGCTACGAGCAGAGCATCATCGATCGCATCGCCGACTTCCAGGATCCCCGCCAGGAGTGGCGGCGTCTGTTCTCGGAGCTGTTCGGCACATTCCTGCTTGTCCTGGTCGCGGCCGGTGGCGGCATGATGGGCCACGCATTCCCGGGCGTGATCACCCGCACGGATGCGGTCGTCGCGCCGGGCCTGATGGTGATGGGCGTGATCCTGTTCATGGGCAAGGTTTCTGGCGCCCACCTCAACCCTGCCGTCAGCGTCGCGTTCGCATTGCGCCGCGACTTCCCATGGTGGCGCGTACCCGGCTACATCCTCGTGCAACTCGCCGGGGCGACGCTCGCCGCGCTGTTCCTGCACGCGGTTCTCAACGTGTCGGCCACATACGGATCGAACTACCCGAGCGCCGCCTACTCCGCCACGGCGGCGTTCTGGATGGAGGCGATCCTGACCCTCGGCCTGGTCAGCGTGATCCTCGGTACAGCCTCGGGCGCGCAGAACGTCGGCCTGTTCGGCGCGCTCGGCGTCGCGGGCTACATCGCACTGGCCGGGCTGTGGGGAAGCCCGATCTCAGGCGCCTCGATGAACCCGGCCCGCACGTTCGGTCCCGACCTGGTCAGCGGGAACTTCTCCCACTACCTCGTCTACGTGGCAGGACCGATCGCCGGAGCCTGTGCCGCCGTTGTCATCGCCTTCGTCTTGCGCGGGCGCGGCGGCGGCGCCGCCGGATCAGGGGCGGGACAGGGCGCGCTCTTCACCGAGACGCACGACCCCGGCAACCCCTGAGCTGTCGACCCGCGGGGCGTACCAGCTCTCTTCATCGCTCGCGCCCCCGGAGGTGGGCGTACAGTGGGAGTGCAGTTCCACTGCCGAGTGTGTGCTCCCGCATTCTCCCGTGGCCGTCCTTTGGGAGCGATAGGAGCGACCGGCTGATGCCCAAGCCCAAGAATTCTGATCCCGAGCGATCAAAGCCCACGCTGACGTTTGGCGACGTAACAAAAGAGATTGCCCGTCGCAACGACGAGGCACAGAAGGCGGCCCGAATCAGACGTACCGCGCGTGAAAAGGAGCAGATCGCCCTGCGCCGGCAGTGGGAGCGCCTCTGAGCGCGACACCCGCGGACGGGCCGCGCTGGTGTAATCGCTCGTATGCCTCAGGCGGTCACGCTGCCTCCTGACGGTCGAGCATCAACGTCCGGTTCGTGCGTAGGTCGTGATGTCCGAGTCGAGTATGCCCTGGGAGTCGTACTGCCCGGTGTGGACGTAGGCGACCTTTCCTGAGCTGCCTATGAAGATGGTCGTGGGCAGGCCTTCGATCTGGGCGAGCGGTGAGAGCTGTGATGTGGCGACGCTGTAGCTCGGATAACTGACGGGATGCTGGTGCAGGAACGCTGTCGCGTCGCCGGTTGAATCATCTGCGTTGGCGCCGATGAATGCGACTCGGTGCCCGTAACGCGCCGAGGCTGCGGCGAAGAGGTTGAACTCGGCGCGGCATGGGATGCACCAGGACGCCCACACATTCACGACAATCGGGTAACCGCGCAGCGAGTGGATCCGTTGCATCAGCCCGGCGTATTTTCCGACGATGCGAGCGGCCTGCTTGTGCAGTGCCGCAAGCAGCGGTGGGGCAGCGGCGAGGTCGGTGGCGGGGTTGGCCGCCGGTACACGCTCCAACGCTTCTCGCGCGAGGTGCGCCAGCTGGGATGTCGAAGGCCAGCCGAGCGCGGCGACCGAGTAGTACATCGCTATCCGACCGGCCGAGTTGAGGACCATGAGCCAGGGTTGCCCGTCCACCTCATAGCCATCGGCGACACGGCCTGTCGTGTCGATTCCGACCGGATAGTTCAGGTGCGATGGCAGGGTGCTGAGGAATGTGTGCAGCGCCCCGGGGGGCTCGACACTGCCTTCGTCGATGCTGGTCAGCCGCGGCAACCCATCACGCGCGGCCAGCGACTGGTAACGCTTGAGTCCCTCGAGTCCGCCGGCTAAGCCTGTGATCTGGCGGTCCCAGGTCGCGAAGAACAGCACCACTCGAGCATGGCCGGGGCCAAGGTTGACCGTCCCGCCTCCGGCGCTGGGAATCGCTGTGTCCCTTGTGGGGGCGATTCCAGGGATGTGCGAGTAGGAGAGGTGCGAGTGGACTGGTGGGTGACCTGGCAGCAGCTTCGAAGCCTGGTTTGCGAGGAGCTGACCGAGCTGTCCGACAGCTGCATAGGACTGTTGGGTCAGGAACAGCTTCGCGATGCGTCCATGCGTGCCGATCACGAAGATCGCGGGGGTGTGATCGACCAGATTGCGCGTGATCTCGGCCCCGATGCTGTACTCCTTCCACACCTTCTTCAGCTGGGGCAGCGAGCCGGTGAGGAAGTCCCAGGCGTGGACCATGCCATGGACCTCGGAGTAGGACAGCACGTCATCGATCGACGTCGCTTTCGGGTTTGCGTCGACGCCCAGGAGCTGCACGTGCTTGCCTGCCGATCCGAGCATCGCCTTTGCGTCGAGCATCGCTGTCGTGGTCAGCGGGCACATGGTGGTGCACTCGGAGTCGTTGAAACCGAGGATCACGACCTTCCCTCGGAAGGAGCCCAGGGACACGTTCTGCCCGAACTGATCGGTCAGGTCGAAGTCCGGCGCTTGGCGGCTGAGGGCGGTTCCGGGATCCAGCACTGGGTTAAAGGCCAGAGCCAGCCGCGGCGATTGGGCTGGCTGCGGGGACTGGCTCAAAAGGATGCCGCCCACGATCACCGCGGTCGCGCAGAGGCTGACGATCAGCGATCCGCGACGGTGCTCGAGCGGGATTTTCCGTGCACGGGCGAGGGCCGCGCGGGCCGTCGGTCGATGACGTCCGTACAGGAACCGTGCGGCGACGATCGCGCCAACCAGCAGGGCGAGCGCCACGAACGCGAGCACGCGAGTGCTCGCGGGTGCCGAACGCACGGTCCCTGCCGCACGAGCCGAACTCGTACCGGAAGGGTTCGGCGACTGTTGGGCTGGCGTCGGGTGTGCGCTCAGGTGAACGCCGCCCGCTGACGCAAGGTCGGTGATCGCCCGCTGTGTGGCGGTTTCCAAGCTCTCGCCGTCAACGGTGTGACTGAGTTTGGTAAGGACACGGTACCCAGACGCGGACGAGTGTCCGGGCCAGTTGAAGCCGAATCCGTTTGGCATCACCACCAGGAGGCGCCCCTTGTACGCGAGTGACAGCTCGAGCCCGAGGAAATGTGCGTATGCGCGCGGTTGCTTCCAGAGCGCAGTGACGGAACCGAGGTCATCCTGCTTCGCGATGATCGCCACGCGCAGCGGGAACCCGGCCTTGTCTGCGTCGTGGAGCAGGTTCCCGAGGCGCACCTGCCCGCCTACCGATATCCCGGAGTCGGAAGCCAGAAACAGCGGCTGGTAGACGAGGACGTCACTGCCGGGGTCGCCGTCAGCTTGGGCGTTAGCGACAAGCGCACAGCTCGAGCTCAGGGCGATCGCGCACGTCAGCAGCAAACGCGTCAGTGCTCGGCCAGCGCTGGCGGACGTGCGCCGGGTTCGTCTGGGGCTCGCGATCCTCATGCCAACGCCTTTTGCCGTCTGGGCAACATCGGGAAAGACCGCGCGACCTCACGCACTCGTGCCTGCCTGCTCATGACGTCGACTTCCAGCGGAACGTGGAGTTGGCGCGATGCGCCTTGAGCCAGATGTTCTTGTATTCGATGTGTCGCGCCGCCACGGGTGGCGACACCAACAGGCTCAGCTTGTAATCGCCAGCGCCCGGGAGTGAGACGTTGTTTCCGTAGTGCGGCCCCATGTAGCGCGAGATCATCGGCCACAGCCGCTCGTTGTAAACCAGCTTCGATCCCTTGCTGATCGATGCCCAGACCGACGCATACGGGATCGCGACATGCGTCTGGGCGTCGGAGAGCATGACCATCAGGTGAAAGCTCGTCTTGCTTGTCGGCTTGATCTCACGTTCCTGAGTGCCATCGAAGATCACGAACGGAACGGCGGTCATCGCCTCGGCGGAGATGTTCATGCCCTGCCACTTGCTCGAGGACAGAACCTGGGTTGGCACCGGCTTGATTCCCTTGAGCGTGGGTGCCACCGTCGTGCCGGCCGTCGTGGCGGAGTCCATGTTCATACTGACCATCGCGGACTTGTGCTGTGGCTTGGAGCTCGTCGTGGCGGTCTTGTCGGCCGCTGCGCATCCCGCGAGCAGCAGGGCAGCCAATCCCGCGACCAGCGATCCCCGCAGGAGGCCGGGTTCGGGACGGATGGGCCTTCGGTTGCTGCTCATTAACTTACCCCGGTTGGTCGGGCGACAAGATCAGGGCCGGGTGATGTGCCGACGAAACCGTCGGCGTCGGTTCGGTAGGGGAGCAGCGCCATGAGAACGCACGCGAACAGCACGAACAGCGGTCCTGCGTTGGGATCGGTGGCACCACCCTGGAAGATCCCGCCGAAGCCCTGACCGAACACCCAGTAGGCGAGGTTCAGCGCGATCGCGGTCTTCAGCAACGGCCGCGCGTGCCAGTCGAGCGCAACGCCCACGCCGATCACCAACGACAATCCGGCAGCGAAAAGTGCTATCGGCAACCCATGCCCGGCGCTTCCATTTGCAGCCCAGTTCTGGACCGTGCTCAACCAGCTCATCCCCGATGGCGCAGCGTTGATCGAGCTGCTGACCGCGTCCGGGTTGCTGCTCGGAGCTTCCAGCCATAGCCAAGCCATCAGCACCCACACGGTCGCCCAGGCGATCCGGGTCCCTCTGATCCCGAGTAATCCACCCGGCCGGCCATTTGGCCAGGCGACTAGTGCCAACAGGCCGTAGAGGCTGACCGCACCTGGCGCGCCGGTCAGCGGGCTTGCCATGCTCATGAACAGCATGCCGAACGCTTCCCCGGACCACCACACGATCACCGCCCAGACGACGGACAGGACCAGCGCGACGCGCGCCGTTCGCCGGTAGAGCAACCCGCAGCCGATGGCGACCTGAACGAGTGCGAACGCTGTGTTGAAAAGCGCCAGATCACGCCCGGCCGTGTGAGCGCCCCAGATCAGGCTGCTGGAAAGCCAGGCCGGCTGCCCGGCAGCCATCGCCGTGAGCATGCTGATGAAGCCCTTCGAATACATGAAGGACTGGAACTGCAGGCCTCCGTCCAGCAGCCACAGGACCGCAAGGGCGGTCTGAAGCGACCGGCTTACGTCGGATGCGAAATAGGCCCGCGCGCGCGGCAGGACAGATCCTGCCGAACTCGGGGTCGAAGCAGTGGCGCGTGTTGTTTGCGCGCCGGTACTGGTAACCATGTTCGGCGTCCTTGTTCGATGGACAGGTGCGCACGCCCTCCCGGCGAACGCCAACCATCCTCCAGAAGCTGCCACGCGGGCATGCGTTCGGGAGCGCCCGGAGGATCGCTCGCCATGGACGTGAGTCATCGCGCCTATCCGGCGCTCGCCGGCTAGGCGCTTACGGGGCGAATGGCGGGCGGGCCGCGATCACACCAGCCACCGACGAGCGGGGCGATCGGGACCCGGAGGACCTCATGCGGAGGAGCAGCGAGCGGAATCCTGCGAGCCCGACCTCTGTCGAACGAACCACGTCTGCGAGCGACCTGATCGAGCGTCCAGCGAGCTCCGTACATGACGGCCGCCAGCACAAGGCCGACGCCGATAGCGCTTGGGATCGACCAGAGGCCGCCGAAACCGAAGATCCCCTCGATGCCGGTGGGATGCCCCGTGGCGAAAATGCCTTCCAACGTCTCCTGGGTGCAGTAGATCGCAAGCAGGCAGACGGCACACACAAGCCATAGCGCTACGAACGAGAGTCCTCGACCTGTCGCCGAGCGCCGACCGGAGGCGGCCCGGCCGAGCGACCACAGAAACGCCCCGACCGAGAGTCCGACGACGAGCATGGTCCAAGGCACGACCGAGTGGAAATAGGAGTGACCTGTCTCCTTCAGCTCGGCGCCGGCACCTCCGCCAAATGCGAGCAGGAAGCGCAACTGGTGGACAGCAAACGCAGCGACCGGAATCAGCCCGGCGCGAGCCACCAAGCGGGACCTCGTCCGAATAGATCCGCCGATCATGCGTGCACCAACATACCCGAGCCAATCACCTCGGTGCGTGCTCCATCGCTGCGTATGCCGCGCCGGCCGTCTGGGCGCCGCCCGCGTCGATCTGCTCGGTGCTCTGCTCACGATGAAGGAGCCGGAGGATCGCGAAGCCGAGCCCGATCGCTCCGCTGAGACAGATCACGGTGGCGAGCCGCCCGAGCACGGGCGGCACCGCAAGCAGGACGTAGCCGTGCAGCAGTGTCGGGATCAAGGAGACACCCTCCCAGGCCGCTACGACAGCGATCAAGAACAGGATCAGCGAGCTCGCCCGATCGCGAGCGATCCGCGACAGAGCCCAGATCGCGAACGCCAGGATGACCGCGAGCTCCACGAGCCCGAAACCCGACAACCCCGGCCGGCCGTGCAGATCGCGGCCGACGGCTGCGAGCGCGATTCCAAAAAGCGTAAGCGCCGCCAGCACCCGTCCCATCCACGCGTCGATCGCGGCGTCCTGCAGGCGCCAGGCTGCCACCACGCAGAGTACGAGCACCGCGATCGGCCAGAACCACACGATCGACGGGGCGCCTCGATACAAAAGCGTTCCCGAAACAGTGGTGTGGCGGCCGTTCACGACGAGCGGGATCCGCCAGGAGCCGACGAGCGAGGCGCCTGGCGCGAGCGCCTCGATGGCGAGCGCCTGCAAACGCCCGTCGTGCCACTCGTAGCTTGTGCCAGAGCCGGCCTGAACCCAGCGCGGTCGCGTAGTCCGGCGCAGGCCGGGAGGCGGGTTGACCGACGGGCTCTGATTGAAGTAGTACATCTGCGACTCCTCGTTGGCCCAGATGCGACCGCGCTCGAGGTGCAGATAGGGAGCGCCCTGATAGTCGAGCACGTAAACGGACTCGCGGCTTGGCACGTCCAGCCACAGGCGCAGATCGCCGTCAACGACAGTCGCGCTCATGCCCGCAGGGACGGACGCGATCCGAGCCAGGTAGCTCGAAGCCACGGGGTCGCTGGCCCCATGCGCCTGCGCTGAGGTAGGCGACAACGCGAGGAGCACGAGTACCGCCGAAACGAGCACGCCTATCCGGGGGTGGACACACCTAGCCTTCCCGACCATCCACGTGCTCGTCGATGACACTGCGACGGACCTCCCGAACCCAAACGAACAGGACTCTACGCACATGTCCAGCTGCGTCTCGCGGAAATGCCTGCTGACTGCGGAAGCGATCCGTGCCCGGCGCTAACTGACCGGTTTGCGCGCGCGGATGATCGCGGCGGCAGCGTGCTCGTGCACCTGGTGCGTCCGAGTGATCTCTATGCCCTCGAAGCCCGCGGATTCGAGGGTTGCCCGGAACTCGCTTTCGGTGAGCGCTCCGGCGATGCAGCCGGTCCATGCTGCGACATCGGCTCTCGTTGCGGCATCGAGTTCCGGATCCGTGACCACGTCCGAGACAGCGAAGCGTCCTCCTGGCCGCAGGACGCGCGCAGCTTCGGCTATGGCCTTGGGTTTGTCGCCGGATAGGTTGATTACGCAGTTCGAGATGATCACGTCGACCGAGGCGTTGGCCAGCGGCATGTCCTCGAGGTAGCCCTTGACGAACTCGACGTTCGCGACCCCGGCCCCGCGGGCGTTGTTGCGAGCGAGTTCGAGCATCTCGTCGGTCATGTCGAGGCCGATCGCCTTGCCGCTTGGGGCGACGCGGCGGGCGGAGATGAGCACGTCGGCGCCGGCGCCTGAACCGAGGTCGAGCACGATGTCCCCGTCGTTGAGCTCGGCGACGGCGGTGGGAACCCCACAGCCGAGCGATGCCCCGATCGCAGCGGTTGTGCCGGTGTCCTCCGCGTCGTCGGTGTAGAGCACAGCTCCGAACCTGTCGCTTCCGCGATCGAAGGTGTCGACTGGGCTGCAGCACCCCGTCTCCGGATTCGAAGCCGTGACCTGCAGCGCGGCCGCTGCGTAGCGCTCGCGGACCTGCTCCCGGATGTCGCCGGCCGGGGCGGCTTGGCCGGTCGCGGACCCACGCCCATCCCGGTGACCGGGTGTCAGGGGTTGGTTCAGCTCAGCCATGACGACAGCTCCTTCAGGGCGTCGGGGATGACGTAGTAGTAAGCCCATAGACCTTGACGTTCGGAGTCGACGATTCCGGCCTCGCGCAGCTTCTTGAGGTGGTGGCTCAGAGTTGGCTGCGAGATGTCGAACAGCGGCACGAGCTCACACACGCAGACCTTGCCGGCATGCCGGCGGAGAACGTCGACCAGCTGCAGGCGGACGGGGTCACCCAGCGCCTTGGCAACCTCCGCCATGCGCGTGGCTTGCTCGCGCTGCACATCGGGGTAGACGACCGGCTCGCAGCACCGCTCGCCGGGCGCCCGTTTTGTCTTAGGGGAAAGCTCCAGATCGACGCTCATCGATCTATTTCTATCGATTGAACTCATGTTTGTCAATGGATAGGCTGCGGCGGCATCCCCGTGGGACGCGATCCAGGTCGGTGCCCAGGCGTGGGAACGTGCCACCCACGGCCCGCTAGACTCGGCCATACGAGTCAAGTGATTTCGCTTGGCCGAGACATTGCTCCGCGCTTCTCGCAGCCGTGCCGTTGGCACCCTCCGCGTTACGCAGAACATACCCCGGAGGGAAGCGAGAGTGCGCGCGCGTGAGCTTCACCTCCCTGGCCTGCACCCGCAACGAAGGGAACCTCAATGGGATCGAGCGGTAGGAACGGGACGACGATGGCGAAGCTGAATCGCGAGGGGAAACTTCGCGAGAAGCGCGCCGACAAAGAGGCCCGGAAGGCCGCCCGCAAGCTGACCGCGGCATATGACGCCGAGTCGGCATCTCAGCCGGAAGGGCTCGACGGGGATCCGTCCGGAATCGATGATGGGCCCGACGAAGCTACCGGTGTGGTCGGTGAGCCCTCCTCGCACACGGCCGCGCACGGCATATGAGGACCCGCGCCGCGCGCTCGGTGAGGGCCGCCGCCGCGCGGTTGGCGCAGCAGTGACCAGCTTCTTTCTCCCGGGCATGCTTCCAGGCGTCGAACAGGATCGAGCGTACGCAGCGCTGCGTGCTGCGGCCGAGGAGCGAATCGGCTGCGGGATCCGAGCGACGCGGATCTACTCCATCAGTGCTCGCCGCGAGGGCACTGACTCGGAGACCCGGGTCGGTGAGGCCGACCCCTGCAGCGGTGCGACCGTCTGGGCCATATTCGCGATGCAGCAGGGGTACACCGTCATCTGGGACAACGGCAACGCCGATCTGAGCACGCGTCAGGTCTATGAGGCGGTCCCGTTCGAGTGAAGCCCGGTCCTCCCTCTCGAGTGACAGCGATCACCTGCAATCGGACGGTTGTCAGGGCGAGTCCGACAGCGGGCTTCGCTTGACTCATCAGAACCTTGTGCTCGAAAGTCAGAATCCTCTTCGCCTCGAGCGTCGCGACGCTCGCAGCGCTGGCGCTCCAGGGGACCGCGCTGGCCGCGCCCGTTTATTACCGGCTAGTCCAGTATCCGGGAGCCGGCTTCGGCGGCTTCTACGCACAGATCGACACGGCCAAGCGTTCGATCGATATGGAGATGTACGAACTCAGCGACCCGCTCGCCGAGCAGGATCTGGCGAGGGCTACGAGCCGTGGTGTCCGCGTGCGGGTCCTGCTCGATAGCGACTACTCCGGTCGCTATGTGAACGCGTCCGCCTACAGCTACCTCCGCACCCATGGTGTGCAGGTGCGGTGGGCGCCGGCCCATTACATCTTCCACATCAAGGCGACGAGCTTCGACGACAGCACCGCTGATATCTCGACGGCCAACCTCACCTCCAGGTACTACGCGACCACCCGCGACGCCGAGGTGATCGACACCGACCCTGTGCAGGTCAGGGCGATCGAGGCGACCTTCGACAACGACTGGGCCGCGGCGTCAAACGGTGAGCCCCGCGACCAGACGGTCCAGGCACCGGGCCTGATCTGGTCGCCCAACACGTCGACGGGCTCGGCCGAGACTGCAATGGTCACGCAGATCGGTGCCGCAAGGCATGCGATCGACTTCGAGTCCGAAGAGCTGAGCGACCGGCCCGTCTACCAGGCTCTGGCCGATGACGCCCGCCGCGGCGTCAACTGCCGGATCGTGATGATGGACTCCAGCGAGTGGCATGCCGCATTCAGCGCGGTCACCAGGGCCGGTTGCAAGGTGCGTGTCCTGAAGGACACCGCCACGGGGCTCTACATCCACGAGAAGCTCGTGCTCGACGATCCCGGCACCACAGCCGAGTCGCTTTTGATCGGCTCCCAGAACGCGAGCTGGGAATCGCTGCACGAGAATCGCGAGCTCGGACTGCTGATCCGCGCCGCCAACGGCGGGGCCGTCGTGATCCGGGGCGTCAATCACACGTTCCAGAGTGACTTCGCGGCCGCGTCATCCTGGAGCTGAGCCGGTCCCAACCTTTGTGCCGCTTCGTACAAGCGCGACCGGCCGATTCGTGTGCAGCGGTGGCCGCGGCAATTGCGATCATCGGCAGCCGTGTCCTCGCCCTGGCTAACCGGCCCGCCCAGCACCGCTGATCGACTCGCGTTCGCGGATGCCGAGCCCCGTCCGTACTGGCCGCAGACGCTGCCGCAGCGTGAGCCACACCACCCGCTCGAGCGGGTGCTCGAGCGCGACCTGCTGATCATCGGCGGCGGCTTCACCGGCCTCTGGGCGGCGCTCCACGCCAAGGAGCGGTCGCCCGAGCGCGCGGTGGTGGTCCTCGAGGGAATGCGCTGTGGCGCCGGTGCCAGCTCGCGCAACGGCGGTTTCCTGAACTACTCGCTGACGCACGGGATCGAGAACGGGCGGGTGCGCTTCCCGGAGGAGATCGGCCTGATCGAGCGGCTCGGGATACGCAACTACGAGGAGCTCCGTGACGACCTCGCTGGCTACGGGATCGACGCCGAGTTCGAAGCGACCGGCGAGCTCGACGTCGCGGTGGCCCCGCACCAGGTTCCGGGGCTCGAGGAGCGCGCGCGCGTATTGCAGGAGTTCGGCCAGCGGGCCGAACTCCTGGAGCGAGACGCCATCCAGGCCGAGATCCACTCGCCGCTCTACCTCGCCGGCCTCTGGCTGCAGACCGGCGCGGCGATCGTCAACCCGGCGAAGCTCGCGGACGGCCTACGCGAAGCGTCATTGAACGCCGGCGTCGAGATCTTCGAGCACTCGCCTGTGCGCCGGCTGAGGGAACGAGGCGACGGCGTCGAGGCGATCACGGACACGGGCGTCGTCCGTGCGGCCAAGGTGTTGCTGGCGACAAGCGCATACGACCCGTTGATCCCGTCGCTGCGCCGCTACATCGCGCCCGTCTACGACTACGCCCTGATGACCGAGCCGCTGAGCGAGGCGCAGCTCGCGTCTGTCGGGTGGAGGCGTAGGCAGGGCATCGGTGACAGCGGCAACCAGTTCCACTACTACAGGCTGAGCGCTGACAACCGCATTCTCTGGGGCGGCTATGACGCCGTCTACCGCTACGGCGGCCCGGTGGGGCCAGAGCTGGACGACGACGAGTCGACCTTCGCGCGGCTCTCCCACAACTTCTTCACGAACTTTCCACAGCTCGAGGGTGTGCGCTTCACACATCGCTGGGGTGGGGCGATCGACACCTGCAGCCGCTTCTCAGTCTTCTTCGGCCGCGCGCTCGGCGGGCGCGTCGCCTACGCGCTTGGCTACACCGGGCTCGGCGTGGGCGCGAGCCGCTTCGGTGGGCGCACCGCTCTCGACCTGCTCGACGGTCGCGACACCGATGCCACCGCGCTCGAGTTCGTGCGTCGGGCGCCAGTGCCGTTTCCGCCGGAGCCACTGCGCAGCGCGGTGATCCAATTCACCCGCAATCGACTGGCGGCGGCTGATCGCAGCGGGCAGCGCGGCATCTGGCTTCGTACCCTGGATCGTCTCGGTCTCGGGTTCGACAGTTGATCGCGGTGGCCAAGCAGTGAGGAGAGGTCGTCAAGTGAGGAGTGAGGAACGCGTATGACCGATGCGGTCACCTATGAGGTCGAGAACAAGGGTCTGAAGGAGGGCGCGCTCGGCTTCATCTCGAGTACGGCCGTGGGGGTCGCGTCCACAGCGCCCGCCTACAGCCTGGCCGGCACACTCGGCTGGGTCGTGGTGGCAGTCGGCGTGCAGGCGCCGCTGTTCGTGATCCTGGCGTTCATACCCATGTTCATGGCGGCATGGGCGATCAAGAACATGAATGAGGTGGATCCCGACTGCGGCACCAGCTTCACCTGGGCCTGGCGCGCGATCGGGCCAAAGACCGGCTGGTGGGCCGGTGGGTGGGGCACCTGCGCCTCCGACTTCCTGGCGATGGCGAGCCAGTCGCAGATCGCAGGGCAGTACTTCTTCTTCCTGATCGGTGCCAGTGCGATCGGCGCCAACGCGGCGAGCCTGTGGGTGCTGCTGCTCGGCGTCGGCTGGATCGTCCTGCTCACCTGGATGTGTTACCGGGGCATCCAGGTTTCCGCCCGCGCCCAGGTCGCGCTCGTCATTATCGAGGTGATCGTCCTGCTGGTCTTCGCCGTTGTGGCGCTGATCAAGGTGCTGAATGGGAGCGCCCCGCCCGGTCACCTCGCGCTGTCGTGGAACTGGTTCAACCCGGGGCACATCACGTCGTTCAGCACCTTCATGCAGGGCATGTTGCTGATGGTCTTCATCTACTGGGGTTGGGACACGACCACCTCGATCAACGAGGAGACCGAGGACCCGGGACGCATCCCGGGGATCGCCGGGGTCGTCTCGACTTTCATCCTGCTCGGTACCTATCTGCTCGTGACGCTGTCGGCCCAGGCCTACGCCGGCATCGGCACGCACGGGATCGGCCTGGGCAACTCCGCCCACGTCAACGACGTGTTCTCGGTGATGGGCACCTCGGTGTTCGGTAGTGGTACCGGCGGCCAGATCATGGTCCACCTCCTGTTCTTCATGATCCTGACCTCGAGCGCGGCGACGACGATGACGACGATCCTGCCGAATGCGCGCACGACGCTATCGATGGCCTTCCACGGCGCCGTGCCGGCGGCCTTCGGGCGCGTGTCTCCGAAGTACATGACGCCGACCGTCTCGACGTTCGTGTTCTCGGGGCTATCGATCGTTTTCTACGTGGGTGTCAACTTCCTGTCGCATGGCAACGTGATCTCAGACTCGATCACCGCCGCGACGTTTTTCGTCGCGGTCTACCTCGGCATCTCAGCAGCCGCCTGCGCCTGGCATTTCCGCTCCTCGCTCACCGCGGGCTGGCGCCCGGCGGTCTCAAGAGTGATCGTGCCCGGCCTTGCGGCCGCGATGTTCTACGGGCTGCTGATCTACAACGTCATCTACTACGGCCATGCCGACAACAGCTACGTGACGGTGAATCTGCCGGTGCTCGGAAACGTCGGAGGGACGGAGCTGATCGGCGTGGTCACCGGGCTCTTGGGACTCGCGGCGATGATCTACTGCCGGGTGAAGCTGCCCGACTTCTTCACTGACAGGTCCAGGCGCTACGGCCCCTCGATCACCGAGGAGGGCCACGTCGTGCCGCTCACACCGGAGTTCGAACAGATCTAGCCGGGTCTCGGCGCAGGTCTCACGGGGCCGCTGGCTGCGCTTTGCCAGCGGCCCCGCCACAGCGCTCACGGGAACCTCCCGCGCGCCAGCCGTCTGTCACCCCTGTAACGGCCCGAGCGCGCTCGGGTACGGATTGCAGATGGCCAACCCGTCTCAACACGAGCGTGCGCGCGACAGGGGTGTGAGCCCAGTCTTCTACTGGCCGGTGCGCGTCAGCTTCCAGCTGTTCTTCCTCGTCTACTTCCGTATGTCGCGAATTGGGCGCGGCTACATCCCCAGGCAGGGGGCGGCGATCATCGCCGCCAACCACCGCAGCTTCTTCGACCCGTTCATCATCGCCTGCATGGCGCGGCGACCGATGTACTACGTCGCCAAGCGCGAGCTGTTTGAGATCCATCCGCTGCTGAGCTGGCTGCTGCGCACGCTTGGCGCGTTTCCGGTCGACCGCGGCAACGGCGACCGCGACACGATCGCAACCGCCAAGGAGCTGCTGGCCCGCGGTGAGCTCGTGCTGATCTTCCCCGAGGGCACGCGCACGCGCCCTGGCCCGCTTGGGCGGCCCAAGCGCGGCGTCGGACGGCTGGCGCTTGAGACCGGCGCGCCTGTGGTTCCGGTGGCGGTGATCGGCACCGAGGCGATCAGGCGAGGCTGGCGCCTGCGGCCGCACAAGGTGCGCGTACGCGCTGGACGCGCGCTGCAGTTCCCGCGCCTCGACGCCTCGACGCCCGCCGCCGCCGGAATCGTTACCGACCGGGTCTGGGCCTGCGTAAAGCTGCAGTGGGCGTGGCTCGGCGGAGCGGTGGAACCCGAAACCGCGCCTGTGCGGCAAACGCTGCGCGCCGCGTGAGATGCGCAGGTCCGAGGTAGGCTCCGTGCGGTGGACCCCGACCATCCGACGAGCAAGGACGAGCTGGACAGACGCTTCAGCGAGCTCTACCGCGAACACCTTCGCGATGTCTACTCATACAGCTTCTACCGTGTGGGGAACCACCATGACGCCGAGGATCTCACTGAGCAGACGTTCCTGCAGGCCTACCGGCACTTCGAACGCGCGCTGCGCGAGTCGAACGGCAGGCCCCTGCGCCCGTGGCTCATCCGCATCGCACACAACCTGGCGGCCAACTTCTACCGGGACCGCTCGCGCAAGCCTGAGTCTGCGATCGAGGACGCGGGCATGATTTCGACGCTGCACACGACCGAGTCGCTGGTCGAGGGCCGCGAGGAGCTGCGGGACATCATCGAGGGCGTCCAGCAGCTCCCCGACGATCGCCGCGAGGCATTGATCATGCGTTTTGCGCTGGGAATGGACAACCGCGAGATCGCGCGCGCGCTGGGCCGCTCGGACGGCGCCACGAAGGTGCTGCTGCATCGCGCGATCCGTCAGCTCGAAGGAATCGTGGGCTCGAGCGAAAACAATGGGAGTGAGCAATGAGTGCGAACGTCGAAGCCCTGCTGCGGGAGGCGCTCACGCCGGTCGAACCGCCGCTGCGCCTCACCCACCAGCTGGAATCGACGCTGACCGCGCTGGCCGAGGCGGCGCAGGACGAGCTCGAAGCCTGGGAGCTTGCCGCCATGCGCGATCCGCGCAACTGGGTGCGTCCCGTGGTCGCGGCTGGAATCACCGTCACGGCCGGCACAGCACTTGTCGCACTACGCGTACGCGGTCGCCAGCAGGCCCGTGGCAAGCAGAGCTCAACCCTGATCGAGTACGCGGAGCGCACGCTGCACGACATCGCCGAGGAAGCTCGGCGGGTCCTGCCGGACAGATAACCCGTGCCGGTCTGTTACCGACACCCGAATCGCGAGACGGGAGTCTCGTGCTCGAACTGCGGGCGCCCGATCTGCCCCGACTGCATGACGCCGACGTCCGTGGGGATGCGCTGCCCCGAGTGCGCCGGCGAGCGTACGAAGGTGCGGCGGATGCAGGGCCGCGGCGCAACCGCGACCTTCGCTCGGCCCCAGGTCTGGAACGATCCCCGCAGTTGGTCGGTCACGAACGTCCTGATCGTGATCAACGTGATCGTGTTCCTGTGGGAGGTTGCCGGCGGACTTTCGCTCGGTGGCGGGTTCACGAACATTCCGTGGCCGTGGTATCACGGCGTGCTCTACGGCCCGTACATCAGCGGTCACGGCTACCACCAGTACTGGCGGTTGCTGACCTCGGGATTCCTCCACGCGAGCATCTTCCATGTCGGCCTCAACATGCTGTCTCTGTGGTTCGTCGGTCGCTCGCTCGAGCCCGCGATCGGCAAGCTCTACTTCGCCGCGATCTACTTCACGGCGCTGCTGGCCGGCTCGTTCGGCGCGCTCTGGTTCACCCCGGCGACGCCGACGCTCGGCGCATCGGGTGCGATCTTCGGCGTCTTCGGCGCGCTGATCATGGTCGCACGTGCCCGCCGCATCCCGCTGTGGCAATCCGGCCTGCTGCCGATCCTGCTGTTCAACCTGATCTATACGGTCACGATCGCTGACGTCTCGATCGGCGGACATGTCTTCGGGGCGCTGTCCGGCTTCGTTACCGGCTGGCTCGTGACCGAATACGGTGAGAAACGCGACAACCGGGCCGTGGTGCTCGGCGGCTGCCTGCTGATCGTGGTGCTGTCCGTGGTCGGCTCGATCGCCGTGGCCGGCGGCACCGGCCTGCTGCCCAACGGCAGCACGATCTAGCGCCGTCAGTTGGCACTGGCCGGCGACACGCGCGCGTCGTTCCGCCAGGCAGCCAGCCCGCACTCGGTGCTCGCCGGCATCGTCTGCGCGCTCGTCGGCTACACCGGGGCGTCAGCCGTCGTGCTGGCGGGGTTACGTGCCGTCGGCGCGTCGCCGGTGGAGGCGGCGTCCGGGCTGCTGGCGGTATCCGTCACCACCGGTGTCGGGACGATCTGGATGGCGAACCGCCACAGGATCCCGGTTCTATTGGCCTGGTCAACGCCGGGTGCGGCGCTGCTGGCCAGCACCGGTGTCGTGCATGGCGGCTGGCCGGCGGCGGTCGGAGCATTCCTGATCGCGGGCGCGCTGATCGTGCTGACCGGGCTCTGGCCGCGGCTCGGGGCGCTGATCGCATCGATCCCGACCCCGATCGCGCAGGCGATGCTCGCCGGCATCCTGCTGGAGCTCTGCCTGACGCCGGTGAGGGGCTTGGTTGCGCACCCCTGGCAGGTCGGTCCGATCGTTCTTGTCTGGCTGGCATTCCGGCGGATCGCTCCGAAGTGGGCTGCGCCGGCGGCGTTTGCGGCCTCGCTCGTCGTGATCGGGATCGTCGCCGCGAGCCAGGGTGGCGTGCACGGCAGCGCGCTCCCGCACGTCGCCTGGACGGTGCCGCGCTTCACCACCGCGGCACTGCTCAGCCTGGCGCTCCCGCTCTACATCGTCACGATGGCCGGCCAGAACGTGCCGGGGACGGCGGTGCTCGCCAGCTACGGCTACCGCGTTCCGTGGAGCGAGACGATGGGCATTACGGGCACCGGCACGATCGCCGGCGCGTTTGCCGGCGGGCACGCCATCAACCTGGCCGCGATCAGCGCGGCGCTGGTCGCCGCCCCGTCCGCCGACTCGGACCCTGAGACTCGCTGGACCGCCGCCGTCTCGGCGGGCTGGTTCTTCCTGGTGCTGGCGATGCTGTCGGGAGCGCTCGCCGCGCTGATCAGCGTCGCTTCCCCCGAGGTCTTCGGTTCGGTGGCGGGGCTTGCGCTACTCGGCACGCTCGCCTCGTCGCTGGCCGGAGCACTCGGCGGTGAGCAGGACCGCGAAGCTGCGGCGATCACATTCGTCGTCGCCGCGTCGGCGACAACCTTCCTCGGTGTTGGCTCGGCGTTCTGGGCGCTGTTCGCCGGGCTAGCGGTGCGGGCGGTGACTCAGGGCACTAGAGCTCGACGGTGATCGCCTTCGCCGCGAGCTCCTCGGGGACGTCCACCAGTTCCGGATGGATGATGTGGGCCAGGAGCTCCAGCCCCTCGATGAGCCGCGGACCCGGGCGGGAGAAGTAGGAAGCGGCATCGACGGCGACCACCTCGCCGGCGCCGAGCGCCGCGAGCTGGTCGCGGTGCATCTCAGACTCGCGATGGGCGATCTCGGCATCGAAGCCGCACGGCATCGCGATCACGATGTCCGGCTCAGCCGCCGCAATCAGCTCCCAGCTCAGCTCCTCGGAGTTCTCGCCGGCGAAGCCGAGCACGTCCTCGCCGCCCGCGTACTCGATCAGCTGCGGCGTCCAATGGCCGGCCACGTAAGGGGGATCGAGCCACTCGAGCGCGACCACGCGCGGCCGTCGCGCAGCCCGCACGGCCAGACGGATACGGTCGACCCGCTCGGCGATCTCACGAATCAGCTCCACGGCAGCGTCCTTCGTGTCTGTGGCCTGTGCGATCGTTCGGGCATCGCCGAGGACCTCTCCAACCGTGTGCGGATCGAGTGCGAGCACCATCGGCTGGCTGTCGAGCTCCTCGGCGATCTCCTGGACCTCGTCGACGGAGACAGCGCACACCTTGCAGAGCGCCTGCGTGACGATCAGGTCGGGCTGCAGCTCGTGCAGACGCTCCGCGTCGAGCTCGTAGATCGACTCGCCCGCCAACGTGCGCTCCTTGACCGCGGCATCGATCTGCGCTGCGGTGAGGCCCGGCGGCAGCTTGTCGCGCGTGATTCGCGGAAGCTCCGTGGCGGCCGGCGGGTAGTCGCACTCATGAGTGACGGCGATTACGTCGTCGCCGAGGCCGAGCGCGAAGAGCATCTCGGTCGCAGATGGGACCAGGCTTACGATGCGCATATGAGGTCAACGATATGACAACTCCGCCACTGCTCACCGGCGACGAGGTTGCGGCACGGTTGCTCGGGCTGCAATGGCAACTCGAGGGCGCCACGATCGTGCGCGACCTGCGGTTCGACGATTTCGAGGCCGCGGTCGCCTACGTCAACCGCGTCGCCGAGGTCGCCGAGAAATACAACCACCACCCCGATATGCTCCTACACGGGTGGAACAAGGTGAAGCTCAGCCTCACCAACCATGCGGCCGGTGGGCTGACGGAGATCGACTTCGACATGGCCGCGCGCTTCGACGTGCTGATAGGCGCGTAGTCACTGGATGACGGACCCCGAGCGAAGTCCCAATTGTCAGCCTGGCGTTCTGCCAGACGTCGGCGTTCGTGAGGGACGGCCGCGATGACCGCGCTGCTGATCGTCCTCACGTTCGTGCTCGTGCTCCTGAATGCGTTCTTCGTGATCGCCGAGTACGCGCTGGTGCGCTCGCGTCGCGGCCCTCTGGAGGCGTGGGCGGAGGAGGGCTCGCGCGGGGCTCGCCTCGCGCTCGCGCACATGGATGAGATCGGCGACTACCTCTCCGCGTGCCAGGTTGGGATCACGATGGCGTCGATCGGTATCGGTGCTCTGGGTCAGCCAGTCATCGCGCACGCGCTTGAGCCGCTCTTCGGGGGCCACAGCAATGCCGTGGCCGTGGCCATATCGGCGGTCATCACCTATGTACTGATCATCTTCTTCCAGAGCACGGTCGGTGAGATCGTGCCCAAGCTCTACACGATCCAGCACGCTGAGACGCTCGCGCGCCGCATCGCGCCGGTCATGCACACCTTCATCGTCGCCTTCCGGCCGTTGATCAGCGTGTTCAACGCCTCATCGGAATGGATGCTTCGCCGCCTTGGCGTCGATCCCGACGCCGAGCCAGCTCACGGCACGCCGGAAGAGCTGAAGCGGCTGATCGCCGAGTCTCAGACCGGCGGACATCTCGACGTCGGTGAAGCGGAGATGCTGACCGGCGTGTTCCATCTCCACGAGCAGGAGGCGCGTCAGGTGATGACGCCGATTCCGGCCGTGGTGACGGTGGACATCTCGGAGACCGTCGGCGACGCCTTGCGCCAGGCGGTCGCGACCGGCCACTCGCGCCTGGTCGTGATCGAGGAGGAGGACCAGGATCAGATCAAGGGCATCGTCCACGTCAACCAGCTGATCAAGGTGCTGATGGACAGCGGTGAGGACGCGAGCTTCGCCTCGCGCGTGAGGCAGGCCCCGATCGTCCCGGAAACCAAGCCGCTTGACGATCTGCTCGCGGACCTCCAGCGCGAGCGTACAGAGATGGCCATCGTCGTCGACGAGTACGGCCGCACGGCCGGCATCGTCACGATCGAGGACATCATCGAGGAGGTTGTCGGCGAAATCGCCGACGAGACCGACCCGGCCGGTGGCGCTGTGCGGCGCCTTGCCAACGGCGACTGGTTTGTTCGCGGGCACGTTGCCGTGACCGATCTGGAGGACTACGGTCTCGATCTTCCGGTCGACACCGACGCATACAACTCGGTCGGCGGTTTCGTCTTCGCGCAGCTTGGACGGTTGCCCAAACGTGGCGACACGATCCGCGCTAACGGCTATTCGATCAGGGTCGAGTCGGTGCGCCAGAACCGCATCGAGGCCGTCCGTATCCGCGAGCGGCGTGAGCCCGGGGAAGCCCGGCACGAAGCTTAAGAAATCCGGCCCTCGTCCCGCTCGGCCCGCTGGCGGGCATATCTCCAGAATTGCAGCCTTCGAGGCATTAGTTACAATTACGAGATCGCAACACCGGTGGTTGGCCGTTCTGCGAACGGACGTGCCACAAGCATTACCCGGTGGTTGAGAGGAGAGAGATGAAGCCGGCCCTAGGGCCGGCTTCAGCGTTTCTGGGGCGCTTACAGGGGCGATCCTGCACTGTTCCCGGCGCCTGTGGGCTGGCACGTGCCTTAAAGGAAGCGGGCCCGCATTCCTGCGGGCCCGCTTCGCGCTTCTGGGGAGGAGGTGCTGCTATGAGGTACGTCGCGCGATCAACGATGCTCCGAGCACCTGAATCTAGATTAAATTCATGTTAGGGATACATGTAGAAAAGGGGGTGGAAGGTTAGGAGTGTGACGTCACAGGCTCGAGACTCGCCCCGCGTGGCCTGCTCGATCCCGTCATCACGCACCATCGACTCGCGGCTCATACGTCTGTCCAAACATTCGCAGCCGGGCTCCACCCCACGGCGCTGCCGCACCGAAAAAGCATCTGACGGATATCCGGTCGTTGATATCCACCCCCCGGGCATAGGGGTGGCCAGCTAGCTCCGTCGGGGGTTGCCGGACATGATGTCCGCACCCCCGGCGTGCTGGCCGTCCCAGAGTGACTACCCCTTGTTGCTCCGCCCGCTCTCCTCGGGGAGGGCAGCTCGCGACCCCCCTCGCGAGCTGCCCCTCCTGCCCGTCAGGCTCCCGAGCCGCGCGTCCTGCCCGTCATGAGCCGCTGGCCACCGGCGCCGGCAGCTCCAGCACGCCGGGCTCGGCGACCTCGGGCTTGCGGCTGTAGAACCTCGGGAGCGCGAAGTGGAAGATCGCACCGAGCACGAGCCCGATGATGATCAGGCCGATCGCGATCACGTCCGGTAGTCCGAGGCCGAGGATGTCCTTGGAGTAGTTGTTGTACTGGTGGCCGTAGTAGATCATCCCGATGATGAACACGCCCAGCAGTGCAAGACCGCCGAGCAGCGGTGCCAGCCCCACGAAGAAGAAGTTCCTCGGGCTCCTGAACAGCTCGCGCCGGAAGTACCAGGTGCAGGCGAAACCGGTCAGCCCGTAGTACAGACAGACCATGAAGCCGACGGCGTCGACCGAATCACCGAGCACGTTGTTGGGCGAGAGGATGTCGATCACGACGAACCAGATCAGCGAGACCGCGCCGAACGCGATCGTCGAGACGTCAGGCGTCTTGTGCTTCGGGTTCACGCGGCCAAAGATCTTCGGGATTCCGCCCCAGCGTGCCATCGAGAGCGATGTCCGCGCGGTCGGCAGGATGGTGGTCTGGGTCGATGCCGACGCCGACGTCAGCACGGTGATGATCAGCAGCAGGCTTATCGGCTTGGGGAAGACCTTCGGTCCGAGGAACGCGAAGATGTCGTTCGCGTTGTTCTGCAGCGCTGCCGTACCGGCGAATGCCTGCGACGAGGTCGTGACCAGCAGATAGATCAGCACCAGCAGCACCGTGCTGAGCACGGCCGCCTTACCGGGGCCGTGTGCGGCGTTCTCCGACTCCTCGTTGACCGAGACGCCGCTGTCCCACCCCCAGTAGATGAAGATGCCCACCAGCACCCCGGTGCCTAGTGTGCTGACGCTCGAGATGTCGAGCGGGTTGAACCACGAGGCCGTCGGCTCGATCGCGTGCACGGTCGCCTGGGCGCTGTAGACGTCGACGAGCGCGACGATCGCGAACACGGTCAGCGTGATCACCTCGATCGTCAACAGGATCTGCTGCAGCCGTGCGGAGAGCTCGATGCCGATCCAGCAGATCCATGTCATCACCGCGATCCAGGCAACGCCGATCGCGAGCACCCCGATCGAGCTCGGGCTCGGGTTGGCGTACCAGAGGTGGAAGGTGTAGAGGGCGGCGATCTGCGCGAGGCTCGCCATCACCAGCACGTCGGAGGTGATGATCCCCCAGCCGCCCATCCAGCCCGCCTGTGGCCCGAAGGCGCGCGTCGCCCAGGTGAACGTGGTGCCGCAGTCTGGATCGGCCTGGTTCAGGTACTTGTAGCCCATCGAGATGAACAGCATCGGTACGAAGGCGATCAGGATGATCGCCGGCGACTGCAGGCCCATCCCGCTGACGAGCATCACGAAGCCGAGCGTCGCCGCCATGCTGTAGGCCGGCGCCGTCGAGGCGACCGCGATCACCACGTTCGAGACGTAACCGATCGCCCCAGTCTTGAGGCCCTTGTCAAACGGCTTCGACCCATCACCCGTAACGGGTGCGGGCGGTGTCAGTGAGGCGCTCTCCATGCCGGTCCTTTCGATGCGGGCGAGGCGAGCTTTCTACCACGTAAATGGCAGGCGCGCCAGTCCTTCAGGACCGGCTGTGCCACTTTTGCCCGTTCCTTGGCGTCCGCTTCGGACCGGTCAGTCCGGCTCAGTGGCCGGCTTCTTCGGCGAACATCGTCGCGTCGTTGGCGTTGAGGCTGGCGAGCGGCGGAAGCCCCTCCTCCGGCATCGAGCCGCGGACCTCGCCGTCAAAGGCGATGTCGTTCAGACGCATGATCTCGCGCTCACCGGCGATGCGTGCCGGGTGATCGATCGGCAGGACCTTGATCAGTTCGCGGATGCGGACCCGCAGCTGCATCGCGAAGTGGGGGGTGGATGCTCCCATCAACGCGTGTACGTCCTCGAGCGTGACCTCATGGTCGTCGCGCAGCCGCTCGGGGTTCTCTGCCTGGCTCATCGGTTCAGGAGGTTAGTCAGATGCTGGCGCGGACGCGTCGTCGCCGCTCGCCGCGGCCCCTTCGACCATCGCGGCCGTCTCCTCGAGCATGAACCGCTTGCGTCCGTGCTCGATCGCCTCGCGCTCGGCCAGGCGGTGCTTGCGCCGCAGCTCGGCCTCACTCTGGCGGCGCTCCTCGGTGGCCGTCGCGGGCTCGATCGGCGGCACCACGGTTGGCCTGCCCTCGTCGTCGAGCGCCACGAAGGTCAGGTAGGCGGTGCTGGCATGGCGCACTTCACGAGTACGCGGATCTTCGGCGTCGACCCGCACGCCGACCTCCATCGAAGTGCGCCAGGCCGCGTTGACGGTGGCCGTGAAGGTCACCAGCTCACCGATTTTGATCGGCACCAGGAACGACATGCGGTCCATGCTCGCCGTCACAGTCCGCCGCCGCGAATGGCGCACCGCGGCGATCCCTGCAGCCTCGTCCACGAGCTTCATGACCGTGCCGCCGTGGATGTCGCCGCTCGAGTTCGCGTCCGCGATACCCATCCAGTGCGCGAGCACGCTCGTCGACTCAGATGGTGCCTTTGCGTCCACGATCTGAACCTTATTAGAGCTTCTTAGAGGCCGCCCGTCCGCATGCCCGCTCGCGGCGATACGCTTGTCAGTACGTTCCGACCCCTTTCAAGGAGGATGCGATGCCGGGCCTGACCGGGCGCATGTCGACAGTCGTCAAAGCGAAGATCTCGAAGATTCTCGACAAGACCGAGGATCCGGCTGAGACGCTCGATTACAGCTACCAGAAGCAGCTCGAGCAGCTTCAGAATGTCAAGAAGGGCATCGCCGACGTCGTAACCGCCAAGAAGCGCATCCAGGCGCAGGAGTCGAGCCTGCAGCAGAACATCGTCAAGCTCGACACGCAGGCGCGTCAGGCACTGGCCGCGGGACGCGAGGACCTCGCCCGCACGGCGCTTGAGCGTAAGAACGTGATCCAGACTGAGCTCCAATCGCTCGACGGGCAGGTCACCGAGCTCGAGGCGCAGCAGCAGCAGCTGACCACCTCGGAGCAGAACCTGCGAACGAAGATCGAGCAGTTCCGCACCAAGAAGGAGGTCATCAAGGCGCAGTACTCGGCCGCCGAGGCCCAGGTGCGGATCTCAGAGGCCGCGACCGGCGTGGGCGACTCGATGGCCGATGTCGGCCTGGCGATGCAGCGCGCGCAGGACAAGACCGAGCAGATGAAGGCGCGTGCCAGCGCCGTGCAGGAGCTCGAAGCCGCCGGCACCTTCGAGGATCTGACGACGCTCGGTTCCGGTGAGGACGACATCGACCGTCAGCTCCGCGAGCTCTCCTCGGGCAGCGCCGTCGACTCCGAGCTGGCCGCCATGAAGGCCGAGATTGGCTCCGGTTCCCAGGCGAGCGGTGAGCTCTCGGCCGGCGCCGCCGGCGAGCTGGCAGCGCCCGCGGAGGAGCCACAGCCGGACGCTCAGGCAGCGCCGGCCGCGCCCGAACCCGCCGCGCCGTCGTTTGACGAGTCGACGACCGGATCCGCGCCCGAGGCGGAACCCGGCTCCTGATATCGACTGACCGCGCGCGTCTGAGCCGGTCACCCCCAGTCGAAGCCCGGTCAGCCCCAGTCGAAGCCGCGCACCGTCAGGGGGATGCTGAAGTCGCCGGCGAGACCCGACTCGAACCTCACAGCGGCCGCGCCGTGGTATCCGGGCGCGGCCGGAAGTGCGACGTCGCGGCACAGCCAACCGCCGTCGACCTCATCGTCCAGCACGTCGATCGCGTTCACGGCGACGTAGGACCCCTCTCCGCGCGCCTTGATCACCGCCTCCTTGCGCGCCCACAGTCGCAGCAACTCCTCGGGGTCGGGGTTGGCGGCGAAGCGCTCGTACTCGTGAGCTGAGCAGATCCGTTTGGCGAACCACGGCTTCGACGCCGTCGGGTGCGGCCCCTGCACGTCAATCCCCACCGGCAGGCTGCGACTCACCGCCAGCAGCGCCAGCCGGTCGGAGTGCGACAGGTTGAACTGCAGCGGTTCGCCATGGAGCTGCGGCTTGCCGGCGTTGGTCCGCTCGAACTCGAGCATCGCCGGCGTCACCCCGAGATAGGACGCGAGCAGCCGGCCCTCGGCGAGGTGGGCCAGTTCCCGACGTCGCTTCTTGTCTGGGTCGTCCAGCGGGACGACCCAGATGTGTAAGTCGCGCTCACCGAGTGGCGGATGCTCCATCACGCCGAGGGCGGCGAGCAGGCCCTCAACTGCCCTCGTCGTAACCGCCGTGCGACACGGGCGTCTGGTTGACCTTCCCGGCGGGTGTCAGGACCCACCAGAAGCCGCCGTTGAGCGCGACATTCTGGCCGGTCGCCTCGCGTGGCCGCGTGTCCAGGACGTACTTGTAGAGCGGCCACCCGTCATAGGTGACGATGCGCCTGCCGTCTATCGGGTTCCTGTCACTGCCGATGAGCGACTGCCTGGCACCGCCGATCGCCTTGGCGACTCCGTTCTTGGGGGCCACATCCGGTGGCCAGACCTTCTGGCAGGCGGCATTGCAGGCCACCTTCGAGCGATCGTCCGGGGCGAACATGTAGAGCGCCTGACCGTGTCCGTTGACGAGCACGGTGCCGAGTTGCGGAACCTTCGCCGTGCCGATCTCCACCGCTGGGTTTGGCTGCAAACCGCTCTTGGCGCCGGCGACGCCGCCGAGAGTGGCGATGGTGACAACGGACGCCACAAGTGCGAATCCGGACAACCTCGAGGGCCTGCGCATGCGATCAAGCTACCAACACTCGAGGCGCGCAATACTGGGCGGGATGGCCAGTACCGCTGAAGAGCGCCCCGCGCGCCGCCGGCGCGGCTCGCGCTCACGTGCGGATGACGGCCGCGCGCCGATCCCGCGCGACGCATGGACCCGTTTAGCCGCCTGCACCGCCGCTGCTGCGCTGCTGCAGCTCGACGGAACCGTGATCACGGTGGCACTGCCGTCGGTCGCACGCGACCTGCACATCTCGAACTCCTCGACGGCGCTCGTGCTGAGCGCCTACTTTGCCGCCTACGCACTGATGTTGTTCCCCGGGGGACGGCTCGTTGATCGCTTCGGCCCTCGCTGGGTCGCACTCGTCGGCTTGGGAATCTTCGCCGTCGGCGCGGCGCTCGGGGCGGTCGTGTCCAGCCTCACGCTTCTGTGTCTGACACGTGTGCTCCAGGGCATCGGCGCGGGTCTTGTGAGTCCGGCGGCGCTTGCGGGTGCCGTCAGTGGCTTCCCGCCCGAGCGGCGCGGCAGCGCGCTCGGGATCTGGGGAGCGAGTGCAGGCATGGCGAACCTCGTCGGACCACTGCTTGGCGGCATTCTCACCGTCGCGTTTGGCTGGCGTGCCGCCTGGTGGGCGCTCGTGCCACTGGCGCTCGCTGCTGCCTGGGCCGTCGCGGTCCACGTTCCCCGGCTCGTGCACGAGGTCGGTGAGGGAGGACGCGGCCGCATCCTGAACGCGACCGTCGCCGCCGCCGCGCTGGTCGCGGGCCTCACGTTCGCCGTGATGATCGGAACCTTCTACCTGGCGGAGCAGTACCTGCAGAAGACGGTGCACTACTCGGCACTCGGGGCGAGCGCGGTGCTCGTGGTTGTCGCACTGCTGGTGGGCGTCGCCGCGCCGCTCGCAGGCATCCTCGTCGACCGCGCGGGTGAGCGCTTACCGACCGTGCTCGGCTTCCTCGGCGCCGGCGTCGGCATGGCGATCCTCGCGATCCCGGCCGTCTCGTTGCACGGCATCGGCACCGCCTTTGCGCTGATCCCGATCGGCCTCGGACTCGGCATGTTGTTCGTGCCGGTCTCGCGCGCGGCGCTGAATTCAACTCCGGATGCCTCTCACGGGCGGGTTTCGGCGATCCTTTCGGCGGCCCGGCTGGTCGGTGCCGCGATCGGAGCCGGTCTCGCCGGTGTCGCCCTGTCAGGAGGCGCCAGCACCTCAACGGTCCACGTGGCACTTGCGGTCGCCGCTGCCAGCTGTCTGCTCCTGGGCCTACCCGCCGCGCGGCAGTTCGGTCGCGCCCGCGGCTAGCTTCTGCCGCAGCCGCCGCTCGCGTGGCAACATGCGCCGCTCAATGCCCATAGACGATCCCTACCCGCTGTCGCACGTCTATCCGATCGGCAGCCGCATCAATGACCGTGGCCACCTGGAGATCGGCGGGTGCGACGCGGTGGAGCTGGCGGCGGAGTACGGGACACCCGCGTTCATAGTTGCTGAGGATGATCTTCGCGCTCGTGCCCGGGCCTACGCACGAGGTCTGTCGGCACGCAACCCTGACGGAGACGTGCTGTTCGCCTCCAAGGCGTTCCCCTGCACGGGGGTGTACCGGGTGCTGGCCGAAGAGGGACTCGCCTGCGACGTAGCGTCAGGCGGCGAGCTGGCGCTGGCGCTGCAGGGCGGCTTCGATCCCGCCCGCATCTACCTGCACGGCAATGCGAAGTCCGTGGCTGAGCTCGAGTTCGCACTCGAGGCGGGTGTCGGCCACATCGTGCTCGACTCGCTGCACGATGTCGAACGCCTGGAGCAGGTCGCTGCGCAGCGCGGCACGACGCAGGACGTTCTGATCCGTGTGACACCTGATGTGTCCGGCGACACGCATGCCTCGATCTCGACCGGCCAGGCGGACTCCAAGTTCGGCTTTGGCCTCGGGGATGCCCCGCGCGCGATCGATCACGTCACCGGCTCGCCACATCTGCGACTCGTCGGGCTGCACTGCCACATCGGTTCGCAGCTGCTCGAGCTCGAGCCGTTCATGCGGGCGATTTCAGCGCTGTCGACGCTCGGGGACTTCGACGTCTACAACCTTGGGGGCGGGCTCGGTGTGGCGTACGTCGAGACCCAGGAGCCGCCATCGATTGCGGACTATGTTGCGACGCTCGTGAACGTCGCGCACGCCACGTTGGGCACGGGCAAGAGCCTGCTGATCGAGCCCGGTCGCTCGTTGGTCGCAAATTCCACCGTCACGCTGTATACGGTCCAGACCGTGAAGCGCAACGTCTCGACCTGGGTCGCAGTGGATGGGGGCATGTCGGACAACCTGCGCCCGATGCTCTACGGGTCCAGGTACGAGGCAGCGGTCGCGAACCGCATGCTCGCCACCGCCACCGAAATCTGCCAGCTCGCCGGCAAGCACTGCGAGTCGGGCGACGTGATCGTGCGCGACACCCCGCTTGCGAGCCCGCGGCCGGGCGACGTCGTGGTGACGCCCGCAACCGGGGCCTACGGCTATGCGATGGCGAACAACTACAACGGCGTGCCGCGCCCACCCGTGATCTTCTGCCGTGACGGCAACGCGCGCGTGGTCGTGCGCCGGGAGAGCTACGAGGATCTGATGAGCCGCGATGTCTACTGACGAGTTGATGAACCGCGATGTCGACTGACGAGCTGACGAGCCGCGATGTCGACTGACGAGCTGACGCCCGCGCACGCCCAAGCTCCGAGCTTCCGGATTGGGGTGCTCGGTCGCGGCACCGTGGGGGCCGCATTCGCCGAGCTCGTCGTCGAGCACGCTGATCGGATCCAGCGCATCACTGGTCTGCGGCCCGAGCTCTCCGGGGTGCTCTCGCGCTCGAGCGGCGACTTCAAGCAGATCCTCGACGACTCCGATCTGATCGTCGAGTTGATCGGTGGGATCGAACCGGCGCGCGCGTACGTGCTGGAGGCTATGCGCGCCGGGCGTCACGTTGTCACCGCCAATAAGCAGTTGCTCTCGCAGTACGGCGACGAACTGTTCACAACTGCGGGGAAGTTCGGCGTGCAGCTGCGCTTCGAGGGCTCGGTTGCCGGCGTCGTGCCGGTGATCCGCGTGCTGCAGGAGTCGCTGGCGGGTGCCCGCATCGACCGCGTCCACGGCATCGTCAACGGCACCACGAACTTCATCCTCAGCGAGATGGCGCGCCTGCGGATCACCTTCGAGCAGGCGCTGACCGAGGCCCAGCGGCTCGGCTATGCTGAGGCCGACCCCACTGATGATGTCGATGGACGCGACGCCGCCGCGAAGATGGCGATCCTCGCACGGCTGGCGTTCGGCGCGCCGGTGCATCTGGACCAGGTCCGTTACGACGGCATCCGCCAGATCACCCCCGACGATATGGAATACGCGCGCGAGCTCGGGCTCGGGCTCAAGCTGATCGGCACCGCCGAGCGCATCGGTGAGGCGCTCTCCGTGCGTGTGCACCCGGCCTTTCTCTATCCGGGCCATCCACTCGCGTCGGTGAACGGTCCCTTCAATGCGGTCACCGTCGAGTCGCCGGAGATCACCGAGATCACGATGTCGGGCCCTGGCGCCGGCGGCCCGCAGACGGCGACCGCCGTGCTCGGCGATGTGGTCAGCGCGATGATCCCGCCCGCCAGCTCGCCGGAGGAGATGGTGAGGCTGCCGATCGTCGCCGACATCGTCTCCGGCTTCTATCTGCACCTGGAGGTCGCTGACGAGCCCGGTGTCCTCGCGCTGGTGGCTCAGGTGCTGGCCACCCACGGAGTCTCGGTCAAGTCGGTGGTGCAGAAGGGCATGAGCGAGCAGGCTCGGCTGGTGATGGTCACCCACCCGGTGCTCGAGTCGCGCTTCTTCGCGGCGACCGACGAGATCTCCAAACTCGATGCGCTGCGCGCGCCCCCACGCTCGATCCGTGTGATCGAGGAGGAATTTTGAGACGTGCCTCGTGGCCCGCTGGCCCCGAGGCTTTGTTTGGCATCCTGCGAGCGACATGCCCGGTCTGATCGAGCGCTACATGGACCGCCTGCCGTTTTCGGAAGGCGACCCGATCGTCACGTTGCAGGAGGGCTCGACGCCGCTGGTGCGCGCGCCGCGCCTGTCAGATCGCGTTGGCGCTGATGTCTGGCTGAAGATCGAGGGCGCGAACCCGACCGGGAGCTTCAAGGACCGCGGGATGACCTGCGCCGTGTCCGCTGCCGTGCGCGAGGGCGCGCAGGCGGTGATCTGCGCATCGACCGGCAACACCGCCGCTGCGCTTGCGGCCTACGCCGCACGCGCCGGCATCCGCGGCGTGGTGATCGTGCCCGAGGGCAAGATCGCGATGGGCAAGCTGGCCCAGGCGCTCATGCACGGAGCCCAGGTGATCGCCATCCAGGGCAACTTCGACCGCGCCCTCCAGTTGGTACGCGCCGTCGCCGAACAGCATCCGATCGCGCTGGTCAACTCGGTCAACGAATTCCGCATCGAGGGGCAGAAAACCGCCGCCTTCGAGATCGGCGAGGCACTGGCGGGGGAGCTCGACGCGCTCTGTATTCCCGTCGGCAACGCCGGCAACATCACCGCCTACTGGCGCGGGTTCAACGAGATCGGACTGCGGCCGCGGATGTACGGCTTCCAGGCGGCTGGCGCCGCCCCGCTGGTCCTCGGTAGGCCGATCGAGCAGCCGGAGACGATCGCGAGCGCGATCCGGATCGGCAACCCGGCGCGCTGGGAGCAGGCGATGGACGCCATGACATCCTCGGGAGGGGCCGTCAACGCGGTCACCGACGAACAGATCCTCGAGGCCTACGGCTTCCTCGCGCGCGAGGAGGGCGTGTTCTGCGAGCCCGCCTCGTCGGCGTCGGTCGCGGGCCTGATCGTGCACGGCGCCGGCGGCGCCGAACGGATCGCGTGCGTGCTCACCGGCCACGGGCTGAAGGATCCCGACACCGCGCTCTCCGAGGTGGGCGGCGTGATCTCGTGCGAGCCCGAGCTGGGCGCCATCGAGCGCGCGATCCTGCGATGAGCGGGGTGAGCGGGGTGAGCGGGGTGAGCGGGGTGAGCGGGGTCCGTATCCAGGTACCGGGCTCGACCGCGAACCTCGGGCCTGGATTCGACGTGCTCGCCGCCGCACTCGGCCTGCTGCTGACGGTCGAGGTGGAGGAGACCGGGGCGTTCCGGTTCCTGACTGACATGCATCTGCGGCGCGATCGCGAGAACCTGATCGTGCGCGCCTTCGAGCGGCTGCTGCCCGCTGACAGCTTCGAGTTCCGCGTCAGCTCCACAATCCCGCTGAGCGGCGGCATGGGTTCCAGCGCCGCGGGTGTGGTCGCGGGCCTGCTCGCGGCAGACCATCTCTCGGGCGGCGCCGCGGATGTGCTGTCGCTCGCGACCGAGATCGAGGGCCATCCTGACAACGTCGCCGCGGCGCTGCTCGGCGGTCTCGTGATCTGCGACGGGCCAGAGGTACGCCGGATCGAGATGCCGCCCGAGCTCGAGGGTGTGCTGCTTATCCCGCACAGGCCGGTGCGGACGTCAGCCGCCCGCGAGGCGCTGCCGGAGGTCGTGCCGCTGGCCGACGCCGTGCACAACCTCGCGCAGATCGCCAAACTGACAGCGGGGCTGACCACTTCCGATTGGGGGCTGATCGCCGCCGGTCTCGGCGACAGCCTGCATCAGCCCTACCGGGCGCACCTCTACCCGCGCTCAGCGGAGGTCATCGCGAAGGCTGCGGATCATGGAGCGCTGGGAGCCACCATCTCCGGAGCCGGTCCGACGGTGCTGATCTGGTGCCTTCGCGACGCGCGGGGGGCCGAGCTCATGCAGTGGCTCGGCGATGTCGCGGACGACTGGGCCGAGGTCAGAGTCGTCCAGTTCGAGCCGTCCGGCGCGACCATCACACCGCTCTAGGCGCGAGCGTCACACCGCTCTAGGCGCGACCATCACACCGCTCTAGGCGCGACCATCACACCGCTCTAGGCGCGTAGCTCGTTCAGCCTCTTGCGCGCGTCGATCAGCCCGAGCCGCTTGAGCAGTTCGCTGGCGACGTCCAGGTAGTCGGCGGCCAGATCGGGGCGGTAATCGATGATCGAGACAGCCCGTTCGGCCGACTCGGCATACGCGATCGACTGACGGATCGTCGTGTCGAGCAGCCTGTCGCCGAAGTGCTGGCGCAGCGAATCGAACGCCTCGCGCGAGTGCCTCGTGCGCATGTCGGCGATGTTCAGCACGATCGCCAGCAGCTGCAGGTCGGGGTTGAGGTTCTCGCGCGCCAGCTCGATGACCTCGAGCGCCTGCTCCACGCCCTGCAAGGCGAAGTACTGCGCCTCGGCTGAGAGCACGGCGTAGTCGGAGGCGACCAGCGCGTTGACCGTCAGCAGCCCGAGCGCCGGCGGACAGTCGATCAGAATCAGGTCGTAATCGCCCTTGATGTCGCGCAGCGCTTTCTTCAGCGTGAGCTCACGGCCCATCTTGCCTCCGAGCATCAGCTCTGCCTCGGCCAGCCCGAGGTTGGCCGGGATGATCCCGCCGTGGTCGGCATCGCGGATCTTGGCGGTGCCGGACAGGACCTCGCCGATCGTCGGTGTGGCGTCAGGATCGACGTCCAGATAGTCCGAGAGGTTGCCCTGCGGGTCGAGGTCGACAGCGAGCACCCTGAGGCCGACCCTGCGGAAGACGTCGGTCAACGTGCGGACGGTGGTCGTCTTGCCGGTGCCGCCCTTCTGCGAGAGAACTGTGATCGTGGTGGCCATGAGCGCGCGACTATATGTTGGCTGAAACTTCCAGACAATCTCGACAGGAGAAGAAGCGATGGCGATCAATGAAGCGCGAGACCAGACTCGGAGCTTGGCCGATGGCGCCGAGGTGCCGCTGCTCGGCCTTGGCGTCTGGCAGGTGCCCGACGGTCCCGAGTGCGAGAACGCGGTGCGCTGGGCGCTCGACGCCGGCTACCGGCTGATCGATACCGCGCAGGCATACGGCAACGAGGCCAGCGTCGGGCGCGCGTTGCGCGACAGCGGAGTCCCGCGTGAGGAGGTCTTCATCACGACCAAGTTCTTCCCGGGCGGCGATGATCCGGCGGCTGAGGTCGAGAACAGCCTGCGCCGCCTTCAGCTCGACCACGTCGACCTGTACCTCATCCACTGGCCGCAGGGCGGTCCCACCTGGGCCTGGGGCGGGATGCAGAAGGCGCATGCGCAAGGCCACGCCCGTTCGATCGGCGTCTCGAACTTCAGCATCGAGGAGATCGACCAGCTGCTCGCAGTGGCTGAGGTGCGCCCGGTGATGAACCAGGTGCAGTTCAGCGCCTTCGAGTATCGGCGTGAACTGCTCGCCGGCTGCCGCGAGCGCGGCCTCGAGGTCACGGCCTACAGTTCGCTCGGCACGGGTCACCATCTCGGCGATCCGACAGTCGGGGCGATCGCCGAGCGACTGGGGCGCACGCCGGCGCAGGTCCTGCTGCGCTGGTGCATCGAGAAGGGGACCTTCGTCATCCCGAAGAGCACCCACCGCGAGCGCATCGAGGAGAACGCCCAGCTATTCGACTTTCAGCTCGACGCTGCCGACATGGCCACGCTCGATGCGCTCGACACCACGGGCGGCACGGAGCAGGCTCGCGAAGGCAAGTGGTGGAACTGAACCATTCGCATATGCACATATGTGCATATGCGCAGGCACGACCATGAACGGCGATAGACAGAGCCTGCTGGCGACGGCTGAGGCGATGGTCACCGCCTGGGAGCAGCGCTTCGGCGCCTACGAGCCGCATCCCGCCACCGTGCCCGACCCGGAGCGCCTCTCGCAGGCCTGGGCGAGCTTCGAGGGGCGGATGGCCGACCACTACCCGTTCTTTCACCCACGCTACGCCGGGCAGATGCTCAAGCCGCCGAATTCCGTGGCCGCCGCCGGTTACCTGGCCGCGATGCTGATCAACCCCAACAACCACGCGCTCGACGGCGGGCCTGGCACGAGCGCGCTCGAGCTGGAGGCCGTCGAGTCGCTGGCCGGCATGTTCGGTCTGAAAGCACCGTTTCTGGGGCACCTGACCTCGAGCGGGACGATCGCGAACCTCGAGGCGCTGTGGGTGGCCCGGGAGCTGCACCCGGATCGCCGGATCCTCTACGGAGCGGGCTCCCATTACACGCACGGACGCATGTGCGGAGTTCTCGGGGTACCCGCGACCAAGGTCGCGGCCACCCCGGAGGGGAGGATCGACCTCGACGCCGTGGAGGTCGAGTGCCGCCGTGGGGACGTCGGCACCGTCGTGCTGACGCTGGGCAGCACCGGGGTCGGAGCCATCGACCGCGTCGAGCAGGCGCTCCATTTGCGCGAGCGCTACGGCGTGCGCCTGCACGTCGATGGCGCCTACGGCGGCTTCTTCACGCTGCTGGCGGGTGCAGCCGAGCCGCTCGTCGACCCGGCGCCGTTCGCCGCCGTCGCTTCGTGCGACTCGATCGTCGTTGACCCGCACAAGCACGGCCTCCAGCCCTACGGCTGTGGCGCCGTGCTGTTCGCCGACCCAGCCGTGGGCCGGATCTACAAACACGAGTCGCCCTACACCTACTTCACCTCCGACGAGCTCCATCTCGGTGAGATCAGCCTCGAGTGCTCTCGTGCCGGGGCTGCCGCGGCCGCGCTCTGGCTGACGCTACAGGTCTTCCCGCTGCAATCGGACGACGGCGTCGGGGCGATCCTTGCCGGCGGCCGGCGCGCGGCCCGGAGATGGGCCATGCTGCTGGCCGACTCGGAGTTGTTGACGCTGCACCTGGAGCCGGAGCTCGACATCGTCACCTTCTTCGCTTCGGGCCGGGCGCTCTCGCAGGTCGACACACGGAGCGCCGCGATCCTGAACGCCGGCATGGGTGACGCCGACGATCTCACCTTCCTGAGCGTGCTCGGCGTCGACGGCGCCAGCTTCGCGGCGCTCCATCCGGAACTCGAGCGGGACACCGACGCGGCCCGAGTCCTGCGCAGCGTGTTGATGAAGCCGGAGCACGAACAGACCATCGATGCGCTGCACCAACGCGTGCAGGCGCTCGCCGCGCGCGGCTGAGCGCTTCTGCGTTCGAATGGCCTGTCGCTGCGGCGGGGCCGCGCGGAGTGGAACGGTTGCGCGGAGAACAGATCACGCGCCGGCCGGTGCCCCCCCGGTGGCACCGGCAGATTCGTGGTCGCCGGATCAGGCGGGATTTGGCTCCGCGGTGGGAGCGAGAGCCAGGCCTGCTGTAACTGTGATGTCACAGAAGTGCAGGTGATGACGGCCGATCACAATCTCGTCACCGTCTGCCAGGGCGCTCCACTCCACACGCTCACCGTTGACGAACACGCCGTTGAGGCTGCGATCGTCAACCACCCGAAGCCCGTCAGGCTGACGCACGATCAATGCGTGACGCCGCGAAACGGTTGGGTCATCGAAGCGGATGTCAGCCGCCAGACTGCGTCCGATGCGTGTCCACTCGCGATCCAGCGTGAACGCGATCACGTTGTCGTCGCTGCCGCGGTACGCCAGGTACTGGCCCGGGATATCGATCCCGTCGCGAAGCTCAGTGATCCAGTCCGGATCAGTCGACTCGGGCTGCATGTTCTGCTCCGAAGCTAGCCCGACCTTAGCGGTCGGTTCTGTCGTCCAGGCCTCCATGGTCATCTCCTCTGGGCGGTGGACATGACGTGCCGGGGCTGGCACGTCCCTTGATGATAGTCCGCCGGTCAACGCGGTCCTAACGGGTTTAACACGGTTCTTCATCAGTTCTTCGCCGTACGGGGCGCAAGAGTTCCCCCCTCCGCTGCCCGATATGCAGGACTTCTTTCTTCCCACTCGAAAGTCGTTTTATGCAAGGCCCAATCGGCGACATGCCGGAGCTCGAGCTCGCATTGCTGCGTCGCAGCCTGGGTGACATCGCCGGCACGGTCGAGCACTGTCACAGCTGCCAACGCGCCCTCCTGATCGGCGAGCGTGTCTACGAATACGACAACGGCGAGCTCCGCTGCGCGCTCTGTCGCGACCGTGAACGCAGCACACCCGCGCAGTCGCGCACGGTCCACACCGCCGCCCACGGGCACTCGATCCGAATGCTGGATCGCCGTCCCGTCAAACGCGCCGCCTAGAACTGCACAGGACCTCCTCGGAGTGGCGCCTCGCGCCGAGCGACTGCGTGCCGCTCCCCGGGTGCTGGAAGCTGTGTGGGTCCAAGGAGAGCTCAAGGTTCCCTTAATACGTCCCAGATGTCAGATAGTTGGCACGCAACCTGTCGAAGGTCACAAATCGACTGGCCGCGGCGATGTTTGCTGCAAAGGCGCGTGATTTCGTGCACCTCGGAGCGAATCGGCCATTGCTGGGACGAATCGCCACTTTGAGCAGGTCCTGCAGGGTCGCTGGTGTGGTCCTGTCGGTGCTCGCAGCGAGCGCGGCCGCGGCTGCGGCCGGCGTCCCATATATCTACGTCTGGCCGCGCTCGAGGTGGCCTCCGGCCTGAGGCCGGTGTGAGGTGGAGACGTTCGGGCGACCGGATATTTAGACTCCGGGGCCGCCGTGGATCCATTCACCGTCTCAGTCAACATCGCCGTTCCGCGTGAGCAGGTATTCGAGTACCTGGCAGACATCGCCAACCACGCCGAGTTCACCGACCATTACCTGGTCCACTGGCGGCTCACCCGCGTCGAAAGCTACGGGGAGGGTGCCGGGGCCCGCTTCCGCGTCAAGGCGCCACTCAACCGCTTCGCCTGGGCGGACATGACGATCGCCGACCTGCAGCCGCCGCGCCGGATCATGGAGCGCGGCCGGGGCGGGAAGTTCAACCGCATCAAGATGATCAGCACCTACGAGATCTCCGAGCCACATCCCGGTGTCTCACGCGTCGAATACACGTATGAGACCGACGCCCACGTGCTCTCCGACGTGATCGCCGAGAACTTCGGAGGACGCTCCTGGGCGAAGCGCAAGGCGAACAAGTCCCTCAGGCGGCTGCGGTCGATCCTCGAGGACGACCGCAAGCGTGGGAAGCGGCCGTCTGTCGCGGCGAGCTGAGCAAGCCCTCTATAGACTGCGAGCACGTGACAGCCCTCCTCAAAAAGCGTCCCCTCCGGCTTCCGCTTCTGCTCGCGGTCGGGGTGCTTGCTATCGGTGTGAGCGGTTGTGGTTTGGACAAGCGCCCGGCCGCGCCAACCGACGTTTCGGCGACCGAGCTTGCCAATGGCGCAGAGCCGTACTTCTGGGCCGGACACGTCACGTACCAGGTGCAGATCTCGCGGCAGCTGAATCCGTTCGACGACTACGACGTTCAATTCCTGGCCGGTGTGCGCGATGCCCAGCACATCAGTCCGCAGCAGCTGTGGTTCGGCGTCTTCCTCTGGGCCAAGAATCAGTCGGGTCACTACGCCAAAACGGCTGACAAGTTCAGGATCGTCGACTCCGCCGGCGACGTCTATTACCCGACGCCGCTGAACACGAATGTCAACCAGTTTGCTTGGACGTCGGAGAACCTGGCCCCAAATGACATACAGCCTGTTGCCAACAGCATCCCGAGCAACGGCTCGCCGGGCGGCGCTCTGATCCTCTTCAAGCTGAACGAGAGCGTCTACTCGAACCGTCCGCTGACGCTTCAGATCTACGCTCCGGGCAGCACCAAGCCCTCCAACGTCTCGCTCGACCTCTAGATAAAGCGGGCGCTCGACCTGCAGGTCGGGCAGGCGCTCGGTCTCTAGATCGGGCAGTCAGGCTTATCGCTCAGGCGAGGCCGAGTGCGTCCTCGATCACCTGCCTGACCGCCGGCGCCGCAGTTTCGGCGCCGTAGCCCTGGTCGGGAAACAGCGCACAGACAACTACCTTGGGCTTGCCCGCCGGTGCGTAGGCCACGAACCACGAGTCTGTGAACTTGGTGGCGTCCTGCTTACCGGCGGTGTCGCGCAGCTCGGCCGTGCCGGTCTTGCCGGCGACCGTGACGCCTGAGATCTGGGCCGAGGTGCCGGTCCCGTAGGAGACCACCGCCTCCATCATCCCCTGCACTTCGCCGGCGATCTTCGGTGTGGTGACGCGTACGAAGCGCGGCCTCGCTCGGTACAGCAGCGTCGGCAGCGGACGCCGTCCGCCGTCAGCGATCGTCGCGGCCACATCGGCCATCCCCATCGTGCTGGTCTGGACGAGGCCCTGGCCGATCGCCGAGGCGCCGACCGACAGCGGCCCGCCGATCGTGTCGGCCATCGGGATCGTGCTCCTGAGCGCACCGGCGATGCCGGTGGGACGGTCGAAGCCGAAGCGTTTGGCCATCGCCACCAGCTTGTCGGCGCCGATCTGAGCACCGAGTGGGGCGAATGTCGTGTCACACGAGTTTGCGAACGCGTTCGTCAGTGTGCCGCCACACACCTCACCCGCGGCGTTCTCCATCTTGAAGCCGTCCAGCATGACGCTGGACTCGTACGGATACGTCGTCGACGGAGTGGCGATGCCAGCGGCCAGCGCCGCCGTCGCAGTCACGATCTTGAAGGTCGAGCCGGGCGGCTGAACGTCGCCCCAGGCGATCCCGGCCGCCGCCTCGATCGCGCCCGTGCGAGGGTCCATCACGGTTATCCCGCCGTACCTGCCGCCCAGCGCCGCGAGCGCGTCCTCCTCGAGCGGCGGATCGATGGTCGTACGGACGGTCGCGCCGTGTCCGGGCGTTGCCCGTGCGAGCACATGCGTTCCGGCGAGCAGCTCACCTCCGAGCCTTCCCGCGAGCCGGCGCTGGAAGACCTCCTCGAGTCCGTCGACCCCGACCCGGGCGGTCGGCGGGTAACCCTGCTGCGCGTACATCGTGGCCTGGGCTGCCGGGATCGCGCCGATCGTGCCGGCGATCGCGTCCGCCACTTCCGGGATCGGCGTGTCCAACGATCTGCCCTCAGCGAGCGGCTGCCCATTGGCGGCCAGCAGGGTTCCGCGGCGCCCGATGTCGGTCTTCCGGGAGAGCAGCTCGCCGAGCCCCAGGCCGGGAAACAAAAGCGAGGTGTTGAACACGACCCGGGTGTCGCCGCCGCTTCCGGCCAGCGGTATCTCGAGCACCTCCCGCAGCCGGCCGAACACGTGCGTGTGCAACTCGAAGCTGACCCGCGCCAGCTGGTCCTGGATCGACAGAACCGCCAATGGGCGCAGCGACGACACCGTCGCCGTCTCCAGGGTGTCGCTCAGTTCGGCGGTGAACTCGGCCCGGCCGACGCGCCGCTGTGAATGGGATGTCAGCAAGGCCCACATCGCACGGTAGTCACGGCGCTGCCAATCGGTCGCGTACCCGCGCACGATTGCGCGCTCGTCGCGCCCCGGCGCGCCCGCCAGGTAGATGCCCGCGCCGACGGCGGCCGCGCCCAACAGAACCAGTGGCAGGGCATGCGTCGCCAACCGCCTGCGCCGCGAAGGTCGCTTCGCTGAGTGCCCCTGGCCCGCTATGTCAGGAACGGTAGAGAAAATCCGCCAACGCTCGCGACCCCGACGCCGTGCAACCCCCCAAGCGGGCAATGCTTTGGTACTGCCACAGGGATTATCCCGTTGATCCGCACGCCTCTTCCGGGATAGACCCTAAGCTCACGGCCAAAATGACGCTCGTCGACCTCGTGATCATCGTGCTGGTCCTGCTGATGGCGCTACAGGGCTTTGCTCGCGGCTTCCTTGTGGGCGCGACCGCACTTGCCGGCTTCATCGCCGGCGCATACATCGGCTCGCGGATCGCGCCGCTGCTGCTGTCCGGGGGCTCGCACTCGCCCTATGCCGCACTCTTCAGCCTCGGCGGCGCGGTGCTCCTCGGCGGCCTCGTCGCGGCGCTCTTCGAGGGAGTGGCGCGTAGGGCGCGACGCTTCATGTGGGTGCCGGGGCTGCGTCTGGTCGACGGCATGCTTGGGGCGATCCTGACGGCCTGCATCGGACTGGGCCTGGCATGGATTGCGGGCGCCGCCCTGCTGCAGACCAGCAACCAGTTCAACCTCCCATCGAGCTTCCGTCGCAGCCTCACGCGCTCGGTGATCCTGCGCGACCTCAACAGCGCCCTGCCACCATCAGGTTCGGTCCTGAACGCGCTCGGCCGCCTCGACCCGCTGCCGGGCATCAGCGGCCATGTCGCCGATGTCCCTGCGCCGAGCGGCGGGATCCTCCGGGCCCGGGGAGTGACCGCTGCGCGGGGTTCGGTCGTGCGGATCCTCGGAACCGCCTGCAACCTCGGCATCGAGGGCAGCGGCTGGGTCGCAGGCAATGGTCTCGTCGTCACCAACGCCCACGTCGTCGCCGGAGAGCGTTTCACGACCGTGCAGCTTCGCGGCGCCGGACGGCAGTTGCCGGCGAGCGTCGTCGTCTTCGATCCGCACAACGATGTCGCGATCCTGCGCGTCCCGGGTCTGAGCGCTCGGGCCCTACGGCTGGCAAGCGCGCCAGCCGTAGGAGAGGCAGCCGCGATCCTCGGGTTCCCGCTCAACCATGGCCTCAAGGCCCGGTCGGCGCGTCTCGGCGCGACGCAGACGACCGCCACCACAAACGCCTACGGAAACCCGGCCGTGCGCCTGATCAGCTCGTTGCGAGGACGCGTGCAGCCCGGCAACTCAGGCGGCCCGCTGGTCGACTCGGCCGGTAAGGTGATAGGTACGGTCTTCGCCGAGATCACCAACGCGCCTTCGAATGAGCCGAGCGGTCTGGCGGTTCCGAACAGCATCGTCAGTCAGGCTCTACAAACTGCTCGAGCCGCGGTACACCCCGTCAGCACCGAAGGTTGCGCGGAATAGTGGCTCCCCCTCCCAGACCGCTACGCTCCTGACCCCATGAGCAAGACCCTGGTGATCGCCGAGAAGCCCTCCGTCGGGCGTGACGTGAGCAAGGTGCTGCCCGGACCCTTCACAAAGGGTGAGGGAGTGCTGGAGGGTCCGGACCACATCATCACCTGGGCCGTCGGCCATCTCGTGCAGCTCGCAGATCCTGACGAGTACGACCCGAAGTACGCCAAGTGGCGGATGCCGGACCTGCCGATACTGCCCAAGAAGTTCAAGCTGGTCGTCCGCGACGAGCGCTCGAAGAAGCAGATGACCGTCGTCAAGCGCGAGCTCGATCGCCCGGACGTGGACCTCGTCGTCAACGCCTGCGACGCCGGGCGCGAGGGTGAGCTGATCTTCGCGTACCTGTACGAGAAGGCCGGCAGCAAGCTGCCGGTCGAGCGACTGTGGCTGAATTCGATGACCAACGCCGCGATCAAGGAAGCGTTCGCGACGCTGCATCCGTCCTCGGAGTTCCACACACTCGAGGAGGCGGCGCGCTCGCGCTCTGAGGCTGACTGGATCGTGGGCATGAACGCCACGCGCGCCGCGACCATCCGGCTGCGGAGCTCGTTCGACGGGGCTGTCAGCCTCGGCCGCGTGCAGACGCCGACGCTCGCGATCCTCGCACGCCGCGAGCAGGAGATCCGCGATTTCAAGCCCGAGCCCTACTGGGTCGTGGACGCGCGCTTCCTGGCGTTGCCCGAGGAACCACGCCGCGCTTATGACGGTCGCTTCCATGCTGGCGCCAACCCACGGATCAAGAGCGCCGACGAGGCGGCCGCGATCGTCGCGGCCTGTGAGGGCAACAACGGCACGATCACCAAGGTCGAGAAGCGCGAAAGCCGGGACCGGGCGCCGCTGCTGTACGACCTCACCTCGTTGCAGCGTGACGCGTCGTCGCGTTTCGGTTTCACCGCCAGCCGCACGCTGCGTGCGGCACAACGCCTTTATGAGGAGCACAAGGCGCTCACCTATCCGCGCACGAACTCGCGCTACATCACCAGCGACATGATCCCGGACATCAAGCCCATCGCGGACCTCGTCGGCGGTCAGCGGGAGTACGCCGCTGCCGCCAAGTACGTGACCAGCCTCGATGTGCTGCCGCTCGGGCGCGTCGTCAACAACGAAAAGGTCACCGACCACCACGCGATCATCCCGACGCTGGCCGAGCGCCATCCGGTCGACAAGATGGACGATGACGACCGCCGTGTCTACGACCTCGTTGTGCGCCGCTTCCTCGCGGTCTTCCACCCTGAGGCGGTGTTCGAGAACACTCGCGTGGAGACGACAGTCGCCGAAAAGCACGTGTTTCGCACGCGCGGCAAGTTGCTGCTCGTACCTGGCTGGCGCGGTGTCTACGGCGAGGGCCTCTCAGCCGACGCAGCCGCGGGCAACCAGGACGATGACGACGAGGGCACCGACCAGCAGCTGCCCAAGCTCGCGCAGGGCGAGCAGTCGAAGGTCCACCGGGTCGCCTCGACCGCCAAGGAGACCAAGCCACCGCGGCGTTACTCGGACGGCTCGCTGCTCGACGCGATGGAGACCGCAGGCAAGCTCGTCGACGACGAGGAGCTGCGCGAGGCGATGAAGGACTCCGGGATCGGCACACCGGCCACGCGCGCCGCGATCATCGAGCGCCTCCTGCAGGTCGGTTACATCGAGCGCGACGGCCGTGCACTTGTGGTCACCGAGAAGGGCATGAACGTGATCCGCCTGCTCGGGGACCATGCGCTCACGTCGCCGAGCCTGACCGGCGAATGGGAGCACCGACTGTCGAACATCGAGACCGGCCAGGACACGCGCCAGGCGTTCATGGCCGACATCGCCAGGTTCGCCGAGGAGACCGTCAACCAGCTCGACACGACGCTCAAGGACGTGCGGATCCCGCGGGCTAACCTCGGGCCCTGCCCGGTATGCCGCCAGGACATTGTCGAGAACCGCAAGGGCTACTCGTGCTGGTCGCGCGAGGATCCGGGCTGCGGCTTCGTGATCTGGAAGGCGAAGGCCGGCAAGAACCTGACGACCCAGGTCGCCAAGGAGCTGATCAAGACAGGCCGCACCGAGCGGCCGGTGACCGGCTTCAAGAGTCGTGCCGGCAAGAGCTTCCGTTCGCGCCTGGCCCTGATGCAGACCGAGGAGGGTCGCTGGCGGGTCGAGTTCGACGAACCGTGGGCCAAGGAGGGCGCCAAGCCGCCCGAGGCCGACGAGGTTCTCGCGGCCGAGACACCGGGCGCCGAGCTGGCGGAAGAGGCCGGAGACGAATCGGCCGCCGCAGCCTGATCCAGCGCCGCGCGTGCTGGAAACAGGTGATAGCCGTCCGATCTCAGCGAGACGACGCCCTGATCCCAGCGAGATAGTCTCGCCTGAGATCTTCTCATGACCCACCTATCTGCTGCTAGGATCGGTCAGGTGAGCACAGGGCTGCACGCCGATCCGATCGTTCCCCCTGAGAGTTTGGCGTCCAACGTCTGTTGGCTGCTCTCGCGAGCCAACTGGCTCCAGAAGGCGGAGATCGAGGCGGCGCTGATGACCACCGGGCTGACGACACGTCAGCACCAGGTGCTCACCGCGGCGCTCGATTCCGAGCACACGCAGACGCAGCTGGCAAACATTCTTGGACTCGACAAGACCACGATGATGGTCACGCTCGACGAGCTCGAACGCGAGGGGCTCGCGGAGCGCCAGCCACTGCCGAGTGATCGGCGCGCACGGCTCGTCGCGGTCACCGCGGAGGGGCGCAAGCTCCTGCGCAGGGCCGACAGAGCCTTCGTCGAGGCGAACGAGCGCGTGCTCTCGCGGCTGCCGGAGACCGAGCGCTCAGTCTTCCTGCAGGCGCTCGAGCGGCTCGCCTGCCCGGGCTGCGTCGAGTCGCGCGAGGCTGCCGGCGACGGCAGCTCGCAGGTCCTCGCGTAAGCACCGCTCGCGGCGCGCCAGCCGCCCCTTTGAGCGATTCCGTCGTGACCCTGAGGTCCGCTGCTGTCCGCGGTCAGCTCCTGTCCTAGATAGTCTCAAGTCGGATCATCCCGATCCGGACGATCTGTTACGGTACGTTCTCACACGGGAACAAAGGAGCGACAAAGCGAATGTCCACAGTGAGTAGAACCCCAACCGAGCAGGCCAGTGACCGGCGCCGCTGGGTCGCGCTGGTGGTGCTCTGCCTCGGCTTCCTGATGATCATCCTCGACCAGACGATCGTGAACGTGGCGCTGCCGTCGATTCAACGCGATCTGCACTTCTCGCAGTCGGGCCTGGCGTGGGTGATAAATGCCTATCTGATCGCGTTCGGTGGGCTCCTGCTGCTCGTCGGGCGACTCGGCGACCTCATCGGCCGCAGGCGCATCTTCCTCGCTGGGCTGGTGCTGTTCACAGCCGCGTCATTTGTCTGCGGCATCTCGGACAGCCAGGCGATGCTGGTCGGGGCGCGGTTCGTGCAGGGAATCGGCGGCGCGATGACTTCGGCCGTGATCCTCGGGATGATCGTGACGATGTTCCCGCGGCCGCTGGAGCGCGCACGGGCCATCGGCGTCTACGCGTTCGTCGCCTCGGCCGGTGGTGCGCTCGGGCTGCTGGCCGGGGGCGTGCTGACTCAGGCGCTCAACTGGCACTGGATCTTCTTCGTCAACCTGCCGATCGGGGTCATCACCCTGGTCCTGTCACTGCGGCTGCTGCCGAATGACAGGGGACTCGGTTTCGGTGCCGGTGCCGACGTCGCCGGCGCGCTGCTCCTCGTCGCTTCGCTGATGCTCGTCGTCTACGCGATCGTCGAGGCCGCGAACGACGGATGGGGCTCCGCACACACGCTCGGCTTCGGTGGCGCGGGAGTGGCGCTGCTGCTCGGCTTCCTGGCCAGGCAGGCGACGGCCGCCAACCCGCTGATGCCGCTGCGCGTGTTCCGCTCCCGCGACGTGTCGGGCGCCAATCTGATCCAGATGTCACTGGTGGCAGGCATTTTCGGGGTGTTCTTCCTGGGCGCGTTGTATCTCGAGCATGTGCTCGGTTACGACCCGATCCAGATCGGCCTTGCATTCCTGCCGCTGGCGCTCGGAATCGCGGTGATGTCGTTGGGCGTTTCGGCACGGCTGATCGAGCGCATCGGTGCTCGGCGGACGCTGGTGCCGAGCCTGGCGCTGGTCGCCATCGGCATGGTGCTCTTCCGGATCCCCGGCACGCATGCGACGTATCTGACACAGCTGCTGCCGGCAACGCTGGCCATCGGCCTGGGCGGCGGGCTCGCATTCCCATCGTTGATGACGCTTGCGATGTCGACGGCGACGCCGGAGGACTCGGGACTCGTGTCCGGCCTGGTCAACACCAGCCAGCAGGTTGGCGGGGCGCTCGGGCTCTCGGTGCTGGCGACGCTCGCCAGCACTCGCTCCGGCTCACTGCGAGCGGCCGGCTTCTCAGCCGCGCAGTCGCTCACCGCCGGCTACCACCTGGCATTCCTGATCGGGACGATCACCGTCGCGACCGGTGTGGTGCTGTCAGTGTGGCTGGCGTTCTCACCGCACGCGGAGGTCGGAACGATTCAGGAGATCATCGAGGACGGTGAGACGGTGGAACCGCAGCGTCTTGCTCCAGCAGGGGAGCTCGAGGCGGCCTGAGCCGAAACTGCGCTGGACCTGCCGCTCAGTCGATCGGAAGGTCCAGCGTGAACGCGGCCTCGGCGGAGAGCCTCCACCGGCGCCGCGCCGCTGCAGCGGGATTGCGGCCAGCGGGCCGCAATCCCAGGTAGCCTGGCTCGAATGAGCGAATGGTTTGACGAACTGGCGCAGTTCCTGCGCATCCCATCGATCAGCGCCGACCCCGAGCGCGCGGCGGACGTCCTGCGCGCCGGCGAGTGGGTCCGTGATCTCATCCTCAGCGCCGGCGGGACCGGTGAGGTCGTCGACTGGCACGGCCAGCCGCTGGTCATCGGCGAGATCCGCGCCAGCGTGAACGCCGAGAGTGCACCGACGGTGCTCTGTTACGGGCACTTCGATGTGCAGCCCGCCGACCCGCTGGATCTCTGGCAGTCGGGCCCGTTCGAGCCCACGGTCAGGGGCGATCGCCTGTATGCGCGGGGAGTGGCCGACGACAAGGGTCAGCTCTACATGCTGCTGGCAGGTGCTCGCGAGCTCGCGCAGGCCGGCTCGCTGCCCGTCAACGTGCGCTTCACCTGTGACGGAGAGGAGGAGACCGGCGGCCACTCGATCGTCGACTTCCTCGAGGCCGATGAACGCGGAGCCGACGCCGCCGTGATCTTCGACTCGGGCATGATTCGCGAGGACGTCCCGGCCTTCAACATCGCCACGCGGGGTCTGGCGTATTTCCACCTCGAGCTCGTGACCGGCAGCACCGACCTGCACTCCGGGATCTACGGCGGTGCCGCCCTGAACGCGGCCCACGCGCTGATCCGCACGCTCGATCGCGTGATCGCCAGCGACGGGCGCTTGGCCGACCCATTGCGACAGGGGATCATCCCGCCCTCGGCCCAGGAGCTCGAAGACTGGAGGCAACTGCCCGGGGGCGCCGCGGAGCTTGCCGAGCAGGGCGCCACAGCCGCGGACGCGTCCGCTGCCGATGAGTTCTACATCCGTACCACCGCCGAGCCCGCGCTCGACGTCAACGGAATCGAGTCAGGCTCACCGCACCTCGAGAAGACGGTCCTGCCGGTTCGCGCCGTCGCCAACGTGTCGGTGCGCCTCGCGCCTGGGCAGGACCCCGACACGATCGCTGACGCGTTCGAGCAGTTGGTCAGGGCCGCCGTGCCCGCCGGTGCCCGGCTCGAGGTGCGGCGCATGTCATCGGCTCGTCCCGGAATCGTCCCGCCGGATGCCCGCGCGATCCAGCTCGGCCAGGACGCGTTCGAGCGCGTGCTCGGCGTGCGCCCGGCCCTGGTCCGCTCCGGAGGCACTTTGCCGATCGTGGCTGCGCTCGCCGACAAGGGGATCCCGACGATCATCTCGGGGTTCTCGCTGCCCGACGCGAACATCCATGCGCCCAACGAGAACATGCCTGAGCGCTACATCCCATTGGGGATTCAGACCGTGAAGGCGCTGTTCGAGGACCTCGGCCGCTTATAGGCGTCATGCGGCCCCGCTGGGCCGCATGCCTACCTGACCGTTGTCGGCGTCACCATTGACCGGTGCCGCTAACTCTCGTCCTCGGTCCCGCCAACGCCGCCAAGGCGGGGGAGGTGCTCGGCGCCTACACGCTGGCGGCACGTCATGACGCACTGCTCGTCGTGCCGACCGCTGCCGACGTCGCTCATTACGAGCAGGAGCTGGCCGCTCCCGGGGTGACGCTCGGGCGGGTGCTCACCTTCTCCGGGCTGATCGAGGAGATCGCGCTGAGGGCTCAATACCGACGGCAGCGGTTAACGCCGCTGCAACGCGATCGGGTTTTGCGGGGTGCGATCACGTCGCTGCACCTTCAGGCACTGGCCGCTCCCGCGGGCGGAGCCGGCTTTGCCCGCTCGGCGGGACGGCTGATCGCCGAGCTCGAGCAGGCCCGCGTCGATCCCGCGTGGTTCGGCTCCGCCCTGAAGCGCTGGGCGGGCAGCGCCCGGGAACGGCAGACTTACACGCGGGAGCTGGCCGCGATCTACCGCCGCTATGTCGATGAGCTTGCCGGCCGCGACCGCGACGACACCGAGCGGTTCGCCTGGGAGCTCTCGACTCCCTGCGGGAGCGACCCGAAAGCTGGGGCTCGACACCGATCTTCCTCTACGGCTTCGACGACCTGACTCCGATCGAGCTGGACGCCGTCGAAACGCTCTCCCAGTACGTCGGCGCCACTGTCACCGTGTCCCTGACCTACGAGCCCGACCGGCCGGCACTCGCCGCGCGGGCGAGCGTCGTCGAGGAGCTGCGAGCTCACGCACACTCCGTGACCCAGCTGCCGGCGCTCGACGAGTTCTACGCGCCTGGCTCGCGCGCACCGCTTCACCATCTCGAACGCCACCTGTTCCAGCCCGATTCTCCGCTGGTCGAGCCGGACGATGCCGTCGAGCTGATGGAGGCCGGCAGTGAGCGGACCGAGGCGGAATTGGTCTCCTCAGAGGTGGTCCTGGCGCTGCGAGACGGCGTCGACCCGCAGGACATCGTGATCATCTGTCGCTCGCTGTCGCGCTCGGCCGAGCTGTTCGAGCGCACGCTCGGGCGCTACGGCGTGGTCAGCTCCAGCGCTCGCCGGGCTCCACTCGGGCACACGGCGCTTGGGCGAGCGCTGCTGGGGCTCGTGCGGTACGCCCTTTCACCGGGCTCGCAACGCAGCGCCGAGGACCTGATCGCCTATCTGCGCCACCCCGGGGTCGCGGAACCCCAGACCGTCGATCTGTTCGAGCGGGAGGTGCGCAGACAGAGCGGCCGCACCGGTTCGGCGCTGCGGATCTGCGGTCAGGAGCTGCGGCCCGCGTTGTCGCGCATCGAGCAGCTGCGTCTCGCTCCCGAACGACTTGTGGCGATCGGCGCCAGCGCACGGGAGCTTCTGGCGACACCGCATCGGGGCGGTGCGCCGATCCTGGACGACAATGAGCAGCAGGACCCGCGGGCCGCCGCGGTCGTCTTCCAAGCGCTCGAAGAGCTCAAGCAGCTGGGGGAGGAGCGCACCCCGGCAGCCGAGCTGATCGAGCTGCTCGAGGGCTTGCAGGTCCCGGTCCACGGCGTTCCGCCCGCCGGGGCGGTGCTGATCGCCGAGCCGCTCGCGATCCGGGCACGGCGCTTTCGTCGTGTGTTCGTGACCGGTCTGTGTGAGGGCGAGTTCCCAAGCCCGCAGGCTGCCGCCGCCGATCCGTTCCTCGGCGACGACAGACGCCGCGAGCTCGCGCTCGGCACCGGCCTGGTGCTGCCGCAGCCGGCCGACCCCCTCGATCGCGAGCGTTATCTGCTCTACGCGTGCGTCTCGCGTGCGACCGAGCGCGTGGTCTTCAGCTATCGCAGCTCAGACGAGGACGGCAACATCGTGATCGCCTCGCCCTTTCTCGACGATGTCGCTGCCCTGTTCCCTGCGACCTGGCGCGAGCGGCGTCGCCGACGGTTGTTGGCAGATGTCGTCTGGAGTCCGTCTGAAGCCCCCACAGCGCGCGAGCTGGTGCTGGCTGAGGCCTTTGCGCAGGCCCCCACGGGGCGCGGCCCCCAGGACGGCGCCGCGCCGGCGACGCGAATCCTCTCGGAGCAGGCGCTCAGCCAGGTGCGACACCGGCAGATCGTCTCCGCCGGTGCACTCGAGGCGTTTGCTGCCTGCCCGGTCAAATGGCTGGTGGAGCGCCAGCTGCAACCCGAGCGGCTCGAGCCCGATCCCGACGCGATCACCCGCGGCTCCTTCATCCACACGGTGCTCGAGCGCGTGTTCGCGAGGCTCGGCGGGGCGCTCACGCTCGAGACTCTCCCGCGTGCAGAGCAGCTGCTGTATGAGGAGATGCGCGGCCCTGAGGCAGCCTCCGACCGCTCGCGCCTGGCGTTGGACCAGGCCACCGAGGTTCGCGCCGCGATCCTGCGGGGGATCGAGGCGGAACTGCTGCGATACCTGCACATCGAGGCTGCGAATGGCAATGCTTGGCCGCCCCTCGTCACCGAGCTGCGCTTTGGGCTTGACGCCGAGGACGAGCAGGCGATGCCGCCCGTGGTGCTCGACGATGGTGATGAGCAGGTGCTGCTGAGCGGGATCATCGACCGCGTCGACGCCGACCCGAGCGATCCGAGCCGCGTGATCGTGCGGGACTACAAGAGCGGTGCCAAGCGCGAGACCTGGCCCTCGGCCCGCTGGGTGGGCGACCGCCAGCTTCAGGTTGCGCTGTACATGATCGCGGCGGAGCGGCTGCTCCAGGCGCGGCCCGTGGCAGGCTTCTACCAGCCGCTCGCCGGAGAGGACCTGCGCCCGCGCGGCGTTTACGAGGACGGCGCCAACCCTGGCGCCAACGCGGTCTCCCGCGACGCGCTCACTGAAACCGAGCTGGGGCAGTTGCTGCGCGAGGTCGAGGATGAGGCCGTTGCGCTCGGCGCGACCCTGCGTCGCGGTGAGCTCACGCCGTGCCCCGAGCGCTGCTCGCCAGACGGGACCTGCCGTTTCCCTGGGATCTGCTGGGCCGGGCGCTGAGTCAGATGCGTTTCACCGCTGAGCAGACGCTCGCGATCGAGCGGCGCCGCGGAGAGCTGTTGCTCGATGCCGGAGCTGGTAGTGGCAAGACCTCGGTGCTGGTCGAACGCTTCGCGCGGGCTGTTCATGAGGATGGGATCCCGGTCGGGCAGATCCTCACGATCACCTTCACCGAGAAGGCCGCCGCCGAGCTGCGCGAGCGGATTCGGGTGCGCCTGCGCGATGCCGGCGATGATGATGCGGCACGCGCCACCGAGAGCGCCTGGATCTCGACAATCCACTCGTTCTGTGCGCGCGTGCTGCGCACGCACGCCCTCGAGGCCGGCCTCGACCCCGAATTCGCGGTGTTGGACGAGCGTGAGTCGGCACCGCTGCGCCGGGCCGCGTTCGACGCCGCGCTCGGCGCCTGTGCCCAGACCGATGCCGGGGCCGACCTGATCTCGGCGTACGGACCGGGCGTGTTGCGCGCGACGATCGCCGCGACATACGGCGAACTGCGGGCTCGGGGAATGCTCGAGCCGACGCTGCCGCTGGCGCCACCTGCACCCGATCCACTCGATCTGCGCAGCGCCAGCCTGCTGGTCATGGATCTGGCGGCCGAGGTGCAGCGCGAACTCGCCGCGATCAGCGATCCGGGTCGGCGCGTGCTCGACGCGATCGACCTGCTGGCGGGCGCGCCCGAGGTGCTCGAACCCGGTCGCCCCTGGCCGGGCGAGCTCGAGCGATTGCGGCTCGGCAACGGCGCCGGCGCGCTACGCAGCCAGGCCTGCGAGGACTACCGCCTGGCGCTCGAGGAGCTTCGGCTGATGGCGGCCGAGACCTACTCGGTGACCACGCGCGGGGCGCTCGACGCGCTGCTGCGCGAATACGGTGCCCGCTACACCGAGCTCAAGCGACGGCGATCGGCGCTCGACTTCTCAGACCTTGAGCTGCTGGCCGGCAGGCTGTTGCAGACGCCTGAGATCGGAAGCCGTTACCGCGAACGCTTCGCGCGGGTGATGGTCGATGAGATGCAGGACACGAACAGGGTGCAGCTCGAGCTGGTCGATCTGATCGCCGGCCTCGATCTGGTGATGGTCGGTGATGCGCAGCAGTCGATCTACGGCTTTCGCCATGCCGACGTCGAGCTGTTCGAGGAGCGCGGCAGGCGTCTTGAGCGGATCGGCGCCCGCGCCTCGCTGCAGACGAACTTCCGCTCGCGTCCAGAGATCCTCAGGGCCCTCAATGGCGCTTTTGCCGAGGCGCTCGGTGACGGCTTTCGTCCGCTCGCGGCCGGACGCGAGGGTCCGCCCGCAAGCGAGCCGCTGGTTGAGTTGCTCGTCGCGGACAGAGACGTCCAGGGACCCGAGCTCGACCCGCTGGTCGAGCAGCTCGCAGCACCCTGGCGCGTCGCCGAGGCGCGAGCGCTGGCGGCCCGGGTGGGCGAGCTGATCGCGAGCGGTCAGGCAAGCGCCGGCGATGTGGTCGTGCTGCTGCGCGCAACCACCGACATGGGGGTTTACGAGCAGGCGCTCGAGGCGGCGGGCGTACCGACGTATGTGATCGGTGGCCGCGGCTACTGGTCGCACCCACAGGTCATAGAGCTCGTCGCCTATCTGCGAGCGCTGGCCAATCCGCAGGATGGCGAGGCGCGCGCCGCGGTGCTGGTCTCACCGCTCTGCGGTTTGTCGCTCGATGGGCTCGTGCTCACGACTGCCGGAGGGCAGGAGCAGCTCGCAGCCGATGACCGCGCTGCGATGGCCGATTTCGAAGCCTGGTTCGAGGGCGAGCGCCGCGCCGCCGCATGGCTCGGGGCCGAGGAGCTGCTCGACCGCGCGCTGCAGCGCCGTGGCTATGAGTTGCGGCTCGCCGGTCTGCCGGATGCCCGCCGCCGGCTGGCAAACGTGCGCAAGTTGATGCGACTCGCGCGCGAATGGCAGGAGCAGCATGGCAGCGACCTGCGCGGCTTCGTCGACCATCTGCACAGCCGCGCCGACGGCGACGGCACCCGGGAAAGTGAGGCGCCCGTCGAGAGCGAGGCGCTGGATGCTGTGCGCCTGATGACCATCCACCGCTCGAAGGGACTCGAATTCCCGGTCGTGTGCGTCGCCGACCTCGGTCGCCAGGTGCTGCCGCGGGCCGGTGCCGTCGTCCGCGTCGGTCGTGATGGACAGAGCCTCGGCCTGCGACTCAAGCGCGCTGGTCACGGACAGCGGGTCAGCGTGCTCGCCTACGACGAGCTCAAGGCCGAGGAGCGCGAGCGCGAGCTGCAGGAGGAGCGGAGGCTCTTCTACGTGGCGATGACCCGCGCCAAGGAGCGGCTGATCGTGTCCGGCGCAGCCCGCATGGACAACTGGTCGGAGAGCAACCGGTTCGCTCCGATCGGTTGGGTCGGGGCGGCGTTCGTGCCGGACATCGCGGCGCGAGCCGGCGCTGCCGCGGCAGCGGACGCTCAGGGGTTGACTCCGGAACCGTTCGTCACCGAGCTCGGGGTGCGCGTCCGCTTCCTCGGCTCTAGTGCGGTTGATCAGCAACCGCCCCCTTCCGTCGCGCCATCCGCGGCGCCCTCATCCATCGCGCGAGATGCGGGAGGCGTTTTCCGGCACCAGGACGGAAAACGCTTCCCGGAAGCGGTTGGCGGCCCCGCACAGAGCGCCCCGCCAAGCCCGCGGCACCGGATCTCGACGCTCTCCTACACCGCGCTTTCGACCTACGAGCAGTGCGGCTACCGCTTCTACGTGCAGCGCGTGCTGGGTTTGCCGGACCTGCCCACGCCTGCCGGTGCTGCCGGGGCCGCCGGGGGCGCCGGGACTGCCGCGGCCGCGCAGGAGCGCGCTCCTGCGCGGCCGGCGCCGGTGCGGCCAGGCCTCAGCGGCGCTCAGCGCGGCACCCTGATCCACCAGCTGCTCGCCGGCATGGACCTGCGCAGTCCGTCGCTGCGCGACGCAATGCCGGCCGATGTGCGCGCGCTGCTCGTGGGGCTGGTGGGCAGCACAACGTTCGGCCGCCTCTCCGAGCTCCGCGACGTGCGCCGCGAGCAACGCTTCGCGTACCCCATCGGTGAGACGCTGATCACGGGCGTCTTTGATGTGATCGCTCAGGATCGGCCTGGTCATCTGCTGGTGCTGGACTACAAGAGCGACCGCCTGGCGGGCGCCGATCCGTTCGCGGTTGTGGCCGAACGCTATCTCGCACAGCGCGCGATCTACGCGCTTGCGGCGCTGAAGCTCGGAGCTCCCGCGGTGGAGGTCGTGCATCTCTTCCTCGAGGCGCCGGATGCGCCTGTCTCCGCTGAGTTCACGGCCGCCGAGATCCCCGCGCTGGAGGCGGAGCTCGCCGCGCGCGTGGCCAGAGTGGGCGGGAACGGGGCCAGAGTGGGCGGGAACGGGGCCGGCGACTTCCGCGTCACCGACACACCGGGCCGGCGCGTCTGCGACGGCTGCCCGGCCCAGGGCGGACTCTGCTCCTACCCGCTCGAGCTCACGACGCGCTGACCGGCTCCTTCGCCGGGGCATGCTGATCGCCGAGCAGCGAGCGCGGCCAGCGCCTGCCCTCGAGGACCGTGTTGAGCTCGGCGCAGTACATCGTCAGCTGGGAGCCCAGATGCAGCCAGGCGAGGATGCCGAGGACCAGCGCGAATGTGCCGTAAGCGCTGCCGGACTTCTTGATGTGGTCGATGTACAGGCCGCCGAGCAGCTGCAGCACGGTCCACACAACTCCCGCAGCGACCGCGCCGGGGAGCAACTTGCGCCAGGGGGGAGCTGCCGAGCACAGCAACATGAACGCGGTGAGGAACACGAAGACGTTGACCAGGAAGGAGAAGATCACGCCAAAGACCTTCAACGCCGCGCCGCCGCCCAGGCCACTGCTGACGATCCCGGACGCACCTGTGGCGATCACGAACAGCAATCCGACGGCGGACAGGACCGCTATGCCACGGAGCCTCTTCTTGAGGAAGTTGGCGCGCTCGTCCTGCGGGATCGCCCAGACGTGATCCTGCGCTGTGGTTATCGCTCCGGTCACGCCGAGGCTCGACCACAGCGACAGTGCGATTCCCGCTATCAGCGCCAGCGCACTGCCATGCAGCCGGTCGTTCTGGAGCGACTGGCCGATCACCGGAAAACGTCCGAGTACCGACTCGCTCACAGAGTGCATCAGTGACTGGTCGCCCGATAGCACGTAGCCGAGCACGGTCATGAACACGAGCAGCAGCGGGAAGATCGCGAAGAATGCATAGAACGCCACCGCCACGGCGAAGCTGGCGGCCTGATCGTCGTTGAACTTCCTCAGCGTCGCGCACACGAGTGCCAGCGGTTCGTGCCGCTGCTGGAAGCGATCGAAACGCCGGATTGGTTCGAAGACGTCCATCCAGGGGGTTGATACCCGTTTCTACACCCCGGCGCCCCTGTCAACCCATATGCTGCCTGGGGTCTGGCAACCCGCAACCAACTCGCTGCTGCTTGAACGCGCGCATGAGCTGAGCTTGCTCCGCGCCGCGGTTGGTGACGCCTGCAACGGTACGGGACGGGTCGTGGTGATCGAGGGTCCGGCCGGAATTGGCAAGACTGCGCTGCTGGCGCAGACGACAGAGGCTGCCGGACAGGCGGGGATGCAGCTGCTCGCGGCGCGCGGCCACGAGCTCGAGCACGAGTTCGCGTTCGGCGTGGCGCGACAGTTGTTCGAGCTTCCGATCGCCCGCGCCACTCCCGAACGGCAGGACCAGCTGCTGGCCGGTGCTGCCGGGCTGACCCGAACCTTGCTGGCGCTCGATCGGCGGGAGGATCGCGACGGCGATTCGCAGGCCGCACGGCGCCCCGCACCCGACATCGCCTTCACCCTCAGCCACGGCATCTATTGGTTGACGGCAAACCTTGCCGAGACGAGCCCCCTGATGCTGGCGCTCGACGACGCGCAGTTCGCTGATCGCTCGTCGCTGCAGTGCATCGCGTATCTGGCGGCCCGCTGCCAGGAACTGCCGCTGCTGCTGGTGCTCACGGTCCGAAGTGACGAGGCAAGCGCCGGCGACGAGCTGCTCCTGGCGCTGCGCAGCTCGGCCGACGTGGTTCTGTCCCCGTCCGCGTTGAGTGGCGGCGGTGTCGCGCGCCTGGTTCGTGAGCGGCTTGACAGCCGGGCGGATGCCGAGTTCTGCGGCGCCTGCGCGCGGGCAACCGGTGGCAATCCCTTCCTGCTCGGCGAGCTGCTGACGGATCTGGCGGGCGAGGACGTGGCTGCCACGGCTGCCAACGCGGCACAGGTGGAGCAGGCAAGTCCCGAGTCTGTGCGGCGGGTTGTGCTTGGCAGGCTCGAGCGGCTGGGGACCGATGTGATGGCACTCGCACAGGCGGTGGCGGTGCTCGAACACGCCACCCTGCACGAGGCGGCGGAGCTCGCGCGGCTCGACCAATCCACCGCCGTGATCGCGGCCGATCAGCTGATGTCAGCCGGGATCCTCACCGAGGAGCCGCTGGCGTTCGTGCATCCGCTGCTGCGCCGCGCCATCTACGAGCAGGTTCCCCCGGCTCGACGGGCCGATGATCACCGCCGCGCGGCGCTGTCGCTGGCGGCCACCGGCGGTTCGGCGCTGGCGGTCGGCTCACATCTATTGCGGGCCTCGCCGAGCGGCGACCAGCAGGTCGTGTCACTGTTGATGAAGGCGGCGGCCGCTGCCTATGCGGGCGGCGATCTGAACGCAGCGATCACGCTTCTGCGCCGGGCGTTGACGGAGCCGCCAGGCAGCCCGTCCCGGGGAGCGGTGCTGGGCCGGCTCGGGCAGATGGAGGCGCTCGCCCACGACCCTGCAGCGGTGGAACACCTCGCCGAGGCGCTGGCCGTCAGCGAAGAGCCGGCCACGCGAGTGGCAGTTGCGACGACCCTGGGTGAGGTGCTGGTCTGGGGCGGTGGCAGGTCGCTCGAGGCCTTTGAGATGCTCACCAAGGTGCTAGCCGAGCTCGGTCCGGACCTCGATCCGCGCCTGCGGGCGACGCTCGAAACGCTGCGGGTGGCGACGGCGTCCGTCGATGCGCGATTGGTGCAGAGGGTCGGCCAGCAGCGCGCTGAGCTGCTTGCACTCGCTGAAATCTCGGGGCCCGCCGGGCGCGCGCTGAAGATCTTTGACGCCTGCTGGTCCGCGCAGACCGAGGGGGTCGGAAGCCGTTGGTGGGAACGCCTCGACGAGGGTCTCGAGGACGGCCGCTTCGTGGCCGAACAGACGGGCGGCTCACCGATCGTGATCTACGCCGCGATCGTGCTCGTGCTGAGCGACGAGGTCGAGCGCGCGGAGGGGCTGCTCGCCGATATTCGCGCTGACGCTCGCGCCCGCGGGTCGATCATCTCGCACCTTGTCGACCTCGCCTGGAGCGCGATCCTGCGGCTGCGCACGGGGGAGCTCCGGGTCGCGGCGGAGGATGCGAAGGAGGCGCTGGCGCTCGCACGCGGAATCGACGCAAGCTGGGTGGAGATATGGCTGGTGGCCTGCCTCTGTGACGCCCTGCGCGAACAGGGCGAGCTCGCGTCGGCCTCGAATCTGATCGAAGGGGCGGATGTCGAGCGTGCGATTGGGACCGCTGCGGGACTGCATGCACTGCTTGCGCGAGGACGCCTGCGGGCCGCGTTGGGAGATCGAGAGCGCGCGATCGAGGATCTCCGGCTGGCGGGCGAGAACGTCATCGTCAACAACCCGAGCTTTCTGCCATGGCGGGCGTCGCTCGTCGGCATCCTGGCGCCGAGCGACCCGCAGACGGCGGGCGAGCTGGCCGAGCTGACGCTCGCCCGTGCGCGCGAGCTCGGGCAGAACCGTGGCATCGGCATTGCGCTGCGAGCACGCGCCCGCACACAGAGTGGTGACGCGGCACTGGCCGATCTGGAGGAATCTGTCGAGCTCTTGCGCAGCTCGCCGGCGCAGCTCGAGCTCGCCCACTCGCTGGTGGAATTGGGCGCCTCCATGCGTCGGGCCGGTAGGCGCACCGCGGCGCGCGAGCCACTGAAGGAAGGGCTGCAGCTGGCGCAGCGCTGCGGTGCGGCCGCTCTGGCTGAGGTTGCGCATCAGGAGCTGGCCGTCTCCGGGGCGCGTCCGCGCCGGGAGCTGCTGGACGGGCCGGAGGCGCTGACGCCGTCAGAGCGACGCGTTGCCGAGCTTGCGGCCTCCGGCATGCAGAACCGCGAGATAGCGCAGGCGCTGTTCGTGACCACAAAGACCGTCGGGACACACCTTGCGCACATCTACCAGAAGCTCGGGCTGAGCGGACAGCAGGCGCGCGAGCTCCTGGCCCAGCGCCTGCAACCGGACGGAACGCTCGCCCGCACACCTGAAATCTCACGGTAGGTCCGAGAAAAGTTAAGGGGGGGTGCCCGATGTGCTCGGCTGTCGGGTGTGGCTTCATATCCCTACCGCACGGGACCAGGGGTTGCCAGACACAACTCGAGGTCTCAGGGGTGTGCTACCGGCAGCGGGACGCTGCCGGAATAACGGGGGCTGTGGAACGGCTGGCGCGCATTGGAGGCGCGCCAGCCGTTTTACGAGCTCACAGGAGATCATCTGCTGCGGGCGGTGCGAGATTAGGCTGGTCGGTATGGAGCCGGGAATCGCCGCTCTGATCGAGCGCGCTGAGGAGATCGCCGCGATCGACGCGGCGATCTCCTCAGCGCTGGCCGGCCATGGTCGGATGGTGCTCGTGGAAGGCGCCCCCGGCCTGGGTAAGACATCACTCCTGCGAGCCGCGGCACAGAGGGCCCAGGGCGCGGGGATGCTGGTGCTCGGTGCGTCTGGTGCGATGCTCGAGCAGGACCTGGCTTGGACGGTGGCCGGCGACGTGTTCCAGACCCACCTCGAGCGGGCCGGCCAGGAGGGCGCGCTCCTCCAGGGCGCTGCCGCTGCCTGCGCGTGCTTGTTCAGCGGTGACCAAGACCTACCGCTGGCGCCCGACGCGGCCGCCCGCGTCCTGCATGGGCTGTATTGGCTCGTCGCCAACCTGGTCGCGGAGCGTCCGCTCATGATCGTGATCGACGATCTGCACTGGGTTGACTTGCCGTCGCAGCGGTGGCTGGCCCACCTGGCGGCGCGTAGCTCCGACCTGTCGCTGTGCGTGGTCATCGCCGTGCGCGACATCCACCAGACCACCGTTGCGGGTTCGATCGCCACCGAGCCACAGACCACGATCCATCGTCTCTCAGGCTTCACCGGCGAAGGAACCGCGGTACTGCTGTCCGAGCAGCTGGGCGGCGTCGAGCGGGAGGCGGCAGAGCTCTGTCACCAGCTGACGGGAGGCAACCCGTTCCTCGTCTGTGAGCTGATCCGCGAGCTGCGCGCCGCCGACCAATCGGCGAGGAGCGCGCAGGCTGTGGCTCAACTGCGGCCGGCGTCGATCAGGACCTCGGTGCTGGTGAGGTTGTCGGAACTCGGCCAAACGGCGACGCGTGTCGCGCACGCGGTGGCGATTCTCGGGCAGCAGACGACGCTTCCGACGATCACCGAGATGCTCGAGCTCACTCTTGAAGACGTCGTCGGTGCGGCCGACGAACTAGCTGCTGTAGGGATCCTCAACGGACTGGAAGTGCCAGTCCGGTTCCAACATCCGCTGATCCTCGAGGTGGTTCGCGCAGAGCTCGGCGTGTCGGAGAGGGTGTATCTGCACCGTCGCGCGGCAGAGTTGTTGGAACGCCGCGGCGCGCCGGTCGGTGTCGTGGCGTCACACCTACTGGCCACGGACCCCGATGAGAGCCCGGCCGTCGTGGCGACGCTGCGGGCTGCCGCTGCCCAGGCGCTTGCGCAGGGCGCACCGGAAGCGGCCGTGGGCTGTCTGCGGCGAGCGCTCGAAGAACCTCCGGCCGCGGCCGACTGCGTCAACGTGCTCCTGGAGCTGGGCAGGGCAGAGGGGATGCTCGCCTCGGGCCAGGGGGTCGAGCGGCTGCGGCAGGCATTCACCGCGGCCCGCGAACCGCGGCTTCGCGCCGGGATCGCGATCGAGCTCGCCGGCCAGCTGCTGACGGTCGGCGGTCTCGAAGAGACGGTCGAGGTGTGCCGCGCGGCGATCGGTGACCTTGCCGACGACGATCGCGAGCTGCGTCTGGAACTGCTCGCACACCTCGCGCAGGCAGCCGGGCAGGACCTCACCATTCTCCACGGTCTGCCTGGAGCGGTCGATCCGGCAGAGCTCTCGGGGGCGACCAGGGGCGAGCGTCTGCTGCTGGCGGTGCTCGCGAACGTCGGCATCACGCAGCCGTCGCCAGATCTTCCGGCGCTCGCTGAGATGGCGTTGCGCGCAAATGCGGACGGCACGCTACTTCGCGACATCACTGCCGATGGCACGCTCTACTGGGCCGCTCTCACCACGGTGGTATTCGGTGACCGCTACGCGGAGGCCGAGGCGCTCTTGAATGCTGCGGAGGTGGACAGTCGGGTACGCGGCTCCTCGCGCGGAGCCGGCTTCTGCTGCGCGTTCGGCAGCGCGGTGATGTACCGCATGGGACGGCTCGCGCAGGCCGAGGAGCGCGCATCGAGGGCGCTCGAGCTGTTCACCGACGAGCCGATGATCAGCGCCTATGCGCGCAGCTTCCTGATCGATTCTCTGATCGACCAGGGAAAGCTCTCGCAGGCGCGCGGAGTGCTCGACGGGATCGCCCTGGACGATAGCCCGCCGCATGCGGCATTCGCGATGCTGCGCCTGACAGCGGCCCGGCTGCTGGGCTGCGAGGGCAAACCCGGACCGGCTGCCGAGGAATTGCTCAACGTGGGGGCGGAACTTGGGCCGATGAGTGCAGTGTTCTGGCCCTGGCGAGTGGAGGCCGCGCTCGCACTCCACCGGGCGGGGGCGGTCGAGCGCGCGCGCGAGCTCGCCGCTGAAGCATTGGTCGAGGCGCGTCAGGTGCGGTCGGCATGGCTGCTCGCACGCGCTCTGCTCGCTCAGGGGATCATCTGGGACCAGGCGCAGCCGCTACGCGAGGCAGTGGCGATCACCTCCGAGCAGCCGATTCTGCTCGAGCGGGCGCGGAGCGCCGTCGAGCTTGGCTCACACCTGCGTCGCCACGGCGCGCGCCCCGACGCCGCCGAGCAGCTGCGTGAGGCGCTCGACCTTGCCGACCGCATACAGGCGACTGCGCTCGCGGAGCGCGCCGAAACCGAGCTTCACCTGTTGGGTGCGCGCCCGCGCCGCCGGCGGCTGAGCGGCGCCGATGCACTCACGCCAGCTGAACTTCGAGTTGCCGAGCTCGCCGCCGCTGGGCATTCGAATCCGGAGATCGCTCAAGCGCTGTTCGTGAGCCTGCGCACGGTCGAGACGCACCTGACCCGCAGCTACGCGAAGCTCGGCATCGCCGGGCGCGAGCAGCTCCCCGGGCTGATCCCCACCGCCGCTGCCCTACGGGTCTAGCGGCGAAAAGATCGTGGTGTGCGTCCCGATGCGGGCTTATCCGGTACGTGCGATCTTCGCTGCACTGGAAGCTGGGACTGAGAGCATTGGATGTCCAGTTGGTGGCGGGGTGACGGAGCCACTTCAATTCGTCAACAGGGGGGCCAAGCCGATGTCGTCCCATGGCGGCATGTCGGCGGTTGACGCTGACGGCCACGATCTGAAGGCATCGCTGTCTCTCTCCAGCGGTCGCCTTCAGATCGAGGCCGATACTCGCGGCGCGTGATACCGGCGGGGTGGGGCATGGGATGCAAGCCAACACGGCGCGGCTGAAGCTCTTCGCGACCTTCCTCTGGCAGCGGGATCTCCGCTGGAGGGGAACAGCGGCCGGCGTGCACCGGGGCACGCCGGCCGTATTTCACGGCTCGAGGGGCTCGCTCAGCACGCCCTCGATCGCGAGCAGCCTGCGCTTGATGTCGAGCCCGCCGGTGTAGCCGCCGAGGCCACCACCGGAATGCAGCACACGGTGGCATGGCACAACGATCGGCAGGGGGTTCGATCCCAGCGCCGTACCGGCGGCGCGGAACGCGCGCTCGTTGCCGGCCAGGCCGGCGATTCCCTTGTAGGTCACGGTCTGGCCGAACGGGATCCGTGCGGTCTGCTCGAGCACCCTGCGGGTGAAGCCGGGCTTGATCAGCGCGAAGTCGAGTGCAATGTCGAAGTCGCGGCGGCGCCCGTCGAAGAACTCGTCGAGTTCGCGACGCGGCGCATCGAGCCGTCGCGGCGCACGCAGCACCCGCGGTGAGATTCGCTCCGCCAGTTGTTGCAGCGACTGCTCGAGATCATCGTCGCGGTTCACGTAGTGCAGGCAGACGAGGCCGTCGCCTGTGGCTGCCAGCAGCAGCCGGCCGACGGGTGATTCCTCCACGACGTAGGAGACGTCGATCAGCCCGGAGCGCTCGAAGGCGTCCGTGAGTTCAGGCGGTCCACTCAACGCCATGCTCCTCTCTCAGTCGTTTGAGCCCCTCGTGCACGTTGCGCCGCGCCGCTGCTTCGCTTGTCCCCATGGTGAGGGCGACGGTGCCGTAGTCGGCGTCGAGCACGTAACGCAGAACGACCGCGGCTCGTTGCTTGGGCGGCAGCCCGGCGACGGCATCCCAGAGGTCGTCCGCAACCTCATTGGCAACCAAGCACGTCTCGTTGGGTCGGCCGACCTCGGGAGGCTCGGCCATCGCCAGCGGGCTGCGGCCACGGGTGCGGTGCACATCAATCGCCTTGCGTGCCGCGATCGTCAACAGCCAGCCGCGCAGGTTCGTGCTGTATTGCAGACGCGGATAGCCGCGCAGCGCCGCGATCCACGTCTCCTGGTAACAGTCGTCGGCGTCCACGGCACCCACGTTGGCGACCAGGAAGCGGTGCACGTCGTGGCTGTAGTTGTCCAACAGCGCCTGAAAGGGGGGCAGATGCATTGCTCGTTAAACGGTGATGTCGGTCATTTCTGTGAGATTTCTGTGCGATCGTGCCGGATCGGTGGGCAAAACACCGCCGGATGTGCTTTTGGGGCCCCGAACCAGTTGGTTGGGCGCTTCGCTGCTTCTTACACGCTGCTTTAGATCTCGGTGCGAAACCCGGTAGCCTTTTAAGCGCAGGCCACCTGCCCCTCTCCTCTTCGCCCTTCCCTCCGGGCCTGCTCCCTCTATGAATCAAGCACCCGCAGCACCGGGGCCGAGCGGCCTCTACGACCCAACCAACGAGCGCGACGCCTGTGGCGTTGCGCTGGTCGCCAAGCTCTGGGGCGAAGCGACGCACGCCGTCATCGAGAAGGGACTCGAGGCGCTTGGCAACCTCGAGCACCGGGGCGCCGCCGGCGCCGATCCCAACACGGGTGACGGTGCGGGCATTCTGTTGCAGATTCCGGATGCGTTCTTCCGCGGCGTGGCCGCCGGCGTCGAGCTGCCGCCATCCGGTCGCTATGCCGTCGGGGTGGTGTTCCTGCCGACCGAGAACGAGCGCCGCGCCCAGCTCGAGCAGCTGATCGAGGACACGGTTCAGGCCGAAGGCCAACGGGTGATCTGGTGGCGCGACGTGCCCACTGATGACCGCTACGCCGGGGATACCGCACGGGCTTCACAGCCCTACATCCGCCAGGTGCTTGTCGCCGCCGCTGACGACGTTCCTGACCAGGATGCGTTCGAGCGCAAGCTCTACGTGATCCGCCGGCTGATCGAGCTCGAGGCCAGCGATGAGCTCGCCATCGCGAGCTTCTCGTCGCGCACGCTGGTCTACAAGGGCATGCTCACCGCGCCCCAGCTGCCGCGCTACTTCACCGACCTGCGCGATCCGCGGCTCGCGAGCCGTCTCGCGCTCGTGCACTCCCGCTTCAGCACCAACACCTTCCCGAGCTGGACGCTTGCGCACCCGTTTCGGATGATCGCCCACAACGGGGAGATCAACACACTGCGAGGCAATGCCAACTGGATGCGCGCGCGCGAGTCTCAGCTCGCCTCGGAGCTGTTCGGCGACGATCTGGCCCGCATCATGCCGGTGATCCAGCCTGATGCATCGGACTCCGCTGCCTTCGACAACGTGCTCGAGCTGCTCGTGCTGAGCGGCCGCTCGATCCCGCACGCGATGATGATGATGATCCCCGAGGCGTACCGCACTCGCCGGGATCTGGACCCCGACGTCAAGGGCTTCTACGACTTCCACTCCTGCCTGCTCGAGCCCTGGGACGGTCCGGCCGCGGTGGTCTTCACAGACGGCAAGATCGCCGGGGCAACGCTCGACCGCAACGGGCTGCGACCGGGACGCTGGATCCAGGACACCGAGGGCTATGTGGTCCTGGCGTCCGAGGCGGGGGTACTGACCGTCGCCCCTGAGCACATCCAGCGCAAGGGCCGACTGGCGCCCGGGAAGATGTTCCTGCTCGATCTCGAGCAGGGCAAGATCGTCGACGACGAAGAGGTCAAGCGCCAGGTCGCCCGCAGCCGGCCGTACGGCGACTGGTATCACGAGGCCGTCGTCCACATTGACGACCTGCCTGACCGTGAGCCCCGCACTCCGCGGATCGAGCCGTTGCGTTCCAAGCAGCTGGCCTTCGGCTATTCGCAGGAGGATCTCAGGCTTGTGATCGCGCCGATGGCGGCCAAGGCTGAGGAGCCGGTCGCGTCGATGGGCAACGACATCTCCCTGGCGGTGCTCTCGGATCGCCAGCCGCCACTGTTCACGTACTTCAAGCAGCTGTTCGCACAGGTCACGAACCCGCCGATCGATCCGATCCGCGAGCAGGTCGTGATGAGCCTGCACGTCGGCGTGGGTCGCGAGCGCAACCTGCTCTGTGAGGTGCCCGAGCAGGCCCACCAGCTCGTCATGGATCAGCCGATCCTCCGCAACCACGAGCTGGAGAAGCTGCGCCAGGTCTCGCACGAGATATTCGACGCAGCCACACTCGACATCACGTGGCCGGTCGAGCGCGGTCCGGACGGCATGCCCGAGCGCCTGGGCGCGCTCTGTGAAGAGGCTGCGCGCTACGTCGACAACGGCGCCAACATCCTGATCCTGTCTGACCGCAACCTCGGCCCCGAGCGCGTGGCGATGCCCTCGCTGCTGGCGGTCGCGGCCGTGCACCAGCACCTGGTGCGGCGCGGGACGCGCCTCAGCACCGGCCTGGTGATCGAATCCGGCGAGCCGCGTCAGATCCACGACATGGCGACGCTGATCGGCTTCGGCGCGTCCGCGATCAACCCCTACGTGATGTTCGAGTCGCTCGACGAGCTCGCCGATCGCTCGCTGCTACCCGAGGATCTCGACCGTGATGAGGCGGAGAAGCGGATCGTCAAAGCGATCGGCAAGGGCCTGCTGAAGACGATCTCCAAGATGGGGATCTCAACGATCCAGTCCTACTGCGGTGCTCAGATCTTCGAGGCCGTCGGCCTGGACCGCGAGCTGATCGACAAGCACTTCACCGGCACCGCTTCGCGGATCGGCGGCATCGGCCTGCACGAGCTCGCCGTCGAGGCGATCGAGCGCCACTTCCGCGCCTACCCGCGCACCGAGCGCGACCTGCTGCCCGTGGGCGGCATCCTGCAGTGGCGTCGTGACGGCGAGCTCCACAACTGGAATCCGGACACGGTCGCCAAGCTTCAGCACTCTGTTCGTGGAGAAACCGGCGATAGCTGGCAGACCTATGAAGAGTTCGCACGGCTAGCCAACGACGAGGGGGCAGCGCGGTCGACGCTGCGTGGGCTGATGAAGCTGAACACGCTGCCCGAGCCGCTACCGCTCGACCAGGTCGAGCCGGCGACCCAGATCGTGAAGCGCTTCACCTCGGGCGCGATGTCGCTCGGAGCCCTCAGCCGCGAGGCTCACGAGACTCTGGCGATCGCAATGAACCGCTTGGGTGGCAAGTCCAATACGGGCGAGGGTGGCGAGGACGCAGCCCGCTTCGCGCCGGATGCCAACGGCGACGATCGCCGCTCCAAGATCAAGCAGATCGCGTCCGGGCGCTTTGGTGTCACGACCCATTACCTCGTCAACGCCGATCAGCTGCAGATCAAGATGGCTCAGGGTGCAAAACCCGGCGAGGGTGGTCAGCTGCCTGGTCACAAGGTGGATTCCTACATCGCCAAGATCCGCCACTCGACTCCGGGGGTCGGGCTGATCTCACCTCCGCCGCACCACGACATCTACTCGATCGAGGATCTCAAGCAGCTGATCTACGACTTGCGCTGCTCGAACCCGAACGCCAGCGTGTCGGTGAAGCTCGTCAGCGAGGTCGGCGTCGGCACGGTCGCTGCCGGGGTCGCCAAGGCGAACGCCGATCACGTCACGATCTCCGGCGGTGAGGGCGGCACCGGCGCCTCTCCGCAATCGTCTATCCACGGCGCCGGCCTTCCGTGGGAGATCGGCCTGGCCGAGACGCAGCAGACGCTGATGCTCAATGATCTGCGCTCGCGGATCACGGTCGAGGTCGACGGTCAGATGAAGACCGGCCGCGACGTCGTCGTCGCTGCGCTGCTCGGCGCCGACGAGTTCGGCTTCTCGACCGCTCCGCTGATTGCGATGGGCTGCATCATGATGCGCGTCTGCCACCTGAATACCTGCCCGGTTGGCGTCGCGACCCAGGATCCGGTACTGCGGGCGCGCTTCCAGGGCACCCCCGACCACGTCATCAACTACCTGATGAACGTCGCCGAGGAGACCCGCAGGCTGATGGCGCAGCTCGGGATCCGCCGCTTTGAGGAGATGATCGGCCGCAGCGACCTGCTCGACATGCGCGACGCGATCGACCACTGGAAGGCTCAGAAGGTCGACCTTTCGATGGTGCTGACCAGCCCCGACGTCCCCGCGGATGTCGCCCGGCGTCGGACGCGCGGTCCCGAGCCGGTGCTCGATGACGCGCTTGACTGGGGTCTGGTACGGCAGTGCTCGCCTGCGCTCGAGCGCGGTGAGTCTGTGAAGCTCGGCCCGATCGGCATCCGCAACGTCAATCGCACTGTCGGCGGGATCCTCTCGGGAGAGATCAGCCGGCGCTTCGGTGCCGACGGTCTGCCGGAGGGCACGATCGAGATCTCGTTCACCGGCTCGGCCGGACAGAGCTTCGGCGCCTGGCTGGCGCCGGGTGTGACCATGTCGCTGCGCGGTGAGACCAACGATTACGCGGGAAAGGGCCTCTCCGGCGGAATCCTGTCCGTGCGGCCCCCCGAGGCAGCGCTTTTCCGCGCCGAGGAGAACATGATCGTCGGCAACACCGTTCTCTATGGAGCCACGTCCGGACGGGCGTTCTTCCGCGGCCTGGCCGGCGAGCGATTCGCCGTTCGCAACTCCGGTGCCGCCGCAGTGGTTGAGGGCCTCGGCGACCACGGTTGCGAGTACATGACGGGCGGGCGCGTTGTCGTGCTCGGCCCCACCGGCCGCAACTTCGCTGCCGGCATGAGCGGCGGTATCGCTTATGTGTACGACTCGGACAACCGGTTCGCTGGGCGCTGCAATACCGAGCTGGTCGACCTGGAGCCGCTGGTCGAGGCCGACGACGAGGAGCTGCGCGGTTTGATTGCCGAGCACGCACAGCGCACCGGCTCGCTGGTCGCGCGCAACGTGTTGGCACAGTGGGAGCGCGCCAGGGAACGATTTGTCAAGGTGATGCCGCGCGACTACAGGCACGCGCTCGAGCAGCAGGCCGAGGCGGCGGCGATCGCGGGGGTGACGGACAATGGGTGAGCTCGGAGGCTTCCTCAGAATTCACCGCGTCGGCTTCGACAAGCGCGATCCGAAGCAGCGCGTAACAGACTACGAGCCGTACTTCGGTCTACAGGGGGAGGACGAGCTGCGACGTCAGGGTGCCCGCTGCATGGACTGCGGCGTGCCGTTCTGCCACGAGGGGTGTCCGCTCGGCAATCTGATCCCCGACTGGAACGACCTGGTCTACCGCGGCAAGTGGCACGAGGCGATCGACCAGCTCCACGCGACCAACAACTTCCCCGAGTTCACGGGCAGGATCTGCCCTGCGCCATGCGAGTCGGCGTGTGTTCTCGCCGTCAACGACGACCCGGTCACGATCGAGCAGATCGAGATGGCGATCGCTGAGCGCGCGTTCTCGGAGGGCTGGGTCGTGCCCGAGCCTCCGGCGAGGCGCTCTGGGAAGAGCGTCGGCGTGGTCGGCTCCGGCCCGGCCGGCCTCGCAGTGGCCGCCGAACTGAACCGCATCGGGCACATGGTGACCGTATACGAGCGCGACGAGGGGCCAGGCGGCCTGATGCGCTTCGGCGTTCCCGACGCCAAGCTCGAGAAGACGATCATCGACCGGCGTGTGACCGTCCTCGAGCAGGAGGGCGTGAACTTCCTCTATGACACCGAGATCGGCACCGATGTCACGGTCGATGAGTTGCAGGCGCGGCATGACGCGGTGGTGATCGCGATCGGGTCGCGGGTCTCGCGCGACATCGAGGTGCCCGGACGCCAGAACGGTGGCATCCATCTGGCGATGGATTACCTGTACCAGCGAAACCGCTGGGTCGCAAAGCATGAGGGCCGGGCGTTCCGTGAGGTCGAGCCGGACCGAGAGATCACCGCCGCCGGCAAGCGCGTGATCGTGATCGGCGGTGGCGACACCGGGATGGATTGCATCTCCAACGCGCTGCGCGAGGGTGCCGAGAGCGCGAGGATCCTCGACGTCTACGCCGAGCTGAGGCACTCGGACCCGCGACATCCGTGGCCGCTGCCGCCCAAGCGCACGACCATGACCTATGCGCTCGAGGAGGGCGGCGACCGCCGCTGGGGCACGGAGGTGACCGGCTTCGGCGGTGCCGACGGAAAGGTGACGCACGTGTACGCGCGGAAGGTCACCGGCACCTCCTCGCGTGATCTGACGCCTGTACCCGGCAGCGAGTTCGTCGTCGATGCCGACCTCGTGCTGATCGCGATCGGCTTCGAGCACCCCGAGCACGAGGGCCTCGTGGCAGACCTGAAACTCGACCTCGATCATCGCGGAAACATCCGCACCGAGCGCAGCTACAAGACGTCCCATGGCGGTGTCTTCGCGTGCGGCGATGCGCGTATCGGCCAGTCGTTGGTCGTGACCGCGATCGCCGAGGGGCGCAAGTGCGCGCGTGTCGTGAACAAGGCGCTCGGCGGCACGCCGATGGACCAGGATCGGGAGCTGCTGGCGATCGGCGCTTGGAGCGGCGAGCCCGATAGCACGCTCCGTCACGAAGCGGAGGCCGCGGGGACGGTGCGTCCCGGTGAGCAGTTCTTCACCGGGCCTGGCACTCGTCGCGTAGACTAGTTACGCTCCTTTCCGGCCCAACGTGCGGGATTTTCTTTGGAGGTTCTTCGCCGGATTCCCGCATAGTGCGGAGTAGGTTTAAGAGGCCTGAACTTGGGTGGGACACACTCGCCCAGTCAGTCAGGGAACTGCGCCCCCACTTCCCTGGCCAGCTGGGAGGCCCGGATGGATCTGGGCCTCCCAGCAACCTTTGCCCCAGGAGACCGGTCGAGGCTGCGCGTTCCGCCACGGCGTGTCACGATTGATGGCGAGCATGCCGACCTTCTGCCGACACAACCATCTCCTGCAGAACTGCACGATCTGCGCGCGGGAGCAGCACTTCGAGGCACGCCCAGTCGTATCGTCGAGCGCGCCGAAGTCGACGCAGCCGCGTGAGCGCGCCGACGGTGCGCAGGCTGAACGCACGCGAGTACCGCGGACCGCCAAAGCCGGGAGTGGCAGGACCAGCGCAACCAACGTGCGTGTTCGCCGCCTCGCGCGAGGCGTCGAAGACGGCTACCGCTCATCTCTCGTGCCCGGGCTGAAGTCCAGCGAGGACGCCGAGCGCCTCGCCGAAGAAATCGCCTTCTCGGCAACTCGCCTCCAGCTCATGGAGCAGGTCGCGGCAGGAGACGCGCCCGACGACGCGCCTTCGATATGGCGCGAGATAGCGGCCCCAGGAGACATCAAGACCCGGACGGACCTTGCGATCGAGCACGTTCTTGAAGGGCCCCGAGGCCTCACCTCCGGCAATCGCGACTCCGCCATCGCCGGAATTGAGGCCTGGGGTGCCCGCCAAGGCTCGATCGAAGCGGCCTTCACCGGCGAGGGTTCATGGACCCCCGAGCGCCGGTTCGAGCGCACATTCGAGCGCCTCGGCGGCGTCCGCGGCCTTGACCGCGACATGCGCTATGAGCTTCTCACCCTGCTGGGGCGGCTCGGTGTCTACGAGCTGCGCCCCGGCAAACTGTTTCTGAGCGGCGAGAACGAAGCCACCTGGGCGGCCAAACGGGCTCTGGGGATCGGTGACCCGCTGCTGCTCGAACGCCGCGCCGGCGACCTAGCGCAGGCCTCGGGGGTTCCGATCGAGGCGCTCGATCTGGCCCTCCACAATTGGGGCTCGGGCGTACGCGCCACGGGCGGGCTGCCCGAGGATGCCGGGGGCGACGGGGTCCTGCTCGAGCAGGCCCAGTCTGCCCTGGGGCTCTGAGAGCGCGCACCGCGCCTTCGCTTCCGGGAGGCGATCTCCTGCGGCGCGCTCCGTCCGAACCGCCGCTTACATTCATGCAGTCCACCCGTCCCGATGTTGGAGCCCTCATGTCACTTTGCTTCATCGAGCCGCAGGACGCCATCCGCGTAATCGCCGACTCGGTCGGACGTGAGGCCCGGCGCCAGATCGTCGGCGAGGTGGTGGCTGCCTGGGTCGACGAGATCCCTGAGGCGGACCTCCTATCGCATTACTCAAAGGCTGTGGCCGACCTCGATGAGCACGATCTCTCGCTGCTCGCCGCCTGGCACGCCTCACTGGAGTTAGGACACCCGATACCGAGCAAGGAGTTCCTCCTGAACGTCTTCCCGTCGCTCGGGGAGAACCGCCGTGAAGCGCTGCGCATCGCAGCGGGCTTCCGCGGTGAGGAGGCGTTCGATGCCGGGGTCGGCGAGGATGAGGCGCTGGATGCCGTGCTCCCGTGGCTTTCCGAGGACCGCTGCGTGCAGCTGGCCGCGGAATGCCTGGAGCTCTACTGCTGGGATCGGCTCGGCAGCGAGAACTGATCGCGCAGCGGTTGGAAGGGCGCCCCGGGGCTGAACGGCGGCGGTCAGGCCGGGTGGGCCAGCACGTAGATCCCGGCGCCTTGCTCACCGCGGCTCGTGCATTCGAACGCGTAGGCGCTGAAACCTGGGCGACCGACGCGGGAGCCGGTCGAGCCGCCGGCGACGCGGCGCGGCCATAGCTCGTCCTCCTCGTCGTCACCGAGCCACAACTCGACGCCGACGCGGCGTGGATCACCGTCGTGGTCATAGGTGGTCGAAAGCCGCGGGTCGAACACGAGCGGATGCTCCTCGCCGCGCGCGGCGACGGCGATGCTGTCGCGGTCCTGCCCCTTCGCTCCCTTTGGACGGATGGAGAGCACGGCGATCTCGTGCCCGGCCGGGAACCAGGAGGAGAACAGCCGTATCGAGTCCTGCCCGTCGAGTAAGACCCCTGCGCTGCGCAGACCGCCGATGTCGAGCTCGCGCTCGACGCCTTCGACGGTTGCTCCGCCGGTAACCCGGCACGGCTCGAGTGCGTGACTGGCTCCGCCCGTCGTGGTGGTCGCATCGGCGCGCTCGAAGCGGAGCGCGCAGCCTGCGCCTGTGAGCGTCCAGATCTCGCCGTCCTCGAGGTCGAGGTCGGCGGGGCCAAGCTCGACGTCGGCGCCGGTCAGGCCGGCCACCGCCACCTGCGGCTTCTCGCCACCCAGCACGACTCCCCAGAGGTCGCCATCGAGGTCACCGAAGACTGCGATCGGTGTGGAAGCCGTGCTCACGGCACTCATGCTTCCAGTTGCGGCTCTTCGATGTCGGCTGCCGTGGCTTCGGCGTCGTAATGTGCCGGGCCGCCAGGACCGCCAGACGCAGGGTATGCCGCCCACGAACTAAGGCCGACCAGACGCTTCAACCAGATACTGCGGTGGTTACGCTCCGCGACTCGCCGTGCGACGGCGCGGGTCGGCGGCAGCAGCAACAGCAGCCCGATTGCGTCGGTGATGAAGCCTGGCACGAGCAATAGCAACGCTCCGACCAGCACGAGCGCGCCGTCCAGGACCTCGCTGGCAGGCGCTCGACCGGCGGCCAGCGCCTGTCGCAGGCGCCGGAGCGCAGCGCGGCCCTGATGCCGGATCAGCCGCCACCCGATCGGCCAGCTGACGACCAGCAGCAGCAGCATCCACCAGAATCCGATCGCCTCGGCGATCTTGACGATCACATAGAGCTCGGCCAGAGGCCAGAGCACGAGTAGCACGAACCAGATCATGTACGCGCTTAAGCGTAGTCAGCTCAGACGGTGAGCCGAGTGCGGTACTCAGGCGCTGGCTGCGGTTTTCAAGCGATCGCCGGCTGCGGTGCGCCGTCGGCGAGCAGTTCGACACCAGGCAGGCGGTGCAGGCCGACCAGTTCGATCAGATGCATGATCTGCGGTTGCGGGCTCTGGAGCAGCAGCCTGCGCTCGCGGCGCCGCAGGCGATTCGAGAGCATCGCCAGGTCGAGCATCAGCGTGGTGTCGGCGAATACGAGGTCCCGGAGGTCGACGAGGACGTCACTCTGGGCTCGAAATGCGAGGACAAGTGCCCGTCTCCGGAGGCTTTGGGTGCTTCGATCCTCGTCCCCTGCGCAAAGCAGCACCGGCGGGTTGTCGGCGAACTCGATGATCGCGGAACCCTACTAAGTAGACCGGCGGCAATGCAACCCTAACGTTTGGCCAACAATCGAGAACCTCGTAAATTCGAACAATCGAGCCTCGTAAACTGAAGTGACATGATCACGATCGAAGAGGTTCACGACGCGCTGCGCGAGGTGATCGACCCGGAGCTGGGTCTCGACTTTGTCGAGCTTGGCCTGATCTACGGGGTCGACATCGATGCGGCCGGCGCCATCAAGGTCACCTATACGCTGACCACCCCCGGTTGCCCGATCGGCCCTCAGGTAGAGGGGCAAATCCAAGAGTTCGTCAGCGAGATCGAGGGCGTCACCTCGGTCGAGTCCGAGCTCGTGTTTACGCCACCATGGTCCCCGGACCTGATGAGCGAGGACGCGAAGTTCGCCCTCGGCTTCTGAGCGAGCAACCCCGTTCAGGCCACGCTTGAGCTGATCCGCGCGCCCAGTTCGCGTGCCGTGTCGACCAGCTCGATCGGCCCGAGCACCTCTATCGCCTCATCGAGCAGCGCCGCCCACATCAGGAAGTGACGTGACCAGGACGCGCGACTGCGCACGATGCAGGCGCCGGCGCCATCGGGCTCGACCGTCGCGTACTGGTTCGGCACCTTGCCGCGGATCCGCTCGACGGGCGCCAATACCCGAATCTCAGCCTGCTCGGCATCCTCTTCGCTGCCGGCCGCATATCGGCTCAGCTGTTGCTTGACATAGGACGCCGGATCGCCGCCCGGAACCGTGCGCGCCTTACCGCGTCCGCCGGGCCGCAGCGCGCTTTCGATCCTGTCGAGCCGGAACGTGCGCCAGTCCTCGCGATCGAGGTCGAACGCGACCAGATACCAGCGGCGCCCGCTGTACACGACGGCTGAGGGGTCAACGGCACGCATGGAGGCGGTGCCGTCGGCCGCGACGTAGGCAAAGTGCACGCGCAGAACGTCGCGGCAGGCACCCGCCAGGGTCGCCAGCGTCTCGGTGTCGGTCTGTGGTCCATCGACGGTCAGTGCCCACGTGACCTGGCTGAGCGCATTCACACGGCGACGCAGGTGCGAGGGCAGCACCTGCTCGAGCTTGGTCAACGCGCGCACGGAGATCTCTTCGATACCTGCGATCGGACCGGAGGCCCCGATGCGCAGGCCGACGGCGACCGCGACCGCCTCGGCGTCATCCAGCAGCAATGGGGGCAATTCGGCACCGGCTCCCAACCGGTATCCCCCGGCCACGCCTGGCGCCGCCTGCACGGGGTAGCCGAGCGACCGTAGCTTGTCGACGTCGCGGCGGATCGTGCGGGGGCCGACCTCGAGCCGCTCGGCGAGCTCCTGCCCCGTCCACTCGCGACGCATCTGCAGCAGCGAGAGCAAAGCCAGCAGTCGTGCGGAGGTCTCAATCATCGTGGCGAAAGCCTCCCACGAATTGCGGACGATATCTGACCGCGGCCCGACCGATTGAGGACCGAAAACGACCTCGATTCTCGGGCCTCTGACTCAGCTGCCAAACGCCGACAGGGAGCGGCTGCCGCGGCTCCAGCGAAAAAAAACGGGCGGGTCCGATTCATTCGGACCCGCCCGTTTGGGGTCACCGCCCGCCGGTCCGTGGCTCAGGGGGGGCGGACTACGGACCGGCCGAGACTGGGCGGATGCCTATGGAGCTGGGGTTGGGGGAAGCTCCATGTATGTGCCTGGTAGACGCTTGTTACCCGCGAAAGTGATGCTCAAACAAAAAATATTTTCGGGGTCAACTAGGAGCTACCACAGAACGGCTAGGTCATTCGCCCTGTTTTCCGTTGTCTGGCGCTCGCCGGGAACGTTTTGCCCGCATGTCGGCTGCCGGCCCGCCGACCGGCCGGCGACGCGGCGTCGGCAGCAGCGGCGCCGACGCCGCGCTGAGAACCTCACGCTCAGGGCGCCCGCTGGCGCGGGGAGCCTTCGCCACCTTCTTCGATCCGGTCGCGGCCAGCAGCTCGATCAGCGACTCGTCGATGCCGGCGGCGATCACGTCTATGTCCGGCAGTGCGTCGAAGTCCCCGAGCAGCCCATACCCGATCTGTCCGTTGTAGGACATGATCGCCACCGCCAGCGCGTGCCCCTGGGGCAGGAACGCGAGCGGAAAGAGATCCTGCAGTTGGTGGCCGAGGATGTACAGCGGCACCTGCGGTCCCGGGATGTTGGTGACCAGGAGGTTGAAAAGGCGTGTAGAGAACTGCAGCCGCGACGCCTGCGCCAGCACCGCGGGGGGCGCGATGTCGTTCACCGCGATGAGCGTCGCGGCGCCGACCGCCTGCTTGGAGCGCTTGAGATCGTCCATCGCGCGGCTCACCAACGCCAGCCGTGCGACCGGGTCGTGGATGTAGACGGGCAGCGGCCCGCGCATCGCGACCAAGCGGTTGCCCATGGTGCCGTGCTCGTCCGGAGCGCGGACTGAAACCGGAACCAGCGCGCGCATCTCCAGCCCATCCGTGCTGATCCCACGAGAGCGCAGCCACTGGCCCAGTGCGCCCGCCACGACCGTCAGGAGGACATCGTTGACGGTGCCTCCGAGGCTGTCCTTGACCGCCTTGTAATCCGCGAGCTGGTGGCGCACGACACGGAAGCGGCGGTGCGGCCCGATCGGCACGTTGAGCGGCGTCTCGGGCGCGGGATTCAAGAGCTCCCAGACGATCTCGCCGACGCCCTCCACCGCATCGCGCAGCATGCCGACGCTGCGGCCTGGCTGCGTCACCGCTTCCAGCGTGCGCGTGGCCAATCCTGTCAGCGCGCCCGCTCCGTCGCGCGCGTTTGCCAGCAGCAGCTGCGCGGCACTCGGCTCGGGCTGGGGCTGCCAGGGGTCGAGCTCGCCGGTGTCCAGCGGCTGCGGAGACGGGGCGAAGTCGAGCAGCACGGTGCCGAGATCGATGCCCGCGACGCCGTCGACGAGCGCGTGGTGGTTCTTGGAGATCATCGCGAAGCGCTCGCACGTCTGACCCGGCGCCGGCTCGATCCCCTCGATCAGCCAGAACTCCCAGAGCGGTTTGGTGCGGTCGAGCGACCGAGATGCGACTCGTGCCGCCATCTCCAGCAGCTGTGACTCGCTGCCAGGAGCCGGAAGAGCCGCATGGCGCACGTGATATTCGAGGTTGAAGTTGGGATCGTCGATCCACAGCGGCCTGCCGCTGCCGCCGGGTGGCATCGCCAGCTTCTGGCGGTAGCGGGGCAGCAGGTGCAGGCGCTCGCGCACATGGTCGAGCACGTCCGCAAACGGTGGCGCTGGGCCCTCGAACAGCAGCACGCCGCCGATGTGCATATGCGCAGTCGCGCTCTCCTGGTGCAGGAAGCCGGCGTCGGTCGATGTCAAGCGGTCGAGGTGCTGCTGTGCCACTCTGGCTCCGTTGGTCGCTGCTGGCTGAGCGCAAAGCGTAATCCGCCGCACCCGCTAGCAGGCTGACAGGTTCTAGACTGAAGACCAATGGCCGCCACGCCCGAGAAACTGCTGCTCGCGGCGCCCCGCGGGTACTGCGCCGGCGTCGACCGTGCGGTGCAGACGGTGGAGCGCGCGCTCGAGGTCTACGGTGCGCCCGTCTACGTGCGCAAGGAGATCGTGCACAACAAGCACGTCGTCGAGCAGTTGCGCGAGCGCGGGGCGATCTTCGTCGAGTCCGAGAGCGAGATCCCCGAGGGCGCCACGGCGGTCTTCTCCGCCCACGGAGTGGCGCCGAGCGTGCACGAGAACGCGGCGGCCCGCGAGCTCAACGTGATCGACGCGACCTGCCCGCTCGTGACCAAGGTTCACGTCGAGGCGAAGAAGTTCGCGGCCGAGGACTACACGATCGTGATGATCGGCCACGAGGGTCACGAGGAGGTCGAGGGCACGATGGGCGAGGCGCCCAACCACATCGTGCTGGTGCAGAGCGAGGAGGACGTCGACGCGCTCGAGGTTCCCGACCCGGAGCGCCTGGCCTACATCTCGCAGACCACTTTGAGCGTCGATGAGACCCACTCGATCATCCTGCGGCTGCGCGAGAAGTTTCCCGCGATATCCGGCCCGCGCACCGACGACATCTGTTACGCCACCACGAACCGCCAGGCCGCGGTCAAGGAGCTCGCCAAGGAGTGCGACCTGGTGCTGGTGATCGGCAGCCGCAACTCCTCCAACTCGAACCGTCTCGTCGAGGTCGCCCGTGAGTGTGGGGCCGCCTCGCATCTGATCGACAACGAGTCGCAGGTCCAGGACGAGTGGCTCGAGGGCATGCGCATCGTCGGAATCACCTCCGGCGCGAGCGCCCCCGAGGAGCTCGTCAAGCGGCTCGTGCAGTTCTTCCGCAACCGCGGCACAGACGACGTGCAGGAGCTCGAGGTGATCCGCGAGGACACCCGTTTCATGCTCCCCAAGGCGATCCGGCAGGCGCTCGCGGCCAGCGCGTAGGACTGGCGGACCAGGACACTAATTGCACACCCTGGTCATCTCGGACCTGCACATCGGTGCAGGTAGCGGACGTGCGGCGCTCGAGGATCCTGAGGTCGTACGGCGACTCTCCGAGGCGATCTCTCAGGCGCAGCGCCTCGTCCTGCTGGGCGACATCATCGAGTTGCGCCAGGGCCCGATCCAGGACGCGCTCGCCGCTGCTTCGCGCGTCCTACCGCAGCTGGTCTCCGGTCTGGGTGAGGGTCGCGAGGTGATCCTGCTGATGGGCAACCACGACCACCAGCTGCGGGTCCAGTCCGAGGCGCTCGGCCAGGTCGAGTGGATGCTGTCCCAGAACGGCAACGCCGTCAGGATCGAGTACCCGGGCGTGTGGCTGCGCGACGACGTCTATGCGGATCACGGGCACTACCTCGACCGGCACACGACGACGCCGGCCTTCGAGCGTGTCGCCGCAGGCGCGATGGCACGGTTTCTCAAGCTGCCGCTGTCCGCGATGTCGGTGACCAACGACTACGAGCGTCTGCTCGCTCCGATCTATGCGTGGATGTTCGCGATCTCCCAGACCAGCGCGCGCGAGATCGACGCCGCCGACGGCGGCGGGTCGGCGCGGGCACTGAGGCTGATTCGCGAGTCGCGTGGCCCCAAGGGTGTTGCGGTGCATGTCGGCCTGCGCTCGCTGCTCGGGGTTGCGGACCTCGCCCGGCTTGGCCCATTCAGCCCCGACCTGTCGCCTGTGATGCTGCGCCGCTCATCGCTGATCGCCTATGGCGAGGTGCTTGCCACACTCGGATTGCGGCCGACATATGCGCTGTTCGGCCACACGCACCGCGCCGGTCCGCTGCCGGCCGACGACGGTTCCGAGTGGACCACTCCGTCGGGTGTCCAGCTCTTCAACACCGGCTGCTGGGTCAACGAGTCGGCGGCCTTCATGTCCGAGGAACCGGCGGACAACCCATACCGCCGCGGCTTCGCTGTCGAGCTGGATCACGATGGCCCGCCGCGGCTCGTCAACCTGCTCGACTGAGCTGAGCGTCCACTTCGGCTGCGCCGGCCGTTTCTCGCCCCAGCCGCGGGAAGCAAAACCCGCGCTCGGGGCCGGTTTTGCTTCCCGCGTCACAGCTTCGTAGGCTTCCGCAATAGAGAGGCGATGACTGCGCGTCGCGAGGATCGAACCGGTTTGGGGGACGCGGAGCTCCTCGCAGCTGTCGCTGCGCGCGATGGTGCGGCCTTCTCCGCCTTCTATCGCCGGCATCTCGCGGAGGTGCTCGCCTACCTGGTGCGCGAGACCGGCGATTCGGAGCTCGCTGCCGACCTCGCGGCTGAGGTGTTTGCCGCCGTGCTGCTGTCCGCCGGGCGCTATGAGGCGCAGCGTCCGTCGGCGCTGCCGTGGGTGATCGGGATCGCGCGGCACAAGCTGCTGATGAGCTGGCGCCGTGGTCGCGTCGAGGCGCGTGCACGCCAGCGGCTCGGGCTCGAGCCCGTCGAACTGGATGACCTCGCGCTCGAGCGCGTCGATCAGCTTGCGGATGCCGGCGTCGGTCGCCTCGAGCAGATGCTCGAGCAGCTGCCGCCGATGGAGCGCGATGCCGTCCGCTGGCACGTGGTCGACGAGGTCGGCTACGAGGAGATCGCTAAGCAGCTGAACTGCTCGGAGATGGTCGTGCGCAAGCGCGTCAGCCGGGGGCTCGGAAAGCTGCGCAACCAACTCACGGAGATGGGGCCGGCATGAGCATGGACTTCCTGGAAGCTGTGGAGGAGCAACTCGTGTCGGCGACCGAGCGCGGCATCAGCCGGCGGCGCTGGCGGTGGCCGTGGCTGATGCGGGCGCGGCTGCCCTGGCGTGCCCCCACGGTCGGGATCGCGGCGGGCGTGGGAGCGGCGCTGGCGGCAAGCGCGCTCGCTGCCACCCTCACGCTCCCGACCTCGAAGCCGAAGACGCACGAGACAACCACTTCAGCCGTCGGCAACGTGCGCAGCTACACGACCGTGGGCACCGTTCCGGCCGGGTTCCAGCCCGCGTCGTTCACGGCGATCACCGTGTTTAACTGGTGGTTGCTCGGCACGGCCCCGTGCGGCGGGCATACATGCACGACAGTCGTGGAGACGATGAACGGCGGCTCCTCTTTCACGCGGATCCCGGCGCCGCCGACGACCGCTGTCTCGAATCTCCGTTTCGCCGACGGTTCGAATGGCTACGCATACGGTCCGGAGCTTTGGAGCACGCACAACGGCGGCGCCAGCTGGACGCAGCTCCCGATCGGGGGCGAGGTCAACGAACTCGACATTGCCGATGGCTACGTCTACGCGATCGTCGTCAGCCACGGCCGTACGAGCCTGATGCGCTCGGCAGTCAGCGCCGACGACTGGTCGGCGCTGTCGGGCCTGGGGCGCGGGCAGCTGTCCGGCCTCTGGATTCAGGGGCCGACCGTGGTGGTCCAGTCGGGAGACCGGCTGTTCATATCCAACGATCAGGGCAACCACTTCGCCCGTAAGCGTGGTGTCCGGAATGCCGGGGACTGCTCGTTCGACGGTGGGCCGCAGGCGCTCTGGGCGCTCTGCACAAGGGGTATGGCGCCCGACGAGATCCTGCTCTCAGCCGACTCCGGCAGCACATTCCGAAACGCCGCCCAGGTACCCGACGGTCCACTCGGCACGTTCGCAGCGGCGTCGGGCAACGTGGCCGTCGTGTCAACTCAAGGACCGCTCTATCGGACGACCAACGGTGGGGCGACCTGGAGCCCGGTCATGATCCAGCCGGCCATCGGATCGACCGCCACGAACCAGCCGACCGATTGGACCTACCTCGGCTTCAGCACCCCCAGCCACGGCGTGGCTATCGGCAACTTCGGCACCGGCGGTCACCAGGATCTCAGGCTGTACTACACGATCGACGGCGGCGCGAGCTACCACTTCGTCCCGATCGGGTCATGAGGCGAGCACACCTACGTTTCTTCGCGGCCATCGCTGCCGTGGCGGGAGCCTGCGGCTTCGTTGCGACCGCCACGGCGGCGAACGCGACGATCCCTTCGAGCTTTGAGCCGAGCGAGTTCAGCGCCACCAGCGAGCTCGACTGGTGGGTGCTGGGCACGGTCCATTGCGGACAGAAGCAATGTCTTTCGATCGTGCACACGCAGAATGGCGGGCGCAGCTTCCAGGCCCTGCCGACGCCGCCGTCATCGACGGCGCAGCAGGCCACCGTCAGCCAGCTCCAGGTCGCCAACGCTCGTGACGGATATGCATTCGGGCCGCAGCTCTGGACCACGCACGACGGCGGCCGCAGCTGGCGGCAGGCATCGATCGGCTTCACGCAGGAGGTTGTCGTCGCCGGGAGCTGGGTGTACGCATCGGTCTGGGACCGCGCTCGCCAGCAGCTGCTGATGCGCTCCCCGGTAGACCGAGACCGCTGGCGCGTGCTGCCCGTGCCGGGGAGGCTGAGTGGGTTTGGTCTCTGGGCCCAGGGCAATGTCGTGATCCTGCAAACGCAGACGCGCACCTTGATCTCAACCGACCAGGGCGCCCACTACAAGGCTGCGCGGGGCCTGCCCACGGACATGAACTGCCAGTTCGAGACAGCCGTTCCCAGCCCGGACTTCTGGGCCCTCTGCTTCCGAGCGGCCGCCGATCCCGGCGGCGAGCTGTTGCGCTCGAGCGACGCCGGCGCCAGCTGGGCACGGATGCGGTACCGGGGCGTGCGGGATGGACCGATCCAAGGATTCGCCGCGGCATCCGGCGAGGTTGCCGTGATCGCCGCCTATCAACACATGTATCGCACGACCGACGCCGGCGCCGGCTGGTCGCAGGTGGCCGGCCTGCCCGCGGCCTTCTCCGCGACCAACATCGGCTTCAGCGACTCCACTCACGGCTGGGCGATCGGCGGCATCGGGCGCGGGCGCCGCTGGCGGATGCGGCTCTACTACACGAGCGACGCAGGCGCGAGCTACCACCGGGTTGGGCTTTAGCCGCCCGCGGCGGAGTGCTGTGAGCCCGAGCCGTTCGGGTTCGCAATTGCCTGGTTGACGTCAGCCCGGTTGATGATCCCGTGGGTCAGCGGCAGGCAGGCGTATGCCGCAGGCTTGATTGCCGGTTGCTGGAGGTCGATCCCTGAGGCGCTCAGCATCGCCGGAGTGAGCTGGCCCTGGTTGTTCGGGTCCGGGAACCTCGGGAAGCCGTGCTGGCGCATGCACTTGGCGAACGCCAGGATCGCATCGGTGTGGGCGCGGATCTGCGCCGGGGTCGGACCATTGCCGGCGTTCGGCAGGATGTGCGCGCAGGCTCGCTGAGCGGACTTGAACGCCGGGGCCTCGGTGATCGCCGGGTCCACGTGCACGGCGATCTGCACCGAGTTTCCGTTCGTGCTCACGTGCGGATCCCCAAAGTTGCTGACTCCGTGCTTGCGCATGCAGGCCGAATACTGGTAGGCGGACCGAATAGCGGAATTGGTTGCCGCGCCGTGAGCTGAGGCGTTGGACGCGGGCGGCTCTTTCCCAGCGCCGCAGGCGGAGACGAGCAGAGCAGCCGTCACGGCGAGTGCAGCTGGCGTGACGGCGCGAGAGAGACAACGGTGCGAGTTCATAGCGGCCGTTCTACGCCCATACCGGTGACGTGCCCGTCACGCGCTTTGTCACCCGGTTGTGACCGTCAGGCGACATGCTGTGGGGATGCGTGTACTCGTCGTCGAAGATCACGAGCGCCTGGCGTCTGCCATCGCCGACGGTCTACGGCGCGAGGGCATGGCCGTCGACCTTGTGTTGGACGGCACCGGCGCGATCGCTCACACGACGATCACCGACTACGACGTCGTGGTGCTGGACCGCGATCTTCCGGGCGTGCACGGTGACCAGGTCTGCCGCAGGCTGGTGCAGCAAGGCACTCATACCCGTGTGCTGATGCTCACCGCCTCCGACACGATCCGCGACCGCGTGGCCGGCCTCGAACTGGGTGCCGACGACTACCTCGGTAAGCCGTTTGACTTCTCCGAGCTGGTCGCCCGCGTGCGGGCGCTGGCGCGGCGCGCGACCCCGGCCCTGCCGCCGCTTTACACCCGCGGCGACCTGAGCCTTGATCCGTCGCGCAGGCTCGCGTCGCGCAGCGAGCGACGGCTCGATCTCAGCCCCAAGGAATTCGCCGTGCTCGAGCACCTGCTCGCCGCCGATGGTCGCCCGGTCTCCGCCGAGGAACTCTTGGAGCGGGTCTGGGATGAGGCCGCCAACCCGTTCACTACGACCGTGAAGACCACCGTTGCGCGCCTGCGTGCCAAGCTCGGCGAGCCGCCGCTGATCGAGACCGTGCGCGAGGGTGGCTACCGCATATGAGCGCGTTCGCCGGACAGAGCGCCAGGGTGCGGTTGGCGCTGATGTCCTCCGCCTTGTTCCTGCTGCTGGGTACGGCTCTGATCGTCGTGATCGTGTTGGTCGAGGGCACGGCGTCTCCGATTCACATCTCCGTCGGTTCTCACACGGCTGTCGGCGCGGTGCCGAATCTACCCGGTGGTCCGATACCGCGGGTGATCACCGTGAGACCCAACGATGCGGTCATCGCCCAGCAGCACGCCGACAACGCACGCCTGATTGTGGTGGCCTGGATCGTGCTGGCGCTGACGGCGCTGGCGGCGATCCCGCTGGGCTGGTTCGCGTCCGGCAGGATGCTACGGCCGCTCCGTGAGATCACGGCTCGTGCCCGCACCATCTCCGCAGGAAACCTGCACGAGCGCCTGGCGCTGGGCGGAACTCGCGACGAATTCACCGAGCTGGGGGAGACGCTCGACGATCTGCTCGCACGGCTCGAGGCATCATTCGACGCGCAGCGTCGCTTCGTCGCCAACGCTTCGCACGAGTTGCGTACACCGCTCACCGTCGAGCGCACGCTGCTGCAGGTGGCGCTGGCCGACCCTGACGCCAGCGCCGAAACGCTGCGCGGCGTCTGTGAGGAGCTCCTGGTCAACGGTCGCGACCAGGAGCGGCTGATCGAGGCGCTGTTGACGCTGGCCAGCAGCGAGCGTGGGCTCGAGCGGCGCGAGCGCACCGATATCGGTGCACTCGCGACACATGTGCTGGAGCAACCGCGCCCCGAGCTGGAAGAGCATCGGATCACATTGGAGGCTCGGCTCGAGGCGGCGATCTCCGAGGGCGACCCCGCGCTCATCGAGCGGCTCATCTCGAACCTCGTCGACAACGCGGTTCGGCACAACGTGGACGGAGGTCACGTGGAGATCGCCACCCGCCAGCAGGGCGACCGCGCGCTGCTGATCGTCGAGAACAGCGGTCAGATGATCGCGCCCGATGAGATCGAGACAATGTTCGAGCCATTCCGGCGGCTGGGCCCGGCCCGAACCGGTGCCGGCTCGGGACAGCACGGGCTCGGGCTCTCGATTGTGCGCGCGATTGCCGAGGCCCACCACGCCGAGATCGACGCGCATCCGCGTCCCGGCGGCGGACTCTCGATCACGATCGCCTTCCCCGCTCCGGGTCCGGCGTCACTGGAATCGGCGTCCGCCGAACCCGCCTAGGGCGCGCCCGGGCCAGCAAGCCCGGGCGTGAAGCACACGGCCAGCACGCACAGCTCATTGCTGACGTCGAGCTCGAGCACACCCTCGGTGTGCTGCTCGTGCACGATCAGCTCGTAGGCGCCGGCGTTGGGTACCGGAACCTCGGTGCCGTTGACGGTGGCGACGCCATGCCCCCTGAAGACGGCCCAGACGCCGCCCGCCTCGTAGGGGCCGCTGTAGGGCCCGGGGACGTCCTCGCTCTGCGGCACGAGCACAGCGCCGGACTCGTCCTCGGGGCGCACCGGCGCGAGCGTGTCGCGCTCGGTGCCCAGAAGCTCCTGGATCGCGAGCTCGGTCTCCGCGTATCCACCCTCGCCGAAGTGATAGTCGAACAGGAAACCGTCGGCGTTCCACAGGTAGCGTGCCGGCCAGCCGAGGTTCTCGTATTCCTGCCAGATCTGGTGGTCGACGTCGACCACGACCGGATACTCGATACCCAGGCGCTCGACCGCTGCGGCCACCGCCTCCGGATCCTCGGACGGCTCGAAGCCGGGCGAATGCACGCCGATCACACGTAGCCCCATCTCGGCGTAGCGGGCGTGCCATGCTTTCAGGTACGGCAACGTGCGGATCGAGTTCGGGCGGCAGAAATCCCAGAACTCGACCAGCACCGGTCGGCCCTGCTGCTGGTCCATCCGCAGCGTGGCGACGTTGATCCAAGGCAGCCTCGTCGGAAAGGCTGGTGCGGGGATGTTGTCGACCGGAGCGCGGATGGGAGCAGGTTATCCACCTGCCTATACTTCTTATTCCACAAATCCCGACTGTTTTTGAGGAGTTTTCGATGAGTCCCTCTGGAGCGGAGGTTCTTCGCCAGATCAAGGACCGGATCGAGGAAGTCGATCCGTCGGCCGTGCGTGAGCAGCTCCAGGAAGGAGCGCTCGTGATCGACGTGCGTCAGGACGAGGAGTGGGCCACCGGCCACATCCCCGGCGCGCGCCACGTGCCGAAGAGCCACCTCGAGTCCCGCGTCGAGGGCGCCGCACCCGACAAGGCTCAGGCCCTGATCCTGTACTGCGCCTCCGGACAGCGCTCGGCCTGGGCCGCGCGCACCCTGATCGAGGATCTCGGATACGCGCACGTCTCCTCGATGACCGGCGGCTTCACGCTGTGGAAGGACCGCGGTTACGACGTCGACGTCCCGCGCTTCATGAGCGCCGAACAGCGCGACCGCTACTCGCGCCATCTGCTGCTGAACGAGGTCGGAATCGAGGGCCAGCAGAAGCTGCTCGACGCCAAGGTGCTGCTGCTCGGCGCCGGCGGCCTCGGCTCACCCGCCGCCCTCTACCTCGCGGCTGCAGGCGTCGGCACCCTCGGGATCGTCGATGATGACGTCGTCGACCTCTCCAACCTTCAGCGCCAGGTGATCCACAACTCCGATCGCGTCGGCGTTTCCAAGGTCGACTCGGCGGAGGAGACGATCCACGCGCTCAACCCCGATGTCAACGTGGTCAAGCACAAGCTGCGGCTCGGGCCCGACAACATCATGGACATCCTCCCGAACTACGACATCGTCGTGGACGGCCTGGACAACTTCCCCACGCGGTACTTGCTGAACGACGCCTCCGTGCGGTTGCGCATCCCGGTCGTGTCGGCGGCGATTCTCGGCTTCGACGGACAGCTGTCGGTCTTCAAGCCCTACGAGGGTCCCTGCTACCGCTGCCTGTTCCCGGTCCCGCCGCCCGCGGAGCTCGCGCCCTCGTGTGGCGCAAACGGCGTGCTGGGCGTGCTGCCGGGGACCATGGGCCTGCTTCAGGCGACCGAGGTGATCAAGCTCATCCTCGACATCGGCAACCCCGCGATCGGACGCCTGATCATGTATGACGCGCTCGCCGCGACCACGACCGAGGTCAAGATCCGCCGCGACCCGAACTGCCCGATCTGCTCACGCGATCCCGAAGAGATCAGCGATGAGGAGTTGGGAGTCTTCCCCGACTACGAGGCCTTCTGCGCCGGCGCTCACTGAGCGCAGTTTGAGCGCGGTACCGCGGAGCGATATCGCGGGCGATACCGGACCAGAATCGACAAAAACTAAAGACACAGGAACGAATGGCCACCATCAAGATTCCACCAGTGCTGCGCCCCGCGGTCGGCGGTGAGCGCGAGATCAGTGCCGACGGTGACAACGTCGGCGAGATCCTGCGCGCCGTCGTCGAAGAGCACCCTGCGACGCAGACGCAGCTGTTCGGAGCGGACGGCGAGCTCAACCGCTACGTGAACGTCTATCTCAACGACGAGGATGTGCGTGTGCTTGACGGTTTGGATACCGCCGTCAGCATCGCCGATACGCTGGTCATCCTGCCCGCCATGGCCGGCGGTTGCTAGGAGCAATCATGGCTGGCGGCCGCTAGGAGCAACGGGGTCGGCGGCCCGCCGAACCCGCGCCCCCGGCAGGCACCCGCTATCTTTTCTGAAGCGATGCCCAACGAACTGCGCAACAAGCCCTGCGGCGGTCGCTACGGCGACGTCATCGAGGCGATCGGCCACACGCCGCTGATCGAACTCAAGCGCCTCAGTCCCAAGCCGGGAGTGCGCCTCTGGGTGAAGCTCGAGTCGCGCAACCCGACGGGGTCGGTGAAGGATCGCGTCGCCCGCGCGCTGATCCTGGACGCCGAGGAGAAGGGTCTGATCCGGCCGAACCAGACGATCCTCGAGCCGACCTCCGGCAACACCGGGATCTCGCTCGCGATGATCTGCGCGCGCAAGGGCTACGGGCTGAAGGTCGTGATGCCTGACAACGTGACCCCCGAGCGCACCGAGCTGCTGCGCATGTACGGCGCGGAGATCGTCTACTCCGAGGGCTCGAAGGGCTCCAATGGCGCCGTTGAGCTCGCGCTCGACATGGCTGCCAAGGATTCCTCGTACTACATGCCCTACCAGTACGGCAATCTGGCCAACCCCAACGCCCACTACAACGGCACGGCACTCGAGATCCTCGAGGAGCTCGATGAGATCAGCGCCTTCGTCGCCGGGCTCGGCACGGGCGGAACGCTGATGGGCAACGGCCGGCGGCTCAAGGAGGAGCTCGGCGACCGGGTCAAGATCGTCGCGGCCGAGCCGATGCAGGGCGAGCCGGTCCAGGGGCTGCGCTCGCTCGACGACGGTTTCATCCCGCCGATCATCGACCTGTCGGTGCTCGATCGCAAGATCTTCGTGACCAATGAGGATGCGATCCGCTGGACGCGCAAGCTCCTCGACGAGGAGCAGCTATTCGTGGGCGTCTCGACCGGCGCCATCGCCCGCGTCGCGGTGCGCATCGCGAACGAGCTCGACGAGGGCAACGTCGTCTTCATCGCTGCCGACGACGGCAGCAAGTACTTCTCCTCGGGCATCTACACGCGCCCGTTGGAGGAGCTCGAGAACCTCGACTCCACCGTCTGGTGGTAGTCGCGGCCTGAACGGTACCCGTCCGATGCGCATCAGCCGCGAGCTGTACGACGAGATCGTCGCGCACGCGCTCGACGACGCTCCCGACGAGTGCTGCGGGATCGTCTCCAGCCGTGACGGTGAGGCAGTTGAGGTGTTCCGCATGGAGAACACTGCGCACACCTGGATGCGCTACGAGATGGACAACATGGAGCTCTACCGCGTCGTGACCAGCATCGAGGACGCCGGGCTGGACATCGGCATCATCTACCACTCGCACACGCGTACGGACCCGTATCCGTCGCAGACGGACATCAACCTCGCGTTCTACCCCGACTCCCTGTACGTGATCGTCGGCACGTCCACCGAGCAGCCGGTCGTGCGAACCTTCACGATCCGCGACGGCAAGGTCGAGGAAACGCACCTGTCCGTCGCCTGAGGCGAAGCGGGCCGAGTTTCGTGGACAGAAATGTCCATGAACGTCCACACCTTCGTCAGTTGGGCGGCAGGGCACGTGCGAGACCGACGCCGGTCTCCACCCAGCGCTTCAGGTCGTCGTCGTCAGCAACCGCATCCTCGCCGACGCGCACCCAGTCCTGAAGCTCCTTGCCGCGCATCACCCATGCCTCGACGTGCGGCTCCAGCAGGAGCTGCGCTCGCTCCTCGCGGTCGGCGCGCATCAGCAACCCTCCACTGGTAGAGACCGCGACCGCGATATGGCCTCCGATCAGGAACGCCAGCCCGCCGAACATCCGCTTCTCACTCACGTCGGGATCGAAGAGCAGCAGCTCACGAATCCGGTCGGCGAGCTCGGCGTCATAGGCCACGCCGCGATTATCCGCCGTCGGCTAGACGGCGCAACCGCGAGCGCCACTCGCCCTCGATGTTGGTCAGGCCGGAGCCTGGGAATGCGCTGAGCAAAGCCGCGTGCGCGCCGGCGGTATGCAGGCGCCCGACCAGGCGCGTCACCGCCGCGGGCCCCTGCTGCTCGGCGAGAAACTCGATCAGCGTGGGGGCGAGCAACGGCGCATCCCTGGCGCTGGCCGGGAAGCGTGGGCGGTGCCCGGTGCGCATGTAGTGGCCGACGACCGTGCGTGCATGCCCGCTCTCCCCGGAGAGCCAGCGGGCGGTGCCTTCCACCAGCCACGCCCAGCGCAACTCCGCCCATGAGCGCCCGGGGAGACGCGCCTGTTGCAGCTCACGATTGGTCCCGATGATCACGCGCTTGGCGTACAGCGAGGCTGGCGCGAGCATCAGCATCTCGAATGACCCCGACACGCCGGAGGCGCGGTCACGCAGCGCGCGCGGGGACAGCACATGCAGCTCGTGGCGGCCGGCCCAGCCAGTCACGTAGCGGCGCGCCGGCTTGGCGGTCAGCCCCCAGATCGCCGGCATCAGCGGATTGGACAGCGCCAGTGCGTGCGGGCTGTCGTGCAGGACGACGGTGAGCTCGGCCGTCGGCTGCGGGAAATGGGTTGAGAGTCGTTCGCGGGTCCGCTCCAGCAGCCTGAGCACGCGGGCAGCGTCAGCGGTACGGGCCGACGAATGGCGGCAGGCGAAAGACGTGGATGCTGACTCGGTCCAGGACATAAGGCGCGGGTGAACCCGCCGGTTGAAGCGAGAAGGGGTGGCCCTCGGGGCCACCCCTTCTCGACAGACGCTGGTCCTAGACGAGGACCGGCTGGCGGTCGCCCGCGGCGATCGCCGCGATCTCCTCAGATGCTCGCTCGAACTCCTCGTCCGAGAGCACCGGGGTGCCCTCGAACGGAAGGTCGCGCGTGATCTCCAGCCACGAGCGGCATCCGCCGTACTCGTCGCGCACCTTGACAGTCACCGGACGTGGAATCCGGTAAGTGCGGAGCACCACCACGTGCAGCGGGTGGCGGCGCTTCCAGTCGAGGCGCTTTTCGGCGTAGTCGGTCGTCCACACATAGAACGGCGAGAGTGCGTCGACCGCACGTCGGTCAGTGATCGTGTAGTGAGCGGAGACCTCAGCCCAGGCGCGAATACGCACCCGATCGGGCTGGTGGATCTCCACGCCCCGCAGCATCGCTGCTGTGGAGGGCTCACCGTCGCTCCAAACCCCCTCCTCCAATGCCCGGGCTAATTCCGGGCGGTGCGACTCACGCACCAGATCGGTGCGCTGATGGTCGAACGTGGGGTACAGAAAGAAACGGTCATGCTCCAGTTGGAAATGCTTATCCGGTTCACGGATTCCACCTTTGCGGAGCGTCAGCAGCTGCTCTCCCTCAGCGAGCGCGCGGACGGTGACCGCCCATTCTTTGAAAGCAATCGGCATTTTTACTCAGTCGGGGTGATCAGGATTGTGAGAAATGCCCGGCGGAAAACAGCATGCCGGGCGATGCCCGATTCTATGTCGGTTTTACAGAATCACCAAATCCTGACCGAAATAATCGCTACCGACCGACGCGTCAATCAAACGGAGCCCCGATCCGGCGGGACGCTGCTCAGGCGGCCGCGAGCTCGTCGAAGCTGTGGAAGTCCTCGGTCTCGGCGAGGTGCTGATGCGACGGGCAATAGCCGTTTTGCGCCAGCGGCGTGCGCTGGCATTGCGTGCCCTTGCGGGTGCTGGCGCGACAGAGGATCGGGTTCCCGTAGACGTCGAAGCGGCTCTGGGGCTGGCTGTTCAGGAACTCGTCGGCGAAGGTCATGTAGCGCTCGACGATCCGCCAGACGCGACCCTGAGCTGAGATCGGGAAGTACGCCCGGATGTCCGTGAAGAGGGTGCGCGCCGGCCGAGCGAAGTAGTGGCGGTCGGTGGCCAGTCGTTCTACCGCCGCTTCGCATGCCCGCAGAACTCGCTCGTGGTTCAGGTACGGCTGCTCAGGCGAGTCCTCGAGGATCTCGGCGGAGAGCTCGCGATAGACGGCTCGGCTGAAGCGGTACATGCAACTGCATCTCCTTTCGGCCCCTCCAGTCCGGTCCGTCGCAAACACTACTTCCAGCGCTCGAAAACTGACTCCTGGTCTGAGAGGAGCGTCACATGGCGCTCATCGAGCGCGTGGTCAATCTGCGGACAGTCTTCCCGCCAATGGGCTCCTCGACTCTCGTTTCGTATGAGCGCCGCAGTGGCGATGAGCCGCACGAGCGGATGCGGGTCATCGAGCAGCTGACCCAGGTCCGCGGCTGTGCGTTCGAGCCCGGCAAACCGCCACAGACGCTCCCTGGACTGCTGCGACGGGGCTGCGATCGCATTCCCGCGCGCTCCCTCTTCGTCGACGGTCTCGGCGACGACCGACGAGCTCAGCTCCGACGACAGCAGGCTCGGCTCGTGCAGCGCCGCGCGCGCCGCTCTCGCGCCGAACACGAAGCACTCGCTCAGGCTGTTGGAGGCAAGTCGGTTGGCGCCGTGCAGACCGGTGCACGAGCATTCGCCCACGGCCAGCAGCCCTGGCAGGGTCGACCGTGCCTGCAGGTCGGTCTCGATCCCGCCCATCATGTAGTGGGCCGCAGGTGCGACCGGGATCACGCTGAGCTCCGGATCGATCCCGACTTGTTTCAGGGCGCTGACGACGTTGGGGAACAGTGCCGGGTCCACGGCGCGCATGTCCAGCGCGACCGAGCTGGATCCGGGGCGGCGCAGCAACTCCCGGTAGATCGCACGAGCCACCTCATCGCGCGGGGCCAGCTCGTCGACGAAGCGCTCTCCGTCGAGATTGCGCAGCACCGCGCCCTCCCCGCGAATCGCCTCCGTCACGAGCAGGCCGTCGCCACCTGAATCGGCTCCCGCGACGACGGCTGTCGGGTGAAACTGCATGAACTCGATGTCGGCGAGCGCGGCGCCGGCGGCGTAGGCGAGCAGCAACCCGGTCCCGACCGCACCGGTTGGGTTGGTCGTGCGCGCCCAGAGCGCGGCTGCGCCGCCGGTCGAGAGCACGGTGGCCGGCGCGAGCAGCTGCTCGTCGTCATCCAGAACGACCCCGGTGCAGCGACCCTCGTGCGTGAGCAGCGCGCGGACATGGCGCCCCTCGAGCACGTCGATTCGGTCCTCGGTGGCCACGACCGCCGAGAGTTGCCGGACGATCCGCCGGCCCGTCGCGGCGCCGCCGGCGTGCACGATTCGGCGCCGGCTGTGGCCACCCTCGAGCCCGAGCGCGAGCCGCCCGGTGCGATCGGCGTCGAACGTGACACCGAGCCGCGCGAGGTCCTCAACGGCCTGCGGAGCCTCCTCGACGAGCACCCGTGCCGCCGACGGTCTGACCGCGCCGCGACCGGCCCGCAGCGTGTCCTCGAGGTGCAGCTCTGGGCTGTCCTCGGCCGCGAGCGCCGCGGCGAGGCCGCCCTGTGCCCAGTAACTCGACGTCTCGGCCAGCTCGGTGGCCGAGATCAGCGTGACCCGCGCGCCCTCACGGGCGGCGCGCAGCGCGGTGTACAGGCCGGCTGCACCGGCACCGACGACGACCAGCTGCCGCTGATCACGGCCCGAAAGAGGGGGCATGGGCCGGTACGGTACTGGGCGATGCCATCGCGGCCGGTGTTCCTCTCCCACCCCTCGTCGCTGGACCACGACACCGGCGAGCACCCGGAGGGGATCCGCCGGATCGAGGCGATCAACGCCGCGCTCGAGGCGCGGGATTGGCTGGGCTATGAACGCGTCTCCTCGCCCGCGGTGGAGCTGGCCGTGCTGGAACGGGTGCATCCGAGCGCCCACATCGCGCGGATCGCCGCAGCCTCGAGGATCGGCGGCGCCCAGCTGGACCCGGACACGTACGTCAGCGCCGGTTCTTACACCGCGGCCCTGCACGCAGCCGGTGGGGCAGTCGAGCTGGTGCGCCGGCTCCGCGACGGCGGGCCCGGGCAGGTCGGCTTCAGTGCACACCGTCCACCGGGGCACCACGCGGTTCCCGACAGGGCGATGGGCTTCTGTCTGTTCAACAACATCGCCGTTGCCGCGCGTCACGCGCTCGCGGAGCTGGGCGTCGAGCGGGTGCTGATCCTCGACACCGACGTCCACCACGGCAACGGCACCAATGACATCTTCTGGGACTCGGATGAGGTGTTGTTCGTCTCGATCCACCAGCTGCCGCTCTATCCCGGGAGTGGGCGAGCGTCTGAGCTCGGTCGCGGTCGCGGCGAGGGCTACACGGTCAACCTGCCCGTGCCACCCCGCTCGGGCGATGACACGTTCGTCTCGTTGGTGCGGGACGTAGCGCTCCCGCTGGCGCGTAGTTACCGACCGCAGCTGGTGCTCGTCTCAGCTGGGTTCGACGCGCATGCGGACGACCCGCTCGCCGACTGCACCGTGAGCGACGCGGGTTACGCAGCAATGACAGAGCTGGTGCGCGACCTTGGCTTGGAGATCGAGGCGCCGGTCGGCTGTGTGCTCGAGGGTGGTTACAACGTCGATGCGCTGGCGCGCTGCGTGGTCCTCACGATGGAAACCCTCGCCTCCGAGCCGGGCAGCGGCCCGGACAGCCCCGACCTCGAACGCATTCCCGTACATCCACTGGCAACAGATGCGCTTGAACGCCTGCGTCCGCTGTGGCCGCAGGTAACCTCGCAGCGATGAGCGACCGAAGCTACGGGCGAGCCGCCGATCAGATGCGGCCGATCACGATCGAGCCGGGTTTCGTGCGGACCGCCAGCGGATCGGCGCTGATCTCTGTCGGAGAAACGCGCGTGATCTGTACCGCATCCGTGCAGGAGAGCGTTCCGCGATGGATGATTGGTCGCGGGCGCGGCTGGGTCACGGCGGAGTACGGGATGCTCCCGGCGTCCACCGGAGAGCGCAAGCAGCGCGACATCTCGAAGGGCAGAGCGGACGGGCGCTCGGTTGAGATCCAGCGTCTGATCGGGCGCTCGCTGCGGGGCGTGGTCGACTTCGGCGCGCTCGGCGAGCGCACGATCTACATCGACTGTGACGTCCTTCAGGCCGACGGCGGCACCCGTTGCGCGTCGATCACCGGCGGCATGGTCGCACTCGAACTTGCGATCGCCAAGCTCGTCGGCGAAGGCCGGATCGAGCGGTCGGCGTTGACGAGCAGCGTCGCCGCCGTCTCCGCCGGCGTGGTCGACGGGGTGCCGCTGCTCGACCTCGACTACTCCGAGGACTCGACCGCTGAGGTCGACGCCAACGTCGTCATGACGGGCGACGGCGGGCTCGTGGAGGTGCAGGCGACGGCCGAACGCACGCCGCTCTCTCGCGCCCACCTGGACGACCTGTTGCGCCTGGCGGAGACCGGCATCGGCATGTTGCGCGCCTCGCAGCAGGAAGCAGTTCGCATCAGCTGATCAGATCGCGGGTAGGCTGCGGTCGTGCAGGAGCTGGTACTGGCCACTCGCAACTCGCACAAGGTGGCGGAGGTGAGTCGTATGCTCGCGCCGTTTCGCGTGCCCGTCGCGGCGTTGCCACCGACCGTCGTGCTGCCGCCTGAGGTCGGGGAGACGTACTCCGCCAACGCCCTTATCAAGGCACGAGCCGCGTCGGAGGAGCTCAAGCGCGCGGTGATCGCCGACGACTCCGGAGTCCAGGCGGCGGCACTCGACGGCCGGCCCGGTGTGCGCTCGGCCCGTTACGCCGGAGAGGACGCGACCGACGAGGAAAACCTGCGCAAGCTGATGGCCGAGGTGCCGCCCGGAAGCGAGCTGCGCTATGTCTGCGCGCTGGCGTTCGTCGAGGGTCGCTACGAGCGCGTGTTCCTTGGCGAGTGCGAAGGCCGGATGGCGCCGGCGCCGCGCGGTTCCAACGGTTTCGGGTATGACCCGATCTTCGTCCCGGACAGCTATCCCGACAAGACGATGGGGGAGCTGACGGACGCCCAAAAGGACCTGATCAGCCACCGCGGTAACGCCGTGCGCGACTTTGCCTGGTGGTTCCTGGGCGAGAGGCTTGGGTTGCGGCCATAGAGGCATCGCCACGAATTGGCCCCCGCCCGCCCCGCTGGGACAGCGTCGCGCAGGTCCCGCCCGCCTCGCTGGGACAGCGTCGCGCAGGTCTCAGAACAGGTTGATCGCGGCCGAAACCGCCACCGCGAAGGCAACGGCGGCGTAGCCGCGATCGCCGCGGACGAGCACGACGGCGGCTGCCAGCAGGCAAGCGACCGTCGTCAGAAGCCAGGCTAAGCGACCGAGTTGCATGCCGTCAGAATGGCATCCTCGGCGGTCCACAGCGAGCAAAACTGCGGAAACTCGGGCCTGTCAGGTGGACAAAGACACCCGAACCGTCCGCAAACCGTGTTAGCTTCGGCGCTTCCTACCACCTCGAAGGAGGAGTGAAGTGACGAAAGCCGAGTTCATCGACCAGGTCGCAGACCGGGCCGGGCTGAGCAAGAAGGACGCCTCAGAGGCGGTCGATGCGGTTCTGGAAACGATCGAGGACGCACTCAAGCGAGGCAGCGACGTCGTCTTCTCCGGATTTGGCAAGTTCAGCGTTTCGGATCGCGCTGCGCGCGAGGGTCGCAATCCCGCCACAGGCGAGAAGATCAAGATCGCCGCAACCAAGGTTCCGAAGTTCAGCGCTGGCGCCGCTCTCAAGAAGGCGGTCAACTAGGCCGCGCAGCGGCTACGTTTTCGCATGTGACGACCGCGGAGACAACCGCGGAAAGCTTCGGGGACCGATTGGCCGAGCGCGTCGTGCGCCGACAGTCGCAGCTCGTGCTCGGCCTAGATCCCGACCCCGCGCTTCTGTGGCCACATGCGCTCGAACTTGTGGGTGGGGTGGACACAGCGTCCGCCCCACCCGCCGTCCGGGCCGCGCGCGCCGTGGCTGCTCACTGCGGGCTGGTGATCGAGGCCGTCGCGGAGTATTGCGTCGCCGTGAAGCCCCAGCTGGCCTGCTTCGAGCGGCTCGGTGCTCCGGGTTGGAGCGCTCTCGAGCAGGTGGTCGCGCAGGCGCGCGATGCCGGCCTCATGGTGCTCGCCGACGCCAAACGCGGCGATATCGATGTCACCGCTCGCGCCTATGCCCAGGCCTTCCTTGGCGCGACGCCAAGCCCGTTTGGCTCGATACCCGGTCTCGGCGCGGATGCGATGACGGTCAACCCGTGGCTCGGGAGCGATTCGCTCGAGCCCTTCATCACGGTTGCGCGTGAGGCCGGCGCCGGCCTGTTTGTGCTGGTGCGCAACTCCAATCGCGGCGCCGTCGAACTCCAGGATCGAGAGCTGAGGAATGGCACGCTGAGCGACGCCGTCGCGGGGATGGTCGCCGCCCTCGGAGCCGACGGTATAGGCGAGTCCGGCCTCTCCGACGTCGGCGCCGTCGTCGGCGCAACCGCTCCCCACCTCCTTGGGCGCCTGCGTGAGCTGATGCCGCACGCGGTGTTCCTGCTACCGGGGGTCGGCGCCCAGGGTGGGCGCATCGAGGACCTCGGACCGGTCTTCACTCGGGGCGTCGCCAGCGGTCTGATCTCCGTGTCTCGCGGTCTCGTGCAGGCGCACCGGATGACCGGCGGCGATCCCGCAACCGCCGCCCGCCGGCAGGCCGAGAGCCTGCGGGAGCAGGCTTGGGCGCTGGTCAGCTGACGCGCCTGGCTGCAACCTTCCGGATCGCGTAATAACGTCAGGGACGATGAGGAAGGCGGCAACGAGACTGGCCGTCCTGCTGATGGCGTTCGCTGCCTGCGCCGCACAAGCGAGTGCGGCGCAGAACCACAAGCCCACGACAGCCAGGACTGCCGCCAACTTATCGGCTCCGAGCCTGCCCGTTACGGGGGCAAGCCTGATGGTCGCTGGATCGGCGACGCCGCTCTGGAGTCTGCACGGCAACAGCCGGCTGCCGATCGCCTCGACGACGAAGATGATGACCGCGCTGGTCGTGCTTCAACGCGTCAGGAACCTGAACACCGTCTTCACGCAGACCGACTGGAGCGCGGACGCCGAGGACTCGCAGATCGACCTGGTCCCCGGTGAGCGGATGACGGTCCACGACCTGCTGCTGGCGCTGCTGCTCCCCAGCGCCGATGACGCCGCCGAGGATCTGGCCTATAACGTCGGTCGTGGCTCGGTGACGCGCTTCGTCGGCTGGATGAACGCCGACGCTCGCACGCTCGGACTCGACCACACGCACTACACAACGCCGATCGGGCTCGACACGCCCGGCAACTACTCGAGCCCCGACGATCTCGCGCGGCTCGCCGGCTACCTGATGCGCAACTGGCCCTTCTTCCGACACACCGTCGGGCTCTCCTCGGCGACCCTGACCAGCGGCCGCTACGTTCGCCACATCGTCAGCACCGACGACCTCGTTGGCAAGGTCCCGTGGATCAAGGGCGTGAAGACAGGCCACACCGCGGCCGCCGGGTATGTGCTGGTTTCCGAGGGTCAGCGTGACGGTTTCACGTTGCTGGCCTCGGTGCTCGGGACCACCAGCGAATACGAGCGCGATGCAAGCGCGCTGAGACTGCTCGACTGGGGATTCTCCGAGTTCCAGCTCGTGCGACCGGTGCGCGCCGGTCAACTCCTGGCTCGGCGGCGGGTGCCGTATGAGATCGCACCGGCACTGGTGGTCGCCGCGCGTGGCTACCGCACGGTTGTCGCGCGAGCCACCAGGATCCGTGTCGTCGTCGGGCAGCTCCGCAAGCTGTCGGGGCCGATGGCCAAGGGGACGGTGGTCGGGCATCTGCGCGTCAACATCGCGGGACGACCATCCGTACAGGTCCCGTTGATCCTCGCGCGGCGCCTCCCGGCTGTGTCCGAATTGACGAAATTGGGGCATCTGATAAAGCGACCGTTTACTCTGCTCATGCTTGCGCTGCTGCTCGGGGGCGGCGCGGCGGCCGTCCAGATCGGGCGGCGGCGTCGACCCCGAGTTCTGCTGACAGCCCCCGTGGACGAGCGATGATCATCACCGTCACCCTCAATCCCGCCTTGGACAGGACGTTGGAGGTGCCCAGCTTCACGCCTGGGCGCCGGCATCGCAGCCTCGACCAGCGCACCACGCCCGGTGGCAAGGGGGTCAACGTGGCGCGGGCCCTGAAGCTGCTTGGGCAACCGGTGATCGCCACCGGCATCATCGGCGGCGCCACCGGCACGCGCATCATCGAGGCACTCGGCGACGAGTCGATCCTGAGCGCGTTCGTTCGGATTCGCGAGGAGTCGCGTACGAATATGGCGGTGCTCGATCCGACGACCGGGATTCACACAGAGATCAACGAACGCGGCCCGTCCGTTACCGAGCACGAGCTCGAGCTGCTGGAGCAGAAGCTCCTGTACCTCGCCCGCGGCGCGAGCATCTGCGTATTCGCCGGTAGCCTGCCGCGCGGCCTCGAGCCGGAAACCTACGCCAAGCTGATCCGCTCGGTGCGCAAGCTCGGTGTGCTGACGGTGGTCGACACCGACGGCGAACCGCTGAAACTGGCGGTGCGCGCCGAGCCCGATGTCGTCTCTCCCAACGAACTCGAGGCTGAGGAACTGGCCGGGCACGAGTTCGGCGGGATCGACGATCGCGCCCGCGCCGTCGTCGAGATCACCCGCCAGGGACCGGAGGAGGCGATCATGACGGTCCCCGACGGCTGCTACGCATACGTGCGTGAGGACGCTGGTCACACGCTTTATCGCGTCACGATCGAGCCGCTCGAGGCGACATCACCGATCGGCTCGGGGGACGCCTTCCTCGCCGGTTACGTCGCCGCTCGCTACCAGGGCAAGTCGCCGATCGAGTGCTTGCGCTTTGGCGTGGCCTGCGGGGCCGAGTCGACGCAGCATGTCGGCGCCGGGATCCTCGACCCGGCCACTGTCGAGCGCCTCCTGGAGGGTGTCGTCGCAGAGCAGGTCAAGCTCCCGGCGAACGTGTCCTGATCGCGCCGCGCGAGCCCTCACGAGGCGCCAATCCACCCGCTGCTAAGGTGGATTCCACGCCCCGATGTGCACTCCGTCGGGAGTCTGTTTCTCGCGAAAAAGTGGGGTTCACCTTGTCATCTTCCCGACCTTCTACGATGCGCTGATGGAAGTCGAAATTGGCCGTGGAAAGAAGGCCCGCCGGGCCTATGGATTTGACGACGTAGCGATCGTGCCGTCACGCAGGACGCGTGACCCCGACGACGTCGACATCAGTTGGACCCTGGGTCCATACCGTTTCGAGCTGCCGCTCCTGGCAGCCGCCCTGGACGGCGTGGTCTCGCCGACCACCGCCGGACAGCTCGGCAAGCTCGGTGGGCTCGCGGTCCTCAACCTCGAGGGCATCCAGTGCCGCTACGAGGACGCAGACGAGCAACTCGCACGGATCGCGACGTTCTCCAAGGACATCGCCACGCGGGAGCTTCAGGACATCTACCGCGAGCCGGTCAAGCCCGAGCTGATCGCGCAACGCATAAAGGAGATCAAGTCGCACGGCGTCGTCGCCGCGGCCTCGCTGACTCCGCAGCAGGTCCGCAAGTACTACGAGGTCGCACTCGACGCAGGCCTCGACGTCCTCGTGATTCAGGGCACGGTCGTATCGGCTGAGCACGTCTCCAAGGACACCAGCCGCCCGCCGCTGAACCTCAAGGAGTTCATTCGTGAGCTCTCGCCGATCCCGGTGATCGTCGGTGGCTGTGCCTCCTACCACACTGGTCTGCACCTGATGCGCACCGGCGCCGCTGGCGTGCTCGTGGGTGTTGGCCCGGGCGCGATCTGCACCACTCGTGGCGTGCTGGGCCTCGGTGTGCCGCAGGCCACGGCGATCGCAGATGTTGCGGCCGCCCGCTCGCAGCACATGCTCGAGACCGGCGACTACGTGCGCGTGATCGCAGACGGTGGCATGCGCAACGGTGGTGACATCGCCAAAGCGATCGCCTGTGGCGCCGACGCGGTGATGCTCGGCTCGGCACTGGCGCGCGCCACTGAGGCGCCCGGTCACGGCTTCAACTGGGGCATGGCGACGTTCCACCCGACGCTGCCGCGCGGCACCCGTGTCGCGACCAAGCAGAACGGCACGCTCGAGGAGATCGTGAAGGGCCCCGCTCGCGAGAACGACGGCACCTTCAACCTGATGGGGGCGCTGCGCACCTCGATGGCGACCTGCGGCTACCAGGACATCTCGGAGTTCAACCGCGCCGAGCTGATGGTCGCTCCGTCGCTGCAGACGGAGGGCAAGCACCTCCAGCGCGAGCAGGCCGTGGGCATGGGTGCCTCCGGCAAGGCCACGGTCGGTGTCGCTGACTGAGGCTGACGGTTCGCTCGTCGCCACTGGTCCGCTGACCAGTGGCGACGCTGTGGCCACCCAGGAGGTCGTCGTGCTCGACTACGGCGGCCAATACAGCCAGCTGATCGCCCGCCGCGTGCGCGAGTGCGGCGTCTTCTCGACCCTGCTGCCCTACCACGTCGGTCCCGAAGAGGTTGCCCGGCGCAAGCCGATCGGCCTGATCCTCTCGGGCGGCCCAGCGTCGGTCTACGCCGATGGTGCGCCCAAGCTGGACCCGGGCCTGTTGGAGCTCGGCATCCCGGTGCTCGGCATCTGTTACGGCATGCAGCTGATCGCGAGCGAGCTCGGCGGCAACGTCGAGGGGGCCGAGGTCGGGGAATACGGACGTTCGCAGCTCACGGTCCACAGCCACGGGCGTCTGCTCGCCGAGACACCGACCGAGCAGGCCTGCTGGATGTCGCATCGCGACACGGTGTTCGCGGCGCCACCCGGTTTCGCGGCGCTCGCGTCCTCGAGCGCGTCGCCGGTCGCCGCGATCGAGTCGTCCGAGCGTGCGGTGTATGGGATCCAGTTCCACCCGGAGGTCGTGCACACGCCCTACGGCCAGCAGGTTCTCCGCAACTTCCTCTATGACATCTGCGGCGCCGACGGCACGTGGAGCGCGCGCTCGGTGATCGAGGAGCAGATCGAGCGTATCCGCGAGCAGGTTGGCGACGGCCGCGCCCTCTGTGCCCTCTCCGGGGGCGTCGATTCGAGCGTTGCCGCGCTGCTCGTCCACCGGGCGATCGGCGAGCGCCTGACCTGCGTGTTCGTCGACCACGGGTTGATGCGCAAGAACGAGGGCGAGCAGGTGGTCGCCGCCTTCCGCGATCACTTCCATGTTCCGCTGATCGCCGTCGATGCCGAGGAGCGCTACCTCGCGAAGCTGAAGGGCGTCACCGACCCGGAACAGAAGCGCAAGATCATCGGGACAGAGTTCATCCGCATCTTCGAGGAGGAGGCGGCGAAGCTCGATGGGATCCGCTTCCTCGTGCAGGGCACGCTCTACTCCGACGTGATCGAGTCCGGAGGCGGAACCGGCACCGCCACGATCAAGTCTCACCACAACGTCGGTGGGCTTCCGGACGACCTCGAGTTCGAGCTGGTGGAGCCGCTGCGCACGCTGTTCAAGGATGAGGTGCGGGCGGTCGGCGCGGAGCTGGGCATGCCCGAGCGTCTGGTCTGGCGCCAGCCCTTCCCGGGTCCGGGCCTGGCGATCCGTGTCGTCGGCGGCGAGGTGACCAGGGAGAAGCTCGACACGCTACGTGAGGCCGACGCGATCCTCCAGGACGAGATTCGCAAGGCCGGCCTCTACCGCGAGCTGTGGCAGTCCTTCTGCGTGCTCCCGGACGTGCGGGCCGTCGGCGTCCAGGGTGACGAGCGCACCTACGGAAATGTGATCGCGATCCGTGCGGTCACCTCCGACGACGCGATGACCGCCGACTGGGCAAGGCTTCCATACGATCTGCTCGAGCAGATCGCTAGTAGGATGATCAACGAGATCCGGCCAGTCGGCCGGGTCGTGTTGGATATCACATCGAAGCCCCCAGGGACTATCGAATGGGAGTAGGGCGGTCTCCTCGGTTGTGACCGGGATGGCCGCGCCGGATCAAGCGAGGCAAGGACGCAGGCCGCGGCGCGTACCGGGAAGTACGCGAGCGACCGAGGACGCAGCATCGCGCAGATCCGCCGCTGCCATCGATCGTCTACCATGATCAATCCCGCGCACACCTGCGCGGCTAAAAGCGTGCCATGAAGACATACGTAGCTAAACCAACTGATCGCGAGCGCAACTGGCTGATCGTCGATGCGACCGGGCTGACGCTCGGGCGCCTCGCGACCCAGATCGCCGACGCGCTGCGCGGCAAGCGCAAGCCGACCTACACCCCGCATATCGATACCGGCGATTTCGTCGTGGTCATCAACGCGGAGAAGATTTCGGTCACGGGCAACAAGCTCGAAGACAAGCGTTACTACCGCCACTCGGGTTACCCCGGCGGATTGAAGTCCCGCACCCTCACCGAGATGCTGGCGCGCCGTCCGGAGGAAGTCATCCGGATCGCTGTCAAGGGGATGCTTCCCCGCAACCGCCTCGCGCGCAAGCAGCTAACCAAGCTGAAGGTCTATGCAGGGCCCGATCATCCGCACGCCGCCCAGCAGCCGCAACCGATGGAGATCGAGTCGTGACCGACGAGCAGAACGAGAACGAAGAGACCCGCGAGTACATCGCCCCGGAGATCCCGCCCGCACCGGAAGTGGTCCGCGACGGTCACGCCGAGGTCGCGGTGGGCACCTCCGGCGATACCGACGACCCGCCGGCGCCCGCTGAGCCTGTGGTCGAGGACCCGACGGAGATCGTCGAGGCCGACCTCGAGTACATCGAGGAGGACGCGACGCCGCGTCCGAAGCCGGCCATCCCCGGCGCCGACCTGATCCCGGACATCGTTTCCGAGGGCAGCGAGTTTCTCGACGCCGAGGCCCGCGCCGCTGCCGAGGCCGAGGCCGAGGAAGCCGCCGCTCGCGCAGCCGAGCAGGACACCGACGAGGTGGCCGCTCAGCCGATCGCCGAGGTCGCCATCAACCTCGCAGCCGGCGCGCGCTACACCGCCACCGGCAAGCGCAAGACCGGCGTTGCACGTGTGATCCTGAAGCCAGGCACTGGCACGTACGTGATCAACGGCAAGACGCTTGAGGACTTCTTCCCGCGGGAGACCCTGCAGCGCATCATCCGGCAGCCGCTCGAGGCTGTTGGGTATGAGGCACGGATGGACGTCATTGCCAGGATGCATGGCGGCGGCGTCTCCGCTCAAGCCGGAGCGCTGCGGCACGGAATCTCGCGCGCACTGCTGGAGGCTGACCCGAACCTGCGCGGCGAGCTCAAGCGTCGCGGTTTCCTTACGCGTGATCCGCGCGTCAAGGAGCGCAAGAAGGCCGGCCTCAAGAAGGCGCGTAAGCGGCCGCAGTTCTCCAAGCGTTAGTCGCCTAGGCCTCCGGCCCGGAGCGAACCGCACGCCTCCGTATGTCGCGCCAGCTGTTCGGCACCGATGGTGTTCGCGGTCGCGCAGGAGACTTCCTCACCGCTGAGCTGGCGGTCACGCTGTCTCGCGCGACCGTCGAGCTCTGCGAAGAACCTCATCCGCGTGTCCTGATCGTCCGCGACACGCGCGAGTCGGGGGAGATGCTCCAAGCCGCGATTGCGGCTGGTGTCACCGCTGCCGGCGGTGACGTCCTGCTCGGCGGCGTGCTGCCAACGCCGGCGGCGCCGCTGCTCGTGCGCCGTCACGGCCTGCAGCTCGCCGCCGTGATCTCCGCCTCCCACAATCCCTACGAGGACAACGGCATAAAGTTCTTCGCAGCGGACGGGTTCAAGCTTGCCGACGAGACCGAGGTCGCGATCGAGCAGCAGATGCTGAACCTCGGCCCTCGTCATGGGCGGATCGGTCGCGTGCGCGAGCTCCACGGAGCACTCGAGGACTACCTGCGCGAGCTGCACACGCGCTTTTCGCGGCTCGATCTGAGCGGCAGACGCGTTCTGCTGGACTGCGCCAACGGTGCGACCTACCGGGTTGCACCGGAGATATTCAGGCGGCTGGGAGCCGAAGTCGACGTGATCGCCGACACGCCGGACGGCCGCAACATCAACGCCGGCGTGGGCTCCACGCACATCGAGCAGCTCGCAGACCGGATGTCTGGCGGTGACTACGCGATCGGCTTTGCTTTCGATGGCGACGGCGACCGCGTGCTGGCAGTCGACGGCGACGGCCGCACAATCGACGGAGATGAGCTGATCGCGATCGCCGCCGTGCATTACAAGCGCCGTGGACGGCTGGACGGGGACGGCGTCGCGGTCACGGTGATGACCAACTACGGCTTCCACACCGCCATGCAGGATGCGGGTATCGAGGTGGCAACCACGTCCGTCGGCGACCGCTACGTCAACGAGGAGCTGCGTCGGCGCGGCTGGCGACTCGGCGGCGAGCAGTCAGGGCACATCATCGACCTCGGGTTCGGTCCTTCAGGCGACGGGATCGCCAGTGCGCTGCTCACGCTCGAGGCGCTCGAGGGCGTTGACCCGTGCGCGCACAACGCGATGCGACGGCTGCCGCAGCGCCTGGTCAACCTTCGCGCCACCAGCCGCGACGCGCTCGTCTCGGCGATGGAGGCTGTGCCGGTCCAGCAGGCGATCGGGACAGCGAGCGACTCGCTCTCGGGCCGTGGCCGCGTGCTGGTGCGGGCGTCCGGCACCGAGCCGCTGATCCGGGTGATGGTCGAGGCACCGAGCGAGGAGGAGACCGAGGCGGTCTGTGCAGACCTCTGCCGAGTGGTCGAGCAAGCCCTGGCAACCGCTTGAACCGCCCCTCGCTCAGGCTCGGAATGGAGGGCGTCGAGCTCGTCACGCTCTCCTCAGATCACATCGACGAGCTCTCGGCGCTGCGTGTCGCCAACGCTGACGACATTCGTGCCAGCGCCGCCTCGCGGCGTCCCTACGATTTCAGCTTCGACGACGTGGCGCGCTCGTTGCGCTACCGGATCGAGTCGGCCCCGGCCGAGCTCTATCCGTTCGTGATCATCCGCGACGGTGAGGTCGTCGGCGACCTCAACCTGAGCCAGGTGGTCCGCGGCGCCGAGGAGAGCGCCAACGTCGGCCTGCTGGTTGACCGCGCTGTGCGCGGTCGCGGGATCGCCACGACCGCAATCGCAATCGCCTGCCGGCTTGCGTTCGAGCAGCTGGCGCTGCACCGCCTACAGGCAGGGATCCAGCCCACGAACCTCGGCTCGCGGAAGGCCTTCGTCCGCAACGGCTTCGAGCTGATCGGCCTGGCCAGGGGGCTTCTGTTCGTGGACGGCGCCTGGCGCGACCACCTGCTCCTCCAGAAGTTAGCGTCGTGAGTCGCAAATTCGCGGCGGTCTCGCGGCGTCTGGACGCGCGTGGCGCCGTGAGTCGCAGCCAACCCGGCAAGTAGACTCGACCGCGCCTATGGACCTGCCGGCCTGGCTGACACCACTGCCTGACGCCGCCCAGCAGCGGGCGCTTGATGCGTGGGCGATCGGGCAGCACCGTATCCCTGCGGAGACGCTGATGGAGCGTGCGGGAAGCGCGCTGGCGCGCGTGTGCGCCGACCTCGTTCCCGATGGCCCGATCGTGATCGCGTGTGGTCGCGGGAACAACGGCGGCGACGGGCACGTCGCCGCGCGCGTGCTGCGCCAGCTCCGCCGTGAGGTGACGGTCGTGGACGTCGGCGCGGACGGCGCCGCCGATCTGGAGGCCGCGCTCGAGCGAGCCGCCGGCGTGGTGGACGCGCTGCTCGGAACCGGCTTCTCCGGCGCTCCGCGCGAGCCGATCAGCGGTGCCATCGCGGCCATCAACGCCGCTCGGCGTGTCGCGCCGCGGCTGCGGGTGATCGCCTGCGATATCCCCAGCGGAGTCGACGGCTCCACCGGCGAGATCAGCGCCGAGGCCGTCGTGGCCGACGTGACCGTGACCTTCCATGCCGCCAAACCCGGGCTCTGGATCGCGCCAGGAAAGCAGCACAGTGGTGAGGTCCACGTGGTCGACATCGGCATCCCCGCCACTGGACAGCCGGTGACGCCGGCGATCGGGCTGATCAACGACAGCGTCCGAAATCAGATCCCGCGGCGCGGAGCCAGCTCGACCAAGTTCAGCGCCGGCAGCGTCCTGGTGGTGGGCGGTTCGCGCGGGCTCACCGGCGCTCCGGTGCTCTCCTCGATGGCCGCCGCGCGGGCGGGGGCCGGCTACGTAACCGTCGCGGCGCCGGCGTCGGTCGCACCGACGATCGCCGCAAAGCTGCTCGAGGTGATGACGGTCGAGCTGCCCGATGATCCGGAGACGGGACCGAAGCGCGGAAGCTCGCGTATGGCGGTCGAGCGTGCCGCTCGGGCCCAGGCGATGGTCCTGGGACCGGGGCTCGGCCGCCTGCCGGCCGCCCAGAAGTTTGCGCGCGACGTGGCCGCCCACGCGAAGCTGCCGCTGGTCATCGACGCCGACGGACTGAACGCACATGCCGAGGACGGGGGACTTGAGCAGCTCACCGGGCGCAGCGCGCCCACCGTGCTCACACCGCACGCCGGCGAGCTCGGACGACTGCTCGGCCTGCCGAGTAGCGAGATCGACGCGCACCGGCTCGAGCATGTGCGCGCGGCCGCGGCTCGCGCGCACGCGATCGTCGTGCTGAAGGGCGATGACACGCTCGTGGCCGAGCCTGAGGGGAGGGTGGCGATCAGTCCCGGGGGCGCGCCGGCGCTTGCAACCGCCGGCACAGGAGACGTCCTTGCGGGCGTCACGGCGGCGTTTCTGTCGAAGGAGGTCGATCCGTTCACCGCGGTCTGCTCGGCGGTCTGGACGCATTTGACAGCGGGCGTGATCGCCGCTCAGGAGATCGGTTCCGAGGGCGTGATCGCCGGCGACGTGATCGCCGCGTTGCCGCGAGCCCGTGCCAGCCAACCGCGCCAAGACGGCGAGGAGCTCTGAGATGGCGCGGCGCGCCGTGGCCGAGGTGAACCTGGCAGCGATCGAGCGCAACGCCGAGCTGCTGCGTGGGCACATTCCGGCGCACACGCAGCTTTGCGCAGTGGTCAAGGCGAACGGCTACGGACATGGCGCGGTGCAGGTCGCCGGGGCCGCTCTGCGCGGCGGCGCGACTGTCCTGGCGGTGGTCACGGCCGGCGAGGCCGGCGAGCTCCGACGAGCCGGCCTCGACGCACCGATTCTTGTCCTTGGCGCCATCAGCGACGAGGAGCTGCCGGAAGCTGTGGCCGCTGATGCCGAGCTCACTGCCTGGGCCCCGGGCTTCGTCGAACGCCTGCGCCTACTTGCAAAGCAGTCGGGGCACCCGATCGGGGTGCACGTCAAGCTCGATACCGGCATGGGGCGGCTGGGCACGCGCAACCTGGATCAGGCACTCGCCACCGTGCACGCGGTGCTCGCGGCGGGGCCCACTCTCCGTCTGGCTGGCGTGATGACGCACTTCGCCACGGCCGACGGGGACCAGGAGTTCGTCGCCCAGCAGCTCGAGGAGTTCGGACCATTCGTGGCCGAGGCGCGCGCGCTCGCGACCACCGACATCACCGTGCACGCCGCCAACAGCGCGGCGATCCTGCGCGTACCGCACAGTCACTTCGACATGGTGCGCGCCGGGATCGCGCTCTACGGCTGCGACCCGATGAACAACGACCCGGACGACCACGGCCTCGAGCCGGCGCTGGCGCTGCGCAGCTACGTTGCAGCGGTCAAGCCGATCGCGCCCGGTCAGAGCATTGGCTACAGCCGCCGCTTCGTTGCCGAGCGAGACAGCCACATAGCGACGCTGCCGATCGGCTACGCAGACGGTGTCGTGCGCGCGCTCGCGAACAATTGCGACGTCCTCGTCGGCGGCCGTCGTTACCCGCTGCGCGGGATGGTCAGCATGGACAACATCACCGTCGACGTCGGACCCGAACCGCTCGCCGTTGTAGGCGATCGCGCCACCCTGATCGGCGTCGACGGCGACCAGCGCCAGACGGCCGAGGAGGTCGCCCGGCGAGCCAACACGATCAGCAATGAGGTCCTCTGCTGGATCTCCAAGCGCGTGCTGCGGGTGTATCACCGAGATGGGAGACCGGTGTGAGCGAGGCGGCCTCCGGTGAGCGCGGCCCGCTGGCCGCGCTCGCAGAGATCGCTCCCCGGCACGGTCGCGCCTGGCTCGTCGGCGGCGCCGTCCGCGACGCTCTGCTCGGCCGCCAAACCACAGACTTCGATCTGGCCGTGGAGGGCGACGTCCGCGGGCTGTCGCGAGAATTTGCCCGCCAGGCCGGTGGCCACGCATTCCAACTCTCTGAGCAGTTCGGCGCCTGGCGCGTGCGCTCGCACGAGCAGGACTGGCAGGTGGATCTGACGCCGCTGATGGGGGAGACGCTCGATCACGACCTGCGTCGGCGCGACCTCACGATCAACGCCATCGCCAGAGAGCTGCTGCCCGGGGGCGGTGACCTGATCGATCCGTGCGGCGGCGTGGCCGACCTGGAGGCGCAGCTGCTGCGCAGCGCCTCACCGGAGTCCTTCAGCTCCGACCCGCTGCGGGTTATGCGTCTGGCGCGCATGGCGGCCGAGCTCGGATTCGCGCCGGAGCAGGAGACGCTGCGGCTGGCGTCAGCGTCAGCGCCTGGGCTGTCCGACGTTGCCGCCGAGCGTGTGTTCGCGGAGCTGCGTCTCACGATCGCCAGTGACCGTGCGGTGGCGGGGATCGAGCTGGCGCACAGCGTCGGTGCGACCGCCGCCGTGTTACCCGAGCTGGACGCGCTGCGCGGACTCGAGCAGAGCGACTACCACCACCTCGACGTCTATCAGCACACGCTGGCGACGCTCCAGGCGACGATCGACATTGCGAACGATCCCGGCGCGACGTTCGGCGAACTCGGGCCCAGTCTGCGGCAGGTCCTCGACGAGCCGCTGGCCAACGAACTCACGCGCGGCCAGGCGCTGCGCTTCGGCGCGCTCGTGCATGACATCGCCAAACCACTCACCCGCGCGATCGGCCCCGAGGGCCGCCCGACCTTCTTCGAGCACGACGTGAGGGGAGCGGAGATGGCGACCCGGATCCTCACGCGACTGCGCGCCAGCGAGCGTCTGATCGCGCATGTCGCGGCGCTGGCCCGTCATCACCTGCGCCTCGGCTTCCTTGTGCACGAACAACCGCTGTCGCCGCGCACCGTCTACCGCTACCTCGCGACCTGCGAGCCGGTTGAGGTGGACGTCACCGTGCTCAGCGTCGCCGACCGGCTGGCCACGCTCGGTCGCAACGCCGACCGGGCGGTTGCGCTTCACCTCGACCTGTCCCAGGAGATACTCGGCGACGCACTCGCGTGGCGCCGGCAGCGCCCGCGTCCGCCGATCGCTGGTGACGAGCTGGCTCAGGCACTGGACATCTTTCCCGGGCCGCAGCTGGGACGGCTGCTCGCAGAGCTGACGGAGGCCTCATACGCGGGAGAGATCGAGAGCGAACAGCAGGTGCTCACGCACGCTCGCGATTGGCTCGCCCACGAATCGGAATCCGCCCCGCGGACCGCGCCGGCGCCCCGTGGCAGCAGCGATCGCTAGTCTGCCGCTCCGATGCCCGAGGACTGCATCTTCTGCAAGATCGTGGCCGGAGAGCTACCGGCGTTCGTGGTGGACGAGGACGAGCAGACGCTCACCTTCATGGACATCGCCCCGGCCACTCGCGGCCATGCCCTGGCGATCCCGAAGCGGCACGTCACCGATCTCTGGGAGATCGAGTCCGATCAGCTGGCCGTCGTCGGCGCAGCGGCGCAGCGCCAGGCGCTGCGTGCGCGCGACCGCCTCGGCGCCGCGGGCGTGAACCTGCTCAACAGCTGTGGGGCGCGGGCGTGGCAGACGGTCTTCCACTTCCACATCCACGTGATCCCACGCTATGAAGGTGACCCGCTGAGGCTGCCCTGGACGCCGACGCCCGGCGACCTCGACGAGATTGCGGCAGTCGCCAAAGAGCTGAGCTGAGCTGAGCTTTCTAAACGTCTGTCGTAGGCCAACATAAAGCCTTGATACGGTTTCACATGATTTGCCGGGAGCCAGAGGGGCATCCGGCGCCTATCGCCAGCAGCGCCGAAGGGGATTCATCACATGGCAACTGGAACCGTCAAATGGTTCAGCGACGACAAGGGCTTCGGCTTCATTACGCCCGACGACGGAGGCCGTGACCTATTCGTCCATTACAGCGGTATAGGCGGTGACGGCTACAAGTCGCTGGCCGAGGGCGCGAAGGTCTCCTACGAGGAAGAGGCCGGGCCCAAGGGGCCCAAGGCCGTCAACGTCATCAAGATCTGACGTCTGACCGGCGCCGTCGGAGCGCCACCCTGCTCGGTTGATCCGGCATCTCCGCGCCGAGCCTGCTGAGACCGGCAAATCGCGCCTGCGTTATGTAACTTTGCCGGCGATCGCGTTAGGCGACGGTTTGCGCTGCAACATTTCACGCAACTTACCCACGAGACTCGTGTTCAATGGGCATATGAAGAGAGCTGTTTCGGCCGCGGCGGCCATCCTGATGGCCGCTGTTCTCGTGCCCGCCACCGCCTCCGCTGCTGACCTGCAGATCGGAGTGACCGCCAGTCCAGTGATCTCGCCGACCTGCCCGGCCAACGCGCAGGGCTCAGCGTGCAAGATCGTTCTGACGCAGGTGACGGCGTACGAGACGTTGCGCGACGCCGTCACCAATCCGGACACGATCAAGCAGTCCGGAGTGATCTCGGCGTTCACGCTCGGCCTGGCGGGCACCGGCCTGATCACGCCAAAGGTGTTGACCGCTCTCGACAAGGATTACGGTGGCCCGCCTGAGGCACAGCTCACAGTGCTGCGGGCAACCGGAACGCCCAGCAGTCCGACCTACCGTGTGGCGGCGGAGTCAACGATCGTCAAGTTGCGCCCGGAACTGGGCAAGGTCGCGGAGTTCCCGCTTGTGACGCCACTGCCCGTGGTGCGTGGCGAGATGCTGGCGCTCACCGTGCCAACATGGGCGCCGGTGCTGTCGTTCGAGCTACCCACCACCAAGTTCGCCTACATGCAGGGCCGGGCGAACATGAAGACGACGAGTGGTGCGACCAGCTGCGACACGACCGGCGGCGCCAACCTCGCGCAGATCGTCGTCGGCGAGTTGTCGACCTACGGCTGCTCGTACCCGGGCACCCGCATCGAGTACTCGGCGCTCGAGATCACGACGCCGGCCGGCTTCACCAGCCAGGTTCGTAAGCGCCTCGCGGCCATCCGCGCCGCCGGCGTGCGCATCATCAAGCGCTAACGCTGACGAAGCTCGCGCCGCCAGTCCAGCGCCGCGGCTATGCCCCGGCGCTGACCACGTCGCCCGGGCCGCCTGCGGGCGCCGGGGTGTCGCGCAGGTACCACTCGGCGTCGAGCGCCGCCTGGCAGCCTGTGCCGGCGGCCGTGATCGCCTGGCGGTAGGTGTGGTCGACCAGATCCCCGGCGGCGAATACGCCGGGAAGGTTGGTGCGGGTCCCGCGGTCCTGAGTGACCACGTAGCCGTTGGGGTCGAGGTCGACCTGTCCGGCGACGAGCTGGGACTGCGGATCGTGGCCGACGGCGATGAACGCGCCTCCGATCTCGATCTCACGCGTGGAGCCGTCAACGGTGTTCAGCAATCTGGCTGAGCTCAGCGACCCACCCTCGACGCCGTTGAACTCATCGATCGTGTAGGGCGTCAGGAACTCGATATTCGGGATCTGCCGGGCGCGCTCGAGCATGATGTTGGAGGCGCGGAAGTCGTCGCGGCGGTGGATCACGACGACCTTCGACGCGAACTTGGAGAGGAACATCGCCTCCTCCATCGCCGAGTCGCCGCCGCCCACGATCACCGTCGGTACGTCGCGGAAGAACGCGGCATCGCAGGTCGCGCAATAGCTGACCCCGCGGCCGGCGAGCAGCTCCTCACCCTGCACGCCTAGCTTGCGGTGCTTCGCGCCCATCGCCAGGATGACGCTGCGCGTCAGGTGGACGTCGTCACCGACGAACACCTTGTGCAGGCCGCCATCGCTCGAAAGCTCGACAGCTGTGGCCTCGTCGGTCTCCAGGCGCGCGCCGAAGCGCTCGGCCTGATCGCGCATCTGCTGCATCAGCTCCGGTCCCATGATCCCCTGCGGGAATCCGGGGAAGTTCTCGACGTCGGTGGTCTGCTGGAGCAGCCCGCCCCAGGCAAAGCCCTCGATCACGAGTGGGTTGAGGTTCGCACGCGCCGCGTACAGCGCGGCCGTGTATCCGGCCGGTCCACTGCCGACGACGACGACGTTTTCATAAGGTTGCTCAGTCACTTCACTAAGTATAGGTTCGGCCGCGCCGGGTTGATTTCAGGTGGTCGCGGCGGCCGGCGTCAAGACCGCGGTGGTCTTCGTGTCGTGCGCCTCCCAGCCCCGCACCGTGCGGCGGAGCTGGAAGTAAGCGACGCCGCCAGGTAGCGTCGGTAGCCAGAACGAGAAAGCGCGGTAGGCCAGAACGGCGACGACGGCAGCCTGGACGTTCACGCCGAAGGCGGTGAAAGCACCGATCATCCCGCCCTCGACTCCGCCGATCCCGCCCGGAAGTGGAAGCGTGTTGGCGATCCAGCCGACGAAGTAGGCCATCACGATCACGCTCACGTACGGCGCGTAACCGAAGGCGTGGAAGCATGCCCACAGCGTGGCGATGTCGAACGCCCACCAGGCAACTGCACCGAGCAGCCCCGGTTCACGCGCCCGTGCGAGCGCGATCGCTGTGCGGACTCCTGTCGCCGCCGCGCTTGGGACCGTCGCGAGCCGTCTTGCGGCACGGTCGAGCAGGCCGTCACCGTCGCCCCTGGCCGCCATCAGGCGGTCGAAGTCGCCGGGAACGAGCGCCATCGACAAGAACACGGCTATCACCACTGCGCCGAAGATCGCGGGGATGATCGTGATCGCGAACGGCGCGGGGCCCGGCCAGAGATGGAAGTACAGACCGACACCGTTGATCACCAGCGCGCTCATGTAGACGCCGTACAGCAGCGCCATGAACGTCACCATTCTCGAGGCCACCAGGCGGCGCTCCATACCCGAGCGGCGCAGCGCCCATGCCGTCAGCGCGATGCCGCCGGCTCCGGCAGCCGCGAACAGACGGGTTGCCACGAGCCCGGCCATGGTGATCTGGTAGCTCGCCTTCCAGTCGATCCGCGAGCTGCGGTGAACAAAGACCGCTCGGAACAGCACGATGTAGCCGCAGAAAGACAGGACTTCGAGCAGCGCGGCGCCCGCAAGCCACCATGCGTTGCCTTCGCGCAGCCGCTTGATGCTGGCGCCGAAGCCGACCAGCTTCGGCAGGCCCAGGTAGAGGAACGCGACGATCCCCACCACGAACACGAGCGATGCGATCACGCGCCCACGGGTGACCACCACACGCGGCATCTGCTCTGCCGCGCTGGATTCACGCCGCTCGCGTCCAGCGCGGGAGACTTGCCCCCGGTCCGCTTCAGTGCCGCTGCCGGTCAGCGGACCGGCAGCCGGCGGCACAAGCTGGGTCTCGGACCGTTCGGCCATGCCGGCAGATCAGCCGTCCTCAGCCAGTTCACGCAGCCGTCGCAGCACGCCCGTGAGCACGTGGACGGCGGGTGTGACAGGGCCGGCGCTGCGATGCACCGCTTCGGCGAGCGCACCTCCGACGATCACGTCGACCGCGTAGTGCTCACCGAGGTAGACGAGTGCCAACGCAAGCGTTCCCGCGTATGTCCAGCCGATCGCGCCGGCAACCGGGTCGACCTCGGAGACCAGGTGGGCAGCCATCAGCGAAGTGGCGAAGTGCAGGGACGGCATGGCGGCTAGCGGATTCCCTCCCAAGAAATCGTAAAGGTCGTTCCAGCGGCGCCCCCAGAACCGCTCGCCGTACTCGAGCATCATCCGTCGCACCGGCAGCGGCAGGTCGGTGCCGTCGTAGCGGTGCCCGTATTCACCAACCTCGACGTGGCCGTCGAGCTCCTCGATATAGCCGTGCGCCGCGGCCCACCACGGCGGCGCCGTCGGAAGCGTCCAATAGATCACGGCGCCGAGGTCAAAGACCGCGTACATTCGGGCCGCCGCCGTCCCGAGCTCCTTCGGGCGGCGCAGGGCCACATAGGCGACCGCGAGGTGAGGCACGGCGAACCAGGCCCAGTGCGACCAGACGAGCACGCGCTCGAAGCGGTTGATCTCACCCTCGCGGGAGAAGGCCCGCTGCAGTCGCTCCGTGGGGATCTTGCCGAGTCCGATGACGCGATCGATCTGGATCGGATACTTGACGTGCACGCGCTCGCGCAGCGCCTGCGGATCGTCGTTGGGCATCTCGTAGGCAGCTAGGTACGCCCACATCTGCAGTGAACAGGCGGCAACGTCACGCAGGCGGCCCTTGGGTGCGGCCACTGACAGGGCGGCAGGAGCGATCGCAGCAGCCGCAAGCACCGGTGCCCTGGGAAGATCGAGCCTGCGCCGGAGTAGGGGCGCAGCGGCACCCGCGGCCACGAGCGCCCACGCCGTACCTCGGATGGCCCTCGACAGTCGCAAGCGCGGGGAGTATAGAAAAGGGGGTCGCGTACTTGCTGGCGCGACCAAGTTTCCTTTGGGCTCTATAAGATGCGGCGCGCTGTGATTTTCGTTCGCTCTCTCCTCGGCGTCATACGGCGCTCGGGCGCCAGGTGGCTGGCACTGTTCGGACCAATTGCGGTCGGCTCCTATCTGGCACTCGCCCAGAACGCCAGTGCAGCCTGTTGCACCCTGAAGAGCGGCGCCTCGCCAAACGCGACGAGCATCGCGACGCTCTACGACATCATCCTGGTGCTGGCCGTGATCGTCTTCCTGGGGGTGTTGGGCTTCATCCTCTACTCGGTCTGGAAGTTCCGGGCGAGCAAGAATCCGGTGGCTCTACAGATCCACGGCAACACCCGCCTCGAGCTGACCCTGACGGCCACTGCCGTCGTGATCCTCGTGATCATCGCGACGGTCACGTTCATCAAGCTCCCCTCGATCGTGAACCCGCCGAACTCGGATGCGAGCGCCGCCAGCGCAGTGCTGTCGGCCTCGTTGACGGCACCCAACCCACCCAACGGGCAGAAGCTCACGATCTGCGTCACCGGCCGCCAGTTCATCTGGCGCTACACCTACGGCACCGACTGCAACAAGCATGCCTGGCAGGACAAACTTCCGTACTCGTATCAGGAGATGGTGGTTCCCGCCGGGGTCACCGTCAACCTGCTGATCCAGTCAAGCGACGTGATCCACGCCTGGTGGATCCCCGCACTTGGCGGTAAGGTCGACGCGGTCCCCGGCTTCACCACCTACACCTGGTTCAAGGCGTTGCACTCAGGCGAGCTCTACCACGGTCAGTGCGCGCAGTTGTGTGGCCGCCAACACGCCTACATGACCGCGCTCGTCAAGGTCGTGACACCGCACCAGTACACGGCGTGGCTCAGTCAGCAGTACAAACTCATCAACGAGCAGAACGACCAGGTCTCCCAGATCCGCCAGTACCTGGTCAAGCAGGGCATCCTGACCTCGAGCGGCATCTTCTAACCAGCGAGCGACTTCCAGGGCCATGAGCACTACCGATTACGCCTCCCGTCCGGTACCCCAGATCCTCGTTCATGAGGTCCAGAAGCCGCGCAAGACCCGGCTGTGGCTGGACTGGGTGCTGACGACCGACCACAAGAAGATCGGGATCATGTATCTGGTCCTGACGTTCGTGTTCTTCTGCCTGGGCGGCGTTGAGGCGCTGCTGATGCGCTCGCAGCTGGCGGTCCCGAACAACACGCTGATCAGCGGCGAGCACTACAACCAGCTGCTGACGCTGCACGGCACGACGATGATCTTCCTGTTCGTAGTGCCCGTCATGGCCGGGTTCGGCAACTACTTCGTGCCGCTGATGATCGGCGCGCGCGACATGGCCTTCCCGCGGCTCAACGCGCTCTCGTTCTGGTTGCTGCTGATGGGCGGGATCGTGTTCTACGCGTCACTCTTCTGGCACCCGCCCGAAGCCGGCTGGTGGAGCTATCCGCCGCTCTCGAGCATCCAGTATTCACCCAGCGGTGGCCAGGACGCCTGGATCTTCCTGATCCACCTCACCGGCATCTCCTCGCTGGTCGGCGCCATCAACTTCTACGTGACGATCGTGAACATGCGCGCGCCCGGCATGACGTGGGGACGCCTGCCGCTGTTCATCTGGTCGATCCTGATCTACGCGGTGCTGCTGATCATCGCGCTGCCGGTCGTCGCGGCAGCGGTCACGATGCTGCTGACCGACCGCCACTTTGGGACGCACTGGTTCAACCCGACCAACCACGGGTCGCCGGTGCTCTGGCAGAACCTGTTCTGGTTCTTCGGCCACCCTGAGGTGTACATCATGATCCTGCCTGGCTTCGGCATGATCTCTGAGGTCCTTCCGGTGTTCGCGCGTAAGCCGATCTTCGGCTACAAGGCGATCGCGGCCTCCACGATCGTGATCGCGTTCCTGTCAACGCTCGTGTGGGCCCACCACCTGTTCACGGCGCCGATGCCGCTGGTTGTGCTCGGCTTTTTCATGTTGAGCTCGTTCCTGATCGGTATCCCGACGGGTGTCAAGATCTTCAACTGGACAGCGACCCTGTGGCGTGGCTCGCTGGTCATGACCGCGTCGATGATGTGGGCGATCGGTTTCCTGATCGTCTTCCTCATCGGCGGCATCACAGGCATCTTCCTGGCCACCTTCCCGGTCGACTGGCAGCTCAACGACACCTACTTCGTCGTCGCCCACTTCCACTACGTGCTGATGGGCGGAGCGGTGTTCGCGATCATGGCCGGCACCTACTACTGGTACCCGAAGATAACCGGGCGTCTCGCTGACGAGCGCCTCGGCAAGCTCTCGTTCTGGGTCACCTTCGTCGGCTTCAACGCGACCTTCTTCGTTCAGCATGCGCTTGGTCTCTCCGGCATGCCGCGGCGGATCTACACCTACCAGCCGGACATGGGCTGGTCGACCTACAACCTGATCTCGTCGATCGGCTCCTACATCCTTGCTCTCGGCCTGCTGATGTCGATGTACAACTTCGTCAGGAGCTACAAGCACGGCAAGATCGCCGGACCGGATCCGTGGAAGGCCAACACGCTGGAGTGGTTCACCACCTCGCCGCCCCCGGCCAACAACTTCGACTCCGTGCCGCGCGTGCGCTCCGTCGAACCGATGCGCGACATCCGCCTCGAGGTCGAGGCTCAGACCGGCAGACTCCAGAAAACCGGCGGCTCCGAGCAGTTTGCTCGCGTTTAGACGCTGGTGCTCGCTGCGCTGCTGCTAACGCACGCTTGATGTCGGTGCGGATAATCTGACGTCGCTGTGAGTACGTCTTCCTACAGCGCGGCCGAGCCTGCGGGCGCGGGTTCGCGCGTCCGCCAGGTCGTCTCGGACTACGTCGAGCTGACCAAGCCGAAGGTCCAGTCGCTGCTGCTGTTCACGACGGTCACGACGATGGAGATCGCCGGCAACCCCAAGGTCTCGACGATCGCGCTCGCGTGCGTGGGCGGTTACATGTCAGCCGGTGGCGCCGGGGCCGTCAACCACTGGTACGACCGCGACATCGACGCCAAGATGACGCGGACCGCCTCCAGGCCGATCCCAGCTGGTCGTGTGGCCCCGCGGTCGGCCCTGATATATGGCTGCAGCCTGGCGCTCGGGTCGTTCATCCTGATGTCGCTGACGCTGAACGTGCTCGCCGCGTCACTTGCGCTTGCCGGATTCGTTGGATACGTCGGGATCTACACGATCTGGCTGAAGCGGCGCACCTGGCACAACATCGTGATCGGCGGAGCCGCCGGAGCAATCCCGCCAATGGTCGGATGGGCCGCGACCCGGGGATCGCTCTCGTGGACGGCCGTCTATCTGTTCGCAATCGTCTTCTACTGGACGCCCCCGCACTTCTGGGCGCTGAGTCTGCTGATGAAGGATGAGTACGCGAAGGTGGGTGTTCCGATGCTCCCCGTCGTGCGCGGCGAGGCGATGACCCGCCAACAGATCCTTCTGTATTCGCTGTTGCTCTACGCCGTCACCCAGCTGCCGTTCTGCGCGGGCGCGTTCGGCGTCATCTACCTGACCGCCTCGGTACTGCTCGGAGTTGCCTTCGTCTGGCTCGCCGCCCTGCTGTACCGCCGCCAGGACCGGCGCAGCGCGCTGCGGTTGTACCTGTACTCGCTGGCCTATCTGGCGCTGTTGTTCGGCGCGATGGTCGCCGACGTCAAGCTCTGAGCACGGTCTGGGCCCACCCTCCCATGGCGCTCGCTTCGACCAAAACCAGGTAGGATTCGCAGGGATGGACAAGAAGCTCGCCCGCAAGAATCTCCGCGCCGGCCTGATCGCAGGGGCCATCTGCGCGTTCATGTTCGGCGCAACATTCGTGGTCGCCGCGATTTACCTGAAGTCATGAGTACGACCGGCCATGGCTTGAGTACCGCGGATCCGGCCGAGGCACACGAGGTCGTCGCTCAGACGGACGCGGTGCCGCCCGCGGGCGAAGCCATCCACCTGCCAGGTGGATCGCCGCTGCCGCTGATCGTCGCGATCGGCGTGACGCTGCTTGTGATCGGTACAACGATTTGGTGGGTCTGGTCGGCGCTCGGCTTCACCATCACCGTCGTCGCGGTTGGCCTCTGGATTCGCGACGTCCGGCGCGACATCGAAGAGCTGCCCGAAGAGCACCACCACTAGGGCACCTGCGAGAGTCTGAATGAGGACATTCCAGAAATACCGCATGCGCACACCGTCGACCGGTCGCGAGGTCATCGTGGTCGTCGATCCGGAGAAGGTCTACCTGGACCGTGAAACCGGTGAAAGGCTTGAACCGGTGGCCGAGCTCCTGCCGCTGGCGCCGACCGCCTCGGAGCTTCCATGGGCGATCGAGAACCTACGCTTCTGCAACCACTGCGATCAGCTGGCTCAGCGCGATCTCCTGGACTGCCCATGGTGCGGGCAGCGAATGGACTCCATCGCCGACTAGTCGGCGTGTCCAGCGAGGGACACTTGCACTACTGGAGCCGCAGCCGTAGCTATCGCGCCCTCGTGGCGGGCGCTGCCGCAGCGCTTGCCGCGATCGCGCTCGCCGCGTGTGGCGGCAGCGGTAACGGCAACGATGACACGACCGGCGCGCCGCCGCTCGTGGTGCCGACCACCAGCGCAGCCAGCCCGACGACGCACACGGCTGCCAGCACCGGCGCGAACAAGTCGTCGTCCGACAACTCGAGCGGGGGCACCAATTCCAGCTCGAGCACGGCAACCGGCGGCAACTCGAGCTCCAGCTCGAACACGAGCTCAGACGGCGGCACGGCTCCAACCGGCGGCGGCACGTCCAATCCGGCTTCCAGCGATACATCCACCACCGGTGGATCCTCCCTGACCGGTGGGGGCAACACCAACACCAGCACCGGCAGCAGCACGAGCCCAACGACCAATACCACGCCGCCTGCGTCGACCTCGACAACCGGCGGCGGCAGCCTCTAGGACAACATTAGGCTCGGGCGCGTGGATGGGTTTGCGATCGCCGTGCTCGTCGTCGTCGCTGCCGCCGTCCTCGCCTGTTGCCTTGCTGCCCGAGCGAGCGCCGGCAAGCGCCTGGGTGAGTTCGGTGCGCGACGCCACCACAGTCGGGCGTCAGCCTCAGAGGCCGCCCGTCGGGACGAGCAGGACCTGCACGAGATGCTCGAAGCGACAAACGCGCGCCGGCGCGCTCGCGGGTTGCCGGAGCGCTCCGTGGCCGACGCCGAGCGTGAGTTCGGCGGGGACTGACTCACGGGCCTACGGAATCGCGAGTGCCGGGCCTACGGAATCGCGAGTGCCGGGCCTACGGAATCGCGATTGCCGGGCCTACGGAATCGCGATTGCCGGGCCTACGGAATCACGACTGCCGAGCCCTCGAAGCGCCCGGCACGCAGATCGGCCAGCGCCAGCTCAGCCTCGGCGAGCGGGTAGGTCGTAACGGTCGTTCGCACCGGAACCTGAGGCGCCAGCGCCAGAAACTCCTCGGCGTCACGCCTGGTCAGGTTCGCGACCGAGCGGATGCTGCGTTCCTCCCACAGGTCGTCATAGGAGAAGGCAGGGATCTGGGACATGTGAATGCCTGCGCAGACGACGACGCCACCGCGGTCCAAAGCGCGCAGTGCCAACGGGACCAGGCTCCCGTCCGAGGCAAAGATGATCGCGGCGTCGAGGCGCTCCGGCGGTTGCTCGGTGCTGGCGCCTGCCCAGGCTGCGCCAAGCGCGCGCGCGAAGGCGGCGCCCGCCTCGTCTCCGGGACGGACAAAGGCGAACACCTCGCGGCCCTGATGGACGGCAACCTGGCAGATCTGGTGGGCGGCCGAGCCGAAGCCGTACAGGCCCAGACGGCGGGCGTCGCTGGTGAAGGTCAGCGCCCGGTAGCCGATCAGTCCGCCGCACAGCAGTGGGGCCGCCTGCTCGTCGCTCATCTCGTCGGGTAGCTCGAAGCAGTAGCGGGCGTCCGCCACGGTCCGCTGCGCAAAGCCGCCGTCGATGTCGCGGCCGGTGAAGCGCGCTCGTATGCAGAGGTTCTCGCGCCCGGAGCGGCAGAACACGCACACCCCGCAGGTCCAGCCGAGCCAGGGCACGCCGAGGCGTCGCCCGTCGTCGCTGATGCCGACTATCTGGTGCCCGAGCACGACCGGCAACCGCGGCGCCTCGATCTCAGCGTCGCGCAGGTGCAGGTCGGTCCGGCACACAGCACAGGCTCTGACGGTGAGGGCTACCTCGCCCGGCCCAGCCACCGGATCGGGCAGCTCACGGACTTCGAGCGGCTCCCGGGGGGATACGAGTACCGCGGCACGCATCCGCAACTCACGCAGCTGAGGCCCCGGCCGCGTGATCCACAGCCGAGGCTTCGGGGATCAGGCCACCTGCGCGGTCGAGCAGGTCGGAGACGATGCGGGCGGTCGCGCCCCAGATCATGTGACCCTCTGCCACGTAGGTGTCCGTGCGGATCGCCGCTCCACGGCGAACCAACCGGCGCCGGCCGTATCCCGCAGCCACCGCCGGCAGCGGCAGGTCGATGACTGCCGCCACCTCGCTGTCGCTGGGCCTCCACCGGAAGCCGCCCGGGACGATCCCCACGAACGGGTAAATCGCGTAGCCGGTGACGACGGTAGGGATCGGTTCGAGCGCGCCCAGGACCTCTACCGACTCGGGCGGCAGGCCGACCTCCTCGTGGGTCTCGCGCAGCGCTGTCGCGACCAGATCGGCGTCCCCCGGGTCACGCCGGCCGCCGGGAAACGAAATCTCGCCCGCGTGGCGGGGAAGGTCGTGGTGGCGCTCTGTGAACACCGCGTGCAGAACACCGCGCTTGAGGTGCAGCGGCACGAGCACCGCGGCCTGTACCGACGCGCGCACCTCGATCGCGGAGGCCTGCTCGGAGGGGAGCAGCACTTCCCGAAGCGTCTGGCGCAGGGCGTCGTTTCGACTCATGTCGTGAGTGGATTGAACAGTAGGCCCGTCGGCACTTTCGGGAAGAAGTAGGTTGATTTTGGCGGCATGCTCTCCCCGGAGCTCGCCACGTCCTGGACGCGATGCACCGGGGTGGGCGCCATGAAGAATGCCGCGTCGTACTCCCCGTTGAGCACGAGCTCGATCGCCTGGGCATCGTCGCGGGCGTAACCGAGGCCCTCCAGATGGTCGATCTGCTCGTCGGTCATGCCCAACGTGCCCTTCAACAGGAGCGCCTCCGTCACAGCCGTATCCAGCCGTCTGTACGGCTCCGAATGATCGGGCATCGCGCGGTCGGCGATCGCCTGGTCCTTGAGCACCAACCGGTAAGGCTGCTTTTCGCGCACATCGATGTACCCAAGCTCGATCTGCTCGTTCTCGGGAGGCGGGAGCTCCCCGGTGCTGTCCAGGGGAGTCATCGTGAAGTCGGCCTCGATCGTCTCACGCAATGCGTCCCATTGCGCGGCTGAAAGCCCACGCACCAGCCGGTGGGTGGGGAAGACCGTGAGCCCGGGGTCCTCCAGTGCCACAAGGCACATCAGCACATACCGGTGTGGCCCCTCGCCTCCGATCTCCTCTGCGTAGACGCGCGCGGTCTCGTAGCGGTGGTGGCCGTCGGCGATCAGCAGTTCCGCTTGCGCGGCTGCCTCCTGCACGGCGGCGATCGCAGAAGGATCCTCAACCCGCCAGACCCGATTCACCGTCCCGTCGGGGTCGACGGTCGTGCCCCACGGCGGATTCGCGGTGGCCGGCTCTAGGGCGCTCCATGCCCGCTGTTCAGGGTCGGAGAACAGCGCGAAGATCGGGGAGAGATTGGCCTTGGTGGCGCGGGTCAGCCGCAGCCGGTCCTCTCGAGGCCCCGGGTGCGTGCGCTCGTGGGGGCGAATACGGCCGGGCCCATAGTCCTCCACCCGCACGCGTGCGAGGAACCCCCGACGCGTGCGTGAGCGCCCATCCGGACCCACATAGTCCTGCTCGATCGCCCAGATCGCCGGACGTTCGTCCTGGACGACCGCGCCCTTCGCGCGCCAGTCGGCGAGTACTGCAGCGGCGTGCTCGTACGGATCGCCGCCGTTCTCAGCGACCGGTAGGTCAATCGCCACGACGTTGTACGGGGACTGTGCAAGCAGCGCCGTGCGGCCCTCCGTGTAGATCACGTCATACGGTGGCGCGACGACCGGCTGCAGCCCGCCGGTCTTTTCGAGGGCGTAGTGCAAAGCGCGGAGTGGTTGAACCTCAGCCATGGGCTCCGCAGGCTAGCGACTTCAACCGTGAGGGATGTGGCTGGCGTCGTGCCAGGGATGCGGCTGGCGGGCCACTAGACTCTGCGTCCGGCAGCGGGGCGTGGCGCAGCTTGGTAGCGCGCTCGCTTTGGGAGCGAGAGGTCCCGGGTTCAAATCCCGGCGCCCCGATTAATCTGCCTGTTCCATAATCGGGGCGATGTCTGGGCCCCTGCTGATGGAGCCGCGCACTCAGGTCAGGCCGCGCGGACACCGACGCCTGTTCGCTGCGCTTGCCGTACTTGTGCTGCTCGTCGCGGCCGCGGTGGCACAGCTCGAACGTGGCGTCGACGGAGTGAGGGCGGCCGTCGTCCTGACCCGTATCTCCGTGGTGCCCGGTAGGGCGATCCGGATGCCCTGGCCGAGCGGTGCGACGGCGGCCGTGACCGTGGAGGGCGTCGCCGGCCTAGGCGGCGAACGCGCAAACGTCGTGCGTCCGCTGGCGAGCGTGACGAAGCTGATCACCGCGCTGGTGGTGTTGCGCCAGCACCCATTGGGAGTCGGCCAGGGCGGTCCCACGATCCACTTCACCGCTGCCGATGCGACCGCTTACCGCCTGGACCTTGCGCAGGGGCAATCGGTGCTGAAGGTGGCAGCCGGTGAGCGGCTGACCGAGCTCCAGGCGCTGGAGGGCATGCTGATCCCCTCCGCGGACAACGTGGCCCGGATCGTGGCACGTTGGTCGGCGGGCAACAGCGCCGCGTTTTTGCAGGACATGAACGAGGAAGCCGCCGCACTCGGGTTGCGTCATACCCACCTTGTCGGACCATCCGGCCTCGATCCGGGCAGCGTCGGCACGGCGGCCGACATGGTCCGGGTCGGCGCCGCCGTGATGGCCAACCCCGTGCTGCGGCAGATCGTGGCGATGCCGTCGGTGACGCTGCCGGTTGCCGGAACGGTCGAGAACTACGACTCCGTGCTCGGGCAGGAGGGCATCGTCGGGATCAAGACGGGCTCGATGAGCGCGGCCGGGGGAAACTTCGTGTTCGCCGCCAAGCATCGAGTCGGCGGGCGGACCGTGACGATCGTCGGCGCCGTGCTCGGGGCCGGCGGCGTCGAGCCGCTTCAGACGGCACTGGACGCAGCCGAACAGCTGACTGCCGCGGCCGGCGCCGAGGTGCGCCGGGTGGCGCTGGTGCCAGCGGGGCGCCGCGTGCTGACCGTGACCGCAGCGTGGGCCTCACGCGTACCGGCGCGCACCACACGCTCCGCGACGATCCTGGCTGTGCCCGGTCAGAGGCTTACGATGAGGGTGGTCGTTGAGCCGCAGCTCAGGGCGGGCAAGGTACATGAGGTCGAGCCCGACGAGCAGCTCGCGACGGTACGGATCCGTTACGACGGCAGGGCCATCGACCTGCCCGTGCGAGCTGCCTGGAAACTGCCCCCGCCGTCACTGTTCTACCGTCTGACACGGCTGTGAACTCGCTACGCCTGAAGACATGGCTGACAGCGGCGATCGTTGCCGCCGGCTGCTGGTCAGCGCAGCCGGCCCGCGCGACTGGGGCTTCGGCACGAGCAGACGGCGTCACCGCGTGGTTGCCGTATTGGGAGATGCCGGCGGCGCTCGCCTCGACGATCGACAACGCCGAGGCGATCGGCACAGCCAGCCCGTACTGGTACGACATCGCCAACAATCTGCGCGTTCACGACGAGTCGGGTGCCGGCTCTGCGTCGGTGATCGCCGCCCTGAACGCACACGCCATCCGGCTCGTGCCGATGGTCACGGAGGACGCTGGACTCGGGGCCTTCGCTCGCACCCTCGAGAGTGAGACGCGTCGGGCAGCGCTCGCTCGTGAGCTGGTGGCGATCGCGGCCCACAACGGGATTGCCGGGATCGACCTCGACTTCGAGAGCTTCGCCTACGACCCAAAGCACCTCACCGGACCCGCGAACAAGGTCGCTGCGCTGTACCCCGTGCTGGTTACTCAGGTGTGCAAGGCGCTGCACGCGATCGGTCGCAGCTGCCAGGTGACGGTTATGGCCCGCACCACGTCGCAGGCAACCTATTCCCACAAGGACATCGCCACATGGGTCTATCAGTATGGGGCGCTCGCGGCTGCGGCCGACCGTGTTCAGATCATGGCCTACGACGACCACTCGCCCGGGGGTCCCGCTGGTCCGATCGCTCCGTTGCCCTGGGTCCGTCAGGTGATTGCTTACGCACGATCGCAAGCCGATCCGAGTCGCTATGAGCTCGGAGTTCCCGCATACGGATACGAGTGGTACGGGCGCACCAGCGCAAACGCGGTATTCGCCCGGCAGGCTCCGGCGCTCGCCGCAAAGGTGCATGCACAAACGCGTTGGGATGCCGCCGCCGGGGAGGAGACGTTCAGCTACCGCGAGGCCGGCCACAGGCATACTGTTTGGTACGAGAATGCCGCGGCCGATTTCGAGCGTGCCAAACTGGCTGCAGCGGCCGGTTTCTCAGGCGTGGCGGTCTGGGCCGCAGGCTATGAGGAGCCGCAGCTCTGGAAGGGTTTGGATCAAAGCTGGCCGCGGTAACAGCTACGTGTGACCACTCGAAACGCACACAACGGGGAGCGGATCATGAATGGGAAACATGTCCTCGACGGTATGCCCCAGACCCTCGTGCACGGCGCCGAGGAGAGCGCCGGCAGGATCGCCGGGGCGGTCGAGACGGCAGGAGCGCGAATGGCCAAGGAAGCCAAGCTCAACGTGAAGGATGCGCAGCTCAGCATTCGCGAGAAGAAGCTCGGCGTGATGCAGAACCTGACCCGGTCGATCATGAAGCGCCAGGCTGCGATGGCCCGGCGACAGGGCCGGATCGCCAAGCGTCAGGCGAAGCTGTTGCCGAGCGCGGGCGCGGATGCTCTGCTCAAGGCGGAGCTAGTCAAGACCAGCCGTGAGCTGGCGCACGAGTCCTCAGATCTGAACGCCGCCGTCGTCTCGCTGAACAAGATCATCCAGGCAAACCGGCGCACCGCCGCCAAGTCGAGGACCCGCCTGCTGGGCGGGCTCGCGATGGGGGCCGCGCTGATGTACCACCTAGACGCCGAGCACGGGCATCAGCGCCGAGCTGCCACCGCACAGATGCTCACGCGGGTGGTTCGCGGGCAGCATCAGCCTCCAGCCGCATCCTGATCTGCTCGACATTTCGTCGCGGGTCGACGGTGGCGTTGACCGTCAGCGCGCGCTCATCCCCGGTCGGTGGTTCCAGCGAAGCGAGCTGTGAGTCGAGCAGCGTGGCCGGCATGAAGTGCTCGGGGCGGTTAGTCAGTCGCCGTTCCAGCACGCTACGCGGAACGCAGAGATAGACGAACAGCACCTCCGGTCTACGCAACGTATCCCGGTAGGCGCGCTTGAGCGCCGAGCAGGCGATCACGCCGCATCGACCCGCCCCTATCTCGTCGTCGATCCAGCGGGCAATGTCGTCGAGCCAGACCAGGCGGTCGCTGTCAGTCAGCGGTTCACCCGCGGCCATCTTGCTGACGTTGGGGGCGGGGTGGAATTCGTCGCCGTCGGCGAAATCCCAGCCGAGCTCGTCCGCCAGCCGCCTGGCGACAGTCGACTTCCCGGCGCCTGCGACGCCCATCATCACAACCACCGACACGGCCATCGACTACGGAGTTTGGCGCACGCGCTCCAGGCTTGCCTTGAGCGCGGCCATCAGGTCAGGGGCCGGCTCTGCCTGAGGCTCGTCGATCGATGGAAGCTGCGCTTTCCTGTTCTTGCGCCTGTTGTCCACCAGCTGGAGCAGTCGTGCGCGGTAATGGTCCTCGTAGCTGTCAGGCTCGAAGTCACGCGACATCGCTTCGATCAGCTTCACTGCCTCGGCCACCTCGCCCCGCTTGGGCTCGCCAGTCGAGCCGGTGGGGATCGCATCGATCTCTTCCGTGCCGCGCAGCTCATCGCCAAAAAGCATCGTCGTAAGCATGAGCAGCTCGTCGCGCTCGCGCACCGCCACGAGGTACTCGTTGGATCGCAGCACCACGCGTCCGATCGCCACCTGATTGGTGCTCGCCATCGCATCGCGCAGAAGCCGGTAGGCGCGAGTCGTGCCCTCGGAGTCGGAGCTCGGTACGAGGTAGTAGGGATGATCGAACTGCGCCGGATCGATTGAATCCAGGTCGACGAACTCCTCGATCTCGATCGTATGTGTGCGCTCAGGCGCAGCCGCCTCCAGCTCCGCATCGGTGAGTGTCACGAGCTGGCCGTCGAGGTCGTAGCCGCGGCCGATGTCCTCCCAGGACACCTCCTGTCCATCGGCCTCGCACATACGGTGAATCTGGATGCGCTCACCGGTTTCGGCGTCGACCTGGTGGAAGCGCACGTCGAGGTCGCGCGTTGCACTCACCATGCGCACCGGCACCGCAACGAGCCCAAAGCTCAGAGTTCCGTTCCAGATCCCCGCGGGCATCAGCGCGATCCCGCCTTCGGCTTGGCCGGCGCGCGACGCCGGCCTGCGTCGTCGGCGGTCGGAGCTCGCTTGCGTCCGCCACCACGCCCCGCGAGGCTCGCCTCGAGCGCCGCCAGCAGATCGGGTGTCGGCTCGGGCTCGGGCGCTGCGTGCAGCTCGACCTCCTTACCGGCCGCCTTGGCCTCGATCAGCGCCATCACCGCCTGACGGTGGCGGTCCTCGAACTGCTTGGGCTCCCAGGGTGCCGCGAGCGTGTCGACCAGCCGCTCTGCCATCTCCAGCTCGCGGTCCGTCGGCTCGCGGCTGAGCGCCGGTACCTCGAGCTCGCTGGTCGGGATGAGCTCGTCGGCAAAACGCATCGTGTACAGCCGCAGCGCCTCATCGTGGGGAGCCAGCGCCACCAGCTGCTCACGAGTCCGCAGCATGAAGCGGCCGATCCCGACGGCCTTGGTCTTGTCGAGTGCCGCGAGCAGGACGCGGTAGGCATGCTCGCCACCGTCCTGCGCTCCAAGCACGTACGGGCGGTCGTAGAAGATCGGATCGATCTGGTCACCGGGCACGAAGTGCTCGATCTGGATGACCTTCGTGTTCGGCCCACGCGCCGCCGCGATCTCCTCCTCGTCGAGCACCACCTGGTTGCCATCGCTGATCTCGTAGGCCTTGCGAATGCGCTCGCTCGGCACCTCGTCGCCCGACTCGGAGCCGAAGCGCTTGTGCACGATGCGGCCGCCGTCGGCGAGATGCACCTCACGGAAGCGCACACGTCGCTCCTGCACGATCGAGTAGAGCTTGACGGGGAACACCACCTCGCCAAACGCCATCGTCCCATTCCACATCGATCGGGGTGCCAACGCCTCTTCAGTCCTCCAGCCGGGGCAGGGTCTGCTGCAGACTCAATATCTTCCCGAACAGGTCGCCTCGGTTTGCAATCCGGGTCAGCACGTCTTCGGGGCTGAAGCTGAGCAGATCGGCGTCACGTTGCTTGGCGCACTGCGTGACCTCCGTCCAGTCGACCGGGGTCGAGACCCGCGGCTGCTCCGTGGCCCGAAGCGAATACACACTGACGGTCGTCTTGTGCTCGTCGTTCTGGCTCCAGTCGATCAACACCTTGCCGCGCCGCTGCGCCCTGGCCATACGCGAGATCACAAGCTGCGGGTGGCGCTCCTCGAGCAGTCCTGCCACCGCATGGGCAAACGGCTTGGTCTGCTCATAGCTCACATCCGCAATATTGAGCGGGACGTACACCTGCAGGCCCTTCGAGCCCGACGTCTTGGCGCACGCTTCGAGCCCGAGTTGCGAGAACAGCTCCTGCAGCTCGAGCGCCACCGCACAGCATTCGACGATCCCGGCGGGCGCTCCCGGGTCGAGGTCGAAGGCCACCATCGTCGGGCGCCCGGGGTCCGCGGCCAAGGACAGCGATGGGTGTAGCTCGATGTCGGCGAGGTTCGCGAGCCACACAAGCGTCGGCAGGTCCTGGCATAACGTGTACGGGATCTCCTTCTTGCCGCGATCGCTGGGAATCTGCACGGTCTGGATCCACTCGGGCCGGTGTGGGGGAGAGCGCTTCTCATAGAAGTACTCCGCGGCGACCCCGTTCGGGTAGCGCTTCAAGGTCAGCGGCCGGTCATGCAGGTGGGGCAGCAGCGCGGGCGCGACATTCGCGTAGTAGCTGACCAGGTCGGCCTTGGTGAAGCCGGTCGCGGGGTACAGAACCTTGTCCGCGTTGGTCAGCTTCAGCTTCCGGCTTTCGACCTCGACCTCCACGCCGTCGCGCACCTTGCGGCCGTTGGCGAGCAGCGCCTGCACATCGACGCCGGCGCGGTCGACCTCGGGCGGGTCCTCGGCGGGCGCTGAAGCCGGCGGCGGGCCAGCGGGCCCGCCGCCCGACAGCGGCGGCCCAGCGGGGCCGCCGCCATCGAGAACGGACACTCTCTCGCGCACGACGTCCTCGGCGCGCTTGTCGTCGCGCAGGCCCTTGTAGGAGGGCTGGCGCAACGTCCCGGCCTGGGTCCACTCGCTGAACTCCACCTCACAGACGAGCCGCGGCTCGACGTAGTGCGAGTCCTTCGGTGGCTGGCGCCCGGTGAACGGGGTGGTCTTGCGTGCGAGCGGCGCCAGCAGTTCACCCAGCCGCTCGAGTTCGCGCGCGTCGAACCCGGTTCCCACCCGGCCGATGTATTGCAGCGCTCCGTCGCCATCATGGATCCCGAGCAGCAACGCGCCCAAGCTGCCGGTGCGCCCGCCCTTGCCCGTGGTCCAGCCACCGATCACGGCCTCCTGCCGCCCCCAGTTCTTGACCTTGATCCAGGCGCCGCCGCGGCCCGTGACGTAGCGGGAATCCAGCCGCTTGCCGACCACCCCCTCGAGGCCCTGCTCCCTGGTGGCCGCGAGCAGCGATGAGCCCTGACCGGGGAACGACTCGGGAACGCGCCAGCGCTCGGAATCGAGCCCCAGGGCCTCGAGCCGCGCGCGTCGCTCGGTGTAGGGCAGCTGCATCAGGCTGTGGCCGTCCAGCCACAGCAGGTCGAAGATCATGTACGTCACCGGCGAGCTCTGCGAGTGCCGTTTGACGGCCGCCTCGCCACGCAGGTGCATGCGCGGCTGGAGTAGCTGGAAGCTCGGTTTGCCCTCCTGGTCGAAGGCGACGATCTCACCGTCGAGGATCGCCCTGTGCGACCCCAGCGCGCCGTTCAGCGGCCGCAGCTCGGGATAGGCGCCGGTGACGTCGTTGCCGTTGCGGCTCAGCATCCGCAGCCGTCCGGGCTCGGAGTGGGTGATCGCGCGCACCCCGTCCCACTTGACCTCGAACGCCCATTGCGACTCGTCGGCAGGCAGCGTCGAGAGCTTGGCGAGCATCGGCGCAATGAAGTCGGGCATCTCCTCGGCACTGGGGTCGACAGGCGGATCCATCCGGTGGATCATCCAGTCCTTGGCGTCGCGGCCCGCTTGGAAGAGGGCGTAGCGGCCGTTGAGCCGCTCCCCGTGGAAGACGACGATCACTTCGTCCGTGCGCCATTTCTCGGTGGTGTACGTGCCGTGATCCCAGATGCTGACCTCGCCGGCACCGTAGTTACCGGCCGGGATGTCCCCGTGGAAGTCGATGTATTCGAGGGGGTGGTCCTCGACGTGGATCGCCTTGCGGTTGTGCTTCGGGTCCTCCGGAATGCCGTTGGGAATCGCCCACGACACCAGCACCCCGTCGCGCTCGAGCCGCAGATCCCAATGCAGGCGCCGCGCGTGGTGCTCGTGCACGACGAACCGCTGCACGTCGGCGGCCGCGGCCTTGCCGTCCCCGGACGGCTCGGGCGTGGCGTCGAACTCGCGCTTCTGCTTATAGGTAGCGAGCTTCTCGGGCGTCTGTCGCTGCCGTGTCGGCATCTTGTGACAGCTACCCGCCGCTCAGCCCAAGCTACGCCGCTCGCTGGCCGGCCGTCTCGGGCAGGACCGCAAGTCCCTCGGGCGGGAACGTCTCGCGCGTGAGGTTCAGAAACTCCGCCACCGCCGGCGGCAGCTTGCGCCCCGAGCGCCACGCCAGCGTGATGTCGCGGGCGAGCGGCGGGTCGACCAGCCGCTCGACCGAGATCGGGTCGTTGGTCCCAACGCCGATCGCGTGCGAGCGCGGCAGGATCGCGACCCCAAGTCCGCGCCCCACCAGACGACGGATGCGCCGGCTCTCGTTGGACTCGAGCAGGATCCGCGGGGTGAACCCTGCCTCGTGAGCTGCGCCGACCAACAGTTCGCGCAAGCGCGCGCCCTCGCGGTAGCTGATGAAGTCCTCATCAGCCAGGTCGCTCATCTTGATCTCCCCCCGCCCCGCGAGCGGGTGGTTCTGCGGCAACACCACGACGAGCTCCTCCATCAGGATCTGCTGGAGCGCCAGCCCATGGCTTTCAACCCGTTCCGTCACGGACAGGAATGCGAGGTCGATCGCGTCGACGCGCAGCATCTCGGCCAGCGCGTCGCTGTTGTTCTCGCGCACGGTCAGCTCGATCTGGGGATGCAGCTCGTGGAAGCGCGCGATCACTAGCGTGATGTCGACCGGCCCCATCGTGTTCATCGCGCCGAGAACCACGTGCCCCGTCTGGATCCCCCGAATGCGATCGAGCTCCTGGCGCGCCGATTCGAGCTCGGTGAGCACGCGACGCGCCCGCGCGACCAACAGATTCCCGGCATCCGTGATCGAGACCCGCCGCGTCGTGCGTTCGACCAGGGGCAGGCCGAGCTCCTGCTCGAGCTTCTGGATCTGCTGCGAGAGCGCGGGCTGAGCGATGTGCTCGCGTTCCGCTGCGCGAGTGAAGCTCTGCTCATCGGCGAGCGCCACCAGGTATCGCAGCTGCCGAAGTTCCATAGCTACAGCTTATATGTCAATGTCCATTCTCGTCTTGGACTTCTGACCGGTGCTGAGCGATTATCTGCAACGCAGCACCCTCTCCTCCCTCAGAGCGCGCTCCGTCCCGGCCTCATATCCCGCCGAACGGAGCGCTCTCGCTTTAAGCGTTTGTCCCGGGTTGCTGGCTTGCTTTGCCAGCAACCCGGCTGACGCGCTGCAGCCGGCGCAGTAGTCCGTTAACGCTGCGCGAGCACCTGCGCCGGCGAGACCCGCGCCGCGCGCCACGCGGGGTAGAGCCCGCCGAGCACACCGAGCAGTACGCCGACGAGCAGCGCTCGCCCGAGGTCCCAGGCGGTGACGTCCGGGGTCACGTACTCCTGGGCGCCCAGAACCCCTACAAGCAGGTGTGCACCGACCACGCCGAGCAGCAGACCGAGGGCCGCGCCGAAGATCGTCGTGACGACGCCCTCGATCAGCACGCGCGTGGCGATCTGCACGCCGCTCCAGCCAACGGCCGACAGCAGCGCGAACTCGGCGCGGCGCTCGACCACCGCCATCAGCATCGTGTTCATGACACCGATGCCGCCGATCACCAGCGCGATGACCACCAGGACCAGCGCCAGATGGGAGAGCAGCACGCTGCTGACCCCGGCGCGCGAGGCGGTGGCGCCGTCGCCGATCACCAGCAGCCCGGGGAAGCGACCCGTGATCGTGCGGATGCCCTGCTGACGGCTCGTGCTCGAGCCGAGGCTGACCGCCACCGTCGTTGCCTCGCCCACATTGCCGGAGATCGCCTGCGCGGCGGCCAACGGGATCACGGCGCCGTCGTCCTGCTCGGCTACGCCCATGTGATAGATGCCGGCGATCCGGAACGGGCGGTGAGCGACGGTCAGCGTGCCGCCTGCGCGGAGGTGCAGCTGTGAGGCGAGGCCGCTGCCGATAACCGCCTGCTTGGCGCCGCTGAACATGTGCCCGGACGTGAACACGTAGCGGTTGGTGACGAACGATGCCGGTTCAGCGCCGAATACGATCGCGCTCGGCGACTTCTTCACGTCGTTTACGAGCAGAATCAGCGGCGTTGCGGTCGCGATCCCCGGCGTGGCCTTGAGCCGTGATACGAGGCTGATCGGGAGGACCGACGTCGTCGGGTCGGCTGCGTCCTTCTGGAACACGCCCAGGTCCGAGCTGCCCAGGTTCAGAAACTTCCCGGCGCTCTGCTGAGCGCCGCCTGCCACCGCGAGCAGCGCCGCGATCGTTGCGATACCGAGGGCCGTGCCTAGCGCGGTCAGAAACGTCCGCATCGGGCGCCGCCGCAGGACCGCCAGCGTCTGCAGGAGGGTTGTCATGCGATCCCCTCGGCCTCAGTCGCGCCCCGGGGCGCGGGGATCCTGTCGGTCGGCGGCGAGTCCGTCACGTGCCCATCGCTGATCGAGAGGCTGCGATCCACGTGCTCGCGCAGCGTCGGGTCGTGCGATGCGATCAGGATTGTCGTCCCGTGCCGCTCACGCAGGCTCACGAGCAGGTTCCAGATGCGGTCGGATGCGTCAGAGTCGAGTGAGCCGGTGGGCTCGTCGGCGAGGATCACGCGCGGCTGCCCGCCCAGCGCCCTGGCGATCGCGACGCGCTGGCGCTCGCCGCCGGACAGGTCGGCCGGAAACGCGTACAGGCGCTCTCCGAGGCCCACCTCGTCAAGCAAACCCTTGGCTCGCGCGTGCCGCGCACGTCGCGGAACGTGCGCCGCCACCATCGTCAGCTCGACGTTCTCCTGGACGTTCAGCTCGGGCAGCAGGTGATGGAGCTGGAATACGAAACCCACCACGTCGCGCCGGAACTTTGCCGGGTGTCTGAGCGTGTGTACCGGTATGTCGTCGACATAGATCGCGCCCGACGTCGGCCGATCCAGGCTGCCGATCAGCTGGAGCAGCGTCGTCTTGCCGGAGCCGGAGGGCCCGGTGAGCGCAACGACCTCACCGGGCTGCACCACGAAGCTGACGTCGCGCAGAACGCGCGTCGCCCCGTGCGAGCGGTTGACGTGCTCGAGGACTATGCGGGAACCAGGCACCGGCCGCTGCCCAGCACTCTACTTCTTGGTCGTGATGGTCCAATCCAGGTGCTCGGTGCCGTACTTCGGAACCGTGACGAGGATGCGTAGCGTGAGCGGCTCGCCGAACGAGTCTGACGGCCAGATCATCGTGTCCGTGTAGGTGCCGTGCGTGAACTTGTGCCCTGGCTGGTGGCCGACCACCGAGCCCTGAAACAGGAACTGGTACTTGACGCTACCGCTGAGCTTCGTCCTGCCCCTGGTGATCGTGAGCCTGACCGGCCACTTCACGTTGATCCTGGGTGTGTGGTTGGCGATGTGCGGGGTGATCTTGAAGCTCGCGGCGAGCGCCGTGGCGGGCAGCGCGAGCGTCAGAATCAGGGCCAGAGCGAGTGGACGCAGCGGGCGCCGGTCGCGCCTTGTCCGGGTGCCATTGAACGGTGCGTGCATTCTGACGCTCTCCTTCGTCGCTTAACAGCCACCTTAAGAAACTAGCGTGTCGCCGTGTCGTGCTGGTCGGTGGTTGAAGGTCGATGTCATCATCGATACCCGCAACCTCGCATGCGCGCTGCGGACCTGCCAGCATGGCCGCGATGTCCGCAACCGAATCCCCAACCGAACACACCCTTCCACGGCGCGTCGAGAAGCCCTGGGGGCACGAGATCTGGTGGGCCGCGACCGACCAATACGTCGGCAAGATCCTGCACGTGAACAAGGGGCACCGCCTCTCCCTCCAGTACCACGAGAAGAAGGACGAGACCAGCTACGTGCTCACGGGCCGCCTCATCCTCGTGCAAGGCTCGAGCGAGGATGACCTCACGGAACGCATCGTCAGCGTGGGCGACGTCTGGCGCAACCTCCCGGGCACGATCCACACGATCGAGGCCCTGGAGGACTCCGACGTCCTCGAGGCCTCAACCCCATATTTGGATGACGTTGTGCGCCTGCGCGATGACTACGGACGCGAGGGCACGAGCGAGATCTGATCCTGCGGTTCGAGGGTTCTCCCTGCCTTTGGTTCTGTATTTGGAACTGCGGGCCGGAACGATGTCCCGGCCCCTCCTCCCTGCTGTTACGCCGGTATTGCGTCCTAACAGCAGGAAGAACGCGTCGACCGCCCCATCAGGTGGCGCAACCCGCCGCCCGCTAGGCACAATTAGCGCGCCGTGCCCACGCCCCCGTAGCTCAGTTGGATAGAGCGGCGGACTTCTAATCCGTAGGTCGCAGGTTCGAATCCTGCCGGGGGCACTTACGAAATCCCTGCTATTGGCGGATTTTGGCGGGCGGATTTGGTCAACAGGTAGCCTCCAGGGCGACCGGGCAACCGTTGCGGGCAACCGTGGACCCACGTACCCGGACGTCACCTACGGCTTGGAAATCCGTCACTGACCGGGACGCTTTCGATTCGTCCCTATCGACTGGCCTGCCGACCGCCCGCACCCAAGTCGCTGCAAATCTGCGGGTTTGTTGTTGACCCCGCCCCCACTTCGTGTGATCGGGGTCAACAACAAACCCTTGTTGGGGCGGGAACGGTTGGGCGGTCGGGACGAGGAGGTGGAGGACTGTCGGAGGACCGGGGCTGTGGTCCAGATCTAAGAGAGCAAGAAGTGGTCGGGGAGGGGGTCTATCCCGAGACGCGGGAGATACGGAACCGTGGCGCAGCAATCGTGTTCGGAGTGAAGGGCCGCTTGCGGAAGCGATTGCGGGAACGGTGCTGAAATGAATTTGGGTTTTTCTGCGTGTAGGGGTGAACGCGGACCAAGGAGTTGAGGGTCATGGTCGATGAGGGGTACCTGGATCAGCAGTTGCGCGTGGCCAATCGCGTTCCCGTTGGCCTGGTCGCAACCGATGAAGCCGACGCTTTGATGGACGAACTCGGCGCTCGGATCCTGGGAGACACGCGCGCACCGGAAGCTCGCCGTCGCGGCCGCAGGGGGTTGCTGTTTCCTCGGCGTGGGCTAGTGCTCGCGTCGGTAATCGGCACCCTGGTTGTTGGTGCCGCGGCGGCCGCCACCGTCACCATCGTGGAGTCCACGACGGTAGGAACTCCTGGGTTCTGCCAGACGGCTTTGCGAGAGGCCGCTGCCATCCCGTTCCCCGACGGCGACCAGGCCTGGAAGAACTGGGCGCTTCTCATGTCGGTCGGACCGAAAATGGGCACCACACTGAACGAGTTGTGCAACTCCGGTCCCGGAGCCCGGATCGCTGACGACGGATACCCAGGCACGTTCGTCATCCCGAAGCCGGTAGAGCAAACCACGTTTCTGGTGGCGGCCGTTTGCGCTTGGAGCGATAGGTGGCTCGCAGCCGAGCGGAGTGGTGATGCCTCCGCTGCGTCGAGATCCGCCGGCGAGGTCGCTTCTTTCAGGCAGTGGCTGCCGACAGCTGATGCGCAAGCTGACTGGGGCTACCTCAAGCTGCAGGGTTGGCTGTCCGCAGCTCAACGGGCAGTCAGGGCAGGCGATGTCGACATGGTCGCGTCGATGTTCCACTACCTGCCTCGAGGCGGCACCGCCATCCAGAGCGAGTGCGTGATCTATGCGCCGCCGCCGGGCAGCGACAACGGCACCGCCTATCGGCGGCCGGTCATCTGATCAGCATGCACAACCGCCAGGAATCCGCAGAGCAGCGATTCACGCAGCTATATCGCGAGACCAGACACGACGTGCTCGCCTACCTGATCCGGCGATCACTCAGCCTTGACGATGCGACGGACGCGCTGGCCGAAACGTATTCAGCAGCGTGGAGAAAACGGGACAAGGTTCCTGAGGGGCCCGAGGCCAGACTGTGGCTGTTCGGAGTAGCGCGAAACGAACTGCGCATGCACGCGAGAAACGCCCGATCTGAAGACAAGATCACACAAGAACTCGCAAAGCAACTACGGGTGATGGGTCCCGAACCAGCACAAACCACTGACGAGAGTGGCCTCATTGACCAGGCGCTAGCGAGGCTCTCAGCGATCGACTACGAAATCGTCACCCTGACTGCGTGGGAAGGACTCGCACCCCGCGAGATCGCCGCCGTCCTGGGCCTCTCCCCAAACGTGGTGCGAATCCGTCTGCACCGCGCCCGAAACCATCTTCGAGCGTCCTTGCAAGATCACAAACCACACATACAGGAAGCAGGTACTCGTTCTGGTGCCCACGCCGAAGCAAGCTGATGATCGCTTTCGCCGAAGCCGGGGCCACAGCAAGATATGCGCTATGCCACGCAAGGGGTGGCGGAAGGCGGGTGATTCCGCGGAAGGATGCTTGCGTGGTCAAACATCCTTCCGCGGAAGCGTGTTCGTGGCATTCCGCTCGTCCGAGCGGTGTTTTTCGATGGGCGATTGCGATTGCCAGCTCGTGCCGCAAGGCGGCGGGCTGACTGCAGCGGCCGCAGCCTCTCGCGGGGCATTAGCTGCTAGCGAGCTGGAGGTATGTTCGGGTTTGGTCCCGCGAACACGCAGTCAGTCGCGCGGGACTGGCAAGCGGCGACGGACATTGGTGAGGTGAGGGTGCCGGAGCCGGTTGTGACTTGTGCTGAGGTCGGCCATCTATCGCCCGGCCACCAGGCGAAGTACCAGCCATTCTCGACTGTCGCTTCAACCGTGCTCCCGTCCGCGAAGCCGAAGGTCACCGCAGAAACATCGCTTCCGGCAAGTCCCGACACATCCCGTTCTGAGCCCACCGCCGAGCTGGCCGAGCCGGGGAAGCCGGCTGCGCCACCTCCGAAGCCGGAGGGATCACCGAGTTGGTTGGGGCCGGGTGCCGCATCGAAGAGCAGGTTTTTCATCGCGACGTGCGTGGCCTTATGGCCGTTCGCTATGCAGATGTACGCCGCTTGGCCGCTGACATAGATCGCGGCGGTATAGCTTCCGCGCGCCTCTGCCAGTACCGGTGTTCCAGTCATCACCGGCGGTCCACTCTGATTCTCTGCCCGGTTGCAGGACTCAGCGGCGGCTGCCAACGCAGCAGATGATGGTGCTGACGGCACCGGCGTCCAGCCCTCCGCAACCGACGCTCCCGAAGACAGCATCAGGATCGTCGCGACAACCCCACCAGTCAGCGCGGTAGCGCCGGTACCCATCGCAGCCCAGAGTCTGCGACGTCGGGTTGTCGGCGAGCGGTAATCGTAGGCGCGTAGACGTAACTCGCGCTCGGGCGCGACGGACGCAAACCTCGCCGCAAATGCTGCGCGGAGATCTGACTCAAGGGGGTCGTCGTTCATGGCTCACAAACCTCGGGTGCGGAATCAGCGGAGACCATCAGTTCTCGTAAGCGCGCAAGGCCACGCGAGGCGCGGCTCTTGACCGTGCCCGGGCTACAACCGAGAAGTTCAGCAACCTGCGCTTCGGAGAGATCATCGACATAACGGAGCACAAGCACCGCCCGTTGCTGAGGCGCGAGTTGACCCAGCGCTTCGATCAACTCTGACCATTCGCCTAGCGCGTGGAGCGCGGCCTCAGCATTCGGGTCGACACGTTCATCTGCTACACCGGCCCCGGCGCCATCATCATGGTCCGGTCCCAGCAACTCGACTCGGCGTCGTAGCCGCTTGTCACGACCGCCCAAAGCGAGGTTGATCAGCACACGACGCGCATACGCCAGCGGCATGTCCATCGACCGCACGCGACGCCATCGGCTCGACACCCGGAGAAGGCATTCTTGAACAAGATCCTCGGCCTCAGCGTCGTCCCAAGTGATCAAGCAGGCTGTCCGCAACAGCTCGCGCGTGTGCGCCTGCACGAAAGCCTCAAATGACCCCTGCGGAGAACCCATCTACTTCATACAAGCGAGCACAGGCAGCAAAAGGTTCCTCCGGTACAGCCACTCTAAACGAGCGTCAGCCCGTTCCGTAGTCGACGCCAGCGAGCGGCTGAGCCGCAGCTGGGTCGTGCGAAACGCGAGCCGCAGGTCATCGCTTTTGCCCTACGTGCAACTGGCTCCGACACGAGCGCAACGCCACGCAAGCGCCGCTCGCGACGGTCTGACCCGACAGGTCCAGATTCCGCTCTGAAGATCGCCCCAGGACGCGCCTCATCCCGAGTCGCGCGATGAGACCGCTTCGCTCCCGCTAGGGATCTCGCTTCGCTCGATAAGGGTGACGCGACGACAGTGGCCAGGGCTGACAAGCCGTTAGCCGCACCTGCGTGAGACCTCTGCGACAACTGAGTAGCAGACATACACTCTACGCACCGCCTGTGCTTATCCAGATGTCTGCAGATGTCCCCGGCATTTCCGGGGGGCCTGTCGCCGGTTTAGGACTGCGGGGACCGGCCGCAGAACCTTCCAGGAGCATCAAGAGCCGAGATGTCCGGACCTGTCCATCAAGTTGTCCCAACTTGTCCGGGTGGTCCCCGGACTTGTCTGGCACCGACGCTAGCCGGCTTCCTCGAGATCGCGCAGGGTACGCAGCTCGTCCAACGCAGCCCGGTCCTTGGGCCGGTCTGATATCTCCTTTGAGCGGATGATGTCGCCAAGGGAGGCGACTTGCACGCGCAAAGAGTCGATTTCCAACTCGACAGCATCCTCGGCGAGCTGCTCGTACCGTGCCAGCTCGAACCGGGAGGTGCTCGGAATGCCGAGGAGCACGTCGACGTCGCCTGCCGTCGTGCGCCAGGCGCCGATCTCCATGGCGTCTATGAAGCGAGCATTGATGTCGAGGTCAAGGGTCTCGACCGAACCCTCGCCGATCCGCAGGCGTGCTTCGAGGTCCTTCAGGGCGTCGCTGAGCCGTGCGAGATTGGCCGCGTTCCACCGTGGACAGATGTCCGCGTCCAGAGTGGTTCGTTTAGCTCCGTGCGCCTGGGCGGCAAGGCCGCCGACCAGGACGAACTCGACTCCGTTGCGCTGCAGTACCCCGAGTAGTAGCGCTCGATCGAGTGGCGGGTACTCCTCAGCCACGATCGGCGTTGTCACTGGTGACCAGAGCGCCGGTCTTCTCGGCTAGCTCCAGGATCTCTTCGCGTGTGGCCGGGCGTCCGCCGGCATCCCTCAGAACCGTCCGATTGGGGTCATCATTCGGCAGCGGATTCTCGTTAGCCTGCCGATCCCACTCACGGAGCGTGTCGGCCGAGACCTTAACCACGCGCCTCGCGGGCGGGCCCGCCACTGCGAACGCGCGGTTCAGAAGCTGGACATCCTCGGGTCTGGCCTTGGCATGCAGGTAGCGCTCAGTGGTCGTCAGCTTGGAGTGCCCGAGGAAACCCTGGACCCAACGCGGATCGGCTTGGCGGGCGACCATCGAGCCGGCACCGTGCCGAAGTGCGTGGAAGCGCAGCACTCGGAGGCCAGCGGCCTCGGCAGCGCGCTTCCATCGTCGGCGCAGGGCGGAGCCGTCGAGGGGCCGGCCGAGGCGCGAACAGAAGACATAGTCGTCACTGCTGACGAACTCACCTCGATCGGCCAGTCGCGCGAACGCAGCGGCCACAGGATCAGCTATCGGCAGGAAACGCGCCTGCCAGCTCTTCGTCGGGCCCTCGGTACGGTCGCTGAAGGCGCGGTGCACCACGAGTCGCCGATCGACGAGGTTGACGTCGCCCCACCGCAGGGCGAGCAGCTCTCCGAGGCGCAGCCCCGTGTAGGCGGCAACGCGAATGAGGGCTGCGTCCTGGCGATTCTCGCGATCACGCGCATGTTGTTCCTCGTCGTCGTACGACAGCTTCGTGACCTCACGGTGGTCGCCGCGTTCGGCAGCCCGCGCGATAGCCTCGATTTCTTCCGGCTCGTAGAAGTCGAGCACGACAGGCGGCGGCTCGCGGCGCTTGCTCGTCGCGGTGACCGGATTCTTGGGGAGCTGATAGGCGTCCTCGCGCATCGCGTACGAGAACATCGAGCTGAGTACCTGACGGTGTTTGTTGACCGATCGCGGTCGTGTTCCCATCCGGTCCAAGGAGCGCAGATACTCGGCTAGATCGCGGGTCGTGATCTCCCTGATCCGACGGTTGCCGAACCGGGCCATCATCAGCCCAGGAGAACGGCCAGTTCCGCGACGATGGGGTTGGCCAGGTTCGGCCAAGACCCAGCGGTAGTCGCGAAGACTCGATGGCTTCACGCCCTTCTCCCGCTCGAGGTAGACCATCCACTCGCTCGCGAGCTCGCGGAACGTGACCCCGCGTCTGCGTCGCTCAGCCTCGTCGGCCTCGAGTTCGAGCTGCTCAGTGTGGTGAGTGCGCATCAGCTCAACCATGCGGGCGCCGGCCTCAGCCTCGGTGAGGACACCCTCGGGTCGCCTTCCCCGCCGCGGACGCCAGCCGCCGGCTCCGTCGGGCTCAACCCAGGCGCTGCCCAGTGCGCGAACCACAGGCTTGCCGTCTCGATACCACTTGGCGTACCAATGCGGGCCACGTGCTCGGACGCGCACAAACGGCTTGGATGTGGTTGTCGGAACGCCCATTCAAGAGGGAGTCTAGAAGGCTCGCAAACAGCGGGCAACCATAAAAAACGCCCGGGCAACCGTGAATGGCGGGCAACCGTTTCGGGCAACCACAGCGTAGAAAGCCCCGTGAAAACAGGCGTTTCAGGCGATTCCAACTGCCTGTAAATGCTGGCATTGGAGGCTCAGTGGCGGACTTCTAATCCGTAGGTCGCAGGTTCGAATCCTGCCGGGGGCATCGTCTGCGCCACTGGGTCCACCGGCCCCGACCAGCACGGCCGCGTGAACTCAATCGAGCGACAGCGAGATCCTCAGCGGGAGCGCGAGCCTGGCTTCGCTCGGCTGGACGGTCGCGAGAGACTGAAAGCTCGCTGGCCGGTCTCGAGCTGTCTCGCGCCTTACTCGGCCCATTTATCCATCCCATTGATCAAAGCGCGTGAGCAACACGCTGTTGAGCAGCACGAGCGTTGTGAGCCCGGCTGCCGGTATCCGGGCGCCTGCTGCTAGGAGCGCACCGGCCGCCAGAGCGAATACCGCGAGCTCGAACGGAATCCGGATTCCCCTCGAAAGCCTGTGTTGCGCACGTGGTGCCGCGAACGTCCCCCATAGGACGATCATCGCCAACGGCACTACGACCGCCGCGAGTGCCGAGAGGGCCGTCCCGTGAAGGGTCGTTCCCCAATAGACGAAGGCGGCGAGCGCCGCGAGCTCAAGGGCGAACTTGAGTGCCAGGTTGCAGCCTTGAGCGGCGGTTGGGGCTGGTCCCTGACTCGGAACTCGACTGAGAGTCACAGTAGGGTTATGGCACAGGGCGTCGCGAAAAGCGGCCCGGCCGCGTCGGTCAGAGTCGCCGGGCTCCGGGTCCCATGATGCTCCTCGCAGCCACGTCCTATGAATAGGGGACAACGCCGTCGCATCGATGGTCAGCACTCGCCTGACGAGTGCGATCTCGTCACGAGTGCTCGGCCACGATCTGGATGACGCCGTCGCACCTGCATCGATGTCCGGGAGTGCATCTTGGACGCCGAGCCCCGGTCCTCATATCCGCGGCGTGCGTTCACGTGGCAACCACTCGTCGCGGGGCCGGTTGTCAGCTGAGTGCTTGAAACCTAAAGCAGAAGTCCGGCGAGTTAGGACAGTAAAGTGGGCTAATGGCTTGCTTTGAGGGTGGCGAAGGCCAGCGATGGTGCGGCATTCGACCGCCCCGCAGGGCAAGCATGGCGGCCTGGTCGTAGGTGGCGCTCTCCGCGAGAACTTTGCTCTGAGCGGCGAGTGCGTCGCCTTCCAGCTTCCCGCGCTGGCGTCATCACCGGGCGCGAAGACGCTCGGCGTAACGGTGTTAGCGGCTCCGTATGGCGCTCGCGAGACGGCTCTCTTTACAGTGATCAACGAGAACACCAAGAGTCCGCCGAGCGGTGCCGTGCACCTCATGATCACTAGAGACCTCAACGCGCAGTTCGCGTTGCTCAACAATGCGAGTCACGACGCGAGCGATCTTTGGGAGGGGGGTGGTGGCGCGTCCAGGCGGCTGGACAACGCTTCGCCCACTATGGTCGGGGAACGCTGACCATGTCCGCGACGGGCAAGACCGGAACCATCCAGGCGAGCCTCGAGCACGTCAACGGCCGCCGTCATCGCCTGCTCACGGTTCAGGGCTCCTGGAATTGCAGCAAGGTCTCGCAGGCTTCCTGAGCCGTTGTCACGGCCGCTGACGCAGCTGCTTTCATGGTTTGCAATCGTCCGGAACGACCGAGCCGTGACGAGCGCTACGCCAAGGCAGCGCTAGCCGTGAGGTCCACGATTCCGCGGAAGGGTGCTTGTGTGGTCAAACATCGCTCCGCGGAAGCGTTCCCGTGGCAATGCGATCACGTTGTGGAGGTTCCTCACCGAGTGGAAGCGACCGTGAGGTCCCGGTCACCAGGTTCCAGCGACGATGGCTACGTGCGCGTCGCGCCACGGGCGGACGCTGCTGGTGCTGCCAGCCCCGATCGAGGCTTCCGTGACGGTTGGTGCTCCGTGCCCGGTGGATGTGAGGTAGAGCATGTGACCGGCGTTGGCGTCGAACGCAATCGGCTGCCATGCTGAAGGGATTGTCGCCACCGCGCGGCTGGCTCCATCTTGTGAGACCTGCTGTACCACCGTGCCACGATGCGGCCATCCGTTTGCGACCAGTACCGACGCTGGTGAACCCGGGTCAGCCGCGATGACGGTTGCTGGGCCGCCGGACGGTATGCCGGGAGCCCGAACGCAGGTCGACGTCAGTGCGGCGGGAGCGGGTGGGACGTGCACGAACACGATCACGGCGTGCCTTTGGGATGTCCCACACCACTGGTAGTTGGGCTCTTTGCCCGTCAGATCCCACATGCTCGCGGCTGGTAGGACGGCGATGTCTTTGCCGTCGCCCAGCCATGCGACAGTGGCCCCTACCAAGTCGGCGGAGGTATCGAGCTGACCGAGCGCGATCGTGCGCGTCTGACCAGTTCGCAGGTTGCGGACTGCGAGCCCACGAGGGAATGCAGCGTATGCAAGCTCGGTGCCTGTCCGGTTGAGTGCGGGCTGTGTACCGTCGGCCACGAAGCTGTAGCGGTCGTTGGCCGTGTTCAGGCGCAGCAACATCATTCGCGATGGCTTGAAAGGTTTGAGGTGACGGCGGCGAGCTTTGGGCTCTTGGCGGTAGACGATGCGTTTGCTGGCTATTTCGTGGATTGCGCTGAAGTACAGAGAGCGGCCATTGGGCGACAGAGCCATGCCGTCCGTGCCGAACTGCAGCACGTCGTTATTCCAGTTCGCAGAGCGGAAGCGGGCGAGGGGCCGCAGAAGCGCTCCGGTGCGCGCCGAATAAAGCCCGAGCTGAACGCCGAGGCCGTGTGATGTCGCCAGAACAAAGGTGCTCGGCGACGGCGGACGGTGAACCGCAGCGGGCTGGCTCACCAAAGTCGAAGGTCGCGCTGCTTGACCCGAGCCGACGAGCAATACGATCCCAGCAACGACGCCAGCCACACCCGCAGCCAACGCTCCGACGCGTGCTCGACGCTGGCGCGTGCGTAGACGCGCCTCGCGGATCAGTGCCTCGGCCGCATTCTCGGCCGTATCGGCGCAGGGCCGGACGTGAGGTTCCTCGATCGTCATGGGCGGCAGTGTGACGCCACGCATGGTGATAATCAAGCTATCACTATCTATCTGGGCGGCGCCAGCGCAGGACAATCGCTTACGGCGAACACAGCCCGCGCGTCAGAAGAGCGCAACGCCACGAAACCGCATCGTCCTTGAAGTACACGACGGCAACGAAGGTGACGAGGACGCGCCGGCCCGCGGGCTCCGGCGCCGGTCGTCGATGAACGGCAGTATCACGCGCGCGGAAGCAGTCGCTTGGGATCGAGCCTGCGGCTCGATGACGCTTCCTCGCGCGCGAGAGACCGCTAAGGCAGCTGGACGAGCCGGGACGGCAGGGACGTTCTCGTGATCAAAGGTGTCGACTGGCGTGCCGAACGTGTCGTTGAACGCCCCTGCATCTGCGCGCTTTTGCCGCTGACCCCGCCCCCACTTCGTGTGATCGGGGTCAGCGGCGACAGCGCGGGTTGTCGGTGGGAGGACTCGACGGAGAAGATCCCGTGTGAAATGTGGGCGGTGACTTCGATGAAGTGGATAGACCGGAGGACTGTGAGGACTCCAAATGGAATAGCTGAGTCGGTATTGGGTCCTGATCGGGTCTCAGCGAGCTCCTAGAACGGAGGTCCACAGTTGAGATACTCGGCTAGTGCTGACTGCCTTGAGGTGCTGCGGCAGGAGTGTGAGCAGGGGCGTGGGCTCGAGGCGACACTGGTCCTTTGTGACGACGTGTCCCAAGAAATGTCCCGAACACGACAATTCTGACCTCACAGAACCGCACTGAGCGGCCCGTAATCGCCGATATCTACGGCAATTGTCCTGCAAATGAGCAACTTCTATCCGTAGGTCGCGGGTTCGAATCCTGCCGGGGGCATTCCGCAAGGCCTGGAAACATCGCCGATGCCTAGTTGATGTGCGTCTTGACTTAGAGCCAACTTGAGGTGCGAGTCTGACGGCGCCCCTAACCAAGCCTGAACGGAGACCCGATGCCTAACGAAACCGAAGTGCAGCAAGTGCCTGGCGACGACAACCTCCCGATCGCAAGCTGCACCCTTGACCGGACAGCTCGCTCGCAACAAGAACGGCGATACCGGAGCCTCTCCGCCTCCGTTATCCGGATCGAGCGATCTGCCAGCACCGTCGCCGTGACCTTCGACGAGTCCCTCAACGAGGACCTGCTCGAGCAGGCGCTTGACGTCGAGCGCGAGTGCTGCAGCTTTTTCCAGCTCGATTTCGATCGCCGTCGGCGACGACTCGCGATCAGCGTCAGTGAGATCGATCAGACACCGGGTCTAGACGTGCTCGCGGCCGCGTTTACCCAGGACCATTGGCGCCAGCGATGACGCTGCTCGCCGCGCATCGGGTCAGATGTGCGGCACTCCAAGATGCTCGTCGCTCGCAAGAAGCGGGTGCGGCCAGCGTCGTGAAGCATGTCGGTTGACCGACTTTCAGCTGGACGGACTTGGTGGCGGTGGTACTCCGTATTTGCGGATGCAGGTGTGGAGCGCCGTTAGGTACACGGGCGAGCTCTCCATGGCATGGGGGATCACGATCGCGCCGTTGCTTTCGGGGTCTGGAAAGTTCGTGGAGCCGTGGGCGCGCATGCATTGGGAGAATCTCAGCGCCGCTGTCACGGTCTGCGACGAGTGCTGGGTGGCGGAGTAGGTCGGCTGCAGGCCTTTGCAGGCACGCTGCGCCGCAGCGGCTTTCACGCTGCTGACCCCGAGCTGGCCCGGAGTCAGCTTGGACTTATCGAACTGTCCGCTGCTGTCGGGGGCGGGCCACAGTGGCACGCCATGCGTGTGTATGCACCTGGCGTAAGCACGCGCCTGGGTGTAGGTCGACGAGGCGGACAAGCCGCCGCTCACGGTGCTGGTGTTGACGCTGCGGGAGGGGGCGGTTGGATGCCCGCCGCCGCAGCCGGCGACCACGACGCCTAAGGCGAGTGCCCCGATGACAGCGCACGCGCGCAGTCGATGACGCACGCCGTTGCGGCTGGAAATGTGACGGGCGGTTGGCGTTGGAGGCACTTTGGCGCGGCCCTACCCAGGCTCGACAGCACGTGATAGCCGATGCGCGGTAACGCGCCGGTTACGGGCGTGCGTGCGACCAACCACTGGCACGGCGGGCCTCGTCGTGGTCGGCCGTGTCGGACATGGGCGCCAAGGTTGAACGGGCCATGAAGCGCGCGCAGAAGATCAAGCAGAAGGAGATGAAAGCGGACACCGCCGCGATCGAGCGCGACGCCGCTTCCGCCACGTAGGGCACCGGTCAGCCGGGCAACCGACTTCGCCTTCAGCAGGAGAACAACCCCGGTGGCGCTCGTCACCGTCGGCGCGCCGCACATCAAGCTTGACGTTGCCCTTGAACTGCTTCGGAACGTTCGCCTCCTTCGCTGGCGCTCGCGGGAGCTGGTGGACTGGATCTAGTGGCGGTACATCGCCGGTGTAGGACAAGTGCGGGATCGATCAGATGGTCGTGGCTGGCCTCGCCGGATTCGAGTTCGATCCATTTGATCGTGCCCGTGAAGGCCGTCGGCCCGGGGGCGTAGTCGTCAGTGACCGGGGACAGGTTGGCGCGGCGGACGAAATTGTGCCCGCCGTCCGCGAGGCGATCGCGGAGGGCTGAGCTCCCCCTCAGGGGCGGCTGGTGCAGGCCCTCCTACGGGCAGAAGGCAATTGCGTGAGTTCGACGATGCGCGCAATCGCATCGCCGCGATTGCGATGACGGTCGGGAGGGTCTCCTCCCTCTCTCAACCCTGAGCGTCAACCCGCAATCAACCCGCAGATCAAGCCGTGGGCCGATGTGCGGACGGCGCAGTGCTCATAGCGTCAGCAGGCATCAAGCAATACCTCAACGGAGGCTCTGAAATGTCTGTTCTGACCGTCTTTGCAGCAATCGGAATCATCGTGTACGTGATCGGGCGGCAGCTGATCGGCAGTTCGGTCTCGGGCAAGCGTTTGGTTGTTCTCCCGGCGGTTTTGACCGTGATCGGGATCCTCGAAATCAGCGGCCACAATTCCCATCTGAATGCAATGGACGCGGTGCTGTTGGTGCTGAGCGCAGTGATCGCCATCGCGGTCGGCCTTCGTCTCGGCGCGATGACGCGTCTTGAGCGTCGTGATGGGTTTCTGTGGGCGCAGCTGCCAAAGCAGGGCCTCTGGCTGTCGGCATAGCGGAGCGCGACGTTCGAGGTCTGCAGGTCGCGAACGTCGCCGGGAGATCGCTGCCGTGCGAGCATTTGCGGCATGGCCCCTCCGCCGCAGCTGCACTTCGCACACGACTTCGACGCTGGCATCAGCCGCCTCGGCGATCGGGGTCGGTTCACGTACGTGGACGCGAGCGGAGGGCCTGTCAGTGATCCCGCTGTCCTTGGCCGAATCGCGTCGTTGGCGATTCCGCCGGCCTGGAGTGAGGTCTGGATCTCCGCAGACGCCAACTCGCATCTCCAGGCGACGGGTATCGACAGTCGCGGGCGCAAGCAATATCGGTACCACCCAGCCTGGCGCCACGATCGCGACGAGCTCAAATTCAGCGATATGGAGGCGTTCGGCCGAGCCCAGCCGCCGCTCCGGGCAAACGTCACTCAGGCGCTGAGCGAGGATCGTCAGCTCTCTCACCGCCGGGTCCTGGGGCTTTCCCTGCGCCTCCTTGATGTGGGCCTCTTCAGGGTGGGCTCTGACCGCTATGCGCGTGACAACCAGCATTACGGCCTGACCACCCTGCTCAGCACCCAGCTGACTATCCGGGACCGCACAGCTGTGTTCGATTACCCCGGCAAGGAGGGCCGCAGGCAGCGGCTCTCGATAACCGACCCTGAGGCCGTCGCCGTGCTGGGGCCGCTGCGGCGGCGTCGTAGCGGCCCCGCCGAGCTCCTTGCCTATCGCGGGCCTCGAGGCTGGACCCGGATCCACAGGGAGGACGTCAACAACTTCCTGCGCGTGGAGGCGGCGGGACCGTTCTCCGCCAAGGAGTACCGAACGTGGAACGCCACCGTCCTCGCCGCCGTCGCGCTCGCGAGCGAGCGTCCTCGCGCTTCGCGCGCCGCCGCCGTCGCATCGCGAGCCGCCGCAGCGGCCCTCGGTAACACGCCCGCGATCGCGCGACGGTCCTACGTAGACCCGCGGATCCTGGAGCTCTACGCAGCTGGCGATGTGCTCGAGGCCGACGAGTGGCCAGGCGACAGCTGGCAAGCGCGCGCGAGGGTTGAGCAAGCGGTACTCGAGCTGCTCAGCCGGGCGACCAGGCGTGCCGGCCCGCCATCGCAAGAGACCGCTCGATCCGCTGCGCTCACGCGAGAAGCTCACGTAGTTGGTCTGGGCTGATGTTGCCGCCACTGCAGATGATCGCGACGCGCTTGCCGTGGAATCCTTCGGGCTGCCTGAGCACGGCCGACAGCGGCGCGGCACCAGCCGGCTCGACAAGAGTCCGAGTGATCTCAAGCATCCGGCGAGTCGCATCTCGGAGTTCGTCGTCGCTGACCAGGATGAAGTCGTCGAGCTCGTTGACCATGATTTGCTGCGGCAGATCGAAGGAGACACGCGTTTGAAGGCCCTCGGCGAAGGTGTGCATCTCGTCGACGGTCGGCTTGCGGTCTCGCCAGGCCCGGTAGGCCGCTGGTGCAGCTTCTGACTGGACACCGACGACGGTGATCCGCGAGTCGATTGCTTTTGCGGCGAGACACGCCCCGGCGGCGCCACTACCCCCGCCCACCGGTACGACGATCGCGTCGATTGAAGGTTCGCGCTGAAGCAGCTCGAGTGTCGCGGTGGCAACACCTGCGATCAACAGCGGCTCGTCGCCGGAGTGGATGTAACGAGCGTTTTGCTCGGCGGCGACCTCGCTGCACCGTTCGCGTGCCTCGTCGAAGTCGACCCCGTGCTCGATGACCGTCGCGCCGAGCGACCGCATCGATGCAACTTTCACCGGATTGGCGCCCCGCGGCACGAAGATCGTTGCATCCACACCGAACAAGCTCGCCGCGTAGGCGACCGACTGGCCATGATTCCCGGTCGAAGCGGCAAATACACCGGCGGTCTTCTCTGCGGGAGAGAGCCGCTGGACCAGGTTGATCCCACCACGGACCTTGAAGGCACCCGTCGGCTGGAAATTCTCATGCTTGACGAATAACTCGGCGCCCGTCAACTGGTCCAGCTGCGGGTACTGGCGGACCGGAGTCTCGTCGAGATACGGAGCGATACGCCGCCGAGCGTCAAGCACGTCGCGGAAGCGTGGAGTCGGATCAGTCACAGAGTGCCCTATTCGATCACACGCGCGCCGAAAGTGCGCACGACACCACCTAACCTGCCGTCTTCTCCGCAGCGGTGACTGCGATCAAGAACCGCCGCACGTCGCGACGGCGGCACAGCACGATCTGCTCGCCGCTGAACGATGCGAGCAGGTGAAGGAGCCGCGGTCGATGTCGACGGCGAAACGACCAGACCCAGCGCAGGAAGGCGAAGTTGATCTGGTCATAGACCCCAATGTCGGGATAACACCCACCGCGGTAGCGAAACCGGCGCCTCAGGATCCCGCTCAGGCACTCGCGGGTCGGTAGGTCGAGATAGATGACGGTGTCCGCGCGGGCCAAGCGCTCGGCGAGCACCCCGAGCTTCATCCCCTCGATGACCCACTCGGTTTCCGAGATCAATCGCCGGTGGCACGCACTCCACTGCTCAGGACTGGACTCGATCCGCTCGCCATCGACGGACCTCCAGTAGTGGGAGTCGATGTGCACGACTGGAAGGCCGAGACGGGCTGCGAGTTCGTTCGCCAGGGTGGTCTTGCCCGACCCTCCGCATCCGATCACCGCGACCCGCCGCATCCCGCGAATCACCATACGGCTAACCGCGGCGGCGGTAGCCGCGGTCAACCAGCGGCGAGGGGGCGCTTTCGGCGTTAGGCTCTATGTGCTGGCGACTGTCGAAGGAGGATGACGATGAGTCGTCGTGAGACGGTTCTCGGAGCGCTGGTCGTGGTAGTGGCCGTCTTCGCCCTACTCGGCGCGGGCAGCCCGCTCGGCGGACGGTCAGGATCTGGTGCCCCACCGCCGGAGATTGCCGCCAATCTCACTGGCTGGCCGGCCCATGACTACAACCTCGCGAACACTCGCGATGACACGCACACCGCCATCGACGCGGCGAACGTTGCGACGCTGAAGCCGAAGTGGACGTTCAAGCTGACCGATCACTACGAATTCGGGTACTACACGACCAACGCGATTGTCGTTGCCGGTGTCGTGTATTTCGAGAGCCCGTTGGCCAACGTGTTCGCTCTCAATGCAGATACGGGACGCCTGCTCTGGGAGCACAGGTACGACACCCCGCTTCCGTCCGGTGGTCCGACAGGGCTCGCGCTTGGTTACGGGATGCTGTTCGGCTCGACCGCGACCTCGGCTTTCGCGCTCAACCCTGCGAACGGCAAGCAGATTTGGATTCATAAGCTGGCACGGAACATCCATGAAGGGATCGACTCGACGCCGACGGTGTATGACGGCAAGGTTCTGATCTCGACGATTCCGGGGAGTGCGACCAGCTACTACGCCGGTGGCGCGTGGGGCACCATCTACGCACTGCAGGCGGATACCGGCACGGTGCTCTGGAGCTTCTCGACCGTCAAGGGCGGGAGTGCGCTGTGGGGCGACCCAGCAGAGAACGGCGGCGGCGGTCTCTGGTACCCGGTAGCCGTCGATGGCGACGGGCGCGTTTTTGCCGGCATCGGCAATCCGTCGCCCGTCTACAGCACCGCGACCGATCCGAATGCGCGAAGCCGCCCCGGGCCGGATCTTTACACCGATTCGCTGCTCGCGCTCAACGGTTCCACAGGGCGGCTGCTCTGGTATCACCAGGTGACCCCGCACGACGTGCGCGATTACGACTTCCAGGACCCGCCGATCCTTGCGACGTTGCCGGTCAACGGCAAGCCGACCGAGGTAGTGGTCGGTGCCGGCAAGTCGGGCAAGGTGCTCGGCTTCCGTGCGAGCAATGGGCAAGTGCTCTGGACGCTCAACATCGGCCGTCACAACGCGGCCGAGTATGGCCCGCTGCCCAAGAAACCGGCGCTGACGTGCCCGGGTTCGCTCGGCGGCGTGCTGACGCCAATGGCCTATTCCGATGGGATCGTTTTCGTTCCTTGGATCGACCTGTGCGTCACCCTGGGCGTGGATCTGGACACGAGCCCCAACCCGCCACACTCACAACCGCTCGGCGGTCTAGCCGCTGTCGACGCCGCAACCGGCCGCGTGGTCTGGTCTCACCGGCTCCCGTACATCGACTCTGGCGCGGCGACGGTCGCGAATGACGTCGTCTTCACCGCGACACTCACCGGCCGGATCTACGCCATATCAACCAAGTCCGGTCGCCTGCTCTGGAGCACCCAGGCGCCCGGCGGCATCAACGGCTTTCCTGCACTCACAAAGACAATGCTGATTGTCGGCACAGGCGCGACAACCGCGCGCAAACACGTCACGAACGAGCTGATCGGCTACTCACTCCGTGGCCGATGAGGCGCGGCCTCGACGCGTTCAGAGGTCTCGTTGATAGACGATGAACCCACGATGTTCGGCGACTTGGTCGTAGAGGGCTCGAGCGGTTGTGTTTGATGCGCGGGTACGCCAGTACAACTGGCTGCAACCTCGATCACGGGCCCAGGCCGCGACGTATTCGATGAGCGCTCGCCCGGCGCCACGTCCGCGGGCGTCCGGGTCGGTGAACAGATCCTGCAGATAGCAGACGTCAGCGGCGTTCGTATGGGGGTGAGTGAGGAAATGCGCGATCCCGATCAGTCGATCGTCATCGCGGGCGCCGCAGGCGTGAATCTCGGTGGCGGCTTGAAAGCGCAGCCAGGCCCGCTCGTACTCTTCGGCCGGAAGCGTGCGTTCATAGAAGTCGATATAGCCTCGAAAGAGGCGCTCCCAGGCGTCCCGATCGCCGGGCCGAAGTCTCTCGATCGTGAGCACGAGTCCGCCAGTTCTACAACAAACGTCGCTGACGTCACCTCAGTTGAAGGCTGCGCGGATCCAGCGCGCGCCGGCGTCGCGGGTGGTCCAGACGCCGTGGGGATCGCCGACCCACCTTGCCACCGTGGAGCTTTGGAACCCAAGCCAGGCTGGAGCGCCTGCTTGGTCCAGTTCCTGATGGTCGGTGGCAGCGAGGCGCCAGCGGCGGCCGCCATCGTCGGAGACGAGCAGTTTTGCGGTGAAGCGGCCGGCCCCGCCGGTCGGGCCCGTTGACACGGCAAGTGTTGTGGCGCTGCCTGCTGCGATCAGCGCCGGGAGCAGCACGGGTGGAAGTGCACCGGCCACCTGCCACGAGGCGCCCGCATCGGTGGAAGTGACGACGAACCCGCCCGGGGTGCCCGCGTGCGCCGTGCATAGGCCCGCTAAGAAGCGACCACGGGCGGCCGTCAGAGCGACCAGATCCTCCTCGCGCGCGCCGTCAGGCGCGATCCCTGAACACGGGTCGCCCGCCTGTCTCCACGTCGCGCCCGCGTTGTCTGAGCGGTAGGCGATCGCGTGCGCCGACATCGGGCCTGCCTGGCTGCCGTACAACGCCACGAGCACCGTCGAACCAGAGCTGACGATCTGCGCCGCTCCGCTGCGGTCTGGCGTGGCGAGTGCGCCGATGAGCGTCCGCCAAACGGCCGATCCAACTCGCGCGGTCTGCAGGGTCGGCTGACAGGGGCCGGGGCAGCCGGTGTGACCATAGGCGACGCGGTAGACCCTGCCGCGGGCAACCGACAGCGTCTCTGTCCTGAGGCCGGGCTGCGCCTGCCAGCTGCGGCCGCTGTCGGTGGTCATCAGCAGAGCTGGTTCATACGCGTAGCCGACCCTGGGGTTGGCGAAGCTCACGGCCCCTACGCACGCCTGCTTCTCGCAGTTGTAGGCGGCGCCGGAAAACTGAGCAGAGAAATCGGGCAGTGACTGCCAGCGACCCGCACCATCGGTGGTCTGCGCCAGACGGGTGCAGCTTCCCGCTGCGCACGGCTGGGTGTCGAGCGCCCAGCCGTCGGTCGGGCCGATCCAGCTCAGATCCTCCACCGCCGCATCGGGTAGAGATGCCGCACCGCCCGAGACCGGCCTCCGGCTCGGCGACACACCGGCCGAGGGTGCCGAGCCGCCACACCCAGCGACCACCACGGCAAGACCGACCAGGACGACAGACCGCCGACGCGCGAGCCAGCAGGCCTTCCCGAGACGCGCGTTCCGCATGTCCATCACCCAGCTATTGCCCGCACCGGCTGACTGTGACCGGACAGGTTCGTTCGCGGCAGACTGGGCAGATGCGCGAGCTGCGGCCGGGCATCTGGCACTGGCGATCCCCGCACCCCGACTGGGACGAGGAACAGTGGTGGCCGGAGCTCGTCTCCTCGTATGCGATTGAGCTGGCCCGCGACCTCCTGCTGGTCGATCCGCTCTCGGTCCCGGATGCGCTCCGCGGACGGGCGACCGCTGTGATCCTGACCGCACCACACCACGAGCGCGACGCGCGCTCACTCGGCCTTCCGGTCCACACGCCGCCTGCGGATACCTGGCAGGACTGGGTGGAGAAGTTCGGGGTCGATCCGGAGCGGGTGCGCGGGATGGCGAGTGAGGATCTCGCTTGGCTGCGGGCGGGCGAGGGCGAAGGACACTTTCACCGTGCTGGACCCTGGCCCTTCGGGATTCATGCCTATGCGGGTCGTGAGGAGAACGACCTGATCCTGTGGATCCCGGCGATCCGGGCGATCGTGACCGGTGATTCGCTGTCCGACCTCGGTGCCGGACTCGACCTCCAGCTCGGCCGCCGCACGAACTGAGCCGCGCCGAGCTTGCCGGTCGGCTGCGTCCGCTCATCGACCTGCCGAGTGAGCTGGTGCTCCCCGCACACGGCGAACCAGCAGATCGCGCCGCGCTGGAGCGTGCGCTCCTGTGATCAGACCTTGCCGTTCATACTGCGCCCATGGAGAACCTCATCGAGCGCACTGACTTCTACTCTGTGCCGGTCCGGGACATGGACCGGGCCAAGACCTTCTACCGCGACGTCCTGGGGATGCACAGCCCGGACTGGGACGCCGGCTTCCCGGAGATCGAAACCGGCAACGTATCGCTGTATCTCACCAATCCGGCGGCGATGGGGATGGAGTTCTCCCCACACACAGCGTTTATCGCGCTGCGCGTCGCCGACGTGGCCGACGCGAAGCGCCAGCTCGAAGAGCGCGGCGTCGAGTTCGCCGGTGAGCACGACACCGGCGTCTGCAAGATGGCTTTCTTCCACGACAGCGAGGGCAACTCGCTGATGCTGCATCGCCGCTACGCACCCTGACGAGGAACCCGGGCCCGACAGCTTCGGGAACCATTCCGGCGCGGGCAGGGGTTGTATGGGTTGATGGACGATTTCAACGAGTTCGTAGCCGTCAGCGCCGAGCCTCTCCTGAGGACCGCCCACCTCATCACCTGGGATAGCGGTGAAGCGGAGGATCTGGTCCAGGAGTGCCTGTTCAAGGTGGCGCGCCGTTGGCCGCGTGTACGGCGCATGGAGCAGCCGCTGGCTTACGCCCGGCGGATCCTGATCAACCTCGCCGTGGACGGTGCCAAGGGCCGGGCCAGACGCCGTAACGAGCTCGACGGCAGCCCATCCGCGATCGAGGGGCCGGCGAGGGATCTGCTCGGCGGGCTCGAGACACGTGATGAGCTGCTGGCCGCGCTCGAGCTGCTGACAACGCGTCAGCGGGCTGTGCTCGTCCTGCGTTACTTCAACGACTTGACCGAAACCCAGGTGGCCGAGGTTCTCGGCTGCTCGACGGGAACGGTCAAGAGCAACGCCTCGCGCGGACTCGCGCGGCTGCGCGAGGCGCTCTCACTCATTCCCAACCCGACACGGGAGCTCTAAGGAAGATGACCGATCAACTCGAACGGAACCTGCGCGAAGCCCTGTCCCATCGCGACGCGCAGCTCGATCCAGGCTCGATCGCAAGGCTGCGCGCGGTCGACTACCACCCCCGCCAGCATCGGCGGCGGCTGCCCGCGATCGGTGCGTTCGGCACCACGGGCATTGCTGCGGCGATCGCCCTCGTCGTGTCGCTCAGCTCGGGGGCTGCTCCGGCATTCGCCGGCTGGCAGGCGACGCCGAAGACACCCGCAGCCGCGTCGCCGCCGGCGGGCGGCCAGTGCGGCCAGGGGCTGGGCGCCCCGGTGTTGACCGACGCGCGTGGCCCGTACACGGCTGCGATCTACGCCCAGTCGGACACGACCGCCGTCTGCCTGAGCGGCAACAACATCTTCATGTCGTCGAGCAGCACCAGCACACGGACGATCACGGCCCCCGCGGGGCAGCTTCAGTTCTCCGGCGGCGTGACGCGTGATTCCGCGGGCAGCCAGCTGACGCTCGCCGATGGCCGCACCGGTGCCGGCGTGACCGCCGTAGCCTTCGACCTCAGCGACGGCACCACCGTGCAGGCCACGGTGTCCGGCGGCTGGTACATGGCCTGGTGGCCGGGTGCCTCCACCGCGACCAAGGCCGAGGTCACCACCTCCTCGGGGACCACGAGCCTCCCGGTCCCGGCGGCGCCGACGTTGCCAGCGTGCCCAGCGGGCGCGCGCTGCACGGCCGGCTACTCCCAGAGCGGTTCGGGCTCGAGCTTCGGTGGCGGCACCAGCCAGCGCTTGAACTCGGTGTCCACCCTCGAAGGCCAGACCTCCGGCTCGACCGCAAGCTCGTCAAAGTAAGAGGATCGGTTCGGGGGGTGGCCCGCTTGGCCACCCCCCTTTGCACGCCGTCACAGCAGCCCGCCTGACGCAAGGCGGGTTGCACTCATAGGCGATCGGGCATCGGAGCCGAAACCTTCGTATGTCCAACCTGTTGTCTGTGGTGTTGTGATCAGGAGTCGTTCCCGCCAGTCTCAGATCCCACGCACGGCACTGATCGCTATCACTGCCGTCTGCATCGGCGTGCTCGCACTGCCAGGCGCCGCGGCCGCCAGGGCTCTCCCGCGAGCACCCACCAAGACGGTTCGCTACCACGGCGCAACGCTGACCGTGCCGGGAAGTTGGCCCGTGTTCCGCCTGAGCGCGGGCTCCCACGTCTGTGTGCGCTTCAACCGCCACGCCGTCTACCTGGGTGAGCCCGGCACCAGCCAGAACTGTCCGATACAGGCGGCCGGCCGCAGCGAGGCGATCCTGATCTCCCCGGCGCGCTATCGCGGCGCTCTGCTGACGCCGGTCAGCCGGCTCGGCGCCGCGCCTGACGACGGCTCGATGGTGCGGCTCAGCGACCGCCAGCACGAGCTGGTGATCACGGCGACGTGGAACCGCGATCCGGCGGTCATCCGCAGAGCGCTCGGGCTGCGGTCGCTGCGTCCGGCCACGCTCGCCACCAACGGGCACCGGCCGACGGCGGCCCGAGTCCCCGCGCTTGAGCCCCGAACCCTTCCGCGGGCAACGTCTCCGGCCAGCCCGGCGCTGCCCGGCGAGGTCTATGACGGGCTGGGCTTCGATGTCTGCTCGACCCCATCGGCATCCGACATGGCGGCCTGGGGTGAGAGCTCGCCTTACGCCGCGATCGGCATCTACATCGGTGGCGCCAACGCAGCCTGCATCGGCGGCAACCTCAACGCGACGTGGGTGAGCAGTGAGTCGGCCGCCGGTTGGCACATGATCCCGACGTATGTCGGTCTGCAGGGGCCGCTCGTCGGTGGCAAGCCGTCGAGCAGCTGTGGCGGATGCGCCCCGATGTCCGCCACAGCTGCCACTGCGGCTACGCAGGGCACTGCGGCGGCGCAGGACGCCGTCGCGCAGGCGCAGGCCCTCGGGATCGGCGCTGGAAATCCGATCTACTACGACATCGAGCAGTACACGCGCTCGGCCACGGCAACAGGAGCAGTGCTCGCGTTCCTGCAGGCATGGACACAGCAGTTGCACGTGAGCGGCTACCTGTCAGGCGTGTACAGCAGCGGCAGCTCGGGGATCACAGACCTCGTCGATGCGTACGGCACGACCTACGCAGAGCCTGACGAACTGTGGACGGCATCCTGGGATTCGTCACCGCCGGCCACGCCGCCCACCAGTCCGGCCAACCCGTGGGTCCCGAGCAGCGACTGGCTGGGCGGGCATCAGCTACTGCAGTACTACAGCGACCCGCACGGCAAGGCTGAGAAGTACGGGGGTGTCACGATCGGAGTCGACCGCGACTTCGTCGATGCGCCGACGGCTGCGTACGGCAGCGGCACGTTCGTGTCACAGGTACCCGCCGCTCCCTCACTCACCGTCAAGCCGCAGGCCAACGGCTGGGTCGAGCTTGCGCCGAGCTGGCCCGGCGAGCCAGGGATCACCAGCTATGTGCTCCTCGGCGGCCGCACCGCCACGGCGCTCACCGCGATCGAGACCGTCTCAGCCACCACCAAGTTCCCGGTCAAGCTCCAGGACGCCTACGCGTACTTCGCGGTACAGGCGCTCAACACGCTCGGCCAGGTGGTCGGGACCTCGGCGCCGGTCCAGACTCCCGCGAGCGTTGCGATCTTCGGCAACAGCGCATACGTCGCGGCAAGGGGCCCCGTGGGGATTCCGGTGGCGTGCCTCCACACCGCTCCCTGCGAGCTCGAGGCGTCGGTCTATGAGGGCAAGAAGCGCATCGCCCATAGCGCGGTCAGCTCCGTCTCCAGGCAGGGCGGGCAGCTGCTGGTACCGCTCAGCACCCAGACCCACAGGCTGGTCGCGCACGCGCTGAACCGCCGCCTGCCGGTCACGGTCACGTTGACCGGCAGTTCCGGTGCGACCGCGACGCGGCCGCTCAACCTGATTCCGTACACGATCTCCGGGAAGACGCCGACGCGGCGCGTCTGGTCGAGCCCCACGCTGAAGATCCTGGGCGAGACGAGCTTCGTCTCGAACGGGTGGACGGGCGGGATCCTCGCGATCTGCAGTTCGAGCGCCCCCTGCGTGGCGACCACACGTGTGACTCTCGGAGGAGCCGCGCTCGCGCAGCCGCGCACACAGACGCTCGGCGCGGGCGAGATCGGCTATCTCACCTATCAGCTGAACGCAAAGGGGCACAGGCTCCTCCGTGGCAAGATCGGCAATCAGCTGGGAGCGCGGGTGACGGTCAGTACGAGTCCACCATCGAACACCGGTGCGGCTGCCGCCATCGATAGCGCCAAGGCGGCAACGGCACTGATCTCCCTCGACAGCTTCCGCTAGCTCTCTTCATAGATCGCCACGTACGACGTGGCGATCGTCCGGATCTCGCTGAGGGATACTTGTTCGCATGGTGGGGATCTGACGATGCCGACCCAGCTGGCCCGAATCTTCGTGGACCGCCATGCAGCCGGACGCGAGCTTGGACAAAGGCTCCAGCCGCTCGCCTTGCAGAGCTCGGTTGTGCTCGGACTCGCCCGGGGTGGGGTTCCGGTTGCATCCGAGGTGGCGCTCGCCTTGGATGCCCGGCTGGATGTGCTCGTCGTGCGCAAGATCGGGGCACCCGGCAACCCGGAGCTCGGGCTTGGCGCCGTTGCCGAGGGCGGCGCCTGGGTGCTGAATCGCAACGTGATCCGCGGGCTCGAGGTCAGCACCGAGGAGCTGGAGGCCGCGGCGGCTCGAGCTCACCGGGAGATCGGCGCCCAGATCCAGCGCTATCGCGCGGGACGGCCGCTGCTCGATGTCGAAGGCCACGACGTGATCGTCGTGGACGACGGCCTGGCGACGGGGGCCACGGCCCGCGCGGCAATCCGTGACGTCCGCTCGCGCGGCGCACGCAAGCTCCTCCTGGCCGTCCCGGTGGGCGCGGCGGCAACCGTGGAGTCGCTGCGATTCGAGGCGGACGCGGTCGTCTGTCTGCAACAGCCCGAGCCGCTCAGCGCCGTTGGCCTCTGGTATGAGCGGTTTGAGCCGACGTCTGATCGGGAGGTCCGAACGCTGCTCGCGGGAGGCGACCACCATCCCGACCGCGAGCACCAGCCATCACACGCGGTCGCTGATGCACCCGCCGAAGTACAGATTCCAGCCGGACCACTGAAGCTCATCGGTGACCTGACGGTGCCCGGCGCGGCGACGGGGCTCGTCGTCTTCGCCCACGGGAGTGGCTCGAGCCGGCATAGTCCGCGCAACCGGGAGGTCGCTCGGCTTCTCAACGAGCGCGGCCTCGCCACCTTGCTGGTCGACCTGCTGACCGCGGAGGAGGAGGGGTACCGGCCGAACGTGTTCGATATCGGGCTGCTCGGTGGTCGACTCGCTGACGTAACGCGGTGGGCCTGGCTCCAATCGCGACTACATGACCTGCGGATCGGCTACTTCGGTGCCAGCACGGGCGCGGCGGCCGCGCTCTGGGCGGCCGCTGATCTGGGTGAGCGCGTCGATGCGGTGGTCTCGCGCGGCGGCCGGCCGGACCTCGCGGTGGAGCGGCTCGGTGCTGTGCGTGCGCCCGTGCTGCTGTTGGTGGGAGGGCAGGACCAGACCGTGTTGGTTCTCAACCGCAGCGCGCAGGCTCTGCTGGATACCGCGTCCGAGCTGCATGTCATTCCGGGCGCCACGCATCTGTTCGAGGAGCCAGGCGCATTGGCCCAGGTGGCGCGCCATGCGGCCGACTGGTTCGGCCGTCACCTGGCATCCGCGGCCGATTATTCAGCGTAACTGGCTCCACTTCTCGGTCGTCAGTCACGTCCGGTTGACGTTCTGTTAGCGCTCTCATTGCACGCGGTAGCGTACGGGCGGCTTGAACCCAGCGCTTGCGCGCGGTCGGGCAGGCGCACCAACCAGAGGAGGGGAGTCGATGACTCAAGTCTCCGGCGTAAGGCGGCTCATGACCGCCGTCAGCGGTCTCGCGGCGGTCGCCGTGCTGTCGCTCGCACTGTCCAGCGCCGCACTCGCGGCCACGCACCGTGGTGTCATCAGGGACGGCCGTACTCACGGGAATGAACGACGGGCGGTGCACCAGCACCGCGCGCGTCCGCGGCGCCTCGCGCACGCCACCATCACGAGCGCTTCATGGGGCATGGTCGGCGGCAAGCAGGTCAATCTCTACACGCTGACCAACAATCACGGGATGAAGGTGAACATCTCGAACTACGGCGGTGTGGTGCAGTCGATCTGGGTGCCGAATCGCGCCGGTCGGTTGGTCGATGTGTCCTTGGGGTTTCCCACGCTCGCCGACTACGTCAGCGACTTCACGCAGGGAGCGACCAGCACACCGTGGCCGGTATCCGGTGGCTCCGGGGACACCTACTTCGGCGCGATCATCGGCCGGTACGCGAACCGGATCGGCGGCGCATCGTTCAGCCTGAACAACGCCACCTACACGCTCGATGCCAACAACGGCGTCAACAGCCTGCATGGCGGTTACCTCGGCTGGAATACAGCCGTCTGGAACGCAACACCGTCAACCAGTTCGCAGGGTGCCTCGCTGACGCTGTCAGCGATGTTCCCGGCGGGCGAGGGCTGCCTGCCCGCGCTGAGTCCGGGTTGCACAGGCTACCCCGCCGCCGTCGAGGCCAAGGTGACCTACACGCTGTCGGCAAGTAACCGGCTGGAGATCAGCTACAAGGCAGTCAACAAGTCGACGACCGATGCAACGGTCATCAACCTCACCAACCACACGTACTTCAACCTCGGTGGTGAGGCGAGCGGCAGCATCTACGGTCAGATGCTCGCTCTCAACAGCGACGCGTACACGCCGGTCGACACCAACCTGATCCCGGAGGCGCCGTACTTCGTGCCGGTCGGCGGCACCGCCTACGACTTCCGGAAGATGCACCCGATCGGCGAATACATCACCGACGCCGGATTGCCGGATGGCACCACAGGCCCGATCACTCAGCTTCAGATCGCCCACGGCTACGACAACAACTGGGTGCTGAACGATCAGGGTCACTACCGGCTGGCCGCGGTGGCTCAGGATGCCGGCACCGGCGTGACAATGTGGACGTACACCGACCAGCCTGGTGTGCAGCTCTACACCGGCAACTTCCTGGTCGGAGACCTCGTCGGCACGAGCGGACACACCTACCGCCAGGGTGCCGGTTTCACGCTGGAGACCCAGCATTACCCGGACTCGCCGCATCACATTGGCCAGGCGGGATGGCCCTCGGTCGTCCTGAACCCTGGTTCGACATTCACGACGCGCACCGCGTACGCGTTCGGCATAGAGCCGGCGAGCTACGCATCGACTGTGCATTTCCATTAGGTGACATGGCTGGGGCCGGCCGCCCGCTGGCCGGCCGGCCCCGTCGCCAGGTGTACGGCTGGCCGCGTGGCCAGGTGTACGGCTGGCCGTGGTAACCGGCGACCCATCCTCGGCTTGACGGCGGCAATACCCTTCTTACCGGAGGAATAACACTGCCCCCGGCTGGGAGGGTCTGATGATCGCGTTTGGCACATTCTCGTTCGGCGATGCACTGCTGACAGTGCTCGAGTTGTCACTGCTGTTCTTGTGGATCTGGATCGCCGTGGGGGTGATCTTCGACATCTTCCGCAGCCACGACCTGTCCGGACTCGCGAAGGCCCTCTGGGTCCTTCTGATCGTGATAATGCCGCTGATCGGTGTGCTGGCCTACCTGATCGTGCGCGGTCAGGGCATGCACGACCGGCAACTGCGGGCCGCAGCGGCCCAGCAGGAGGCGGTGCGCCACTACATCCGCACCACCGCCAGAACCCCGGCTGAGGACCTCGAGAGCCTGGACGATCTTCGTCAGCGGGGTGTGCTCACCGACGAGGAGTTCGAGCGAGCCAAGGCCAAGGTCATCGCCTGAGAGCGAGCGCTGGGTGAGTCCGCGGGCACTGCGCGCCCGCGGACGGGTTTGGGGGCAAAGCGCGCCCCCAAACCCATTGCTAATGCGGCGCTGCACCGTCCGGGACGGCGAGGACCTGTGTCTCAGTGAAGCCGAGCACGCCCTCGCGACCCAGTTCGCGACCGAGGCCGCTCTGGTTGAAGCCGCCGAACATCGCACGCTCATCCACGGCTGTGGCGTTGTGGTTGTTGAAGAAGATGTGCCCGGCGCGCAGCTGACTTCCGACCCGCACCGCGTGCTCATCGTCGCTTGACCAGACCGAGGCGCATAGACCCGCCCAGGTGTCGTTGGCCTGCCGTATCGCCTCATCCTCGCTGTCGTAGGGGATGATCGGAAGTGCCGGTCCGAACTGTTCCTCGGTGACGATCCGTTCATCGGCCGATGGGTTGAGCACGAGCGCCGGCTTCATGAAGTTGCCGTCGCCCGGGTCGGCGTCGACGTACTCGCCGCCATCGATCACCTCGGTGCCCCTGGCCCGGGACTCCGCCAGCAGCTCCTCGACGTAGTCACGCTGACGGCTCATGTTGAGCGGCCCCATCGTCACGTCCGGGTTGAGACCGGCGCCGATCTTCTGGGCCTCGATGAAGCCGCGCAGGCCGTCGACCGCCTGGTCGTACAGCCCGCTGGGCACGTACAGGCGCTTGAGTGCCATGCACACCTGTCCGGTGGTCATGAAGGTGGCGAGGCCGATCTTCATGATCGTGCCCTCGTCGAGCACGGCGTCGTCAAGCACGATCGCCGGGTCGTTGCCGCCCAGCTCGAGCGTCACGTTTGTGACGTTCTTGGATGCCATCTCCATGATCCGCTTGCCGCCTGCGGTCGAGCCGGTGAAGCAGACGTGCTTCACCCGCGGGTCGCCGACCACGATCGGGCCGAGCACCGCATCCGCGCCAGTGACGACGTTGAGCACGCCCGGCGGTAGCTTCTGTGCCACCTGGCGCAGTGTCAGCACCGAGGAGAGCGGCGTGGTGGGCGGCGGTTTGGCGATTACCGTGTTGCCCGCCATCAGTGCGTGCGGCAGGCTGGCGGCGAGGATCGCGAGCGGCCAGTTGAACGGATAGATGATCGTCACGACTCCCTGCGGCACGTGCCGGATCATCGTGTTGTACGGCGGTCCCGGGATCGTCTCCGGCGTGTCGAGCTCCCTCGCGTACCTGGCCGCCTCGTAGAAGCGCCCGACGAAGACCTGCAGGTCGATCGAGGCCTCGAAGCGGATCTTGCCGTTCTCTCGCGAGAGCACCTCGGCGCGCTCGTCGAGGTCGTTCGGCAAAGTTTCGAGCGCCTTCAGGCAGATGTCGATGCGCTCCGCGACGGGCAGCGCCGCCCAGCCGGGCCAGGCGCGCTCGGCAGCACTCACCGCATCGAGCGCGTCCTGCGTGCTCGCGGCCGTCGCGTAGCCGACCAACGACCGGTCGTGTGGGTCGTGGACGGCGAGCTTCTCGCCCGTGTTGCGCTCTTCGCCGTTGATCAGTAGCGGCGTGGATACCGCCTCGCTAATGGCCATGTTGGCTCACCCCTTCGTCAGTCCGGCAGGTGCCTTTGTGCGCTCACATCGTCGGGGATGCGGGCGCGGATGTCCATAGGCGCAGCGGCGCATGGCGATCGCGGCCGGCATGCTTGGCGGCGTACATGGCGAGGTCCGCTCCGACCATCGCGTGGTGCTCCGAGAGGGCGTCGGCATCGTCGAAGCAGAAGATGCCGACGCTGGCAGTAACGCCTGGTGAGTCCTGCTGGTCGAGCTCGCGTACCGCCTGTACCAGTGCTGCCGCGACCACCTCGGCCTGTGCCGGGGTTGCCTCCGGCAGCAGCACCGCGAACTCGTCTCCCCCGATGCGACCCAGCACGTCGCCGGCGCGCAGCCTAGCGTTGAGGCCCTCTGCGACGGCTCTCAGTAGCGAATCGCCGCCGGCGTGGCCGTGGGCATCGTTGTAACGCTTGAAGTTGTCGAGGTCGAGCATCAGCAGCGCGCCCTTGGAACCGTAACGACCCAGTCTGCTGATGTGGCGTCGCAGCTCCCGGCCGAAACCCCGACGGTTGACGAGCGCGGTTAGCGGGTCATGATCAGCGAGGTGCCGCAGCCGCTGCTCGCGAAGATGGTGCTCGGTAACGTCGGATGCCTGGCCGATGAAATAGAGCGGCGTCCCGTCGGCATCGCGGACGAGGCGTGTGGCCACGAGCGCCCACAACGTGCTGCCGTCCGGTCGCAACAGCTGCTTCTCGCGCGTGCAGTGGTCGCGCGCCCCGGACAGCATCTCGGCACGTTCGTGGCCGTCGAGGCGGAGTTCATCGGGGTGCGCGAACTCGGCGAGATTCCTACCCTGGAGCTCCTCATAGGGACGGCCTAGCAGCTCGCACAGAGCCGCGTTGACCTGGATCAGGCGCAGCTCCGTGTCGCAGAACCACTCCGCCAGGAGGCCCTGTTCAAACGCGGTGCGATAGCGGTCTTCGGTCGGCTCCTTGAGCGTGACTTGTTTCCCGGTCTTTCTCGTGAGCCTTCGCAGCATCGATCTCCCAAACGTTTCCTTGCCACCATTGTGCCGGGATCCGGTCTTTCTAGTCAGTTTGTCTGAGAATTAGCTTGCCCAGGGGCGACACGACCAAACTCTTACGTAACGCCGGCTCAGCTTTCGGCTGCTGACAGCGGGAGCGGGGAGGGCGGTTTCAACTGCTCGAGCCGCAGGAGCGTGGTGACGCGGACCGCTCCGCCGCGTGAGGAGAGGCGCATGATCACTCGCTGCACCTCGGCGACGTCACGGGCCACCACCACCAGGATCGCGTCGATCTCGCCGGTGACCCAGTCCGCCGAGATCACCTCGGGGATCGCCTGCACCGCCGACATGAACCTCTCGTGGCCGGCGTCGTCGTGGCGCTGGAGCGTGACCAGCACATAGACGTGCAGCGGGAACCCGGCCAGCGTCGAATCGAGCTCGGCCACCACCGCCCGGACGATGCCCGTCGACTTGAGCCTCCGCACGCGGTGCAGGGTGGCGGTCGGCGATAGCCCAACCAGGCGCGCGAGCTCGACGTTCGAGCGGTCGGCATCGACCTGCAGCTCTTTCAGCAGTTCGAGATCAATTAAATCCAGTGAAATGCCAGCCACACGGGATATTCCATCGCGATAACTCTTAGAAGTCAAATATATGGGCGGAATACAGGGGATTTGCGCAGCTGATGGCCGATTATGGTGGTGATGAAGAATCGCGCCGCCCTCCTCGCTCTGGTCACAGCCGGATCCCTCTGGGGGGTCAACGTCGCGCTGTCCAAGCTCGCGCTCCGCTGGCTCGATCCGAGCTGGCTGACGGCAATGCGGTTCCTGGTCGCAACGCCGATCCTCGCCTTCATCGCCCGCCGTGGTCTGCGCCAAGCGTTCACGCTGCGCATCTTCCTGTCTGGGGCGATTGGGTACGGCGCCGTCGTGTTGCTGCAGAACGTCGGCATCGAGCACACGAGCGTCAGTCACGGCGCGATCATCGTCGGCGCACTCCCGGTCGTGGTGGCCCTGGTGGCGGCGACGCTCGGGACCGGCTTGGGGCGCCCGCTCGTCTGGCTCGGTTATGCGGTCGCCTTGATCGGTGTCGTGCTGGTGGCCAAGGGCGGCGGCGGAGGCGCGACGGCGTTTGGTGACACGCTGGTGCTCGCCTCGGTGGTGCTGTCGGGCGCCACCGTGGCCGTGCAGCCGGGTCTGCTGAAAGGTCGAGACCCAGCGGCCGTGACGGCCGTTCAGTTCTTTGCCGCCGAGGTGGTTTCGCTTCCAGTGGCACTCTCAGGGGGTAGCCTGCCGCACGCTCCGTCCGGCCCCGGTGTCGTCGTGGCCTTCCTGGCGCTCGCCCTGGTCGGCACGATCGTGCCGTTCTGGCTGTTCGCCTACGGTCAGGCGCGGGTCGCACCGGAGCTGGCCGGTGCGTTCGTGAACCTCGAGCCGCTGGTCGGCGCGGTCGTAGGATGGGTCGCCTTTTCCAACCCGGTGGGCAGGTGGCAGATCCTCGGGGCGCTCACTGTGATCGTCGGCATCCTTGTGAGCCTGACGCCGCCCGAACGTGGCTTTGAGCTGGCACGCGTCCAGCGCGTGATCGACGCCGCCGTCGCCGCCACCAGCCGCTTCTGACGGTCCGCTGGTAGATTCATAAGCCCGCGGTGGGCGTAGCTCAGTTGGTAGAGCTCCTGGTTGTGGTCCAGGCGGTCGTGGGTTCGAGTCCCATCGCTCACCTTCTCACAAGGTTCCTCGTCGTCCAGGATGCTCGGCTGCGCTGTTCCTCGATGTCGTCGCCGCGCATGCGGCGACGACCGCCACGCAAACGACGCCAGACGAGGAACGTCAGGGCGAGCGGTCCGATCGTGAGGCCCAGTCGGTACTGCGGCCGCCGGCTCCAGTGGGTCATGGTCGGCGGGGGATCGGTATCGATCTCCCGTAGAGAGAGAGGGCGCGTGCGCACGCGGGTGGCTACTGGAGCTGAGCGGGGTACGTCAGGTGGCGAGGCGGCACCGACTCTGGGCTGCGGCTCGGTTTCGTCGTGTGCCGGCTGGGGCCGAGCGTCCTGCGCCACGCCTGCGTCCTGCGTTACCCCTGGGTCCTGCGCCACGCCTGCGTCCTGCGTTACCCCTGGGTCCTGCGCCACGCCTGCGTCCTGCTCCACGCCTGCGCCCTGCGCCACGCCTGCGCCCTGCGCCACGCCTGCGTCCTGGGTCACGCCTGCGGCGTCGTCGTGAGCCTCGGCCGCGGCCGCCCTGAGCGTGGCGGCAGCCGAGGCGAGAATGGCGGCCGCTTGAGTGGCGGCGGGATCGCCGAGGCTTGAGTCCCCGACACCTGAGCCCCCTAGGCCCGGCTCATCGACGCCCGGGTCGTCGGCGCCCGGGTCGTCGGCGCGCGAGTCGCGGAGACGAAAGTCGCCGAAACCGGAGCCACCGATGCCACCGCCACCGACCCCATTGTTCGCGAGGCCGTCGGCATCGGACTGACCGGCGGCGTCGCTCGCGTGTTCCGAGCCCCCGTGGGCACTGGAGAGGCCGCTGCCGTTCAGGTGTGCGTTGGGTGCCCGTGGAGCTCTGAAACGGAAAAGCGTGCCCTGATCGTCGATCAGGTAGTTGTCGACATCATCCTGGTGGTCGTGGAGGATCAGCCGCTCGCTGCGCTCGGCCAGATGTGCGAGGGCATCGATGCTGCTGACGTCGATCGGCGGATGGTCAGGGTCCGTTGCGACCGGCTCGACCGGAACGATCAGATGCTTGTAACGGCTGTTGATCCGCTCGGCGGGGTCCGGGGGGCTATCGCGATCGCGCTTGTAGGCGAGGAACGCACCCAAGCCGCTGAGCGCCAGAACCACGAGAGCTAGCCAGCGGACTGCGTCGACCGGCACCCCGGCGATCGTGTTGGTCGAGCTGCGGGCCGTCGTCATTGCTCCGGGCGTGCTGTGTACGAAGCTCTGTCGTGAGCTGGTGCTTGACCCGGAGGAGACGATCGCGGACGAGCCGAACAGCTGCGGCGCGCCTAGCGCGAGGTTCAGCGCCGGGCTGTAGGCGGCGGACATCCGCTGGCCCGCGATTCTCCCGGCGATCCTCACCGTGGGGGTGACCGTGAGGTTGTAGACGCTGGTGGATCCGGCTCCGATCTGCGCGGAGATCCGGTTGGCCAGCGACTCGAACCGCGGCAGGTTGACCCGGGCCGTCGAACGTGCGCTGGCACCGGCGAACCGGGTCGGTTGCGCCAGCCAGAAGCTGCGGCTCCAGCCGGTGGTGTTGGAGAGCGTGCCGCGGATACCGATGGTTCCGCGCAGCCGATTCGGCGCGCTCGTTGTCAGCCGGTAGGCCGCGGTCACGGTGAGCAGATGGACCAGCTGGATGTACACCGGGTCCCCGGTGGACACCGTTCCGCTCGGGTAGACAGCGCTCGGCGGCACCCTCGCGCGGTAGCTGAACCTCAACGTCTGCGTGTACGGCTGCCTGACCACGACCGTGTTGTTTGTGGGAAGCAGGAACGCAACGACACAGAGCGCGGCGAAGACCACCGCGCCGATGGTGCAAGCCACGAACCGGTCGCGATTGCGTGCCGGCCTAACGGATTGGGGGCCGACGCTCGTCACCGGCAGCGCTGTCCTTGCCCGCTTGCTCCCGCTGCCGTGATGTCGACGGTCACGTCGCCGCCGCTTCCGCTCGCCTCCGAACAGCAGGAACGCCGCAACCGCGCCGAGCAACACGGCAGCGAGCCATGGCTCGTGGAGCCAGTCGAGGAAGACGCCGCCGCCCGGTATGTGCAGCCACATCCTGCCGACCAGCAGCGCCCGCGTTGGATGGGTCGGGTCGAGAAAGTCGTTGTTCTCGCCCTTGAAGGTGTAGTGCCCGCCGTGGATGGCGAAGATCCGGTGCAGCACCACCGTGTGCAGCAGCGTGCTCCGGTAGGCGACGACCTCGCCCACGTGGTAATTGCTCGCGGGTCGCACCAGCACGAGATCCCCGGTGTGGAGCAGCGGCTCCATGCTGATCCCGTGGGTGATCACGTAGCTGGTCGAGCCGCCGATCTGTGTGGGCGCCAGGAAGAACCAGCCGAGGCCGGCGAGCGCCAGCACGAAGGCCGACACGAGCAGGGATCGGGTGCGGCGGGATCTCATGGGCGCGGTCGCTCACTCCAGAATCTGCCCAAAATTAAAGGCTGGCCCGGACGAGTCCGGGCCAGCCTTTTCTCTAATCGTCCTGCAGACGTTAGAAGGCGATGATCTTAGAAGGTGTCGCCGTTAGTACTACCGTTCGTGATTGCGATGTGAACGGAGTTCGTTGTGTCGACGGTCTCGCTGTTGGTCACCGTACAGACGACCGTCGTGCTCGACTGGACGGCGCAGGTGGCGTCGCCGCCCGAGGCGAAGCCGTCGCTGTTGAAGGCCAGATAGACCGAAGCCGGGCCGCCATTGGCGGCGGTCGTGAGATCCGTCCCGGTCGTCAGGGTCACCGAGTCGATCGTGTTGCCATCCGAGCTCAGCTGATAGCTGATGCCCGAGATGTTCCCGCCAGTCACGGTCGTCGACCCATAGCCGAGGGCCTGGTTAGCCGGCTGACCGGTGGCGGCCGTGAAGGCGGCGCCGCCCGCGGCCACGGCGCCGATTACGGCGATGGCAGCGGCGATCCGCGTGGTTTTGTTGAAGCGCATGAGCACCCCTTTCCAGTCCGTGAACGGCCCGGAAGACCCCAGTGGACCCCGCAGCCATGCCCTCGCCCCCAAAGGTGGTGGCATTTTTGTGGACTAGCCCGTTGATCGGTCGTAACGCCCCAGAACTTGAGCGTTCGCACTGGGCTTTGCAGGGATTTACTACGGGGCACACACATGTCGCCGCGGCTGCGGCCGCCCTGACGACCGGCCTGTTGCCTACTGCTCGCTGGCGTCAGTCTCGTTGCACTCGTTCTGCAACACGTTGATGTCTGCGCTCGAGAGGCGGACCCCGGTCAGCAGGTCCACCTCGTTCTCACCCGGACTCGGCCGCAGCCCGAGCTTGCGGAGCTTCTGTTCCACGCACGAGCTGCAGTTGCTCTTGGCGGCCGACTGGGGCAGGATCCCGTTGTAGAAGTAGTTCTGATAGCAGCTGGTGATCACCTGCTGCCCGGTGACGATCGCCGGAGTGCCGATCGCCTGCTGGTTGGATGCATCGTTCGCACAGCCGGCTACGGCCAGCGCGATCACAGTGGCGAAGCTCGCCACCAGCGCCCGCCTGCGACGCAGGTTGGCGCTGCGCTGGCAATCCATCCGTGGGTGCACGGGCTCAAAGCTATCCGGAATGAACGGACAAAGCGAGCCTCCAGCTGCGGTCGTCGCGTGCAGGCGAGTGTCGACTCAGGGCACTAGCATCGAACTCCCCGAAGGAGATGAGATGAGCAGCGCTTACGTCTACGAAGCTGTCAGGACCCCGTTCGGCCGTTACGGCGGCGCGCTCTCCGGGGTGCGCCCGGACGATCTCGCGGCCGAGGTCTTCAAGGCCCTGCATCAACGCTTGCCGCAGTTCGATCCGGCGCAGATCGACGACGTCATATACGGGACTGCGAACGGCTCCGGAGAGGACAACCGCGACGTCGCGCGCATGGCGGTGCTCTTGGCCGGCTGGCCGACGTCGGTGCCTGGCGCAACCGTCAACCGCCTGTGCGGCTCGAGCCTCGAGGCCGCGATCCAGGGCAGCCGTGCGATCGAATCCGGCGACGCGACCGTCGTGTTGGTCGGCGGCGGCGAGGCGATGAGTCGCTCGCCGTGGATTCTGCAGAAGCCCTCACGAGCTTTCCCGGCGGGCAACGAAACGCTCTACTCCTCGGCGCTCGGGTGGCGGATGATCAATCCCAAGATGCCGGAGCAGTGGACGATCTCCCTCGGTGAGAGCACCGAGAAGCTCGTCTCGATCCACGGCATCACACGCGAGGAACAGGACGCTTACGCGCTGCGCAGCCACCAGCTTGCGGCCAGGGCCTACGCCGAGGACGCCCTCAAAGAGGTGGTGCCGATTCCCGGTACCGATCTCACGCAGGACGAGAGCATCCGCGCAGACACGTCGATCGAGAAGCTCGCGAAGCTGAAGCCGGCGTTCATGGAAGGCGGCACCGTCACCGCGGGCAACTCCTCACCGCTCAATGACGGGGCGGCGGCGGTGTTGCTCGCTGATGAGGCAAGCGCCGGGCCGGCGGGGATAAATCGCGCTCCTCTGGCCCGGATCGTCTCGCGGGCGGCGCACGGTGTTGATCCTGACGTCTTCGGCATCGGTCCCGTGGAGGCGGCCAACAGGGCGCTCGCGCGCGCCGGCCTCAACTGGGACCAGATCGACGTCGTGGAGTTGAACGAGGCGTTCGCGGGTCAGTCGCTCGCCTGCCTGAAGAGTTGGCCCGAGCTGGACCCGGAGAAGGTCAACCAGCGCGGTGGCGCGATCGCTATCGGCCACCCGCTCGGCGCCTCGGGTGCTCGCGTCCTCGGACGGGTAGCGCACGATCTCCACGACCGCGGCGGCGGTTACGGCCTGGCCGCGATCTGCATCGGCGTGGGCCAGGGCCTGGCCGTCGTGCTCGAGGGCTGCTGAGTGTGCGGCGCTCAGCGTCCGCCCAGGCCCCACGAGGGGGTATGGAGCGACTGCGAAGTGGCCGAGCCGGTCCGCTGACCGCGGCCGTACGGGTTGCTCGCTCCGTACGCGCCGTAGGTGGCGGGAGTCGAGCTGGTGGTGACGGTCGTCTGGGTGCCGGGAACCCAGCTGCTGCTGGAAGTGATGGTCTGCGTCGTGGCCGTGTCGCGCCAGCCCACGGCGTGCCGTGCGCCGGACTGGCCGTGGGTCACGACCGGCGCGTGGCTGCCCCATGTGGCAGGGGGAGTGTATGACGGTGAGGTCGTGACTGTGGATGTGGTCGTCGTCGTGGTCTCACCAGACCAGGCGCCGACGGCTGGTGGCGTGGGAGCCGACGCGACCGTCGTCGTGGGCTGGCCGGCGAACGTCGGCTGGCCCGCGTACGTGGGCTTCCCGCCATCCGCTGCAGCGCCACCGATAATCACGTGCACGGGGCCGCCGTGGTGGTCGCCGTTGGCCGGCACTGAGTCAGAGCCGTTGCCAGTCTGTGCGCTCTGGCCGCCAGTGGGCTGTGTGCCGGCGGGCTGCGAGCCGCTCTGGAAGCCCGTGGGCTGTGAGCCGGTGCCCGAGTGACCCGAGCCGGCAGTCGGATAGCCGACACTCGGTGTGGCCGCCGACGAGCCGCCGGACGCGGTCGAGCCGGTGGACCCTGCCGAGCTGGTCGGCCCTGCCGAGCTGCTCGTGCCGGCGCCGGAGACGGTGCTGGGCGGAGTCGTCACGGGCACCGGATTGCTCGTCGCGGTGATCGGCGCCACCGCCGTCGAGGCCGGCGGGGAAGCGTGATGGACCGGTGTCAGCTTGTCCAACTTGACCTTCGTCACCGTCGCTGCGTGGTGACGGTGATGCACGACTCGGGCGGTCTTCTTGTCACCCGCTTTGGCGGGCGTCTCGGCTCCGCGTTCGCTGATTGCAGGCGTGCTCGTATGGACCGTCACCGCCAGGTGGGTTGTCGGCGCAGCCTGCGTCGCGGGCACGGCCTTCGTGATCGCGTGATGCGTGTGGGTCGGCTTGTGGGCCGGAGCGGACTTCGCGGCGGGCAGGCCCAGCGCGGGCAGGCCGAGCTTGTGCACAGGGGCGACGAAGACCATGCCCCCGATCGCACCGACGGCGCAGGCGGATGCCGCGCAGGTCGTGGCGGCCTGGGTCAACCCGTAGCCGAGCAGCGAGCCCTTGGCCGCGGTCAGCATGCCCCCTGAGAGGCTGCCGGTGGCGACCGCTCCTGCCTGGATCGGAAGCGCCGCGCGCAGTGCCTTGGCGTCGTCGCGGAGCGCCTCGCGGTACGAGCGGCAGGAACCACAGGTGCGCAGGTGGCGACGGATCGTCTTGTCGTAACGGCGCCCGTCGGGCTCCGCAGCGATCGTGACGCGCGCGGCGGAACATGACAGTTCAGTGGCCTCGCGATAGCTGCGCAGCCCGACACGGGCGCGCGCGATCAGGCCCTTCACCGACTCCTCGTCGGTGTCGAGGAAGTCGGCGATCTCCGCGTAGGAGTGACCGCCGAGCTCGCGCATCAGCAGTGCCATGCGCTGTCCCTCGGGAAGTTCACGGATGCCGTCCAGCACGACGGCGAGCTCGGCCTTACCTGACGACGCTGGGCGCGCAGCCACCTCGGGGATCTCTCCGTCGATGGTCAGCAGCCGGTGCCGCCGGCGCCGGGTGGTGTCGATCGAGGCGTTGCGTGCGACACGGATCAGCCACGGCCGCAGCTCGGCCGGCGGCCGCGTCCGCAGTGCCACCGCGAGTGCCGAGAAAGTCTCCTGGGTGGCGTCCTCCGCGTCAGCGGGAGCGCCGAGGACACCCATGCAGACGGCGAGCACCACCGGGCGGTGGCGCTCGTAGATGACGTCGAATGCCGCCTCGTCGCCGGCGGCGAAGCGCTCGGCCAGGGCCGTATCCGAGCGCAGGCGCAGAAGGCGCCGAGGAACGGCAAGCGGCGGCCTGACACCCGGCGCGGTACTGACGCCCGCGCCCGGTGCGACAACTACCTGTTCTCTTTCGCTACCGCTTACCGCACTCATCGGCTTCCCTTGACCCTAGTTCGTAACGATTCGGAACTTCTCGTGATGGCGGCCGAGTCTCGCCTTCGCGTGATGCAACGTCTCCGGCGCTCGGCGCGCCTTGTCGTCTCCGCTGTCATGGCGTATGACGGAGTCGACGAAGCCTGCGGCGCGGAAGTCGACGAGCACCTGCAGCGGACCCGATCCGACCGCCTTTGCGCTCTCGCCGTTCGGGGCGACAAAGCTGCGGGCGACGATGTCACCCGGCGCGGGGCTTGTGTTCCCAAGGACCTTTGTCTGTGAGTCCACCGTACACGTATCGGCACCGCTGGAAATACCTTTAGGGAAGCGTCCCGTTTCGTTGACGCTCGTCCTCGGGGCGCTGCCGATCGTCGCAAAACCGCTCGGCGCGACGACGAACGTCGTCGCGTTGAAGCTGTCCCAACCTCTGCCCGGAGCGCTGGCCACAACGCCCTTCGCCTCCACCTCGTGTGTCGGATCGATATAAGCGTACACCGCCGAAGGCCTGTCCCCAGCCAATGTGGTCGAGATCATGAGCTTTTGAGTCGCAGACCCGTTTGCACCGAATATCTGCCTCTCTGCGCTTGGAGCACCGCGCCCCGCCCTGCGGAGATCTGGAGAGGTACACGTCCAGAATTCCGCAAAGTGGCTCTCGCCTCAGCGAAGGTCGAACGAACGTCCAGAGCGGTGGCGGCTCGCGATCCACCAAATCAACGCCGCAAGATCGAGCAGTCCGGCGAGCAGAAACGCGCACGGGCCGGTCACGATCCGGGCAGCAACCAGTCGCGATCCCGCACTCCCGCGGGCGCGACGGGCAGCTATCGTCTTTCGCCACATGTCAACAACACTTACCACCACCGTCACCGAGCTGCCCGAGTCGCGCGTGCGCGTTGAGGCCGAGGTCCCGTCCGCAGAGGTCGAGCGCCGCATGCAGCAGGCTGCTCGCAAGCTCGGCAACCAGTTGAAGATTCCCGGATTCCGCAAGGGCAAGGTCCCGCCACCGGTCGTGATCCGGCGTCTCGGGCGCGAATACGTGCTGGACGAGGCGCTGCGCGAGTCGCTCGGGGTCTGGTATGTGGACGCCATCGACGCCGCCGGGATCGCGCCCGTTGGCGAGCCCGACATCAACGTCGGCGATCTCCCCGATGCCGGTGCTCCGCTGGCCTTCTCGATCGAGATCGGCGTGCGGCCGATCGCCAAGCTCGGCGCCTACAAGGGCATCGAGGTCGAGCGCCGCGAGCCCACCGCCGATGACGAGGCGATCGATGCGGAGATCGAGCGCCTGCGCGACCGCCTGGCGACGCTCGAGACCGTCGAACGCGCCGCCGAAACCGGCGATCAGGTTGTCATGGACTATCTGGGCAAGCTCGACGGCGAGCCGTTCCCCGGCGGGGAGGGGCGCGATCAGCTGCTGGAGCTGGGCTCGGGCAGGCTGATTCCGGGCTTTGAGGAACAGCTCGTCGGCGCCAGGGCGGGCGACGAGCGTGTGGTCGAGGTCAGCTTCCCCGACGACTACGGCTCCGAGGAGCTCGCCGGCAAGCCGGCCACCTTTGACGTCACGATCAGCGAGGTCAAGACCAAGCGGCTGCCCGAGCTGGATGACGACTTCGCCTCCGACGCGGCCGGGTTCGACACGCTCGCCGAGCTGCGCGAGGACATCGCCGCGCGGCTGACGGAGAACGAGCAGCACACGATCGAGCATGAGTTCGAGCGCGACGTGCTCGACGCGATCGCTGCCGGCTCAACGATCGAGGTGCCGCACCAACTGGTTCACGCGCGTGCGCATGAGATGGTCGAGGAGACCATGTCGTCGCTGGCCCGCCAGGGAATCTCCAAGGAGCTGTACCTGCAGATCTCGGGGCAGAGCGAAGAGGAGATGGCGCAAGCTGCCGAGGCGGAGGCCGAGAAGACGCTCCGGCGGGAGGCCGTGATCGCCGCCGTGGTCGAGGCCGAGAAGATCGAGCCGGGCGAGGAAGAGCTGCTCGAGGCGCTGCAGCCGACCGCCGAGCGCGAGAAGACCACACCCGAGAAGCTGTTCAAACGGCTCGAGGAGAACGGCCGGCTGGGAAGGTTGCGGGCAGAGCTCGCCAACCGCAAGGCCGTCGAGTGGCTGGTCGAGCACGCCAAGCCCGTCACACCCGGCAAGGCCGCAGCTTCGAAGTCGGCCAAAGGTGGGAAGTCGCCGGCCAAGCGGGCCGGCGACACCAGCTCCAAGAAGAAGCCGGCGGCAGCGGCTAAGAAGTCGCCGAAGTCGGCCGATTAACGCCCTCAGGGGCGGACAAACCCGATTGCTAGAGTCGGCAGGAATCCGCCCCTGGAAGCGAAAGAAGCGAGAAGCATGAGCCCACTTGTTCCGATGGTCGTTGAGCAGACTTCCCGCGGGGAGCGTGCCTTCGACATCTACTCCCGACTGCTCAACGAGCGGATCATCTTCCTCGGGACGCCAGTGGACGACCAGATCGCGAACCTGATCGTTGCCCAGCTCCTGCACCTGGAGTCGGAGGATCCCGACAAGGACATCTCGCTGTACATCAACTCGCCGGGCGGGTCGGTCTACGCCGGGCTTGCGATCTACGACACGATGCAGTTCATCAAGCCGGACGTGCAGACGATCTGCGTCGGCATCGCGATGTCGATGGGCGCGCTGCTGCTCGCGGGCGGCGCGGCCGGCAAGCGTATGGCGCTGCCGAACGCGAAGATCCTGATCCACCAGGTGTCAGCGGGCTTCCAGGGCCAGGCCACCGACATCGAGATCCACGCGCGCGAGATCATCGACCTCCGTCACCGGCTCGACGAGATCATCGCCCATCACACCGGCAAGCCGGTCGAAGAGGTCGCCAAGGACACCGAGCGGGACTACTTCATGAGTTCCGAGGAGGCAAAGGACTACGGAATCATCGACCGCGTGATTTCGCAGCACTAGGCGTACCCCCTTGCCTCGCGGCGGGGGATCGTTAACCTTGTGCTGGGAATCACCGGCTTCAGTTGGCCGTAGAACCTTTCAGAGAGGGAATCGATGGCACGTCCGACCGACTCCAACGAGCAACTGCTCTGCAGCTTCTGCGGCAAGTCGCAGCGTCAGGTCAAGAAGCTGATCGCTGGGCCCGGCGTCTACATCTGCGATGAGTGCATCGATCTCTGCAACGAGATCATCGATGAGGAGCTCACCGCTCCGCCGAATTTCGATATCCAGAACCTCCCCAAGCCGAGGGAGATCTACGACGTACTGAACGAGTACGTCGTCGGCCAGGAGCAGGCCAAGCGCACGCTGTCGGTCGCGGTCTACAACCACTACAAGCGCGTGCAGATGATGCAGTCCGATGACCAGGACATCGAGCTGCAGAAGTCCAACATCCTGCTGCTCGGACCAACCGGCTGCGGCAAGACGCTGCTGGCGCAGACGCTCGCCAAGATCCTCAACGTGCCGTTCGCGATCGCCGACGCGACCGCGCTGACCGAGGCCGGCTACGTCGGCGAGGACGTCGAGAACATCCTGCTCAAGCTGATCCAGGCGGCCGACTACGACGTCAAGAAGGCCGAGACCGGGATCATCTACATCGACGAGGTCGACAAGATCGCCCGCAAGGCCGACAACCCGTCGATCACCCGCGATGTCAGCGGCGAGGGCGTGCAGCAGGCACTGCTGAAGATCCTCGAGGGGACCACCGCCAGCGTCCCGCCGCAGGGCGGGCGCAAGCATCCGCACCAGGAGTTCCTGTCGATCGACACGACCAACGTGCTGTTCATCTGCGGCGGCGCGTTCGCCAACCTCGATCGCGTGATCGAACGGCGCATCGGCCATCAGGGTGTCGGCTTCGGCGCGACGATCCAGTCCAAGGAGCAGCGCGACCTCGGTGAGATGTTCGAGCACTGCCTGCCCGAGGATCTGATCCAGTACGGCCTGATCCCCGAGTTCATCGGCCGCCTGCCGGTGATGTCGGCGATCCACCAGCTGTCGCGAGGCGAGCTGATGGAGATCCTGACCGAGCCGCGCAACGCGCTCGTCAAGCAGTTCCAGCGCTTCTTCCAGTTCGACGGGATCGAGCTGGTGTTCGCCGACGAGGCCCTGCACTCGGTCGCCGACAAGGCGCTCGAGCGCGAGACCGGAGCCCGCGGCCTGCGCTCGATCATCGAAGAGGTGCTGCTCGAGGTGCAGTTCGAGCTGCCCTCCAGGCGCGACGTGCGCAAGTGCGTGGTCACGCGCGACACGATCGACAAGGGCATCCCGCCGACGCTCGTGACGCAGGCCGTCGACGACGATCACGAGGGAGAGGCCGCCGCTTAGCGTGGCCGCCTCGCCGCTGCTTCGGCGGCCGTCCGGCGCCTAAACTCGGCGTCGAGATGAGTACGAGCCAAATCGAGATGCAGACCCGCTATGAGCCCTCCGAGGTTGAGCCCCGGATCGCCCAGGAGTGGCTGGACTCGGGGCTGAACCACCCCGCGCCCTGAGGGCGACGCGTCCGAGAACTACTCGATCGCGATCCCGCCGCCGAACGTCACCGGCGTGCTGCACATGGGCCACGCGCTCAACAACGCGGTCCAGGACACGCTGATCCGCCGTGCGCGCCAGCAGGGCAAGCGCACCAAGTGGATCCTCGGCACCGACCACGCCGGGATCGCCACGCAGACGCAGGTCGAGAAGGAGCTCGTCAGCCTCGGCACCAGCCGCGAGGAGCTCGGTCGCGAGCAGTTCGTCGATCGCGTCTGGTCCTGGCGCGAGCGCTACGGCAGCCAGATCATCGAGCAGATCAAGCGCCTGGGCTCGACCGCTGACTTCCAGGACGAGCGCTTCACGCTCGACCCCGCCTACGCCCAGGCGGTGCTGAAGGTCTTCGTCGACGCTCTACGAGAAGGGCTACATCTACCGCGACCGCTACCTGGTCAACTGGGATCCGGGCAGCGGCTCGGCGATCTCCGACCTGGAGGTCGAGGAGCGCGAGGTCACCGACACGCTCTACTACATCGACTATCCGCTGGCCTCGGGCAGCGGCGCGATCACGGTCGCGACGGTCCGCCCGGAGACGATGCTCGCCGACGTCGCGATCGCCGTGAACCCGGGCGACGAGCGCTACCAGCGCCTGATCGGCGAGACCGCGATCCTGCCGATCGTCGGCCGCAAGCTGAAGATCATCGCCGATGACTACGTCAAGACCGAGTTCGGCACCGGCGCCCTCAAGATCACTCCCGGCCACGACCCCAACGACTTTGAGATCGGCAACCGCCACGGCCTGCCGCACCCGACCGTGATCGGCGAGGACGGCCGCATGGAGGGCGACGATGTGCCGGAGCGCTTCCTCGGCCTGAAGACCGCCGAGGCCCAGATCGCGATCGTCGCCGAACTCGACGACCTCGGGCTGATCCAGCGCCGCGAGGAGTACACGCACACCGTCCCCTTCAGCCAGCGCTCGGGCGCGCGCATCGAGCCGCTGATCTCGCTGCAGTGGTTCATGCGCATGGACGAGCTGGCGCGGCCGGCGATCGACGTCGTCAGCACCGGGCAGGTCAGATTCCATCCGGAGCGCTGGACCAAGGTCTACCTCGACTGGATGGAGAACATCCGCCCGTGGTGCATCTCCCGCCAGCTCTGGTGGGGCCATCAGATCCCCGTCTGGTACCGCGGCGGCGAGACCTACGTCGGCACCGACCGCGCCCGAGGGTGACGGCTGGGAGCGCGACCCCGACGTGCTCGACACGTGGTTCTCCAGCGCGCTGTGGCCGTTCGCGACGCTCGGCTGGCCCGAGCAGACGCCCTGAGCTCCACGCCTTCTACCCCACCGACGTGCTCAGCACCGGCCGCGACATCATCTTCCTCTGGGTCGCGCGCATGATCATGATGGGCACTCGAGTTCACCGGCCAGATCCCGTTCAGCGACGTCTACGTGCACTCGATCATCCAGGCGCCCGGACCGGCGCCGCATGTCCAAGTCGCTCGGCACCGGGGTCGACCCGCTGGCGCTGATCGACGGCGGCCCGCGCCCGCCCGTCTTCGCCAAGGACGGCGGCGACCCGGGCGAGTTCCCGGCCTACGGCGCCGACGCCGTGCGCTGGGGGCTGCTGGCGATGTCCTCGGGTCAGGACGTGCCCTTCAACGAGGAGAAGATCGCGCAGGCGCATCAGCTCACCAACAAGCTCTGGAACGCCTCGCGCCTGATCCTGCTCGGCGTCGATGCAGGACGCCCGCGCCGACGTGCGGCCGCAGGCGGCTGAGGATCACTGGATCCTCGCGCGGCTCGAAGCCGCCCGCAGCGCGGTGGACGAAGCGATCGACAGCTTCGAGTTCTCGAAGGCCGCGCTGCAGCTCTACGACTTCATCTACGGCGAGCTCTGCGACTGGTACCTCGAGCTGGTCAAGCCGCGCCTGCGCGACGGCGACCCCGACACCGCGGCGACGCTGCTGCACATCCTCACCGAGACCGTCACGCTCGCGCACCCGCTGATCCCGTTCGTGACCGAGGAGATCTACGGCTACATCCCGGGCTCTTCGGGTCTGCTCGCAGCTCGCGTCGCGGCGGGCGGGCCCGATCGAGCAGCGCTGACGCCGGCGGCGGAGGCCGAGGTCGAGCGCGCGATCCAGGCGATCCAGGCGATCCGCGCCTGGCGCGACGCGGCCGATGTCAAGCCGTCGGCGATCCTGCCGGCGCAGCTGCACGCCGAGGGCTACGGCGACACGGTCGCGCATCTGGCGCGGCTCGGCCGCCTCGAGTTCGGTGCGAACGGCACCGGGGCGGGCGCGGATGGCGCTACGGCGATCGCGATCCCGGGCGGCGTCGTCGAGATCCTGGCCTCGGCGGACGTCGACCTCGAGGCGGCGAGCCGCAAGCGCGACGCCAAGCGCGCTGAGCTTCAGAAGGAGATCGAGCGCGCCGAGAAGAAGCTCGCCAACGCCGGCTTCGTGGCCAAGGCGCCGCCGGAGGTCGTGGAGGCGGAGCGCGCCAAGCTCGAGGACCTGCGGGCCGAGCTGGAGGCCCTGTGACCCCGGAGGAAGCAGAGAAGCGGCTGCTGTCGCTCGAGCTCTTCGGCATGCGGTTCGGGCTGGACCGCATGCGCAGGCTGATGACCGCGCTCGGCCATCCCGAGCGCGCCTTCGAGTCGATCCACGTCGTCGGCACCAACGGCAAGTCCTCGACGACGCGGATGATCGCGGCGATCCTCACCCGCCACGGCCACCGTGCCGGCTCGTACCTGTCACCGCATCTGCTCGGCTTCAACGAGCGCATCCGCGTCGACGACCTCGACATCACCCCGCAGCAGATGGCCGACGCGATCGAACGCGGGCTGCGGGCCGCCGAGCAGGTCAACCGCGCCAGCGCCGGCGACGATCCGGTCACCCAGTTCGAGCTGCTGACCGCGGCCGCCTACTCCGAGCTGGCACGCCAGGGCGTCGATGTTGCGGTGATCGAGGCCGGGCTCGGCGGCCGCTACGACGCCACCAACGTGATCCCGTCGAAGGTCCAGGTGCTCACCAGCGTCGGCCTCGAGCACACCCGCTGGCTGGGGCCCGACGATCACCGCGATCGCGCGTGAGAAGCTGGACGTCGTGCGGCCTGGCGCGACCCTCGTGCTCGGCGCCGGGATGCATCCTGATGCCCTTGCGGTTGCCGAGCAGGTGGCCGCCGAGCGTGGCGCCCGGATCGTTCAGGCGCAAGCCGATCCGCATGCGACCGTGGGTGCGCTCGGCACCTTCCAGCGCCGCAACTTCGCGCTCGCGCGCGCGGCCGCCGAAGCCTTCCTGGGCCCGCTCGACGAGCAGGCGGTCGAGGCCGCGGCCGCCGACGTGCGCGTTCCCGGGCGGCTGCAGATCGTCGATCAGAAGCCGCTGACGCTGCTCGACGGCGCCCACAATCCGGATGGGATCACCGCGCTGACCGAGTCGCTGCCGGAGATCATCGCCTCAGCTCGGCGCGGCGACGGACGCGTCGTGGGTGTCGTCTCGATCCTCGACGACAAGGACGCATCCGGGATGCTGCGCTCGCTCGCGCCGCTATGCGACGCGCTGGTGCTGACCTCGAGCCACAATCCACGCGTGCTGCCGCCGCCGACCCTGAGCTCGCTGCTCGATCAGCTCGCCCCCGAGGTCACGATCGACTCGGAGATCGTCCGTGAGCCGCACGATGCGCTCCGCCGAGCACGCCAGCTCGCGGGGCCCGATGGGGTCGTTTTCGCGACCGGTTCCCTGTACCTGATCTCAGACCTCGTCCACGACGAGGCGACCGCCGGCACGCGCCGGGCCTCGATGCTGTGACCGACGAGCGCGAGCACCGTCCCAGCTTTCTGAAGATGATGGGTCTCGTGGCCGTCAGCGTGGCGATCACGATCCTGGTGTTCTTCGGGATCGGCTACGCGCTGGGCCGCATCTTTCTCTGAGCTCCGGGGTAACTCACCGCCGGGACGGGGGTGAGTGGTGGCGCGGGTGGGGCGCGCGATGCGCCAGAAATCCTGCGTAACCGTTTCCGCCTATGTTTACACTCGGCCTTCTATGACGCCCACAGCGGGCATATTCGGGATCCACAACCACACCGCAAGCCTGGTGGTGGAGCTCGCGCTAGTGGTTCTGGCCGTCATCTGGCTGGCGCTGATCTACTGGACCTGGGCCGACGCCCGGCGGCGGATCGCCGACGGCATCCTCGTCGCCTGCGCGACGATCACGTCCTTCTTCCCGTTCATCGGCACGCATCGTCTACATGATCGTGCGGCCGCCTGAATACCTCGAGGACGTGCACGAGCGCGACCTGGAGATCCAGGCGGCGCAGGCACGACTCGCGCAGATCGGAGTCCACACCTGCCCGTACTGCGACCACGAGGTCGAGAAGGAATTCCTGCGTTGCCCGCACTGCCTGCGCAAGCTCAGGGACCCCTGCGTCAGCTGCGGCAAGCCGCTGGACGCCAACTGGAAGATCTGCCCGTACTGCGAGACCGACCGCGACCTCGATCCGGCGCTGGCAGCGAGCCAGCGCCGCCGCCGCGCCCGTCGCGACCCGCAGCAGACGATGGTGGCGCCGCCGCCATCGGACCTGATCTGACGGCCGTCACGGCCGATCCCACCGCGTCCTACTAACCTGCGCGCGGGCACCCGCCCGCACAACTTCGAATGCATCAAGGAGCGCGCCCCATGGCTGAGCGCACGCTGATCCTTGTCAAACCCGACGCCTTCGCCCGCAACCTCACCGGCGAGATCATCTCCCGCTTCGAGCGCAAGGGCCTGAAGCTCGCCGCGCTGAAGCTCGAGACGCTGACCCGCGAGACGGCCGAGCGCCATTACGCCGAGCACGACGGGAAGCCGTTCTTCGGCGAGCTCGTCGAGTTCATCACGTCCGGACCGCTGGTCGCGATGGTGCTCGAGGGTGAGTCCGCGGTCGAGGCCGCGCGGCAGGTGATCGGCGCCACCAACCCGCTGCAGTCCGCTCCCGGATCGATCCGTGGCGACTTCGCCACCTCGATCGGCACGAACATGGTCCACGGCTCCGACTCGCCCGAGTCGGCCGCGCGTGAGATCGGGATCTTCTTCCCCGAGCTGTAGATGGCCGGGGGACGACCCAGGTGATCCTCGCCTCCGGTTCGCCGCAACGGCGCGCGATCCTCGAGCAGCTGGGGGTCGCGTTCGACGTTGTGGTGACCGGCGTTGACGAGCTGACTGTGGGCCCGCCGGAGGAGATCGCTGTCGAGAACGCCCGGCGCAAGGCCACAGCCGGTGCTGCTGCAGAGCAAAGCAGCAGCACCGGGGAAGCAGTCCTTGGCGTCGACACGGTGGTCGCGCTCGACGGGCGTGTCTACGGCAAGCCGCATGACCGCGAGGATGCGGTCGCGACGCTGCGCTGCGCTCGCCGGTCGCAGCCATCGCGTGGTCAGCGGCATCTGCGTGATCGAGGAAGGCGAGGCGCGCGCGACGACGGCTGTCACGGAGGTGAACTTCCGGCCACTGAGCGCCGCAGCGGTCGACTGGTACGTCGATACCGGGGAGTGGCAGGGCAGAGCAGGCGGTTACGCGATCCAGGGTCGCGGCGCCGCTCTGGTCGAGTCCATCCGATGGTGACTACCTGAATGTGGTCGGTCTTCCGGTTGCTACGCTGCTCGACTTGCTGCCATCGCTGTTATTTTCGGCGATTTAGCGGCAACAAAGGCTGAATATCAAGCGAGTTCCGATACACTCGGGGCTCGACGGATGGGAATAGGCTCAGGGTTCGGTCAGACCGCGCTCGCCGCCCGTCTGAACCCCTCAATCTTCTCATCCAGGAATGGGTTTCTTCACGTACCTAACGGGTTTCGGTGGCCGCGACATGGCCGTTGATCTTGGCACCGCAAATACCCTCGTATACGTACGAGGTCGTGGCATCGTGCTCTCCGAGCCGAGCGTCGTGGCCGTTGACTCGCGCACCGGTGAGGTCCACGCCGTCGGCATCGAGGCCAAGCGCATGCTCGGCCGTACGCCGGGAACGATCTCCGCGATCCGACCGCTGAAGGACGGCGTCATCGCCGACTTCGAGGTGACCGAGGAGATGCTGCGACACTTCATCCAGAAGGTCCACCAGAACCGCTGGGCACATCCGCGCGTCGTCGTCTGCGTGCCCTCCGGGGTCACCGGCGTGGAGAAGCGCGCGGTCGAGGAGGCGTGCCTGTCGGCCGGCGCGCGCCAGGCCTACCTGATCGAGGAGCCGATGGCTGCCGCGATCGGCGCCGGGCTGCCCGTCGGCGAGCCGACCGGCTCGATGGTCGTCGACATCGGCGGCGGCACCAGTGAGGTGGCCGTGATCTCGCTCGGCGGGATCGTCGTGTCGCAGTCGATCCGCATCGGCGGCGACGAGCTCGACGAGGCGATCATCAACTACGTCAAGCGCGAGTACAAGCTTCTGATCGGCCAGCAGACGGCCGAGGAGGTCAAGCTGGAGATCGGCTCCGCGTTCCCGATGCCTGATGAGGTTCAGGCCGAGATCCGCGGCCGCGACATGGTCTCCGGCCTGCCCAAGACGGTGGTGCTGACCAGTGAGGAGATCCGGGGCGCGTTGGAAGAGCCGGTGTCCCAGATCATCGACGCAGTCAAGGAGACGCTCGATCGGACGCCGCCGGAACTGGCGTCCGACATCATGGACCGCGGGATCATGCTGGCCGGGGGCGGCTCGCTGCTGCAGGGGCTCGAGGAGCGCATGCGGCACGAGACCCAGATGCCCGCTCATCTCGCCGAGTCGCCACTGACGTGTGTGGCGGTCGGCTCCGGTAGATCGCTCGAGGAGTTCGAAGCGATCCACCGTTCGAGCAAGAATTCACGCAACCGGCGCCGCCGTTACTAGGACTGGGGCCGGTGCATTGAGGACATTCTTCAGGTGCACGACAAGCAAATTCGTAGGCGACGCGCGGTGCTCGTGCTGCTCGTCGTCATCTCCCTAGCACTTCTCACTGACTACTTCGGCGAGATCGTCGAGCAGCCCGCTGCACTCGATGCAGCGGGGCATCGCGACGGTGCTGTCGCCGCTCCAGTCGGGCGCGAGCACGGTGCTCTCGCCGGTGCGCGACGTGGTGGGCTACTTCTCGTCCACGATCAACGCGAAGTCGCAGCTCAAGCTCGCTCAGTCTGAGAACTACACCCTGACGCGGGAGTTTGCTCGAGGCTCAGTTGGAGATCAACAAGCTCAAGCAGGCGGGCTCGATCGGGACGCTGGACACCAGCTACAGCCTGAATTCGTACGGACTCGAGTACGCGAACGTGATCGGCGGCAATCCCTCGCTCTGGTACAAGACGATCTACGTCGACAAGGGCAGCAACTCCGGCGTCAAGCAGTACGACCCGGTGGTGGCGCCGGGCGGCCTCGTCGGCAACGTCCTCGACGTCATGCCTGACGAGTCTGTCGTGCAGCTGATCACCTCGCCGAGCTTCTCGGCAGGCGCGATGATCGAGAGCGGCTCGAACCCTCAGGGTCTGATCCAGCCGCAGGCTGGCAACCCGAGCACCCTGACGATGATCGACCTTCCCGCTTCGGCGGCCAACGGCCTGTCCAACAGCCAGCTGGTCGTGACGAGCGGCATCAAGGACCCAGGCAATCCCGCGATCCACTCCAATTACCCGGCGGGGATCCCGATCGGCACCGTCTCGAGCACCAATCCGCAGAACAGCGTGCTCACCAACTCAGCAGGTGCCGGTCACGCCGCTCGTCAACTTCCAGCACCTCAGCCTCGTGCAGATCCTGACCCGCCCGCACGCGGACTGATCCGCAATTGGAACGCTCGCGGCGATGAAAACCGACAGCACCATCCAGCTGAGCCTGCGGATCGCGGTCGTCGGCTTCTTCGCGGTCGTGATCCAGGTGGCGCTGGTCTCCCAGATCTCGCTGTTCGGCGTGACCGCAGACGTGACGCCGCTGGTCGTGATGTCGATCGGCCTGCTTGCCGGCTCGATGGCGGGCGCGATCGCCGGCTTCGCAATCGGGCTGTTCGTGGACCTGGTGATGTTCCAGACGGTCGGCGTCACCTCGCTGCTGTTCATCACCGATCGGCTACTGGTCTGGCCGCCTGCGCGAGCTCCGCGACCCGTCGCACGGTCTGATCCCGCTCGGGCTGGCGGCGATCGCCACCGCGTTTACCGGTGTGGGCATGGCCGTGATCCAGTTCCTGCTCGGCGTCGATGCGCCCGTCAGCTGGCTGCTGCTCCAGCAGATCGTGCTTCAGGTGCTGGTCAACTGCCTGATCGCGCTGCCCGTCTACGAGGTCGTGCGCCGGCTGCTCTACCGGGCTTTGCCGCGTGACCCGCGGGCGCGTCGCCGGCGCGCATACACCACGTCTCTGAGTCCCTTGCAGCGGCCGTCTGAGCGGCTCGGCGGGAGCGCCAGGACGAGGACTCGATGATGCTCCCGCCCGACGATCGCACTCCGCCGATGACCCCGCAGCTGGCGCTGCGGGTTGCGCTGATCGGCGGGTTCGCGCTGCTGCTGTTCGCGGTGATCTTCTTCCGCCTGTGGTTCCTGCAGGTCCTGACCGGCAGCCAGTACGTCGCCCAGGCGAAGAGCAACGTCATCCAGCACGTCCCGGTCGCGGCTCCCCGTGGCGAGATCGTCGACTCGAGCGGTGCGCCGCTGGTTCAGTCGGTGGCGGTTCCCTCGATCCAGATTGCGCCGCGCAGCCTCCCCGTTCCGGTGGCCCTGGACGGCGCTCTCTCCCTGCCCGTGCCAATTCCGACCAAGGATGACGCGGTCTTCCACCGGCTTGCGCAGCTCATCGGGATGTCGACCAAGCCGCGCCCGTGCAGCTACCTGGTCTTCTGGAGCAAGGGGCCGCACAGATACCACACCCGGCTCACGCCGATCGCCTGCCTGGTCGCCAAGAGCGTCGCGCAGTCCCCCTACGCGAACGCGTCGATCAAGACCAACGTCCCGACGTACATCCAGGACTACATCGCCGAGCACCCGACGCTCTACCCGGGTGTCCTCTATCAGGACACCTACGCCCGTACGTACGCCCTCGGCGACGCCGGCGCGCAGGTCTTCGGCACGCTCGGGCAGGTCAGCAAGCCTGAACTGAAGGTCTACAAGGGCGTGCACGCTGGGCGACATCGTCGGACAGTCCGGACTCGAGGCCCAATACAACCAGTATCTGCAGGGGGTCAACGGCTCTGAGGGCGTCAGGGTCAACTCGCAGAACCAGTTCGAGGGCTACGCAAGCCGGTACCGCGCCGACGCCGGGCGACACGCTCAAGCTGTCGCTCGACGCCAAGCTCGAGCAGGTCGGACAGAGGTCGCTGGCGGAGTCGATCGCGGCAAACAGCGCGAAGGGCGCCGATGCGGGCTCGTTCATCGCGATGGATCCGCAGAACGGCCAGATCTACGCGATGGGCTCGGCGCCGACCTACAACCCGGCCAAGGAGTCGACGAACCGCGAGCTCCGCTGGCTCTACAACCCCAACAACAACACGCCGCTGCTCGATCGCGCGGTCGCGGGTGCACTGCCGGACGGTTCGACCTTCAAGGTGATCACGGCGACGGCCGCGCTCGAGAGCGGCAACTGGAGTGTCGGCGACACCTACGACGACACGGGCAAGTACTGCTTCCAGGGCGGACTGTGCCTGCAGAACGCGGGCGGGGCGGCCAACGGACCGCTCGACCTGGTGAACGCGATCCGGGTCTCGGACGACGTCTTCTTCTACAACCTCGGCGACCGCATGAACGGCCCCGTGACCCGGAATGACCTGTTCGCCATCAACTATCCGAAGGCCTGGCCGCTCCAGAAGTGGGCCAACCGATTCGGGATCGGCCGCTACACGGGAATCGATCTCCCCGGGGAGAGCAAGGGGGAGATTGCGTCGCCCAAGCTCCTGCGAGCGCTCTGGAAGCAGGAGCGGCAGTGCGATACGGCGACCGGGCTCTACAAGGGCCGTCGCAAGCATCCGGCCGTACTGAACCAGTACGGGAATGGAATCCTCTCGGGCGGCTGCGGAATCGCCAGTGCCCAAACCTGGTCGATCGGTGACAACGTCGAGACGGGAGTCGGTCAGTTCGATGACGAGGTGACGCCTGCGCAGCTCGCGGTGGTGTACTCGGCGATCGAGAACGGCGGCAAGATCGTGACCCCGCACCTCGGTCAGGAGATCGAGTCCCCGACTGGGACGCCTGTGCAGAAGCTCGACCCTGGGATCAGGCGCAACCTGCACATCGATCCGGCCTACCTCTCCGCGATCCAGCAGGGACTGGAGGAAGCTGCAAACGACGCCGGCGGAACCTCGGCGGACGTGATGGGGAACTTCCCCCTCCACGTCTACGGCAAGACCGGCACCGCGGAGCTCGGCAACAGCATCGATAGCCCCGAGGACGCCTGGTATGCCTGCTACGTGCCCGCGAGCGAGACGAGCAAGCCGATCGTCGTGGTCGTGAACGTGGATAAGGGCGGCTTCGGCGACGTGGCTGCCGCGCCGGTGGCTCGGCAGATCCTGTCGCAGTGGTTCCTCGGCAAGACGGGCCCGTTCAAGAGCGGAGTGTCGACGGACCTATGAGCACGACCAACCCGATCCAGATTGCCGAGCAGCCCTCGAGCGGCAGCGGCTCGGGTAGCCTGCTGCGGATCGATCCGCTGTTGCTGTTCGCCGCGATCGGTCTGTCGCTCTGCTCGTTCGTGGTGCTGCGCGCGCTGAACGTCCACCCATACGTGGGGGAGTACAAGCGCCAGGCCGAGTACGCAGCTCTCGGCGTCGTGATCTCGTTGGTGATCAGCCGCTTCGACTACTCGCGACTGCGCGAGTTCCGCTACGTCATCTACGGACTGGCGATCTTCCTGAACCTGGCCGTGTTCGCGTTCGCCGCTCCCGGCGGCGGCGCCGGCGGCTCGCAGCGTCGCATCCCCCTGCCCGGGTTCACCTTCCAGTCCTCCGCGTTCGGCATGGTGCTGCTGATCCTGGCGCTGTCAGCCTTCGCCGTCGAACGCTCGCGCCGGATGAGCGAGCACCGCACCACCGCGCGAATCCTGCTGCTCGGGCTGATCCCGGCGATGATCGTGATGGCGCAGTCCGACCTTGGTGATGCACTGATCTACGGCCTGATCGCGTGCGCGGTGCTGTTCTTCCTGGGGACCAGCTGGAAGCACCTCGCTGGGCTCGCGGCGCTGGTCGTGGTCTCCTCCGTGATCGTGCTGACGGTCGCGCCCGCGGTCGGCGTCAACGTCCTGAAGGATTACCAGAAGGAACGGCTTACGACGTTCATCAACCCGCCGGCTGATTGCGCGACCAATAAGTACTGCTATCAGCTGGACCAGGGTCTGACGGCGCTCGGCTCCGGCCAGAAGACCGGAACCGGTCCGGCCAAGGCCAGCCAGGCCACGGGCGGCTTCCTGCCCGAGGCCGACAGCGATTTCATCTTTGCAAGTCTTGGAGAGATGTACGGCTTCGCCGGGGCGGCGATCGTGCTCTCCCTCTATGCGCTGTTGATATGGCGCACATTACGCATCGTGACGATGGCCAAGAACCTCTACGGAACACTGATAGCCGGGTCGATCCTGGCGATGTTCATGTTCCAGATCTTCCTGACCATCGGAATGAACCTGGGGATCTGCCCCGGTCACCGGAATCCCGCTGCCGCTCATGGCATACGGCGGGTCATCGGTGCTCACAACCTTCATAGCCATCGGCCTGCTGCAGTCGATCTACGTCCAAGCGCGGATGTCATCGGCCGGCAAGGCGAGGGTGCTCATCGTCTGACGGCGGCGGCCGAGCGCATTCGCCCGGCCGCCGCCGCACAACTTAGCCTGAGTGCTTCGAGCCTCGGGTTGACAGAACTCAAAGGAATAACAAGTGAAGAAGCAAGTTTTGGTCAGCGTCGACCGCGGAGAAACGCGGGTGGCGCTGCTCGAGGGAACCGGCGAGCCGGCGGCTCGTCGCGCAACAACCTCCGCCAGCTCGCGGCGCCGCAAGCGGCCCGCGAATCCCGCCGCCGGATACAGCGTCGCCGAGCTCTACCTGGAGCGCCGCGGGGCCCGCTCGATCGTCGGCAACATCTACAAGGGGCGTGTTGACAACGTGCTCGCCGGGCCTGGAGGCGGCGTTCGTCGACATCGGCCTGGACAAGAACGGCTTCCTGCACGTCGATGAGATCGTGCTCCCTGGGGTCGAGGCGCCGCGCCGCGGTCGCGGCACGGGCCGCGACGCAACCCCGATCACCGACCTGCTCAAGCCCGGTCAGGAGATCGTCGTGCAGGTCGTCAAGGACCCGCTCAAGACCAAGGGCGCGCGTCTCTCGATGGACCTCACGATCGCCGGCCGCTACATGGTCTACGCGCCCTACGGAGAGGGCATCGGCGTCTCCCGCCGGCTCGACGAGCGCGAGCGCGACCGCCTGCGCAAGGAGGCCGCCAAGCTCGACCTCAAGGGCGCCGGCGCGATCATCCGCACGGCCGCACAGGGCGCCAAGCGCGCCGACCTCGAGCGCGAGCTGCAATACCTGTTCAAGCTCAACGACGTTCTGCAGAAGCGTGTCGAGGACACCGAGGCACCGGCGCTCGTGTTCCAGGAGGCGGACCTCTCGGTCCGCGTCGTGCGCGACATCTACTCGGGTGAGTTCGAGCGTGCCATCGTCGACGACGAGAAGCAGCACCACCGGCTCGTCTCCTTCTTCTCGCGCACGGCACCCGAGCTCGTCGAGCAGGTGGAGCTCTGGACCGAGGAGCAGCCGCTGTTCGAGGCCTTCGGAGTCGACAAGGTCCTCGACTCGACGCTCTCGCGGCGAGTCGATCTGCCCAGCGGCGGCTACCTCGTGATCGACTACGCCGAGGCGCTCACCGTCATCGACGTCAACTCGGGCAGCTTCACCGGCAAGGGGAAGAGCGCCCGGCTCGAGGACACGATCACGAAGACGAACCTCGAGGCCGCCGACGAGGTCGTGCGCCAGCTGCGCCTGCGCGACATCGGCGGAATCATCGTCATCGACTTCATCGACATGGCGCGCGCGCGCAACCGCGACGCGGTCCTGAAGACGCTGCGCAAGGCGCTCGACGAGGACCGCACAAAGACCTTCGTGGTCGAGATCTCACCGCTCGGCCTGGTCGAGATGACCCGTCAGAACGTGACCGAGGGCGTGCGCGAGATCATGACCCGGCCATGCCCGACCTGCCACGGCGAGGGTGTGATCAAGTCCGAGGAGACGATCGCGATCGAGTTCGAGCGCCGCATGCGCGAGCTCGCCACCCATGTCGACGCCGAGGCGCTGCTGATCCAGATGAACCCGCGGGTCAGCCAGGAATTCACCGGCCACGACGCGCGCGTGCTGCGGGCGATCGAATCCGACACCGGCAAGTGGTTCCACTTCGAAGGCTCCGAGGGTCTGCCGCTCGAGCACTTCGCGGTGCTGATGGAGGCCGACCGCGAGCAGGTGCTCGAGCGGGCGCTTCCGTTCCGCGAGGGTGAGGAGGTCTATCTGGAGATCATCGAGCCGCACATGTACAGCGCCGGCGACGCGGTCGCCAAGGTCGACGGCTACATCATCTCGGTCAGGGGTGCTGAGACCGCCGTCGGGCAGAAACGCCTGGTGCGGATCGATCAGGTCGGCCGCACGGAGGCGGTCGCTGTGCTGATCGACCAGCCGCCGGTCAAGGTCGAGGTCGCGGTGCCCGAGGCGGCCCAGCCTGCGCAGGCAAAGCCTGCCCCGCGTAGGAGGCGAGCGGCCGCAAAGCCCGCGGTCGACACGGCCGAGGTGGCTACCGACGCCGTGGATCAGGCGGAGGATGGCGCGGAAGCTGAAGAAGCGGCATTGGCGGCCGAACCGCTCGAGGACGGCGAAGTGACACCAAAACCGCGCTCGACAAGAACGCGTTCGCGCGCTCGCAAGCCGGCCAAGCAGGCCGAGGAACCGAGCGAACAGAGTGCACCGGAGGCTGCAACCGAGGCCGATCCGGAGCTCGCTGCTAAGGTGACCGACGACGTAACCGCCGACGAGTCGGCTGGAAACGACGCGGATGACGTAGAATCAACCGTCCGTCGTCGTGGCCGGCGCGGAGGCCGGCGACGTTCTGCGGCCAAAGCCGGTGCGGCCACAACCGTCGAAGAATCTTCCTCAGAGTGATCATGTACGCAATCGTCAAGACAGGCGGCAAGCAATACCGCGTCCAGGAGGGCCAGCATCTGCTCGTTGAGCGGCTGACCGCCCAGGACGGCGAGAGCGTGTCGCTCACCCCGCTGCTCTACGTCAACGGCGACCAGGTCGTCGACGGCGAGGACCTCGCCAAGGTGCAGGTCGCAGCGACGGTCATCGCCCACGAGCGTGGCCCGAAGCTCCGCATCGTCAAGTTCAAGCCGAAGCGCGGCTACAAGCGCCGCAACGGCCACCGTCAGGAACTGACGCGCATCGAGATCAAGAACATCAAGCTGGCCGGAGCATCGCGCTCGAGCAAGGCCAAGGCTGCTCCGGCGGAGGCTGAGAATGGCGCATAAGAAGGGCCTCGGCTCATCCCGAAACGGCCGCGACTCGAACGCTCAGCGCCTCGGCGTGAAGGTGTTCGCCGGCCAGACCGTGACCGGCGGCGAGATCATCGTGCGTCAGCGCGGCACCCGCTTTCATCCGGGTGACGGCGTCGGCATCGGCAAGGACGACACGATCTTCGCCAAGTCGGCGGGCGTCGTGCAGTTCAAGCACGGCTGGCGCGGCCGAGTGATCTCGGTCGAGCAGCCGACCGACGCCGCCTAGGCTTCCCCAAGGCCAACTCGCGCTAAGGCGAACTCGCGCCAAGGCCAACTCGCGCCGAGCGGCGCGTGGGTCCACCCCGACGCTGGGGGAGGAATCCGCCGTAGGGACGGAAAAGTCCCCCAGCATCCGGATCGGGCGTGATTGACGGTCCTAGATAGTTGCGGGGGCGGCGCCGAGTACCGCTGTGCACTCGGGGCAACGTGTCGCCTCGGCCGGGATCTTCAGCGTGCACTCGGGGCACTTCTTGATCGTCGGATCGTCCTTGGCCCACTTGGCGTCAGCCGCCTCGTAGGGCTTCACGACGAAGAAGAAGACCGCGAACGCGGTCGTGATGAACGTGATCGCGTAGTTGATGAAGTCGCCGTAGTAGAAGTGGCTGCCGTTGATCGTGAACGAGAGCGTCGCGAAGTTCGGCTTGCCGAAGATCAGCGCGATGATCGGCGTGATCAGGTCTGCGATGAACGCCTTGACCAGAGCGGCGAACACCGTGCCCATGACGAACGCAACCGCGAGGATCACGAGGTTGCCCTTCAGCAGGAACTTCTTGAAGTCTTCGAGCCAGCCCATTATTCCCCGTGACCTCCGCGTCGAGTTCTGAGACGGACGACAGCCTATGCGTCGTCCCGGCGGCTGCGTCGCAGCGCATAACCTTGGAAACCGCTGCAGCGCGGCGAGAAACGGAAGCGAAGTGAAAGACAGAGCACGAATCCACGTAGAGGCCGGTGGTGGCGGCGACGGTTGCATGAGCTTCCGCCGTGAGGCGCACGTGCCCAAGGGCGGTCCCGACGGCGGCGACGGCGGCCGCGGCGGGGACATCGTGCTCGTCTGCGACGACTCCTACCGCGACCTCGAGCACTTCCGCCGCCAGGCGCACTTCAAGGCCAAGCGTGGCGTCCACGGTCAGGGGTCGCAGCGCCACGGCGCCGACGGCCACACGCTGGAGATCCCGGTCCCGCCGGGCACCGAGATCCTGGTTGAGGCCAACGGAACCCAACACGACCTGGTGAGGCCCGGCCAGCGGGCGGTCGTGGCCCAGGGTGGCTCCGGCGGGCGGGGGAACCGCCACTTCTCGAGCTCGACCCGCCAGAGCCCGCGCTTTGCCGAGCGCGGTCTCGCCGGCGACGAGAGCTGGCTCACGTTGCAGCTCAAGCTGCTCGCCGACGTCGGACTGGTCGGTCTGCCCAACGCCGGCAAGTCGTCGCTGATCTCCGTCCTGACACGCGCCACCCCGAAGGTCGCCGACTACCCGTTCACCACGCTCACCCCGGTTCTTGGCACGCTGCATCGTGACGACCGTCAGCTCGTGATCGCGGACATTCCCGGGCTGATCGAGGGCGCCGCCGACGGCATCGGCCTCGGTCACGACTTCCTCGCCCACATCGAGCGCACGCGGCTGCTCGTGCACGTGCTCGACCTCGCGCCGCTCGACGGCTCCGACCCGGTTGCGAACTTCGAGACCGTGGAGCGTGAGATCACGCTCTATCAGGAGCGCCTCGCGACGCTGCCCGCATCCTCGCGCTGTCAAAGGCAGATCTCGTAACGCCCGAGCAGGGTGAGCAGGCGCGCCGCGAGTGGCAGGAGCGGATGGGGGAGGAGATGCCAGTGATCCTGACCTCGTCGGCCACACGCCAGGGCGTCGACGAGCTGGCGACGGAGATGCTTCGCCGCGTGCCCGTGCTGAGAACCGATGACGACGCTGCCGTACTTCCGTCCCGCCCACCGCGCACAGCGACGGCGCTCGACGACCTCCCCGAGCACCGCGTTTTCCGCCCGGCGCCATCCCGCGGCTTCAAGATCACCCAGAATGACGAGGGCGCCTACGTCGTCGAGGGTGAGGGCGTCGACAAGCTCGTGGCGCGCTACGACCTCGACAACGAGGATGCGCTCGCGCACCTCGAGCGCCGCCTGCGCGGGCTCGGGGTGATCCGCGCGCTCGAGGCTGCGGGTTTTGAGCCCGGGGACGACGTCGAAATAGCAGGCATTCTTTTCGACCTCGACCCGTAAGCTTCCAGCGCCCATGAGCACGGTTGTGATCAAGCTCGGATCGAGCGTCGTCGCCAACGACGACGGCACGGTCCGCCTCGAGGTGCTGCACCGCATCTGTGACGATGTAGCGGAGCTGCGCGCGCGCGGCCATGAGGCGATCATCGTCACCAGTGGCGCGATCGCGCGCGGGTTCGGGGTCATGCAGATCCCGCCCGCCCAACGGCCAAAGGCGATCGATGAACTGCAGGCGGCGAGTGCGATCGGTCAGGGCAAGCTCTACCGCGTCTACGACGAGCTGCTGCAGGAGCGCGGCGTGCCGAGCGCACAGGTGCTCCTGACGTTCTACGACATGAGCGCGCGCACCCCGTACCTGAACGTGCGACACACGCTCGCCAAGCTGCTCGAGTGGCGGGTCGTGCCCGTGATCAACGAGAACGACACGACCACCACGGATGAGATCTCGTTCGGAGACAACGACTTCCTCGCCGCTCAGGTGGCGATTCTCGTCGGCGCGGAACGGCTGCTGCTGTTGACCAACACCGACGGCGTGTTCACATCGGATCCAGCGGATCGATCCTGCTGCTGCGCTGGTGAGCCGCATCGAGCAGATCGAGGAGCTCGAGGCGTTGCAGATCACCGAAGCAGCCTCGTCGCTGGGATCCGGAGGCATGCGCTCGAAGGTCGTCGCGGCGGAGATGGCGACAGCTGCAGGGATCACGACCGTGATCGCCAACGGTCAGCTTCGCTGGGACGGTCGCGGCCGCTGTCCGCGGCGAGGAGGTGGGCACGACCTTCGTCGCCCGCGTTGACCGCGTGTCGAGCTTCAAGCTCTGGCTCAAGTACGCCAAGCCCGCACGTGGCCGGCTGCGGGTCGACGCCGGCGCGGCCCGGGCGCTTCGCGAGGGCGGCACCAGCCTGCTGCCGGTCGGGGTCCTCGACGTCGGCGGCACGTTCGAGGTCGGCGACGCGGTAGAGGTGACCTTTGGCGACCAACAGGTTGGCAAGGGCATCAGCAACTACTCGTCCGACGAGCTGCGACGCGTGCGCGGGCTCAAATCCGCCGATATTCGCGAGCTGTTGCCGCTTGCCAGCGATGAGGCTGTCCACCGCGACTACTTTGTGCTCGCGTAGTCTTTAACGACTTATGGCCACCGCCACCGAGTCCGTCGCCGAGATCTGTGCCTCCGCCAAGCGTGCATCGCGCACGCTGGCGACGCTGGGCTCGGATGTGAAGGACGCGGCGCTCGAGGCGATCGCCGACGCATTGGTCGAGCGCACGCCCGAGATTCTCGAGGCCAACGCCCGTGACCTCGAGGCGGGGCGCGAGGCTGGGCTCAGCTCGGCGCTGCTCGACCGGCTCGCGCTCGATCGGCTGCGGATCGCCGCGATCGCTGACGGCGCTCGCAGGATCGCCGCGCTACCCGACCCCGTCGGCGAGGTGATCGACGGCTTCCGGCTGCCAAACGGGCTCGACGTGCGCAAGGTGCGGGTGCCGCTCGGCGTCGTCGCGGTCGTCTACGAGGCCAGGCCCAACGTCACGATCGATGCAGCGGCCCTCTGCCTGAAGTCGGGAAACGCGATCGTGTTGCGCGGTTCGAGTTCGGCGGCGCGCTCCAACGCCGTGCTCGCCGGCGTTGCCGCAGAGGCAGCGGTTGCAGCAGGCCTGCCGGACGGTTCGCTCGCGCTGATCGCCGGTGGAGATCGAGATGAGCTGAAGGAGCTCGCCACGCAGAGCGGGACGGTCGATCTGATCATCCCGCGGGGCGGTGAGGGCTTGAAGGCGGCGCTCAAGGGGGTTGCCACCGTGCCGGTGATCTTCGCCGCCTCCGGCAACTGCCACGTATACGTGGATCGCAGCGCCAAGCTCGACACGGCGCAGGAGATCGTGGTCAACGCCAAGGTCCAGCGGCCCGGTGTCTGCAATGCGGCCGAGACGCTGCTCGTCCACGCGGACATCGCGGACAGATTCCTGCCGCACGTGCTCCACGCGCTGCACGACGCCGGCGTCACTCTGCACGGCGACGAGCGTGTCCGCGCAGCGGTCGCTGACCTGCCGATCCGGCACGCGACCGACGAGGACTGGGACACCGAGTACCTGGCGCTCGAGATGACGGTCGGGGTCGTCGACGGTGTTGAGGCCGCGATCGAGCACATCAACCGTCACGGCAGCGGCCATTCGGAGGCGATCGTGACGATGGACACCGCCGCGGCAAGGGCGTTCGAGCTCGAGGTCGACGCGGCCTGCGTGTACGTCAACGCATCTACGCGCTTCACCGACGGTGGTGAGTTCGGAATGGGCGCCGAGATCGGCAACTCCACGCAGAAGCTCCACGTCCGCGGCCCGATCGGCCTGCGCGAGCTCTGCACCTTCAAGTACCTGGTGGAGGGCGCGGGCCACGTGCGTGCCTGAGCTGCCTCGGCATCGTTTGAAAGCCACACGATTTCTCTGAGCGGCGAGCGCATCGGCATCCTCGGCGGGACGTTCAACCCGCTGCACATCGGGCACCTGATCTGCGGGCAGGAGGCTCATCTACGGCTCGGCTTGGACCGGGTGATCCTGATGCCCGCCGGACGGCCTCCCCACAAGCCGCTGGAGGACGACCCCGGCGCCGAACACCGTCTCGAGCTCTGCCGCCGCGCCGTGGCCAGCGACCCGCGCTTCGAGGTCTCCGATCTCGAGGTCCGTCGCGAGGGACCGTCCTACACGGCCGATACGCTTGCGGCGCTGAACTCTCGGATGCCTGATAGCGAGCTGTTCCTGATCGTCGGCGGTGACGTCGCGGCTGGACTGCCCACCTGGCACGAGCCAGAACGGGTGCTGTCACTGGCTACACTCGCTGTAGTAAAGCGCCGTGGTACCTCGCAAGGGTCGATCGACAAGGCGCTTGCCGGCCTCCGGGGCGGCGAGCGGACGGAGTTCTTCCGCATGCCGCGGATCGGTATCTCGTCGACTGAGATCCGCCGCCGCGTGCAGATGCAGGAGCCGATCACCTACCTCGTCCCGGATGCCGTGGCGAGCTATATCGATGAGCAGGGCCTATACGGAGGTCGTACAGGATCATGACGCCTGAAGAGATCACGCTGGCCGTCGCCGAGTACGCGTTGGACGGAAAAGCCGAGGAGATCGTTGAGCTCGATCTTCGCGGCCTCACGTCTGTGGCCGATTACTTCGTGATCTGCACTGGTCGCAGCGATCGGCAGGTGAAGGCGATCCACGATCGCATTCACCTCGGGATGAAGAACGATCATGGCCTGCTGCCGACGCGCGTCGACGGCGCCACACAGGCCCAGTGGGTGCTGATGGACTACGGCGACGTGATCGTGCACATCTTCATACCGGAGATGCGTGACTTCTACCGGCTCGAGCAGCTCTGGGGCGAGGCCCCGGCGAAGACTTTCGACTTCGCGGCTGCTTAGGGCGGTGGTCGCGGTCCGCTGACCGCGACCTACCCGGCTCGGGCCGCCGCCGTCAGACCGCGGAGAGGACCGCCGTCAGACCGCTGAGAGGAGCTTCGGCGCGACCTGCTTCTTGCGGCTCATGACGCCAGGCAGCGTCAGCCTGCAGCCATTGGGCTCCACGCTGAAGGCCCGCGCCACCGCAGCCACGTCACCATCAACCAGCAGATCGGTCATCTTGTCGAGCACGTCGGTCACCATCAGCGCGTAGAGCTCGACGTGCTGATTGGCGCGCTCGCGCTGCATCGCCTTGACCAGCTCCTGCTCGCGGTCCAGCAGGCCCTTGCCGACCACCTCGACCTGCGCGATCACAAAAGGGGTGCCGTTCCCGGACTGGTAGGCCTTGGCGTCACGTCGCACGAGGTCCTCAGCGGGAACGTCCGCCACGTCGGAGGTCTCCTTGAACATCCGCTGCCCGTACTCGCGGGCGTCCAATTCGAGCACGCGCTCGAGGTACTCGACCACGACGGCGTCGCGGTCAGTGGTCGTTGGCGAGTTGAGAATTACGGTGTCGGACAGCACCGCGGACAGCAGCACCATGGACGTCGACCGAGTGGGCTCGATACCGCTGCGCCGGAAGCGCTCGATCACGAGCGTCGCGGTGGAGCCCACCGGATCGAAGGTTGCGGCCACCGGCACCTTGGTTTCGATCGAGCCGATGTGGTGGTGATCCAGGATCTCGACGATTTCAGCCTGCTCGATTCCGGGCACGCTCTGCGCCTGCTCGGCGTGGTCGACGAGGATCACACGGCGCCGCATCGGCGAGACCAGGTCGGAACGCGTCAGTAGCCCGATCGGACGCTCCAGATCGTCACAGACGATCGCCGCGCCGTGGTGGGAGTCCTTGATCTGCTCCGAGACGTCGCTGATCAGCTCGTCGGTGGTGGCGACGATCTGATCGTTCTCCATGAGCTCACGACACGGTGCCGCGAGCGTGATCATGCGCGCCGCCACGTATGTGTCGAGTGGCGAGACGACCACCGCCGTGCCCTTCTCCCGTGCCAGGGCCAGTACCTGGTCATCCGGCCCGGCGCTGTTGGCGAGCACCAACAGCGCGAGGTCGCGCTCCAGCACGTGCAGCTGGGCCTTGGGGCGATCGCCGACGACGACGATGTCCGACTCATCGATTCCGGTCTCCGTCTCCACTGAGGAGGCGTGCACCCAGATGCGCCCACTGAGCAGACGATCCTCACCCGTGAGCAGTTCTCCGTCGAGCACGTCGACCACTGCGTGCAGGTAGGTCGCCTCACGTAGGGTGGAGCTCGAACGGGACTCGCGTACGTAACGGCGCGCGAGCGAGCGCGTGGTGATGATCCCGATCAGCACCCCGACTTCGTTCACGACAGGCACGAGGTCGTAGTCGGTGTGATCGAGCGCGAGGCCGGCCTCACGAATTGGATCCGCAGCCGTCATGCTCGGGAACTCGGTCTGCATGAGGTCTCCGGCGCGCAGCCTTATGTGAGGCAGCAGCGGCGGCGCCTGCGCGCCTGCCTCCTCCAGCACCCAACGGGTCTGGGGGTTCAGATCGCCGAGCCGCACGGGCACGTAGTCGGTTCCTGGATCGAGCCGTGATTTCAGCTCGGCATAACCGATCGCGGAACCGATCGAGTCGGTGTCCGGGTTGCGGTGGCCAGATACGTATACGGGCGGCACACGTGGATTATCACGAGATCGCAACAAAAGTGGCCGGCCACGGTGCGTCGATCGACTGCTTGCAAGACCATGACCAGTGGCATGCGGCCGCCGCGCGCCAGTGGCATCGCGCCCGCACGCCACTGGCGCGCCCGCGCGCTAGTGGCATCCCGCCCGCGCGCTAGTGGCATCCCGCCGCCGTGGGCGATACCGTGGCGCGCGAGGCGCGCCGCCACTCGGGCGGACATTTCACTGAGAACGGAGCATCAATGCCTTCCGCACCCAAGATCCTGCCCACCCAGATCCCGGAGGGGACTTCCACCGGAATCCGCTACCGGCTCGAGGGTGAGCTCGTGCCCGTCCTGCACATGGCCCTGGACGGCAGCATGCCGGTGTATTTCGAGCACCACGTGCTGCTCTGGAAGTATCCGGCTCTCCAGATCGGTTTGCATCCGCTGCGCAAGGGCCTGGTCCGGCGCGCAGTCGCCGGCATGCCGTTGCTGCTCTTGCAGGTCGAGTCCGCCGGTGAGGTGGCCTTCAGCCGGGACGCTCCTGGACATGTGGTGGCCCTACACCTTCAGGCCGGGGAAGGGATCCAGGTTCGCGAACACCAGTTCCTCGCCGCCACGCAGAACATCGAGTACGACTACAGCCGCATGAAGGGCTTCGCGAACATGATGTTCGGCGGTGGCTTCTTCATCGACCAGTTCATGTGCACCAGCGGTGAGGGCGTGGTCTGGGTTCACGGCTACGGCAACGTCTTCGAGAAGGCGCTCGAAGCGGGCGAGACGATCGACATCGAACCGGGCGGCTGGCTCTACTACGACCACTCGGTCTCGATGAGCCAGGAGGTGTACGGCTTCAAGTCGGGCTTCCTCGGTGGCACCGGCAACCTCGTGTTCAACCGCTTCACCGGCCCGGGCCGAATCGGCCTCCAGAGTGCCTACTACCACCCACCCGGCGCAGAGACCGGAGCCGGTGGCGGTCAGGCGCAGGCGCCAGGCGCGGGCGGCATCATGGGTGGTCTGCTCGGGGGCCTGCTGGATAACTAAGACCTTCGGATAGTCTGCTGAGGCCGCCTCGCCGCTGCTTCGGCGGCCCGACTCGCGCCGTGCGTCTCGGCTCACCCGCAAATGACATTCGCCACCGGACATCTCCAGAGCCATCCGCTGCCGAGCGGGGTGCTTGGCGCGCTCTCACTTGCCGGCTACCAGCTGCTTGTGGACATCGCCGGCGTCGGCGCGGGGCGTCTCGGGCCGCAGGCATTCCTGTTGATCGCGCCAGAGCCTGAGGGCACCAGCTCCGACGCGCTGACCCACATCTCGCTGCACCAGACGCGACTGGGCAACGAGCGCGAGGCGTACGCCTACCAGCAGCTGGCGGCTCAGTTGGGCTACCTGCGGCTTTCGGGGTACCGGCTTGGCCTGGAGCGCTCCGGCCTGAGGTCGAAGATCTCCTTGGTCAACCCGGCAACCGGAGCGATCGCGATGCAGATCCCGGACAAGCATCCCGGTCGACTGTTCGGCGGCGGAGGGAACGTTGCCTCGATACTGGTGACGGCGCGGGCGCTGCCACCAGCCGGGTCTCCACCGAACCTCCAGAACCCTGAGCTTCTACGGCAGGCGTTCCTTGCCCTGGCGCTCAGCGACGAGTCCACCACCGGCGAGCAGGCGGCCGAGCTTGCCGATCGTGCGCTCGAGCTCACGCAAGGCGACCCCGCGCTTGACCCTGCGGCTGCGCTGGCCGCGGCGAAGCAGCAGTAGCGGCCGTCATGCTCATCGCGGCTGAGCGGTCGGGGACGGTTCTGGTCAGCGCAGGCGCGATCCTGCTCCTGTGGGCGAGCCTGCAGAGGTTCTCCGCGAGCAGTTGGTCGGGGCGCGCGATCTCTTTGAGCGAAGTTGCGGCGGGTATCGCGGTGCTGGTGCTTCCGGGACGCGCGGCTGCCGCACTGCTGGCAGCGCTCTTCCTCGCCTTCACGGCGGTGCACGTTCGCGGCGTCCGCTCCGGAGCGACCAGCTGTCAGTGCTTCGGTGACGAGGACACGGTCGATCCGGCACGTGCCGCGACGCTGACCGCACTGGTGGCGCTGCTGGCGGCCGGAGCGGCGGCGGTCGGCGCCCCGAGCCTGCGACAGCTCGCCAGCCACGATCCGGCGGCGCTCGCCTGGATCCCGGCAGGCGCACTGGCCCTGGCTCTCGCCTGGCGCGTGGCTTTCAGCGGCTCTGCTGCGCTGATCCAGATCACCGATGGTTCCGGCCGGCTGCTGGAAAGGGGACGTACGGCGACCGCGGGCGCCGTGGACGGCGAGCTTCTTGAGCGCCGGTCGTTCCTGCTGCGCGTCGCCGTGTTCGGCTCAGCGCTGGCGGCAGCGCCGCTGCGCTACATCCTCTATCCAGGCACGGCGCTGGCAGCAGTGGTGAGGCCCTGGGATTGCGGCAGCGGCAACTGCACGGACGGATACACCGACTTCTGCTGCCAGATCAACGACGGTGGCGCCAACGTGTGTCCTGAGAGCACGTTCGCCGGCGGCTGGTGGATGTGCACCGACTACAGCGGACGGAAGCTCTGCTCGGAGCAGGGGGTGCGCTACTACGTCGACTGCAATGCGTTACCTGGCGTTGGCTTCCCGGGCGGATGCCGTTGTGGCAATGACAGCTGCAGCAATCGGCGGATCAACTGCAATGTGTTCCGCTACGGCCAGTGCAACACGCACATCGTCGGGACCACCGCCGTCGTCTGCCGGATGGTCGTATGTGAGAACCCGGCGCACATTTCGGAGCTGCACTGCTCTGCGTCACTCGCGGTTGATGACGCCGTCTGCGGACACGAGGCGACGTGCCTTGAGCCGCCCGCGCTCGAGCTCGCCGGAGCAGGCGGCGTATGACCGTCGCGGTTGCCGTCCTCGGGGTGCTGCTCGCCGTCGCGCTGCTGTTTCTGATTGCGCTGCTGCGATCGCACGCGGAGATTCTGCGCCGCCTGGCGGCGATCGAGTCGGCCTGGGACGCCGGCATTCCCGCGGGCCCGGGAGACGCGCCGGCTACCGATCCGCTCCAAGTCGAGGCCGCCCTTGCCGGTGGCCCGGCGACCGACATCAGCGGCCAGACGCTGTCAGGAGACGCGCTCAAGGTTTCGCTCGGCCCGGGAGCGCCCGGCACGCTGCTGGCGTTCATGGGCACCGGCTGCCAGGCGTGCGCGCCACTGTGGGACGCGCTGCACGAGGATGCCGTTCCGACGCCGGGCGGCGCTCGGCTGGTGGTGGTGACCAAGGGGCCGGAGCGCGAGCGCCTCGCGCGGCTCCTGGAAATCGCTCCAACTGAGGCCGAGGTCGTCATGTCGACGGCGGCGTGGAGCGATTTCGGGATCACCAGCACGCCCCATTTCGTGCTGGTACGCGACGGCCGGATTGCCGGACGCGGATCGGCGACCAGCTGGGAGCAGATCGCGGGCTTCCTGAGCGACGCCGACGACGACGCCCGCATCCATTCGGCTCGCGCGGACCTCGGGACCAATGCACGCGCGGCTCGCACGGACCTCGGGACCAACGACCGCGCCGCTCGCGCCGAGCGCGCACTCGCCGATGCGGGGATCGGTCCTGAGCACCCCAGCCTCTACCCATCTCGGCTCGCCGCGCCCGGTCATCCGGGCTCAGGGGTGGAGGGCAGCCACTCGGAGGAGTCGGACCTTGACTGAGCTCGGCTGGGTCGGTGTTGGCGCGATCGTCGCGATCCTCGGGGCGCTGCGCGCCGCCTTCTCCCCGTGCGGGCAGTCCATGCTCGCCAGCCTCACGCCGTACGCAGAGGCGGCCCGCGGAAGCCGCTGGACCATCACCGCCACCGCGTTCTCGATCGGCGCCGTCGTGGCCGGAGCGTGCGGCGGCCTGATCTGGGGCGGGCTCGGATCGCTTCTGCCTGAGGGCAGTTGGCGCTTGATCGCGGCTGCCGCGGTGCTCGCGACGGCGCTGGTGATCGACGCCACTCCGCTGCGCACACGGCTGCCGCTCACCAAGCGCCAGGTCAATGAGGACTGGATGGTCACATATCGCGGCTGGGTCTACGGGATCGGCTTCGGAGCGCAGCTCGGACTCGGCTTCATCACGCTGGTCGCCTGCGCGGCGATCTACGCCGCGTTCGCGATCGAGTTCCTGTCCGGCAGCGTGAGCGCCGGCATTGCGATCGGAGCGATCTTCGGTGCCACGAAGGCTGGCTCGCTGTTGCCGGCCGGCTGGGCGCGGGATCGCCACTCGCTGGTGTCGCTGCACCGCCGGCTGCTCGCCCTCGAGCCGCTCAGCGTCGGCGCGGTCGTCATAGCCGAGGTTGCTGCTGTCGCGATCGTTGTCGGTGCGCTGGGTTGACGGTCGCCGCGCACGGCATCTCCGTCGACGTGCCGACAGGTTGGGAGGCGCGGATCGTCAAGCGGGGCGCCGGCGCCATTCTCCACGTCGCCACCTTTCCGCTGCTCGCCTCCGACGGTGACTTCGGGGCGGCGGCGACAGGGCGCATGCGACTCGGGGACGCGTTTGCCGCGCTCGTCGAGTACGTCGACCCCGAAATGATCCGCCCCGCCGTGGGGCTGTACGAGGCCAACCGGCCGCCGGTTCCCAGGCTGCACGAGTTCGGGCCCATGACCCTTCAGGTGACTCGTCCTGGCCAACTCGGCTGGCAGCGCTTCTTCACCGAGGCGGATCGCACGTGTGCGCTCTACGCGGTGATCAAGCCGGGCGCGGAACGGCCTGAGAAGCTCGTGCGGCGCCTCGCGGGCGTGCTGTCGACGCTGCGCATCCAATCCTGACCCCAGCCTCCCGAGGCCAACCGGAGCTCACGGCCCCGTGGTCGTGCCGGTGAAAGTGGTGGTCGTCTCGGTCGGCGTGGTGGTCGTCTCGGTCGGCGTGGTGGTCGTCTCGGTCGGCGTGGTGGTCGTCTCGGTCGGCGTGGTGGTCGTCTCGGTTGTCGTCGTCCCGGTCGGCGTCGTGGTCGTGGTCGTCACGGGCGGAGGCTTCGGCAGGCGGGAGGTCAGCCTCCCGCGGTAGCTGGCCGCGTCGGACGCGCCGCCCAGGGGACACGGCGTGGCGTCGGTTCGCGAGAGGTTGGTGTAGGTCGCGTGCAAGCGGGTCGCATACCAGACCGAGCCGATCAGCCGCCTCTGGGTCACCTGCAGATCGATCGTGTACGGCGCTCGGCTGCCGAGCGAGTACCGGCGTCCGAGGCAGCTGAGTCCGACCCAGAAGGCGCCGCTGCCCTGATAGCCGCCCGGCGCCACCCGCCACAGCACCACGTATGAGTCCTGGACTGATCCGCGGTCCCGCACGACCTGCAGCCGGCTGCAGGCACTATCGGAGCAATCGACGGCGCGGATCGCCCACGTGCGCCGGACCTGCTCTCCTGGGCGCTCGCCCGGGACATTTACGGCGTGGGTGATCACACCGCGCATGACGAACGTTCCCTTGACCAACGCGTCTCCGACGGAGTACGGCGGGCCTGGGCGTGCGGAGGCGATCGTCACGCCGGCGCCGATGGCCACCATGACCGCCACGACCATGGTCAGCCGGATCCGCATCGTCGCAACGATATCGTCGTGAGCTGCTGCTCGCCCGGGAGGCGTGATCTCGGTCACATCGAGGCCGGTCGCTCGACCGAGGCGGCTTTCGGCTGCACCGCCGATCGGAGTGTAAACAGTCAGATAATCGTTCGTTGCGAACGGACCACATTACAAAGTGACTGTGTCATGCCGGTGCACTCAATTAAGTTCGGTAGTCACTACCGATTCTTCGGGGCCGACGCATAGGTAGCGTTTCAACGTCCTTTTGGACGTGCTGGTTTTGCAGCGTCAGGCCAGATAGGGCTGTCGGCGACGCAACGGGGGTGAAGTGGGATCCGGGTGGGGTCACCAGGGCGCTGGTTGCTGCCTGGATGGCGTGTGCCGTCCAGAACGGGACCGATCAGGAAAGAGCAATGAGAAACCATAGGAGAAGGGCCTTCGTCCCGATCTTCGGGACCTTGCTCGTGGGGTTGGCTTTTGCAGCGGCTCCCGCGATTGCTGGTGCCGTAGAGGTAAACAAGGGCTATGTCGAGATTTGCAAGACGTTGGCCGCAGGTCCCGCAGGAGCCCCGCAGTATCAGGGCACGTTTACCTACAAGATCACCGACGCTAGCGATAGCACCACGACGGTATCTTTGTCAGCGGTGGAGGGAGGGAGCCAGGCCTGCACCGCGCCGATCGCTGTGGCGGCCGGCACCGATACCGTGACCGAGCAGTCGGCGCCATGGTTCTCGGTGGCGGGTATCTCAGCTACCCCGGGCGACCCTGGCAACGTCACGCAGTCACCGACCGATCCTTACACCGCATTGGTGACGGTGAACCCGGCACCGAGCCCGGGCAACGAGTCACTCACCACGACCGTGCAGTACACCAACGATCCGGTCACGGCCGATGTTGAGGTGTGCAAGCAGGCAGCGGCGAACTCACCGGGTGAGAACGGCACCTACACATTCAACCTGACGAGCCTGGATGCTGGAGTCAGAGCGTTTGACCCGACCACGGGCGCCTACGATCTGCCCTGGACCACGACTGCGTCGGCGACAATCTCGGCGGCGGGCCTCGGCTGCAGTGGCCCGATTGTCGTGCCGGCAGGGGCGGTCCAGTCCGTCGAGCCGGGAGTCACGTACGTGACCGCGATCACGGCATCTTCCAACGGCTCCAATGAGCTCACGGCCGCGCCGAACCTGGCGTTGGGAACCGCTGACTGGAACGCCCGGGCAGGAAACACCACCAATCAGACGATCGTCACCTACACGGACGCTCTGTCGACGGTGAAGCTGTGCAAGGCGTGGACCGGCTCTGCGCCGCCGGCCACCAGCTATCCATTCACACTCACCTCGAGCGGCCCGGCCGGACCCATCGCGGTGACGGGTACGGTGAAGCTGGCTCCGGGTGGATGCGCCATCGTGGGCTTTGTCCGCGCGGGGACGCAGGTGAACATCACGGAGGGTGTGGCCGCTGGGACCAAGGTTGCAGGGATCGCTGTGAGCCCGACGCTGAACTCACAGGATATGAGCCCCATCGTTCCGGGTACGCTCAGCCTCCCGAACCGCACGGTGAGTGTGATTGCGGGGGCTGGTGAGACCGATGTCACGTTTACGAACGAGCCGGCCGACCCAGGTCAGCTGAAGATCTGCGTGACTCCTTCGAGCAACGTGACCGCCGGGACGGTTCCGTTCCTGGTGAACGGCACCGAGATGCTCGATGTCAATTTGAGCACGACCTCGATGCAGTGCACGCTGGACCCGAGGACCTACGCGTTCAACTCGTCGGTCTCGATCTCGGGTGGCGCGCTGCCGATGGGAGACGCCTACACCGGAACCGCGACGGTGGTGCCGACCAACGTGGAGGTGCTCGAGGGCGGCACGCCGACTGCGACGAATCAGCCGACGCTCGTGTCGGCTTCCGCGTCAGCTGCGACGTTGCTGATATCGGAGGGCATCGTCACTGAGGTGACATTCACGATCGACCCGCCCGCGCCGGTGGTGGCGCCGCCGGTCACGGCAACCCCGACTGCCGGACAGGTCGCTGGTGCCAGTGCCGGCCTACCAGTCGCCGGTTCTGGTACCAAGGGTACGGTCAGCCCCGCTGCCGTCTCGTTCCTGATCAGGAAGCAGGTGTCGCATGTCAGGTCTGAGATCAGGTCGCTGGAGAAGCGGCTGGCATCGAAGCACCTGAGGAAGGCGACTCGCCGGGCGGACATGAGGAAACTCGCCGCTCTGCGTAGGGCCCTGCCAACGCTCCTGAAGGAGCTCAAGGGGTAGGGCCGACCGCAGCTCTGCTGCGGTGGACGGTAATTGCCAGAGGCCGGGGCATGGATGCCTCGGCCTCTGGGCCTTGGATCAGCGCTGGGCGCCTGTAGCCGAGACGCGCCCGGAACGCTTGAAGCCGACGCTGCCAGGCGTCGGCTCCAAGGACGATCAAGAAGTGGAGCTGAGGGGGCTCGAACCCCTGGCCTCCGCCATGCCATGGCGGCGCTCTCCCAGCTGAGCTACAGCCCCAGCGAATTTGTGATCGTGTACAAGGTTAATACATGCGCACATGTTGTTGTGGGGCGGCTGCTCTAGGCCGCGTCCGGCTGCTCCAGGCCGCGTCCGGCTGCTCTAGACCGCGCCGGATCCGCGCGGGATGAACTCCGGCACGTCCAGATCATCCCCAGTGCCCGACTCGTCTCCTCGCGAACGCCCACCGCGACTGGCCGACCGCCTGCCCGGGCCCGACTCCAGCCCTCGCAGCTGAGAGCGCGACGGATCGACCTTGTCGATCTGCGACAGGAAGGTCGAGTGCACGCCCTGGACGTCACTCAGGAGCCGTTCCGCGTTGTTGCGTAGCGACACGCCCAGCTGCCGGACGTGCTCCGCGAGCTCCGCTCCGTCGGTGCGTACGTCACTGGAAACCTGGCGCGCCTCGCGCATCAGCTCACGCGCCTTCTCGTCGGCCTCCGATCGCGTCTTCAGCGCCACGTCGGCAGCCTCGCGGGTCGTTTGGTCCGCGTTCTCCTGCGCTCGCGCGACGATCTCCAGCGCTTCGGAGGTCGCCTTGTTCTTGATCTCGCCGGCCTCCATGCGGATGCGGTCGGCCTCCGCCTGAGCTCGGGCGACGGTGTCCCGCGCGACGCGCGTAGCTTCGTCGTGCGCGGCCCGGACGATCTCCGCCGCCTCGTCCTCCGCGGCCTTGACGCGATTGTCGGCGGCGCGGTCAGCCTCGGCGATCCGCGCCTTCAGGCGGACCTCGGCCTCGGCGCGAAGCTGCTCGGCGGTCTGCTCGGCTGCAGTGAGGATCGCCGCGACCTGGTCGGAGACTGAGCTACCCGCTTCTGGCATGGGCGCATCGTAATGCGTGCCTGGCCAGGACCTGCAACACCACCGGCAACCGCCGACAAACGGCCCACCCTCTAACCTCCCGCCCAGGATGTCTGACCGCCGCTACGACGCACGTGAGATCGAGGCCAAATGGCAGGCCGTCTGGGCCGATGAGCGCACCTGGGAGGTCGCAAACGGCACGACTCAGGAGGCGGGCGGCCGCCGGCTTTCGGGCGGCCATCTGCGTCCCGACAAGTCCTACGTGCTCGAGATGCTCCCGTACCCGAGCGGCGAACCCCACATCGGGCACATGAAGAACTACGCGATCGGCGACGCGATCGCCCACTTCCGCCGCCGCACCGGCCACCGTGTGCTGCACCCGATGGGCTATGACAGCTTCGGGCTGCCGGCCGAGAACAATGCGATCAAGACGGGCGTTCCTCCACGCGTCGCCACCGAGCAGTCGATCGCCTCGTTCCAACAGGCGTTCCGCTCGTGGGGCATCTCGATCGACTGGTCGCGTGAGATCGCAAGCCACGAGCCGTCGTACTACCGCTGGACGCAGTGGATCTTTCTACAGCTCTACAAGCGTGGTCTCGCCTACCGCAAGGAATCGGCGGTCAACTGGTGCCCCAACGACCAGACGGTGCTCGCAAACGAGCAGGTGATCGACGGCCGCTGCGAGCGCTGCGGCCACGAGGTCGAGCTGCGCCAGCTCGAGCAGTGGTTCTTCCGTATCACCGATTACGCCGACCGCCTGCTCGACGACCTCGACACGATCGACTGGCCCGAGCATGTCAAGACCATGCAGCGCAACTGGATCGGCCGCAGCGTCGGCGCCGAGGTCAACTTCCGCTGCGCCGAGCTCGGCATCGACTACCCGGTCTTCACAACTCGCCCCGACACGCTCTTCGGCGCGACCTTCTTCGTGATGGCGCCCGAGCACCCCGACATCTTCCGGCTCGCCGCGGGCACCACGCACGAGCAGGAGGTGCACGACTACGTGAACCACGCCCTGACCGAATCTGCCGAGGAGCGGGGCGACGCCGACAAGACCAAGACCGGCGTGTACCTCGGGCGCACCGTCACAAATCCGGTGACCGGCGAGGAGATCCCGATGTACGTCGCCGACTACGTGCTGATGGAGTACGGCACCGGCGCGATCATGGCCGTGCCCGCTCACGACGAACGCGACTTCGCCTTCGCCAAGGTCTACGACCTCCCGATCCGCCAGGTGGTGGCCCCCCGCGACGGCTCGCCGATCCCGACCGATGAGCCCTACATCACCAAGGCCGACGACGCCGTGCTCGTCAACTCAGGTGAGTTCGATGGCCTCACCCCAACGGAGGGCTTCGACGGCATCGTCGAGTGGCTCGACCGCGCGGGGATTGGCCACGCGTCGGTGAACTTCCGCCTGCGCGACTGGCTGGTCTCCCGCCAGCGTTACTGGGGCTGCCCGATCCCGATCGTCTACTGCGACAACCATGGCATGGTGCCGGTGCCCGAGGACCAGCTGCCGGTGACGCTGCCTGATGTCGAGGACTACCAGCCCAAGGGCCGCTCACCGCTGGCCGCGGCTGAGAACTGGGTGAACACGACCTGTCCGGAGTGCGGCGGCCACGCCCTCCGCGAGACCGACACGATGGACACCTTCGTCGACTCGAGCTGGTACTTCCTGCGCTACTGCGACGCCCGCAACGACGACGCTGCCTGGGACCCGGCGGTGCTGCGCGAGTGGATGAGCGTCGACCAGTACATCGGCGGCGTCGAGCACGCGATCCTGCACCTGATGTACGCGCGTTTCTTCGTGAAGGCGCTGGCCGACATGGAGCTGCTGGACGTGCAGGAGCCGTTCATGGCGCTCTTCACGCAGGGCATGATCCTCGGTCCCGACGGCCAGAAGATGTCGAAGTCCCGCGGCAACGTGATCCCGCCGTCGCCGCTGATCGAGCGCTTCGGCGCCGACACTGTGCGCACCTACATCCTCAAGATGGGTCCGCCCGATCAGGACGCCGCCTGGAACGACAACGCCCTGGCTGGCGCGCACCGGCTGCTCTCACGACTCTGGACCCTCGGAGAGGAGCTTGGCGCTGCCGCTTCCGGGGGGGTGGGATCGGATTCCGGCAGCGACGCCGAAGCGCTCGCACAACCCGCCGACCCGCAGGGGGATGCGCTGACGCTCGTGCGCAAGGCCAACTGGGCGATCGACCGCGTCACCTCCGAGTTCGTCGACCGCTTCGGCTTCCACAACGCGATCGCGGCTGTGACGGAACTGGTCAACGACCTCTATCGCTATCCGCAGGCCGACGACGAGGCGCGCCGCTTTGCGGTTGCGACCGCGGCGTCGCTGATCTTCCCGTTCGCGCCGCACCTCGGCGCCGAGGTCTTTGAGCAGCTCACGGGGCGCCGCGCCTGGGAGGAGCCATGGCCGGCACCCGACCCGGCGATGCTGGTGGCCGACACCTTCGAGCTCGTCTGCCAGGTCAACGGCAAGGTGCGCGACCGCGTACAGGCGCCGAGTGGCGCGGATCGCGATGAGCTGGAGAGGCTGGCGCTCGCCTCACCGGGTGTGATCCAGCACCTCAACGGGCACGAGGTCGTCAAGGTCGTGGTCGTGCCCGACAAGCTCGTGAACGTCGTCGTCAGATAACCATGCATCCTTCCGAGGTCCCGTACGTCGCAGTTGTGGGGGCTTCGAAACCGACCGATCAGGACATGGTCGACGCCGAGCTTGTCGGACGCCTGTTGGGCGCCGCCGGCGCGATCGTCGTCTGTGGCGGGCGTGGGGGAGTCATGGCAGCGGCATCCAAGGGCGCGGCGGGCGCGGGGGGCACCGTGATCGGGATGCTGCCGGGCGACGGACGCGACGACGCCAACGAGTGGGTCACGGTCGCGATCCCGACCGGGATCGGCGAGTTGCGCAACGGTCTGATCGTGCGTACGGCCGACGCGATGGTCGCGGTCGGCGGCGCCTACGGCACGCTCTCTGAGATCGCGCTCGGCCTGCACAACGGTTTGAAGGTCTACGGGCTGCACACCTGGGAGATCGAGGGAATCGAGCCTGTGGACACGCCCCAGGAAGCGGTAGAGAGGGCTCTCGCAGCAGCACGCCGTTAGCCGATCCTGGGGCGGGATGCGAGTTCGAACGTTCGCCACGACGGCGGTCGTTGCCGGCCTGGGGACCGACGGCTTCTACGGCCGGCGCAGCTGCAGGAGCGTCTGACGGTCCTCGGCTTTCACCCAGGCCCCGCGGACGGTGGCTTCGGCGCGGCGACAGCGTCGGCAGTGCTCGCGTTCCAGCAGCGCGAGGGGTTGGCGCGCGACTCGGCACCGGTCCTGCGGCTCGACATCGACATCGCCCGATCGTCCACGACGCGACTGGCGAGAGCCCGAGCGTCGAGAACGCCCCGCCGGGCGCGGCGCCAGGCTGCTGAGACTTCTTTGTGACTGGCATAGGTCTATGGCCTACGCCACTAACAAAGAACGGCCGGAGACAGTCCCAGACCCGCGACAGTCCCAGACCCGCGACAGTCCCAGACCCGCGACAGTCCCAGACCCGCGACAGTCCCAGACCCGCGACAGTCCCAGACCCGCGACAGTCCCAGGCCCGCGACAGTCCTAGACTCGCACGTCCATGCCGCCAGCCTTCAAGACCGCCTACCTGATCCACGGCGACGACCACGGGCGCATCGCCGAGCGCCGTGCGCGCCTGCGCGCGCTCGCGGAGCAGCAGGGCGGTGCGCAGGGCGTCGAGCTGTTCGAGGGCGACCAGGCGACGCCTGACAACATCGCCGCGGCCCTGAACGCGATGACCTTCGCGATCGGCCGCCGCTTCATCATCGTCGACGGCGCCGAGCGCTGGAAGGACAAGGAGATGGACGCGCTCGAGGTTGCGCTGGCCACGATCGCCCCCGACACGACCGTGACCTTCTTCGCACGCGAAGACGGCCGGCTGAAGCCTCCCAAGCGCCTCCACGATGCCATCAAGAAGGCTGGAGGCGACATATCCGCCGAACAGTCGGTCAAACCCTGGGAGCTGCCGAAGTGGGCGGTGACTCAGGCGCGCCAGCTCGGCATCGAGCTCACGCCGGAGGCGGCGCGAATGCTCGTCGGCCACGTGGGTGAGCGCCAGCAGCGACTGCTGCGTGAGCTCGAGAAGCTTGCGCTCGATTTGATCCCACCCACCCACCCCCCAACCGCCCGGGGGCCAGTCCACATCGATGCCGACATGGTGCTCGAGCTGACCGCCGCCTCCGCCGAGCGCAAGGCCTGGGCACTGGCGGACGCGCTGCTCTCCGGTAACGCGGCGACGGCGACGCGGACGCTGTTGCAGATGCGCGCGCAGGGGGAACGGCTCCCCGGCCTGGTCTACTGGATGAGCTCGCGGGTGCGCCAGGCGCACCAGATCGCGCGCGACCTCGACCGCGGCGTCTCCCAAGCCCAGGTCAAGTCCGGTCTACGGATGCCTCCGTCGGCCGCTGACAAGCTGATCGCCGACGCCAAGCGGATCGGAGCCGAGCGCCTCGAGCATGCGATTTGCCTGATTGCGGATCTCGAGCTGGCGTCACGCGGAGGCAACAGCAAAAGCGCCTCAGAGGACACCGAGGCGCTGCTTACCATCTACGAGATATCAGCCGCCTAGAAGCGGCGAGCGGGGAGCTACTCGGCTGCGGCGCCGCGACGCACGCGGGCAGCGCGCGACTTCTTGCGTGCGCCGTTGTTCTTGTGCAGCGAGCCGCGCTTGACGGCCTTGTCGATCGTCTGCACCAGCGTGCGATGCTCGGTCTCGGCGACGGCATCGTCGCCGGCGGCGACAGCGGCCTCGAGCCGATGGAAGTAGGTCTTGATTTTCGAGGTGTAGCGGCGGTTCTCGTCCCGCTCGCGGAGCGCGCGCTCGATGCGCTTCTTCTGTGAATGAATGTTGGCCATTAGCGGGGCCGTACTATAGCGGCCCTTGTCAGTAACCGAAGACAGACAACGCCGTCGCTTATCGGCCAACACGGCGATCTTCGCGGCGGCGACGGCGCTGTCGCGATTCGTCGGCCTGTTCCGCGAGATCATCGCCAACTACTTCTTCGGCACCGGCCTGCGCGCCTCTGCGTTCACGGTCGCATCGCAGATCCCGAACCTGATGTCGAACCTGTTCGCCCAGGCGGCACTGTCGGCGGCGTTCGTGCCCGTCTTCACGGATCTGCTTCAGGCCGGGCGCAAGAAGGAGGCGTTCCGGCTCGCCACCACCCTGTTCTGGATCGTCACGCTCGTGCTGGGAACGATCACGGCCCTGGGCATCGTGCTTGCCGGCGTGATCCTGCCGGCGTTCGGCGGCAAGAAATTCGACGGGCACGCGGCCGCCGTGCTGACGCAGATCATGTTCCCGGTCGTGATGTTCCTGGGAATGTCGGGCGTGATCACCGGCATCCTCCAGTCCTACGACAAGTTCACGATCCCGGCGCTCGCCCCGGTGGTCTGGAACATCGTGATCATCGTCCTGACGGTCGTGTTCCGCCACAACTTCGGCAAGAACGGGATCTATGCCTACGCGGTCGCCTGGTTGGTCGCGACGATCGTCCAGTTCTTCCTGATCGCCTACGCCCTGCGGTCGATCGACTACCGCCTCGGCTTCTCGATCGACTGGCACGACCCGCGGATCCGCCAGGTCTTCCTGCTGATGCTGCCGGTGACGATCGGCCTGGGGATCGTCAACCTCGACGCGCTGATCAACTCGACCATGGGCGCGCTCGTCAACTCCAACGGCCGCCCGCTCGATCCAGGACGCGTTCCTGATCTACATGATGCCCGCAGGGCATCTTCAGCGTCGCCGTCTCAACCGTGCTGTTCCCGACTCTGAGCCGGCAGGCCGCGCGGCGTGCTCCGGCGGAGATGCGCCACACCCTGGGCAACGGCATGCGCCAGATAAACCTCCTGCTGATCCCCTCGGCTGTTGGGCTGCTCGCGCTCGCGCGCCCGATCACGCAGCTGCTGTTCAAGCACGGGGAATTCGAACGGAGCTGTCTCTGAACCTCACCTCGGAGGCACTCTTCTGGTTCGCCTTCAGCCTGCCGTTCGCGGGCCTCAATCTGCTGATGACACGAACCTTCTTCGCGCTGCAGCGGCCCTGGATCCCGACCAAGCTCGCGGCCATCAACATGACGGTCGACATCATCGTCAGCGTCGCGCTCTACAAGCCGCTGGGCATCGCCGGCCTCGTGATCGGCACCGGCGCCGCCAACATCGTGATGGCGTTCCTGCAGTTCAGGCGTCTGCGGATCGGTTTCAACGGCCGTCTCGAGGAGGGACAGACGCTGATGATCACCGCGCGCATCCTGGCGTATCGGTCGTGACCGGCGTGATCGCGCGGCTGCTGTGGGAGGTGCTCCACAAACTCGTCGGGGTCGTCGATCCCCGGCCAGATCGGCTCGGTCGGCGATCGCGTGATCGCTGGCCGGCGGCTTCTACATCTGGGCAATCAGCCACATGCGCATCCCCGAGTGGCAGCAGATCGAGTCGATGTTCGCCACGCGGCTGCGCGCACGCCGAGCCCGCGCTTAGCCACATCATCTAGGCTCTGCGCCCAATGCTGAGTCTCGCAGTGCTTGCCGGGCCCTGGCCGCGTATCGGCGTGGTCGCAGCCGCGCTGTTCGCCGCCTCGGCGATGCTCGCGCGCACTGATGAGCGACGGGCGTGGTCGATGCTCGGCGCACTTGTGCTCGCGCCCGTCCTGCTGCTGGACGACGTCTGGCACTCGCCGCAGCTCTCGAGTCTGCACGAGCACCCGCTCGAGGCCGGCATCGTCGCCGCCGCGGCGCTGGCGGTGCTCGCGGCAGCGGCATACGGCGTGCACCGGATTCCCTGGATCGTGGGGCCGCTGACGGCGCTCACGGTCCCGTTCCGGATACCGATCTCAACCGGCAGCGGAGCGGCCGCGACGACCAACAACCTGCTGGTGCCCCTGTACTTCGTGATCGCCGCATCGGCGCTCGCCTGGCTCGTGCCGGTGCTCTGGCAGTCCCGCGCCGACGCGCGTGGTCTACGCCCTGCGCGCGAGCCGCGTCCGTCGCCATTCCTGTTCGAGAAGCTGCTCGCGGCGTACATCGTCCTCTACGCCCTGCAGGCTCTGTACTCGCCTTCATTTGGCTTCGTCAAGGCGGTCCAGAACGAGGTCTTCTTCTACATCCCGTTCGCGGTGCTGCTGGCACGCCTGCGGGACGTCCAATGGAACCGCGAGCTGCTGATTCGCTGCCTGCTCGTGACCGTCGCCCTGGCCGTGGCCTTCTCGCTGATCGGCTTCGTGGAGGAGGCGACCAGGCACCTGATCCTCAGCTCCAAGCTGGTGCTATCCAACTCGCTGCACGAGTACTTCACCGTCAACTCGGTGTTCTTCGACCCCAACATCTTCGGGCGCTACCTCGCGCTCGTGATGCTGCTCGTGGCCACCGTGCTGCTCTACGACAAGCGCACGCGGGTCCAACTCGGCTCGATCGTCGTGCTCGCGATCCTCTGGACCTGCCTGGTGTTCACGCTGTCGCGCTCCAGCCTCGTTGCGCTCGCGCTGGGGATGGCGGTGCTGGCGGCGTTCCGCTGGAAGACCCGTCCGGTCATCTATCTGGGAGTTGCCGCGGTTGTCGCCGGCGCGATCGTGCTCGCGATCGATCCGAGCAGGTTCGGGCTGCAGAATGCCAATCTCGCGACCGGCGGGCGCGGCAACCTGGTCACCAACGGCATCAAACTGTTCGGTGACCGCCCCTTCGCCGGGTTCGGCTCGGGCTCGTTCACCCCCGAGTACACAACGCACTTCAGGCAGGCGGCCGCCTCGGTCTCGGACTCGCACGACATCCCAATCACCGTTGCAGCGGAGCAGGGCATCATCGGCGAGCTCTTCTACCTCGCGCTCGTCATCTCAGCGCTTGTGGCGCTTTTCAGAGGTGCTCGCGGCGACCCCTACCGTGTGGGAATAGCCGCCGCGTTCATCGCGCTGCTGTTGCACACGATGCTCTACGCGGCCTTCCTCGAGGACCCCGTGACCTGGACTCTGCTCGCGATCGGCGGGTCGCTGGCGATGGCCGCGCACGCCAACGCTGAGCCGGAGCGACGTGAACGCCATCTCCGTGCGGTTGCCTGAGCTCCGATGCGGCGACTGCTGTTCGTAAAGAGCCGCAGGGCGAGCTTCATCGAACTCGATCAGCGCCTGCTGGCCGAGCGCTACGAAGTGCACGAGATCTATCAGCCGGGCCACTTCAGCGACCCGCGGGTCCTGATCCGCGAGCTGTTCAAGGCCGACGTGGTCGTCGGGTGGTGGGCCTCATGGCACACGCTCCTGCCGATCACGCTCGCGTGGCTGCTGCGCAAGCCGTCGCTGTTGATCGTCGGCGGCTTCGACACCGCGGCCGAACCCGAGTACGGCTACGGCTACCAGCTCGGTGGCCTGCGTGCCCAAATGAGCCGTTTCATCATGCGCCACGCCGGGATCCTGATGACCAACTCGGAGTACTCGCGCGAGGAGATCTGGCGCAACACCGGCATCGCCCCCGACCAGGTCAGGGTCGTCTACCACGGCATACCGGAGCTCGATACGGCTGGGGGCCCGCTGGCCCCCAGCTACGGCGACCCTGAACGCCCGATCGCGCTGACCGTCGGCATCGTCGACCGCACGAACCTCGACCGCAAGGGCCTGCGCGCGTTCGTGCAAGCCGCGGACCTGGTGCCCGAGGTCAACTTCATAGTCGCCGGCAAGATCGTCGGTGACGCCGGAGTGGAGCTCGAGCGCATCGCCGCCGACAACGTGCGCCTCACCGGTTGGCTCGAGGACGAGCAGCTCGAATCGTTGCTGACGCACGCCCGCGTCTACGTGCAGGCCTCCAAACATGAGGGCTTCGGCGTGTCGGTTGCCGAGGCGATGCTCGCGGGTTGCGTTCCCGTCACAACGCGCGCCGGCGCGCTCCCGGAGGTCGTCGGCGACACGGGCGTGCTGCTTGACGACTCCGATCCGCGGACGGTGGCGCTTGGCGTCCGCGAGGCTCTGCACCTGGGAACAGCCGAGGTTGCTCGCCGCCGGGTACGCGAGCGCTTCAGCGTCGAGCAGCGGCGCGACGGTTTGTTCGCGCTGCTCGATGAGCTCCTGCGTCGGGCCTCCTGAACCGCGCCTCACCGCAGCGCTCGCGCCGCCTACTCTTGGTACGTCCCGAGACGAAACCCATGGACCAGGCCCACATCCGCAACTTCTCGATCATCGCCCACATCGACCACGGCAAGTCGACGCTGGCCGACCGCATCCTCGAGCTCACGCACACCGTCGATGAGCGCTCGATGCGCGCGCAGGTGCTCGACTCGATGGAGCTCGAGCGTGAGCGTGGGATCACGATCAAGGCTCAGGCGGTGCGCGTCTTCTACACCTCCGGGCTCGACGGCGAGACCTACCAGCTGCACCTGATCGACACCCCGGGGCATGTGGATTTCACCTACGAGGTGTCGCGCTCGCTGGCCGCTTGTGAGGGTGCGCTGCTGGTCGTCGACGCCAGCCAGGGCGTCGAGGCGCAGACGGTCGCAAACACCTACCTGGCGATCGACGCCGGGCTCGAGCTCATTCCGTGCATGAACAAGGTCGATCTTCCGGGTGCCGAGCCCGAGCGCGTCGCCGAGGAGATCTCGGATCTGATCGGCGAGCCGCCCGAGGAAGTGCGCAGGATCAGCGCCAAGACGGGGGAGGGCGTCACCGCTGTACTGGACGAGCTGATCGCGCGCGTTCCGGCACCGAGCGGCGACCCGGACGCGCCGCCGCGGGCGCTGATCTTCGACTCCGAGTTCGACCAGTACCGCGGCGTGATCGCCTACATCCGAGTGGTCGACGGCACCTTCAGCAAGGGCGACGCGATCCGCGCGATGCAGGCCGGCACCGACGCGGAGATCGACGACATCGGCTTCTTCAGCCCGCAGATGATCTCGGTTGAAGCGCTCGGCCCAGGTGAGGTCGGCTACCTGATCACGGGCCTCAAGGAGGTCACAGCGCTGCGGGTGGGCGACACGCTCACCAGTGCCAGGAACGGCGCCACCGAGGCGCTACCGGGCTACCGCGAGGTCAAGCCGATGGTGTTCTCGGGGCTGTACCCGATCGACTCCGACGACTATCCGGACCTGCGCGACGCGCTGGAGAAGCTCACGCTGAACGACGCCGCGTTGTCGTGGGAGCCGGAGACCTCGGATGCGCTCGGCTTCGGTTTCCGCTGCGGCTTCCTCGGACTTCTGCATATGGACATCGTGCGCGAGCGTCTGCAGCGCGAGTACGACCTCGACCTGATGATGACGATGCCGAGCGTGGAGTATGAGGTGACCCTCACCGACGACACCCTCGTCGAGGTCCACAGCGCCGCCGACATGCCCGACCCCAGCAAGGTCAAGGAGATTCGCGAGCCGTTCATCCGTGCCTCGATCCTCACGCCCAAGGAGTACGTCGGCACGATCATGGAGCTGTGTCAGGAGCGCCGCGGCGACCACGCCGGCATGCACTATCTGTCCGCCGAGCGTGTGCAGCTCACCTATGACCTGCCGCTGGCCGAGATCGTCCTCGACTTCTTCGACCACCTGAAGTCACGCACCAAGGGCTACGCCTCGTTCGACTACGAGATCACCGGACTGCGCGAGTCGGACCTGGTGAAGCTCGACATCCTGCTCGGCGGCGACCCGGTCGATGCGCTCGCGATGCTCGTGCACCGCTCCAAAGCAGACGCCTTCGGTCGCATGATGGCCGAGAAGCTCAAGGAGAAGATCCCGCGCCAGCAGTTCGACGTGCCGATCCAGGCCGCGATCGGCGGTCGCATCCTCGCCCGTGAAACCGTCAAGGCCTACCGCAAGGACGTGATCGCCAAGTGCTACGGCGGCGACATCAGCCGCAAGCGCAAGCTGCTCGAGGCCCAGAAGAAGGGCAAGAAGCGGATGAAGCAGGTCGGCCGCGTCGAGGTGCCCCAGGAGGCCTTCCTGGCGGTGCTCGAGATTGGGGACCCGAAGTAGTTGTGGTCCCTGCCGGGTCTTACGGACGGCGCCTGGCGTGCCCTTGCGAGCGGGTGAAGTCGCTATAGGGGTAATGGGCGGACGGGTAATGGAAGAAACCGCCGCGCGGACGCGACCCCGTCAACGGTGAAAACCCGTGGCGTGGCACGTGGCCTGTGATCACGTCGTGGATCTCTCCCGGGCGCGGCTTGGGGAAGTGGCTGGCGATGTCGTAGTTGTAGGCGTAGAGCGTGAGTCGTCCGATCCGCTCGCTGGCTATCGGCTTGCCCCATGAGCGCGCCGCGGCCGCGCGGAACCGCGAGTCGCCGATGAACAGCGTGCGCAGGCCCTTGCGCGGGATGTAGGAAGCTGTGAACGAGTCGGCGTGGTACAGCGGGCAGTACCGGCTGTGTCGCCAACCGCAATGGGTCACCGAGTGCAACTGCACGTTGAAACGCGTCTCCCAGGTGAGCGTGACCGCGTCCCAATAGACGGCATACCCGTAGTGCACGTGGTAACGCTGGGCGAAACGGTTGACCGCTGCTATGTCCCGACTGGCGAGTGGTGAATCGGTCGGAAGGTACGGCAGCGGCCTTGTATCCAGGCGGACAAGGCCGGCCAATGCCACCACCGACAACCCAGCGGCGACCGCAATCCGCCAGTCACCGCCTCGCGCCGCACATAGCGGCAGCAGCGCTGCGATCGCGACCACCGGTCCAACCAGATAGCGGTAGTCGATCGAGCCGACGGTTGACAGCACGAACATCAGCAGCCCGACCACCAGGCAAGTGCTCCAGAACGCAACGTGCACCAACCTGGGGCTGACTGCGGCCGCGCCCCCGGCAGGGCGCTCTGCCCTGGTGGCAACGGCTTTGTAGATGGCGACCAGGACGCCGCCGGCAGCCAGCAGCAGGATTCCGCCGCTGGCCAGCTCGATCAGACCGGTCATGGCGATCCGGTGGCCGAGGAAATTGCCGCCGACCAGGTAGGTGAGCTCGTTGAGCATCATGCCCGCGTTGCCGGCCAGCGCATTCGGTTGCACGAATCGAGCCATTTCCGACTGTGCGAGCTCGTCGACGCGGAACCCGGCGCGGTGCATGATCCCGGTGAACACCGCCGTGGCCACGAGCATCGCCGTGAGTGTCGCGAGGGCGAACGCCAAGGTTCGCGGCGCGGCGGCCATTGGACCGCGCCAGGCGCACACGCCGGCGGCTACCACAAACGGCAGTACCGCCCACGCCAGCGCGACCGCGTCACCGGTGACGGCAAGGCCGGTGAACGCACCGATCAATACACCTGTGCCCAGCACCAAGGGCAGCGGCAAGGTGCGAATCCGCGGCAGCACCCAGCCCGCCACCAGCGCCAGCACGGCGGCGTGGAAGATCACGTTCGTGTGGGCGGTGGGCTGGAAGACGACCATCAGACCGCCCGGCGCCAGACACAGCAGTCCGGCGACCACGAGGCCGGCACCGTAGCGTCCGAACGCTCTGCCCGCGGATACCCCGATAAGCGTGATCGTGGTCACCCAGACCGCGATCGGAACGAGGTACCAAAGCAACCGGTGCCCCGCGAGCCCGCGAGTCAGCAGGTCGAAGCTGAGCGTCTCGTACCAGCCGTGATTTCCGAGCACGATGTACTGGCCCGCCGGCGGGTGGGTGTAGAGCTGGGCCACGACTCCCGCAGAGGCAGAGTCCGCGGACCACCAGGTGTGGGTGATGATGGCCGGCAGCTCGGGTATCAGCGCCAGCGCGTAGACAGCCGCGAGGGCAACGGGTAGCCACCACCAGAGTCTGCTGCGCAGACCCGTATTGAACCTTCGCGGTCCCGAATCCTCAGCGTCGGGAGCGCGAGATTCCGTTGGTGCAGTAGCAGTCTTCATGCCGGCCGGCCTCACCACGGGAACTTACGCTCGATTGACACCAATCGGCTCACGATTTAACGAGTTTTAGAGGCTGCTGAGCGGATCAGAGTGGGGCTAACGCAGGGAAAAACGCTCAGGCGAAATGCGTTGTGAAGGGGCGACCCAGCGGGGCCGCGTCAGCGTGGGTGGCGTCCAGCGGGACGAGCAGGAAGGTCACGTTCCTTGCTGTCGGGGGTTGCGGCCCGCCGGCCGCAACCCCACGTGCGTTCAGCTCGGCTGCGGCACGATCCTGATGTAGGGCTTGGGCTCTTCCCACTCACCGAAGAGCTCCTTGGCCTGCTCGTTGTTGACCGAACCGGCGATGATCACCTTGTCGCCCTGCTGCCATTGCGCCGGCGTCGCGACCTTGTGATTGGCGGTCAGCTGCAGCGAGTCGATCACCCGAAGCACCTCGTCGAAGTTGCGGCCGGTGGTCATCGGGTAGACGAGGATCAGCTTGATCTTCTTGTCGGGCCCGATAACGAACACGTTGCGCACCGTCTGGTTGTCGGCCGCGGTACGGGCGCCGGAGTCGCCATCGGTGCCCTGGGGCAGCATGTCGTAGAGGATCGAGACGTGGAAGTCGGCGTCGGAGATGATCGGGTAGTTGGGGGCGTAGCCCTGGGTCTCCTCAATGTCCTTGGACCAGTCGTCGTTCTTGTCGACCCCGTCGACCGACAGGCCGATCACCTTCACGCCGCGGCGCGCGAACTCGGGCTCGATGCGGGCCATGTAGCCGAGCTCTGTCGTGCAAACCGGCGTGAAGCTCTTGGGGTGCGAGAACAGCACAGCCCACGAGTCACCGATCCAGTCGTGGAAGCTGATCGGCCCTTCGGTGGTATCAGCCTGAAAATCGGGCGCCGTCGCGCCAAGTGCAAGCGTCATGGTGCTCCTTTGTTAAGCGAGTCACTGAAGTTTATCGCGGGGGTGCTGTGCCAGACTCACGGTCCTGTGCCTGCACCCACCCACAAGATTGGCAAAACCTACGCGCCGGTCGTCTATTCCGTGGGCCGTGAAAAGGTACGCGAGTATGCCGCGGCCGTGGGAGAAAGCAACCCTCTGTATTACGACCTCGCGGCAGCTCGTTCCGCCGGCTACGACGACGTTGTGGCGCCACCGATGTTCGTCGTCGTCTACTGCTCGAGCGCGTTCATGACGGCGCTGTTCGATCCCGAGCTGGAGATCGACTTCGCCCGGCTGGTGCACGGCTCCCAGGAGTTCCACTGGGAGCAGCCCGTCGTCGCCGGCGACGAGATCACGACGACGCTGAGCGTCAAGTCGATCGCCGAGCGCGCGGGCCTGCGCTTCGACACGTTTGAGACCACTTCCGTGAACCAGCGCGGTGAGACCACCTGCGTCGGCGCCTGGTCGACGATCATCCGCGGGGAGGACTGACCGGTGGCACTCGACGCTGGCGATCGGATCGAGCTGCGGATCACGCCTGACCGCTATGTGACCGTGCGTTACGCGGGCGCGTCGGGCGATTTCAACCCGATTCACATCGATGAGGAGTTCGCCCTCGGGGTCGGGCTTCCGGGCCGGATCCTGCACGGCCTCTGGTCGATGGCGCAGGTGGCCCGTGCCGCCACCGACGCCGCGGGCGGCGATCCCACTGCGCTTCGCAGCCTGAGCGTGCAGTTTCGCGGGATGGGGCGGTTGGAGCAGGAGATAGTGATCAGCGGCGAGGTCAAGGCGGTGGCCGACGGCGTCGCGACCGCGAAGCTCGAGGCCCTCCAGGGAGACGCCCGTCTGATCCGCAACGCCTCCGCCGAGCTGGGCGCCGGCTGAGTGCGGTCGCGGCGCTCCTAAACTTCTCCGCATGTTGAGCGAGCGCCAGGAACTGGTTCTGCAGCGAGTTGTCGAGGAATACCTCGACGGCGGCGCGCCGGTGGGCTCCAAGGCGCTGTCCGTCGGCTTCACCTGGGGGCCTTCAACGATCCGTCACGAGCTCGCCAACCTCGAGGAGATGGGGCTGCTCCAGCACCCACACACGTCGGCTGGCCGGGTCCCGACCGAGTCCGGGTACCGCTACTTCGTCGACAAGCTGCTGCCGGCCAAGGTCGAGTCGCCGCCGCTGGCGTTGTCACTGGTGCGGCGCGAGGTGGACGAGGCGATGCGGGTCACGACCGAGACGATCTCCCAGGTCACCAACCTGCTGGCGATCGTCACCGCGCCGCCGATCAACACCGCCACGATCCGCCACATTGAGCTGCTGACATTGCAGCCGCAGGTGCTGATGGTTGTCGTGATCACCTCCACCGGCGGCGTCAACAAGCGGATGTTCACGTTCGACCGTCCCGTCGACACGGGCCTGGCCGACTGGGCATCGAGCTACCTGAACGAGCGGCTGGTCGGCACCGGGCTCGGCACTCGGCGGCTCACCCTGCGACTGCTCGACCCGTCGCTATCGCGCGCAGAGATCGAGTTCCTAACCGCGCTGGTGCCGGTTTTCACCGACATTTCCGAGGCCGCCGAGGATTCCGTCTACATCGACGGCACCTCGCGCCTGCTCGCGCTCGACCGCAGCGGCGATGTCAGCGAGCTCAACTCGCTGATGGACATGCTCGAGCGGCGCGTGACGATGCTCGGGATGCTGCAGGCCGCGCTCGGCGGGCAGGAGGTGCGCGTGCGCATCGGAACCGAGAACGACCAGCCGGCGCTGCGCTCGCTGGCGCTGGTCGCGGCAGGCTATGGCCTACCTCAGCGCAACCTCGGCACCGTCTCGGTGATCGGGCCGCTACGGATGGACTATCCGCGCGTGATCGAGGTCGTGCGCGACGCAGCCGCCCAGCTTTCGAGGTTCGTGGCCGAGGTCTACGACGAGCGATGAGCGCCTCGACGCCCAAGCGCGACTACTACGACGTCCTCGGTGTTTCGCGGGGCGCCGACGACGCTGAGATCAAGAAGGCCTTCAGGCGCCTCGCGCGCGAGCTGCACCCCGACGTCAACAAGGACGATCCGAGCGCCGAGGAGCGCTTCAAGGAGGCCGCGGAGGCCTACGAGGTGCTGTCCGACTCCGATCGCCGCGCCACCTATGACCGCTACGGGCACGAAGGCCTGCGCAGCGGCGGCTATTCCCCCAACTTCGAGGGCTTCGGCTCGATGTCGGACCTGTTCGAGGCGCTGTTCGGCGGTGGCCTCGGCGGGGCCTTCGGCAACGCGTTCGGCGGTGGCGTTCCCGGACCGGCGCAGGGTCAGGACATCCAGGTTGGCGCGGAGATCACGCTGGAGGAGGCCGCGCACGGTGTCTCGGTCGAGTTGAAATACGACGCCGTTGTCAGATGCGGTAACTGCCGCGGCAACGGCGCCGAGCCCGGGACCCCGATCGAGACCTGCCCCAAGTGTCAGGGCAGCGGGCAGTTGCGCACCGTCGCGCGCACGCTGATCGGCCAGGTGATGAGCACGACCGTCTGCGATCAGTGCGGTGGTGGGGGCAAGGTCGCCCTCGAGCCCTGCCATGTGTGCCACGGCCGCGGCCGGCTGCCCGAGAATCAGTCGATCTCGGTCGACGTGCCGGCAGGGATCGCCGATGGCCAGCGCATCCGAGTCACAGGACGCGGCCACGCCGGTGAGCGCGGCGGCCCTCCAGGCGACCTGTACGTGCTGGTGCGCGTCAAGAGACGACGCGCGGTTCGTGCGCGACGGCGACGACCTGCTGACGGCTGTGGACATCTCAGGTCCGCAGGCAGCGCTCGGATCGACCGTCGAGGTGCCAACCATCGACGGGCCGCAGGAGCTCGAGATACCGGCCGGCACGCAGCCGCACGAGACGATCACGCTGCGTGGCGCCGGGATGCCGTCGCTGCGCGGCCGCCGCCACGGTGACCTGCGCGTCGTCGTCAACGTGATCACGCCGCGCAACCTGACGAACGCGCAGCGCGAGCTGCTCGAGCAACTGAACGCAACGCTGACGCCGGAGAACCTACACAGCGACGAGGGCGTGTTCGCGAAGCTGCGTCGCGCCTTCCACCTCTAGGGCGCGATGCTGCGGCTGGCGGTGCGAGTGCGCCGCGCCGACGCGGAGATGGTCTTGGCTGAGCTGCTCGAGCTTGCTCCGAGCGGTGTCGAGGAGGTCGATATCGACACCGGAACCGTGGAATATGCGGTGTACGGGGCTCCCGGGGAGCTGCCCGAGCTGCCCGATCTCCAGGCGGCCGCCGGTAGCGCGCTGATCGACGTCAGCACCAGCGAGGTCGCCGATGACTGGGCCGATCGCTGGCGCGAGTTCCACAAGCCGCTGGTGCTCGGCCGGCGGCTGAGCGTGCGGCCGCCCTGGGAGCCACCGCCGGGCACGTCCCTGGATCTGGTGATCGATCCCGGGCGGGCGTTTGGCACCGGGGCGCACCCGACGACGCGGCTCTGCCTGGAGCTGTTGCTGGATCTGCCAGTTAACACGGGTGGAGCGGTGGGCGGGGTGGGCGGGACAGAATCCCCCACCCCCGGGGCGATCGACCTCGGCTGCGGCTCCGGCGTGCTCGCGATCGCAGCCGCCAAACTTGGCTGGGCTCCCGTGCTGGCGCTCGACTACGACCAGCTTGCCGTCGACGCAACGGTCGCAGAACGCCGCCGTCAACGGCGTCGACGACCGCATCGATGTGCGGCGCTTCAACCTGATGAACGAGCCGGTGCCGCCCGCGCCGTTGGTGCTCGCCAATCTGCTCGGCCCGTTGCTGCTCGCCTGGAGCGCGGCGATGGCCGGCACTGCGCACAGCTGGATCGTCGCCAGCGGGCTGCTGGAATCGGAAGCAGTGCCCGTGTCGCGGTCGTTCGCCTCGCACGGATACCGTGAGTCTCGGCGCCTGATCAGCGGTGAATGGGCCGCGCTCTTGATGGAGGCGCCTGCCCGCGGGTAACGTCTGCGGTATCAGCCAGCACATAGTCATAGCCGGTGGCGGGTTCGGCGGCTACTACACGGCGAAGAAGCTCGAGCGGCTGGCTCCTGCCGGGGCCCGGATCACGTTGATCAACGACGTGAACTTCCTGCTGTACTCACCGCTCCTTCCGGGCGCCGCGGCGGGCACGCTCGATCCTCGCCACATCGTGGTGCCACTGCGCGATCACCTCAAGCGAGCTTCGCTGCGGGTTGGCTTCGTGACTGGCGGTGACCCATCGCGAGATCTGCTGCGCGTGCAGATGATCTCGGGCGAATTGAAGGAGTACCGCTACGACCACCTGGTGATTGCGCTCGGCTCGATCTCGCGCGTGCTCCCGATCCCGGGCCTGGTGCAGTACGCGATCGGCTTCAAGACCATCGCCGATGCCATCGCCCTGCGCAACCGGATCATCGGCCACTTCGAACTGGCCGAGGGGCTCGACGACAAGAGCGCACGGGCCGAATACCTGAGCTTCGTGTTCGTCGGCGGTGGCTATGCCGGGCTGGAGGGGATTGCCGAGCTACAGGGCTTCGCGCGCGACGCGATCAAGCGCTACCCACGCTGCCGCGAGACCGGCACCCGGTTCATGCTGGTCGACGCCGCCTCGCGCGTGATGTCGGAGATCCAGCCGGAGCTGGCCGACTGGACGGTCGAGCTGCTGACCAAGCGTGGGATCGAATTCCGGCTGGAGACGGCCGTCTCCGAGGTGGGGCCGGACAGGATCGTGCTCTCAACCGGGGAGACGGTCATGGCGCGCACGGTCGTCTGGACGGCGGGGGTGCGGCCAAGCCCGGTCGCCGCGAACCTGGGTCTACCGCTCGAGCAGGGCCGCATCGTCTGCGACACAGTACATGCGTGTCGAGGGCTACGACAACGTCTGGGCGATCGGTGACGTCGCCGCCGTGCCCGATCCGGCTCGCCCGGGCCACCCGAGTCCGCAGACTGCGCAACACGCGATCCGCCAGGGCAAGCTGTTGGGCAAGAACATCGCGCGCGTGGCTCGCGGCCAGCAGCCGAAGCCGTTCAAGTTCAAGACGCTCGGATCCTTCGCCGACCTCGGCCGCCACCGGGCCGTTGCCAACGTGATGGGGATCCGTGTCAAGGGTTTCATCGCCTGGGCGATCGCCCGCGGCTATCACCTCGCCTGGATGCCGGGTCTAGACCGCAAGTCCAGGCTGATCGCCGATTGGTCGGTGGAGATCCTGTTCCCGCGCGACCTCGCTGACATGGGACAGCTTGGCCACCCGGATCCGCTCGCTGAGCAACTGTCCAATGATCAGTCCGTGAATCCTGTCCACGCGGATGATGCATCGGTGTCGACTGCGAGCGATCCTTCCGATCATGGAGTGCGAAACGGGTAGGGCCAAAGCCTCGGTCCGGCATAACTCAGGGAGCCTCTCTCTCCTCTCTCTGCGCGCTGGCCCGAGGACGAGCCCGGGTATCAGCCGCCCGTGAGCAAATGGTGCTGTCCTGTGGGTCGGGCTCGCGAGGGCGGGCTCGGCCCACTTGCATCTGCGCTGCCGGTCGACGTTCCATAACGTCGCCCGGGCGTCGTATCCTTATTTCCTAGTTGAACGTTCTCGAACAGGTGCGTGCGGACGTGATTCGCGCGATGAAGGCAGGCGAGCGAGATGTCGCCGGAGCCCTGCGCCTGCTCGTCTCCGAGCTTCAGAAGGATGCGAAGGAAGGAGACAGCGACGAGTTGGCCGTGCTGCGGCGCGAGCACAAGCGTCGGCTCGAGGCAGCCTCAACGTTCAGGAACGCCAACAGACCCGACCTTGCCCATAAGGAGCAGGCGGAGGCAGAGATGATCTCGCGCTATCTGCCCCCCGATCTGAGTGACGATCAGCTCGACCAAATCGTGACTGACGCGGTCGCTCAGAGCGGTGCCACAGGCCCCAGGGACATGGGTTCGGTGATGAAGTTGGTGATGGATCGGGCCGGTGGCCTGGTTGACGGCAAGCGAGCGTCGGAAGCGGTGCGAGCCGCGCTGGCGCGGGACCTCGTATAGGAGTCGGATGCGGACCCAGATCGAACTGGACAACACCGCCGCCGCCGAGCTGGCGGGGAGCGGGGACACAATCCTCAGGAGCCTGACGGAGCACATCGATTGCGACGTGTTTCTGCGTGGCAACCTGCTCACGCTCGAGGGCGACCCCGAGGCTGTGGGCGCCGCCACGGCGGTCGTGCGCGAGCTCAGCGAGCTCGTCGAGCAGGGGCATGAGCTGGCGCCCGGAACGATCGAGGCTGTGACGCAGGCACTCGATCAGCACGAGGACCCAGGCGCGATCCTCGAGGACGTGATCTGGCGCCATCGCGCGACCAAGGTCGCGCCGAAGACTGTGCACCAGAAGCGCTACGTCGACTCCATCCGCAACAACACGATCACGTTCGGCATCGGGCCGGCAGGCACCGGCAAGACTTTCCTCGCGGTCGCGCTGGCGGCAGCCGCGCTGCATCGCCGTGAGGTCAATCGCATCATCCTCACTCGCCCCGCGGTCGAGGCCGGCGAGCGGCTCGGCTTCCTGCCCGGCGACCTGATGGCGAAGGTCGATCCGTACCTGCGGCCACTGTTCGATGCTCTGCACGACATGCTCGAGGCGGAAAAGGTCGGTCAGCACCTGGAGCGGGGCGTGATCGAGGTCGCGCCACTGGCATTCATGCGTGGCCGCACGCTGAATGACAGCTTCATCATCCTCGATGAGGCCCAGAACACCACACCGGAGCAGATGAAGATGTTTCTGACCCGGTTGGGCTTCAACTCCAAGGTCGTGGTCACCGGTGACATAACCCAGGTCGACCTGCCGCGCGACCAGGCCTCCGGGCTGAGCGCCGTGGCCGAGATCCTCGAGGGCGTCGAGGACATCGGCTTTATCCGCTTCGGTGAGGAGGACGTGGTGCGGCACAAGCTCGTACGCCGCATCGTTGCCGCCTACAACGAGCACGCGCAGCGCCTGGCGCCGGAGCTGCGCCCCGCAAAGCGGGCGTGATGACCTCGAGCGGCCTCGACATCGAGGTGCTCGGGATCGACATGCTCGTCCCTGATGCGCCGACCGCATTGGAGGTCTGCGAGCTCTGCGTGCTGGCGCTGGCGTCGGCCGGGATCGACGAGGGCCACATGGCCGTCGAGTTCGTCGAAGCCGATCGCATCCAGGTGCTCAACCGTGAGTACCGCAATATCGACAGCCCGACCGATGTGCTCTCGTTCGGCGTCGACGAGGACGGTGACAGCGCGGGCCCGCGTGAGCTCGGCGACATCGTCATCTGCCCTGAGCACACCAGCGACCTGAGGGAGGCCGTCGTGCACGGAACGCTGCATCTCACCGGTATGGATCACGAGGTGGACGATGGCGAGATGTTGGCGCTGCAGGCCGAGCTGATGCGGTGGGTCCGATGAGCAACGCATCGCACAGTCTCGCCTCGGGAACGCACCCCGGGACGCGCTCCGGCTTCATCGCCCTCGCCGGCCGCCCGAACGTCGGCAAGTCGACGCTGACCAATGCTCTGGTCGGGAGCAAGGTCGCGATCGTCTCAGACAAGCCGCAGACGACCCGTCGCGCGATTCGCGCCGTTGCTGGCGGCGAGGACTGGCAGCTCGTGCTCATCGATCTGCCCGGCGTGCAGCGTCCGCGAGACGCGCTCACCGAGCGGATGCAGCACCGGGTGGAAGCTGAGCTCGACGGCGCCGACGGCTGCCTGATGGTCGTGAACGCCGAGCAGGGAATCGGGCCGGGTGATCGCTTCATCGCCAATCTGCTCAAGGGCGCCAGCGTTCCGGTAGTGATCGCCGTCAACAAGATTGACCGCATAGATCGTGCAAAGACTGCTGCTGTGCTTCAAGCTGCCGATGAATTGGATATCGCTGAATCGATCTTCCCCATTTCTGCCCGTAAGAGCACGGGCGTCGAGGACCTGCTCGACCATCTGGTCGCCTTGCTCCCGCGCGGGCCGTTCTACTTCGACCCGCTCCAGCGCTCGGATCAGTCCGAGTCGGTGCTGCTCGCCGAGCTCGTTCGCGAGCAGGTGCTGATCCGCACGCGCGAGGAGGTTCCGCATGCCGTTGAGGTCGAGATCGAGGGCATCGAAGAACACGAGGGCAGGTTCCGGGTGGACGCCGTGATCCTGGTGGAGACCGAATCGCAGAAGGGCATCCTGATCGGCTCGGGCGGCCGGATGATCAAAGCCATCGGCATGGGGGCCAGGCGTGCGATCGAACGGGAGCTGCACGGGCATGTGCATCTGGCGTTACAGGTGCGGGTGCGTCGTCACTGGCGTGCGGACGAACGCGTTCTGGACCGCCTCGGCATCGAGTAACGCTGGGGTTGGGGGTTGGGGGACTAGCTGATCGTGAGACGTAGGTGATGGCAGTCGCGGATCCAGGGAAGGAGCCGGTGCGGATCGAGGTGGCGCTCGACGCCGAGCTGACGCGGGCCGAGGTCGACATCTATCTGACGACCGCCGGCATGGCGGACCGCGCCACCGAACTCGAGGAGCGCGCACGCGCAGCTGAGCTCGTGTCGCGCGTCAGACGCGCCCGGCTGCTCCGCTCTGACGTGCTCAGTCGCCGCGGCGAGCTGGAGGAGGCGCTGCGATTGCAGATCGCGACTCTGACCGAAGCTGAGCTCGACGCCGACCGTATGGCCAGCGCGCGGGCGCATTACCAGCTCGCGAACACCTATGACCGGCTCGCGGAACAGGGTAAGGCCCTGCAGTCCGCCGAGGAGTGCGTGCGGCTACTGGTGGCAGGCGACCCGCCCACCTGGCGCGCTGAGCACATGATGGTGCTGGCGTTGGCCACCTCGTATTGGCGCCATGGCGTCGTCGACTACACCACCTTCGATGAGGCGCTCCGGCTCGCTCGCGAGGCAGGCGATCCACTACTCGTGCTGGCCATCCTGAACAACTACGTCTACGTCGCGGTCACTCGCGGTGAGCAGCGCGGTATCGCAATGACCGAGGAGCTGCGCCGCCTCGCGGAACGCGAGATGCCGGGCGGATATCCCTCGGCCTGGCTCGACACGATCGCGTTCGGCCTGATGGCCGCCGGAAAGCTCGATGAGGCGGCTGAGTACAGCGCGGCGGCGGTCGCTGCTGCTCCGTATGACCAGGTCGAGCCCAGCACCCTGTCGATGTGCATCCTCACGCAGGCCAAGATCGAGCGCGCTCGAGGAAACCTCGACCTCGCCGTCCAGCGGGCGACCGTCGCGGCGGAGATGGCTCGCACCGCCGGCGCCGGCGAGGCGATCGGCCGGACGCTCGAGGAGCTCTCCGAGCTCGCCGCCATCGAGGGCGATTTCAAGCGCGCCTACGAGTACCTGCGCGAGCGCAACGAGGCCCTCGCCAGCTATCAGACCGAGCGCAGCGAGCTTCACGCGGTGACGCTGCAGGCGATCTACGCCGTTGAAGTCGAACGTCAGCAACGGCTTGCCCTGGAGGCGCTCGCGGATACCGATCCGCTCACCGGCCTCTACAACCGGCGCTACATGAACCGCCAGCTGACGGAACTGGTGAAGGAGCCGGTGGCGCTGGCTCTGGTCGACATCGACCACTTCAAGCAGATCAACGATCGCTTCTCGCACGAGGCTGGTGACCAGGTGCTGTCCCGGCTCGCGACGATGCTCCGCGAGCACGCCGAGGCCTTCGGGCACACGGCCGGCTTCGCTGCGCGGATCGGCGGTGAGGAGTTCGTGCTGGCGCTGCCCCACCTGGAGGCCGAGGCCGCCCGTGAACGCTGTGAGCGCCTCCGCGCCGACGTCGAGAACGGCTCCTGGGACGAGATCGCCCCCGCACTTCGCGTCACGGTGAGCGTCGGGCTGGCGATCGAGGAGACCGGGGGCGGCAACGCCTCTCAGCTGCTCGGGCGCGCCGATGCTCAGCTCTACAACGCCAAGCGCCAGGGCCGCAACCGAGTGATCAGCGAGCACTCTCCGTGAAGGTGCTCATAGACTCTGAGCGGTGCTGGCTTCCGAGCTGAAATTCGACGTTGACGGCCTCGTGCCGTGCATAGTGCAGGACTGGAACAGCGGCGAGGTGCTGACGCTCGCCTACATGAACGCAGCCGCACTCGCCCTCACGCAGGAAACCGGTGAGATGCATTTCTTCAGCCGCTCGCGTCAAGAGCTTTGGCACAAGGGCGAAACCTCCGGCAACGTCCAACAGGTGAAGAGCCTGCGATACGACTGCGACGCAGATGCTCTGCTGGCGTTGGTCGAGCCCGCCGGTCCGGCCTGCCACACGGGCGAGCGTACGTGCTTCTACCGGGGCGAGTTGGCGCCGCAGGCGCCCTTCGAGGTGCTGCCTGAGCTCGAGCGCACGATCGCAGTACGCAAGCAGCTGACTCCCGACGGCTCCTACACGGCGTCGCTGCTTGCCGATCCCCAGCACATCGGTGAGAAGGTGCAGGAGGAGGCCGAGGAGGTTGCTCGCGCAGCACGCGAGGAGACCGACGAGCGCGTCGCCAACGAGGCAGCAGACCTCCTCTATCACCTCTCGGTCCTGCTCGCGAGTCGCTCTCTGACCCTGGCCGATGCCGGACGGGTGCTGGATGAGCGGCGCCGCTAAGCGATGAGCACGACCGCGCACACGGCCGTGCCGGTGACCGAGTCCTGGATCGAGGACACGGAAACCCCCGTTTCGGCGTTTCTGAAACTGCGCGCCACAGCGCCAGGCGAGCCGGCGTTCCTGCTCGAGTCCGCCGAACAGGGCCGCGTCGGCCGTTTCAGCTTCATCGGCTACCGGCCGCGCCAGGTGCTGCGCTGGTCGCTCGGCGACCCCGGCGACCCGTATGAGCTCGTCAAGCGTGAGCTCGACAGGGTCGCGACCCTCCAGCCGGAGGGCGTCGAGCTGCCCTTCGGCGGGGGCGCGGTGGGAATGTTCGCCTACGACCTCGTGCGTACCGTCGAGCCGCTCGGCGAGCCGAACCCCGACGAGTTGGGACTACCGGATCTGGCGCTGATCATGACCGACACGCTGGTCGCATTCGACCACCTCAAGCGCACCGTGACGGTGGTCGCACACCCGGACGATGACGCCGACACCGCCCGGGTGAAGGTCGACCGGATCAGGGAGATCCTCGCCGGTCCGCTGCCGCGTCCAGAGCTGACCGATGCGATCGCATATCGCACCACGCCCGAGTTCGTCTCGAACATGACGCGTGAGCACTTCGAGGCCAACGTCGCCAAGATCATCGACTACATCTACGCAGGTGATGCGTTTCAGGTGGTCCCCTCGCAGCGTTGGTCGGCGAAGACACCGGTCACTGGCTTCTCGATCTACCGCGGTTTGCGGGCGGTGAACCCATCGCCGTACATGTACTACCTCGACTTCGGCGACTTCGAGGTGGCGGGCGCCAGCCCGGAGCCCTTGGTCACCGTCAGTGGTCGCCGCGTCTCGACCACGCCGATCGCGGGCACACGCCCGCGCGGCGCGACGGCCGAACAGGACGCGGAATACGCGCGTGATCTGCTTGCCGACGAGAAGGAACGCGCCGAGCACGTGATGCTGGTGGACCTCGGCCGCAACGACCTCGGCCGCGTCTGCGAGTACGGCTCGGTGACCGTCGACGACTTCATGGTCGTCGAGAACTACAGCCATGTGATGCACATCGTCTCCAACGTCAGCGGCACTCTGCGGCCGGGCGTGGGAGCGCTTGACGCCCTGCGAGCGGTGCTGCCCGCCGGCACCCTCTCGGGAGCGCCGAAGGTCCGCGCGATGCAGATCATCGATGAGATCGAACCGGTCAAGCGCTGCGGTTACGGCGGCGCGATCGGCTGGGCCAGCTATGGCGGCGACCTCGACACGTGCATCCACATCCGCACTGCCGTGATCAAGGATGGGACCGTCTACGTGCAGGCGGGGGGAGGCACTGTGGCCGATGCCAAGCCCGCCTACGAGTACGAAGAATCCGTCAACAAGTCGCTGGCGCTCCGCGCTGCGATCGAACTGGCCGTCAGTCAACCCGGCTGGGAGTGACCCGTGCGCATCCTCGTCATCGACAACTACGACAGCTTCACGTACAACCTCGTCCAGTACCTGGGCGAGCTGCAGACGCCCCCACATGAGATCGAGGTGGTCCGCAACGATCATGTGAGCGTCGACGATCTGCTCCTCCGCGGTTATGACCGGGTGATCGTCTCACCGGGTCCGTGTACGCCGAACGAGGCCGGGATCAGCCTCGAGGCCGTAAAGCGCTTCCCGGAGGCCCGGATCCCGACGCTAGGCGTCTGCCTCGGCCATCAGGCTCTGGTCCAGGCCTGGGGCGGCCGCGTCATCCGGCACGAGCCGGTCCACGGCAAGACCTCGACGATCGAGCACGACGGCAGGACGATCTTCCATGGCCTGCCTCAGAACGTCGAGGTCGGGCGCTACCACTCGCTGATCGCCTCCGATCATGAGCTGCCTGACGTGCTCGAGGTGAGCGCCACCGGCGGCGGCGTGGTGATGGCGGTGCGCCACCGCGAGCTCCCCGCTGAGGGCGTGCAGTTCCATCCCGAGTCGGTCCTGACCGAGCACGGCAAGGAGATGCTGATGAGCTTCATCGAGGGTGTGCGTTGAGCGAGCTGCTGACCCGTGCGATCGACCATCTGGCCGACGGCCAGGACCTCAGCGAGACCGATGCCGCCGAGGCGCTCGCCGAGATCATGGCCGGCGAGGCCACAGACATCGAGATCGCCGGTTTCCTGATCGCGCTGCGGGTCAAGGGCGAGACCATCGGCGAGCTCGCCGGCCTCGCTCGTACGATGCGCGCATTCGCGGCCTTCGTGCCCACCGCAGGCGAGGACCTGCTTGACACGGCAGGCACCGGCGGCGGTCGCACGACCTTCAATGTCTCGACCACCGCGGCGCTGATCGCCGCCGGTGCCGGTTGCACGGTCGCCAAGCACGGCAGTCGCTCCTCCACGGGGCTCTCGGGCTCGGCGGACGTACTCGAGGCGCTTGGCGCCCGTATCGACCTCGACGCGGCCGCCGTTGCGCGCTGCATCGAGGAGATCGGATTCGGCTTCATGTTCGCGCCCTACCACCATCCCGCCAGCGCGCGGGTCGTGAAGGTGCGCAAGGAGCTCAAGGTGCGCACCACCTTCAACTTCCTCGGTCCGCTCACGAATCCGGCCGGCGCCAGCCGACAGCTGCTGGGCGTCTCCGACATGGCGAAGCTCCCCAAGCTGGCGGGCGCGTTGGCACTGCTCGGCACCGATCACGCGCTGCTCGTCTCGAGCGAGGACAGCCTCGACGAGCTCAGCATCTCGGCGGCCACGCGCGTGATCGAGGTGCGTGGCCTCGAGCTCGAGGAGTACACCGTGATTCCCGAGGAGTTCGGCCTCGAGCGCCATCCCGCCGATGCGGTGCCCGGCGGCGACCCGCGGGAGAACGCGCGCATCGCCCGCGCGATCTTCGCCGGCGAGCCAGGTGCCGCTCGCGACCTCGCGGTGCTCAACGCCGGTGCAGCGATCTACGCCGGCGGCCGCGCCGAGTCGCTCGCCGACGGCGTGAAGCTCGCCCAACAGGCGATCGACACGGGCGCCGCCACCGCCAAGCTCGAGGCGTTCGTGTCGCTCACAGAGCAGCTCGCACCCCAGGGATCGCCCGCGTGAACGTGCTGATGGACATCGTCGCCGACACGCGGGTCGCCGTCGCGCTCCGAGCCGATGCCGTGCCGCTGCCCGCGCTGGTGGAGGCCGGCGAGCAGCGGCGAGCCGGTCCGGACGCAACCCGCGACTTCCGGGCCGCATTGGCGGCGCCCGGGCTCTCCGTGATCGCCGAGCACAAGCGCAGCTCACCGTCGGCCGGGGTGATCCGCGCCGACCTCGAACTGGCGGACGTCGTTTCCGCGTACGAGCGCGCCGGCGCGCGGGCGCTCTCCGTGCTCACCGAGGAGCGCCGCTTCGGCGGACGGCTGGAGGACCTCGCGGTCGCCAGGCGCGCGTCGAGCCTGCCGATCCTGCGCAAGGACTTCATCGTCGAGGAGTACCAGGTGTACGAGTCGGTGGCGGCCGGCGCCGACGCGATCCTGCTGATCGTCGCGGCGCTCGACACCGGCACCCTGATACGCCTGCACTCGCTGGCCACTCAACTTGGGCTCGCGACGCTCGTCGAGGTTCACGACTCGATCGAGCTCGACGCCGCTCACGAGATCGGCGCCGAGATCGTCGGCGTCAACAACCGCGACCTCACGACGCTGGAGGTCGACGTCGAGCGCACCTACGAGCTGTTGCCCGACATCCGTAACGGCGCCCTGGTTGTGGCCGAGTCCGGCTTCCGCGATCGCGCCGGTCTGGAACGGCTCGAGCGCTCCGGGGTGGACGCGGTGCTCGTGGGCGAGGCGCTGATGCGCGCTCCCGACATCGAGGCGGCCACCCGTCAGCTTCTAGGATCGAACGGGTGAAAGCACCGAAGATCAAGTTCTGCGGAATCACCCGTGAGCAGGACGCCGAGCTGGCCGTTTCGCTCGATGCATGGGCGGTCGGGTTGAACTTGTGGCCTGGTTCGTCGCGCGCGGTCCCGCTGGACCGCGCCGCGGGCCTCGCCGCCTCGCTCAAGCGTCGTGCCGAAATCGTCGGGGTGTTCGTCAACCCGACGCTCGACGAGGTCACCGCGACCGCCGACGCGGTTGGACTGACGATGCTGCAGCTCCACGGCGACGAGGGGCCCTCGTTCTGCATCGAGGCGGCCCGCCGCACTGGCTGCAAGGTGATCAAGGCCGCCCGCGTGCAGAGCCTCGCCGACATCCAGGCGCTGGCGGCATTCCACACCGACTTCCACCTGCTCGACAGCTACAAGGCCGGCGTGCCCGGCGGCACCGGCGAAACATTCGCCTGGGAGCTCGCCGCCGGACGCGGGCACGTCGCGCCCCCGCGCCGCAAGGGCCAGCCCGTGCCGCTGATTCTGAGTGGCGGGCTGACACCGGAGAACGTCGCCGAAGCGATCGGAGTAGTCAGGCCGTTCGCCGTCGATGTTGCCAGCGGCGTCGAGTCGGCCCCCGGCTACAAGGATCACGATCGCATGCGCGCCTTCGCCGCTGCCGTCGCGGAGACGGCTGTGGAACCGGATGAGACGGGCGACGCCGTGAATGAGACGAACGACGCCGTGAATGAGACGAACGACATCGTGAATGAGACAGGCGAGGTCGTGAACGGTTCACAACCAGGCTCCGCGCAGGACGCCGCATGACGGCTGGGATCGAGCATCGCTTCGGCCCCTACGGCGGCCAATATGTGCCCGAGACACTGATGCCGGCGTTGACGGAGCTCGAGGAGGCGTGGGTGCAGGCGCGCGTCGATCCTGAGTTCCAGACGCGTTTCCGCGACCTGCTGCACAACTATGTCGGGCGGCCGACGCCGTTGTATCTCGCGGAGCGGATCAGCGCCGAGGTCGGGCACCCGGTCTACCTCAAGCGAGAGGATCTGAACCACACCGGCGCGCACAAGATCAACAACGCGCTTGGCCAGGCGCTGCTCGCGAAGCGCATGGGCAAGACGCGGATCATCGCCGAGACCGGTGCCGGTCAGCACGGCGTGGCCACCGCGACCGCATGCGCGCTGCTCGACCTCGAGTGCATCGTCTACATGGGCACCGAGGACATCCGCCGCCAGATGCCCAACGTCCAGCGGATGGAGTTGCTCGGGGCCACGGTTGTTGCCGTGGAGGCGGGCGCCAGGACGTTGAAGGAGGCTGTCTCGGCAGCCATTCGCGATTGGGTCACCAACGTCGGCGACACCCACTACATCCTCGGTACGGCCGCCGGCCCGGCGCCGTACCCGGCGCTCGTGCGCGACCTCCAGCGGGTGATCGGCGACGAGGCCCGCGCCCAGATCCTGGAGCGCGCCGGACGCCTGCCCGATCGCGTTATCGCCTGCGTTGGAGGCGGTTCCAATGCGATCGGCATCTTCACTCCGTTCATCGAGGATCCCGACGTCAAGCTGATCGGCGTCGAGCCCGCGGGGGAGGGGATCGAGACCGGTCGTCACGGCGCCCCGCTCACGGTCGGTGGCCCGGGCGGGGTGCTGCACGGCTCCTACTCGGCGATCATGCAGGATGAGGACGGCCAGATCCTCGAGGCGCACTCGATCTCGGCCGGGCTCGACTACCCGGGCAGCGGCCCCGAGCACGCCTGGCTGCGCGACCAGGGACGGGCCACGTACCTGGCGATCACCGATCAGCAGGCGCTCGACGCGTTCGCACGGGTGGCCCGGCTCGAGGGCATCATCCCGGCGCTCGAGAGCGCGCACGCGCTCGCCTGGACGCTCGCCAACCGTGACAGCGAGCTCGATCTGCTGTGCCTGTCCGGCCGCGGTGACAAGGATCTGGCCGAGGCGCTGCGCAAGCTGAACTTCGTTTCCGAGCACGGAGCCTCCGAGGGCTCGGCGTGATGTCTGAGGATTCAGCGCGATGAGTGTCACGATCAGCGGCGGCGAGCGGATCGCGGAGGCGTTCGAGTCGGCCCGCGCCGACGGGCGCCGGGCGGCGCTGATGCCCTACCTGATGGCCGGCTATCCGGACCTCGACCGCTCGCGCGAGATCGCGCGTGCGTACGTCGAGGGCGGGGCGGACCTGATCGAGCTGGGGGTGCCATTCTCAGACCCGCTCGCCGACGGTCCGGTGATCCATGCCGCGGACGTCGCGGCGCTCGCCTCCGGCGTCAGGGTGGACGACGCGCTCGGCGTCGCTCGTGAGGTCGCGGACAGGGTTCCGGTCGTGGTCATGTGTTACGTCAACGTGATCCTGGCGCGCGGTCTCGAGCGCTTCGCGGACATGCTTGTCGCGGTCGGCGCGAGCGGGCTGATCGTTCCGGATCTGCCGTTCGAGGAAGCTCCGGCGGCATTGGCCACGCTCGACGCGCGTGGGCTCGCGCTGGTGCCGCTCGTCGCGCCGACGACTCCTGAGCAGCGGCTCGCGCAGATCGGGGCACGAGCGCGCGGCTTTCTTTACACAGTGTCGGTCACCGGCACCACCGGCGAGCGGGACGTCTACGACGGCGGGTTGCCTGCGATCCTCGCCCGCGCCCGCGCTCACACCGATGTGCCGGTGGCACTCGGCTTCGGCATCGGCACGCCTGAGCGCGCGGCCGCTGCCGCCGACGCGGGCGCGGATGGCGTGATCATCGGCAGCCGTCTCGTGCGCGCTGCCGGTGAGCCCGAGGCCACTGCGGAGAGCATGCGCTCGCTGGTCGCCGGGTTCGCCGCGGCGCTCGCAGCTTAGATCGGTTGGAACGGATAGGATTGCTCGCGATGGCACTCGTAATCACCGCCACCTTCGGCCTGGTCGTCTGGATCGTCCTGTGGGCCTTGAACGTCTCGGGCTTCGACGCTTTGCTGATCGGGATCGTCCTGGTCCTGATCGTGACGGCTGCCCGCAATGTGCTGCCGTACCTGAGCCGGAAAGATCGGTAGTGCTCACTAGTCGTCGGGCGCTCGTGAGTGCGAGCGCCGCTTGCCTCGCGGCGCTCGCAGTGGCGGGCTGTAGCACCACCGGCTCGAGTTCATCGTCCTCGAGCAGCTCGGTCAAGATCACCGGCGACACGCTGACGATCTACATCAGCGCGCCCAGCGACCTAGCCACCGACCAGCCGGCACAGGACATCGTTCACGCCGAGCAGATGGCATTCAGCGCTCACAGCGGCGAGGTCACCGATTACAAGCTCAGCCTTCAGACCTGCGCTACGCGACGTTATCCGACAATGCGCGCCAGGCGATCATCGACCCAAGCACGATCGCCTACCTCGGTGAGATCGCTCCGGGCACCTCCAGCCAGACCGTCGGCATCACCAACGCCCTGGATGTCCTGCAGGTGAGCCCTACCGACAACGCACTCGAATTGGCTCAGAAAACCCCGGCGGTACCGGGTGCCCCACAGAACTACTTCGAGCAGTGGGGCACATATGGGCGCACCTTCGCGCGCATGGTCCCGAGCGGCTCCGAGGAGGCGACCGCACAGGTGGCGGAGATGAAGTCGCTGGGCCTGAAGAGCCTCTATGTCGACAACGACGGCAGCGACTACGGCAAGGCGATCGCGCATGCTGTCGTGACCGATGCGTCTGGCGCCGGGATCACGATCTCCGCGTCGATGGCTTCGGCAGCGGCCATCTTCGACGGTGCGCAGTCGCCAAGTGCAGCCGCCCACTTCTTCAACCGCGCCGCGAGCACCGCGCCGAACGCGCGGCTGTTCGGCCCCTCGTCACTGAACGCAGGCTCGTTCCCTGCGGCGCTTTCATCGGCGGCCGCCAAGCACCTGTACGTGTCGCTCCCCGGCTATCTGCCCAAGGACCTGCCGGCTGCTGGGAAGTCCTTCGTCTCGGATTTCCGCACCGCCTACGGACACGCTCCCAACAGTCAGGCGATCTTCGGCTTTGAGGCGATGTCGGCGCTGCTGCGCGTGATCCAGGTGGAGGGCAAGGACGCCAATGACCGCACGTCGGTCGTGAAGGCCTTCCTGAGCCAGAAGGATGAGCCGTCGGTGCTCGGCACCTATTCGATCGACAGCGCCGGCAACATCAGCCTGGACGCCTTCACGTTCGCGCGGATCAGCGGTGGCCGGCTCGTGCCCTTCGCCGCAGCTCCGGTTAGCGGAACGTAAACCTTCAAGGCACTAGCCTCCAGTCGGAGAGGTTGATGTTGCGACTGGGGATCCTGCTCACACGGAGTCTGGCGCCGGCGGCGCTCTGCGCGCTCGCTCTGGCGGCGTGCGGCTCGACGCGCCCCACGAGCACGACGACGACGACCACTACGACCGCCGGTGCCAAGGCAACGGCCGCCAGCACCAAGATGCTCCACATCTACTCGAGCCTGCCGCACAACGGCCCGCAGAAGGCCGACTCGCACCAGATCGAGCAGGGGATCCGGTTCGCCCTGGCGCAGGCCCGGGAGCATCACTGGCTCGGCGCCAATCTCGTCCGTTACAAGGCGCTCTCCGATTCGATGCCGCAGCGCTCCTCCCGCGCACGTCGCGGGAGAAGAAAGGGGGCGTTGATCCCCAGCCACGGGTGGAATGCGATTGCGACCATCAGGAGCGCCGTCCAGGCTGCCCGCGACCCTCAGACGGTCGCGTTTATCGGCGACCTTGATTCCGGCGCGACCCAGCTGTCGCTACCGATCCTCAACCAGGCGGGGATCGTCCAGCTCACGCCGGGCAGCGGCTATCCGGGGCTGACGGAAAAGGTGGCCTCGCCGCCCGGGGTGACGCAGCCTGGCGAGCCCGCCAAGTACTACCAGCAGAGCAGGCCGTCCCTGCTGCGCCTGATCCCCACCGACCTGGTACAGGCGGCTGCTGCTGTCGACTGGCTCAAGAAGGAAGACCCCAACTGTCATACGCTCGCCGCCGCGACGCTGGACACGAACGACACCGAGGCGACCTCGATGGTCGCCGCGATCAAGGGAACCGCGAAGCTCTACGGACTGACCTTCGTGCCAACGCCTTCACCGGGGAATGATTTGAAGGCCTGGGAGAACTACGGCAGTGTCCTCGGGCAGCGGGCGGTGAACTGCTTCGTGCTGACCGGCAAGGTCACGCGCGCCGCGATCGGTTTCACCAACGAGCTCAACCTCAAGCTCCCAATCGGCTCCCCGATCGTCGGGACCAGCGGTCTGTGCAACGCCCGCTGGACGGACGCGGCACGTGGCGGCGTCTCCGCCAAGACCGCCGCCTCGCTCTACTGCACGACGCCGGTGCTCCAACTCAAGGACTACCTGCACGGAAAGAGCTTCGGCAATCTATACCGGAGCGTCACGCACAGGACCCCGACCGCCTACACCTACTACGGCTACCTCGCCGGCGCACTGGTACTTAAGGCCATCAGCCAGGCCGGCGACGGCGACAGCCGCGAGCTGGTCATGAGCAACCTGGTGAAGAACAACGCCTCGGCAGACCTCGGAACCTACACGTTCGACATCGACACCGGCGACATCACAGGCCCCGGTTTCAATGAATACGGACTCGACAAGGTCGACAACGGGATCCCGACGTTCGACACGGTTCTAACGCCGTCGCCCTTGCTTCAGTCCGAAGCATGAGGCATGCTTGCTGCAAATGACCAATCCATGCCTGAGGGAGCCTGGGTCTGTGTCAGTCGTGTTAGGGCGCCGCTAGGCGTAAACAACCTTGTACACAGGGCCAATGGCAGGAAGTAGGGTGGCCCGTAGCTTGCGGGAGGAAGTGCTGAACGCAGGCAGTGTCGGTTACTAAACAAAGAGGGGATGTATGCGTCGCATTAAAAGGGCCGGGACCGTCCGGATGGCGGTCGCGGCCGCAGTAGTCGTTGCTGCCGGAGTCGGCGGCGTCGCGAGCTCGTCGGCCAAGTCCGCCAGGGCCGCCGCAGGATCCACCGTTGACTGGTACTCGAGCCTGCCGCTGGTGGGTTCCTCGTCTGCACAGACCGGTCCCGCGGTCAACGGCATCAAGCTCGCGCTCAAGCTGGCCGGCAACAAGGCCGGTCACTACACAATCAACTACACGTCTCTGGATGACGCCACGGCGTCGGCGGGCCAGTGGACCTCTGAGCAGACCTCGGCGGACGCCCGCAAGGCGGCCACCGATCCGAAGGCCGTCTACTACATGGGCGAGTTCAACTCGGGTGCGTCCGAGGTCTCGATGCCGATCCTGAACCACGCCGGCATCGCGCAGGACAGCCCGGCCAACACGTACGTCGGCCTGACCGCCTCGCTGGCGGGCGTAACCGCCAAGGGTGAGCCCGGCATCTACTTCCCGACCGGGAAGCGCACCTACACCCGCATCGTGCCGCTCGACACGATCCAGGGCGCGGCCGATCTCGACGCGCTGAAGGGCGCGGGCTGCACGAAGCTTGCGATCTTCGACGACACGCAGGCATACGGCGCCGGCCTTGCGGCGGTGCTGAAGGCCACAGCACACATGTACGGGATCAAGGTCGTCAGCATCCAGGACAACGCAACGGTGCAGTCGGACTACTCGTCCGTGGCTCAGCAGTTCGCCTCAGCCGGCGCGCAGTGCGTCGAGGTCAGCGCAACGACCGCCAGCGTTGGCGGCACCGCACTGGTCTCGGCCGTGCACTCGGCTTTGCCGCACGCGACCATCCTCGGTCCCGACGGCATGTGCACCTCGGCCTGGGTGACGGACACAAACGTGCTCTGCACCGTGGCCACCCTAGACATGAAGGCCTACCCGGGTGGCAAGAAGTTCCTTGCCGAGTACAAGAAGGCATACGGCGTCGCCAACCCGGATCCGTACTCGATCTACGGCTACGAGTCCGCGGAGCTTGGTCTCCACGCGCTCTCGCAGGTCAAGGCCGGTCTGAGCGGGGCGAAGTTGCGCGCCGCGATGGTCAAGGCGTTGTTCGCGACCAAGAACCTCAACTCGGTTCTCGGTAAGTTCAGCATCAACTCCGCCGGTGACACCACGCTCACCTCATACGGGCTCTACAAGCTGGCGCCCGGCACGACGAAGGCGGACAAGCTGACGTTCTACAAGACGCTGAAGCCCGCCAAGTACCTCCACGCCTCCTAGAGGACTGAGGGACTCGTAAGGTCTACGGGGCGGGTGCCTTTTACAGGGCGCCCGCCCCGGTCATTCCCACATTGCTTCCTTGTCAGCAATAACGACAGCCCAGACCATGCGGGACCGCACCGCTGGCCCGCTGCAATTTCTTCGCAAGAGGGTCGGTAGCTGGGGACTGATCCTCGCGCTCTTGGCGCTGCCGATCTACTACACGGTCAGCGACCTCACGTCGGGCTACCAAGCGGGCTTGAATGCCCAGGGCAACCCGATAATCCATCACGATCTGTCGCTGATCGGCTTCAACGTCCTCGAGGGCCTCTCCAACGGCTCCATCTGGGCGTTGATCGCGATCGGCTACACCCTGGTGTACGGAATCATCGAGCTGATCAACTTCGCCCACGGCGATGTCTTCATGATCGGCTCTTTCACCGGCGCCGCGGTCTGGGGCCTGTTCGGCTTGACGATCGCGACCGGCACGGCGGGGCTGATCTTCGGCCTCGCGGCATCGCTGATCATCACGATGCTCGTCACCGGCTCACTCAACGTGCTGATCGAGCGCGTGGGCTACAAGCCGTTACGCAACGCGCCCAAACTTGCGCCGTTGATCACGGCCGTTGGCTTCTCCTTCGTGCTGCAGAACACCGGACTGTTGTGGCAGGGCGGCAACCCGGTCGCAGTTCCGGATCTGATCAACAACGGACACGTTCTCTTCAACATCTCCGGTGTCCAGGTTCATAACCGCGACGTGCTTGCGATCGGGGTGATGATCCCGGTCGTGCTCGCGCTGAACTGGTTCGTCGGCCGCACTGCCCCAGGTCGGGCGATGCGCGCGACGGCCCAGGACCCGGAGGCCGCGCGGCTGATGGGCATCAACGTCAACAACACGATCTCGCTGACGTTCATGCTTGGCGGGATGCTCGCCGGCGTGGCCGGCATCGTCTACGCGCTCTACGACGCGAACATGTGGTATTTCCAGGGCTTTCAGGCCGGCCTGTATGCGTTCACCGCCGCTGTGATGGGCGGGATCGGCAACATCCGCGGCGCTGTGCTCGGCGGGCTGATCATCGGCATCGTCCAGCAGCTCTCCGACTATCGCCTCGGCACGCAGTGGACCGAGGTCGTGATCTTCGTCTATCTGATTCTGGTGATGGTGCTGCGCCCGCGTGGCCTGCTCGGGGAGGAGACGAGGGAGGCAGGATGAGCGAACTACAAGCACAGCTTCAGGAGTGGCGCCAGGCGCTGCTCGGGCGCTTGCCGGCAGCCCCCAGCTGGATCGGCGGCCGCTGGCAGCGCCCCGGGATCGTGCTGCTGCTGGCGTTCCTGATCATCCTCCCGCTGCTGTTCGCGGCGGCGAGCGGGTTCCTCCAGGCCACGATCATCGCGCTCGCCTACGTGGTGATGGCGCTCGGGTTGAACATCGTGGTCGGTTTTGCGGGGCTGCTTGACCTGGGTTACGTCGCTTTCTACGCCCTTGGTGCCTATTGCGTCGGCTGGTTCGGCTCTGACTTCCTGTCGGGATTGAACGCCAACGTCCTCTCGTCGGCCTCGCACGATCCGATCGGCATCCACCTGAACTTCATCCTCGTGCTGATCTGCGCGGTGATCGTCACATCGATCGCCGGGGTGATCATCGGCCTGCCCACGCTGCGGCTGCGCAGCGACTACATCGCGATCGTGACGCTCGCCTTCGGCGAGATCATCGGCACGCTGGTCGTCAACGGGTCGACGATCTCGATCGGCGGCGGTATGACCGTGACAGCCGGCAACCTCGGTATTTCGTCCCTGGACACGCCGTACTTCCCGGGGGTTGGCGCCTTCGGTCTGCTCAACTTGAGACCCTGGTACTGGTTGATTCTTGTGATCGCGGTGTTCTGCGTGTTCGTGGCCTACCGCTTGCGCGACTCACGGCTCGGGCGCGCGTGGATCGCTCTGCGCGAGGACGAGGTCGCGGCGGTCTCGATGGGCATCCCGCTGGTCAAGACGAAGCTGATGGCCTACGCGATTGGCGCGGCTTTCGGCGGCATGTCAGGCGTGTTCCTCGCGTACTTCGACCAGACCGTCAACGCGTCGCAGTTCGAGTTCTCGTTCTCGATCTTCGTTTTGTCGATGGTGATCCTCGGTGGCATCGGTTCGATACCGGGTGCGATCCTCGGAGCGCTGCTGATCTCCTACATCAACTACTACCTGATCCCGGATGTGCTGAACACCCTGCCGCAAACGTTCGGTCTCAACTTCAGCCTCACGGACCTGAGCATCGGCATCTACGGCTTCCTGCTCGTGATCGTTATGGTGCTGCGTCCGCAGGGTCTGTGGCCGGAGAAACGGCGCAAACGCGAGCTGACTGGGGAGATCGCGCCCGAGTTGACCGAACTCGGCGAGCCCAGCCAGGTCGGATTGAGCGCCGGGCTGACCCCGCCTGGAGGCGCCGGATGACACCGGGCGACAAGAACGAGATGCTCGGATGAGCGCAATCGACGCACCTGCACCCCCGCCCACCGCGGCGCCCGTGGACGCGATCATGAGCGTGCAGGACGTGGCCAAGGTCTTCGGCGGGCTGACAGCGGTCGGCGGCGTTTCGCTCGATGTTCCGAGGCGCTCGATCGTCTCGGTGATCGGCCCCAACGGCGCGGGCAAGACAACGCTGTTCAACATGCTGACCGGGCTCTACAAGCCCACTTCCGGACGGGTCATCTTCGACGGAAAGGTCGTCAACCGCTCGCGCCCGGATCAAGATCACGAAGCTTGGGGTTGCGCGCACGTTCCAGAACATCCGCCTGTTCGGCGCGATGACCGCGAGTGAGAACGTGATGATCGGCCGTCATGTGCGGATGCGGTCGGGCCTCGCTGGCTCGATCGTGCGTCCGCCATGGGTGCGCAAGGAAGAGCGTGACGTTCGTGAGCACGCCCGTGAGCTGCTCACCTATGTCGGGCTCCCCAGCGCTGCGCTCGACCGCATGTCGGTGGAGCTGTCATACGGAGACCAGCGCCGGATCGAGATCGCACGGGCGTTGGCCTCGGATCCGAAGCTGCTGCTGCTCGACGAGCCAACCGCGGGGATGAACCCGCAGGAATCGGAAGCCCTGAAGGAGTTCCTGTTCAAGCTTCGCGATGAGCTCAACCTCACGATCCTGCTGATCGAGCACGACATGAAGGTCGTGATGGGCGTCTCGGAGCAGATCTGGGTGATGGACCACGGCGTCAAGATCGCTGAAGGACCCCCCGCTGACGTCCGCGCCAACCCACTGGTGATCGAGGCCTACCTCGGCAAGCAGGAGGACAGCGATGGCGCTGCTTGAGGTCAACGACATCCACGCCCACTACGGTGGCATCGCGGCGTTGAAGGGGGTTTCGCTGACCGTCGAGGAGGGCGAAGTCGTGACGCTGATCGGCTCCAACGGGGCCGGCAAATCGACGACGCTGCGCGCGATCACCGGGCTCACCCCGGCCTCGTCCGGCAGCGTGGTCATGAACGGTGAGGACATCACGCGCGTGGCGGCGCATGAGATCGTCGACCGTGGGATCGCGCTATCGCCTGAGGGCCGGCACTGCTTCTCGCGCATGACCGTTCGCGAGAACCTCGACCTCGGTGCCCATCACCGGCGGCGTGAGGGTACGGTGGTGGAGGACCTCGAGCGCGTGTACGACCTGTTCCCGCGCCTCAAGGAGCGCGAGAAGCAGAAGGCGGGCACGATGTCAGGTGGCGAGCAGCAGATGCTCGCCATGGGGCGCGCCCTGATGGCGCGGCCGAAGCTGCTTCTGCTGGACGAGCCCTCGATGGGTATCGCGCCGATCCTCGTGCAGCGGATCTACGAGACGATCGCCGAGATCAACCGCGCTGGCACCACGATCCTGCTGGTCGAGCAGAACGCCAACTACGCCCTCGACGTGTCCAAGCGCGGCTACGTGCTCGAGACCGGTCGCGTCGCCCTGTCTGGCGTTTCCAGCGATCTGCGGACCGATCCGGAAGTCCAACGCGCATACCTGGGAGCGTGAGCTGTGGCGATCTTCGCGCTGATTGGAATCAAGGGGCTCTACCTGCTGTTCGCGTGGCTGCTCTCAGCCGCGATCGGCGCGTCGAGTGGCGGAACGCAAGGGCTACGGCGAGCGTCTGGGTCTCGCCTTCGGGCTATTGCTGACCGTTCTCGGGTTGGTGATCGTGCTGCTACTGCCCGGCCGGCCCGGCTCGGTCTGGAAGCTCGAAGGCCCGCTGCCTAAGAGCTGGCGCAAGCGCGCCGCTCGATAGCTGTCCAGCTCGGTAGCCTCGGGCGGCGATGTCCGCCAACTCCAACAGCGAGCTGCTGCTGATCGACGGCAACAGCCTCGCCTACCGCGCGTTCTTCGCGCTGCCGGAATCGATCGCGACCTCCACCGGAATCCCCACCAACGCGATCTTCGGTCTCGCCTCGATGCTGGTGAAGATCCTGACCGAGTACGGCCAGCGTCCCACCGTGGTGGTTTGGGACGGTGGCTACACCGGTCGCAAGGAGCTGTATCCGGAGTACAAGGCGCAGCGCTCGACCCGGCCCGACCTGCTCAAGGAGCAGTGGCCGCACTTCGAGCCGCTGATCGAGGCCTTCGGTTACCGCAACCTGCGCGTCGACGGCTATGAGGCAGACGACGTGATCGCCTCGATCGCCGAGGTTGCCAAGCGCGGGGGTGAGGATGGCAACGCGATCCCGGTGATGATCCTGACCGGCGATCGTGACGCCTTCCAGCTCGTTGACGAGACGACCCGCATCATGGCGCCGGGCCGCGGCATCACCGACACGAAGATCTATGACGCTCAGGGCGTCGTCGATCGTTACGGAATCCCGCCGGAGCTGGTGCCGGACTTCATCGGCCTCAAGGGCGACACGAGCGACAACATCCCCGGCGTACCGGGGATCGGCGACAAGACCGCCGCCGAGCTGCTGCAGCGCTTCGGCTCCCTGGAGACCGTGTTGGCCTCGATCGACGAGATCTCCGGCGCCAAGCGCAAGGAGAACCTGACCAACCACGCTGACGACGCCCGCCTCTCCAAGCAGCTGGCCACCGCCAAACGCGACATCCCGGTCGAGCTGGACCTCGGCGAGCTCGTCGGCCCAGGAGCCGGACCGCTCGAAGCTGCGCGACACCTTCCGGCTGTTCGAGCTTCGCGATCCGCTGCGCCGGCTCGAAGAGGCACTGGGCTCCGCCGATGCGGCCGCGCCCGCACCGGAGTCCACGGCCGCTGCTGCCGCTGCTGCAGCGGCCGTGCCGCAGCGCTCGGTCACCGTCGCCGAGCTCGCCCAGCTGCCGCCGGATGTGGAACTCTCGCTCGCGGTGCGCGCACCCGACGCCGACGCACCGGAGGGCGCGCTGTTCGGCGACGACCCGCAGTGGCGCTTCGGGCTCGTCGTCGGCGAGCTGGTCGAGGTGCTGACCGGCGGTTGTGAGTCGCCGGCGGAGATCGTCGAGGTGCTCGGGGCGCGGCCGCTGATCGCGCACGACGCGAAGTCGCTGGGCGTCGTTCCTCAGAACCTTGTCCATGACACCGAGATCGGCGCATACCTGCTCGAGCCGGCGCGCCGTGCCTACCCGTTCCGCGAGCTCACCGAGGAGCGCGGCTTCGGTGCTGCGGTCGAGGATCCCACGGCGGCCGACGCGATCCTGCTCAGGCAGCTCGCCGACTGGCAGCGCGCGCAACTGGTGGATCGCGGCCTCACGCAGCTGATGGATGAGGTCGAGCTCCCGCTGGTGCGGATCCTGCGCGACATGGAGATCGCCGGCCTCAAGCTCAACACCGAGCGCCTGGGGGCAATCTCCGAGCTGGTCAAGGAGGAGGCCGACAGCCTCGAGCTCGAGATCTACGAGCTCGCCGGCGAGGAGTTCACGCTCGGCTCTCCGCGCCAGCTTGAGGAGATCCTGTTCGGCAAGCTCGGGCTCTCGCGCAAGCGCCGCGGCAAGACCGGCTACAGCACCGACGCGCGTGTGCTGCAGGCGATCCGCGACGAGCATCCGATCATTCCCAAGATCGAACGCTGGCGTGAGCTGACGAAGCTCGCTCAGACCTACCTCGATGCCCTACCTCAGCTGATCGCCGCCGACGGACGCATCCACACGACGTTCAACCAGACAGCGGCCGCCACCGGTCGCCTCTCGTCGAACAGTCCCAATCTCCAGAACATCCCGATCCGCACAGAGCTCGGGCGGGAGATCCGCGCCTGCTTCGTCGCCGAGCCGGGAAACCTGCTGGTCAGCGCCGACTACTCGCAGGTCGAGCTGCGGCTGCTTGCGCAGATCGCGGACGAGGACGTGCTCAAGGAGATCTTCCGTCGCGGTGAGGACGTCCACACGGCCACGGCCATACGCGTCTTCAACGTGCCGGCCGACCAGATCGATCCGGGCATGCGCTCGAAGTCGAAGATGATCAACTACGGGATCGTCTACGGCCTCTCCGCCTACGGGATGGCCGACCGTCTGGACATCCCGCAATCCGAGGCCGACGAGTTCATCCAGCGCTACCTGGCCGGCTTCCCTGCCGTCAAGCGCTTCATCGAGCAGACGATCGAGCAGGGCACCGAGCAGGGTTACGTTTCGACGCTGTTCGGGCGCAGGCGGCAGGTGCCGGAGTTGCGTGCGCGTCGCTGGGAGATGCGCAGGCAGGGAGAGCGCTTCGCCGTCAATATGGTGATCCAGGGCACGGCAGCGGACATCATGAAGGTCGCGATGGTGCGCGCCCACGGCGCATTGGCTGCCGAGGGTCTCCGCACCCGCCTGGTGCTGCAGATCCACGACGAGCTGCTGTTCGAAGGCCCGGCCGAGGAGGCCGAGCAGGTCCGAGCGCTCGCGATCCGCGAGATGGAGGCGGCCTACGAGATGGATCCGCCGCTGGCCGTGGAGGCCGGCGTCGGCAGCGACTGGCTGTCTGCGAAGTAGCCGGTTCGCCACTCCTCGAGCTGTGCGCGGAACTGAGCCGGCTCGACGGGCCGGCTGAGCACGTAGCCCTGGATGCCGTCACAACCCAGGTCCTGGAGCGCCGCCCACGTCGCTTCGTCCTCGACCCCTTCCGCGATCACCAGCAGATTCAGCTTGTGGGCCAACTCGATGGTCGCGTAGACAATCGCTGTGTCGGTGGGCTCGCAGCGCATATTGGTGACGAACGAGCGGTCGATCTTGAGGCGGTCAACCGGTAGCTGCCGCAGGTGCGTGAATGACGAGTACCCAGTACCGAAGTCATCCAGGGCGATCTTGACGCCCAGCTCCCGCAACCGCTCGAGGACGGCACTGACGCGAGCCGGGTTCGCCATGATCGAACTCTCGGTGACCTCGATCTTCAAGGCATCGCCGTCCAGCCCGCGGGTCGCAAGCTCCTCGGCGACCTCATCCGGGAAGCTCTCGTCCAGCAGATCGGCGACCGTCGTGTTCACCGACACGGCTATTACGTGGCCGTCAGATCGCCACGCGCGCACGCTGTCGAGCGCGAGCGTCAGCACGCGCCGAGTTAGCTGTCGCGAGAGGCCCGCAAGCTCTGCTGCCTCGAGGAACTCGCTCGGGGGACGCAGAGTCCCATCGGGCAGCCGCCAGCGGACGAGCGCCTCCGCAGTCGTGATCTGGCGCGTGTCAGTCAGCGCGATCGCCTGGAACGCAACTTCGATCTCTTCGCCTGCCAGGGCGGCCGCGAGCTCGCCGGTCATCTCCAGGCGCTCGAGCGAGTTGCCATCGCGCTCGGGGTCGTAGTGCTCCCAACCACGGCGTGAACGCTTTGCCTCGTACATCGCCACGTCGGCGCACTTGAGCAGCGCATCTGCGTCGGCAGCATCGCCGGGGAACGCGGCTACACCGAGGCTTGCGGTCAGCCGCAGAGCCAGGCCGTGGACGTTGAGTGGCTTCTTGAAGGAGTCGAGCACCGTCTGAGCCACCTCCGTGGCAGCTGTCGGGTCGCAGTTCGGCTCCAGCAGGATCGCGAACTCATCGCCACCTAGCCGCGCCACCATGGCGTTGCGACCGACCGCCCTTGACAGACGCGGACCGGTCAGGCGCAGCAGCTCGTCGCCCGCGTCGTGACCCAAGGTGTCGTTGAGCTGCTTGAAGTTGTCCAGGTCCAGCATCAGCGTCGTCAGCGTTCCTCCCTGACGCTGGAGATCGGCGACCTGCTCGTGCAGCCGCGCCAGGAACATGCGACGGTTCGGCAGCCCGGTCAGGTCGTCTGTGAGGGCGGCGCGCTCCAGATCCTTCAGCGTCAGCATGTCCCGGAGCGCCAGAGTCAGACGCAGCATGGCGCCCATCAAGGCCACCATCGTCAGTAGGAACGCCGCCAGCGAGACCTTCGAAAAGTGGTCGTAAACCAGGATGACCGGCGCGGTGAACGCGAAACATGCGGGGAGCGCCAGGCTTGACCATCTTGGCGTTTCGGGGACCGGTGGCGTCCAGTCGGCGGAACGCACGCGACCCATTGTGGGCTGCCAGGCGCCGACCGCCACACAGGTGAAAGCTGCCATGTAGAGCACCTGGATCCAGCTATTGGAGATCGACGCGCCATGTGCGACCTGGATCGAGTTGCAGGTATCTGCGGCGAGCAGCAGGACGAAGGCCGCCGCAAGGAGCGCTCTGCAGCGGTCGAATCGCCAGCCTGACAGGCCTATCACGCCGACGAGCAACGTGCCGACGACCACATCTCCCAGCGGATAGAGGAGCTCCACCAGGACCGCATCGTGAGCTCCCTTCGCGGAGTTGACGACGGGCGACAACACGAATGCGGCGGCGATCGCGGCCGTCGCGGTACTCGCGATCAGCCCGTCCAACCAGATCTTGAGCGTTCCACCGCGCCGCGCCAGTCGTCCTCCGGCTCCGATGATCGTGACCCCGGCTAGCGCATAGGAGATCCACCAACCGACGTCGCATATGGACGGGAACGGCGGGTTCTTTCCCTTGCCGATCCAAAAGGCCCATAGCGCCATCGCCAGCGCGTAGAACCAAACACTGGCGGCGGCCGTTGCCCAGAGGGTGCGATTCCTACGTTCGGTGACGGCGCGGATCGTCACGATCGCAGCCGAGACCGAGAAGTAGACAGCGACCACGCTGCCGTGGATGGCGTTCTCCCAGGTGGCTCCACCAATCCCCGAGATTGCGTGCGCGAGGGTGAGCAGCAACGTCACGAACTGGCCGGCCAAGCCGATCCCGAGCAACCATCGCTGTTTTGAGTTGCACCGCTTGCTGGCTGGCAGCAGCGCGGTCAGCCACTTTCCACCCAGGTTCGGCACCGGTGCGATCACGACCGTTGCCTGTGAGTCCACCGCCGACCTCCAAGTTGCCTGTTCAGTTGTCGGCAGCCAAAGCCGTCTTCTGGAGTAACTGGCCGAGCGTTCGTCCACATTGACGATCGGCTCAGCCCAGAGGAACGTTTAGCAGCCCCACGTCCTCAACCCGTCACGAAGGACGGATGGGCGATCGCCAGGTAGTGGTTGAACGACCAGTCTACGAAGCGCCGATCGCCCATCGCCAAGAGCCCCGGCGCGAGCAGACGCGGTGGAACACGCGGGATCAAGCGTTGCACGCGCAGCATCCATTCGAACCGCCAGCGGTGGGTGGCGCTGAACGCGCCGTATCGGGCGAGGGCCGCGGCCTTGGTCTGGCGTCCGGAGATCACATCCGCCAGCTCCCGTCCGCAGGCGATGCCGAAGTACAGAGCGGTGCGGATGCCCTCGGCAGTCAGCGGCAGGCAGTGCCCGGCGGAGTCGCCGGTGAAGAAGATGCCGTCCTCGGTGGCTTCGCGGATGCGATGAGGAATCCAGTTGCCCTGGTAGCCGAGCGGCTCGCGGTCGAGGTCCTCGGCGAGCTGCACCGTGGTGTCCTTGACGTGGAAGCGAGGATCGAACGAGCCCACACCGACCCGCACCTCGGTGTCTGCCGGGAAGCTCCAGCCATAGCCGGCGGGAACGTATCTGCGGTCGATCCAGATCTCGAGCTCGTCTCCGCGCCCCGCCGGGTGCACCTCGAGGCCACGCGAGAGGTAGGCGTCGGGCGGCTGGATCGGGTCTCCGCCGCCGAGGACACGGCGCCACCCGAGCGCGTCGACGATCAGCGGCGCGCGAACCTCTCCGCGGTCGGTATGCACCGTGTCGCCGGTGCGGCCGTCGACCTTTGCGGTCTCGAACTGGAAGTCGCCCTGAGCGGCCAGCAGGCTGCACAACTCGGGGTAGTCGAAGGTGGAGAAGGTCCACGGAAGCCTGTAGCGCGCCGTCGCGTGCGGTGTGTGGATGACCAGCTCACCGAAGGTCTGCTGGTGCGATCCCATCAGATCCATCGCCTCCAGCCACAACGTCGGGATGCCGCAGGCCGAGGTCTGGCGCTCACCGATCTCGTAGCGGTCGATCACCATCACCCTGGCGCCCTGACCCGCCAGCTCACGCGCGACCGCGAGTCCGGCGAAGCTCGCCCCGCAGATCAGCACGTCGCAGTCGTGATCCAGCGGCGTCCGGTCAGCGCCGCGCTTGGTGGCGCGAGTGGGCATGGCGGCCGATGATAGGAGCGTCTACATGCGCGCGCGTACCGCTCGCCAACGCCCGTGCCGTCTAGCTACACTCATGGGTCCACATGTCAACGCTTACCGCTCCTAACCCCACCGAACTTCCGGACGCCAAGGTCGTCGAAGGTTCTGACGGCCTGCTGCTCGAGATCGACGGCAAGATCGTCCCCAACTATGACGCCACCATCCACCCCTTCTCTGAGGGCGATGTCGTCACCGGCCACGTCGTACGCATCGACAACGACGAGGTCCTGGTCGACATCGGCTACAAGTCTGAAGGCGTCATCCCCGCCAACGAGCTCTCGATCCGTAAGTCGGTCGATCCGAGCGACGAGGTCTCCCTCGGCGAAGAGGTCGACGCGCTGGTCCTCACCAAGGAGGACCAGGACGGCCGCCTGATCCTCTCCAAGAAGCGCGCCCGCTTCGAGAAGGCTTGGCGCCGCATCGAGGCCGCCGCCCAGTCGGGCGAGCCGGTCGAAGGCTCCGTGATCGAGGTCGTCAAGGGCGGTCTGATCATCGACCTCGGCGTGCGTGGCTTCCTGCCCGCGTCGCTGGTCGACATCCGCCGCGTGCCGAACCTCGATGAGTACATGGGCACTCAGATCGAGTGCAAGGTCATCGAGCTCAATCGCTCACGTAACAACGTGGTGCTCTCGCGCCGTGCAGTGCTCGAGGAGCAGCGCAAGGAGGATCGCGAGCGGATCCTCGATCGCCTCCAGCCCGGTCAGGTCGTGGAGGGCGTCATCTCCAACATCGTCGACTTCGGCGCCTTCGTCGATCTCGACGGCATCGATGGTCTGATCCACATCTCCGAGCTGTCGTGGTCGCACGTCAACCACCCGTCGGAGATCCTCAACATCGGTGACACCGTTTCCGTGAAGGTGCTCGATATCGACCGCCAGCGTCAGCGGATCTCGCTGGGTCTCAAGCAGACCCAGGAGGACCCGTGGCAGCGTGTGGTCGACACGTACAACATCGGCGACGAGCTCGAGGGCACAGTCACCAAGGTCGTGACCTTCGGTGCGTTCGTCGAGATCCTCGACGGTGTCGAGGGCCTGGTTCACATCTCGGAGCTCGCCCAGCATCACGTCGAGAACCCTCGCGAGATCATCCAGCCCGGCGACCCGGTCCGCGTCAAGATCCTCGAGATCGACTCCGAGCGCCGGCGCCTCTCGCTCTCCATCAAGCGGGTCGAGGGCCAGGTTCTGCCGGTTCGCCCGATCGTCGCGCCCGCGGCCGACGAGATTGAGGACGTTCCCGAGCTCGGGCTTTCGGAGGACGTCTTCTCAGACGAGCCCGCAGCCCCCGCCGAGGACGAGCCCGAGCTGGAGGCCGAAGTCGAGCCAGACGCGGTGACCCAAGTCGAGCCAGAGGCCGTGACCGAAGTCGAGCCAGAGGCCGTGACCGAAGTCGAGCCAGAGGCCGTGACCGAAGTCGAGCCAGAGGCCGTGACCGAGATCGAGCCAGAGGCCGTGACCGAGATCGAGCCAGAGGCCGTGATCGAAGTCGAGGCCGAACCAGAGCCAGAGCTCGAACTGGAGCCCGGCGAGCCGGGTGACGGCGAGCTCGAGCCGGGGGCCGCCGAGCCGGCGGCTGACGCTGAGCCGGCAGCATCCGGCGACGAAGCCGGCTGAGCCCAAGACATCCGGCGACGAAGCCGGCTGAGCCCAAGACATCTGGCGACGAAGCCGGCTGAGTCCCAGACAGGTAACGCTTTAGGAAGGGCGGTACGGTTAGCGCCGTGCCGCCCTTCGTCGCGTTAACCGGAGGAATTGGCGCAGGCAAATCCACGGCGCTTGCCGCCCTCGAGCGCCTGGGCGCCCGGGTGATCTCGAGCGACGCGGTCGTGCACGAGCTCTACGCCTCAGCCGCCGTACGTGATGCCGTACGCGAGCGTTTTGGCGCCGAAGTGGCCCCGGATGGGGTCGTCGACCGGGCCGCTCTCGCGACTAGGGTGTTCGCCAGCGACGCCGATCGAATCTGGTTGGAGCAACTGCTCTGGCCTGCGGTTCACCGGCGCATCGCCGACTGGCGCGAGCTCAGTGTCCGCATCGACCCCCCGCCCCGTGTGTTGGTGGTGGAGGTTCCGCTGCTCTTCGAAGCTGGAAGCGACAGGATGTACGACGCCACGATCGCCATCATCGCCGACGAAGCGGTTCGCGAGGAACGTGCTCGCCAACGCGGCCACCAGGCGCTCGCGCAGCGCGAGGCACGCCAGTTGAGTCAGCACGAAAAGGCCGCACGTTCCACCTTCGTTGTGATAAACGACGGGACAGTCGAGGAACTCGAAGCCAACTTGTCAGCCATCCTTGCGATCCTGGGAGTGTGAGTTTGCGATCCTGGGAGTGTGAGCTGGCGGTCCTGGGAGTGTGAGTTGGTGGTCCGGGACGCATGAGGATGGCGGGAGCGATGGTGGGAGCGATGGTGGGAGCGTGACATGGGTGCTACGCAGAAGCCGGTGAGTCACACCCGTCGCAACTACTCCACCTACGGTGGCAGTTACGGTGGTGGCCGTCCACGCGCCCGAGTCAGGCGCCGTCGCTTCATGGCGCTGTTTTCTCTCGTGATTCTGGTGGTCGCCGTCGTCGTGTTGCTGCCGCTTGTCCGCCGCGCGATCCAGCATTTCGAGCTGCCGCTGCAGTACAGCCTCGATCATCCGCCAGCAGGCCACCGACAAGCATTTGGACCCGGCGCTGATCGCCGCGGTGATCTATGCCGAGACGCGATTCCGGCCACGCACCTCGCCGACGGGCGCCGAAGGTCTGATGCAGATCGAACCGGCAACCGCGGCGTTCCTCGCCCACCGCTCAGGCGGATACGCCTTCGACGTCCGCGACCTGGGCACACCCTCGGTCAACATCGCCTACGGCAGCTACTACCTGCGCTACCTGCTCAACCTCTACCGCGGTAACAAGGTTCTCGCGCTAGCTGCCTACAACGGTGGCGAGACCAACGTCGACAACTGGCTGGCCTCGGCACGCACCCAGCATCGTCAACTCACGATCGGAACGATCCCGATCCCACAGACGCGAGCCTACGTGACCGAGGTGCTCAACAAACAGCGCGCCTACCGCTCACACTACGCCCGCCAGCTCGGCTACACCTGACCAGCTCGGCGCGACTACTCCCGCCGCCTGAGCTCCCTCCGGATCAGCCCCTCCACAGCGATGTCGTAATCAAGCGGATCGCCGGCCGACAGCGGTCGGCACGTCTCAGCTCCAAACCTCTGTCCGCGACTCCGATGCTGCCCGGTGATTGAAGGACCAGATGCCGGCCGCATCTCGCATGATTGTGAGATCCGGCGTCCATCCGGTCGGCGGAACTCAAGCCCGGCCCCGTGCCTGCCCACGACGCGGTAGCCGCCCTCGTGCACCAACTGGTGGTGGTATGAACAAAGCTGCACCAGGTTGTCGAGGTCCGTCCGCCCTCCGCGTGCCCAGTGTTCGATGTGGTGCGCGTGCAGATGCCCTGTGTGGGTGCAGCCTGGGAAACGGCAGCCTTGATCGCGGCTGCGCAGTGCTCTCCTCAACGCTGGTGGAATCGCCCGTGTGCGCCGTCCAACCGACAGCGGCCTACCCCCGCGCTCGAGCATCGTGACAACAGCTGCGTCGCAGCCCAGCCGCCGCAAGGTCTCCGGCGCCACCGCCGGTCCATCCGCCAACTCGCACTGACCTTTGATCTCGTCTGTGGCCAGCGTCTCGACGTCCACGTGCACCACGACCTCCGTTCGCGACTCGCCACCGTTCGCCAGTGCCACCAGCGCCTGTGCCCGCACGGCTGCCGCGCCGAACTCGTAGGTGGCCTCGGGAACCGACTCCCGAGCCAGATCGAGAGCAGCCACCAGCGCAGCTCCGTCTTCGGGCGCGAGGCGCCCTTGGACCACAAGCATCCCGTCGTCATCCCAATACGTGCTCAGTTGCTGACGCTCTTGAAGAGATTGCCCGTGCTCGTTCGTCGCCCGCAAAACGCTGCCGTATTGCCTGCAAAGTCGCTCCAGCTGAGCGCCGGTGGCATGCCGAGCCAGCTCTACGAGCTCGGCTTCGGTCTGCTCGCTCGCCACGCGCGTCAGCGCTCGTACCTTGCTGTACGACAGCTCACCAGACGCGAACGCCGCCTGCACCAGCGGCAAGCCGCTCAGAACACGTGCCACCCGCACATGCTCGCGTCCGGCCGTGATGCCGATTCCGCACCGCCAGGAGAGCCAGTGGGCACACGAGGTCACACCCCACTCAGCCCAGCCTTCACGCGCGTCAAACTCCGCTACGAGCAGCAGCCAACGGCATGTCGCCGCGGCAAGATGAGCTGCCAACGCGCAGATCTCGCTCTCCAATAGCTCGAGCGGCTTCGTCTGGCCAGCCCACGGCTCTGCCCCTTCGGGGAGTACCTCTGATTCTGCACGCACGATCGAACACATGTTCGTATTGTGGCTCACGGGTCGGACGGACTCACTGCCCTTAGCGGGGCTCCAAGCGAGCGATACTTGAGGACTCAAGGACCCTTCCGCGGAATCGTAGGGGCCCGGCCAACAGGGTGTCCGTTGACCTAGCTTTGGCTGGACACTTACGATGGCCGCGTGTCATACATGTCGCAGGGGCCTCTGGGTGGAGGGGCCAACCAAGAGGTTCGTGAGCTCCACCAGGAGCAGCTTGAACGGAAGGCCGAGGAGTGGGTGCAGACACATCCAGACGGCTCTCCATCCAAACGTCACCCGATTCGCCAACTATGGGACACGCTGAGCGGTCGCCGTCACGATCGGAGCTAATCGCCCCAGAGTCCCTTGTTCGTGTCGATACACGGAGATTCGGCCGGCGTGGAAGATCGGGGGTTTCTCGTTGCGAACCGGTCCGTGAGGCAGGTATCCGCCGCCGCAGCGGACCTGGTCTCCCTCATCGGCGAAAGCGACGCCATCCGCATCCATCAGAAGTGGGTTGCCGGGCGTGCCCATTAGGTGGTCGGGGCCCAGCCGCACCCTGGTGTTGCCGACAAGGAAGTCGCAGTCATCTTCTGGAACCGCGCGGCGAAGTGCGCCGTCCAGCCGCGCGAGGCGCATCGCTGCGCCAGTGAGAGTAAGGGTCTCGTGTGCCGGTTCGCGATCGGTCGCCGGATGCCATTCTCTTGCGGTGCCGATCGCGGTGGCCCGGGTGAACTCGACCTCTAGCGGCGATGCGGCCTCACGCACCAGGTCATCATCGGCGTCGGGGCGCGCGGTGACCCGTGCCACCAACTGTCCGTCCCGATCTTCCACCCAGAAGCTCGACAGCTCAGTCACGCCGTACCGATCAAAACGCTTGGCCAGCATCGGTGCCGCCCAAGTATCGGCCTGAGTCGGTGGCCAAAACGCGGCCAGTTCGTACTCACCCACCCCACAACGGAAGTCGCCGTCCGGACAGCACCACTCGATCTCGTCTCCCACGCGCGTGGGCTCGAGCCCCAGGTTGTGGGTCGGGCAGCGAGGCACCGGCTCGTCCAGGGCGACGTCCAGGAACGACTGAAGCCGACAGGCGAAGTCGATCCTGCCTCCGATGTCGTCACGGTCGAGGCTCACGTAGCCGGTCGGCATATCGGCCGGCGAGACCGCCGCGACTAACGGCGGTTCCGCGCGATCGAGCTCCAAGACAACGCCGAACGGAGCGCGGGCACGACAATCGCCGAACAGTCGTGTGACCCATTCGACCAGATCGTCCATCCGCCAATTGCAGCACCTTCACGACCAAGCGCAAAGCAAGCGATGCGATCGCACAGCAGCGGCGACTCCGCGGAAGGGTCGTTGACCACGCAATCAACCTTCGCCGAATCGTCCTTTGCGCATCCACGGACCGGGTGCGAGGAGTGCAACGCTGATGGCTACTCGTGTTCGCTGGCAGCGCGGATCGCGTCAGTCTGGGCAGCGTGGATCGCGTCAGCCTGGATGCCGTCGCACCAGATCTCCCACCGTCCGGATGCCGAGGCGCGCTCGTCTAGGAATCGGTACGGCCGGCGGCCGGCGAATTCCACGGTTCGCAGATGCCACACGCCTCCGAGCACGCTGGCGATGCGCCGCCGCGGCCAACTGAGAGCCCGTTCGATGTCGGGGAAGATCCGTGGCTGATCGGGGCTGGCCGCCAACTCACCCAGCAGTTCGCGCATGAGATCACTGCAGCGGTCGTGGAAGCGCGATATCTCCTCAGGAGCGTCCATCGCGTTGTCCGGACGGTGCTCAGCGGGGTGCGTTGGCGAGTGCATGCCGGCGCCTGACCCTATGCGCGGCCGATGCGTGCCAGCAGCGCCACCAACTGTTCACGCTCACCTTTGTCGAGCGGTGCGAGGATCTGATCCTGGGCGGTTTGGATCGTGTTTCGGAGCTGATTCAGTGTGCGCCGGCCGGCGGTCGTAATCGTCACGACCTTGCGCCGCTGATCAGTGGGATCGGGGTTGCGCTCGATCAGGCCGCGTCGCTCCAGTAGCGAGATGATCGCATGCATATCGCTGCGATCGAGCCATAGCCGCCGGCCCAGGTCGGCCTGGCTGGCTTGACCGTGCTCGGCCAGTGAGGCGAGAACCGTGTAGTGCTGGCGCCCGAGGTCCTCGTCGACCAACGCGTCCGTGACCAGGTCATGTGCTCGGCGGGCCGCCTGACCCAGCAGCCAGCTCGGCAGCGTGCGCACTGCCGCTGGAGGATCGGAAGGGGGCCGCTCTGGACCATTCACGGCCGCCACTCTAGCAAGATCGTTGACGGGGCCAACGATCTGGTGTACCGTTGGGATAACCAACGAATTGAGCCAAGGAGCGAACATGGACATCACGACTCCCGTCACGACTCCCGTGACGACTCCCGGCACAGCCCCTGAGCCAACCCCGGACCTTCCATTCGGGGCCCAGCTGATTGGCCGGACAGAGAAGTCGCTGGACGCGCTGCTCAAGGGCGTGCTCGTCGGCAGCGGGCTTAGCGAGCCGGAGTACGTGGCCCTGCGGGTCTGCTCGGACCGCTCCGGCGAGCAGCGCGCGGACGTCACAGCGCAGCTGGCGGCAGCGTTTCGCAAGAGTGAGGATCACGCTGCACAGCTCGTCGAGCGTCTGAGCGAAGCCGGGCTGATCAACAGCGACCGGACCGCACCGGTCGAGCTGACTCCCGCTGGTTCAGAGCTTCACGCCCGCCTGGTCGCGGAGACCGATGCAATCGCCGGGCGCCTCTGGGGCGATCTCCCAGCCGATGAGCTCGCTGTCGCCGCCCAAGTCCTCTCGACCGTCCTCGGTCGCGCCGCAAAAGAGCGCGTGTAGCCGACCGCGACCGAGCGCGTGTAGCCGGTCGCGACCGAGCGCGTGTAGCCGACCGCGACCGAGCGCGTCTAGCCGGCCGCTACAGCGCAGCTGGGTCCAACAGCCCTGACTCGGTGACGATCCCCGCAACGTCCACCAGCTCGAGCACCTTGTAGGGCGAGACCGCACCGAGCTTTTCAGAACTCGCGAGCACGAACGTCTCGGCCGCCCGCGCTGACAGCGCGCGCTTCATCGCGGCCTCCTCCGGGTCGCCGGTTGTCAGGCCGTGCTCACGGTGAACACCGGTTACCCCCAACAGAAACACGTCAGCGCTGACCGCGGCGGCCGCCTCGACGGTCGCCGCGCCGCACGCGACTGCCGAGTGCTTATAGATCCGTCCCCCCAAAAGCAGGATCTCGACAGAGGGGTGGGGTACCAGCGCCGCGGCGATCGTCGGACTGTGGGTGATCACGGTCGCTTCCAAATCCGCCGGCAGGGCGCGTGCCACCGCCAGCGTGGTCGTGCCCCCATCGAGGATCACGCGCGCACCCGGACGGATCAAGCCGGCCGCGTGGCCGGCCACGCGCCGCTTGCTCTCCGGCTCCACAGAAGTGCGCGTCGCGTAGTCGGCGAGCGCACGCGAGACCGGCACGGCGCCGCCGTAGACGCGCTGGCAGAGCCCCGCCGCGGCCAGATCGCGCAGGTCACGACGGATGCTGTCCTCGGAGATGCCCAGCTCGACAGCCAGCTCGCGCGCCACAAGCTTCCCGTCAACCCGCAGGCGCTCGAGCAGCAACTCTCTTCGCTCAGAAACCAGCATGCACGAAGTAGCGTACTTCAATGACAAACCTGCACAGTCATGCAGTATCGTGCACAAACATGCAACCACCACCACCACCACGACCACCGCAACAACCGCAACGACCACAACCCAAGCTGATCCTCATCGCCGGCCCCTACCGCTCCGGAACGAACGACGACCCGGCGCTCATGGCGAGCAATCTCAAGAAGCTCGAGGAAGCCGCCTGGCCGATCTTCAGGGCAGGTCACATCCCGATGATCGGCGAATGGGTCGCGCTTCCGGTCCTGAGCAGTGCCGGCGCAACAGCAGGCCCACTCGACCCGCTCGCTGAACAGGTCATGTATCCGACCGCGGAACGCCTCCTCATGCATTGCGACGCTGTACTCAGGCTGCCAGGAGAGTCCAGAGGCGCCGACCAGGATGTGGCGATCGCAAACAGCCGAGGGATCCCCGTCTACCACGCCCTCTCCGAGATCCCGGGCTGCGCTCCCTAAATGCGCTCCCTAATGCGGTCAGAAGCTGTCCAACCCGTCGCTAGGATCAAACAGTGCCCGGATTCGAGCTAGACACCACGTTCAGTCCGACGGCGGACCAGCCAGATGCGATCGCAAAGCTCGCCGACGGGCTCGACAGCCGGCGAGCGGATGATGACGCTGCTCGGCGCCACCGGCACCGGTAAGACGATGACGATGGCCGCGACGATCGCCGAGGTCAACCGCCCGGCGCTCGTGATCGCGCACAACAAGACGCTCGCGGCCCAGCTCTGCAACGAGTTCCGCACGTTCTTCCCCCGGAACTCGGTCGAGTACTTCGTCTCCTACTACGACTACTACCAGCCCGAGGCCTACGTCCCGAGCAAGGACCTCTACATCGAGAAGGATTCGGCGATCAACCAGGAGATCGACCGGCTCAGGCATGCCGCCACGGCGGCGCTGTTCGCGAGACGCGACGTCCTGATCGTCGCGAGCGTCAGCAGCATCTATGGTCTCGGTTCGCCCGAGGTCTACGACGAGAACCTGCAGACCCTCACCCGCGGCGCGATGATCGATCGCGACGGGCTGCTCAGAAAGCTCGTCAGCATCCAGTACAGCCGTAACGACACAGCGCTGGCCCGCGGCACCTTCAGGGTCCGCGGCGAGACACTCGAGATCTGGCCCGCATACGCCGAGACCGCCTACCGGATCAGCATGTTCGGCGACGAGGTCGAGCACCTCCAGCACTTCGATCCCGTCACCGGCGAGCTGATCGAGGACGACCTCGAGCACGTCGCAATCTGGCCGGCCTCGCATTACAACGTCCGCGAGGGTCATATCGAAGAAGCGGTCGCGGCGATCGGCAAGGAGCTCAACGAGCGCTGCGCCGAACTCGAACAAGAAGGGCAAGCTGCTCGAGTCCCACCGCCTCCGCCAAAGAACCCAGTACGACATGGAGATGCTGCGCGAGATGGGCTTCTGCAGCGGCATCGAGAACTACAGCCGCATCCTCGACGGCCGCAAGGCGGGCGAACGGCCGTACTGCCTGCTCGACTACTTCCCCGACGATTTCGTCTGCTTCATCGACGAGTCGCACCAGACTGTCCCGCAGATCGGCGGCATGTTCGAGGGCGACAGGTCGAGGAAGCAGACCCTCGTCGACTACGGCTTCAGGCTTCCCAGCGCCCTCGACAACCGTCCCGCAGACCTTCCAGGAGTTCCTCAGCATCACGCCGCAGATGGTGTTCGTCTCCGCGACGCCCGGCGAGTACGAGCGCACGCACTCGCAGACGAATCGTCGAACAGATCGTCAGACCGACGGGCATCGTCGACCCGGAGATCGAGGTGCGCGAGACCAAGAACCAGATCGACGACCTGATGAACGAGATCAAGACCCGGGTCGAGCGCGACGAGCGCACGCTGGTCACGACGCTGACCAAGAAGATGTCCGAGGACCTGACCGATTACCTGCTCGAGATGGGCTTCAAGGTCCGCTACCTGCACTCCGAGGTCGACACGCTCGAGCGCATCCAGATCATCCGCGAGCTGCGACTCGGAGACTTCGACGTGCTCGTCGGTGTCAACCTCCTGCGCGAGGGGCTCGACCTTCCCGAGGTGAGCCTCGTGGCGATCCTGGATGCCGACAAGGAGGGCTTCCTGCGCGGCGCCACCTCGCTCATCCAGACGATCGGGCGCGCCGCCCGCAACGTCGAAGGCCGGGTGCTGATGTACGCGGACAAGGAGAGCGCCGCGATGAAGGCCGCGATCGAGGAGACCGATCGTCGCCGTGCGATCCAGGTCGCCTACAACGAGCAGCACGGCATCACGCCGGAGACGATCACCAAGGGGATCTCCGACATCGCCGAGTTCCTTCAGTCCGAGACCAAGGTGCCGAAGTCGCGCCGCCGCCGTCAGCGCGAGGCGGCCGGCACGATGCCGCCTGCCGAGATCGAGCGCAAGATCGTGGAGCTCGAGGAGGAGATGCTGGCGGCCGCCGAGGATTTGCGCTTCGAATACGCCGCCCGTCTGCGCGACGAGATCCGCGACCTCAAGCGTGAGCTGGATGTTGCGGTCGCGGAGGGACGGGTCCGCTAGATTCCCCGGCGCATGGCGCTGGACAGGCAGAGCATCGAGAAGCGTGATTTCCCGATCGGGCGGCGTGGCTACGACCCGGCCGCGGTCGACGCCCACCTCTCGGAGATCGCGTCGCAGGTCGAGGAGCTGCGTCTCAGCGCGCGCCGTCACACCGAGTCGCTCGCCTCGTCGGCGAGCGAGCAGGTGCGCGCGATCGTCGAGGCCGCCGAGGCAAGCGCCGCCGAAATTCAGCGGCAGGCCGAGACCGAGGCGCGCGAGATCCGCACCGAGGCTGCGCAGGAGGCGCAGTCGGCCCGGGCCGACGCGACTTCCGAGGCCCGCGAATACGTCGGCCGCGTGTCCGAGGCGACGGCCGTGATGCTGCAGCGGCTGAACGCAATGGAGTCGGAGCTGACGGGTCTGATCGACGGGCTGCGCACGGGCGCAAACCGCCTCAACGCCGACCTGCAACTGCTCGAGGGCAACTTCCAGGGCGTGACTGATGCCGTCGGTCCGCGCGCTCAGTTCGAGACGGAGGGTGAGCCCTCCATCAGTGGCCCGCTGGCCACAGATGTCGCTGAAGCCGGTCCGGAGGTCGCCGTTGTCCAGACGTCGGTCGCCGAGGTCACCGCGGTCGTCGCCGAGGCGGCGGTGGCCGAAACCGTGGCTGAGCCGGTGGCCGAGAACATCGAGGGTGCTCGCCTGGTCGCGCTGAACATGGCGCTGAACGGCACGCCGCGTGAGGAGACCGACCACTACCTGGCGGAGAACTTCGATCTCGACGACCGCAAGCAGCTGCTCGACGAGGTCTACTCGTCGGTCGCGGACTGATCTTGACCGCATAGTGCGGCTTTCGGGCCACCGGCCCGACCCGAACGTCTGTTCGGCTGAATATGATCAGTGTTGTGGATCAGCTGATCGTCTCGGGCGCGCGGGAACACAACCTCAAGGACATCACCGTCGCGATTCCGCGGAACTCGCTGACGGTCATCACCGGGCTCTCCGGATCGGGCAAGTCGTCGCTCGCCTTCGACACGATCTACGCCGAGGGTCAGCGCCGCTATGTCGAGTCGCTGTCGGCCTACGCGCGTCAGTTCCTGGGTCAGATGGACAAGCCCGACGTCGACTCGATCGAGGGGTTGTCGCCGGCGATCTCAATCGACCAGAAGACGACCTCGCGCAATCCGCGCTCGACGGTCGGAACGGTCACCGAGATCTATGACTACCTGCGCCTGCTGTGGGCGCGGATCGGCAAGCCGCACTGCCACATCTGCGGACGGCCGATCACCGGGCAGTCGGCCGAGCAGATCATCGACCAGGTGATGGAGCTCCCTGAGTCGACGCGCTTCATGGTGATGGCGCCGATCGTCCGCGGCCGCAAGGGCGAGTACGGCAAGCAGCTCGAGGAGCTGCGGGGCGAGGGCTTCACCCGCGCGAAGATCGACGGTGAGCTGCGCCGGCTCGACGAGGAGATCGTGCTCGACAAGAAGTTCAAGCACGACATCTCGATCGTGGTCGACCGCCTGGTGATGAAGGAGGACCTGCGCAAGCGGCTGGCCGACTCGGTCGAGACGGCGGTGACGCTGGCAAATGGGCTGGTCGAGATCGAGTTGGTCGACGGCGGCGAGATCCAGCTCTACAGCGAGAAGTTCGCCTGTCCCGTGCACGGCCCGAGCCTGGTCGAGCTCGAACCGCGGATCTTCAGCTTCAACTCGCCGCACGGCGCCTGCCCGCGCTGCACCGGGCTCGGGTCGCAGATGGAGATCGATCCCGATCTGGTCGTACCCGATCCGGCGCTGTCGATCGGTGAGGGCGCGATCGCGCCCTGGGCGGCGAGCGCCTCCGACTACTACGAGCAGCTCACGCAGGCGATCTCCGAGCGCTACGGCGTCGATACCGACGTGCCGTGGGGCGAGCTGCCCGCAGGAGCAGCGCGACTTCTTCCTGTACGGCACCAACGGCGATCGCTTCCAGGTTGCGTACCGCAACCGCTTCGGTCGCCGCCGCAACTACTCGACGGCCTTCGAGGGCATCGTCAGGGGGCTCGAGCGCCGCTACCGGGAGACCGACTCGGAGTTCGTCAAGGAGAAGATCGAGGAGTACATGACGCTGCGGCCCGTGCCCGGAGTGCAAGGGCGCGCGGCTGCGGCCCGAGTCACGCGCGGTGCTCGTCGCCGGCCTGCCGATCAACGAGTTCACCGCGCTCTCGGCGCAGCGGGCGCTGGAGCTGGGTGCGCGGGCTCGAGCTCTCAGAGCACGACCGCCGTATCGCACACCTGATCCTGCGCGAGATCGAGGAGCGGCTGAGCTTCCTGGAGAACGTCGGGGTCGGCTATCTCAGCATGGAGCGTGCGGCCGCGACCCTCTCGGGAGGCGAGGCGCAGCGCATCCGCCTGGCGACCCAGATCGGCTCATCGCTGGTGGGCGTGCTCTACATCCTCGACGAGCCCTCGATCGGTCTGCACCAGCGCGACAACCACAAGCTGATCGCGACGCTCGAGCGGCTGCGCGACCTCGGCAACACGGTGCTGGTCGTGGAGCACGACGAGGACACGATGCGCGTCGGCCGACCATCTGCTCGACATCGGGCCCGCCGCCGGCGAGCACGGCGGCCACGTGGTGGCGCAGGGGACGGCCGACGAGGTCGCGCGCGTCCCCGAGTCGCTCACCGGGCAGTTCCTTGCCGGAACGCGACGGATCGATGTGCCGAAGAAGCGGCGCAAGCCCAGCGGGTACATCGAGATCAAGGGTGCCGCCGAGCACAACCTCAAGGGCATCGACGTCAAGGTGCCGCTGGGCGTGCTGTGCAGCGTCACCGGCGTCTCCGGCTCGGGCAAGTCGACGCTGGTCAACGAGGTGCTGTTACAAGGCGGTCGCCAACCGGCTGAACGCCAAGCGGACGCGTGCCGGCGCGCACAAGTCGATCAGCGGGCTCGAGCAGCTCGACAAGATCATCTCCGTCGACCAGTCGCCGATCGGGCGCACGCCGCGGTCGAACCCGGCCACCTACATCGGGCTGTTCGACCAGATCCGCGACCTGTTCGCCCGGACCCCGGAGGCCAGGGCCCGCGGGTACAAGGCCGGGCCGCTTCTCGTTCAACGTCAAGGGCGGACGCTGCGAGGTCTGCAAGGGCGACGGCCAGATCAAGATCGAGATGCACTTCCTGCCGGACGTGTACGTGCCCTGCGAGCAGTGCCACGGCAAGCGCTACAACCGTGAGACGCTCGAGGTCCGCTTCAAGGGCAAGACGATCGCCGACGTGCTGGAGATGCCGATCGCGGAGGCGCTCGACTTCTTCGAGCACATCCCCAAGATCAGGCGGCGCGTGCAGACCCTGAACGACGTCGGCCTCGGTTACATGCGTCTGGGGCAGCCGGCGACGACGCTCTCCGGCGGCGAGGCGCAGCGCGTGAAGCTGGCGGCCGAGCTTGCGAAGGTGGCGACCGGGCGCACGATCTACATCCTCGACGAGCCGACCACAGGCCTGCACTTCGCCGACATCCAGCGCCTGCTCGAGGTGCTCGACAAGCTCGTCGACGCGGGCAACTCGATCGTCGTGATCGAGCACAACCTCGATGTGATCAAGGTCTCCGACTACCTGATCGACCTCGGTCCCGAGGGTGGCGACGAGGGCGGCAGCCTGATCGCCACCGGTACGCCGGAGCAGATCGCCGCGGTGCCGGAGTCATACACAGGGCAACTTCCTCAAGCCACTGCTCGGTGCGAAAGCGGTGACCGCCAAGCCGGCGGCCGCCAGGCGTCGCCGCAGGCAGCCGGTCGAGGCCTGATACTGACGGCGTGGATCGCGCCGAGTTCATCTCCGCAGGCCGCCTGTGGTGGCAGAAGTGGCGGTGGTATGAGCGAAGTCGCACGCCCTGGAACCGGGCGCGTCTGCACTACGAGCTGGCCCGCCGACAGGCCTACGCACGCGGGCCGCTGCACGGAGAGGTGCTCGAGGGGCTACGCGACGGACGCCTCGAGATCGGTCCGCAGGTGCTGTTCGAGCCAGACGTCTGGATCACGATGCCGGCGCCCGCACGCGTACGGATCGGTGGCGGCAGCTTCTTCAACATCGGCGTGATGGTCGCCGCGCTCGACCTGGTCGAGATCGGCGAGCACTGCATGTTCGCCAACGGCTGCGTGATCACCGACGCGAACCATCGCTTCGACGACCCCGACGCGCCCGGTGCCATGGCAGGGCTTCACCAGCAAGGGCCCGACGCGCATCGGTGACAACGTCTGGTGTGGCGCTCACGTGGTCGTCACGAGCGGCGTGACGATCGGCGAGCGCTGTGTGATCGGCGCCAACTCGGTGGTCACCACTGACATCCCGCCGTTCTCGGTCGCTGCGGGGGCACCGGCACGGGTTGTACGCACGATCACGTACGACTGAGCGTCACGAATTCTTGATGACGATCCCCTCGAGGATGTTCGCCACATGCTCGGTGGCGTCGATCGCGTTCTCGAGGCGCTCGAACAGGTCCTTCCAGCGGATCACGACCATCGGGTCGATGCCGCCGTCGAACAGCGACGCGATCGCCTCGCGGGAGATGCGGTCGCCCTCGTTCTCGAGGCGGTTGATCTCGACGGTCTGGCTGGAGATGTCGTTGAACCCGCGCAGCTGCGGCATCGCTTCGGCGATCTGGTGCGCGGCCTGCCCGAGCACCTCGGCGAGCCTGATCGCCTGATCCATCGGCGCCTCGATCTTGTACAGGCCGAGGTAATCGGCGACCTCTTCGATGTAATCGGCGATGTCGTCGAGCGCCGACGCGAGCGCCAGGATGTCCTCGCGATCGATCGGCGTGACGAAGGTGTGGTTCAGCCGATCGAGGATCTCGTGGGTGATGCGGTCACCCTCGTGCTCGCAGTCGCGGATGTCCTGCGCCAGGTCGCGGTTGTCCGGATAGTCGGACAGCAGCTCCTCGAGCAGCTGCGCGCAGCGCAACACGTTCTGGCCGGCCTCCTCGAACAGCTCGAAGTAGGCTCGGTCGCGCGGGGCGAAAACCTGTGTGATCCGCGGCACCCTTCGCATCTTATGGGGTTACGGGGCGTCGCGGGAACGACTGGTATCAGCCGCGTAACTTCTGCCCGCTCAGTGCGGAAAGTTCGGCCCGGAACTCGGCGAGCTGCTCGGGATCGATCGAGTAGCAGTGCTCCGGCGCCGGGTAGCGACGCTCGCGCACGTCGGCCGCGTAGGCGGCGACGCCGGCATCCATCTCGCCCTGGAGGTCCGCGTAGCGCTGCACGAAGCGGGCGCCGCGCCCCTCGCGGATCCCCAGCAGGTCATGGAACACCAGCACCTGGCCGTCGGTCGCCGGGCCGGCGCCGATGCCGATCACCGGCACCTCGATCAGCGGCATCAGCTGCTCGGTGACGGCCGCCGGCACCGCCTCGAGCACGATCGCGAAGCAGCCCGCCTGCTGCAGCGCCAGCATCTCCTCGGCGATCCGCGTCGCGCTGCCGGCGCTGCGACCCTGGGCGCGGTAGCCGCCCAGCGCCGTTGAGGTCTGGGGCGTCAAGCCCGACGTGGCCCATCACCGGGATGCCGGCCTGCACGATCGCTCGTGGCGCGCGCCACCGATGTCGTGTTGCCGCGCTCGAGCTTGACCGCGTCGGCGCCACCCTCCTTGACGAACCGCATCGCCGTGCGCACCGCCTGCTCGTCTGACTCCTCGTAGGAGCCGAACGGCAGGTCGGCAACCAGGAATGGGCTGTGCAGACCGCGCCGGACCGCGCGCGTGAGCATGATCATCTCGTCGGTGCTGACCTCGACCGTGGACGGGTAGCCCAGAACGGTCATCGCGCCGGAATCGCCGACCAGCACGATGTCGACTCCGGCGGCCTCCGCGGCGCGCGCGCTCGGGAAGTCATAAGCGGTGACCATCACCAGTGGCTCGCCCAGCCGCCTACGTTCGGTGATGGTCGCGAGCGTCACCGGCAGGCGGGATGCGTCATCCAGCACGGCGATCTGAGAGGGATGCGAAGACATGTCAATCACTCCTCGTGTTGCTTCCCGCCGCCACAGGCGGTCGAGAGCTCGTTGGATCTGTTGAGAGCGTCTGGTTGTCGATCAGGCGTACCTGGCCAACCCTTGCCGCGACCAGCGCGAGCGCTGGCCCACTGATGCTGTTAATCGGCTCCAGCGTGGCCGGGTTGACGATCTGGAGGTACTCGGTCTCGATCAGCGGATCCTCGAGCTCCGCGTGAGCGGCTCGAGGATCGTCGCCACGTCGGTCTCACCGGCAGCCACGAGCGACTGGGCGGCCGCGAGCGAGTGGCTGAGCGCGGTGGCTCGGACCCGCTCGTCGGGCGCGAGACGCAGGTTGCGGCTCGACAGCGCCAGCCCGTCTGGCTCCCGGACCGTGGGGCAGACCTCGATCTCGAGCGGCAGGTTGAGGTCGCTTACGAGTTGCTTGATGACGAGTGTCTGCTGGGCGTCCTTCTGCCCGAAGTAGGCAACGTCCGGCGCGACGATCGTGAAGAGCTTCGTGACCACCGTCGCCACACCGTCGAAGTGGCCACGGCCCCGATGCGCGCCCTCGAGCACATCCGCGATGCCGCCGACGCTGACGGTGGTGGCAAATCCCCGCGGGTACATCTCCGCCGCGGACGGCGCGAACAGGAAGTCGACCCGTTGCTCGGCGGCGATGGCGGCGTCGCGTTGCTCGTCGCGCGGATAGGCGGCCAGGTCCGAACCGTCGTTGAACTGGGTCGGGTTCACGAACAGCGAGACGACAACCTCGTCGCACTCGCTGCGGGCGCGGCGCATCAGCGCCAGATGGCCCTCGTGGAAGGCGCCCATCGTCGGCACGAGTCCGATCCGCCGGCCGGCGTCGCGCGGCTGGGCCAGCGCAGCCTTCAGTTCGGCGATCGTCCGCAGCGTTCTCATACTGAGGTGACCTCAGCCAGCTCCCGAGTGGCAGCAGTCAGCGCGTCGAACAGCGCCAGCAGCTCGGGAGCACGTTCACCGACGGCTTCGCGCTGAGCCGCGACCGTTGGCTCGTCTCCACGTGCAACAGGTCCGGTGATCGCGCGTTCCGGGCCAAGCTCCACCCAGTTCTCGACTGTCGCCCGCACCAGCGGCGCGAGCATCTCCCGGGTGACCCCGGCCGTGGAGCCAATGCGTTCGGCTGCGGCTTCCAGCGTCAGCAGGAAGTTGGACGCGATGCAGGCCGCGGCGTGGTACGCGACCCGATCCTCCGGGGCCACCCGCACGGCATTCATCTCGAGCGACGAGTGCGATCAATCTGGCCAACTCCATTGCCCGATTCGTCTCCGCATCAATCGCGGCTGTCGCGCCGCGGAAGTCTGCGCCGTCCGCGGGGACGGTCATCAGCGGGTGCAGCGAGAAGGCCTCGTGTGGCGCCAGCGGCTCGAGACCCGTCGCTCCCGAGCAGTGACCGGTGATTACGCCGGGGACGATCGTCGCCGCAGCGCTTGCGATCTCCCTGTCGGGGACGCACAACAGGACTGCGGCGCAGCCGGCGGCGTCCGCGCCCCGGCCCAACGGGCCCACGAGCTCGAACTGCGGGTGGTCGCGCAGGGCTTCCGCAATGGCGGTTCCAACTCGGCCTGAGCCGACGATCGCGAGTCTTATCCCGCCACTGGTGAGGTCAGTGTGTTGCATCTCTCCTGGTCCATCCCTCGTCGCAAGGTGACGGCCTACGTAGATGGTACCCACCGGGCGGCGTGGTTAGCATCGCGCGAGATGAGTTCCCTGAAGTCTGCGAGCGAGCGCCGGGATCTGCTGAAGGCCGTTTACGAGGAGGCGCGCGGCTGTGTGGCCTGCCCGCTGCACGAGACCCGCACGAACGTCGTGTTCGGCTCGGGCAACGCGGACGCCGAGCTGATGTTCGTGGGGGAGGCGCCCGGGGCCAACGAGGACCAGCAGGGTCTGCCGTTCGTGGGCCAGGCCGGGAAGCTGCTCGAAAAGCTGCTTGGCGAGATCGGGATGGAGCGCGGCGATGTCTTCATCGCGAACACCTTGAAATGCCGGCCTCCGGGAAACCGCGACCCCTACCCGCACGAGCTTGACCCTGCCGGCATTTCCTCGACAGCCAGCTCGAGCTGATTCAGCCGACGATGGTCTGCACGCTCGGCAACTTTGCGACGAAGCTGCTGCGCGGCGAACCGACAGGGATCTCGAAGATCCACGGACAGCCTGAGGTGCGGACGATCGGGCCGCGCACGGTCAGGCTGTATCCGCTCTACCACCCCGCCGCTGCGCTGTACACGCCCTCCACCTTGGAGATGTTGCGCGCCGACTTCCTGCGGATTCCTGCGATCTTGAAACTCGGCCCGCCGACTCCGCCGAGCCAGTCCGAGCCGGTCGCGACCGAGCCACCGGCAGCGACCGAGCCACCGGCAGCGACCGAGCCAGCGGCAGCGACCGAGCCGCCGGCGGCGACCGAGCGGGTCAGCGAGCCGGTGCCCGAAGCGCCCGGCGAAGAGCAGCTCGGCCTATTCTGAGCCGACCTCTGCCGCCCGCGTGAGCACCGGCCGCCGCGCGAGCGCGCAGACGTAGGCGACGGCCGCGGCGATCAACTGCACCAACAGCACGACGGTCGCGAACGAGGCTGGGTGCTTCGACGCCTGCAGCAGCAGTACCGGCTCGATCGCAGCGACCAGCCCGAGCGCCGGCAGGAACCAGACGCGCTTGAGGGCCAGCATGTACTGCACGGCCAGGTAGGTGGCGGCGAGGACGGTGAACGCGGCACCGAGCGGCAGCAGCACGTTGGACGCGATGGCCTTGTCCTTGCCAAAGACCGCGGCGAGCAGCGGGTGCGCGGCAAACGCGTAGATCAGCATGCACGGGACCGAACAGACAAGAACGATGCCCAGCGACTTGAGCAGCACCGGTCGGGCGTCCTTGGCCTCGGACCACAGGCGCGACGTCTCGGGAACCAGATAGAAGCTCGCCCCCATCGCGACCCAGATCAGCACCTTGCCGGCAACGGCCGCAACCGCATAGGAATTCGCGACCGGGCGAGAGAAACGGTGGTTGGCGACGATCAGATCAATGTTCTGAAGCAACTGGATGATCGCCAGAGCAGCGATCGGGATGGCCGCCGACCGGACGTGACGGCTCAAACTCAAAACCCCGGACGCGGCGTTGCGCAGCCGCCAGCGCGGGTAGCTCGGTCCGGCGACCCGTCGGTACATGATCATCGTGCAGTACGCGCCCATGGCGATGTACGAGATCAGCGAGGCGACATACGCCCCGCCGATGCCGAGCCCGACCTCGACGAGAATGGCCCCCGCCACGAGACGGGCCCCCTGCTCGCCGATCAGGCTGTACCCCACCGCGCGGTAATCGCCGATCGCCTGCAGCGCACCACGCAACGTGCACAGACCCAGGTAGAGGCAGCCGGCGGGAATTCCAGCCGCCGCCGCCCAGCCCTGATGCGGATCGCCGACTGCGTCGGCGATCGGCTGCCTTAGCAGGATCGAGACGACGGTCGCGAGAACCGTGAACACTGCTAGCGCACGTGCCCATCGCTCGAGCGTCGCGAGCAGCTCCTCGCCCGTGCCCAGGTTGCCCAGCACGCCCTCGCGAGCCGTCGCGACCTGCACGGCCTGGCCGACGACCGTGAGGATGATCAGGTAGCTGAGCAGTGCCGCCAGCGCGACGTAGTTCGTCAGCAGCCGTGCGAACACGACGGAGGAAATCAGCGCCAGGACGTTGTTGACGATCATCGCCCCGGCGAGGCCGGCAGCCTTGCCCGTATCGGACGTGCGTAGGTGCTCGACCCTCACGCGGAGGCGGTCCGTCAGCGGCGGGTTGCGGGACACCATTCGCGCCTGGACGGTAGCGAAGAAGCTTTTGCGTTAGAAATGCATGCATATTGCGAACTAATTCGTCCGGACGATCTGCTAAGCGGCATTCATCTACATTTCTGAGACCCGTGAAGTCCAGGTTTGCCGCCTCCATAGCCTCCGTCGGGGTCCTGCTCGCCACGCCCGCCGGGGCGCTGGCCAGCGCATCCACGACCACCACCTCGTCGCAGATCACGCCGACTGCTCCGTCGCGGCTGACGACGACGTCCGCGACGGCAACGACCGTGACGAGTTCTTCTACCGGCACCACCGCTCACAGCACCACACTGCCCAACACGGGCTACGACCTTCTCCCCGAGACGCTGATCGGTTTCGCGCTGGTCGGCGTCGGTGTGGGATTGAAGCTTCGTCGCTCGCGCGCCTGAGCTGACCGTTCCTAGACTCGGGCTGATGGCGAGTGAGCTTGCGCAGCACCGGATCACTTCCTCGGCCGCCGAGACCGAACGCCTCGCCGCAGACCTGGCGCGGGAGCTCAGACCTGGTGACGTGGTGCTGCTCAGCGGTGAGCTCGGAGCGGGCAAGACGACGTTCGTCCGCGGGGCGGCCAGGGCGCTGGGGGTCACCGATCCGGTCACGAGCCCCACGTTCACGATCGGGCAGCGTTACCCCGCCGCCGCTCCGGTGACCTATGTGTCGCACGTGGACCTGTACCGACTCCGGTCCCTTCGGGACGAGGATCCGGACCTGCTCGCCGACTACATCGGTGCCGACACGATCACGTTCGTCGAGTGGCCCGATGCCGGCGTTCAGGAGATCAGTGACCTCGGCCGGATCGTGCGGCGCGTGCGCCTGAGCCACGGCGGCGGCGACCTGCGGACGGTCGAGTTCACGTGAGGGTGCTCGCCTTCGACACGGCGACCCCGCTCACGGCGGTCGCGCTGCGCGACCTCGACGATGCGGCGAACGTCTGCCTGCGCGCGGTCGTCGACCTGACTGCCGTCGATCACCCACCGGCCGGCGCGCGACCTGGCCACGCCCAGCGACTGCTCGTGCTGATCGAGGAGTTGCTCGAGCGGTCGGGAGCCGGCTGGGAGGCGGTCGATCGGATCGCCGTGGGCACAGGCCCCGGCACGTTCACAGGGCTACGCATCGGGATCGCGACGGCCGAGGCGCTCGCATTGGCGACCGCGATTCCGCTGGTCGGCGTGTCGACACTGCAGTCGCTGGAGCAGGCCGCGCTTGCTTCGCTGAACCCACCGCGCCCCGTGCTGGCCGTGATCGATGCCCGACGCGGTGAGGCGTTCGTCGCCGGCGGCGGTCTGCCGCCGAGCGTGCTTACACCGGCAGAGCTCGGCGAGGCCGCTGCCGAGCGAGCCGGCCTGGGCGCGACCGCGGTCGGCGATGGCGCCGTGAAGTTCCGTGAGCTGCTCGAGCACAGCGGCGTGCACGTGCCGCCTGACGACAGCCCCGTGCACCGCGTGTCGGCCCGTGAGCACTGCCGGCTGGCAGCCTTGCAGACGCCGTTCGCGAACGTTCGGGTGGAGCCCGCTTACCTGCGGCTTCCCGATGCCGAGATCGCGAAGACATGACCGGCGCCGACAGGATCAACGGGGATGGGCTCGCCGTGCGGACACTGAGCTTCAGTGATCTGCCGCAGGTGATAGCGATCGAGCGCCGGTCGTTCCCTAACCCGTGGTCGCTGGCGATGTTCGTGCTCGAGCTCTCGAAGCCCTCCGGTATCTGTCTGGCGGCCGTTGACGATGGCGGCATCGTCGGCTTCGTCATCTGCGCGCGGTACGACGAGGCATTCCACGTGATGGACATCGCCGTGGATCCGGATCATCGGCGCGTCGGCGTCGCAAGCGCACTGCTTGACGGCGTGATCGCCCGTGCCGGCGAGGACGCCAACTACACGCTCGAGGTTCGCGTGTCGAACGCCGGGGCGATCGCGCTCTACGAGCGATATGGCTTCCACGGCGTTGGCACCCGCCCGCGCTACTACGCAGACAACGGTGAGGACGCGATCATCATGTGGCGCGCCCTGGGCACTCCCTGGGAGATGCCGTGAGCAGCGGTGGCGCAGGCGTGATTCTGGCGATCGAGACGAGCTGCGACGACACGTGTGCGGCTCTCGTCACTGCGGACGGCGAGATCCGCGCGAACGTCATCTCGTCGCAGGGCGTGCACGACCGCTTCGGCGGCGTGGTCCCGGAGATCGCCTCGCGCCAGCACCTGACACTGCTGCCGGCGGTGCTCGACGAGGCGCTCCGGACTGGCGATGCGACGCTCGATGACGTCGACCTGGTCGCGGCCACCCGCGGCCCCGGTCTCGTCGCGGCGCTGCTCGTGGGCTTCTGCGCCGCCAAGGCGCTCGCCGCTGCCCGAGAGCTGCCGTTCGCTCCGGTCGACCACCTCCACGGTCACCTGGCCGCGAGCTTCCTGAAGCCGGTCGAGTTCGAACCGCCGTTTCTCGCCCTGATCGCGAGCGGCGGACACACGCTGTTGGTGGATGTACGCGATCGCGGGCCCGAGTTGCGCGTGCTCGGACAGACGCTCGACGATGCTGCCGGTGAGGCGTTCGACAAAGGGGCGCGGCTGCTGGGTCTCGGCTATCCGGGCGGTGCGGCGCTCGAGCGCCTGGCGGCCGAGGGCGACCCTGATGCCTACGACTTCCCGACAGCCGAGCGGATGCCCGGGCTCGACTTCTCGTTCGCCGGCCTCAAGACCGCGCTCCTCTATCGCGTGCGGGACCTCGGTGAGCAGGAGACCGAGCGGCGGCGCGCCGACCTCGCCGCCTCCTATCAGCGCGCGATCGTCGACGCCCTGCTGATCCGGGTCAAGCGGGCGCTGACCCAGACCGGGGCAACGCGGCTCGCGATCGGCGGTGGGGTCGCAGCCAACGGGGCTCTGCGCACGGCGCTCGGTGGGCTCGGTGTCGAGCTCGACATCCCTGCGCGAGAGCTCTGCACCGACAACGCCGCGATGATCGCCGGCGCCGCGCGTTTCACGCCGGTGCTGCGGTTTCCGGACTACCTGGAGCTTGACGTGTACTCGACAGGTGAGCGCGCATGACCGGGGGTGCATTCGATCCCGCCCACCCACGGACCCCGGGATTGAAAACGGTCATCGTTTACGGTCGTCCGGGCTGCCACCTCTGCGAGGACGCCGTGGCAATCATCGAGCGCGTTCGTGCGCGCCTGCCGTTCACGCTCGAGCAGCGCAACATCGAGGCCGACGAGGGCCTGTTCAAGCGCTATCTGGAGCGGATTCCGGTCGTCGAGATCGACGACGAGGAAGCCTTCGAACTGTTCGTGGATGAGCAGCAGTTCGAGCGTCGCTTGAGTAGAGTGGACGGCCCATGACCACCAACGGACCGGAACTGCAAGTTGCCCGGCGAGAAGCTCGGGCTGGGCGTCGCCGCGCGGCTTTCGCGTTACCTGATGGTGCTCACCCAGGCGCGCAAGATGGGGAAGGAGACGATCAGCTCGCAGGAGCTTGCGGACTTCACGCACGTCAACTCCACCCAGATCCGCCGCGACCTGTCCGGGTTCGGCAAATTCGGCAAGCGCGGCGTCGGCTACAACGTCGACGCGCTGATCGGTGAGATCAGAACGATCCTGCGCACCTCCGAGCGACACAACATCGCCCTGTTCGGCGCCGGCCACCTCGGCACGGCGATCGCAGGCTCGGACATCTTCGCCGACCACGGATTCAGCGTCGTCGCATTGTTCGACACCGATCCGCAGAAGGTGGGAACGCGCGTCGGCGACCTGACCGTCCGCCACTACGACGAGATGCGCGATGTTGTGAAAGATGAGGACGTCGTCGTGGCCGTTCTGGCGGTTCCGTCAGGCGTTGCCCAGACGGTGGCCGATGATCTGGTCGACTCCGGCGTGAGGGTGATCTTCAACTACTCTGAGGCTTTGTTGCAGACACCGCCCGAGGTGACGGTTCACGCGTCCAGCCCGGCGGTCGACCTGCTGTACGCGCTCTACTTCTATCTGGCTTGAGCGACATCGATCTCGACAGCGGCTACGCGCGCTTCGAGCAGTCGACGGACTTCAGCGTCGGCCTCGAGGAGGAGTACGCGATTCTCGATCCAGGCCATTTCGGGCTGACGCAGCGCTTCGAGGAGCTGCGCGACGCCGCTCAGTCGGACGAGATTCTTGCTGAATCGATCGCCGGCGAGCTGATCTCCTCGGAGATCGAGATCCGATCGGGTCGTGGCGAGAACCACGCAGCGGCGATAGCGCTCCAGCAGGATGCGCGCCGCCGCCTCTTTGCCGTGGCCGCTGCCCACAACGTTTTCCTCGGTGCCACCGGGACCCATCCGTGGGCCGACTACCGCGAGCAGCGGATCATCGACACCGATCACTATCACCGCGTCGAAGACGGCCTGAAGTACGTCGCGTGGCGAAACAACACGTTCTCCGCCCACGTGCACGTCGGGGTCCGCGGTGCCGATCGTGCTGTCGAGGTCTGCGACCGCCTGCGCCCAGTGCTTCCCTTGCTGCTGGCGATCTCGGCGAACTCGCCGTTCCTGGAGGGCCGGGACGCCGGCCTGCACAGCATGCGCTCGCAGATCTTCACCAAGAGCTTCCCGCGCTGTGGCGTGCCCGATGCCTTCGGCAGCTGGGACAGCTTCGCGCAGTACATCGACTTTCTCGTGCGGACTCGGTCGATCATCGAGTACACGCAGGTCTGGTGGTCGATCCGCCCGCACCTGTCGTTCGGGACCGTCGAGGTTCGGATCTGCGACACCCAGGTGACCGCGGCCGAGTCGGCTGCCCTCACGGGCTTGATCGTCGCGTGCGTCGCACAGGCGGCGCGCGACATCGACGAGGGACGGCCGCATGATGACCTCGCGCATCGCTGGATCGAGGAGAACATGTGGCGGGCGATCCGATACGGCCTCGACGGCGAGTTGCTCGACCTTGAGAGTGGAGATGCCTATCCGGCGCGTGCGGCAATCGACAGGCTGCTCGACTGGACGGCGCCGATGCGCGGCGAACTCGGGCTCAGCATCGAGTTCCCGTCAGCAAACGGAGCGCAGCGCCAGCGGGCGCTGCTGGCGCAGGGTATGACGCTGCCGGAGGTCTACGCCTCGACTGTTGAGGCGACGATGGCAACCTATGCTGGAAGTCCTCAACGCACCGTGGAGGTGAACTGATGGCAGGTGAGATCCCCGATCCTGGGCAGCTCTCCGAAGAGCAGCTGCGGGCCGCCTACGAGCAGGAGATCAAGCGAGTACGCGTGGAACACGTGCTGCTCGAGAACGTCGTCACGATGGTGAATCTGGGAATGCGTCGCACCGGTCTGATGCCAGGCACCGAGGACGAACGCGACCTCGGGCAGGTGGAGCTCGCGATCGAGTCGGTGCGGGCGCTGATGCCGCAGATCGAGCAGATTGCACCGCAGCAGGTCGCGCCGATCCGCGACGCGGTCTCGCAGCTGCAGATGGCGTTCGTGCAGGCCCAGGGTGGAGAGCCTGTCGCTCAGGCCCAGGGTGGAGAGCCTGTCGCTCAGGCCGACGGCGGAGCGGCGGCAGCGACTGGCGCTGAATCGGGAGAGGCTCCGGCACCACAGGAATCCGATCCGACCCAGCAGGGTGAGGCTGGTCCCGCGCAGCGCAGTGGACGCCTCTGGGTGCCTGGGCAGTGATCGTCGATACAGTGCACCCATGTTCATCCTGATCGTCGGGTGCGGCCGTGTCGGGTCAGCGATCGCCAAGCGGTCGCTCGACGCGGGTCATGACGTCTCCGTGATGGATATCGATCCGCTCTCACACGAGCGCCTCGATCGTGACCAGACCTCCACCTGGGAGGATGCTGGCGGCCGCTTCACCGTCGGGACCGCGCTCGAGGTCGATGGGCTGATCGAGGCCGGGATCGAGCAGGCCGACGTGTTCATGGCCGCCACCAGTGGCGACAACACCAACCTGGTGATCTCACAGATCGCACAACGGCGCTTCAACGTCCCCCGCGTTGTCGTGCGTGTTGCCGATCCGGCGCGGGCGGCCTGGTACGCGGAGCAGGGGCTCCAGACGATCTGTCCGACGCAGGTGGCGATCGATCAGGCCGAGCAGGTACTGCTCTCCCGCTGAGCGCAACTGGGAGCCGAAACGAACATGTATGTGATCATCGCCGGGGCCGGCAAGGTGGGGTGGAACCTCGCCCGCGAGCTGATTGCCAAGGACCGTGAGGTGACGCTGATCGAGTCCAATCACGACCGCTTCCGGGTGGTCGAGCAGGAGCTCGAGCACGCGGTTCAGTATGGGGATGCGAGTGAGCTCTGGGTTCTGGAGCGGGCAGGCATCCAGCGCGCCGACCTTGTGATCGCCGTCACCGGTGATGATGAGGACAACATCCTGATCAGCCAGGTCGCGAAGGAGAAGTACGGCGTGCAGCGCATCGTCGCGCGCGTCAACAACCCCCGCAACCTGACGCATTTCAAGATGCTCGGCATCCAGCCGGCAGTGTCTGCCACGGACCTGATCCTGCGCCTGATCGAGCACGAGGTTCCCGAGTACGGGCTCGTGCAGCTGCTAGCGCTCGAGGAGGAGCATCTGGAGATCATCGAGCTCGAGGTGCTCGAGGGTTCACCGGCCGTTGGTAGGCAGGTGCAGCAGATCGCGCTGCCGGAGGGTTCGCTCGTCATCTCGGTGCTGCGCTCTGGGCGCGGCTTCGTTCCCAAGGCCGACTCGGTCATTGCCGCAGGCGATCAGGTGCTGCTGATTCTCGACCCGGGCCTCGAGAATCAGATCACGGGGCTGTTCGCGCCGACGAGCGCGGGCGCGTCGGCCTGAGCACCAGTCACCGCGGATCTACGGTGATCCACGACGGCCGCGGCTGCGTATGGCTCACCGGATGTTCAGCAACCGCCAGGACGTCAGGCAGCTTGCCGACGAGGACCTCATGCTGCGCATGCGCGACGGAGATGCGCGAGCGTTCGAGGTGCTCTTCGATCGGCATGGCGGTCCTGCGTTTTCGCTCGCCTACCGCATGTGTGGGTCGCGGACGCGCGCTGAGGACGTGGTCCAGGATGCGTTCATGGCTCTCTGGCGGTCCGGGGCTCGCTACGACCAATCGCGCGGAAGCGTGCGCGCCTGGATCCTGAGCGTCGTCCGTAACCGCGCGATCGACTCGTTTCGGCGCGAGTCGCTGCGGGGAGCGCGATCGCTGGAGGAGTGGAACGTCGCGGACCGCGTCGCGTCACCGGAGCTGACCGAGGTCGCAGTCGAGCGTCGAGCCGAGGCTGATCGCATCCGCCACGCCTTGCATGATCTGCCCGATGAGCAGCGCCAGGTGATCGAGCTGTCGTACTTCGGTGGCTTCACCCACCATCAGATCGCTGAGATGCTCGCGCTTCCACCTGGGACCGTGAAGGGCCGGATGAGACTCGGGTTGGGCAAGCTGCGCATCGCCCTCGGTGAGGCAGGGGTCCTACCATGAGCGATCGAGAGACCATGTCCGGAATGCACGATTGCGGCGCCGACGCCGCCGCCTACGTGCTCGGTGCGCTCGAGCCGGGCGAGGCGGAGGCATTCCGCGCGCATGTACAGGAGTGCACCGTGTGCCGCGACGAGGTCGACGCGCTGAGAGGTGTGGTGCATGCGTTGCCGATGTCGACGCACCAGTACGCGGCTCCGCGTGGACTCAGGCGTCGCGTGATGCGTCAGCTGCAGAGCGAGCAGCCCGCGGCTGGCAGCGGCACCGTGGCGCGGGGCCGGAGCTTCGGACGCGCGCGCAACAGGCTGATAGCCGGCGTCGCGGCGACTGTGGTGGCTGCAGCTGGGGTGGTGACCGCCGTCGAGCTTGCGGCCGGTACGGCTGCCACCGTGGTCCAGGCCCAGGTCAAGGGGATCTCAGGCAGCGCCCAGGTACGCATCACCGGCGGCCGTGCCGAGCTGGTCGTTCGCAACCTCACGCCGCCCGCCCACGGCCACGTCTATGAGGTCTGGCTCGAGTCTGGAACAGCCGCGCCCGTCCCGGCGAGCGTGCTGTTCGGGGTGAACTCATCCGGTAACGCCGATGTCGGCATACCGGCACGGATGCATGGTGTGAGCGCGGTTCTGGTCACGCCGGAGCCGTATAACGGGACACTCAAGCCGACGCACGCCCCGGTGATCGTGGCGCGACTTTCCTGAGCCGCCGCTCGCGGCCCTGGCAGAAACTCATCGAGTTCTCAGCACGTCCCGCAGCGCCGGCTCGATCTCTTCGTGGCGGAAGCTGAAGCCGAGCTCCATCAGCCGCCGCGGCAGCGCGCGCTGTCCCGTGGTGACGATCTCCGCCATTTCGCCGTAGAGAACTTTCAGGGCGAGCGCCGGAACCGGGAACACGGCCGGCCGGTGCAAGGCTCGACCCAGCGCCTTTGAGAGCTCCGAGTTCTGCACGGGGCGCGGAGCGGTAACGTTCAGCGGCCCGACAGCACCGGGGTCGTCGAGGCAGAACAGCAGCGCGCCAATGAGGTCGTCGATGTGGATCCAGGGGACGTACTGATGGCCGCCGGCAACCGGACCGCCGACTCCGGCGCGGAAGAACGGCAGCATCTTCGCCAGCGCGCCGCCGCTGGGGGACAGGACCACCCCGGTTCTGGTCATCGCCACCCTGCAGACCGACGCGGCTGCAAGCGCCTCGTGTTCCCACGCGCTGACCACGCGAGCCAGGAAGTCATCGCCTGCGGCTGCGTTCTCATCGAGCTCCTCGGCGCCGTGGGGGCCGTAGTACCCCGTCGCCGACTGGGAGACGAGCACCGGTGGTCGCTGGTCCTCGGGAAGAGCCTGAAGTGCGGCAACCAGCATGCGGGTCGACAGGACGCGCGAGTCACGGATCCGCTGCTTTGCAGCTGACGTCCAGCGCTGCGAGACCGGCTCGCCCATAAGGTGGATGACTCCGGCGGCGCCCGCCAGCGCCTCGGCGGGAGCCGGTGCCACCTCCGGTTCGCGCCAGGCGTGCCACTCCACAGCGCTCGGGAGCTTGCCCGCGGATCCGGCGGGATCGCGCGAGAGTGCCACCGGCAGATCGCCGCGCGCGAGCAGCTCCGAACACACGGCGCTGCCGATCGTGCCTGTTGCTCCAGTCAGGACTATCCGGGCCATGCACCGCCAACGTACCCTAGATTGCCCCTGGCTATACTCGCCCGAGCCAATTGCGGGATGGTGTAATTGGCAACACGCCAGGTTCTGGCCCTGGTATTCAAGGTTCGAGTCCTTGTCCCGCAGTTTTCCCCCAGACCCGGTCTCAGATTTCATAGCTGCAGCTCCCGTCGCGCTATGACTCTCTCCACCTTTCTGCTGCTGGTCGCGGCCGGGGTCGGTGCGGGCCTGACCGGGTCGGTCGCCGGCCTGGCGTCGCTCGTCAGTTACCCCGCGCTGCTGGCGCTTGGTCTCACGCCATTGGCGGCCAACGTCACCAATACGGTCGGCCTCCTCACCAACGGCATCGGCAGCGCCGCCGGCTCCAGGGATGAGCTGCGCGGGCACGGCCGTCGGGTGATCAGGCTGTCGATCTGGGCCGCGGTGGGCGGCGCAGCGGGCGCCGGCCTGCTGCTTTGGGGTAGTTCCGCGGCGTTCAAGGAGCTCGTGCCCTGGCTGATCGCGCTCGGTGCGGGGCTGCTGCTCCTGCGGGACCCGGTTCGCAGTTGGCTCGACCGTCGGCGCCTGGTCGAATCCGCCAGGGGAGCGAGACTGACACCGTCCTGGCGCAGGCTCGTGCCGGTGGCGCTGGTCGGGATCTACGGCGGCTACTTCGGTGCGGGTGCCGGCATCATCATGCTCGCCGTGCTGTCGCTGGAGACACTCGAGCCGCTCCCGGTCACCAACGCCGTCAAGAACATCACGCTGACCGCCGCCAACCTCGTCGCGGCTGTCATCTTCGCATTCACCAGCCCGGTCGACTGGCCGGCTGCCGCAGCTATCGGCATCGGGGTGCTCGCGGGCAGCCGGTGCGGGCCCGCGGTGGTTCGCGTACTTCCGGACCGTCCCCTGCGTGTGGGGATTGCGCTGGCGGGCTTCGCTCTGGCCGTTGCCCTGTTCGTGGGCTGGTCGGGCGCTTGACGAGCCGCACCTCAGGGGTCAGTGAACTCCGGCGTCTGCTTCGTGAAGCCGGCCGTCATTGCGGCCATCTGGTTTGGCGTGCCGATCAGCTCTCCCTGAAGTCGCGCTTCGAGCGCCAGCGTCTCAGTGGTTGATCCAATCCAGCCCTCGTCGAACAGGCGCTTCGCGCGGCGGACAGCGTCCGGCGAGTGGCCAGCGATGTCCCGCGCGAGCTCGAGCGCAGCCGTCAACGGATCGTCTGCAGTCTTCGTGACGAGCCCGAGGAGTTTCGCCTCCTCGCCGGTCACGGTACGTGCCGTATAGGTCAGCTCCTTGGCGACGTCGATGCCGACCAGGCGGGGGAGCGTGCGGGTGATCGACATGTCAGGGATCAGCCCCCAGCGGCCCTCCATCACAGACATGCGAGCATCGGTCGCGGCGATGCGGATGTCGGCTGCCAGAGCGATCTGCAGCCCTCCGCCCAGGCAGTTGCCATGGATTGCCGCGATCACCGGCACGGGCACGTCGATCCACACGTAACCCGCCCGCTGGAAGTAATTGGGGGGCGCCTCGTCGAGGATCCCGGTGAAGGCCTCGAGCCCGCCGGCCGCGGCCACTGCGGGAAAGTCGAGCCCGGAGCTGAAACTCTTGCCGGCGCCGTGTAACACGACGGCCCGCACACCTGGTTCGGCGCGCAGCCGCTCACCCGCCCCGATGATCGCGTCGAGCATCGGCAGGTCAAGCGCGTTGTGCTTGTCTGGCCGTGTCAGCGTGACGACGGCGACGTGGTCGGCGATCGATACCGTGACGCGGCCGCTGTCGCCAGCTTCGGCGGGCGCTACACCGTCAGGAAGCTGCTCGCTCACGCCGTCGCCTCCGCCGGCGCGACCGTGTCACCCACGCGCACGGTGCCGGGGCGCAGAACGCGGCCGTAGATCCCGAACGGCAGCGGCTCGGTCGATTCGAGACCACTGCGGTAGCCACGGAGCAGATCGAGGGTGGGCAGCGTCACCTCACCCGTCTCTGGGTCGCGGCTGGTCACCAGGCAACGTCCGACGTGCCCGTCGAAGCGCAGCACAGCACCGCCGACCTGCAGCCTCTGTCCCAGCCACCTGTCCTCGGCATGTGGCTCGACTCCGTCCACCTCGATCAGCATCCGGAACCGTCGGCCATCGACGCCGTCGGCGCGGGCTTCCTCAGCCAGACGTTGCAGCGAGCCGCGAGAGATCAGGCTGACAGGGCCCTTGGCGCCGCGATCGACGGCGGAGCCGGCCTGAAGCAGCCGCAGCGGCTGACCGCAGAAGTCTGACAGCGCCTTGGACCACGGTCCGAGTACGAGCCTGCCCACCAGATGGTGGGAGAAGAACTGGGCGGTCAGCTCGTCGCCGAGCTCCACCTGGTCCTCGACGGCGGACCCGTCCGGGAACTCGAGCCGGAGGCGACCGTCCTCGGGCAGCGCGACAACCGCCTGCAGGTTTCCGATCTGCTTGCCGTTGCGCATGCGATCGCGCTCGTCGACGACGAAATAGCGGCGATCGTTGGCGGCGCCACGCTCGTCCAGAACGACCTGTTCGACGCTACGGACCCGGGTGCCCTTGATCGCTGCTGTGTGCAGCGCTGTCACCGTGACGCTCATACCCCGGACATTCCAGCACGGGCAGCCGCGGATAGCGCACGAAGCGTTTCGGCTCGGTCCGTGAGCGCAGACACAGGGAGAACATGGAGCCGCGGGTATTGCGCACGAGCTGCTGGTGGATGCACGAATCGCAAAGCGACGACCGGGCCGAGCACGAGCTCACTGCGCCGCTCTACGCAACCCGCTCAACGCTCCGTTGAGCTCAAGCAGCTCGTCGAGCATCGCATCGGCGGCTGCGCGCACATCCTTGTCCTCGACGAAGGCCCCATCTTTGATCTTCGAGTGCACGAACGCGATGTTCACGAGGTTGTTTGCGACGTACATCATCAGTGCGCTGGCGACAAGCTTGAAGGCCTGTACCGAGCGGGTACCAGCGGCGATGCCGCCATAGGACACGAAGCCGAGCGGCTTGTGGCGCCACTCCTGATGCAGGTAATCGACGGCGTTCTTGAGCGAAGCCGGATACGAGTGGTTGTACTCGGGAGTTACGAACACGAAGGCGTCGGCCGCACCGACCGTTGCGCTCCAGGCCCTGGTGTGCTGCTGGGTGTACTGCTGCAGGCGGGGGTGGTTGGGCTCGTCGAGCAGTGGTAGGTCGAGGTCGGCCAGGTCCGCCTCCTCGACTTCGAAGCCGCTGTGCTCGGCGGCGATCTGCCGGAACCAGTCGGCGACGGGCCGGCCGACGCGGCCTGGGCGCGTGCTCGCCACGACGATCAGTAGCTTGGGCTTTGACATACGCCGCCGAGTCTAAGGTCGTATAGCTTCTCGCGCGTGACGGCATGGACTTGGATCGCGGTGGCCGTGGTCGGCGGCATCGGCTCGGTCGCCCGCTTCGTGGTGGACGGCTGGGTCGGCTCGCGCCTGGGGCGGGAGCTGCCGTTCGGCACCTTTGTCGTAAATGTCAGCGGCTCCTTCGTGCTCGGTCTGCTGGACGGTCTGGCCCTGAGTGGTGAGGCGATGATCGTGGCCGGCACGGCGACGATCGGCGCCTACACGACGTTCTCGACCTGGATGTTCGAGACGCACCGGCTTGCCGAGGACGGTGAGTTCGGGGCAGCGGCACTGAACGTCGGTGTGAGCGTCGTCGTCGGATTCGCCGCGGTGGTCCTGGGACATCTGCTGGGGACACATCTATGAGTACCGAGCTACATAAGCTGACGACCTACTTTGGCGAGCGCGACCGCAGCGACGGGGAGCTGCTGGCCGACGAGTTGTTTGGGCTCTACGGTCGGGAGAGCGTGCGTGTCAGCGCGATGCTGCGCGGGATCGAGGGCTTTGGCCACCACCACAGCTCCCACACCGAGCTGCTGCTCACAATGTCCGAGGACCTGCCGGTCGTCTCGGTCGCGGTCGACGACCCGGCGCGGATCGAGGCGCTGCTGCCGCAGGTGCTCGCGATGAAGCGCCGCGGGCTCGTGACTATCGAACGAACTCGACTCCCGCCCGAGCAGCTGCCCGCGGACCCGCAGCTGCCCGAGGATCTCGAAGAGCAGGCCAAGCTGACGCTCTTCATCGGCCGCCGCCAGCGGGCGGCGGGCCGACTGGCATACGTCGTTGCGTGTGAGGTCCTGCGGCGCAACGGCGTTCACGGCGCCACCGTGCTGAGCGGCGTTGACGGAACGCGCGACGGAGCTCGCGTGCGAGCCCGACTGCTTGCGCGTAACGCCGACGTGCCGGTGCTCGTGATCGCGGTCGGCAGCGGCGATTCGATTGCACAGGCCGCGGCCGAGCTGGATCTCTCGCTTGGACAGCCGCTGATGACACTCGAGCGTGTCCAGGTGCTGCGGCGTGACGGCGAGCGCATCGCTGACCTGGATGCGCCGCCCCCCGTCCTCGCGCATGATGCGGTCTGGAGTCAGAAGCTCACGGTGCACTCCAGCGAGGACGACCGGGTACATGGTCACCCGCTGCACCGCGTGCTGGTGCAACGACTGCGCCATGAGCGGCTTGCCGGTGCAACGACCCTACGCGGCCCCTGGGGTTTCCAAGACGACCAGCCGCCGCATGGCGACGGCTTTTGGCAGGCGAGGCGCCATGGTCCCGTGATGACCATCGCGGTCGACACCCACGCCCGCATCGCCGAGGTTTTCCCGGTTGTCGAGCAGGTCACCGCCGACAGCGGACTCGTTACTGTCGAGACCGTGCCCGTACGTGTCTTGCCGGGGGCTTGAAGAACTGCTCGACCGCATCGGCGATGCCGCTGGCGATCACCCGCTGACCCCCGCTGCTGCTGGCGATCGAACCCTCGAACGGATCGGTGATGAACAGTGGTTCGATCAGTGCTCCCGGCATCTTGCTCGGCGTCTCGAACCAACCCCTCTTCGCCGGTCCCAGCAGTAGCAGGTGGCCATAGCTGTCGCCTGTTGAGACGTTGACCGTCGAGCCCAGTTGATCATCTCGCTGAACGCCCTCATCGGGAATCTTCCAACCGCGGCTGTTCATGGCGGCCAGCACGTCGTGCTGGACCAGGCTGGCAAGCCGCAGGTTCCGCGCAGCGAATGGACGGACGGCGTCGTAGCCGGTGACCGAACCCGCGTTGTTGGACGCGCCCGCGTCAAAGTAGATACCGATGAGCGCGCTGGCGCCGGCCTCGTTGGCGCACTGCGCGCGCGCAGCGACGTCGTCGTGCACACCGCGCGCGGTGAGGAGCTGGCCGTCGAGGTCTGCGGAGGTCAGCCGCGCGACCGAACTGTCCGTTGTGCGCGAGACCACGACTCGAAAACCCTGAGCGCGCAATAGCGCCATCGCATCCAGCTCAACCGGCAGCGTCTCGTCGGCTTCGTAGATCGTCTTGCCGCCCTCCGTCACGCCGACCGACCCTGGGTCCAGGCCGCCGTGACCAGCGTCGAGGAAGACTGTCCGGTGCCGGTCGCCGCGGGTTGGCTGGTAGGCCATGCACGCGGTCCTGGCAAAGCGCGCGGGATCGACCGCGACCGCCCCCTTGACCGCGGCCTGCGTTCCGGGCTTGGGTCCGCGAGCAATGCCGCCGGAGAGCAGACCGGCGGCGATGCCGACGACCACCGCGACCGCCAGACCACCGCGTAGTGAGATCCGTCGGACTTGTCGGCGTTGCGTCGTCATGACATCAGGCGGGACGGATCACATGGCTTGACCCGCGCCCCAAGGATGGGCGACGCACCTAAGAAAAAGCTTCAGGCTGAGATCTCCTAGAGACGCTCGCCCAGCGGAGCGAGCGTTCTGTTCAACCAGTTGAGCGCGAGCGGGATGTGGGCATGATCGATGTAGTGGCCCGCATCGGACTCGTGGTAGTCGACCTCAAGGCCGCCCGCCAGCAGTAGCTCCTTGGCGCGGCGCGCAAACACGACGTCCATGACCGGATCGTTTCGACCGTGCGCGATGAACGCGCGGGTCTGCTCATGACCGGCGAGGTCGGGAACCCAGCCTTCTACGGTCGGGATGAAACCCGAGAAGGCCAGGATGCCGGCGACCTCGGGCCGGCTGCCGCCGAGCCCCAGTGCGTAGCTCATCACCGAGCCCATCGAGAAGCCGCCGAGTACCGTCCGAGCGGGTTCGATGCCGGTTCGCTCCCAGAGCTCGTCGTGGAACTCGCCGAGCTGGGCGTATGCGGCCCGGAAGGTGTCTGGATCGGGGTAGCCGACGCGCGGAACGACGTACCAGTGTTTTCCGGGGAAGCCCGGAACCGTCAGCGGCCCTCCGGGAGTGACGACATGCAGGCGACGCTGCGGGTCGAGCACGTCGGCCAGACCAAGCAGGTCGTGCTCGTCGGCTCCGCGACCGTGGTGGAGGACCAGTAGACCCTCCGCCACACCGGCGGCCGGGCGTTCACGAAAGACGAGCGAGCTCATCTTCACGCCTCGTTCGCGGCCCTGGCGGCCCGCGGGTTGACCAGCGGTGTCAGGCTGCGCTCGAGCTGGAGGCGCAGGTGCTCATGCTGTTGCGGCAGGCGCAGCTGCTCGCCGAGGTGGGCCGGGTCCTCATCGACGGCGAAGCCGGGCGACGTCGTGGCGATCTCGAACAGAATGCCCTGCGGCTGACGGAAGTAGATCGCGTTGAAGTAGTCGCGGTCGATCACGGGCGTCACGTGCATCCCGGCGGCGGCAACGCGCTGCTGCCACGGCACGTGGTCGGCGTCGGCTGAATGCCAGGCGATGTGATGAACGGTGCCTGCGCCCTGGATGCCATTGGCGGTCGCAGGCTCGTAGGTCCACCTGAACCTGCGCGTCGGGCCCTGAAGCTCGTAGGACCCCGGGTTGTCAGCGGGCGTGAAGCCGAGCGTCTCGGTCAGCAGTTCGGCGTCGGCCTCGATCGGACGCCCGATGTAGGCGCGCGCGCCCTCGACACCCGTGATCGCATGCTCGGCCGGGATCTCCGGATGCGTGGCCTGCAGCGGCGGGTTCACCGGATTGGCGACGACCAGCTCGAGGGCAAGACCGTCGTAATCGGCGAACTTCAGCGAGCCGTCCGAGCGCTCGCTCGAGTAACCGCGCTCGCCCAGGCGCTGCTCCCAGAAGTCGAGCGACGCCTCACTGGGCACGCCGAGCTGAATCGTGTGGATCATGCCTGCGCCGGCACGCCCCGGCTGGACTCCGTCGAACTCGAACCAGGTGAGGATGGATCCGGGGGAGCCCTGTTCATCGCCGAAATAGAGGTGATAGGCCTCCGGAGCGTCGAAGTTGACGGTCTTCTTCACCATCCTCAGGCCGAGCACGTCGGCGTAGAAGTCGACGTTTCGCGGGGCGTCGCCGGTGATCATCGTGATGTGGTGCATGCCATCGAGTTGCATCAGCTGTCTCCTGTGTCTCGCCATTCCCGGCGCGATCGAAAATCGTTGTGCACTCAACTTACTGCTGGCCGAGGCAGTTGTCCAAGACGTCTTACCGTGCGATCCAGACGCGCAGCGTCTGGATCGCCTGATTCGAGCAAGCAGCGAGGCGTATCCTGCGCCCAGGCAATGGCCGACCTGCCCCCGAACGTCACGCTGAGCCAGCTCTCCTACTTCGTCGCGGTGGCGGAGGAGCTCAACTTCACACGGGCCGCAGAGCGCCTCCACGTCAGCCAGTCGCCGCTGAGCCAGGCGATCAAGGCGCTCGAGACCAACCTCGGCGTCACGCTGCTCGATCGCACAAGTCGCCACGTTGAGCTGACGACGGCGGGAGAGGAACTACTGCCGGCTGCGCGTGCGGCGCTCGGTGCCGTGGAGCATGCGCTCAACATCGCTCGCGAAGCCGGCGAGAGCGACCGCCGGCTGGTCCGTGTCGGATTTCTCGCCTACGGCGCCTGCGACGTGATCGACGAGTCGCTCGCCAGCTTCGCGGCGCCGTCCTCACCGCTCAGGTTGGAGACCCGGCAGAGTGACTTCTCCGATCCAACGGCCGGGCTGACTGGCGCCTCGGTCGACGCAGCGTTCATGCGCCTGCCGGTGAGCTCGCACGAGCTGATGATCGAGCCACTCACCAGTGAACCTCGCGTCGCCCTGCTGCCGGCGTGGCACCCGCTGGTGGATCGCGAGAGCATCGGGATCGGGGATCTCCTCGACGAGCACTGGCTGCAGATGCCCGGCCGCGATCCGCTGTGGCGAGACTTCTGGCTGGCCACCGCCCATCGTGACGGCGTCGCCCCGTTGCTCGGGCCCGAGGTACACACCGTCGAGGAGCAGCTGACCGCGACGGTCACCGGCGGCTACGTGAGTCTTGCGCCCGAATCGGTGTCGACCTTCTACCAGCGCCCGGGCATCCGGTACGTGCCGGTCGACGGCATCGAGCCGAGTGACGTCGCGATCGCGTGGAGGCGCGGCGACGAGCGCGCGAGCGTGCGCGAGTTCGTCTCTGCGGTGCGCAATAGAGCCGCGGCGCTGACAGGCGGCGGCGTTTGAGCACCGAGCCAGACGCGACCGCGAAGGCGGTCGCACCAGCCGTATCAGAGGTCGGTGGTTGGGCACCGATGCGCTACGCGGACTTCCGGCGCCTGTGGCTCGCCCAGTTCACGAGCAACGTCGGCTCGTGGATGCAGACGGTGGCGGCTCAGTGGGTGATGACCACGCTCACGAGCTCAGCCGTCCTGCTGAGTGCGATCCAGGCGGCTGGAAGTATCCCGGTGCTGCTGCTCGCGGTCCCGTCGGGGGTGCTCGGTGACCTATTCGATCGCAAGCGTCTGATTCTCGTCGGCCAGCTGGTGATGCTCGTGGCCGCCGCCGGCCTGGCGATCCTTTCGGCGGTCGGCGCGCTCACGCCCGCGGTTCTGATCGCGCTGCTGTTCGTGATCGGGATCGGCGGGGCGATCGGTGCCCCGACCTGGCAGACGTTGCAGCCGGAGCTGGTCCCCGGGGAGGTCCGCCCGCAGGCGATCGCACTGGGCTCGGTGAACCAGAACCTCGCGCGCGCGGTGGGACCAGCCATCGGCGGCGTGCTGCTCGCGGCCACGAGCGCCGCGCTCGTGTTCGGCGTCAACGCCGCGTCGTTCGTGGCGGTGCTCGGGGCGATCATGATCACGCGGATCCCGGTCCGCGAGCGGACACTGCCGCGCGAGCACGCGTTCGCAGCCGTTCGCGCCGGCGGGCGCTTCGTGATCAACTCCCCGACGCTGCTGTCCGTCATCGCACGGACCGTCGCTTTCGTTTTCTTCGCCGGCGCTCTGTGGGCGATCCTGCCGCTGGTCGCGCGCGAACGTCTCGGTCTCGGCTCCGGCGGTTACGGGTTGCTGCTCGGCTGTGTCGGTATCGGCGCGCTGCTTGCCGCGAACCTCGGGCCGGCGCTCCGCCGCCGCCTTCCGCCCGCCGCAATCTACGCGCTCGCCTGCATACTCGTCGCAGCGCCGGCCGCGCTCCTCGCCGTCACGCACAGCGTGGCGCTGACAGCCGTCGTATTGGTGGCTTCCGGATCGGCCTGGATCACCGGGCTCGGGATTCTCGGCACCGCGTATCAGGGACAGCTGCCGGCTTGGGCCAAGGCGCGGGCCTTCGCCTACTACCTGATCGCGTTCCAGGGCGCCAACGGCATCGGTTCGCTCGCGATCGGCGGCGTCGCCCAGGGCACGAGCGTCCGGACGGCCCTGCTCGTGATTGCCGGCGGATTGCTGGTCACCATGGTTGTGACCTGGTGGCTGCCGCTCCCCGCTCGTGCCGACGGCGACGAGCATCTGTCTGACCCGTTGCCCCTGCCGGACATCCCGGATCCCAACGAACGCGGTCCAGTCTCAGTGACCGTCGAGTATGAGGTGCAGCCTTCAGAGATAGACGCGTTCCTGGCGCTCACGGGGGAGCTGCGCCGCATGCGTCGGCGTACGGGCGCGGTGCACTGGCATATGCACCGTGACCTCGACGACTCGAGCCTCTTCACCGAGATGTTCATCGTCGCCACCTGGGAGGAGCACGAGCATCAGCACGCGCGCGTCGAGCGCGGCGACCAGGAGCTCCTGGCCCGGATCGACACGCTGCTCGTGCCCGGGCATCCCCGGTCGGCGCGTCACGCGGTGGGGATCAAACCCTCGCGTCGCTGACTGCGGGTCGCAGGCGAGCTGCCCGCGAATTTGTGACTCAGGGCACTAGGCAGGCGGATCGACCCCGAGCTCGGCAAGCAGATTCACGGCGCGCGGACCATGCTCAGCATCCCCCACTCGCTCCGGCACGGTCGCACCAGCCGCCAGCAGCAGACGCACGATCTCCGCGTAGGGTGCGGACGGGATCTCCTCGGTGAGACCCATCGTGGGTCCGCCCTCGGGGTTCTGGCAGTGACGCGACCCGTGCAGCGCCGCGCCGATCGCGCTCCCCCCATCCCGGAAGCTGAGCGCCGCGCCGCGCTCGACCAGTTCCCGCACCATCTCAACCCGTCCGCGCCAGCAGGCCTGCCCCAGCGGGTCGTCCTCGCTCTCGGGGTCACCGTCGACCCGTGCACCCGCTTCCAGCAGCCGCAACATCGTCCGGAAATGCCCGCCCTGAATCGCCAGGATCAGCATCTCGTCAAGCAGTGCCGGCGAAACGTCCGGCACACGCGATTCAACGGCTCCGCGATCGCGCAGCAGCGCGGCGACCTCATCTTCGCCCCACAGCTCGGCAATCTGCAGCGGTGTCAGACCACGGTCGTCCGCCGCATCGATCGGCGCGCCGGCTTCGAGCAGAGCCGCCACGGTGCGGGCAGGGCGCCGGCGCCAGACAGCCTGGTGAAGGTGTGCCGCGCACGGCCGCGCTCCGTGGGTACAGAACACCTCGATCATGTCCGGGTTGTCGAAGTTCAGCGCGCGGCCGAGGTTGTAGTCGATCAGATCCTGCGAAGCGCCGGCCTCGATCACCAGCAGCGCGCAGGTCGGATCGCGCAACTCGCAGGCGTGGTAGAGAACCTCGTTGCCTTCCAAGCCCTCACGCTCGTCGCTCGGATCGGCCCCAGCCTCGAGCAGCATCCGCGTTACCGGGGCGTCTCCGGCGATCCCGGCCGCGCCGTAGAGCGCAGCCTGCAGCCAACGTCCCTGTACAAAGAACCCGTTGGGATCGGCGCCGGCCTCGAGTAGCAGCCGCACGACCTCCCTGATCCCGGCGGCGCGCGCCGCGTCGCCGCGCAGCAGCCGTGAGAAGCAGGCGTAGAGCAGCGGTTCCCATCCGTTTGGGCCCGTCGGCTCGCTGCCGACGCCGGGCCTCACAGCCAGGCGGCGTGCGACTTCCTCGACCTCGCCGGTCGCACATGCACACGCGAGGTCGTGGCGGGCGATCGCCGGGTCCGCATCGAGCAGCGCACGGGCCCGGCGCAGGTCGGATGACGTGACGGCGGCGATCAGTGCCACCGCGCGCTCCGACGCGTCGAGCGTGACGGCCTCGACATGAAACTTGAGCCGCGGCCAGGAACGGAAGCCGTACTCACGCGCGATCGCCAGCTGGGCGAGCGCGAGTGAGGAGAACTCTCCGGACCGTCGCCGCTGTTTGGCTTCGGCGCGCAGAGGCCGGAGATCGGGCCGGGACGGCAGGGAACGTGCTTCGGACATGTGAGCTCCTCTCGGTCTCCGACGGGCCCGCACGCCGGACCGAGGTAACCGTCCGAACGCTCTCAGTGATTTCAATCGTCAGGTGGGCCTGAGGCCCTGTCCGCGGACCGGATGCGCCCTGCGCGCAACGGCTAGGGTAAACGACCGAACCGATGTCTGGTGACGACTTCAACCTCCAGCGCTTCGTCGATGCGCAGGACCGCGATGGAAGTTACGATCGCGCGCTCGCCGAACTCGAACGCGGCCGCAAGCAGGGCCACTGGATCTGGTTCGTGTTCCCGCAGATCGAGGGCCTGGGCTCGAGTGCGACCGCCCACTTCTACGCCATCTCATCGCTCGCGGAGGCGACCGCCTACCTGAAGCATCCGGTGCTCGGGCCGCGGCTCGACACAGCTGCCGAGACGCTGCTCGAGCTTCCGGGGCGCGATCCGGCGGAGATCCTCGGAGGACTCGACGCGATCAAGCTGCGTTCCTCGATGACGCTGTTCAACCGCGTCGAGGACGCTGCGCCCGTATTCGGCCGGGTGCTCGACGAGTTCTACGGTGGTGTCCGCGACGACGCCACCGAGCGGCTCCTGATCAGCTGATCGGCCGGCCGAGCACGTCAGCCAAAACGCGCTGCACGATCGCCTCGAAGTCACTTCCGGGAACGTCCGCGAAGGCGTCGCCGGTTTCGACGAACAGCTCCGTTATCACGCCGACAGCGGCCGCCATCCGCACACGCTGCTCGAGCGGGATCGCCGGTGAGCTGAGGATGCGGACGAGCCGCTCCTCGAGTGCCTCGTTCTCGAGCCGGTTACGTTCGCTGTTGTGGAGCGCCTCGAACGCGCTCGGGTTGCGGCGGTGCAGCAGTACCAGGTCGCGGTTGGTGAGCATTCCGGAGATCAACCGGTTCAGGACCCGCGGCCAGCCGTCCGCTCTCTGGGGCCCGTCCGGCAGTGCCTCCAGCTCATCCAGTGCCTCGGTGCCGAACCGGTGCAGCCGCAGGTGCAGCTCGAGGAGGATGTCCTCCTTGCGAGCGAAGTAGTAGTAGAGCGCCGCCTTGCTGATCCCGAGACGCTCGGCGATGTCGCGCAGAGACGTCTTGTCGTAGCCGTTCTGCGTGAACAGTTCGAGCGCGACGTCGAGGATCTTCTCGCGGGTCTCGAGGCCCTGGTTGCGCGGACGCGGCATCTGCACGAGTAGTTTACTTGACGACCGGTCAGTAAACGGGTACGGTCCCGCCGAATCTTTTACTTGACGACCGGTAAGGAGACTCGAACGCGATGATGAACGGAGGCACCCGGTGATGAGCGACCGCTCAGAGCCGATGATTCAAGCGCGGGGGCTCTGCAAGCGCTTCGGCGACACGCAGGCGCTCGACGGGCTCGACCTCGACGTCAAAGCCGGCACCGTGCTGGGTGTGTTGGGGCCGAACGGCGCCGGCAAGAGCACCGCGGTCCGCATCCTCACGACCCTGACGAAACCGGACTCCGGTACCGCACGCGTGGCCGGTCACGACGTGGTCCGCGATCAGGCCGCGGTGCAGCGCAACATCGGCGTCGCGGCGCAGGACGCGACGCTCGACGAGGTGCTGACCGGCAAGCAGAACCTGGTGATGCTCGGTCGGCTCGGCGGCCTCACCCGGCGCGCCGCGCGTGCTCGGGCGGAGGAACTGCTGGAGCAGTTCCAGCTCGTGGATGCCATGCATCGGGTCGTGAAGGGCTACTCCGGCGGGATGCGCCGCCGGCTCGACCTGGCTGCCGGGCTGATCATGGACCCTCCGGTCCTGTTCCTGGACGAGCCGACCACCGGTCTGGACCCGACCAGCCGCACGCGCATGTGGGATGTGATCCGCGGTCTGGTGGGCAGCGGCACGACGCTGCTGCTGACCACCCAGTACCTGGACGAGGCCGATGAGCTCGCAGACCGAATCGTCGTGATCGACCACGGTCACGCGATCGCCGAGGGCACCGCCTCCGAGCTGAAATCACGGATCGGCGGGGCGCGTCTCGAGGTCACCCTGACCGACCCTCATCCTGCCGCTGCCCAGACGCTCGAGCCGTTCGTCGCCGGGCCGCTTTCGCTGAGTCTCGATGCACGTCACCTGCGGGCGCCGGTGGACACGGTCCAGGGTCTGGCCAGCACGGTCGTGCGCGCGCTCGATGACGCCGAGGTGAGCGTCGATGACGTGCAGGTACGCCCGCCCTCACTCGATGATGTGTTCTTCGCCCTCACCGGAGGTGACCGCTGATGCGTATCCGCCAGGCATTCAACGACGTGGTAGTCCTGACCGGCCGCAACCTCGTGCACATCGCCCGTGAGCCGCTGAGGCTCTCCGACGTGACCGTTCAGCCGGTGCTCTTCACGCTGCTGTTCATCTACGTGCTCGGCGCCGGCATCCTGCTACCGCACGGCAGCTACATCGATTACGCGATCGCCGGCCTGCTGGCGATGAACCTGACGACCTCGGCGATCGGGACCGCGGTTGGGCTGAGCGACGACGTCAGCTCGGGCGTGATCAATCGCTTCCGCACCCTGCCGATGTGGCGGCCGGCGATCATCGTCGCGCGATCGCTCGCGGACCTGCTCACGGCGACGCTCTGCGCGCTGATCGTGATCGCCACCGGCCTGGTGGTCGGCTGGCGACCGGATGCAAGCTTTGCGTCGGTGCTCGCCGGGCTGGGCCTGTTCCTGCTGTTCAGCTACGCGATCTCCTGGCTGTGCGCGTGCCTCGGGCTCTGGAGCCGCGACGCCGAATCGTCTCAGGGAATCGGCCTGATCGTGCTGTTCCCGCTGGCGATCGTCTCCAATGCGCTGGTCCCGACCCAGCACATGACCACGGTGATCCGCACGATCGCGGACTGGAACCCGGTCAGCGCGGTGACCGCGGCTAGCCGCGAGCTGTTCGGCAACCCAAACCCGTCCGCGACGGTTCATGTCTGGCCGATGCAGCACCCGGTGCTTGCCGCGGTCGCGTGGTCGCTGGCACTGCTGGCCGTCTTCGCGCCCACCGCCGCCTACCTCTATCGCAGCCGCACGGTGGACTGAGAGCTCAGAGCAGGAACGGGATCAGCATCTTCGTCTGCGCCATGTACGCCGGGTAGGTCGACGGGAACGTGGCGGTGAGATTCCGCTCCTCGATACGCGCCGCCCAGACGAAATAGGCGCCCAGGACCAGCGCGATCGCCAGGCCGATCAGGCTGATGGCCAGCGCCGTGCCGACCAGAGCAAGCAGGATGCCCGAGTAGATCGGGTGCCGTACGACCGCGTACGGGCCGGCGGTCACCAACTCGGGCTCGGCCCGCTCGGTGGTTGGCATGCCCCAGTTGCGCCCGATGATCACCCGCGCCCAGATCGCGAGCGCAAGCCCGGCCACGAACAGGACGGTCCCGACAATCACCAGCGGCCAGCTGTGAACCGCGAGCGAGCTGCCGCTGAAGCCGCGGATTAGAACCACGACGGCCACCGCGGCGATTCCCCGCGGACCGAATCCGCGACCACGGCTCACGCTGCCCTTGGCCGTGAAGGCGGCAGCCAGCCAGCCGACCCAGAAGATGAGCCAGGTGATCCCGATGCCTACTCTCAGCGCATGCATGGCGCCATTGTCGCTCAGGGCAACAGCGCCGGCGCCAGCCAGAGGAAGCCGGTGACGACGAACGCGATCAGGGCTGCGACGCCAATCGCGTGCAGCGGGCGCGCGTCCGCGAACACGAGCAGCCCGATGCCGACGATCAGCGCCGCCACAGCGAGTCGTCCGGTGAGCGACGGCGTGTCGGTGGGGGCCTGGAGGGCAGGTGCCCCGCTGGGCACCTGCTCTGTCTCGGCTCCGGGATCGAAGCCTCCCCGCAGGCTGAGGCGGAACAGCCACACCAGCGACGGAAAGATGATCGCACCGCCACCCAGGACTGCGACCGTCACGGCCACGAGCGTGTCGTGCGAGGCGGCCGCCTGCTGCAGATCGAGGCCCGGCAGGATCGTCGGCCACTGCGCCAGCGCCCAACCGGCGAGCACCGCCGCGATCGCCAGCGCCGCGACATAGCGCGCCGGCTCGAACATCCGGCGGTAGACGAGTGTGATCGCGGCGACGCCTGCGACGGCCGAGACCAGCACCGCCGGCAGCGCTCGCCCGTGCAGCAGCTCGTGGTAGAGCTCGGGGGCAGAGTGGTGGAGGGCGACGAGCCCGACGATCGCCAAGACGCCGGCCAGCGGGCCGGCGGCCAGTGCACGCAGGCGGAAGTCGCGCGCGAGCTCGAGCTCGCCGCGGCGTGCGCAGTCAGCCGCGAGGTAGACGGCCGCCAGATAGGCGGAGGTCACGACCGCGATCAGCCCGTCAACGATCTGAGTTGCGCCCAGCCAGCTGCCAAAGTGCGCTCCGGCCGCGTTGCCGACGGGCACGCTGCCTGTGGCGATCGCGCCGACCATCGTGCCGAGCGCAAACGGCGTCAGGATCGAGGACACGGCAAACAATCCGTCGATCACGACGTGCTCCCGGACACCGAAAGCTCCGGAGCGCAGCGCGTAGGCGGCACCGCGGGTGACGATCCCCAGTCCGGCGATGAACAGCGGCACCCCCAGCGTGGAGGCGATCGAGCCTAAGGCGGAGGGGTACGCGGTCCAGAACACCGTCAGCACGAAGATCAGCCAGACATGGTTTGCCTCCCACACGGGCCCCATCGAGTGATGAGCGCTGTCGCGCACCTCGGCGCCGTGCTCGCCGGGACCTGACAGCAGCGTCCAGAAGCCCGCGCCGAAGTCCGCGCCGGCAAGCACGGCGTAGAGGACCACGCCGGCGAGGATGAACACCATCGGCAGCGCTGCGAGGAACGGAGTGCTCATCGGTACTCCGGCTCGAGCTCGAGGGGACGGGCGGCCAGTCGCCGGAGCATCCAGGCCACGCCGACCGCCACCGCCGCATAGACAACGATCAGCGCCCCGTAACCCACCGGGATCCCAGGCGCCCCTGTGACGGCGGCGGAGGTCAGCATCACGTGGTAGACCACCCACGGCTGGCGGCCCACCTCGGTCACTATCCATCCGGTGATCAGGGCGACGACCGCTGCCGGGCCGGCCAGCAGCAGACATCGGTAGAACCAGCGCGACTCGGGAAGCCGCCGCAACCGCAGCCGCACCCCGAGCGTGAACAGGCTGAGCAGCAACAGCAGGCTGCCGATCCCGACCATGATCTGGAAGCTGATGTGCACGACGTTGACGGGCGGTCGCTTCGACGGCGGCACCGTGTCGAGGCCCTTGACCGTCGCGTTCCAGCTGTGGAACGCCAGCAGTGACAGTCCGTGCGGGATTTCGATCGCGAACCTGAGCCTGCCGTTCTCGTAATAGCCGAGGAGGTGCTCGGGCGCCCCTCGGGTGGTCTTCGTCAGGCCCTCCATCGCGGCCAGCTTGATCGGCTGGTTGGTGGCGACGTCGCGCGCTGCCCAGTCGCCGATCGGCGCCTGGGCGACCGAGGCGAGGGCTGCGATCGTCAGTGAGATCGCGAGTCCCGCTCGTTCGTACCGGCCCCAGCGCCCGCGCAGCCGCGCGAACGCGTAGACACCCGCCAGGATGAAGCCGGACACCATGTAGCCAGCGATGTACATGTGCACCAGCTCGTGCCAGAAGTAGTCGTTGCCGAACAGCGCGCGCCACGGGTTGGCGTGGACCACCTTGCCGTGCCGCATAGTGAAGCCGCCCGGGTGCTGCATCCAGGCATTGACCGAGATCACCATCAGCGAGCCCGTGAAGCCGGTGATCACGATCGGGATCCCGCTGAGCAGGTGAATCCTGGGCGAGAGCCGGTTCCAGCCGTAGACGTAGATCCCGATGAAGATCGCCTCGACGAAGAACGAGAACCCCTCGATCGCAAAGCCCAGGCCGAAGACGCCGCCGAACGTCGCGGTGAAGTTCGGCCACAGGCCGCCCATCTCGAAGCTCAGGATCGTGCCGGTGATCACGCCGACGCCGAACAGCCCGATCATCACCCGTGACCACCGGCGGGCCAGCTCGAGGTAGACCGGATCGCCGGTCCGCTGCCAGCGGCGCTCGGCAAACAGGACCATGACCGGGAACGAGATCCCGAAGCACACGAGCGGGATATGGACCATGAACGACAGCGCCTGCATCTGACGCGCCTCCAGCAGGTACCGCTGGTGCGCGGGCGCGAATGCAGCTGCGAGTGCCGGGATCATCCGTGCGAGAGGACGGGCACCCGTTCAGACCGGGACTGCGTCGGTTGGCGGCGGCCGAGTCGCCCGCCTGCTCGGCAGCGCGACACTGAGCGTCGTGCCCTTTCCGGGTGCGGCGGTGATGTCGAGCTCACCCTGCAGCAGCTCCACGCGCTCGCGAATGCCCGTCAGCCCGAATCCCTGCGTCCTGACCGTTGGGTCGAACCCGTGGCCGTCGTCGTGCACTGTCAGGTGCACCTGCGATCCGTCGTCCCAGAGGTCGACGTTCACGCGCGACGCCGCACCGTGCTTGCGCGCATTGGTGAGCGCCTCCTGCGTGATGCGGTACATCGCGGTCTCGATCTCCCGCGCCAGCCGGCCGGAGGCTCGCTCCTGCTGCGCCTGCAGGTCGACGCTCAGTTCCACCTGCTGGCCGTGCTGTCGGCTGCGGTCAGCCAGCGCCCCCAGCGCGGCCTCGAGACCGAGATCATCGAGTGCCGCCGGGCGCAACTCGGCGATCAGCGAGCGGAGATTCTGAATCTCGATCTGTAGCTGCTGCGCTGCCTCGCCCATGAATTCGGCCATCGCCTCGGGATCGCGCGTGCGCCGGTGCCCCGCGATCGCGATCTGCAGCGCAGCCAGGTTCTGAAGGGTCTCGTCGTGGAGCTCGCGCGCCCAGCGGGTGCGCTCCTGCTCGGCCGCCATCAACCGCTGGCTGGCCCGCTCGCTCTGCACCGAGACGGCCGTGGCGATGGCGGTCGCGGCAGAGGTGGCGAAGGCCTCGAGCATGCGCTGGTCGTCCGCACTGAACTGGGGCCCGTCCTCGAGTCGATCGAGCGCGATCAGCACGCCGTAGCCCTGACCGCGGAACAGCATCGGCACAATCAGCCCGGCCTCGGCCGTGAGACCAAGGCGACCCGCGCCGTGCTCCTCGAAGCGTGTGCGGTTCGTGTTGTCCTCGAGCCGCTGCGTCTGGCGCTGGTACAGCGCCAGACTGGCGACGCTGCCCTCCGGCTGCAGGACCATGCCGACGACCTGAGCCGGCAGACTGCCGGCGGCCGCGGCGACAACCATGTCGCCCTCGATCTCGCGCTCGATCACGAGCGTCTTTGCGGAAACGAGCGCCCGGCCGCGCTTGGCCACCAGTTCGAGGACGACATCGAGGTTCGTCTCACCGCCCACGGCGCGAGCGATCTGCACGGTCGCGTCGAGTGCGGCCACCGCGCGCTGCAGCTCCGACCGCTGTGCTTCGACCAGCGCGTATCGGCGCGCGTGATCGATCGCGATCCCGGCGAACTTCGAGAGCACCACCAGTGCCTGCTCGTCGGCGGCCGTGAACGGCAGCCCGCCGGCCTTGTCGGTGAGGTAGATGTTCCCGAACGGCGCGTCTGCGACGAGCAGCGGCACGCCGAGGAAGGTTGTCATCGGCGGGTGACCGTCGGGGAAGCCGTAGGAGCGCGGATGGCCGCCGACGTCGTCCAGGCGCAGCGGGTGTGGGTTCGTGATCAGCTCCCCCAAGACGCCGCGGCCGCGGGGCAGGTGCCCGATCGCCTTGCGTGTCCGCTCGTCGATGCCGGAGGTGATGAAGCGCTCGAGTTGGGTCCGCCCGGGGTCGAGGACGCCCACGGCGGCATAGCTCGCCGACGTCAGCTCGCGCGCTGCCTCGAGTACGCGCAGCAGGACGACCTCGACGTCCAGTTCTGCCAGGACGCTCTCGGCGACATCGAGTACCGCGCGCAGGCCAGCTCCCGATCGGTCCCCGTTTTCGCTAGGCATCGGCAGCTCCACAAGCTTGCAACTAGTCATGCCTCCAGTGCGCCCGAGAGGACTCGAACCTCCACGAGCTAAGCGCTCACAAGGCCCTCAACCTTGCGCGTCTACCAATTCCGCCACAGGCGCCTGGGGCGCGGAGTATAGACAGGTTCGCTTCCGTCCTCGGGGGCAGGTATCTTCCGAACACATGTTCGCCAGATTCGGCAGTAAATCCGAGCAAGGAGCCAACGGATGGACCTGACCAAGCGTCAGCAGGAGATCTTCGACTTCATCAAGCGCTACTCGGAGAAGAACGGTTATCCACCAACAGTTCGTGACATTGGCAAGGCTGTGGGGTTGGCGTCGTCCTCAACGGTGCACGCTCATCTGGCCAATCTGGAGAAGCTCGGGCTTCTGCGCCGCGATCCCACCAAGCCGCGTGCGATGGAGCTGCTCGGCCGCGCAGGTGCCGTCGTCAGAGACGCGGTGAAGCCCGGTCTTCCGCTTCTGGGCCAGGTGGCTGCCGGCCAGCCGATCCTCGCAGAGGAGAACGTCGAGGAGTACATCGAGACGCCGTCTGCGTGCGGCGGAGACAGCGGCGGGTACCTGCTGCGCGTGCGCGGCGAGTCGATGAAGAACGCCGGCATTCTCGACGGTGACCTGGTGGTGGTGCGTCCGCAGGAGACGGCGCGTGACGGTGAGATCATCGTCGCTCTGGTTGAGGAGGAGGCGACCGTCAAACGCTTCTTCCATGAGGGCGATCACATCCGGCTGCAGCCGGAGAACGAAACGATGGAGCCGATCCTGGTGCGCGACGTGAGCGTTCTGGGACGTGTCGTCGGAGTGATGCGAAGCATGTAGCGCTATTCTGCGCTCTGCAGACTGAGCAGTCGCGGAGGTTTATACCTTCGAGGAAAGTCCGGACATCACAGGGCAAGGTGGTCGGTAACGCCGACCCGGGGAAACCCGCGGGAAAGTGCCACAGAAATAACACCGCCTAAGTTTGGGTCCGCTGCAGCGTCCCAGACCGGTAAGGGTGAAATGGTGCGGTAAGAGCGCACCGGCGTCGCGGCGACGCGGCGGCCAGGTAAACCCCACCTGATGCAAGGCCGAGCAGAACCGTTTGCAGGTTGCCCGCCAAGGTTCGGGTAGGCCGCTCAGATGGATGACTGCTCTCGACAAGATCCGGCTTATAGGTCTGCTAAGGAGGGAGCCCCGGCAACGGGGCTCCCTCTATTTATGTGGGCTGTGAGGCGCGGTGTGCGCTGTCAGGCGGGGGCGCGCTGTGAGGCGTGGTGTTCGCTGTCAGGCGGGCGCGCCCGCCAGCGCGACGATCGTGCCGATCGCGCCTGCGGCGATGAGCGTCTCGACCACACCCCGCCGCAGCAGCAGCAGCGCCACGGCGGCGGCGGCCAGGATCGGGATCTGCCAGCCGTGACTGAGGGCAGCGGCAAGCGGGACGGCGGAACCGAGGATCGCGCCGATCGCGGCTGGGCCGGCGCCGTCGAGGAACGCCTGCGCGCGTGCTGATTTGCGGATCTGCTCAAAGCGCGGTCCGCCGATCATCACGGCGACGAACGACGGCGTGAACGCGATGGCGGCTGCCAGCACCGCTCCCCCAACGCCACGCGCTGCGTAGCCGACGGCAGCGACGGTGGCCACGACCGGGCCCGGTGTGACCTGACCCAGCGCCACCGCGTTCAGGAACTGGGCGGAGGACATCCAGTGGTAGGCGTGCACGGCGTCGTGCTGCATCAGAGGGATGATCACGAACCCGCCGCCGAAGGAGAGCGCGCCGACCTTGAAGGCCACCCATGCCAGTGCCCCCACGCCTCCGATTGCCCCGACGCCTCCGGCGGCCGCCAGCACGAGCGCCGTCAGCGGCGGACCACCGGCGCTCTGAAGACGGTCGCGAGGTTGGATCCCGACCGTCCAGGCGAGCTCGAACAGGCCGCAGGCGAGCAGCGCGATCACCAGATACGGCCCGACCAGCACGGCGCTGGCCCCGCCGATCAAGCCGTAGAGAGCCCAGCGGCGGACGCGAGCGCCGCTGACGCTGCGGGCCTTGTGCCAGCTCGGCATGAGTAGCGCCCAGCCTGCAGACACCGCGACCGCGGCGACAGCGGCGCCTGCGCCGTCACCGGCGCCACGGATCCAGAGTGGTGGTGCCGAGGCCAGGAACAGAAGCGACAGCAGAATCACGCAAACGACCGCGGGGACGATGAACGCGAGCCCTCCGACGAGCGCCCCCCGCCGTCCTGCCACCCGGTAGGCGCAGAAGATCGCCAGTTGGGTGGAAGCGGGGCCCGGCAGCAGGTTGCAGGCGGCGATCGCGGCCTCGAACTCGTCGGGCGCGATCCAGCCGCGCTCTTCGACGATGCGCCGCCTCAGCAGGGCGATGTGCGCAGGGGGTCCGCCGAAGCCGATCAAGCCGATCCGTCCCCACTCGCGCAGCACGGTGGTGAGCGGCACGCTCACCGCGGTTGGCTGCCCTGCGGTCTCGTGCGTCGCTGGTTCCACGGCGGGCGACCTTACGGCTCGAATGCGTGTCGAGGTGTGATTGCTTTGTGAATCAGCCCGCCGCTGCCGCGACTGCCTGCAGCGTTGGACCGCTCAGACGGTGGTTGGTCCACTCGTCGAGCACGGTCGCGCCGATCTTTCGGTAGAAGCTCAGCGCCATCTCGTTCCAGTCGAGGGCGGTCCAGGTCAGGCGCGTATAGCCGCGCTCGACCGCGGCTCTGGCGACGTGACTGAGAAGCTTCCCTCCGACCCCGAAGCGCCGCTGCTGCGGCAGAACGAACAGATCCTCCAGCCACAGTCCGGGCTGGCAGTCCCAGGTCGAGAACGTCCCATGGAACAGGGCAAAGCCGGCCGGCTCACCATCGACCTCGGCGATCAGGGCCTCGGCGGCAGGATCGTCCCCGAACAACCATTTGCGCAGCAACTCCGGAGTGCCCACCACCTGATCGGGCGCCTGCTCATACTCGGCCAGCGCGACGATCAGCGAGTAGAGGAGATCCGTGTCCGACGCCTCGGCGGGACGGACGGTGACCGAAGCAGCTGCTGTCAATTCTCCACCGCATCCGGCTGGGGCTGTTTGATCTCGCGCTTCAGGATCTTGCCGGTCGGCCCCTTCGGGAGCTCATCCACGATCCAGATCGTGCGCGGGTACTTGTAGGCGGCGAGCTGATCCTTGACGAAGTCCCGGATCTCGTCCGGCGTGATCGCGGCGCCCTCCTTTAGCGAGATGGCGGCAGCAATCTCTTCGCCGTACTCGTCGTGGGGGATGCCGATGACCGCCGCCTCGCGTACCGCGGGGTGCTCGTAGAGCACCTCCTCGATCTCACGCGGGTACACGTTGAAGCCGTTGCGGATGATCATGTCCTTCTTGCGGTCGACGATGAAGAAGTAGCCGTCGGAATCCACCCGCGCCAGATCGCCGCTGTGGAACCAGCCGCCGCGCATGGCCTCGGCCGTCGCCTCCGGCCGGTTCCAGTAGCCCTTCATCACGTTGTTGCCGCGTATGACGATCTCACCGACCTCGCCTGCGGGCAGCTCGTTGTCCGAGTCGTCGACGACCTTCATCTCGACGCCGGCGATCGGCGTCCCGATCGAGCCTGGCTTGCGCTCGCGGTCGGGATGGTTGAAGGATGCGACCGGCGATGTCTCAGACAGGCCGTAGCCCTCCAGGATCTGGCAGTTGAATGCCCGCTCGAAGCCGCGCATCAGCTCGACCGGCATCGCCGCACCACCTGAGGCACAGCAGCGCAGCGTCGAGGTGTCGTAGTGCTCGTGGTCGGGGACGTTCAGCATCGCCCCGTACATGCTGGGAACGCCTTCAAAAACCGCGACCCTGTCGCGGTCGATGATCTCCAGCGCCTTGACGGGGTCAAAGCGGGGAAGCAGTGTGAGCATGCCGGCCGCAACCACACAGGTGTTCATCGCGCAGGTCTGACCGAAGGAGTGGAACAGCGGCAGCGCACCGAGCACGACCGTGCCGGGCTCGAGTGCGAACAGCCCACTCGAGACGCGGCAGTTGCTCAGGAGGTTGTCGTGGGTCAGCTCGGCGCCTTTGGGTGTGCCGGTGGTCCCTGAGGTGTAGAGCAGCACCGCCAGGTCCGAGGACCCGCATTCGACCATCTGCTCGCGCGCAGCCGTCTGGAACAGGGTCTGCTCAAACTCGCCGGGCACCACTGAAATGCACTCGCAACCGACATCGGCCGCGGCGGGCTCGGCCTCGGGCGCGAAGTCGTGCCACACGAACAGCAGCTTGGCATCAGAGTCGCGCAGGTAGTACTCGACCTCCCGGCGCTTGTTCAGCACGTTCATCGGAACGACAACCGCGCCCGCCCTCAGGATCCCGTAATAGGCCACCACGAAATGCGGGACGTTCGGCAGCATCAGCGCCACGCGATCGCCGGGTTCGATCCCGCGCTCCTGCAGCATCCCGGCGACCCGCATCGCGGCCTGCTCCAGCAGCCCGTAGTTGAGCACGAAGTCGTCGAGCTTCACGGCCACCTGCTCAGGATCGCGGGCTACTGCCTCTCTCAGTATCTCGGCAAGGTTCATGTCTCTCTCCTCAATCTCCGGTGAACTGCGCTGGTCGCTTCTCCAGGAATGCCCGAACTCCCTCCGAAAAATCCGCGGACTCGACACGTTCCTGCTGGAGCTCGGCCTCAAGGTCAAGGACCGCTGCCAGATTCGGATAGCAGGCCGCGTTCAGCGTGCGTTTGGTCGACGCGTACGAGCCGGGCGGGCCGGCGGCGAACCGCGCGCCGAGTTCGCCGACTGCACTCCGCAGCTCGGCGTCGGGAACGACGCGGTTGGCGAGACCCCAGGCTAGCCCCTGCTCGGCGCTGATTCTTTCGGCCAGCAGCGCGACCTCGGATGCTCGCGTGTGCCCGACCCGCGCGGCGAGCAGCGCGGAGCCACCGCCGTCGAGCGTCAGGCCGACCTTGGCGAAGGCCATGAGGAAGTACGCGGACTCGGCTGCCACGACGATGTCCGAAGCCAGCGCCAGCGAGCATCCGATCCCGGCGGCGCCGCCGTTGACCGCGGCGATCACGGGCTTCTCCAGCGTGCGCAGCCGCAAGATCAGCGGGTGGAAGATCTCGCGCAGCGGCGTCAGCAGGTTGGTGGTGCCGTCCTCTCGCCGCCAGGCTGCGGCCTTGAGATCGGCGCCGGAGCAGAAGCCACGCCCGGCCCCTGTGAGCACGAGTGAGCGAACCCCGCGGTCGGCGGCAACCAGCTCGATCACCGATCCCAGCTCCTCCCCGAGCTGCGGTGTGACGGCGTTGAGCGTCTCAGGGCGGTTGAGCGTGATCCACGCGACCCGATCCTGCACATCCAACTCGACCGTCTCCCACCCGTGGTCCGGCATACGTCCTCGGCTTGTCAGCGCGTTACCCACATCTCCGGGTCGTCGGCGAGCTTGTCGATCGACCGCGGGAGCTTCCCGCTCGCGACATCGGCGACCGTCACCTGCTCGACGACCTTGCGCAGGTTCGCGCGTACGGCGATCCAGACCCGTAGGAGCGCCTCCGATGCGCCGTTGTATTGCGACTCCTCAGGCGGCGCGCCACGGACGCTCGCCAGCGGCCCCTCGACGGCGCGGATCACATCCGCGACCGTGATCTCGGCGGGGTCCTTGGCGAGACGGAAGCCGCCTTCGGCGCCGCGGTGCGAGCGCACCAGGCCGGCATGGCGCAGTTCTCCGAGGATGTTCTCGAGGAAGTTGAGCGGGATGTCCTGGGCGGTGGCGATGCGCTCGGCCTTGACCGGCTTCTCACCGGCTGTGGCCGCAAGTTCGACCATCGCGCGAACCGCATAATCGGCCTTGGCAGAAATCCTCATGGGAGCGGGAGTATTACGCCTCGGGCGGCCAAACGGGTCGTGGCGGTCGGCGCGTGGTCAATAACTCTTATCACGCAAACCTATCGTGCAGGCCTGTTTACGTTTCGTTTACGGGTAGAGCTGGGTTAGGATGCCGTATGGCGCCAGCCAGCGGCCGTCGAGGCCGAACCCTCTTCATGTGTGATTCCGCACGAATGCAGCCGCAACCGTGCGGTGGTCGCGTTCGCCGGATCGACCGAGAGCAGGACTAGGAAGGAGCAGTATCTGGACATGTCGCACACAGTGACCAAACAGGCGGCCAGGACCAACCACGCGGGGCTCCGCGCCTGGGTAGAGAAGATCGCCGCGCTCACGCAGCCCGACGAGGTCTACTGGTGCGATGGCTCCGAGGAGGAGTACGACCGCCTTGCGCAGGTCCTGATCGACGCCGGCACCTTCCGCAGGCTGTCTGCAACAAAGCGCCCGAACTCCTATCTGGCGCTGTCAGATCCAAGCGATGTGGCGCGCGTCGAGGACAGCACCTTCATCTGCTCCGAACGTCAGGAGGATGCGGGGCCGACGAACAACTGGGCTGAGCCGGCCGAGATGCGGCAGACGCTGAACGGCCTGTTCGAGGGCTCCATGCGTGGCCGCACGATGTACGTCGTGCCGTTCAGCATGGGGCCGATCGGCTCGCCGATCTCCTACATCGGCGTCGAGCTGACCGACTCCGCCTACGTCGCAGTCTCCCAGCGGGTCATGACGCGCATGGGCCAGGCGGCGCTCGATGCGCTTGGCGACGACGGGGACTTCGTCCCCTGCGTGCACTCGGTGGGCGCTCCTCTGGCCGAAGGCGCCCAGGACGTGCCGTGGCCGTGCAACTCGGACGACAAGTACATCGTGCACTTCCCCGAGACGCGCGAGATCTGGTCCTACGGTTCGGGTTACGGCGGCAACGCGCTGCTCGGCAAGAAGTGCTTTGCATTGCGCATCGCCTCGGTCATGGCCCACGACGAGGGCTGGTTCGCGGAGCACATGCTGATCCTCAAGCTGACCTCGCCCGAGGGCTCCGTCAAATACGTCGGGGGCGCATTCCCGAGCGCCTGTGGCAAGACCAACCTCGCGATGCTGATCCCGACGCTCCCCAACTGGAAGGTGGAGACGATCGGCGACGACATCGCCTGGATGAAGTTCGACGCCGATGGCCGGCTGCGTGCGGTCAACCCGGAGAACGGCTTCTTCGGCGTCGCGCCCGGCACCGGTGCGCTCACGAACCCGAATGCAATCGACACGATCGGCCGCAATACGATCTTCACCAACTGCGCGCTTACCGACGACGGTGACGTGTGGTGGGAGGGGCTCAACAGCGAGCCGCCGGCACACGCGATCGACTGGAAGGGCAACGACTGGACACCGGAGTCGGAGACTCCGGCGGCGCACCCCAACGCGCGCTTCACGACTCCGGCTGCGCAATGCCCTTCGATCGCGCCCGAGTGGGAGGATCCCGCCGGTGTGCCGATCGACGCCTTCCTGTTCGGTGGCCGTCGCGCCACTGTGGTGCCGCTCGTGCACGAGGCCCGCGATTGGGAGCATGGGGTGTTCCTCGGTTCGATCATGTCGTCGGAGACCACCGCGGCCGCGACCGGCACGGTCGGCGCGCTGCGCTTCGATCCGATGGCGATGCTGCCCTTCTGCGGTTACAACATGGGCGACTACTGGCAGCATTGGCTGAATCTCGGCGAGCGTGAGGGTGTCCAGCTGCCCAAGATCTTCTATGTGAACTGGTTCCGTAAGGGCGCGGACGGAAAGTTCCTGTGGCCGGGGTACGGCGAGAACTCGCGAGTGCTCGAATGGATCTTCCGTCGCTGCGAGGGCACGGCCGACGCCATCGAGACCGAGATCGGCCTGTTGCCGCCGATTGGCGACGGCGGCATCAACGTCAGTGACCTCGACCTCAGCGAAGCCGATCTGCGGGAGCTGCTGAGCGTCGATCCGGCGGGCTGGAAGCACCAGATCCCGCAGATCCACGCCCACTACGCGAAGTTCGGGCAGACACTGCCGGCCAAGCTTCACGAGCAGCTCGAGCGCCTGGCACAGCGTCTGAGCTGAACCCACGCTTCCGCTGATTCCATCCGACGCCGGTCTGCTTGCGTTGCAGGCCGGCGTCGTCGCTTCGCCGCGAGCGCTCGATGCCAGCTGGGCCGCGCGGCTGCGGCGGTTGCGCGGCCGCGGCTGGGCACTGATCCCGGTGGTATCGATCGTCGGCGTGATCTTCGCGATCCGCTACGCCTCCGACACCGCCACATGGCTCACCTACCTCGCGTTGGTGGCGGTGCCGATCCTTGCAGCGGTGGCGCTGGGGTGGGCTGTACGTGGGGCGCGCCCGTGGCTTGCGGCGATCGCCGCCGGGCTGTTCGTACTGGCGTGGAGGACGCCGTTCAGCCTCGCGGGCGAGGCCGCCGCCGCGCTGCTCTCGGGCCTCAGCTGCGTGACCCTCGGCGTCCTGCTCGCGGCGGTGACGCCAAGTCGATGGCTCAAGCTCGGGATCATCGCCATGGCCTGTGCCGATGTCTGGCTGATCGCCTCCGGACAGCTCCAGGCACCCAACAACGTACTGGCGGCGGCTAAGCCGAGCGGCGGCCTGCCACAGCTCCAGAGCGAGCAGTTCGGCACGATCACGATGGGCTACGGCGATCTGTTCGTCGCGGGCCTGCTCGGAGCCGTATACGCAACGCGGGTGCGTGTGCAGCGCGCGGCGGCTCTGCTCACGCTCGTCATCGCGGCCCTCTTCGACCTGCTGTTCCTGGTCGTCGACAACCTGCCGGCGACCGTGCCGGTCGCGCTCGCGCTCTTGATCGTGGAGGTAGGGTTAGCGCGTGGACGGCTCAGGGGAACCCGACCCACGCAACCGCCGACGGCGGGGGGCGTCAGTGCGTGCTACGACCGGTCGACGCGGGAGGACGCGACTCCTCCGCAAGCGACGTGATCGCGAGCGTTCCGCGGGCCGCCTCCTCGAGCACCTCGGTGGCCTCCTCGGCGGTGCGGGCATAGAGCTCGACGAGCAGATGCACGACGATTCGGTCCTCGTCGTGCTTGTGGAATCGGACGTGCGTGAAGAACTCGCGCGTTCCGTGGTCGCCAAAGGCGGCGTAGGAGAGCGAGTCGCCGGCATCCGGACCGGAGCAGGTCTCGACGTCGTCGGCGTCCACCGTCACCGTGCACGACGCGATCCACGGCGTCCCGGTGATCATCCGCTCCCAGCGATCCTCGATCGGCTCGACACGCCCGTTGTGGAAGCCGAGGTGCGGCTGGTCGTGCATGCACTCGAGGCACTGCACGACCGCCTCCTGCATCTCGTCGACGACGTCCGTGCGCTCGCCCGTCTCGGGATCGATCCGATGAATGCCCTCGTAGTGGAGCTGCACCTCGAGATTCTGAGACCAGCAGCGATAGCAGCGGAGCCAGCTCCGGACCTCAGTTGAGCCCTCCATTGGCTCGATTCTAGTCATGCGCTCCCGGATAAACAGAAGCGGCCCGCCGGTGGGCCTGATCCTGGCCGGAGGCCCTGGTACGCGGATCGGCGGCGGCAAGCCGAACGTCGCGCTCCACGGCGAGCCGCTGCTGCACTACCCGCTGCGCGCGATGCGCGCAGTTCTCACCGACATCGCGATCATCACCAAGCCACAGATGGTGTTGACGCAGTTGGAGGGGGCGATGGTCTGGGTCGAGCCGGATGAGCCGGCGCACCCGCTGTTCGGCATATCCGAGGCGCTCGCTCTGGCGGGCGGACGCCCGGTGCTGGTCTGCCCGGTGGACATGCCCTTCATCTCCTCCGCGCTGCTGAGCTCGCTCGCAAATGCCGGCAGTGAGGGCCAGCCGGCCGTGATCGCGTCCTGCCACGGCGATGCACGACCGCTGGTTGGGTGCTACTCGCCCACCGCGGCACCGCTGCTCGCACAGGCGGCACACGACCTGGCGCCGCTCGAGGAGATCGTGCGGACGCTGCAGCCGCGACTCTTCGAAGTCGAGGATGAGGTCGAGCTGTTCGACGTCAACACACCCGACGACCTGCTGTTGGCGGCAGGGATGCTGGACCAACGCCGATCGGTGCGTGCGTGAGCTCTATCCGAAGGTGAAGTCGTAGGCATGGATGCCGCGTGGGAGCTGCACGGTGATCATGAAGCTCGCGTCACCCCGCAGCTTGACGAGGCTGTAGAGCCGCTCCCCCGTAACGGTGAAGTAGCCGCCGCTCGAGACGTCGCTGCCGCGGTCCGCGGCAGCGATCGGCTTGCCGTCGATCAGCACCCGCCCGCGTCGCGGGCTGTTACCAGATGAGGTCATCACCAGGTAGACGTCGCGTGCCTGCACGTCGCCACTCACCGTCCCGCTCGCTGCAGCCGGCGTGATCGACTGTGCGCCGACCTTCCAGCTGCCGTTCAGCGACCACTCGTCGAGCGGGAGATCGGACGACGCGGTATATGAATGCACGCCCGTCTCCAGCGGCTCGACGAAACCGACCTGCCGCTGTGGGTTCAGGTAGGTCTCGTCCGTACCGATGTGCTTGGAGGGGGTCTCCGCCTTGGCAGTCATCCGCGGCGGCAGGTGCTTGGCCCCCGCTGCCCGCAGCAGCTCACGCACCACCTGTTCGTCGTGGGCGTATCCACCCTCGCCGAATTTGTAGTCGCGTACCTCGCCGGTCGCGTCGATGTAGTACTCGGCCGGCCAATACTGATTGCCGTACGCATCCCAGGTCCCGTAGCGGTTGTCCTGGACCACCGGATAGGTGATGCCGTCGCTGGCGATCGCCTGCCGGACGTTGCCGGCCTCCTGCTCGAAAGTGAACTCCGGCGTCTCCACGCCGACGATGTCGAGGCCATAGCGGTGGTAATGCTTGTAGAGGCCTTCGACGTACGGCAGTGTGCGGATGCAGTTGATGCAGGTATAGGTCCAGAAGTCGACGAGCACCACGTGGCCGCGAAGACCGGCGATCGACAGTGGGCGGTCGCCGGGGGTGTTGAACCAGTCCTGGGTGTCGGTGAAGTTGGGCGCGCGGCCGAGTTTCGGCAGTGACAGCGCCACTTCTGTCCCGCTCGCTGCGCGGGCGCGCTTGACGAACTTCGATGTCGGCCGCAGCGCGGCGAGCTTGTTCTGCACCGAGTTCGACGTCTCGAGTGCCGCGGTCGGATCCGTCAGGAATCCCGGCAGGCTGGCTGTGTTTTTCGCGAGGAAGTCCTCGAAGCTGACGTCCAGGTTGAAGATCATCGCCACCCCGGTCGCGAGCAGCACGACCGCCAGCAGCCGCTCGACGATCTCGCCCCTGGCGGCACGCCTGATGCGACCGAGGACCGCTCGCCCGCCGAACGCGTAGACCAGCATCACGGCTGAGAGGCCGAGCACGTAAGCGATCGCGATCGACACCACCTGCACGGTCGGGCCACTCGTGGCGCTCACCGATACGACCGCAGCGAGAATCGGGCCGGCGCACGGGGCGCAGACGAAGCCGAGCGCGGCGCCGACACCGAGACCCGACCAGAAGCCGTCCCCGCGGGTCTTGGGTCCGAACCGCGCCAGCCTGGAAAGCGGCGCCTGTACGCGCTGCGCAGCCTGCGGGATCAGCAGGACGAGCCCGAAGCCGATCAGCACGACGATAGACAGCGTGCGAGTCGCGCCGCTCGCCAGGCCCACGCCACTGACCAGCTTTGCGAGTGCGACGATCGTGATCGTGAACGTCAGTGCAAGCCCAAGAACGATCCCGAGCGGGCGGCGTCGTCCGCCCGCTGCGCTCGCGGCCAGCAGCGCCGGCAACACCGGCAGCACACACGGAGTGATCGCGGTACCCGCGCCGGCCAGCAGCGCGAAGAGCAGGAGTAGAACCATCAGCTGACTACAAGGACGTCGATCTACCGAGAATCTTCCCCATCCGAGGTTGAGTCTCGGTTAAGCGAATCTCTGTTACACCGAAGAAGGTGTCTCAGCCTCCGATTGCTGACATCGTCCTGTCAGGCTGGACGAAGCCGGGCTCGCCGATGTGGTGCTTGAGCTCCTTGCGCCAGACGGCTTCGCGAATGATTCGCTCCAGCTCGTGATCGTCAGCGCCGTCACGCAGGGGCCCGCGCAGGTCGGTCTCGTTCAGTGAGAACAGGCAGGTGCGCAGACGTCCGTCGGCGGTCAGCCGGATCCGGTTGCAGTCGGCGCAGAACGGTTCGGAGACCGGGTTGATGAAGCCGATCCGTCCCTGGCCGTCGGCGAAGCGGTAGACGCGCGCGGTGGCGCTCGGCTCGCGCTCGAGCGGCTCGAGCGGCTCGAGCGCGTCGATCATCGCGTGCAGCTCCGCTCCCGTGAGCACTTGATCAGATGTCCACGCGCGGTCGGCGTCAAGCGGCATGAACTCGATGAAGCGCACCTCGTAGGCGCTGTCGCGAGCGAGCTTCACGAAGGCCGGCACCTCATCCTCTGTGAAGCCCCGCAGCGCCACGGCGTTGACCTTGATCGGATGGGCCTGCGGGAAGCTAGCGAGACATGCGAGCCCGCGCAGCACCTGATCCAGTGCGTCGCGGCGCGTTAGCGCATAGAAGCGGTCGCGCTGCAGCGAGTCGATCGACACGTTGAAGCGGAGTCCGCTGGCTCCGCCACGCGCTGCGTCGCCGGCGGCGATCAGCGCGGCGGCGTCGCGCTCGAGCAGGAAGCCGTTGGTGGTGATCGCCAGGTCCTGGATGCCATCGATCGTGGACAGCATCGAAACCAGCTGCGGAAACTCGCGGCGCACCAGCGGTTCGCCGCCGGTCAGACGCAGGTCATGAACGCCCATACCGGCAAACAATGCGACGAGGCGTGCGATCTCCTCGAAGCGCAGCACCTCTGCGCGCTCGAGCCAGGGCAGACCATCCGCCGGCATGCAGTACTGGCAGCGAAAGTTGCAGCGATCGGTAACCGACACGCGCAGATCAGCGATGCGACGGCCGTGGCCGTCAAGCAGTGGTTCGGACACCATCATCAGCTACCCCGATATTAGGGCCCGCAGGGCAATGATCCGCGTCCATGATTTGCAGCCAGTTTGTGCGCGGATCGCTCCAGTTTTGAACGACGCTCTCATTCTGTGGACACAGCGGTTAGCCTTCACGCGATGAGCGAAGAGCTGACGAGGAGCGGGGAGGGCCTGTTCAGGCCCGCGAGACGAGGGTACGACCGCGATCAGGTCGACGCCTATGTGGTTCAGCTGCAACGCGAGATCCGGGAGCTGCAGACCAGGAACCAGACTCCGGACGCGGCCGTGCGGAGCGCGCTCGAGCGCGTCGGCGACGAGGTTGCCGGCGTTCTCAAGCAGGCCCATGACACGGCTGACGACATCGTCGCCGCAGCAAAGCAGGAGGCTGACGAGCACCGTGACCGTGCTGCGCGTGAGGCAGCGCATGTGACAGCCGTCGCCGAGCAGCGACTCCACGAGCTCGACCTCGACACCGACAGGATCTGGGGCGAGCGTGAGCGGATCGTGGCCGACGCGAGGGACCTCGCGCGGCAGCTCGATCAGCTCGCAGACCTCGCCGCCGAGCGCTTCCCGAGCGACAGCGAACCAGCCCCAGGCGAGGGGCGGGCGGGATGCCGGAGGCAGGGCGGGAATCGGCCAGGGAGACTCGCGCGAGGGTGAGCTCGGCTACGGCGATGCGCCGGTCTCCGGCTTCGACGAACTGAATGCGAGCCATTGACACGCTCCATCTGGGGCGGCGTCGCTGGATCTGCTGCTGGCAGGTCGGTCAGGTTCTGATCGATCCCGGGCCGACGCTCTCACTCGAGCGGGTCCTGGCGGAGCTTGACGGCTGGCAGCCGCAGGCGATCCTGCTGACGCACATCCACTTCGACCACGCCGGTGGCACCGGGACGCTGATGCAGAGGTTCCCGGATGTCGAGGTGTACGTGCACGAGCTTGGCGCCCCGCACTTGATCGATCCGTCGCGCCTGTGGGCGAGCGCCGCACGGCTCTACGGTGAGGACAACATGCTCGCGACCTGGGGCGAGTTCGTGCCCGTCCCCGGCGAACGGGTGCACGATCTCTTCGGCGGCGAGACGCTCAACATCGGCGGGGACACGTTCGAGGTGGCCTATACGCCGGGCCACGCCAAGCACCACGTCTGTTACCTGCATGAGGGCACAGCCTTCGTCGGTGACGCAGGTGGCGTCCGCATCGAGCCGGGGTTGCCGACGCTTCCGCCCACGCCGCCGCCGGACATCGACCTCGAGGCCTGGCACCGCTCGATCGAGCTGATCCGCGACTGGCGTCCTGAGCGCCTTGCGATCACCCACTTCGGCGCGCACGCTGATCCTGATCGGCAGCTCGATGAGCTCAGCGAGCGCCTCGACCGCTGGGCCGAGTCGGCGCGATCAGAGGACCGCGACGGCTGGATGGCAGCGGTCGAGCAGGATCTGCGGCCCGCCGTGAACCCGGATGCCTTCGACTCGTTCCTCGCCGCGGTGCCGCTGGACCAGGCCTATGCCGGTCTGCGCCGTTACTGGGACAAGCGGGAGCCTTAGAACGGTGCTTTGCAAACGTCATGGCATCGTGCTGGCGGTCTGTAATAACTCGCCGATTGGCGGTATTCTTGCGCGCCGATGTCGCTGACGGTTGAACTACCCCAGACGGGTACCCGCCCGCCTGGCAGCGGTCTCGGTGGGCAATGGCGTGTTGTGGTGCTGAACGATCACCACAACACGTTCGATCATGTCGCTGAGACGCTCGCTGCGTATATCCCCGGTGTCACGCTCGCTGAGGGCTACCGGCTCGCCGATCGCATCCACAACAACGGCTGCGCGATCGTCTGGAGCGGTGGACGCGAGGACGCCGAGACCTACTGGGTGAGTCTCGACGGTGCCGGCTTGACGATGGCGCCGCTCGAAGAGGGCTGACCCGCCGCTGCACCCGCGAGCTTGGCCGCCTGCCGCTCGGGCGTGATTCGCACGACGTTCCAGACGAGGCCGAGCTTCTCGAGCAGGGCGATGACCAGGCCCGTCGGGTCGCTGACGCGTTCCCAGAAACGCAGGCCGTGGAAGGCGGAGGTCGGGAAGGCGTGGTGGTTGTGGTGCCACGCCTCGCCCATCGAGAACGGCGCCAGCCAGAAGACGTTGCGTGACTCATCGTCGACCTGGAACCGGCGGCGGCCGAAGAAGTGGCAGACCGAGTTGATCGACCAGGTCACGTGATGCAGCAGGAGGATGCGTATCAGTCCGGCCCACAGCAGCGTGGCCAGCGCCACACCGAGGCTGCCGCCGATCAGCCAGCCGAGCGCGAACGGCACGATCAGCCCCAGCGCCACCCACAGCAGAAACAGCTTGTCGATCACGCGCAGGGTGCGGTCCTTCATCAGGTCCGGCGCAAAGCGTTCGCGCTCGGCTTGACCGACGGTCTGAAACAGCCAGCCGACATGCGCATGCGATAGGCCTTTGATGGCGCCCACGAAGCCGGGACCGCTCAGATGCGGCGAGTGCGGATCGCCCTCCTGATCGGTGAAGGCATGGTGCTTTCTGTGATCGGCAACCCAGGTGATGACGGAGCCCTGGACGGCCATCGAGCCGAGCACCGCGAGGATCGCGCGCAGCGTCCGGGAGCCGTCCAGCGCGCGGTGGGTGAACATGCGGTGGTATCCGAGCGTTACCCCGAAGGCGGTTAGCACGTAGAGCGCCGCCATCACGCCGAGCTCGAGCGGGCCGACCGCGCGGTGCCAGAGCAGCACGATGGCCGCCACGAGTGCGGCCGGTGGCAGGCCGACCCCGATCAGGTTTACGAGCTTGTGTGCCCGGGTCACAAGACCATCTTAAGTGAGGGCCGCGTGGGTTTCTTCACAGCCAGGCACTAGCCAGACCCAGAAATTTGTAACCCTGTGATGAATATGCCCCTCCAACCCTGGCACGAGCTCCCGCCCAAGGTCGCGGCCGTGGTGCGCCCGCTGCTGCCGGCGCTGGCCGACGAGATCATCGAGGCGGTTGGCACCGTCCCCGCCTACCAGCGTCCGCTGGAGGGTGACTTCGGGATCGGCGTGCGCGCCGGCGTGGAGGAGGCCCTCAGCCATCTCGTGCTCGAGATCGAGGCGTCGGGTCCGGTGCCGCGCTCCGACGTCTACAGGCGTCTGGGTAGAGGCGAGATGCGCGCGGGCCGCAGTCTCGACTCGTTGCTCAGTGCGTACCGCATCGGTGCGCGGGTGACCTGGCGGCGCGTCGCGGAGGCGGGCGAGGCGAGCGGGCTCGAGCCGGCGACGCTCTACCTGCTGGCGGAGTCGATCTTCGCCTACATCGACGTGCTGTCGGCGGAGTCGGCCGAGGGCTACGCGCTCGAGCAGACGCAGCTCGCGGGGGAGACCGAGCTTGCCAGACGTCGCCTGGTGCGCCTGCTGGTGCGGGATCCTGCACCGGAGCCCGAAGCTCGTGCAGGCGGCCGCGCGCGAGGCCGTCTGGGAGCTGCCGCGCACGCTCGCGGCGGTTGCGATCCGCGCCGACCTCAAGCAGGAGGAGGGCGGCGACGGCCGGCGGCAGCACGCGATGAGACTCCCGGTGGGTGCGATCACTGAGAGCGTGGGGGACGTGATCTGCGCGATCGTGCCCGACCCTGACGCTCCCGGGCGGCGTGCGCAGCTCGAGCGTGCGGTGCGGCAGTCACGTCTGCGCGCAGGCCTGGGCACGACGGTTGCATGGGGCGACGCGGCGCTGAGCTTCGCGCGAGCGCGAGCGGCGCTCGCGCTCGCGCCGGTCTGCGAGGAGTCGTTGATCAGCGCCCGTGACCATGCGGGCGAGCTGCTTCTGGCGGCGGATCCGGCGCTGGCCGCGGAGTTCGCAGCGGCGCTGCTGGCGCCGCTGGACGAGCTTTCACCAGGCTCGCGCGAGCGCTTGAGGGCGACGCTCGCGGCATGGCTCGACGAGCAGGGCCGCCTCGGCCCGGCGGCGCTGCGGCTCGGCGTACATCCACAGACCGCGCGCTACCGGCTCGCGCGTCTGCGCGAGCTGTTCGGCGACGCACTCGACGATCCGGACCGGCGCTTCTGGTTGGCGCTGGCACTCCGATCGACCCGATGAGCTCCGCGAGTCAAAGCCGGCGCCTGGTGCTGCTCGTCAGCATGGCGATCTTCCTGGAGACGTTGTTCTACGCGGTGATCACGCCGTTGCTGCCGGAGCTCAGCCACCAGCTGCACCTGTCAAAGCTCTCTGCCGGCGTCATGATTGCTGCCTACCCCGCGGGGACCTTGGTCGCGGCGCTGCCCGGGGGAGCGCTGGCGGTACGGCGTGGTCCACGTTTCGCGTTGATCACGGGTCTGGTGCTGGTGGTGATCTCGACAGTGGGGTTCGGGTTCCTGCGAACGGCGCCCGGGCTCGACCTGGCCCGCTTCGTCGAGGGTGTGGGTGGAGCCTGCGCATGGGCCGGAGGGCTGGCCTGGATCGTGGCCGTAACCCCGGCGCAGCGCCGCGGCGCCGTGATGGGACGCGCGTTGGGCACCGCGATTGCGGGCTCACTGTTCGGGCCGGCGATCGGAGCGCTCGCGACCGTCACCGGCCGCGCGGCGCTCTTCTCGGGGCTTGCCGTGGTCGCGGTCCTGCTGCTGATCCCGGTCTGGGGACTTGCGGATGAGAGCGAGTCCTCCGAGCAGCCGATTGCCGACGCATTGCGGGCGCTCAGGCGCCCCGCACTGGCCGGAGCGATGTGGCTGATGGTGCTGCCGGCGATCGCCTCGGGCCTCTTCAACGTGCTGGGGCCACTCCAGCTCCACCATCTGGGTGCGGGAGCCGCGGTGATCGGGGCGACCTTCCTCGCCGGTGCCGGGCTGGAGGCACTGATCTCCCCCGTGGCGGGGCGCTTCTCCGACCGTCATGGCCGCACGCTGCCGCTGCGCGGCGGGTTGGTCGCCGTGGCTGCTGGCATCGCTTGCTTCTCACTGCCGACCAGCGCGCCCGTGCTGGCGCTGCTGATCGTCCTCACCTCAACCGCGCTCGGCGTCTTCTGGGCGCCGGTGATGGCACTGGTCTCGGATGTTGCGGAAGCCCACGCTCTCGATCAGGCCCACGCTGCCGCGTTGATGAATCTCGCCTGGGCGGCTGGTCAGATAATCGGTGCCGCCGGCAGCGGTGCGAGCGCCAAGGCGCTCGGCAACTGGTTTCCGACGTTGGTCGTCACGGCTCTGTGCTTGACGACGCTCGCGGGCCTGCGCGCCCGGTCCGGCGCGCGTGCTAGGCGCCCGCGTAGGGCGGGGTCGGCTGCGGCTCGGGATTGAGGTCGGCGGGCGTGACGGTCTCCGGGAGCTCACCGCCCGCTGCATACTCGTCGTGCCAGACGTAGGTGATCGGGATCTGGTACTTCCCGGAGTAGCGGGCGCGGAACTCGCGCATCTCCGGACCCTCCCAATAGCGGTACCAGTCATCCTTGGAGTCGAACCAGACCTGCTGAAGGATCCTGTACGCGTCGTCCTGTGAGCGCTGCACCGTATAGCGCGTGGCGCCGTACTCGAGTGAGGCTGGGCCCGCCCACTCGGCAACCGCTTCGGCAAACAGGTTGCCCCGGAACACGGTCGCGTACCACTGGACGTGCATCACACCTTTGGCCATCGGAGGTGATCTTACCCTGAGCCGTTGGCTCAGGTCGCGACGGGAACGTCCGCTTCCGGCTCGGGTGCGGCGACCCTCTGGTCGATCAACATCCAGGCGACCACCGACGCCCCAAGTGCCACCAGTGCCCCCACCACGAACCCGGTGCTGAGCGCCGATACGAAGGCGTGCTCGACCGCGCTGATGATCTCCGGCGATCTATGCCCGGCGGGAGCGCCGCCGCTGCCCAGCGCGCTCACGATCTCGCTGCGCTGCGCTTCCGGCACGTGTGGAAGGCTCTGGTCGAGCTTCGATCCGCCGATCGTTGTGACGATCGCGCCCATCACTGCGACGCCGAACGTGCTGCCGACCATGCGGCTCATCGAGAGCACACCGGACGCCGCTCCGGCCTTGCTGCGGTCGACGGCGTTCATCGCCGCCGTGGTCATCGGCGACATCACGAGACCCATGCCGAAGCCCATCAGGATGAAGCCGGGCAACAGCGTCAGGTAGCCGCTGCCCACGGTGATGCGACTCTCGATGTAGATCGAGACCGCAACGATCAGCGTGCCCACGGTCATCAGCGGCCGCGGCCCGATCCTGTCGGTCAGCCGGCCTGATACGGGGCCCATCACCACCAGGACGACGGTCGTCGGCAGGAAGCGGATGCCGGTCTGCAGCGGTGAGAGATGCAGCACGTTCTGCATGTAGAGCGTGAGGAAGAAGAACTGCGCAAACAGCGCAAAGCTGACGATGAAGCCGACGAGGTTCACTCCGACCGAGGTGCGGTTGCGGAAGAACGCGAGGTCGAGCATCGGCACGCGCACGCGCGCCTCGGTCACGACGAACAGCACCAGCGCGACCGCAGCGATGATCCACAGGGCGATGATCCGCGGCGATCCCCAGTGCCAGCTGTTGCCCTCGATCAGCGACAGGACCAGAGCGGTGAGACCAACCGTCAGCAGTGCGATCCCGCGGTAGTCGACCGTGCGATCGACCGTCTCGTCACGGCTCTCGTGCGTCGCGAACAGCGTCACCGCGATCGCGATCACGGCGATCGGGGGGTTGATGAAGAAGATCGCGCGCCAGCTCACGTACTCGGTCAGGAAGCCGCCGAGTACGGGGCCGATCGCCAGCGCGAGCGCGCTGATGCCGGCCCAGGTACCGATCGCCATGCCGCGCTGGTGCGGCGGGAAGGCCTGGGTGATGATTGCGAGGCTTGCCGGCATCATGCAGGCGGCGCCGACGCCCTGAACAGCTCGGAACGCGATCAGCACCGTGTCGTTGGGAGAGAAGCCGATCACCAGGCTCGCGATCCCGAACACGCTCACGCCGATCAGGAACAGCCGGCGGCGGCCGAAGATGTCCCCGAGCCTGCCGCATGTGATCATCAGCACGGCCAAGGTGAGCGTGTAGGCGTTGACCGTCCACTCGAGCGAGGACAGGCTGGCGTTCAGGTCGCGCTGGATCGAAGGCAGCGCGACGTTCACGACCGTGTTGTCCAGCATCAGCATGAACAGCGCGAAGCACATCGCGCCGAGCGTCCACCAGCGGCTGTTCTCGTCGGTGATCAGACGCTGCCTGCGCTCGGTCGCCGTGGCCATATGGACTTTGTACCAAGTGCCCTCGGCCGGCTCGCGACATCGGGGTCAGCTCCTGACCGCGTTTGGTCGGGAACCCTGAGATCAGGGTTGCATCAGCTCGTCGTCGCCGGTGCGCGGGCGGCCTGAGATGCTCAGCCTCGTGGAGCGGGCGGAGAAACCGACGTAGTCGCCGCCCGCGGTCCTGGTCGAGGTGGCGACCGCGGCCGCGGACCCTCTGAGGGTTGCTTTTACCTGACCGGTCTGCCCTGTGGCGATCACCGGTGTCTGCGTCAGCAGCCGTCCGCTCTGCGCCCACACCGCGAACCGTTGAGGGCGGCCGCTCTGGTTGGTGATGTTGAAGAGCACCGGTCCGGGAGTGACGCGACTCGGGTCAAGCCGGACCCCCTGTGGGCCCGACCACACGCTCACGTCGACCGGCGAGGCGGGGCGCGAATTCCCGGCGAACCTGATCCGCGTGACAGCACCGCAACCGGCGACCAGCGGAGCGCACAGCAACAACGCTGCACACGTCCGCTGGCGCACAGGCTCAGTCAGGGGTAACGCTCAGCAGACTGCGGCGCCGCTCGATCCGGCGCAGCTCATCTTGAAGCGTTTCCCAGGCGTCCAGTTCGACCTGCTCGTACTCCTCGCCGGTCAAATCCTGGACGCTGTCGTAGTACTCGTTCCATGCGCGACGAGTCTCGTCGTCAAGTTCGCGCAGCTTTTCAGTGTCGGGGGCGATCGTTGTCACGAGCGGCTCCTTCTCCTCTTGGACAACAACGATGGTACGCCGCGCTACGGTCGCCGCGGCCTAACAGTTCGTTAGGTCTGATTAATGTCAGATGGTCGGCGCCTAATCGAACGGCAGGCCGGAAACGACGGCCTCGTGGCCGTCGCCGGCGCGCACGATTGCGCCGATCGCCGCCTCCCGCCGCACCAGTGCCAGCGCGATTGGGCCAAGGCGTGGCGACTCGATTGAGCTCGTCACCGTTCCGACCGTCCGCTCGTCGAGCGCCAGTTCGGTTCCGAGCGGCAGCAACTCCGCCGAGCGAAGTCCGCGCAGCTCGCGGTTCGGCTTGCCCTTGTAGAAGAGGCGTGCGACCGTCTCCTGGCCCACGTAACAGCCCTTGGTGAACGAAACCGCGCGCTCGTTCAGGCCGGCCTCCTGCGGGATCACCGACTCGTCGAGGTCGATGCCGTAGCGCGGACGACCTGATTCGACCCGCACAGCGTCGGCCGCCCGCTCGCCGACCTCGACCGCTCCTGCCTCCAGCAGGGCGGCGCGGACCGGCGCGAGGTCGCCGGCGGCGAAGAGAACGTCGATGCCCACGTCGGTACGGATGGCGCGTACCTCGGCGCCTCCGAGTCCGGTCGCGGCATGGTCGTGCTCAGCCGGCCCGAGCGTCACTCCGGCGCGCGTCACGAGCTCATTGGCCAGCGGGCCGATGAGCGAAAGCAAACCGCACTCCACCGTGCGCTTGTGCAGTTCGACCTCGTAGCCCAATGAGTAGCGCCGGATCATGTTGAACAGCGACTGCAGCGCCGTGCGCTCGGTGTCCAGCAGCAGCTCGGCGTCAGCGTCGAGCACGCGCAGGTCGCCGAGCATCTTTCCCTTCGGCGTTAGGAAGGCTGCGTACGCGCCGTGCCCGGGCTCGAGTCCGACGATGTCCTGGGTCACCTGGCCTTGGAGGAAATCCTTGGCATCCTTGCCGGTGAGCGCGAGCTTGCCCCGCTCCGAGCGGTCGAGCAGGCCGACCGCCTCAGTGACGGTCGCGTAGTCGGCCTCGAAGTCCGTCGTTGCGCTCATTGCAGATAAGGGTGGCATATGCCATGACGCGGCTCGCGGGGCGGCTCGCTACTGTTCCGCGCGATGGCTCTGGCCGACACTTTCACGGAGATCGTCGAGTCGCTCCCTGACGACTGGACCGACATGGAGCTGGATCTGCGGATCTTCGACGAGCGCCGCTACGTCGAAGCCTCGACCTGCTCGTGACCTGCAATGCGCAGCCGTACTCGAAGCACGACTGGCACTGGCGCCTGCTGGTGGCACACCGCTTCGGTCACGCCTCCTCGGTGCCCGCCGTGCACGCGGCGCTGAAACTGCTCGACGACGCCGGGATCAGCGGCGAGCTGGCCCTGCGGGAGACGCGCACCGGGCGGGTCGAGACCGAGCAGATGTGGGGCCGTACAGAGTCCGTCCGCGAAGAGTTCCGCAAACTCCGCGCGCAGTAGCTACTTCGGCAGGCAGGCCCGGTCGAACATCTTTGCGACGTTCGGCGTCTTCTTGACGATGCCGAACCTGGTCTCCCACTTCGCCCAGGCGTTCAGCACCGACGGGTCGAGCGAGCCGTAGGCGCCGCCGCCGGCGGGTAGGAATGCAGGAAGCTCTGCCGCGAGCTGCTGGCTGACTGCCTGCTTGGACAGCCCGCTGACCTGTGACTCCAGGTAGTTCTCGCCCTCCAGGGGATGTTGAAGTACGTACGAGTACCCGTCAACGAGCGTGTGCACCACGCCGCGGGCCAGTCCGGGGTCGCGCCTCAGCAGCCCGGCGGTCGTCGTGACGACTAGCTCGGGATAGGACGGGGCGCCGAAGTTCTCGACGCGGAAGACGTGGAAGGGCGGCTTCTGGTGGGAGAGTTGCACGCCCTCGTCGTTCCAGAACGCCGTGGCCGCTGCAACCTTGCCCGAGATCAGGTCGGGTACGGCGTTGTACCCAATCGTGATCGTCTTCAGCGTGGCCGGCTTGCCGCCGGCGCCGGCAACCACGGAGCGGAGGACCGCCAGATCGCTGGGGTCACCGGTGACCCCGATCGTCTGACCATCCAGCTGCTTCGGGCTGCTGAAGCGCGGCTGCGCGATCACCGAGGCCAGCGGGCGTTGCTCGAGGGCCATGATTCCCACAAGCTTGCGCCCCTGCGCGTCGGCGATCGCCAGGTCATGGATGTCGAGGACCGCGAAGTTGACCCTACCGGCCGTCAGGAGGGAGATCGCGTCGGTGCTCGCGCCCGGTATCCGTACCTGAAGATTGATGCCGTTCTGACGGTCGTAATGTCGCGCGATCGCGGTGTAGATCCCGGTGTGGATCGCATTCGGGGTGAAGTCGAGCATCAGCGACGCGGTGGGCGTCTGGTGGGCGGCCGCATGGGCGACCGGCGACTTGGAGCTCGCGAGGTAGGCGATCAGCGCGAGGGCCGCGAGCGACGCGGCGAACGTGGTACGAAATCTGGTCATGGCGAGCCGAGGATAGGCACTCCGTAAGATTGGGAGACCAGTGCGACGCCGCGTCACATTCTCGAGGAACGTCACGCTCTCGCTCTCGCGGACGTGTCGTTGCTATTGCAAGTACTGCGCTTTTGCCACGCACAAGGCGCATCTGCACGAGCCCGATGAGGTGCTCGAGCTACTCGATCGTGCCGTCACGAGACACCGTGCCAAGGAGCTCTTGGTGCTGACGGGCGAGCACCCGGAGGTGAACGCCGGGGTTCGGGCAAAGCTGGCCGAGCTCGGCTTCGCGGATTTCGTGGCTTATGTGGTGTGGGTCTGCGAGCAGGCGCTGGGGCGTGGTCTCTTGCCGCACACCAACCTCGGCGTGCTCGATCGCGATGATCTGGCGCGGCTGCGCGAGGTGACGGCCTCTCAGGGGCTGATGCTGGAGTCCGTGAATCCCGATCTGGTCGCTCACCAGGGATCTCCGACCAAGCATCCGGCCAGGCGGTTGGACACGATCAGAGCCGCGGGCGCGCTGAAGATCCCGTTCACCAGCGGGATCCTGGTGGGAATCGGGGAGAGCCGCGAGGATCGCCTTGCGGCGCTGGACGCGCTGGCTGCAGTCCACGCTGAGTTCGGTCACCTCCAGGAGATCATCATCCAGAATTTCGTCCCGCATCAGAGCTATTACGGGCAGGAACCGGCGGAGATCGCAACCGATGCAGCAGCCGAGTACTGGCGCACGGGAATTAGTTCCCACCCACCCGCCCCCGGCCACCACGGTCCCGCTGTTGATGCACCTGCTTGGGCGAGCTCAGTGACGATCGAGGACTTGAAGGAGCTGATCGCGCGGACTCGTGAGCTCATGCCAGGCGTGGGCGTGCAGGTGCCGCCGAACCTATCGGACTGGTGGCCGGAGCTGGTCGCCGCCGGCGCCACGGACCTCGGGGGCCTGAGTGCCAACGGCGACCACATCAGCCCCGAGCATCCGTTCCCGTCGCCTGCGCAGGTGCGCAAGCGGCTCGCGGAGGACGGCTACGCGCTGTCCGAGCGGCTCTGCGTCTACTCCGAGTTCATCGATCCGGAGTGGATGGCCCAGTGGTGTACTTGACCTGGTGAAGAACGACTTCTGGTCGTTCATCCCGCGGCGAGGTTCCGGTCGCCGTGGCGAGGTGACGGTCGGGCCTGACGTCGCCGGCCGGGCGATCGACCAAGGGAGCGCGTGGCCAGGAGCTGAACTCTGAGGAGCTGACTGCGCTGTTTGCCGAGCAGCGCCCCGAGGTGATCGAGGAGATGCGCGCCGCGGCGGACAGCCTGCGCTCGGAGCTCGCCGGGGAGACCGTCACGTTCGTCGTCAACCGCAACATCAACGTGTCCAACGTCTGCATCGTCGGCTGCGCCTTCTGCGGCTTTGGCCAGGGAAAGCGTTCGCCCGATGCCTACGAGCACTCCGAGGATGACTTTGCGCGGCGGATCGCCGAGGCAATCGAGTTCGGGGCCACCGAGCTCTGCATCCAATCGGGCATCCATCCGGATTGGACGCTCGAGTCGTATTTGCACTGGCTGCGCTTCGCCAAGCAGTGCGCACCGAACCTGCACCTGCACGCCTACTCGCCGATGGAGATCGCGCACATGTGTGACATCTCCGGGCTGCCGCCGGCGGAGGTGTTCGCGCGGTTGCGCGACGCCGGCCTCGGCTCGACCCCCGGCACCGCCGCGGAGGTCCTACACGACGGCGTGCGCGAGCGGATCTCACCCAACAAGCTGCCGGTGGCCCGCTGGGTCGAGATCATCGAGGCCTCGCACCGTGCCGGCCTGCGGTCCACGGCAACGGTGATGTTCGGGCACATCGAGGAGCCATGGGAGCTCGCCGAGCACATGCGCGTCGTACGCGCCTTGCAGGAGCGCACCGGGGGCATCACCGAGTTCGTGCCGCTGTCTTTCATCCCGTTTCAGACTCTGCTCGGCCGCACCCACGGCATCGAGGAGATCACGCCCGAGGAGAACCTCAAGCACACCGCCGCCTTCCGCCTGGCCCTCGGGCAGACGATCCCCAACGTCCAGGCGAGCTGGGTCAAGATGGGCCTTGAGGCAGCCACCGAGGCGCTCAGGTGGGGAGTCAACGACCTCGGCGGGACCCTGATGGAGGAGTCGATCAGCCGCCTGGCCGGCAGTTACCACGGCGTAAAACTCGACCCCGAGGACCTGATCGCAGCGGCGCACTCGGCCGGACGCCCGGCGGCGGAACGCACGACTCTCTACTCGATCCGGCGAGACTTCCCGATCGGCGAGACTGCCCTAACACGCTGACCACACCGTTTTCAGGCGTGTCTTAACAATTTTGTCCCCTGGCGGATGTAGCCTTCGAGTGGGACTCACTTATTCGCTGCGCACGTCGATTACCCGGGCATGGCGAAGTGGGAGAGAGAGAAGCCATGAGTGTGGTCGATATCGCGCGCGCCGCGGGAGGAATTGCCCTGACGACAGGGGAGCAGGTGGTGCGCACGCCTCAGCGCGTCCGCAGCACTGGCTCGCATCTGGCGCTGCTCTCCGCACCGCGTCGACGGGTTCACTGGAGCCCGGACTTCTACGAGACCCCGGCGGGTCTCGAGGCGCTCGCCCCGGGGGATTTGATCCGCGCCGAGCCGATGCATGCCTACCTGGCGCCCGGTGTTCGCCTGCGCGCCCGCGCCTGGCGCATCCTGTACCGCTCGACCGGAGCGATCGGCGAGCCGACCGTGGTGTCCGGCACTTTGCTGCTGCCGGCAGGCGCGCCCGGCAAGCGCGCGGTGCCGCTCGTCGCCTACGCGATCGGAACGCACGGGATCGGCGACGATGCCGCCCCGTCGCGGTTGCTGTCAACCGGCCGCGACTGGGAGGCCGGCCTGATGGCGCTGATTCTCGCCCGCGGATACGCCACGGTGGTGACCGACTATCAGGGTCTTGGCACCGCCGGTGACCACGTCTACATGGTCGGGCGCGCGCTCGGCTGCAACGTGCTCGACGCGATCCGCGCGGCACGCCAGCTGGCACCCGCGGAGCTGCCCGAGAACGGGCCCGCCGCTGTCATGGGCTACTCCGAAGGTGGCACCGCCGCCGCCTGGGCGGCGCAACTGCATACGTCGTACGCGCCTGAGCTCGAGCTCGCCGGTATCGCGGCCGGTGCGGCAGCGGCAGACGTCGAGCTCGCCGGCCCGACGCTTGATGGCAGCTTCTTCTCGTTCTTCGTCGCCTATGGCGCAATCGGCTACGCGGCCGCCTACCCCGACCTCGAGTTCGAGTCCTATCTGGTCGGGCGTGGGCGCGAGACAGTGGCGGCATTGCGCCGCAGCAACATCCTGCAAGCGGCGATCCGCGGACCGCGGTTCGCGCGCGTTGCTCGTCTGACCGATCCCAACGTGCTCGAGCTGCCGCATTGGCGCGCGCGGCTGCGGGAGAACCGCCTTGGCGCGATTGCGCCGGCGGTGCCGGTGCTGCTTCACCACGCGCGCCACGACCAGATCGTCGCCTTCGAGCATTCCGAGCAGCTGCTCGAGGACTGGCGCGCGCTGGGCGTGGAGTCGAGCCTGCACATAACGCGAGGCGGCTTTGACCACATCAGCGGCGCTGTGGCCGGCGGGCCAGTGGCGCTGGACTGGTTGGCAAAGCAGTTCGCCCGTCAGAGCGGCGGGGCGCGGCCGGCCAACGTCGTTCCGCTTCGGCCCGCGGCGTAAACGCCCCCCGACCGGGGGATGGGGCCGAGACCGGGTGTACCCGAAACCGCGCGGATGCGTACGGTAGGGGATATGGCCACAGCACTTCTGTTTCCGGGGCAGGGCAGCCAAACGCCTGAGATGCGCGAGCAGGTCGCTCGCGTACGCCCAGATCTACTCAAGCTTGCAATCGAGGTAGTCGGCGACGATCCGTTCCTGCGGGTCGACGACGGCACCGCCTACGCGCAACCTGCGATCTTCTGCGCGAGCATCGCGGGCTGGTGCCAGATGGGGCGTCCAACGTACGAATTCACTGCCGGGCACTCCATGGGTGAGCTCGGAGCGCTGGTCGCCGCGGGCGTGCTCAGCGAGCGTTCCGGGCTGGAGCTGGTCGCGCTGCGCGGGAGATTGATGCAGCAGGCGGGGGAGACCGCCGGCGACGGCGGCATGATCGCGGTGGGCGGCGCCGAGGCGGCAGAGCGAGCCGAGGAAGTAGCCGCCCCTCATGGGCTTTCGATCGCAAACGACAACTCGCCCCAGCAGGTCGTCCTCTCGGGTCCGCGGTCGGCGCTGCCGGCAGCCGAGGCGACCGCGCGCGAACTCGGTCTGCGCGCGAAGATCCTCCCGGTGACCGGAGCGTTCCACTCGCCGATGATGGCCTCGGCCGTGCCAGACTTCGAGCGCGCCCTCGATCGCGTGGAGCTCGGGCGTGCCAACAGCACCGTGATCTCCGCTGTCACCGCCGAGCCGTTCGACGACGTGCGCGCCCGGCTGGCGCAGGCGCTGACGGGGCCCGTGCGCTGGCGGGAACTGCTGCTCGCTCTGAACGAGCGCGGCGTGAACCGGTTCGTCGAGGTTGGTCCCGGGAAGGTCCTCACCGGCCTGGCCAAGCGCACGCTCAAGGACGTGGAGCTGGTGAGTGCCTGAGGCGGACTCGACCGCACGCGAAAGTTGGCCGCCCGCAGGCTGCGCGCTCGTGACCGGTGGCTCGCGCGGGATCGGCGCTGCGATCGCGACCGGATTGGCGGCAGATGGCTGGCCCGTCGCCGTGAACTTCAACTCAGGCTGCGGAGGCCGCTGCGCAGGTCGTGTCCGAGATCGAAGCAGCAGGTGGGCGGGCCATCGCGATCCAGGCGAACGTCACCGATCCTGCGGCACCCGATCAGCTGTTCGAGGCCGCCGAGCGCGAGCTCGGCGGGCCGGTGCTCGCGCTTGTCAACAACGCCGGGGTCACCCGCGACAACCTCACCCCGTCGCTCACCGACGAGGAGTGGGAGACCGTGATCGATACCAATCTCACGGCGGCGTTCCGGTTCACCCGGCGCGCGCTGAAGGGAATGATGCGGGCACGGACGGGCAGGATCGTGAACATCGCGTCGGTAAGCGCTCTGCGCGCCAATCCCGGGCAGGCAAATTACGCCGCAGCCAAGGCGGGCCTGGTGCAGTTCACGCGCACGGCGGCGGTGGAGGTCGCACGGCGCGGCGTCACAATCAACGCCGTAGCTCCCGGGTTCATCGCGACCGACATGACGGCCGAGCTGATGAGCCCCGAGTTGCTGAACGCAATCCCAGCCAAGCGGGCCGGGACTGCCGCTGAAGTCGCGGCTTGCGTACGCTTCCTCGTGTCGCAGCAGGCGGCGTACGTGACCGGCGCGGTGCTTACAGTCGACGGCGGCCTGGCCGCCTGACGGTCGCGGCTGCTGAAAAACTAGGAAAGAGGACACTTCAATGAGTGCAGTAACCAAGGAGCAGGTGCAGGAGCGCGTCGTCGAGGCGCTCGCCAGCTTCGGCCCCGATGCGAGCGAGATCACTCCGGAGGCGACGTTCGAGGACCTTGACATCGACTCCCTGGATCTCGTCGAGCTCGCCCAGATCGTCGAGGACGAGTACGGCGTGGTGCTCAAGGGCGAGGACATGAAGGAGCTGAAGACCGTCGGCGACGCCGTCGACCTGATCACCGAGCGCGCCAATTAGGGCCTTGGAACCAGACTGGAGGCGCCATGCCTGACAAGCGTCGAGTCGTAATCACCGGGATCGGTGCCATCACTCCGTTGGGGGTGGGCGCGCGTCCGCTGCATGAGCGGTGGGCGGAAGGGATCAGCGGCGTCAGCGTGCACGACGGTCAGGCTGGCGGCTACTGCGACAGCTTCGACCCCGCCGACTACCTGTCCGTCAAGGAGGCCCGGCGGCTCGATCGCTTCGCGCAGTTCGCCGTTGTGGCCGCGGACGAGGCGATCGCCGACGCGGGCTGGTCCGACGGGCAGCCATTTGACCCGATGCGCATCGGGCTGATCATGGCCACCGGCATCGGCGGCTTCACCACCGTTCAGACGAACCTTGACGTCATGCGCGAGAAGGGGCCGATGCGGATCTCGCCGCTCGGCATCCCGATGTACATGCCGAATGCCGCCGCCGCTGCCGTGTCGATGCGTCACGGAATTCAGGGCCAGGCATTCGCGGTCGCGTCCGCCTGCGCCTCGAGCGGACACGCGATCGGCCTCGCGGCACGCATGATTCAGTACGGCGACGCCGATGCGGTGGTCACCGGCGGCGCCGAGGCCACTCTGACGGACTTCGGCTTCGGCTCCTTCAACACGATGTCGGCGTTGTCGAAGGTCGGGATGTCCTGCCCGTTCGATGCTCGCCGCGACGGCTTCATCATGGGTGAGGGCGCGGGCGTGCTGGTCCTCGAGGAGTACGAGCGTGCCAAGGCCCGCGGTGCCAAGATCCTCGGTGAGGTCGCGGGCTACGGTTCCACCTCCGACGCACACCATCTCACCGCGCCCGAGCCGACAGGCCGCCCAGCCGCGCAGGCGATCACGCTGGCGCTGCAGGACGCCGGACTGACGCCTGCCGAGATCAGCTACGTGAACGCCCACGGCACCTCGACGGAGCTCAACGACGCCGCCGAGACAGCCGCTCTGAAACTGGCGCTCGGGGAGCACGCCTACAAGATCCCGGTCTCTTCGACGAAGTCCGCCACCGGCCACCTGCTCGGTGCCGCCGGTGCGATCGAGGCGGTCGCGACCGTGCAGGCGCTGAACGACCGGCTGATTCCGCCGACGCTCAACTACGAGGTGCCCGAGCCCGGACTTGACCTGGACTACGTCCCCGGTGCCGCGCGCGAGCTCGTGCTCGCAAACGGCGGGCCACCGGCTGCGATCTCCAACTCGTTCGCGTTCGGCGGCCACAACGTCTCGCTGGTGATCAAGGGCCAGGGATGAAACCAGTCAGCAGGGGCGACGGTTGATGGCCGGTCTGCTGGCCGGCAAGCGCCTGCTGATCACGGGCGTCATCACCAAGGACTCGATGGCGTTCCACGTCGCGCAGCGCGCGCAGGCGGAGGGCGCTGAGATCGTGCTTTCGAGCTTCGGTCGAGTGCGGCGGATGACCGAGCGGGCCGCACAGCGTCTCGATACGCCGGTCGATGTGCTCGAGCTCGACGTGAACAGGCCTGAGGATCTGGACGCGCTCGCCGCCGAGCTGAGCTCGCGCTGGGGCTCCGTGGATGGGGTGCTGCACGCGATCGCCTTCGCGCCCGAGGATGCGCTTGGCGGCAAGTTCATGACCGCGCCCGCCGAGAGCGCCTCGATCGCCTTTCAAACGAGCGCCTACTCGCTGAAGGCGCTCGCTGCCGCGCTGGCAGAGCTGATGCCGTCCGGGTCGAGCATTGTCGGCCTTGACTTCGACGCCTCCGTCGCGTGGCCGATCTACGACTGGATGGGCGTCGCAAAGGCGGCACTCGAGTCCGTGTCGCGCTACCTTGCGCGCGACCTGGGAGCCAAGGGCATCCGCGTCAACCTCGTCAGCGCCGGCCCGCTCGGCACCGTCGCTGCCCGCGGCATCCCCGGCTTCGAGAAGCTCGCCTCGCTCTGGCAGCAGCAGGCCCCGCTCGGCTGGGACATCGACGATCCGAGCGTCGTGGCCGGCCCGATCTGCTTCCTTCTCTCAGACCTCTCTCGCGGCATCTCTGGTGAGATCGTGCACGTCGATGGTGGCTTCCACGCCGTCGGCGCGCCGGCCGTCTGAAGAGGCGGCGTCAACATTCACTGAAGACTCCCATTGCGGTGCGGGGCATTGCACCCGCGCTTATGATCGAGTTGATGGAGAGGCGCAGATCTCGTGACGTCCGCAGGATGCTGCTCGCTGGTGCGGTGGGCACACTGCTCTGCGCTGTTGGAACCGTGCTTGTGTTCGTCGTCGCGGTCGCTGGATTCGCTCTGATCTTCATCGGGTTCGGTGCCTTCGCCCTGATTCCGTTCCTGGCATCGGGGCCGGCCGGTCCGGCAGAGCGCGACCTCCAGCGTCAGCGCACGGCTGACGACAACGGCTCGGCGCACGATCTCAAGCGTGCGTCACTCGGTAGCAGGCCCAGGACCCCCTGACGATCAACGCGGTTCGGACGGGGCGCGGTTGTGATCGCCGACGTGGCCTGTTCCCGCCATGTTGCTCCATCACTGCCGCAGGGCTCGGGCCCTGTTCCTGCCATGTTGCTCCATCACTGCCGCCGGGCTCGGGGCCCTGTTCCTGCCATGTTGCTCCATCACTGCCGCCGGGCTCGGGGCCCTGTTCCTGCCATGTTGCTCCATCACTGCCGCCGGGCTCGGGGCGCTAGCCCCATCCTGACCGGCACCAAAGTCTTATAGTCCCGCCGATGCCGCGAACTTCACGCCGTTTCGTACCGCTCCTGGCCGCCTGCCTGAGCGTGGCTGTCGCGCTCGGTGCCGTCGGAGCCGGCACGGCTGTGGGCGGGGTGGCACCCTGCTTCTCGCAGATCCCACCCTTTGCCGGCAACCCACAATGGGGCTTTCACACAGGGCCGCCTCTCACCGGCAAGAACGGCAGGTACGCACGGGGGCTGGGCGACGTGAACCTCAGCACTGGCTCCATCAATGGGACGGTGTGTCAGGTCAACGTCGTCAATGGCGTCGACCGCCTGCTTGTGCTCAAACCCGACGGGCACGTGCTCTACCACACCCATCACGCCACCCTCGGCGGCCACCTGGGCAACCTCATGCAGGTCGACGTCAAGGTCAGCTCCAGCACCGACAAGAAATGCAAGGCTGGCACGGTGGGCCGCATGACCGTCGAGGCGACTTACAACGGCGTCGAGGACTCCACCGTTGAATTCGTTTTCCACGGCGGCTGCGCCAGCCACTCGCACACCTACCGCAGCTCGCAGGTCGCCGCTCTCGTCCCCGAGTCCTGACCGCCGGGGCGGCCGATCGGGGTCTTCCCGTCGGATTCGTAGACGGTGACCGTTCTCGGTTCAGAGTGTGGCGACCTTCCAACCCGACGGTCACTCACAATCGTCGGCGCTCGCCAACCTCAGCGTGGCCCGGCTCTTTCCCGAGGGATGGGGAGTTCCGCGTCATTTTTGGCTATGAACGTCCGGGGGTTCTGCCGCGACCGTGGCGTGGCGTGGCGAGGCGTGGCGAGGCGTGGCGTGGCGTGGCGTGGCGAGGCGTGGCGAGGCGAGGGTGTCAGGTCGGCGCGAGCGCCAACGGTCAGGGCAACTGCGGTGCATCTGCGTTCTTACCAGTGCCGGAGTACTGCTCGAGGAGAACGTTGAGTTCATCGACTTGAGCCTGAACCTTGGCGCGGAGATTCTGGCGCTCGGGGCTATCGAGACTCTCGCGGGGGCCGAAAGTCTCCTCCGGCATCGATGATGAACCTGCCGATCGGGGTCTTCCCGTCGGATTCGTAGACGGTGACCGTTCTCGGTTCAGAGTGTGCCGAGGCAGCCGCTTGGCTCAATGTGGTCGGCTGTGGGCCCATGAGCTGAGTGGCGTACACGTAGCCAGAACGACCGTTGGTCGCGATCACTGCGACGAGGTCGGGGGTTCCGCTGTCGTTCCCCGTGCCATAGGTCTGGCCGCCCGCGTTGATCCCCCAAGGGATGGTGGTCGTGGTCACATAGCGGGCGGTTAGGCGCCACCGCTGGCCAGAAGTTGCAGTGATCTCGGTGCTTGTCTGCCCCGGAGTGAGCGAGAGTGTGTAGATCGCCGGGTGGGCGATGCTGTTCGCCACATCCGTTTGGCTGCCGCAGCTCAGATTGGCGCCGTCAGACCATCCGAACGTTCCCGGAGTCAGGCAGCTCAGATAGGTGTAGATCGCGTTGGCGCCGGCGGGAGGGGAGCCGAGTCTCACCGTCTCGGTGCCATCGCCGTTGACGGTGACCGGTCCCGCGAGCGGAGTGACTCTCTGGCTGCCGGGCAGGCCCGAGGAGAGGACCGCGTCGGTGGCTGCGGCGATCCCGCCCCCGCTGACCAGTAGCGCGATTGTCACCCCAAGCCTGACGCTCCAGCGTTGCGGCCACCGCACCCACCCGCGGCGGGGACTGCTGGCCTGCGCCTGCTCGACAAGCAACTCGCGAAGCGCTGCGGCGAACGTCTCATCCATTCCGATGCTCATCGAAGTTCCTCCCGGCGGATCAGCCCACGAGGCGCGAGCTCGACTCCCATCAACTGTTTCTGCAACTTCGTGCGTGTGCGATGCATCCGTGCCCTGGCGGCCGGCTCGCTCAGGTGCAGGCAATCGGCTGCCGCCCGCACGGAGTAGCCCTCCAGTGCGACCAGCACGAGCAACTGCGCATCCTTGGGTCTCAGCGCTCTCAGCGCGTCGCGCAGGCGAGCGTCGATGCCCAAGCTGTGTGCCTCGAGCGCGACCGCTGCCGCGTCCGGGTGATCTTCGGCTCGAGGCAGATGTTCCAACAGTCGCCGGTATCGGCGGCGGGCACGCGCAGCGTTCAGCCCTACGTTTGTCGTTGTCGCAAGCAGCCACGGCAACACCGAACCGTCCACCAGCCGTACACGCTGGCGTAGCCGCCACAGTTCCAAGAACGCTGCGGCAACAAGATCCTCGCCGTCCTGCCGCGTCGCCGCAAACCGGCAGGCGTGACCCAGCACCCGCTCACGATGCCGGTCAAACAACAGCCCGAACGCCTCACCATCACCGGCCAAACCGCGACGCCAGAGCACCTCATCCTCTGCCTCTAACGCTCGGCACAACATCCGTCCGGCAGCTCGCTCCATAACTCGTAGTGTCCGCACGCCAAAGAAACCGTGCAGAAATCACGCAAGCGCATGCCGTGAGACTCTTCCGCGGAAGGATCGTTGACCGCTCAATGATCCTTCCGCGGAATCGACAAAACGCCGGTATCCCATTACGTGGCCGAGCACTCGTCTGGCTGCCGTCCCCGGCGGCGAGTCCTTTTGGTTCGTTGCGGCACTGTGCCGAATGTGCTGATTCCGAGCACAGGAAACGTGGCGGCATACTTCATGTGGTGCGATCCCGCTCGCGACCTGACCGTGCCCAGCTCGGAGCGATGGAGATTGTTAGCGCTTCAGAGCACTTGATTGTCGAACGGCCTCTGACACAACGGCGTCGTCGGCGACGTAGTTGGTGGGTTCTTGTCAGTTGCGTTCTTCTGGTCTGCGCAGCAGTGATCATCCATCTTCTTGTAAACCCGCCAGAGCCTGCATTGGGACGGATCGCTGCGCGTACGCCGACTGCGTGGTTCCATCGCTACGCGTACGGGCGACAGCTCCGGCTCGCAAGCGTGATCAACTACGGCACGTCGGCCAGGCTGCAAATCTCGGTTGATCCGGGACGCCTCCGGGTCCTTTGGCTGCAGGAGCACAATGGCTTTTGGCGAGCCGTCGCCAGTGGGGAGCGCGGCTGACCGGCGCCCATCGGTGCGACGAATCGTGCTCGGCCGCCGGCATGGCGCGCCAGTCGATATTTCCCACCTGGACTAGCAAGCGGGGTACGTTCGCGCCGATGCGGTTGCCACGTTCATTCGTCCTCCCTGTAGTCGGAACGCTCATTGCGATGTTTCTGGCGTCGTCGGCACTCGCTGAACGCTTGCCACGATTCGTCTTGGTGGGACCTGGTTGCACCAGCCAGTTTCCGACCCGCGTGAGCGTGAATGGCCCCACAGGGATTTACGTCCGCGTTTGCGCGAGTAACTCGGGTGTCAGCGTCACCAATACGTCGACGGAGCTTGTGTTCTGGGTTTCCATAACAGGCAATTACCACTACCAAGTTAGTCCGGTAGCTCCGCTCGATCCACAGCTCGCGGTAGTCGCTGCGGACCTCAGCATCCCCTCGGGGTCACGCAACAACGCAGGCTTCAGTTGGGTTGACAAACCCGGATACACATTGGAGATGTCTGAGCCCCCGCCGGCGACCGTGCACCTATTCGACGCTCCGGAATACACGGCAGTAGCCTCCACGGCCGCGATCGTTACCAACTGGGCGGCCGACGAACTAAGTTCCCCGCCGCAACGGCTCGTCAACGAGGCTGCCGCTTGCGGGGAGGACGTTTACGACGTCTACTCCTCACAAGATCCGGACGACGCAATCCGGGAGGCAATCCGCGGTGGATTCAGCTGCTACTCGCTCCAGAACACGATCAACGAAGATTTGGGGGAGCAAGAAGACGCCGCGAAGGACGCCGCCGCGGCCTTGCGGCGCGTCAGCCGATTCACAAAGATCTTGCGCGATCCTGATCTGTTCGAGCTCGACGTAGCCGAGTTCATCGAGCGCTTCCATTGATGTGCAGTGAGCTGGCCCACGACGGCAAAGCTCGCTCGCCTACCGTCGGCCGGCATACCATCAGCTGACTCCGCAGGCGTAACCAGTGAGATGACGAATTTGAAACTGGGTCTGTGGGCAGACATCTGTCCGCTAAAGACGGTTAGGACACTGCCCGTCGATCACCTGATTTCCGCGCGCAAATCAAATCTCTCGCAGTGGACGGCGAGATGCGCGCCGCAGGCTAGGGCAGGTCCCGCCCGCGTGATCGCGCGTCGCGCGTGCGGTATTCCACTCGTCGTGCCTGAGCTGCCAGCTTGCAATCGTCGTCGTCAACTGTGGATGCTCCGCGATACTGTGCCGTTGTGACGAATCAACCTGGGCTTCCACGTCTGTTCCTGCTGTTCGCGGTGCTGACGATGTTCGGGCCCCTGCCGGTCATGCTCCTTCAGCATGATCCGATCCACGCGAAGCCCGCCGGACTGGCGTTTGCAGCGATCCTGCTCGTGGCGCTTGCGCGCCGCTCGCTGATCTCATGGTCGTTATTACTGCTCTGGAACGCGTTTCTCGTATCCGCTGCTGCGCCAACACTCGGAAGCCGAGGGATGACTGCAGGCGCGCCGCTTCTCTTGCTGCTGGGCCTCAGCTGCGCGGCGATGCAGCTCACCCCGTCGATGAGGCAGCACGTTGGCCTACGTCGCAGCCGTGACGTCGGCCAGCAGCCAGCAACTTCGCTCTAGAGGGTTTCGGTCTCCGCGGGCCCGGACCGGTCCAGTACTCATAGCCAAGACGCCAGGCAGGTATGGTGTGCAAATGGCAAAGCTCGGCGTTAGTCGTGAGGTGCTATCGGGCATGCTCCGCGCGCACGGCGAGGATGACTTGGCAGAACGCGCGCTGACGTTGTCAGATGACGAGTTAGCTCGTATCGGGACGCTCGCCAACTACTACGCCTTCTCTGAGGACGCGATGGCGCTTGGGGGCAGCATGGGCGGTCGCAGGGCGTTGTCGCTGGCCACGATCGATGTGCTTGAGGGCACTGGGCGCGATCTGCGCTTGAGCCGCACTGAATGGGAGCGTCAAGGAAGCTCGGTCGACGAGTTCGCAGAACACGACGTAGCGACCGACCGCGAGCTTCGGCGTCATGCCGCTGAGAAGCAGATACCTGCTGACGAGAGCAAGATAACCCTTGACAGCGTTGATCCTCCGGCGTGGGGTCCTGCGCCGCCGGGCTCGACAGCTCTGATCACGCGGTGTCATGAGTTGCGAACCAAGGCGCTACAAGATTTCACGGCCGACGATCTACGGATCATGATCGGGCAGCAGGTCGCCTTGCGGCCTCTGGTGCAACTCGCGCTCGACCAGCTCCGACCGGACTCGCTGGTCAAAGACGACGACTACCCCACAGACCTGCTGGCCAGCGTTCTCCGTGTTGACACTGCGTTCTGGGAACGATCGCCAGATTCAGACATAGAACTACACAAACTAGCTGTGGGCGCCCTCCAACGGTTCAAGCTAGGCCCAGAATTGCGCGAGCTCATCGAAACGTTCAACCGAGATCATTCAGCTCGACGTATCGCCCTGAGGGCTCGCTTAGCTAGCAATCCATCGCGCGACGGGTGGAGCTGGCCCATTCAGCAGAACTCGTAGCCGCGAGTTCGCTTACGCCCAAGGCGCCCGTCCGCCCCGAGTGATCGCCGACGAGCGCTACGCCACGCAGGGAGTCTCGGCTGCAGGGCGCGCCGGCTGCTCCCGAAGTTGTTTCACCGTCGCGATTCCGCGGAATCGTCGCCCTGAACGCTTGTCTGCGATAACGAACGGTGGTGGTGATGCCCCGAAGCGGTGGCGGCCGGCCTTGAACCGGAGCCTGTTAGGCGCTTAGGTAGGTCTGGCCGTGAGTGCGGAGCGCGGTGGTGAAGCTCGCGGGGTCGGTGTCAGCATCGTAGCTGTTGAGGCCGCAGTGTTCGCATCGGGCGGTGTATGCGGCGAGGAGAAGAGCGTGAGCGGCCATCTGACGGCGTTCGGTTCGGTTCAGCGGCCGATCGCGGGCGGCGCTGTATTCGTCGATGAAGGCGGTCATCTCTTCCGGGGTTGGGTAGCGCGTGACTCCGGGAAGGTCGAACCGGGTGGTGTAGGTCATAGCGGCCACCCCGACGAGGGCAGCTTCGCTGCGCACGGACAGGCTGTCCCAGTCATAGATCGCGGTGACCCGGGCGTTGGCGAACCTGAAGTGCTTGCCGCTCCAGTCGCTGTGACCGACGATCGGCCGCCTGGGACGTTCAAGAAGACCTTTGGCTTGGGCCGCGATGGCGTCGATCCATTCGGCTCCGGTGCTGGTTGCTTGGAAGTCGAAGATCGGCGAGTGCGCTTGACTCGGCCACAGTTCGTCACCCGCGTACAGGCTCCAGCCTCCGTCCAACGCATCCGGTGCCGGCCGCGAGCCAGTGAGTTCGAGGTGCCAGGCTAGGGCTTCGGCGATCAGCCGTCGGCAACCGGGATCATGGGTGTCGCGCAGTTCGCCCTTGTCAATTAGTGTCTCGACCGTCGCAAAGCCGTTGACAAGCCATGCCGGCTCAGAAAGCGGCTCTGGGCAAGGCAGGCCCGCGAGATGTAGCGCGGCCTGGATCTCCGCGACCGCACTCAGCCTGGCGCGGGTCTCGTGGGGCTGATGTGCCTTGACCACGACTCGGCGTCCATCGTCGAGCAGTACGCCCACGACGACGCCCGCACTCGTCTCGCGAAACAGAACCTCTCGGACTTCAGCTACGAGCTGCGTGACACAGAAGCGATCAAGGAGCGAGTTGATCTCGGTCAGGCCTCGAGTTCCGAACACAATCTCATCGACAACACTGCCGTGCTCGAGACCCTGACCCACGTCATCTTCAGACGGCGGGTTCATGGTCGCGGTTCACCGCGCCGGCTGTCGAGGCCCTGGAGGATCAGGTCGAGTCCCCAGGCGAACTCGCCATCATTGTCGTAACCGGTCTCGGAAAGCTTGGTCGCGATCTCGACGAGGTAGGGGTACTCCTCGCGCGCTTGAATGGTCTCCGCTCTTCTCTGCGCGGCTGCTCCCGCGTCGCCCGGCGAGTCGAACCCAAGCGTCTTTTCCTGCAGCGCGAATCCGTATATGTAGGCGTCCTGGACTGAGTAGGCGTGGATCGCCGCCGCGAATGAGAAGCCCGCTTCGCGCAGGCAGCCCATCACGGCGTTGTGGTTTCGCAGATTTGCCGGACCAGGGCTCCGCGTCTCCATCAGCCCGACCGCCCAAGGATGGCGAGTCAGTGCCGCGCGGACCGAGATCGCCCGGCGTCGCATCGCCGACTTCCAGTCATGATCGATTGAGGGTGATTCGATCTCGCTGAAGACGATGTCGATCATTCCATCGAGGAGTTCGTCCTTGTTCGCCACGTGCTTATACAGCGCCATCGGGACAACCCCGAGCGCCTGGGCGAGCTGGCGCATGCTGAACCCTTCAAGGCCGTCCGAGTCTGCGAGCGCCACGGCCGCCTCGAGCACGGATGGTCTGCTCAGTCGTCCGCGGCCGGTATTTGTCGTTCCTGGCGTCATAAGGCTTGACAAGTGTACGGCGTACACCTACAGTCCACTTACAGAGTGTACGCTGTACACCGAACAGAGAGGGAGCACCAATGGAGAACTCAGAACAGCTACCGGGATCGCCGCCCGGCAGCGGAGTGCCACCCGGCAGCGGCGTGCCACCCGGCAGCGGCGTGCCGCCCGGCAGCGGAGTGCCGCCCGGCAGCGGAGTGCCGCCCGGCAGCGGAGTGCCACCCGGTGGCGGGCACGACTATCCGCTCACCTTCGCGGTCGACTACCCCGACCGCAAGCTGAACCGGCTCACGACCGCCTTCCGGATCTTCACGATCATTCCGATCGCGATCCTGGCTGGAACGATTGAAGGCGGAAGTTTCTCTCACGGGGGCAGCGGTGCCCGTTACGCCGGCGGAGGCATCGCAATTCTCGTGATCCCCGTCCTGCTAATGCTGCTGTTCCGAAAGAAGTATCCGCGCTGGTGGTATGACTGGAACCTGCAGTTGACCCGTTTCACGAACCGGATCGCCGTCTACTTCGCGCTGATGGACGATCGCTACCCGTCCACCGACGAAGAACAGGCTGTCCACCTGAACTTCGCATACCCCGACGCCCAAAACGACCTCAGTCGGGGCCTGCCACTGATCAAATGGCTGCTGGCGATCCCGCACTACGTCGTGCTCTTCTTCCTCACGCTCGCGGCGCTGTTCGCCGCCATCATTGCCTGGTTCGCGATCCTCTTCACGGGACGTTACCCGCGGTCTCTGTTCGACTTCATCGAGGGCGTGTTCCGCTGGCACAACCGCGTCGCCGCATACGCCTTCCTATTGATCACCGATCGCTATCCACCATTCAGCCTCGGGTCGTAACCGTCGCTCGCGGCGCGTGGTGCACCGTTGTTCGTCGCGGCGGTGCCCCGTTCGCGATTGCTATCGATTAGTTTCAGGGCTGACACGACATTCGTCACTGACCAATCCGAGGAGCCGACGCCGTGCGCAAAGTAGTCGCCTACGAGCTGCTGTCACTCGACGGAGTTGCCGAGGAGCCGTTGGATTTCATCACCGACTTCGATGAGGTGATGAGCGACAACCTCGGCCGGGTCATCGCCAGCCAGGACACGGTGCTCCTGGGACGGCGTACCTATGACGAATGGGCAGAGTTCTGGCCGAACAGCGACATCCAGCCCTTCTCGAGCTTTATCAACAGCGTCGAGAAGTTCGTGGTGACCGCGACGCCGCCCGACCAGCTGTGGGCGAACAGCTCGGTCGCTACTGACGACCTCGTCGAGTTCGTCACCAATCTGAAGCGCCAGCCGGGTGGAGATATCGGGCTCCATGGGAGCATCGAGCTGGCCCGGTCGTTGCTCAAGGCGGACCTGGTTGACGAGCTACGACTTGTGATCGCCCCGGCGCTACAGGTCAGCGGTCGAAAGCTGTTCGATGCAGCGCCAGCGATGCGATTGGCTCTGACTCGAGTGATCACGTCACCGACCGGATACCTACTGCTGGACTACCAGATCAAGCGCTGAGCATCACGGCCCGGTCAGCGCGGCAGATGCCGCCGGGCGTTCGTCCCAGTCGGTCGGTTACCCGGTGGTCCGGATCTGCCCCCGAGGTCGAAGCAGGATGTCGAGGATCATGTCCACGGCCCAAACGATGAGCGTTGCCCAGACGAGGGTCCAGAACCCGTGGATGGCGAATCCGCTGACGATGGCCTGTGTGAGCCAGAGCATCAACATCGACACGAAGAACCAAGCAATCCCGAGCGTCACCACCGCCAGCGGCAGAGTCAGCAGCCGGACGATCGGTTTGAGGAAGGTATTGAGGATTCCGAATAATGCGGCGGCAAAGATGAGGTCGCCGGTGTGGGTGACCGTGACGTTGGTCAGCACCAGGTCGGCCACCGCGAGCATGATCGCGTTCGACAGCCACGACAGAAGCAGCCGTTCGGGAAGTGACATGCGTGCATTCTCGCCGAGACTGCCGGATGTGTGCATCACCCGTCACGGGTGATGCACACGAACGCGCGACTTTTGTAGAGAAGCCGCCTTACGCGTATTGGACGTAGTCGTCGTGATCCAGCCGCGGCAGCCGGTCGAACCATGGGTCCGCGCCTGGCTTGCCGATGTTGACTACGAGGATCGTCTTCCATGGCCGGTCGGCGAAGAACTCGGCGTCGATACCGGGACCGTCGAAGCCGAGCATGGGTCCAGCTGCCAGACCGGCCGCCCTTACGGCGAGGATGAAGTAGCCGGCCTGCAGCGCGCCGTTGAAGGTCGCCAAGCGCTCACGGTTCTCCGCGTCTGCCACGAAGTTCTCGCGCAGCTCGGGCCGAAAAGGCAACAGCTCGGGGATCTTCTCGTGAAAGTCAGTGTCGACGGCGAGCACGGCGACTGCCGGAGCGCTGATCGTCTTGGCGCGATTGCCCTCGTTCATAAGTGGCCCCAGCCGCTCCTTACCTTCGTCGCTGCGTACCAGCATGATCCGCAACGGGTTGGTGTTGGCCATCGTGGGCGGCCACTTGGCGAGCTCGGTGATTGCCTTCAGCTGCTCGTCTGAGACGGGCTCATCGCTGAAGGTGTTTGCCGTCCGGGCGGCGGTGAAAAGCAATTCCTGTGTGGCAAGGTCGATTGCGATCGGATCCTCGGGCGACTGCGTGCCCTCGGGCGACTGCGTGTTGTTGAGCGTGGTCATGGGCACCTGGGGGGGAGATAGTTGAGAGGACGATAGTTGAGAGGTAAACTATATCCAGATTAGCGAGTCTTCTGACGGTGCGTCTACGCCGGCGCGGCGCACACGCGGTTCTGGCCGACGAGGAGCGGCCGTCAGGTGATGGTGGCGGCGGTCGCGAAGTGGCGCTCGAGCTCGTTGGCGTAGGAGCGTCCGACCAAGGCGCTGTGATGCTTCAGCCACTGGCTGAAAGCAATCTCTCCCAGTGGCGGCTCGTGAGATACGAGGAGACCCGACGTCAGCCCGCGGACCTCGTCCCCGGTCAGCACGACGTCTCCGACGAGCAGGCCGAGCGCTCTGGCCGCTGCCAGCATCACCGCGGGGGGGATCCCGAGGATCGGAGAGTTTGAGCCGACGGCGGCGCGGACGAGCGCGACGAGGTCGCGGAACGGCATTGTTTCCGGTCCGGCCGCGTCGAGCACTGTGTCGCCGGTCGCACTTCCGGCCTCAATGCAGATTCGTGCCAGATCCTCGACATGGACCGGTTGGACCGGGTAGCTGCCGTCTCCTGGCAGCGCGAACGCCGGCATCCGTCGCAGGATCCAGGCGATGTTGTTGACAAGGACGTCGCGTTCCCCGCCGAAAACCCAGGTCGGTCTCACGATCGAATACGGCACGCCGCACTGCGCGAGCGCGTACTCCACCAGGGCTTTACCGCGGAAGTAGGGGAGCGGAGAGTCCAGCGACGGGTTGGTGATGCTGACATGGACGATCCGCTGCACTCCCGCTCGTTTGGCGGCGAAGAACAGCATCCGCGAGTTCTCGATGGCGTTGGCAAAACTCGTCCTGCCATGGTCGAACCGCACCCAGAACGTGTTGTAGAGCGTCGCGGCGCCGCTGAGGCTGCGAGCAAGCGCCGCGGGGTCGTCGAAGCGGTACTGGTGGGCATCGACACGGGCACGTAGACGGTGTTCACGGTCCGGGTGATTGGTGAGCGTCCGGACCGCTTGTCCGGACGCCAGCAGCCGCTCGGCGATCTCTGCGCCTGAGTAGCTGAAGGCTCCCGTCACGACATCAATTGGCTGGCAGTGGCGCATGGTCAGGCCGCCTGGATCGGTGGCAGTACGGTTTCGAGCAGCGTCGCCAGGCGGGCGCCCAGAGCGAGCAGCGATTCGGCGCGGGCGTGGTCACGCTGCATGTGGCTGAGCATGTCGACGCCGAAGTACGCCGCGACGATGCCGAACGCCAAGTCTCTTGCGGGCACGAGCGCGCCCAACGGCGAGTTTGCGAACAGTTCCTCGATCTTGCGCTCAACCATCGCGATCCAAGGCTCGATCCGCGCCGCGACCTCGGCACCGAGCACCGGATCAGAGACCCCGCCGCTGACCATCTCACCGAGCGCGGTGATGTAGCCGCGCTCCAGATCCTCTTCGTAGATGAGCCGTGCGAGCCGCGCGAGTTCGGACGGCGTCCGAGCTGCCTCAAACGCCGGACCGTAGTCGTTCATGCGCCGGGTGCTGATCAGGTCGAGCGCCGCCAGCAGCGCGTTCTGGACGCTGCCGAAGTGGTAGAAGATCAGCGCCTGGTTGAAGCTGCCCGTCTGAGCTATCGCTCGCGCGCTCGCCCCGGCAAAGCCCCTGCTCGTCAGCGTTGCGAGCGCGGCCTCGGCGATCTGCAGCTTTGTTCCAGTGAGCCCCGCCTGAGGATCGTTCGGATCTCGCGTCATGCACACGATTTTAGCACTCGCTCAAAGCGATCGCTCAACCACGCTGCGCGCGGCGCGTTGGCGCTTGGGCGCGTTGACGCTGGGCGCGTTGACGCTGGGCGCGTTGGCACGCGGCGCGTTGACGCGCAGCGCCTTGACGCGCAGCGGCCCGTGATCGAACTGGCATGGGGAGCGGGCGGGCTAGCTGAGGTGAATCCAGGGTCAACCCTCAGCGCCAGCTCCCAGGGAGCGCCCCGGTCGCACTAGAGGCGCAGGAGCAGGCACCCGCACCGCATCGGCGGCATCAACTGCCGCACCAACCACCGTAGCCAGCCCCCCGGACGTGACGACGTCGCAGCGCGCCGGAGGTGAGCGATCGCAGCGCACCGGACATGACAACCTGCGGGCCGCCGGACGTAAGTAAGGCAGGAGCTGCCGGCGGGCAAAAGAAAAGCGGTCCGGGGGCGACGATCTGCCTGCTCTCGCGCGTAGCCTGCGCACGAAATAAGCTTCTCAGTCGCCTTCGGGAGCCGCCTCGCTTTGGCTTTCGCTGGGCCTGCTCCCTCCCGAACCGCTGCAACAACGTTAAACCGAAAGTCACCTCCGGCGCAAGCCCGCCGCCGGCTGAATCCCGCAATTTGAAAGAAAAACGAGCGGTCTCATGCCGGTAACCCTGGCTCGGGTTCGAACGTGAGGCTTTCATCCAACGGCGGCACACCTTCGTGCTGCGCGGCGTGCTGGGCGGCGTTGCGTACGCGGTCAGGGTGAGCGGACTGAAGGTAGAAGTACCAGGCTGCCACGAGCACCGCGAAACTGCCGGCAATGATCAGACTGAGGTCGCCCGGGTAGGGCGGGAAGGGGTGCAGCGAGCCGTAGTACGCCAGTACCGGCGTTGCAACGCCGACGACCGCCACCGCCAGGCGCCACGCTCGCGCCCCACCGTTCCAGCCCGTCCAGATGATCCGGAACGCCGCGAGCGCCAGCATGGCGTAGACGGCCTCGATCAGGAACGAGCCGACGCCGGCGCTGATCTGAAACGCTTCGATGTTGTTGAGCGTCGGGGGAGTTGCGATCGGGCCGAGTGTCGTGACGCGGCCGAGGACGATCGCGATCACCCCGGCGCCGAGGATCACCAGGTTGCCGCCGAGCGGCGTGTTGTGGCGTGACACGCGCGTGGTGAACTTCGGCAGGAGCCCGTCACGGCCGAGTGCGAAGAACACACGTGAGCCGGCGACCGTGAACGCCAGCGCCACGGAGATCGAGTCGAGCGTCACCACCAGGTCGATCAGCACAGACAGCCAGTGCCCGACGTACTGCTGGGCGAGCGCGCCCATCGGTGAGGGGTCTCCTGGCCAAGCGGCCGACGCGCCCTTGACCCCGAAGCCGATGGCGCCGGCGTAGGTGACAAGCAGGTAGAAGATGCCGGCCAGCGCGACGCTGCCAATCAGCGCGCGCGGGATCGCCTTGTGTGGCTCGCGTGCTTCCTCTCCGATCGACGCCGCCGCCTCGAACCCGATGAACAGCGTGACCGCGAACAGGATGCCGTGAAAGACACTGTTCCAGGAACTGTGGCTGGTGCCGAATACCGCCAACGTGTTGCCACCCTCGCCGCCCTGGGCGATGATCGAGATCGCCAGGATCAGGAAAGGGATCGCCGAGATGGCCGCGAGCGCGAGCACGCCCTGAATCGCCACTCGCACGCCGACGTGGTTGAGCCCGACGGCGATCCCGAGGATCACGAGCGACGGAATCCACCAGGTGACGTGGATGTGAATATCGGCAAGGAACGCCTGCGCCAGGAAGCCGTTGGCGATGAACACCCCGCCGCCACCGAGGAACAGGATGCCGATGCCGTAGAGCCCGGCCCCGAAAACACCGACGCCCGGATGGGCGCCGTGCACCAGGTACTCATACATCGCGCCGGCGCCCGCGTAGCGCCGCGCGAACAGCGAGATCACATATCCGAGGCAGATCGCCCCGATCGTGCCCAGCAACACTGACAGTGGCGTGCTGAAGCCGGCCACGCTCGCAATCAACCCCGTCAGCAGACCGGCCGAGAACATCGGTCCGATCGCCAGCGACTGACCGATCGCATGGAGCGTCGTCAGCTTGCGTTCGCCCAGGTGCCCCTGTGCGGAAACCTCACTCATATCCCTCTCCTGAAATCACTTGTTGACCCTCATCCCCGCGCCGCGCAGGCGCGCACTGCTCGCTCAAAGCTCGAGTACCTACTTCGCCAAGCTCGTCACCTCACGCTCCCGTCGAGGATCTGCAGCGTTTTCAGATCCGAGTAGAAGTCGAGTGCGTAGTTGCCGCCCTCGCGGCCGATCCCGGAGATGCCGACGCCGCCGAACGGCGCGGTGAGGTCACGGACCAGGAACGTGTTGACCCAGACGATGCCGGCGCGTACGGCACGCCCAATGCGGTCGGCGCGCCCCATCGAGCGCGTGTAGACGATGCCCGAGAGGCCGTATTCGGTCGAATTGGCGAGGGCGATCGCCTCGTGCTCGTCAGCAAAGCTCTGGAACGTCAGCACCGGTCCGAAGACCTCGCGCTGGACGATCTCAGCGTCATTGCCGTTGGGCTCAAACAGCGTTGGCTCGTAGAGGAGACCGTCGAGACGCCTGCCACCGCGCACCAACCGATGTCCGCCGGCGACCGCGCGCTGGACGAAGCCGTCGACGCGTTCGAGGTGATCAGGGTGGATCAGTGGCGAGACGGTGGTCCGTGCGTCGCGTGGGTCGCCGAGCACGTGCCCGTCGACCGCCGCATTGAAGCGCTCGAGGAACGGCTCGCGGATGCTCTCCTGCACGAGTAGCCGCGTTCCTGCCAGGCAGACCTGGCCGGCGTCGTCGTACTGGCCGGCGGCCTTGGCGGCAGCGGCGTCGAGGTCCGCGTCCTCGAAGACGATCAGCGGGCCCTTGCCGCCGAGCTCGCCGGTGAAGGGCACGAGGTTTCTGGCGGCGCTCACGCCGATGTGACGCGCCGTCTCAGGCGAGCCGGTGAATGAGATCCGTCGCAGCAGCGGGTGTGAGACGAGCGCCGCACCGACCTGTTCGCCGACTCCCTGCAGAACGTTGAAGACCCCGGGCGGGAAGCCCGCCTCAGCCGTCAGGTCAGCGAGCAGCGAGCAGGACAGCGGTGACCATTCGGCCGGTTTGAGAACGACCGGACAGCCGGCGGCGAGTGCCGGCGCGACCTTCCAGGTCGAGAGCATGAACGGCGCGTTCCAGGGTGTGATCACCGCTGCTGGCCCGGCGGGCATACGCTGCACTCGGTTCCAGGTGCCCTTGGAGTGCCAGTCGCGCTCCTCATAGGCCAGCGCAAGGTCCGCGTAGTTGCGGAAGTTGGCGGCCGCGCGGAAGATGACGCGCAGTCGCAGCGACTCGAGCAGCATCGCCATGTCGGCGCACTCGACGGCGGCGAGCTTCTCAACATTGGCATCGATCAGGTCGGCAAGCCGGTTCAGCAGCTGGCCGCGGCCGGCGGCACCGAGCGCGGCCCATCCGGGCGAGGCTGCGTGCGCGGCGTGTACGGCCAGGTCCGCCTCCTCCGCGCCGCCTGCCGCGACGCGCGCGATCACCGAGCAGTCGATCGGCGTGATCACGTCGAAGCGGTCTGCGCTCGCCACGCGCTCGCCACCGATCCAGTGATCGGTCGCGACCTCGTAGCCGGCGACCGTCGCGAAGTTGACCCCGGCGGTGGTGGTCATCGGCTGTAGTCCGTGATGGTCTCGAGGTCATCGACCGTGTATGCGAACGTGAACCGGTACCCGCGCACCACGTCGACCGGTGCGAGCAGCGTGTGCTCCTCGCCGGGGGCCGCGGAGAGCTCGATTGTGGCGGCGCCCTCCCAGATGGCCGAGACGCTGCGATCACGGCTGCGGGCACGAACGAGCTCATGCACCCCCGGATCCTGATGCCGGCCGGCGGCGAGCCGCGGGAAGTGGCGCACGTTGACCAGTGGCGGATCGGTGTGGAGCGAACCCGACTCGCTCTCCTGCTCGAGCGTCAGCGTCGCGCGCGCCAGTTCGCGCCCCCGGGCGGAGCAGCTGGCACCGAAGCGGGCACCCGCTCGGACCCCGGGAGAGGCCTTGGATTCGAGCTCGAACGTACGCGTCATCCAGACGTCGCCGAGCTTCTTGGGGTAACCCTGGATCCATCCGCGCGCCATCGCGAAGTCCTGGTTGACCCAGATGAAGGGGCAGGTCGTCACCGATTCGCCGTCGAGCAGTCCACTCAGAACGAGGTAGAACTCGCGGTACTGCGAGCGCACCGGATCGGTCAGCTCATCGCCGCCCTCCGAGAAGGACTGCCAGTCAGCGAACACCGCGGCGCAGCGGCCGGCGTCCGGATGTGGCTCGAGCCCGTCGGGAAGGAGCGAAGCGGCGGCCTGCGGATCGGCGTGGTAGTCGACGACGAGGAAGTCGCCGACGTAGTGCCACGGCGGCGCCGGAACCAGGCTGGCGCGGCCGTCCGGTGTACGGGGAACGGTGTAGCCCTGCAGGGTCATACGGCCTCCTTTGCGGGCGCGTGCGCGGGGTTTGGCTCGGGCGCCGGTGGCAGCGGCGTCCCGAGCATCTCGAGGCTCTCGCGCTCGGAGTCGATCGCCGCCTGGTCGAAGCGGAAGTAGGAGCGCGGCGGCAGCGGACCCCAGGTGTTGGATGAGAATCGGTCGTCGGGCCAGCGCCGCGGTTGGTGATCGGGCTGCAGCTGCTCCATGTCGCAATACAGCTCCACGAAGCACTCCTCCTCGACGATCCGGACGTACGAGGCGATGTTGCCGCCGACGCCGTGGCGCGTCGGCCCCCAGCCGAGCCAGCGGCCGTGGCGACCGAGGTGATCGAGCGCGATACGCATCTGGCCGATGTCGATCACATCAAAGGCCAGGTGGTGGAAGTGGGCCTCGCCTTTGTCGATCAGGGCCATCACGTGGTGGTCTGAGTTGATGTGGAACCAGACGCCATCCTCACCGAGCCAGTCTGTGAGCCTCATGCCGAGGCCCTCGGTGTAGAAGCGGCACTGCTCCTCGAAGTCGCCGGCCAGGAAGTTGACGTGTCCGAGCTTGCGCGGATGCCCGACGACGGCGGAGCCGGCCGGGCGCGCGTGGGGGACAAGCCGCGACTCCGGCTCGCGATAGGACAGGATCTGAACGCCGTTGCCGTCGGCATCGGCGGTCAACAGTCCACCCTCGCCGTCACCTTCAACCACGGCCCCGAACTCCACAAGGTGCGTTCGTGCCTCTTCCAGCGAGCAGCTCTTCCGAAGCTCGTAGGCAACGTGGTCGAGCCCGGCGCGCCGACCCCGGGATCAGCTCGAGCGCGCAGGGCTCATCGTCACAGGAGAGCAGCACGGCGTCGCCACGATGTTCGCTCACGTGCAGGCCGAACTGAGCGCACCAGCGAGCCTGAGCCTCTTCGAGGTCGGCGACTCGCAGACAGACGTGATCGATCCGCTGCAGCTCGATCATCAGCGAACCGTCACCGGCATCCGCTTGATCCCGTTGAAGAAGTTCGAGCGCAGCCGCTCCGGCGGCCCCGCGAGCTCGAGCTCGACCCCGCGTGAGAGCAGGTCCTCGAACGTGATCCGGACCTCCATCTTCGCCAGGTGGGCGCCGAGGCAGTGGTGCACTCCGCCGGGCCCGAAGGTCATGTGCTTGTTCGGGTAACGGCCGACGTCGAAGCGCATCGGCTCCTCGAAGACCGTCTCGTCGCGGTTGCCCGAGACGAACCAGGTCGTGACCTTGTCGCCCGCCCTGATCTCCTGACCCCCGAGCTCGGTGTCGACCGCGGCGGTGCGGCGGAAGTGGTGCACCGGGGTGGCCCAGCGCAGCATCTCCTCGGCTGCCGTCTTGCCAAGCTCGTCAAAGTCGGCGCGCAAGCGGTCGCGCTCGTCCGGGTGCTCGCTCAGCGCGATCAGCCCATGGCTGATCGTGTGGCGCGTGGTCTCGTTGCCGGCGGTCGCCAGCAGCACGAAGTACACGTCCATCTCCCGCTGCGAGAGCCCCGCGTTGACGAGGTCGCTCATGATGTCGTCGCGCGAGGCGTGACGGCGCTCGTCGGCGATGCGCCGGCCGAACGCGAACATGTCGAGCGCTGCTGGGCTCGAGAACGGTAGGTGGCGGTGGGCGTCGTCGTCACCGTCGTGCGCGTACTCGGGGTCGGCGTTGCCGAGCAGGCGGTCGCCGATCTCGATGATCTCGCGCCGCTCGTCCTGCGGTACCCCGAGGATCTCGGCGAACACCTGCATCGGGATCTCCGAGGAGATCTCGTGCACGAAGTCGAACTCGCCCTTGGGCAGCGCGCCGTCGAGCACCTCCTTGACGACCTTGCGCACCTGCTCCTCCCAGACGCCGACCGCCTTGGGCGTGAAGCGCCGGTTGACCAGCGCACGCAGCTCGTCGTGATGCGGCGGGTCCATGTCGATCATCGACTTGCGGGCCTCGATGTGCTCGGGCTCGAGGTCCTCGAGTGAGGTGCCGCCGATCTCTGAGGAGAAGATCTCCGGTGCACGGTGCACCGCCCGGATGTCCTCGTAGCGGGTCACGGCCCAGAAGCCCTGACCGCCGCCGGGCTCGGGGTTCCAGTGGACAGGATCCTCGCGGCGCAGCTGCGCGAAGGCCTCATACGGGACCGCCTCGACGAAGTTGTCGTGGTCGGAGAGGTCGATGAAGTTGCTCGTCACTGACATCTGAGAGCTCCCTAGAGGTGGTGCAGGTATTCGGCGATCTCCCAGTCGGAGACCCAGGCCCGATGGCGTTCGAGCTCGAAGCCCTTCATCGCCAGGAAGGTCTCGACGATCACCTCGCCGAGCCCCTCACGCAGGACCGTGTCCTCAGCGAGGGCGGCGAGCGCCTGATCCAGCGACGTCGGCAAAGGCGCGCCGATCACATCCTCCGCGGCGCGGTAGGCGTCCCCGCTCACGGGTGGCGGCGGCGTGAGCTTCCGGCGCATTCCGTCGGCGCCCGCGAGCAGGACCGCCGCGATGCCCAGGTATGGATTCGCGGAGCCGTCGCCGACGCGCAGCTCGACACGGGTGGCGCCACCGCGCTCCGGGGGGATACGCACGAAGCTGGCACGGTTATCCCATCCCCAGTTGGCGTGCGTTGGTGCCAGCGAGTCGGGCTGGATCCGCCGATACGCGTTGACCGTCGGGTTCAGAAAGCGCCATCAGCGCCGGCGCGTGCTCGATCAGGCCGGCGGTGAAATGACCCATCTCAGTGCTCACGCCATGGTCGCCCTCAGGGTCGGCAAAGGCGTTCGCGCCGTCACGGTTGAAGGAGATGTGCAGGTGCGTGCCCGAGCCGCCCTGGTCGTTGAACGGCTTGCCCATGAAGGTCGCGTGCAGCCCGTTCTGCGCAGCGATGTCCTTGACAGCTGACTTCAGTCGGAAGGCGCGGTCGGCCGCATCGAGCGCACCCGAGTGGCGAAGGTTGATCTCGTACTGCGAGTTCATGAACTCGTGGTTCACAGCAAAGACGTCCAGGCCGATCGTCGCCAGCTGCTCGGTCATGCGACGGACAAGGCCATCGGGGTCGGCCAGCGGGCCGACCGTATAGACCATGCTCAGGTTGTCCACGTGCCGGCGCACGCCGTTGGGAGCGGCCGGGTCGCGGACGACCAGGAAGAACTCGAGCTCAGGGCCGACGATCGGCTCAAAGCCGAGCTCGCTGACCATTGCGACCGCGCGGGCGAGGGCCCCGCGCGGGTCACAGATCGGCGTGTCAGCCTGTGCCGGCTCGAGGTTCGCGAGGCAGCAGGCGACACCCGGCTCCCACGGCAGCGTCACCATCGTCGAGAGGTCGGGGCGCACGATCAGGTCGGGGTAGCCGGCCTCACCACCGACCACCGGCGTGTGGCGCAGGTCGGTGCCCATCACCGCGGCGCAGAAGCAGAGCCCATGCTCGACGACGGCGTCGAACTGCTGGATCGGCACGTCCTTGCCGCGAGCGATGCCGTGCAGGTCCGGGTAGAGCACCCGCACCGACGTGATCGACGCATCGTTTTCCTTGGCCGGCACGGCAGGGTGGGTGGGGCCTAATTCATCCTGTATCGAACCTGTGGTCATGGATCTCTCCTCCCTGCGCGCTGCGCGCGCTCCCAAAAGACGTCAAAAAGCTGGAATGCGTTGGAGCGGGCCCGCTTGGCCCGCTCCCGACCTGACTCGAGCCGTTCCTCTGCGTCGGTCAGCCCGAGCCGCTGCAGCCGCTCCCCGTCGGAGCGCGCCCACTGCTTGACGATCTCGATCGTGCTCTCCGGGTGAAACTGAGTCCCGAGGTGCGGCCCGGAGACGAAGGCCTGCACGCCGACGCTCGAGCGCGCCAGCTCGCGCGCGCCCGGCGGGAGCGTGAAGCGCTGATAGTGCCATTCGAGCCATGGGCCCTCCGGCACAAGATCGGGGTCATCGCTCTCGACGCTGTACCACCCGAGCTCAGCTTCGGGGGCCGGTTCGATAACGCCGCCGAGCACGTCGGCCAGCACCTGGCCGCCGTAGCAGAGGCCGAGCACCGGGACCTCGCGGTCCACCGCCTCCGCGATCAGCGCCAGCGTGTCCGCGACGACGGGCACCTCGCGGTCCAAGGGGCTGTGCTTGGAACCGAGACAGCACACGAACGACCGCCCATCGATCGCCGGCATCGGCCCGTTCGAACTCGAAGCGCCGTAGGGGTCGGCGCTGTCCGCGAATGTCGTGTGGACCTCAACCGGCACGCCGCGGTCCTCAGCCCACTCGCCGAACAGCCCTGGCGGGCTGGTTGGGCCGTGCTGAAGGATCAGCCCGGGGTTCATGCCGACGCCCCCACGGGAGCTCCAAGCGTCGAGCTCTCCTCTGCCAGCGAAGCTTTCAGCGACGCCAGCGTCGGCGGCTCTACCAACTGGCGCCGGTACCAGGGCAGCCGTCGCGCCGCGTTCATTCCGACGACGCCGGTCACGCGGCTGTCCCGGATGCACGCCACCACCCAGCGATCACCCTCCGGCGTCTGCTCGAGCAGTTCGGTGCGCTCCGCAAGCGCCGGGCAACCGAGCGCCTGGATCTTCGACCCATACTGATCGGACCAGAAGTAGGGGGGCGTCGCGTGTGAAGCGCGGTCGGCCGGGGCGAGCAGCGCGTTGCGGCCGGCGAGCTGCCCATGCTCGGCCGCGGTGGTCCAGTGCTCGACCCGCAGCGGCGCGCCGTCGGCAAGGCTCACGGGCACCGCGGCGATGTCGCCTGCCGCGAGGATGTCGGGGTCCCGGGTCGTGGTCAGAGTCGCGTCGCAGACCACGGCCGGATCCAGCTCGAGCCCGGAGCCGGTGAGCCACTCGGTGTTCAACACCGAGCCGAGCGCGAGCAGCACGGTGTCGACATCGACCGTCGCGCCGTCGCTGAGCTCCGCGTGGTCCACGGCGCCGTGCCCGTGCAGCGCCGCAATCCCGACGCCGAGACGCACGTCCACGCCGCGCTCGCGGTGCATCCGGTCCCAGCGCTCGCCGAGCTGCGGGCCGAACGGCAGCAGCGGATGCGCGGCGACGTCGATCAGCGTCACCTCGATCCCGAGCGCGCGGGCGCTGGCGGCGACCTCACACCCGATGAAACCGGCACCGACGATCAGGAGTCGCTGAGCCGAGGTGAGCGCGTCACGGAGTGCCACGGCATCCTCGAGCGTCCGCAGCGTGTGCACCCCGGCGAGCTTCGCACCCGGGCCTTCCCACGGGCGTGCCCGGCAGCCGGTGGCGATGATCAGCCTGTCGTAATCGACCGCGCCTCCGTCCGCCAGCCGCACGCGTCGGCGCTGACGATCGAGGCCCGTGGCAGGGACGCCCAGTCGCCATTCGACATCGAGCTCGCCGACCTGCAACGCCGAATCCTCGATCTCCTGCGTGCCCTGCAACAGCTCCTTCGAAAGCGGCGGCCGCGTGTAGGGGAGGTGGGGCTCCTGGCCGATCAGGACGATCCCGGCATCGTGCCCGGCTGCGCGTGCAGCCTGCGCGGCGCGCAGCCCCGCCAGCGAGGCTCCAACGATCACGAGCCGTCGCACGGCCTGCTCAGCGCTGGAACCAGAGCTCACCGCCGGTCAGTCCTCGAGCCGGATGGCCATCATCGGGCATGCGTTGGCAGCCTCCTGCATGTCGGCGCGACGGCTGTCATCGACCTCCTCCTGCCAGACCAGCACATCATCGTCGCCGAGCTCGAAGACGTCGGGCGCCACGGCCACGCACTCACCGTGGCTCTGACAGAGGTTCATATCGACATGGACCTTCATCACACGTTCTCTCCTTCGTTGACCATCCGCTCGGCCTCGTCCTCGGGGATCGCGAGCGCGACATGGAGGGTGTTTCCCGAAACCGCCGGCTGGTCGCCAACGGGGGTCAGGTCGACGTCCCAGTCCACGATCGTGCTCTCGACGCGGCCGAGACCGCTGATCTCGACCACGACCACGTCGCCTGGCTCCATCGGCCGCGAGTTGGCGGGCGTGCCGGTCAGGACCACGTCGCCGGGCTCGAGCGTGATCAGTCGCGACAGATCCGCGAGCTGGTAGGCGACGCCCCACAGCATGTCATCGGCCGTGGCCTCCTGAACCACCTCACCGTTCAGGTACGTGCGCAGGGTGAAGCTCGTCGGGTCGAACTCATCGGCCGGCGTGACGGGTCCGATCGGCAGGAAGCCATCCTGACCCTTGACGCGCAGCATCGAGCCACGGTCGGCGTGGCGAAAATCGTGCAGTCCGATGTCGTTTGCCGGGGCATAGCCGGCGACGTAACTGAGCGCGTCGTCGGCGCCGACGCCGTGCATGCGCCGCCCGATCACCACCGCCAGCTCGCCCTCGTAGTTCAGAAATCTGGTTCCGCGCGGGCGGCGCACAATGCCACGGTGCCCGTTGAGCGTGGTGGGCGGTTTCATGAAATACGACGGGTAGGCGGGCGTCTTCGCCGCGTACTCCGTCAGCCGGCTCTGGTAGGTCAGGTGCACGGCGATGACCTTGGAAGGCGCGACCGGCGCGAGGTGGTGCGCATCAGCTTCGGCGACGGTACGTCCGTCGTCGAGCACGATCGTCTCGCCGTCGAGCCGTCCCCACACCGCGGACTGGTCGAGCTCGACCCTGACCCTTCTCTCCGTCACAAGCTCATGGTCATCCCAAGGCGACCGCGGCGCAACAGGAAGATGCGAACGATTATGCGCGGCACGCGATAAATTGCACTGTGTGGAGCTGAGGCAGCTGCGCTATTTCGTGACCGTTGCGGAGGAACTGCACTTCTCCCGCGCCGCCGCGCGCCTGCACCTCGCGCAGTCGGCGCTGTCGGCGCAGATCAGGCGGCTCGAGGCCGAGGTCGGCGGCCCGTTGCTCCTGCGCAGTACCCGGCAGGTCGAGTTGACGCCGGCCGGTGAGGCGTTGCTGAACGAGGGACGTGCGATCCTCGCAGCGGCCGACGGCGCGCTCGGTCGCGTGCGCGCGCTCGCCCGCGGGGAGTCCTCATCGTTCTCGATCGGCTCGCTCGGGCCTGTGCCCGGCGCGCTGTTCTCACCGCTGCTCGCGACTTTCAGCGGCCGCCATCCGGGCGTCAGGATCGATGTCCGCGCCGTCGAGTTCTCGGAAATGATCTCAGCACTGCGCAACGGCCGGGTGGACGTTGCCTTTCTCTACGCGCCGCTCGACGAGGAGGACCTGGAGATCACACCGCTGATCAGCGAGCCGCGGGTGGCGGTGCTGCCCAGCAGCCACCGGCTCGCGGACCGCGAGTGGCTGACACCGAACGACCTCGCGGGAGAGACGTTTGTCGCACAGCCCGACGTCACACCTCAAGGCTGGCGCGACTACTGGATGCTCGTCGATGAGGTCGGCCATCGCCCCCCGATCAGCGCCTACGTCGGAGACAACCTCGAGGAGTGGCTCTACCTGATCGGCCGCGGCGAGGGTGTGGACACCTGCCCGGCGATCATCGCCAGATACTTCGCACGCCCGGACGTCGTTTTCGTGCCGCTGCGCGACGCCGCCCCGACGACGCTTGTACTCGCCGTGAACCGCGAGGTTCACCAACCGATAATCGACGAGTTCGTCGAACTCGCGGTGGAGATCGCCGCGAACGCCACGCGTAACCCCGGCACCGGCTATGCGGCGCCGACCCGAGAGGAGGCAGATGAGCACGCCCACAGATCCGGCCGCGCCGTCAAGCGCGCAGCCGAGCGAGCCGCCGCATCCACTTGAGCTGATCGACCGCGAGCAGGTGCTGCAACTGCTCACGCAGCATCTGGACAGCGCCTGGGCCTCATTCGATCGCCCGCGGCCGCAGGAGCCCGAGCTCGATCCGGCTCTGCTCGCGCGCCTGGCGGAGAGCCTGCCCACGGCGCCGGGCGATCCCGGCGCATCGCTTGCTGACATCGCCAGCGTGCTCGACTCAAGCGTCTCGCCGGCGCGTCCGCTGTACGCCGCCTATATCGGCTCCACCGGGCTCGAGGCGGGTGTACTGGCGGGGGCGCTGGCGAACGCCTATGACGTCAACCTCGCCGCCGCCGCGGGTGCGGCGGAGATGCTCGAGAACCAGACGCTTCGCTGGGTGGCGGAGTTCGTTGGCTATCCGGTACAGGACGGCGCCTTCACGAGCGGCGGCATGACCTCGAACCTGACGGCGCTCACGGCCGCACGCGAGCACGCGCTGCCGGGTGCCCGCTACACCGGCGTTTCGGGCCGCGCCGCCGCCGTCTATTGCTCGGAGGAGTCACATCACTCGGTCGCACGAGCGGTCGAGGTGATCGGACTCGGCAGTCAGGCGCTGCGCCGCATCCCGACCGACGAGCGGCGCAGGATGCGGGTCGACGTGCTCGACGAGGCGCTGAGCGCGGACCGCGCCAACGACGTCGTGCCCGTCGCCGTGGTCGCAACCTCGGGGACGACGCTGACCGGCGCAGTCGATCCGCTGGCGCGGATCGCCGACGTGTGCGCCGAGCATGGCGTCTGGATGCACGTCGACGGCGCCTACGGCGGTCCCGCCGCGGGAGTGCCCAGCCTGGCGCCGCTCTTCAAGGGCATCGAGCGGGCCGATTCGCTGACGATCGACGCCCACAAGTGGCTCGGTGTGCAGAAGAGCTGCAGCCTGGTGATGCTCTCGCGCCAGGGTCCGCTGGAGGAGGCCTTCGCTCACGACGAGCGCTACATGTTGCACGCCGGTCTGGCGGCCAACGGCGTCGACCGCACGCTCGAGTACTCGCGCCCGGTGCGATCACTCAAGCTGTGGCTCGCCTTCCGTATCTACGGGGCCGACATGATGCGCCGCTGGATCGAGATGACTCATGAGCACGCGCGCCATCTGGCGCAGGCGCTCTGGCAGAACCCGCGCTTTCAGCTGCTGAACGAGCCGAGCCTCTCGGTCGTGTGCTTTCGCCACATCGGCGATGGCGACCTCAACGAGCGCGAGATGGACGAGCACAACCTCGAGCTCGCGCGCGCGATCGCCGAGGACGGCCGCATCTACCTCGCCCCGGCTCAGGTGGACGGGATGACCTGTCTGCGCGTCTGCTTCATGAACTTCCGCACCGACGCCGAGCAGGTCGATGAGCTCCTGCGCGTGATCGAGGAGCTCGCGCTCTAGCTCAGTTGTCCGGAAAGCGGCCTATTGCTAAGGCGGAGCAAGGTCGCCACCGATGACGCCGCAATGGCGGTTTCTGCTCCCGCAGAGCGGGTCCAACTGCATGCCGTTGAGCCGGCCCGCTCGCTTGACGAGGGTCCGCTGCTCGGGTGCGTCACGAAGGTTAGCGCCGGGCGGGTGTTGGTCGCCCTCACCGACGAGGAGGCGATTCAGCGAGCGACGGTGTCGGCGTTGGTCGCGCTCCATGCCGGCGATGGCTTCCTGATGGCGATCATCGACGCGTTGGCCTGCTCAGAGACCTCCGATCGGGTGACCGCGCAACTGATGCCGGTCGGTTCGTTCCATCCGGCAGCCGCGGGCGGCGGAACGTTTCGGGTCGGAGCCGCGCATCAGCCTCGAGTTCGCGCCGGCTGCTACCTGGTCGAAGGGGAAGACCTGCGCCACCTGATGGGCTGCATCGCGGACGACGTCTCGGCGGACGAGCGGCTGATCCTCGGACACTACGGCGGTAGCCACGGGGCGGAAGCTGTCGCCAACGGCAACCGCATGTTCCAGCGCCACCTGGCCATTCTTGGCAACAGTGGGGCCGGCAAGAGCTGGGCGGTGGCATTGCTGCTCGAGCGCGCCGCGCGCCTGCGGAACGCGAGCCTGATCGTGCTCGACCTCCACGGCGAGTACGGACCGCTGGCCGAGGGCGGGATCGCGACTCGCATGCGTCTCGGCGCACCGGCTGACGTCGACAAGGCCTCCGATGACCTGATCTACCTTCCCTATTGGCTGTTCGAGATCGATGAGCTGGCGCTGATCCTGCTCAACGACAACGATCCAAACGCGGCAGATCAGCGCCTGTGGCTGATCCAGCGGATCGAGGCGCTGAAGCGTGGCTCGTACGCGTCGGTTGGCGACTACGACACGGCAGCGAGGGTGACCGTCGATTCGCCGATCCCATACAGGATCGAACAGCTGCTGCACGCTGCCGAGCGTGATGACGTGGAAACCATCGTCCTGCAGCCGAGCGGGAAGGTCATCCCCGGGCCGTATGCCGGCAAGCTGCGCAGCCTCATCAACCGGATCGAAGCCCGGTGCGCCGACCCGCGTTTTACCTTCATCTTCCGGCCTCCCGCGGAGTCGTTCAGAACCGACTGGCTGATGCTGCTGGCGCTCACGCTCCTGCAATCTGGCGACGGGGCGCCCGGGATAAAGACGATCGACCTCTCAGAGCTGCCGAGCGCGCTCGTCCCGCTCGTCGCCGGACTGATCGCCCGTCTGACATATGACATCCAGTTCTGGACGGAGCCGACACAGCGGACCCCGATTTGCGTGGTCTGCGACGAAGCCCACGTCTATCTGCGGGAGACCGAGGACGCCTCGCCGATCTACAAGTGGGCGATGGGTCGCTTCGAGACGATCGCCAAGGAGGGCCGCAAGTACGGAATCTGCCTGGCCGTCGTCAGCCAGCGCCCCAGCGAACTCAATCGCACGGTACTCAGCCAGTGCAACAACTTCATGATCCTGCGTTTGAGCAACGACCCGGACCACGATGCGATCGTCCAGTTGGTGCCAGGCGCCTTTGCGGGCGTTGCTGACGTGCTCCCGACGCTCGACGTGGGGGAGGCGGTGGTGGTCGGAGACGCGGTCCCAATCCCAGTGCGCATCAAGCTCGACCGTGCGACCCACGGTCCTGATAGCCGGACGATTCCATACTGGTCGCTGTGGGCGAACCAGCGATCTTCGCCGGAGGCGATCGTGATGGGCGCCGCGGCGCTGCGAGCACAGTCGCGCGCCCTCGCGGCGCCACCGACCTTCGGCGACAGCGACAGCTCGACCGCTGACTGAGACTCACTGGCAGGCCTCGCACTCCTCTCCGTTCAGGATCGAGCAGGCGACCGGATCCGGTTCCGGCACGGCCACCGCGGCGCTCACCGTGGCCTTCTCGATCGCCGACGCCCCCAGCGTCCGCAGGTAGTACGTCGTCTTCAGGCCTGCGCGCCAGGCCGCCCGGTACATGTGGCTCATGGCCCTCATGTCCGGTGCCGGGAGGAACAGATTCAGCGACTGGGACTGGTCGATCCACTTCTGCCGCCGCGCGGCGGCGGCGATCAGATAGGCGCTGTCGATCTGAAACGCGGTTCGGTACCGGTCGCGAATCTCGGCCGGAACGGAAGCGATCTCGCTGATGTCGCCGTCGCGGCGCTTGATTTCCTCGGCCAACTCCGGGCTCCACAAGCCCGCGGCCTTCAAATCGCGAACCATGAACTGGTTCAGCACGACGAAGTCCCCGGAGATGTTCGACTTGGCGAACAGGTTCTTGTAGAGCGGCTCGATACAGGGCGAGGTCCCCATGATGTTTGAGATCGTCGCCGTTGGCGCGATCGCCAGCACGTTGGAGTTGCGCATCCCCTGCGCCGCAATCTTGGCTCGCAGCGGCTCCCAGTCCATCAGCCCACCACGCGGGACCTCCACGGACATGCCGCGCTCCGACTCCAGCAGATCGACAGTGTCGGGTGGCAGGAGCCCGCGATCCCACTTCGATCCTGCATACGACGAGTAGACGCCGCGCTCGGCAGCCAAATCGCTCGACGCCTCATACGCGTAGTACGCGACCGCCTCCATCATCTCGTCGCTGAAATCGGCTGCCTCCTCGGAGCCGAACGCGATCCCGCGACGGTAGAGCGCGTACTGGAGCCCCATGACGCCCAGGCCGATCGGCCGGTGGCGCGAGTTGGCGGTACGGGTCGGTCCGGTCGGGTAGAAGGTCACGTCGATCACGCAGTCCAGCGCCCGCACCGCTACTCGGACCGTTTCACGCAGCCGCGCATGGTCGATTTCACCATCGGCGGTGAGATGCCGGTCGATGATCACCGACCCCAGGTTGCAGACCGCGCTCTCATCAACCCCGGTGTTCAAGGTGATCTCGGTGCACAGGTTCGAGGAGTGCACGACGCCTACGTGGTCCTGCGGGCTACGGACGTTGCACGGATCCTTGAACGTGATCCACGGGTGTCCGGTCTCGAACAGCATCCGCAGCATCTGCTTCCAGAGCTCGATCGCCGGGATCGTCTCGCCCCACAGCTCCCCGCGAGCCACGCGAGCCTCGTACTCAACGTAACGAGCCTCGAACGCCGCACCGAAAAGCTCGTGCAGGTCAGGCACATCGGACGAGCGCAACAGCGTCCAATCCTCGCGCGCCTCCATGCGCTTCATGAACAGATCCGGCACCCAGCAGGCCGTGTTCATGTCGTGCGTTCGCCTGCGCTCGTCGCCGGTGTTGCGGCGCAGTTCGAGGAACTCGCGGATGTCGTTGTGCCAGACCTCGAGGTAGGCGCAGCCGGCGCCGGCGCGCTTGCCGCCCTGGTTGACCGCGACCAGCTGGTCGTTGTGCATCTTCAGGAACGGGACGACGCCCTGGCTCTCGCCGTTGGTCGACTGGATGTGCGCGCCCGTGCCACGCACGGCTGTCCACGAGCCGCCCAGGCCGCCGGCCCACTTCGAGCACATCGCGTTCTCGGCGATTCCGCGCCCGACGATCGAGGTCAGCGTGTCCTCGATGTAATAGAGGAAGCAGGACGACAGCTGGGCGTGCTGCGTGCCGGAGTTGAACAGCGTCGGGGTGGAGGAGCAGAACCGCCGCTCCTTGTAAGCGGCGTAGAGGTCCAGCACGCGGCGCTCGCGGTCGGAGCGCTCCTCGCCGAAGCAGACGCCCATCGCGACGCGCATCCAGAACAGCTGCGGCGCCTCGATCCGGACCGGCGAGGACCCGGTCTTGTCGGTGATCAGGTAGCGGTCATAGAGCGTCTGGATGCCGAGGACGTCGAAATCCAGATCGGCGCTGGGATCCAGGTGCGCCGCCAGCGACTCGACGTCGTACTCGAGCAGCGCGGCATCCATCCGATCGATCGACACCCCGTGCTCGATCGCCGGCCGCAGCGCTCGTTGGTGGGCTGCACGCAAACCCGAAACGCCGTCGCGGAGGATCTCCCAATCGAGCGTCTCCTCGTAGATGTAGCGTCAGCAGGACGCGTCCGGCGAACAGGGCGAAGTCGCTGTCGCGCTCGACCAGCGACTTGGCGTTCATCACGATCAGTCTCTGCAGGTCTGTGCGCGCCACACCCGGACGGACTCCTCGCCGCAGCTCGCGCTCGATCGCGTCGGCGTCCATCGCCAGCTCGAGCCCGACCAGCGCGAACGCGATCCGCGCGCGGAGGTCGGCGCCGTCCCAGACGGTCTCGCGCCCGTTGGCCTCGCGCACCGGGACAACGGGGAACTGCTCAGGCTGCGTGGAGCGCTGCTCCGCGCGGAGCAACGCGCGCTCTGCGCGATAGACGATGTAGCGCTCAGCGGCGCGCATGTGGCCGGCGAGCACGAGCTCCTCCTGCACCAGATCCTGGATCGTCTCGATCTCGACGTACTCCGTTCCCAGCCCCCGGGCGCGCTCGGCGACCCTGCCGGCCAGCGGGCCGGCAGGGGAGGGATCGTCATGCAGTGACAGGAACGCCTTGCGGATCGCCGTCTCGATCTTCGACGTGCTCCAGGGGACCACCTGGCCGCTGCGGCGGATCAGCCGCAGCCGGTTCTCCGTCGCGGGCCGCGAACCGGCGCGCGCCGCACGGTCGACCACCAGCGCCTTGGCGACCTCGAAATTGCCGGCGTCGATCAGCGCGGCCTCGACCAGCGCCGACAGATCCCAGTCGGTGATCACCGCCGCCTCGAGCCCGGAGAGCCGCCCGATCACCTGGATCGTCGTCGTGCGGACGAGCTGACGACCGGCGACCGTGTCCACAATGGTTTCCCCGCCCGCGGCGGCGAGAACTCCGAGCGCGTCGGCGACCACTCGACCGACGTCGACGGGCGTGAACGGCTGCTCGCCACCATCTTCCCCGCGAATCCGCAGCTCGCAGCCCACGGCGACCTCACCGACAGCAGCCTCGACGTCGAACTGCGGTCGCTCGCCGGGCGCCAGCGCGGCTGCGCGCTTGAGCTCCAGGTCGTGCAGGATCTCCTCGAATTCGATCAGCATCGCTACAGCTCCTCGTCTGCCACGGCGACCAGCGCCGATGTCTTTGAGTACTCGGTCACGCGTCCCTCGAAGAAGTTCTGCTCCTTGCGGACGTCCATCAGTTCGGCCAGCCACGGCAGAGGGTTCTCCAGGCCACCGGCCCCAAGCGGCTCCAGCCCGACGCCCTCCAGACGGCGATCGGCGATGTAGTCGATGTACTGCGCGAACTCATCGCGTGAGAGCCCGACCCCCTCGACCGGCAGGCAGTCGTCGATGAACGCCTGCTCCAGACGAACCGCCTCGCGCATCAGCTCCCGCAGCTCCTCGCGCAGGCCATCAGTCCAGATCGACGGGTTCTCACGGACGAGCTCGAGCAGCAGTCGCCGGAACAGCTCGATGTGGTTGGACTCGTCCCGCAGCGTGTAGCGGAACATCGTGCCGATGCCCGGCAGCTTGCCCTGCCGGTAGAGCGACAGGATCATTCCGAAGAGGCCGTAGAACTGGGTGCCCTCCATGCACTGGCCGAACACGAACACGTTGCGCGCCAGCAGCGCCACGTTCGCGGGATCCAGCATGTCGAGGTCGCGCCGCAGCCCCTGCGACACGCTCGTCACGAACGCGTTCTTGGCGACGATCGTCGGAATGTCCTCGAACATCGCCTCGCACTCGTGCGGGTCGATCCCGAGCGAGGAGATCATGTACAGCAGCGAGTCCGCGTGGATGTTCTCCTCGTGAGCGTGGCGGCCGAGCACGAGCTTGAGCTCGGACGCGGTGGCCAGTTCGCGCACGACGTGGATCACGTTGTCGCCGACGATCCCCTCGGCGGCCGAGAAGTAGCCGACCCCCATGCGCACGATCCAGCGATCGATGTCCGAGAGCGCAGCGCTCGCTCGCCACTGCTCGATGTCCTTGGCCATCTGGACGTCCTCGGGCTCCCAGTGGTTGGCCTTCATCGTGCGGTACAGCTCGTACGCCCAGCCGTATCGCAGCGGCAGCAGGTTGAACGTCATCGTCTCGCGGCCGCCGACGACGCGCTTGGCGGCGAGCGCATCCTCGGCCTTGTCCTGATCGAGGACGAAGGTCCGATCTCCGAGCGTGTAGGTCTTCTGCATCTTCTTCCTCTTTGCGGCGGGCGGAAGAAGATGCCCAGGAGGCGCCATACCGGCGCAGCCGAGTGGGTTGTCCTTCTTCCGAGGACTTACCAACGACGAGGAGGTAGGCGACCGGGCTCATCCACGGTCGCGCACCGCTTGTGCGCGACCGGGCCTTACCGTTGCGGGACAGCGCCGGGATCGGAGGCCGTGCCTCCACCGGACTTCGCTGACCTTCCCGTCCCCCGGTATTCCGGGGAGGGGAAAAGTACGCCGAGCCTCGGACGGATTGGTGGCGGAGCCGGGGACGTGCGCAGGCTCTAGCCTCGGCTTGGTGCACCGTCGGCTCGAGACAGAACGCGCCGCGAGGATCTGTGCCGTGCTGGGCGCGCTCACGATCGCCTGGTCGAGCATCTTCGTGAAGCTCAGCCATGCGTCGCCCTCGACGGCCGCGATCTTCCGTTGTGCCTACGCGCTGCCGGTGCTGCTCGTGCTGGCGCTGCTCGAGGATCGCCGCTACGGGCGCCGTTCCTGGCACGACCGCCGCGCCGCCATCGCCGCGGGGGTGTTCCTCGCGATCGACCTCGTCTTCTGGCATCACTCGATCGACGATGTCGGCGCCGGTCTGGCGACCGTGCTGGCGAATATCCAGGTGGTGTTCGTCCCGTTGGTCGCGTGGCTCGTCCTGCGCGAGCACCCCGGACCCCGCGTGCTCGTGGCGCTGCCGGCTACGCTCTTCGGCGTCCTGCTGATCTCGGGTGTGCTCGAGCACGGTGCATACGGCAGCAACCCGCGCGCGGGTACCGCCTATGGGGTGGCTGCCGGTATCTCCTACGTAGGCGTGTTGTTGTTGCTGCGCCGCGGCGGGGTCGATCTGCGCCGTCCGGCCGGGCCGCTGTTCGACATGACGCTGACCGCGGCGATCGTCTCCAGCATCATCGGCGTGATCTGGGGCGATGCGCGCTTCGTGCCGGTGTGGCCCGGGGCCGCATGGCTGATCACGCTGGCACTGACATCACAGGTGCTCGGCTGGCTGCTGATCACCATGTCGCTGCCGCGGCTGCCGGCCGCGCTGACCTCGCTTCTGCTGATGATCCAGCCGATCGGCTCGCTGATCCTCGGGGCCATCATCTTCGGCGAGAACCCGAGCATGCTGCAGTTGCTGGGGGTGTTCGTGGTGCTCGGCGCGGTGGTGTTCGCAACCCGCCGGGTCAGCGGAAGAGATCGTGCGAGCGCTCTCGAAGCAACGGGCTGATCCCGGGGCCGTCCTCGACGCTGACGTATTCCTCGGCGCCGCGGATCAGCACGACCGGCTGGGCCGCATCCTTGCGTCGCGCCAGGTCGGCGGTCGCCGCCAGCAGGTCGGCCACCGCGATCACGGTCGCATGCATCTCACGCCCCGCGATGTCCACGCGACCGCGCCAGTCATCGAGCGCTGTCACGCCCGCAAGGCCGATCGCCACATCAGCCTGTCCTGTTCGCCAGGCGCGTCCGAACGAGTCGGTGATCATCACGCCCGGGGCCACGCCCGTCAGCTCACGCAGCCGCGCCGCGGATCCGTCGCGCCGAGGCGTCGGGATCGAGCGGCAGCATCAGGACCGTGTCGTCACCGGGGACGTTCGACTGATCGACGCCTGCGTTGGCGCAGACGAAGCCGTGACGGGTCTCGCAGACGATCACGCCTGGAGAGGCGCGCACGACCTCCTGCGTCTCATCGAGCACCACCTGCACGAGCCGCGGATCCCGGCCGCCGCCGCGGGCGAGCTCGACCGCGTAATCACTCGGTACGACCTCGGACAGCGAGCGCACGCGCCCCTCGGCCTTGGAGACAACCTTGTGCGCGATCGCAAGCACGTCTCCTGGGCGCAACCGCTCCGGTGCTGATTTGCTGTTCAGCACCGTCGAGATCGCGTCTCCCAGGTCGGCTCCGGCCGCGATCTCAGGCAGACCCTCGAGCGGAGTCGCCGTGATCATCCGGCCTGGCTGCGCGTCAACTGGCTGAGCATGCCGCGCGTGTGCGCTGCCCGGCCGCGAGTCGTCGCAAACATCTCCAGCAGCTCATCGAGGTCCTCCGGCGTGTCGATGTCGAGCGCCAGTGACGGGACGCCGACGACCTCGGGTGTTGCCCCCTGAGCAATCGCGAGCTCGGTATGCCGCTTGCGGCTGCCCTCGCCGAAGGCGGGCGTCATCGCGTCCGGTGGCTTGAGCAGCAGCGCGTTCGTGCCCTCACCGTGGCGGTCGGGCACGATCAGCACCGAGCGCTCCGGAACCGGCCTGGCCATCAGCTGCTCGAGCTCAGCCGGGTCGATCAGCGGGCAGTCGCCGGGAACGAGCAGCGCCCGACTCGCGCCAATCGCCAGGGCTCTGACGATGCCGAGCTGCGCGGCCTCGCTGTGACTCGAGGCGGTGTCGTCGACCACGATCGTGTCGTGCCCGGCGGCGATCTGCGACGCGATCGGGTCGGAGGTGACGACGAAGATCTGATCGATCGACGGCACGCGCCTCAACGCCAGCATTGCGTCGGAGAACATCGACTCGACCAGCGCGCGGCGGTTACCGAGCTGCACCGACGGCGCCAGCCGCTGCTTGGCGTCCTCGAAGCGCTTTACCGGGATGATCGCGACCGTGCTCATTCCGCGGGAAAGCTACTTGGTACAGGGGTTTCCGCGTTTACTGATCTTGCAAATTCGAGTGTTTCGCGAGCGAGCCGCGAGCGCCCCGCCGAGCCCTCCATGAGCAGATCAGTGTGCAGCACCGGCAGCGCCCAGCTCGACTGGCTCGTCGGTCACGAGCGCATCGATCACGCCGTCGTAGAGCTCGGCCAACCCACGAGCAGACACCTCGACGTCGCGGTGGCGCATGAAGGCCGCGGTCGGTCCCTTGAGCACCACGCCGCCGACGATCGGGTTCACGGCGACGACCGGGGCAGGGCTCGCGATCAGCGCAGCCCGGAGCTCGGCGATCGCCAGTATCGGACCGATCGAGATGATCGGATTGGACGGACCGAGGATGATCGTTCCGGCATTCTCGATGGCGCTCAGCACCTCGGGCGTGGTGCCGGCCTCGCGTGCGCCGCGGAACTGCACGTCCTGGACTTGGCCCTGTCCGCGTGCCTCGATCAAGAACTCCTGCAGCCCCCACCAGCGTCCGTCGGCGAGCACCCGCGTGCGCACCGGGCGGTCGCTCATCGGTAGCACCGTTGCGGCAACCCCGAGTCGCTCGCTGAGTTCGCGCTGCGCATCGGTCAGTCGCCGTCCCTGCGCCAGCGCCTGCGCACGCTTGATCGCGATCGCGAGGTCCTGATCCCCGAGGTTGAACCAGATCTCATCGCCGAGTCCCCGCAGCGTGTCCATGACCGTGAAGCTGTCGCCGTCGATCCCCCAACCGCGCTCGTCGATGCGGTCCGCCAGCCAGAAGGTGACGAGGTCGGGGTCGGGTGAGACGTAGCCGCCGTAGATCTCGATGTCGTCGCCGGTGTTGGCGATCACCGTCAGATCGCGTCCCGCCCGCCCGACGACGTCGAGCATGCCGCGAGCGAGCTTGGCGCCCCCGGTTCCCCCCGCCAGCACCACGACTGAGCCGTTATCGGACAACGGGCGGAGAATATCTGACCAGCGGGTGGCCAAAACCACACTCGAGTGTGGTTTTGGCCCTCCGCTGCTCACTAATGTTCAGATCATGCAGGAGCTTCCAACGAGTGTCCGCATCCGCGAGGTCGGTCCGCGCGACGGCCTCCAGAACGAGCCCGAGGTGCTGCCGACCAATGTCAAGGTGCGGCTGATCGAGCTACTGGCGGCCAGCGGTCTGCGCCGCATCGAAGTGACGAGCTTCGTGCGTGCCGACGTGATCCCGCAGCTCGCGGACGCGCCCTGGGTTCTGGACGCGCTCAGGCTCCCCAAGAACGTGTCCGTCAGCGTCTTGATTCCCAACGAGAAGGGGCTCAACCTGGCGCTGAAGCACCGCGACAAGTTCCAGGAGATCAACGGCTTCCTGTCGGCGTCGGAAACACACAACCAGAAGAACGTCGGGCGCTCGGTGGCCGAGTCCCTGGCCGACCTCGCTAGGACGTTCGGGCGTGCGCGTTCGGAGGGCCTGAGGGTCGAGGGCGTGATCTCGACGTCATTCGGCTGTCCGTACGAGGGGCACGTGCCGGCCGAGCGCGTGCTCGCGATCGCCCAGGAACTCGCGGCCGCGGGCGCCGAGGAGGTTGGTTTCGGTGACACCACCGGTATGGCCAACCCGCTGCAGGTGCGGGGCTTCTTCGAACAGGCGCGCTCGGCGCTGCCAGGCGTCGAACTCACAGCACACTTCCACAACACCCGCGGTCAGGGGCTCGCCAACGTGCTCGCGGCGCTCGAGGTGGGCATCGACTCGTTCGAGTCGAGTTTCGGCGAGCTCGGTGGCTGTCCGGTGCCGGCCGGCGCGACGGGCAACATCGCCACGGAGGATCTGGTTTCGATGCTCGAGGAGATGGGGATCGCCACCGGGATCGACCTCGCCAAGCTGATCGAAGCGTCGCGCGCAGCGCAGCAGGCTCTCGGTCGCCCGCTCGGCAGCCATGTACTGACGGCCGGCCCGGTCGACTGGCAGTAGCCTCACTGCCGTGAGCACCGTGGACGATCCCAGCGCCGCGCTGAACGCCGCCAACGAGCGCGCTCTCGCCGGCGGGCCTGATCGCCACCATGCCAAGTCCGCCGAGCAGGGCAAGCTGCCGGTGCGGGAACGGATCGCCCTGCTGTTCGATGCCGGCTCGTTCACCGAGGACGGCCTGCTCAGCCATTGGGACGTCGATGGTGAGGGCGCCGACGGCGTTGTCACGGGCGTCGGCACCGTCGACGGTCGTCCGGTCGCCGTGATGGCCAACGATCCGACGGTCAAGGCCGGGTCGTGGGCGCCAGGGACGGTCGAGAAGATCCTGCGGTTGCAGGAGCGAACGGCCAGCATCCGCTGCCCGCTCGTCTACCTGGTCGATTCCGCCGGCGCACGCATCAACGAGCAGGTGAAGATGTTCCCGGGGCGTCGCGGCGCCGGCCGCATCTTCTACAACCAGGTGCGGCTCTCCGGTGTGGTGCCGCAGGTGTGCGTGCTGTTCGGCCCGAGCGCCGCGGGCGGCGCCTACATCCCGGCGTTCTGTGACGTCGTGATCATGCGCGATGGCAATGCTTCGATGTACCTCGGCTCGCCGCGGATGGCGGAGATGGTGATCGGCGAGCAGGTCACGCTCGAGGAGATGGGTGGCGCACGGATGCACACGTCCAAGAGCGGTGTCGGCCACGCGCTGGTCGCAACCGACGAGGAGGGAATCGACTTCGCCCGTCGCTACCTCGGCTACATGCCCACGAACTTCGAAGACGCGACACCCTCGCTGCCGGCCAGCGGGCCGGCGGCGACGGAAACGATCGGTCAAGTGATCCCGCTAGACGAGAACAAGCCGTTCGATGTGCACCAGGTGCTTGACGCACTTCTCGATGCCGACTCGTTCCTGGAGATCCACGCGCGCTGGGCCAAGGAGATCGTCGTCGGCTTCGGGCGTCTCGGTGGCCAGGCGATCGGGGTGGTGGCCAACCAGCCGAAGGTGAAGGGCGGTGTGCTGTTCATCGACTCGTCCGACAAGGCCGCGCGCTTCATCCAGACCTGCAACGCGTTCAACGTGCCGCTGCTGTTCCTTGCTGACGTGCCGGGCTTCATGATCGGCACCCAGGTCGAGCGCGAGGGCATCATCCGTCACGGCGCAAAGCTCGTCAGCGCCGTCTCCGAGGCGACGGTGCCGAAGATCTCCGTGATCCTCCGCAAGGCCTACGGCGCCGGTCTCTACGCGATGGCGGGACCGGCGTTCGAGCCCGATTGCTGCATCGCGCTGCCGAGCGCGCATATCGCGGTCATGGGACCGAGCGCCGCGATCAACGCGGTGCATTACAACCAGCTCCAGGCGATCGCGGACGAGACCGAGCGGGACGCGCGCACGGAGGAGCTGCGAGCCGAGTACGCCAGCGACATCGACGTTCTACACCTGGCCTCCGAGTTGGTGGTTGACGCGGTCGTGCAGCCGGACTCTCTGCGTGAGGAGCTGATACGGCGCTTCGCGCTGGCCCGCACGCGCGTGCGCGATTGGCCCGCCAAGCACAACCCGATCACGCCCGTCTGATGCCGGAGACCGGTGCCGCCGGCGAGGCGGAGCTCCTCGACGTGGCGGTCGAGGCGGCGCGCGCCGCCGGCGCTCAGCTGCTTTCTCGCTGGCGTCGTCCGCTCGATGTCGGTACCAAGAGCACTCCGACCGATCCGGTGACCGACGCCGACATGAGCGCCGAGCAGGCGATCCGCGATGTCCTCGGCCGCCGCCGCCCGGGCGATTCGATCCTCGGCGAGGAGGGGGGAGAGACCGGCGACGGTGCGCTGCGCTGGGTGGTCGACCCGCTCGACGGAACCGTCAACTACCTCTACGGCCTGCCCACGTTCGCCGTCAGCATCGCGGTTGAAGATGCGGACGGCGGGATCGCGGCGGTGGTGCTCGACCCTGTGAGCGACGAGCTCTTCTCGGCCACGCGGTCGGGCGCGCCGCTGTCCAACGGCGAGCCGATCGCGCCATCCGGATGCGACTCCCTCGACCGCGCGCTCGTCGGGACCGGTTTCGGCTACGAGCCGGAGGTGCGGGCGCTGCAGGCTCAGGTCGTCTCCCGGGTTCTCCCACGCGCCCGCGACATCCGCCGGGCGGGAGCGGCGGCGCTCGATATGTGCTGGTGCGCGTCGGGCCGCCTCGATGCCTACTACGAGCGCGGCGTCAAGGCCTGGGACATCGCGGCCGGCACGCTGATCTGTGAGCGCGCCGGGCTGGCCGTGCGCACGCTCGCGGCGGGCGGCGTGCTGCCCGCCGGTGTCGTGGTCGCCGCACCCGGGCTGATCGGCGAGCTAATGGCGCTCGTCGAAACTGCCGAAATAACCTGAAGCCCGTGCGCCCGGACGTCAACGGACCGCACATACACCGTTAATTCCGGCGAAGCACGGCAAGCCTATCGTTGAACGCGGGGCGATGCCCCGCCGCAAAACCGCGACGGGGCCTCAGGCTCCGCCCTCACTTCATCATGATCCGAATCTCTGACGACGCCCTGCGGGACGGGTGTGACCGTGCCCGGGACCTGTTCCTGCTCAACCGGTTGCGCACTCCCGAGGAGGCGCTGACCGGGTTCGATGGCGCCTTCAACGCCCTCGGTCTAGACGCAGACATGCGTGCTCGTCTGCAGGAGACGCTGATGGACCTCCTGCCGGTGCGCGGAGTTCCGATGATGGAGTCGATGGCGGTCGCTTCCCTCCAGGCTGGAGTGCTGGTGGGGCTTCTGATCGCTGACAGCACACTCCCCGCCGAAGAAATGGATCTACCCGTATGTCCGTGACCGCAACTCGTGTTCCCATGATCGTCTCAAGCCGCCGTACCGCGATGCTCGTCTGTGGCTATGCGCTGCTCGCCGCCATCGTCTGCGCAGCAATGGCTGCCGCTGCGGTCCTGTTCAACGCCCCCGCGGGCGTCGTGCCTCTGATCGCACTCTCTTGCGCGGTGCTGCCGATCCTCGCCTCGTGGCGGCTTTCCGAAGCGGTGACCGTCTTGCGTTTCAGCCCCCGGCGCATGGATCGTGCAGCCGTCGCCAACCTGCGCCGGGTGCTCGCCGAGCTCCCCGAGATCGAGCACCCTCACGGCTTCTGAAGCTCTCGTCGGCGCCCGGCATAGACTTGCCGGTGCTGCGCCGCGGTGATGGAACGGTAGACATGGCGGACTCAAAATCCGCTGCCTGCAAGGGCGTGGGGGTTCGAATCCCCCCCGCGG